>OZ244197.1:0-3118197 GCA_965216785.1 Thermodesulfobacteriota bacterium
ATCTAGATTTGGTCATGGTATGGTCACACCCTACTAATTCCCTTTCTTTTTTAGAAAGTCAGTACAACCAAATATATTGAAGAAAAAAACGAAGTCAAATAAACGTCTTGCGCCGCAAATTTAAAACTAAGACATTTGACAAAGGTTAATTCTGGTGAAAAAATTTATGGGCTATTCTATAATTAGATTAGGTTTGATAACATAAGTAGGTGAAATTGTGATTTTTTCTGAATACTCAAAATACAGTAAAAATGGACCAGTGATCTCATTTGAGATATTTCCGCCCAAGACTGCTAAAGGAATGGATAATCTCTATAATGTCATAAGTGACCTGGTAGAACTCAGACCCGACTACATTACCGTAACTTACGGAGCCATGGGTACTACCCGAGATAAGACACTGGAAATAGCCACGCTGATTAAAGACAAATTCAAGGTCGATTCCGCGTGTCACCTCACATGCGTAGGCTCTTCGAGAAAGGAGCTAGACACCATACTCTCGCTCATCTACGACGCCGGAATTAGAAACATCGTTGCCATACGGGGAGATCCCCCTTCGGGAGAAAGCAGCTTTGTAGCTCCCGAGGACGGCTACAAATACGGAAGCGAGCTTGTCGGGCATATAAGAGCATTTGAGGCGGAGAGGCAAATGAAAGGGTATTTCGGTATCGCAGTGGGCGGGTACCCCGAAAAACACCTTGAAGCAAGTGACATTGAGACAGACATCGAGAACCTAAAGCTCAAGGTAGTGGCCGGTGCGGACATAGTGAAAACCCAGTTGTTTTTTGACAATTCATATTATTTCGAGTTCGTAGACAGGGTCAGGAGCGCGGGAATCACCGTACCTATCATACCGGGATTGATGCCCATCTTGTCTGCGAAGCAGATAGAGCGCATTACCTCTATGTGCGGCTCATCCATACCTCTTGAGCTCAAAATTAAGCTTGATGAAGCAAAGGGTGATGACGATAAGGAACGTACTATCGGAGTTTCCCAGTGCATCAAACAGGCAAAGGAGCTGCTCGATTCAGGGGTTCCCGGACTACATTTTTATGTTTTAAATAAGTCTGAGCACATGAAGGAAATCATTCAGTCCTTAGGGGTCGGAAGCTACAAACAAAGCTCTGACAAATACGCTCAAAGCAATCCATAATAAATAACGTTTTATATAAATCTTATGCCGCAAACAGTCCCGCTATTTAATAAAGTTGCAAAACACTACGACTCCCTGAACACGTTCTTCAGTCTGGGCATGGACACCTTATGGAGAAAAAAGCTGGCTCAGGAGTTAAGCGGCTCAAACTCTATACTCGATATAGCCACAGGCACAGGAGAAGTGGCCATTCAGATGGTAAAAAACCTAAGCGGCGTTAAAGTTACCGGACTTGACCCGAGCTCGGGGATGCTGGAGCTGGCTAGAGACAAAATTAACGCGCCCGGATTAATTGATAGAATTTCATTAATTCAAGGATCGGCGGAAAACCTTCCTTTTGGTGACGAAAGCTTTGACGCCGTATCTATTGCATTTGGAATCAGAAATACTCAGAACCCGCTAAAGTCTCTCTCAGAGATGAGCAGGGTACTGAGACCCGGGGGTAGAGCCGGTATTATGGAATTCGCAATCCCCGAGCACAGGCTCTTTAAACCTCTATATCTTTTCTATTTCAGAAACATATTGCCGCTTGTGGCTTCGGTATTCGGAAATAAAAATGAGTACAAATACCTCTCAGACTCAACCTCTGCCTTCCCGCAAAGACAAGGTTTTATAAAATTGATGGAACAATCCGGCCTCAGAGTGGAAAAAACAGTCGAGCTTATGCTCGGAATTGTAATTATTTATGTGGGCGTGAATGATCCGGAAAGTTAATACACAATTTTTAGGGAGCAAGACGCTCTATTACCCAATTCCCCGAATCCTCTAGTCTATACAGGAGCCTGTCGTGTAGCCTGTCGGGCCTACCCTGCCAAAACTCAATCGTTCTTGGCACCAATACATAACCTTGCCAATATGGAGGCCTTGGAATATCTTTTCCCTCGTAGAGTTTCTCAATCTCACGGTAACGGCTTTCTAAAACATCCCTATTATCAATTACACTGCTTTGATGCGATGCCCATGCCCCAATTTGACTGCCCCTCGGTCTGCTGGCAAAATACGAATCCGCGGCACTTGCATCAGTCTGCTTGACCTCTCCTTCAATACGAATCTGACGCTCGAGCTTTCCCCACCAAAAACAGATTGAGGCGTTTTTATTACCGCATAAATCACTTCCTTTTTTGCTTTCTGAATTTGTATAAAACACAAACCCATTTTCATCAAAGTCCTTCATGAGAAGCATCCTAGCGGAAGGTCTTTGGTCTTCAGCACAAGTTGCAAGACAAAATGCGTTTGGATGAACCAGGTCTTCATTCTGAGCTGTTTCAAACCACTTCCCAAACTGAACAAAGGGGTTTGGGTCAAGATCTTCCTCTCTAAGCTCATAAAGCTCATACTGCTCGTTTTGGTAGTTTTTATTCATAGTTATTACCTGTAATCCTATTTAAGAATTTCCTCTAGTGCGCCATCTAATCTTGCATACTTAAACTTATAACCAGTCTCCAAAAGTTTCTTCGGCTCCACCCGCACACTCGACAAAAGAGCCTCATCTGCCATCTCGCCAAAAAGAGCTCGTGCCGCAAAAGAAGGCAGCGGCAGCACAGTAGGGCGCCCCAGTGCTTCACCCAGATCATTTGTGAATTCGCTATTTGTTACACTTCCCGGCGCCACTATGTTTACCGGTCCCAGAACTTTTTCATTTTCGATACAATGAAATACTGCCCCTACTACGTCCTCAAGCGCGATCCAGCTCCAATACTGCTTACCGTCCCCTATTCTCCCTCCAAGGCCCAATTTAAATGGCAGAAGCATCTCATTAAGAGCCCCTCCGTCCTTACTTAGCACCACACCTATTCTCAAATTCACAACCCTTATTCCGGCTTTAACAAGCGGCTCTAGCGCGGCTTCCCACTTCACGCATAGATCGGGGAAGAATCCCTCACCCGGACCAGACTCCTCTGTCAGCACTTCGTCCCCGCGGTCTCCGTAAAACCCAACTGCGGAAGCGGCTACGACAACATTCGGTTTAGATCTGAGCTTTAAGAGAGAATCGGCAAGCAGTTCCGAGCTCAATAGACGGCTGCTCTGAATCCTCCTCTTCTTCTCAGGGGTCCACCTTCCCGTAATAGTCTCTCCAGCAAGATTTATAACCGCTTCGTGCCCTTCAAGAGAGTTAAGGTCTATTTCCCCTTTATCCGGGTCCCAGTAGCCCTGGCTCTTAAATAGTAAAGCATTTGAGCGCGTGAGGCCGGTGAAAGTATCCCCGCTCTTTTGTATCTGCTGTATTATTGCATTGCCCAATAGACCCGTAGGCCCTGTGATTAGTATATTCATAGACTTCAGAGACTAAGAAAATTCGGGAATAAGGATAGCATAAAGGAGCGTTTAGTGTAGTAGCACATCAGGAGGAGAATGTATCTAAAATCGCTTTTTGATACTCCCTTACCTCATCAAAGTCAAGATAGTAGTGCGGGGCACTGAGTATGGGCAAGTCTATAAAGTCCAGGTATTCCTCTACCCTCTTTCTGCATTCTTCCGGTGCTCCGACAATAGCAAAGGTATCGACCATATCATCCGACACGTTCTCAACCATACCCTCTACGTCACGGTTAAAGAAAGCCTCTCTGATCTTAGCCGTTTCATTTTCAAATCCGTGAAGCTTAAAAGGGGGCTCGTAAGTCCTTACAGTCGCATAGAACGCGATCGTAGCGCGGGCTGCCTGCCTGGCCCGCTTCTTATCTTGAGATACGGCGCATGTGATTATCGAAGCATTCGTAAAATTACCCGGGTCTTTGCCGCCGTTTTTAAGCCCCAGCTCAAGGCTCTTAGACACCACCTCCTTTAAATAGCGGAGCGAGCAAACAACGTGTCCGATATACCCATCGGCAACTTCCCCAGCAGCCTGAGTCATTTTTGCCCCTACCCCGGCAAGAAATACCGGGATACTATCCCTCTCCGGTTTAAAGGCTCTGTGATATCCCCTGGTACTAATATTGTAAAATTCCCCTTCATAGCTAATTGGTCCTTCCAGGTGAGAAGCACCTATTATATGCCTTATCACCTCGATACACTCCTTTATCCTGGTTACGGGCTTACCGTGGGTAAGTCCGTGCCACAGTTCATTTGTGCGCTTGGCCCCTGAGCCTAGACCCAATAAAAGCCTTCCCTGTGAGACCTCGTCCAGATCAAGCGCCGTGAGTGATGTGATTAAAGGGGAGCGTACGAACGCAAGCGCTACTGCTGTGCCGAGTTTTATTCCCTGAGTTTCCGCGGCTACCGCAGCCAGCTGCTGAAAAGAAGTGCGGTATAGCTCCGTTGCCCAGACAGAGTCAAACCCTGCGTCCTCAGCCTCCTTAGCTAAGGAGACGATATCTGATATTCGGTCTCCGTCCAATATTAATCCTACAGGCTTCACTGATTAGACCTTCCTTTTGACATAAAAAAAGGCGACCGTTCGGGCCGCCTTTAGGATAACTTAGTTTTAGCTTTTTCTCTCGTAATTCAGATAATACTTGAACCCGTCAGTCCTCTTTCTTTTCAGTCTCTTCTGAAGAATCGGGAGCAGCCTCTGTATCTTCTGCCGGCGCTTCAGCTTCCTCAGCCGTAGCTTCAGGTTCTTCTGTGGTTTCCTCAGGCGTTGCATCTTCAGCGCTTTGAGCTTGTGCTTCCTCAGGCTCTTCAGGAGCTTCTTCTGCTTTTGCTTCCGGCTCTTCCGCCGCTTCTTCAACAGGAGCTTCTTTGGCTTCCGGCGCTTCATCTTGAGTTTTAACTTCAGGTGCTTCTGGAGCTTCTTTGGCTTCTGTTTCAGCAGCGGTATCGACAGCCTCCGCTGCTGCTTTTGCTTTTGCTTCCTCTTCCTCTATCAGTCCCAGCTCTTCGGCCGATTCCTTCTTCGAGCTCTTCGCCGTATCTTTCTTAGCCTTAGGTTTTGTTGTTTTTGTTGGCGCCTTCTTCTTTTTCTTCTTCTTAGGCTTAAACTCTTCTTCAACCAGCTCAATTAGAGAAATCGGGCTGTTGTCACCTTTTCTAAATCCGAGCTTAATAATTCTGGTGTATCCCCCAGGGCGGTCTTTGAACTTCTCCGCAATCTCAGAAAAGAGCTTTTTTAGTACTTCGTTGTCTCTAATGTACGCGCCAGCCTGTCTTCTTTTATGAAGACTTCCATCCTTTGCCAGCGTTATGAGCTTTTCAGCAACCCTTCTCAGCTCTTTTGCCCTCGTATCGGTCGTTCTCAATCTATCGTAACGAAACAGATCCGTAACCATATTTCGGAGCATAGCTTTTCTATGTTTAGTAGTAACACCGAGTTTTCGTCCTAGTCTTTTATGTCTCATATCTCTTTCTCCGATTCAGTTCTGTTTCCTTACTGAGAAACCATTCTCTCGCTTCTTTTTAATTTTTCGGCATCAAACACTTCCTGATCTATCTTAAGCCCCAAGTCAAGTCCCATTTCCTCAAGCCTCTCCTTGATCTCATATAACGAACGCTTACCGAAATTCTCTAAATTCAGGAGATCTTCCTCAGATTTCTGAACTAAATCACCCGAGTACTCGACCCCCGCTTTTCTTAAACAGTTAAGTGAGCGAGCGGACAGGTCCATCTCCTCAATCGTATTGAATAGTATCTCTTCAGTTCCTTTAATTTCCTGTGTTTCTTCACTCTCAGGCACTTCGTCAACTTCTGACTCATCGAAATTGATGAATACCGACAGCTGGTACTTCACGATCTTGGCAGCATATGCAAGCGCGTCCTCAGGAAGTATGGTTCCGTTTGTCCATATTTCGAGCGTGAGTTTCTGGTAGTCTGTGCGTCTCCCTACACGCGCGTTGGTTACTGCGTAGTTTACTTTTCGAACAGGTGAGAAAAGAGCGTCAATAGGAATCACCCCAATTGTAGTCTGAAGCTCGCCTCTTCTCTCGACAGGCTCGTATCCCCTGCCCATTTCCACTGTCATTTCCATCTCAAGCTTTGAGCCTTCCGCCAAGGTGGCGATGTGATGGTCCGGGTTTAGTATCTCTACGTTATGCCCGAGCTCTATATCGCCTGCTTTAATATCGCATTCACCCTCTGCGCTTACTGTAATGATCTGCGGCTCGTAGGTATGCATCTTAAGCTCAAGACCCTTTAAGTTCAGTATTATCTCAGTAACATCCTCTTTTACCCCGGGAATAGAAGAAAACTCGTGCAGCACACCGTCTATCTTTATGGAGGTCACAGCAGGTCCCTGGATGGAGGAAAGGAGTACTCTTCTGAGCGCGTTTCCGAGTGTGACGCCGTAACCGCGCTCAAGCGGCTCGCAAACAAACTTCGAGTATAGCTGGGTCGCGCTCTTCTCTTCCCTTTCTATTCTTTTAGGCTTAATAAGATCTTGCCAATTCTTTTGAAAATCCTTCACCTTGATCCCTCCGTATTAAAGAAATCTGACATTGTTGCACCTATAAATCCTTTTGCAATATTTAAATAAAACAATTACACCCGTGAATAAAACTCAACGACCAACTGCTCGTCAATCGGGAACGTTACGTCATCACGCTCAGGCGCCCTAAGTACTGTGCCCGAGTAGCTCTCTTCGTCCAGCTCAAGCCATTCCGGCACGCCTCTGCGGGCACGAAATTGCAGCGCTTCGTTTATTCTCTGAAGTTTTTTGCTCTTATCTTTGATTTGAATCTTATCGCCTTCTTTAACTTGATAAGATGGGATATTTAATGTCTGGCCGTTCACTAATATATGCTTGTGACTCACAAGCTGCCTGGCGTCATTTCTAGAGCTGCCGAGACAGAGCCTGAACACTACGTTATCAAGTCTGCGCTCAAGAAGCGAAATCAAGATAGAACCGGTAACACCTTTTATGTGAGACGCCTTCTTAAAATATTTCGCAAACTGTTTTTCTCTAAGACCATACATTCTTTTTACTTTTTGTTTTTCTCTAAGCCTCACCCCGTACTCAGAGAACTTACTTCTAAACTTGCCGTGTTCTCCTGGCACCTGGTCAGGTCTTCTTTCAATGGCCGTTTTTCCGTTATAGCTCCTCTCCCCTTTTAGGAAAAGGTTAACTCCCTCTCTTCTCGACAGCTTATCTGTTGGCCCGGTATATCTACCCATATTGCAGTCAAACCTCCTTGGTAAAGCTATAAGCTATATAGTTGCGCATTGTTATACCCTTCTTCTCCCGGGCGGTCTGCACCCGTTGTGAGGTATTGGGGTAACGTCTCTTATAAAAGTAATTTTAAGTCCTGAAGCCTGTATCGACCTTATCGCCGGCTCTCTCCCCGGACCCGGTCCTTTAACATAAACAGATACGCTCTTCATACCCACGGAGGACGCTTTCTTAGCTACATCCTCTGCAGCCATCTGAGCTGCAAACGGCGTTCCCTTTCTCGTTCCCTTAAACCCCTTCGTGCCGCCGCTCGACCACGCGACCACATTTCCGCCGTTATCGCTTATTGATATTATCGTGTTGTTAAAAGTAGCCCGAATATTCACTACTCCCTGCTCCACGAACTTTTTTGCTTTCTTTTTTCCTACTTTCTTAGTAGCCATCTCATATCTCCGAAATTACAGATTATTTACCAGCCTTCTTCTTTTTGGCAATCGCTGTGCCGCGAGGCCCTTTTCTCGTTCTTGCGTTCGATTTAGTTTTCTGGCCCCTTGAAGGAAGACCGGTTCTATGCCTAACTCCACGGTAACAGCCAATCTCGATCAACCGTCTGATATTGGACTGAACCTCTTTTCGAAGCTCTCCCTCAACAGTGTATTTTTGCTCTAATAATTCTCTTATCGAAGCAACTTCCTGATCGGTCAGTTCGTCTGATTTTTTATTCCCGTCAATATTAGCTTCTTTTAATATTTCGGCTGATAAAGCGTTCCCTATACCGTATATGTATGTGAGGCCGACTACTATTCTTTTATTGAGCGGAATATCAACGCCCGCAATCCTAGGCATACAGTTGCCCTCCTACCCTTGTTTTTGTTTGTGTCGTTTGTTCGAGCATATAACCCGTACGACACCCTTTCTTTTTATTATTCTGCATTTATCACAAATCTTTTTAACCGATGCTCTTACTTTCATTTCATTTTACCTCTTGCAATGTCCATTAGCTCTTAATCATTTTTTCAATCTATATGTTATTCTGCCCTTCGTAAGATCGTAGGGCGATAGCTCAAGCTTCACTTTATCTCCGGGCAGTATGCGTATAAACCTGGTCCTCATCTTACCTGACACATACGCAAGCACTTCGTGGCCGCCCTCAACCTCAACTCTGAACATCGCGTTAGGAAGCGCTTCAAGTACCGTACCCTCAAACTCTATTCTTTCTTCTTTTGCCATAAGTTATGTTTACTGCGTTAATATTTGAGGCCCGTCTTCCGTAACCGCAACCGTATGCTCGAAATGAGCAGACAGTGTACCGTCCACAGTCACTGCCGTCCAGCCGTCTTTGAGTATTTTAATATCTGGGCGGCCGACGTTCACCATTGGCTCTATTGCAATCACCATTCCGGGTTTTAACTTAACCCCCTTTGCGTGACTCCCGTTCTCGGGAACAAAATTCGGCACCTGCGGCTCTTCATGGAGCTTGGTGCCTATTCCGTGCCCTACAAAAGACCTTACTATCGAAAATCCCTTATTCTCTACATAAGATTGAATTGCCCTTGATATATCGAACAGCCTGTTCTTTGTCGTTGCCTCATCTATCCCCTTAAGTAAAGACGCCTCTGTCACTTTGAGCAGATTTTGCGCCAGCGTAGAAACCTCGCCCACGGGAACCGTTACGGCCGAGTCCCCAAAATATCCGTCTAGAATCACTCCGAAATCAAGCCCGACTATATCACCTTCCTTTAAAAGTTTCTTCTTGGAAGGTATTCCGTGTACCACTTCATTATTTACCGCAAAACACACGGATCCCGGGTAATCAGAGTACCCTTTAAAAGCCGGCTTAGCACCGTTCTTAATAGCATTTTCCTCAGCCATTCTATCCAAATCCCAGGTCGATATTCCAGGCTCAACAGATTCTTTGAGCTTGCCGAGCGTTTCAACAACTATTTGAGCGGCTGAGCGCATCTTTTCTATTTCTTCTTTACTCTTTAAATGAATCATGCCTATATGCCTTGCAGTACCTTATCGATTCTGCCGAACACCTCTTCGATACTTCCCATCCCGTCTACTTCTTTTAGTACTCCCTGATTATCATAATAAGATTTAAGCGGCTCTGTTTGATCACGATAGACCTGGAGACGGTTTTTAACCACTTCTTCAGTATCGTCCTCTCTGCCCTCAAGCTTCTGCCTCTCTAATATTCTGTCTATTATTTCAGAGTCTATGACCTCGATCGACACTACAGCGTCTATCGACACTCCCTCACTTTGGAGCATCTGGGTCAGCGCCTCGGCCTGTCCCACTGTGCGAGGGAAACCATCTAACATAAAGCCCTTTTGCGCGTCGCTTTCTTTTATCCTGTCTTTTATTATTCCTATAACCACACTGTCAGGAACAAGCTCTCCCTTATCCATATAGGACTTGGCCAGCTCCCCAAGCTCGGTGCCGTTTTTAACAGCGGCTCTAAGCATATCGCCTGTAGAGATGTGCGCCGTCGCATATTTATCTGCAATGTTCTTAGCCTGAGTTCCTTTTCCCGCCCCGGGCGGTCCAAATAGTATTAATCTCATCGTATTATTCCACTAGACGTTGTAGCGTCTGGGCCCCTTCATTCCGCCTTTCTTCACAAACCCCTCATAGCTGTGGGTTATAAGGAAAGACTCAATTTGCTGTACAAAATCAAGCGTCACACCCACTACGATAAGGAGCGAAGTTCCGCCGAAATAAAACGGCAGGTTAAACGGCTCCCGCTGTAAAAACGTAGGTATTACGCAGACGAATGCGACATAAATCGCACCTATAAAAGTAATCCTGCCAAGTATCTTATCAATATACTCAGCCGTCTTCTTACCTGGCCTTATACCGGGCACAAATCCGCCGTTCTTTCTCAGATTATCTGCCAGATCATCAGGGTTATATATCACTGCGGTATAAAAATACGCAAAGAAAATAATAAGTCCCGCAAATAGAATATTATACACTACTATATTTTGAAATAATAAATCCGAAATGTCCCTCAGAACCGGAACGTTTACAAATGTAAGAATTGTGGCCGGGAAGATGAGAAGCGAGGAGGCAAAGATCGGAGGTATAACACCAGCGGTATTAGTCTTAAGCGGCAGGTGCGAAGACTGACCCCCGTATACTTTCCTGCCGACTACGCGCCTTGGATACTGAACCGGAATCTTCCGATACGATCGCTCAACAAACACGATGAACGCCACGATAACAGCAAGCAGCGCAAAAATAAGCACCACACCAAACACCGTAAGCTCACCGGTTCCGATAAGCCTTACAATATCCCATAAAGCCCCGGGAATGGATACAAGGATTGAAGCTGCGATTATAAGCGAAATACCGTTTCCTATTCCCCTCTCTGTAATCTGCTCACCAAGCCACATCACAAATAGCGAGCCTGCCGTGAGCGTAAGAACTGTCATAATCCTAAATGTCCAACCGGCGTCTTTCACTACCGTAGCGCCCTGCCCTAAACCGCCTTCAAGCGTAATTGCGAGCATGAAACCCTGAACAACGCAAATAAGCACAGTACCGTAACGAGAGTACTGATTTATTTTACGCCTACCGGCCTCTCCCTCTTTCTGCATTGCCTCAAGTGTCGGGAAAGCCTTCACCAGTAGAGACATAATAATGGAAGATGTGATATAAGGCATCACACCAAGCGCAAAGACCGATGCACGCTCAAGCGCCCCGCCTGAGAACATATTCAGTATGTCAAAGATCGTACCCCTGGTCTGTTCAAAAAGTCTTAGAATCTGCTCAGGGTCAATTCCCGGTATCGGCACAAAAACACCGAAGCGGTATATAATGAGAACTACTGCCGTAAACAAAAGACGCTTATTAAGCTCAGGGATTCTGGGAATACCGCTTACATTTCTATTCATAAAATTTCTGCCTTACCGCCTTTATCCTCAATTTTTTTAATTGCGCCTTTAGAAAAAGCGTGGGCCTTTACGGTGACTGATTGCTCCAGCTCTCCCTGACCCAGGATTTTAATCGGGTTTTTCCCGCCGGTAAGCCCCGAATTTTTAAACTCTTCGGGTGTTAATACATCGCCTTCAGAAAACCTATTTAGGTCTCTAATATTTATCAAATCGTACTCTTCTTTGTTGCGGCTAGTGAAGCCTCTTTTGGGTGAACGGAGCTTAAGCGCAGTCTGCCCACCTTCAAACCACGGCGACACGCCGCCGCCTGATCTGGAGTTCTGCCCTTTATGCCCTTTACCGCTGGTTTTTCCCGTGCTGCCCGGACCGCGGCCTACTCTTTTTCTTTTCTTCTTAGATCCTGGATGAGGTGATAAGTTATTAAGCATTTATTACGATCCTCTAAAACAATTTTCAAACTATCTACGTATCTTTTTAGCTACCCGCACCGCTTGACGCGCCTTGGTTCAGATAAGACTTTGGGAGATCAAGCTCGGTTAATTCCTTGCCTCTCAGACGAGCTACGTCCTCGGGCATCCTTAGTGACGCAAGACCGTTAATAGCCGCGCTCACTACGTTTAGGGGATTTGTCGATCCTACTACTTTTGAGAGTATGTCGTGTATTCCCGCAAGCTCTACAACCGCTCTGACAGCACCGCCCGCAATAACACCGGTACCGGGAGAGGCAGGCCTGAGCATTACTCTACTCGAAACGTGAATTCCTATAATTTCATGGGGAATTGTGCTTCCCGATATTGGAACTTTCACCAGGCTTTTTTTGGCTTTTTCAATGGCTTTTCTTATAGCGTCTGGAACCTCGTTTGATTTCCCGAGTCCCGAACCTACGATTCCATTGCCGTTTCCTACAACAGCCAGAGCGGTAAAGTGAAATCTCTTTCCGCCTTTAGTAACCTTGGCTACTCTCCTTATATGTACGACTTTTTCATTTAGCTCGTACTCATTTGGATCGATCTTATCTTTTTGCAATCAAGCCTCCCAACTAATACTATTGATTTCCATGCTCTTAAAATTTTAGCCCAGCTTCTCTTGCTGCGTCCGCCAGAGCCTTTATCCTTCCATGATAAGGATATCCACCACGGTCAAAAGAGACCTCTTTAATCTCTTTTGCAATCGAGAGCTCTGCTACATGCTTACCCACGGCCTTTGCCGCATCAACCTTCTTTTGTGCTTCTGCGCCCAAAAGCTCCTTTACTTTAGGAGTAAGTGTTGAAGCCGAAGCAAGCGTAGTACCGTTTGAATCGTCGATTACTTGCGCGTAAATATGCTTTGACGATTTAAAAACGCTTAACCTTGGTCTGGCCTCACTGCCCTTTACTTTCTTTCTGACGCGTTTGTGTCTTAGATCTTTTTTAGATTTTCTGCTCGTTCTTTTTATCATGCTTTTGCACCAGCCTTACCAGGTTTTAGTCTGAGGATCTCACCTTCGTAGCGAACCCCTTTACCCTTATAGGCATCGGGCGGCCTTAGTTTTCTGATCCTGGCTGCTATCTCACCTATTATCTGCTTGTCTATGCCTTCGAGTATGAGTTTTGTGCCCCTTTCCTCAACCTTAGCCGAGATGCTTGAAGGTAGTGAAAATTCAACAGGGTTTGAATACCCGAGACTGAACTTAATCGTGTCCTTTCCTATGAGCTCTGCCCTGTAACCCACTCCGACTATCTCAAGAGTGCGGGTAAACCCCTTACTCACACCTGTCACCATATTTGACAGAATAGAGCGCGTAAGCCCGTGTAGGGCCTTTATTTTCTTCTCATCATTTATTCTTTCTACAACTATATTATTATCTTCGACCTTAGCTTCTATACCCTGGGGTATTTCCCATGTGAGCTTCCCTTTTCCGCCCTCAACATCCACTTGAGCGTTCTTGAAGCTTATTTTTACCCCGTCGGGGACTGCTATAGGTTTTCTACCAATTCGTGACATTAATTCTCCCTCACAATACAGAACAGATAAGCTCACCACCAATGCCCTGGCTTCTGGCTTCGGTGCCTGTCATAATCCCTTTAGAAGTGGAAAGTATACAGATTCCAAGTCCGCCTTTTATGCGGGGGATTTCACCCTTATCCACATATACCCTGCGGCTGGGCTTACTTATCCTTTGTATCTCTTTTATAACACTCTCTTTTTCAGACGTATAAGCGATATTAACTTTTATCTGGGGAACTTTCTTTTCTTCAGTAATGCTGTAGTCCTTAATATACCCCTGCTCTTTAAGTATTCTGGCAACCTCAACTTTTAGCTTCGATAACGGAACCAGAGTAGTTTTATGCCCCGCTATAATAGCATTTCGTATCCTACTTAACATATCTGCAATTGGGTCTGTCATAAGATTATGCCTCTTATCTTTAATATTCCTCTTTCTTTATTGCCAGTGTTCTACCAGCTGGCTTTCCTAACTCCCGGTATCTTTCCAAAACTCGCCAGATCTCTGAAGCAGAGCCTGCACATATCGAACTTGCGCATATAAGCCCTGGGCCTGCCGCACAAAGGACAGCGATTCCCTGCCCGAACTTTAAACTTGGGCTCTTTCCTGAATTTTTCCATTAACGCTTTTCTAGTCATATGCCCTCTCTCCTAAGATTTTGCAAACGGCATTCCGAATTCTTCCAAAAGCCCCTTTGCTTCCTCGTCCGTTCTTGCGGAGGTGTTTATTGTTATATTCATACCTTTTACGTGCTGTACCTTGCTGTAATCAATCTCAGGGAAAATGATCTGCTCTTTTAGCCCCAGAGTATAATTCCCCCGCCCGTCAAACGCTGTAGCGGAAACTCCCCTGAAATCACGTACCCTTGGGAGAGCGAGGTTGATTAAACGGTCCAGAAACTCGTACATTTGGTTCCCTCTTAGAGTAACCATACACCCTATGGGGACACCGTCACGAAGTTTAAATCCGGCAATCGACTTTCTCGCAAGCGTAACCACGGGTGCTTGTCCCGTAATCTGAGCGATCTCAGCCTGCGCTTCTTCTATTACCTTTTTATCCCTGCCGGCGTCAGTCATCTTCCCTAGTCCCATGTTTAGTACTATCTTTTGGACTTTTGGAACCTGCATAGGGTTTTTATAAGAGAACTTTTCCATCAGCGCGGGAGACACGTTATCTTTATAAAAGTCTTTTAATCTAGTAGTCATTTTTTAGCCTATCTCCTCTCCGCTCTTTTTGCTGTAGCGAACCTTTTCTCCACTCCCCAGCACTTTACGGCCAATGCGCACAGGTCCGCCCTCCGAAGGGTCATAAGCCATCAGATTTGAAATATGTATCGGAGCCTCTTTCTCGACTATCCCACCTGTCGGATTTTGCTGGCTCGCCTTTTGGTGACGCTTAACCATGTTTAATTTTTCAACTATTGCCCTGTTTTTACCTCTCAGGAGCTTTGTCACCTTACCGCTCTTGCCTTTCTCCTTTCCCGAAACCACATAAACAGTATCACCCGTTTTAATGTGCGTTTTACTCCTGCCTTTAGATTGTCCGCTGTCTCTCAGTGACATTTTACACAACCTCCGGCGCAAGCGAGATAATCTTCATAAACCCTTTCGTACGGAGCTCGCGGGCTATCGGTCCGAAAACACGTGTTCCCATGGGCTCGTTCTCTTTATCAATAATTACAGCGGCGTTATTATCGAACCTGACATAGGATCCGTCGGTTCGTCTCTGTTCTTTTCTGGTACGTACAATCACTGCTTTGTATATAGCTCCTTTATCAACTTTCGCGTTCGGTATTGCCTCTTTCACCGACACCACGACAACGTCTCCGAGCCTTGCGTACTTCCTGCCCGAACCTCCGAGCACTTTAATGCAGAAGAGACTCTTTGCGCCGGTGTTGTCGGCTGAGTCCAGATAAGTGGTTGATTGAATCACTCGCCCTGTCCTCCTTTGTCCTCTGGCTCTTCTGTCTCTCCCTCAGCACTCGCCTCTTCAGCCTCTGGTGCTTCGGACTCGCTTACTTCAGCCGTAGCTTGCGGCTCGGCAGCTTCGGCTTCTTCAACGTTTTCCGTTTCAGGCTCCGCCGCATCGACTCCGCTGCCTGTAATTTCAGCCTCTTCCTCTGCAAGCCTTGATTCCGCCTCTGCCTTTTCTGCCTCTACCATCTTCGAGCGCTCGAGAATCTTGCTTACTCTCCACCTTTTGGTCTTGCTCGTGGGCTTTGTCTCGATTATCAATACCTTATCCCCTACCTGGCAGTTCTCATTTTCATCGTGAGCCTTAAAAGTAGTATTTCTCTTAATTGCTTTAGTGTAGCGCGGATGCTCTTTAATCTGGATTACGTTTACGACAACGGTTTTATCCATTTTATCGCTCACTACAGTCCCAATTCTGGATTTATATATACCTCTTGGCATTATTACTATTTCTCCCTCAGGGCAAGTTCCTTTTCTCTTATCACTGTGTGTACCCGGGCCAAGTCTCTTCTAAGCTTCTTTATCCTGGCCACATTCGTAGTCTGTTGTGTTGCAACCTGAATCTTTAAATTAAAGAGCTCTTCTGAAAGCTCTTTTTTTTGTTTGCTTATCTCTTCTTCCGTTAGTTCTCTCAGCTCGCTCGCTTTCACTTTAGTATATCCCCCTGATCTCGTGTCACCATGCGCGTTTTAACCGGAAGCTTGTGCGACGCCAGCCTGAAAGCCTCTTTTGCAAGCTCCTCTGTAAGTCCGCTGATCTCATATATCATGGTTCCTCTTCTTAGCGGAGCCACATAACTATCGACATCGCCCTTTCCCTTACCCATCCGGGTCTCGGCGGGCTTTTTGGTTATGGCCTTGTGCGGGAATACTCTGATCCAGAGCTTTGCCCCTCTTTTCACATGCCTAGTAATTGCTATACGGGCAGACTCGATCTGCCTTGACGTCAGCTTTCCACACTCAAGCGACTGGAGTCCAAACTCACCAAAGGCGAGCGAAGCCCCTTTAGTAGCCTTTCCTCTTATTCTTCCTTTAAACAGTTTTCTATATTTAGTACGCGATGGTTGCAGCATTATTTATCACCGTTAAGCCAATTGTCTATGTTTCTTCTCAAGTACTTCACCCTTGAATATCCAAACTTTAATCCCTATTATTCCGTATGTTGTTTTAGCTTCGGCAAGCCCGTAATCTATATCCGCTCTGAGCGTTGCAAGAGGCACTCTTCCTTCCCTGTACCATTCTTTTCTCGCAATCTCAGCTCCTCCGAGACGACCCGAAACCATGATCTTTATTCCGAGTGCTCCCAGGCGCATGGCAGAGGCGATCGCCCTCTTCATAGCTCTTCTAAACGCGATCCTTCTCTGGATCTGAAGCGCCACGTTCTCAGCCACAAGCTGTGCGTCAATCTCAGGGCGTTTTACTTCCCGGATATCCAGATAAATATCCTTGCCGGTCATTTTTGAAAGCTTTTGTCTCAGAGACTCAATCTCCTGCCCTTTTCTTCCTATAATCATTCCCGGACGCGCGGAGTTGATAATAATCCTCACTCTTTCAGACGCCGCACGCTCAAGCTCGATCTTGGAAATAGCAGCTTGATAGAAATCCTTCTTAATAAGGTTTCTGATCTTCAAATCCTCATGCAAGAGGTCTGAATACTTCCTTTTCTCAGCAAACCACTTGGAGTCCCAGGTTTTAGTAATTCCCAATCTAAGCCCTATAGGGCAAACTTTCTGACCCAATTTATAGCCCCCTTTCTTCAAGCACTATAGTTATATGACTCATTCTTCTCTTCCTCGATGTAGCTCTTCCCATCGCTCTAGCTCTTATGCGTTTCAGGGTCGGGCCTTTGGAGGCGTAAGCCTCTTTTATATATAGAGTCTCCGTGTCGCTATGGCCCTTTTCAGAAGCGTTTGCTACAGCGGACTTGAGAATTTTCGCTATATCGTCCGCCGAGCGTTTCCTTAGCGTGGATAGAGTCGAGAATGCATGCTCTACGCCAGCGCCCCTTATCAGCTCTAAAACCAGGCCTACTTTCTTAGGCGACTGTCTGTAATATTTTTTTATTGCTTGCGATACCATATTATATTTCACTCACACTAAATTTTATTTAACCCACTTTACTTTCTATCAAATTTAAAGGCTAAGGCACTCCCCCGTAACTATCTACCCTTACCCATCTTTACCTTCTTATCTCCCGCATGACTCGAAAAGGTGCGCGTTGGTGAAAACTCACCCAATTTATGCCCTACCATATGCTCTGTCACGTACACAGGAATGAACTTCCTCCCGTTATGTACTGCGAACGTAAGCCCTATCATATCGGGGGTAACCATGGAATTCCTTGACCACGTCTTAATAATACGCGGGTCTCCGGATTTCTTTTCCGCCTCTATCTTCTTAAGCAGCTTTTCGTTTACGAACGGTCCTTTTTTACTCGATCTCGGCATAACCCTTCCTTGTCCTTAGTCCATTCCGTAACCGACTCTTCTTCTTCTGACGATGAATTTGTCGGTCCTTTTATTTTTTCTAGTTTTATATCCGATTGTAATCCAGCCCCATGGAGATACCGGGTGGGGGTTTCCTTTTGTAGCCTTACCCTCTCCTCCGCCGTGCGGATGGTCAACCGGGTTCATCGCCACACCCCTTACAGTCGGGCGTTTGCCCAGGTGGCGCTTTCTTCCCGCCTTTCCGAATACCACGAGCTCGTGCTCGGTATTTCCGACTCTCCCCAAAGTGGCCATGCAGTTCTGATGTATTATGCGTATCTCGCCCGAGGCCATTTTTAGCTGAGCATAGTCGCCCTCTTTGGCGACGATCTGAGCCGACGCCCCGGCAGCCCTTGCGAGCTTGCCGCCGCCCCTTGGCTTGATCTCTATGTTATGTACCGTGTTACCAACAGGGATATTTCTTATGGGCAGCGCGTTTCCGGTTGCTATTTCAGCATTCTCACCCGACATTACCGTGTCGCCCACTTTTATAGCGTCAGGGGCTATGATGTATCTTTTTTCACCGTCAGCGTAATGAAGAAGAGCAATCCTGGATGAGCGGTTAGGATCGTATTCGATCGATGCTACCTTTGCGGGTACTCCGAATTTGTCTCTTTTGAAATCAACTTTTCTGTACTGACGTTTGTGTCCGCCCCCCCTCTGAAAGCTGGTTATTCTTCCCTGAGAGTTGCGGCCTGCCTTTTGTTTATTGGGCGAAACAAGGGGTTTATGCGGCTTATCCGTAGTAACGTCCGCAAAATCGGACCCCGACATAAATCTTCTGCCCGGACTTGTAGGATTGAATTTTCTAATACCCATAATTAAACTCCCTCAAAGAACTCAATTGCGCCTTCTCTGAGCTTCACATACGCTTTTTTAATTGATGACCTTTTTCCCGAAGGCCGCCCGAACCTCTTTACGACCTTACCAGCCGTAACAAGCGTTCTTACTTTATCTACTTTAACGTTGAATATCTTTTCAATTGCGTCTTTGATCTCAATTTTATTAGAGCGTTTATCTACCGAGAATACATACCAGTCAGCCTCTCTCGCATCAGAGGACTTTTCGGTAACAAGGGGACGCTTTATTACTTGTCTTGGGTCTTTCAATGTGATAACGCCTCCTGTGCTTGAGCGAGAGATTCCTCAGTCATAATGAGCGTATCGTATTTTAAAATGTCGTATACGTTTATACCGTCCAATTTAATAACCTTAATATTCTTAATATTTCTGGCTGATTTCATGAGGTTATCGTTATCCGATGCCACGATGATCAGCGCGGATTTGAGCTCAAATTTTTGAGCGAATTCCGCTACGTTTTTAGTTTTAATTTCGGGAAGGGTAATTTCATTAAGCCCCACCAAAAAACCTTCACTGTATTTTAACGACAGCGCGCTAATGAGAGCGTTTCTCTTGGTCTTTTTATTAATAGTATATGACCAGTCTTTTGGCTTAGGCCCGAACACAACACCGCCCTTTCTCCAAATAGGGGATCTTGTGCTCCCGTGACGCGCTCTGCCCATATGCTTTTGCTTCCAGGGTTTTGCGCCGCCGCCTCTCACCTCACCCCTTGTCTTTGTTGACGATGTACCCGCGCGCTTTTTAGCAAGCTGCCAGTTTACAACAGAGTGAAGGAGGTGTTTTTTTACCGGAGCCTCGAATATCTCAGGGAGAAGCTCTACACTTCCCACTTTGCTTTTTGTAATGTCGTATAAATCAAGCTGCGGCACGATCACCACTTCCTTTTGTAGTATTCTTTATAACCAGTATGCCACCGTTAGGACCTGGCACTGAGCCCTTAATCAACAGTAAATTCTTTTCCTCATCCACCTTTACAATCTTAAGCCCCTGCACCGTCACTCTCTCATTTCCCATCTGGCCCGCCATCTTGATCCCTTTCCATACTTTTCCGGGATAAGAGGCCTGCCCAATACCGCCGGGTCTTCTGTGAGCCATACCCCCGTGAGAGGCCGGCTGGCCGCTGAACCCGTGACGCTTCATGGTACCGGAAAACCCTTTACCTTTGGATGTCCCCGCAACGTCCACTACGTCACCTTCATTGAATATTCCAGCTGTAACCTGATCGCCCTCGTTATATTCCTCAATACTGCCCTGAAACTCCACCACGTGTCTCTGAGGCACGGTTCCCGAGCGTTTAAAGTGACCGATGGTAGCTTTGTTTGCTCTTCCGGGCTTAATTTCCTCAAACCCCAGCTGCAACGCCTCATAACCGTCCTTATCCTGAGTCTTTTTCTGAAGCACATAGCACGGACCCGCCTCTACAACCGTAGTTATAACAACGGTGCCGTCATCTTGAAATATTTCCGTCATACCTAATTTTTTACCAATTAATCCTTCAATCATTACCAGTTATCCGTTTAATTTTATTTCAACCTCAACGCCCGATGCCAAATCCAGCTTCATAAGCGCGTCGATTGTCTGTTGTGTAGGCTCGAGTATATCTACAAGCCTCTTATGCGTCCTTACCTCAAAATGCTCCCTCGAATTCTTATCCACATGAGGAGAGCGGAGAACACAATAACGGCTAATATGTGTTGGCAGCGGAACCGGTCCCGCCACTCTCGCGCCCGTTCTCTTCGCGGTGTCTACAATCTCAACCGAAGAGCGGTCAAGCAATCTGTGATCAAACGATTTTAACTTTATTCTTATCTTCGCAGCACGACTCATATAATAATTCCTTTTATGTTACTACTTTATTATGCATACACTACAAAAGTTTTGTATACACCCCAAAAAGAAAACAATTTTAAATTTTTGTCTAAATCCGTTTCAAGACTTGGCTTAATCCGGCTTTACTAATCGTGAATCCAAATGCCTAACGTTATTCCGTAATTTTAGTAACAACACCAGCGCCAACGGTTCTTCCGCCTTCGCGGATAGCGAAGCGAAGCTGCTCTTCCATCGCCACAGGCGCTATAAGCTCTACATCCATGTTTATGTTATCCCCGGGCATTACCATCTCAACTCCCTCTGGAAGCACTATCGATCCCGTCACGTCCGTTGTCCTTAAGTAAAACTGCGGACGGTATCCAGGGAAAAACGGCGTATGCCTTCCACCCTCTTCTTTCTTAAGCACATAAACCTCTGCCTTAAACTTCGCATGAGGTGTAATGCTCCCGGGTTTTGACAGTACCTGCCCTCTTTCCACATCGTCTTTTCCCGTACCCCTCAGAAGCACTCCTACGTTGTCCCCGGCTATCGCGTCGTCAAGTATCTTCCTGAACATCTCAAGGCTCGTGGCAACCGTCTTCTGCGTCTCCCCAAAACCTACTATCTCCACCTCGTCTCCGCCTACGATCTTCCCTCTCTCAACTCTTCCCGTTACAACCGTTCCCCTACCGGAGATAGTGAACACGTCCTCTATCGCCATCAAGAAAGGCTTGTCCATGTCCCTTACCGGCTCTGGAATGTAGCTGTCTACCGCGTTCATCAGCTCAAGTATCTGCTGCTCTGCGGCCGCGTCCTCTTCTAGAGCTTTAAGCGCGCTTACCCTTACTACAGGGATATCGTCCCCAGGGAAGCCGTACTGGCTAAGGAGGTCCCTTACCTCAAGCTCTACCAAATCTAGTAATTCTTCGTCGTCCATCATATCTACTTTATTAAGCGCTACAACTATATAAGGCACTCCAACCTGGCGTGCAAGAAGTATGTGCTCACGTGTCTGTGGCATCGGGCCGTCAGGGGCGCTTACCACCAATATCGCGCCGTCCATCTGCGCAGCTCCGGTGATCATGTTCTTTACATAGTCCGCGTGACCGGGGCAGTCTACGTGCGCGTAGTGCCGGGTCTCTGTCTCGTACTCTACGTGGGCGATGTTTATTGTGATTCCGCGCTCTTTCTCTTCAGGGGCTTTGTCTATGTCCGCAAACTCCACGAACGCCGCCTGTCCGGCTTTCTCCAAAACCTTTGTTATCGCTGCCGTGAGCGTCGTCTTCCCGTGGTCTACGTGACCTATCGTCCCTATGTTTAAGTGCGGCTTGCCCCGCTCAAATTTCTCTTTTGACATCGATTGCCTCCTTAGCAAAAGTACCGGCCGGTTTCACTACACAGCCCTCAAATTAGTTTTTAGATCTTCTGTCAGCATTTCGGGTAACTGGGAATAATGACCAAACTCCATCGTGAAAGAGGCTCTACCCTCTGTCATGGAGCGAAGCTCGGTAGCATATCCGAACATTTCAGATAACGGAACTTCGGCCTTAATAGCCTGCATATTACCTCTGAGATCAGAACCCAAGATCTTACCCCTTCTAGAGCTCAGATTACCCATCACAGTACCCATAAAATCCTCTGGCACTACAACCTCAACCTTCATAAGCGGCTCCAGAATCTTTGGCTTAGCCCGCAGAACCGCGTCCTTAAACGCCATTGACCCCGCAACCTTAAAGGCGATTTCCGAGCTGTCCACATCGTGGTACGACCCGTCGTACAATCTTACCTTGACATCTATCACGGGATAACCAGCAACAACCCCTGTTTCAGAGGCTTCTATAATACCCTTTTCTACGGCTGGTATAAACTCCCTTGGAATATTTCCACCCTTAATCTCGTCGACAAATTCAATACCTGCGCCCTCTTCGTTAGGCTCCATCTTAATCTTAACATGCCCGTATTGGCCGCGGCCACCGGTCTGCCTTACGAATTTGGCTTCGGCGTCTGAATTCCTGGTAATAGTTTCTCTGTATGCGACTTGAGGCACACCCACGTTAGCGTCAACATTAAATTCACGCTTCAAACGGTCGACTATGATTTCAAGGTGCAGCTCACCCATACCGGATATAAGAGTTTGTCCGGTTTCATCGTTATAATTAACCCTGAACGTAGGGTCTTCTAGTGATATCTTATTTAATGCGAGTCCTAATTTTTCTTGATCTGATTTTGTTTTTGGTTCAATTGAAATGGATATTACGGGTTCAGCAAAATAAAGGCTTTCAAGAAGGATGGGGTCGTTCTCCGAACACAAGGTGTCGCCGGTAGTAGTGAGCTTAAGTCCTACCGCGGCCACGATGCCGCCGGCTCCAATCTCCTCGATATCTTCTCTTTTATTCGAGTGCATTCTGACAAGTCTTCCGATCTTTTCTCTTTTTTTCTTTACCGGATTATAAACAGACGAGCCTGAAACCAATTTCCCCGAATATATCCTTAAATATGTAAGCTGCCCTACAAATGGGTCTGTCATAATTTTAAATGCCAGCGCAGAAAACGGCTCTGAGTCATCGGACTTTCTAATATCACCCTGCTCGGTATCTGGGTTGACCCCCTCTATAGGAGGAACATCAATCGGTGAAGGCATATAATCGACAACCGAGTCCAGCAAAATCTGAACCCCTTTATTCTTGAACGCTGTCCCGAGTATTACAGGAACGATATTTAGGTCAATTGTTGATTTTCTTATAGAATCTATTATTTCCTGCTCTGAGATATCTTCGCCGTTTAAGTATTTTTCCATCAACCCTTCATCAAAATCGGCCAGAGACTCAAGCATATTTTCTCTACCAGCTTCAGCTTCCGCCATATTTTCCTCGGGTATGTCAACTAGTTCGTACTTGGACCCCAAAGAGTCGTCGTCCCATACCGCAAGCTTCATTTTCATCAGGTCAACAATTCCGCTAAACTCATAGCCCTTAAAATATGGGAGTTGAAGCGGTACCGGGTTTGCACTAAGCCTGTCTTTAATCTGGGAGACCACTCTGGAAAAATCAGCGCCCTCTTTATCCATCTTATTAACAAATGCCATCCTTGGAACCCTGTAACGGTCGGCTTGTCTCCAAACGGTCTCGGACTGAGGCTCAACCCCGCCTACGGAGTCAAAAACCACAACAGCCCCGTCGAGAACTTTTAAAGACCTTTCGACTTCGATTGTAAAATCCACGTGTCCCGGGGTATCAATGATATTAATCCTGTGGTCATTCCAAAAACATGTGGTAGTAGCGGACGTTATCGTGATACCGCGCTCGCGCTCCTGCTCCATCCAGTCCATTGTGGCGGTGCCTTCATGCACCTCACCGATTTTATAGGTAAGACCGGTATAGTACAAGATACGTTCAGTCGTAGTGGTCTTCCCCGCATCGATGTGCGCAACGATACCGATGTTCCTCACTTTTTCAATTGGTATTACTTTATCCACGTCCAACTTAAAATCCCTCCGAAAATTTTTACCACCTGTAATGAGCGAACGCCCTGTTCGCCTCTGCCATCCTATGCGTATCCTCTCTGCGCTTTATCGACCCGCCGCGCCCTTCTGCGGCGTCCAATATTTCGCCCGAAAGCTTCTCTTTCATCGACTTTCCGTCCCTTGCACGCGCTGCTGCCAACATCCACCTTATAGCAAGCGATTGCCTGCGGAAAGAATTTACTTCCATCGGCACCTGGTAAGTCGCTCCACCAACCCTTCTCGGCCTCACTTCAACACCAGGCTTTACATTATCCATAGCGGCTAAAAAGACTTCTAAAGGGTCTTTCCCTGTTTTCTCAGCCACAATATCAAGCGATCCGTAGAAAATCTCCTCGGCCTTACTCTTCTTACCGTCATACATGAGGGAATTGATAAATTTCGCAATCGTTATGTTCCCATATTTGGGGTCAAGAGATACTTTCCTTTTATTAACGGATCCTTTTCTTGGCATTTATATTTCCTTTTATTCCTTAGGTTCTTCTTCGCTATTTAGGCTTTTTGGCACCGTATTTAGAACGGCCCTGCCTTCTTTCGTCTACCCCGGTCGAATCCAAAGTGCCTCTTACGATGTGGTATCTAACTCCGGGAAGATCTTTTACCCTGCCCCCCCTTACCAATATAACAGAGTGCTCCTGGAGAGTATGACCTTCTCCCGGTATATAACCTGTGACCTCGATACCGTTTGTGAGCCTTATTCTAGCCACTTTTCTGAGCGCAGAATTAGGTTTCTTAGGTGTAGTTGTGTATACCCTGACACATACTCCTCTTTTCTGAGGACAGTTCTGAAGCGCAGGGGCTTTACTCTTCTTTTTAGCTCTCTTTCTACCGTCTCTAACAAGCTGACTTATTGTAGGCACTAATACTATTCTCCGTAAAAAAGTTAATCCAATCAGTATATCCGGATTATTTACTACCTGTCAAGAAAATTCAGGTGATTATTATCGTTATTTAGATTTTTTTCTGAGATTCGTCTCAAACCCCACAATCGTAAGGGGTGATTTATACCATCCGGGCTTCCAGCGTTTATCTCCGTATGCATCTAATTCATCCCCGTTTACCCTCATAAACACGTATACAAAACCGCTTTCGTCAACGAGAGGATCGCCCGTCTTAAGCTCAGGAAGTGCATCCAGCTCCGCGTCCCATCTGTCGGGATTTAGATCAAGGAGCTCAATACATCTGCCAAGCTCAAGCACTTGTGTGGGCTCTGAGCCTTCAAGTGATTCCGTATCTACATTTAAGTACCATACCTCTGCCATGATCTTTTCTCCTCCGGCTGCACCCGAACACCGGCACTTCATCTACTTAGCCTATTATATATACTTTAGTGCTTTTTTTCCTATATCTTTTCTGTAGTAAAGCGTATCAGAGTCTATCTTACCGACAGCCTCATACGCAAGGTTGATTGCATCAGGAATAGTCTCCCCAAGCGCCGTAACACCTAGCACCCGTCCGCCGTCTGTGACTATTTTACCATCTTCTTCCGCAGTACCCGCGTGAAACACCACGACATCGCCCAAAGCCTCGGCTTCATCTATACCCTCTATTTGAAGCCCCTTTTTATAGTCCCCCGGGTAACCGCGGGACGACATCACCACGCACACACTAGCTTCGTCTCTCCACTCTATCTCCTCATCGGAGAGCCCTTTATCCGCAATAGCATACAGAATCGGCACAATATCCGAGCGCATTCTCATAAGTAACGGCTGAGCCTCAGGGTCCCCGAATCTGCAGTTAAACTCGAGTACCTTAAAATCACTTCCTTCTATCATAAGCCCTGCATACAATATACCTTTGTACGGCCTGCCCTCGCGCGCAAGAGCCCTTACTGTAGGTACCATAACGCGCTCCATTACGATCTTTGAGAGCTCGGGCGTGATCACCGGTGCGGGAGAATAAGCACCCATCCCCCCTGTATTCGGCCCCTTATCTTCGTCTAATAGCGCTTTATGGTCCTGAGAAGATACGAGCGGAATCACCTTTTCACCATCTGTAAAAGCAAAAAATGAGGCCTCCTCCCCTTGCAGAAACTCTTCAACCACAACGCTGTCTCCTGAGTCCCCGAAAATTTTCCTTTGCATTATATCATCTAGAACTTCAATTACTTCCTTTTCGCTCTGGCAGATTACCACACCTTTACCTGCGGCAAGACCGTCCGCTTTAACTACTAGAGGCGCTTTTACTTCCTTTACCCAGCTGACAGCGTCTTCATAGTTTGTAAACGTAGAATAAAACGCCGTCGGGATATTGTACTTTTTCATAAGGTTTTTTGAGTAAACTTTACTGCTCTCAAGCTCTGCCGCCGCTTGTGTGGGGCCGAAAATGTTTAGATTCTCTTCGTTAAATCGGTCGACAATTCCAAGCGCCAGCGGCTGCTCGGGTCCAACGACAGTCAGGTCAATTTCCTCTGCCCTTGCGAACCTTAGCAGTCCCTCAATGTCCGACACCTTAATATCCACACACTTGGCGTACTTTCGTATTCCCGGGTTTCCGGGCGCGCAGTAAAGTGATGTAACGAGCGGGCTCTTGCTTATCTTCCAGCAAAACGCGTGCTCGCGTCCGCCGCTTCCGACAACCAGTACTTTCATAAAGTCATAACCTTCTTCTAATATTGTATGAAAATCTAAAGAGAGCGTTAATGTACCAGATTCTAACTATTTTAAAAGACCACAGAGAAGAGTTCTTGATATAACAAAAATATCCCGGGTATCGGCAAGCTTTAAGATTTGCTTATTCCACAGTAACTACCTTTGCTAGATTACGTGGCTGGTCGACATCCGTACCTTTATACGTGGCTATATAATAGGCCAGCAACTGGAGAGGCACTACCGATAGAATGGGGCTAAGGAGATAGCCGCACTCGGGAATTTCTATTACGTTATCTACTTTCCCCTGGAGCTCCTGGGTGAGTATGTCGGAAGTCAAAAATATGACTTTACCCTTACGCGCCCTCACTTCCTGAAGGTTCCCAAGGATCTTCTTATAGGTAATACCGTCTCTGGGTGCTATAAGAACAACAGGCATTTCCTCATCAATAAGCGCTATCGGACCGTGCTTCATTTCGCCCGCCGCATAACCTTCCGCATGAATGTATGAGATCTCTTTAAGCTTAAGAGCACCCTCAAAGGCAATGGGGTGATTGATGCCTCTTCCGAGGTAGAGGAAATTTTTGTACTGAAAATACTCCTTGGCAAGCCCCTCCATATCTTTATCAAGCTTAAGGGTCTGCTGGATCAGGCTCGGTATCTTAACTACGTCCCTTATAAGCTCGACCGCATGTTTTTTATTGAGCTTCTTTTTGACTCTGCCCAAATATAACGCGAACAGATAAAACACTATTAGCTGCGTGGTAAAAGCCTTTGTGGAGGCAACGCCAATCTCGGGTCCGGCGTGCGTATAGATAACAGCGTCTGAGTCCCGTGCGATCTTGCTCATCAGGACATTAGTAACAGCAAGCGTTTTAGCCCCGTTAGTCTTTGCTTCATTCAGGGCTTCCGAAGTATCGGCTGTTTCGCCCGACTGAGAGACTCCGATGACAAGAGTGTTTTTATCTATAATCGGCTTTCTGTAGCGGTACTCAGAGGCTATATCCACTTCCACAGGCACCTTAGCGACTTTCTCAATCATATATTTACCGATTAGACACGCGTGGTAAGAGGTACCGCACGCAAGCGCAACTATTCTGTTTATATTTTTAAAATGTGCTTGGTCGAGCCCCTCAAGATATATATCGCCGGATTCCTCAGAGAACCTCCCTCGAATCGTATCAAGCACTGCATGGGGCTGTTCGTGGATTTCCTTAATCATAAAATGCCGGTAACCGGCTTTCTCAACGGAAACGGGATCCCAGTCTACTTTTTTTATGCTCCTCTTTACCTTGTTTCCGTTGGAGTCGGTTATGGAAACACGCTTTCTTTCAAGCACGGCAATATCACCGTCTTCAAGATAAATCACGTTTCTGCAAAACGGCAAAATGGCCGGCACGTCCGAGGCCAGGTAATTCCCGTCATCTCCGATTGCTACAATAAGAGGTGAGAACTTCCTAGTTGCTATTACTTTCTCCGGGTCTCTGTCGGATATAACCGCAGCCGCGTAAGAGCCTTCGACTTTATTGAACGCGGCCCTCACAGCATCTTCAAAATCCATACCGCTGTTTGAAAAGTCTTCGATCAGATGGGCAAGTACCTCGGTATCGGTATCCGAGCTAAATGTAAATCCCTTTTTTTTAAGCTCGTTCTTTAGCTCTGTGTAGTTTTCTATAATTCCGTTATGTACTACGGAAGTTCCGCTGGAAGATTGGGGATGGGCGTTTTTTTCTGTCGCCCCACCGTGCGTTGCCCAGCGTGTATGGCCTATACCCAAAGAACCCTTTGGCGAATTTTTATCCACCTTTTTTTTCAGCTTCGCTAGCTTGCCCGTGCTTTTAATAACGGACGGACGCCCTTTCTGCATCACGGCAATGCCGGAGGAATCATAACCCCTGTATTCAAGACGCTCGAGACCTTCGAGCAAGACAGAAACGGTTTTTTCACGCTCCCCTACGTAACCCACTATTCCGCACATTTATTTCTTTCCTCTCGCGCTAGTAGCACCGGTTTTTTTATTTTTGGTAGAAGATTTTTGTTTGCCCCTTACCGTACTCTTCTTTTTAGAGGCCTTCTCTCTTTTCTTTTTTTCCCAGTCTTCAATGACAGTTTGTCTCGCTCTGCCGATTGCGAGAGCGCCCTCGGGTACGTCCTGGGTAATCGTCGAGCCCGCTCCGGTTACAGCGCCCTTGCCTACTTTAACGGGCGCTACAAGCATTGTGTCGCTCCCGATGAAGACACCGTCCGAGATCTCGGTTTTATGCTTATTAATCCCGTCGTAGTTGCAGGTAATAGTGCCAGCTCCAATATTCACTTCTTTCCCAAGCGTAGCGTCCCCTACGTAGGATAGGTGCGACACTTTTGAGCCCTGACCGACAGTGGACTTTTTAATCTCTACAAAATTCCCTATCTTGGCGCCTTTCAGGATTCGGGCCTCAGGGCGCAGGTGAGCGAACGGGCCCACACTGACCCCCTCACCTATCGATGCCCCGGTTATGTAGCATGAGGACTTCACAGTAACACCGTTTCCAATGACTGAATATTCAATCCATACATGGGGACCGATAATAGATTCGCTGCCGATTTTGGTTTTTCCGTAAATATGAGTGCCGGGATAAATAACGGTATCTCGTCCAATGACCACCTCAGGAGAGATGTAGGTCGAGCCAGGCTCTATTAGCGTTACGCCCGAGTTCATTATCCTTTCGTTAACCCTCTCTCTCATTATAGACTCTATTTGAGAGAGCTCTAATCTATCGTTTATTCCCAAGACCTCAGTTGAGTCAGAGACCCTAACCGCCGAGACCCCGAGATTACGTTTACGAGCGATTTCAATTATGTCCGTAAGATAATATTCCTTCTGTTTGTTCTCAGGTTTAATGCCTCTTAATAGCGGCCATAAAACATCGCTACTGACTATATATGTTCCGGAATTGATCTCTTTTATTTTTCTTTGCTCTGCCGTGGCGTCTTTTTCTTCTACAATACGCTCGAGTTCACGGGCCTTGTTTATAACTACTCGACCGTATCCCTTCGGGTCGTCCACAGTTGCCGTGAGAACGGAAATTTTAGAGCCGCTTTTTTCATGAGCGCCCAGAAATCTTTTAAGAGACTTTGAAGTAATAAGCGGGAAATCGCCGTTTAATATCAGAACATTGCCCCTGAATTTTGAAAGCTCGTTGCGGGCGCAGGCCGCCGCATGGCCAGTGCCGAGCCGCTGCTTTTGATGGGCGTATTTTATGCCATCCGATCCAAACTCGTCTTTTACTTCCTTAGCCCCGTATCCTACCACCATAACTGTTTGCGCCGGTGCGAGTGCACTCACGGCATCCAGTACGTATCTCAGAATCGGACGGCCCAGCACGGGGTGGAGCACCTTAGGCTTTGAGGATTTCATCCTCTTTCCAAAACCTGCCGCAAGCACTACGACTGCAAGCTTCATATTATTTACTCTACCCTCCCGTATCTGTCCTCAAGCCTTACCACATCGTCAACTTCGGGCGTCGAAGCCTCTAGCACATCACAATCGGAAATTGCCGTGAAGCGGTGTTTTGTGTAGGGCTTTATTCTAATAGACTCCCCGGGCTCCATATTAAATTCCTTTTTATCCTCACCTTCTATTTCAATCTCAATGAACATCTTACCACTGAGTAAATATATGGTTTCGTCCTTTTGTACATGATACTGGTAGCTTAGGCACTCTCCCTTGTTTACGTGCAGTATCTTGCCCACGTATTTATCCGTGTAAGCCCACCAAATCTCATATCCCCAAGGCTTTTCAACTCTTTTTATATTGTCTGTATAAGTCAATTTTTCTCCAGATAGAATGAATTAAAATGAGTTGACCGTACCGGTGGGTCTATGAATATATTTACTAAAGGATAACACTAAAAAGGTATGTCGTCGTCGGTTTTAAAAGAATCATCGTCAATTTCAAAGTCGCCTTCGGAGCTCGAGCTGTCTCTGGACGGCGATTCCGATCTGCTTCCCGCAGAGCTCAGCATCTCCATACTTCTTGCAACGACTTCGGTAGTCCATCTGGTATTCCCTTCTTTATCTTCCCAGGATCTGGTCCGGAGCTGACCCTCGATATAGACCATCCGCCCCTTAGTCAGGTACTCACCGCATATCTCGGCCAGCCTGCCCCATGCGACTATTCTATGCCATTCGGTGTTTTCCTGTTTTTCCCCGTCCTTGTTCGTATAGCTGTCGGAAGTAGCGATCGTAAAGTTCGCAACCGCCTGCCCCCCGGTTGTATATCTGATCTCCGGATCCTTGCCCAGATTACCTATTAAAATTACTTTGTTTACGCCTCTCATTGATATTCCCCCGGTCTAATTTGGCTACTGCAGAAATTCTATCATCTGAGCACATTAAAATCCAGAAATCAGAAAATATGTCTTGTAAGCGAAATAAACTGACGTAGGATTCTTCCCGTCATGCCCCAGATAATATATTGTTCATAAACGTATGCATAGTCTTCCCTGGGTATTCCATCCCTTTCTCTTAGCCTGAGCTTAAAGTTCTTCTCATCCATAAGGTGCGTTACCGGCACCCATAGGACCTGTTCAACCTCTCGCGCGCAGGGAGTGAATGAAACCTCCTCATTAAGTACGGATAGATAGGGAGTTACAATATAAGTCCTCGCGCGGGGGTTATTGGGATTTACATCATCGAGTTCGCCGAGAACTCGTCCGCTTTGAACAATATCGACCCCAATCTCCTCACGTGTTTCACGCACAGCGGTCTCGAGCTTGTCCGTATCCTCACCCTTCATCTTGCCGCCCGGAAACGCAACATGTCCCGAGAACGGGTCGCTGTCGCTATCGGGTCTCTTTATAAAGAGCATGGAAGTCCCGGCAGGCTCTTCCTGTAATATCATCATCACGGCAGCGTGAACGAAGTCCCCTTCAATCGTTAGTTTATGGGGATCTCTTGCTGCCAGGAGTTTTTGTAATTTTTCGCTAGTTCCCTGAGACATTTTATTTCAGCTGCTATAGCTGGTTTTAAGCAGAGTATTATTATTTGTTTATCAACTTCTTTTCAAAAGCATCTTTGAAAATCCGATAAGCACTGTCGTCAAAAAGTACAAAGTAGATTTTCTCGAGCGATACTCCCTCATTATTAATATACCAAGAAGTTATATCTATCATAATCTCCGCACATTGTTCGAGCTGGAATCCCCCGACTCCTGTCCCTATAGCGGGGAAGGCAATAGTTTTAACATTGTTCTCCAGAGCCCTGAGAAGTGCGTTTCTTGTCGCGCTCTCAAGCGACTCCCTACTGACCAGAGCTCCCGGGTGCATGGCTGCAGCATGTATAACGTATTTGGCCGCAAGGTTTCCGGCTCCGGTGACAGCCGCCTCTCCGAGCTCAATAGGTCCGATCTCGTCACATTCAGTCTGAATGGACGCTCCTCCGTTTTTTCTAATGGCTCCGGCCACGCCGCTTCCTAAGATAAGCTCGGTATTAGCGGCGTTCACTATAGCTTCGGCGGGGCACTTCGTTATGTCGCCCTTTAAAACTTCGATTTTATCCACTAAACTGATCATAATTTTACTCACATGATATCGGGCAAAAAGTAGCAAGTTGCGCACTTGACAAACAGCGCAGTAAAACTACTAATTTAATCTATAACTCCACAATCTACAACGACACTATGGACACTAGATATTACATTTTAGAGGCTCTTTACAAGCTCTTCCCATTTAAGCTCACAGGCGATGCGGAGCTTGGTCCAGAAGATTGCTCAGTAACAGCTTCGTGCGTAATCAATTTTTACGGCAGGGCCTATTTACTCAGAAATATTCTTACATGCCTTAGCCAGCAGAGATTTGCAAAAGAGAGCTTCGAGGTGATTTTAGCCGAGGACAGGGGCGGCACAGAAGAAGGGAAACAGATAGTCCGGGAGTTTGAGAAAGAACTGAATATAAAATACTTTACTCTCAACGAGAATTTCGGCGTAATGGGCTACGCAAGAAACTTTGCCCTTTCAAAAACCACGGGAAATTACGTGCTGTTTTTGGACGATGATACCGTGATTTTAGAGCGCGATTTCCTGAAAGTGCTAGTAAGAGAATTTGAGGAAACCGCAGCAGACGCCGTAATGCCATACGGCAGCGCGAGCTTTTCAGTAATTAAAGACAAATACGATTACCATGACCCCTACTTTCCGACCAACAGGTGTATGGCATACAGACGTGAAGCGCTCAAAGAGCTTTCAGGATTCGTATCTGAAATCATTGGTCAGGAAGACGTGGAATTTACCGTTAGACTAATTGCATCTCAGAAAAAGATCTATCGCTCAAATATGCTTTCATACATGCACCCGCCTCTTATTTACAAGGATACGAATAAAGCCGCGGCAGTCGGCTACTCGTTTACCAGACTGAGGAGCAGATATCCCCTTATTATCTGGCTATTACTTCTGTTAAACGGGCTTAGATACCTTCCGCTTTATCTTCTTCCCTTCAGCACCAAATACAGAATGCAGGCTAAATTCAGCCTCGGCTTCGCAAAAGGAATCTGGTATTCGATAACAGGCAGAAAAATCGAGTACAGTTAAGGTTCTAATATATAGCAAGCTCTGTTAATCTATAATTTAATCTATTACATGTCTGAACACATACTAGGTGTTAAACTATTTACATTAATTAAATCGAGAACAGCATTGTATCCAAACTTTACATAATTGGCTTAATAGAGTTAGGTAAGCACAAATGTTTGATTTAGAAAAAGATAGATCACTAAGAGACCTTATCGAAACACAAAACAATAATGTTATAGACAAATGGGAAGGATATTTCAGTGTTTATGACGATGAAACAGAATACTTAAGAAACAAACCAATAAATCTATTGGAAATTGGTGTTCAAAATGGCGGCTCATTAGAGGTATGGTGTAAATATTTCAGCAAAGCTAAGAATGTAATTGGAGTTGATATTGATCCCAACTGCAGTGGTATCTCATTTGATGATAAGAGAATAAAGGTAATTATCGGCGACAGCAATTCCACATCACTAAAAGATGAATTACAAAATGTATGTCCTTATTTCGACGTAATTATAGATGATGGATCTCACAAATCCTACGATATAATTAAGACGTTCACAGATCTTATACCGTTATTGAATTCTAATGGGGTATATATAATCGAAGACCTTCATTGTAGTTACTGGCAAAATTTCCAAGGCGGAGTTGAAAGACCGGACTCATCATTAAGCTTTTTTAAAAAAATAGTGGACGTAATTAACATTGAACACTGGCGGAATGGAAAAGATCTTAACTGGTTATTTAGAGATGTGGGTCTTGTAAATATCAACAGTGAATCCATCGAAGCGTTAAGCAGAATAAAAAGCATCTCATTCTATAATTCAATGTGCATTGTTAAAATGTCAGACGGTAAATATCAAACAATCGGTAAGAGATATGTAAGGGGAAGCGTCGGGACAATAGAAAAGAACGAATCTGATGGCACAGATATATCAGACGTAGATGAGCAGCAAGACTTAAACCCGTATAGTTAATGTAAAAGCATTATATCACTTTCTGTGATTTATTAAATCTGCATACCTGGAATTAAACAGTCTTAATGCTTTTTGATATAACTCAAAATCTAAAGAATTCAACTCTGTAATCAAATTCATTAAATTAAGATCCAGATTTTGTACTTTCTCTATGTAGTTCTTCCCTACATTCCGGACTAGGTATGGAATATCGAGCCCGAAATTAGCATTGAGTAAATGTAGCGATTTCTTATACTGCTCTGTTATACCGATAAAACCTATGTCTTCAGGTATAAGACCATTAATAAATTCAAACTGTCTATTTTGAAATTTTTCCGTATGCACAAACTCCAACAAAGTCCCCTTATATCCGTGATGATTTACAAAATGATTATAGTCAGACAATACTCGTTGGACAGGCTCTCTGAAAAATACGATACAACGTTCTGGATTAACTATGCCCCGGTACCTTATAATCGGATAATGACCTATTATAAAAATTTTGCCCTCTGAGACAAGCCTATTCCTCAGAGATTTCAGGTCATTGCTTTCGTACACAAATTGTCTTATGCAGGGCGATGTCAGGGATTCATCTATTCCATAGTCATACGCTATATATTCCTCACCATAAGTTTCTTCTATGCCATTCCTTAAGCTTGTACCCGCGGTTTTTGGAATATGTACGAAAAAGATTGGATCTTTAAAGCTAATATCGAAAGTGTCTTCTCTTCTAGCGCCGGGTTGAAATGTTTTTAAAGTATTAACGGACGTTGCAGAATTGTCATTTATATATTCAGAAACTGCAGATTCCAGCCATGGTTTATATACTTTTGTAGATTGCGCAATCTCAAACGATGAAGAATATAGAGAAAGATTGGGATTATAAAATGGATCATTATCCAATGTATATCCCCATTTTGTTCTCATATAAGATATTTCTTTCTTAAATCTGTTTAGTTTCTCTGGCTCAGAATCATATCCTCGAGACTTGCTTTCTAAATGGTAAAGCTCTGCATGAGGTGTCCATATAATCTTGTAACCGGCCTGCCGAATACGGATACAGAAATCCACATCATTAAATGCCACTGCCAGGTCTTTTTCATTTAGCCCTCCGATTTCATCAAACACTTCTCGTCTTACTGCCATACAGGCAGCAGTTACACAAGACAAACTATGAGTTAACATGAGCCTACAGAAATACCCAGGAAACTCTCGATCAGCATAGCGGTGTACATGGCTAGCAACACCTTCGATACCCAGAATAACTCCACCATGCTGTAGTGTATTATCGGAATAGTAGAGTTTGGCACCGACAGCGCCGACCTCGGCCCGAATTACATGGCTTACCATTTCGTCAAGCCAGCCTGGATTTATGATCTTGGTATCATTATTCAACAAAACACATACTTCTCCAGACGAACCGGCAATTCCATTGTTGACAAGTCGTGAAAAATTAAATGGACCTGGATCTTTTACTACCCTAACATTATTGTTTGATTGGACATTCTCAAGAAACTCGAGAGCATCCTGCTCACTACTCCCGTTATCAACAATAATTATTTCAATTGGCTCATAATCAGTGCGGTTAAAAAGCCCGTCAATACAGGTCATGAGAAGCCCACTCTGATCTTTTGTAGGAATAATTACTGAAACGTGAGGACACTTTAAAGGTAATTCACGTTTTATGGATTGAAAACTTGAGTGGCCTTCGGAATTGGCTCTAGCACTCTGATTTGTCCGTTCGAAGTGTTCGTTTACTAACCTCTGTGCGGCATCGCGCGCTAGTTCTGATGAGCTGTTTGAAAAAGACGCATCAATTTCTCTCCAGTGATAAAGAATAAAAGGAATATGATATATCTCTGATTCCCTTATTATTTCCACTACCCTGAGAGCAAAATCCCAGTCCTGAGACCCCTCGAATCCTTCGCGGAATCCTCTCACTTTTTGGGCTAGGTCAGCTCTGTAAGCACCGAGATGACTGATCAAATTCTGACCCAGGAAAAGATCATAGTCCCAGTCGGGTTTAAAATAAGGGGCAGAGCGCCTCCCTTCTGAATCTATCCGGTCTTCATCAGAATAAATTATTGCCGCATTAGGATTTTCATTTATTACATCTGTGACCAGATATAGTGCGTGCTCGGATAGTAAATCATCATGATCCAGAAGAACAATCCAGTCTCCGCTTGCCATTTCAAGAGCTGTGTTTGTACAGGCTGAAATGCCCCCGTTTTCCTGACGAAATGAGGGTCTTATTCGGGAGTCTTTCTCCTCATATTCCCTTAGAATATTGTGTACTTCCATCGAGGTCGAGGAATCATCAACTATGCAAAGCTCCCAGTTTTCATATAGTTGTCCTAAAACAGAATCGATGGCTTGTCTTAGATACTCGCCTTTCGTATTATATACAGGCATAAGTACCGAGAACTTTGGATTGCTATCAAAAGACTTGATATGATTCCGTATCAGAGAGCGGTCTTTATCACTTAAGGTGTCATTTCCCTGTATCCATTTATAGTAATCGATATTATTTGAAGCATTCTTTTTGTTGAAGTATCTGGAGGTTCGTGGAATCTCATGCGGGAGCCGCTTTCCCCTCAGGTACCAGTATAACCTACCGGAGAATGTCTCTATTCCTTCATTTTTAAGCAGCTCTATCCCCAGCCCGGCATCTTCATACAAAAACGCTACCTTGTTTTTGAGTAAAACGAACAGGTCAGCAATGCCCCTTAAAGGATGTGTAATCCGCCATGACCAAGTTACAAGTATGTTGGCTATTGTTTCCTGCTGTTCTCGAACCTGTTTTGATAATTCTAGATTCTTCCTATCTGATTCACTCAGCTTTGACTTTAGGCTATAAATTTTACTCTTATAGATTTCTTTTTCTTGTTGCAATATCTTGAAGCGTTCATCTGAGGACAAAAGCACCTCTTGCTCACCACTTAGTTCTTCAAGACGCTTTAGCAAGAGGTTTGTCTTTGCGAATGGATTCGATGTCGAAGAAGAACAAGATGGGCGATGCTGCCTACAGATATCCGCTATGTAGTCCCAGTGCTTTTCAAGCTTGCCCTGTGCTGCTTTCGTAAATGAACAAATACGAGGTGTTCCTGATTGTACCGCCCGCGCAAACTTTGCAATCGCACCTGAGTCCTGCGGCGAGGCATAGTAAACATTGTCTGATGCTTGCAACAGTGTGTATTTGCCACCTTTGGCTTCGGCAGGCCGGAGCACAGGCAAGCCATATGCTAGCGCCGAAATCGAGAGATGCAGGCTCTGGGCAATGACACCGGCGCTATGCGCTACGAGCCCGGCAATTTCAATGGGTGATGGCCACTCCGGCAGATGCTTCGCCTTTGGGAGGACTTTTAGAAAAGGCGAGACATCGTCACCGAGAGCGGGTCCGATCGGCAGCACGAGGACATCGAGATCGGAAGGCACATCAGGATGGTAGAGTAGAGCTTCTATAATTGCTACCATTGATGGGTACGCCTGAACAACGATGTATCTATCTCTTAATTTAAGACGAGAGAGAAGGTTCTTCACCCGACTGCGTAAATCCTTTCGGGGAAAGTGGCGCGAGATTGCAAAGACGGTATCAGGAACAACACTGCACGTGCCGTCGAAACCGGCCCTGCGGAGCGCATCGACACTAGAACGATCTCGTAGAGCAACATAGTCGCTATTTTCGAGTACTAAAGGTAGGAGTTTTTCAGACCATTCTGGAAATGCATCCGACGCACTTGGCGCATTCCAAATTACCGGCAGACCTGAACCAATACCTGCAAGAGCCGGTGCGAGCCAGTATCCTGTTGGATGAGGAATCTCCGGGATCGGCGGTGCGTAGCCAGGTGCCACAGCTTTATCAAAGCGGATGAGGTGGCCCCCTCCGATCAGGATACAATCAAGCCTCTGTTGACCAGGCGGCTCCGTGTTCAAACTGGTGAGACTCTTAACGTCATAACACCATGACGGAGACCTCTTTTCATGATATGAATATCGAACAAGTTCAAAATCTTCGAGCCGTTCATTAAGCTCCCGCTCCGCGATCATTGGAAACAGCAGATCGCCGTAATTCTCGACATCAAAAGTTCCGAAGATACCAATGCGCATATGTGTCTCACAAAGTTACTTCAGAGGAATTTGTAAAAATTTGAGTTTTAAATTCATGCTTCTCTTATTTTTATCCTTTTGCACTAAATTAGTCTGTCTGTTTTAAAAAAGAAATACAATACTCATTATTTCCTGAACATTACGAACAAAACGGTTCGGAAACTATTTCCCCCTCATAATGAGTACAGAATGCAGTTTAAACTCAGCCTCGGTGTTGTACCCATAATCTGTTATTAGTGACCTGCAGAAAAATCAAGTATAATGAATTCGCATTCTCACCCCTAACAGGCACATATTATCAATGATTAAAAGAGTAATACCCTATAAAGACCTCTTCATAGTCTACGTATGGAGAGAATATAATATAAGATACCGCCATTCCATCATGGGATTCCTGTGGGCTATTATTCAGCCCTTGAGCATGATGCTTCTCTTTACATTCGTTTTCACATACATATTGAAGATACAGACATCGGACTACCCGATAGCAATATTCTTTTACGCGGGACTCTTGCCTTGGACCTTTTTTTCTTCTTCAGTGAATTATTCTGTTTCAAGCCTTTCTGACAACTTTGATATAATTACAAAGATTTATTTCCCCAGGGAAATACTTCCACTCTCTGGAATATCCGTGGCTTTTGTCGATTACCTCATAGCCTCGCTCATATTTATACCTATGCTTGTAATATATAAAATCCAAATCACATTAAATGTGCTCTGGATCATCCCTCTTTTCATTCTCCTATTTATATTTACAATATCGATGTCTCTTTTGCTATCGAGCTTAAATGTGTATTACAGAGACGTAAAACTTGCAATTGGGTTTTTGATACAACTTTTATTCTTTGCTTCTCCGATTCTTTATTCAATTGATGACCTGAGCATCAAGCTTAAATTGATACTATTGCTCAACCCTCTTACATTTATTATTGAAAATATGAGAAGATGCTTGATTGAGGGGCGAGGAGTGGTGTTGTGGCAGTTTTTAATAGCTGCATTATTGGTATTAGCATTCTTTTATCTAGCACATAAATTTTTCATAAAAACAGAAAGGGATTTTGCAGATGTCATCTAACACAGTCATAGAGTTTCAAGACGTGTGGAAGAAATACTCCACACAGGACATTTTCCATAAATCCATAAGGGATGAGATCGCCAATATATTTTCCAAGACCGACAGAGAAAACCTCGGGCACGGAGAGTTTTGGGCTTTAAAGGGGATTAGTATGTCGATAAAAAGGGGTGAGTGCATAGGATTATACGGACCCAATGGTTCTGGAAAATCTACGATTTTAAAACTGATAGCATCAGTCACTTTTCCAAACAGAGGAGAGGTTAAAGTGGGAGGCAGAATAGCCCCGTTAATATCTGTAGGTGCTGGCTTTCATCCTGATCTTACAGGAAGAGAGAATATTTACACCAATGGAACTATAATTGGAATGACTATCAAAGAAGTAAGAGATAAAATAGAGGATATCGTTCAATTCTCGGATATCGATGAGAAGTTTATTGATATGCCAGTTAAGAAATATTCAACCGGTATGAATGCGCGGCTTGGCTTTTCTATTGCAATTCACAGTAGTGCGGAGATAATATTAATCGACGAAATACTCGCTGTTGGAGATGAAGCTTTTCAGAAAAAATGTCTAACTAAGATCGAAGAGCTAATTGAGAAAAAAAGAACCATAATTATCGTGTCTCATAATAAAGACAGGCTCCGAGAATTGACTCACAGAATATTATTTATTCAAACAGGTGAAATAATTGATTCAGAATACCAAGAAAAGGTACTATAATTTATGTCATCACATTATTCAAAGAGGATATGATGGGATATAACCCAAAAGTAGCAATCGTAATAGTTACATGGAACAAAAAGAAGTATGTAGTAGATCTACTGAACTCACTAAAAGACATTAACTATAAAAACTATGAAATATTTGTAGTAGATAATGCGTCTACAGACGATACTTGCAAAGTAATAAAAGAAAAGTATCCATATGTGGATTTAATAGAGAATGAGGAAAATCTTGGGGGAACCGGCGGATTTAACACTGGGATGAAGTACGTTCTTGAGAAGGGCGGCTATAAGTATATATGGCTCTTGGATAACGATGCAGTGGTAGAGAAAGATACACTAATCGAGCTTGTTAAAGTTATGGAAAACGACAACGGCGTAGGTATTACAGGTTCTATAATAATGGAACCTGACAAGGAAATGATAGTTGAGCTCGGAGCATATGTATCATGGTCTATTGGAACATGGAAGCCAAATATGCGGAATAACAGAATAAGCAAAATGGAGCATCTCGAGAATGCAGAGGTCGATTATGTAGCTGCGTGCTCGTCTCTAGTACGTACTGAAGTTCTTGAAGAAATCGGAGTAATGGATGAAAGATATTTTATACATTGGGATGATATTGACCTCTCTCTGAGAGCCAAGGCTGCCGGTTATAAGGTAATGGCATCACCAAAGTCTAAAGCTTATCACGGGATCGAGGACAAACCCATTAACCCTCTAATGTCATATTATGACATTAGAAACGGGCTACTTACAATCACAAAACATCAAGACGGTTTAAGCAGGTTTATATATATAATGAACATGCTGAGGGGAACGAGTAAGGGTATCGTATACTCTATGTTAAGCGGACTTCACAATACTTCTAAGCTCCTGATTCGTGGGCCTATAGATTTCATAAGGGGCAAATTTTATAAAACTAATATTCAGGTGATCAAAAGTGAATATGATGACCCGAAAGTTAGAAAATATAAAATAGAAGATTTACCGCTCAATAATAATTCTAAAGTGATAATTCAACCTAATGCAAGCTACGCAGTCATTAAAAATATGGTACAAGAACTAAGAGAACTATATCCCGACTGCCATATTAGCTTACTGATACAGCAAGACAGACAAGAGCTTTTTAAAGGCCTTAAGATTGACCGTTTTATTACTTTTGAAGGATACAGACAATCAACTATACAAACTATTTCGGTACTCAACAAGATACTACAATCGAATTATGATATTTGCATCAGCCCAAGCCGTTCACTTCTTCCGTTCTCACATGCTGTAAAAAAATACTTCTTGTATGATCATCAAAATGACTATTTTGTAAAGAGTAATGAAAATTTATTTGCATCCTGGAAGCTCTTCGTATCATTCTTTGCGGGGGAGTTACTAGCATTTATTCTTTTACCCTTCGTATATCTTAAGAGCTTTCAATATGAGACAGTAAAGAGCTCTTAACTTACATCCACAAAATTATTTGAGAGAAACAAATTGATTTAGAGATAACAGGCTATGTACTCTAAATTACCAAACTTTTTCATAGTAGGTGCTGCAAAATCAGGCACAACATCAATTTTTGCATATCTGTCTCAACACCCAGAAATTTTTTTTAGCCCTCTTAAAGAGCCTAAGTTCTTTTCTGTCTCAGCAAACACATTTCCTCATAAAGGACCTGGTGATAGTGAAGTTGACAATACTATAATTAAAGATAAGCACGATTACCTTAATCTGTTTAAAGGTGCTAAAGATGAAAAAGTCATTGGGGAAGCTTCAGCTGATTATTTATATTTCTATAAGATTGCAGCACCTTTGATATACGAATGCAACCCTAATGCAAAGATACTTATAATTCTGAGAAACCCGGCTGAAAGAGCCTTTTCCGCTTATCGACACATGCTGAAAGACAAAAGAGAAAGCCTCTCATTTGAAAACGCCATTGAAGCTGAAGAAAGTAGGATGGACAATAATTATGAGTTCATATGGTTTTACAAAGACGTTGGTCATTACTATCACCAAGTCCTGGAATATTTAAAGACTTTCAATAAAGGTTCAGTAAAAATTTGCCTTTTCGAGGATTTAACAAAGAATTCAAGCGAAGTTACAAGGGAAATTTTAAAGTTCCTTGAAGTTGATGAGTGCTTCTCACCGGATATAAGCGAAAAACATAATGTATCGGAGATAAAACTTAACGAGTCGTTAGACCAATTCCTAAGCAGGTATAATCATCCTGTTAAAAATTTGCTTCGCCCCTTATTCCTCAACACTTTAGGTAAAGATAATACAGAAAGATTAGTGAATTATTTCAAAGGTAAGAATGTTCTTAGAATGAGATCAAAAACGAGGAAATCCCTGATTAATTTATACAGGGATGATATTATAAAACTCCAAGATTTAATAAAGCGTGATCTATCGTCTTGGCTTTAATTACTAGCATAATAACTTAGTAATGAAGGCTCTGAAATACAATTCCAGTTCTTGACCTCACGTACGAATTCTATCTCCCAAACGCCCCACCTATGAAAAACCCGTCCTTTATGGACTCGGCAATGCCTTGGAACACCCACCTGCCATAGCGGCCTATCTGATAGACTCCTTTTTTCTCAAGCTCTTTTATGGCATCTTCGCGCCAGCTGGAACCCGGCATAGACCAAGTGTAAGCAACGTCTATCCACGTAGGGTCTACAGTCTCGGCTTTGGTAATAAATCCCCAGGATTTAAGCTCTTTTACTACGGAGTCTGAGTATTTTTTGATCTCTTTTGCGCTTGGCTTTTTACCGTTTTGGTAGGCTTTTTCAACATATATGCTCACTCGGTTATTGGCTTTCCTTGAACTTTTGGGCATAAAAGAAACATCTACATTTGTATAGAACCCAACCCTGTGAAACTTGGAATCGCTATCTGGGATGTAGAGCCAGTGATCCTCGGGACATTTTCTGCCTTTAGTAGCGCCGATATTGAGTACCAGAACCGAAGTGTAATTGGATGGCTCCTGATCGATTTTTACTCCCGCCATCTCCATAGCTTTATTTAGCGGCAGGGTAGATATAAGGCTTTTATAATGCGATCCCGAGCCGTCTGAAAAAATTACTTCCTTCTTCTTTGTATTTATTTCAGCTACTTGTTTGTCATAGTTTACTTTGCAGTCTGCAGCCATTTTCTGGGCCATGGTGTTAAGACCTTGCTTTGGATATAGATACGTAACGTTGTATCCGACAGCGGGTGGAGCTTTGTCCATTGCCCCCTGCACTGCCACTTTAAGATCCACAGGGGATTTATAGGCGTCCTGAGGGGCAATATCAGTCCATAGTCCTGCCGTATAGAGTTCGTGAAACGGGGCGAAGAAAAGCTCCATTAGCGTTTTTCCAAAACTCTTCTCGAGCCAGTCCCCCATTGTCCGGGGGGTACCTTCCGGAGCGTTTATAATCTCGCTGATAGCTAGTGACGCTGTCTTTTTCCCTAGGTAGCTCAAATGGTTTTGTATTGGATATGGAACATAAAGGTCTTGTTTACTAAAATAGACTGCCGATTTTCTCTTGTACGATTTAACCGGAGTAAGTGATTTAATATAACGCAGTATCGCGGGGTCGCCGCCGAAAATCCAGTGTCCCCCGCCTATCTCGAACCTGTAGGCTTCCTCATCTTCAGGCGCTTTAAAGAGCTTCTTATTGCTCCCTGGTTTTAAATAATACGAAGAGCAGATTCCACCCGGCACGTCCTGTGCTTCAAATACCGGCAGACCGGAAACAAGTCCCGCGGCAAGACCCGTAATCCCGCCGCCTAAAATTAGATTGTTAGAGTTTTTCACTTTAATTTTTTCCGTCCTCCATAAAAGTTAGATCAATATATAACATGTTTAAGCCAAAGATTACAAATTTCGCACGTACACAAAATTTGGCAGAGCGGCCAGCAGTACTTTCAGAGCTAGATTACCGCTGTAATATTTCCCCACTTATCTACTTCACATTTATATTCAGGTGTAATAAATAGGGTCGAGGTTTTCTCTAGTACAATTGCAGGACCTCTGAATTTAAATCCCGGGTAAAACTCCTCCCTCCTATATATCTTAGCGTTTATTTCTTTGCCGCTTAAAATAAGAGTGCTTTTGATAAAGCTCGCTTTTCTCTTTGTTGCTATAAGCTCGGGCTGTGCGAGTTTCTTTTTCTTGCTGACTGCTCTTAAACGGAGTGTGACGACCTCGGTTTCACTTTCGGTCTTCATATATCCAAATAGCTTTTTGTGCTTTTTATGGAATGCTCTTATGAAATTCTTACCGAAGGGTATTGTAATTTCATGGGCCTGCCTCTTATATCTCATATCGAGAAAGCGCTCGAATTTTAACTTGCCGCCCCCTATATCATCTTGAGCTTTACGCTCTAATTGTTTGAAACTCCCTTGAATTTTAGAGAGCGTTGCCTGTTTCTCAGTTAAGAATCTAGTTAAACTGTAGTCCCTGAACGTATCCGCCATAAGCATACCCATAGCGGACAAAACTCCCGGGTCTTTTGGAAATATCACGGTGTTAATCTCCATATCCCGGGCAAGCTCGCACGAGTGAAGACCTCCAGCTCCGCCAAAAGATACAAGGGCAAAATCCCTTGGATCGTAACCCCTGCCAATCGAGATAACCCGAAGCGCCCTTTCCATGTTTGCGTTTGCTACCTTGATAACACCTTCGGACACTTCACGAATAGTCATTTTCAGATCTCTGGCGAGCTTACCTAGCGCAGTTTTAGACTTAGATAGATAAATCCTCATCTGCCCTCCGAGAAACCATTTCGGATCAATCCTGCCAAGAACGACATTTGCATCCGTTACAGTCGGGAAAGAACCCTTACCATAACAGGCCGGTCCGGGATCGGCGCCCGCGCTTTCGGGACCTACTTTAAGCACTCCCCCAGAATCAACATAGGCAATTGAGCCTCCTCCCGCCCCAATTGTCGTGACATCAATCATAGGGACTTTGATGGCAACTCCGTCAATGTGCATCTCTGTAGTAAACCCTGGAGCGTTGTCACAGAGGGAAACGTCTGTTGACGTTCCTCCCATATCGTAACCAATAACCTTGCTATAACCCATTTCCCTAGCGACTCCGAAGCTCCCTACTACGCCCCCCGCGGGACCTGAAAGAAGTATCCTCACGGGTTCATCCGCCGCTTGATCGGGTGTTATGACACCACCGCTTGACTGCATAATAGATACCTGGTTCTTATTTTGGCCATTCCCAAGCTTTTTATCCAGGTTATTGTTTTTGTTGATGTTTTCTGAGAGAGCAGTCATATAAGACCTTACTTTTGGAAGGAGATAAGAGTTTGCGACAACAGTTGAGGTCCTCTCATATTCCCTGAACTCAGGCAGTATCTCCGATGAAACTGAGACCGGTATATTGAGGCTTCTCAAATACTCCGCTACTCTCTTTTCATTTTCGGGATTCGCGTAGGAATGTAGAAATGATAGCGCAATACCTTCTACTCGGAGCTCCTTAAGTTTAATAAGAAGCTTTTTTAAATCAGCCGCTTTAACCTCTAATTCGACTCTACCCTCAAAAGTGGTTCTTTCCTTTATTCCCAACCTGCAGTTTTTGTCCACTAGCGGCTTTGGAGCTTCCCAGAAAATATCGTAGAGCTCACCCCTGTTCTGTCTTCCGATTTCGATTACGTCTTCGAATCCCTCAGTTGTAATGAGCGCAAGACGCGCGCCTTTTCTCTCAAGAAGGGCATTTGTTGCAACAGTGCTTCCGTGGACAATGTTTAGCCCTACTCCTCGGGTATCGCCCTCAGTAATGTGTGCGAGCCCCGACAAGATAGCCTTTGAGGGATCTTCAGGGGTTGATGGTACTTTATAAGTTCGGAGCTCCGAGCCGTCATATACAACGAAGTCTGTAAATGTCCCTCCGGTATCTATGCCGATAAGCATTTAGGTATATAGACTCCTCTTATTCAGATTCTAGTAAGGAGAATCTCTGTATTACAAGTATTATTAGAAGTATTAAATCGAAATTTAGTAGGGAACAGATCAGAAAGTACATTCCTTAATCAGTTCGAAGGAAATCTAATATTCGTCCTGACCTACAGGGTATACAACTTTAACTTTATCCTCTGCAATCTCTCTTAAAGCTGTAACAACGTCCTTATTGTCAGTTTCTTCAGAAAGAGGAACAGCACCTTTAACCAGGAGTCTCGCTCTTTTCATCGCCGCTACAGATAGTGCGAATCTGTTAACAACCTTCTCTAAACAATCTTCAATGGTTACTCTTGCCATTTGTATTCCTCTCAGTAGGGGGTTTTTATTACTACTAAAATATAAGTGAATACAGCAGATATGTAAAGAGACTGGGCCGTGGTCTCGGAATTAGCCCATTATTTAGTTAATATTACATCCGGAGGTAATAAAATGGATTTAGATGATATCAAGTTTGACGATAAAGGCCTGGTTCCCGTAATAGTACAGGACGCCGGTAACGGACAGGTGCTAATGTTTGCCTACGCGAACAAAGAATCACTTCAAAAAACAGTAGAGACCGGAAATACTCATTTCTGGAGCCGCTCCCGGGAAAAGCTCTGGATGAAGGGGGAAGAATCGGGAAACACGCAAACTGTAAAAGCCATGTATATAGACTGCGATAACGACACAGTACTGGTAGAGGTGGAGCAAAAAGGGGTTGCATGCCACACGGGACAACGCACATGTTTTTACCGATCAGCTAAAAAGGTAGAAGAAAGTGCTCCTAGCTTTGTAGAAGACTCAGCAGGAAAAACCCTCCGGGATGTATACAACGTCATAGACGATAGAAAGCGCAACCCTAAAGAAGGCTCGTACGTGAGCGGACTCTTTGAGAAGGGGCTTGATAAAATACTAAAGAAAGTAGGCGAAGAAGCGGCAGAAGTTATAATCGCTTCAAAGAACAGTGATAAAAAAGAGATTATTTACGAGACCGCGGACCTATGGTTTCACTCCTTGATTACGCTCTCATATGCCGAAATCTCTCCCGAGGATATATATGGGGAGCTAGGCAGAAGGTTCGGAAAGCCCAAGGAAGCCTACAGAGAAGAATCTTGATAGTATTCTACTGCTCAGGATATAGACTAGGCAGCCTTTCCGATCTATAAACTGTCCATCCGTTCATATTCTCGGGATTATCATCCTCTATAGATAGGTCAAAAACCTTCTCAGCCGGTGTTGTATGAGTTACTTCGATTATGCGTGGTGTGGTTATTGCTGTTGCAATATTATCTGTAGGAACACCTTCAGCATCCTTAGCAACACCTCCGTGAGTGATCAGCACATTACCAGTTACAGGCATATAGTCCGCATCGCCAATGAAAGGAGCGTAAAGTATTTCATCCGCAAATTCCCCGAATTCCCAAACCTGCTCTATCTCCATGTTGTCCAGATCAAGTGAGTATTCCACAGCTCTACTGAAGTTTTCTGACGCGGGGACAGTCTCATCAAAAGGACTTGCTTTCAAATTACCGTTATCGTATATCAATATATTTCCGTTAGGCAATACCATAGGTGCATGCTGGTGAAATTGCCAAAGGAAATTCAGTCCGATAGGGTCAAAAAGTAAGTCACCAAAAATATCTGTATCCCAGTTAGCATGGGTACCTATTATCCAAGACAGGTCTCCAGTTGCTCTGTCGAATTTGATTACAGCGTCTTGGTGTCTCAAGGAGACAATAATAGAATCATCGGATGGATCATATATAACGGCATTTCCATGGCTCCAATCCTTGGTTCCTTGCTCGAATTCAGGAAAGGTCGCATTCCAAAAACCTAAAAGGGAATTATATCCTATTCTGAAAGGGTCCAGCATTTCCAGAATAGACCATTCATTTACAATAGTCCCATCTGTTGAGAGCTCTAAAACAGTATCCCCCGCAACAAAAGCACTCTCAGTCGGGGCTAACGGATCGGTATCACTAGCAGGAAAATTGTCTATTAAAATTACTTCAACGCCTAGTGTAAGTAAATTGCCATTTGGCATCTCGAACACTTCATGGTGAAACACATCAGTATTTACGACAATACTGTCAGGACCTGCCGTACTACTTAACAGTGTATGCCATTGTCTTACAATATCTCCCAACATATTAATTTCAGTAATAGTACTATTACTTTCAATAAATAGAATGTTTCCATTTGATATTCGGGTAACATCACCGTAAGCAACATCATCAAACCTTTTGTACCAAACGACATCACCTTGTGCATTTACAGCTACTAAAAAAGAGCCTAATTCCGTGTTAGCCACACGTGGTCTCAGAGGAAATATCGTAACACCAGGCTCCATCATCTCAGGATTACTTGTTACCTCGATCGGGGGGAAACCCTCCGGCAATGGATCGGTGTCTACTAAGATTGGCTGATCAAACTGAGTTTGGTTTCCGAATGCGTCGCTTACAGTGATCTGAAGCATAAAACTGCCGTCCGGAGTAAAACCTAAAATCGGAAGTGAGTGCTCAATAGCCCGATCATCAAACTCAATTGTCAATGACTCGAATGCGCCTCTATTTAGAGTTGTAGTAGTTGTTGTAGCTTCGGTGATTGTAACGCTCACAGATGTAGGCTCATCTGTTCCAAGCTCGAGCAGTCCCGCAAGCGGGGTGTCCGGGTTGGGCGCCAAAGTGAATATAGGCTGGGACGTGAAAACAGGAGCGGTGTTATCATTTTCTATATTAGAAGAGTCACCGGATGCGGCATCTCCTTCAAACCCATTGAAATTATCGTCACAGCCTGCAGCCAACAGGATTAATGCAAGAACTGGCACTAATACAATGTAACGATTAGATAACCTCAGAATATTAAAAAAGTGTAATACTCCGTATTGACCCATTTATCCTTCCTCCTTTATCAATCAATAATACCTTATTTCGGAAATTCTACTCAGCTATTTTTTATTCTTATCTATTTTTCTTAGGCCTGTCCTTCTCTTCTATATACTCACCTATCTTAGTATTTCTTCTGACCGAGGGGGGAAGGTTGGAAAGGTCCGGTTTTGGCATATTAGTTGAAAGATCGCTCGTAAAAGCAAAACTAGAGACGACCTTCTCAACTTTCTTAGTGTCGCAAAACGGGCACCTGACTTTATTCTCGTCCTTATCTTCATAGATAAGCTCGGAAAAACGATAGTTCTTCCCTAGATTGAAAAACACCAGAGTCGTTCCTTCATTAAGATAAAAATCCAAATCGACAGCGTCTTTATCACGCTTACCGTGTTCACCCAAGATTGTTTCTTTCTCCGTATCATAAACTACTACATGATTTATATTGTCATACTTCTTAACCAGCTCGGATACGGTTTTTTTATTCGCTTTATTAGCAATTGACTTCAAAGAATCATCTACGTTTTTCCTGCATACCGTGCATTCATATTCAAATAGCGGCATCTCACTCCTCCGGATCTATTATCTATTGAAATATTGATTCAGATGGTCCTGACCTACCCAATCGTTTCGCTGCTCTTCATCTTTTTGCTGCTTATACTCTAAATGCCATTGGAGCTCGTCCCCTGGACCGGGCGCCCTTTTACTTTTATCCTCGAATATGGCTTTAAACGTCGAGAACACTCTCTGAAGACCCTTGCCGTCACATATCGGGCACCTGAGCTTTTTTTCATCCTTCTTGTCGTAAATTAGCTCGCTGAATCTAAAATTCTTGAGCTCAAGATAAAGGACCTTTTTGTTTTCAAGAGTATATTTAAATCTTCTTAGCGTCCTGCTATCACTTTTTTCGCCCAAGGCGAAAAGGGGCTTTTTCTTCTTCCCTTCTGTTACTTCTATATAAGTGAACCCATCGTTACTTTTCTTAATCCTGGACGCATTGGTCTTGTTGAGTTTCTCTACAAGGGTGTCAATGTCTCTGTTATACCTCTCTATGCACTCTTCGCATTCATATTCAAATAGCGGCATTATGTCACTCTCCTAATTCGGTAGAGAAATAATAATAACTCAAATTTTAGGTTTGCTCTAGTTATACGTAACCCGGACGCAGTGGATTTGACAAAATATCCCCTGCTCAGATACTAATCCAATAACCCCTTATTAAGTATATCGGAAAAAATTATGTCTGTTACAGATGAGCTGATAGTTGAAGAAAAAGGCGCCATATGCACGCTCAGATTTAATAGAGCAGAGAAGAGGAATTTGCTCACCCCCCAAATGCTGCTTGAGCTTAAGAGCACTTTTGAGAGACTGGCAGAAGAGAACAGGGTTAGATGTGTCGTTATTACCGGGACGGGGGATAAAGCGTTTTCCTCTGGCTATGATATATCTGCAATTGGGGAAGACGATATGATCAGAAACCATGAGGGAGAAAACCCTCTTCCTTTGGCGGCAAGAGCTATTGAAAATTTCCCATACCCAGTGATCGCCATGATGAACGGGCACGCATTCGGAGCCGGTCTTGAGATAGCCGTAACGAGCGACATTAGGGTCCTAGCACAAGGCTCTCTATTGGGCATGCCCCCGGCAAAGCTCGGTGTTGTTTATTCGTACAGAGGTGTAAAAAAATTCCTGAACCTAATCGGACCCGGATACACAAAAGAGCTCTTTCTTATCGGTAAAGCAATCAACGCAGAGAGAGCTGAAGCTATGGGGCTTGTGAACTATTTGGTACCAGCAACCGAGTTAGAAAAATTTACTTACAGCCTGGCTGAGGAGATTTCGGAAAACGCTCCTCTATCGCTTAAGGCTCTTAAGGAAATGACAAAAGTCTGGGAAAGAAAAAAGATTGTGAGTCCGACTGATGAGTCGCTTTTAAGAGAGATGATATTAGATGTACAGAACAGCGCCGACTATAAAGAGGGGCAGAGGTCATTCTCCGAGAAGAGAAAGCCAAAATTTAAGGGGGAGTAGATAGATTGCGAAGCCAGCCATTTCTAAGACTAATAATTAACCCATTTAACAACTCTTAATAATATATAATTCTCATTTGCCGTAGCCGAATTCACTAATAATACTATCTCTTTCAGTCCACTTATCGCTTACTTTAACCCAGAGCTCGAGGAAAACTTTTGTGCCGAGTATGCGCTCAATGTCAGCTCTTGCTAGGCTGCCGATTTCCTTAAGCATCTCACCGTTTTTACCGATGATTATACCTTTATGGTTTTTCCTCTCTACATAAACCACGGCGGATATTCGTACCAGATTCTGATCAGGCACGTCCGTAAATTCTTCGATCTGGACCGCAGCCGAATAAGGTATTTCCTTATGCGTAAGCTGGAAGATCTTTTCCCGTATGAGCTCCGCCGCAAGGAACCTCTCGGGCTGATCCGTGTACATATCCCCGGGGAAATATTTAGGCCCCTCGGGCAAATGCTCTTCGATCACACGTACAAGCTCCAAAGTGCCGTCAGAGTTCTTCGCCGAGATGGGAATAATGTCCGAGAATTTCCCTTCGAATTCACGAGAGAGCTCGAGGATGGTGAGGATATCTTTTTTCTTAATCTTATCTATTTTATTTATAACCAGTATTGCGGGCTTGGGCAGCCTCTCTATGATAAACCTGTCACCCTTTCCGAAGGGGTTATCTACTTCTACCATCATTAGTATAACGTCCGCTTCCTGAGAGGCCGCAACCGCAGTCTGTACCATCGCTTTGCCGAGCCTGCCTCTGGCTTTGTGAATACCGGGAGTGTCAAGAAATATCATCTGTGACGTGGGAGTGGTTCTGATCCCGAGAATCTTGTTGCGTGTCGTGTTGGGTTTGTCGGAGACGGCGGCGATCTTCTCCCCTACAAGTGCGTTTATAAGCGTAGACTTGCCTACGTTCGGTCTTCCGATTACTGAGATAAACCCTGAATGAAATTTCTCTTTATCGCTCATATGATTAATCCTGCCATGACTCTATTCCTTTTCATATAAATATAAATTAAGCTTGCTAAAACTCCTCACAGGTTTTAAATTATAGCCCTTTAGCACATCATTTTTAACTGATTCTTCATCGATCTTTGCGAATAGACCTATAACAACCCAAAATCTATCCGGAAGTTCACTTAATGCCTCAGAAGTAAGAGGTATGAAGTGTAAATCCTCCCTACCCTGGTAATATGCCGCCGTACTTACATCGAAAGACGGATAGACGAATACACTGTCGTTTTCCCGGGCTTTCTTTTCCACGTAGGTGACGGTCTCTCTCCATTGATGTTTTTGCGCATCGACATAGTAGATTCTGAGAGGCCATATGGATAGTACTAGTATAACTGCAGGGATAACGACTGTGAGTCTCTTATTGTGCAAGTTGCTGATACCTTTTGCTATGAGTAGAAAAAACGCAAGAGACGAGCCAATGATGTATCGTGTGTGAAGTATAGGAGTTGAAATATTAGATAATACAAAGGGAATAAGAATCGGCACTAGTAGCCATAGAAGAAGTAAATACATGCTGTATACATTTGAGAGGAAGGAATTTGGAGCAGGAGCGCCTTTAATATCTAGAATATCTCGTATATGCTTCATATTGTTTATAGCTTTGTAATTGATAAACGAAAAAGCCGAAAGTACAAGAAACAAAATGAAGAGAACGTAGTCACGGCCGGAGAAATGGTAGAAGTACCTCGCAATATCAACCACTGTGGGCTCTGAAAGCCAGAAACCGCGCTGTATAGCGAGGGTGTTTTTGTACCATATTAAGAGTCCGGGGATAAATAGCAGGCCTATTATAACTTGAAGCGCTATCCACTTGGATAGTCTCAAACTGAAAACATCTCTGTTAACGAAATAGCGGGTAAAACAAAATATATTCTGCACAACCAGTATAAACACACCGTAAAAATGAGAGTACATGAGCAGCACGCTCGTTATGACATAGCCTATAATATAGAGCGGATTCGAGCCGCTTAGGGTCTTTAAAAAGAAATAAAAAGAACATAGGGTGAGGAAAGCCAAGAGACTGTATGATCTGGCTTCCTGGGAGTACTCGATATGGAAAACCGAAACCGCTAAAATTAGTGAAGCTATTAATGCCGTAGTTTTGTTAAAAACCAGTCTCCCAACTGCGTATAACACAAGAATCGAGCCTGTTCCTACGATTGCCGAGGGAAGTCTAAGCGAGAACTCCGAATGCCCGAAGAGGGAAACCCAGAAATGCATCAGCATATAGTAAAGGGGAGGATTGTTGTCGTTCTGACTAATCATCCAAGCGATGATTTCGCTAATCTTTAGCTCCGCGACCTGAGAAGTGACGACTTCATCAACCCATATGCTCTCCCCACTAAGATCATAGATCCTTAAGACGGCGCCCAGGAGTAGAATCAGTAAAAGGAGATAATTTTCTTCTATATATTTTAGTGAATGGTGGTTTTGCAAGTCGGTTTTCTCTATCAATCTTTACCACTAGTATTTATTTATTTGGGTGAGAGGTCAATTTCAGGATTAAATCAGAAACTAAGATATTCTTAAAACTCATCTTCTGTAATGATAAAGTTTTAACTTGTGAAATTCCTTAAAGGACTCCACATTATAGTCTTCAAGGAGCTCCTGTGTAAGAGATTCTTTTCCCGCAGATCCGTGCCAGCTCATTACTACCCAGAAGTTATAGTTATCTTCATCGAGCTCTGAGAGTGACTCGCCGCTAAACTCTATCATCTCTAAATCATCTCTCTTCAAATGATAAAGTCCGGTTCTTAATTCATAGTCGGGAGAAACCATTATAAGCTCTCCCGCATCCGCAGCTGATTCAAGGTAGGCAACGGTTTCCCGCCACTGGTGCTTATGGATTTTAAGGTAATATTCCCTAATATTTAAAAAGGAAAAGATTAGAACGATTCCCGTTAGAACTGCTAAAATTCTTTTATTCCCAAAACTCTCAATTCCCTTGGCAACTATAATGAAAAATGCAGCTGCCCCGCAAACTGCATAACGCACCTGGTACATCGGGGTAATCATTACTGATATCAAAAACGGGATTATTATAGGTATAGATATCCATAGGACTAGTAAATATATTTTTTGTATGTAGGGAAGCTCCGTTTCACCCGATTTATCGTATTGGGATCTGATATAGCCGTTTAAGCTTTTTAGTCGGAATACGGATATTAGATTAAAAACCGCGAATACTGAGAAGATGGAGAACAAGACGAATAATGGCCAAGACCCGGAGTATGCTAACACCGCTCCCGGTATCTCTTTAAGACTCGGAGCACTAAGCCAGAGTCCTTCCTTAGTGGCTCCTGCCTGCGCTATTAAATACAGGTGCGGCAAGTATAAAACAAACAAAATAAGCTGGAGCAATACCCATCGCCCTAAGCTTAATGACTTATATTCTCTGCTTAAAAGGAAGTTAGTGAAGATAAAAATATTTTGAGCTATCAGTACAAATACGGCGTAGTAATGTGAAGATAGCAGGAGTAATGAGCTGATAATATATAAGGCACAAATCCAAAAGCTCTGTTGTTTAAGGAGCTTTGTAAAAAAATAGAAAGAAAGGATAGATAGTAACGCAAATAAGCTGTAGCTCCTGGCTTCCTGAGAAAGCTCTATTAACATTACTGAAGTTGCTAGAATGAGAGCTGAAAGAAGAGCGGTGTTTTTATTAAATAGGAGTTTTGCCATTTTATAAACGGCTATGATAGAGAGCACCCCGAATATAACCGAAGGAAATCGCACAGAAAAAGCGGAATCGCCAAAGAGCTTTATCCAATAATGCATAATCGAATAGTACAAAGGAGGGTGATTTTCGTTGTCCCTTAAGATTTCCTTTATAATTTCGACCGGACCATGTTTTGATATCTCTATCGTATAGGCTTCGTCAAGCCAGATACTCTCGCTACCGAGATCATAGATCCTTAAGATTGCGCCTAGGAGAATGATTAGTAAGAGAAGATAGTTCTCTTCTATGAATTTTAGTGAATGGTAATTTGGCAAGGCAGCGATCCTCACTATTTATTAATACCAGTGCTTTATTATTACTAGTATTTATTTATTTGAGTGAGAGGTCAATTGGAATTAGGATGAGTGATAGAGGATTTTACCCCCAACCTACAATCTTCCCCTGCATTGGGGAGGGGAGATAAAATAGGCGAAAGCTAAAGGTAAGCGCACCTGATGCCGGCCCCTTGCGAATTTTATCTAAGAGGTTATGATTCCCTGTTTTTATAGACATATATATGAATAAGGAGTTTTAGTGATGCTTGAACTGATGGGAGACTGGCAAAGGACTGATCGCTGCGGAGCACTAAGCGCATCTGACGTGGATAGGGATGTGCTGCTAATGGGGTGGATTCAGTCGCATAGAGACCACGGAGGGGTGATATTTATCGACCTCAGAGACCGTGAGGGACTGGTACAGATCGTATTTAACCCCGAGATAAGTAAAGATGTGCATGAGATAGGAGAAACCTTAAGAGACGAGTGGGTAATAGCCGTTAAAGGCAAAGTGAAGAACCGCTCCGCCGAGACCATAAACCCCAACCTTCCAACAGGCGAGATCGAAGTGTTCGCAGACGAAGTAAGGGTGCTTAACACATCTAAAGTTATCCCGTTCCTAATTGAAGACGACATTAATGTAGACGAGCTATTAAGACTCAAGTACAGATATCTGGACCTCAGGCGCACAGCGATGAAGGACAACATAATTACGAGACATAAAACCGTCACCGCAACCAGGAATTATTTAAACTCTGTGTCCTTTCTGGAAATAGAAACTCCTTACCTTACAAAATCTACCCCTGAGGGCGCGAGGGATTTCCTGGTGCCGAGCAGGCTTAACCTGGGGCAGTTTTACGCCCTCCCACAGTCGCCCCAGATACTGAAGCAGACCCTTATGATCTCCGGGTTTGACCGCTACTACCAGATAGTACGCTGCTTCAGGGATGAGGACTTAAGAGCGGACCGTCAGCCAGAATTCACTCAGATTGACCTTGAGATGTCTTTTGTAAACGAGTCGGACATCAGGGATACAGTTGAGGGAATGCTGAAAGCTATATTCAAAGAAGCCGCAGGTAAAGAGATTGTAGCACCGTTCAAACGAATGAAATATGAAGAAGCTATGCTCCGCTACGGTACGGACAAGCCCGACACCAGATTCGGGCTCGAGCTCGAGGATATAAGCGATGTTTTCAGGGAGTCTGAATTTAAAGTATTCAGCGGCGCGCTCGGGAAAGGCGGAATTATTAAAGCTCTTAACCTGAAGGGGAAAGCGGGCGAGCTTTCGAGAAAAGAGATTGACGATCTGACTGAGGACGCCAAGACGCTCGGCGCAAAGGGGCTTGCCTGGATAAGGGTTTCAGGGGATGAGTGGCAGTCTCCTATAATCAAGTTTTTCAGTGATGAGGAAAAAGAGAACCTTCAAAAAACCCTGAACTTGGAAGTCGGCGATATAGTTTTCTTCGGAGCCGATTCGAGCCATATAGTAAACCTGGTGCTGTCGAATCTAAGACTGAAGCTGGGCGAGAAGTTCGGGATGATCGACCACGGCAAGTTTGAGTTTCTATGGGTAGAAGAGTTTCCGCTGCTCGATTATGACGAGAACGAGAACCGCTATACCGCCATGCACCACCCGTTTACCTCGCCCTTTGAAGAGGATATAGAGCTTCTTGAAACCGACCCCGGGAAGGTGAGATCGAGAGCGTATGATATAGTGCTGAACGGAGTCGAGATCGGGGGAGGCAGCATAAGGATTTATAGAAAGGATATTCAGGAAAAGCTATTCAGTGCAATCGGGCTGAGCAGCGAGGAAGCGGAGAGCAAATTCGGATTCCTACTCGAGGCTCTTGAGTATGGAGCACCCCCACACGGTGGTATTGCTCTTGGGCTGGACAGAATAGTAATGCTAATAGCAGGGGCAAGCTCGATAAGAGACGTAATCGCTTTTCCTAAAACGCAAAAGGGCGCGTGCCCGCTCACTGAGGCCCCGTCGGAAGTGGATATCGCACAACTGCTTGAGCTGGGTATAAAGCTCGATATAAAAGAAGAAGACAAGCAATAACCGGCAAGCTTTTAATAGGCCGAATATTTATTTGACAACTTCGGGGGACTTACAGTTCTTCATAGCACTCTCAAGCCAATGATCGGCTTCCTCTTTAGTCTCAAACTTCTCTGACCATAAGGTGTCGTTCCTGTACTCAAATTCCCACACCCAGCCGTCTGTGGGACGGCCTAAGCGGATCACGAGCACCTGTTTCAGGTTTATCCAGCAAAGCTCCCCGACCTTGGATTTAATCTGAATAAACATCACATCCTCCTATGTTACAGTGCTAATAAACTCGGTGAATAAAATTATCAATGCTATTATTCTTTCTTTTCTTGTTAGATTAATCAAGCCTTTTCAATTTTGTGAAAGACTCAGTGTCAGATCATCGACATTTTTAGGGAGCTTCTTAAAGTTTTCCTTTGAGGTCGAGTATATGGTGTCCTGAGAGTCAAACTTAATATAGTACTCGTCTTCGTCTTTGCGTTTGCCGAAGAATAGTTTATGCGAGGCGCCGTTTTGGAATATCTCAATTTCAGCAGTCGGCAGATCTAATCCGAAGCTCTTTAAACTTTCGGGCTCACGGCTCACAACTCCGTTAATTTCCAGATCCGAAAGAGTCATCAGAAGCTGATCCGCCTTTTCCTGATCGAGCTTCACGTCTTCTGTAAGCGGCTCAGCAATCCATAGACCGTCTTCTCTTTCAAACTGAATGTAAAAATTCCCTACTCTTAGAACAATCCGGTTAACCAGATCGGGGATCAGAGCAATCACCCTTTTATCCCTGAAATCCTTACCGGAGTTATCTATTAATCTTGAGGCCGCAGCGTTATCAATGATGAGCACTCTGTCTTTATCAACGTCATAAACGTATGTGCCGGTCTCGCTCGGATTCTGATTGCCGATTAGTAAGTAGTATTCGGCCCTGTCAGATATGACCATAAATTCCGAAGGGGGCTCGTGCAGACCGAATTGGTCCAGCTCAAGACCCTTTGAGGAAACAGTCTCTATAAGCTCCATAGACTTAATATCGTTGACTAAATCCTGAACATCCGCGCTGTCGGCCTTTGACCTGCGCTCCGAATCCGATACGAACCATTGTCCGTCTTCATTGTCAAGATTGATTTCAGAGCCCGGTGATTTTAGCATTACAGAGAGAATTTCTTCTTTTTCGAGAGAAGGGAAAACCATTTTTTTATCATCGGCTTCATCTTCCCCGTTAAATAGAAAGATCCCGCCCAGCAGTATGAGGAAGATCACTGCCGCTGCTAAGGTGCCTGAAAATTTTTTCAGATAAGGGCTTATTCCCATCTATTAAGAGTATTAGTTCAGAGTTTTATAATTACAATTTTATATGTGTCTGTATTGTCTCTTAGAATATTACATCTTTCTTCTTTTCCACCATATTGCAACCCCAGAGAATAGAACCACAGCCGGTATGAGTATGACAGTAAAGAAAAAGATAATATTTGTCTGCTGATTAGTAATGGTGAGCTTTCCCTGCTCGGCGCTCTTGGGTCTGATGGAAATAAGGTTTTCATCACCCGAGACCCAGTTTACCGTATTCAAAAAAAGGTCTCGGTTCCCTGAGAAGTCAAAGAATATGTTCGACACGAAATCTACGCTACCGAAAACCGCTATCCTGCCCCTGGAGCCGTTCTCAGATACCGCGAGTACGCCTAAAGGGCCCGTCTTGTCACTCTCTTCCTGCTGAGCCACACCCTGATCGAAATTCTCAAAATCAGTTTCCGACCAGCTGTACTGCCCAGTATGGGCCAGGACGACTGCATTCATGCCATCGACATCGTGGGTATCTATACTCCGGGAGTAGGGAAATATGGTCGCGTAGCGAAAATCATCTGTGATTTCATGGGGGGTGTACTCGCCTACTATTGGGGCTATATCGCCCCCGCCTTCAAGCTTTGAGCTGGGGTCGACAATGATATCCTCTGAGAGCATTATTCCGTAAGATTTAAGGACAGATACTATCTCGCCGCCCGTACGGGGCTCGATCATAAAGACCGCCTTCCCTCCCTTTGAGAGGTATTCCTTTATATCCCCTATCTCCTTTAGAGTGAAGGCCTGTTTGGGCGCCGCAAGCACAATTACGGAGTTTTCAGCAGGAAGCGCCTGCCCTTTTGGTAAAAGTATTTCTCTTACGTTATAACCTTCGTCGATGAGCGCGTTCTTGAGCACGCCTAACCCTTCGGGCTCGACATCGTCCCCTATGTCCCTTTCGCCGTGACCGGTTATAAAATAAACTGTCTTATTAATATTTCTCGACAGTTTCAGAATAGCGTTTGTGATCTCCTCTTCGGAGTTATTTATTATGCCGCCTGAAAGCGGATCACCCAGTCTGAGCTTTATCGTTTCGTCCCCGTACGCCACAACAACAGAGCCGTATTCTTTAATTTCGTATTTCTTGGCAAGACCTGGTTCTTTGTCGGGGTTTATTACGCTTACACTTAAATTATCGGCGCGTCTGGTATAGTCCTTTATCAAGTCTTGAAACTCACTCCTGTCAGCGCCGGTGTCTTTGAAGAAGGCGATAATTTCTATGGGGCTATCGAGCTCGTTTAACACCTCTACAGTATTATCCGAGACCGTGTAGAGCTTTGTGTCTGTGAGGTCGAATCTGAAATCGCTCTTCGAAGCCAGAAAGTTCAGGATAATGAGTATTCCGACTGTGCTTATTATGGATATGAGCGCATTGGTACCGTATATGAGCCTTCTGTTCTTCATCTCCACCTCTCTGATTCTAGCGCGGTGTGAGCGAGAAAGAGCCCGAGGTATACAAGCGATCCATAGTATACTAGATCTTTAATTCCGATAATACCTTTACCGAAAGGCTCGAAGTGGTTAATGACGGATATATAGCCGAGGATACTGCCGTCCACAGGTGACATAGCGCCCACCAGCCAGAGCACGAGGAGAACGCCGAAAGAGATTACGGCCGCTATTAGCTGGTTATCTGTGAGAGAGGAAGCAAAAAGACCGATTGCGAGAAAAGAAGCTCCAAGCAGAAAGAGCCCGATGTAACCTGATGTGACGGCGCCGATATCGGGGTTACCGTGCACCATTAAAACAAATACATTTATCGAGGAAAGCGCAAGCATAATAACGAGAAGGATTAAGGCCGCAAGGTATTTACCGAGTATTATGGTTCTAAGCTTAATAGGGGAAGTGAACAGAAGCTCCGCGGTGTAGCTCTTTCTTTCATCCGCCAACTGTCTCATGGTTATAAGCGGTATTATGATGAGCAGCACCAGAGTGATGGTACCGAAGTAGGGAGCTAAAACCAGGTTGTTTAGGTTAAGCTCACCCCTTTGGAGCTGAAAACCGGGATCTAGCTGTATGTGCAAAAAACCTTTTAAATATAGGAAAAAGAACCAGGCAGATATCGCCTGAAAGACTACGATGATGATATAGGCGAGCGGGGAAGCAAAATAGGATTTAAGCTCTCTTTTTAAAATAGGTGATATCGAATTCATTTCTCAGCCTTCGGATGAAATAACCTTTAGAAATATTTCCTCTAACGTATGCGTGAGGGGTCTTAGCTCAAGGAGGCCCCAGTCGTTTTGTACGGCCGTCTTTGCAAGCTCATCCCTTACATCGCTGCCGTTTGAAGGAACAATGACATACTCGCCCGGAGCGCTCATATTTACCTTTGATATGTTTTCTATGGACTCAATTTTTTCTTTTACGTTATCACCGTCATGCCTTAGCTTTAAGTAGAGACTCTCAGAGCTCTTAAGGTTCAAAGAGAGCGACTCAAGGGATTCTTCCAGCGCAATCCTGCCCTCGTTAATTATTATCACACGGCTGCATATCATAGTGACCTCGGGAAGTATGTGCGTGCTAAGTATTATGGTACGCTCACCGGCGAGGCTTTTGATGAGCTCGCGTATCTCGATAATCTGCACCGGGTCAAGCCCGTTTGTAGGCTCGTCGAGTACGAGTACCGAGGGGTTATTAATGAGCGCTTGGGCTATACCGACGCGCTGTTTGTAGCCCTTTGACAGATGGGCTATGATCCGCTTGCTTACCGATGTGATACCGCACTTGTCCATTACGTAGAGGATCCTGCCCTTTTTTTCCTTTGAGGGTACTTTTTTGATGTCGGCTACAAAATCAAGGTAGTCCTCAACATCCATGTCATTATAAAGAGGCGGGTTTTCGGGCAGATATCCGATCTGTTTTTTCGCCTGTAGCGGGTGGTCAAATATGTCGACGTCCTCAATGCGTACAGAGCCTTTTGTAGGAGGCATATAGCCCGTAATGATGCGCATGGTCGTAGTTTTACCCGCTCCGTTGGGACCTAAAAACCCAAGCACATCGCCCTTCTCGAGCTCAAAAGAAATGTTTTCAACGGCACGAAGGCTGCCGTAGTTTTTAGTGAGATTATGAACGCGTATCAAATAAGTATGTACTCCCGATGCCTATTACCCAATACCCTAAACCCACTCCGTATATATTTGAGGACTGCAAATAGAATAACCGTACCTTAATTCTATTCCAAACTGATTATTAATGATAGTTTTAATTCTCTGAGATTTGGGTAGAATTTACGGTTAGCCAAAGAAAATTGACTAAGCGTTATAACTATGATATTAAACTGGATGTATTATTAAATAAGGGTGGCAATTTAGAGATATACCGATATTAAGAAAACGGATATTTAATCATATTTACGAACACCATAGCATCGAAAATACATCATATACAATACAGGACTTGGAAGGCCTATTATTAAAAGCCTAAAAGCCGTGTTCTGTAAGTGATAAGACTACCGAAGAAGGGAGTTTTTGATGAGTAAAGAAGAGCTTAGTAACGACGACAAACTAGTGCTTGCGGTCAAAAAAAGGTACCACGATATGCTCGCTGAGGGTGTTGACCCCTATGAGTGGGCTTATGCGTGGCGCTCTGAGATTAACCGAGGCGGTTTTAAAGCGGTTGATTTCCTTATGGACGAAATAGTGGATACTGGTAAGTGCGTCGGGTGCGCAGCCTGTGTGACAATTTGCCCGACCGATGTATTTGACTATAAGGACGAGCACCCTGTGGATACGAGAAAGGACGCATGCGTGCTGTGCGAGCTTTGCGCAGACGTTTGCCCGGTTCTCAGACCCCTGGATAAGGATCTGCACACACTTTTGGGCTTTAAGCAGCCGGTAATTGACGAGGGGTTCGGCCCTTACAACTACGCCGTAATAGCACGGGCAAAGAATAAGGAGTTTTTGGAGAAGGGACAGGACGGAGGAGTAACGAGCGCGCTTTTGGTGCATCTGCTGGAGCAGGGCGCCATAAACGGTGCGGTGCTCGGAGACGTGCTTCCGGAAAACCCTCAGGTAGGCGTGCAGAAACTCGCCACCACTTCAGAGGAAATAGTTCAGTGCAGCGGCTCGCGATACACATATTCGCCCAACACTGTGGCATTGACCGAGGCTATGAGACAGGACGTGCGTCCTCTGGCAGTAGTTGGCGTGCCTTGTCAGGTGGACGGAGTTCGTCAGCAGCAGTATAGCAGCATACGACTTGAAGTGGCCAAATGGTATCAGAAAAACGTAAGCCTGGTAATCGGGCTGTATTGCTCTGAGAGCTTTACTCACGAGCACATTACATATATAGCGAAAGAGCTTGATGTTGAGCCAAAAGATATTGTTAGAGTGAACGTAAAGGGCAAGGTAATAATCGAGCTCCGCGACGGCAGGGAAATAATTATGAAGCTCAAGGACTTTCATCCTTTCGCGCGGCCCGCATGCCTTTATTGTCTTGACTATTCCGCTGAGCACGCTGATATCGGAGTGGGAGGTATAGGGCTTGACGGATGGACATTTGTAGCTGTCCGCACAGAAGCGGGGCACAAGGCGTGGCAGGCGGGAGTGGATGCGGATCTTTTTGAAATCATGGAAGTAGATGAAGTACCAAAGGCAAAGAGCCTGCTCATAAGGCTCTCTGAAATGAAAAGAAATAAACCCCTCCCTGCACTTATGCCTACGCTGCAGGAGAGGATTGAAATGGGCAACACAAACCCTAAGACTTTCTATAAAGATTACAATCCAAGCGATGGAGGAAAAAACGGTAAATGAGCTCCAATAACGGCCAACCCGTACTCGAAGATATAAGCGTGATCGTAGCCGGACAGGGAGGTGACGGTTCACTTACAGTTATTACAATGCTTGCAGACCTGTTCCGGAACAGCGGGCTTAACGTATACACGGAAAGAGACGTGCTCTCGCGTATCCGCGGCGGACACGCGGCGGCAACGATGAGAGCGTTTACCGGCCACCGCTACTGCATAGGGAGCAAGATCACTCTCCTAGTGGCGCTTGACGAAGAAGCGGTAACGAAAAATGCGCGTCATCTGGACTCTGACAGTGTGATAGTGTTCGATGACTCAAGCGGCCCTCTACCCGACGGATTATTACCCAAGGGCGCCAAGCTCTATGCGGCCCCTTTCAATAGAATCGCTATGCGTACGATGAGACGCGAGTTATACAAAAACAGTATCGCTTTCGGAATGGTGGGGCGTCTGCTAGGACTTGAAGACGAGCACATGCGCGAGACTTTCGTAAAGCGCTTTGAAAGACGTGGGCAGGTAATTTTAGACTATAACTTAGAAGCACTCGGCCTTGGACTGCACATGGCGGACGAGCTGGATATTAAGGAAGGACACGGACTTTATAGAATAGAGCGCACGGACCCTGAGGAGCACCTCTTAATAATGGGGAACGAATCCGTGGCTTTCGGATTCATGGCCGCAGGCGGAAGATTCTTCACCGGCTATCCGATAACGCCCTCTACAGAGGTGCTTGAGACGCTGCAGAAATGGCTGCCAAAGTGCGGGGGAGTGGTAAGACAGACTGAGGATGAGCTTGCTGGCATAAATATGGCCATAGGCGCTGCGCTCACAGGCGCAAGGACTATGACCGCCACATCAGGACCCGGGTTTTCACTCATGCAGGAAGGAGTGGGACATGCCGGCTCTGCTGAAGTACCTATTGTCGTTGTGGACTGTCAGCGCTCGGGACCGAGCACCGGAATGCCTACAAGACCGGAGCAGAGCGATCTGAACCTTATGATTTTTGGAGGTCACGGTGATTTCCCGAGATTCGTTCTAGCCCCGGGACACCCGGAGGACTGTTTTTATCTCACTGTAGACGCTACAAACCTGGCAGATAAATATCAGCTGCCCGTGTTCATAGCAATGGACCAGGCGCTTTCACAGAACATTGCAACCGTAAAGCCCTTCGACCTGGACGAAATAACTGTTACACTAGGGAAGAGACTTAGCGCGGAGGATGTTGCAAAACTGGATACTTATAAACGCTACAGTTTCTCTGAGGACAATATCTCGGCGTTCGCCGCACCGGGAACACCGGGTGGAATGTCGCTTGTGACCGGAAACGAGCACGATGAGTTCGGCCTCGTATCAACAGACCCCGATAACCGTTTGCGTATGATGGATAAACGAATGAATAAGATGGAAGACGCCAAAAAAGACCTTCCCAAAGGAAGGCTTTACGGGGATCAGGAATCTAAAATCGGGTTTATAGGCATAGGAATGATGTACGGCGTCATTTTAGAAGCCATGGAGAGGCTCGAACAAGAAGGAATCCACACAAAATATTTACAGCCAAGAACAATATGGCCTATGCTGGATGAGACAATAGATTTTATAAACGACTGTGACCGCGTATATGTAATCGACTTAAACGCCGGGGCTCAGCTGGCGCGTCTATTTATGCACCAGGGAGCTGAGAAGAATAAGATAATAAGCATTACCAGATACGACGGGCTGCCTTACAGACCTGGTATACTGGTTAAACAGATACTTGAAGAAGAAGCTAAACTCTTAAACGGCCAAGGTAAGGAGGCAAAGCTGTTATGACCACAGAGCCCAAGACTAAAACCTTTACACCCGCAAGACCTATATGGTGCGCTGGATGCGGAGACTTCGCTGTACAGGGAGTGCTTGAGAAATCACTCAAGAACATGGGTATACCGCCTCATAAATTTATGTTCCTGGCCGGTATAGGCTGTTCAGGCACTATCCAGAATAACGTTAAGTGCTACGGCTACCACGCGCTCCACGGAAGGGTATTGCCCGCTTCGATCGGAGCAAAGCTCGCAAACCCAGATTTAACCGTTGTTGCCGCGGGCGGGGACGGAGACGGATTCGCGATAGGCGCAGGCCACCTGGTTCATACGTTTAAGAGTAACCCCAGCATTACATATATAGTGATGAATAACAGCAATTACGGCCTCACAAAGGGCCAGGCTTCACCTACAAGCCCCACAGGGTACAGAGACAACCCGGAAACGGGACTGGACTCGATACTTCTGGGTCTAAGTTTTCCCTCAACGACATTTTTAGCGCGCGGTTTCAGCGGCAACGCCGCTCAGCTGGAGAGCCTTATGATGGCGGCGCTCGAGCACACGGAGGCGGGAAGAGGGTTTGCTTTCCTCGAAGTGCTCTCCCCATGCGTCACCTATTACGACACGCACAGGGAATGGCGCGCCAAGGTATATAACATAAACGAGGAAGAGGGATTTGACACTTCGGACAGGGCCAATGCTTTCAAGAGAGTTCTGGAGCTTAAAGAGGAAAAACGCATCCCTATAGGTCTTATTTACAAAGGCGAGAACACTTCGCTAGAGAAGCTTATAGTGAACGAAAATGAAACCTACCCGGCTTTGCAGGAGATCGGCCACACGGATCATAGAGCCGAGTATGATAAGTTCATAAAGGCTTATCTGGGATAACTAATCGGCTACACTGCCCTTTATTCAATTTTTAGGAAATCCCAGGGTGTTTTTGTACCTAATTCACTCTTTTCCTAGACAAAATCCTAGTTGAATCTATAATGTCTAGTACCGTATCGGAAATGTGTATTTCAGCGTGAAATCCATAACGTTCGATTCGTCCAAAGATTTTGTTATTACAATAGGAAATATGGGGATTTTACGGGCCGTTTGAGATTGCGGGTCATATATTCTTATGCTAAAATTATAAGCGAAAATTGATGGATAAATATATCTCTCCCCAAAAAGCAACTCATAGTAATTCAACAGGATTAAAAATATGAATATTACCGATATGTTTCACGGACCTAACTCGGGCTATATACTCGAGCTTTACGACCGTTATCTGGAAGACCCAAGCTCCGTAGACTCGGAAACAAGAGCGATTTTCGATAACTGGAAGCCCGAATCCGAAGACGGAGCGCACGTAGAAGCCCGTCCGCAGGACATGGAGAAAATTGTGGGCGCGGCTAACCTTGCCCTGGCAATCAGGGCATTTGGTCATCTGGACGCTAAAATCAATCCTCTGGGAATCAAATGCTCAGGAGACCCCTCGCTTGACCCCGCGACACACAAAATAACGGAAGAGGACCTTTTTCAGCTGCCTTCAAGCCTGATCGGAGGCCCGATAGCAGAAACCACGACCAACGCTGCGGAGGCGATAGATAAGCTCCGCTCTGTATACTCGTCATCAGTGGGCTATGACTATTACCACCTGCACTCTATTGAAGAAAGAAGGTGGTTAAGACATGCGGCGGAATCTGGGACATTCAGACCCCCTAATGATCCTATTAATGAGAAGAGACTCCTCGAGAGCCTTACTCAGACAGAGGTACTTGAGAGGTTCCTTCATAGAATATTCCCCGGAAAATTCCGTTTTTCCATAGAAGGCGTGGACACTCTGATCCCTATGTTTAACGAGATCGTGGGTCTGGCCGCAGAGTCTGACATCTATCATATTCTTATAGGGATGGCTCACCGCGGACGCCTGAACGTCATGCACCACGTCATGAACAAACCCTACAAGGGGACACTGATTAAGTTCAAAGACCCTGTGCTTCAGAGAGACTTCAGGGACTATATGGGCTGGACAGGTGACGTAAAGTACCACGAAGGAGCGAGGCACGCTATTAAAAAAGGCAGGCCGATCGACATGGAAATCACGCTTGCCCCGAACCCCAGCCATCTTGAGTCGGTAAACCCGGTAGTAGAAGGTATGACGCGCGCGGCGGGAACGAAAGCGGATAGGCCCGGGGCGCCTGAGTTTGACCGCACTGTCTCGATGCCAATAATCGTTCACGGCGACGCTGCGTTCCCGGGGCAGGGAATAGTGTCGGAGACACTTAATCTGTCTCGTCTTCCGGGATACAGCACTGGCGGGACAATACATATAATTACCAATAATCAGCTCGGTTATACCACACTGCCAAGGGACAGCAGAAGCACTCTTTACGCAAGCGATCTGGCAAAGGGGTTTGAGATACCGATAGTGCACGTAAACGCGGATGACCCTGAGGCATGCATCGAATCCTCGAGGCTCGCCTTCGCGTATGTAGAGGAATTTCACAAAGACTTTCTGATTGATCTGGTCGGCTACAGGCGGCACGGCCACAACGAGGCCGATGAGCCAGCTTTCACACAGCCAAAATTATACGAGATTGTAGATAAGCATCCTACGGTTAGAGAGATCTGGTCAAACACCCTAATTGAAAGGGGCATTATAGATAGTGAAGAATCTGAAGAAATATTAAACAAATACAATGAGCAGATGCATAAAGACTTTGAATCGCTCGCGCCTGAAGACATACCAGAGGAGTCTCAGTCTGAGAGGCCGCCTGCGGGCGCGGCACAAAAGGTGAAGACATCTGTATCGGCAGGGGCGCTCAGGGAACTGAACCAATCGCTGCTTAAAGTACCGCCGGATTTTAAAATAAACCCCAAATTAAAGCGCGCAAGAGAACGCTGGGCGAATGCACTCGAAGGCACAGATAGCAAGACAGTGGATTGGGCGATGGCAGAGCAGCTCGCGTTTGCCTCTATACTGGCTGACGGCACTCCGATACGGCTGACGGGGCAGGATTGCGAGCGCGGCACATTCAGTCACCGCCACGCTGTGCTTCATGACTTTATGAGCGGAGAGTCTTATAACCCTCTCCAAAATATCCCTCAGGCGAAAGCGGCTTTTGAAATCTACAACAGCCCGCTCACAGAGAACGCGTGCATCGGCTTTGAGTACGGCTACAACATACATAAGCCCGAATCACTCGTAATCTGGGAAGCTCAGTACGGTGATTTTATAAACGGCGCGCAGACTATCCTTGACGAATACCTGGTATCGGCAAGAGCCAAATGGGGCCAGACGCCTTCTCTTGTACTACTTTTACCGCACGCATACGAGGGACAGGGCCCTGATCACTCATCAGGCAGAATGGGTAGGTTCTTAGATTCGGCTGCTGAAATAAATATGCGCGTTGCCAACTGCACGACTTCGGCTCAATACTTTCATTTACTTAGACGTCAGGCCGGAGTGCTGGATATAGACCCGCTTCCGCTGATTATTCTGACTCCCAAGAGCCTGCTTAGAAACTCATTAATATTCTCATCCTTGAAAGAGCTGACGCAAGGAACTTGGCAGCCGGTTATCGATGACGATATGGATGATAAACAGGCTAAAAAGGCCAAGCGTCTGATACTGTGTAGCGGAAAGGTATACTGGGACCTGGTATCGAGTGAATACTATGAGAAAAACAAGGGGGATATCGCGATTACCAGGGTGGAGCAACTCTATCCCATACCGACGGTCATGATTCGTAAGGTGTTTAGCAGATATCATAATCTTAAAGAAGTCGTATGGCTTCAGGAAGAGCCTGAAACGATGGGGGCCTGGATGTTTATGTTCCCGTTCTTCAGAAAACTGATCGACGGCAGGTTTCCGCTGCACTACATGGGCAGGAAGCGTAACTCGAGCCCCGCTGAAGGGTCGCTGTCGATGCACAGAGTAAATCAGCAGGCTCTGGTCCAGCAAGCATTCATGCTGGACAAAGAACTGCCCAATCTGGATGAACTTGGTATTACGTGGGTAAAAAATGTATAAATTATCGGAGAGAAAACATGTCGATTGATATTAAAGTTCCTGAGCTTGGAGAATCCGTAGTCGAGGCGACCGTAATCAGATGGTTCAAGTCCGTAGGAGACCCCGTTAAAATAGGTGAGGCTCTCGTCGAGCTTGAAACCGAGAAGGCCAATTTTGAGGTTGCCGCTGAGAGACAGGGAGTACTGACTGATATTGTTAAAGGGGATGATGAGGACGTTGAGGTCGGAGACGTAATCGGGGTGATGGAGGAAGGCGCCGCAGCACAAAGCGGTGCGGAAGCAAAGGCAGAAGCTCATGAAGCCGAGGAAGTTAAAATTGAGGTGAATGAGGAAATAGAAGAAGTTACCGAAAGCGAGAAAGTGACGCCGGTTGCAAGACGTATAGCGGAAGAGCACGGAATCGATATAAACCTGGTAGCCGGAACCGGGCATGGAAACCGCGTGACTAAGGAAGATGTTGAAAACTTTATCGCAAATCAAGGGAAAGGGGAACCTCGGGCAGAGGAAGTGTCAAACGCCGAGCCGATACGTAAAGATGTAGCACCGATTCCGGCAGAGCAGGCCCCGCAGATCACATTAGGAAGAGACGTAAGGGAAGAGCGCATCAAGATGTCCCGCAGGCGCAGAACCATTGCGCGCCGCATGCTAGAGGCCAAGCAGACGACAGCCATGCTTACGACGTTTAACGAGATAGACATGGGCGCTGTGATGGAGCTGAGGAAGCGAAGAAAAGAAATATTTAAGGAAAAATACGGTGTTGGCCTCGGGCTTAATTCGTTTTTTGTTAAAGCCGCCATCGGAGCGCTGAAAGAGTTCCCTCAGATAAACGCAGAGATCGACGGCGACGACATGATTATTAAGCATTATTATGACATCGGGATAGCGATCGGAGCCTCTGAAGGGCTTGTCGTACCTGTGCTCAGAAACGCTGACAGTATGACGTTTGCCGCAATAGAAAAAGCTATTAAAGAGTTCGCTCAAAAATCTGAAGACAACACGCTGTCGCTGGAGGACATAATGGGCGGCACGTTTACCATCACTAACGGAGGCGTATTCGGCTCAATGATGAGCACGCCCATATTAAACCCTCCGCAGGTCGGGATATTGGGGCTCCATAAGATAGAGCCAAGACCGGTTGTAATTAACGGACAAATTGAAATTAGATCGATGATGTACGTTGCCCTCAGCTATGACCACAGGATAGTGGACGGACGAGAGGCGGTGCAGTTCCTGGTGAGGTTAAAGGAGCTTATCGAGGATCCGGAGTCGCTGCTTCTAGAAGGGTAAAACACTCTCGGACGCGGCTCTAGTTTTTAAAACCTACTTTGTTTTCTTCCCAATAGGGATCCGCGTACTTTTGAACCCCTAAACCAAGTAGATCGAGGAACCATATCTTAATATCGCTTGCTAGAACCCGGTAGATGCCGCCTTTGTTAAAACGTCTTGGCGAGGTTTTTACGGCTCTGCTCAAAAGCTCTAACTTCCCTTTATTCCTTAATATTCTGCAGAAGTGGGCTGACTCTAAAAGAGGTATACCGGGGTAACCCCCTACCCTGTTAAATACCTCAGCGCGTACGAATATACCCTGGTCTCCGTAGTAGCGCTGCCTGACTCTGTAGCGCACGCGGTTTACAAGTTCGACCACGCGGAGTCCGAATTCAGAGCCGCTCAAAGAGAATTCAAACGCTCCGCCTATGGTAGCCGCATCGCTAAGAGATTTCTCGATCAGGAGATCATACGCGGGAGGAAGGATGGTGTCGGCGTCCAGAAACAAATACACATCTCCGCTAGCAATGGAAGCGCCTTTATTCAGTACATGTGACTTTCCCGAGTTATTATCATCACATTTGACGAGCTTTGCTCCTAAACTCTTTGCAATCTCGGGCGTCCCGTCCCAAGAACCTGAGTCCACGACTATGAGCTCATAAATATTTTTTGAGTATGCGTTTTCTTTTGCCTTGAGAATGGTGTCGGGTAGGTAATCGGCTTCATTAAGAGTTGGGATTATTATGCTCAGCTTCATGGTCGTATCTGGAATCAATTGGGTTATCTAAAGTATAGATAAGTATTAGATGAGAAAGTAGGGATTTGTATTCAAAAAGCAAGAATTTCTCAGATACTAGCTAACAATTTGATAGTCATGAAATGGCCGGAAGATCGGCTACAGAACTGAATTTTCTGAGAACCTCTTCTAATAGGCCCGGGTATTCAGAGAGCTCGGGGTCGGCCCTGACAAGATCGAACGCTTCTTCTCTGGCCTCGCTTAAGATCCTAACATCTCTCAAGAGATTCGCGAACATGAACTGAGGTAGACCGGACTGCTTTGTGCCGAGGAAATCACCAGGGCCGCGTATTTGTAAATCGGCCTCAGCTATCTTAAACCCGTCTGAGGTCTGCTCCATAATTGTAAGCCTCTTGTCGGCGTCCTCTGAGCGCTTGAAACCTGAAAGCAGAATACATATAGAATCGTGCTCTCCCCTTCCGATCCTGCCCCTTAGCTGATGGAGCTGGGTGAGACCGAAGCGCTCTGCGTTTTCTATAACCATTACGGCGGCGTTCGGAACATCGACCCCTACCTCAATGACCGTTGTCGAGACAAGAATCTGTAAGTGGTTTGAGATGAATCTCTTCATTACGGCTTCTTTTTCCTCGGTCTTCATCCTGCCGTGGAGGAGCCCTACTTTGTACTCGGGGAAGACGTCATTACTTAACTCCTCCGCCATTTGAGTTGCGTATTTCAAATCTTTGAAATCAGGATTCTCGGACTCTTCAATCATTGGATACACAACGTAGGCCTGTCTTCCTTTCTGAATCTCCTTCCTTACGGTTTCATATGCTTTTTCACGCGAGCCTTTGTGATCATAGTAGAGTTTTGTTTTAATTTTCTTTCGTCCCGGTGGGAGCTCGTCCAGGACCGAGACGTCGAGGTCGCCGTAAACCGTAAGGGCAAGTGTGCGCGGTATGGGTGTTGCCGTCATGACCAGCACATCGGGGTTTGTGCCCTTACTCATAAGCTCGGCCCTTTGCATTACACCAAAACGGTGCTGCTCGTCTATGACAACGAGCCCGAGGTTCTTGAAGTCCACTTTTTCCTGAAGGAGCGCGTGAGTGCCGACTGCTATCTGCGCTTCGCCCGACTGAAGAGCTTTGTAGTAGGTATTTTTCTCGCTCTTTCCGAGGCCGCTTTTGAGAAATACGACGCGCATACCCATAGCTTTTACATAGCTCAACACTGAGGCTAGATGCTGCTCCGCCAGGATTTCCGTCGGGGCCATGAACACTGCCTGGTAGCCGCACTCTACTGCCTTTAGTATAGATAGCACGGCAACTATTGTTTTACCGCTGCCGACATCGCCCTGAAGGAGCCTGTTCATTGGTGTCTCAGAGCGCATGTCGTTTTCTATCTCGGAAACTGCTCTTTTCTGAGCCTCCGTGAGATCGAATGTGAGGCGGGTGAGGAGTTTTGATGTAAGCTTTCCCGTGGGTGAAAAGGTTATCCCGGGAAGCCTTGCGACGTCACGTTTCTTGAGCGCAAGGCCAAGCTCCGTTAAAAAGAACTCGGAGTAGGCAAGCGTCTTATGCGGCTGCGAAAGATAAACGGAGTCCGCATCTGCTAGGTCCACTACACGATCGCCCCGGGCCGGGAAATGGACCCTTTCAAGCGCGTTATCAAAAGGGAGAAGCGCTCTATTTTTGTTAACGTATTCGGGGAGACTGGATTTTAGCGCCGGGCTGTACGTGTCGACGACAAACTTCATGATACTTCTCATCCGTCTCTGCCCTATACCTTCGGTTAAAGGATATATGGGAACAATGCGGTTAAAATGGACGTTGTCGTGGTCTATATCCTCCCCTTTATCAATTACCTCTATATCCTCAGGTCTCGGGTGAACCACCTGAAGCGCGTCCCTGTATCCGAACGAGACCTCGCCGGTGAGTATTACGGAAGCCTCTTTCTTGTAGGCCGCCCTTAGATATTTCTCACTGAATTTAAACCATACGAGGGTAACCATCCCCGTACCGTCAGATACGACGACCTGATACATGGAGCCTCTTCTGGTGCGCACCCTGCCGGAGAGCATTATCTCACCCATAAAAGTCTCACGCTCTCCGGCTACTAGCTTTGAGATGCTCTTTACAGTAGTTCTGTCCTCGTACTTTCTGGGGAAATAGTAGAGCGCGTTTTCGATATTCTCTATACCCTTTTTCTTTAGAAGCGATGCTATTCTGGGCCCTACCCCCTTTACGTACTGTATGGAGATTTCAGACAAATCATCACCCTTTGACACAGTTTCATTGCTAATACGCTCTGGGGTTTTAGAATTACGAGAAGGTTCTTTTTTCTCCGTGGGTTTTGGCGTTCCTGCCTCTTTGGCCACATCTTGCGCCGCCTCGCGCATCATTGCCCGCACATCGTGAAGAGCTCTTTTAATTAGCTCTTTTTTATCAGGCTCTGAAAGCCCGTCATAACCTGAAAATGAATCTTTAAGGGACTGGAGGACTGATATGGTCTTTTGGGATAACGGAAGTGAGAGCGCTTTTAGTGTGAGATCGTCTACGAGCCCCGACAGCGACTTTACTTTATCTATATTTGAATAATTGTTCTTTGAGATAAATGTAAGCGGTTTCTCTAGCGTAGTTAATATTGCTCTTAGCTCATCTGACATTGATAAGATTTTACAGTGACTTATGAATCTATTTCAAGTTTTGGAGCAGGGAAGTCTTAATCTATTGCTATGAAAAGATACACGAGTAGCTGTGTAATATTGCACAACTCTTGAGCTTTGGAGTCTCCTTTGTGCAAACACTGATTATCTAAGCTGCTGTGATTACAACAAATATTGAAATTTCATATAAGTGGCATATATATTGCAAATTTTAAGATAAAAACCGGATTAGGTAGGATGGCGGAGGATATTTACAGACTTAATAATTGTCCGCTCGGGGTTTATTCACACCAATTTATATCTAAATAAAGGAGAGTGACAATGAAATATCAAGAAGCTCAGACAGCTCAGAACGAAAGCCCTTCCTTTAGTGATACATATGATAAATCCGCGGACAGTGTGGGCAATGAGAGGGAGCAGTTCTTCAATGTCCAAAATAGCGAAAGCGATTCGATAAAAGAAAACCACTCTGTACTGCGCCCACAGGAAAATAGAGCCCATACGGACGACCAATTCAGAATAATGAACGATTACTTTAGTGATATAGCCAATGAACCCTTACTTACCCTGAGAGAAGAAATAGAGCTTCCGACAAAGATTAAAAAATGCGAATCTAAAGCAAAACAGATAGAGTCGTGGCTCGAATCAGAGGAGCAAAGCAAACAAAATGAGAGGGGCTGTCAATGCTTAATAAAAAACACTCAGAGATTACAAGCCTCACATAGAGCGTACACAGAAAGATCCAAACAGCTTAAGAAGAGATTTGCTAACGCTAACCTGAGGCTGGTCATAAGTATAGCGAAGCGATACGTGAATCATGGCCTTCCTTTTCTAGACCTCATACAGGAAGGAAATATAGGGCTTATGAGGGCTATAGACCGATTTGATCATACAAAGGGATACAGATTCTCGACCTATGCTTCCTGGTGGATATACCAGTCTATTACAAGGGCGATATTGGTGCATAGAGGAGCAGTTAGGGTCCCCGTATACCTGCTTGAGGTAACGAACAGAGTCTACAGAACGAGATCAATCCTACTTAAAGAAACCGGAAAGAACCCCACTTCTGAAGAGATAGCGGAGCAGTCCGGTGTGCCGATTAAGTATGTTAAGCGAATACTTAAAATTACAAATGAATCAGTTAGCCTGGACTCGCCTATTGACGGTGAAAAGAGAACGCTCTACGATTTCATAGAGAACAGCGATTCGATTTCCCCTGACTATATTATCGTTGAGGATGAGCTCAAAAAAAGCATACGTCATTCCCTGTCGCTACTGAGCCCTAAAGAAGAAGAGGTACTTAGAATGCGGTTCGGAATAGACAGGAAAGATACCGTGACACTGGATGACATAGGCAAAAAATTTCAACTTACGCGAGAACGAATCAGGCAGATTGAGAAAAAGGCTCTAAGGAAACTATCTGTTTGCAAGATGAGGGAAGCTCTTAAAAACTTCCGCACATAGAGCTATTTGATAAGAAATCTGGAAATAATAGCAACTTTGTTTAATTTGCTACTGCTTTAAATAACACTACTTCACTTGTGTGATTTGACACATTTGAGTGAATCTTATATAATGTTTTTTCACAATACCTGCACTAAGCAATTGATATTATTATATATTGCAAAATAACAGTGTCTTGGTACGGAAATTGCTCTAATCAATAATGCCGGCCATAGGTGGCAGGCAAATCAATCCAGGAGGGTTACATTATGAGATTACTCACCTATTTGTTCGCGCTCATGCTGGTAATGGGCGTTTCATTCGGCGGGGCTTCAATTATCACGAGCCAGCCAGTTATGGCAGAAGAAGGCGAAACTGCAGGCGGCGAAATGACAGATGAGGCCGCAGGCGATGACGAAGGCGCGGAAGCAGCTACAGATGAAACCGCTGAAGGCGAAATAGAAGGCGGCGAAATGGCTGATGATGCCGAGAAATAAGATTTTGAGTTTTTGACTATAATCGGGGGGAGTACCATGCTCCCCCTTGATTGCCTCCAACCTATCTATAAAGTAATAAAATCCTATGATATCTTTTAGGTATGTCTTTTCTTACGGCGGTATTGGTTGTATCGAATTTTTATCTGGCGCAAATGGGATCTGAATCTATCCAGATACAAAACCATCCGAAACTATATTGCGACAGGGCGTATGAGATATGCCTGACAAAGATATGCATGAGCCAGGACCCGGTGGAGAAACAAAAATGCATGGACCGCTGTTACCAAGATTTACTGGAATGTGAGAAGAGGTAGTTGAAGGGACTCGGTATTCACCTTACGATTGTAAATTCTAATAGTTTTAGCCCTCCGGATATTTAATCGAAGATCAGCACTATGTATTATCAGTATCGTTAGAATTATTGGTATCGTCGTCAGCCCGTCTGGAAAAAAGCCCTTTTATCTCTTTTCCGAGAATAGACCAGAAATCTTTAAGATTGGTATATTTATGGTCGATTTCTTCCAAATAATCGTCTAGATTGTCGATGGCTTCGTGCTGCTCCTCTTCCTTCTCTTTATTTAACTGCTGCTTTAGATTTGTCAGAGAGTCTTCAAGATCGGTTATTTTACTCTCAAGCTCTTTTTTGCGGTCATTTGTCAATTTCATATTCATCACCTTACGCTCTCCTGGCTTCAATCTACTCACCAGCCAAGTATTTGGCTTACAAAGATAAATATCAAAGGCACTATGAAAAATACTGAAAAAATATACGCAACAACATAAAGCTTATTCTTTACGGCAGCGTAAGCAAGCTTTTGTGCCGCGATTAGCGGTATTGTTCGCAAAAACGGAATACCGAATATCACTACGACACCAAGCACATTATAGACCAGATGGATTAATGCTATCTCTAACGCAAAAATAGCATTTGACCCGGTAATCGCGGTTGCGGCAAGAAGCGCCGTTATACATGTACCTATATTAGCTCCCAACGTAAACGGATACACTTTTTTCAGACTAAAGACACCGCTCCCCGCAAGCGGAACGATGAGGCTCGTTGTCGTAGATGATGATTGTACAAGAACAGTAATAAGCGCTCCCGCGGTAATCCCTGAGAGGGGACCGCGTCCCACGGCGCTGTGCAGTATTTCCTTTGCGCGCCCGACCATTAAAATCCTGAGCAATTTGCCTATGAACGTGATTACCAGAAATATCAGCGCTATGCCGATCACTATCATCGCTATCCCCGCTATAATTTCGGGAAGCCATCCTAGTACGGTTTCATGCAAAAAGTTAACCGGAGGGTTAATTATAGGCTTCATAAAATTCAGCCCTTTCATGGACATTGGGTTACCGCCAACCAGGATCTTGGCCAGAAACGCGCCTATTTTGTCCAAAATACCAAAAGCTATTTCCAGAGGCAGGAATATCAGAACATTCATAATATTAAAAGAATCGTGGACTGTAGCTGCCGCAAACGCTCTTTTGAATTCATTACGTTCTTTTACATGCCCTAAGCTGACAATGGTATTCGTTATCGTCGTGCCAATATTCGCGCCCATCACCATCGGAATGGCTGTGGTTACGGGAAGTCCACCCGCTACAAGACCAACTATAATTGAAGTGACGGTGCTCGAGGATTGAACAAGCGCAGTGGCAAAGGTGGCGATGAGAAGCGCGGTTATGGGGTTACTTGCAAAGGCAAAAAGCTGTTTTGCCTGATCGCCTGCGGCCAGTTTAAAGCCACTCCCGATTAAAGCTACTGCAACCAATAACAAATAAATGAGACCAATTATGAAAAGCCACTGTACCCATTTGGATTGAGTAGAAATTCCGGATAAACCTTCCGACTTATCGGCATGTCCAGTAACTGTTGAGGGTATGGTTTTACCTCTTGTGATATCCATTTATAATCTCAGCAATAACTTTAACCAAATACGCTTTATGTGCAAAAGGTAAGCTACAACATAAATCCAGGGTTATATCGTTTTGACAACCGGATAATTAAATGTATTAGGGAGTTCCAAGAGGAAATGGTCGGGGTGGCCGGACTTGAACCGGCGGCCTCTGCGTCCCGAACGCGTAGGGACAAAAAGTCCTAAACGTTTGATATAACTATAAGTTCCTGAATATATTCGAATAAAAGAGATTAACCACAATTCTAATATATCGATTGTTTAGAATGTTTTGATTTAGTATAGACACCTATTTGGACACCTAATCGACTGAATATGCAGAGTGGGTCAAACCTCACCAAACATAGCGCCGACAACTATTATTGATTGGTATATCTTTGGTTCAATGTTTATGCTTGGCATCTTTGCATTTATACATGCTTAATTTTATCTCAATCGACTATTTCTTATTTACCTGTAGAAACCCGATATTTTGGTGCTTATCAAAAGACATAATGATATTATCAATATCATATTTGGGAATATCGCTCGTACAATCTAACAATTCAAACTGATCACGACCAATGAGTTCCCAATCCATAAAGCTTTCCATATAACCTATTTCTCTCATTTCTGGTAGAACATTTGTAATTAATAGCACACCTTGCGGCGATAGTTTCTGAAATAGTTTGTGAGTAAGCTTTTGTGCTGTTCTTTGTTTCAAATAATCATATAACCCTGAAGCATAAATTAAGTCATATCCTGAATGCTTGAAATTGTTTCTCAAAATATCGACAACAGAGACAGCACTAGCCTGGACACTACTACCAGAGTAATTTCTGTTCACGTAGTTAACACTTTCTATGTCCTGGTCTATTGCAGTGTATTCTTCTATTTCATCATTTCTAAAAGATTCAGATAGTTCAATCTCTCTTAGATGACCGCACCCTATCGACAGAACTTTTGTCTTATCGGTAGCACGGGCAACGCTGTCTATGACTCTAGCAATATATTGCCTCCGAAGGCGTACGGAATCACATGCAGTCGTATTGAAAGTGTATTCTCGGATTTCGTTACCGAGTTCGTTAACACCATCAAAATTCACACTTGGATGTCCATATATCATATCCAATAGGTATGCATCTCCAGCATATCCCCTGGGCTTATTGTAAGCCCTCTCTGTTATAGGGTCTTGATATATAAATTCTTTTATAGGATGGTCCATTAGATAATTCCCTACGATATATTTCCACTCACCTACAGAGCAATTTAGCTTTAGATGTCTTAACCCGGCGTAAAAATTATCTAGCGCCTCAGTAATTTTACTATTATTTATTTGATTGTATGCTTCCTCTAGTAGACAAGACGTAAAGTCATCACTATATATTTTCCGGGCTAAATTATTTTGTGTCATCATTCTCTCCTTTTAGATTATGGTTTCAAGTAGCTTTATGAGATTTCAATATTTCCAACTACATCCTTTAACTGTGATCCGTCCTCATGGGTGTATAAAATGTAAAGGGATACTTCTTTCACCCTCTCCTCTTCGGACTCTTCTGAACTTGCGGCATTAGCCGTCTTCTCCAGAAATGCTTTCACAACTGCTAAATCTGATTGCTCTATTATCATCATGACTAAGACCTCCTTTTTCATTATGTGACTTTATAAATGCAACCGGTATGCCAAATATATAACTCTCCTTCATCATTAAGTTTTCTAAATTTCAATCTTGTCGGCATGTAAACTACGTTTACATATCGTAAACTCCGTATACATATCAGTGATTCACACACACTAACTTATTTAATGATTAAAGAGGCTTACGTTTTTGGCATTCTGATTGCTCTTTAAGGATATAGAACTTTAAGGAGGTAGTTAAAATGAGGATATTGATATTTCTGAGTGTTTTATTTAGCGGTTTATACTTTTCACAGGATGTAACTGCCGAGGGTATAGTATTCTGCCAGAGTAAAATCTTTAAAGTCGTAAGATACAGGGGCGGCGAGCCCGGAAGCTGTAAACGATTTGAAAATGAGATTGTTATAACTACCGAAATCGGTGAGGCTGGACCTCCCGGGCCTCAGGGACTAGCTGGACCTGCAGGACCTCAAGGTGATCCTGGACCGGATGGACCAGCCGGACCTGAGGGGCCACAAGGACCGGCAGGACCTATGGGAGATGTCGGACCGGAGGGCCCACCAGGTGATATAGACCAAGGTCTTTTGGATGATCTTCAGGAACAAATTGATATTCTAGCAAGTAAGGCATGTGGAGATGGAGAATTAGATATAATTTTTGGTGAAGAGTGTGATGATGGAAACGAATTAGACCAAGACAGTTGTTCATCTGATTGCTTAATCACAGGCCCAAGTGGTCCTTTTTGCGGTAATAGAACAATTGAAGATCCTGAAGTATGTGATGCCGATATAATTCTGACTAGTTGTATAGACTTGGGATTTGTAACAGGAGACCTAAGATGTTCGGACGACTGCCTATCTTTTGATACATCAGGTTGTCTTGACTCAGTATGCGGCAATAACAACCAGGAAAGTGGTGAAGTTTGTGATGGAACAGATTTGGTTGGTATAGATTGTACTGACTTTGGATTCACAGGAGGTTCCTTAGCATGCGGTTTTGACTGTGTTAGTTTTAATACATCTAATTGTTCTAATTGAATAAAGATGTCTCTGACGAATTAGGTTGTTTTATCTTGAATCTTTATAATTTATTGTCAATACTAGGTTAATTATGATTTCATAGATTTTGAAAGGAGTATGTTCTTTGGAGTGTTCAGCTTGTAAATCTGCAATCACATCAGGTGAAAAATTCTGCGGCAATTGCGGAAAGAAAGTAGGGGTTGAGTGTCAGAGCTGCGGCAATGAAAATCCCCTTAAGAACAAGTTCTGCTCAGAATGCGGCAGCAAACTGAGTAACGGAACTGTATCTAAACCTGAGAGCTTCTCAAAAGATATTCCTGTACAGCTTGCCAGAAAGGTGATAGAAGAAAAAGCACATCTTGAAGGCGAGCGTAAACAGATAACGGTCCTATTTGCGGACATATCAAATTTTACAGCATTATCCGAGAAGCTCGATCCGGAGGACGTAAAGAACCTAGTGGACGGATGCGCCAAGCTTATCATTCAGGATATTTACCACTATGAGGGTACGGTAGACAAATTTACAGGCGATGGTGTTATAGCCCTATTCGGCGCTCCAATTTCACTAGAAGATCATGCAGCCCGTGCATTGAGCTCAGCGATTAAAATCCAGGAATCTGTGAAGGAATACAGCCGTAAAATAAAGAGCGAATTTGGGTATGAATTAGAAATGAGGATCGGGATAAATACAGGGCTCGTTGTGGTGGGGAGTATAGGGAACGACCTTAGCATGGATTATACGGCTATGGGCGATACGATTAACCTCACTTCGAGACTCGAATCGTTTGCTGAACCCGGCACAATTCTGGTCAGCGAAAATACTCAAAGGTTAGTGAGTGACAGATTCAGTTTCGGTCCGGGCGAAGAATACCGAGTAAAAGGAAAAAAATCGGCCGTAACAGCTTACAAGGTATTAGATACGAAAGAGGATGTAACGCTTCGCGACTTTCAGACTGAAGGTAGACTGACCAGATTCGTCGGGAGAAAAAGAGAGATAAATACCCTCACTGATAGAATCGACCTGGCAAAGGAAAGCCAGGGGCAGATTATCTCCGTTATAGGGGAGGCTGGACTTGGGAAAACCCGCCTTATCCATGAGCTTAGAGACTTATTAGGAAATGAAGACCTTAGATGGGTAGAAGGCAAGAGCCTGTCTTATGGCAAGTCGATACCATATTTCCCTATCATTAACCTGCTGAAAAGTTTTTTTAGGATCGAGTCTGATTATAGCGAGCGGGTAACTAAAAATAAAATCGAGAAGGAAATCAGAGAGATTGACTCAGATTTATTGTGGACTCTTCCATTCTTATACAGCCTGTTATCAATCGGCCCCTCCGATAAGAGTATTGAGCAAATGCACGAACGGGAGATAAGGAGGAAGAGCTACGAGGCTGTTAATTCCATCTTCCAGAGACAGAGCAGAAAGCAGCCGCTACTTTTAGTAGTCGAAAACCTCCACTGGGTGGACAGCGCTTCAGAGGAGCTTATAAATCACATTGTGCACAATATCGCCAGAAGCAGAATTATAATACTGGTCTCAACCCGTCCGGGACATTTACATCTGTTTTCCGATAAATCCTACTATACTCAGATAATTCTAAGCCCCCTTTCAGACGCCGATTGCGAATCTATGATCAAGCAGATCCTGAAAACTCAAGACGTGTCGCGGGACTTACAGGATTTAATTTTGAACAAATGCGAAGGAAACCCATTGTATCTGGAAGAGGTCGTTAAGGATCTATTAGAGCAGGGCGCTATAAAGGTATCCATGGGAAAAAGCTCTCTCAGTAAAAAGGGCCATGAACTGGCAGTCCCGGGGACGATACTTAGTATTATAATGAGCCGGGTGGACAGATTAGATGAGAACCTTAAAAATACGCTCCAGTGCGCCTCCGTGATAGGGAGAGAGTTTTCGTTCCCTCTACTGAACGGCATTACAGGCGGCGGCATAGAATTACATGAAGACCTTGAAAAACTGAAAGAACTTGAGCTGATATACGACAAAGGACCCTCACCTGAGCCTGAATACTTGTTTAAGCACGCGCTCACTCAGGAAGCCACCTACAACAGCCTTCTCTTCGGTAGAAGAAAAGACCTTCACCTATCAATCGGGAAGCTACTCGAGAACACACATAAAAACAGGCTCGAAGAATATTATGAGACCCTGGCTTACCACTTCTATCACGGTGAAGACGTAGAGAAGTCTTTAGAATATATGACTCTAGCTGGAGACAAGGCTTTCAGGCTCCACTCTACTAGAGAGGCCATGGAGTTCTACCAAAAAGCTATTGAGCTCATTATTAAGCAGCCTGAAACCGAGGAAAATAAATCAAAAAGAGCAAACCTTACCATAAAGCTGACAAGGGTGCTCAGATTTTTCGAATCCCCTAAAAATATACTAGAAATGCTCAAAAGCATTGAGGATATTGCTGATACACTCGAAGACTATAATCTAAGGTCCAGAATAATGTCTCTGATCGGTTTATTTACTGTGCTATTGGCTAAGAATCAGGAAGCCGGAATCCCCTATTGTGAGAAGAGTATCGAGATCGCGAGCACTTTGAAAGATGAAAAAATCACATCACTGGCGTTCTATAGCCTCACAATGGCCTACTATTTTACAAGAGGAAAAAACGAAGGAGCCGACCTTTTCAAAAAAGCTTACAAAATTTCAAATAATGCCGGAGATTATTTTGAGGCGAGTCATATTCTGCTGCTCCATGGTATTTCACTTTGGCATTGGGGAGACTATGAGAAAGCCCAACAATACATAAAGAATTCTCGGGACTACGCTGAAAAAAGAAAAGCTCCTACAATGGCTGCACACAGTTATTGCGCACATGGGGGTTACGGGGTGTTTTATGGAAACTTCACACAAAACTACGTCGACGACTGTAAAAAAGCGATGCAAATGTTTAAAGAATTAGACGACGTGTACTACTATCTTATAGTTTCAGGCTGTTACTGGTACGGAGTTTACAAAACGACAGGGAATAAAGAAGCGGTTAAAAATCTCGAGGAGACAATAAAGAAAAAAGAAGAAAATGATATGTGGATATGGCAGCCGATGCTTTATTCATATTTAGCTGAAGCATACTGTGATTTAGGTATTGAAAGGGAAGCGCTCGCATCATGTAAAAAATCGATAGAAATAGCAGAGGGAGCCGGGAACAAATTAGAAGCAGGCAGAGGCAGGATCGCCTTAGGAAAATATTATATAGATAAACAAAATCGAGACTTGAAAAAGGCGGAAGTGAGTTTTAAAGAAAGTGTTGAAAACTTTGATGTTATTGAAGCAAATTCGGGCCTTTGTATGAGTTATTTCAATCTCGGTGCACTTTATAAAGAACAGAAAAACTATAAAGAAGCAAAAGCTTATCTTTCTAAAACTATACCGATGGCTAAAAAAGCGGGGTTATGGTGGTATTTACGGAGCTCAGAACTCCTCTTAAACGATATAAAGGAAAGCACATCATAATTGACAATTTACTCATGGATAGAAGGTGAACTATGGCATTTGAAGAAATAGAGAATAAAGTTGTTCTAATAACAGGGGGCTCGGAAGGTATAGGATTTGGGATTGCAAGAACTTTCGTCAATGCCGGTGCTAGAGTAGCTATCACAGGACGAAATATAAATAAATTGGACAAAGCCAAAGAGCTTCTTGGAAATGATGTATTTTCGATTAATGCAGATGTTGCTCAAACCGAAAATTCCGCTGCCACTATTGAGAGAGTTGTCAGCGAATTTGGGAGATTGGACATACTAATTAACAACGCCGGAGAGGGGAATCAAAAACCGTTATCTAAATGCGATATTAACGACTATGACTTTGTTTTTAATACGAACGTAAGGGGGTTATTCGCTCTGACTCAGGCCGCAACCCCTGAGCTTAAAAAAACAAGTGGGAATATCATAATAATAGCTTCGTCACTCGGTTTAAGACCGGCGCCCATGTACGGGGTCTATTCGGCTTCCAAAGCAGCTGTTATCATGTTCGCTCAGATGTGGGCTAAGGAACTTGCTCCGGACGTAAGAGTCAATTCGATAAGCCCCGGCGGTGTAGATACACCGTTATGGGACAAGCTGGTTGGTAAGGAAAAAAAGGAAGATGTTCTCAGCTTTGTCAAAGAACGTCATCTGGTAAAAAAGCTCGGCAGCCCGGATGAGATCGGAGGAGCGGCTCTTTACCTTGCTACTGAAGACTGGGTAACCGGAAGTAATTTGGTGATAGACGGCGGTCTTTTCTATTCGATATGACTCTAAAATTCACGAATTAGAATCCCAAATTAGCTTCACTTTTCTTCAACTGTAAACATCCATTACAGTTAAAATAACTATTTTCTGTTGTTAAGTTCCTTAAATCTCCCAAATTTTAAGTATATATTCAAATTCCAAGATTCACCCTCCTGGCAATCTCTGTAAGCAGGGTTGACACTTCTGTCAAATTATTCAATGTTTTCAGATGTTTAGAATTTGGCACACTGCTTGCAAAAATATTAAATCAAAAATCACTTGGAGGTGATCGATATGATAGTAGTTCAGATTATTAACTTTAACTTAAGCGGTATGAGTGAGACGGAGTATGAGCAGACCTGTGATAATTTAGCCGGCTCATTCGCTGAGGTTCCAGGACTTCTGGCCAAATACTGGCTATCTGACCGGGCCAATAACAGTTACGGCGGGGTGTATTTATGGGAAGACCGTACGTCGCTTGAGCGTTTTACCCGCTCAGAGCTTTTTAATAGTGTTGCCACTCATCCCAATCTGGTAAACATCTCTTCACAGGTATTCGATGTGCTGGAGGGCCCTACCCGAGTTACAAGGGGCTTTGACGCTGTAAGCGCAATTGAAAAAGCCCGTGCGGTTTAAGTACAAAAAACTCAAGGAGGTGTACAAATGAAATTTATAGCGGTCCATCCACTAAATAGTCCTATAAGAGAGGACCAGATTACCGACGCAGCCAGAGCGTGCAGGGCGGAGAACAGTAACAACGCCTGCTGGATAGACAGCTGGACCCAGCTTAACGACGAAGGAGAGATCACAGTTATCTATTGTCAGTACGACGCAAAGGACGCAGAATCCGTAGCAGATCTTCTTAAAAAGGGAGCACCAGACCTTCCGGTCGAGGGTATATACCTTATGGGTAAGCTCGAAGCAGAAAATTACAGGTAAAAACAGTTCGGGCGTTAGGTACGTATTGTATCCAACGCCCTTATACCTGGGCGAGAAAGTGTCTTGAATTAAGAAAATCTAAAGTGATATAATGTCTTAGGGGAGGTTGACATGCAGCGTTCCGCGGTAGAAAAAAATAAGATCATCGGCTCAAGCGCAAAGCTTTCTGAGGTCGTGGACTTAATTTTGAAAATCGCCGATACACCGACCAACATACTTATCACTGGTGAAAGCGGCACAGGAAAGGAGCTTGCCGCAAGTCTACTGCATGAAAAGAGCAGCCGCTCAGATAAACCTTTTATGGACATCAATTGTGCGGCTATACCCGAGACGCTTCTGGAGAGTGAGCTCTTCGGTATTGAAAAAGGGGTCGCGACGGGGGTTGAGAGAAGAGAGGGTAAAATCGAGCTATCCGCAGGGGGGAGCCTTTTCCTTGACGAAATAGGCGACATGAGCCTCGGCGCTCAGGCAAAGCTGCTCAGGGTCCTTCAGGAAAGGAGCCTTAAAAGAGTAGGCGGCAAAAGCGACATCGCCGTTGACCTGAGGATAATCGCAGCCACGAACAAAGACCTTCTTTCGGAGATAAAAAAGGGGAAATTCAGAGAGGATCTTTATTACAGGATCAACGAAGTACATATTAAGATGCCTTCCCTGAGGGAAATACGTGAGGATATACCCAGTTTGTCCGAGCATTTTCTTCATTCACTCTGTCATGAGCTCAATATGAATACACTCCGGTTTAGTGATTCAGTCCTGGACCGACTATCGAGCTACAGCTGGCCCGGAAACATCAGAGAGCTTAAAAACGAGGTTAAAAGGGCAGCGCTCCTGGCCGATGGCCATATAATAGAAGAAAGAGATTTATCTCCAGATATTTTGAATTTCTTTAAAAACAAGGATGCCAGTCAAGGTCTTGTAAGTGAAGCAACTTCGCTACCTCGAGCAGTAGAAGAGCTCGAAATCCAGATGATAAAGCAAGCCCTAAAATCATGTCAGGGAAACAGGGTAAAGGCCTCTCAGATGCTTGGAATATCAAGGCAGGGACTAATAAAAAAGATAAGCAGATACAGGATAGATCAGGGTAGCTCTCAGAAAAAGAAAATTTCAGACCGATTGCTCAAGTCAAGCAAAAGATCGTTTGTCGGAAGAGCAAATGAGATTAAAGAAATAAAGGATCTAATCAAGTCCAAGAAGTCTACTTACTATGTCTTATTTATTCACGGCATAGGAGGGATTGGGAAGACAAGTATGGTTAAGGAACTTTTAAATTCCTTGGACGCTAAGGTTAGTACAATTTACCTTGATTGTAGAGACATAGAGCCGACGGAGAACGGTTTTCTAACATCGCTGGGTAATGAACTTAATCTCAAGAGCACCAGAATTACAGTAGAGCGTGTTTTAAAGAGTTTGGAGAAGAGAAAGGAAAGAACACTACTGGTACTCGACACCTATGAGACTTTCGGACTTATGGATACCTGGCTCAGAAAGACTTTTATACCATCTCTACCTGAGAATTTTCTTACAATAATCATCGGAAGACACCCGCCAAATAATTCATGGTTTACAAGCTCAGGCCTTGGGACTCTTATTAAGAGTATTGAGCTTGAGGAGCTTTCTTATGAGGACGCGATCAACTTCTTAATACTCCGTGGGCTTACGTCAGAAGAAGCAGAAAAGACCTATTCATTCGCCCGGGGGCACCCGATGGCTCTTGAGCTAGCAGCAAATTCGGTATCATCAAAACCCACTCGAGACATTTCATACAAATCATTCCCTAACATTATTCATCAGCTGACGCAGGATTTCCTGCTGGGTCTAGATAAGAAGACCAGAAAGACGCTCGAGAGCCTCTCTTTAGTGAGGCGCTATGACGACACCCTACTGAAACACTTACTAAACGAAGACTACGAAGAAGGTATCTTTGACAATCTCTTAGAGCTCCCATTCGTCAGCCTAACAGGAGAAGGATGCTTGATACACGATATAGTAAGGGAAACTATAGCTCGTGAGCTATCACTCCGTGATCCGAAGAGGTATAAGGATTCGAAAAAAGCCGCATGGGTATATCTGAATGAACAATCGCTTGCGAAGCACGGTGAATCACTCTGGCAAGCTACTGCCGATTTGCTATACACTATAGAAAACCCGGTTGTAAGGGATGCTTTCTTTCCTAAAGGTGCAATGGGTTATGTCGTCGAGCCACTATCTCATGAGGATAAAGAGCATGTAATTGATATTGTGCGTGAGTCCGAATCGGGTGAACCTGCCGATATAATTGAGAACTGGCTCACATATTATCCGGGCAGTTTCAGTGTTGTTAAAGATATAACCGGTGAAGTTGAGGCGTTCTTTATTTTATGCGAGCCTAATGAGATCGATAGGAGCCCTTTATCTGAGGATAAAATACTCGACGTTTGGTTTAAGCACTTGGAATCTAATCCTCTAGATTCCACAGACAAAGCGCTATTTCTAAGGAGGTGGCTCAGTAGAGGACATGGTGAAGGTCTTTGTCCTGCACAAGGAGCTTCATGGCTCGACGTTAAGAGAAACTACATGGAGCTTAGACCTAAATTAAAAAGGCTTTATACAACACTGACTGATTTAGAAAACTATAAGCCTGTCGTATTACCGTTAGGTTTTTCTCTTTTAGATAGTTCAGAGATTGAGCTCGAAGAAACAACTTACTATTCCGCCATTATTGATTTCGGACCGGACAGCGTCGACGGATGGCTCAGAAAACTTATCGGTCTTGAGCTTGGTATTGGTCAGTAAAATTAATCTAATTTATTATTGGATTAAGCAATTAGGGTATAGCGTGTAATTCTCAGCACGCAATACCCTAATTGTTAAATTACTACCTGTAATCTTCACCATATACCTCGGCTATCTGAAAGATACCATCAGATGGCGGCAGCTCTGGTACGGATGATGAGAGGGTCGCGTGAATGGAATTAACATCTTTACTGTCCCACTCACAAAAAACTCTCGACACTTTTCCGTCATCAGTCAACTGAAGCCAGCTCCTGACCCAGTAAGCATCAGTGCTGAGGTTGGCCTTGCACTTTTGTGCAATCGGCACAACGTCCTCGCCGTTTACTGGTGGGTTAACCGGGTGAATAGCTATATATCTAGGCATATACTTATACCTCCTATTAGGATTTAATAATTTAGATTTCGATCAATACCGAGACATAATATTCTCATGAAAACTATTCATAGCTTTTATAGGATCAGGCACAGGGGCTATCATTATCTGATTTATACCCTGTGACTCCATCCTTTTAATCGTGTCGATGATCTCGCTGCTGGTTCCAACGAGAACTGATGCTTCTATCATCTCCGGCGTGAGCACATCGTTAAATTCCTCGTTCCAGAAAAAATAGTTACTGTAGTAGGCAAGGTGTCTTCTTTCGGGGTTGTCCAGGTCTGAAGGATACGCGTTTGTGAATTTCATGACCCCGTCCCTTAAGCTCTCAGGAAGCGGCTCGCCCGGAGTTGTACCTGTGTTTTTCCCGTGGTTTTCAAGTGACTTCGCGAGTATATTCAGACATACAGAGACCATAGGTCCCAGCTGATGTCTGACTGATTCAGTTTCAAGAGATTCGCCTTCATCCAGAATATAAAAAGCGCTAAGAACCATGGTATATATGTCCTCAGGGTTTCTTCCTGATTTCTTCGCGCCCTTTCTGATTCGCTCCATACAATAATCTATGTACTCCTCGTCTATCGCCCCAAGAAGCATTACACCGTCCGCAAGCTCTCCGGCAAGCTCAAGAGTCTTTGGTCCGCTTCCGGCCATAAATATTGGTATTTCGTCTTTGGTATTTATAAAGCCCATATCTGGACTCAGGAATTTAACAGGTCTCTTCCTCTCCTGAGATAAATACTTATCCGGGCCTTCACTGTATTCCGCCTCTTCACCCTTGAGCATTTTTCTATATATGCCAACGTCATTCCGAAGCTCATCAAGCTTAGCTATCGGCATACCCCAGGCCCGTCTCGCGGTGTTACCGGTACCGATCCCGAGAACACACCTGCCGGGCGCAAGCTCGTTTAGAGTAGCCATGGCTCTTGCGGTAACTGGAGTCATCCTGGCGCGCGGGCATGTGACGCCAGGGCCAAGCTTTATTTTTTTTGTATTGGTGGCGCAAAGGGTTAACGTTTCAAAAACATCGCTCCCTATGCTGTCATACGGCATAAAATGTGTGAACCCCTTATCTTCGCCATGGGCCACCCATTGCCATGAATGTATATGTGAGGGAAAATGCAATCCAAAGTCCATTTTTTAGCACCTCCAAGATTTCTTTTCAACTTCTGTGAATATTATTTGCAAGGTGTGTGCCAAATCTATAACTAGCTGATATCGTTAGATTATATTCTCTAACTTGTCGGAAATACGTAAACTAAATTTACGTATTGTTAACTAGATTTACTGTCTGTTGGATAGGGACTGATTCTTGTCCAGAATGGTCTATCAAATGTTGTATCTCTTCATTTTTTTGAAGAGCCCTTGCCTAGTTATATCAAGGAGCTCAGATGCTTTTTGTTTATTACCCCCGGTTCTAGCAAGGGCGTCTTTAATCATCTTGACCTCTATTTTCTCGACAACGCTCTTAATAGTTTGAGACGCGTCAAATTCCTCTAATGATGGTGTACCGTCTTCTCCACTATCTTCTAATATATAGTGAGAAAGGTCTTCTTCTTGAATCACATCTCCTGAAGACATTATAATCGCTCTTTTCATTTCATTTTCTAGCTCTCTTACATTACCAGGCCATGTGTATCCTTGAAGTCGCACAAGAGCGTCATTTGACAGACTTAGGGGCTCTCGAGAATATTCTTTAGAGTACTTTTGTAAAAAATATTTGGCTAAAGTTTCAATATCTTCTTTAATGTCACTGAGAGAAGGCATTTCAATATGTACTACGTTTAAGCGGTAGAAAAGGTCCTCACGGAATGAATCTTTTTTGATCGCCTTTTTGAGATCCTTGTTTGTCGCCGCTACAACTCTGATGTCTACGTTAATCTCTTTCTTGCCGCCTAGCCTTATAACTTTCCTTTCCTGAAGAGCTCTCAGGAGCTTAGCCTGTGCCGCCAGGCACATATCCCCTATCTCATCGAGGAACAAGGTACCGCCGTTTGCCATCTCAATCTTTCCTTCCCGTCTATCAACTCCGGTGGCGACACCTTTTTCAATTCCGAAAAGCTCGCTCTCGAGAATTGTGTCAGGTAAAGAGGCACAGTTTATATCAATAAAAGCCTTGTCTGAGCGGAGACTGTTATAGTGAATCATTCTGGCTGCGAGCTCCTTGCCAGTCCCGCTTTCTCCAGTTATCAGAACATCCAAAGGGCTCGATGCTATTTTTTCAATCAGTCTGACCACTTCAGCAATCTTTGGACTTGTACCCACTAATTCATTTATAAAAAACTTCCCTTCACTCCTTTCTCTCAGGATTTTGTTTTCGCGCTCCAGGCTTTTCTTTGATCCCTCAAGGTTACGTATGTGCTTTGCGTTTTCGATTGCGACAGCTGCGTTCGAAGCAAAAATTTCGAGTATGTCCCTATCATTTGAGGTGAACTTGCCCCCGGTTTTGTTTATGGCTTGGAGAACACCTACCGACCGACCCTGAAAGTTTTTAATCGGAACACAGAGTAACGATTTGGTTCGGTATCCCGTGCTTTTATCAATAGCAGGATTGAATTTCTTATTTTTGTAAGCGTTGTCTACAATTACAGATTTTCCTGAAACAAATACCTCCCCTGCTATGCCATCATTGGAATCGAAGCGAACTGTCTCATTTGTACCGAGCGCAATCTTAGACCAAAGCTCATCTGTGAAGTCATCGAATAGAAAAAGCGTCCCCCTGTCTGCTCCTACGATTTGTGCTGACTCCTGCACAATGAAGTCAAGAAGCAGATCGAGGTCTTTCTCCGCCCTCATCATACTCCTAAGGTTATAAAGGCTTTGATATTCTGTTTCCTTATTTATCATTTCATTTTTAGACATTTTTATCTGTTATTCCGAATATAACATATCACTTAATATAACGTCAACATCGTTTACAAATTGTAAACGCTGTCTACATCAATTTTCTTACCAATAGGTATTTATCCAATGATTCATGGTGTTTAGTGTTTTGGCATACGCTTTGCGATTAGTATTCTCAAAACTTTGAGGAGGTAGTAATCATGAGATATACATGTTTAATTTTGAGTGTTGTTTCATTTATGTGGTGTTCAATGTATGTGGAGGCCCAGGAAGATAAGTTTTTGACAGATGAGGAAATAATAGAACAAAAACTTGTTGAACCTTGGTCCCCTGATGCAGTCGGAAAAACCCAGTTTCAGAAACTTATGGATGATACTATTCGTAGAACAGTTGCTTGGAAGTTCATGCAACTTACATTACCTGGTACGGGTCAACATGTTACTAATATTAGAAAGAATAACGACTACGAATTATGGACTTATGTCTGGAATAACGGAACAGAATTATCTATAAATCCATTACGTGTACGAGTTGTAGGTAAACCCGGGGAAATTAAATTTTATAGATCTTGTCGTCGACAAAACTTAACAAACAGTAACAGGATAAGTGTTAGTTTTTCAGATTTCCTTCCTGGTCGAACGAAATACCTATCTGTTTGTTTCCGTGCAATGAAAAATATGTCAGTTGCAAACTTTAGTGTCAAACTAGGATTGTACGGAAAAATAGATCCTATAGGTAGTTCATGGCTTACCATGAATCCTAGAGTTTCAGAGTAAAAAGATATTATAAGATGGATTTAGTATGGGTGTGGGTTAGCCCACACCCTTCAAACCGAGAACATATAAATACAATGAATTGGATAGAAAAAATATAAGATGGACTAGGTAGATACTGCAGTTTGTTCCAAAAATATATTCTAAGCTCTGCAAAATCCGACGTTGTTTTCAAGGTTCCTTTATTACCCCAGCTTGCTCTCTCATGGTAAATCACTGTTGCTATTTCTTCGTCTGATAGCTGATCGCTCAAGACTTATAGCAAACATGCTACGAATCAATACGCTAAAGTAACCATATTAGGATCTATAGGAGACTCTAAAGACTAAACATTACATTATTCTGAAAACACTCCTTCTTCGCAAACAGATCAAAGCCATTCTTACAGTGGACAACATCTAGTATTGAAATAACTTCCTTATAGTAGTTATAATCACTAAGTAAATGAAGCCTTCTATGAAACCTTCTTTTAATCAATTATGCGAGTGGGAAGAATTAAATAAACAGGGCTTGCTTCCTGAAAACATTAAAATGACGTTTGAGCAGGCACAATATCAAGTGCAACAAGTTATTAATGCTTCAGGTTTAAGAGAAGCGCTCTCCAAGACAAAATCTCAAATTCAAGAAGTAATAGATACTTCAGGATTGAAAGAAGTGCTCTACGGGGTAAATGCTCAAATGCAAGAACTCTATGAAAACATCAAACCATCATTAATACTCCTCGGTGAATTTTACGAACGAAAAAAAGATCATGATGAGAACTATCAAAAAAAATATCCATTAGGTTATTACTGCTTTAGTAATAAAAGTAGTGATGTATCTTATCGAATACTGAAAGATAAGGTTCGAATGAGAGTAAAAGAATATGGGATATATTTTGATAATAGAAGGAATTTTAATAGATCCTCTAAAGGTGAATTAGCTGAAACCTTGTTTGAGAATGAATATCTAAAAATTTTTCAAGAAACAAAAGAACTCTATTCACTATCTGCAGTCGAGTTTGAGAATGCGGATTTCGGTCTAGATTGTATTAAAAGAATTGATAAGCTTCCTGAAAGAGTACGAAGCAATTTTCGTTATAAACTGGATAGTTTGAATAAACAACAGTCATTTGAAGAAAATTTAGAGAGAAGATTAGAACTCGAAGCTGAATTGCTTATGTCTGATTCATTAGAACTATCTGAAATTATAGAGATTGTAGAAGCAATAGAAAATCTGCCAGATAAACAACAAGAAGCAATAAAGATGTTTTACATTCAGGGGTACACACAAGCAGAAGCGTCACGACAATTAGAAATATCAGAACCTAGCTTCAAAGAAAGATTAGATAATGCACACAAAACCCTAAGAAAGAAATTTCAAAATATTTTCGTACAATAAAAATTCTACCCTAAGAATCGCCCATTTAGGTTACCTATATATATTAGAAGCAGTAATTGGAGGTAATCATGATAAATGGCCGCATAGCAATAACTCTCTCTCAGAAAGGCATAGATACCGTTTCATTTGTTTCAAGTAATAAAGCGGAAGCTCTGAATCTATTTCTGATCATAAAGGAAGAGCTCGAAAATTTTGAAGATAACATCAAAAAATTGATTGAAAGTCATGAGGTGAAAGAAAATGACTTTAACCAATAGAGGTAAGCTTCTTACTCCCAAAAAGGCTAAAGAAACTTATGGTATCGAGACTACGAAAATTTATAACTGGATACGTAATCGCCGGTTTACATTCATCAAATTGGATAAGGAGATCTTATTTTGGGAGAAGGACCTATTGGATTTTTTGGAACAAAATACTAGCTATTCATGTATTGATATTGGTGAGTAATTTGAGAGCAGATAAAGAATCAAATTTGGACGATCGCATATTAACATCAGAGTATGGTTATTTCCAAATACCAAATTCTATTTTTAATCTCAAATTACCACCTAATGAATTACTAGTGCTCTTTAATCTTATTAGGCGAGCAGATAAAACCGGAGAGTGTTACCCAAGTATCCCAAGAATAGGAAGAGATACAGGAATAAAATCAGAAAATACAGTTAGAAAAGCACTAAGGGGAATAATGAATAAGAAACTCGTTAGGAGAACCGGCAGAACATATCGTAATGTGCATATAATGAAGATAACCCCCAGCATCTATCAAAGCATTATAAGATCGAGTGAAAAGAATAGAATTACGAAAAATGTAAAGCGTGATAGTTATATTAACCCTTCAATAATTGAAGTGGTGACCCCTTCAAATAATGATCTACAACCCCATGAATATTTGAGTACTAAGGAAGAAAAGAATGAATACCCATTTTTTAAGGAAAACAAAAAGGGATACAGCACGAATTCTCTCAAAAAAAATTCATTTAGGAGGAAATGCAATAAGAACGACAATGATCCATCAATAATAACAAAGTTAGATTTAGAGATTCCAGTAAATCAGGCAAAAAGAATATTAGGGGAATTCGGGATAAAAGAAAATAACCAGCAAGGGAATCCATTATATTATTCCAATTTGGATCCTAAGCAGACAAAAGATGCTATAGATGAGCTTGAAAGGATAAAAACAATAAATATGCGAGAACATCCGAAAGTATATGAAAATAATTTGGATCCCTTCGATATATGATAAATGGTCTAAGGGAGGGGGGTGTAATTTGTTACAACCTAAATCATGGAGACCGACGGGGCAGTCAATTTCTTGTATAGTCAGCAAAAAAACTTTCGAGCGTAAAAAAATCTCGTGATGGAGGTATTAACAATTGCCAAGAGGTGGACATAATAAAAAACCTGAATCTTTGAAAATTATTCAGGGAACATTTAGAAAAGACAGAGCAAATCCAAATTCTCCAAAACTAAAGTCTATAGCTCCTAGTCCATCATATAGCCTTCCCAAACAGGCAAAAAATGAATATTTAAAACTCAGCAAGTTATTGCTCGACATGGGAGTACTCTCAGAACCAGATCAGGGTGAACTTGAGAACCTTTCGATAATCAGAGCTCAGATAAAGTATCTTTCAAAGAGACTTTTCAACGTGACCGATATGAATGAATTCCGAAAAGTACAGATAGCAATTAATGATGCAATAAAGATAAGCAATGCATTGTCTATAAGATTTGGATTAAGTCCTGCAGATCGAAGTAGAGTGAATTTATCGCAGGAGAAGAAACATAACAAGTGGGAAGAATTTGAAAGGAGAAATAGCATATGAAAAAAACAAAAATACCAGACATAAAAATTATAAGTGGTGAATTTAACAATAACATTCCTGAGATGCCGAAAGATCTTTCACATGAAGCTAAATATTGGTGGAAAAGACTTATTAAAAGTATTGATTCTAAAGTCTTAATGCCATGTGATGATCTAGCCTTAATTCTACTAGTTGATTCGTTGGCTGCTTATCATAAAACTAAAATGAATATTCGAAAATTCGGTGATTCATATGAAACTGTAGATGATGAGGGACACAAAAAGAGATATATGAGGCCAGAAGTAGAAATTTTATCTATATTCTATCGATCTGTTATTTTCGGGCTTCGAGAATTTCTAATCAGCCCGTATTCTAGAGAAGATTTTAGTGATTTTATAGATGATAGTACTGATAATATATGAAATACCACTTGAACAAATTAGATTTAATTTGTGTGTAAGAATTTGATTTAACTAGTTCAGGAATGTTCATTAGATTATACTGAGTTTTTGTTAAAATTGATTTTGTATCTTGATTGTAATTAAGGATACTTCATAAGTGTTATAATATATGAATGAAAAATACAATCCGACCAATCAATATAGAGAGTCAAAGATTATGACGTAATTTGGGTATTTGATATGATTGCAATATTGAAAAGAGCTTATTTTTCACCTTACCACTTATTTTCTGCTAACAATTTCCTAGATCGTGCATCATCAATTGAGTTTAAACATACCGGGAAAGATAGATTTGATTTCAATCATAACTCTTATGTAATTAGTTCCATTATATCATCTGTCGCATTTTTAGAAGCGGCTATTAATGAACTATTCCAAGATGTATATGATGATCATGAAAGTTACACAAGCCTCATCGATAATGATGTCAAAAAAACTATGAAAAAAGTGTGGCAGATGTTAGAAAGAAGACCCGTATTAGAAAAATACCAACTAGCACTAGAACTATCAAATGTAAAAGCTTTTTCAAAAGGTCGCAATCCTTATAGTAGTACAAATTTAGCAATTCTATTGCGCAACGAGTTAGTACATTACAAACCCAAAACTTTCGGAGCAGGTAAAGTACATAGCTTTGCTAATAAGCTCAAAGGGAAATTTGAATTAAACCCACTTATGTCAAACCCATCAAACCAATTTTTCCCTGATCAGTGCTTGAGCAAAGGATGTGCAGAATGGGTATTAATATCTTGCCTCTCTCTGACCGAAGAATTTTTTTCTAGGATGCAAGTAACTCCGACTTATCAAAGACTGGATGAAATCGATATTCAGACTCTTAAGGAAAAACTACTAATTGGGTAAAAATTATATGCGAAAAAATAATGCTAATTCTATAAAACTTCATGAGTCAATTAAATAGAGGGGAAATATGTCTGTATTCAAGAAAAATAACCGTTGGTATATAGATTATTACCTTCCTGATGGAAAAAGAAAAAGAGAAGTAGTAACTATCGATGGAGTAGACCCATCTAAAATATCCCGAGAAGATGCAAAAAAAGCATTAACAATCCGCAAGGCTGAGTTAGCAGAAGGCAAGTTTAAAATTGCTCAGACTAGAAAACCAATACCCTTCAAAAAACTGGCAATGAGGTACTTGGATTATTCAAAAACTAATAAGAGAGCTTGGGTAAGAGATGAGCAGTCTCTTAATCATCTCGAGGCTTTCTTTGAAAATAAAAAACTTCACCAGATCACACCTTGGCTAATAGAAAAATATAAATCAGAAAGGAAAAGAATAGTAAAGCCGGCAACTGTGAACAGAGAACTGGATACTCTAAGACATATGCTGAATATAGCGGTCGTTTGGAAGATGATAGATGAGACCCCTTACAAAGGTATCAAACATTTTAGAGTAAATAATTCAAATCTAAGAATCTTGAGCGAATCGGAATTTAATAACCTCTATGAATCTGGTTCTTTAGAATTAAAACCAATCATTCTAACTGCATACCTGACAGGTATGAGACTAGGAGAAATTCTGAAACTAAGATGGGAAGATATAGATTTTAAGGATGATTATATCGTAGTCAGAGATAGTAAGAATTATGAAAGTAGAGCGATTTCCATCCACCATACCCTAAAGAAAGCTTTGTCACAACTTAAAAGCAATACTCAATCTGAATATGTTTTTGAGGGAAGAAAAACTGTTAAAAGAGCTTGGCAAAAAGCGTTGAAGCAATCAGGTATTACACATTGCAGATTTCACGACTTAAGACATACATTTGCCAGCAACCTAGTTATGAAGGGAGTCGACATTGTAACTGTCGCTGAGCTTTTGGGGCATAAAGATTTATCAATGACAAAACGTTATTCTCATCCTAGTCCGGAACATAAGAAGAAGGCTATTAATAGGCTAAATCTCGATAGTATGGACACCTATTTAGACACCAAAACGTCTCAGAGGAATGAACAAAAGAGGGAAGAAGCGGGACAAGATACTGTAATTAATAGAGAAAAAGTGGTCGGGGTGGCCGGACTTGAACCGGCGGCCTCTGCGTCCCGAACGCTATTCAAGACTTTTGTGTTAGTCTGTGTGCAAACGTGTGAAGTTGCATAATTGCCTTTATTTATTGAGTAATTCCATAGACTAGAGTATATACCTTTTGTGCGTAGTTGAACTTGATTGTGTGAAAGGGGAACTGGGTTACTGACATTTTCACTGACATGTGGGGGGGGGCAGTACACACCCTACCCCAGGCGAGCCAAGCTCTACCCGAACGCATATGGGTGGTAAGACTCTCGCCTCGGAACAAATAATCTATGGGTTGTCTATAACAAACTTTAATTATAGTCACATATATAAAATCCTATTTTTCTGAGGCAGGTCAAGTTACTTGCAGTACTGTTTTACAGCATCAGTAGCTTGTGGGAATCCCAATTTGCTTGCTTCGGCAATATCTAAACACCCAGACTTACGTTGACCGAGAGTCATTTTCACAACTCCCCTGTTATATAGTGCTGCAACATTTTTTGGATTAAGTTCTAGAGCTTTATCAAAATCATCTATTGCTCCTCGATTGTCTTGTAGCATACTCTTAGTTGTTCCTCGGTTGTAAAATGATTGTTCATCTTTTGGATTCAATTCTATCGCTTTGCTGTAGTCATCCAGCGAACCTCTTATATCACCTAAGGAAGACTTGGCATTACCCCTATTTAGATAAAAATTAGAATTACTTGGATTTAATTCAATTGCTTTATTGTAATCTTTTATTGAACTATGCTTATCTTCCAAATAAGAATAAATAACTCCCCTGCTATTAAAAGCTTCGGCATCATCAGGGTTCACTTCTATCGCCTTGTTACAGTCTTCAATCGCTCCAAGATAATTGCCTAGCGCTGCTTTCGCTAAACCCCTTTGAGAGTAGGCTTCACTATAATTTGGATTTAATTCTATCGCTTGCGTGTAATCCTTTATTGAATCCCTGTAATTTTCCAATGCAAGCTTAGTAGCTCCTCTAAGATAGTAAGCCTTTGTGTAATCTTGCTTAAGCTCTATTGCTTTATTGAAATCCTTTAATGCTCCATAATCATCTCCATTTTCGAATTTAATAAATCCTCTATCAAAATACTCTTCGGCTGTCTGGGCAAAGACTAATCCAGTTAGAAATATTAACAATATAAATACGATTAAGAATTTCATTATTATCACATCATGTTATTCCCAATCTCGTGGATTGAGAGATGACAAGCCTTCATAAATATCATTATGATGTAAAAAATACCAAGCTTCTTCTTTTGTTTGCATATTTTTTAACCACGATTCAATTTGAACATAAACTAGCCCTCTAACCATAGCCTTATCCATTATTTCTTTTAATGAGTCATAATCTTTTCTAGTAAAGTATTGATAATAATGATTCTTCATAATTACTCTAATAGAATTGCAAGTCGAAGTTTTCATGAATTGATGAATGTCTGTAATGTCTAGGTTTGGAAATTTATCTTCCAATAGGCTGGTTTGTATATGAATTAAAAAAACTTCATACGGACGCCCTACAGTATAGTGCTTATACATTAGGAACAAGAATATTAAAACTATAATAATTCCAATACTAGCTAGCAAGAAGTTACATCTCCTTAAATGTCTGCTAAAGTCTGTTTCTATTTAGAATTAGATTAAAGCCAGAGCTATACAATTACAAGGTGGTTTTCGCTAATTGAGAAATTCCAAAAGGATAAGATATTAAGGTGAGCTCCGTAGTAGAATCATTTGATACTTAATAACCTAAAATACGGTAGGCCTAAAAGATGTTAAAGCTCAGCCTTACTATTAGATAAGGATTCATAATCAATTGTGTGTATTTTAATGGCCTTGCGGTTTGCTCTTTCAAGCATATCGCAGACAATAGAGTTTTCACTAAGTATATGGGCAAAGACGACTACGAGGTCTACCTGGTGTTCTTGTAGCATAATTTGATTGCGGCGTTTATAACCGTAGTCACCCATAGACTTGTGGGTAGGATATATAACTTGGTCGATACCTATCTTAGCGCAGAGGGCTTGAGCCGCTGTCTCAGGACCTGGTTCGCCTCCATGAATGATAAGAAGCTCTTTCCCCTTTGAATGAGATTCTTTCCTTAACCTGAGGATTAAATCTTGTACTATTCTATCGTATGTCCAGTGAGGGGAACCGCAAATAACGACTCTCAATACCGTCTCCGTCACCCCTACAGAGACAGTCCCATGGTTGTTTGAAAAGTCTAATATCTAGCCTCCTTGAATACAAGGGGTTTCATTGAGATTCATATTTGGAATTTGTGTTTGAATTTGTATAGACTCATACTGCTTTGTTAAGCTGTTTTTAGGGAGATTAATTTTACCAGCTATTTAATGGGAAGTAGTATACTCAAATCTAGTTGTCATCTATGCTTCAAAAAAGTATAGTTAATTTAGGTAATGTTGGATGATAATCAAATATATTCTTATAGCACTAGCTTTGCATATTAGTATTACGATTGCCTATCCCGGAGTTTATGCAAAGGATGCAAGTATAGATGATTGCAAAGAATTTGTTATCGTATATAACCGATATACCAAAAAGCAGGAAAAACTTTTGACTTTTGATTCTAGAGAAAATATTCCAAATATTACTGTAGAAAGGGTCAAGAAAACTCATTATGCTGGAATTGTAATCGGAGACCCGGAAGGGAAAGAGCCGATAGGCATGGTACATGTTGCTGATTGCGATTTGTCAAAAGCGATATTAGATAAATCGCCAAAAAAATCATTGATTAATACAAGGACCACTGACATTTTCTATTTACCTACAGAAATAAAAGGATGCTATGCTTTTAATGATTTTACTGAAGAGGAACGCAAACTTGGATATTATCAATTGGACTTTGTGAGATGTGAGAGCCTTGAAAAGTAAAACTTAACCAAAATTGAAGACGAAGTATTCATAATGGGGGGGTATAAGCAGAATATTTGGCTACCTTTATTTATTGGTTTTAATGTACACAATTCCAACTTAAATCCTGCTTGACAAATGGGGAGCAGTAAATTGCTTAATGTTAAGTTAAAGCAATTAATCTGATTCGGAGAGTAATCAGAAATTGACCAAAGGAACTACAAAGGCAAAGAAACGAAAAGATTCTGCTAAGAAAAAAGAATCTACATCCAAAAGCAAGATTATTCCCAACATAAAACCATATTTGGTCCATCTTTTAGCTAGTGCATTCGAAAACGAAACCCTTCAGTTTACAGCTTCAAAGTCAATTGAGTCCTTAGCTAATACAGGGGATATTAAACACTTAAGAACCTTATCCACTATTCCGAGTATTTACCTAGAAAAAATATTTTGGAAACAGCTCAATGAGTGGAATTATTATGCTTATGATGGTGATAAAAATGCTGAGCTACTATTAGAAACAGTATTTAAAGGCTCTAGAAATGCGATTATTACATATAAATCCAAGAGAACCGGGAGACCCCCTAAATCGTTGCCTCATGAGATTGCAATTGTAGATGAATATTTCAAGTTACAAGAAGGACTATTAAAGAACGCAGTTGAGGACGGCCAGAAGAAAGAGATAAGCAAATATTACTCTGACCTCGATAATGGCAAGGTATCCAAAAATGACAAAGTATTAGCAAAGCAAATCCAAGCAAATATCGAGAGAAGGAAGAGAAATCTAACAGCATTTTTAAGAAAAGAAAAACTAGAAATTTCTAATACTAAAGTCGATAAGATGCTTCTTAATTCCAACTCAGAAATATCAATCGAGATACTAGCTTCAAGGCATGGAGTAGGTACTAGAAAGATAAAGGGACTTTTAGCAAAAGAAGACCCTGATTATAAGTATGTAGTAGATTTTTATTCGCCTGGGTCCACAACTAAAAGGATAGATTATATTAAGTATCGTGTAGAAAGAGTAAAAGCTCGGCAAGAATCAAATGATGATGATAGCTATTATAGGATTCTGTCCAAAAAACTAGGAGTACCAGTCAAAACGCTCAAAGAACAAAACCCCCATATTCATCCTACTACGGTCAGAACTCCCCATATATCTAGAGTCTCATCAAAGTCTCCATCCAAAAAATAATTCCCCCATTTCACATCACTACATTTTTCGTGTGCGGAAACTAACCCTTCTATTTCCACACACGGGAATTTTACGCATCCATGTACCTTTATTTTCAAATTATCACAACTCTAAAGGAGTAGACACATGAATAGTTTGAAACCAAGACTTATTGATAGGGAAGAGCTTCTGGAGTTATACCCAGCCCTTGCAAGTAAAGGTAAAAATAAATTTTATCGTCTTCAATGGCTAACCCGTTCTCGGCAAATTCCGGTAATAAGAATCGGGCGGAGGTTGTATTTTGATGTGACCGAAATTGAAGCCTGGCTTGATAGTAAGAGAGTTCATATCGGAGTAATAGAATGAACCGGTACGGTGAACATAAGAAGGCACCAAAGTTTCAAAAATCACTTTACACTGAAGAGGTGGAGCAGACTGAGATAATTATTCTTGCGGCTCTTATTTTTGGGGATTTAGACTTTTCGGAGGTACAAGGTGTGTTAGTTAGTAGAGACTTTTATACTGAAGACCATCAATCTATTTTCAAGGTACTTGAAGAGCTTTACAGAAAAGGTGAGCCAACTGACATTCTGACTGTCACTAATGGGCTTCGTAATGCTAGAAGAAGTAACGGTCGGGAATGGACACAATACCTTTTGTCTCTCGATGCTAATGCTCTACCACTTAGCACTAATAATCTGGACTACCATATCCGGAATATTATAACCTTCTCTCGAAAACGAGAGCTTTGCAATGATGCACATAATCTTGCTATGGCAGTTTCGAACGATAATCTCGATGATGTGAGAAGCCTTGTTGATGCTATTTCAAATTATCAATATGACGATACGTTTAATGATGTACTTATACTCGCTGAACAAGCAATAACTCCTCGGACTTGGCTCTTAGAAGGTGCAATACCGGATGGTTATCCAACAATCATTTATGGGGCTGGTGGTTTGGGTAAGAGTTTTCTAGCATTACAGCTCGCCATACTCGCGTGCCAAGGAGGACAAAAATTCTTACATCTTAAATTCCCGGAAAAGCCTAAGAATGTCTTACTAGTAGATTATGAACTTGACGAAAGTGAGCAAGCACGACGTGCTAAGCAAATAGCCAGAGGCTTAAACCTCCCAGACGTACCAATAAATCTACATTACATATCACCCGCTCAAGGGCTGGCTAGGTTACTTCCGAAACTCAAAGGATTAATACAATCAAAAGATATTAGGTTCGTTATCATAGACTCCATAGGAGCTTCAGGAACGGACGGGGAGAGCGTCCAGGATGTTGTGAGCCTACTGACGAAAATTAAAGAACTAGGAGCACCAACACTAGTACTGGACCACCAGAGCAAAATGCAGTCTGGTGACAAATATGGGAATAAGACCCCGTTCGGCACTGTTTATAAAGAAAACTTATCTCGCTCGGTATTCCAATTGTCCAAGGTTGAGGCAGTGGGTAATAGGGTAACTCTTAAGCTGAGACATAGAAAAGCAAATTTCAGCAGGCTTCTGGATGACTTGGTATTCGACATGTATTTTGAGGGGGATAGAGTCCTTTTCACGGAGTCAAATGTTAAATCTGATGAAACCAAGGAGGTTGACTTAGTTGATGCAGCTATCAGGGAGCTTGAAGGAGAGGGAAGAAAAGTCAATCAAGATGCTATAAAGGAAAGACTCAAGGGAGTTCTGGCTAAGAATAAGGTTGTATCGATATTAGAAGAAAGGAAGGGAGAACTTTGGGACGAAAAACCGGGTAACCGCAAGGAAAAATTATATAAATCTAAAAATCCAAAAAGCGGTTCCCTTAGTAATCAGACTTTTGGACTTTTGGAAAATGAGCGAGATTTTGAGATTCCTCCCGAGTTGATGGATGATAATGAAGAGCTTGGAGGTTGGTAGATGAGGTCAGTGCTAACGGAAAAAGACAGGCTTTTGAAACTGACATTAGACGGTATAACCAAGAGGTATCCGTCTGGCCTATATGAATGGCTTTTCAAATATAAGATTGAAGTTCATGAGCGTATAATCGAGCTAGAGGACAGGATTGATGAGAATTTCAACGATAATGGAAGCATACAGGAGCTGAAAGCCCTTTTGAGAGGATACTGGGTAGAGCACATAAAAGCTGAACGGGATTTTGAGCTGAGTGGCAAGCCTGATGCATCATTGGAGGAAATAAGGTCTGAAAGGATAGATACGCTAGAGCAAAGGCATGTTTAATGAAAAAAAATGAGCTTAGCTTGAAAGATTTTCCGCCGAAACTGCGAAGACTAGCCCGATTTATGCTCGAAAATGAAGAAAAAAAGACTGTTTCGCATGCTTGTCGAGAGCTTGGTTTCAACAAAAGAAGTATTTTCACTATGATTCACCGGTCTAAAAGAAAAGGTCATGATTTCAATGAGTTGCTAGCGGATGTATCAGATTTTTATCTCAAAACAGAGTTGATTAATGTTGATAAAAAGACCATAGAATGGGCCTTAACAGGCTCGGCTCGGGATAGAGAATTATTTTACAAGCGTATAGGGGTGCTTAAAAACAGCCCCAAGATTGAGATTAATAACAATCTAGGGCTTACTTTTGCTGTGAAAGTGGATAACGTGAGCGACTCTAATAAAAGGCCTAAAGGGCAAAATGAATTAAGACCTTATATTCCTAACAAAAGTTAAAAATACTAATTTACTACTATCGCACTATGTCATGCTTAGTTAGAAACTATATTGTTTTGTAATACCGGTTTGTTTAAGTATTTCAGGACGTTCTGTTTCAATTTCAGTAACATTATCCTCTACTATATCTAATTTTAATTGGTCCCATTCAAAGTTATGTATTTTTACTTGGTCGAACTTAGAGTAAGCAATCCAAAAAAAACAACTATCTTTGATATTTTGAGGGAAAAGGAGAGGGTACTTGATAACCTTGTTCTCAAAATTTCCTTGTTTAATTCGTTCTATTCCATTCCTCCATTCAGAAATGAACACCTCACCTATATCAAAAGATGGATGAATCACAAGATATGAAGGGTTAACAATATGCAGGTCCGTGTCTTTACTATATGCCATAATTTCAGCGCGATTATCGACGATGTCAAGAAGGTCATTATTAATAATCTCAACGTAATTATCTCGAACAGCATCACGGTTCAATGATACAATTGAGACTACAGCCCAAAATGGTTTATATTTCTTACCCAAATCTACACCAGATATTAGCTCACACCACTCTTCTACAGTATCCACCTCATGGTTCGAACAACTTAAGAACAGGGAAAATAATATTAATGCAAGGGCAGATTTTTTCATTATTGTTTTGACCTGTGTCATAATGCCATATCTTATTACATTTTTGTAAAAATATAAAGGCGGGGAGACAAGAAAAATATTCAGTTATTAGGATGTGTATATTATAATAAATACCGTGACTACTTTAGCGCTTATATTAAAAATCATTGTTTATATATGGATTGTACTAATACTTATTAATATTGCCATCGTATTGGTAAGAATTGTGTTGGAACAAGGAATATTTCGGTTATGGGAAACTTTAAGCCCTTTTAATCTTAGCTACTATATTCCTATGTTCATAGCGCTAGCTCCTGGAATGATATTAATATATATTGCAAATAAATTACAAGAACGGGCATAAAAATGAATTGAAGCACAATTAAGAAATAAGTTGATAGAGAAACTATGAAAAAATCAATCCTATTATTGTTAATCGTTTTAATACCAACATTTGCTGTTAGTCAGACGGCTGAAGAGTATTTTGATTTAAGTCTCAATAAAATTGATAATGGTGATTACTCAGGAGCAATACAAGACTTAAACAAGGCAATAGAGCTTAAACCTAATCAAGATGCATATAGCAATAGAGGACTTGCTAAATCTAAATTAGGTGACAATAGAGGTGCTATTGAGGATTATAACAAGGCTATAGAGTTAGACTCTAAATTTGCTCCGGCTTATAATAATAGGGGTATGGCAAAGGGTAACCTAGGGGACTACAGTGGTGCAATACTGGATTACAATAAGGCTATAGAGCTAAACCCCCAATTAACTGATGCATATGCTGGTAGGGGTGATGCTAAATCTAAATTAGGTGACAATAGAGGTGCTATTGAGGATTATAACAAGGCTATAGAGCTAAACCCTAAATTTGCTTTAGCATACTACAACAGGGGTCTAGCTAAAGCTAAACTAGGTGACTTTAAAGAAGCTATACAGGATAATAACAAGGCTATAGAGCTAAACCCCAATCTTGCTTTAGCATACTACAACAGGGGTCTAGCTAAAGCTAAACTAGGTGACTTTAAAGAAGCAATGCAGGATTGGAATAAGGCTATAGAGTTAGACCCTAATCTTGGTTTAGCATACCTTAACAGGGGTGTCGTTAAGTTAAATAACGGTCAAAATGAATCCGCTTGCCAAGACTTCTCTAAGGCAGGTGAGATGGGTATTAGTCAAGCTTATGATGTTATAAAGCAATACTGCCAGTAATAATTAGAAATTAAAGAATGCACGATGCTGATAATATTTAGGATAATTTCAATTCCATTTTTCTTGTTAGCATTCCTGAAATGGATTACATATAATCCTGATTGCAACCCATTTCTAATTGGCGGATGCGGGTTATTAGATATAGGTATTAGTGGAACAATTGCTATGGTCATAAATTGGGTAATTATTGTCGTTCTACTTGTAATAGGGGTTTGGTTATGGGATAAGGGGAAAATAAAAAGTTAAAGAGATTAGAAATAGAGATGGGAATAGAATGGAATAAAAATTATAATGAGCAACAAATTAAAGTTTTATTAGAAGAAGTGCAAAAAATAAGTTTGAGTCCACTTACACTTGGTATAAATTCAGTTATTTGTTCAGCTTTAAAATTCAATGATGAAATTTTTCGTGAAAAAGCTGAAGAACTTGTCATCACTGCAATAAATAATATTGGTAGGAGAAATATTAATAGAAATAACATTTTAGTTGAATTGGATAAGTTACAAGGGGAATATATTAGAAAGGCAAAAAAGAATTATCATATAGCCACAAGTATTTCTCTTGCTACTCAGGACAATATTAATAGTATAAAATGCGATAATGTAAAATTTGATTTCTACAAAACATTCCCTAAGAAATACAAAAGGCAAGCATACTTAAATGATAAAAAGCATATTATTAATAGTGTGCTACAAAATCCAAATATCCCTAATAACTACTCGCCTATTATCATTAAAGTTAGAGCTAGAACAGGAGTAGAAGCGGGTAAAATAGCCTTAGATTACTTAGATTTCATTATTGGAATCTGGAATTTCGCACTGAATTTTCCCAAAGGCCCTACTATGCATTTCAAAGAAATTAAACAAAATCCAATTAATACAGTACTAAAAGGGCCAATCCATACTATTCACAAACAAAACGGTGATATAGATAATGAAGATTTATTTTTTTATGAAGATGACTATTATGGACCGATTCAACCTACTTATATTAATAGTAGGAAATTTCAAGAGATAAAAAATACCGAAATGAGAATTAGGAGACGTCTATCGATTAATAAGAAGTGGGGTTTAAAAATCAGAGACTCTCTAATTAGATACTCGAGAGCACTTGAAAATTATAATTACTCATATTGTTTCTTGCAACTTTGGAATATTCTGGAATTTCTTACACGTGCAGAAGAAATAGGAAATCATACAATTACTGTTAAAAAAACAGGGAATTTATTCCATAAAGACGAAGCCGAAATACAAAGAGCTTTGATAGATTTCCTAAGAATTACCAGAAATTCATTAGTACATTCAAGTCAATTCCAATCAGGTGTAAAAAAGATGGACATCACACATCAGCTCAAATTTTATGTTGAAGAATTAATCCGGTATCACTATGCAGCAATTAAAATTTTTGATAATTTTAATCAAGCTCTCAATTATTTAGATTTGCCGTATGACGAAAAAGAGATTAAAAGTAGATTAAAAGTCTTAAAGGTATTTTCTAAAAATAGATTGTGACCTGTATACTGCTCCTCTTTTGTTAAGCCCAGTTATAGTTGGAATTATTAAGAATGCGAATGCTTCCTAGCTATTATGACAAGCTCCTGCATAGGGTTTTCTGTAAAAAATCTAACTTAACTTATGGTCCTACTAAGGAGGGTGGCAGGTCAGGGGTTTGACAATAAAGCCTATAGACTATGTATCTGTTTCTAAGTAATTTTTTAGAAGCAATGAGAAAATGAGAAGAGTCATTCTGTATATAGTATTATTTTTTTGTAATCTAGCTTAAACAAATGAATAAAGCCTATGTTTATTAGGTTATTACTGGCAATACTTCTTGATTAAATCATAGGCATCCATATACCCTAGCTCACCCGCTTTAGACAGGTCTAGACAGCCAGAATCTTTTTGACCTAGATTTATTTTAGCACCAGCTCTGTTGTAGTATGCCAGTGCACCTTTAGGGTCTAACTCAATAGCCACGTTACAGTCTTGTATCGCTCCTCTGTTATCACCTAGATTTATTTTAGCACACACATTCTAGAGTAATCGTTAGCAGCCAGAGCATCAAAATTAGGATTAAGTTCAATAGCTTTTTTACAATCCTGTATTACTCCCAAATCGTCACCTAAACCTGATTTGGAAATAGCCCTAATTTGATAAGCTAACATCAGGAATAAATTATAGTAATCAGTAATATTAGGATATGGATAATCTATTATTATTTGCTCAACAATATCAATCGCTTTGTTGCAGTTTTGTATTGCTCCTCTGTAATCTTTTTTTAGAGACATTCTTATTGCACTATTCCTTAAACGTGTGGCCTAGATTTCTTTGTCCCGCACCTCTTCTCTTATTATCTGGAATTGTTCAATAGTCTCGGCAAGAGCTAACTCAAGTGTTATCAATATCAATAAAAGAAGGATTGATTGTCTCATACTTATCCCATTATATTATTTTCTCTCTTAATTGTTATCCCACAGTCTTCTCTGGTTCTCTCTAGCATCCGCTCTGCTTCTGTGGACAGCTCCTGATATTTGATAATGTACTGCCCCCCATAATAGGTCCATAAGTAAAGTTTGGTTTTAGAAAAATGGAGCGGTACAAAAACTGATGTGCGTTGACTATGTTAGAATATGTAAGTATAATATACTTACAGTGACAGCAAAAAGATTAAGAACTAAAATGTTTCAGGTTTGGCTGCATCCGAAAGAGTATGAGTTTCTAAATACATATGCCAAAGAAAATATGATGACAGCGTCCGAGATAGTACGCGGATGGATACACGAAGTCATGAAACGGGAAGGGCTTGTGATTAAGGAGCCTTCTCTTCCGGAGCTCTCAAAAACTAAAAAGGGGGTTAAGAATTAATGGGGAGTGTATATCTGAGAGGTAATTCATATGTAGGCCAGTATAGAGATAGGGGCAGAATAGTACAGAAGACATTAGGGAAAAAAGGGGTAATTACAAAAACAGCAGCTCGGGCAATTCTAGCGAAGCTGGAGGAAGCAGTCATGCTGAAGAAATACGACTTGCTCGATGCCGATATTCCCACCTTGAATGAATTTGCAAGTGAATATATTAAACATGGCAAAGAAGTATTAAAGAAGAGGTCATGGGAACGTGACATATATGGATTAAGACAGTTCAAAGAACACTATGGCAATCGCTTACTTTCTGAAATAACATCTAGGAACATAGATGATTTCAAGAAGATTAGACTTAAAGCTGTCTCAACTGGTACTGTGAACAGGGAGCTACAATGTATTAGAAGTCTCTTCAATCTAGCTAAACGTTGGAAAAGATTTTTTGGTAATAACCCAGTTAGCGAAGCCAGACTTATACAGGTTAATAACCAAAAAGAGCGCATACTTTCAAAGGAAGAAGAGGATAGACTTCTGGCACTCTCTAATCCTTACCTCAAGCCGATTCTGATTACAGCTTTAAACACTGGTATGAGGAAAAATGAGATACTTACCCTAAAGTGGACAAATATTGACCGAGATACTAGTGTGATAACACTGGAACATACCAATACTAAAACTAAAACAACTAGGCGGATACCTATAAACTCCGTTCTTAGAAAGCTATTATTAGAGCAAATGCTTAAGTCAGGTGGTAATGAATTTATTTTTCTTAACCCGACGGGTAATCCATATAAACGACATGACTCAATTAAAGGAGCATTCGAAAGACTTTGTAAAAAGGCTGGTGTAACAGGACTCCGTTTCCATGACCTTAGGCATACCGCTGCGACTAGAATGATAGAAGCAGGAGCGTCTATTGTGGCCGTGAGTAAAATTCTTGGACACTCAGATATTAAAATGACTATGCGTTATACACATCCCGATACTTCCCTAAAAGAAGCCGTAGAATTGCTGACAAAACCTATTATTTCCGAGCCAACTACTGACATATCCACTGACAATGAAGAAATGGGTTAATGTGCTCCGAACGAAAGTGCCCGTAAAAAGTGGTCGGGGTGGCCGGACTTGAACCGGCGGCCTCTGCGTCCCGAACGCAACGCTCTAGCCAATCTGAGCTACACCCCGTATTAAAGACTCAATATTTTACCTAGTAAACATGACTTTTCTAGGCCAATTAAGACTCTATAGTTAGACAATGGTAAGACACCATAACCTACTATATTTCCTATGTAAGTATCTATTATAACATAATATTCTCTATAAAGATAGTACTAGACACTACTAGAACTAGACTCATTTGAGTACATATTTGACTTGGCTAGTCAATAAGTTTCCTTTAATCTTCTACTATATTTAGAGGTAAGAGAATAGTGTCTCAGAGTGTTATAAACACTCATAATAGTAGGACTAATGGACTCTATATGACTATATGGTAATAATGGTGCTAGTCATAGTCTACAGTTGTACTCATAGAGCAATATTGGCTACTATAGACCCCCCTAGAAGACCCATAGGGGTACCTCTACACCACACAATATTCCAGCATAGTACTCTTATGTGACCCCCATGATAATGAGGCTAGCTAAGTCCCCCACACACATATAAAATTATCAATAGACCCAGCTAGAAACATATATGACAATATGCTCTTTTACTGTTCCCATAGTAAACATGAGAGCAGTTGGGCTTATGAATAGTACCAATAAATAATCCAACTTAAACTATGGAACTAATACCAACATCCGAACAATGACGATAATAGCTATTTTCGCTGCAGTCTTTCATTATTTTGACACTCTCAATCGATTGAAAAACAGTAACCAGATGGTTCAAAGTTCTTCTTGCCACATACACAACCAGAACCGCACATTGAGTGAGAAAAACACTTACCGGTAAAGCAGATACCAGCGAAGCAAGGCTTTGTCATATACACATAACCGGATACTGCAACTGCTATTATAAAAACTCCAATCAAAATATATTTAATCATTATGCACCTCCATTTATAAGTGTTAAAGCCTACAATAGCCTATTATACATATATCTCCGTTTTCCAGAAAGCTGTATACTTTGATATACCAACTCAGCCTTTAGGAATATTCTCTTATAACTAGTTGATTTAGCCGTCTCCGACCTGTTATCCAATTCTGTCAACTTGCATAAAAAAACTAATAATATCTTTATATTACGTATCCATGTCCACTATACGAGGGTCTAGTACTTATATTAAATATTGACCCTAGAAAATTACCAGTGATGAGTATTACGTAACTTACTCATATCACTGCATATTATCATTTAGGCACATCTATAATTTGCACTATGAGTCATTTACTGAGAAATAGTTGCTATAGACCTACAGAGATAATGGTTCAATTGAGACCTATCCACCCCATATCCAAGTGGATAAACTGTCACAAACACTAATACATAGTATATACTTTCTATTGTATAAATACTACAAATTACCTATTGACATTTGATAGATTATCAGGTTCAATGGTTTTTAACAAGACGTAGAATTATAGACCTAAACATAAATCAAGATAATCCAATGATAATAGTATCTTAGACCATGGTTTCGCAGATAGATCAATCTATGGCTCTGGAGTGATTAATAATGAATGAATTAGAACTCAGTAGGATAGATGATTCCAAGTACAATAGTGTAATAACCCCAGTAAAACGTGAAAAGAAGATACATGAGAACCCACTTATAATAGGATTTGATGCTAACTTATATCCTTATAAAGGAATGTTTCAGTATCTATCTCTGTCTTTCCATGTTGATGGGGAAACCAGAAGGTACTTTGCCAACGATATATATTATCCTTATAACACACCGCATACATGCAACGGTAAATACACTATAAAACTTCTTTCAGATTATATCTTTCATTTCCTTTCTGAACTTAAAATTGAATATGATTCAGACTGCATTTACCTCATAACCCATAATGCAAATGATGAATTAAGCCATTTTGATATATCTAAGAACTACAAACTAAAACCTATAGGTAAGGGTTTATGTTTAGAAGGCACAATTAATAACACACTTCTAAATAAAGATCTCAAGCTCAGAATAATTGATATTTATAGCCTTATAAATAAAAGTCTCAAAGATATAGGCAATTATATAGGTATACATAGAGTCACATGTAATGAGTTGTTTGAAAGACTTAAGGAATTGAGATTTGAGAATTTAGACATAAGCCAATTATTTGATGACGATATATTCGGGAATGACTGCTTAATGGATGCTGAAATAACTTTTGAGGCATTCACGAGACTCAGGTTATTCTTTGTAGAAAATCATAATGTAGACATGCTCAACTTCTATTCACTCCCCTCACTAGCTGGATACATATTCCAGAGAGATCATATTAATAAACCAACTGTAAGATCAAAAACTATTAAAGAGGCTAGGAAGCAAAAGAAAACTCTTTCAGATGGTGATGAAAAATATTACGATGTTCCTCAGAAAAAAGAGATATTCAATGGTGATCTTAATGTTAGAAAATGTTCCATGTTGGCCTATCATGGAGCAAGGATAGAAACTTTCTGCAGAGGCCGGTTTGAAGACAAAAGACTCATATATTACGATGTAGATTCTCTATATCCTTCATCTTCCATACTACAGCCATTACCAGTGGCTAATACTAGATGGGTTAACTACAATAAAAGAAACGCTGAAAAGTTTCTTAACCAAGCTGAGGGTTTCGTCGAGGTAGAGTTTAGCTATTCACCTGAAACATTTTATCCATGCCTGCCTGTGTCTGGTCTAAGGGATAATATTCTATATTTCCCCCTATCTGGAATAACTTACTGCACTATTTCTGAGCTTAGAATGGCTATTAAGCTAGGTCTCAGTGATTATATGATTCTTTCAGGTTATTGTTTCTATCCTACCAAAAGAGAAAAGCAACACCCCCTAGCCAGCTTCATGAATGACATGCTTGAGAGGAAGCAAAATTCTGAGAAGGGAAGTCTTGAATATATCATGTATAAAATGCAAATGAACTCCCTTGTTGGCAAGCTGGTACAAAGGGATAAGAACAATGAGACATTAGGAATGTTACATGAAGGCAGTATTTCCAGGGATGTATATGGGAGGGTTGATAATTATAGGAAAGCCAAGGTCGGTTCTCTGTGGTATCCGGAATGGGCTTCTCTAATTTTAGGAAAAGCTAGAGCCTTAATGTCTGAATTTATATGTAAGGGCACATATTTTATCTCCTCTGATTCCGTATTGTTACCAAAAGACATAGATATAAATTGTGATTCACTGGACGAATTAAGAAGTGTAGGAAGCAATCTCAGGAAAGAACATGATGTTGACCATGGACTAATCATAAGAGCTAGATTGTATGCTCTAAATCCTCTAAATGAAAACCCTAGGCAAAGACATTTAGCTAGGCATGCTGTATCGTGTAAACCTGAAGAGTTTCGGAATATTATGATCGAGGGATATAAGACTAGAAACATTCCTGACATGTCGTTCACTTCTAAGAAAGCTGTTAAGTATGAAAAATCCATACTAGAAGGAAAACATTTAAACTCTATGGAAAAGAAGGAATCCAGTATTGAAATAAAATGGGATGGAAAGAGAAGACTATTTAAGGAAGTGGAGAATCCATTCTGTGACTTTAGTTGGAGTAGAGCACTAGATGCCAAGGAAGTAGAAAACAATGATATGAGAAGACCTCCTAAACTGAAACCTGGAAGAAAGCAAGGTAAGAAGCTCGATACTCCAAAGAAAAGGGACATTGTTAGACTATATAAGGAAGGCAAGAAACAAAAAGAAATAGCTAAGGAATTGGGTATATCCAAAGGATATGTAAGTAAGGTGTTCAAAGAATTTAATTTGAGTTATCGGGACTTGAACTAATCACTATTTTATCTTCAATCTATCTTCACAATATGAGTCTAGTATATGTATCTAAATATAAGTTTGAAAAGTAGTGTGAATTTCTATAACTTAATAATATGATTTGTAAATCGGAACAATGTGGAAAGGAAATACCCAATAACTCAATATATTGCCCATCTTGTGGTCATATTGTTGGCAACCAACCGCATAAAGTAATAGATGTAATTTATAGAAGTGGTATTTCAGAATTTAACGAAAATACAAGAATAAATCTAATATTTAGTAGACATGATGTAGAGTTCCAAGAAAAACCCAAACTAAGTTTCCTAACAAATAAATTACACGAACCCAAGTATGTACTTTCTATAGATAATATTAAAAGTGTCAAATTTTATGGAAGCACGGGAACAACTGCAATTAATACAGCAAACGGTGAAATAGTACTGTCAGAAAGACAATTTAGACTTTATGAAATTTTTAGTCAATTATCAAATATTCCTTCAGATACTGTAGATGAGATTAAATCACCTCCATCGGATGCACCAGATTTACTTAAGTTCGTATGTATATCCCTAATACTATTATCTCTTTTTGGCCTAAAACGATTCTTTAATAATGTAGGTAAAATTGATTTTAGCGATAATGCAAGTTTTGTATTAGGATTTTTTCTGAGCTTGCCAACTTTTATTTTGTTGATTCTGTCTTGCTACAAAATATTGCGAGGAAGAAAATGGGCATCATATTGTGCTCAAGTACTACTTGCCTTTTTTATATTGATAGCTTATCTAGAGTTTAAACTATCCCTTTTGGGAATATTAATAATCATAATCATATCAATTGTAATCTTTTATTTGAATACAAGAAAAGTAAAAGACTATCTAAGGGATAAAAACTAATTAAGCCTGTTTGTTATGGATTGACCTAAATTTTATAAGTCCTTACAGTTCGCTAATTCAGTTAGAGCTAAATATCCTGAAGCATACTTCCGTAGGGGTATAGAACGAATAAGCATCAGTCAGATAGAAACTAGCTGTCTAGATCTCTCAAAATCAGGTGAATTAGGATTTTTCCAAACCTGCGATTATATAAAAGAAATATGCCAATAATCAAAACTACATTTCACTCTCTTTTATTTAGCCAGGGCAATCTAGACACGGTCTTTTTCTTATAATCGTTTGACACATGAGAGTAAATCATAGTAGTAGAAATACTAGAATGTCCGAGTAGTTCCTTAATAGAAACTAGGTCAACCTGATTCATGACTAAATGTGATGCAAAAGTATGTCTTACTGAGTGAGGGGTAGCTTTTATTCCGGCTTTAGAACATGCTTTATTGAAGCTGTTCTTAATACTCGTAACCCTAGAACCATCAGGGTGACAGATTAGATAGTTTTTCTGGTCAGCATGTCTAATTGAGACCTGCATTGATTTGGGATGTACATAGTACTTACTCAACCATTCTAACATTTCACTTAACTCATAATTGATAGGAACTATCCTGTAGTTGCTAGTCTTCTGACTTTTCACTATGATCACATTATTCTCCAGGTCTATATCAGTGAATTTAAGCTGTAATACCTCTCCTATCCTCATGCCGGTATTCCTTAGAACTATTATTATAGGTCTGAGCCATGCACTAGAGCACTCTAATAGACGCTGAACTTCTTCAATAGATAGAAAGTTAGGTGGTCTTTTTGGTAGCTTTAAAATAGTAATATGAGGCACTTTTTCAATAAAGTTCCACTCTAATGCCTTTTTTAGTATGGCACTAAGAACTGTAAGTTCTCTATTGAGACTAGAAGGAGCCAACCCTTGATCTATTCTGATAGATTTATAATCCTCAATGCATTTATTATCTATCTTCGCTAGACTCAAATTACCAAATGAAATCTTGAGATGTTTGATGGCCTGAATTTCTCTTTTATATGTGGATTTCGCCTTATTGGTTTTACAATATTTCAGGTATTGATCTATATAGTCATAAAAGAGTATTTCTTTAGTCTCTCTAATGTCTAACCTACCCTTTATATGTTCCAGTTCCAATTGCTTTAGAATCTTTCTGGCTTCCTTCTTATCTACTCTCCCAATTCTAATCCACTTCTTCTTTCTATTAATACTGAATACGGCATAATAAGAATTATGTTTGTATGCTAATGAAGCCATAGCATGCCTCCTGAAGTTGATTCACAGGAAGGTCCTTCAGTAGATGGTGGGTTTTAACATTATCTGGTAAGTCTAGGGCTGTTTGGTTAGAACATGGTTAGACAGCCTTGGCCTTAACTGGACTAGGAACCATATAACATATTGTACTTACTAGGTATTTTAGGTGGGTCTAAGGTGGTATACTCTGCGTCCCGAACGCAACGCTCTAGCCAATCTGAGCTACACCCCGTGAGCATTTAATTTACTATAAATAGAGCGGGTTGCAAGAGAGCATAGTGTACTTTTTTCAGTGCTTTTCTGTACACGCCCTCGGTGTATTAAATATTGCCATTGAAATATGGATGACACTTAATACTTATCTAGCTTCGATACAGCCTTTAAGAGGTTCGGTTGATTGTATCTAGTCCGAGCACACCCACTCTTTTTGTTCGGGATTATATTCGAAGGAATCACACCACCCGTCCATCCACCAGTCTTCCCCTACGGTATAATTATTCCACCAAAAGTTTGCTGTGCCGGAGACAGTTTCTTTTTGTAATTTGCCTACATTTGTGAATTGAACCCTATCACTCTCACCCAATATCGCATCATCAGTTACTTCAACAACCACAAAAGAGATTTCCTCATCATCTTTTGTTATTATTTTTACTTTATCCCCAGGTTCTATGAGCGTTTGGATACTAGAAGGATTGTTTTTAATGCCCACATAGCTAGCGAACGGGGAACAGGATACAAAAAATGTTAGTAAGACGAATAATGTATATTGATTCATTCTAATTAGGCTCTTCTAAACTGTTTCATATTATTGAATCTCATTCACAACATTTACTGTGATATCACCAATTGCCCTAGTCAACATATTCACTACAAGTTCAGTATTGCTTTGCATGTCTTCCACATATTCACATTTAGGGTCATAATACAATTCCTCTCTTTCCCAAATGACTCTTCCATTTCTGGTTGAAACCATTTTCCCTTTTAAGTCTATCCACGTTCTAACTGAATATTGGACATATCTTTCTATAATCGGTTTCAATGTCTCTAGCTCTTTTAGCAATTCTGCTTGCTTATTAGATATTGCCGTTTCAGAACTAAATAGAAGCTCATTTACACCACTTGGACCTATACGGCTATAAGTGTATTGACCATAAACTTCATTCCATCTCGTTATAGCTTCGTTATATCCTGTATCATCTGAGCTTAGCGGTCCCAAATAAGGTTTCTCCCCGATGAAACCCGATACAAGCTGTTTAGGGCAAAGCTTTACTTCAATATTTTCTATAGCAATATCCAACACCGTGTCAAAACCTTGTTGTGCCAATATCGAGGGGCTTTGAACTTTTGAAATCTCAGCTTCGAAAGAAGCACCCGTATTTTCAAAATAATCATCAATATGCTCAGACAATAATGTATCAATATTGATTTCGGATATATCTTCTCCAAATTCATCCGCATAATTACTGTCTATGTTACTTCTGCGTAATTCTTCAACCACCATAGCTACCAAAAGGAAAGGTGCTATCAATCCTGAGGCTTCACTATTCATAAAAATCTCGTAATATCTTTTTTGCATCTTAGAAATATTTGCCTGGAGCTCTTCGTCTGCTTGTACATGTATAGCCATTTTTTTGATTCTGGATTTATCCGGTTCAGTTAGAGGAATAATAGTCCTGGTTTTAGGGGCGCAGGATGCTGATAGGATGAACAGGCTTAAACAAAATATAAAAAATGATTTGTGTTTCATTTTATTTTCCCTGTTTTTTTACGGACCGCTGCCGGTGTTTTCATCGGAAATGATTGTCCGGTCGCCAGTGAATTGGTCTATAAACACAACTGCACGTATATCACGTTCTCTATCAATTACTACAAAATCTCCATCTGCAGTCACTGCAATGGCTTTAGGGAGCAGTATTTCCGGACCCATGCCGACGTTTCCATCAGATATGATTGAGCGGTCGCCTGTGAACTGATCAACATGCACTACAGCACCCATACCAGAATCAACTACCACAAAATCTCCACCAGGCGTCACTGCTATATCCTCGGGCATGTCAAATTCCGGTCCAATCCCGGTCGTCTCATCGGAAATGATCGTGCGGTCGCCTGTGATCTGATCCACATGTATTACGGTACCGAAGCCACCCAATCCAGTAACAATATCAAGTACTATATAATCCCCGTCTGATGTTGATTCTATGCTAACAGGGACCTCTATGCCCGGACCATTGCCCGTATTCTCATCAGAGATGATCGTACGGTCTCCCGTGATCTGATCTACATGTACTACTGCGGTCTGAAATCCATTAACCACCACAAAATCGCCATCTGGTGTCACTGCCAAATCTCTCAAAAAGAAAAACTCAGGCCCGACACCAGTGTTTTCATCGGAAATGATTGTTCTCTTACCTGTGTTTTGATCTACATTCGCAACCGTGTTACCACCAAGTACTGCAAAATCCCCGCCTGCTCTTACCGCAATTCGACCAATACCAATATTCGCACCACCTCCCGTACGGTCTTTATCTAGGGGTGCAAATTGTGAGATTATCACACGATCCCCTGTAACCTGATCCACATGCACTAACGCCCCCTGATCAGCCACCGCAAAATCTCCATCTGGCGTTACTACTATGTCATTAGGTTCGTGAAAGCCCATGAAAGGCTCGGACGGTCTAGAACGATTACAGTTTGAGCTCCCTCCAAGGACGCCGCAGCCTATTCCACAGCATTCAGGAGTATCGCAAGCCGATAATGAGACACTTATCATAATGACTAATAATAGAAAGCCCTGGAGTTTATATCCTTTAACGGTATTCATACATTTAACCTCCGCATTGGTTTTCTGAATTTTCTCTGGCAACGACCTAATCCTATTCTCACGGCGGCTATTACCAAAGGGATAAATAGAAAAACCGGAATCGATGAAGCAGGGCCAATTGGCGCTACAGAACACCCACCGCCGGCTCCGGCTCCTGCACCGCCAAGTGCCACAGAGAAAACCTGGACACGGTCAGATTCTACAACGTATACATTGCCTGAGCTGTCCACGGCTACTCCATTTGGGGATACGATTTGAATCCTAGCATTTTCGTCGCTACTGCCGAACTTGAAAAGAAAGTTTCCGTTTAAATCGAATATCTGGATGCGATTATTGTTAGCGTCTGCGACGTATATATTGCCGGAGCTGTCGAGCGCAATGTCAGCAGGAAACATAAATTCACCATCACCTGTCCCATTACTGCCGAACTTGAAAATAAAATTTCCGTTTGAATCAAATTTCTGGATGCGATGATTAGCCGAGTCCGCAACGTAGATATTCCCAGAATTGTCCAACTCTATATCTAAAGGCCCCATAAACTCGCCATCGCCCGAGCCTTTAGCGCCGAATTTAAAAATGAAATTGCCGTTTGAATCAAATACTTGCACGCGATTATTCTCTTGCGCATGAATATCATTATTCGAGTCTGTGACGTAGATATTCCCTGAGCTGTCTAATGCGATGGCAGATGGAAATCCAAATTCACCATCATCCGAGCCTTGTGTGCCGAACTCGAAAATGAAATTGCCGCTTGAATCAAACTTCTGGATGAGGCGATTCAATGCATCAGCTACGTATATATTGCCTGAGCTCTCCAACCCCAAATCTGTTGGGCCGTCAAATAAGCCGTCAGTATGATTGGTTATGAACTCGAAAATGAAATTGCCGTTTGAATCAAACTTCTGGATACGTTTATTTTCAGTGTCTGCAACGTAGATATTGCCTACGCTATCCAATTCTATATCAGATGCACCATCAAATTCGCCTTCACCGGAACCACAGGACCCAAAAGTTAAAATCAGAGTTACGGATGCTGCAAAAACAATATTCGTTATTATGACCATGAGTAATGGTATTAAAGTGATGGGACGCAATATATTCATTACAGTTTGTTTGAATTTCATGTTAGATCCTCCTTCTTGTATTAAAAATGAGACATTTTTTACATTCAGAATGCACATTCATCAAACTCAACTTCACTTGGGAATCGTATCTGTATCCAATTATGAACTATCAAATTTTGCTCTTCTGTGTGTGTTTTCATCAAATTGTTCTTATAGTAATAAGACATATTATTGTCTCGAAGCAGTTGAAAGATTTGTCCGTTAAGATTAACAGTCGTAGCCGCAGTGCAGTCGATCTCGCGTATAAAGGGATCAGGTGGCGTATCTAAGAGACCGTCACCATCGAATACACTTGCGTTGCCCCCGTTATCGAAAAGAAAATCCTCGGCTTCGGCTAGAGTGTCGAATTCCTTGGCAAATGTGTGGCTGAGTCCAAAGTAATGGCCAATTTCATGTCCAAATAGTTCTATATTCTGCTCTCCACAGATACCAGTATCGTTAAATCCCGGCATAACAATGAAGTCATATCCAGTCGAAGAGAAACCTCCTCCAGTAGGAAAATTCCCGGGTCCGTGACGGAAGAATACAACTATTTTATTTGGGAACTCTGCCGCAATTGAATTACCAAAACTCCTTACATTTTCCCATACCGGACCTGACGTGGACGAAAAGAGTATATTGTTCATATCTGTGTTCATTACTTCCATCCAATCAGGCCCCGTCTCACTTGGCTCAAACTCAAACTGAATTTTAGAATTGGCAAAGGTCTCGTTAGCTTTGTCTAGCCAAAGTTTCACCTCTTGCGGTGTGATATTGGCACTACGGCTACCGTCGTCATCAGATACTCTTACAGCAAGTACACGTATAGTTATATTCTTTATATCACATTGAAAACCAGTGCCGCACAGACTCTTTTCATCTAACCTGCAAGGCTCAAATCTAAACTCTCCGGACGCTACAGGGCTTAAATTCCCGCGGTTGTCCTCGGCCTGCACGGTCCACGTCCAGCCGCCAAGGTTGCTATCTATCACAAACGAGTTACAGCTTGTATCGGTATATTCTGAATTGGGTACAAAAGTATTGATTATTGGTAATGTAGCTCCGGTACGCATAACAAATATGTGATAGCCTTTAATTCCGTTAGGTGAGTCGGAATCGGTCCAATCAAAAAAAATTCTATGGCCATAACCACGGACGGGATCAAGAGGACAGCCTATGCTCGGATTGTTCTGCTCGATTACATCGTGATTAATCGGTGTCAGCAGGACAGGTGTCGTTACATTTACAGCTTGCTCTGGCGGCGGATCTTCTGTAAATGAGTCTCCATCTTGCCCGCTGTTACAACCGCCGACTACTCCGAGCCCTATCAATACGACTAATACAGAAAATCCAATTAATTTTAGGTGTCTCATAATTACCCTCCAATAAGTTTTTTGCCACATGCCTAGACTTATAAACTACTTTTATGTCGATTAGCGCTATCAGTGCTATATTGCGTGTCGTTCTGCACCACCGTAGCCTCCTATTGGGGAACTCTTCGATTTATAATTCACCCTTTCCCTCAATCTTTGATCTTATTAACTATCTCTATAGCAAACAAGAAAAGCGCTATAAGCACTGGACATAACCCATATATACAAACATCAATAATCTCATTAAACCACGCATCCATATTTACACCCCACTCTTGTAATCTATTGTTAAAGACCCTTATCCATAATTCAGACGTTTCCACTTAGTTATGTCTATTAATGTGCTCACATCATTCAGGGATTCGGAGAGCATTGTATAGATTCCAAATATATAGAAGCTGAAGAAAATGAGAATAAGAGAGCAAATCCCCAGGATTTGAAGTAGGTATTTAAATCTTTTAAGTTCGTTCATTTCTTACCTCTTTTTAATTCGCATTGAATTTCCCATTCAGGAAATGAACACTGTTTAATTCCATAGTATCACAGAATTGAACACTGTTCAAGAGGTAATTTAACAATGTTCAAAAAAATCAGTTATACTTATGTATATGGGAAGAAGAAGCGATCATTCACGTGATAAGATTAAGCAGATGGCTATAGATGCAGGAAGGAATTTAATAGAAACTAAAGGCTTTTCAGGGCTAAGTGCGAGGAAGGTCGCAAAAGAAATAGGATACACGGTGGGAACATTATACAATGTATTCGATAACTTCACTGACCTAATTTGTCACATAAACTACACTACATTGGAAAGCCTAAAGGCACATCTTGAAGAAAACTCCAAACCCGGCAAAAACAGAGTCGAGGCGCTAAAACAGCTAGGAGAGTCTTATGTCGAGTTTGCAAGAGACAACACTCACCTTTGGTCTGCTCTATTTGAATTTCAGCATCCAAAAGATTATCTATTGCCAAAATGGTATTCCGATAAGGTCAGGAGCATTTTCGAGCTGCCGGTAAAAATTATAGCTCCAATATTCAATGGAAACATGAATAGGGCGGAATATGAAACAAGGGTAGTTTGGGGAGGCGTTCACGGAATATGCCTTTTAGGTGTAAGCGATAGACTAGGTCTCGGCAGTGACGAATTGCTCAAATCAAAAGTAAATTCTCTTATCACTAATTATATGAGAGGAATGGGTGTTGAAGAATGAATTCAGCTAGATAATTCCTCTTTAATCCATGTTTGAATTGCTCGACTACATCCTGTTACACCTTAACACAACCGCTCCACCGCTCGAATAATTTCCGGCAGGCGTGAAGATCGGATCAAGTCCCGACATGTAATCCCCTTCATTTCTAAGAGTGAAGTTCTTGCCCGCCATATAGTAACCATCCGGGAACTCTATATATATATCAGCCTTATTTTTACCCTTGACGTCTCCGCTTATTTTGCCCCCGCCTTTATTTTTTATCCATATATGGTCATTTGCATTACCAGAAATATGCCCTTCAAGATTACTTCCATTTTGCCTGATGTTGAGTATCGCTTTGCCGCATTCCCACATACCTGAAAAGCTCTTAACCTTTGGATCACGGATAGATGGATCCATATTTAAAGCCTCATATGTTACACCCCAATATATGGAATTCGGATTCTGATCCACGCCGGGATTATTTCTCTGAAAAGACTTTTTTGTTTTATAATATTTACCTGTTCTAGGGTTTTTGTATCCTCTTGCCTCTGCATGCAAAGTTATTATCCCTACAGGCACACCTAAATCATGATATCCCCCGGGGGGTATTTCTATCTCATTAGTTATCGTTTTCTTACTATAGTCAAGAGAGTGATCCGAATAGTACTCCGCCCATACCGTTAAAGTAACTCCTGTGTTATTTTTGATTGTTGCAGCAGTAAGCGGCCTATAAGCAAATGAATTATCCGCTAAACAAAAGAGAAGAATAAATGCCATAACTGATGTAACAGATTTCATATCTAGATCCTTCCATTAATTGATTCTAAAAGAAGCAGGTTGGCTTCTACCTTGTCATTTTTGATTCAGTCTCTTCATGAGCTACATCTCATTGAGAGTTAATTTACTATAGCATGAGTGGACTGCAAAATATATATATTGAAACTGAGAAGGATTATTTAATTACCGCGTCCTGCATCCGCTCTGAGTAGTCCCAGGTATATAGCTTTTGGGGGGTTATTATTATCGCTACTTCATCGCCGCGCGAAAGGAGATAATTGGCCAGACTTGAATCCGTGCCACCTAAGTAACGGATGATCAACTCTTCCAAAATATCCATCGCTCCCTCCTCTACCAAATTTACCGTTCCCTTCCCTCTTATGCCGCGGTAGGGAGGGGTTTCGGGAGCTATCTCAAATGCGCAGCGGGGGTCTTGACTAAGAAACTTTACGAGCTTGGAGCTTTTCTGAGTGGAGCAAATGAGCTTACCGTCTGAGTACAGATACCAAAGAGATAGGATCATAGGCCAGCCCTGTGTTGTAATACACGAGAGGCGAAGAGGAATGTTGGTATCTGTGAGAAACCTCTCGTCCTGATCAGATAATAGGGTCTTTTTTACAGTATCCGCCATCGCATTAAGAAGTCATACGCGCCGCAGCGCCGAGCGCTTTTGACTTATTTAGAAGAATTTTAACTGCTAAATCACAAAGAACGCTGGAGCCTTTACTTTCCGACTAATTTAAAGATAGCTGATCCTCAGTTCTCAGTCTATTCAATTAGTACGGTTCTTGACTGATATGACGCGGCACATACACTCCGCCCGTGTGCTTTTTTAGACTCTAAACACTTGGGGGAAAGAGCCTTGACAGGCTGCCGTAGCAGTCGGGACATATGAACTGGTTTACAGAAACCATAACCAAACTGCCGCCTGCGTGGCCGCATGCCCAGCAGCGAAAAGCCTCAAGCGGCTTTATATCACTCTCCGCCTGCTCGCTACCGTGATATTTATCGTACAATGATTGGGAAGTGCCTTTGTATTCCATGAGACGGCAGAGCACGTACTCATTGCGCTTACGCTCGTGGTACTTCTCGTCTATGTACATGTAAATGAGCATCCGGGGGCCCGAATGAAGAGAGAAAGGATTAAAAGCTTCTCTTATATCCTCGAAACTATGAGCTTCTTTTTCCTTCTTTAACTGCAAAACGCCGTTCTTATTATTCATATCGCCACCATCCTCCTTGGGTCTGTTTACCCTATGAATAAAATAAGTCCTCGTTTACTGAAGCTTCAATATCGACAATACACCGTCAGAAAAGCGAAACGGCTTTCTTTTAAACCTCCTTATGTACGTATGGTTTTTAAAACCGGGAAAAACGAGTGAGACAATAAGTCATTATCACAGGCCTGAAAGGGATTTCTGGGCCCGGATGAATCTCCGCCACCTAATTTTTGATATATGGAAGTCATATCATGACATCCTTTAATCTTTTAAAGGATATAACCAACAGAAGAAAAAATGTCAAGAAAGCGTCCTTAATATAAAAACTTTATCTTGGAAGCCTAATTGATGGAATGCTTAGTACTCCACGAGCTCTACTCTTCTATTCTTTGCTCTACCTTCTTCAGTAGAATTAGATGCTACAGGGGCGAGGAAACCGAGGCCTTTCGGGGTGACTCTCGCAGGGTCTATCGCGTGCTCGCTCACCAATACTCCGACAACAGCCTCCGCCCTCTTCTGAGAGAGATCGGAGTTATAGTCCAGGCTGCCCTTGTTATCCGTATGACCCACGATAAAGAGCTTTAGGTCCGGGTTGTCATTCAGAAGTGTCGCGATCTCCTTAATTGTCGCTGCCGACTCGGGTTTTATGTCAGCCTTGTCGAAGTCAAAGAGGATGCCGTAAATCGATATACTGCCGGTCTCGAAAATCTCCTCTGCCATAGCGCTCGCATCCACAGTAACAAGCCCCTCGTCCATGGGGGCAATCTCGATGATGTCTACCTGTGTGTAGATATGGTTTTTGTCGGGGCCGCCGCCCGTGGTGTTCTTAACGGTGTAGAGAGAGACGTAAATATCCCCGTCTTCACCCGTGTGTTTTGCGGCAAGATAGCGCTGTTCATAGTAATTATCCCCAAAGCCGTTTTTGTAGTCGACCACTTTGTGGTTGAAGGGTCTGCCTCCGCACTCTTTGTTGCTGCAAGTGAAGAGGATTTCAAAACCCTCTGCTTTAAGGGCATCTTCGTAGTTCCTGAATACCTCTAATGTGGAGCGGTCTTCGGGCAGGTAGTACGAGATTTTAGTAACATTTCCTTCCAGAGTTTCACTTGCCTCCGCTTTGGAATTGCCGGGCTCTCCCGGGGCATGAACCACTTTGCCCGTAAGAAGAACATATTCGTCAAACTCCCTGAAGTCATAATCTGTGATTTCAGAGCCATCGTACCTTGAGACCTTGGGGTGGTCCTGGCTTCCCTGGACATCCGCCGAGTAGGCAAGCTTAAACGGTAGAGCCAGTACAAGAATCAGCAAAGCCAGATTGAACCTTAGAAAAAGTGATTGATCCATCGTGTTTCCCTCCAACTTAAAAATGAATGGTTAATAATAAATGATATTCATCGGAATAATCAACTACTATTAATACCGGGGAGAGAAAGTGTTAAGATTGATATATTGAAGCCTGCATAGATTGGAGTAAGACAAAATGGAGTTAAAGGAACTCGGCAATACTGGGGTGATGATAGCAGAGATTGGGCTAGGTACCTGGAGATATAAAGGAGGGGTCGAGCCGCTGAGAGCGGGTATTGAGCTTGGGGCTACATTGATCGATACGGCAGAGGGATACTATACGGAAGACGTCGTGGGAGAAGCTATAAAAGGTATACGAGAAAAAGTGTTTGTCGCAACGAAAGTCTCGGGCAGACACCTGGCTCATGACGAGGTGCTCAGGTCTTGCGAGGAGAGCCTTTATCAACTGGGCACCGATTACATCGACCTGTATCAGATACACTGGCCGAACCCGAGCTATCCGATAAAGGGTACGATGGAAGCGCTCGGGAAGCTCGCAAACAGGGGACTGGTGAGATTTATCGGCGTAAGTAACTTTGACATTGATGACATCCAGGAAGCGCAGTTTTACCTGGACAACTACAAGATTGTATCGAACCAGGTGAGATATAACTTGAGCGACAGGTCTATTGAGGACGGCCTTTTGCCATATTGCCAGGAGCAAAATATAACGGTGCTCGCGTACACCCCGCTCGGCGACGGGAGCCTGACGAGAATGCCGACTATATCGGGGAGAGGAAGGATGAGCGTCTTAAAGGAAGTCGCAGAGGAGTGCGGTAAAACGATGGGACAGGTGGCGCTTAACTGGTGTAACTCAAGGGCAAGCGTCGTATCGATACCGAAGTCAAACAGCGTAGAGCGGACAATTGAGAACTGCGGGGCTTCTGGGTGGAGGCTCACAGAAGATCAGATTCGAAGGTTGGATGAAGCGTTTTAGCTCAAAACGCATAGAAAATGAATCTTTTGAAAGATCCGTTTAATCATAATTTGCGTATGTATAAATAAAGCAGCGACAAAACCTAGGGGATCTCAAAAGGTTCGATAATGATAAAAAGAATACATGCGCCGTTTAAGCTTGCGGTCTTAGCAACAATATCAATATTACTTATTACGCTTCTCGTAAAAAGCCCCTCAAATTCATTTACAATAATATCTTATGGAGTCGAAAAGACGGATAGCGCTGAGTTTGACCAATCTTACGCGCTGTATGATTCGCTGCTGAACAAGTACGTTTCGAAAGGCAGGGTAAATTACCAAGGATTTATTGATTCGAGAGCTGACTTTGAGGGTTTCCTCGAATCCATGGGCTCGGTTGACCCCGTTGAGTTTGACTCATGGCCTGAGCATGAAAAGCTCGCATTCTGGATAAACGCTTACAACGCTTTTACGATTAAGGCAATAATCGACCACTATCCGATTAAAAGAAGCTTCAGCCTCGTAGGTATATTCTACGCCCCCTCGAACAGCATACTACAGATAAAAGGGGTATGGAAAAAGCTGCAGTTCCGGGCGGTAGACAGAATGGTTACACTGGACGAGATTGAGCACGAGATACTTAGAAAAGAGTTCAACGAGCCGCGGATACACATGGCGATTGTGTGCGCGTCTGTATCTTGCCCAGATCTGAGCGGCAAAGCGTATACAGGTGATAAGATCGAGGAGCAATTGGCCGCTGCGGCTGTAAGATTTGTAAATGATCCTGACAAGGGGGTCTCCATTAACGAGAAAGACGGACGGGTTAAAGTATCCAAGATATTTAAATGGTTCGGGGATGATTTTATAAAAAATTACGGGGACGGCGTGAAAATTAAGAATGAGAGCTTGAAGAATAACGCCGTACTTAATTTTATCAGTGATTACCTTGTTTCAGAGAGTAAAAATGACTTCATCGAGAAGGGCAACTATAAGCTCGGCTATCTGAAATACGACTGGCACTTAAATGAAATGCCCGGTACTTAACCCCCGTCCGATAATCCCATATGGCCGCTTCTCTAAGGCTACTCGGGCGCGTCCATGCGGCTCATTTCATCCGACGCGTAAGCCATCGCGGAAGAATAGGCGGAGACGCAGTAAGGCACCAAGAAAGTGAGTACGCATTTAAACACGAGCCTTGGAGTAATATTCATCTCCAGAAGCTGGTCGTGATGATTAATTATTATCAGAATCGGCGCTACGATTACGGCAACCCTTATTGCCCTCCAAACCGTGTCTTTTCTGAAGAAGTTTCTAATGAATGCATTCATCATATACGTACCTAAATTATATGATTACCACCCACAAATAAAGATGCATGGGATTCTGCCTCAGGTAATCTAATATATTCAGATGACCGAAACCCGCTTGGGTTTCCGTTTATAAGATAAACTGAATTACAATCAACTTGATATTAAATCCGGAGGCATTATGTCTGAGAATAACAGTGAGAGGAATATGGACTGGGACCTTACGAGCTACTTTGTGGAGTACGGGGGCCCTGAGATGAAGGAGTTTAAGGCAAAGTTAAAAGAAGATATTCTAACAATGAAAGATGAAGCGGCTTCTCTTTCCCACCTGGACAACGAAAACCGAGAGGATTGGGAGAAGATTTTTATTAAAAATGAAGAGATAGCCGCTCGTTATTCTCACCTGAGGTCTTACATCGGATGTCTAGCTTCAGCGGACAGTTTAAACGAGGATTTTCTGAAAGAAGAGGCCGAGATGGCTTCACTCGGAGCTGAATATTCAAAATTAAACGTAGAGCTTCTAAGATCAATCAAGGACGCGTCTGACGAGGCGTTTTCAAATTTTACTAACCTGAGCTCGCTTGAGACGGCTGCGTATTATCTAGGCCGGGTACGTGAAGAAGCGCAGAAAAGGATGAAGCCCGAGGAGGAGATACTGGCGGCGGACCTGGGTGTGGACGGCATCGGCGCATGGGGCCGTTTGTACGATACTGTGTCGAGTAAGCTGGAGTTCGATATGGAGTACCCTGACGGAAGCGTAAAGAAACTACCCATGTCTCAGAGACGCTCGCTTATGGAAACGCCCGATAGGGAAATACGAAAAGCAGCTTTCGAAGGCGGGAACAAAGCCTGGCAGGGAATAGAGGACGTGGCTGCAGGGGCGCTTAACGCAATTGCAGGAACGAGGCTAACGCTTAACCGCCACAGGGGTATAGACCATTTTCTGGAAGTAGCTCTATTTCAGTCATCCATTAGCAGAAAAACCCTGGACTCGATGTTCGAGGCAATAAACTCAGAAATAGATATCCCCCGCGACATACTGCGGTACAAAGCAAAGACCATGGATAGGGACAAGATCGCCTGGTATGACCTGGGAGCACCGCTAGAGCTTGAAAACCAGAAAAAGCTTGAGTGGAATGACGCGAAAAAGCTGGTGGGAGACTCTTTCACTACAGCCTACCCAGAGCTTGGGGAATTCGTAGACAGCGCCTTCAAAAAGAACTGGATTGATTATACACCTAGGGAAGGCAAACGTCCCGGAGGGTTTTGCACAGGATCTCTGCTAACTAAAGAATCGAGAATCTTTATGACTTACAACGATACGATAGGGGACGTGCTCACTCTCGCGCACGAAGCGGGACACGCTTTTCACAGCCACGTGATGCGTGACATACGTACTTACGCCCACTACTACCCAATGACTCTCGCGGAGTCGGCATCTACGTTCGGGGAGATGATACTCGCTGAAGGAGTATTAGAAGACCCCGGTGTTGAGGATTCGGAGAAGGCGCTGATGCTTGACACCGAAGTTAATCACGGCGCGATTTATTTGATGGATATACCTGTGCGTTTTGAATTTGAAAAGGCGTTTTACGAGGAGCGACAAAAAGGGGAAGTGAGCGTTAGCCGACTTAAGGAGCTTATGGCACAAACACAGAGACGGATATTCGGGGATGTGCTTGAAGAGGGGGGAGAGGATCCTTATTTCTGGGCGTCCAAGCTTCATTTCTACATCACGGGGGTTACATTCTACAACTTCCCTTATACGTTCGGATATCTCCTTAGCCGGGGGCTATTTTCACTCTTCAAAAAAGAAGGCTCTGACTTCCTTCCTAAATATGAGGAATTTCTGAGGCTAACGGGCTCAGACACAGCGGAGAATGTAGCAAGACGCAGTATCGGGCAGGACCTTGAATCGCCTGAATTCTGGGTGGAATCTATCCGGACGCTTAAAGAGCCTTTTGAGAGGCTAAAAGGAATTTTAGAAAGCTAAAGTGTTAGATCAATAGAGCACAGGCGGCGGAGATTACCACTTATCTAAGACGTTCAGCAGACCCGTTTGTGAGGAGTGAAACACCATATCTACTATTAAGGTCGCCATGATTACAAGCATATAGATAATAGATACCCCAAACGCCCTTCCATACCCCTTGTCCTTTATAGTGCTCCAGATGATCACGTAGTCAAAATAGACACCTGAGATTACGGCGAATATCGCAAAGAATATGCTGGCATAACCAAGAAACCAAAGCGACAGACTTAGAGGAAGCAGGGCAATCGAATAAAGAAGAATCATGACGTTTGTGAACTTGGTGCCTAGCGCAACAGGCATCACAGGTACCCCCGCCTTTTTGTAATCGAGCTTATACTTCTGAGCCAGCGCCCAGAAATGTGGCGGCTGCCAGAGCATCATGAATATAAATAATATATAGCCATCTGCGCCTATTGCGGGCTGCACGGCCGAGTATCCGATTAAAACCGGGAGCGCTCCGGGAAGCCCGCCCAGGATCGTGCCGTACGGGGAGCTTCTTTTTAAATAGAGCGTGTATAGAAGCGTATAACTTAAGAAGGCTGCTATGGTTAAAAGGGCGTTTACTACGTTTATGTAATAAAAAGATATAAAAAGAGAGATGACTAGGAACACCGTCGATATAGCCACAGCGCTCTTAACCCCGAGTGCCTCGAGAGCGTCTACGCGCTTACTGAGCCTGTTCATCAGGATATCGATCTGCTTATCGAGAACGTTATTCAGAATTGCTGAGCCTGCCGCGCTGAGTAGAAGAGATACGAGGGTAAGCACTAATAAAGAAAGAGAGGGAATACCCCGGTTCGCAAGCACAATCCCCGCAAACCCGGTGAAAGCAACGCTCAAAATAATTCCGGGCTTAGCAAGGAGAATAGTCGATACCACTATCTTCGCGGGAGCGCTTTGGGCTTGTTCCATTGTATTCATTAAACCCTGACCCTGGGACTGAGTTTTAGATTATACACTACTTTCCCGCATACCCCGAAACCAAGTGTAGAACGCTGCGGTTAATATAAATAGCGCTACTAAAAGATGGAGAGCTATAACCAGGAAGTGGAGCTTTGAGCTTACTACGAGCACGCCAAGGAGTACTTGAACGATTATAAGCCCGAGTATCACAAGAATTTCGTTTCTGTACTTCGCAAGTCCTTTTTGTGAGTAAGAAAACAGCAGCAAAAGGAGCACTATTGCCGTTATTATGTAAGCTAATGTCCTGTGAGCGAAATGGTTCAGTATGATCCCCGACAGCTCGGGCGGTATCCAGTAGCCAAGACATGTGGGGAAATCAGGGCACGCAAGACCGGCATCGGAATGCCTGACATATGCGCCGAGGATCGCCTGGCACGTAATGAGTATGGCTAGGAAAAAGAACACTCCCTTATAACCGTCTATACTGAAGAGAGTTTTTTGCTCCACCCCGTCAAAGGACACCATGTAGAGCACTAGAAGGAATATGACCATCGCGTTTGCAAAGTGGAATGTGGTAAGGTCCACCGGAAGCTCGAGGAGCACCACTATGCCTCCGAGAATAATTTGGAAAATGAGTAGAAGCACTGTTATAACAGGCAGGGCTTTTACAGCTCCGATATAACTCCTGACGCGCTGGTAGGCGAGTATGACAATAAACACGGAGGTCACGCCGCCTATAACCCTGTGCGTGAATTCCATATAGATATCCCATCTAAATGGTGGAAGTACTTTGCCGTGGCAAAGCGGCCAATCGGGACATGCGAGTCCCGCCTTGAGGCCTGCTACCAGGTTTCCCCATATTAAGAGTAAAAACAGAAGTGAAAGGGCGATCTTGCCAATCATATATTCTAAAACCGCTTAGATAGGAAATATCCTGGTAAAAGTATCGATGATGGTCATACCTATCAGGAGTGCCAATAGAGCTAAGGGGAAAAGAGCAAAGCCCCAGGTGATACTGTCTTCAAATTTGAGGTGCATAAAGAAGAGCGCGACCACCGCAGCTTTTACGGATGCAACACTCATCGCTACGACTATATTGAATATACCCACATCTATGTATGATACGTAAACGGTAACAGCCGTTAGTATCATTAGTAGAATCCATATTAATATGTATGTTTTATAACTCGTTATATGGTGCTCTTCGCTGCTTGAATGTGATGACATTTTAAGTTGATACCTCCTTAGCCTATTAAATAAAGAAGCGGGAATAGATAGATCCAAATTAAGTCCACTAAGTGCCAGTAAAGCCCGCCGAGCTCTACAGGCGTGCTGTATTTTTCATTGAATTTGCCCTTCATAGTAAGAACTAGAATTGTCGCTAGAATACCTATACCTATGAAAACGTGAAGCATATGAAGACCAGTCAGCATAAAGTAGAGAGAGAAGAAAATACTGGTGTCGGGGTATATGTGGTGTGAGAATTTAGCTCCGTACTCAAAATACTTAACCACAGCGAACGCGAGGCCGCATAAGATCGTAATAAAAAGCATAAGTGAAGTAAGCTTCTGTTTACCCCTTTGTATCGCGGTAACACCAATGGCCATTGTCATACTACTGAATATAAGTACGCATGTGTTTATTGCGCCCATCTCCCGGTTTAGCTCTCTGTGCTGCTCCAAAAACATTTCCGGATACTTGGCTCTGAAAATCGCGTACGCTGCGAAGAGGCCGCCGAAAAGCATTACCTCCGTGCCTAAAAAGAGCCACATACCCAGCTTGGATACGCCGTAAGCCTCACGCGGGCTCATCTCGTGCCCGTGGGATTTATCCATAGTAGCTTGTTCCATTTTCAATTATCTCCTAATAACTCTATCCTTCTTTATTTATGTCCCTATGCTATTTCTAAATGCTAAATATTATCTCTTTTAACTCTTTTTACCGTAGCCGTAAGTCCAGTCGGTAACATGTGGTATTTCTTCAAAATTCTCATGAGGCGGAGGTGATGGGACCTGCCACTCAAGTGAGAGCGACCCGTAGGGGTTCTGAGGCGCTTTTTCCTTTGAGAATAGTCCAGATATCAGGTTTACGGTCATGATAAGAAGCCCAAGACCCAATATCCACGATCCGTAAGTTGATAGAGCCATGAGCGATTCGAATTCCTCAGGATATGTAGCGTAGCGTCTCGGCATACCCTGAACACCCAAGAAGAACTGAGGGAAAAACGTAACGTTGAACCCAACGAAGATGAGGAACCAGGAAATTTTGGCAATACTCTCGTTAAACATCTTGCCGAACCACTTGGGATACCAGAAGTGAAGCGCTCCCAAAAAGCCCATTACCGTACCTCCAATCATGACGTAGTGCATGTGAGCAACTACAAAATACGTGTCGTGGAGGTGAATATCGGCCGCTAATGCGCCGAGGAAGAGCCCCGTGAGTCCGCCGATGGTGAAGAGGAAAAGAAAACCAAGCGCATAGAGCATGGCGGAGTGGAGCTGAATAGAGCCTTTATATAGGGTAGCAGTCCAGTTGAAAACTTTTATTGCCGTAGGTATGGCTACAAGGAAAGTGAGGAACGAGAAAATAGTCGCCGCGACCTCTGAAATGCCCGCTGTGAACATATGGTGCGCCCATACTAAAAAGCTTATGAACGCAATGCCAAGACTCGAATATGCAATTGCCTTATATCCAAATATGGGCTTTCTGGCAAAGACCGGAATTATCTCTGAGATGACACCCATCGCGGGGATGATCATGATGTATACGGCCGGGTGCGAGTAGAACCAGAAAAAGTTCTGAAATAGCACCGGGTCACCGCCCTTGGCGGGATCGAAGAATCCTACTCCGAGCGTTCTTTCCGCAATAAGCAGTAAGAGCGTAATACCAACTACCGGGGTAGCAAGAAGCTGAAGTATGGCTGTTGCGTATGAGGCCCATATGAAAAGCGGTAGTCTGTGCCAGGTCATTCCGGGCGCCCTCATTTTATGAATAGTTACGATGAAGTTCATACCGGTTAGAATCGATGAGAACCCGAGCACGAACACTCCGAACGTTATAAGCACTACGTCCGCGTCGGTCGTGGCACTGTAGGGCGTATAGAACGTCCAGCCGGTATCTGCGGGCTGAAGAAGCGCAAACAGTACGATCACGGTCCCAAGAAGGTATATCCACCAACTTCCAATATTTAGCTTGGGGAACGCCACATCAGGCGCGCCTATCATAAGCGGTATTAGAAAGTTACCGAAGCTCGCCGCAAGTCCAGGGACAATGAAGAAGAATACCATCATGGACCCGTGCAGCGTAAAGAGCACGTTGTATGTGTGTGGATCTACAAAGTCCGCAACGGGCGTTAGAAGCTCATAGCGCATAAGCAGCGCTATAATGCCTGCAATCGCGAAGAAAACCGATATCGAGATTAGATATAGGATTCCGATTTTTTTATGATCAGTCGTTACAAGCCAGGAAAGCAGCCCCGGTTTCTCTTGTAAAAACGGTACATACACATGTTCGGCAATAGTATTATTTGCCATTATTACGCCTCCTTAAAGATTAAAAACTTCAGTTAAGTGTTTTCATATACGCAATTAGCGCAGAAATGTCATCTTCGCTTAGTATACCTTTAAATGACGGCATTACAGGCTGAAACCCCTTTACAATCTGAGCCTGCGGCTCAAGTATCGACTGTCTTATATAATTTTCATCCACAGAGTAGCTTTCGCCGTCCGCAAGCTCTCCTGTCTTGCCTATTAGGCCCTTAAAAGACGGACCTAAAACCACCGAGCCGTCAACGCTGTGACAGGCGTTACAACCCTTTTCCGTATATAGCTTTTCCCCAAGCTCCGCAGCACTCAAACCGGCAACCGCGGGGCCTTCTTCTACCTGGGCTCCGTTCTCCCATATATCATAGGCTTCAGGGCTCAGTACGTTCACCTTTGCGAGCATTTTCGAATGCCCGGTGCCGCAGTACTCGGCACAGAACAAATCGAACGTGCCGACTTTAGTCGGAGTAAACCAGAGCTGGGTATAACGCCCGGGAATGAGATCTTGCTTAACGCGGAACTGCGGTACGAAAAAGCTGTGCAGCACGTCGTCAGCCCTCATCACCATTCTTACCGGAACATTCTGTTCTACAAAAAGCTCGTTCAACGTTTTCTTACCGTTATAATAATCAAACTCCCAAAGCCACTGCTTTCCTACCACAGTTATATCGACCGCGTCCTTAGGCGGGGTCCTCATGTCCTTATAGACAACAAAGGCGTATACGAATAGGACAATAAGCAGAATCGATGGGATTACGGTCCAAATTATTTCTAATGGCTCGCTTCCGGTGATGTAAGGAGTCTCGTCGTTCTCTGAGCGTCTTCTATATTTTATAGAGAAATAAACTAGCAAAACCGTTATGAGCACAAAGAAAACGACAGACATTATAGTAATAAGCCACAGCACCCCGTCCACTTTACCAGCCAGATTCGATGCAACTTCGGGAATCCAAGTCATATGATATCCTTTAAACCTCCATTCCTATTGGGGGTCCTTATTCTCTCTTCTCCAGAAATATGTCAATGTTCCGCATAACAGCAGTAACGTGACAACCCCGCTTGCTTTAACAATATTGAGCGCTTTTAGTGCATATCTTTTTCCAATCGGATCAAACCCATAGCAAAAAAGAAGTACCTGATTCATTAATTTAGATGAGCCTATTTCCCCTCTTGAAGTCTCAAGAAGTGACAGCCTGAAGTCTGAGGGTTCATGCTGTATACCGTGTAGATACCTCGTGACTTTTCCTTCGGGTGAAATAAAAATCAGAGCGGAGCCGTGGGCAAACTCGTCCCCGTCTTTAAAGTATCTGAATCCCACAGAATCGGTAAGACTTTTAATGTTTTCGGCACTACCTGTAAGAAACTGCCAGTCCGACACACCCGGGTCGGCGTTTTTAACCGCCCCTCTGTAACGTAGAGCCTTAGACTCGGCAAGCTCAGGGGTTTCTTCAGGGTCAAAGCTCACTGTTAGTACTTTATAATCTTCACCGAGAGTAAGGTAGTTGAGCTCACCTATTACTTGAAGAAGTCCGTCTGTCGCGAAATTACAAACTCTCGGGCAGCTATAGTACACTAGGTTCAAAACTGTGGGAACATCTTGGGATAGTAATTCTTTGGTTGTGACTGTATCTCCGGTTTCATTTACAAGCTCTATGTCAGAAGGTATATAGGCCCCGAGTTTTTCATCGATCCCCATATTCTTAACGTCTCTTGCATCTGTCAGCGCGAAAGCAATATTGGAGCTAAGCAGCATTAGCGTCGCAGCTGTAATCACAGTAAACCGAATGTAAATATTATTATTCATGAAATTATATGCCCTAATTACAGAACTCTTTGTATCACCCGACTACACTCGCTTTGCCTGCAAACTACTTATGATGAAGAGTCGGCTTTTCCCATAATTTCAGTGTGATAACAGGGTATTACTATAAATACTGGTGTGGTTATTTGCCTTTATGTATTCTTGACCCTAATAACCAAAACGTGCTTGATTGTAGCTGATTATAAAATCATGTCAAGCCCGGAATGAAGCGCGTATGAAGACAATATTTGGAACTTAAAACTATTGATTATAGTATTATTCCTATGGGCTCAATTACAGATATAGAAGGTATAAAAGTAGGACACGCCTCTGACACTGAAGCGGTAACCGGGTGTACAGTGATACTTTTTGATAAACCCGCACTAGGCGCAGTCGACATGAGAGGCGGCGGAACGAGTACAAGACAGATAGACCCTCTGCTCTCACACAACACGTTCGGAAAAATCCACGGAGTGCTGTTTACCGGCGGTAGCGCGTTTGGCCTTGACGCCTCGAGTGGGGTAATGAAATATCTTGAGGAAAATAATACGGGCCTCCACGTGGGCGGCGGAACTTATGTGCCCTCTGTTCCCACAGCCGTTATATTCGACCTCGGTATAGGGGACGGAACCGTGAGACCGAACAGTGAAATGGGATACAGAGCCTGTGTCAACGCTAAGAGTGATAACACTGAGCAAGGCAGCGTGGGCGCGGGAACGGGAGCAAGTATCGGAAAGCTCCTTGGAATAAGCCATGCGACGAAGGGGGGAATCGGGCAGTCGAGCTTCAAATTTGAAAACGGAGTCACGGTCGGAGTACTTACGGTAGTGAATGCTTTTGGAGATATCGTATCGAGAAAAACGGGGGAAGTAATAGCAGGGCTTAGAGACACGCCTGACGGGAATACTTTTCCGGGTACCGTAAATCTTATGAGAAAGGGCGTGGTGAGAGAATTTGAAGAGCCTTGGAATACAACACTAGCCCTGGTCGCAACCGACGCGGAGCTGTCCAACGGAGAGCTTGAGAGAGTATCCATAATGGCTCAAAGCGGACTTTCCAAAGTGATCTCTCCCGTAAACACAGGAGCAGACGGCGATCTGGTAGTAGCAGTATCCACAGGAGGCCTTAAGGGAGACGCAAATGCCGTTGGCTCGGTCGCGGCTGAGCTGCTCGCGGAATCTATAGTAAGGGCGTCCCAGGAATCTAAAAGCCTTGGCGGCGTACCATCCCCAGCGGATTTTAGGTAGAGAAAAGCTATTTAAGGTCTATAGCCTCTCCTGCAGACATGGAGAACTTTCGCATCCTGATCCCAAGCACGATGCCGACCCCGATAAAAGCGGTAAGTGTGGAAGAGCCACCGTAGCTGAATATCAGAAGCGGCACTCCCGTAACGGGCAGTAGACCGACAACCATGCCTACATTGACAAGGACGTGCCAGAAGAACATCGCGGCTATTCCGAACGATACAAGCATCGAGAATTTATCACGCGATCGTCCCGAAGTATCCAGAATCCAAAGGATGATCATAAAATAAAGAAGCAGCGCGAATATCCCGCCCAAAAAACCCCACTCTTCTGCGAGTACAGAGAAAGCGAAATCCGTCTGCTGCGCGGGAATAAATCTGAGCTGAGACTGAGAGCCTGCCTTAAACCCCTTTCCGATTATCCTTCCCGAGCCTACTGCAATCTGTGACTGAATTGCATTGTAACCTGCGTCAAGCGGGTCTCTTGAGGGATCGAGAAAAGTCTTGATCCTGTCTTTTTGATAGGGCTTCAGAAAAAAGTTCCACGCGGGATATGACAGAGCAAGCAGCGCGACTAATATTAAAGCTACAGAGCGTTTCCTGACACCCATGAAAAGCACCATGCTCCCCGAGATGAGAATAATGGTGAGAGCGGTCCCCAGATCGGGCTGCATCATCACAAGAGCAAGCGGAAGCCCGATTAGCGCAGCGGGCTTAATTAGATCGAGGAAGCCGTAAGGACCCTGCTGGTAGTCATTGTCGTAGAACCGCGCGAGAGCCAGAATCAGCGGGATCTTAATAAACTCGGAGGGTTGTATCGTCCCTAGAGAGCCGATCTGAATCCAGCTCGATGAGCCGGAGACTGTCTTTCCGAAAAAGAGCACATAGACAAGAAGCAGTACCGAGAGAGCGTAGATATATAGAGAGTACCTTTTGAGGAGACGGTAGTTAATAAAGGATATGAGTATCATGATGACTATGCCGATGACCACCCAAACAAGCTGTTTTTTGAATGAAGCAAGCCCGGTCTCGTATGAAGCGCTGTAGAGGTTGAGTAGCGCTATGCACGAAAAAGCTATAGTCATAAAGAATAAAGACCACCCGAAGCCAATGAGCAGTCTTCTATCAAACATTATCATCTAAGTCTCTTGTCTCCTGAAGCTTTTTATAAAGCTCTAGAATCTGCTTTGCCAGAGGAGCTGCGACAGCGCCTCCCTTGCCTCCGTGCTCTACAAGCACAACGACCGCGATCTCAGGGGCCTGTGCCGGAGCATAGGACATAAACCAGGCATGGTCTCCGTGTTTTCTCTTATCGCTTTGAGAATCAAGTGATACGACCTGCGCTGTGCCGGTCTTGCCAGCAACTGTATAATTCTCCATCCTGGCCCTTCTCCCCGTTCCGCCCGGGTCGTTGACAACCCCTATAAGAGCGTCCTGTATTAAAGCGATCTTATCATCTTCGAGAGGTATGGTCGCGACTACCTCCGCGCTGTTCTGAACTACGGTTTCACCTTCTCTGGTTTTAATCTTCCTGACAATATTTGGCTTTAAAATAGCGCCTCCGTTGGCAACCGAGGCGGTCATCATCGCTACCTGAAGAGGAGTCGCGCTTACGTAGCCCTGCCCTATGGCGGAGACTACAGTCTCACCCTGATACCAGGGTTTGTTGAATCTTTTAAGCTTCCATTCTCTGCTCGGAGCTACCCCCGCCCTTTCTTCTATACCGATTCCTGAAAGAGAGCCGAAACCAAACAATTTTATGTACTTACTGAATTTGTCTATGCCTAATTTCTCAGCCAATTTATAAAAATACACATCACAGGAATGTACTACGGCGAGTCTTAAATTGACCCATCCGTGTCCGCCTCTTTTCCAGCATCTAAATGTATTTCTTCCAAGCTTGTATTGACCGGGGCAGTTTACGAGCGTATCCGGGGTTACTACGCCTTCTTTCAGCCCCGCTACGACCGGGACGACTTTAAACACCGATCCTGGCGCGTAAACACCCTGGGTGGAACGGTTAAGAAGAGGATAGGATTTATCGTTTATGAGCTCTGACCAGGTTTTTGAGTCTATACCTTTTATAAAATCTTCGGGATTAAAAGTGGGATTACTGGCAAGCGCGAGCACCTCGCCCGTATTTACGTCAACGGCAACTATGGAGCCTGACTGCTCACCAAGCGCCTCCTCGGCTCCTCTCTGAAGATCTATATCGACAGTGAGTATGACGTCATTTCCCGATACGCTCTTTTTGTTCGTGAGGTCTTTTTGAAATAGGCTGGAATCGACCCCCCTGCCGAGCGCATCAGTTACGTTTTGGATGTAACCGTCCTCACCGCGGAGGTAGGACTGCCAATTCTTCTCTACACCGCTTTTGCCCACCAGGTCGTTTCTGTTGGTCTTGGGATCCTTCTTGAGCTCATCTTCACTCACTTTACCTATGTATCCGAGAAACGACGCGCCGAGCTTGCCGCGCGGGTATTTTCTCAGGTTGTTAACCTCTACGATCAGACCGGGGAGAGCGCTCTTACGGGCCTCTATGTAAGCAAGCTGGTCACGGTCGATGTCCTTGGCCAGAAGCACTGGACTGAAGCGGCTTATTTTCTTGGCGGAGTTTATTTTCTCTACTAAGGAGGAGGGCTCTAAATTGAGCACGCCTGAAAGCGATAGGCTAAGCTCTTGTATATCCTGAATCTCTTCAGGCAGCGCGTACACATCGAAAGAAGGACGGTTGACGACAAGCTCTCTTCCGAATCTGTCTAGAATCCTTCCCCTGGGCGCGGGGACTCTTTCAATTCTTATTCGGTTATCGAGCGAGAACTCTTCAAACTCGTCGCCCTTAAGTACCTGGAGATACCAGAGCCTCGAGGCCAGCACAAGGAATGCTATAGCCAGAATGACGGTAACAATTACGAGTCTATTTTTGAAGTTTTGCATGAAGCCTCGCAATCACCCAAAATAGCGGAATTCCTACAATCGTATTAACTACGGCTTGAGTCATAATTTCACTCAGCGTTAGAGTGAAGTATGTATCCTGTCTAATTTTAAATATAGAAATAATAAATGTCCATGAAAAAATTGTAGCTACAAAAATCACCAGTCCCTGCACGAGCCACTTTTTGAGATAAACGTGGTTAGAGCTCGTTCTAACCAGGAGATACGCGCTCAGGCGCGAAATAGTGAAAGTGCCCGGCAAATTGCCGGAGAGTACATCCATAAGATAACCGTTACCCGTGGCTAATACGAGACTCCCCCTTACCTCTGAATATACGCCGAGAAATACGATTAGGATTAGATTTAAGTCCGGGAATACATAACCTACTTTTCTAGGCGATAATATTGTTGTCTGGAGTGTGATAAAGAGTAAGGATATGAGAGCGAATAATATTATGGATAGTGTTTTATTCATTTAATACGACGCTGTCCACGTTTTTAAGTATTATAACCACCTCTTCAAGCGAATTTAAATCCACGTGCGGGGAAACAGTTGCGGTGATAAAGCTGCCGTCTGCTTCGATGTCTGTCACAGTACCTATTATCACACCCTTGGGGAAAAAGCCGTCCTTGCCAGAGGATATGACTTTATCGCCAATGCTTACGTCTGATTTCTTTTCTATATACTGCATGATACAGCCGCTGCCGGTGCCTTTCACAATGCCCCTTGCCCGCGTTCTGTGAATGTAGGCGTCGACCGCGCTTACAGGGTCGGTGATGAGAAGCACTTCGGAGCTCTTGTCGGCTGAAACGAGTATCCGGCCTACTATTCCGTCGTAAGACGCGACGGGCATTCCCTGGGTTATACTGGAGCCCGTGCCCTTATCGACTAAGACGACCTGGGAGCGGAGTATGGAGGGGCTTGCGCCTATCACGTTTGCAGACACCACGGGATAGGAGGTTCTCTCTTTAAATTTGAGGAGCTTCTTCAGCCTTTTATTTTGCACCTGTGCTTCGCTAAGCTCAAACCTTTCCTGACGAAGAATATCGATCTCCTGCTGGAGCCTCATGTTGTCCTCTCTAAGCTGTACCAGGTCAAGGTATCTGTACCAAACGGATACAACCTTGCTCGTAGAGGCTGAAACGAATTTCTGAGGATAATAAGTCACTGCCAGGACTAACCTGGATAGGGGATTATTGGCGGCCTTATCCTGCTGGTATAGAGAGAAGAGCTGGATAGCCGCAAAAAACAGAATTAGTGTAATAAGTATAGTACGGCGTTTAAAGAAGCCCATTTACCACCCACAACCGTATTTAAGTTTAATAAGAGAAATCTAACCGGGTTTCTAAGAATAGGCCATGCTTACTTCTCTTAGAAGGTTCAGCTCATCAAGAGCCTTACCCGATCCGAATACTACGCATGTTAGAGGATCATCGGCTCTTGCAACCGGAAGCCCGGTCTCTTCTTTAATGAGCTCGTCCAGATTGCCGAGAAGCGCGCCCCCTCCGGTTAGTATAATTCCGCTGTCGACAATATCGGCAGCAAGCTCCGGGGGAGTTCTTTCAAGGGTCTGTTTTATGGCCTCGATGATGAGACTTACGGGCTCGGTGAGGGCCTCTTTAACTTCTTCTGAAGTTATTTCAATCGTACGGGGAATACCCGCTCGAAGGTCTCTGCCTTTTACGTTCATTGAGCCCACGTCACCGTTTCCGAGCACTTTGCCCAGTTTCTTTTTCACATCCTCTGCTGTTCTCTCACCAATCAGCATGTTGTAGTTACGCTTTACGTACTGCAGAATGGATTCGTCAAGCTTGTCGCCGCCTACTTTGATCGATTTGCTAACAACAATTCCCGCAAGAGAAATAACCGCTACCCCTGTGGTACCGCCCCCAATATCGACAACCATGTTGCCCGCGGGTTCTGTGACCGGCATGCCTGCTCCGATTGCGGCGGACATGGTCTCTTCGATCAGATAAACTTCCCTCGCTCCTGCAGCCTCTGCAGATTCTTTCACTGCCCTTTTTTCTACCTCTGTGATACCTATAGGAACGGATACGATAATCCTTGGCCTAACGAAGCTCTTACGGTTATTATGAGTTTTTCTGATGAAGTACTCGAGCATCTTCTGAGCGACGTCAAAATCGGCGATCACCCCATCCTTAAGAGGCCTGATAGCCTTAATTGAGCCTGGCGTTCTTCCGACCATATTCTTTGCTTCCGTACCTACGGCCAGGATCTTCTTGGTGCCCTTCACATCTTCCTGAACGGCCACCACAGAAGGCTCGTTGGCTACAATCCCCTTACCTCTTACATAAACAAGCGTATTTGCAGTTCCCAAATCAACAGCCAGGTCATTTGAAAACCACCCTAGTATAGCGTCAAATATCATTTCCAGAACCCTCCCAACCGAATTAATGCAAAACCCGAGTAAAAATTATTAATTACGGCTCTTTAATGAATATACCCAACCCTAATTATTAAGTACTTTTTCAAAAAATACAACCGTAACTTCATACTATAATTGAAAGGGAAATAAAATCAAGGAGTTTCGGGGCAATATTAACCCTATTTATACCATATTCCGGATATATAACCGAGCTAAAAAGGAATGCTGGAAACAACGGCATTATCTTGAGTTTCAGATTTACTGTCTTCAGCCGATTTAACAGTGATTTTAGTGCCGGGCTCCTTGAACTCTCTTCTTATGTACCCAAGCGCAATCGGCTTTCCTAAAGATGGTGAGAACACCCCGCTTGTGATACGCCCGATTTTACGCTCCCCTAAAAATAATTGATCCCCAGGTTCAGGAACCCTGTCTCCCTCGACCACAAACCCCATGAGATGCCAGTTGACATGCCCTCTCCATTTTATCCTTGCCACTACCTCCTGCCCCACATAACAGCCCTTCTCGAAATCAAGCGCGTCCCAAAGGGCCGCCTCGATCGGGATGTTGCTCTCATCCATATCAGTGCCGTAGACCGCAATGCCAGCCTCGACACGGAGAGTATTCATTGCTTCAAATCCTGCCGGGGTTATGCCGAATTCCTCGCCGCTGGTAATGAATAAATTCCAGACTGTGGAAGCAGCTTCTCCGGGCATATAGATATCGTAACCGTCCATGGGAGTCCTACTCACTTTTACGACCGTTACATCATTGCCGTTTATATCGGCACGAAAATGATCGTATTCCTCCATATCTTTGGGAGAGGTTCCTAAAGTTTTGAATAGTAGTTCTCTAGCCTTGGGACCATTTATCGAGAAAAGCCCGAGCTCTTCAGAGAGGTCGTCTATATCCGCCTTATAGGATAGTCTGTATTTCTTAAGTAGCTCGGCTACTTTTAGATTCAGGCCGGGCTCCAGATCAAGAAACGCGGAAGCCTCTTCTTTGTACACCTTCATATCCGAAACCATACGCCCCTTAACCGTCAGAAGCGCCGCGTGCACGCCCTTTTCGGGCTCAAGCTTTACTACGTCGTTTGTGAGCATGCCCTGGAGGAATCTGAGATGGTCTTTGCCCGAGAGTCTGAGCTTGCCGCGGTGCGAGAGGTCTGAAATACCAACCGTAGTCCTTACAGCCTCATACTCGTTTTTAGTATCTCCGTAGTCGCTTGGTAATAGCCAATCTCCATTATCTGTGAAGTTTGCGCCTGATGCCAGGTGTGTGTCGTGAAGAGTAAGTTTATTCATAATACGGTCCGGTTTTGTAAAGTATGAACGAATATTAATCTATGTACTGATAATATAAAGGGTCGTAGACCCTCACACAAAGCTGAATCCTTCACCGCACGCGCGCTATCTAATACGTAACAATTTGAATGCGGGATTAGAGTATAACTTGAAAAACTTATCTTCAAATGTAGTATAAAGCCAAGACAATCTCCGAGGTTAGAAAATGACAGACATTTCAAAGCTAAAAACAAGACATAAAGTGATAATCATGGGCTCGGGTCCCGCGGGTCTGACTGCGGCTCTCTACACGGCGAGAGCTAACCTGGAACCCATAATATTTGAGGGGCTCGAGGCCGGAGGGCAGCTTACGCTGACCACGGACGTAGAGAACTACCCGGGGTTTCCGGACGGAGTGATGGGTCCTGATCTGATGAACGCTATGAGAGCCCAGGCTGTTAAGTTCGGCGCTGTTTCGATAATGGAGGAGATTACCTCTGTCGATCTGAGCGTAAGACCGTTTAAAGTGACCGCAGGTGATACGGAGCTAGAGACGGATACTTTTATAATAGCTTCGGGGGCATCGGCTAAGATGCTGGGGCTTGATTCCGAAAAAGAGCTTTTGGGACACGGGGTGTCCACGTGCGCCACTTGCGACGGGTTCTTCTTTAAAGATAAAGAGCTTATCGTCGTAGGCGGTGGGGACAGCGCTGTAGAAGAGGGAATTTTCCTTACAAAGTTCGCATCCAGAGTGAACCTCGTGCATAGAAGGGACGAATTAAGAGCCTCCAAGATACTCCAGGACCGTGCTTTCGCGAATGAGAAAATGAATTTCATTTGGGACAGCGAAGTAGAAGAAGTGCTCGGCGATAAAGAAGGCGGCGTAAGCGGAGTGAAGATAAAGAACGTAAAGACCGGGGAGGTTACAGAGAAAGAAGCGCAGGGAGTATTTGTAGCTATCGGTCATAACCCTAACACAACGCTCTTTAAAGGGCAGCTCGAAATGGATGATGTCGGCTATCTGATCACAAAAGCCGGGAGCACGGAAACCAACGTGCCCGGCGTATTCGCAGCGGGAGACGTGCAGGATAATAAGTACCGTCAGGCCGTAACGGCTGCCGGGACCGGGTGCATGGCCGCGCTTGACGCAGAGAAATTTCTCGAAGAGCATGGGGAATAAGACATAGGGATTGCTTTAAGTACCGGTATTTCATTCAATTTGAATCCCGACATACTGTTATAGAACGGAAATTCTGTCCGGTCTTCCAGTTATGAATAGTCCCAATGAAAACCACACCCTGAATATTACATCCATAGTTTCGGGGATTATACTCCTCGGCCTCTTCATCATACTTTGGTACATTTCACCACAATTCTCATTAGATATACCTCTTTCCGAGCAGCCTGTAATAATGCTCGTTTCGATCCTGGTCATAGCGGGCGCTGTATATCTGCTGGCACTCAGAAAGACACTGAAAGCAGCTCTTACTAAGAATTACTTCCTATGGATACTGGCAGTAGGCATTGCGATGAGGGTACTTATGATCGTGTCTGTGCCGATCCTCGAAGACGATTACTTCCGCTACCTATGGGACGGAGGGGTGACGGTAAGCGGTGTGAACCCCTACAGCTTCTCACCTGAAAACGTTTTGGGAAACAACGGTATTCCCGAGAAGCTCGCGGAACTAGCCGGTGAGTCAGGCGGAATCATTGAGAATATAAACAACCCTTCCGTTCGAACAATCTATCCGCCAATCGCCCAGGCCGCGTTCGCTCTCTCTTACCTAATCGATCCATTTGGTTTAATAACCTGGAGAATAATACTCCTGGTTTTCGATTTTATAACACTCTTGCTATTATTCTACGCCCTTAGGGCAAAGAAGCGGCCATATGCGTATTTAATGATTTACTGGTGGAACCCGCTGCTCGTAAAAGAGATATTCAACTCGGGCCACCTGGACGTTTTGGTATTTCCTTTTGTTCTGGGCGGACTTTTGCTTGCGTCACAAAACCGACACGTAAGATCCACCCTAAGCTTGGTTATAGGGTTCGGGATAAAGCTATGGCCCGCATTCCTGCTGCCTCTCGTGCTGCGCCCCCTACTCTCACAGCCGAGAAGACTTGCCGCGGCTTTACTGTTGATGGTGATAATTCTCGGCGCGCTATTCGTACCGGTATATATGTCGGGGCTTGACCAGAGCTCCGGGTTTATCGCTTATGGAGAAAGGTGGCAGAATAACGATTCAATTTTCAGAGGGCTTATTCTGATTTCCGAGGTAGCTCTCGATACGCTTGGCTACCAAGCTTTTCACAAATACGTTTTGGCCCGCGTGCTTGTCGCGGCGCTCATAGCGCTCTGGATAATTTTCATAACCTTCGGCGGTAGATTCAGAGACGTAGATTTATATAAAAAGAGTCTTTTCATCATAGCGTTTGTATTCCTTCTAAGCCCGACCCAATTTCCTTGGTATTACACGTGGCTTCTACCACTGCTCGCAGTGGCTCCGAGATTCTCTCTGCTTCTGCCGACTCTTCTCCTGCCGCTTTATTATCTTCGCTATTATTTTGAGCCGATGGGGAGGATAGATATTTTCACTGATCTGGTGGTGTGGGTAGAGTTCGTTCCGGTATGGATATTCATTCTAATTGAATGGCGCAGGGGTCTTAGTTCCTCTCAATATGACTAGCGCTTATTTAGACGCTCTAATAAATCAGGGAGCACCTTTTCCGCGGCTTGGATTCCACACTCTATAATCTCTTGTCCACGGTGAAAATCCATGACTTTAACATGAGATACCCTCGGCTCTATTAATATATCGGGAGGATCCTTCTCGTAGCGGAACTGATTGATGCGCCTCTGCGCGATGATGGAGCTCCTCTGGACTATCTCCACGATCGACCAGTTCCCTTCTTCCTGGTCAGTGGAGTTTGATATATCCGCGAGAAGATCTACGGCTATTACCACACGGGCCCCTAACGCTCGAGCGGCCGCTACGGGGACAGACTCGAGGATGCCGCCGTCAACCAGGATCTTGTCTTCATAAATTACAGGTTTAAACAGACCCGGGATCGAGACGCTTGCGTGCACAGCTCTTCGCAAGTCGCCTTTTGTAAAGGTTATCACTTCAGCTTTTTTAAGATCGACAGAGAGGGCGGCAAAAGGTTTTTTGAGCTCTTCAATGTTCGTCTCGGGAACAAAATCGTTAAGGAGCTTTTCAATGTAGTCGCCGGTAAAAATCCCCATTGCCGGCCAGCTGGGTCCGAGACGCAGCGCAAGCTCGGCACGGCTTACGTTGGCCGCATATTCCTCGAATCTTTCAATACTACCCGAAGCGTAAACCACCCCCACAAGCGCGCCGATGCTCGTTCCGGTCACGATGTCGCAGTCTATGCCCGCTTCCCTGAGCACTCTAAGCACTCCTAGATGCGCAAACCCCTTAGCCCCGCCGCCGCCGAGAGCTAAACCTATCTTCATCTGAACTCCCGGAACATCTTGGTCGATATCAGCATAATTAAAACGAGTCGAAAAATTTTTTTATATAACCTGTAAGCTCTCGGTATTCGAGTAAAAACGAGTCGTGTCCGTAGGGAGAGTCTATATCATAGTAATCAAGGTCTACACCGTTTGCCGTGAGCGCATCCACAATCTCCTTTGACTGATATGTGGGGAACAGCCAGTCCGAGGTAAAGGATGAGACAAACACTTTTTTGCACTTTATTCTGGAAAAGGATTCCATGAGATCCTCATAGCCTTCAGCGGCGTCGTAGATATCGATCGCGCGCATGACGTAAATGTAGCTGTTGGCGTCGAACCTATCGACGAACTTCTCGCCCTGATACTCGAGATAGTTCTCGATATCGAACTTACTGTCGAGACGCTTTTTCATATTTTCGGGGTCAGAGTGCTTTCTGCCGAATTTCTCCCAAAGCCACCCGTGATTGAGATAGGTGATGTGACCGATCATCCTAGCAATGGCGAGACCGTTTCGGGGCAGCTTGCGCCCGTAGTAGTGCCCTCCGTTCCAGTTGGGATCGTCGATAATAGCCCTTACACCCACCTTGTGTATGGCAATGGACTGCGGGTTGGAATTGGCGCCGGAAGCTATGAGAGCAATGGACTCGACAAGCTCAGGATACAGAAGCGCCCACTCAATTGCCTGCATCCCGCCCATCGACCCCCCGATTACGCATTTAATGCCCTTGATGCCAAGGTGATCTATGAGGCTTTTCTGCACCCGCACCATATCGCGAATCGTGACTACGGGGAATGTTTGTCCGTACTCTTTACCGGTCTCAGGATTTATTGACGAGGGACCTGTCGTGCCGTAGCAGCTCCCGAGAATATTTGAGCACACTACAAAATATTTATCGGTATCAAACGCCCGGCCCGGCCCGATCATCACGTCCCACCACCCGGGGTATTTGTCATCGGAATTGTGCCTTCCGGCCGCATGAGCGTTGGCGGTGAGCGCGTGCTCTATCAGGAGTACATTGTCCCCGGCATCGTTAAGCTCGCCATAAGTTTCATACGCAACCGTTATAGGCCCAAGCTCGCTCCCGTTATCCAGGACGAGCCTGTCCGGAGGCTCGGCGAAAGTATAGAACTCTGTCCAAACCAGCCCCACCGAGCCTTCTTTAATGTTGACAACAGGATTTTCGCCTAGTTGCCTCTGTGTCATGCCTTCGCCTTTTGAGAGGCCGCGAGAGCCTGGTCCAAGTCCCATATGAGATCATCCAGGTTCTCAAGACCAAGTGAGATACGAACCATCTCGGGTGTAACGCCTGCTAATTTTTGCTCTTCTTCGTTTAACTGACGGTGAGTCGTAGATGAGGGGTGTGCAATAAGAGACTTCGCATCACCAACGTTTACAAGGTGGCTGAACAGCTCTACGCTGTCAATCAGTTTACGCCCGGCATCCATGCCTCCCTTGACTCCGAACGTGAACACCGAGCCCGGCCCCTTGGGAAGGTATTTATCTGCTAATTCTTTGTAAGGACTGTCCGGAAGACCCGAATAGTGAACCCATGTCACAGCCGGGTGATCTTTTAAGAACTTGGCTACTTCCAGAGCGTTATGACAGTGCCTGTCCATCCTGAGAGGAAGTGTCTCAAGCCCCTGTAGGAACAGGAAGGAATTAAACGGGCTTAGAGCCTGACCGTGGGTTCTGAGAATTTCGACCCTGGCCCTGACTGAGTAGGCAAAGTTCCCGAAGGTCTCATAAAACTTTATACCGTGATAGCCTTTTGAGGGCTCTGTCATGCAGGGGAAATTACCGTTATCCCAGGGGAAATTGCCCGATTCAACAATTACTCCGCCAATTGACGTCCCGTGGCCGCAAATGAATTTTGTGGCTGAGTTTACAACAATATCGGCGCCGTATTCTATGGGCTTACATAGATACGGTGTTGCAAAAGTGTTATCTATGATAAGTGGAAGTCCAGCGTCGTGGGCTATCTTGGCAACAGCTTCGATGTCGAGGATATTTCCAAGCGGGTTACTAATGGTCTCAGCGTATAAAGCTCTTGTTTTGTCTGTTATAGCTTTTTTAAAGTTCTCGGGATCCTCGGGATCTACGAACGTGACGTTAATACCAAGATCTCTAAGGTTCACATCGAACTGAGTGAACGTGCCTCCGTACAGAGTGCTTGAAGAAACGATCTCGTGGCCTGTTTGCATGATATTCAGGATTGAGGTCATCTGGGCGGCCATGCCCGAGCTTAGCGCGAGCGCCGCCGTGCCACCTTCGAGCGCCGCCATTCTTTCTTCGAACACGGCATTGGTGGGATTCATGATCCGGGTGTAAATGTTCCCGAACGCTTCAAGGTTAAAAAGACTTGCCGCGTGATCCGCGCTATCGAACACATACGCCGTAGTCTGGTGAATCGGCACCGCGCGCGACCCTGTTGAAGGATCGGGCAGCTGCCCCGCATGTACACACTGTGTATCGAATCCGAATTTTCTCTCTGACATTCTACTCCCTCCTAATAAATTGGTATCTATAGTTTTTTTGACGATATTAGATTTCTATTTACTCCCAGAAAATTAATCCCGCCGAAAAGCCTTCCGTGCTCTATTTTAACACAGCGGTTCATAACTACCTCAAGTCCAGCTTGCCGCGCTCTTTCGGCAGCTTCCTCATTTATAACTCCAAGCTGCATCCATACGACTTTGGCACCGATTGTAATGGCGTCCTCAACGATCGGCGGAACATCCTGAGGTCGCCTGAAAATATCCACGATATCGACAGGTCCCGGAATATCAAGGAGACTAGGGTAGCATATTTCACCCAATATTTCCTTATATGAAGGATTTACCGGGATAATTTTATAACCGAATCCCTTCATATATTTCGCAGCGAAGCGGCTGGGTCTATTCCAGTTGTTCGAAAGCCCTACGACCGCAATAGTCTTATTCTGTTTTAATATACGCCTGATCGTGTTGTCGTCATATGAAACTTTGTCACCCATCACTATAATTTACCCCAGATGCCGCTTTAACTGCAATACTCATTGACTTTAGAGGGCGCTTTACCTATTCTTGAAATGGTCATGGAAGCTGCCTATAAAGATTACAGGGAGAAGCAGCCGTTCTTCCCGCCGGGCCCGAAGGGGCTGCCTTTTGCGGGCTCAATGTTTGACTACTTCAAGGATATGCTCGGGTTCCTGATAAGAGTAAAAGAGGAATACGGGGATATAGCCTATTACAAGCTCGGCGCTAGAAAGATGTACTTACTCAGTAACCCTGAGCACATTAAAGACGTGCTGATTACCCATAACCGTAATTTTACAAAAAGCAGAGCTCTTCAGAGGGCAAAAATTGTGCTCGGAGAGGGGCTTCTGACAAACGAAGGCGCTTCTCACATTAAACAGAGAAGAATTATTCAGCCTATTTTTCATCATAAGAGAATACGCGGTTACGGGGATACGATGGCCGAGTACACGCGTCTGCGGACAGAGCGATGGGAAAACGGAGAGGTGCTGGACGTGCATAAAGAGATGATGCGTCTAACGCTCACGATAGTCGCGAAAACCCTTTTCGACGCAGACGTAGAGTCTGAGTCAGAGGAGATAGGGAAGTCGCTAACAAACCTGGTAACCCTGTTTCCGAGGCTTTTGTTCCCCTACTCGGAGTATCTGGATAAGCTGCCTCTTCCTGGGAATAAAAGATGTAACGACGCAATCGAACACCTGGATAAGATAATCTACGCAATGATAGAGGAGAGACGCAGCAAAAGCAATAGGCGAGAAGACCTTCTTACCATGCTGCTTGAAGCTCAGGACGAAGGCAGCGATGGCTCTACCATGAGTAATAAGCAGCTAAGGGATGAGGCGCTTACGTTATTTCTGGCGGGACAGGAAAGCACGGCGAACTCTCTTACATGGACTTTTTATCTCATTGCTCAGAACCCAGAAGTAGAAAACAGGGTGCATGAAGAGCTCGTAAGCGTTTTAAACGGCAGGCCCCCTTGTCTTGATAACATTGGCAAACTCTCATATACACAGAAAGTTTTTAAGGAGGCTCTCAGGCTATATCCACCCGCTTGGGCAGTCGCCAGAAGAGCGATAGAGGACTATACGGTCGGAGGGTACTTCGTGCCGGCAGGGACAGACGTATTTATGAGTCAATTTGTCGTGCACAGGGACCCAAGGTTCTATAAGGAGCCCCTAAGGTTCGATCCGGACAGATGGACCCAGGATTTTGAGTCCTCTCTTCCTAAATTCGCCTATTTCCCCTTCGGAGGAGGGCCGAGGCGGTGTATTGGAGAGCCGTTTGCGTGGATGGAAGGGGTGATAATAATAGCCGCAGTAATGGCCGATTGGAAAATGCGGCTTGTGCCCAATCAGAAAATCGTACCTGACGCGCTTATAACGATACGTCCTAAGAACGGGATGAAGATGATAGTTGAAAAAAGGGCATGACTACTTCCTGTTTTCATCCATATAGCTAAAGTATTCAATCAGGTTATTTAGATCGCTCTCCGAGAGATCGGGGTGATCTGGCATTTGGGTGTAGCGATATTTCGAGGGCTCCTTGATAAGCTCTTTTATCATAAACTCCGAGCGGTAGGAGACGATGCTCCGGGGCGCGTTTAGGTCGGGGCCGATTTTCCCGCCCTCTCTATTCATAGCGTGGCACCTGACGCAGCGCCCTTTAAAAATCTCAAACCCCTTATACGCGCCAGAGCTTAAACCCGCACCCTCAGGATATACGAGCGGATAAGCGTCTTTAAAACTTATTAGGCTCATCTTTGCTAATTGCCAAGGCCAGGGATATTCATTTGCCGTAGTCTGATCCTCTCCGGTCCATACGACATAGAAAGGGCCCGGATAGGCTTTCTTATCGTCTATTAGCTCCCATCCTTCCTGATCGAGATCCTCAAAGACTACATATCCGCCGGGCTCGTTCAATTTTGAAGTTGCCGTCACACTCTCATAGCCGTCCAGCGCTATAAACGCCATATCCGTATAGTCAGGGCTCTTCCATTTATCGCCGAAGCCAAGAGTGGCCACATCTGCAAGCGAAAAGCCCCGGTATTTCTTTTTCTTACCGAAGTTTGGATGGAAAAACTCTATTTCGTAGACTTTGAGATTAGATTTCATTTCAGAGAGGGTCAATTGCTTAACCACTTGATTTGATACCTGAAAAAGGAGAGATGGGTTTTGCTCTCCGGCCATCCCAATGGGAGTAAATGAGAATATCAGCAGTAAAACCGCAAATAGATAATCTGTCATTTCTTAAGTTAATATCCCGGAAAATCAATCAGCCGAATTATTCCCGGTATAGTTGGTAATGTATTCGCTTTGATCTGCGTAACCCGAGTCTCCCGTTAGCCCTGTACCCACAGTATTGTTAGAGGATTCTTCGCTTCTGTCGGTGACGCAGTTTTTCACCAAGAGCGCTAACATGATAACTGCGATGATTACGAGAATAAGACTTGCTATGTTTTTAGGGTTACGGGGTTTTCGCTTTTCGCCACTTTCACCTGAGTCGGTCACTGATTATCCTCTTTAATTTTTAGCTTGGGAATGAGTATTATATCGGTATTTGAGAGGAAATAGGAGAGTTTGAATAAAATTAAAACTCCCGCATACTAATTTCTAATAACTGAACTTCAAAGACTAACCATGAAACTTAAAGATAAGAGAGCGATAATTACGGGGGGCGGGACGGGTATCGGAAAAGCAACGGCGCTCCTGTTCGCAAGAGAAGGCGCGAGTGTAGTAATTACCGGTAGGACCGAAAAAACACTGGCTGAAGCTGCAGGTGAGGCAAAAAGAGAGAACCTCGAGATAGATTATCTAGTCTCGGACATCACAAATGAAAAAGATTGTAAAGATGCCGTTGACTATATGGTAGAGAGCTTCGGACGCCTAGACATACTGTTTAATAACGCAGGAGTTTCATACCAAGGCAATACGCATGAAACCGAGACCCAGATGTGGGATGAGACCTTTGATATTAACATAAAAGGCACTTTCCTTATGTCAAAGCACGCAATCCCTTACATGCTCGAGCAGGGCTACGGCTGCATAGTGAATAACTCATCCATACTTGGGCTCAAGGCATCTACAGCCGGGTTTGCCGCCTATGCGGCGTCCAAAGGAGCCGTGAACCAGCTAACACGCAGTATGGCGCTCGAGTACGCTGACAAAGGAATACGTGTGAACTGTATCTGCCCCGGAACTATCTACACACCGATGATGGACGAGCTGTTCGAAAAGTGGGGTGATAGAGAAATAGCTGAAAAGCGATTTATCTCTGTACATCCTATTGGAAGGCTGGCCGAGCCTGAAGAAATTGCGCACTCTGTGCTGTTTCTTTGTGACGATAACGTCGGATTTATGACCGGGGCCATGATCTCTGTGGACGGGGGTATGAGCGCTAAGTAACATTTAGGCTGCCTAACTAATTTATTACTTCTTTCTCTTTATTTATACTACTTAACCCGGTATGTTTTTTTGAAAAAAAGAAGGGGGATACATAAAATGAACGAGAAGGATATAGGAGTTGATTACTCTGTACTTCACCAGATAGACAGCCCTGCGAACAGGCTGATAAGGGATTCGATTTGGGGGAAAGAAAATGACATCGGTCAGCAGTCTTTTATAACGCCGCGCTATCTGGACGCGCTTATCGAAAGGTGCGGTATTAATGAGAACACTTACCTTTATGACGTAGGCACCGGAGTGGGCGGCCCCGCAATATATATAGCCAACAAGACCGGGTGCAGAGTTGCCGGCGTTGACGTGGCAGAAGTCGGGATTGAGATGGCGGAGAAGCTCGCAAAAGCCTCTAACCTTAGGAGCAGAACAGAGTTTCATCTGACAGACGCTATGAACACGCCTTTTGAGGAGGATACGTTTGACGTAGCCATGAGCTTAAACGTGATGAACGTTTTTGAGGACAAGGTCGGTCTCTTTAAAGAGGTCCTTAGAGTACTTAAGCCCGGAGGTATTTGGGCTTTTCTGAGCGGAACGTTCGATATGCCGGACGACCCGGAAGTAAAAAGGAAAATGGCGCGGGGTTATCTGATACCTCAGTACTACGATTCACTCCCCTCGTACCGCCGCATGCTGAAAGAAGCTGGGTTTGAGGTTGAGGAGATAATCGAGTATGTCTCTGACTTTAGGGTACAGAACAAGAAATGGGGCGACGCCTATAAAAAGCACTATGACATAATTTCTGAGGAACAGGGAAAAGAGAACACCGATTATCACATTGAGTATTTCGATACATACCTGAGCCTGATTGACGTGGGCAAAGCCGCAAATCATCTGTTAATATCGAGAAAGCCCTAGAGCACAGGGAACGGTTCTGTTCTTAATACAACTGTCGATTTCTTAACCAGATAGAGCACTGAAAGTAAGACTATCGTATTAATACTTTAGTTTTATGTAATCTCAAAACTTCAACCTTTTTTAGTGTGGGAAATTAAATCTTGATAAGGTAATGTAGAATCGACTAATATAATAAGCAGAGGACGAAAATGAAAAAAAGTTATGGATATTCTGACTTAGCTTTGTTTACGATAATAATTGCCGGAATAGTCCTCTTTTTGTTTTCATAAAATTTGTAATATCAGCTTAACTACATCTTGCCTTTTGCTTCTCTTAACCCTCCTACTTCCTCCTCAGGATTTAGGAGGGTTTTTTTATGTTTCTGTTAGCCAATCATCCCTGAGCATAGAGTAAACTACGTGGTCTACAAAATGATCGTACAGCCATTCTGCCTGACGCAGAACTCCCTCCTCTTTAAACCCGAGCCTCTCGGGTACAGCGCGGCTTTTGGAATTGACGGGCGCGCATCTTATCTCCACCCGGTTAAACCCCATATTGTTAAACGCGTAATCCGTGAGGCCGCGGCAGGCCCTGGTGATGAGCCCACTGCCCTGATATGTCTCACCCAGCCAGTACCCGATGTGCGTAGAGCGGTTTAGCCAGTCAATGCGGTGAAGGCTGATGATACCGGCTATTGCGCTCTCGGTGCAGACTGCCAGGTTCATAGATAAGTTATCACTGTATTGCTTTCTTGAGAGCTTGATGAAATCCACGGTGTTTTGAAGGTATTGATTGTTGTCAAGCCATGGAAGCCACTTACGTAGATACTGCCTATTGGAATCGATAAGTTCGAATAATTCCCCGGCGCGGCTCTCGTCAAGAGAGCTGAGCTCCAGAACCTCGTCTATTTTCAGCTCGAATTCGTCGTACATAATACTTCCATCAACTCGCTTGAGTGGGCGCTTGAAAAGGATTGTCGGTGCTTACGCTTACGCCTGATTGAGAATATAGTTTTCTGTATACATGAATTGACGCCATAAGAGTAATAGGGAATGCGACTAAATAACCAACAAAGATGAGAAGCATTCCGATCAGGAGTATTAGCCCAATTAACATATCAAACAGGAAAAGACGCCACTTTATGCCATTTGTAATCTCAGAGCTCATGTTAAAGGCCGGAACAATATCCATACCCTTATCCACAACCAGGTAGAGAACGAACTGGTATTTAACCATGAAGTAGAAGCCCGGAACTATAAATAGTATCAACCCTGCAGCGACAATAAGAAAATACAGCACATTAGCGAGCAGGAACTTAAAAAATAGCGGGAGGGAAAGTGTCAATATATCCTGCAAATCTCCTCTGTCGCCTTCATATATATTTAGAGCGACCCTAATGAAAACGATGTTCATAAACACACTGAACAGCGCAGAGCCGATGTTAAAAATTAAGGAAAGACTTGGAAGCTTCTCTTCGAATAAGCTTGCAAAAGTGCTGAAGAAAAAGCTTATCAAAAACACTATCAATATGAGTACGATGAAAAAACCGAGGTTCTCCGTCATTTTCTTCCATCCGTAGCTGATCGCCTCATCTATTGAAAACATCTTTTCGTTCATGTGAGTTCTCCTATGACTTACTTGGGCTTGTGTGCTGAAAAGAATATACGGTTATAGGGATAAAAAACCGGAGAGCCCGGGTATGACGATTTAAGCTTATCACCAATATCTGCCAGGAACTGTTCATGAAGCTCCGCGGGAAGGCGCTCAAGATAGGGCAAAATGGCTGTGCTCGAAAGCCAATCCAGCACCGCGTATGAGTCCGGGAGCACATGCGGATATATCTTTTCGAATACGACTAAGTCCTCTGCCCCACAGTCATATAAAAGCTCTGCATATTCCCTGATGGTAAGTACAGAATAATTTCTCGTCCACCCTTCTAAAGCCGAAGTATAGGGCTCCTCCATACCAGTCTCTAGAATGAAGCTCTGTGTTGGGTGGTTATGGTTTGAGGGAAGCTGTACAGCCAGCTGACCGCCCGGGCGGATGTGAGAAAAGAGTTTGGGAATAAGCTCTCTGTGCTCAGGGACCCACTGGATTGCCGCGTTTGAGAAAATTAAGTCCCAATCATCCTCTATATCCGTAATGGAACGGAGCTCGAAACTTAGTCCGGGACATGATTTGTCCCTTGCCTGCTCAAGCATTTGTGGTGAAGAGTCTATTCCCAGTATTCGGCTTCCCGGTAGTTTCTCAGAGAGCATTTTCGTAAGCTCTCCCGTGCCGCAGCCCAGGTCAATAACCGACATCCCATCTTTGACGGTAATTAAATCTGCAAGATTGTAAAAGGGCGCAAAGCGCTCTTCCTGAAACTTATGATAGAGCTCTGGGTTCCATGACATAGGCTGCTCCTGTTTTAAATATCGGGTAAAAATACTTAATACATAATATTATTTCCACTTACGACACAAAGAAATAATATGTTATGATTCTCTCCCCGTAGAAAGTTTATATATTAATTGGAGAGATTATATGTCCAGTCTCGTATACATAGCAATCGGCGGCGCTACAGGAGCGCTTCTCAGGTATTCAGTGTCGGGTATCACTTACAAGTACTTTGACGGCTTTTTACCATGGGGTACGTTGGCTGTAAATATGATTGGGTGCTTTGCCATCGGGTTTTTATGGCAGATATTCGAAGTAATCGGGAGCTCACCCAATTCAAGGGCGTTCATTTTTATCGGTATACTGGGGGCCTTTACTACATTCTCGACATTCGGGCTCGAGAGCTTTAATCTCTTGAGAGAGGGACAAGTGGGTTATGCGCTTATAAACATTGTGCTGAGTAACGCGCTTGGTTTGGGACTGGTATTTGCCGGGTTTATATTATCAAGATACATGATGAGCCTAATTAGATAGGAGAGTGTTATGAAAACTCGGGAAGAGGGGATGCTGCTTAGAATATTTATCGGTGAGACGGACAGGGCACAAGGAAAAGCGCTGTATGAGCAGATTGTGCTTAAAGCCAAAGAGCTACACCTGGCTTCAGTAAGTGTTACAAGGGGTATTATGGGCTATGGAGCAGACAGTGAAATACACACTGCTAAAATACTGAGGCTTTCAGACGATCTGCCGGTTATAGTCGAGATTATAGACACGGAGGAAAACCTGGAAACGATACTTCCCTACCTGGAAGAGTGGATCGAGGACGGATTCGCAACCTTGGAAAAAGTTAGGGTTATTCAATATGGTAAGAGATGATCTCTTGCAAGGGATTATCTTGAAGGGGCATTCCAACTAATTTAAACTATCTGTGCAAGTAATATTAAGCTGAGGGAAATAAATGAAGATAGCGGTCGGGAGTGACGAGCGTACGCATCTGACTGATTTTGTAATCGATGAGCTTGAAAAAAGAGGCATAGATATTGAGCTTCATGGACCTCTTAACGGTGAGGATATTGAATGGACGGACGTCGCCGAAAGGGTGTCTGAAAGGGTAAGGGACGGGGAGTGCGAGCAGGGAATACTGTTCTGCTGGACGGGGACTGGGGTTAGCATAGCGGCAAACAAGGTGCCGGGCGTCAGAGCGGCCCTTTGCGTGGACGCGAAAACGGCTGAGGGCGCAAGGAAATGGAACGACGCGAACGTGCTCGCGATGAGCCTGCGGATGACTTCGCCAACGCTTGCGGCTGAGATAATCGAAGCCTGGCTAAGCGCCGAGCCCGAAGAAGAGGAGCTTGAGAACATCGAGAAAGTAGGAAAGATCGAGAAAAAATACAACAGGTAGTAACGAAACAATAATTGGAGACAGAAATGAAAAGCGAAGGTTACAACGTCGCAGTTGTAGGCGCCACAGGGGCGGTTGGACAGGAAATGATAGACATACTCTCGGAAAGAGACTTCCCAGTAAAAGAGTTAAGACCCCTTGCGTCTGAAAGATCGGCCGGGAAGAAAATTAAGTTCGGCGGAGAAAATATCGAAGTACAAAAGCTGGACGAGAACTCGTTTGAAGGAATAGACATTGCGCTCTTTTCGGCAGGCGGCGGGAGAAGCAGGGAATTTGCCCCCTTAGCAGTGGAAGCGGGAGCGGTGGTAATAGATAACAGCTCGGCTTTCAGGATGGATGAGGACGTGCCGCTGGTAGTTCCGGAGATTAATCCCGAGGCTATGGAGGGATACAGGAAAAAGGGGATAATCGCTAACCCTAACTGTACAACTGCCGTAACTATAATGGCGCTAAAGCCTCTTCACGACATAGGGAAAATTAAAAGAGTGGTTGCAGCGAGCTATCAGGCGGTTTCCGGCGCAGGGGCTCAAGCGATAGAGGAGCTGCGCTCGCAGACTCTTGCATGGGCGAATAATGAGAGCATAGAGGCAAGCGCTTTTCCTCACCAGATAGCGTTTAACCTACTGCCGCATATAGACAGCTTTATGGAAAACGGTTATACGAAAGAGGAGATGAAGCTTCATAACGAAACGCGGAAGATACTCTCTGATGATAAGATCGCGCTTACCGCAACGACGGTAAGGGTGCCTGTTTTCAGGGCGCACTCCGTAGCTGTGAACATTGAGACGGAGAAGAATATATCGATTACAGAGGCAAAAGAGGCGCTCGACAGATTTCCGGGTGTCAGGGTTGAGGATGAGCCTCAGAATCTCAAATATCCCATGCCGATCGACGTTTCAGGGAAGGATGATTGTATAGTCGGGAGAATAAGAGAGGATTATACTGTCCCTTCAGGACTGAGTTTTTGGGTAGTGGGCGATCAGCTTAGAAAAGGGGCTGCGCTTAATGCGGTGCAAATTGCCGAGTTATTGGCAGAGGAGTATATCTGATGGCGCTAGGAAGTGTGATAAAGACTCTTGTAAATAACCTTGTTACTCGTAATTACACCGAGATTCCGGAGAGGATTCAAACGGGACTCGATAAATACTTAAACGATAACGAGGAGATATTGTTAACACTCCTTAATTACCGCGCGATCTATAAAGCGCCCAGGTGGCTCGATAGCAATACGTTTTTTAACTCCTGGTTCGTACTGACTAATAGCAGAATAATAATCGCCCGGAACTCTTCTCACTTTAAAAGATTCCGCGATATCCCGCTTAACGAGATAACCCAGATTTTTTATGAGCTTGAAGAAGACGAAGGCAGGATTTCGATAACCTGTCCGGGGAAAGAAGATATTATTGAATTTTCTAAGGGTACGTCCCCTTATTTTGAGAGCCTGGAAAAACAGCTAATCCATGCTCATGAGAACGCAAAGGAATTAAAGAGGTCTGATGTAGAAACAGAATCAATACTATGCACCAAATGCGGAAGTAAAATAGACAGTGAAAGTAAATTCTGTCCTGAATGTGGAGCCCGCGTAGGCGGTTTTTAACAAATACATATTCAAGTTAGTAAATTTGAAGGAGATTGACTTATGATTCACGGCTCTCTTGTCGCCATCGTAACACCTTTCAAAAACGGCGCAGTAGACGAAGAAGCGCTAATAAATTTGATAGAATTCCAGATAGAGAACGGAACGCACGGTATTGTCCCGTGCGGGACCACAGGGGAGTCCCCTACCCTTTCGCATGAAGAGCACGAGCATGTAATCGAGCTTACTGTAAAAATTGTAAATAAGAGGGTCCCCGTGATTGCGGGCACAGGCTCGAACAGCACGAAAGAGGCGATCAGACTGACCAGGTTTGCAGAGCAGGCGGGGGCAGACGGCGCGCTCCTTGTTACTCCATATTACAATAAACCTACACAGGAAGGGTTGTACCAGCATTTTAAGCACATATCAGCTCAGTCTGGTATTCCTCTAATTCTTTACAATATTCCCGGAAGAGCCGGTGTTAACATGGCGCCTGAAACAATAGCCAGGCTGGCAGGGGAATGTAAGAATATAGTCGGCGTTAAAGAGGCCTCAGGCTCTCTGTCCCAAGCAAGTAAGACGCTTTACCTATGCGGAGAGGATTTTCTGGTGCTTTCGGGAGAAGACGCGCTTAACTTTCCGCTCCTGGCAATTGGCGCAAGAGGGTTTATCACGGTTACGGCTAATGTTGCCCCTGCGGATGTGGCCGCAATGTACGACACCTTTTCGGCAGGTGAGTTTGAAAAAGCAAAAGAGCTTCACTACAAGTTACTACCCCTTAACGAAGCTTTATTTATCGAGACCAACCCCATACCGGTTAAGGCCGCGCTCAGTATGATGGATAGAATTAAGTACGAGTACCGCTACCCGCTTTGTGAGATGGCGCCTGAAAATTATGAGAAGCTAAAAGAAGCTGTTTCAAATTATGGTCTCATAGGATAAGCCTGCCTTGTTCAAAGCTACTAGTCTTCGGTTAAAACAAAAAATACTAAATCTTTCTTCTTTTCCTGGATGAAAAGAAGCAAAAATCACCGCCTAGACATAAATTACGCTAAAAATGAACCCTGGAAGCTAAACCTTATAATTCCTCCCACACCCCGTATAAGGTTCTTAACGCTTCCATGCTTCATTTTCTTAACGCTATTTATGTATGTCGGAAACTATTCACCCTTCAACAAGTTCAGGGTGATCGGGTTTATCCCCCTCACCTTTAATCCTCCCCCACAGAGGGGGGAGGAAATTAACAGGCATATGACCAACAATCCACCCTTTTGATTTTGGGTATTGAGTTGGATATTTTAATGTCATATACGAGATAGTCCTGCCCTAAAGAGGAGATAAAAAGGATGGAGGGTAATTTCATATGAGTCCGCCTGACCTGATAATTGAAAATTCTATTTGGGAAAAGGGGAAGATGCCCGCGGGAGTGGACGAGGCGGGGAGAGGACCGCTCGCCGGACCGGTTGTGGCTGCCTGCGTGATACTCCCGAAAGACTGTGAAATAAGAGGCCTTAACGACTCTAAAAAACTCTCTGAAAAACGTAGAAGGCTCGTTCTAGCAGACATAAGAAGAAAAGCCGTAGCCCTGGCAGTCGGTATAGTGGAACCTGAGGAGATCGACAAGATAAACATACTGAGAGCCGCCCTTTTGGCTATGGAAATATCGATCACCAATCTACATGACAGACCCGATTATCTCCTCATAGACGGGAACCAGAGAATATCCCTCCATATACCCCAGGAAACAGTGGTAAAAGGAGACTCCAAGTGCGGATCAATCGCCGCAGCTTCCGTGCTGGCAAAGGTGATAAGGGACTATATAATGGAGAAGTACCACGCCATGTACCCAGCTTACAACTTCCTTAAACATAAAGGCTATCCAACTAAAGAGCACCTTGAAGCGATCAGAGAATACGGCCCATGTCCTATTCACAGAAGGAGTTTTCGGGGAGTATTGTAAGATCGTATGCGTTTAATTCTAGTGCGGGAATTCGGAAATTAGTTAGGGAATCGTCTCCTGTTTCTCTCATATGTAGTCTGCATATACAAACCCTTCAAATTAGCTTAAATCTGCTTTATAATCTGTTCGTAATAGTTTACATAAATAACATTAGGGGGGGTTGAATATGGTGCGGACAGTTAAGTATTCCCTGATAATATCTTTATTTTTATCAATTACTTTCTATAGTGGTTATTCCCACGCCGCAACGTTAATCATAGAGAACAATACGAAGCTGACTATTGAGGTATTTAAAAATAGTGAGCGCCAACTCAATGCGGAGTTTCTTGCTGTTGTACCACCGGAGACCGAGTACAGAATTGATGGTAATAAAAAAGGTGTATGGAATATCCATATCTGGGCTCTTGTGCCCGGCAAATCGGAAAAGGAATATCCGAGAATTAGCAAAACGGTAGTGCTCAATAGCGATTCTTCAGTCGAAAGAATAATGGTTTTAGACAAGGATTTCGGTAAGAGCGCTATAGTGGGGCCCTCCTGCGATCCCTCCATGGGAGGCAAATATTCAAATTTTTTAAAGAGGATTGCGGTACCGACAGATAAATCCGGTTATGGTGAATGTAAAGATTACGGATGGTGGGGCAATACTTCTTACGCAGGTCATCAGAACCTGCCCAAAGGCTACTGGGTCTATGTGTATCCCGACTGGTATATATGGGGGGAGAGTAAAACCGGGAGAACCTCCACAAAGAAGACAAGTGGGTGCGATACTACAATGGGCGGTAAGTATTCCGATAAATTAAGGACCGTGAGTGTGCCCGATGATGTGCGTGAATACGGTAAGTGCAGAGACTATGGCTGGTGGTCAGGAACAGAATATAAAGGGCATAAGAACCTTCCACCCGGGTACTGGGTTTATGATGCACCAAATTGGGTTATTTACGGGAAGAAGAAGTAACTATTTCAACAAAGAGCACATTGTAGCGATAAGAGAGCACCGCCCATGTCCTATTCATAGGAGGAGTTTTCGGGGGCGGGTCGATTTAATAGTCACGGCAAACGACATATCCTTACTGGCAGAGAAGTTCTTATGCCTTTCGAGCGTAATATTAAATATTGATCCTTAAGCCGCCGCCCAGGAAAAAGAGGGTATCGAAGTCTTCTTTTTCGATCCTGTCGCCGCCGCGGTCCTCAAGCTCCATCTCACCCAGAAAACCGGCTCCCGAATAAAACTCGAGCCTTAGAGCCTTGTTGATATCATAATATATGCTCCCCCAAACGGGCAGAACTTTAACATCCCCTACTCCGTTCGGAGCGACTCCGTCTTTATCGAGCCTGAACCGCCCGAATTCGTAACCTCCGGTGGCCGCAATACCAAAGCCCCGGGCAAGATCGTACGACAAGCGCACCCTTGGACCAAGCTCTGTTTTTACACCGGTTATAAGTGAGGAGAGACGAAGCTTGTTTGTTATCTGCCAGTTAAGGATAGCGCCCGGAACAACAAGCACATCGTCCTCTAATCTGCTTGCTATAAATACACCCGCGCCAACTAGGAATGTTCTTCCGCGTGAGTAAGTGAAACCAAGTGTTCCTCCGCCTGTGAGTGAGTCGCCGAAATCCGCGCCGCTCTCGCCTCTGAACCTTATAAACGGCCCGCCGCCGACGCCCCAGTTTTCATTTATTTGATAGTTGACCCTGAGCCCGAGCCCCGCCCTGTTTATTAATCCCCAGGGGTTAAGCCCCGCCAGACCCTTGCTCCCTGAAAAATCATAGTCGGTAAACCCATACGTAGCGTCCAGGCTCATACTCCACTGAGCTCCCAACTGACGCTTGAGATCGCCGCTGATACTGAACCTGTTGATATTGAATTCGCCGCCCCCGTCGAGGTCAGTGTCAAAGCCGTACTCGTAGCTTGAAGATAGCTCGGACTTGAAACTCTTTATAAATGGGGCGCCTTCCTGTACTCCCGGCGGCTGGGGAAAGGCAATTGTAGGATAAAGCAGAATAAGCACAAGGAATATGGAATATATTCTCAATTACACAACTCCCGCAATTTTATCCTTAGAGTTGCATAAATCGTAAATGTGTCAAGGCAGCGATCCAGTGTCCGCTAGGGAGGACTGAACCATTTATACTCGACGCTGTAGATAAAGATATTCGATTTAGACGAAGGCTAAAGAGCTTTAGTCGGGCTGTTTTACCAATCTTAAGTATGGCTTAAGGGTTTTCCAGCCGTCGGGGAACATCTCCTGCGCTTCCTCGTTGGATACCGAAGGTACGATGATGACTTCGTCGCCGCTCTGCCAGTTGACCGGCGTGGCAAGTTTGTGCCTGGCCGTTAGCTGCATGGAATCTAGCACCCGGAGGATCTCGTCAAAGTTACGGCCCGTGGTCATTGGGTATGTAAGCGTTAGCTTTATTTTCTTGTCAGGACCGATGATAAAAACACTACGCACCGTAGCGTTGGTAGCGGCGGTACGTCCCTCGGAGGTGCCTTCTTCCTCAGCGGGCAGCATGTTGTAGAGTTTGGCTACCGCTAGATCGGTGTCGCCGATCATTGGGTAGTTTACGGCATGGCCCTGGGTCTCCTCTATATCTTTTGCCCATTCACTGTGGTCCTGGACCGGATCTACGCTTAGGCCTATGACTTTACAGTTACGCTTGGCAAATTCAGGCGCAAGCTTAGCCATGTAGCCAAGCTCTGTAGTACATACAGGCGTAAAATCTTTAGGGTGTGAAAATAGGATTGCCCATCCATCACCAATCCATTCATGGAAATTGATTGTGCCCTCGGTCGTGGCTGCCGTAAAATTCGGCGCTTCATCATTGATTCTTAATGACATTGTAATGTTCCCCCCTGGGATTTAATTTTACAGTTTAATATACGCTAAACTATGCTCTCTGAAACCAATACCCATCTAGATGTATCAAACGATACAACGAGTATATTAATCCCCTGAATAAATTATTCAACCGACTTTAACATATTATCCTAATATATCTTAAGTTTCTGAGTCAACCCCAAATCCTCCAGCTATCTGGTTGTTGATAAATAAACATATTAGCTATATATTTCGTGCTAGTAGGAAAAAATATATTGGTGATCAATATCTTGAACCTTGGCTCCGGTATCTATTAACATCGTAGAATTAAAATAATCCGCTTACTAAGTAAAGGAGGATTTCATGAAAGCCGATAGAAATTTAATATATTTAATCGCGCTCATATTGTCTGTAGCAACTTTGGGCATTGATTATTCAGCGGCGGAAGTACTATGCAGAAATAATAAAAGAGACGTTCTAAAATTAAGACCCGATCAGTGCGCGAAGAATGAAACACAGGTCGACCCTAGTGATATCGAAACAGACACTGCGCTCAACCCCGAGCGTTGGAGCTGGCTCGGTGAAGATGACGGTACATACTGGTATGTCCCGACACCGAGCCTCCCCGCAGTACAATGGGATTCGTCTGCCCCTAAAGACTACTCACCGGTAATGGATCAGACGGTATGGCATATAGAGCGTTATGAGAACGGATATTTCTTCGGCCCCATAGTCGCTCAAATAGGCGTGCAGCCTCCGATATGCCAGTATATGATAGGCTCTGTGACCCCAAACGGCAGAGTATATATAGCCTTTAACCCGCTCAGTACTATTCCTATAGGCAGTCCTTCTCTCACAATCGGTTTAGGTCAGATGGTTCTAAAGCAAGGAGAGTGGACATTTAACATGCAGATGGCTTCGGGGACCTCATCGAACCAGGTCGCGCACTGGGCATTTATGCTAGAGTGCAGCCCCGGTGAACAATGCTGGGATAATCTGCCGGGAGCGCAGAAGAGCCTTACCGAGTTTCTCTCAAACTGTGAAACCGATAATTAGAGCTTTATTGTGGAGCTATTATAGAGAAGTATCCTGCTTGTGATGGCCCTGCTCTAACGAGTGAAATTATTCCACTACGGTTACGGACTCGATGACAATGACCTCTTCGGGGACGTCTCCGGGACCGACCTTGACCGCGGCGATCTCGTCGACAACGTCCATGCCATCGACTACTCTTCCGAACACCGCGTATCCGAAGTCTCTGACTCCGTGGTTCAGGAAGTCGTTGTCCACGTGATTAATGAAGAACTGGGCGGTAGCGCTGTCTACATCACCTGTTCTGGCCATAGCGAGCGTGCCCCTATCGTTCTTAAGTCCGTTTCTGGCTTCGTTCTTAATAGGCTCTTTAGTGGGTTTTTGCTGCATATCGGTCGATATACCGCCGCCCTGTATCATAAAGTTATTTATAACACGGTGGAATATCGTGTTATCATAAAATCCGTCGTTAACGTACCCGAGAAAGTTCTCAACTGTTATCGGGGCATTTTCCTGATCAAGCTCTATTTTTATATCACCTTTCGAAGTCTTCATAAGCACCATAGGATTTCCTCCTTCAGTTTTAGTAGCCGCTTCATCCGCAGATTCAGGTCCAGGGGTCGGTTCAGATTGCTCATTTTCATCGTTTGTTCCAGCTACTTCGTTGTGTTTTTGTTCTTGTTTAACTTCACTTTCAGTGGTCTCTGTACCAATATCTTCATTCTGTTTGCAAGCGAATGACAAAATTATCATCGATATTAACGATATAAACAAGAGATTTTTAGTTAAACTCGTTCTGAGAACTAGGGGATTCATTATGAGGAAGCCTCCATTGATTTAAATAGCGTTTGTTAACTTATAGGAAATACTTGCGTGTGTCAATCTTAAGCCACATTAATATTTGATTAGATTTATGCGGTCTGTTAAAGTGAATCAGAGGGCTACTAAATACACAAAAGGACAATGGATATGAGCAGAATCGATTTTGGCGTAATGCTGAGGCAGCAGAAGATAGAATACTCGCAAATAAAAGAAACAGCGCAGCTCTGTGATGAGCTCGGCTACCATTCGGTGTGGCTGTATGACCATATTCTCGGAATGGGCGCAATTGAAATGGACATATACGAGGCTTGGACGCTGATGAGCGCGCTGGCCGAGGCGACAGAGAATATAAAAGTTGGGACTATGGTGCTCTGTAACTCGTTCAGGCCGCCCGCGCTGCTAGCTAAAATGGCCGCAACACTAGATGTTATAAGCGGTGGGAGACTCGAGTTCGCACTCGGCGCAGGATGGTTCGAGCCCGAGTATAAGGCATATGGATACCCATATCCAGATAACGCAACAAGGGTCACACAACTGCGCGAAGCCGTGCAGATAATAAGGTCTATGTGGACCGAGGAGAAGGCAAGTTTTAATGGGAGACATTACAGGATTGAGGAGGCTTACTGCAACCCAAAACCCGTGCAGAACCCCCACCCGCCGATTATGCTCGGAGGGGCTGGGGAAAAGTATATGCTGCCCCTTATAGCAGAGCTTGCCGACGAGTGGAACTGCCCGGCCACACATGTACCGGAATATGACACGAAGCTCGCCGCGCTTAAAAAATATTGCGAACAAGTCGGAAGGGATGTAAACGAAATTGCCATATCGCAGCAGACCGTGTGCGTGCTGGCGAGGGACGAGGCTGAGTATGCTGAGAAGCTGCCGAAAGCTCAGAAACGCTACGGGTTTTTCGGAGATATTGAGACACTGGGAATCACTGGCACACCGGAGCAATGCATCGAGAAAATAAGACGGAATGAGGAGAAAGGCGTAACTAAATACACTATATTCTTCTCAGACATTATGAACCACGATACGATAAGGTTTTTCGCAGAGGAAGTAATGTCTGCGTTTGACTGATTAAAAAAAACCAATCAGCCGTCTTTCGTAGCAAAGTCCTCTACCTTGCTCGCAAAATCGTTAGCGAAATCCCTCATCATCTGAGCAATATCTTCATTGTTGGTCGCCCTCTGATACGTATCGGCCATTTTCATCATCATGTAGTAGTAGTGTGCGTTCATCTCCCCGACCTCCATCTCCTTTGTCCAGAGGTCGATGCTCATTGTGTTTTTCTCGCTCCGGTCCCACATGGATATCATGAGGGCGTCGCAAGACTGAAACCCCTCTGTCTCGGCTTCGCTCGCGCTCCAGAGAATATCCAGTGGGGCGTTCTCGGAATCAAGCTTAACAACAAAGTTAATCTCTGCTTCTTTAGACATAAGAATACTCCTAATATATTGATATTATTGAACTATTGACATCATATGCAGCGAATTATTAATCGACACCCCAAAAATCAGGCCTGCGTTTCTCCATAAAAGCATTTGCTCCCTCTACCATTTCGGGGGCCTTCATGAAGAACCTGGCAAGCTCAAGCCCGTGCGAAATCTGAGGGTGCGCCATATCGGAGGCATAATTTATCTGTAGTTTGGCGATCCTGAGCGACTGTCTTGATTTCTGAAGGAGGCTCTTGCACCAGGCATCGACTTCCTTGTCGAGGTCCTCTTTAGGAACGACTTTATTAACCCAGCCCATGTCTGCCGCCTGCTGCGCGGTATAGCGGTCGCAGAGGTATACGATCTCTCTTGCCTTCTTGTCGCCCACGGAATGCTGGAGCCCCTGGAGTCCGTACCAGATGGGGACGCTGCCTACGAGCGGGCCCGCTTGAGCAAATATCGAGGTGTCCGAGGCTATGGTGAGGTCGCAGAGCATATTGAGCTCGTTCCCACCGCCCACGCAGTAACCGTCCACACGGGCTATGATGGGTTTACCGCAGCAGCGCATCGCCGTTGCCAGTCTGTAGTGAACAAGCATGAATTTAGCATCAACCTTCTTTTTGGGATCGGGGATCCAGGAAAGATCGCCCCCTGCTGAAAACGCCTTGCCCCCCGCGCCTGTTAGCACAATGACGCCTATTTTGTCGTCAAGCCACGCGTCTTCAAATGCCTGAGCAAGCTCTTCACGGGTCTGTGTGTTTAGGGCGTTACGGGTCTCAGGCCGGTTGATCGTGACGTATGCTACCTTCCTCTTTTTCTCGTACAGCACGTTCTTTAAATTAAGCCCGTGGTTTTTCTTTACGGCTCTCTTTTTTGTTTTTGTAGTTGTTGATTTGGCTCTGGGCATAATTTCCTCCTATGCGCTATGTTATGGAATTCACAATTGTAACTTTAAAGCTATGCACTTGTCGATAAATATTTTTTCTGAATCAATAGATACTGGGAATATGTCAAAGAAAGAGGGTGATTGAATAAAGATAAAACTGTTTAGCTCTTAAATAGAAACTACCAGGGGAGCTTGTTCATCAGAGGAGCAAGCTGCGGGCCGAAGAAAGCGACTGTGGCTATGAGAGCTATAAAACCGGCCACACCAGTGCAAAGTCCCGCTACTACCATCTGACTGATCACTTCAAGGTGTTTTTCGTCCATTTTTAACTCCTTTCGCCTTAATTAGAGCGCTTATTCATTCCTATACCGCTTTAGATCATATCCCTCTCAGTCTGATGCTCCTGTGACGCTTTACCTCCGAAGAACGGGTCTCCAAAAGGAATAGCCGGGAACGCCTTCATAAAGAGAAGGAACATGAATATGAAAATACCAAGGAAACCGAGCGTTATCAATATCTGTGTAATTCCGATGTTAATCGCGTTTGATAGGGATGGTATTATGAGTACATACTTTTCAATAAGGAAGCCTGTTACTGAAACAGAGGCTATGAAAACAAGTATGGGCTTTACGATTTTATTCGTTCTCGGCATAAGAGAAGCGAACGGGAATATGAAGCAGCAAGTGAGCACGATCCAAGATAGGGTCTTAAAAGGCTCTTCCCCAACGCGCTTAATTACAAAGCCTGTCTCCTCAGGCATATTCGCATACCAGATTGGCAGCAGCTGTGAGAAAAAGAAATAGACCCAAAAGAGTGAGAAACCCTGGAGCATCTTGGCAATGTCGTGGTATTTATGGTCATCAAGATATTCCTCAAGCCCCTCTCTTCTTCTTATTAATATCGAGAGAATAATGGTCATTCCAATCGCCGCTATGACGCTGCCCATAAAATAATAAGGGCCGAAAAGGGTGCTGAACCAGTGAGGGTCGAGCGACATCATAAAGTCCCAAGCAAAAAAGCTGAACACCGCTGCGTATAGAATAAGCACGGCGGGCGCAAATTTTCTAATAGTCGTCCAAATCCCTTTTCTCTCTTCCTCACCTTTCCATCCTGACGCAACCCAAGCAGATATGCCTGTGAGCTTATCGCCGAAACCGCCCAGATCCTGCCTTAATGAATAGTAAAGGTAAGACAGACTTACTATGAGAAGTATGATGTAGCCGATTACGTTACGAAGGAAGACAAAAGTCATATTAAGCCATACATCTTTTGGGTGGTGATAGTGCTCAGTCGCGTAGGGGAGGATGTACTCCCTTCCGACGAAGACTAGAAGAAGCAGTATGAGCGCGATCGGCGTAAATGCGCCTAATCCTTCGCTGACCCTGAGCAGGGGTCTTGCCCAGCGGGCGTCGGTAATGCGAAGTATGCATGAGAAGACTATGCCGCCCTGCGAAACTCCCGTCCAGAAGATGAAGTTGATCAGGAATATCTCCCACGCGGCTTTGGGATCGGCTCCGAAAGCCTGAATACCGAAAGTGGCAAAGCCTATAATGCCCAGAATTAAAAACACATATATAGCCGAAGAAGGTATAAGGGATCTTTTAGCTAATATTTCTTCTCTTATTTGCTCATCCATGTTACTCGGTACTCTCCTCAGCCGTATTGTCATCCTGAGCCGCATCAGGCTCTTGTGGTGTTTGCGTTACATCAGTGGTCTCTGTCGCTTCCGCATCTTGAGTCGTTGTTTCGGGCGGAGGCTCGGGGCTTCCCTGGAGCTTCCTCACATAGTTCACAACGTCCCACGCGCTCTCAGAGGTTATGCTCTCACGGTAGCTTGGCATCATCACCTTGCCGCCATATCGTATGTAGGCGTATAAGTAACCATCTGTCCTGGCTATCACACCCGGGCCTGTGAGATTTAAAGGATAGAAACCTCTCTTTATAACCGGCCCGTCGCCCTTTCCTTCCACGCCGTGGCAGACAACACAGAATGTCTTGTAGGCCTGCTCACCATGGGCAAGCGATTCTTCTGTCGCCGGAACCGGGCTGCGCGCAATGTTTTCAAAATCTTCTCTTGGAAGAGGCTTGATCCTGAGCCCGTCCGTAGATACGGAGAGTTGGGGATACACAACCGGCTCCTCATAGGGCAGGATGGAAGGCTGTATCCACATATCGAAATTCCAAGGGAAAGCGTGCGCTCCGATACTGCCGCTTAGACATATAGTCAGAATTAGTAGAAAGTTGTATTTCTTATTGATGAGATTCATGAGATTCATTAGAAATAATCTTGTTTGACCTCCTGAAGAGCATTTAAGCGCCCTCAGACTTCGTCAAACTTTATCTCCTCCGCTCCCTGGGAGCTTAATATGTTTTCAACTTCTTTTATGCTCTCTTTATCGCAGGTGACCATAACACCGAACTTATCCTCGGAGAACCTGGGATCATACATGCTGCTTGGCGCGTTTTTCCTTAGCCTCGAGTTTATGAGAAGCCCCAAAAGGGTGGAGAGAGCTCCCATTAAAATCGTTAGCTCGAAGATAATGACCATAAACGGCGGCAGAGACACAATAGGCTTAGCGCTTACAGATATCGGCCAGTCAGACGAAGTAAGCACCGTAAACCCAACACCGCACGCAGCTCCAAGCATAGCACCGAAAAGAGTGAAAAAACGTACTATGCTTTCCGGCTCGTCCATCACGTCTTCAATCTCATGATTGGGCAGCGGTGAAAACACGCGCAGCTTCATGAAACCGGATCGTCTTAGCTTCTTTACCGTATCTACGGTAACGTCGACATATGAGAAAATTCCTAAAACACCTTGATTGTCTTTCATTATGCTCAAGCCGCGGTCGTCAGTGACCCGCATGGCCTCCTTTTATGCCTTTGTTCGGTACCGGAAGTATTTCCTTCATCTCGGCGATAGACACAGCGGGCAGGGTCTTCAGGAATATCAGGAAGAACATGAAGAACCATGCGAAGCTGCCGACCGTGATGCCTATCTCTACCCACGAAGGCATGTATATGCCCCAGGCAGCGGGGTCAAAGCCCTGAGAGAGAGAAATAACGATAATGTTGAATCTTTCAAACCACATGCCGATATTAATAAAGATCGAAATTATAAATAGTGCCGTAATGTTATGGCGCACCGATTTGAACCAAAGCGGCAGCGGAATTACGACGTTACATATGACCATTATCCAGTAGAATATGGCGTATTCGCCAGTGGCCCTATATACGAACTGCCCCCACTCATAAGGGCTTCCGGTGTACCAGGCCAGGAAGAACTCGACGCCGTAAGCATAGCCGACGATCAGCGAGGTGAGGATAATGAGCTTTGCCATCCCGTCGTAGTTATCGATCGTGATGTAATCCTCAAGGTGGAAGATCTTTCTTATAGGTACGGTAAGTGTGATTACCATGGCGAGACCCGAGAATATGGCTCCCGCAACGAAGTAAGGCGCGAAAATCGTCGTATGCCACCCGGGGAGGTTGGACATTGCGAAGTCCCAGGACACGACGCTGTGCACGGAAAGAACAAGGGGTGTGGCGAATGCCGCAAAGTAGAGGTAGGCCCTCGTGTAATGGAGCCACTCCCAGTTAGAGCCTTTCCAGCCTAAAGATAATATCGAATACATAATCTTACGCGGCTTCTCGGTAACCCTATCCCTTATGGCCGCGATGTCCGGGATCATTCCTACGAAGAAAAATACAGAGCTTACGGTTAGATAAGTGCTTACAGCGAATACGTCCCAAAGGAGCGGAGACTTGAAGTTAACCCAAAGCTCCCTTTGGTTCGGGTATGGAAAAAGCCAGTAGAAGTTCCACGGACGACCAAGGTGAATAATGGGGAAAAGACCCGCCGTCAAAACGGCAAACACAGTCATCGCCTCGGCTATTCGGTAAATCGACATCCTGAAACTGGCTCTGAATAAATAAAGCACAGCGGAAATAAGGGTTCCCGAGTGCGCTATACCTACCCAGAACACAAAGTCGGTGATGTAAACGCCCCAGAACACGGGGTGACGGTAACCGGCCACACCAAGACCTGTGTAGACCTGATAGATGAAGCAAAATAGTCCGAATCCGACAAAACCAAGTGTAGGTATAAAGAGAGCAAGCCACTTGACAGTAGGCTTGTCCAGCATTTTTATTACATCTTCGTTGACTCTTGCGTAGGTTAGTGTTGATTGCTCGCTCATTAAGCTTTATCCCGTACCACTTTTTTAAGATATGTAATTCCAGGTTGTGTGTTAACAAATGAAAGCGCTTTATAGCCCCTGTCGTCGTGTGAGAGTTTTGATGCTTTACTTTCGTGATCTTCAAGATTACCGAACACTATGGCCTCTGACGCGCATGCCTGTTCGCACGCGACTTTAAACTCGCCGTCGCCCACGTCTCTGCCCTCGTCCTTGGCTAGATCCTTGGCGTGGTTGATCCTCTGTACGCAGAATGTGCATTTTTCCATTACACCCTTGGAGCGGACTGAAACATCCGGATTGAGCTGCCAGTTTAGAGGCTCTGGCCATTTATATGTGAACCAGTTGAATTTTCTTACTTTATATGTGCAGTTGTTTGCGCAGTACCTTGTACCTACACAGCGGTTGTAAACCATACCGTTGAGACCTTCAGGGTTGTGATAGGTAGCAAAAACAGGGCATACAGGCTCGCAGGGCGCGTTTCCGCACTGCTGGCAGAGCATCGGCAAGTAGATGGTTCTGAACCCTGCTGCGTCATCTGTTTTCTCAAAGTATCTTTCGATACGGATCCAAGCCATATCGCGCCTCTTGGCAACCATATCCTTACCGACGAAGGCGATATTGTTCTCTGCGTAACAAGCCGTCACGCATGAGCCGCAGCCCGTGCACTTTTGAAGGTCGATCGTCATTCCCCAGCGGTACTTGTTGTATTCTCTGGGCGGATAGAAGTCGGGCTCGTGATGCTCCTCGTGATGTATGCCTTTCTGGAGTTCACTTAGCGCAACCGTTTCGGCAATAATTCTGTCATGCTGGTGAGTCGTATATTGTGTTTGTACGAACTGAGCGCTCTTTCCGGTCCTGGAAGCGCTTACCTTTGTACTAAGCCAAGCCAAGCCGCCCGAAAGCTCGTCTGTAGATACGGGCAGGAGATCCAGCGGGTTAACACCCCTGTCTTTCGCGTATCTTCCGTATGCGGTATGTCCCTGACCTATCATTACAGCAAGCGTGTCGGGCCTTATGCCTTCATAAACATAGGCTTGCGTATCGATGGTGCCTTGTGGTGACTCAATAGATAGAAAGTCGCCGAGTTTTATTCCAAGTTTTTTAGCCGTATCGGGATGTACCTCAACCCAGGAATCCCATACGCCTGTCGTTATCGCTTCTGGAAGCTCCTGGAGCCACGGTTTGTTTGCGCCTCTACCGTCGTAGTAGCGGTAGGACGGGTACGCCATGAAGTAGAATTCACCGTCGCCCTGAAACTCAGCTTCGGGGAGTGAAACACCTGCGGCTGCAGAGGAAAGAGATACCGAAACAGTTTGAGGCTCTTCATAGTAGCCTCCGTCCTCAAGCGCCTTGTTCCATCGTTTATCGAAATCGCCCGCAGGCAAAATATTTTTCCAGGCGTCTCTTAAGTAGTCGTAATATGTAGTCTGAACGTATCTGCCGTTTAGCTCCTCAACCTGACCGCTTATCGAGAGAAGCACATCTCCTGTGCTCTTCGTGTTGAAAACAGGGGTCATGATAGGCTGTGTGAGCCCCTTTACGGAGGTTCTGGGGAAATAGTCCCCCCAGCTTTCGAGAAACGTGTTGTCAGGAAGCACGAGGTCAGAAAGCTCGGTCGTCTCGTCCATAAAGCTCGAGAAGCTGACGACAGTACCTACCTTCTCTAACGCCTCTTTGAATTTCATGGACTTGGGAAGCGTAAACACGGGGTTTACGCCGTGAATAAATATTAAGTCAATGTCGCCACTTTCCATGGAAGCGATAAGTGAGGAAATGTCCTGTAACGAATTCACGTCTGAGATGGAAAGCGTATCACCAAAATCAATCGTCTCGCCGATATTGCCGGCTACGAAGTTAAGAATATTTATTGCTACCAGCGTTTGTGTCGCGTTAGTACCGGAAGTGGCTACACCGCCTCCTATGGCGAGGCTTGAATCCGCGGCTGCGAATTCCTTTGCGATCTGAGTTATTATTTCTACAGGGACATCTGTAACTGAAGATACTTTATCGGGCGAATAATTACTCAGAAGCCCGCGAAGGCCGCCTGCTGAATTAGAAGAGAGCCCTTCGTTTACTATTACGTTTGCAATTCCGAGCGCTAATACACCCTCGGTTCCGGGCCTAATGGACACCCACTGGTCGGCGTTTGTGCCGGTGAGTGAGGCTCTTGGGTCAACGAAAACAAATTTTCCGACCGTTTTATCTTTAACGGCGTGCATCTCTGAAAACATCCTGGTGTACTCGGTTGCCGATAGCCAGGTCTCCAGAAAATCCGCGCCGAATGAGAGCAGATAGTCCGCTTTATCTATATTGTATGTAGGTATTTTTTCAATTCCGAAGGAAATCTTGTTTGCTTCTTTAAGAGGCTCGTATGCAAATGATTCGTACTGGACGTGAGAGCCTCCGAGAACACCCATCCAATCGTCCACAAGCGCGCCGAAAGTGCTGGCTTCATTCCCGCTCAGAAAAACTATATTTCCGCTCTTTCCGCTCTCGCGTGCTTTAACTATTTTTTCACTAAGTGCCTTCTCTACGGCTTCCCAGCCCTGTGGCTGCATTTTACCGTCATCGTTTTTAAGTAGCGGAGACTTGATACGGTCCGGGTTGTATAGCCCCTGGAGCGAGGCCTGACCCATGGAGCAGCTGCCGCCGTTGCTGACGGGGTTTTTGGGGTTTCCTTCAACTTTGATCGCTCTGCCTTCACGGTTCTTTACTATAATACCGCATCCGGCTGGGCATTCTCTGCATGTGCTGGCGTAGTAGTTGGGAACTCCGGGAATGATGCCTTCGGGGGGTATTACATAGGGTATAATCTGCTCAACAGGCTCAGAGCACGCTCCGGTAACTGCCGCCGTACCGCCGGCCACACCTATTATCTTCAGAAAATCCCTTCTCTTTAATCCGCCCTTCTTATCTTGAGACATCTACTCCTCCGAATTAATAATGACAAGTCAAACAGTCTTTTAAATGTTCAAGCTCAACTTCGTCCTTTGCATTCTGTGTATGACACTGTATGCAAAAGCCCATATTCATGCGGTTAACCTTGTGAACCTGATCCATTTGGGCTACGTCCCCATGACACTGAGCGCACTCAAAACCGCGCTGTATGTGTCTCTTGTGGGTAAAATGCACGTATCCTGGCTGTGAGTTGACTTTAACCCAAGGTATGGGCTCTTTGTTGGCCCAGTACTCTCTTACCTTGGCTATTTCATTTTTAATATTTATGGTCGTGCCGTCGAAATCATAATCTACGTCGCGCCCAGCAATTTGAGAGTGGCAGCCCATACACTTTTTAACGGACGGAATGCCGGGATTGGGCGACACATCGACGAAGCTATGACAGTATTCACATGGAATCTGGTCTTCGGTGGCATGAATCTTATGGCTGAATCTTACAGGTTGGATAGGCCCTTGGTCACTGCTTTCAGCGTTGTAGAAATAAAAACCCACGAGTGCGAAGAGAACTAGTGCGGGCAGTGAAAGTATTTTTATCCTATTCCTCATCCTATTTCCTTAGCTGTAACCTAGTACTTTATTACTTAATGTCTTTGAAGTGTGAGCTTTTTATAGATTATTTAGGCTTAACTCTCAAAAACGCCTAGTATTTATATCATACCGAGAAGTTCTGTCAAGAATTTGAGCAGAATCTTTAAAAAGATGCTGTAAAATAAGGGGTTAAAGCTAATGCGGAAAGGGGTTAGTATAAGCGGTATATTCATTCTAAATTAACATTTCGCAATAAGATGGAAGATTTTCCTCTGTTTAACCGCTCGGAACCAAGGCTCTTTTGACCCATCAAGAACCTCTTGTTGGGGGACGGAGGCGAGCGCTTCACAGCAATGCCGGGGAATTAAAATATGGGGACGGAGGCGAGCGCTTCACAGCAATGCCGGGGAATTAAAATATGGGGACGGAGGCGAGCGCTTCACAGCGATGCCGGGGAATTAAAATATGGGGACGGAGGCGAGCGCTTCACAGCGATGCCGGGGAATTAAAATATCCTGTTAATTCTCTAACTTTATCAGAAACGAGTCTTCATCGAATACGCCGCCCAGGGAAGGTGCCAGAGCAAGCCCAGCGCTCTCTCTCAGGTTGCCGATGCCGCCATTCTCAACAGAAATAGACGGGTCGTTGTTAAGAACTCCGATGATGGGAAGCCCTGTCATTTTAGTTAGAAGTTTGGGGTTGGTACTTTCTACAATACCGGGTTCTGCTGGAAAATTGCTAATAATTATCCCTAGCACACGGAGGCCTCTGGAAATTGCGGATTCCACAGTTAAAGCCGTATGGTTTAATGTCCCGAGGTCGGGGCGTGTAACCAATATAAGGGACAGACCAAGATCACGGGCAAGATCGCTCATATAATAGCCATCCAGGATCGGCACGAGCAGTCCGCCCGCACCTTCCACTAAAACTACCTCGTGTGTATCCCGCAGTTTATCAAATGACCTTTTAATTTTCTCAATGGAAATTTCCCGATCTTCAATCTTTGAGGCTGCAAGCGGAGAAAGGGGTTTTTGAAACCTGTAAGGGCAGTGATCTTCAGAGGGATAACACCCGCCCGTAACCTGCTCTATAAATTCGAGATCGGATAATCCGGGAACCTCCGTCCCGGTCTGCACGGGCTTCATAACGCCGGCATTAACACCTGAGCGCTTGAAACATAGAGCAAGCGCCGCCGTAACCACGGTTTTCCCAACACCAGTATCGGTGCCTGTTATAAATATTCCGCTAGGGAGTGGGTTCATATTGAAAGACCTTAATATACGAAAGAGCTATACCGGTAAGTCAGAGCTCACTAGAACATACCCATGCTTTGCTGAGCCTCTTCACTCATTTTACTCGGGTCCCAGGGCGGATCCCATACCAGCTCTATCTCGACAGATTCGACACCGGGCATCTGCTCTACGAGCGCTTTGGATTCTCCCGCGATTTGAGTAGAAGCGGGACATCCCGGGGCTGTCATGGTCATCCTAATATTCACTTTAGAGCCGTCTATATCTATCCCGTAAATGAGCCCGAGGTTTACTATGTCGATCGGGATTTCAGGATCATAGACTTCGCTCAGGACATTTAGCACGCTTTCCTGAGTTACCTCGGTCCCGTTTGAGCCTTGCTCTTGTGAAGGTGGATTCACCGGAGCGCCGCCGCTTTCGTAAGTGGAATCGAGAGGCTTTGAGCCGACTTCGTCCAGTGAGGCGGTCTCATAAATATTCTCAGGCTCGGATTCCTCTGTCAGAGCGTTAGCCGGAGACAGAACCTCCTCTTGCTTCTCTACCGAGCCGCTTTCCTTTTTAAAGAGTTTACTGAGCATGTTGCCTAGCCCCATATTCGGTGCCTCCTTAATACATTCATCAGCTATAAGAATACATTAACCCTTCATTTCGGGAAAGGACATTTGTTTGCTCTAGCAACTCATTCCCTCTAGCGTGAAGAGTATTATAAAGCTGCTCTGGCCGCTTGCAGGGCAGCGTCGTAGTTTGGCTCTGAGGCGATCTCGGGCACGTACTCTACGTACACGACGTTATCGTCTTTATCTACGACGAATATGGCCCTGGCCAGGAGACGATGCTCTTTAATCAACGTGCCGTAAGCCTCTCCGAACGAAGCGTCCTTGTAGTCGGAGAGAGTCCTTACTTTGTCTATGCCGGCAGCTCCGCAGTAACGGCTTAGCGCGAACGGGAGGTCCATGCTCAGAGTCAGTATCTCTACATCGTCCCCGAGTCCTGCGGCTTCCTGGTTGAACCTCTTGGTCTGAACGTCACACACAGGGGTATCGACAGATACTATAACGTTGAAAATCTTTACCTTGCCCTCAAGATCTCCGAGACCTACTGGAGAGCCAAGAGCTTCCAAAGACGAGAAATCCGGCGCTTTATCACCGACTTTAATTTCATGTCCTACTAATGTTACGGGATTGCCTTTTAAAGTTACTACACCTGATCTTTCTTCCGCCATGACTGAAACAACCTCCTAAGGAGTTATAATTTTTACTGAACGTGCGTTCACGTAACTGCTATATACTCATAGACTTCTATGTCAAATAGAATGTATTAGGCAAATATACCGACTAATTTCTATTTGACCAAATAAGAGATTATATGTATCCTCACTTTAAATAATTTATTGGAGGCGTTTATTTTGAAGGGCAAAGTAAAATGGTTTAATGAGTCCAAAGGATTCGGTTTTATCGAACAAGAAGGCGGTAACGACGTATTCGTACATTACAGCGCTATTGAAGGCGAAGGCTTTAAAACCTTGGTAGAAGGTGAAGAGGTCGAGTTTGAAGTAGTCGACAGCCCAAAGGGGCTTCAGGCAAGTAAGGTCAATAAGGTTACTCAGTAGACTAAGATAGGATTCCTTCCTTATTAAGTTCCCAAGAGTAATTTTAGTTTATTAGGTCTTATTTTCTAGCCTTAACCCAGAATCTTAGACGTAATATATGCAGTAGAGTTGCGTCCGGACATTCATGTTGGGCTAGTGAATAAAGCCGTCCTTACTCAACTACGAGTTTGCCGCGGTACATGGCCATCTGGCAGGTGAATTCGAACTCACCTGTTTTATCCGGGGTGAAGCTAAGCTCATAGGGTCTGTCCACAGCGAGGTCCGCGCTCAGGTCGAGGTCTGAGAACAGGACTTTTTCAGCGCAGGGATTTTCGTCTTTGCGTATGAAACGAAGCGTCACAGGTTTTCCTATCGGGACATGGATTAATGAGGGCTCGTAAACTCCGGAGTCCACTATAATATCGATTGTATCTCCATGTACGCTCGCCTCGGAGCGGCCCTTATATATCCAGAACCACCAAACTATAAAGGCAATCAGAACAATTCCGGTCAAATTTACTATATAGCTCATACGTCCTCTTTATGCTCGCTTTGTAAAATCAGGGCTTATACCACCTTAGGCGGTTCGCGTTTGTGACTACGGTTACCGAAGAAAGCGCCATCGCAGCGCCCGCGATAACAGGGTCTAGAAGCATTCCCATAAAGGGATACACTATGCCTGCCGCAACCGGTATGGCCAGAGTGTTATACCCAAACGCCCCGAGCAGGTTCTGCTTTATGTTCCTGACCGTGGCTTTTGAAATATTAATAGCATCTGAAACCCCGTGCAGGGAGCCGCGCATGAGAGTTATATCGGCGCTCTCTATGGCGACGTCCGTTCCAGTGCCTATGGCAAACCCTACGTCGGCCCCGGCTAGCGCGGGAGCGTCGTTTACTCCGTCCCCCACCATGCCCACTGTCTCACCCAGGGCCTGAAGCTTGGCAACCTCTGCCGCTTTATCCTGGGGGAGGACTTCGGCAATGTGATCATCTACACCGACATCCGCGGCAACGGCTGCCGCCGTAGCGCGGTTATCTCCCGTAAGCATGATGACTTTGATACCCGTAGACCTGAGCCTTTGTATTGCTTCTTTTGAATCACTTTTAACGGGGTCCGAAACACCCAGAATACCCGCCACTTTACCGTCTACAGATGCGTACATTACTGTCTGGGCCTGTCCGGACAGCTCATTCGCACGCGTCTCTAAATCTGAAGTTGGAATGTTGTTTTGCTCCATGAACCTTTTGTTGCCGAGCAAAATATTGCGCCCGCCAGAGACGGCCTTAACGCCGTGGCCTGAGACTGCTTCAAAAGACTCGCAGGCCCATTGAGCTATGCCTTTTTCTTTGGCCGCTTCCACTATGGCCTGAGCAAGCGGGTGCTCTGAGTTTGATTCCACACCGGATGAGAGAGCGAGAAGATCGTCCTCACTCCATTCCTGCACCGGCTCAACAGCGGTGAGAACGGGTTTTCCCTCGGTGATGGTGCCGGTTTTATCGAGCACCAGTGTCGTAAGCCTGCCGGCCTGCTGAAGCGCGTCGCCCCGGCGTATCAGAACGCCGTACTCGGCCGCTTTTCCCACTCCGACCATAACGGAAATCGGGGTCGCAAGCCCAAGAGCGCACGGGCAGGCTATAATGAGTACCGACATAGTGGTGACTAGCATATAAGTGATTACCGGTTCGGGCCCTAAGTTAAACCACACAAGAGATGTTAAAACTGCTATTATCAAAACCACCGGAACAAAAACGCCTGAGACCTTATCAGCCAGCCGCCCGATTGCGGGCTTTGTGTTCTGCGCTTTTCGGACCATGTCTATAATCTGTGAAAGCGCTGTGTCTTTGCCGATGCGCGTGGTTTTAAAGAGAAAGCTTCCTGACTTATTTATAGTACCGCCGGTTACCTCATCTCCTACGTTCTTCTGAACAGGAACGGGCTCTCCCGTAAGCATGGACTCGTCAACATGGGAGGAGCCTTGTGTAAGCTCTCCGTCCACGGGTATTTTCTCACCCGGGCGGACCCTTACTATATCGTCGATTAGAAGGCTCTCTATGGGAATGCTTACTTCCTCACCGTTTCTTATGACCGTAGCGGTCTTGGGCTGTAAGCCTATGAGGCGCTTAATGGCTTGTGAAGTTTTTCCGCGCGCCCTCATTTCAAGAGCGGAGCCAAGGTTAATAAACGCGATTATGAGCGTGGCGGTATCAAAGTACATATGCCTTGCGACTTCAGAGAGCGCAGTAGGAAACAAAACTATGAACGTAGAATAAACCCAAGCGACCCCTGTACCGATGGCAATCAGGGTGTCCATGTTTGCGCTGTGGTGCTTAAAAGATTTGAGCGCTCCAGTGAAAAAACGCCCGCCGCCGTATATGAGAACAAATAAAGCGAGAATAGATACTACAGCCCAGGAGATTCTGCCGGGCCCGGTCTCGACAGCGGGCAGGAGACCGAGCATCGTTACAGCCAAGATGATAACGCTTATGACTGCCGATACTACGGTCTGCTTGAGTAATTGCCTGTAGTGTATAAGCTCCGCGTTATCTTTTTCTGAGCTGTCCTGCTCGGGTGATGCTATTGAAGCAGTGTAGCCGGCGTCAGACACTGCTTTAATTAGCACATCAGGCGGCACATCGCATTCTACTGAAGCTGAGAGATCTGCGAAATTTACATCCGCGCTCTTTACGCCAGGCACTGATCTCAAGCTCTTTTCAACTTTTGACACGCATCCGGCACAGGACATATCTGGGACATTCAGATGAACAGTCTCTGCCTCTTTAGATTGTGAAGACGTTTTTATTTCTTCCATAGCGATTTTTGACCTACATTAAATAATAGTCCGAATTTCCCGGATTCTTAAAAATAGTTTGCCGGATCAGACCGATTGACACTAGAATACGATGCCAATCATACACTCTGTGAGCGTGAAAGCGCAGCCTGTATCCTCATAAACTCTCCTACGTTATCCATTGTAAGGAGCCCGGTCAAACGCCCGTTGTGCAGAACGGGAATGGTATGACAATCACTGGTCTGGAGCTTTAAAAAAGCGATCTCGAGCATCTCGGAAGGATCGACGACAGGATACTCGGTGCGCATGATCTCGCTAACACGTGTCGCGGAATTTTTTTCTGACAAAGCCAGTATAAGGTCTTTGTGTGTTACCATTCCCACCAAATTTGCGCCGTCAAGGACCGGGAAATCTTGCTGAGAGCCCGACATGGTGAGATCGACCAGATGCTGCAGAGTGTCTTCGGTTGATACGGTCTTGTAATCACTGAGCATGGCTTGTGTTACGGGTATACCGCCAAGAGCTGATTTTATTTTAGTCATGCTCGCTTCCTGAGCCGCGCCTATCCAGACAAAGAGAGCGATAAAAATGAGGAACGGATTCGTAAAAAGCCCCGCAAAACCAAAAAGCAGCGCTATGCCCTGACCTATTGTGGCCGCAACCTGAGTTGCGCTCGTGTAGTTCATGCGAAGAGCGAGAAGCGCACGGAGAACACGCCCGCCGTCCATTGGAAAAGCGGGGATCATGTTAAAAACGACTAGGAATATATTGACAAACATAAGCCGCTCGGCAAATGAGCCTCCCGTAACGCTCAATTGCTCAATAGGGGTGAGACCGCCTGTAAACTGTATCCATATATATACTATGGCCGCAATGACTATATTGACTGCCGGGCCCGCGAGCGCGACCCAGAGCTCTTGCAGCGGTTCATCGGGCATACGCTCTAGCCTGGCTACGCCCCCGATCGGCAGGAGCGTGATGTCACGGGTTTTAATACCGTACTTTTTAGCCGTAAGCGCATGACCGAATTCATGGAGAACTACACAGCCGAATATGGCCAGGACAAATATGATGCCTGCTACAGTAGTAGCCACATCATGCCCCTGTCTCCAGTATATTAGGACTACCCAGGCTATAATAAGCATGAAAGTCGCGTGTATATATACCCCTATCCCCGCAAACTCCCCTATTTTCCACGACCATTTCATAGCACTATGCTCCTGTGTGAAAGTGTATCAAATATTGTGCTAAACACACAGTGTAAATATACACAATTTACCATCTGGATTTTTAGCTTAATTTGTAATCGCCATAAATTACACAATAAATTGAAATTCATACTTTTGGCATGGAAATTGACAGTATATAAGAGCTAAGAAATAAAAATGGGCTATTCCTTTTATATCTAAACTATGTTATATATTTAAGATATGGTAACCAAGAAGAAGGAAACGAAGAAAAAAGAAACTTTGGAAAAGGCTATTTACGTAAAAGCGTCCAAAGAGTTCGTGGATATGTTGAATGAATCGCAGTGGCACCTTCAGATGAGGCCGGCACAGATTGTAAGAGAGGCTGTAATAGAGTATCTGAAGAGGCACCTGCCAAAAGACGCGAAACAAAAGGTTTTGAAGATAGGTAATCTCTAGAAGATCCCTTCCGAATTTCTTAATTTATCGCAATAAAATCAGGACGTTGGAAGTGGGGATTGTTGTATCCTCTTTAGTGTTGGGTCAGCAGATTTTCCGCTATCAATAAGAAAAGAATGGATTCCCGATAAATATTTTCGGGAATGACAATTATAGGCTTGGGTGCTGCAATGAAGGGGATTGCTGCGGTCATTTTGTTCCCTCGCAATGACTGCTAATGACATTGTGGCAGGAATCTAGCTTTGCAATGACGATTAGTCCCAGCCGGCGTTTTTATTGAGGTGGTTATTCATGATAAATTCGGCCCTGGCGCCTTTATATCCCAGAACGTCCGTTAGCATTACTACTATAAGATCTTTCGCCTTTTTAATATCGCGCTCGTTTATTGCTTTACCCATCTGTCCGATCATCCTATCCAGCGTTAGCTTCAAGTCTTCAGAGAGACCTTTTTTCTGAGCTTCTTTATATATGAGCTCCGTAAGATCCCCGAGCCTCTCAAGCGCTCTGTCGCCTTGCAGGTAGGTACCGGCCATATTCACTCTCCACTAATATAAGGACTATACTACACCACTTAAGGATTTAAGCGCAAGGATGCAGTATTACGTATTGGTACAAGGAACTTATGCGCGATACTAACCGATAAAATATTACTCTTTAAATTGCCTCTTAAGTGATTATATTCAATGATAGAAACAAGCGGAGACTATAAAATGAATAACGAAAACACAAGATTTACGGCAACGCAAACTGAAAATGGCTTTCATGTAACCTTTTTCGATTCATCTGAGGAGATTGATGTATCGGTGCATGATCTGAATGAATTCGCAAACAGGTATAGTCACAAAATGCTCGAAGGGAAACCGCAGGAGCTGAGTGAAAAAGAAAAACTGATGTTTTCCATCTGGGAAATGGTACTAATTCCGGATGACACTATACACTGAGATGAATAAAGCTTTTAGTTGCTCACAAAATTCACTTATCTGCCGGCATAACGGCATACGGCATAGGACACCTTTGCCCCGAGTGAATCATCGTTTGTGTACTTATCCTCTTCTCTTCCTTCCGTAGCGTTTATGAGCTTGGACGAGGGGCTGTAGAATTCCTCTCTTAGCCTGAAAAGCTTTCGGTCAAAGCAATCGACTTCCCAATAACCAAGCTGTCTGATATAGCCAGGGTCGTTTTCATCATCGGCTTTCCTCTGAACGTACTTTATGAAGAATTTCCTGGTATTATCGTTCACTTCTATACTGTCTAAATCAAGGTATACGGAGACTACCGCTCCTTGTTCGGGATACATATCACCAAGGTATTTCCACCTTGTGTCGGTGTCCTGAGCGCTATCTCCGCTGCAGGAAATAAGACATACAGAAATTGATAAAAACACCGCAGCTAAAAATATACTTAACTTTATCATAGTAATTTTCCTTATGAGGATTAGTTTTTATACGCACAAACGAATTCAAGAACCTCACTTCCTATAGTATCGGGACCCGCGGGCTTAAGAGTATTTTCTTGCTTGTAATTTTTAATTACAGAGCCGTCCCTGGCGTAAAATATCGCTTGTAAATTTTTACCTGTTTTCTCGGCGCAATTCCCCTGTCTTTCAATACTTACCCGCATATAAGCGGCGCCCGATGGCAGCGGCTGATCTTTATAGAAAACATGTCCCTGCCAAAACCTGACTATATCGCCGATGTGAACTATGGTGCGGGTATCGACATAAACGTCGAACCGGCTTTGATCCTGAAGCGTACCGTAGCCCACCTGCTCCCATTCAGCCGCTTGAACAGAATAAGCCTGAATTAAGAGCACAGAGGCAAGAAGCAAGCTGACTGTATATAAAAATGTGGCTTTTTTCATACCGGTAATCATCTTTAAGAAACTATTAATATATTAGTATAGAATTCAAGAGGTCTCAAATAATAAACGCATAAAAGCACAAATCCTTCACATTTCTTATCTTAATTTTACTTAATTGATGTCTCGACAGGTAAATACTTCTTAGTCTCCTCCACCACCACTCTGGATAAACCGAGGAGACCTATTAAGTTCGGGAAAGCCATAAGCCCGTTCATGATATCGGCAAAAGCCCAAACCAGCTCGAGCTTTACGACTGCACCGAGGAATACAACTAAAGTGAACACGACACGGTAGGGCTTTACAGCCCTTTCTTTGAGTATGTATTCAATCGCTTTCTCGCCGTAGTAGCTCCATCCAAGAAGTGTCGAATAGGCAAAGAAGGCGAGGCTTATTGCTACTATATCAGCGCCGAACGAATAGCCGCTTTCAAAAGCCTCAGCAGACAGGGCCGCGCCGTTCTCCCCAGAAGTCCAAACGCCGCTTGAGAGGATCACAAGACCCGTGAACGTGCATACAACTATAGTATCTATAAAGGTCTGAGTCATGGATACCAGGCCCTGGCCAACGGGGTTTTTGGTCTTGGCTGCAGCGGCGGCGATGGGAGAGCTTCCGAGCCCGGACTCGTTTGAGAATATCCCGCGGGCAACCCCCATCCTGAGAGTTTGCGCTATAGTGGCCCCAAGGAAACCGCCCGCCGCGGCTGTTGGAGAAAGGGCATGCCGGAATATAGAAAAGAACGCTTCGGGAATATTTCCCCGAAAAACGACGAGTGTAATTACAGCCCCAATAAGATAGAAGATGATCATGAAGGGGACTATGGCGCTCGTTGTCCGGGCTATACTTTTTATGCCCCCGACAATCACCAGGCCTGTCCCAATACACAGCACCGCCCCGGTCAGCCAAAAGGGAATTCCGAACGCTTCACCCAGAGCGTCCGCAACGGAATTTGACTGCACCATGTTGCCGATGCCAAAAGCTGCTATGGAAGCAAAAAGAGCGAAGAGGAATCCGAGCCACTTGAGCCCAAGCCCCTTTGAGATGTAGTACATAGGGCCGCCGCTCATTGTGCCGAGGTTATCGACCTCTCTGTATTTTACGGCGAGTACGGCCTCTGAGTACTTTGTCGCCATTCCTAAAAGCCCCGTGACCCACATCCAAAAAAGAGCGCCCGGACCGCCGACCGCGATGGCTGTGGCGACTCCCGCAATATTGCCGACGCCCACGGTTGCGGAAAGCGCTGTCATCAGAGCCTGAAACTGCGTAATATCTCCCTCGGCCTCGCCGCTTTCCTTCCTTTTAATTAGCGCAAGATACAGGGCCGGCCAAAGAGCGCGGAACTGTATGCCTCTAAGTATCACGGTAAGATAAATGCCGGTTCCCAAAAGCAGTATAATGAGGGGAAGCCCCCAAACGAGGGAGCTTATTTCCGATAGTATTTGAGAGAGATTTTCCTGCATTCTTTAATCCGTGTTTAAAGTTTGGAAAGTTTAGTACCTTATCATATTTAATTATCAATAGTAAAGCCGTCCTGAACCATATGTCTTCGGAAACCTTTCCGATATATAGCTCATCATATGGGGTATACTATATTGCAAAAATAAAGTGCTTATGTACAATTAACAATTACCGGAAAGTAACTGGACGGAGGCTAAGCTGAATAATGAGCGTAGATAATCCTTTCGTAGTTCTAAAAGAAGAAATGGACAAACTGGTGGTCGGCCATGAGGAGGTAAAAAACGCACTCCTGCTTGGTATCATTGCCAGAGAGCACATTTACGTAGAAGGTCCTCCGGGAACCGCAAAAACAATGTTGGCCGAAATAGTATCGGGTGCGGCGCAGCTGAGGTTCTTCTTTTATCAGCTCCACAGAGACACCAGGCTTTCAGAGCTGATCGGTGACCTGGTTATATCTAAAGAAACTACAGATACCGGAGAGGTAATAAAGCAGAAGGTGGTAAAGGGCGGTATACTGACATCTGAAATCTGCCTCCTGGATGACATTTCAAGAGCACCCGGCGAGTCACTGAACGTGCTTCTCAGAATACTTAACGAAAGAAAATTCTTTGATGAGAACATTCCTCTTTTAACAGCCATCGCAACAAGTAACCCGACGGCTGACGAGTACTATAACGAGCCTCTTGACCCTGCGAACCTGGACAGGTTTGTACTGCAGATTAACGCCCAGGGACTTTCCTATGGGAAGAAATGGGAAGAAGCTAAAGAGGTTATAAAGCTATACACTGAGAACCCCGGGGATTATGAAGTGCCGCCGAGGGTATCAAGAGAAGTGTTTGATGAGTATTACGCAAAACTCGGGAGTGTAGATATTCCTACCGAAGTGCAGGAGGGACTTGCTAATTTTGTCGCTACTCTGATTGAGAACTACGGGTGCAACGAGACTAACTCTCTTATTTCGGACAGAACTTTCTTTGTAAAATCGCTTAAGATTATGAGGGCGCACGCGCTTCTCAACAACCGCGAGCAGTGCACAATTGAAGATCTGAACGCGCTTAAATACATGACTGCTTTTCGTATACCTGAGGAAATCTTCATGCAGCTCGATCAGATTCTGGACGAGCTTACAGCTAAAAAAAAAAAGACCAGGACAGCGGGAGCGAACTAGAGCCTGAGCCTTCCTCCGAGTTCGAACAAGACTTCAACGAAGAGGAAGAGAAAAGTGAAATCCCGGACGATCAGGCCGAGAAGGAATCACAGGACCAGCTGTCTGAGGCCCGCAAGACCTTTTTCCAAGCCTTAAAAGAACTCAAGGAAAACATCCAGAACGAAAACGAGATGGCTCCGCCCGAGGACCAGAACGCACCAACTGACCCAAGCGGCATGGCAGCGGACGAGGGTGAGAGGAACGATGAGAAGGACGATCCCAAAACAACCAAGGTATTCGCGAGCAAATCCCCTGACCCTGGGGACGAAGAGGACTACTGGATAGGCGGGAAAAGAAACACCGAATCCGCCGATAATATTAAATCTATAATGAGAGTGCTCGAAGGAAACTTCCAGCGCAACATAGCGCTTAAGGCCCCTCATCCGGGCGGTCTTCCCAGGACCTGGAAGAGGATGAGTTACTTTGACGAGATGGAAGACGTAGACCCGTTCGAGGCCTCGTTCTGGACAGAGCACACTACCCCAAACCTACCCCGCGTACATAAGAGGGAAAAGGAAATGATGGGCGGTGAGATCGCGATATTAAGGGACGTAAGCACTTCTATGATGGGAGTTTACAGCGAATGGTCTTCCTCGGTCGTAAGAGGCGTAATAGAGCTTGCGCGCACGAAGAGAATGAGGGTTGGATACGTAGAGTTCAATCACCGCTCCTATAAATATAAAAGAAACTCCAAATTCTTTACGAGAGACTACCCCTGGATGCTCGAGCTTGCAGCTAAAACCGAGTGCTCGGGGAACACCAATTACGAAGACGCGCTTAAGGACGCGCTCGGCGAGTTCAGAGGCCGGGGGCTGAGAAATAAGCACGTGCTGTTCATAACGGACGGCATACCCACTTCAGGTGACTGCGACGTAGTCGCCGAGAGGCTGAGAGCCAAGAAACTGGGCGTGTGCATACATTCGATTTTTATAGGCTCAAAGAACTACCCTCGCATACTGCAGAAGATCTCGGGTGAGACGAGCGGCACTCAGTTTATCGCTACCAGGAGAAAGAACGGAGCCATAAAGATTGAAAGAAGAGATAAGAGGCTCGGACCTCCGGCAACAAGCGATAAGACTCAGGTAGACCCGTTCGGTAAAGTATTCGCCTAAGGTTTATTGTTCTTTCGGTAATCTCTGACAGCCTGTTTGTGATCATTATAGTTTGAAGAGAACGTGTGCGTGCCCGTGCCGTCGCCTTTGGATACGAAATATAGGTAGTCAACATCGGCTGGGTTCAGGGCGGCAGCAATTGAATCCTTACCAGGGTTTGCTATGGGGCCCGGGGGAAGGCCTTTTACCTGATATGTATTGTATGCCGTGATTCGCCGCAAATCGCTTTTTCTGAGCTTCCCTCTATAGTCTTCCCCTAAACCGTAGATGACAGTAGGGTCGCTGTCTAGCTTCATACCAATGCGCAGGCGGTTATGAAAAACCGCGGAGACGAGCCCGCGCTCGCCCGGGGAGCCTGTTTCTTTTTCAATAATGGAAGCAAGTATAATAACCTCTTTGTCCGTTAGTTTTGTATTGGTACGCTCGCTTTCAAACGAGCCGTAGACTGTGTTGAACCTCTTTACCATCATATTTATTAATTCAAGGGCCGTGACTCCTTTATTGTATAAATATGTATCTGGAAATAGATAGCCTTCAAATCCGGAACTGCCACCCAGGAGCTCTGACTGAAGCCCTTTGTCACGAGTAAGCTCAAGAAACTCTTCTTTGCCGACAACCCCGTTTTCCTGAAGAAGCTCTCCGATCTCATTTACCGTTAGTCCTTCGGGAATAGTCACTTTGTAAACAACGACGTCTCCCTTTGCCAGCTTCTCTACCACCTCTGACATGGTCGAGCCGCTCTCGAAGTGATACTCACCCGCTTTGAGACGGTCCTGCAGCCCCTCGTACATAACATAGAGAATAAATAGGTTTTCGTTTGCGACAACACCGCTTTGCCTGAGCTTAAGGGCAATCGATCTAAGCCCTTCGCCCCTATTTATGTCCACGGCCGTATCTTGGGAAACCGAAGGGGTACTGTGGATATAATGGAATATTCCGTAAAGACCCGCGCCGGCAAGGAGTACCAGAACAACAAACGGGATTAATATGAATGATATCTTCTTGGATTTCATATCGGAGAATCAAAAAATGCTTTTATTTTGAGATTATAGCCAGGTCGTCACGGTGAATGACCTCGTCGCTGTATTTATATCCGAGTACGCTCTCGATCTGAGACGTTTTTAAACCCGCTATCTTTTTAATATCACCGGAGCCGTAAGAGGTGAGACCCCTTGCTACCTCGGAGCCCGATTCATCGACACAGGATACAGCCTCGCCCACGCCGAAATCTCCTTTAACGCTCTTAATACCGGAGGGGAGCAAACTTTTACCGGAGGAGGTCAGCGCATTAACGGCGCCTTTATCAATTACCAGCTTGCCTGCGGGTTTGAGTGTAAAGGCTATCCAGTGTTTTCTGCCCTTTAGACTATTCCCGGAAGGCAATATAAGGGTCCCCGCATCTCCGCCCTCAAATACTCTTGAAAGCTCGCCCTTACATCTGCCGCTGGCTATTACCGTGGGGACCCCGAAAGCGGCCGCTTTGGCCGCAGCCTCGATCTTTGTCTTCATACCCCCGGCAGTAGTGGTTCCTTGCGTGTCGCCCGCGTTTTTCATTATTTCCTCGCTTATTTCATCGATGGTTGAGATAAGCTCAGCGCCTTCGTTATGCCTCGGATCCTTGTCGTAAAGGCCCTCAATGTCGGTAAGCATAACCAGGAGATCCGCCTCTATGAGAGTAGTTATGGAGGCTGCCAGGTTGTCGTTGTCGCCAATCATAATTTCCTCTATCGCAACCGTATCGTTTTCATTAACAATGGGAACAACTCCTATCTCAAGGAGTGTTAGCACCGTTTTACGGGCGTTTAAGAATCTTTTTCTGTCAGAGAGCCCGGCATGGGTTACCAGAATCTGAGCTACATTTATGTCGTATCTGGAAAAAGCCTGCTCATACTGTCCTATGAGAGTGTTCTGGCCGCAAGCTGCAATAGCCTGCTTCATGGAAATCTCTTCCGGTTTATTCTTAAGCTTGAGCTTTCTCATACCAAGCGCAATCGCGCCAGAAGAGACTATGACAACTTCAATATTCTTAGAGCGGAGTTTGTGCACTTCCCGGGCAATCTCATCGAATATTTCTAAAGACAGAGTGCCGTCGCTCTGCGCAAGCACACTGCTTCCTACTTTAATTACAGCTTTTTTCACTTTTGAAATGATAGATTTTCTCACGATTTCACTCACATAATTAAACAGATTCTACATTTTACCTGAAAGTAGCGAAGGCGCGCATCCTTGACAACTAATATCGGGCTTGATATCTTTTATGCACCGTTCAGCGGGAATAGCTCAGCTGGCTAGAGCGTCTCCTTGCCAAGGAGAAGGTCGCGGGTTCGAATCCCGTTTCCCGCTCCACATTTTTCCACTCATACCAAGTAAATCTGGAAAAAATCTTTCGAAAATAGGCTCAATCCTCCATCCCTATGTAGCCGGGAGTGGATTTGATTCGCTCAATCCAAGAAATAACAGAGCTAAAGGGCGAGAGATCGATACCGCCTTCAGGAGAAAGCAGCACGTAGGGGTAGCAGCCGATATCGGCAATGGAATAAGAGCCTGCAAGGAACTGGTTTTGGGTAAGGTGGTCGTTTAGCACTGTTAGAGCTTTATTCCCCTCCACGTGTAGTCTCTTAAGCTGATTTTCATCCCGGTCTTCAGACGGCACAAATCGAAGAAAATATCTTGCGAGGGCCAGGTTGGGATCTATTGTCGTTTTGCCGAACAAAAGCCACTGCGCGGCTCTACCGAAGGCCTCAGGATTATCAGGGAAGAGATCATTAGGAGCGAATTTCCTGCCAAGATAAAGTAAAATGGCGTTTGATTCCCACATTGTAAAATCTCCGTCCTGTAAAACGGGGATTTTCATGTTGGGATTCATGCCCTGATGCTCCTCACTCTTATGCTCCCCTTTAAATATATCAACAATTACCCGCTCGTACGGGACACCCAGCTGACTCAGCAGAAGTCTCACTTTATAGCAGTTTCCCGATAGCGGATGGTCGTAGAGTTTTATCATTGCTAGTCGTCTAAGTATTTCTGGAATTTCCCGGTAAACCTTTCTTTACCCATGATCCTGTATGTCACGGCGCGCTTGGGTATGACGTAATCTACGCGGCCCTTTGTACATACTTTCCCGCTACCATCTATAATCCTTACGTTTACGCTTATCTTGCTCCCGTTCTCATTATCTATAGTCCCTATCACGGTTAGCTCAGAGGAGGCTCCTACGGGGCGCATGAAGTCCATATTGATGTTTGTCGTAAGCGCTATCTTCTGGTACTTATCTAACATAGTCCAGAAAGCGACCTCGTCCATAAGCGCGCATTGTATGCCTCCGTGGAGTATGCCCGGGAAACCCTCTAGGTGCTTATCGGGGGTTATTTTTGTAAAGACTTCGCCTTTATCATCGTCTGCGAAGAATTTTAAGCGCAGTCCAAGCTCGTTACGCGGATCGCAAGCAAAGCACCCGTAGCCTGGGAAATCTAGGAATGTGTTTTCAATTTCTCGAATCATATAGGTTAACGGCTCTCTTTATAAGTACCTATATAGGGAGAATCTAAGTGTCTTCGGTGCCCGATTCCCTTTCGACTACTTTAGCTACGGCAGCTACCTTTTCATCAGGCTCAAGACCGATGAGCTTGACTCCCTGAGTGCCTCTTCCGAATATGCTTATCTCTGAGGCATCCATTCGTATAACCTTGCCGCCGTGGGTGGTAATCATCATTATCTGAGTCTCATTCGTAACCTGAAAAGCGCCGACTACCTTGCCGTTTTTCTCTGTCGTTTTTATGGTTATCACACCCTTACCGCCCCTGCCCGTAAGCCTGTAGTCTTTGACAAGAGTCCTCTTACCATAGCCCATTTCGGTAACGGTGAGCACCTGGGCTTCAGGATTCTCAATTACCTCGAGACTGACGACTCGGTCGCCTTTATCTAGCCTGATACCTATAACCCCCGTTGCTGCTCGGCCCATCTCGCGTACTGCCTCTTCATTAAATCTGATTGCTTGGCCGTAGTTGGAAGTCAGGAGTATCTCGTCGCTTCCGCTCGTGAGCCTGGCGTTTATAAGCTCGTCACCTTCTCTGATATTAAGGGCTATAATGCCTCCGACGCGGGGTTTCGAGTAAGCCATGAGCTTGGTCTTTTTGACCACGCCGTCCTTTGTGCCCATGATTATAAATTGGTCTTCCTTGAACTCGCGAACAGGGAGCACCGCGGCTATTTTTTCCTCGGGGGCCAAATTGAGCAGGTTAACCAGAGCTTTACCCCTTGCCGTAGGACCCGCCTCGGGGATTTGGTGGACTTTTAACCAGTAGACTTTTCCTAAATTAGAGAAGAAAAGCACGTAATTGTGCTTTGAGGCTATAAAAAGGGTCTCGACAAAGTCAGTCTCCTTTGTAGTCATTCCGGTTCTGCCCTTTCCACCCCTGCGCTGGCTCCGGTATACGCTCAAAGGCGTTGTCTTTATGTATTCTTCGTGGGTAATGGTTACTACCATGTCCTCGTCGGCTATGAGGTCCTCAAGAGAAATCTCCTCCGCGCTGTCTAGTATCTCAGTTCTTCTCTCATCACCGTAGCGGTCTTTTATTGCTGTGAGCTCATCCGTTACTATACCGAGTATAAGCTGCTCCTTGTCCAGTATTTCCTTAAGGCGCTTTACGGTTGCTATGAGCTCTTTTCTCTCATCTAATATCTTGTCCCTTTCAAGTGCCGTGAGACGCTGGAGACGCATGTCCAATATGGCCTGAGCCTGAATATCGGAAAGTGAGAGTTTTGACATAAGTCCCGCTTTAGCGGTTGCGGGGCTGTCGGACTTGCGAATGAGCTTGATTACTTCATCGAGGTGATCAAGGGCGATCTTGAGTCCTTCCAATATGTGCAGCCTCGCCTCGGCCTTGGCGAGCTCGAATTGGGTGCGCCGAGTTACAACCTCTTTTCTATGCTCAATGAAATGGCCTATAGTTTGTTTGAGTGAAAGCACCTGAGGCTGGTTTCTGACCAATGACAGCATGATAATACCAAACGAGGTGTCCATCGGGGTGTGCTTATAAAGCTGGTTCAGAACAACTTCGGCGATGTCGCTTTTCTTTATCTCAATGACAAGCCTTATACCGTCACGGTCGGACTCGTCCCTTATATCGGAAATGCCCTTAATCTTCTCTTCTTTAACGAGGTCCGCTATACGCTCTATGAGCCTTACTTTGTTAACCTGGTAGGGAATCTCGTTGACTATGATTATTTCTCTATCGCCTTTTTTCTGCTTTTCTATTTTGGCTTTGGCCCGTATGCGGATGATTCCGCGCCCTGTTTCGTAGGCTTGGCGTATCGGGTTTTTGCCCATTATAAAGCCGCCTGTAGGGAAATCAGGACCTGGGATGTGAGTCATTAATTCATCTATCGTGATATCGGGATTATTGGCCTGCGCCACTACGGCATTTATAAGCTCGGTCAGGTTATGAGGAGGAATATTTGTGGACATACCAACAGCGATTCCGGACGAGCCGTTTAAAAGGAGATTGGGGATCTTGGCCGGAAGAACCACTGGCTCATGCTCTCCGCCGTCGTAGTTCGGGACAAAGTCTACGGTGTCTTTGTCCAGGTCTTCGAGCATTTCGCTTGCGAGCCTGTCGAGCCTGACCTCGGTGTAACGCATGGCCGCAGGCGGGTCGCCGTCTATAGAGCCGAAGTTACCCTGACCGTCCACGAGCATGTATCGCATGGAGAAGTCCTGTGCCATTCTTACGAGCGTATCGTATATGGCGGCGTCTCCGTGCGGGTGGTATTTACCCATCACGTCTCCGACGATTCTGGCAGACTTTTTGTAGGGTCTGTTCCACTGGTTTCCCACCTCGTCCATGCCGAAGAGGATACGTCTGTGGACGGGTTTAAGCCCGTCGCGGACGTCGGGAAGCGCGCGTCCTATGATGACGCTCATCGAATAACTGAGATAAGATTCCTTCATCTCGTCTTCGATATTTACAGGTAAAATCTGAGACGGTGTGCTCATTTATATGGAGGCCTCCAAATATGCATAAATATTGGGTAATAACTTATATAAGGGGACGCTAAAGTCAATAAATTTGCCCACGCGGATTATTACGAGAATACTTTAAATAAAGCTCGTGGCACCTGCGTTTTAAGAAGCGACCATGAGAGAGTAAATTAGAAAATATGAAAAAATTCCTTAAGAGACTCTCAGTATTTGTTTTTAAGCTCGTGCTGATCGTTTTTCTGGCCACTTTCGGCCTGGTGCTCATATATAAATATATAAACCCTCCGGTGACTCCGCTTATGGTGATGCGTTATCTTAGTCCGAAGGGAGATCAGAGGTCTATCCATAAGAAGTGGAAGGATTATGAGAATATTTCAGATAATATGAAGCTTGCTGTGGTTGCGGCGGAGGACCAGAAATTTGCAACGCACCGGGGGTTTGACCTCGAGTCAATTCAGGACGCCATAGAAGACCGACTTGAAGGTGATGCGCTTAGGGGAGCGAGCACAATAACTCAGCAGACGGCAAAGAACGTGTTCCTATGGCCGGGGAGGTCATGGACGAGAAAAGGTGCTGAGGCATATTTTACATTCCTTATTGAGAATATCTGGGGAAAGAAGAGAATACTCGAAGTATACTTGAACGTTATCGAGACGGGCGAGGGTGTTTACGGAGTGGAGAAGGCGTCTCAAATCTATTTCGGCAAGTCGGCCAAAACCCTTAGCGCAGAGCAGGCGGCGCTAATCGCGGCTGTGCTTCCAAACCCGGTGCTGATGTCGCCCACAAAGCCTTCCGGATATATAAACAGGAGAAAGCAATGGATTACGGGACAGATGAAGAACTTGGGCGGCAAGCGGTATCTCATTAAAATCGAGGAACGGTGAGCCCGTCACATACGAGTCGTATATTGACTTTCCTTACCCTCGGATGTAAAAAATATAGATAAGATAAAATTTAGTATTCAGGGGAGATTATGGCTAAAGAAACAGTACTTATAACAGGGGCGTCATCGGGGATAGGGCTTGAATTCGCAAAGCTCTTCGCGGCGGACGGATCGGACCTTGTAATCGTGGCAAGGAGAGAAGAGCGTCTTAAGGAGATTTCGGGTGAGCTTGAGTCGGCGCATGGAGTAAAGGTGCACGTACTGGCGAAAGACCTTTCAAAGCCAAAGGCTCCCGAGGAAATATTCTCGCACCTTACAAAAGAAAAAATACAGATTGATGTGCTCGTGAATAACGCGGGTTTTGGTAAAAAGGAAGAATTCAGTAAAACGGATAAAGAGATTCACCTCGATATGGTGCAGGTGAACGTTATGGCGCTCACCCATCTGACGAAGTTATTCCTTACCGGCATATTAGAGCGAGGGCACGGCGGGATACTAAACGTGGGCTCGCTTGCGGGATTTCAGCCGGGGCCGAACCTTGCCGTCTACTTCGCGTCCAAGGCTTATGTGCTGTCCTTTACAGAAGCTCTTGCAGAAGAGATTGACAATCCGAATATCAAGATATCCTGCTTTGCCCCGGGGCCTGTAAGGACAGAGTTCGGAGAAAAGTCGAAGCTTGACGATTCACTTTTGTTCAAATTGAGCCTAATGGATTCAGAGCCAGCTGTAAAAATAGGTTACGAGGGTTTCAGGAAAGGCCAGATTCTTGTAATACCGGGACTTAAGCAGCAGGTTGTACCATTACTGAACAGGATCACCCCGAGGTTCATGTTAAGGAAAATAGCCAAGAGACTTAATACCTCAGCCTAACCCGATAGCGGTTAATCCAAGAACTCTTCGAGGTCCCTCAAAACTTTCTCGGCGGGGGCTATGGATTTCGAGCAGTTAGGCAGAGATTCCAAAAAGTACTTTCCGTAGAACTTGGATATAATCCGCGTGTCCAGAACGAGCACGGCCCCTTTGTCCGTTTTGGTCCTTATGAGCCTGCCGAAACCCTGCTTGAATTTAAGAACCGCGACAGGGAGGCTGTAGTCGGTAAATGAATTTAATCCCTGGCTCTCCATGTGCTCGACCCTGGCCTCGATAATGGGCTCTGTGGGCACCCTGAATGGGAGCCTCGTGATAATGACCAGGCTAAGCGCGCTGCCCGGAACATCCACACCTTCCCAGAAACTGTCTGTCGCGAAGAGCACCGAGCTGTCTACTTTCCTGAACTTATCCAGAAGTCTTGCCCTCGGGAGCACCCCTTGCTTGAGGCACATCATTCCCTCGCTCTCCAATCCCCTGTGGATATTCTGATATACAGTGTCAAGGAGTGAATAGGAGGTGAACAGTATTAGCGCGCTTCCGTTCGAGAGTTTTAGGGCATCTGCTATGAGGGGTGAGATGGCTTCCGCATATGAGCTGGAGACAGGCTCGGGCAGATCATCTGGGATGGCCAGAAGCAGCTGCCTCTTGTAATTAAACGAGGAAGGCAGAATGAGCTCTTTGACCCTGGGCTCGTCCATGAGCCCGAGACCCGTTTTCATGAAATTAAAGCTCTTTCTTACTGCCATTGTGGCCGAGGTCATAACTACGGTCGAGGCTTTGGTATAGAGCCTTTCCTTTATTATCGGTGAGATATCAAGCGGCGAGAGTCCAAGCCCCGACAGCACCCCTCCCCTGCCCGTTCTGCCCTCGACCCACCTCACAAAACCGTCGTCCTCAAGACTGATGAAGCTTGAGATCACGTCAGAAGTATAGTCAAGCTTATTACCCACACCCCTGAATTCGACTATCAGCTTTGCGATATCGTTATCGGATTCATAGTCAAGCAGTATGTCGGTGAAGGCTTTAATCTCTTCCTGAAGCTCTTTAAGCCTGATCCTGAGAATCGAGAATTTCTTATCTATCTCGGCCCAGGACTCCCTTCCGAACTCAACATCTGTGAGTCTGAGATTGACCTCGTCTTTACCATTTTCTTTCTCGCGGGCGATTGAGAGCGCAAACTCGTATAAGGAATCGAACGCGTCCCTAACGTAGTCCTCAGCAGTATCTACCTTGGGTGACAGATTCTGCTCAACGCGCTTTAAGACGTCATTTACAATTCCCTTTTGCAGCTGAGTCACGAGCTTTGCGGCAAGCGAAACGGTGTAGAAAATTAGCCCTTTGTGCTCACCCTTGCGGCCTTTTCTCTTAAGTCTCCTTAGCACTCGGATAATACCGAACTTGGTGGCCCTCATACCAAAATGGGACGTGGCCGCGTCTGTAATATGGTGAGCCTCGTCAAAAATGACTCTGTTAAAAGGGGGCAGGATGCCGGCGTCGCTCTTCTCGGACGCCCCCTTGATAGAAAGATCTGAAAACAGTAGATGGTGGTTTACGACGAGCACCTGGGCCGAGGCGAGCTCGCGCCTGGATTTAAAGAAGAAGCAGCGAGAGTAATAAGGGCAGCGCGCCCTGAGACAGCTGTCGCTTTCCGCAGAGACCTTGTCCCATACGCTCTCGGGAGGCGTAAAGCTAAGATCGGACAGCGAGCCGTCCTCTGTGACCTTGGTCCACTCTAAAATGCTGCCAATGGGGTCAACCTCGTCGTCCTCCGCCATTTCAAAAAGACCGTCTGTGACAGTCTCGGCCCTTAGCAGACATAGATAATTCGCCATACCCTTTACGAGCGAGTAATTAAAATCCTGATTGAAAGCTTTATGCAGCAGGGGCAGATCTTTATCGATGAGCTGTTCCTGCAGATTAATAGTGTTGGTAGAAATAACGACCCGCTCTTCATTCTTGAGGGCCCAGCTCACAGCCGGGATCAAATATGAGAGCGTCTTACCCGTCCCGGTGCCCGCTTCCACAAGCGATATGAGGTTGTCGTTAAAGGCCGAAGTCACAGAGCTGAGCATCTCTACCTGCTCGCCGCGCTCTTCAAACTTCTCTGCCATTACCTGCTCTATTGCACCGCCCGGAAGCAGGAATTCCTTTATTTCTTCAGGGTCTAACGGCTCGATCTCTTTTGGAACATAGGGCTCGACTACGACGTACACGCGAGAGGCTTTGTTGTTGACGATATAAAACCCTATACCCTCGTTCCCGAAGAGGGAAGCAATTTGTAAATCCTGCGCTGAGGGAGTGAGGCGGCCCGAGGGATGGTTATGAATTACCACATCGCCAGTCGAAGCAGAGTCGAATATGGCAGGAACCGCGTTTTCATTGCCGCGGGCTACGACGCTTACATCCTCTACAATATAGTTTTCATCTAAAGAGCCAACAAAAAACACTTCGTTGCCCGAAGCGTTATTTATCTCGGACACGATCCGGCTCTTTGCTTTTTCGGAAAGGATCTCTTTTTCCACGGGAGATAAAGCTAACATAGACGCGGGATATTGCTAAGGTTTCAGTGTGATTGTATTATAATGTCCCCTTTGGTACTGTATCAGAAAGTTAAAACGGGAGGGATGGCCGAGCGGACGAAGGCGCTGGTCTCGAAAACCAGTATGCGGGCAACCGTATCGTGGGTTCGAATCCCACTCCCTCCGCCACTATGTGCTTAGCTCATTTTACCGCGCGACAAACAAAGAACTCATATCCGTACCACTCGTGAAACCGCCTGCGCATCTGGATTTCTCGGGCTGTCATATCTACTACGCTTACAGCTTCTTCATCGCCTTTGTATTTTTCATAGAGCGCCGGAAGCTTCGCCTCAAGAGGTGTATAATAGTGATCCCACCAATCTGAATCAGGCAGGGTAAAATGAGCTTTTAATTCATAGCCTGCAGAATTTATCATATCGATGTTATTAGCTATGTCCGTCATTAGAGGATATTCCTCTCCGAAGAACTCATATACTTCTGAAGGAGGGTCTGAGTCTAACCATACTAGTTCTGATAATGCTGTGTATCCCCCGGGTTTCAGAAACGGTTTCCAACTTTCAAGAGCATTGCCGAACCCCATACAATATGCCGAGCCTTCCGCCCAAATAAGGTCGAAGCTGCCGGGCTCGTAAGGAAGCGTATTCATATCCCCGAGCTTAACATCAATACATTCTAAAATCCCCTGCCTGGCAGCACGCTCTTTAAGTTCGTCCAAGTACTCTTGCAAGAGGTCCAAAGCGCTAACTTTACAGTTTAGGTTCTTTGCAAGCGCGATAGTCTGCATTCCCGGACCGCAGCCAATATCTAAAACGGAAGGTTTCTCGGGTAATTTATCACAGAATGACAGCGCCTTTAGGGTACTTTCGTTAGAGCCTGGCCCCTGACGGGGGAGTCCACGCTGTATATCGAGGAAAATCTCAAATAGTCTAGAATCGCCGGACATTCAATACCTCACTAAGTTATCCCTAATTGAAAAGTGCCCAAAACGGTGTATTGCTGAGTGCTTTTTCTAAAATTCTACGGATTTAACGACTAAAGTCATTACTTCAAATTATTAAATGTAATCAAAACCCCCAAGCTAACTTCCCTTTTTCCTCTAAGGCGCGTGGGCCAGTTCGCGAAGCCAGTTGTAGTGCGAGCGCACGCCGTCCAAAAATCCCCCGTGGGCAGAATATGGAACGCCGTATTCTTTACAGGTTTCTTCTACTATGTGTGACATTTGAGGGTAGTTTAAATGGCAGATCTGAGGGTGCAGGTGATGCTCTACCTGGTAATTGAGCCCACCTAGGTACCATGTGAGGAGCCTGTTGCCCCTGGCAAAGTCCACAGTCGTGTGTATCTGATGAACGGTCCAAGTCCTGTCCATTATCCCCGCTTCTTGGTCCTGCATAGGAAACTCGGCTTCCTCAACGCAGTGCGCGAGCTGAAATACGATTGACATTATAACACCCTGCACCATTGTTATTAATACATAAAATCCAACCACGTAGGGAAGTGGATAATATAAGGAAGGAACCACAAAAGCTATCAGGAAGAAAAATATCTTCCCTCCGAAGAATATAAAAGCGTCCATACCTCTTGGGCGTTTTATGCTGTGTCCGTTTAACTTGCCGGTGAAGTAGACTTCGAAATCATCAAACAGTTGCCATTTAATCGCGAGGAAACCATAGAGGAACCAAATATATATGTGCTGGAAACGGTGGAAAAAGTATTTCTTCTGATGCGGTGTGAACCGCGCGAATACCCCTACCTCGACATCACCGTCGTGCCCCGTAATATTGGTATAGGAATGATGGTCGAGGTTATGTTTTATTACCCACATGTACGAGCTTCCGCCGATCAGGTCGAGCCAGTGTCCCATGAGCTTATTCACAACCCTGCGTTTTGAATACGCACCGTGGATAGCGTCGTGCATCACGTTAAACGAAAGGGCGTTAAGGGCGAGACTAAGAGATAGTGATGCTAAAAGAATGCCCCAAACGGGAAGAGCGGCAAAAACTATTAGACAGTAAGAAACTATAACCCAAGATATAGAGATAAAGGACTTTAAGTACATATTGAAAGGGCCCTTCTTCGAGTTTGAGTTGTTCTCGAAAAAAGCGTTTATTCTCCGGCTAAGCTCTTTTTCAAACTCGGTGTTTGGAGCAAAACGTATTTTTACTTTTGAATTCAGTTTTTTATTAGAACCACTCACGGCACTTGTCTTTGACATGATTGATTTATGCTGTTTATACGGGAGCCCGGAACTATGGAGGGTATCCTTCAAAAATCTCAATAATTACTGATACGTATGTGTATTTTGGAGCCGTGATAAGGAATTAGGGCTGAGAAAACACTTCAAACTATCTGTAAATATTTATTTGTTGCGGACTCGGGTGTATAAATTTTCCCCTTTTGTGTTTAGAATAATTGTTATCACGGTGCTTGGAACCCGATAGTGAGCCAAGTACAGCGTTTTGATTTGAGCAACATTATATATCACGACATTAAATAAGTACAATTCATCAATACAGAGATAAAGATATGGCTTACCCGCAGCCTGAAGAATCCTCACATCTTGAGAGGTATAAAAAATCAATTGAGCTTATTGAACGGGAGAGAATCATTTTTCTTCTAACCGGGGAATCTGTAGAGCAGGTATTCGATTTGCTTGGACAGTTAAAAGAAAAAGGGAGCGAGCTGGTGTGCGTGGACTATAAAATCCCTGGAATAATGGAGCGGTTGAAGTCTATCAGAAAAAAGGGCGGGGATTGTCCCGGAGTGTTTTCGATATCGACGGCTAAAGACGCGAGGCGCGCTATTAACGCCGGCGCGCAATTCATATTTACAACACATACAGACAAAGGTATGACAAAAAAATGCAGGCATGAGAAAATATTCCATGCGGCAGGTGCACTTACGCCAAAAGAAGTGTATGAGGCAAATGATCTGGGCGCAGACGCGGTGAGTATATACCCATGCTCCGCCATGGGCGGTGTTAGCTGGTCCGTAAGATTAAAAGAAATGTTTTCTGGCTTTAAGCTTATACCGACAGACGTAATGACCCCCGAAGAAGCGGGTGATTACTTGAAAACGGGCGCCTTCGCGGTAGCCCCTGTTATCGATACAAAGAATTCCAAGGAAGCCCGGGAATTAATTCTGGGCTTTATTGATTTGGACTAATCCTCTGAAACTTACTGACGAAAGTCACTATAAAATTTATAGATATGCCCAGTTAAACCCTGGGTAAACTATTAAAAGTCCGGGGATAGTGTAATTGCCGGGCGTAAATATAATTTGAAACATAAACCGTCTACCTTAAGTTATAATTAGTAAAATTTACAAATCTCCTCGGAGGATGTCATGAATAAAACTTTACTTACAGTATTTACCGTAATATTGGGCTTTTACGGATTTTCCGGCGTGCAGGCTTCTGAAGACGATCAGACGCTTAAGAGAAACGGGTATGAGAGAAGTGAATTCAGCATAATAAGAAGTGAGAAAGTAAACCCTAAGCTTGCCGAAGTAATCGATGAGATAGACAGGGTAAACGTCAGCAGGGACAGCCTGGGAAAAAGTAATCCGCAAGGGCTGTCAACCCGGCTGGTTAAGGTGGACTCTGAGGGGATGATCGAAGTTTATATTCACTGCAACGAAGTCGGTGAGGATAATCTTAACCGCTTATTGGATTTAGGCCTCGATACCGAAGTTATAAACGACGAGCTTAAAATCATTCAGGGATGGCTTCCCCACGACATTATAGAGGAAGCGGCGGAGCTTGGATTTGTCGATAAGATAACCCCGCCAAGCTACGGTCACACAAGAGTAGGCTCTCTTACCCCAAATGTAGTTTCTGAAATCGGCGCTGATATGGTAATTTCGGAGTTCGGCATAGACGGCTCGGGAGTTAAAATCGGCGTGATCTCGGACGGTATCGGAAACCTGGCCGCGTCGCAGGCTTCGGGAGACCTTCCCTTTGTGCAAATAGGAAACGCAGGTAGCGGGAATGAAGGCACTGCGATGTTAGAGATAATACACGACATAGCGCCCGGGGCTGATCTTGCTTTCCATACCGGGAACAGCACCTTGAGGTTTATAGAGGCAGTCGAGTTCTTCTGCAATAACGGGGTCGATATAATAGTGGACGATATCGGATACTTATCCGAGCCTTTTTTCCAGGACGGCTCTGTAGCGCAGGCTGCCGCCGACGCAGTGAATCAGGGTAAGGTGTTCGTATCCGCAGCCGGAAACGATCAGGACCGCCACTATCAGGCGCTTTATATTGATGTAGACCCGGGCGATGCTGAAAGCAATAACCACGACTTCGGAGCCGCCGCGGGAGAGGCCAGTACAAACCGCATGTCTTACCTTCTACCCGCAGGCGGAGAGGTAGTAGTAGTGCTACAGTGGTCGGACCCTTTCGGCGCATCCAGTAATGATTACGACCTGTTTTTGGTTGAGCCCGGAACAACTACCGTAATAGACTCCGGTACTGCCGCTCAAAACGGAGATGACGATCCGATAGAGTTTGCAGGTGTGAGAAACGACGGAGGCTCATCGGGCATATTTGAGATAGTAATAGATAAATTCAGCGGTGAAGACCAAACTCTTGAAATTGTTTTTAACGGGAACGGCAATCTTTTGGAATTCAACGTGCCGGAAGATTCCATATACGGCCACCCAGCGCACCCGGACGTGATTGCAACCGGTGCCACGGACGGGGGGGTTATTGATTTCTTCAGCTCGTTTGGCCCTTCATCAATATTCCATAACCCGGTAGTTACCGTTTCTTCAAGAGTTGCAGGGCCCTCCTTGAACGCAGCGCCGCTGCTTGAATCCAGACCCAAGCCCGACATTTCCGCTCCAAACAGAATTCCTACGACAGTCCCCGGCTTTTCCAACTTCGCGGGTACTTCCGCGGCAGCGCCGGTACTGGCAGCAAGCGCGGCTTTAGTGTATCAGGCTGTTGAATTTGCAAACCTCACCCTGGCGAGCAGCGCTCCGGAATCGGCGATCGCTGCCAGACAGACACCTGAGGAGATTCTGGATATACTATCAAACACGGCAACAGACATAGGCCCACCCGGATTCGATAATACCTCCGGGGCAGGTATAGTTGACGCATTCGCTGCAGTACAAGAGGCGCTTCAGGGACTAGATGGACCCGGCGGGGATCCAGGAAGCAGCGGTAATAGTGGCGGAAACGGGGGGAACGGCGGAGGCGGGTGCTCTCTACTCAGCAGCGATGCAGCGAGCTTAAACGGCACCGGCGCTATGTTAAATATATTAATACTGCTGGTACCTGCGATCTTTGTAGCTCTAATTCAAATCAGAAGAAGGATATGATGTATGAAATTACTCATAATCGGGCTTGACTGCGCAGATCCCGAGCTTGTGTTCGGATGGAAGGACGAGCTTCCGAATCTGAACAAACTGATGGAGGGCGGTGCTTACGGCCCGCTCCTTTCAACGCACCCACCGATCACAGTGCCCGCATGGGCCGTAATGATGAGCGGCAAGGACCCGGGACAGCTTGGTTATTACGGATTCAGGAATAGAAAAGATCATACATACGACGCTTATGGAATTGCAAACGGAAACGCGGTAAAGGCGGAGCGGGCCTGGGATAGGCTATCGAAAGCAGGCAAAAAAGTAATTCTCCTCGGAGTACCACAGACCTATCCTCCAAAACCCGTTAACGGGTGCGTAGTGAGCGGGTTCTTAGCGCCCGACACCAACAGTAATTATACATACCCGATCGCGCTAAAAGATGAAATTGAAGAGGCGGCCCCCGGGTACGTTTTAGATGTGGAGGACTTTAGAACAGATGATAAAGAGGCGCTGCTTGGGCGTATATACGACAAGACCGAGAAACATTTTAAAGCCGCGAAATATCTTTTGACAAATAAACCCTGGGATTTTTTCATGCTCGTTGAAATGGGTGTGGACAGGATTCACCATGGATTCTGGAGCTTTATGGACAAGGATCACCCAAAATACGTAGCGGGCAACCCCTTTGAAGACTCTATAAAGGAATACTATAAATACTGCGACAGGGAGATAGGTGAGCTTTTATCACTAGTAGCCGACGATACAGTGGTTATTGTAGTTTCCGACCACGGCGCAAGAAAGATGGAAGGCGGTATCTGCTTTAATGAATGGCTTATAAAAGAAGGTTATCTTGCTCTTAAAGACTACCCGAGTGAACCGACGCGTTTTGCTGATACTGAAATAGACTGGAGCAGGACCGCTGCCTGGGGAGAGGGCGGATATTACGGAAGATTATTTATGAACGTAAAGGGAAGAGAACCCAATGGCACAGTTGAGCCAGCTGATTACGAAAAACTGCGCTCCGAGCTGATCGAGAAACTTGAGGCGATAGAAGACCCCGAGGGCGGGAATATAGGCACAAAAGCTCACAGACCAGAGGAGCTATACAAAGAAGTTAACGGTGTGGCGCCTGATCTTATTGTTTATTTCGGGGAGCTTGGCTGGCGCTCTGTAGGGAGCGTGGGAATGGGCGGTATTCACACATTTGAGAACGACACAGGGTCTGATGAGGCGAACCACGATTGGAACGGGGTATTTATTTTAAATGATATAGGGTGCAAGCTGGGCAACATAGAGCCCGGGTACAAAGAGGGAATGAAAATATATGATATCGCACCCACGGTGCTTAACCTGTTCGGAATGAAGTCTGATGAAGAGGTTATCGGAAAGAGCTTAACGAATTATGAAGATAGGGGAATTCTCTCGAAGTTAAGAAGTATATTAGGTTAGGCGGTAGAGAAAAAGATTTAGACAATATATAATCAAGAATCGGAATTAACGCATTATCCGGTGCGGCTCGGCATATGGCAAAGGTCAATAACGACACAAATAGATTGATCCTGATTACCGCCCTCTCAATGAGTATAACCTTTGGGCTCCTTGATATCTATATAGGGCTCAAGTCTGGGGGTATGAAAAACCTGAGGATTCCATGGGTAATTATCCCCCTTGCCGTCACTACGGGGTTCTATTTCATTGCCTACATTACAAGCTGGTACTTAGTTGTGTCTCGGTTGGTGAGAAGACTCAGGCTGAATATTGAAAACTCCGCTATCGCAAACGGGTTTTTGATCGGTATCGCAATAATATTGATATCAATGTATTTCGATGTGCTAGCCATAAGAGGATCTATATACAAAATTGTCGGCATTCTTTTTATACTTACAGTTTCAACTATTGTATCGATACTGATATATCTGATCCTGACAAAAGTAATAGAGATAAAAAGACCAGCAGTTACAGGAATGAAGGCAAGCCTGATCATTCCGATAGTACTCTTGGAAGCCTTATTTTTTATAATCATACAGAAGTTCGTTGCGACTCCGGCCGTGATATTTTACGGAACTTATCTTGTTTTAGTTCTGGCGACAATTTATGCAATTTCCTATATAAACGCTGAAAAGCTAAGGGTACTGAGCTTACTGACGGCGATAGTGCTGCTAATAGTAATTGGAGGCCCGCTTGCGGTTATCCTAAACCAACAAATATATAACTCAACACCTACAAGCGAGATTAAAACAAATCTCAATTCATCCAAAAGCAGTATTAAGCATGTAATCTTAATTACAGTAGATACGCTTAGGACAGACGTGCTTTCTTCATACGGCAGTCAGAATGTACAAACCCCCAACATCGATAGCCTATCGGCAGACGGAGTACTGTTTAAAAACGCATATTCATCGGCGCCTTGGACACTCCCCGCGTTCTCTTCAATAATGACAGGGCTTCCGCCAGGAACTCATTTAACCACTAAACCAAGCTCGAAGCTGCCGGATAAATTCAATACGATTGCCGAGTATATGAAGGGTTCCGGCTACTATACCGGAGCAATTGTCAGAAATATCTTCCTAAGCCCGAATTATAACCTGGACCAGGGATTCGCAGATTATTACCATTACCCAAATCATAATAGGTATGTTAAGTCCTTCGGTACGGCGCTTATGTTATCGGCCCTTAATAAAAAACTATTGGAAGATGTATCAACCGAAGATATTACAAACAGCGCTATTAACTGGCTTGGAAAACACAGAGACGAAAACTTCTTTTACTGGATTCATTACTTTGATCCGCACCAACCCTATGCCCCACCACAGAGATATATTACCGACAGGAGTGAGCCTCCCTCGCGTATCGGGCGGAAATTTGACGGGGCTGGACGTATTAGGGGTGGCCACTTTACGGCCACCGCAAGAGAAAAGCAGTGGATAAAAGAGCTGTATGACGCCGAGGTACGTTACGTGGATGAGAATCTAGGAAGACTCTTTAAATATTTAAAGGAGTCCGGATTATATGAGGATTCGCTTATTATTTTCACTAGCGACCACGGGGAGGAGTTCTGGGACCATGGAGGTTTCGAGCACGGTCACGCTCTTTATAACGAAGTGATACAGGTACCTTTGATCATCAAGATGCCGGGTGTTAATCAATCGAGGGAAGAAAATATGAGGGTGAGCACACAGAGCCTTAAACGCACAATACTGGACGCAATCGGTATAGAGTATGATAGTGATCGCTTGATTTCCGGATCTTTATACCCGCTTATTCGGGAGGATGGTACAGAAATTAGCCAAGAGCCGCTCGTAACCACCGGACTTTTATATTATGAGGATAAAGAATCCATTATTAATGGCGATAGGAAATTCATACGCTCTCTGGTCTCAAACAAAGAAGAGCTCTATGACTTAATCACCGACCCGCACGAGCAAAACGAGCTAAGTAGCGGTGGGGGGAGTGCCTTAGAAGCCAGACAAATGCTGAAAGAATACAACGAAAAAGCCAAGAGTCTGGGCTCTGAGTACGGAGTTCAAAGTGCAGAAGAAGTCGTCTTAAGTAAAGAGAAGAAAGAAGAGCTGAAAGCTTTGGATTATATACAGTAATAAAAAAAACCGCCAAAACCATTTGTCCTTAGCCCGGGTATATATTACATTTATTGGTTTTATATTCCATGTTGAAAGTATTACGTTGTTCGGATATTAGCAGATTGAGAATATTCCTCTTATACCTAGCAATATTAGTATGTATATACACCGTTCAAACCGAGCCAGCGTTTAGCTACATAGGCCCTGGAGCGGGATTTGCATTCCTGTCCTCTTTTCTGGTACTTATTCTTACTTTCGCGCTCGCTATGTTTTACCTGCTTTCCTGGCCATTAAGGTTTTTTCTGAGGAGGATTTTCAAAAAATCCCCAAAAACAAAGACAGATATAAAAAGGGTAATAATAATAGGTCTTGACGGAATGGACCCCGGACTGGCAAAAGAGTTCATGGACGAGGGTAAACTTCCGAATTTTAAGAAACTTAGTGATGAGGGAACCTTCTCAAAGCTCGGCACTAGCTACCCCTCGATATCACCTGTAGCTTGGTCATCGTTTATGACAGGCGTTGACCCATCGCATCACAACATTTTCGATTTTATCACACGAGACCCATGCACATATCAGCCGATGCTTACTTCAGCTGATATAGGGAAGGCCTCTAAAGTGCTCCCGATCGGAAAGTATATGATACCCCTTGGGAAACCCAAGATGCGGCTTCTTAGAAAAAGTCAGCCTTTCTGGAAAATTCTTGGGAAGTACGGAATATTCAGCTCTATATTACGGGTACCGATCACATTTCCGCCAGAGAAATTTAACGGCGTAATGTTGTCGGGAATGTGCGTTCCCGATCTGAGAGGATCACAGGGAACATTCTCACACTACACAACTGATAAAGAGAGAACAAACATAGAGACAGGGGGAGAGAGCCGTTTTGTCGAGGTAAATAACAATATCATAGAAACAGAGCTTGTGGGACCCGAAAACCACCTCGTTAAAAACGGAGGGGAGCTCAAGCTGCCCATAAAAATAAAACTGGATGAACAAAACGTTAAAGCTCAAATTGAAATTTCCGATCAAAGCTTTGAGCTTGAGCCAAAAACCTACTCACCCTGGATCAGAATAATATTTAAAGCCGGTCTCGGAATAAAAGTTCACGGTATTTGCAGGTTCTATATAAATAGCATAGCTCCGGACTTCGACATGTACGTGACTCCGATCAACATCGATCCCGAAGAGCCTGCTCTACCCATATCACACCCGTTTATATTCTCTGTTTATCTTGCAAAGCTCATAGGCTCTTACGGTACGCTGGGGCTCGCTGAGGATACCTGGGCGCTAAACGAAGGCGTCATAGACGAGGACGCGTTCCTTAAGCAGTCATACCTACTATACGAAGAGCGGGAAAAGATGTTCCTTAACGCGCTTGAGAAAACCCCAAGAGGATTGGTAACTTGCGTATTTGATACTACCGACCGCGTGCAGCATATGTTTTTCCGCTGCCTTGATGCTGAGCACCCCGCGAATAGGGGAAAAGAAGTTAAGAAGTATAAAAGTGTAATTGAAGAGCTTTACATAAAGATGGACGGGCTGATTGGAAAAGCGCTTGAGAAAGTAGATGAGAATACTGTTCTCGGCGTAATATCGGACCATGGATTCACACAGTTCAAAAGGGGCGTGAACCTTAACAGCTGGCTCTATAAAGAAGGCTATTTGGCACTCAGAGAAGGAAACACCACAAGCGGGGACTGGCTTGAAAATGTGGACTGGGAAAGAACTAAAGCATTTTCGCTTGGACTTGCGGGTATCTTTATTAATAGGAAAGGCAGAGAGGCTAGCGGCATTGTAGAAGAAGGAGAAGAGCTTCAAACCCTCAAGAATGACATGATTGAAAAGCTTAGCGGATTATTAGACGAAGAAACCGGGGGTATATCCATAATAGAGGTGCTGGATACCGAGAGGGCTCATTCGGGACCTTATAAATACGATGCGCCTGATCTCCTTGTAGGTTATAATGCAGGATACAGAAGCTCATGGGGATGCGCAGTCGGGCGAGTGACGGAATCTGTGTTTGAAGATAACACCAAGCACTGGAGCGGAGATCACTGCGTTGATCCGAAAATAGTGCCGGGAGTCTTATTTATGAACCGTAAGATTTCCAAAGAAAACCCGCACCTAAACGATATGGCTCCTACGGTTCTGGATTTATTTGGCGTAGAGATACCAAAATATATGAAGGGCTCGCCCCTTATCGGACAAAAAATATCAAATAAGAAAATAGAAACCGGAGAAAAAGAAGAAAGAGAAGCAAAGGCTGTTTAAGTAGACGGTACTGACTTACATATCGACCCAAATGATAACTAAAAACTCAATGAACATGGTTTCGGCAATAGCGCTGGTAGTGATACTCAGCATGTGCGTAGTGCTGCAAGGATGCAGCAGCAGTGCCGACACAACATCTGCTAAAGCCGTGGATGCGGATAAGAAGCTTATTGTGATCGGTTTTGACGGTATGGACCCTAAAATCGTTCGAAAGCTGATAGCCGAAGGAAAGCTCCCGCATTTTAAGACCTTGAGTGAAACGGGAGATTTTAAAGAGCTCGCTACAAGTATTCCGCCACAGAGCCCTGTTGCGTGGTCAAACTTCATAACCGGCATGAACCCGGGAGGGCACGGTATATTCGATTTCATTCACAGAGACCCGAAGACCATGTTCCCATATCTGTCAACATCCAAGACCGAAGCTCCCGAAACAACGATCAGCATTGGTGAATGGGTAATTCCTCTATCAGAGGGAAAAGTGAAGCTGCTACGTCAGGGAAAGGCTTTTTGGGAATATCTTACAGAGAACGGAGTCACAACAACAATTTTCAGAGTACCTGCAAACTTTCCCACAACCCAAGGCCACGCGCACCAGATCTCGGGAATGGGCACACCCGACATACAGGGTACGTATGGAACATTCTCTTACTATACGGACGAGAATGTAGATCGCTTTGAAGACATTTCGGGCGGTGTGGTGTTCCCGGTAAACATTATTAACGACAGTTTCAAAGCCGCGCTTCCCGGACCTAAAAACACATTTAAAAAAGACTCACCGGAAGTGAATGTAGAGTTTAGGGTTTATGTAGATCCTGAAAACCCCGTCGCCAAGATTAGTGTTCAGGATAACGAGATAATCTTAAATGAGGGCGAGTGGAGCAACTGGGTAACCATTGAGTACGAGATAATCCCCTACATCGAGAAAGCAAACGGAATTGCCCGCTTTTACTTAAAGGAGATAAGACCGAATTTAAAGCTCTATGTAACTCCCGTAAATATAGATCCTAAGTCGCCGGCGCTTCCGATCTCAAACCCCGAGGGTTATTCAAAAGAGCTTGCGAAGGCAATCGGGCCCTTCTACACTCAGGGAATACCGGAGGACACTAAAGCTCTTTCTGAGGATGTGCTTAACGACAAAGAGTTTCTTCACCAGACAGATATAGTATTTGAAGAGGAGCTTAACATGCTCGACTATGAGCTTGAGCGTTTTAGAGCGGGGCTACTTTTCTTTTATATCGGAAGAGCGGATCAGCTCTCTCACATGTTCTGGCGCACTATGGACACGGAGCACCCGGCTTATGATGAGGCCCTCAAGCTAAGGGAAGTAATTGAGAACTCTTACGTGGAAATGGACACTGTGCTTGGAAAAGTATTGGAGAGGATGGATCCCGATACCACACTGATTGTATTGTCGGACCACGGGTTTGCTCCTTTTTATAGGGCTTTTAACTTAAACACATGGCTTAAAAACGAAGGGTATGTAACTCTTAATGAGAATACCGAAGGCGAGTTCTTTCAAAATGTAGACTGGCAGAACACAAGAGCTTATGGCGTAGGGTTTAACGGTCTATTTTTGAATCTGAAAGAGAGGGAGCTGAATGGAATAGTAGAGCCCTGGGAAAAAAACAAGTTACTTGACGAGATTTCCGAGAAGCTTCTTTCAGTAAAAGATCCTAAGAACGGGGAGCAGGTGGTATCGAAAGTATATAAAGCAAAAGACGTGTATCAGGGCGCGTATGTGAAAGAGGCTCCCGATCTAGTAATTGGTTATAATAAGGGATACAGGGCGTCCTGGGAAACTGTGCTCGGAAGCTTCCCCGAAGAGACGCTGCGAGATAATAAAGAGAAGTGGAGCGGCGACCACTTGATGGAGGCGGAGCTTGTTCCGGGCATCCTGCTATCGAACAAAAAGATTGTATCCGAAAATCCCGCACTCTATGATATGGCTCCAACTATATTAGCCGTATTCGGAATACCGAAACAAAAAGGAATGATAGGAACTAACGTTTTAAAATAAGAACACATAACGGAGGTATTGGAAGATGTTCGGCGGATCTAAGGTAAAACTGGATAAAGACCTCATTGAAAGATCAAAGAAATACGCAGAAGAAGCGGGGTACAGCTCACTAGAGGAATTCATTACCCATGCGGTGGAAAAGGAGCTGAGAAGCGCTGGCGGTTCTCCTGCTGAGGACGACGAGCAGGTAACAAAGAGGCTCAAAGGCCTAGGTTATATAGAGTAAGTATAGAATTGTACATATATTTGAATATCATTCGAATCAGACAAAAATGAAATAGAATGTCTAAAAAGAGACTTGAATACGAAAGTGCCAAATATTAACAAATTGAAATTAGTTGAATTTGATAAGGCGGAATTAGATATGGAGAATATACAAGGCTAAAAATGCTTGGATATATTCAATGGCTTTTCTGGATAGAATTTATATCTATTATATCAAAGAAAATTAAAGGTGGGATCTCAATTGAAAAGATTATTGCAATATACATGCTTAGCCATAATAGCGGGAGTTATAATAGGTTTTATAATTTCTGTTTTACAAATCTCGAGCAATGAGTATATAAACTACGGGGCTTACAATCTCATACTCTACTACCTACAGGAGAATATTAACAAATACACACTATTGATAGCATGTGCTTCCTTAGTTCTAATTTTGCTGAAGATTGGCTTAGCCAGACTGAGGTTCTTTAAGGGCTCACCTGTAAGTAAGTTACTAAATCAACGAGTACTCTTATCAGTGCTTATAGCCCTGATAATCGCATACATACTGCAGTCCTATTTCAGCGTTCACTCCATCGGCATAATTAAATACCTAAAATCTAGCCCCTTAAATGATCTTCTAGCACAGCTAAGTAGCTCTAAGAAGGAAACGCAGAAAATTTACAACTCAGTCATATATATATCGGGAATTTTATTTATCGTCTTGTGTAGTTATGTTTTACTACGGTTCCAGGTAACCGAAACGGTTTTAAACGGCATAAATAAAATCGCACATTCAAAAATTACCACCTATGCCGGCATTGCTTTGATAGCGGTATTGGTAATATTCAATGTATATGTTATCACCTATAAGAATTCATCTACTCCCGATGGCCCCAACGTTATATTGATCTCTCTGGATACTACAAGAGCAGACCGCCTTAGTTCCTATGGGTACTCTCGAAATACATCTCCGAACATAGATAAACTTGCCGCCCAAGGAGTGCTTTTTGAAAACGCATATTCACAAGCCCCGTGGACATTACCGGCTATGGCTACTGTTCATACATCTCTTTACCCTACTGAACACGGCGTGATATATGGGAATGTGGCGATAAAGGGCAATCTCATCACTCTTGCAGAATATTTGAAAAATAATAATTACAAGACGATGGCTATCACGACTCACTCATTTGTTGACAGTAACCACGGTTTCTCTCAGGGCTTTGATATATTCGATGAATTGAATCACCGAGGAAATGATGATATCTCTTCGGAAAGAATAAGCCAAAAGGCGATAGAACTGATTTCTGATAATAAAGATGACAAGTTTTTCCTATGGGTTCACTACTTTGACCCTCACGCTGCATATATTAACCATGAGGAATACAATTACGGTCAAAACCCCAATGGGAATTACCCCGACGTTTTGAAGGCCGTCCCATTAAATAATGATGATTATGATCTAAATCCAGAGTTTGTACAATACGTAAACGATGTATATGATGAAGAAGTTTCGTTTACGGATAGGAGTGTCGGTAAAGTAATTGATGCTCTTAGTGACATGGGATTAAAAGAAGATACGGTGATTATTTTAACTGTTGACCATGGAGAGGAATTATTTGATAGAACCAGGTTTGGCCATGGTAACAACACTTATGAGGAGCTAATTCACGTTCCTCTGATTATTTACGATCCAAGTCAGAAAGAATTGGCGGGAACAAGAATCAAGCATGCAGTAGAGACGCGGAAAATCCCTAAAACAATTGTTGAGGTCTGCGGAATTGAAAATAGCCATTTTGGGGGGGAAAATCTATTCGAAATAGCTAAGGGTGATAAAGATTCACAAAGTTATTTCGCATTCAGCGAAGGCAGCAGCACAAGAAGCGACGGTACGATAAAGCACGCCATCATCGGTAAGAACTGGAAGTTGATTAAAAACCTTGGTGAGAATTCATTCGAATTATATGATCTTGAAAATGACCCAGGAGAAAAGATTAATCTCATTGAATCTGAAGAGCCGGAGAATGTGACTATGAGAAACGAGCTTTATTCAGAACTTTCCGGATTTAAAAAAGAACGGCTGGTGGAGTTAGAAAAGGTAGAATTCACAAAACAAGAGCTGGAGGAGTTGAAAGCACTGGGATACTTGCAATAATTAATCTGAGTTAATGTAGTCTTCGTAATAAAATCATCTATGATTAAAGATATCCAGAACATCATAAAACTTCTGAATTTAGCTGTGATATCGGGTATTGTGTCCGGTCTTTTTTTCGCCTTTGTCCATATTATAAAGAATAGGTATTTAGATTATGGGGCGTATAATATCGCGCTGCTTGATTCAATAGCGTATATAAAGGATTATCTACTGATATTTTTATTATTCGCTCTGGTTGTATGGATTATTAATACCGTACTTCTTCATGTATTCCATAACGAACGATTAAAACGATTCCATGAAAATAATCACCAGAAGAATTTATCCATATCTCTATCTTATTCAGTAATGTTGGTGTTATTATTAGCATTATTTCTCTATTCCACATACCCGGAAATCATACAGTATTTAAAATCCACTCCACTGGCCAATTCTCTACATAAACTAACCAAGTCGATAGAAGAAACTAAAAGGATTTTTATCTTTATAACATCAGTTTCAGGTTTTTTATTCCTCGTCTTGAGTACATATTTATTATCTAAGTTTAAATTAGCAGATAAAGTTCACAGTCGGTTAATGAGAATCGCCGACTCTGAAGTTACAAAGTCCCTGGGATTCGCGCTTTTGGCATTGGTGATCATATTAAATATTTTCGTATTCGGATATAAAAAAATAAACAGCCCTAGCGGACCAAACATATTGCTAATTTCTATCGACACGCTGAGGGCGGATCACATCAGCTCTTATAGCCATTACAGAAAAACAACTCCAAATATAGATAAACTTGCGGATAAAGGAATACTTTTTGAAAATGCTTACTCTCAAGGCCCTTGGACCTATCCATCTATGGCCTCAATGCATACTTCTCTGTACCCATCGCAAGTATCTATTTTTAATTTGAACACAAGCATACATAGCGCTCATACGACTTTGGCAGAGTATATGAAGAATAATTTTTATAATACTCACGCAATTATTTCGAATATAGTGGTCGGTAAAGCTCGAGGATTCTCTCAGGGTTTCGATATCTTCGATCAGGACCCTACTGGAAATGCAAACGACTTAACTTCACCCCTTGTAACAGATCGGGCAATTGAATATCTGACGGAGGTGAAGGGAGATAAATTCTTTCTCTGGCTTCATTATATGGACCCGCACCATAAATATGTCCACCACCCTGAATATAATTACAGTGAGGGTTATAGCGGCTCGCTCGGAGATATTTTAAACACCGGATATTTAACGAAACAAAAAGAAAACTTAGACGAAGAGGACTTGATATATGTAAAAGACATTTATGACGAGGAGATTTCATTCACGGACCATCACATTGGACTCGTCTTGAACAAACTAAGCGAACTGGGCCTTTCTGACAATACCATAGTTATAATAACCGCTGACCATGGGGAAGAATTTATGGAAAGAAATAACTTTGGCCATGGACAATCCTTGTATCAGGAGCTTATACATGTGCCGCTAATAATCTACGTTCCTAGCGATAAAGAAATTGAACCAAAGAGGGTAAAATCTAGCGTTGAAGTAAGGAGTATAGCAAGAACGATCCTTGATTTGTGCGGTATCCGCGGTAGCCGCATCCAAGGTAAAAACCTCTTAATCATTGCAGAAGATGAACCAGAGAGTTATGCATTCAGTCAAAAGTTAAGAAAACCTAGTAATAGTTTGGAAACAATAATTATGGAAAACTGGAAGCTAATAATAAACCCTCATCTCGGCTCTTATGAATTATACGATATGGAAAGTGATCCCGGGGAGCAAAAGAATTTATTTGATTCGGAAGATACAGATAAAACTGTAATAAAGGATTTAATATCTAAGTCTTCTGAAATTGAAAAAGACAGCGTTTTCGAAACTGTCGAAGTAAATTTAAACGAAGAAGATATAGAAAAATTAAAAGCTCTCGGATATATTCAATAGGTATTTAAAACACTCGCTTAATAAAGTTATGCCCTAGACTAAAATATGTGGTATTTAAATCTCGCAATAAGCAGCTTTTTCGATCTACTAATAGCGCCGTTTAAGAATCTGAACCCGCTATGGTCCCTGACGTTTATGTCCCTGCTCATAGGGATATTGATGCTTTTGATATTCAGATACACGTCAAATCAGGAAGCCATAAGAAAAACTAAGGATAAAATCAGGGCATATATATTCGAGCTCAGGCTGTTTAAGGACGAGCTTGGTATTGTGCTATCCGCGCAGAAAAACATATTCTCTTACAACATGAAATATATATCATACGCTCTCAAGCCAATGCTCTTTATGATAGTGCCGCTCGCTATAGTATTGATACAGCTCGAGGGATGGTATGGGTATAAGGCACTTACTCCCCAAGAGTCCGCCGTCGTGTCACTTAAACTGTCCGAGGGCGATACGGAGTTGATAAACAGCGTTACTATGACAGCTTCACCAGGGCTTGAGATTGACTCTCCCGCACTAAGAATTCAAAGTGAAAAGGAAGTTAACTGGAAGATCCGGGCAAAGGAATTGGGCATCCATAATCTTACCTTCAATGTAGATGATTACTCGTTTGATAAAGAAGTTGTTGTATCGGACAAGGGACTTAAACGCATAACACCGGCTTCATTTAGATCAGAGCTCTGGAATTTTGTTCTTAATCCGGGAGGGAAAGCACTGCCCGACAATCCTTACGTCGAAGAAATAGACGTCAGCTACCCACTGAACTCTATTAAAGTTTACGGATGGAGCACACACTGGCTTGTGGTGATATTCGTTCTTTCTATAGTATTCGGATTCGCTCTGAAGGGACTATTTAAGGTCGAGATTTAAGAGGTTAAATTAAGGGTAATTCTTCTTTTCTCTACGTCTGCTTCCACTACTTTTACCTTAACTTTCTGGCCAATGTCAAACCATCTTTTGCGCCAATTGCGTATGGTGTCTTTAGGCACAAGCCCTTCAACGAATAGCTTCTCGACTTCAACAAACATCCCGAAGGGCAAAACACTAATCACGATCCCGTCAAACTCATCTCCGATGTAGGACTTCATGAGGTGCGCCCTTTCCAGGTTTATCGATTCTCTCTCTACGAGATCCGCGATCCTTTCTTTTTTTGAAGACTGCTCGGAAATCCACTCAAGTGTGTCTTCAGTGTATGGGTGGGACTGGTTCTTGATGAGCGCGTTTATTATCCTGTGCACAACAAGATCGGGGTAGCGTCTTATAGGCGAGGTAAAATGTGTATAGTGCTTAAGAGCAAGGCCGAAGTGTCCGCTCCCGCGGGTTGAATATATGGCTCTTTTTAACGAGCGGAGTATGAGGAGAATCACCGCTAGCTGGTTGCGCTTATTTTTACTCTTGTTAATAATCCGCTGTAAATCAATGGTGTCGACTCTATCGTCCGCGATTAGTATATACCCGAGCTTCCTTAAACCCTCTGAGAGCTCATTAAGGGATTCCGAGTCAGGGGGTTCGTGAATTCTGTATATTGAAGGGACCCTGGCTTTGTTTATAAAATTTGCGACTGCTACGTTTGCTGCTATCATAAACTCTTCAATAAGACAGTGCGCCGTATTTCTCTCCGTTCTGACTATATCGACAGTGTGCCCTAACTCGTCTTTTATGATATCGGGCTCGGGAAGCTCGAAACTAAGCTCACCGACCTCATTTCTTCTGGCTTTTATGAGCTCATAGAGCTCATTCATTACCTTGAGCTTATCTATAATTTGTCTCTCTTTCTTTGAGACCCTGCCCTTTTTGTTGAGATTATTCGATACCCACGTGTATGTAAGACGTGCGGAGCTTCTGATTACACTGTTATAAACCCTCGAGCGCACCACCTCGCCTCTTTTGTTAAAATCCATCTCAACGGTCTTCGTCAACCGGTCTTTGTCTTCTACGAGGCTGCAAAGGTCATCGGAAAGCCGGTTCGGTAGCATGGGAATGACCTGATCGGGCATATAGACGCTGGTTGCTCTGCTGAGCGCTTCATTGTCTATATCGCTCCCGAGCTTAACATAATGGGAAACATCTGCTATGCAGACGAGTAAACGGTAACCTGATCTCCTCTTATATATACCAACGGCATCATCAAAATCCTTTGCGCTTTCCCCGTCAATGGTAAAGATGGTCTCTTTTCTTAAGTCCTTTCTTCTTTTAATCTCGTGCTCTGGAATTTCGCTTGGAATATTCTCAAGCTCGCTTAATGCTTGACCCGGAAAAGAAAGGGGCATATCGTATTCGATTAATATTCCTTTTTTCTCTACCTCCAAATCCCCCGCTTTACCCAGAACTTCCACAACATTTCCCTGCAGGCTCCCGCTGCCGGAGAGCTTGTTTTTAAGCTTTGTTACGACCAGGCTGTTGTTTCTGAGTGTGCGGATGTTGTTATGACTTAGGCTAATATGAGGCATCTTATCGTCTTTGGGAATCACTTTGCCGGTCTTCCCGGTTTTAACGTATTTCCCAAGAACCTTTCCCTCTTTAAGGAGCTCACTTAGTGAGGCTTTGGAGCGTGTAGGAGATTTTTCCTGTTTTACAGCTTTCTGAATAGCTGTAAGTGCAAACTTGCCTCCGTTAACCCTTTTAAGTTTTCCATCACTGACCATCTTGCGAAGTACTTTTTTTAGAATCGGTCTGGCCTCTTTAGGCATACCAAGATGCTTGGATATCTCTTTTGAGCGCATCGTTTTGTACTTTGAGTTTTTAAGTAGTCTTTCTATTTCTTTTTGCTTGGGAACTTTCATATGTGAATCACTGAAGAGTGTTTGAACCGCCCTTTAAGGATAGATGGTTATTGTGCTGACAGACTGGTTTAAAGGCAACATACATAAGCTGAGCTTAAGACAGTATAAGAGTACATATATAATCGCATAAATACAAACAAAGAGACTCAAAGAGCCTATTGCCAAAGGTGCAGCTGTAAATATATAATGACAATCATTTGAACATAAGTGGATATTCAGATAGAATTCTCTTCGCTGTGTTTGTAATAGAATTTGTCTGGAGGAAAATCAGTTGCTCAGAAAAAATCTGCCTGGCGCTATTTTAGTATGTCTTATCCTATTTTCATTTATAGCTGTAGGGCTTTACCTCGGTATATCCCTAAACTGGCACGCTTACTTTAAAGGGCTGGCTATAATTGCCGTCATTGCGTTCATAGTATCGGCAATTATTAACTCGGTTCCCGCCGGAAGAGATAATAGCTAACTTCCATTATTTAACATCTTAACCAGATTAAGGGGTTATTATGAGACCACCCTCAGGGCCTTTTTCCTGCTGGGGCTCCTCAGGATAGTAGCGAAGTATGTGAATCAAGTAGCTCTTTTCGTTGGAATCATTGTCCATATAGAACCTGGCTTCTGTCAAAAACTCTTCTATCACGGCTGAAGCAAAGTCCACAGTCACCCGGTTGCCGCCGACGTCGGGATTATCCTTGAACTCCGAGATCACGGTGAGTATGTTGTCCGAAATTACATTTGCGTTGCTGTTATCGCCCTGGTGCTGGTATATGAGGCCTTTCTTTTCAGTTTCGAGCGTCTTATTCACAAGCTCAAGTGCCTTTACCAAATCCTCATTCTTAATATCACCATTTTCACGAAATACTCTTGCAAAAGTCATCTCGAGCCTTGCGAATATCTCGGGGTTACGCCCGTAGAGCTCAGCTCTGCGTACATAGGTGCCTGCACCTTCCTTGCGTATACGCTGATGCATGATTTTTTTGTGGTGGTGCTTCTGTCCCTCTACAAAATAACGGCAGTCAAGCGGGCAGTTGATCTCAACCCCCCTCTTCTCCCCGCAGCAAACCGGGCAAATCTCAGCCCTCTTTGCGGGACAGTAGCGCTTGGGTTTTCGTTTTTCACAAAGTATGCATTTCATAAAAGTTTAAGAATGAGCCCTCGGTGTAACGTTCTCCCTTATCCACCCCGTTATTTCATCCGTCGAAGCGCCCGGCTCGAATATAGCTTTTACTCCTTTCTCTTTAAGTGATTCTATATCTTCCTTGGGAATAATACCGCCCCCAAAGACAGTTTTATCCTCAATTCCGCGCTCTTTAAGCAGCCTGAGTATCTCAGGGAAAATATGGTTGTGGGCACCTGAAAGAACACTTATACCCAAAGCGTCCACATCTTCCTGAAGAGCCATCTCGACAACCGTCTCGGGGGTATTGTGAAGCCCTGAGTAGATGACCTCAAACCCGGCGTCCCTTAGCGCTCTTGCCACTATTATGATGCCCCTGTCATGGCCGTCCAGTCCTACCTTTCCCAGAAGTATCCTAAGCTTTGTGCCGTCTTTCATAATCAAGTTTTATTACAATAGTAAATGAGTATACATGAGAGTAGTGGTTATTATAAAGCCGTAAGCCTTCCTTAGTCCCCGTTATAAATTAAAAATATCCCGGGTCAGTGTACACTCCGTACACTTCCCTGAACACGTCGCTGATCTCTCCAAGGGTCGCGTATTCTCTTACGGCCTCAATTATCGAAGGCATGAGATTTTGGCCTTCCCTTGCGGCTAAGACTATGCATTGGAGCCTCTTAGCTACAGCCCCGTTGTCCCTCTCGTTCTTTAAACGTCTGAGCTTCTCGCTCTGTCCGTGCTCAACCGCCTCATCTATCTTCAGCGTGGGGATATTCACTTCTTCATCCGCAGAGCAATACTTATTGACCCCGACAATAGTTTTTATTCCGGTGTCCAGCTCCCGCTGGTATTTATAAGCGGAGTCGGCAATCTCCTTTTGGGGATACCCGTCTTGAATCGCGTTTATGATACCGCCCATTGAGTCTATTGTCTCTATATACTCGGTAGCCTCTTTCTCTATCCTGTCCGTCAGGGATTCTATCAGATAACTCCCGCCCAGAGGATCAATTGAATTTGTGACGCCGCTCTCTTCAGCGATGATCTGCTGGGTCCTTAGGGCAACCGTAACAGCTTCTTCCGTAGGGAGCGCCAGGGTTTCGTCCATTGAATTGGTGTGAAGGGACTGAGTGCCCCCCAGCACGGCGGCAAGGGCCTGTATGGTTACCCTTGCAACATTGTTCACGGGCTGCTGCGCCGTCAGGCTCGCACCTGCTGTCTGAGCATGGGTTTTTAATAGACAGGATTTTGGATCGTTTACACCGAAACGCTCGCGCATGATAGTGGCCCACATCCTTCTGGCCGCTCTGAATTTGGCCACTTCTTCCAAGAAATCGTTATGTACGTTAAAAAAGAAAGAAAGCCTCGGAGCGAACTGATCGACATCAACTCCCCTCTTGATCGCCTCTTCAACGTAGCATATGCCGTCCGCGAGCGTGAACGCCAGCTCCTGTACCGCAGTTGAGCCGGCTTCACGGATATGATACCCAGAGATCGAAACAGGATGCCATCCCGGAACCTCGTTTGCGCAAAACTCCATTACATCCACGACTATCTTTACCGAGGGGCGTGGAGGTGAAATCCACTCTCTCTGAGCTATGAACTCTTTTAACATATCGTTCTGTAGAGTTCCCCGGAGCTTGTCTCTACTGACGCCTTTCTTTTCGGCCATAACAATATACATAGCGAAGATGATTGCCGCAGTGCAGTTTACCGTCATAGAAGTGGTTATCTTCTCAAGGTCTATCCCGTCGAAAAGCGCTTCCATATCGGCTAGAGATGACACAGACACTCCTTCCCTGCCGACTTCACCCCTCGAGCGCTCGTGGTCGCTGTCATAGCCCATGAGGGTCGGCATATCGAATGCTGTGCTGAGGCCCGTCTGCCCCTGCCCTAAGAGGTATTTAAACCTCTGATTGGTATCTTCCGGGGTGCCGAACCCTGCGAATTGGCGCATGGTCCAGAAACGCCCCCGGTACATGGAGCTGTGTATTCCTCTTGTGTACGGGTAGGAGCCCGGGAACCCAAGGTCTTTTGAATAGTCAAACCCCTTAAGCTCGAGCGGAGTTACTAGAGGGTCAATCTCCATTCCGGAGATGGTGGTAAACTCACCATCCCTTTTGGAAGCTTTTTCATACTCACTCTTCCAGCGCTCTTTCTCATATCTAATCTTGTCACTGCTGCTGTTATCTGCGCGCATATTAAACAACACCTTTTTCTAAGGATTACTGTGCTTAAACCCATCTAAGCATTAAACTGAACGAGCGTTCAGTCAGCATCCATAGACTAACATAAACTGCTCTTAAATGTCAAGATTCTCTCTTGCTTGATTATGTGTTAAAGCTATAGAGCTGGAATTGACTAAGAAGTAAGCTCGCTTAATAAACTTGCGCTCTGCGCCTCTATGTATGCATCCAGAGTGTAGTGTTTTTGGAGCACCCACCTTCTGAACGCCCACATCTGTCCGAGCACCATAATATTGTGCGCGAAAAGACCTGCCTGTGCCTTATCAATGTTAAAGCTGCCGTCCTCGATGCCGCGCAGGAGAATCTCTTCGAAAATATCGGTCATCTCTTCTTCTGCCTTAAAAATATATTTTCTTGCGTCGCGTGAAAGGGACTTTGTTTCCTGATAAAGAAAGATAAGATAATCCTGCATCTCATCTATCATTCTGTAATAGGTATCTATAGCGCCTTTAAGCGTTTTCACACTGTCGGGGGTAATCTCAAGAGCGGGTCTTACCCGCTGCCCGAAACTTGTGTGGATATAATCACAAACCAGATATAAGATATCTTCCTTAGTCCTTATGTACTCGTAGAGAGTGCCGACGCTCATCCCGAACTTGCGCGCGATTTCGCGCACGGTCGTCTTATGAAAGCCCTTTTGCACAAACAGGTCCACAGCTGCCTTTACAATCTCCATCCTGCGGAGCTCTATAAGGTCTTTATCCTTAACCTGAGTTTCTATTTTTTTGAAAGACCTTTCCATACTGGTTCCTTATCCGCGCTCTGCAGGCAGCCGCGGAGCCTGGATTTGAATATAGGTATATTGTAACAGAAATGAGAGATGATTGAATTAAGGTCTAAAGAGTAATAATAAACAGCTCAACCTTCCTTAAACAACCAAACACTAGTATTTTGTTTACATCGGATCCATCATCTCTGGAGGAGGCTCTACTGATTGACTAATGCTAAAGGAAGCTTCCACTATTAAGTCCTCCATCGGAGGTATGGGGCATATAGCGGCCAGTTCCGGAGGTATCTCAAGCACTAATCTGGCCGTTATGACCTGGGTTCCACCAGCTCCAATGAATGCATTATATTGCACGAAAAACTCCCCTGCTTCTACACTCCCACTCACAACAGGGAATACCATACCATCCATGCCACCTGTAAAGAAACCGAGCCCGGGGTTGCTGAGAGACACTTCAACTTCCGTACCCGGCTTAATACCAACTGTGGTAAAAACAAGCGTCACGAACACGGGTTGGGCATTAGGATCTTGAGAATTCGGAACATCAATATCTGTATTTGCCGGAGCATTAATTCCCACACCCTGGAGTGTGATTGTGATAAAGTCAGATTCCGTATCGCCTTCTGGTGGGTTAATGGTAGCCGAAATGTTAACAGTAGCTGTCTCATCAACACCTATGAGAATACCGGCTAGGTAGTTTACAAAAGCAACGTCGTCAAAAACAAACGGGCTCGCATCGAAAAGGCACCCTCTGAGTACAGGAGGTAGATCCGCTGAAAATGTGATTTCAAACTCGATCGGTGTACCGTCCTCTACAATCCCCGTATTGACCTGAATTACAGAGTCACTGCAGCCGTTCCCGAAAAGCGTGCCAGGGTTGCCGCTAAGACCTATTATGGCTGTGTTAACCGGATTGTCCGAGACATTATTGTTTGAGAGACTGTTCGAACAGCCCACAGCCGCTGCCAATGTTAATGACAAAACGAGAAACGAGAGCAGTTTTGTATATCTTGTTTTTAAGAATCTATTCATACTCATAAGGAATTATTCCTCCTTCTTGGAATAGTAACAATATTAGTTGTTGTCGGCATTTACCGTAAATTCAACTATCTCTATGGCTCCGCTGTCAGTTGAGGCAGCCAAAGTCGCAGGGTCGATAACCCTGTCTCCGCTGACCAGAATTACTACGAAAGCTACTCCACGGTTATCAGTAAGGACATCAAACGGAGAGTCTACGAAAGCGCCCATCGCAAACCATTCGCTAATCGGTGTTAACAGACACTGCTGGGGCGAGCAGGCGTTGTTATTTACAAGCTGAAGCGCTCTCGCGTCGCTCACGCCGTCCCCGTTTGTATCTACGACCAATGAGTTCTCACCCGCAAACGAAAGGTCCCAAAACACTCTGACATCGTTTATGGGGTCGCCTTCCTCGTTCAGCACTATAGCCTGTATCCTCATAGGTTCTAAGGAATTCGGAGGTATATTTATATCCGACGGCGGTTGAAGAATTGTAATTTCCGAGCCGAACGGTGCAAAAGCAGGGTTTGAGCCCCCGCATCCGTAAAACACCGCGCCCGCTATAAACAAGCAAACTAAAACAGCTGGGAATAATGCTTTACCTATTATATTCTTATTCATCTCATCATCCTCCTGTTTAATAAAACACAACTACCTAATTATCCTTGGAGTTATAAACACTATGAGCTCCCTTCTTTCGTCGTTCCTGACATTCCTTTCAAAAAGCCAGCCGAACAGAGGAAGCCTTGAGAACCAAGGAATGCTGTTGTTCGTATCACTCAGACGTTTTGTGAATATACCGCCAATAACGATCGTCTGACCGTCACCCGCGAGCACCTGCGTTGTAGCCTCGTTCCTTCTGATACTAGGCTGGTCGCCCGCTCCCGTGACAGACTCGTCAGGAGCGTTATCCGTAACTGTAATTTCCATTAATATCCTGTCGTCGTTCGTAACCTGAGGAGTTACCGAGAGTCTTAGCGTAGCATCCACAAACTGAGTCTGCGTACCTGCCGCTGAGACACTCAGAAACGGTATTGAAACACCCTGTTCGATCCTGGCAGGGGTATTATCCAGGGTTAGTACCTTTGGAGAGGACAGTACGCGTCCTTCTCCCCTGTTTTCAAGAGCGGACAGCCTGAGGTCAAGGTCGTATGCTCCGGTAAGACTCCCGAGCACAATACCCACAACACCACCAGCGCCGGTACCGGCTGCGGCCGGTAGGTCCACAATGAAGTTATCAGCAGTTGTACCGAAGGGGCCTGAAGTAGATGTACCACCGATCTCAACATCGGATGGGAATGTAGCGCCCGTTGGGTTTCCTGTCGCTGCAGACGCCCTGTAGTTAAATCCCCACTGCACACCGAGATCCCTTGTGAAATCCAGAGTCGCCTGCACAATCCTAGACTCTATCAGAACCTGCGGGGTCCTGGTATCGAGGTCCTCAATGAGCTCCTCAATCTGTCTAACTCTGAGCCCTGTGTCGGTGACTAGAACGCTATTGGTACGGGTATCCACCCTTAAGTCGCCTCTCGGGCTTAGAAGAGGCTCAACCAACGGTATAAGCTCTTCGGCGCTTGCGTAGTTTATAAATACCTGCTCTGTAGAAAGAGGCTCCAGCTCTTCCTTGGACTGGGCTGCGCGCCTAACGGCTTGCTGTCTTGCCTGGAGCGTGCCGAGAGGTGCTACTCTCATTACGTTACCTTCGATGAATGCTCCGAGACCCGCATCTTCAAGTATTACATCAAGCGCTTGGTCCCAGGGTACATTGGTCAGCTTAAGGGTAACCGTACCTGCAACATTCCTCGCAATAATCATATTGAATCCACTTATATCCGCTATAATCCTGAGCACATCTCTTATGTCCGCATCCTTAAAGTCAAAAGATACGAGCTGTCCACGGTAAGTTTTTGTTGCGCCCGGAATGGTCGTAAGTCTGAAGTCAAACGCGTAGAGGTCTTCCTCGCTGACTTCGACTTCCACCTCTTCTACCTCTTCACTTGCTTGCTGCGCGCGCGATTCACCCAGGCTCAGAGTAATGGTGTTCCCGTCCTGGGATATGTCTACCTCTACATCTTCATATTTAAGCTCGACAACCACAATGACATCGCTCGCTTTGATAGGATCCCGGAACGAAGAGATGAAATTAATAGGGCTATCGAAATCACTCACGTCCCGCGAGACTTGAAATTTCTCGGCAAGTATAACGTCTTTAATCTTGAGGCTTACCTTTTTCTTTTCTTCGGTCAGCCTTTCATATTGAACGGGTCTTGAAGTGCCGACTGTGACGATTCCCAAGCCCTGATTGACTTCGAACCCTATATTTTCAAGGGAATTGGGAGAGCTTCCCGGCGTTGCTTGCGCAAGCACTGCCGAAGCCTGCTCCCCAGTGCCCGGGGCATTAATATACATACCGGCACTAGAAAGAACTCGGCTATCTTTAATGTTTTGAGATTGACTTCCTGCTGCCTGAGAAATAGGTATATATATGCAGAATAAAAGCAATATACTCAATATGTATATAAATCTCATCTCACCATCCTCCTTATCTTCATCATCCACAAAATAACATATCCCTGTTATAAATATTAATTCTGAAAAGCAAGTACCGATCTCTTAACTTCGGTCCTTACCTCGCCATAAACATTTTCAAGCTTTGTCTTTTCCTGCACTAAAATCCCGCTCTCTCTAACTTCCAGTATTTCTCCGTCTTTATTGCCGATCTTATCCCCTACACCTAAAAAATATGTATTTGTCTCAGGGTCTACTATCATGGCTTTTGGTTCGTTTCCAATCCAAATAATTCCCGCAAGCCTGAAACTGTTTAACGGGTAGCGTCTTATAGGCGGCCTCACAATTGGAAGCGGACTCGAAGGTCTGTCGACAAGTCTTATGAATGGCTTGAAGGGATCGCGCATTCCCGTTGAGTCGTAACGTGGTTTTTCAGGGGGTCTAAGTGAATCTCCTCTTGGAAGCCCTTCTACCTGTTTATTAGTAGTATCCTGAGTCTCCGGCTGAGATTGATTTGTCTGGGCTTCATTCCCAGGGTCAGCCTCAGCGCTATTTTCTACTTGTGGATCGTCTGCAACTTCTTGAGGGTTATTTACTTCTTCAGCATTATCAGTGTCTATACGACCCTCTGCCTCTTGAATAGCTTTAAGACCGTCGCCTAAGGTATTTTCTTCGCCTTGCGGATTTACTTCCTCCTGTGAGAGCGCTTGGGTGAGCGGACACAGCAGTAAAATCGCTAACAATAAGAAAGCAGTATATATATTCGTCATCCTTTTCATCTCTTTCATGGCCCTGGGTCTCATTATTTCTATTTCACCTATTAACCCGGCGGTGGTGGCGGCGGCGGTAGCAAGCGGAATGTAACTACGCTAAATTTCGCGTCGAGAATAGTGCCCCCTCCTTTAGCGCGCTCTAGATTAAGATTTCTAACATTAACGATTCTCGGAAGTCTCGATATTCGGTCAAAGAAATCAGCCAGGTTATAATAAGTACCAACTACCTGCATCTCAATCGGTATTTCTGCGTATATCTCTTTTGTAACCTGCGGCTTTGGAGCAAAAATGATTGAATCGAGACTTGAAGCCGATATCTCTTCATAAACACTATCAATTAAAGCCGGTATTTCTTTTTCCTTGGGAAGCTTGCTTGCAACGAGCTCAAATTCCTTTTGAAGGCGCGCGTTTTCAGCTTCGAACTTTGGCAGCTCTCTGGCGATAGCCTCGTACTCGGATACCTGTTTTTCTACCTGGGCAGCTCTCGATGTAGCCCTTCTAATATCTTCGGACTTAGGGGACCAGTAAAAATACCAATACCCACCCGCTATTGCTAAGACCAAGAACACTAAGATACCGATCTTAACCTGATTGGTCTGCTCATTAATAGTGGAAACTAAATTTTGTATTGAGCTTAGCATTATTATTTGACCTACTTCTTGTCTCCAACCTCGGAGTTTTGATCAGCCTTCTCCTGCTCATGGTTGCCCGTATAATCAAGTCTCGAGGTGATTACGAAGCTCCTTAAGTTCTGGTCGCGCAAGGAGGTCTTCTTTATTACTCCAAGCTCTACACCCGTGAAGTAAGGGGATTTTTGAAGCGCCTCCATAAAATCCGCAACCGTAAATTCATTGTCGGCTATACCGCTTAATTTTGCGTTTAATCCACTCTCCGTAAATTCATCTATCCATGCTTTCCTGGGAATACCGTTACCAAGCGCGTCCATAACGTAGAGGGGCCCCGTGCGGTTACTTTCGAGCACTTTTATTATTTCTATTCTGCGGTTAAGCTCTGCGTTTCTGGCTTTAAAATCATCGACTTTCCTTTTAACTTCCTCAAGCTCCTGTATGCGTTTTTCCGCTTTGGCAATCCTCGAGTTTAGAGTATCCAGCTTTTTGTCCTGTAGAATATTAATAGCCGCAATCGCGGTAAAAAGCGCAACAAGGACAGCAAGGCCTATGAAAACCTGGCTGTATCCGCCGAAATCCTTCTTTGTTTCCTCTCCTAAAAGATTTACTCTAATCATTACTTATCACCCGGTTTCCTTAACGCAAGCCCCATTACTACGTTCATTTTCGGAGCTAAGTCCTCTAAATAATCGGGATCGAAATCACTCGTATCATAGCTGATAGTCCTGAACGGATTCATCATTTCAACATCTGACTCAGTCATGTCCGTGAGCACTTCTATAAGCCCCGGGACTTTTGATGAGCCTCCGCCCAGCATGATAGCCTCTATCTTGCCTTTCCATAAAGTCGATGAAAAGAAATCCAGAGTCCTCTTAATTTCACCGCATATCAAATCTACGAAATCCTGAGATATACGCTCTACCTGGGGATTCGGTTCTCCGGACATTAGCGTAAGTTTCATACTCTCGGCTTCTTCGAAACTGCAATCAAATTCCTTAATAATCCAATCCGTGAACTGATCACCGCCCACAGTTATGTCCCTCGTAAAAATCGAGACCCCGTCTTTGAGTATATTGATGTTAGTTACAGAAGCACCGATATTCACTAAAGCTAAAACACCCTGAGACTCCGCGTAATTTATTTCATACATGTTTTCAAGAGCGAAAACATCGACATCCACTACTACGGGGTTGAGACCAACTTCATTTACTATTGAAATGTAGGAATTGGTGACGTCCTTCTTTGCCGCCACAATGAGAACATCGATATTGCCGTCAGGTGTTTCTCCCGGAATTACCTGATAGTCGTAGCTTACGTCCTGAATACTTTGAGGTATGTACTGCTCGAGCTCCCAAGGTATGGACTCTTTGAGCTCGTTATGAGACATGTTGGGCATGCTTACTTTTTTTATTATTACCGAATGGCCTGAAATTGAGATGGCTACGTTTTTAGTTTTAATGCGCAGATCATCCATGAGAACTGACAATGTGTCTGCAACCGCATCGGGCTTTGTAATAACCTTATTTACAATAGACTGGTGAGGCAGCACAGCCTCTCCAACGTTCTTTAGCTGATGGCCTTTTTTAGTACTTTTAAGCTCTAAAACCTTGATGGTATTAGAGCCTATGTCCAGTCCGACAACTCCCTTTCTACCTAAAAACAAGTTATCCTCCCTACTTACACTACTTATTTAACCATCTTTTTTAACTATTTGCAATACCAAACCTCATAAATTTAAAATATCACTTTAATTGTTATCGTTACCGTGCTGCAATGGTTTGTTTTAACCTTTAGTATATAGTGGTCGTTTTAAAATACCGACTTAGTTTTATTTCAGGGCATAACTTAAGAAAGGGGCGGGTTCTTGGAAGTTGTTCAATCTTATTCTAACTATCTGTAATTGAACAACATTTTAATACATACTGTCTCCAACTTCGGTAACCCTGCCGTCCTAGACCAAGCCCTTAGACCGTCGGTTTTGCGTCCTGTACTTTCATACAGTATGCCACTTGTCGGTTAGAAACTTATACCATAATTTGAAAAATACAGCTTAACTGCCTTTTTGTCAATACTTTTTTGGTTGGGAAGTATAGGTAATACTTTAAGGTATACGTGAGAAAATTTGCCTTGACGCTTTAGGAAGGAGGCTGCAGATCCGCTTCATCCTCATAGTAAATTTCAACTTCCTTTGAGAATACATTCGCAGAATCAGCCTCGAGCGTCACGCTGAAAAACGCCCTTTCAGAGGGAAATAGCAAAAAGCCTGACCCTTCCTCAAATACTGAGACAGAGTTTGCTTCAAGAATATTTCCGTCCTGATCTTTTAAAACAATTACTACATATATGGAGCCTACAGCTTCATCCCCGTTATTGATAACAGCGCCGTTAAACTCAAGGTGGCCGTCACGGTCCACGCTTTCAAGTATCGGGCCGTCAAGCGCAACCGTACCACTCTCGTTCGGGGTACCGCAACCCCAGCCTGCGAGTAAGAGAATTGTTAGAATTAAAATATATTTCTTCATTGCTTTCTCTTTTCAGCCAGCTCCGAAATAGATATTACATTCTTGTCCTCGGCGTTTTCCTTTTGCTTCTTCAGGTCCTCCCCGCCACCGTCTTTATCAACCCTATGGTCGTCTATAATATCGCCGAGCACCTTGTGCATAATCTTAAGCGCACCAATTGAGTGTTCCTTTAGATAACCTTTTTCAAATACTACCTCTTTCTTCTTTCTCATCATTAAGAGGTAGAAGATAAAAGCCTGGTTATTCAAAACGATCAGCATCGCGGCGTAGAGAAGATAATTGTCCGCGAACACTTTCTTTAATATGCCTTTAGTATCGGAATCGATCTTAACAAGTCCGAAAGGCTCAGTTTGAGCTTGAGTAGTAAACGGGACGGATACGGAAATGATGCCGTTAGTGTCTGTGACCGTATAGCCGCCCTCAGGATAGAACTCACTCATAAAAAGGCCGTCTGTACCGCTCCCGCTTTCTATGTCCTTTTTGAATACCACGCTAAAGAATTTTGGAGAAACTTCAAATGTATTGAACAGCTTTTTCCTGCCCAGTCTTTTATCGAGGAAATGATAGAACTCACCGCTTGTAGGCTGGATACCTTCCTCAGAATAAAAATCGCCGGCCAAATCGCCAATGGTCTCAGAGATTGCTCTCGTTTTATTGACGAACTCGTCTTTGGCTTTATTGAACTGGAAAAGAAACACCAATCCTATAAGAGCTAGGATACACAGCTCAATACCAATTGCTTTTGCTATCGTCGAAAACTTTCCGTTTAAGCGCATTTCTCCATGAACTCTTCGAGTATCTCCTGAATACCTTCGTCTTGGGAATGTCTAAGAAGCATAAAAATCATTCCCCCGAAATCTTTCCTCATATCCGCATTCAAACTTCTGTAGAGATTTATCAGAGCCTTCTCCGCATCGGTAAGCACTTCGAAGCTCTCTTGTGAAATCTCTTCTTTTTCCATAAACCTGTTGAGGCGCTCTTTTTTAGCCACTGTCCAGAGCTCCTCTATTTCTACTTCTAGTATTGCCGCGATCTGATGACACCTGTCGATCGACGGAGCATCAACTTTCCCCGTCTCGAGCTGGTGAATGAAAACACTGGATACATCAAGAGAACGTGCAAGATCCTCCTGAGTAATATTCTTGTGTTTCCTCTTACTCTTTAGATAATCACCGAATCTCATTATGGCCTCCTGGCTTTGAGGTATTAACTATAATGTATTATTACACCTTTCCTTAACCTAATTCTACACTATAAACCCATGTAATATCAAGGGTTATATGGTTTAAATAACCGACATTTAAACTTCTACATTAATATTTTACCCTGAGAGAACTAAAAGCCGGACAGAAAAGGTGAATAAGCGTAATTAGAGCTGTTCCCGCGTATTTAGATATATATGGCGGAGCAAGAGGCGATTTTCCGTGTATACAGAGTATGAGGAGCCCCCGGAGTTAAGAATCTTTATTTTCTGGCCATTATAAACCATGTGCTTGAGGGCATATAGATACCGCCTTCTTTTTCATGTGGCATCATCGAGTTCTTCATGTCCTCTCTTATCTGCGGGAGCTTTTGCTGCCCCAGCTCCTCCGCTTCACGGATAATTTCCCCGGAAGGACCTACCAGAATCTGAAAATCTATCGCCTCTTCCATGCTCGTTCCGATGCAAACTTCAGCATCGTTTCTCCTGAATAAAACGATATCCTCAAAGCCTGCCGCGTTTAACATTGCCCTTGTGGTTTCTTCATCCGCAAGCGCGAACGGGCCCGGTCCGCAGGTCGCCGCATTGTCCCCCGGAGGCGGCAGGTGCTTTAGCGCTATGTCCTTTGCCATACCCCAGCACGGGTTGTCGGAGATAGTTCTCCAGACTATCAGGCAAAGCTTACCGCCTGGTTTTAAAGCCTTGTGAGCGTTTCTGAGAGCAAATACGATATTCTGGAAAAACATCACTCCAAAGCGTGAATATACAACGTCGTAATAATTTTCGGGGAGCTCGTGAGTCATAGCGTCGCCCAAAACAAACTCGACGTTCTTAAGACCCGATTCGTCTAATTCCTTGTTTGCAATATCCAAGAACGCCTGCGTGCAGTCAAGACCAAGCACTTCGCCCTCAGGGCCGACGGTCCTGCCTATTTCAAGGCAGGTCTCCCCGTAACCACATCCTATATCGAGCACTTTGTCACCAGGTTTTAGGTCGAAATACTCATACGCCATTTCGCTATGTACGGCGCCGTTACCCGAGAGCAGGTGCCGGAAAGTATTCCACTTGGGCACAAGTATCTCGTTCCAGCAGCTTATAAAATCGTCATTTGTATCTACCATTTTATATCCCTCCAGATTTATTACGTAATTATAGGTGGATACCTACCGTCATTTAATATCCTATCAGATTTTATACCAAGAGGTAAAGATATTTCTTCGATTAGTAAAAGAAAAAATACACCGTGACCATTTGTTTTTATACTCCTGCAACTTTAATTATTAAAGTGCAATATACTTATTAGGATATTGCTTTTGTCTGACCGTATTCATGGGCAGAGTTATAAAGAAATATCACAAATACTGAAGGAGGATAATCAATGAAGAGATTTACGTTTTACGCATTAGCAATTTTGGTAGTACTAGTATCAGCACGGGGAGAATCCCGCGCATGCACCGAGACCAGGATTATGTCAAAAGACGGTGCCTGTGTTATAGGCCGCAGCATGGAGTTTGCCCAGGAAGTGAATTCAAACGTAATAGTTCAGCCGAGGGGTCAAGACAGGGTTTCCGGACTGCCTGAGAACAAGGAAGGCATGAAATGGACCTCGAAATACGGAGTACTTTACCTGGACGGATTCGGACTCGATATTGCAGTAGACGGGCTAAATGAGAAAGGACTCGCGGTGGGAGCCCTGTACTTTCCGGACGCAGCTGTTTACCAGGAAGTCGAGCCGGGAAACGAGTCCAAGGCGGTTTCGAGCATAGACCTCCCGCTTTACATACTACAGAATTTCGCCACAGTAGATGAGGTCCGCGAAGCGATCCCAGATGTAACCGTATGGGGCGCGAGGATAGAGGCGCTTGGAAACATAGTTGTTCCTGTGCACTGGTCCGTATACCAGCCCGACGGCAAGGGAATTATCATCGAGTACACAAAGGACGGGCTCAGCGTTTACGATAGCATAGGCGTTATGACTAACTCACCCAAATACTCCTGGCACCTGACTAATATGAGGAACTTCGTCGGCCTGAATGCGGAGAATGCAAAGCCTGTAGTTATTGACGGAATAAGCTTTGCGGCCACGGGACAGGGGAGCGGCCTGATGTCTATTCCCGGGGACCCGACGCCTCCGGCGAGATTTATTAGGGCAGGCGCCATGGCCTACCTCGCAAACAAGGTAGATACAGCGGAGCAAGCCGTGAACCTTGCGGTGCATGTGCTGAACACTGTAGATATTCCGCTCGGAACAATTAGAAACTTTGAGAATGGAGAAGTGTATCACGACTACACTCAGTGGATTGTGGCGAGAGACCTTACGAATAGGATTCTTTACTTCCGCACGTACGATAATATGAATCTGAGAGTGGTTGATCTTAAAAAATTTGACCTCAGTCCCGAAGGCAAGAAGTTTATTATGCCGATGAGTAAGGAAGTCATAGGCGCAATCGACGTCACGCAAGAGCTGAAACCAGCTAAAAATTAATCAGTACAAACCGCTGACATTAACTCAATCCCCCTCGTGTCGGTACGAGGGGGGAGCTAAGGATACATCATACTAATAGCTCCGCAGCTATTCAAAATATCTGTCAGATATTCTTACACCATACGTGCGCATTAACAATATTCCCAATCTAATCCCCATATATCACTGAATATTATAGTGGTACATGTCTTGCTTTATTTGCTTAAGTCAAAGGGCGGGTTTTGTAAGAATTTGAGACCTAGAGCGTATTAAGAAAACCTAACAGAGCATTTATACAAGGGGAGGGAAACATTATGACACGATTTAAAAATATATTATTGGTACTACACGGTAAGAATAACGAAGAAGCCCTCAAAAGGGCTTTCGCGCTGGCTAAAAACAATAAGGCGAAGTTAACCATCGTGGATGTCATCGAAGAGCTGCCTGAAGCAATGAAGGATTATCTTGAAATTATTTCGGTAGAAGAATTAGAAAAGATAGTCGCTGATGAGAGAGTCTCGGAAATACAAAAGCTCACTAAATCGATTCCTACAAGCAAAACCCTCAAACCTGTGGTCAAAACTATAGTTGGTAAACCTCACATTGAGGTAATAAAGGAAGTACTTAGAAATAAGCACGACTTGGTTATGAAAACCTCGGAAGGCAAGGGAGGCACAAAAGAGGCACTGTTCGGAAGTATTGATATAAACATAATGCGTAAGTGCCCCTGCCCTGTATGGATGATTAAACCCAAAGAATCTACGAAATATTCCAGGATTCTTGCGGCGGTAGATCCAGACCCTTATGATAAAGTGGGAGATAAACTCAATCAGAGCATAATGGAACTGTCGGTCTCAATTTCCCAGTTGGAGAAAAGTGAACTCCACATAGTTCACGCATGGAGCCTTTATGCGGAAAAGACCTTGAGCGGACCACGATTTCGTAAATCTCCAAACGTGATGGCTAAACTGCTTCTAGACGCTAAGAATTTTCACAAAGCCAACCTGGCTAAGCTTGTAAACAAGTTCCCCCTAGAAAAACTTAAGCACAAGATACATCTGCTAAAAGGCGACCCCGCACAAGTAATACCCAGAGTGGCAAAGAAAGAAAAGATTGATCTTATAGTAATGGGCACAGTCTGCCGCACGGGACTGCCGGGTTTTATTATAGGAAATACCGCTGAATCTATTCTCTACAATGTTGACTGCTCGGTATTAACCATCAAGCCACATGGATTTATTTCTCCTATCAAACTTAAAGATTGAGTAATAACGCTCAGAATCTGGTTAACTATAATCACGGATATTTTGCAGGATAAAGGACTTTAAATTTTGTCTAATAAACCACAAACAGCTAATCCCTGGCATGCCATGGATCTGCCTTCAGTATTTGAAGCTCTAGATGCTACCGAGAGCGGTCTTACAGATTCTGAAGCCCAAGCCAAACTAAGCAAATTCGGCCCAAATAAACTTCCGCAAAAGCCGCCCGCGCCTATATGGAAGATATTTATTAGGCAGTTCGGTAGCCCCCTTATATACATCTTAGTTTTTGCAGCTGCTATCTCTATAGTGATAAAGGAACCCACCGATGCTGCTTTTATAATGGCCGTACTGTTGTTGAATGCCATAATTGGCGGTTACCAGGAATACAAGGCAGAACAAAGTGCGCAAGCATTACAAAAACTGCTCCAGATAAAAGCCGCTGTCCTAAGAGATGGAGAAGTATCAGAAATTAATGCTGAGATGGTTGCTCCCGGCGATGTTGTTTGGCTGGAATCTGGAAACAGAGTGCCTGCTGATATCAGACTTCTGACGACACTTGGTCTGGAGGTGGACGAGTCTTTGTTGACCGGGGAATCACTCCCGGTACTAAAAGACAAATCCTGGACAGGTGAGGTAAACACACAAATCGCGGACCGGTTGAATATTGCCCATGCCGGATCAATAGTCACGAGAGGCCGCGCTAAAGGCCTAGTTGTTAGTACCGGCATGTCTACTGCAGTTGGACTTCTTGCTATGGATATTATGGGAGCTTCAGGAGGAGAGCCGCCTCTAATCCTTAGGATGAAGAGATTCACCCGTGTGATCGCAGTGGCTGTGCTAGTTTCAGCCTTTGCCATTGGGGCACTGAACGTATTGCTGGGTAGATACGATTTTACAGAAATGCTCCTCTTTGTCGTAGCCCTTGCAGTTTCTGCCATACCCGAGGGTTTACCCGTTGCAATGACTGTGGCATTGGCGATTGCAACAACCAAAATGGCGGGGCGAGGAGTCATTGTTCGAAGACTCGCTGCAGTTGAAGGAATGGGCAGCTGTACTTATATAGCAACGGATAAAACCGGGACAGTTACACGTAACGAGCTTACAGTGAAAGAGGTGTATCTGCACACAGATAAAATATTTGAAGTTAGCGGTAGCGGATTCAGCCCTGAAGGACAGGTGCTCCTTGACGGCAAACAGATTGATCGGATCAGCAATCCGGAATTAGAGCTAATTGCCAGGGCTGCCGTGTTGTGTAATGAGGCAGATTTACATCATAGCGATGGTGGTTGGCGCTGGCGGGGAGATACCGTTGATATAGCGCTCCTGTCTTTTGCTCAGAAGTTAGGTTACAACCGGGAAGCCCTATTGGATTTATACCCTCAGATCAACCAAATTCCTTTCGAGCCGGAGCTCCAGTTCTCGGCTTCATATCATAGGGTCGATGCAAACTCAGTCAAGGTTTTCGTAAAAGGCGCACCTGAGAAATTATTGGAAATGTGTGAGATCGATGAAGTGAAAGATAAGATCAATTATCTTTCCATTGTTGAAGAGATGGCTGAAAGGGGTTATAGGGTCTTGGCTTTGGCTGAGGGGAATTTTCAAGATGAGCTCGACTACTCTATGGTGCCGCCAGAACCATCGGGTCTTTCTTTGTTAGGCTTCGTAGGAATGATAGACCCCCTGCGCACGGGGGTACCAGAAGCTGTAAAGGATTGCCAACAAGCAGGTGTATCTGTGTCAATGGTTACCGGAGATCATAGTGTTACGGCTTTGGCTATCGCTCGTGATCTGGGTTTAGCTACCGACCCTGCACAAGTCATTACAGGGGCTGAACTCATAGGAAAATCAGACGGAGATATGCGCGATATTGTTGCAGAAACAAAAGTTTTTGCGAGAGTAGGACCTCATCAGAAGCTCCAAATTGTAAAGGCTGTACGGGAATTGGGTCATTTTGTTGCCGTGACCGGAGATGGAGTGAACGACGCGCCGGCTCTTAGGGAGGCAAACATAGGAGTGTCAATGGGTAAAGAGGGCACTGATGTCGCCAGAGAAGCATCAGAGCTTGTGATTAGTGACGACAATTTCGCTACCATTGTTGCAGGAATTGAAGAAGGCCGTGTTGCTTACGACAATATCCGTAAGGTAATTTATCTTCTTGTCTCAACTGGGGCTGCAGAATTGGTGTTAGTGACCCTTAGCGTGATTGCGGGTCTCCCTCTCCCGCTGCTTCCGGTTCAAATTCTGTGGTTAAATTTAGTTACAAACGGAATTCAGGACGTTGCGCTAGCCTTTGAGCCTGGCGAAGATGATATTTTAAAGAAAAAGCCTAGACCGCCTAATGAAAGAATATTTAATAAGCTTATGGTCGAACGGACTGTGGTAGGGGCATTAACGATGGGCTTTGTTGGGTTCGGTTTTTTCTATTTCATGATGGAAAATGGTTGGAGTGAACATTCCGCGCGCAACGCATTACTACTCTTAATGGTTTTGTTTGAAAATGTCCATGTAGGAAATTGCCGCTCCGAAACTAAGTCCGCGCTAGTTCTATCACCACTCAAAAGCCCTATTCTTCTTATCGGCGTCATAAGCGCATTCTTGATTCACCTGGGCGCGATGTACTTACCGTTAGGTCAGAAAATATTGAAAACAGAACCTGTCGGGGTAGACACATGGGTCTTATTATTAGCACTCGCCCTGACAATTTTTATCACAATAGAAATCCACAAGCGGCTCTGGGCGCTTAGAAACAAGTCAGTCAAATAATCCAACACAACTACAAAAACTTACGGCCTCTTCAATCTAAATATTTTGAGGTACCCATTGTCTGTTACCGGCCTTCCCATCGCTTGAGTGTATGAATAAGTTCAGACCGATAGCGCCTTCCGACTCACAATAGATTAGTAGTGTGAAAAAGTAGTGGTAATGTGCCCGGAGACGGAATTGAACCGCCGACACGAGGATTTTCAGTCCTCTGCTCTACCGACTGAGCTATCCGGGCATGAAGAACGTTTTAAACACTTAGATTGCGTTGTATGGTAACGCCTGGAATAGTTAAGCGGGTTTTATTCTACCTAACTGAAAATATACAGGCAAGGGTTAAATTGCATAGGCAATCTTGAATTACTCACTTCGGCATCTCTGTAATGCGCGATCATCTTTCTTCTTGATTTTATTCCTGCGGGCATCGCTGTGTTAATTTCATACCTGCTCTCGCTCACGAATAACATTCACTCGCGGCCCCCGGCCTCTGTCCCCTTGATTCTATCCCTGCGGGCATCGCTGTACTACGCTTGCCTCTGTCCCCATAAAAGCAAAAGGGAGAACAGCGTAAGTAGCTTATGCCGTCCTCCCCCCGCCCACACAAAGGAGATATGGAGAGATTGGAAATCTCTTATTTAAGAGTCTCTCTTTTTTTCTTTTTTAACTTTCCTTAAAGCTCTATCCAATAGAGCAACTGTCCCATAATACCGTACTGATTCCTTTCGAAATCACCGTTGTCGGTCTCAAAGAACCTTTCATCCGAATGATCCCAGCGGAACTCTGCTCTGGCTTCGAAATTATCCAAAAAGCGGTTGTTGGCGATAAGACCTTTAAACGGTTTTAACGACAGCGTCGGTGTAAGCTCGAATAGCTCCTGACGAAGCCCCGTCCTAAATCCGTCAGCGTCGTCAAAGTACTCACCCCTAAGAGCGAGCGTAACAGCCGGATGAACGTCCACAACTATGTATCCCGCTATACCCCACCAGGAAGCGTTAATGTCTTCGGCGCCAACGTCGAGAATAAGGTCCTGCTGCCATCCGAAGTCTGCGTCTACGATGAACGTCAGCTTATCCATTAGAGTCATTGTACCGACAGCCGTAATCAGCTCGCGCCATCCGTTTGAAGAAGCGGTCTCGCCAATGGCGTTTTCAACCTCTACGAATTCGCGTCCGAAGTAGCCCGTTACCCCAAGCCACAGATCAGTTACCATGCCGCCTGAATAACTGTACGCTATCTGGCTTTCTATAGTAACGTCGTCATTTAGATCCTTAACCTGGTCCCATCCGTTGTTAAGACCTGCTGTGAGTGTAAGAGGACCTGCCGTGTAATCGGCCCTGATACCGGTGTGTGTGAATGGAATCGCGAACCCGAAAAGAATGGAGCGCGTGATGTTCGGGTTGTCCTTTGCCTCGATTACCTCATAACCTGCCAGCGTTACGAACTTACCGCCGTAGAAATTGATTCCGTTCCCAACAGGCGCAAGAAACTGGAGATATGCCTGATAGGGATCCACGACATCGCTGGACAGACCGTTAGACGCGAGTAAAGGCGCCTGCTCGCCGAACAGTATGTCGCCTCTGAATCCGATCAAGTCCAATATTCCCCCTTCCATCGTCGGAGTCTTGGACACCGAAATGGTAAAGGCGTTTATTGAGAACTCCTGGTTGTCAGGATAAAGAGACCTTAACTGCAGATCATCCGTGGTGCCCTTATTAAACACGTACTGATAGGTAGTGTCTACGTAGAACCCAAGGTCTATGGCATCGAAAAAAGTCAAGATACCGTCGTACTTAAGGTCTTTATCTTCCTGCTCGGACATAAACTTCTGAACCTCGGCCTGAGAGGCGGCTTTTTCGGCCTCCATCTGCTCAAGCTTTTGCATGAGTATCTCATTCTGCCTGCGGTTCTCCTCAATCATCTCTTTGAGCTGCTGCACTTCCTCATCACTGGCAGCATAAGAGGTCAAGCTGAGTGCTGCAACTGTCAAAAACGCTGCTAACACAATCATTAACGTTCTCATTTCTGACTTATCCTCCCTTATTTTATTTTATTCCCCCCGATCGCACATACTACGTGCTCCGGTCTGTCCCCAATTTTGTGTTGCCTTCTTAGTCATATTTAATTACCGCTCTCCGCAGAGCAGAGAGCGGTCCTTTATTATATTTTTCAAAGCCTCAGGTATTCTGCTCACTCTCTTCAAGTACTGAGGATTCCTGAGCTTTCATATTCATGGTCGGGTAACTCATCGTAGAGCCGCCGGCTTCTGCCACCTGCTGAAAATCCGGGTACGCCATCATACCGTGCTCCCCGATATCGAGGCCCGCAAGCTCTTCTTCCTCGGAAACTCTGAGTCCCATCGTAACTTTGATAAGCAGGAAAAGCCCCAGCGCGCAAACTACGGTGAATACGCCGTAGGCCACGACTCCAATGAGCTGGGTGAAGAAGCTGAAATCGGCCGCGAATATACCCACGGCCAACGTGCCCCAAATACCGCAAGTGAGGTGAACGGATATAGCACCGACAGGGTCGTCGATCTTGGCTATCTTGTCGAAAAACACGACTGAGCCTACTACGATGAGCCCGGCTATGAAGCCGACAATAACAGCGCTCATGGGGGTCATTACGTCAGCGCCCGCCGTTATACCTACCAGTCCGGCAAGAGATCCGTTTAAAATCATTGAGAGGTCAGGCTTTTTGAACAGGATCCATGAAAGCACCATCGCACCTATAACTCCTGCCGCTGCCGCAAGCGAGGTAGTTACGAATACGAGCGATATCAATTCAGGGTCTGCCGAAAGCACCGAGCCCCCGTTAAAACCGTACCATCCGAACCATAGTAAAAATACGCCGATTGCCGCAAGCGGAAGGCTGTGTCCGGGTATCGGCTTTAAACCTGATTTCGTGTATTTCCCTAGGCGCGGTCCGAGTAATATCGCTCCAACGAGAGCGCCCCAGCCGCCAACGCTGTGAACGAGCGTCGAGCCTGCAAAATCATAAAAGCCCATCGCGTCGAGCCAGCCGCCGCCCCATTTCCAAGAACCCGCAATCGTGTATACGATCGCGACGAATATGGTCGAGAAGACAAGGAAACTGCTTAGCTTAACCCTCTCTGCAACGGCCCCTGAAACAATGGTGGCCGCTGTGGCCGCGAACATTGCCTGGAAAATAAAGTCCGTCCAGTAAGTGTATCCGCCGTCCGCATACTCAATGAGTCCGGCTGCCCCCTCGGGCGCCGCAATACCGAAGCCAGCAAACCCAAAGAACTGACCTATGGAAAAGTCTCCGGGGTACATCAGATTAAAACCAACCAGTGCGTAAGTGAGAATACCAATGGAAATAATCGAAACATTTTTAAATAAAATGTTTGTAGTGTTCTTTGCTCTCGTTAGACCGGATTCTAGCGACGCAAACCCCAGGTGCATAATAAACACTAGGAATGTCGCAACCAGCATCCACACGTTGTTAGCCACAAAAACAGCGTCGACCGCCGTAGGCCCTGCCGTCTCTTCCTGGGCATAGGACGTATATCCGGCACAAATTAAGATCGCAAGCACCGATAAATATATAAAGGCGTGCGATCTATTTTTTAACCCGTTCAAAAACACTTTCATCTCAAGTCCTCCTTTGATGATTGTTCTGATACATTCATTATTAATACTGGGTTTGTGCAAGAGCCATGCCAGGTTGAAATTGTTAGGGGCCGGTTTAAAGAAATAGACCCCTACCCCCTATTATGATTGGATAAAATTGAAAATGGCGAGGAAGGACCTCAAAATAATATTATGAAAGGCTATGCTTAGATATTAAGCACGGAGTGTTGAAAATCGGGCAGTACATATGCTAAATGATATCGACCCAGAACTGGGAGTGCCGGACCACTTAGTTCTAATTTTCTTCGTCTGAGCTAAACCCGTTCCACTGAAATTCACCTTTGGGACCGAGTAGAGAAAATGGGTTATATGCAACTTCCCACAAATTGCCGTCAGGGTCAGAGAAGTAACCCGAATAACCGCCCCAGAAAACCTTTTCGGCAAGCTTAATAATTCGCCCGCCTGCCCTCTTTGCTTCTTCTAAAATCTCGTCGACTTCTTTTTCAGATCTTACATTGTATGCAATAGTAAATGCCGAATAGCCTGATCGTTCCGAAGGAATTTTCACCTCCTCGACCATTTTATCCCAGGGATATAGAGCTAGAGTCATATTTTGGAGGTCATATGCAACAATCTCTTCCGACTGCTGCTCTGATGCAGCCTTCCAGCCCAGGGCATCATAAAATGCGCGCGCTCTGTTAAGGTTGGTGACACATAGGGTTATGATACTTATTCGCTGATCCATTTCTTTACCGAACAATGAGGAAAGGATCCAAATCCCGGAAAAATCCTAGGAAGTTTATTCAATATCTAGCACTTTCCCTTTGGTTTCCGGAAGGGTCAGCACTACAAAGGCTGCCGCGACGGCGAATATGGATACTGTGGTCAGACCCACTGCAAAACCGTATTTTCCGACTAAAAATCCAATGAGCGGGGGAGCTACGGCGGATACACCTCTCCCCACGTTATAACAGAACCCCTGCGCTGTTCCACGCGCCCTGGTCGGGAAAATCTCTGAGAAAATTGCGCCGAAGCCTGAATAAAAACCGGTGCCGAAAAAGCCGATAAAAGGCCCCAGGATGAGTACCTCTTTAAGAGTGGTCGCGTGCCCGAAGAACCAAACAAGAACCGCCATTATAAGGAGATAAGCAACAAACACCGGTCTCCGACCAAAACGGTCGCTTATAAATCCAAACGTATTACAGCCTATAAACGCACCTAAATTGATAGGGATAATCCAGATGAATCCTTTAGTATCGAGGCCAACCCCCTTTTCACTCGCAAGGAACTGAGGAAGCCAGAAATAGAGACCCCAGTAAGCAATCATACAAAGACTTGTAAGCAGTGTGGCTGTGATAGTAAACCTCAGAAGATCGGGCGCGAATATCTGACTTAGGGTAAAACCCTGCCCTTTCTCGCTCATAGTGCCTTCTTTGCGCATATCTTTGGTTTTTTGCCAAACCTCGGGCTCATCAAGGTGACGTCTGATATAGAAAACCAGAAATGCCGGCAGGACGCCTACCATAAACAGAATTCTCCATCCAAGGTCTATCCCGTCCAGGGTAAGACCTATAATAGGGATTGTATATTGAACACCTTCTTTAAAATGTGGAATTATTAGTGTGGCAAGTATGGCGGCCAGTATGTAACCGATACCCCATCCGCTCTGCACCATGCCGATGACTTTTCCTCTGTGCTGGTTCGGCCACTTCTCGGCAACGAGTACTTCACCAGACGCCCATTCACCACCCATACCGAACCCTAAAAACACCCGGCAGACGAGAAGGAAAGCCACATTGGGTGAAAGTGCGCTTAGCCCGGTGAAAGCAGAGTAGAGAAGAATGCTGTATGTAAGAGCCCTGACACGGCCAATGTAGTCAGAGATAATGCCGAACACCGCGCCCCCGAATGCTGAAGCAAAGAGCGTGACTGAAAACAGCGCTCCCACCCAGGCCTCTGAGAGATTGAAGACCTTGCCGACCGAGCCCACAGCAAAAGCAAATAGCAGAAGGTCCATGGCATCGAGTGTCCATCCCAAGAACGCCGCATAGAAGGCTTTCCACTGCTCAGAAGTAATTTCATTAACCCAACCGAAAAGACCGCCGCCCGACGACGCGCCTGATGTTTGATTACTCATACGAAAGCCTCCCTATAACTCTCAATACTATAGATATTTTTTCCATCCTACTAAATTTAGCAAACTATGTCAATCCTGTCATCTCGCTGTATATCCAAATCTTCCGACGCTGCATACTATATTAATATTAAAGCTAATAAGGTGATTTTACACATTAAAGTTTTCTTGACTAGCTAGGGGTACAGCGTTAAAGTCTAATGGGGACGGAGGCGAGCTCTTTCGAGCGATGCCGGGGAATTATTTGGGGACGGAGGCGAGCGTTTTCGAGCGATGCCGGGGAATTATTTGGGGACGGAGGCGAGTGTTTTCGAGCAATGCCGGGGAATTATTTAGGGATGGAGGCAAGTGCTTTATAGCAATTTACACAGGATTTAAATGAAAAATGGCGAAGAGAAACCTATACATAGAGACCTATGGCTGCCAGATGAACGAGTATGACTCGGACAGGATTACAGCGGCTCTTGGAGCACAATTAACCGACGATCCCAAATGCGCGGACGTTATTATTATCAACACCTGCGCAATCAGGGACAAAGCCGACCAGAAAGCGTTCAGCAGCCTCGGAAAGTATAAACATATTAAAGCGAAGAACCCAGATGTGATTGTAGGTATGGCCGGATGCGTGGCGCAGCTCTACGGAGACTCTATGCTAAAGCGTATGCCGCACCTTGATTTTGTGCTAGGTCCGAGGGCAATCCCCAAGCTTCCTGAGATTATCTCAGATATAGAGAGGAAAAAGATCAGGACCGTTGAGACCTCTTATGATGTAGAGGAGCTTTTCGACGTAGAGCCCTATCATAAGCCCGGAGATGTCACAGCGTTTGTTTCTGTGCAGCAGGGATGCAATAAGAGGTGCTCTTACTGCATAGTACCGTACGTAAGGGGAGATGAGGTAAACAGGCCACTTGAGGATATAATCACTGAGACTGAGAGCATGGTTAATAAGGGAGTAAGGGAAATTACGTTTATAGGCCAGACCGTGAATTCCTGGAAACAAAACGGCTATAAGTTCGGGGACCTTCTGAGAGCGGCGGGGGATATAGAAGACCTTGAGCGGATACGTTTTACAACTTCTTACCCAAGGGATATAACAAAGAGAATGATAGACGCTATGAAAGACGTCCCACAAATCTGCCCCCACATCCACCTGCCGGTTCAATCAGGATCAAATGAAGTGCTTTCAAAAATGCAGAGGACTTATACGAGAGAATGGTTTGTTGATACAGTGAACAGGCTCCGGGACGAGATCGCAGATTTTGCAATCTCAACCGATATAATTGTAGGTTTCCCGGGGGAGACGGATAAGGATTTCGAAGAAACTATGTCGCTTATGGAGGAGGTCAGGTTTGAGAGCGCTTTTTCATTTATCTATTCTCCGAGACCAGGTACTCCTGCTGCAGAAATAACAGGGAATGAGTGCGTAGACAAAGAGGTAGCGAGCGCTCGGCTGTCGCGCCTTCAGCAGCGTCAGAGCGATATTACATTTGAGAGCAACTCAAACAGGGTCGGCAGGATCGAAGAAGTCCTGGTTGAAGGACCCAGTAAAAAAGATGAGAGCTTCATCACTGGACGGACCTCGCAGAACAGGATTGCCAATTTCATGGGCCCTCAAGCGCTTACAGGCACTGTGGTTAAGGTGAGAATTACAGAGGGCCTTCAGAACTCCATTCGTGGAGAGCTTGTTGTATAATATTTATTAGGGAGGTAACTGCAATGCTAAAGATGAAGGTATCAGGTATCGCGCTTGACCCTTTCACCAACAGCCCGATTGTAATACTAAAGGACGAAATGGATGAAAGGACTCTTCCCATATGGATAGGTTTTATGGAGGCAAGCTCTATAGCCATGGAGCTTGAAAAGACACCCAGGATAAGGCCAATCACCCACGACCTTGTAAAGAATCTCCTAGAAAAGCTTAATTACAGCGTGTCTAAGATAGAGGTTACGGACCTCCGTGACGACACTTTCTATGCACGTATATATCTTCAAAAAAACGGCGAGGAACACTCACTCGACTCAAGACCAAGCGACGCTATAGCTATCGCGCTCAGAACAGATTCCCCTATATTCGTAAACGAAGAAGTCATAGAAAAATCAAAGACAATCGAAATAGACGAAGATAAGGATAAGCTTAACGATCTACTTGAGAATATGACTGACGGGGACTTTGGAAAATACAAGATGTAAAAAGATCGGGAAAACCTATCTCAAAAGATTATAGCTTATTAAAGCTCGCCGGCTTCTTCCATTATATCCTCACCGCTCTCGTCACCAAGCTCGTGCTTTGCAAGACGGTAGCGCAGCGAGCGGAGTGTAATTCCAAGAAGCTTTGCGGCCTCTGTCTTATTGCCGTTTGTACTCCGTAGCGCCTTCTCGATCATCTTCCTCTCAACATCGCTCATAAGTGTATCAAGACTTGTGCTCGAGGAAAAGCTGGTGTCCAGATCAATGTAGTCCTTTCCGGTTACGAGCTGAGGCAGGGTCTCCTGACGGATGACGTTTGAGCTTTCAAGAGCGACGCAGCGCGCGATTATATTCTCAAGCTCTCTCACGTTGCCCGGATAATGGTAATTCTCAAGAGTCTCAAGCGCTTTTGGAGATATACCCCTTATATCCTTAGCCATTTCCTCTGCGTACTTGTTAATAAAATGAATCGCAAGCGGCGAAACATCGATCCTTCTTTCCCTTAAAGGCGGAAGCATTATCTTAATTACATTTAAACGGTAAAAAAGGTCCTCTCTGAACCTGCCTTCGGCCACTTCCTCTTCGAGATTTTTGTTTGTGGCTGCTATGATTCTTATATCGACATCAATATTTTCAGTCGAGCCCAGCGGCCTGATCTTTTTGTCCTCTATAACTCTAAGGAGCTTGACCTGGAGATGAAGCGGAAGATCGCCAATTTCATCAAGGAATATTGTGCCGGTATGCGCCTCTTCAAACAGCCCTTTTTTATCTGTGACGGCCCCTGTAAAAGCGCCTTTTTTATATCCGAAAAGCTCACTCTCCATAAGAGACTCGGGAATAGCTCCACAGTTTACGGGTATAAAAGGCTTTTCATGTCTCGAACCACTGTAGTGAATTGCTCGCGCGACAAGTTCTTTACCCGTTCCGCTCTCTCCCGCAATCAGCACATTTACATTAAGCTCCGCAACCCGCTTTATAAGCTCGAATACTTTTACAATCGACGGGCTTCTGCCGATAATGTTACCGAACCCGTACTGTGTCTCGAGCTCTTTTCTGAGCCTAGTGTTCTCTCTCTCAAGCTTCTTCTTATCGAGAGCTTTCTTAATAACTAATTTGATTTCGTCAATTTTAAAGGGCTTTGTAATGTAGTCGTAAGCCCCGAGCTTCATCGCCTCAATCGCAGTCTCGTGCGATGCATAAGCAGTAATCATTATTACTGTAGTATCAGGGCTCTTTTCATTAATTTTTTTAAGCACCTCAATACCGTTCATTACAGGCATCTGGATATCGGTGATAGCCAGATCGAACAAAGTATTGTCAATCTTGTCCATAGCTTCAGGACCGTCTGAAGCCGTTTCGACAATATAGCCGTCTTTTTGGAGCATTATCTCCAAAAACTCTCTCATCCCAGGCTCATCGTCTATAACTATAATCTTATTTTTACTATCCTCCATCTCTTACATATACCTCGTGAATAATCTTGGTTCCTGAGCTAAATTCTTATTGGATTCTCGGTAATGTGATAAAAAATGTAGCCCCTTTTCCAGGGGAGCTTTCTACATTTACTTCACCATTATAACCTTCAATTACTTTTTGTACAATTGCGAGACCAAGCCCCGTACCTACCTCCTTAGTTGTAAAAAATGGATCGAAAAGCCTGGATTTAATTTTATCTTCTATCCCCCTTCCTTCATCCCTGAACTTAAGGATTACATTTCCGTTCCGAAACTCAGAGCTCAGCGTGACCTTACCTCCACCGGGCATGGCTTCGATCGAATTCATAAGGAGGTTCCAAATGGCTTGTTTTAATCTGTAAGAATGGGCCTTTACATAAATTTCCTCTTCAATCCCGTTTATGATTTCAATATTGGAGCGTCTTATTGTTTTGGTAAATGAGTCGACGGTACTGGAAATTATTTTACCTAGGTCAACTGAGGATTTATTTTTCTGTATAGGCATCGTCAGGATCAGGAAGTCTTCGACAAGCAAATTGAGCCTCTCAACCTCCTGAGTAGCGACTCCGATTAGACGCTCATGCTCATCGGTCGGGGTCAAATCTTCTCTAAGAATTTCAACAGCACCGCTAATTGCAGAGAGAGGGTTTCTGAGCTCATGCGCAAGACCCGCTGAAAGCTGACCCAAAACAGCCATTTTCTCAGAAGTCATCAGACGCTCTTCAAGCTCTTTAACCTCTGTCAAGTCTTGGAAAATGATTATATAACCCTGAAGCCCATCGTCCGTATCTCTGAGGTCCGAGGAAGAAAACCCGAGTGTAAGCGTTCTTCCATCAGGCCTGGTGTAAGAGATTTGCTCTCTTTGACTTGAACTGAAACCAGGTATCTGAAGCCCGGATATTATGGAGCTTACGTCCCTGCCCAGCAGATTTTGCCCATCCTGCTCACCCAGAATTTCCCGGCCTGTTTTGTTGAGCGATATAATCTTGCCTTGAAGATCGAGCGTAAGCAATCCGCTTGTCAAGCTCTCGAGTATATTCTCGTGCAGGTTCTTCAGCACCCTAAGAGTCTTTTCGCTCTCTCCGAGCTCGCGCCCCGCAAGGCGTATGCGGTCTGACAAGTACCCCCCCAGAATCGCTATGAGTAAAAACCCGGTCAGATGGAAATATGTGGAGACAAGACCGCCCTCTCCCCAAATGGAACTTGCGCCGGGCACTGTCCCGCCGTCCAGGGGAAAATTAAGACGCGTTTGGTAATAAACAATCAGAATATAGACCACGCCTGAAACTAGTGCGGTCAGATAGCTGGCAAGCCTTGAAAGCACTATACTTGCATAGATTATGATAAACACATATAGGAAGATAAACGGGCTCGATCTCCCTCCTGTAATATATATCGCTGTTGAGGCAAGCGCTATATCGAAAGTGAGCTGGGTTATCTGGAAAAATCTGGGATAACTCTTAAGAGCGGACTGTAAAAATAAGTAGATTAAGCTCAAAAAATATACGGCGGCAAGTATGACGACCAGATAAAACGCCTCGGTTTTCGCGCCCCTTATATAGTAAACAATCGCCCCCGCGCCAAGTAACACAGTAGCAAATATAATCCTAAGCACTATCGTGTTTTTGAGCCCGTGACTTAATTTCCCGAGAAGCTTCATATATGTCCTAAGAGTAAACTTTGCCTTTACTACATGCAAGATTGAATGGGAACTCATACTACATCCCTTAAATCATATAAAACTCTTGCTAAGCAGATGGCGGTTGAGCCCTAAGCCCTAATCCGCGAGGGTTGAAATGAGCTTGAACATAGGGAGGTACATAGATACAACAATAACGCCCACTGTAGCTCCCAGAAATGTGATCATTAATGGCTCTAGAGCGGAAAGAAGCGCCGCAACAGCAATATCAACTTCTTCCTCATAAAAATCAGCAATTTTATTGAGCATATCGTCAAGCGCACCCGTCTGCTCACCCACCGCGATCATCTGAATGACCATCGGCGGGAATAGTTTTGGCCTTGTCGAAAGCGGCTCTGCTATCGACTGTCCTTCACTAACTGCTTGTTTCGCCTCTAAAATAGCTTCCTCGGTAATAATGTTTCCGGATGCCTTTGCAGTAATATCCAGACCATCAAGTATGGCTATACCGCCAGAGGTAAGGGTTGCAAGAGTCCGGCAGAACCTCGCGATAACAGTTTTTAGAATAAGCGGCCCTATAAGCCACATTTTCAACAGAAACGCGTCGCACAATCTTCTTATCTTAAATGAGCGCCTATATAGTAATCCAATCAAAAAGACAATTGCCCCGATAGCAATAATTATGAATAGGACGTTGTGTCTAATAAATGCGCTCGTATCGACGACTAACTGGGTAAGCGTGGGAAGGGTAGTACCCATATCCTTGAACATTTCGGCAAATACCGGAACAACAAATATTATTACGACCGCAAGCACCATAACGGCAACCCCTATAACTATGGAGGGATACACGAGAGCGCCTTTGATCTTCCTCTGTATCGAATCCATTTTTTCCAGATAGGTAGCCAGCCTCTGGAGCACGACATCGAGCACACCGCCTGTTTCAGCCGCTCTTATGAGCTGTACGTATAAATTGGAAAATACCTTGGGGTGCTTACCCAGGGCATCGGCGAACGCTGATCCCGCTTCCACATCCTCTTTAACTTTTACAATAATGTCCTTGAATTTCTTATTCGGATTCTGCGCCGCCAGTATATCGAGCCCTCTTACGAGCGGGAGACCGGCGTCTATCATCGTGGAGAGCTGTCTTGTAAAAACGACAAGATCTCTTGTGGAAATTCCTCCGAAGCTGATATTCATGCTCAGGAGGCTGCCTTTTTCTTTAATCTTGTTAGGAAGAGGCTGTATCTGCATCTGCCTCAAGCGAGCCAGAACTGCAGATTTGCTCGGAGCTTCCATCTCTCCTTTTTGATGCGATCCCCTGACCCTTCCTTCCCATACGAATACCGGCATCTATATTCTCCTATATTGAAATACGAATGCGTACATGAATGTGTAATTGATCATAACTTTTTTATTTTCTAACAGCGCGTTGTCTCATCATCTGAACTGCTTCTGGGTCCGATATAATTCGTTTCAGCTCCTCGGGTTCCTGCGATTTATTTATTGCGTCCTCATAGGTTATAAGTTTTCTCAGATATAGATCGGACAAACTTTGATTGAGCGTCTGCATCTTCCACTTCTCCTGCCCGATCTGCTGCTGGGAATAGATCTGGTGCACTTTATCTTCACGGATGAGGTTTCTGATGGCCGGGTTGGGCGTAAGCACTTCAACCGCCAACACCCTGCCGCCTCCTATTTTGGGAATAAGCGTCTGACACATAATCCCCTCGAGCACAAAAGAGAGCTGCGCCCTTACCTGGGCCTGCTCATGAGGAGGGAAAACGTCAATCACACGGTTTATGGTCTGTACCGCGGTATTGGTATGAAGCGTAGCGAGAGTCAAGTGACCGGTTTCAGAAAGTGTCAGCGCAATTTTAATAGTCTCAAGGTCCCTCATTTCTCCTATTAGAATAACGTCCGGGTCTTCTCTGAGCACGCTCCTTAAAGCATTTGCAAAGCTTTTCGTATCACTCCCGATCTCCCTTTGGTTAACAATGCAGTTCTTGTGCTGGAAAACGTACTCGATCGGGTCCTCTATGGTAACAATATGCTCGTAGCGCTCCCTGTTTACCTGATCCACCATACTGGCAAGGGTCGTTGTCTTACCCGAGCCCGTAGGACCGGTTATCAGAATAAGCCCTCTGGGCTTGCGGGCAAACTCGCTGGTCACGGCCGGGAGCCCGAGCTCCTGATAATTCCGAATATTCGCAGGCAGAAGCCTAAAAGCGCCTGCAATCGCTCCCCTCTGAGTAAACACATTGCCCCTGAATCGGCCCAAAGCTTCTTTACCGAAGGAGAAATCAAGCTCCCAATTTTCTTCAAATCGGTGTTTTTGCACGTCTGTAAGAACGCTGTAACATAGCTCCTTGGTCTCCGGCGGAGTCAGCGCGGGATGCTTGAGCGGGACGAGCTTGCCGTCGACCCTGAGCATAGGGGGCACGCCTGCCGTAATATGTAAATCAGACGAATCATTTTCAACCATTACATTTAATAATTGATCCAGTACAACACCCATTTATCATATCCTCCGTCATTCGTCGGCGGTCGTATTCCTGACCACCTCTTCTATAGATGTTATCCCGTGCTTAAGCTTCTCAAGCGCGCTCTGCCTGAGCGTTCTCATACCCTGACGTATTGCCTCTCGTTTTATCTCCAGCGCTGAAGCTCCGCTAAGGACAAATTCCTTAAGCTCTTCGGTCATGTCCATAACTTCATATATTGCAACCCTTCCTTTATAGCCCGTACCAGAGCAGGTCTTACACCCCTCTCCCTTACCCTTGTAAACTATGTAGTCCGATACTTCTTTAGGTGCAACCCCAAGGTCTATCAATACCTGGGGAGCAACATCCGCCTCGTGGCGGCACTCGGGGCATACCACCCTGACAAGCCTCTGTGCCACAACAGAGTTTAGAGACGCCGTTACGAGAAACGGCTCGACACCCATGTTTAGGAGTCTTGTTATAGTTGACGGTGCATCATTGGTATGAAGCGTGGATAGAACGAGGTGACCCGTAAGTGCGGATTTAATTGCAATCTCCGCTGTCTCATAGTCCCTGATCTCTCCGACGAGAATTATGTCGGGATCCTGTCTTAAGAACGATCTTAGGCAAGACGCGAAGGAGAGTCCTATTTCTTCGTGTGTCTGTACCTGGTTAACCCCGGGCAGACTGTACTCCACGGGGTCTTCAGCCGTTGATATATTGACATCGGCCCTGTTTAGCTCCATTAGACTTGAGTACAGAGATGTGGTCTTACCACTCCCCGTGGGTCCTGTGATCAGAACCATTCCGTAAGGCTGGTATATAGTTTCCCTAAAAACCTCTAATTGCTGGTCTTCAAATCCAAGCTTTGTCAGATCTAGCTGAAGCGAATCCTGGTCGAGTATTCTTAATACAACCTTTTCTCCGAATATAGTGGGAACTACCGAAACACGGTATTCCATGGTTTTATTATTAGGAAGCTTTACCTTAATTCGCCCGTCCTGGGGTAGTCTCCGCTCCGCTATATCGAGGTTTGACATAACCTTGATTCTTGATGAAAGTGCGTTTTTTAGCTTGAGAGGTGGGCTCATAATATCATATAGCACACCGTCAATTCTATATCTGATGCGAAGGTCCTTCTCGTAGGGTTCTATGTGAATATCGCTTGCTTCTTTTCTGTAGGAATCAACCAGAACATGGTTTACGAGTTTTATTACGGGGGCTTCTTCCGAAGCTTTTTCCAAGTCGTTTATATCGATATCTTCTTCACTGGAAATCTCGATCATAAAATCGTCCAGGTCCCCAAGCAGTCTATCTACGGCTTCGGTGGATTCGCGCTCCTGCACGGCATCTTCCCAGTCCTTTTGGGAGCCGTAGTACTTTTCAATAGAATTTTTTACTGATCGCTCGGATGTAACTACTACGTCAATATAATTTCCGGTCGCGAATTTAAGATCGTCCACTGCGAATATGTTGGAAGGGTCGGACATTGCCACCGTGAGAGTAGAGCCGTTTTTACTTATCGGGATAAGTTTATGTTTTATTGCAGATTCCCTGGTTACGCATTTAAGCGCTTCTTCTGAGATATCCATCTTATCCAGATTAACAGTGGGCACACCGTATTGCTTGCTTAGATATGCAACAAGCTGAGGTTCGTCTATATAACCCAGGTTAAGCAGTGTCTCACCAAGTCTCTTCCCTGTCTCACGCTGTTCCTGTATCGCAGACTTTAGCTGATCAAGGTTTATTACGTCTTCCTTAATCAGTATGTCGCCCATTTGTGCACTTACTTTCTGCTCTTTCATATTTTAGTCTCTGCCTTGTAACGTTATTATGTAAATTTCCTGTGTAAGTTTCTCTTTAGTGCCGGGAATAATGTCTAAATAGGGATTATAAACAGCAAAGCCCAGAACAAATTAGTCATATTCCCCCTTAATTTAATGAGATTTTCACTTGAAAACCTCATTTATCAAGTATATTCCGAGTCTTACGCTACTATTATGAAGCAATATCTATGCCATTGTAGATTATCTCCCCAGTTCTCTTATAACTCACTATTAAAAAAGAGAATTCTTATGAATTTGGACAAAGTAGGACAAGATTCCATGAACAGTTATGACGAATATTGTAAAAAATAGGAGACTTAATTTGTCATAATTGGTAACATTTCCGATTATCCCCGCAATTAAAGAACAATTGAGCGCACCAACGGATATAAAAAGCCGCAGCTTCAGGTAGAATATCGCGCATGTCCGATAACGGTATAGTAAAAATCATAGGCGGGGGCTTGGCCGGATCAGAGGCCGCATATCAGGCTTCCAAGCTTGGAGTTAGAGTGGTGCTCTTTGAGATGAGGCCCGAAGTGCACTCACCTGCCCATAATTCAGGGGATCTTGCTGAGCTTGTATGCAGTAACTCTCTAAAGTCCGATTCCCTTGACAACGCAAGCGGCATACTCAAAGAGGAAATGAGGCGCCTTGGCTCGCTCATTATAGAGGCGGCTGACAATACACGTGTTCCGGCGGGAAAGGCGCTTGCGGTAGACCGCCTTAAATTTTCTGACTATATAACTGAAAAAATAGAGAAAAACCCGCTCATCGAAGTGATAAAAAAAGAAATCGAATCTGTACAATCCATAAAGAGCGAGCTCGGCGGACCGTTAATAATCTCATCCGGACCACTGACATCACCCTCTCTTTCAGAAAGTATAAGAGAGCTCACAGATTCTGAGCATTTATATTTTTATGACGCCATATCACCTATCATTGACGCAGAATCGATAGACTACGACGTTGTTTTTAGAGCGTCTAGGTACGACAACGGCCAGGACAGTGAGGGCGATTACCTAAATTGCCCTCTGAACAAAGAGCAGTATTACAGACTCACTCAGGAATTAGAGGGGGCGGAAAAGATTGAGACAAGGGATTTTGAGAAGGGGATTTACTTTGAGAGCTGTCTGCCTGTGGAAGTGATAGTTGAAAGAGGAAAGGACACTCTCCGTTTCGGCCCGGCAAGACCTGTCGGAATAATTGACCCAAAGACTGGCCAATCACCTTTTGCCGTTGTGCAGCTTAGGGCTGAAAACTCAGGGTTTACAATGTACAACATGGTAGGATTTCAGACTAAGCTCAAGTATCCTGAGCAGAGAAGAGTGTTTCGCATGATCCCCGGTCTTGAGCACGCCGAGTTCCTTCGCTACGGGAGTGTCCACCGAAATACCTACATACACTCACCCTCGCTTCTTCGTCCCACTCTGCAGATGAAAAATGACGATTCTATATACTTTGCCGGGCAGATAGTAGGTGTGGAGGGTTATACTGAATCGACTGCCATGGGATTGATTGCGGGAATTAACGCCGCGCGTTCAGTGCTCGGGCTGGACTCTATAACCATACCTCCTGAGAGCTCTATAGGCTCACTCCTTACGTACATAACAGATGAGAGCGTAAAACAATTCCAACCTATGAATATCAATTTTGGCTTATTCCCGCCGATAGGTAAAAGAGTGCCTAAAAATATAAAGAAAAAGCTCATCGCAGAGCGCGCGCTGTCTCAAATTGCAGCTATACGGGTGCCTGGCAACGATTGACCTAGATTTATTACCGGGTGCTAATTAAGGGCAATAACGAGATATGAGCATTTATAACTTTTTACCAGCCCACAGTTCATGTAAGAGTTGAAAGAACGTTCAAGAAATAACTGACTTAACATTAAAAACACTTGACAACCGTCTGAAATTGATCTAATTTTTAACTAATGTTCCAGAATAGAGCTGAGATTCAATTACCGGATAAAATTTATTTCCGGATCGGTGAAGTTAGCGATTTCACAGGCATAAAACCCTATGTACTTAGGTACTGGGAAAGTGAATTCGAGGAAATTAATCCGATCAGGAGAAAATCGCAGCGCCTTTATGACCGTGAGGCTATTCATACGATAGCAAAGATAAAAAACATGCTTTATGAGCAGAATTTCACGATCGCGGGCGCAAAGAAAAAGCTTAAAGAAGAAGCTAACCAAAAACGGGTCAGTACCAAAGTAAACGTTTTATTGCACGAAATCCTGGGCGAGCTTAAATCTATAAAGCAGAATCTGGGTTAAATCTTTTATCCGCACTTTCCACAATATATATTTTTTGTACTAGACGGGGTGTAGCGCAGACTGGTAGCGCATCGGCTCGGGGAGCCGGGGGTCGCCGGTTCGAGTCCGGCCACCCCGACCATGAAAGTCGTTGAGGATAAGCTATGGAGCTTTTGCGTTTACCCTCTTGCCGTTAAGCCCTATTAGTGTATTGTGTATTGCTTTGTAAAATATATTCCTCCGAGCAGGCGCAAACGAAATGCACCCGAGAATATTGATATCAAATGACGACGGTATTAATTCCAAGGGACTTCACAGGCTTCACGAAGCTCTAAGTGAGCTTGGCGATGTGTTTGTCGTTGCTCCTGACCGTGATCAAAGCGCTGTTAGCCACTCTTTAAGCCTTTACAGACCCCTTCGTCTCGAGCAGGCGACAGAGCGGGTGTACACAGTGGACGGAACCCCGACCGATTGTATTAACCTTGCGATAAACGGGATAATGAACGACCACAGGCCCGACCTTGTGGTTTCGGGTATAAACAAGGGCGAAAACCTGGGGGATGACATCACATACTCCGGAACGGTGAGCGCAGCGATGGAAGGAACACTACTGGGAGTGCCTTCGATCGCAATCTCACTTGCGGGAAAAAATGACTATAATTTTGACGCCGCCTGTTACTACTCACTTAAAATATCAAAATACGTTCTTGAGAATAAACTCCCTAAAGACACCCTTCTGAACGTAAACGTACCGGGCATCGATAAAGAAGAGATAAAAGGTGTAATGGTTACGAGACAGGGTAAGCGCTTATATGAAGAGCCGGTTGTAGAGAAAACAGACCCAAGAGGTAGAAAGTACTACTGGATTGGAGGGGATGCGCTTGATTTTATACATATAGAGAATTCAGATATTGTCGCTGTCAACGAGGGTTACGTATCGGTTACTCCTATAACGCTCGATCTTACTGATTTTAATTTTATGGACAATCTCAGAAAAGGCCTCGTAGGTGAAAAAGCATGATCAGAAGACTCTATGACTGGGTTCTCAGCTGGGCGGATACCAGGTTTGGCGTGCCGGCGCTTGCGGCGGTTTCGTTTATCGAATCCTCATTCTTTCCTGTACCGCCCGACCCCTTGCTCATGGCGCTCTGTCTGGGTAAACCCAAAAAGTCGTTTTGGTTCGCTTTTGTATGTTCTGTCAGCTCAGTGCTTGGCGGTATTCTGGGCTATTTTATAGGCCTCGCGTTGTGGGAGCTTTTGAGCGGATTTTTCTTTACATACTTATTTACTCCAGAAGCGTTTACGTATGTAGGCGACAGGTATGAGGAAAACGCGTTTATAGCTATATTAGGAGCGGCCCTTACCCCTATACCCTATAAAGTATTCACAATAGGCGCAGGGGTATTTAAAATCAGCCTGCTGACTTTGATTGCGGCTTCCGTCATCGGACGCTCTGCGAGATTCTTCATTGAAGCGGGGCTTATATTCTTTTTGGGCAATAGAATAAAATCATTTATAGACAGATACTTTAATATACTTGTAACACTATTTTTCATACTCTTGGTACTCGGATTTATACTCGTCAAGTTCTACATGAAATAATTGGACTTTATAAAACTATCCACCCCGATTCGAGGGATTAATGCGCAAGTGATTAGAATCATATATTTTATGTGTTATTATATTTACAGGGGGTGATTATATGGGTGATTTTTACCAGTCAACAAAAATTTCAACTCTACACAGGTTAAACAGGGACAATCTTTCTCAGCTCGAAGAGGAGTTAAACGATTACTCCAAGAACCGTCCTATTGCCCTTGTGCTCCCTTGTCTTTACTCTGAGCTCGAGCGGCAGGCGCTCAGAGACATACTGGAGAAATTAAAAGACGTTACATACCTAAACGAAATCATAATAACGCTTGGAAGAGCCGACAAGGAAAAATTTAAGTACGCACAGGAATATTTCTCCATACTTCCGCAGAACTATAAACTCATATGGGACGACGGCGAGAATATCACATCGCTTTTTAATCTCCTTAAGGAAAACGGGCTTTACGTAGGGGATCCCGGGAAAGGCAGAGCCGCCTGGATTGCGTATGGATACGTGCTTGCCAGGGATGAGAGTGAAGTTATCGCGCTTCATGATTGTGACGTTTTGACGTATAGCCGGGAGCTCCTGGCCAGACTCTGTTACCCGCTTGTAAACCCCAATATGGATTATGAGTTTTGTAAAGGATACTACCCGCGCGTCACCGACAGGTTATACGGCCGCGTAACAAGGCTGTTTATTTACCCTATCATAAGCGCGCTCATTAAAATGGTCGGCCACCTGCCCTTCTTGGACTATCTAAGCAGCTTTAGGTACCCCCTGGCAGGAGAGTTTTCAATGAAATCCGACCTGGCCAGAATCAACCGGATCCCCTCTGACTGGGGACTCGAGGTAGGCTCTCTGGCCGAGGTTTACAGAAACGTCTCTCTTAAGAGGGTATGTCAGGTGGACCTTGCAGATAACTACGATCATAAACACCAGGACATATCGGCCCACGACCCCACCGGAGGGCTCCTTAAAATGTGCGCCGATATATCCAAATCGCTCTTTAGAACCATCTCTTCAGACGGCGTAAGGTTTCCGGAAAGCTTTTTCAGCACTTTAATCGGCACCTATCTGAGGATCGCTCAGAACACTATTAAAATGTATGATGACGACGCTGCCATTAATGGTCTGTTTTTTGACAGACACGCCGAAGGACTTGCGGTTGAGACATTCGTGGAGGGTATAAAAATCGCGAGCGTAAGCTTCCTTGAAGATCCGTTGGGCTCACAGTTAATCCCAAATTGGAGCAGGGTAACATCCGCAATACCTGACATTTTAGAGCAGCTCAAAGAAGCTGTTGATGAGGATAATGCCTGAGAATTATCTTGTCTATACAGATCTAGACGGGACACTACTCGACCACGATACCTATTCATTCCAGCCGGCCCGTGAGGCGATCGGGCTCATTCAGGAAAAAAACATACCGCTTATTGTATGCACCAGCAAAACCAGAGCTGAAATAGAGTTTGTCAGAAAACTGCTTAGCAACAAAGAGCCTTTCATTTCTGAAAACGGCGGAGGGATATTTATTCCTGAAGGGTATTTTAAGACCGAATTTAAGTATGACAGAGATATAAAAGGCTATAAAGTAATAGAGTTCGGAACCCCAGCAGGCCTACTCCGTAAGGCGCTTTCCGAAATATCCCGGGAAACCGGGATCGAGCTCAAGGGGTTTTCAGACATGAGCGTGAGCGAGCTGTCCGGGCTCACAGGCCTTGACGAGCATACGGCCGGGCTATCTCAGGTACGTGACTACAGCGAGCCTTTTCTTATTTGTGGAAATGATAAAGACACGGAAACTCTTATAGAGAAAATTAATCTAATAGGATATAGGCACACCAGAGGGGGCAGGTTCCATCATATACTAGGTGAGAACGACAAGGGCAAGGCTGTAAGGACACTAACAGATATATACGTAAAAGAGCTTGGGGACGTAACTACAGTAGGGCTCGGAGACAGTTTGAACGATCTGCCGATGCTTAAAGAAGTGGATATCCCGGTACTGGTACAAAAACCCTCTGGCGGATATGAAAAGGACATCAGTATTAAGAATCTAGTTTACGCACAGGCTCCCGGCCCTTACGGCTGGAACGCGGAAATATTAAAGATATTGATGAACTCCTAGTCCAAAGCTGCTAATATTAATAGAATCTGAACACTAAAGTGGTATCATTATAAGATATGGCAAGGTTTCCGATACGATCTAATAGAAGGAAAAGAAGAAGTAAGATCCTTCCCTTTATACTGGGTTCGATATTATTCCACCTTCTGCTTCTGGCCATTTTCATCCTAACCAATATCGAGCTTATTGACCAGCACGCCAAAGAGGAGAAGGAAGAGCCTGAGTATATTGAAATCACCGAGCTTCCCGTACCTAAAGAGAAAGAGACAAAGCCGCCTGAAAAACCAAAGCGCCTAGCTGAGAGGTCGCACATAGCCCCGGAGGAAAAAACCAGGGACGATTTTACCAAGCAAACCCCTGCAGTCCCTCCGCAGCCACCTGTTCAGGCCCAGCCGAAGCCAAAACCCCAAGAACCTAAAAAAGCTGAAAAGAAAGAAGAAACTAAAGTCGCGAAGAAACCAAAAGAGGCAGAAAAGAAAGAACCCTCGGCCAGAGAAACACTCCTTAGGGACGATAAGCTCGCTTCACTTCCGAGAGAAGAGCTGAAAAAAGAATCTAAGAAATCAAAACCCGCAAAAGACCCTTCCGAGATCACAAGGGAAGACCTTTTCAGAGAAAGCCCAAGCTCGGCGCCTCAGAGACAAAGAAACCCGCAGGACTTTCTGGGAGCAAGAGACGTAGAGAAAAAAGAAGACACGGTTGATCTGAGCACGACAGAGTTTAAATATTTGTCTTACTTCCTGAAACTAAAGAGCAAGGTTGAGTCCGTATGGACATACCCCAAGGAATCGCGCTACAGGGGTGAGCAGGGAACCCTGTTCTTAGTCTTTACCTTGGCAAGTAACGGTGAGCTGATCGATATACAGCTAATAACATCCTCAGGACACGCAAGGCTCGATAACGAAGCATTCCGGGCGCTCAAAGCGGGCTCAAGGTATGCCCCGTTCCCAAAGAGCTGGGGCGGGCTTGAAAGGCTTAATATCAGGGCTTCATTTACATACGGTTACGGCGGGTTTATCAGATAACGCCTCACAGTACTGTGAGGGTGCTTTCAAGCTTTTTATCATCTACAATGTGACCAATGATGTAAGCTTTTTCCCTCATACGGCGTATTCTCTTGATTACATCCTCCGAATCCTTTTTACTCACTACCAGTACGAACCCTATGCCGCAGTTAAAAGTCCTTAGCATCTCGTCCCTGTCTACAGAGCCTCTTTTCTGAATGAGCTCGAAGATGGGGAGATAAGGCCAGGTTGAAGAGTCCAAAACGGCACCGCACCCCTCGGGCAGTACCCTGGGTATATTTTCCAGAAGCCCGCCTCCTGTGATGTGAGCCATTGCCTTAATCTTGAATTCTTCTTTTAGCTTCTTAACGGTCTTAACGTATATCTTTGTCGGTTCTAAAAGCTCTTCTCCCAGCGTACGTTTAAGGGCAGGGTGCTTTTTTTTGAGTGCATTATTATTCTTTTTGATGAGAACGTGTCTTGCGAGCGAAAATCCGTTTGAATGAAGCCCGCTTGAGGAAATACCTATCACTGCGTCTCCGGGTCCGACTTTACTCCCGTCAATTACTTTTCCTTTATCGACTATTCCGACAACGAAACCGGCAAGATCAAAATCTCCGCGCTTGTAAAACCCGGGCATCTCCGCGGTCTCGCCTCCTAGAAGCGCGCACTCAGCCATTTTACAGCCCCTCGCTATGCCCTTTATTACCTGGGCCGCCTCTTCAGGGTCGAGCTTAGAAGTCGCAAGGTAATCAAGGAAGAAAAGAGGCTCTGCGCCGCATGTGATTATGTCATTTACATTCATCGCCACAAGGTCAATGCCGACCGTATCGAGCCTTTTCATATCTATTGCGATCTTAAGCTTTGTGCCGACACCGTCCGCGGCCGAAACCAGAACAGGGTTTTTGTACTTCCCTTTGGGAATCGAGTATGCGCCCGAAAAACCACCGAGTTTACCCATTACGTTCTCATCTGCTGTGGCTCTCGCAAGCGGTTTTATTAGATCTACAAGACGGTTCCCGGCGTCTATGTCCACACCGGAGCTTTTATAAGAGGATTTCTTTGCCATTACGGTGTGGAAACATACCTGAAAGAGAGTGGTTGATAAAATATATAATATTCCGGCCTGCAAAAATTTGAGTTTATTTGAATATCGAATTCCCAAAAAATCTGAGTATGGTATTATTCTCCCTCAACTTTAAGGAGTTCTAAAACAGTAAAATGACATTTCAGGAAGTGATACTCGGGCTTCAGGAATTTTGGGCCAAAAAGGGCTGTATTATCATGCAGCCTTACGACGTGGAGAAGGGAGCGGGTACGTTCCACCCGGCCACGTTTCTCAGGTGCCTTGGGCCAGAGCCGTGGCACGTGGCATACGTTGAGCCTTCGAGGCGACCCACGGACGGGCGTTACGGAGACAACCCGAACCGTCTACAGCACTACTATCAGTTTCAGGTGATTATTAAACCCTCTCCCAAGGACATACAGGAACTATACCTCGAGAGCCTTAAGTATCTGGGCATAGACCCACTGGTACACGACATAAGATTCGTAGAGGACGACTGGGAGTCGCCTACACTCGGTGCATGGGGACTTGGGTGGGAAGTGTGGCTCGACGGGATGGAGATCACACAGTTCACATACTTTCAGCAGGCGGGCGGAATTGACCTTAAGCCCGTATCGGCCGAGATAACATACGGGACAGAGAGAATCGCGATGTATCTTCAGGGAGTTGAGAGCGTATATGATCTTGAGTGGACTGAAGGGATTACTTACGGCGAGATACACCACCGCGATGAATACGAATTCTCAAAATATAACTTTGAAGAATCAAATGCGGACATGCTCCGCGATACGTTCGACAAGTTCGAGCGGGAATGCGGACATTTAATCGACAAGAAGCTCCCTCTCCCAGCTTATGATTACTGCCTTAAATGCTCACACACTTTTAATCTCCTAGATGCCCGTGGGGCGATCGGAGTAACCGAACGCGCTTCTTACATAGGGAGAGTGAGAGCGCTTGCCAAGAAGTGCGCCGAAGGATATCTGGAGCAAAGGGAGGAGATGGGATTTCCCCTCGCAGTGAAGAACCCATGGAAAAAGAGCTAATACTGGAAATAGGTACAGAAGAGATACCCGCGGGCTTTATCGAGTTTGCGCTTGCCGATTTAGAGCAGGACGCCAGAAAGAAACTTGATGGAGCTTCTCTCAAATTTAAGGGAATTTCGACCTACGGCACCCCAAGAAGGCTTACGTTAAGGGTTAGCGGTCTTGCCGATAAGCAACAAGACCAAACAAAAGAGGCCTACGGTCCGCCTGTTAATATCGCCTACGATGATAAGGGGAATCCTACTAAACCCGCCCTCGGCTTTGCGAAGTCACAGGGAGTCGATATAAAAGACGTCGTTAAGGTCAAACGCGACAGAGGCGAATTTCTAGCGGTAATAAAAAAATTCAAAGGGCAGAAAACCGAAAAGCTTCTAAAAGATATACTCCCCGATCTGATACTTTCGATACCGTTTAGAAAATCCATGAAGTGGGGAGACGGGGATATCACATTCGTAAGACCCATAAGATGGGTGCTTACGGTATACGGCGGGAAGACCGTAACTTTTGAGCTTGAAGGCTTAAAGAGCTCGTCAAAGAGCTACGGGCACAGGTTCATGCACCCCAAGGGATTTAAGGTTACGAGCTGGGAAGACTATACGGAAAAACTTAAAAAGGGATACGTGATATTAGATCAGGACAGAAGAAAGAGTGATATTGTAAAAGGTATAGACGCTCTCGCAAAGAAAATCAGCGGCAAGATTACAGAGGATGAGGAGCTTCTAGAAACCGTTACAAATCTTGTTGAATACCCGCTAGTACTTAAAGGAGATTTCGAAAAGGAATTCCTGAATCTCCCAAAAGAAGTACTAATTAGCGTAATGAAGAACCACCAGAAATACTTCCCGGTAAATAACGCTAGAAATAAGAGCAAGCTGCTCCCTCATTTTATTTTTGTTTGCGGCACTCCCGTTAAAGACCCGGACGTGGTAGTCAAAGGAAACGAGAGAGTAATCAGGGCGCGCTTTACTGACGCCCGCTTCTTCTTTGACGAGGACAAGAGCGCTCCACTCGGGGATAAAGTGGAAGAGCTTAAAGGAATGGTATTTCTCTCAGACGTAGGTAGTTACTATGATAAAACCGAGAGAATAAAAAAATTAGCCTCAGGCATAGCAAAAAATATCGGCTTCGAAGGCCCTGTAAAAGACGTAGAGACTGCGGCTTTTCTGTCGAAAGCCGACCTCGCAACGCAAATGGTTTTCGAGTTCCCAGAGCTTCAGGGAACTATGGGAAAATACTACGCCGAGCTTTCAGGAGAGAAGAAAGAAGTCGCCCAGGCGATAGAAGAGCACTACATGCCCGTCTCACGTGACGGGGAGCTTCCTGGAAGTGACATAGGCTCTATCGTGAGCATAGCGGACAAGGCAGACTCTATATCCGCGTGCTTCATTTCAGGACTCATACCCACGGGAACTCAGGACCCCTATGCACTCAGACGCCAGGCAATCGGAATAATAAACATCATTCTTGAAAGAGGCTATCACCTGAACCTGTCAGAGACATTCAAGACGAGCATTGAGACAATTACACAGCAAACGAACAAAAAGTTTAAAGAGTCAGAGGAAAACGTGCTCGGCAGCATATTAGATTTCCTCACCGAGAGGTTCAGAAATATTATGATTGATAAAGGCTACTCCCAGGACGTTGTGGACGCTGTGGTTTCCGTAGAGCTCGATGACCCACTCGAAGCGCAGAGGAAGATAGAGGCCCTGTCCGAGTTTAGAAAAGCGCCCGACTTCGAGGCTCTGGGAATAGCGTTTAAGAGAGTCGTGAATATAGTAAAGGACCATACCAAAACAGCGGTTGAGGAAAGCCTCTTTTTAGAAGCTGTGGAAAAAGAGCTCTATGAGTCATTCAACAAGGTCAGGATAAAAGTAGACTCCGAAATCTCAGAGAAGAACTATGAGAAGTCCCTATCACTAATGAAGAACCTCAGAGAACCCGTCGATAAATACTTTGAGGGCGTAATGGTAATGGACAAAGACCCTAAGCTTAAGAAAAACAGATTATCCATGCTTTCTCATATAAGGGAGTTGTTTTTCAAAATCGCGGATTTCTCGAAACTCAGCACCTAGGACAAAGCACAATTCAATCCTGCCCTACCCCCTTTCTCTAAACAAGCTTTAAATCCAAAGAGAGCCTAAATTTTATTCAGGCCCCCTTTGATTAGTCTCAGATCTTTTAGTTAGCTACGGCAGTTGCGCGTACTTCCCTAATAACAGTAATCTTCACCTGCCCGGGATAGGCAACTTCACGCTCTATCTTCTGGGCAATCTCATGTGAGAGGAGCGCCCCTTCTTCATCATTCACCTTGGTGCTCTCCACAATAACCCTCACTTCGCGCCCGGCCTGTATCGCGTAGCATTTTTCGACTCCCCTGAAGGAGCCCGCGATGCTCTCAATATCTTCTATACGCTTTACGTAGGCTTCATAGGTCTCGCGCCTCGCCCCCGGTCTTGCGGCTGAGATGGCGTCTGCGGCCTGTACGAGAATGGCCAATATGGACTGCGGCTGCGGGTCGTGCGCAAGCGCTACCGACTCTATGATGTCGTCAGACTCACCGTACTTTCTAACAAGGTCTTCACCAATGTCCACGTGAGAGCCTTCGATCTCGTGGTCGACCGCTTTTCCTATGTCATGGAGCAAGCCCGCCCGCTTGGCAAGCTTTATATCGTAGCCGATTTCAGCTGCCAGTATCCCGCATATGAACGATACTTCAATTGAGTGGTTCAGTATATTCTGTGAATAGCTCGTTCTGTATTTGAGCCTGCCAACGAGCTTAATAAGCTCGGGATGCATGCTGGCGATTCCTAGATCGAAGAGAGCTTCCTCGCCCGATTTCAGAATCGCACGGTCAACTTCTTTTTCCACGCTAGAAACGATCTCTTCGACGCGCGCCGGGTGGATCCTGCCGTCTTCGATTAATTTCTCAAGCGACATCCTGGCAACTTCACGCCTTATGGGATTAAGGGACGAGATCACAACGGTCTCGGGAGTATCGTCAATTATGATATCCACGCCGGTTCTCGCCTCTATGGAGCGTATATTTCTCCCTTCACGTCCGATAATCCTGCCTTTCATATCGTCGTTTGGCAGATTGACTACGGATATCGTCTTTTCGCTCGTATACTCACCCGCGTACTTTTGAATTGCCATAGCAATGATGTCTTTGGCTTTGCGCTCGGCGTCTTCATGAAGCTGGTCTTCCATCTGTTTGAGTTTCTTGGCGGCTTCATGACGAGCTTCGTCTTCAATGATGTTTATAAGCTCGCTTCTGGCAGCCTCCTGGGTCATGCCGGCGATTTCCTCAATCTTTTTCTTCGCCTCTACAATAACCTGATCGAGCTCTTCTTCTTTTCCGGCAAGAGAGGATTCCTTTTGAGCGAGCTCACGCTCTTTTTTCTGCATATCGGCCTCTTTTTTATCAGCCGCTTCGAACTTCTTGTCCAGAGTTTCCTCTCTTTTCTGGAGCTTTTTCTCTATTCTCTGATGCTCTCTTTGTCTGTCTCTTGCCTCATTCTCAATCTGAGAGCTTCTTTTCTCTACTATCTCTTTGGCTTTAAGCTCTCCCTGAATTCTTATCTTATCGGCCTGCTGCTTTGCGGATTCGAGAATAACCTCTGCTTCATCTTTTTTAATACCAATTTTCTTTTTGAGCTGAATGAATCTGTAAAGGTAATGTACTGCGAACCCTAAAACAAAAGCTATGACAGCAGCCGCAATTATCGACATTGTCATATTAAACGCCTCCTAATTTACTACTACAAAAAACTATACCCTGCTCATGCACCAAAGTGCCTACATTAATATCGTGGCATTGGGTAGGAATACTTTTCTGCAATTGAAATTTATATGAGATACCTATCCTTCTCTGTAGGGGTATAGAGTGTGCGAATCGGTCGTAGAACCCTTTACCGTACCCGAGCCTCGAGCCCGCGCTGTCAAATGCGACTCCGGGGAGCAGGAGAAGATCAAGCTCGCCGGGCTGAACCCGAGGAGCGCCGGAGTCAGGCTCCGGAACCCCGAATTTTCCCGGAGTAAGCTCGTCTAGACCAAACACCCTGTGAAAGGATAGGGAACTGCCTGAAACTTTTGGGAAATAAACCTCTTTTCCCAATTCTAATGCTTTAAAGAAAATGGAGTCGGTCCTTACCTCGCCTCTAATGGGAGAGTATAGAGCGATCCTATGAGATATCTTGAAACTATCTAAAGAGGTTAATTTTAGATATATTCCGTAACTCTTTTTTACTTGGTCACTTAAGGAGAGTGCAGAGCGCTCAAGCAACACACGCTCACGAATACTGTCTTTATCTTCTGAAAGACCGCCGTTCCCTTTACTTACTCTTGAGAAAAACTCCTTTTCATTACATACATCATCTGTACTTGAATGTATCTTCCAGTTCTTCTGATCTAAGTTCTTCTCTTTGAATACCTTCTTGATAACTAAAGGGTTCGCTGTCTTTAAGGGATCCTTCCAATATTTGAACCAATCTATTTGATCTCTGCTCAGATGCGTCTTTGAATTCATCAAAGTCTCTTCCTAACTTGAAGTAATCATCGGTAATCTTGAGCATGGCAACAAGAAATGAACGAGGTACCGCTATATTGCTCTCCTTTTCTGATATTTCTTTTACTTTTTCCTCGAGAAAAGATGCAATCTTCTGGACGTACTCTTCGTCCGCGTCGGTTTTAATAACGTACTCGGTATTTAGAAATTTTATGGTAAGCCTTTTCATATTAAGCTTCGGACCTGCTCAAATAAATTTCTACCTTTTCAATAACGCTATCTAACTTGGTTTTCATATCGTCACGCTCTTTCTCCAGCTTCTTAATACTATCCCGAAGCTTAGAGACCTCTTCCATGAGGTTTTTATGCTCAACCTCAAGCTTTGTCTTCCTGGACAAAGCTTCTTTTATTTTGCCTTCAAGAATATCCATTGTTTCCATTGTCTTACCTGAACAAGTTTAATATTATCTTGAAATTTTTGCAAGTTATGTGAATATAATAACCGAAAATGGCAGAAGTTGGAATGTTAAAACGACTTGAAGAAGTCGAGAAAAAATATCTGGATATTGAGCAGTCTCTCAGTAAACCCGACATAAGCCCTCAGGAAATTCATAAGTTTTCAAAAGAGCTTTCAGACCTTGAGGAAGTTGTGAGCATATACCGGGATTACAAGAAAGTGCTCGAAGGCATAGAGGAAAATACGCCGCTCCTAAAAGACGAGGAGCTCGGTGAGCTTGCGCGCACGGAGCAAGAGGGGCTCGAAAAAGAGCGTGACGATCTTGAAAGTAAGCTTCATCTGCTGCTGCTCCCCAAAGACCCGAACGACTCTAAAAACGTGTTCCTGGAAATAAGGGCCGGCACGGGAGGGGACGAAGCCGCTCTATTCGCTGCGGACCTTTTCAGGATGTACTCACGATACGCGGAAGAAAAAAAATGGAAAGTCGAAGTAATCAACCTTAGCGAGACCGGCATCGGGGGGCTTAAAGAGGTCGTAGTCGCAATCGAAGGCAAAAACGTTTACAGCAGGCTTAAGTACGAGAGCGGAGTACACAGGGTCCAGAGAGTCCCCACCACCGAGACAGGCGGCAGGATACATACCTCTACGGCAACGGTAGCCGTGCTGGCAGAGCCTGACGACGTCGAAGTAGAAGTAGACGAGAGAGAGCTTAAGATCGATACATACAGGGCTTCAGGTCCCGGCGGCCAGCACGTAAACAAGACCGACTCCGCAATAAGGATCACTCACTTACCGACAGGAATAGTAGTACAGTGCCAGGACGAGCGCTCGCAGCACAAAAACCGCGCGCACGCAATGAGGATGCTAAAAGTGAAGCTCTATGAAATAGAGGAGCAAAAGCGCCTGAGCGAAATTGCCGACACCCGTAAAAGCCAGGTAGGCACGGGAGAGCGCAGTGAGAAGATAAGGACCTATAACTTTAAAGACGGAAGGATCACCGATCACAGAATCGGTCTTACTCTCTATAAAATTGAGGCTATACTCGAAGGCGACCTGGACGAGATTGTAGATGCGCTCACCACCTATTATCAGACCGAGAGCCTAAAAGAAGCCGTATATTCTTAACTGAGTAAATTATGCTCTTAACAAGCTTAATTAAGTGAGGAAAACGCGCGGTCTCTCCCCGGTAATAAATCATTTATTACTCCCTAACAGCACCAAGTAGTTCTAAAGATCGATTTCCCGGCAATCTTTTTCTAAGAAATTCAAAATAATTAATTGCATCGAACAACCAACTTTGTTAGAGTGGTATTGATGGGGTTTGTTTTAATACCTTAAATCGTATTGAGTATCACGGAGAAGGGGTTATATATCATATTTCTCAGGAGGTGTACCTATGTCAACCATAGGAAAGACTCAAATCACTATTATCTTTATAGCCCCTCCGGAACATGTAGCCGAAGGCGACCGCATTTTCCAAAGCCATGCTGCTTGGATGGAGAGAACACATCATAGGGATGGTGAGCTGGCACTGCTACGATACAACATTATCAAAGCACCCGAGCTTGAAAACCCGCTTGATCCGGGATCGGCACCGACCGGTAACACGATGTTCGTGCTGGACGAGATGTATGAAAACCAGGCCGGTCTGGACGATCACTGGAAACAAGCAGCTGAAAGCTGGGAAGACCTGGGAGCCATAGTAGAGTGGTCCAGTCAGTGCAAAGTCATAACTGCACACAACGGTGTAGCCATTCAAGGACTATGGTAAGTTCGTAGTTAAACGCGCCCGGCATCAAGGCTAGAGGAACGAATACTTCAATACTACATTCAGCAAATCTTCTTCTGATACATGCCCGTTAACATATCACAACGAGAGTTAGAAGCAGGCTTTCTGTCGAAAACATATTTCTGAAAACACAAACCGATTGCAATTACACAATTTAAATCACGTATAGTTAGTAATAGTAAAATTTATCGTCACTACTTGGAGGAGAGGTATGAAGTATATCATTCTACTTGCCGTTATTACTGCTCTATCATTTCAGCTTACCGGGTGTGAGAACCAAAGCAGCGCCCAGAGCGAGCAAGACGAGCTGGACCTGCTCAGGATCAATACTGATCTTACCCTAATCGGGATATACGCCCCCGAGGGCTCTGACCTGCTACTATGCAATCAGCCTTTTGCCCTATGTGCTGCCGCATTTTGCGAGGTTGAGCCCGGAGGTGAAATGGCCACCTGCACCTGCCCGGTGCTCACTGGGCCCGCAATCGGTGACCCTGAGGCTATGAGCATGTTCCAGCCCGAAGGTGGGAGCGGTTGCGACGCACCTGAGGAGCCCTTTAGCATATGGTCTTTCTTTCAGCCCAGGGAAAGAATCCCGCAAGCACCTAATTTTATGAACGAGCCTGCTCTCGGCATGGCCTGTCCTGCAGGGAACTTTGTAAACTGTTTCGGCTATCCATGTAAATGGGATGGGCAGTCGAGTCTTGCCACATGCACCTGTGAGGTTCTGAGTGGAGAATTCGGCACTCAAGCAGGGAACTGCGACCCGAGTAACTGCGATGATAGCCCTTTTGGCATACCTTCAGGAGCCTCAACGCTCAACCCTTCGTTTGTGGCCCCTACAATGAGCTGCGGATTTTAGGTTTTATATAAAATAGAGGATGAGAGACTTATTCATTCCGGATTCTTAGTTGGAAACATGGTTCTTGATGACAAAAACATCTTCAATTTTATAGGTTTCTTGTATTTAAAGAATGCGCCAAATACAATATAGCTATGGATTTTTACTGGGCTACGGCTCTTTTGTACTTAATATCTTCAATTTTCTATACGAGTCATTTCTGGACTCAAAACGAAAGGGTGTGCACTTACGGATTCTACGCGATAGTGATTGGGGCATGTCTTCAGACCGTGAGTCTGATCATAGCGTATTCGGGGGGCGTATTAGTCACGGGAGGACTCGACAGCACACTATATATATTCGCGTGGCTAATAGCACTTGTATATATCGGCTCACAATTCGTGTTCAAGGCATCAATATTCGGAGCGTTCGTTGCGCCCCTGGCGTTCATTATGACGCTCCCGCATGTGATATTGCCTCAGGGAATCATCGAGCACAACCCCACGCTATCCAATCCCTGGATATTGATACATATATTACTAATACTTCTTGGAGAGGCTTTATTTACCGTCGCATTCGTTTCGGGGATTTTTTACATCTTCCAGGAAAACAAGATTAAATCTAAACACGTGGGAAGCTTTCTGAGGAAATTTCCTTCTCTCACCACTCTCGACAAAATAAACCACATATGCCTTGTTGTGGGGTTCCCGCTTCTCACCCTGGGGCTTGCGCTCGGACTGTTGCTTGCAAAAGAGATCTGGGGAAACGCGTGGACATGGGGATGGAAAGAGACTTGGTCGATTGTCACGTGGTTTCTGTATGCGGTACTCATTCACGGAAGACTGGCTTCAGGGTGGAAAGGACGTAAGGCAGCCATTGGCGCGGTGCTCGGATTTTGCATCATACTCTTTACGCTTTTCGTAATTGGATTTCTTGCTCCCGGCCAGCACGACTTTCTGGGGAATTACTGATGCCGGCGAGAAGGCAATATCCACCGGCTGACAAGTGTTACCTGACCCTGTTTATTTCTGATAATTCACCGTCCGCAACCGATAGTATCAGGTAACGGGGAGAGACCTGAATACTGCCGTTTCTTTCCTTTTTAATTATGTATCCCGGATCACCGTGGAGTGCCGCAAGCTTTTCAATAAGCCCTTTGCCCGGATTAGATATAGAATCAACCGATAGAATGAGCCTCGTAGCCAGATAGGACTGATATTCAAGGTATGAAGGCTCTTTTTTAACTTTTGCACCAAAGCTTTTTAAGAACGCTTCCCAATCAGAGCCTCCATAGTAGAAAAAATCAGTGAATATCGCCCTATATACAAACCCGTCAATCTCCTCTCCGGCAAGGTCCTGAAACAGCGAGCCGTTCCAGGTGCTCGGACCCAAAAAGAGCACGTCGCTGAGCCCCCCCTTCTTTTTCAGCTGAACGATGACCTCTGCAGAAGCGCTCGAGCCGTCCGCAATGAAAACCCCCTCCGGCTTCTCTGAAGCAATCCACATTACCTCTTTCTCTATATTTCTTTCTTTACTATCGTAGGAGCTTTCGTAAACCGTATTACCACCGTTTGTCCTGAGTGATTTTATAAACTCGTCTTTCATACGTTTCCCAAGAGAGGTATCCGGGTAGAGCACCGCGTATGAGCGTACGCCGAGCTCTTTTACGGCATACGAGGCGAGCACCCGGGCCTGCTCTTCCACGGGATAGTAAAATTTGATGATGTAAGGCCCGCCCGCGGACTCGTTCTCTGAAATAGGAAACACGAGTGTCGGGATTTTCTTATTGTTCACACCCGCGCTCACTGCGGGAATGAATTTACTCGGCAGAGGCCCGATGATAAAAGACAGGTCGTCTATCTTTGTAAGGCTTGAAAGAGCGCTACTGAGCATAGCCTCGGAGTCACCTATATCCTTAACTATCACACGGTACTCAACACCCGGGGGCATGGAATCGGTTGCGGCGAGTATTCCCCGGAGCGCTTTTTCTCCGACAATTTTGTATTTTCCGGACATAGGCAAAAGACAGCCAAAGGTTTTACTTGAAAGCACAACCGAAGGAGCAATGTCGTCCTGGGCTTGAACAACAGGGATTAATACATGGCTTGTTAAAACTGAGACTAGAAAAAGTAATAGTATTTCTGGCAAGAATTTCAATCTATCGTCCTCAGTCGGAAATTATACAGCAGCAGAGGCGGCATTTAAATAAATCCGTAAATTCACTAAAGCCCTTTTAAGTATTGAACTATTCGGCAGCCAAAATACGCTAATGCTATTAACTTCAACTTGTCTACCATGCAAGATGCTGTCATTACTTGATAATATAATTGTGCACTTGCTAACAAATATGCTTGACAAAACCGGGCGGCATTTTATTATTAATGTGATGATATACTTAGGACGAAGGAGTGATAACCCGTGCGCGTTAAGAAGCCAAAAATATGCAGTACTCCATCAGATAAAGAAGGCGCGCGCTCACTCATATCCGATGCTTTCTTTATTAAAATCCGCTTGGTAAACTACTAAATATTATGAAATACTTTGCCCAGGGAGATTGAGTTGGAAAAGAAAAAGGATCACGAACAGCTTTATTACTTCGGCTATTTCAAGAAGCTCTACGAGTCGTGGGAAGAATCCACCAATGTGATGATGGATATCTGGCTCAACAGCCCCTATATGGAAAGGGCCTTCGATAAGTCTCTCGAATTTAAGAATTACGTACAAAACTTCATGGAAGACACTTTGGAAAGCCGCTGCGAACCAAAGAAAGCACAGAAAGAAAGTAAAAACGATAAAGATAAACTAGTAGAATATATAGATTCCCTCGAAGATAAAATACGCGAGCTCGAAGACAAAGTGAAGGAGCTCGAATCCAAACCCAAGAAAAAGACCCCGACGAGAAGGAAAAAGACAAAAGACGCGGCGGTTAAGGAGACTAAATAGTGAGCGATAAATCCTCTGATCAGGCAGAGCAGTACAAGAACTTTTACCAAGCCTGGGAAAAAACTATGACCGAGGCTATGGACATCTGGAAATCTAATCCTCTATTTAACGAAGACGCTAAGGAAGGCGCCGATAGCGCGGCTCATTACAAGAAGTTCTATGAAACATGGGAAAAGTCTTCATCAGAGATTATGGAGAAGTGGGTCAGCAGCCCTCTATTCGCCGCTAATATCGGTAAGGCTGTAGAGAAATCCTCGGAACTTAAGAAATATTTCGACGAAGCGGTAGAAAAGACTCTTAAGAATATGAGGTTTCCGACAAAGAACGATGTAGACAGATTACACGCGTCCATCAACAACCTTGAAGAGAAGATAAACGATCTCAATGATAAGATAGACGATATGAATAAACCAAGGAAAACATCAAGGAAATAGACAAATTTAGGAGACGGGAAAAATTCGATGACAACTAATCAATTAGACGCAACAATGCAGGAAGCGGAGAAATTAAGGGATAAACTAAGCAAGGTAATAGAGCTTACAGTGACAGATCCGCCTGATGTCAAGATCGGAACAACTCCCCATGACGTCGTATTTACGGAGAACAAACTCCGTCTGCTTCATTACCGACCGGTAGTGAAAAACCCAACGGCAACTCCTCTGGTAATGATTTTCGCGCTCATCAACCGTCCATCCATACTTGACCTTAAACCCGGAAGAAGTGTAGTCGAAGTACTTCTCAATAAAGGTATAGATCTTTATTTAATTGACTGGGGAGCTCCGGGGGATGAGGACAAGAACCTGGACATGGATCACTATATAAACAGATACATAAAGAAAGTCGTCGAGAAGGTGAAGAGAATTTCCGGATCCGATAAGGTCAGCATTCTGGGTTATTGCATGGGCGGCACTATGTCTGCTATATATACGGCGCTTTACCCCGAAGATGTAAAGAACCTGATTCTACTCACAGCCGGAATAGACTATAAAGTTGACGGGACACTCGCTCTATGGGGAGATAAAGAGAACTTTAATGTAGATAAGTTCGTGGATGCCCACGGCAACGTTCCGCCCGAGTTTTTACAGTCGGGATTCCTGTTTTTAAAACCTGTAGAAAACATGATCTCTAAGTATGTGAATTTTTATGAGAACGTAGAGAATGAGGCTTTTGTTGACAACTTTCTCGCAATGGAGAAATGGCTTAACGATAACATTGCGGTCCCGGGAGAAGTGTTCAGAGAATTCATAAAATATCTTTACCAGGAAAACCAGCTCGTTGAAAATAAGCTAGAAGTAAACGGTAAGCTGGTAGAGCTAAAAAATATTAAATGCTCTGTAATGAATCTAATTGCGGAGCGCGACCATCTAGTGCCGCCTGAATCGAGCATTGGCTTCAATGATCTAATATCTAGTAAAGATAAAGAGACCATTGTTTTCCCCTCAGGGCATATTGGGCTTTCGGTTAGCAGTAAGTCCTTAAAAGGTCTCTGGCCTGATGTAGCCGATTGGATAATAAAAAGATCAAAGTAAAAATTCGGTTTTAAAACTTATAGTGGGATGACCGTGTTTGTGAACCCTCCTTTACACAGAAGAGCCACAAACACGGAATAATCTTATTTTTAAATGTAGTTTCCGCCGTTAATCCTGAGAGTAACACCGGTAATCCAGCTTGCGGCTGGAGAGCAAAGATATACAGTGGCTAGAGCAATTTCCTCAGGAGTTCCAAACCTTCCTAGTGGAATATCTTTCTTGATAGTCTCTCTTATGTCTGCAGGTACTGTGCCCAGCATGTCTGTCTCCACAAACCCCGGAGCAATCGCGTTTACGCGGACATTGCTTGCGGCAAGCTCTCTTGCCATAGTTTTTGTAAAACCGATTATGCCCGCCTTTGTAGACGCATAGTTAGCCTGCCCGATATTCCCCATTTCACCGATAACCGAGGATACGGAAACAATTACCCCACCCTCTTTAGATAGTGGGTCTATAACTGCTTTCGTACAATTAAAAACGCTCGAAAGATTGGTGTGTATAACTTCCTCCCACTGCTCGTATGTCATCCTTTTTAACATGCGGTCTCTGTTGACTCCAGCATTATTTATAAGGATATCGACTTTCCCGAAATGGTTCATTGCAGCTTTGCCGATATTCTGAGCCTGCTGGAAATTCCCGACGTTGGCCCTAACCGTAATGCATTTCCTGCCGAGTTTCTCAATCTCTTTTTTGACTTTATCGGCTTCCTTATCGCTTCTTGAGTAATTAAGTAATATGTCTGCGCCCGCTTCGGCTAAACCAAGAGCTATTGCTTTCCCTATGCCTCTTGACCCGCCTGTCACGACAGCAACCTTACCGCTCAAATCGTACATTTGCTCTAACATGTATAATTGCCTCCCGGAGGCTGTAAGTTACTTGCCTCATTAAATTAGGTTTAATTGATTTTATTCCTATTTGCTTTTTTGTCAAATAGACTGTGGGCGCGCAAAGTTAATGCATGTAAGATACCGTAATTAAAAACTAATTGGGCAACCCGGCATTCTAGGGAACTAAATGCCGGGTAGTGGATAGAATCTTATTTTTGAATTATCCTCTTAGACTCTGAGAGCATAGTAAGTTCAGAGCAGGTCACTATTACTCTCCTGTGAAAGAAGGCTCTCTCTTTTCGAGGAACGACTGCATGCCCTCGACCCGATCTGCCGAGTCAAAACAAAGGGACACGAGAGTCTTTTCAAGAAGAAGCGCTTTTTGGAGGTCCATTTCAGAGCCCGCATTAATTGCGGTCTTTGATAGTCTTACCGCCAGAGGCCCCCTCTTAGCTATCGAGCCCGCAAGTGCGAGCGCCTCTGCCATGATATCGTCGTGCGGTACTATTTTTTCTACGAGACCTATGCGAAGAGCCTCCTCGGCGCCTACCATCTCCCCCGTAAACACAAGCTCCTTGGTCTTTCCGAGCCCGAGTACCCTGGTGATCCTCTGAGTGCCTCCCCAGCCCGGAAATATCCCCAGCTTAACCTCGGGGAAACCCATCTTTGCTTTTTCAGACGCGATACGTATATCACAGGCAAGCGCCAGCTCACAGCCCCCGCCCAGGGCATAGCCGTTCACAGCGGCAATAGACGGGCATGGATCGTCTTCCAAAAGCGCGTAAACCTTGTGTGCATAGTCCACATAGTGCTTAAACTCTTTTGTGCTCATACTATTCATCTGCGCTATATCAGCGCCTGCGACAAAGGCTTTGTCTCCCGCGCCAGTAACTATTAACGCTTTAAGATCTTCTTCCGGAAGCGCCTCTTCAAAAAACTTCCCGAGCTCTTTTAATGTTTCCCAATTAAGAGCATTCAGCACTTTGGGGCGGTTTATGCTTAAAACCCCGATTCCGTCTTCTTTTTTTTCATAAGTAATATTTTCAAATGACATTTCACGCCTCCTGTCCCGTTTGATAAGATATTAATACAGGGTCAGAGGGGCTTGTCAACGGGTTTTCTTAGCAGATGCGAAATGAGCTTCTAAATCGTTATCAGGTTCTAATTCACTCCGCCTCATAAATTCGGACGCGTAAATAATAAAGTGGCGACTGGATAAAAAATCGGTTAATATTTTCCACGTTGCTGAATTTATTTCTAAGCTACAATCCCTAAACATTACGGAGGTTAGTATGTCTATAAGCAGGACGAACGTATTATCAATATCATCATTCATGCTTGTTCTGATGATGCTATTTGTAGGCTTCACAATATCCGCAAGCTCAAAGGAGGACAAAAAGGTGTCCGAAACACAGAAAACAGATTCAGGTCTGCAGTACATAGTTATTGAAGAAGGTACCGGAGATAAAGCCGTTACCGGTAAAAAAGTAAAAGTCCACTACACAGGAAAGCTGGAGGACGGGACAGAGTTTGACAGCTCCATTAAAAGAGGAGAGCCCATAGAGTTCACACTTGGCATTGGACAGGTTATAAAGGGGTGGGACGAGGGGATTGCCCTTATGAACGTAGGAGATAAATATCAGCTGATAATCCCGCCCGAGCTTGGTTACGGCGCTGCCGGAGCCGGCAATGTCATACCACCGAACTCAGTGCTCATATTTGACGTTGAGCTCGTTGAAGTGGAGAAATAGTAAAATCAGGAGCGCACATAACGGGTCGGATAACCATACCGGCCCTGCGCTTTTACTTACAGAGCCATAAAATAATGAACTATCTTGCTCATCTTTACCTGGCAGAGGATTCGGACGAGTCGAGGCTCGGGAACCTGTTGGGCGACTTTGTTAAAGGCCCTGTCGCTGCATCTCCTTATAGCCAGGGGATCAGAGAGGGTATTAGAACTCACAGATTAGTTGATAGATTCACCGATTCGCACCAAAAGTTCCTCGAATCCAAAAAACTTATCAGCCCCGATAGAAGAAGGTTCGCAGGTGTAATTCTAGACCTTTCATTCGACCACTTTCTGGCCAAGAACTGGGAGTCTTATTCAGACTCCGAGCTAAGCTCCTTTACTCAGGGCGTATACGAGATGCTCCGAGATAACAGATCCATACTCCCGGTAAAGCTCGCGTCATTTCTACCGCGGATGATTCATGAGGACTGGCTCGGCTCATACGAGAAACTAGAGGGGATCTCACTCGTAATCGAGAGGATATCTAACAGGCTCGAGAGAAAATTCGGGAGAAAAAACACCCTTCACGGAGCGGCACGGGAGATAGAGAAAAACTACCAGGAGCTTGAACGCAATTTCGAAGAATTCTTCCCGGATGTAATAGAGTTTGTTGATAATTACCGCGATACAGCCACTAACCCCTCCTAGCTACCTGCGGCTGATCTGGCTTCCAACTAAAGAAACGGCTTTATCCCAAGAGCTGTTAAAATCAGATATTCCTACAAAATCAGGCCAATTTAATTCTTTGTGCTCCTCTATATATCTGAAAAGCTCTACTTGTCTCGGGGATAAAAAAGTATCGGGCGACTGAAAACTCCCGATTGCCGCGTTCACCCGGGCAAGCTGTAGATTTGTCATCGGCACGTGGCGGTATAAAGTACGTGACAAATAGTACTTCGGACTGCTGTCAGCTCTGAATGTGCCGAGCTCTGAAATATGGCCCTCCCCCGCAATCTCTTTCGCAGCTGCGCTCTGCTCGGCGTTAACCGTAAAAATATGACTCGCGACATTATTTAATCTCGCTTTTTTAAGTAGATCCTCATATGAGATAACCCCGGGATTAAACTCAAGCTCTACGACTTCATACCCTCCCATAAAACCTGGCTTTGTAGATATAACCCCTTTGACGTTAGCGAGCTTCCCCTCCCCAACCCAAAAACAGTGCATAGCGAATACGGCCCTTTCTTTAGTCCCCGAATTAACGTTTAACTCCTGTGCCAAGAGACTCAGATACTGAGGAACTTTCCGATTGGAAGCGTTAAGAGCCGACACCATGGCGTTTACCAATCCCGCCTTCGTATAATTACCGCTCAATCTGGGCGTAAGCTCTATACGCTCAGGTGTAATGATCCTTACAACAGGGTTATTCCAAGAGGGTTCGCCAAATGATTTGAGCACCTTAGCATCTTCCCCGTCTTTATTGTTATATATCGCGACAGGAACGAACAGCGTTTCAATCGCCTCGACTATGAGAGGGTGGCTCAACACATTTTTCCCATATCCAGACGAAGTGCTGCACCCGGGGACTTCCTGAAAGAGAACCAGTAGCGGCTTTTCCCGACTCTTTGCTAACTTTACACCATTGTCAAAATTCCTTATCCACTCCACCTGTCCGAGCACCATGGGCTTTGTGCTGTCAGGCATTTGCAAATCCTGGGAATGTACTCTAGCACTTAAAAATAAAGTCATAGTCAGCAGCAACGCTAGGCTAAGCAAGTAAGTAGATATATTCACAAGATCACCTCTTAACGTAAAAGTTTATGTTTCGTACTAATGATTAGATTATCAGGTCTTAAAAAAGTCGCTTAACCTGATAAATAGAAGAATTTTCATAAGCAAAAAATTTTTCGACCTATACGGCAATAAAGGCATTATAATTAAGTCAAATTCACTTTACACGTATTTTTTATGAGTAATTCAGAGTCAGACAAGAAGCAGTTAAAGAATATATTTGAAGAATCACTCAAGGAAATCTCCTCTGAGGGAACGGACGAGTTCCGCCGTGCGGTAACTGAGGTATTGGATGAGAAGAAACCCGCAGGAGAAGTGAAGAAGGATGAGCCGGTTAAGAAAGAACAAAAACCCGGTGGCCTAAACACATCCAAAATATAAAACTGAGATAGAAAACAAGTAATAACCGCCCTATATAAGATTGAAACCCTTCCTAAGTTGATATAGTATTTATACGATTTAAATTCTCCCTTAAACAAAATGCTCAATTGAATAAGAAAAAGTTTGAAGAACTTGTAGAGAAGGCGTATGACAGAATCCCTGAAGAGTACAGGGATAAGATAGAAAACGTTGTTATCACTGTAGAAGACTACCCAACAAAAGAAGACCTGGAGAAGTTGGAGATAAGGGGAAAGGGCCTGTTATTGGGACTATACCGCGGCACCCCGCTCCCGCAAAGGAGCATATGGCAAGGCGTAAGAACGCCTGACGAGATAGTGCTTTTTCAAAAGGATATAGAGAGAGTATGCCGAAATGATAAAGAAATTGAAGAAAGAGTTGACGAAGTATTAAAACACGAGATAGCCCATTACTTTGGACTTTCAGATGATGAAATCTACGAGCTTATGGGAAGACACTGATTCGGGTTTGATCGACTAAAACGCTATGAGCAACCAGGATACCAATACACCAAGCAGATCTGCCATACTTCTTATCCACTGCCCTGACCGTCAGGGGCTGGTCGCGGCGATTACGGAGTTTATATATAAGAACGAGGGCAACATTATATTCCTCGAACAGCACGTGGACTCGGACCAGGAAATTTTCTTCATGCGCGTAGAGTGGGACTTAGCTACGTTCAGCGTCCCGTCTGAAAAGATAGGGGAGTATTTCCAGACGCTGATCGCTGAGAAATATAATATGAAATGGACCCTCTACTTCTCAGACTACACGCCCCGGATGGCGATCTTCGTATCTAAGCTCTCTCACTGCCTCTACGACATACTATCCAGAATTCAGGCTGAAGAATGGAATGTAGAGGTGCCGCTAATTGTAAGCAACCACGCCGAGCTTGAAGAGGCGGCACAAAAATTCGGGATTGATTTTCATGTTACCCCTAACGTAAAAGAAGACAAGCAGAAAGCCGAGAAAGAGCAGCTCGCGCTACTGGAGAAATACAATATCGATTTTGTAGTGCTGGCAAGGTATATGCAAATACTAAGCGACAACTTCGTAAGCCACTACCCGAATAAAATAATAAATATCCACCACTCCTTCCTTCCCGCTTTCCCCGGAGCAAGGCCATACCATTCGGCTTACGAGAGAGGGGTAAAGATTATAGGGGCTACGAGCCACTACGTTACACCCGAGCTTGACGCGGGACCGATAATAGAGCAAAGCGTCGTCGGTGTTTCTCATAAAGACAGCGTGGAAGACCTGATAAGAAAAGGAAGGGACCTTGAAAAAGCAGTCCTATCTAAAGCAATCTGGTACCACCTGGAACGTAAAATACTGGTCTACGGCAACAGGACCCTTATATTCGACTGAGAAAGTAAGTACTATTCTTTCTGAATGTATATGAGAACTACATCCGCCCTTTGTAAATTGAAACTGATCATTACCTGCGTGACGTTACTGCTGCTCACACATTTCGCCCGGGCTGAATTATATGAATGCAGGGACGAAGAGGGAACGGTGACCCACCACAGCAGAGTCCATTGCCCCGAAGGGTACAGCGGTACCCTTATTCAAGATGACGGCTCATCAAACTCCGCCCCCAAGTCATATTCGAACAATAATGTCGGTAAGAATCAAGATAATGTCGAGGTTATTAGTGAGGGGAGATTGGTAGACCTAATCGACCATATAGACTATGGGAAATACACAGTGTTTTTATTCTATGCGGACTGGTGCGCGCCGTGCAAAACCATAAAGCCCGAGCTTGAGAAGAGCGCCCGAGGTAATAATACTTTTGCCCTTAAGGAATTAAATGTCTTAAACTGGGAAAATCCGCTCGTCACATATTACAACCTGGCGGGACTCCCTTACTTTATCGTATACGGACCAAAGGGAGAGTTTGTCGAGAGAGGTCCGGTATTGTCTAAAGATATAAAGGCAAAATTAACCGGCGCAAACTAAACTCACTCTGCGAGACGCAAATGAAATTCCTATCCGAGTTGGGAAACTTAAAGAATTTTTGCATACGCTACTACCAAGAAATTATAGTAATATCGTTTTCAACTTTATTCATAATCCTCCACCACCATCACAGGATCGGTAGTTTCTGGCTGAGCGCCTTGATATACTTCGGGGTCTTCCCGATACTGACGATTCTGATTTTACTCCGTAAGAACCCGCTTAATTTCGGTCTCAGGATTGGTGACTACAGAGTTTGGATACCATACGTCGTTATATTTCTAGTAATAGCCATACCCGTCCTGTATTTCACCTCCGAGGTTTCCTCCGTAGAGAGGTATTACCGTCATAGGGGCGATTTCGATCTAATTGGATATGCGCTTACAATGGCGGTCTATATGCTCGGATGGGAGTTTTTGTTCCGGGGTTTTATGCTGTTCGGCCTTAAAGACAGATTCAGGGAAGGGAGCATAGTGATACAGATGATCCCGTTCGTGCTCCTTCATCTCGGGAAGCCCGAGATAGAGACCATCAGCACCATTTTTACGGGGCTACTGTGGGGATATATATGCTACCGCGGGAATTCCTTTTGGCCGGCGTATATTATGCACGTGGTAGTAAACGTGTCGAACAAGGCGTTTGTTCTGGGATTGGTATAGTTAGCGGTACTCGGCAATTTCTAAAAGCACGCCGTCAGGGTCGTGAAAGTAGCAAAGAGTTTTACGAACGGGGTTTTGGGCCATAAGAGTGGCAGGAACCGCTATGGGCTCGCTCAGGAGTTTTACTCCGGCAGCCTTTAGCTTCTCAGAAGCAGCTTGAATATCATCGACTCTAAAAGCTATATGCCGTAGCCCGATTGTATTTGCCAGGGAATTTACGGGAACCTGATCACCGGTAGGAGATTTATAACATAGAAGCTCGATCTTGGGCTCTTCTTCGGGAGCTACAATGAATACCACGTCCGCAGCCACCCCCTTAAGCCCTACTATGTCCTCTATCCACTCCCCTTCCAGATGGACTCTGTTTATTTCCTTAAAACCCAGAAGCTCTGTATAAAACTTTACTGACCTCTCAAGGTCTGAGACTACTATGTTTATGTGGTCGATTGCGCTTATCATGTCTGAAAACTTTAGTGGCTCTCTAGCTTTATTTTCTTATCCTTAAGCGCCTGCACCGCGAGCTTAAGACCCCCCAGTGTGAGCGGAAACATGCGGTCTTCCATAAACTCCCGCACCATTCCAATTGACTCAGTGTAGCCCCAGTCTTCATAAGGCACCGGGTTCAGCCATACAATATCGGGGAACTGGGTCTTTAGCCTCTCCAGCCACACAAACCCCGCCTCGTCGTTATTGTGCTCAACGCTCCCGTTCTGATACAAAAGCTCGTAAGGAGACATGGAAGCGTCCCCAACCATAATAACCTTGTAGTCGCTGTTATAGGTGTTCAGTACTTCGAGTGTTGGGATTGTTTCTTCCCAGCGTCTTCTATTATCTCTCCAGACAGACTCGTAAAGACAGTTATGAAAGTAGTAATGCTCAAGGTGCTTAAATTCGTATTTTGCCGCGGAGAAAAGCCTGGAGCATAGCTCTATGTGATCGTCCATTGAACCGCCAATGTCGAGGAACAAAAGCACTTTTACGTTATTCTTTTTTGCCGGAACCATCTCAAGCTCGAGCAGCCCGGCGTTTTTTGAGGTCGTTTCTATAGTACGGTCAAGATCAAGCTCTTCATCGACCCCTTCGCGCGTGAGTATACGGAGCCTTCTTAAAGCCATTTTCATATTCCTCGTCTGAAGCTCTACGCCATCGTCAAGATCACGGAACTCGCGCTTGTCCCACACCTTAACAGCCCTTCGGTGCCTGCTCTCTTCCTGCCCTATCCTAATGCCTTCAGGGTTATAGCCGTACGCGCCGAACGGGGAAGTACCCCCGGTGCCTATCCACTTGTTCCCGCCCTGGTGGCGCTTTTTTTGCTTTTCCATAAGCTCCTTCAGTCTATCCAAGAGCTTATCGAGCCCGCCCATTTTTTTAATCATCTCCTTTTCTTCATCCGTAAGCGCGTTAACGAAGCTCTTCCTGAGCCAGTCCTCGGGAATCTTCATAAATTCTTCAGTATCGATTGTCTCCACACCTTCAAAGAAATAACCGAACAGTAAGTCAAAGCGGTCGAGTTGATGCTCATGCTTTACGAGTGAGAAGCGGGAGAGGTAGTAGAAATCATCTACGCTGTACTCTACCACGTCCTTGTCGAGGGCTTCGAGGAAGGTTAGGTATTCTCTTATAGTGACCGGGAAACCGTCATTTTTGAGTAGAAGAAAAAAGTCCAGAAACATTAATATGCCCCTATAAACCCTAGCGTCTAAACCTGAGCCTAATACGTTTAAGAAGGTCCTGGTCCTGCTCATTCTTGAGAAGCGCACCCGCGTATGGCGGCAGCTTTTCAGAAAGGTCAACTTCGCCGAGCTCCTGCTCTGTGACCTTGCCGACCATAAGAAGCTTTAGCCAGTCTATAAGCTCGCTTGTGGTGGGCTTTTTCTTAAGCCCGTCTATCTGCCTCAGGTCATAAAAGATACTCATGGCGTTCTCGATCAGCTTGTTTTGAAGCTTGGGGTAGTGGACCTTTACGATAGCCTTAAGCGTCTCTCTTTCGGGGAAGCTGATGTAGTGGAAGAAACAGCGTCTAAGAAACGCGTCCGGAAGCTCTTTTTCATTATTGGACGTGATTATTACTATAGGACGTTTATTGGCCTTTACAGTAGCTTTAAGCTCATAACAGTAAAACTCCATCTTATCGAGCTCTAAGAGAAGGTCGTTCGGGAACTCTATATCGGCCTTATCTATCTCGTCGATCAACAGCACGACTTGCTTTTTGGATTCAAAGGCCTCCCAGAGCTTTCCTTTGTTAATATAATTCGCGATATCACTTACACGCTCGTCCCCAAGCTGGGAGTCGCGGAGCCTGGACACCGCGTCGTACTCGTATAGTCCCTGCTGAGCGGACGTAGTGGACTTAATGTGCCAGGTAATGAGGTCCATCCCCAGCGCGCCCGCAACTTCATAGGCAAGCATCGTCTTACCCGTTCCGGGCTCGCCCTTTATCAGCAGCGGTCTTTCCAGCGTAACCGATGCGTTTACAGCAAGATTTAAATCCCGTGTGGATATATAATTCTCTGTTCCTTCAAATTTCATATTAAAACCTCTTTATCGCTTTCATATTACGTATACGCAAATCTTAGCGCCGCGATCATTATTCAGTATACGTTTGGGCAGATCATCAATCAAATAACACTATATGAATATTGTACTAAATAGCATCCGAAGGGTTTACATCTTCAGCATGCCAGGGAGGTATGCTCATAACCATAAGCCTGTTTTTTGAGGAGGCTTCCAGAATCTTATGGTGCACGCCTTTTCGAACAACTAACATGTCACCCTCGGACAACTCTTCTGTCCAGGTTTTTCCGGATTCCGGATCGTGGAACTTACAATTCATACCGCCTTCGAGTACATAAAAAATCTCATCGAATGTTTTATGAAAATGGGTAGCCATGGGACCAAGGTCAACTCCTATGGCGAGTCCCATTTTATCGTATTCACTTGCACCCAGTATCTCCCTCATTTCCCTTGCGTAGTCACATTCATGAATTATCTGGTCTTCTGGTTTTTTATGGATCATTCAATTCCTCCGTCTTTGAAAACTCTTTTCTGATGCACCGCGCATTCAGTACAATAGCCTAAGAATACATAAGCTTTTCGTATAAACCAGGCGGATTTACTTCTGAGCTACGCGCTCTAGCAGCTTATAAACGCGGTCAACAACGCTTCGTGGGTCGTCCATAAAGCCTGCGGAAATGAGAGTGTTGTCGAATATCTGCTCCGCTACGGTTTTTGCCAGGTCTTCATCACTACTCCTGAGTGAGGACAAGTTCTTAATCAGCGCGTGGTTAGGGTTTATCTCTAAGTTTATAGAATCACTCAGACCGTCGTCCTTTTTCATCGCTTTCATCATCCTTCGTATCGAAGGCGTTATATGCTTATCCGCGTACACCGCGATTGCGGGGCTGTCTACGAGGCGCTTACTCACAGCTACCTCATTTACCCTCTCGCCCAAGGCGGCTTTTATCCACGTACATAGCCCATCTGACTCTTCATCGGGCATAGTGTCGCCTTTTTGCCCGGCATCCTCTTTGCCAAGCTCGATCTCAGCGCTATCGGCAGAGACGAGAGGCTTGTCTAAAAATTTTCCAAGCCCTGTCATTACAAACTCATCCACGGGCTCATAGAGATACAGCACCTCAAAGCCCTTGGCCTTAAACGCTTCGAGCTGAGGGCCTGACTCCAGGGTCTCGCGGTTTGGTGAATAGAGGTAGTAGATCTCCTTTTGGTCCTCACCCATGCGGCTCACATAATCTTCAAGCGTTGTGAGCTTTCCTTTCTCTGTCGCAGAGGATTCATAACGGAGGAGCTTTGCTAGGGCTTCGCGGTTCTTAAAATCCGCTGCCACCCCTTCTTTAATGAATATCGAGAACTCGCCGTAGAATTTCTCATATTTTTCAGGGTCTTTTTTAGCTTCCTCTTCGAGGAACTTAATAAACCTTCCAGTTATTACCTGCCCAATTTTATGGGCAAGCTGGCTGTCCTGCATCGTCTCGCGCGATATGTTTAGCGGGAGATCAGCGCTGTCCACGACCCCTTTAAGAAAGCGCATCCAGTCGGGCAGCAATCCCTGTGGGTGCGAGTCGATCAGGATTTTTTTACAGTAAAGACTCACCCCCGGGTCGAGCTTGCCAAAGCCCAGGCGCTCGGGGTTTTCTCCGGGCACGAAAACGAGCGAGTTTATTTCAAGCGGGGCTTCAGAGCTAAACTGCATTGTATACATAGGCTCGTCAAAGGCGTTTGACTGAAATTTATAAAACTCCTGATACTCCTCGTCCGTGATCTCGCTTTTGCTCCTCATCCATATAGGCTGGACATTGTTTAGCTGCTCGCCGTTTAATTTGAGCGGGAACTGAACGAAGCTCGAGTAGTGTGCGAGTACTTCTCTCACGCGGGCTTCAGAAGAAAATTCCTTTTCTTCTTCCTTAAGGCGAACAACGATTTTTGTACCGCGTCTTACGCCCTTTACGGTTTCGAGCTCATAAGTGCCCGAGCCGTCGCTCTTCCAAAGCAGGCTCTTTGATGTCTTTTTCCAGTTGTGCGAGTAGACCTCGACCTCAGCTGCCACCATAAACACGCTGTAGAAACCGACTCCAAACTGTCCGATCAGGTTTTCGCCGACTTCTGCACCTTCTTTGAGAGCGTTTAAGAAAGCCTTTGATCCCGAGTGCGCGATAGTACCCAGGTTCTCCACGAGCTCATCACGTGTCATACCGATCCCGTGGTCCTCTATCGTAATGGTATTTTCCTTCTCATCCGTATGTATGTTTATCTCCAGAGGCAACTCTTCATCATATATATCCTTCTCTGTTAGCTGGAGGTAGCGGAGCTTTTCAAGCGCGTCAGACGCGTTTGATACGAGCTCACGTATAAAAACCTCTTTATCCGTATAAAGAGAGTTTATAACAATGTCCAGAACCTGTTTTACTTCCGCTTTGAATTCATGTTTTTTTGCCGCAGTTTCAGCCATATTACTTTAATTCCCCCTGATTAATAATTATTTATATGAGTTTTATGATGATTTTGAACGGTTAAAAAATATTCATGTTTCGGAAAAATTCAAGGTGTTGTGAGAGTGTTTGGATCCATGGGTAAAGAATATTAGTCGAATGGCTCGTAAACGTGAAGTGTGGGACTCTGACTTATATGGCTATGCCAATTCGACTCGAGCTTGTCAAGACCGCCCGGATAGTATTTGTTAATTACATCAATCGATGTAACAGAAGGGTTGTCCTTCTTTTCTCTCAGAATTCGTATTACAGTATCCTGCCCATCCTGCGTAGACATGAGGTAATGCACAAGCGACCAGGCAATCGAGCGTGTCTCATCGTCCTGAGCCTGACCGCCGCGTTTCCAGGCGCTGTCCCAGGAACCGAGATATGAGCTCAGTCCCGGAAGCTTGTTGGATGCGAGGTCTTGTCTTAGCTTATAATATCTTGCGTCCTGATGACCTACCGTGACGTTTTCGTCCTCGGGAACGATTCTCTCGAAATACTCCGCGAGCCCTTCATTAATCCAGAGGGGAAGATCGGGAGCTTTTTGAGTGAGTATTGAATGGTTAGCTTCGTGGTATATTGTGGCTATCACTTCACCTTTATCCCTCTGGCCGTTAACTACGGCTTCGTTATACATCGGCGAATAGAACCCCACTTCAGAAACTACCGGAGATACATCCCTTTGGTAGCTCATAAAATGGCGTTTATTACCGAATATGCGTATCCTGACCGGAACGTCTTCATTGTAATTGAAAACCTGCTTGTAATAACCGAGGATAAAGTTAACCCCGCTCTGGATCTGCGAGCGCTCCTTGGGAGTCAGCCTGTAGCCTTCGGTCAGGATTTCAAGACCTACCACACCCCCGTTTTCATACCCGTTAACAGGGTGTTCGTTATTGCCCCGCGTATTAGACTCAGTAGCCTGCGGGTCTTTTGATTCTTCTTTTTCCGAACCAGGCATAGCAAACCTTTGATTGTCCGCGTCGATAGGACAGCCGGTATTGGTGTATATATGCACTCCGTCCTCACCTATACACTTATAGTACTGCGCGTATAGAACGTCAGGAGCTATAAGCATTAACATCAGTATTGAGAACAAAACTATCCAGCTACGCATTGGCGCGCGCATAGTAACTCTGTAATAAATGGACAAACAGGAGGCCGCCATATTATCTAAATAATAATGCCTTTAGCACCCGGGGAAAAGAAGAATTTTAAATTTGAGGCAGCTATGTAACTATCTTTACCTCACCTGTGTGAAGATCGTAGTTTGCACCTACGATTTTTAATTTTCCTTCCTTTACTCTGTCAGCTATAACCGGAACAGAGCCATTGAGCTTGTCTACACCGAACTTAACATTGGAAACAATCGAGTTTTCAAGAAGGTCTCCGGGTTTGTCTTTGACAGCTTCAACTGCGGGCCCTATTGTAGTTACGATGTTGTTTATAGAACCGGGGAATTCAGTGCCCTTTTGAAGAGCTTCGATAGATCCGGCAATAGCTCCGCATTCAGTGTGTCCGAGAACCATTAGAACTGAAGCACCGAGCGCCAAGGTACCGAATTCGAGGCTACCCAGCACACCGTAATTTTCAGGATTAACTATGTTTCCGGCAACCCGCACGACAAATAGGTCCCCTATGCCCTGGTCGAAAATGATCTCGGGGGCTACTCTTGAATCAGCGCAGGCTAGAATTGCGGCAAACGGCGTCTGACCTTGTGCTACTTCCTTACGCACTTCAACGGTTCTCCTGGGACTCTTTTTTAAAGATTCCACAAAGCGGGCGTTACCATCCATAAGCTTCTTCAAAGCTTCATCAGGTGTAGCGGGCATCGAAGAATCGGCATGAGCGTGAGGTACAGACAATGCGTTACTCCCGAGCGTGATCAGAGAAGCGCCTAAAGCCGCAGCGCCTGAAACCTTAACAAAATTCCTTCTGGATATAGATTTATCGTGAGCCATCATTTTCCTCCTGAGTATGTTTTTAGAAGTTAATATAACTAGAACTAATAATACTATCACTTAACAAAAAACTGTATCAGATTTTTCTATGTAACGATCTTAACTTCACCTGTATTAAGATCGTAGCATGCGCCGACAATCTTTACCTCGCCGTCTTTAGCCATTTGAGATATCTGCGGGGATGACGCTTTGAGATCCTCTACGCCTGTTTTCACATTGGAGACTATAGAGTTATACAAAAGATCACCCGGATCATCTTTAACCGCCTCAACAACAGGGACTATTTTCTCTACCACTTTATTTATTGATCCTGGAAAATCTTTATTGTTTTCAATAGCATCAATAGTACTGGCTATTGCCCCGCAGCCTGTATGCCCCAGAACCATTATAAGCTTTGCGCCGAGCTCAAGAACACCGAATTCGAGACTTCCCGGTACGCTGTAGTTTGAAGGGTCAACGACGTTACCGGCAACCCTGACCACAAATATATCTCCGATACAGCAACTAAAGATAATCTCCGGCGCCACTCTTGAATCGGCGCACGTGAGTACCGCCGCATATGGTACCACTCCGGGAGAAAGCTCAGTATGCACCTCAACCGTGCTCAACTCAACCGATTTCCCTTTTGTTTTATTAAACGATTCTACATATAGTTTGTTCCCGTTCATCAGGACGTTTAGAGCTTCATTTGGTGTTTTGAGTCTCCGCGTTTCATGATTTTGCTCCTCTGACATAACTTTTCCTCCGATTAATTTGAATATGAGTGTGTATGACAGTCCGGAATTTATTTCCCTAGCTCCATATAGGATACGGGATCAGCGGGACATTGTCCCGTCCCGCACTCAAGGAAAGTGGTAATCACGTTAGATAAAGTGATAAGCACAATAAGAAAGAATACCGCTGTTATTAATGGCGTTTTGCGCGATTTTGCCTCTGTGCTGTCAACTTTTTCAAACTGACTATCAAACAACAACATTATGCCAATGAGTAAAACAGCCGCTGCGAAAACCACAAATGCCCAGGAATATAGGTGTATACCTAACACCGAAGAGCCATAGCCGCTCGGTCCCGCGCCCGGGACAATGTGCAAGAGTATCTGCCTCACGGAGACTGAGGCTCCGAATACCGCGCTTATGAGAGATACTCCGTAATGGGCGGGTCTCAATCCGTAGCGTATGTTCAGCATAGCTCCGAGGGCAACTCCAAGCATACCGAGCCTTTGGATCAAACAAAGGGGGCAAGGCACCTCCCCTTTACCAAACTGTACGTAGTAAGCTCCGAGGAGAACTCCTGAGATTACGAGTATGCCCGCGATATTTATTCTGACAGCGAAATAAGGGGTCAAAAGACGTCACCTGCTAAAAGTTAAGATTTAGCGGCTCAGTCATGTGGTGGATGAACAAAAGCGCGCATAGTATGATTGTAATAAAAAATAATCCTATTGAGGCCTGTCTCTTGCCGTACCAGGCGAGTATCATGGTTATCGCGAACAATAGGAAAAGTCCTGCCATCATGGTTAAAATGTCCTCTGTATATCTTATAGCCGGCTGAAATTATGACTGGTTCAAGAGCTTAATTCTGCGGTTGAGTAAAAGCCATTTGCCCTCTTCCCTGACCCATACGCTGTAGACCTCGTAATCACCGCTATGGTCTTTACCGTTGTAAGTCTTCGTCATGTTGATATTCACAACTGACTTTGCGACGTTACCTTTAATGTCGACCTTCACATGCTCGATCTCCTGCCAGGCGATCACTTGCCCCGGCATAGTAGCCAGGAACTCATCTTTATTAAGGTCCGGGTAGGCAGGTCTATCCATACCGGAGATAACAAAGTTCTCATGCAGTATAGTAGCCATAAGCTCCTGATCCTGCGCCTGAAGAGCTTTAAAATACTGACGCTCTAAATTGACTACTCTTTTTTGGGACGCCGTCCATGGGTGAGACAAGGCTAAGTTTGAACCTAAACATATAATACCGAAGAATAAAACAACAGATATAATAAGGTATCTATTCATATCTCCTCCATCTATAAAGTATATATTCAATATTTTAATGCGCTCTTATTAATAATCAATCACGCGCTTCCCTTTGCTAAGAGGGAATAAAAGTATAGTATAATCTTTTTGATTCCAAGAGAGTCTATGCAGCATGAAAAAATCAAGAATAGTGACACAGTTCGTCTGCCAAAACTGCGGGAACTCATCCCCCAGGTGGCTCGGGAAATGTCCGGGGTGCGGCGGCTGGAACACATATGTCGAAGAGCAGCAGGAGAGAACTAAGCGGGCATCGAAATCAGGTACTGTCTCAGAGCCTGTCCCAATTACGGAGATAAAAAGCAGCAGCGAGGACAGAGTTCCTACTGGAAATACCGAGCTCGATAGAGTGCTCGGAGGCGGGTTTGTCCCCGGCTCCGTAATACTTGTCGGCGGAGATCCCGGGATCGGGAAATCCACCCTGGCGCTTCAGATGCTCAATAACATAAGCGCTGCATCAGGGAATAAAAACGGCAACTTGCTATACGTCACAGGGGAAGAGTCGCCCGAGCAGGTGAAGATAAGGGCGGAAAGAACCGGGGTTGCCAGAGAAAGCGTTTATGTACTTTCAGCTACATCGGTTGAGAGCATCATTCAGGAGATCAGCAGCCTGTCCCCTACCCTGGCGGTGATAGACTCGATACAAACTATGTATACCGAAGAGCTTGCTTCCGCCCCGGGGAGCGTGGGGCAGATAAGGGAGTGTACGGCAAAGCTCATGCAGCACGCTAAATCCAAAGGACCCGCTGTGTTTCTCATAGGACACGTTACAAAGGAGGGGGCCATTGCAGGCCCCAAAGTGCTTGAGCACCTTGTGGATACAGTCTTATATTTCGAGGGCGGTAAAGACCACCCGTTCAGGATTCTTCGGGCTGTAAAAAACAGATTCGGCTCGACAAACGAAATAGGCGTTTTTGAGATGACGGACGGCGGGCTTAAAGAAGTTAGAAACCCTTCTGAGATATTCCTTTCGGAGCGTCCCGAGGGGGCATCAGGGTCTGTAGTAACGCCGAGCATTGAAGGTACAAGGCCTATATTGGTCGAGATACAGGCTCTCGTTTCGCCCTGCGGTTTTGGAATGCCCAGAAGGACGACTATCGGGCTTGATAATAACCGTGTGTCTTTACTACTCGCCGTGCTGGAAAAAAGAGCGGGTCTACAGATCCTCGGGCAGGACGTGTTCATGAACGTCGCAGGGGGGGTAAAGATTGAAGAGCCCGCCATTGATCTTGCGATCACCATGGCGCTCGTATCGAGCTTTCTAAATAAACCCGTAGACCCCGGGGTTGTAGTTTTCGGAGAGATAGGTCTTGCGGGCGAAATCAGGGGCGTGTCGCAGATAGAGATGAGGCTAAATGAAGCGGAAAAGCTAGGCTTCAATAAGTGCGTAATCCCCAAGATAAACCTTGACAGGATCGGATCGTACGACAATGCTATAACGCTTGTCGGAGTCGATTCCGTAGAGAGCGCAATAGAAGAATTCTTCTAATCCGCATCGGTACAGAGACTAAACATAGAGCAGACAATCATGAGTACAAAGAACAAAGAAGCGGCCATAGGTGTATTTGACTCGGGGGTGGGCGGACTTACGGTCGCAAGAGAAATAATGAAGAGACTGCCCAGAGAGAACCTGATTTATCTGGGTGATACGGCAAGGGTTCCTTACGGTACAAAATCGGAAAGGACCGTGATCGCGTATTCAAAAGGCAATGCCGGATTTCTGGTCTCAAAGGGAATAAAGCTATTGGTAGTAGCCTGCAACACTGCCTCCTCAGTATCGCTTCCCGCGCTCTCGGAGGAGCTTAATATACCCGTTATCGGAGTCATCGAGCCCGGAGCAAAGAAAGCCGCCGACTTAACCAAAACCGGCAAAGTGGGCGTAATCGGAACCTATTCTACAATCAGGAGCAGTGCTTATAAAAACGCATTAGAGAGTATATCCCCTGAGATAGAAGTCTTCTCAAAACCATGCCCGCTTTTCGTAGGGCTCGCCGATGAGGGATGGACCGAAGGTGAGATAACGGAGCTTATTGCCAGGCAGTACTTGAGTAATCTAAAAGAAACAGGGATCGATGTACTCGTACTTGGATGTACGCACTACCCGCTGCTGAAAGCAGTTATTCAGAAAATTATGGGGGAGGAAATCGCCCTTGTGGACTCAGCCGAGGAGACTGCCCTTGAGATAGGGAGCGTACTTGACGGACTCGGAGAATTGAATAATGGCACGTCTAACGGGGCAAGGGATTTTTACCTTACAGACGTCTCAGACACATTCGTTTCGATTGCAGGCAGATTTTTAGGTGAGAAAATAGAGAATATAGAGATGGTGGATATTGCGGGAACGCCTAGCTAGACGCTCCCGGTTCTTTGTTCAATTTAACCTTCTGATACTAAGCTTTTTACTTTAGCAGTAAATGGCGGAAGCACATCGAATAGATCACCCACAATACCATAGTCGCATTTCTGGAATATCGGGGCCTCCGGGTCTTTATTGATAGCAACAATAACCTTAGACGAGCCCATTCCCGCAAAATGCTGTACCGAGCCTGAGATTGCAATCCCTACATAAAGATTAGGTGATATGGCCTTACCCGTCTGCCCGATCTGCATGTCGTATGGACAGTAGCCCGCGTCAACGGCGGCTCTTGTGGCGCCAGCGGCAGCTCCCAATATGTCAGCAAGCTCGTATATGTGTTTAAAGTTCTCTTCGCTTCCGAGTCCCCTGCCACCGGCAATGACTCTTTCAGCCTCAGTTAGCTCGGGGCGGTCGGACTCTTTCGTTTCAACCTCTATTACCTTAATCTTTATATCAGACGGGTTTATTTCCACGCCGCCATCTACGATTTCAGGGTCCTTGGGGTTTTCCACTGCTTTAAATGAGTTCGGCCTTACCGTGGTCATCATCGGGTAATTCTGGTGGAACACCTGTGTGGGGATAGCTTTACTCGAATGTGAATAGCGCTCGATCTTAAGGGTGTTCTGATCGCTCAAGTCTATATCTATGGCGTCCATTGTGACTCCGGCGCCCACGCGCGCCGCTACCCTTGGGAAGTAGTCCTGACCGAACACAGTGTTTCCACCTATAACGACTGCAGGCTCGTGCTTTTTAATAAGCTCACTAAGAGCGATGGTATAGCCTTCGGTATTAAAGTCTTTTAATAAATCATTGTCCACGACGTAAACCTTCTCAGCACCGTACTTGCCAAGTGATGCCGCGTGCCCCGAAACTCCAGAGCCAATTAGCACTCCGCACAGCTTACCGCCGAGCTTTCCAGCTATCTTCTGTCCGGCCTCTGAAAGCGCCTCATAAGTAACCTGTCTTACGCTGCCGTCTATTTTTAAATCAGCTACAACCCATACTTCGTTACTCATAGTATTCCTCCTGAAATTTGGACAATAAAGTTATATAACCTTGGCCTCTTCCCTAAGGAGCTTTATCAGCTCTTCAGCGGCTCTCTCTACCTCTTCCCCTTTTACCATAGGCTCGTCGCTTCCTTTGATTATAGTCAGTTTTCTTTCGATCTCAGGCACTTTCATCTGAGTAGTCTTCACCCTCGCGCCGTCTTTTCCGAGCGCTTCAGCGCTCAGCCCGAGCTCTCCGAGGTTAATATCCCCGGCTTCGACTACCGTAAGAGGTTTTTTCTTTGCCTTCATGATCCCTGGGAGCGAAGCGTAGCGGGGTTCATTCATTGCGTCAGGGCATGTAATGAGACACGGGAGCGGTACTTCCACCGTAACGTGTCCGCCGTCGATCTCTTTTTGGCACACGGCCTTTTTCCCAGCGGGGTCAACTTCGATAACTTTACTTACGAGCGATACGTGAGGTATTCCGAGCTCCTCGGCTACCTGAACGCCTACTTGTCCCGATTCTTCGTCGATAATCTTCATTCCGGTAAATACGATGTCGAATTCCCCAAGCTTTTTTATCTCGCTGCCAATAACTTTACCGACAGTGAATGAATCCGTATCCGCAAAACCCTCACCTTTAATATGAACAGCGCTGTCGGCACCCATTGCCAGGGCCTGCCTAATGGTCTCAAGCACTCTGTCAGGACCGATGGAGATGATAACTACTTCCCCGCCGTGTTTTTCTTTTGTCTGAATAGCCTCTTCAACAGCGAACTCGTCGTAAGGGTTCATGATCCATTTCATTCCGCCCGTGTCTATCGAATCACCGCTTGAAGAGACATGTATTTTTGCCTCAGTGTCCTGTGTTTGACTCACCAGTACGAGTATTTTCACTTGTTTCTACCTCCTTTAAAAATCTGAAAAACTAGAATGAAACACTACAGTTTGATAGCATATTGTTGTTAAACTTAAAAAATTTCCCGGAACATAAAACTCAATACTTTACAGATGCAAAATAACCGGGGGTAGGTAATTATAAATATTGACATTTCCTTGTCAAGAAAATAAGAACCCTGCGCTCGGAACGTCGTGTCGTCCGAGAGACAGGTTTGTAAGATTGTTACTAATAGAGTATAAGTAGGAGGCTTAAACCTTGGGTTTTCTGACGGTAAGATGAAATGAATATAACCGTTCTATACATAATACTGCTTGTATTCACTATCACTACCTGGGGATACTCATGGGTGCTGATGAAAATGGGGCTCGGATACAGTGAGCCCTTCACTTTTGCTGCTTGGAGGTGCGCCATTGGAGCTGTGTCCATGATGATCTACCTCAGCCTCCGGCCCGTGAAATGGCCCACTTTAAAAAAACTACCCGACTACATAGCCATCGGGCTTTTTCAAACTACCTTCATGTTCGGCTTAATGCTTTACGGCATGAAGTACGTGACAGCCGGAAAGACCTCTGTGCTGCTTTATACAATGCCTATCTGGACGATCCTCTTGGTGAACTTTTATTTAAAGGAAAAACTAAGTTCGCGTAAGTGGATCGGCGTAACACTCGGAACCGCGGGGATCATCTGCATCCTCGGCTGGGATACGCTCGTCAATCAAAACTTAACGATACTTATGGGAGAGCTGTTGATATTGGCAGGCGCGGTATCCTGGGCAGTCTCGAATATCTGGATTAAAAAGCGGATGGTAGGAGAAGATATCTATGCCATGAGCGGACTGCAGCTAGCGTTCGGGGCCTTGGGACTCGTGCTGCTCGCGGCCCCAACTGAGGGTGTTTTCAATGTGGACTGGAACGCGCACTCTATATATATACTTTTATTTACTGGGATAATCGCTTCAGCAGTCGATTTTACAATATGGTTTTATCTACTTAAGAAGATGGATATCAGCATACTGACTTTTTCATCAATGTTGGTCCCGGTTTTCGGCCTTTTATTCGACTGGCTTTTATTGGGAAGCCCGCTTGACCCCGGAATTATCGTCGGGGGACTTTTGATCCTGAGCGGAATATATAAGGTGTCTAAAGCTTAACTTCCGCCACTAATTGATAAAGCGCTAATTTGCCGTGTAATTTAGCGGGGCCATTGGGTATACTGTGAAATGGTTTGAAGAGGGCAAGTGAAATTCTTATCGAAAACTAATTTTAGTCCCGAATAACATTTAATTATGCGCCGCAAAATCTTACTCACCGTACTTATTTTCTTCATCCTCGTAATAATCCTTTTAGTAGGCGCTTTTTTCTTCACCCAGACCCAGTATTTCAGAGATTTCGCCAGAAGGACTACTGAAAGTATCGTAAGCTCAACCACAGGGCAGGAGTTTACGATAGGGAGCCTTGAAGGAAACTTCTTTAACAATATAAAGCTTACAGACGTCTCATTCAAAGTGGAAGGTGAGAGCTTCGTTACGGTAAAACAAGTCTCTCTCGATTACTCTATTCCGCAAATGCTGGATGGCTCTTTACTGTTCAGCAAGATCATTCCCATTTACGATCTGAAAATTAACGAACTTGATGTAAATATGGTGAAGTACAGTGACGGTACGTGGAACTTCGCAAAGATCGGAAGCAAAGAAGAGAAGGAAGAAGAGGAAAAGAAAGAGGAGAAGGAAAATACTTTCCCCGATTGGACTATAAACCTAAACAAATTTCTTCTTACGAAAGGCGAGATAAAGATTGATGACAGAGAGTCGGGAAAGGTCAGCGCGTTCACGATACCCGAAATAGATTTGAGTGTTAACTTGATCGACATATTCCGGGAAATAGAGCTTGATTTAAAAAACGCGGATGTCTACGCAACCTCCCCCGAGCTTCGTGTCGAGGACCTCTCCGTTAAAGCCTACTATTCCCAGGAAAAAGCGGACATAGATAATCTAACAGTATTACTTAACGGCTCTGAGATTAAGCTCAACGCGAAAGCCTCGGCTCTTGAAACGAGCCCGGAGTTCTCTTACGATGCTTCGGTCTCAAATTACACGCTTGAGAACCTGGGAACTGTAAGCGTAAATACTAAAGGAAGCGGAGAGTTTAAAGATAAGAAGGAACTGAACGCTAAAGCTAGTATAGAAATTCCGGAGTCCGAGATGCTGGGGAGAAAGCTCACGGGAGAGATCGAGGAAATAAGTGTGAGCGGATCATCGCTCAAGATCGGCGGCGGCAATATAAAAAGTGAGCTTGGTGAAATAAAAATTAGCGGAAGCGGCAACCTGTCGCGCTTAATAACAAAAGAGGGCGCGAACAACTTCAGCCTCGACGTTTCACTTAACGACGTGAAGACCAAAGAGATATTCTCACTATTAAAAGAACAGAAAGAGACCCAGCCAAAGGGGCTCAACACAGAGCTCGGCGCGACTTTAAACGCGACTCTACACGCCGAGGCCGATTGGGTCGAACCGAGTGATATGATCGTCAAAGGCAACATAGACGAATTTGAGATAAAAGGTGATAAAGCAGGTGACTTGAAGTTAGACGGTTTAGTAGAATATACCAAAACGAATCTCGGTATCGACATTACGTCGAGCTTAAGCAAAGTCGATCTGTCCCAAATACTTGATAACGGCGGTCTCGCGAGCCAGATCACTTCTGAGCTTGCTATTAAAGGTAATATTCCCCTTGAAGGGAATGTCCTTCAAAGCTTATCGGCCCAAGTGAAGGGGGATATTGAGCCCTCAAGCATATTCGGTATCGATATAACAAACGGCAACGTGGATATATCGCTTGAAAATGAGTTTCTGGACGTAAAGGCACTAGCTATAAACTCGAACGATTTCACTCTCACAGCACGAGGCAATAAAGCGAGCGGACAAGGTGTTGATCTGAACTACGAGCTTGAAGCTAAGGACTTGAGCTTCGTCTCAAGCTTTGTATCGGACACCGAGTTTGCAGGAGCTTTGAAAGCCACGGGGGACGTAAAGGGTGAGCTAACCAGCCCACAAGTGAGCATCGATCTTGAGGCAACTGAGTTGAACGTAAAAGAAGGAATGGGCGCAGAGAACATGACTCTTAAAGGAAACGGCACTATTGATCTTGCAAACCCTGATCTGAAAGCTGAATTAAAGATAACTAACGCCATGGTCGACAACAGAGTTTTTGAGAGCATCGATGTTAATGCCCGGAGTGAGGCAGGGGGAATTAACATTGTCACTGATATAAAAGAGAACGATCAGTTCATTTACGATATTGATGCTTTAATAAGTGGATTGAGCGATCAGCAGAAGAGGATAGAGATAACCGAATTGAAATTATTTGTAGAGGGCCATGAGCTTGATAACAAAGACAACATAGTCGTCAAATTTGACCAAGAACAGCTGATAGTAGAGAACTTTAACCTTTACCGAGATACAAGCTCTATGACAGTAGATGCAAACATTGACTATGACGGCGCTATAAATGTACAAGCAAGGCTTAATAAAATAAGCCTAGACAATATTAGTAAGGCGCTTCAACTAAAAAAACCGTTTCAGGGCACACTGTCGGCAAACCTGAATGCACAGGGCACTATGGAGAGTCCCCAGATTAACGCGGATATTAAAACCCAAGGCTTTAGTTATGAAGAATTCCAAAACGATATCTCGCTTAATCTTTCCTACCTCTCTCAGAGCCTAAACCTGAAATTTCTGCTTACAGATGGTTCTTCGACAATTATGGACGCAACGGGTAGCGCTAACGTTGATTTAAATTTGACGAAGATCGGTGAGAATCTCGAGAAAGGAACATTCAATCTCTCAATAACATCCGAGGGTGTAAACCTAAGCCCGGTTGCAAGCCTTGTCGATGAGATCGAAAAGTCCGAAGGGACATTGATAGTGGACCTAAGGGCTTCGGGCAGCTTAACGAGCCCAAACGTAAACGGGACAATTAGATTAGATGAGGCAACTTTTAAGATAAAGTCTCTTAGAAACGAATTTACATTCACAGACGCGGTAATCGAAATGAACGGGCAAAGGGGCACATTTAAGAATATGGAGATCGTCTCCGACGGAGGAACCGGGGTTTTCGAAGGCGACATCAACCTTTCCCCGCTCTCTTATACGATTAGCGGAACCATGGATAAATTCATTATCAAACCCGAGAGGATTAAATCCGCTCTTAGCGGGGATATAAAAGTTAGCGGTGACTCTGACAAACTGGACGTAGCTGGGAAGATAACTATAAGCAGAAGTCGCATTACTATTCCCGACGAGCCTCAAAAGGAGGTCGAGGATATCCAGTTTGTAGATGAAGACTCAGAAGAGGAAATTCGTATCGGTGAAGGAACGAAAACGGATTTCTTTAAGGATAACGTAGCTCTTGATCTCGAAGTGACGATGACAAAGAACAACTGGGTAAGGGGGCGGGGAGCCAACATCGAGCTTAGAGGTAACCTTGATATAAAGAAAAAACAGCATGAAAACGTAAGAATTGTGGGTGATATCAGAACGGTTAGGGGAACCTATGAGAATTTTGGCAAGCTGTTCAGAATCGAAGAAGGCAACGTAAGTTTTTCTGGTGGAACGGAAATTAACCCGTTTCTTGATATAAAGGCTCTCTATAGGGTGTCTGACAATAATATATATATAAATATCGGGGGAAGAGCTAAATCACCCGAGATAAAGCTGACAAGCGACCCTGCGATGACTGAGACAGACATAGTCTCTTATCTATTATTTGGTGTTTCCTCCTCCGATATCGGCTCGAATGAAAGACAGTCCGTTCAGAATGTCGCAACCGGAGTGGCGGGCGGAATTGCCGCAGCTCAGCTGGAAAGGCTGCTGGGACCCGCAATCTCGCTTGATGTAGTGAGCGTTGACGCAAATCAAGTAGAGGTGGGCAAATACCTGACTCAAGATCTCTATATTGCCTACAGACGCGCTGCATCCGAATCAATAGTAGACTCCACCAATATAACCACAAATATTGTGCTAGTAGAGTATCAAATATTCAAAAACATAACCATCGACGCGGAAGTCGGCGGGGAAAACCCGGGCGCCGACCTATTCTATAATTTCAACTACTAAGCACTATAAAATAATCACTGTAAGCTTTCATTAGATGATACTTCTCCGCCTGGAGTGGGCATAGGGGAAGCGTGATGGACGCTAAGAAGCCACGAGGTGCCGGAGCGTACGAAGATATTGGTAGACTGAGCAAACCCCGACTGTACTTCGTCTCCCAGCCTGTGGCTTATTTTTTCAATGCATATAACCCAGGCCACATCTCCCGAGACCTCTGCCCTCACATCCGAAAGCTCGATTCCGATCGGCCCGCCGTTTTCAAAAATACTTTTCCAGCTCTCACCCACCGCTTCCCATCCGTAGAGCATCGGCCATCCGGGATGAACACATTTGTCTTCCTCACTTCCTACCCATAGCTCTTCCATTCGCGTAAAGTCACTTTCTTCAATCGCCCGGTAGAAATTCTCATTCGCTGAAATCACTTCTTCTTGTAATTTTTCTTTCATATAACCTCGCCAGACACTCTCTTAAAGAAGGTGTTTGTTCTTATATTTTAACGAAGTATGCGGCAATAAACCATATCGCAAGCTCCTAAGCGGAGTTATTAGTTATTATTTCAATCTCATCCAATACGGATTGGTCGGACTCATTTTCCTTATGCTCCAGAAGCGTATTCAGCGCCTCAGCGCCTTGAATTTTGTAAAGCGCCCAGACTGCGTGGGCCCTAACGAGTGGCTCCTCATCCGTAAGAGCGTCCTTTAAGACCGGTATAAACTCTGACTCTCCCGAATTTCCTATAGCAACCACAGCGTTTCTGAGCAGCCCTCTTCTCTTGGTCCGCTTTACGGGGCTGCCTTTAAAGAGGAACCTGAACTTTTCCACATCCAAACCCGCAATAGTTGAAAGCTCCGGGTTGTAGAGCCCTTCTCTAGGCTGAAAAACCGGGTCCGCTGTGGCCTCAGCTTTTCTGTTCCATGGACATACGTCCTGGCATATGTCACACCCAAACACCTGGTTCCCTATGGCGTCTCTCAGCTCTAGTGGGATTTTGTCCCTCAGCTCTATAGTTAGATATGAAATGCAGAGTCTTGAATCAATCTCATAGGGCGCTTTAATCGCATCTGTCGGGCACTCGTCTATACACTTCGTACATGTACCGCATCGCTCGGGCGCTGGATTGTCATACTCAAGCTCAAGGCTCGTTATGATCTCCCCGATAAAAATCCACGACCCGATTTCCTGGTTTATCAAGCACGTATTTTTACCTATCCAGCCGATGCCGGCGTATTTTGCATAATTTCTCTCCAGCACGGGGCCCGTGTCTACATACAAACGCATCTGCGGCTCTTGGGGAGTTATCGATTCGATATACCGCCGTAAAGTACTGAGCCTTTCTTTAATTTCTTCGTGATAGTCATCACCCCAGGCATAGCGAGCGATCCAGCCCCTTTTCTTATCATCGGTCTCAGTTGAGTAAGGGTTGTCGGTGTTGTAATTCAAGCCGCATGATATAACAGATTTGGCCCCGGGGATAAAGCTTTTGAGGTCCTCTCTTTTCTCAGGATGTTTACCCATGTAGCTCATGTCCGCCGCATGCCCCTTTGCAAGCCACTCTTTATAGAACTGGTTTTCGGGGAAAGGACCCACAGAGGAGATGCCCACAAGGTCAAAGAGAGACAGCGCTTTGTCTTTTATAGAGTTCGTTAGCTCTATAGTATCCATAGAAACCTATTTTATCACACATTCGTTCGTAGTAGGGTAGTCTCGATATCAATCTGCGGCTTAGCTACTCAGACCAGCCGCTCGGATAGTTCTTAGCTTTGCTAATAAGAAAAGCAATCTCGGTAAGGGCCAGCTGCCCAGTGCCGTACGCCGCGTAGTAAGACTCTTTTTTGACGTCCAGCGGGGCATCCCCGGTAACGGCGGAAAAACTTACCCTTTGAATTATGGGGAGATCAGAATCATCTCTGCAAATAAAGGCAATCTCACTATCTGTGACAGAGTATTCCTCTTTAATTTTATTGTAGAAAGTGATCCTTTGTGTAACGCCTTGATGAAGCATAACTCCCAGGCTTTCCGCGACAGTGGAAATCTCTTCGGATGAGGACTCGGAAAACGCTATACACTCGACCTCTGAGTCTCTGAGATCTTCTAAAGCGTTGCCATTACTGACTGCCGTGCCTTTCTGTCCTGAGCCGTTAAGTGAAAACCCTTCGGCATTTACCAAAAGCAGCTTTATATTTGATAGCTTGAGTGTGAGGTCGGATCTTAGCTTTTGAAACAATTTTGCACCTGTGAACAAACTTTAAGACTTCAAGGAGTTTAGTCCAGATTATACTCTTTTCAAGTAGAGGGGAGTGTTTACGCTATGTATAATCTTAAACAGACATGATACCGCTTAGAGATACTACGAAATCGGGCTCGTTCCCATTTGTCAACTTAACCCTGATTACAATAAACATTTTGGTTTTCTTATACGAGGTTTCGCTAGGGGAAAATATTCATAATTTTATTTTAGAATACGGCCTGATACCCGCCAAAGTGTTCTCATCGGCAAATATTGATTTCGGCGACAGAATGCTGCCCTTTATATCCTCGATGTTTATTCACGGGGGATGGCTGCACATTATAGGTAATGCTCTATTTCTGTTTATATTCGGAGATAATGTGGAAGCGAGGATGGGCCACTTTAAATATTTAGTGTTCTATATTGTGTGCGGTCTTGCAGCCGCACTCTTTCAAATAATAACCAACCTAGGCTCTGTGATCCCTATGGTCGGGGCAAGCGGCGCGATATCGGGAGTGCTCGGCGCATATATTACATTCTTCCCAAAATCAAAAATACTCACACTGATACCAATTTTTTTCTTTATCCAGCTCATACACATACCAGCCGCGATATTTATATTCGTATGGTTCATCATACAGTTCCTAAGCGGAGTGGGGTCGCTTGGAGCGGCGCAGGACACCGGAGGGGTCGCGTTCTGGGCACATATCGGAGGGTTTGTAGCAGGGCTGATACTCGCCCGCTTCTTTCAGAAAGGGGGCCTCAGGGTAGTGGGGAAAGGGGACAGATATTACCACTAAGCCCCTTACTAAAAATAGAGCCGATTCAGGCCATGCGTTCTGCTCTTATGAGTTACACTATAGTCCCCCGTACAAATGTCTACCCGCTTGTCATTAAGAACATAGGCTGCATTTCAAAGCTCTTATAGTAAGGGCGGAGACGCTCTTTATTGTAATACTTCTCAACATCGACAATTTTATTTGAACTCGTGACTACATTTATCGGTACGTTTTCGTATCTTCCGTCTCTCATAACCACAAGTAGCCCATGCATTCCTTTCAGAATTAGATCAAGTGCCAAATTCCCGTATGCCATCGGCACAATCGAGTCAATAGCGTCCGGGTCTCCGCAGCGTACCAAGTAACCGAGCTTCTGCTCTATGACGTTGATTGTCCTTCCTTTATTGTACTTAGGGGAAAGAGCCTTTAGCTGTGATGACACCATAGCACCTATACCACCTAATTTCGCATGTCCGAACGCGTCTTTGGCTGCATCCTGAAAAATCATTTCGCCGCCTTCAAACATGGCTCCTTCAGAGACGAGCACGACAGAGTAATTGCTTGGATTTTTATCACGGTCCTCTACCATGAGCTCCGTCAGTCTCTCCATATCGAATTTGTACTCGGGGATGACACACCGGTTGGCGGCTCCCGCCATTGCCGGCAGCATAGCGGTAAAGCCAGCATAGCGCCCGAACACCTCAAGCACGAGGAACCTTTCATGAGAGCCAGCGGAAGTCCTGAGGTTATTTATCATCATTATAGTTCTGGTCACGCATGTGCTGAAGCCTATACAGTAATCAGTGCCGGGGACGTCATTATCCATGGTTTTAGGTATAGCAACGACTTTGACTCCCTCCTGAGACAATCTCACACCGTAGCTCAGTGTATCGTCCCCTCCTATCGGAATCAGATATTCCACACCCAGAAATTCAAGATTTTTCAGCACTTCAGGGGTGAGATCGTTTATTTCATCTTTATATTTATCCCTTAGGTGCCCAGGGACGTCCGCCTTTTTAACATTGCTGGGACGAGTACGGGAGCTGTGCAGGAAAGTCCCGCCTGTCCTGCCCACCCTATTAACGAGCTCTTCAGTGAGAACAATATAGTTCTCACTATTGTCGGCGTCTTTATCCCGTATTATCTCAAGCGCGCCTGCCCAGCCCCTGCGAATGCCGATTACCTTATACCCTTCCTTGATCGCCCTGATGGTAACGGCCCTGATGGCCGGGTTAAGACCCGGGACGTCGCCGCCGCCCGTGAGTATCGCGATGACACGACCATTTTTTATTTTTTCCATAGTTTGGCCCTCGATGGTGATAGTTATTTACCCTTTTAAACCGTGCGGAACTGCACATCTTATGATTATAACTCGAATTTGCAACTGGCCAAGTTTTACAATAATTTGTTAAAGTCCTTGGACTTCACATAGACAAATCCGGTATACTCTTAGGAATTAATTTAAGCCTGTTACTTAAAAATTGTGCTGTCTTGATTGACATTCAACTTAAAGTGTGATAAATAAATGCCAATGTTTTATAAGTATTTTATGCTCCCGGCGGCCTTAACGCTCCTACTCTTAGGATGCGGCGGCAGATCTATCACTTCAAACAATACAGAATCCACTTTTCCGGGAATCAATATTGATCCAGGGAGCACAGATTCAGAGATCGTTTACGTAGATAACCATAACCAACAAGAAGCTGTTATAGACGTAAAATCGAGCTTCTTTCTGATGAACCCTCACCAGCAAGCCTGGACCAGTTATTACCTATTCGAGAGCACTCTGGCTGAATTCCCGGACGTAGCGCCAGAGACCGAACAGGAAATACCGGTTGTGTACAATGCCCGGGTCATGCACTACGTGAATCAATACCAGAACAGAGGACGCAGATCATTCAGCATTTGGCTTGAGCGCTCGGGGAAATATGTCCCAAACATGAAGACTATTCTCCAGGAAAGGGGGATGCCTACCGACCTCGTGTACCTCTCTATGATAGAAAGCGGTTTTCAAGTCAAGGCTAAATCACATAAAGCCGCGGTCGGGCCCTGGCAGTTTATTAAACCCACAGCCAAAAGATACGGCCTCAGAGTGGACGCGTGGGCGGATGAGAGGATGGACCCGAAGAAATCTACTATTGCCGCGGCAAATTATTTAAGCGACCTCTATGCTATGTTTCAGAACTGGGAGCTCGCGGCGGCAGGCTATAACTGCGGGGAAGACAGGGTGCAGTCTGCCATAGACAAGTACGGGATTAACGATTTCTGGCAGATTTCCGAATTCACTCTACCCAAAGAAACAAAGAACTATGTACCAAAGCTTATGGCGGCTCTAATTGTCGCAAAAAACCCTGAGAAATATGGATTCGTTGGAATACAGTATCAACCTTCCCAGGACTATGAGGTCGCATTCGTACCAGGACAAAAGAGCTTAAAGGATATTGCCCAGGTCATAGGAGTTAGCCAAAACACTCTTGTAGAGCTTAACCCCGCGCTTAAATTAAAGGCAACACCTCCGGGAAGTTCATACGATATTAACGTTCCTCCCGGCTACGGCGTAGTCGTCGCGCAAAAGAGCGCAGAGCTTCAGGGCCTTAAAAGTGTAAGCACTCAGATAGCAAGAGCCGGAGGAGGCGGAACAAAATGGCATAAAGTGAGAAGAGGAGAAACTCTAGGCAAAATATCCGGCAGATATGGAGTAAGTGTTTCCAAGATTAAAAGAGCTAACGGGCTCAGAAGCTCAACTATTCGTACGGGCCAGTCGCTTAAGATCCCAGGTGTGGCCGGAGGAAGCTACAAGACGCCTTCTCATCACAATACCAGCACAGTGAAATACAAAGTACGCTCTGGAGATACTCTTGGTGCAATCGCAGCCAGACACAGAGTGAGCATAAGCTCTGTAAAAAGGGCAAACGGGCTCAGAGGATCTCTGATAAAAACCGGACAAGTGCTTACTATCCCAGGCTCTTCGGGACGTTATTATGATACGGCGAGAAGCTCGGGTAAATCGACAAAGACCGCAAAATATAAAGTTAAATCAGGCGACACACTCGGCCTGATCGCATCAAAGCACAATGTGAGCGTTTCTACGATAAAAAGGGCAAACGGGTTAAAGGGCTCGATGATCAGATCGGGTCAGGTGCTTACAATCCCTTATATATCAAACGGCACGTCCGGCGCGTCAAACCAAAACTATGCCAGAGCCACCAGCACTAAATATAAAGTTAGATCCGGGGACACCCTGGGGACTATAGCACAACGTCACGGAGTAAGGCTCTCTACGCTCAAGAGCGCGAATAATATTCACGGCTCTACAATCAGGTCCGGACAGGTGCTTACCATACCGGGCTCTTCAAACGCATCCTACAGGGCAAGCGCAAGCAATCACTCTGTGAAATACAAAGTGAAACCGGGAGATACTCTTGGGAGTATAGCCCAGAGACACGGCGTGAAAACCGCATCGCTCAGATCCGCCAATAATATAAAAGGCTCAACGATCAGATCGGGTCAGGTGCTCACAATTCCAAACGGAAACTACTCAACAACGAGTAGCTCTAAAAAAAGTAAGCCCAGCAAATACACTGTGAAATCCGGCGATACACTCGGCTCAATCGCACAGCGGCACGGCGTGAAACTTGCTTCACTTAAGAGCGCGAACAATATAAAAGGCTCAACTATCCGATCGGGCCAGGTGCTCACAATTCCAAACGGAAATTATTCCTCTTCCACAAACTCGAGCAGTAATGTAATCAGCTATAAAGTAAAGAACGGGGACAGCCTTTGGGGAATCGCCAACAAGCACGATGTCTCGGTAGCCAGTATTAAGAAATGGAACAACCTTAAGTCGAACAACCTTCAGGCCGGAAAGAAGCTGACTATATATAAATAAGAACTCTCTTATAGGGTGAGAACTCCCGCCCTTCTCAGCAAACTATGAATACAGATCCGTTTAACAAACTAAGGAATTCCTACGCCGAAAAAAGAGAGCAAATCAGAAACAGGCTTTCGGAATTTAGAGAGATTTATGATTCCGGGACGGACGAAAGTATATTCGAAGAGCTCGTATTTTGTATTTGCACTGCGGGGGCAAGCGCTAAGATGGGGCTTAAGTCTGTAGAGGCGGCAAGGGATGTTTTAATAGAGGGGAGCTTAAAAACGCTCAGGCAAAGGCTCACCGGGGCGCATCGTTTTCCGAACAAGAGACCCGAATACATAATACACACAAGGGAGTATCTTAAAGCAGAGCATGGATTTAAATTAAAAGAGCTTATAAATTCCCTTGAAGACCCGCTGGAAAGAAGAGAGTTTTTCGCAGCTAACAAGAATATCAAAGGTATTGGATATAAAGAGGCAAGCCATTTCCTGAGAAACATCGGATTTTCAGGATACGGTATTTTAGACAAGCACATACTGAACACAATGCATGATTACGGAATTGTTAAAAGCCCGAAACCTCCTGCAAAGAGGGACGATTATCTTTCACTTGAAAGAAAGCTGATAAGATTTTCTGAAGATATTGGCATACACATAGATGAATTTGATTTACTTCTATGGAGCGAGAAGACGGGAGAGATACTTAAGTAGCGAACAGCCGAGTTAAGTTGTCATTTACCCATACTTCTGGCGCTCTTACCGCTCCGCCAGTGCTCCTCGATTTCTTCCAAGCTCAGCCCCTTAGTCTCCGGCATAAAATAATAAACGTAGAGCCAGGCTACGACACATAATACGGCATAAAGCCAGAAAGTGTAAGACCTGCCGATGGCCTCAATCAGGCTAAGAAACGTGAGCGTAACGAGTAAATACATAGCCCAAATGACCGCTGTTGCCACACTCATCGCAATAGCCCTTATCTTAAGAGGATATATTTCGGCTATTACGAGCTGAACGATAGTACCCGGACCGATCGTCCAAGCCGCTACAAAAAACAACAGGCTAGCTACCGCAATGTAGCCCAGCAGGTTTCCCTGAGACTTTGGCAGATAGAACGTAAGACCCAAGACAGCCAAACCTATAAGCATGCCCACAAGCCCAGTAAGCATAAGCGGTCTTCTGCCCAATTTGTCCACAAGCTTCATAGCAACTAAAGACATAATGACGAATACAACGCCAAGCGCTACTGTCTCAAGGATCGCCGTTGATGCCGAGTGAAACCCCGCAAGCTCGAATATGGTCGGAGCATAGAATGTCGCTAGACTAAGGCCTGTCAGCTGTCTTATAGCCGCAAGCCCTAGCCCAAGTACGAGTGCCGGTTTTACTACAGGGCTTAAGAGCTCGCGCCAGCCGTGCTGTGACTGTTTTAAGACATTCTCTATACAAGATAGCTCTTCCTCAACATCGTTAGTCCCCCTTAAAAGGACAAGGGCGTCCCTTGCTTTATCCTCATAGCCGTGTTTAAGGAGCCATCTGGGGCTTTTAGGGAGAAAGAACATGCCTATAAACAGGAAAAAAGCGGGGATGAGACCCACTGCAAACATAAGACGCCACCGCCCGTAAGCCGAAAATATGTAATCCACAAGGTAGGAGATAAGCACGCCTGAAAGGATTGCTACCACAAAAATGGAAACCAGCATTCCCCTACTTTTAGGAGAGGAGATTTCAGATATATATAGCGGGACGGCAAACGAAGCCAGGCCGAAAGCGGCGCCGACCACGATCCTTGAAATAATGAGCCAAAACGTATCCGGAGTTAAAACAGTGCCTAAAACCCCTATGAATGAAATTACGGCGCTCAACATTAAAACCCTCCGGCGCCCTAAACGGTCGGCCAGTCTACCCCCGAGCCCCGCGCCGATCATAGCGCCGAACAATGTCGAGCTTAACACTAGCTCCTGCATCCATGTGGTGAGCCCAAATTCTTTCTTAATGAATAGGATTGCCCCTGCAACGCCGGCAAGGTCGTAGCCGTAGATCATCCCGCCGAGTGAAGAGACGGCCGCCGCGAATATAAGGATTTTATTGTTGTTTTTAGAATTTGGCATGAAAGATACAATAACAGCCCGGAGAACAAATTGGAATAATATCGTTCAGAGCAGAAATTAATTTACCGGGAACCTATTTTTTATGCTTCCAGTTCTGCTGTATATCTTCAAGTTTCTGCCCCTTTGTCTCGGGGATAAAGAAGTAGAAAAGTAGCATAGTCAGAACCGCGAACACTCCGTAGAGCCAGAAAGCTCCGGAAACCCCTATAAATTTTGTAAGTGTGAGAAAAGTAAGCGTGACAAGAAAGTTCGTAGCCCAGTTGGTGAGAGAGCCGAGACTCATTGCCTTACCCCTTATTTTTTGTGGATAGATCTCAGCTATCAAGACCCAGAACACAGGCCTCGGCCCGACTGACCAGCAGCCTATATATAGAAGTAAAGCGCCAACGGCTATCCACTTTGCAAAGCTGGCGCCGCTTGGATAGAGGAATGCAATTCCGAGAAGTCCGAGACTCAAGGTTATTCCGCAAAGACCGAAAATCATTAAGGGCCTCCGGCCTACCCTGTCAATTAGCGGAATAGCGACTGCCGACATTATCGTATTCACAACCCCAACTCCCACAGTTGCAAGAATTGCGATCGAGGCCGATTTAAAACCGGCAAACTCAACAATAGTGGGTGAATAACCGTATAAAACCACGCTGAACCCGGCAAGCGAGCGGACAAAAGCAAGTCCTATACCTATGAGTAAAAGTCTTCTTATTGAAGGGTTTAATAGCTCGCTCCACCCACCCTTTTCGCTCACCCCTATTTGAGATAATGTCTCTATTTCTTCTTGTTCGTCCACGTTGCCCCTCAGACGGTGAAACGCTTTCCGAGCCTTTTCCTTAAACGAATGGCCCGCAAGCCACCTGGGTGTCTCGACGCAACGGAGCATCCCGAAAATCAGAACAACCGCCGCAACGGCCTCTAGTCCGAACATTGTGCGCCAGCCCTCTGAAAACGAGAGCACGTAGTCGGCAAGATACGCGGCAAGCGTTCCCAGGGTTATGGCGAGCGTGTTCACGGTGACCATGCGCCCCCTGACAGAGGCCATTGTAATTTCCGAGATATAAATAGGGGATATAACAGAGACCATGCCGAGTGAAAGCCCGGTCATGATGCGCCCCGCAATGAGAATAGGTATCGTAGGAGAAAACGCCATAATAAGCGAACCCACCAAGAAGAGAGCACCCACCCCTATGAGCACTACCCTGCGCCCGATCCTGTCGGCGATTGTACCGCCAAGTGGAGCGCCCACCATGGCGCTTATGAAGAGCGAGCTTATAACCACCTCTTCCATACCGGAAGACAGCGAGAACTCCTGCTTTATATATAGAATGGCGCCTGAGATTACAGCCGTGTCGTAACCGAATAGGAACCCGCCGAACGATGCGATTACGACTGAAAAGTAGAGAAAGAAATTTGGTGTGGATACACTACCGCTATCATTTGCCATTTTTATTCCGATATACCACTGCCGAGCCGCATAATTGTAGCTAAGATACGTGACTCAGTAAATCTCCCGGGATATGGAGATAAATTCAACCCCCCGTTCTAAAAGAGGGATAGAGCATCATGCCGCCGTCTATATAGAGAGTTTCACCGGTCATGTAGTCTGACTGATCAGACGCTAACCATACGACAGCTTTGGCTACATCCTCGACCTCGCCTATACGTCCTGCGGGGACGAGCTTTAGGAGACCTTCCATCCCTTCGGGGTTTCCCCAGACAGATTTGTTTATATCGGTTTTAATGGCGCCGGGGGAAACGGCGTTTACCCTGATGAGCTCGGGGGCAAGCTCCTGCGCAATTGATTTCATGAGCATCCTTACACCCCCCTTGGCTGCCGTATAGTTGGCGTGCCCCGCCCAGGGGATAGTGTCATGCACAGATGAAATGGCTATGATTTTACCAAGGGCGCGTGATAGCTCAGGGACCATCCCTCTTCTCTTAAACTCACGAACTGCTTCGCGCGAGCATAGGAAATGCCCGGTGAGATCAACGGCAAGAGCCTTGTTCCACTGCTCAAGAGTCATTTCGTGAAACGGAGCGTCTACCTGAACTCCAGCGTTATTGACAAGTATATCTATACTGCCCCACGCATCTACCGCTTGCCGAAACATCTCCTGCACTTCTTGTTCGACGCTCACGTCGGCCTGGACGGCTATTGCCTCTCCGCCTGCGTCTTTTATCTCATTCACTACGAGAGCGGCTTTATCACCGCCGGCTCGATAGTTTACGACTACTTTGGCCCCTGCCCTGGCCAGCCCAAGAGCAATGGACTTTCCTATTCCCGAGCTCGCCCCAGTAACAATGGCGCGCTGTGAGTCAAGAAGCTTCTTACCTTCCATGTAGACAACCTCCAGTGAGTTTAAGCTGCCCTTTTTGATCCGTGCTCTCTGAGATTCTCAATAATCACATAAAAAACCGGCACTACAATCAAGCTAAGCATAGTGGAAAGAATCATACCGCCGAACACCGCCGTTCCTAGAGAATGCCGGCTTGCAGCCCCCGCCCCTGAGGCTATGACGAGCGGGAACACACCCAGGATAAACGCGAACGCCGTCATAAGAATTGGACGGAGCCTGATCATCGCGGCCTGCATGGCGGCATCTGTGATAGAGAGCCCCTCTTCCCTTCGTTGTTTAGCGAACTCTACTATTAGGATTGCGTTTTTACTGGCGAGACCTATTAACATTACTAGCCCAATCTGACAGTAAACGTCATTTGAGAGCCCCCTTAGGTACTGTGCGAATACCGCGCCCAGAAGCGCAAGCGGAACTGCTAGCATTACCATAAACGGCATGGCCCAGCTCTCATACAGGGCCGCAAGGAAAAGGAATACGAATACGATAGACAGCGCGAAGATCAGCGGCGCCAGGTTCCCAGCCTTTATCTCCTGATAGGACACCCCGGACCACTCATATCCCATCCCCTCAGGCAATATCTCGTCAGAGAGCTTCTCCATGGCTGCTATAGCCTGCCCTGAGCTGTACCCCGGGGCAGAGTCGCCGTCTATCTCTGTAGAGCGGTAGAGGTTATAGTGGCTAATAGTCTCAGGACCTACGATCTCACTTATCTCAATGAGCGTACCGAGAGGAACCATCCCCCCAAACTCGCTCCTTACGTAGAGCCTGGAGATGTCCTCAGCCGTCGTCCTATAACTGTCCTCAGCCTGAATGAACACCCTGTACACCCTGCCGAACTTATTAAAATCATTCACATAAAGAGAGCCCAGATATGCCTGCAGGGTGTCAAACACATCTGTTATGCTGACGCCTTGGGTCTTTGCTTTTGTACGGTCAAGGGTGATGTAGATCCCGGGGACGTTTGCGGTAAAAGTGCTGAAAAGGCCGACAAGCTCATCGCTCGCATTCCCTTTCTCGACCATCTCGCCCATGATTTCAGCCAGCTTTTCAAGTCCTAAGTCTCCCCTGTCCTGAAGCTCGTACTGAAAACCACCGGTCGAGCTTAGGCCTTGGATAGGCGGTGCGTTAAAGGGGACGATAATAGCGCCCTGAATTGAGGCGAACTCCTTTCTCGCCTGCGCAATCAGAGCGGTCACTCCGAGAGACTTCTTCTTTCTCTTGTCCCACGGTGCGAGCACCGCGAACATAGCGCCCGAGTTTGAATCAGAGCTTGAGGTAAGAAAGTTAAGCCCGACGATCTGAATCACGTGATCAACACCCTTCATGTTCTTTAGCATTTCATAAGCTTTTTCCATAGTTTTCTGGGTCCGCTGAAGGGAAGCCCCCTCAGGCCCCTGGACATTAACGATAAAATAGCCTTGGTCTTCTTCGGGCACAAACCCCGTCGGGACAATGGTGAACATAAGGTATGTGCACACCATGAGCACCGCGAACACAGCAACCACGATCTTCCACCAGTCAGTAAGATACTGAAGCCACTTTTGGTAACGGTCCTTAAACCAGTCAAAACCCTGGTCGAATTTCTTATATAGGTAGAATTTCTCGCCCGTTGTTTTCCTTAGGAACAGCGCGCAAAGAGCGGGACTCAACGTCAGCGCGTTAATAGTAGAGATACCGACAGCGCATGCGATAGTGAGCGCGAATTGGCGGTATAGCTGTCCAGTAATGCCGGGCATGAAAGAGACGGGGACAAACACGGCCATCAACACGAGCGAGGTAGCCACGATCGGGCTTGTAACCTCTTTCATGGCGGCGCTTGTGGCCTCTTTTGAAGAGACCCCCTCCTCATCAATTAACCTAGAAACGTTCTCAACCACGACGATTGCATCGTCCACCACAAGACCGATCGCCAGCACTAGGCCGAAAAGAGTAAGCGTATTTATAGAAAAACCCAGGGCGTTTATGAGTGCGAACGTACCTATCAATGACACAGGAATAGTGATCGCGGGAATAAGAGTCGCCCTGAAATTCTGAAGGAATACGAACACAACTATGAATACGAGTATGAAAGCTTCAAAGAGGGTGATAATCACCTCTGAAATAGAGGCTGTTACGAACTTTGTAGTATCGTATATGATGGCGTAATCAACACCCGAGGGGAAGTCTTCCTTAAGATCCTCCATCTTGGCCCTGATTTCAGTAGCAACATTAAGGGCGTTTGCGCCGGGAAGCTGGTAGATACCGATGCCCACCGTCTGACCGCCGTCGAGTGTAGCCGAAGTCTCGTAGTTCTCGGCGCCAAGATCTACCCGGCCTATGTCGCTTATCCTGACTACCGAGCCGTCCGGATTTGCTACGACGATTATGTCCTCGAACTGCTCTACGTTTTCAAGCCTGCCGAGGGTCGTTATCGTGTACTGAAACTGTTGGCCTTCGGGTACGGGGGGCTCGCCTATCGAGCCTGCGGCCACCTGGGTGTTTTGCTCCGAGATGGCGTTTGTAACGTCTGTAGCGGTCAGGCCCAGAGATGCGAGCTTATCGGGATCCATCCATACGCGCATCGAGTACTCGCGCTGGCCCCAGATGGTTATATTCCCGACGCCCGGGATACGCTTTAAGACGTCTGAGATGTGAATGTCTATGTAGTTACTTAAGAATAGGTCGTCCCTAGTGCCGTCGGGGGAGATCATGTTTACCGCGAGAATAAGGCTCGTCGACTGCTTATCAACGGATATACCGTACTGGCTTACCTCCTGGGGGACTCTCGGTGTAGCGAGCTGTACTCTGTTCTGGACGTCCACGGCGGCGATGTCCAGGTCATAGCCTATCTCAAACGTCACGTTAAGGGACATAGTGCCGTCGTTTGAGCTGTAGGACTGCATGTAGGTCATGCCCTCAACGCCGTTTACCTGCTCTTCAATAGGGATGGTTACGGTCTCTTCGACCACCTCGGCGCTCGCTCCGGTGAACGTGGCGGACACGTTTACCGTGGGGGGGCTGATCTCGGGGAACTGGGCAATGGGGAGTATAGGGATAGAGATACCGCCTATAAGTGTTATCAGGATTGCTACTACGGTAGCTAGTACGGGGCGGTTAATAAAAAAATCAACCAAAATAAATCTCCTTAGGTTTTATAATAAAGCGCTTATCTACTTCTTATCATTGCCCGTGGGCTTTGGTGAAGCCGAAGGTTTTTCTTTCATTTCTTTTGCCTTGGCCTCTGCCTGAGCTTCGGTCTCGGTCTTAACGGTGAGTCCGGGCTTAATCCTCTGAAGCCCGTCTATGACTACCATCTCGCCTTCTGTAAGACCCTTTTCTATGATCCGCTCCTCCTCGACTGAAGAGCCCGCGGTTACGGCCCGGAACTCGATCTTATTGTCCTTTCCGACGACGTAAACGAACGTATCGCCCTGCTGCTCACCCACAGCATTTTGGGGTACGACTATAGTGTTCGGGCGCTCTTTTAATAGAAGCTTTACCTTCGCGTACTGGCCCGGAAGAAGAGTCTTGGCAGAGTTTGGGATAATGGCCCTCATCTCCACGGTGCCCGTCGTGACGTCGATCTGGTTGTCTATGAAATCCACCTCTCCGTCTTCTGGATGGGTGCTGCCGTCTGATAGGATTATGCTCGCCGTAAGCGGCTTTTTATTCTGCTCCGTAAGCACCTGTGTGGTGTCGCGCTCGGCGACGCTGAAGTATACGTATATGGGGTCCAGCTTTACCAGGGTGGCAAGCTCGGTTGCCTCGCTCGCCCCTACAAGGTTCCCCACGTCCACCATACGCCTTCCAATGCGGCCGTCAAAGGGGGCATTCATAGTACAGTAGCTGAGGTTAAGCTCGGCCTGTATCACGTTTGCGCGTGAGGCCTCTACCAATGCCCTCGCCTCTTTAGCCTGGGTTATAAACTGGTCGTATTCGTCCCTCGTTACGTAGTCTTTTTCCACGAGCGGCTCATAGCGTACCACCTGCTCCTTAGCGTAGGAAAGCGCCGCAAGGTTTTCGGCAAGCTCGGCCCGGGCCTCAAGCAAAGAAGCCTCAAAGGGCCTAGGGTCTATGACGAATAGAAGGTCCCCAGCCGAAACGTCAGAGCCGTCAACGAACGCTCTTTCTATTAAGAAACCCTCGACGCGGGCGTTGATCGTAACTGACTCGATCGACTGCGCGAGCCCGACGTACTCAAGGTAGATGGGGACGGTCTCTTTTTTCACCTCGGCCACGGTCACGAGAGGCGTCGGCATCTTCTGCTCCTTATCCCCCTTGCCGCACCCTACCGGGACGATCAGAGTTACGAGCAGGCCAAGCACTAAAAATAACGTAAGTCCCGCGCCCACCCATTTAGAAGCTCTAAATTTCTTACCTAGATATTTCATCCGTAGTCTCCAATTCCTCTACTTGTTCTACTTGAACTTCTTCTACCTCTATCTCGGGCGAGGGTAGCTCCGTACCTATGGCATTGATCAGATCCGCATAGGAGGTAAATACCGAGGTTTTCGCCCCTACCTGCTCGGCGCGGGCCTCCGCAAGCAGCGTTTGTGCGTTAAGCAGCTCCACTATGTCACCCACTCCCGAACGGTAACGGGCAAGTGAGGCGTCGTATGACTCAATTGAGCTTTCGAGCAGTGTAGTCGCCGCGTCGAGCGATTGCACTGCCGTCCTGAAATTGTAGTAAGCGTCCCAAACTTCTTCTATGACAATCTGCTCCTGAAGCCTTAGCGCGGCGCGCGCGGATTCAAGCTCAGCGTCTGCTTCACGTACAGAGTTGATTATCGTAAACCCTTGAAAGATAGGCATTGTGAGCTGAAGACCGAAAAGATAATTTGTGAAAAAGTCGTCTGATCCTCCGTCAGGTCTCACCCACCACCTAAACGCCTGCGCGGTAGCTGAAATCTCGGGAAAGAACTCGCTCCTGGCCTCCCTTAATTCGGCCTGTCTCTCCCTTACTGTAGCCTGTACGGCGGCGACATCGGGTCTGTTTTCCATTGCAAGGTCTATGAGATCGTCAACGTTATCCGATAGGGCCTGCGCGGGGAGATCGTCAATGTCCTGCGCCACATCAAAATCGGTATTAGCGGGCCAGCCTACGTCGGTCGCAAGCTCTCCCCTGAATATTTCTACGTTCCCTCTGTCCTCAACTAGATCGAGCTGGACCTGGGAGAGAGTCGCCCGTGCCTGGAGCACATCGGGAAGCGTGCCCACTCCCGCCTCCAGCCTGAGCTCGGCGGCCTCGAGGCTCGTCTGGGCCTCTTCCATGTTAACCTCATCAGCTATCACAAGCGCTTTACTGCCAATGTAGTTATAGAAAGAGACCGCCACTTCATTAATTACGTCCTGTATAGCCTGGTTCTGGTTCCAGTTGGCGTTCATTAGAGCCATTTTTGCCGCTTCGACTTCAGCCTCCCTGCCGCCAAAATCAAATAGCAGATAGTTTAACGTAGCGCCTACGTTTCCCGACTGCTCATCGAAAGCGCCGATCCCTGATGTTGAGCCTCCACCCCTTGAATATCCATAGTTTGCGGTGCCGCTTATTTGTGGATAGTACAGACCCCTTGCCTGAGCCCACGCGGCGGCGGCGGCCCTGGCCTCTTCCCAGGCTTGCTGAGTAGTGGGATTGTGCACGAGCGCTTCGTCGATGAGCTGAGAAAGTAAAAGCTCATCCGACTGTGGTTCGAGCTCTTCAGGAAGCGTGGGTAATTCCTCAAGAATGAAGGCCTTTTCACGCTCCTTCGCGCTCGGCTCCCACTCTTCTCCCGGCTCGGGGGAGGCTTGCTCATAGGGGTTAAGCTCGGGAATACCGTCGGCACAGGATTGCAGCAGAGCCGTAGCAAATATAGTAAAAACTAGAAAAGCTATTAGCCTATACAAATCGAATCTCCAGATTGAGTGAAAGGTTGAGAGTACATAAATGAGCTTATATATCTTACTTTGAAACTCTGCAGAATTACACGAAATAATAATATGTTTCCGTGACTATTGTCAAGGAGGGCGTTTTAAGTGAAAAGAGGCGCGTTACGGGGCCCCTGTATCTTTATTGATCCTGTCTGCTGTTTGCTTGGCGTCGATCATTGAGACGACCACAAGTACCGTGCCCGCAAACCCGTACGCTAGAAATAAGAAAATATCGGGTCTATCCATTAGTGGGCCGCTTGAGCCGAATACAAGCGCGAACGGCTCGCTGATGAGATAACTAATACCGAAATTAAGGGCGAGAAGAAGTAGGCCCTTTAGAATCTGGTTATTATATATCTGCCCGAGTCCGGGCAGTACGGCGGAAAGCAAGAGGGCAAGTATGGGATTTTTTAGTTTAGATTTGTTATTGCTCATTTAGTGTATGGACTCTAAATTCATTTCATTGATATAGTTTCAAGCCGAGGAGCTTATCAGCTTACCCAGCTCTTGACCGGGGTCGGGAGTCTTCATAAAAGTCTCACCTATGAGAAAAACGTGGACACCTTCGGAGCGGAGCTTGGCAATGTCATCACTTGTGCGGATTCCGCTTTCGGCGACTACGATGGTTTCGCCGGGGACTTTCTTGGATAGATTCAATGATACATTCAAATCAACTGTAAATGTTTTCAGGTCTCGGTTGTTTATGCCTATAATTTTAGCCCGGGCGCTAAGAGCGCGCTCAAGCTCATGTTCGTCATGCACCTCTACCAAAGCGTTCATACCGAGAGCTTCAGTAAGCTCGAGAAGCTCGCAGAGCTCATCCTGCTTGAGTGCGGCCACTATGAGTAATAAAGCGTCTGCACCGAAGTGCCTGGCTTCATATACCTGATACGGTTTCATTATAAAATCCTTTCTAAGAAGGGGAATATCCACCGCATTTCTTATCTGACTTAGGTACTCAAGGCTTCCCTTAAAAAACTTTTCGTCAGTCAGAACAGAGAGGGCGGAAGCTCCTGAAGAAGCATAGCTTCGGGCTATACGCACGGGGTCAAAATCCTTTGAAATGATCCCCTTTGAGGGTGAGGCCCTTTTTATCTCGGCAATTATTCTAAGGTTTCCGTGAGGCTTTAGGGCCGCGTAAAAATCCCTAACGGCAGGGGCGCTGCCGAGCCCGTCTGCAATTTTCCCCAGTGGAAAAGTTTTTTCCGACTGCTCGATTTCAATTAGCTTATTTTCAATTATTTCGTCTAGTATGGTGCTCATCTTATATAGTTAACACAGGCTTAGTTATTGGTAGTAAAACTTATAAGCTCATTTAATTTTTTTAGAGCGGCACCCGAATCAAGCGACTGCTCTGCCGATGAAAGGGCTTCTGCCATGTCGGACGCCTGCTCGGCAACGTAGATTGCGGCTGCTGCGTTTAGAAGCGCGACATCACGTTTAGCCTCTTTTTCTTCACCCTTTAATATTGAAAGAACGATCTGTGCATTTTCTTTCGGGCTTGCCCCGCCTTTAAGCTCTGCCAGGTCCCTTCGTTTAATACCAAGTTCACTTGGGTCAAGCTGATATTTTCTGACCATACCGTCTTTGAGCTCTGAAACGATTGTTTTGCCGCCTACCGAGAGCTCATCAAGAGAGTCCGCGCCGTGAACTACCATAGCGCTCTTGTGTCCGAGGTTGCGAAGCACCTTCACTACAGGATCAATGAGGACTTCAGAATATACGCCCATTACCTGATGTTTCACTCGCGCCGGGTTTACAATGGGTCCGAGAATGTTAAAGATTGTCCTTATCCCCACCTCTTTGCGCGGGCCCGCGACGTGCTTCATTGCGGGATGGTATATCGGGGCGAAAAGAAAAACAATACCGACATTATCGAGGCATTTACCCGCAAGCTCTGTTGAATGGTTTATATTCACGCCGAGCTCTTCAAGTACATCTGCGCTGCCGACAGGACTAGATACCGAGCGGTTACCGTGCTTTGCTACAGCTACACCGGCCCCCGCCACGATGAAAGAGGCCGTAGTGGATATATTGTAAGTCCCGAGGCTGTCTCCGCCCGTCCCGCACAGATCCACGACCGTATCATGTGAAGTGCTGACCTTACCCGCCTTCTCAAACATTGCCTTTGCCGCTCCTGTAATTTCAGACACGCTCTCGCCCTTCATCCTGAGCGCTACGAGAAAGGAAGAGATCTGGGCGGGCGTGGCCTCCCCCTCCATCATCTGCTCTACGACAGCCGACATTTCATCTTCTTCAAGATCGATTCTCTCTACAACTTTGGATATAGCCTCTTTTATCATTTACAATTCACCTTTATCCCGATCTTCCTTTACTTTGTCCAGGATGCCGTTTATGAATGCACCGGACTCTTCCGTGCCGAAGGTTTTTCCAAGCTCAACGGCCTCGTTTATGGTAACAGCGGGCGGAATGCTGCTCAAGTAAAGTATTTCATACACGGCAATCCTGAGAATATTTTTATCGATTTTAGATATTCTGGACAGCCGCCAATTCTTTGAATAGCGAACTATGATATCATCCAGCTGACTAAGGTTCGAACAGCATCCTTTGGAGAGCACGGACGAAAATTCTTTAACCTCTGCATCCGTGTTGACGCCGTCACGCTCCCAAAACAGGGAGAGCGATTCCTCTACTGAAGGAGATTCAGGGGAGGATTCGTTTAGCGAGTCGTGTTGATAGAGAAACTGGAGTGCAAGCTCCCTGGCGCGTCTCCTTTTACCCATGGGACGCTATATTACCTTTTTTTGGATAATTCTTTAGTGAGATTTGCCATTTCTATGGCTGAGAGCGCGGCTTCACTGCCGCGGTTGCCTGCCTTGGAGCCCGCTCTTTCAATTGCCTGCTCTAGTGTCTCTGTCGTTAAAACGCCTGAGGAGACAGGCACGTTTTTATCTAGGCTGATCGTTATCAGACTGCTCGTTACTGTGGAGGCGAGGAATTCGTAATGAGAGGTCTGACCCCTAATAATAGCGCCAAGAGCAATTATAGCGTCGTACTTACCTCTCTCGGCCGCTTTCTTAACCGCAAAGAGAATCTCGTAGGACCCCGGTACTTTTATAACATCTATATCCTTTTCCGATCCGCCGTGTCTGGTAATTGTATCTACCGCGCCGCTCAAAAGCCTGTCGGTAACAAATTCGTTGAACCTGCTTACGACCACGGCAAGTTTGAGTCCTTTGGCGTTCATATTCCCTTCATAGGTTTGAGTCATAAGAGTCTCCTTTAATCGACCATGGAAAGAATGTGACCGAGCTTGTCCTTTTTGACCTTAAGGTAATTGGAGTTCTCACCGTTGGGCGCTATCTCTATGGGAACGCGCTCCACGATCTGGAGACCGAACCCTTCGAGTCCCTTCACCTTTCTGGGATTGTTTGTGAGAAGTCTGATATTCCTTACACCCAGGTCTAAAAGCACCTGAGCGCCGATTCCGTAGTCTCTGAGATCGGGCTTAAACCCGAGCGCCTCGTTTGCTTCAACGGTGTCGAAACCATCATCCTGAAGGGTGTAGGCCTTTATCTTATTCAGAAGACCTATGCCCCTGCCCTCCTGGCGCATATAGAGAATTACTCCCTTGCCGTCTTCATTAATAATGCGCATTGCCTGGCGCACCTGCGGGCCGCAGTCGCAGCGCAGTGAGCCGAACACATCGCTTGTAAGACACTCTGAATGAACTCTTACCAGCACGTCGTCTTCAGGGGTGATATCGCCCTTAACGAGCGCTATGTGGTGCTGGGGGTCTATATCGCTCTCATAGACAATGACCTTGAAGTCGCCGAACTCTGTAGGTAGAGCGGCTGAGGCCGCTTGCTTGACGAAGCTTTCACGGCGCAGGCGGTAGCTGATGAGGTCTGCGATCGAGGCGATTTTGATGTCGTGCTTTTCTGCAAATGTTTCAAGATCGGGGAGCCTGGCCATATCTCCGTCGTCATTCATTATCTCGCATATAACCGCCGCGGGCTTAAGCCCCGCGAGACGGGCTATGTCAACCGAGCCCTCCGTATGTCCCGCCCTAACGAGCACCCCGCCTTGTCTTGCGATGAGCGGGAACACGTGCCCGGGCCTAACAAAATCCTCAGGCTTTGCATCCTCTGAAATAGCGAGCTTCATCGTGGATGATCTGTCATATGCTGAAATGCCTGTAGTGATCCCTTTGCAGGCGTCGATGGAAATAGTGAACGCCGTGTACTGGGGCACAGGGTTATATTCGGGTGTTATTGGCTGAAGACCTATCTGATCGGCATTGTCCTTTGTGATTGCCATACAGATGAGCCCTCTTCCGTGTGTGGCCATGAAATTGATTACATCCGGACCTGCGTGCTCTGCCGCTATAACTAGGTCGCCCTCGTTTTCACGGTCCTTGTCGTCTACCAGTATTACCATTTTGCCGTCTTTAATGTCGGAAATGGCTTCTTCTATCGTACAAATCGGCATTATTCTCAAAAACCCCCAAAATACTTATTGTTTAAATATATTAATCTGACTTACAATATAAGCCAGGAACTAGTTTTGTCAAATATGTAAGACGCCCGTAAGATTGAGAAAAAATGGCTGAAAAATTTGCATTAAGAATAAGATACCAAGCTCAGATGTCGGATAAATTTACAGTAATTCCGCAGACTCTTTATTAATTCGCCGTGATATTCGAATCTATATTTATACTCTTAGTGAGCGCTTCAAACGCTTTATTATAGTATGTCTTCCGATCAGGATACACTATAAAAGCTCCGACTTGGGGATGTTTCTCTAAAAATTCAATTGCCTTGTCCTTACCCATTACAAATAGTGATGTGGCGTATGCGTCGGCAAGAGTGTTATTAGCTTCCATCAATACAGTTACGCTAAGAAAATCGTTCCCGGGCTTTCCTGTTTGGGGCAAGATCAGATGGTGGTAAGTCTTCCCGTCCGAAGTGACGGTCCTTTCATAACCTCCGCTGGTAGATATTGCGAGGTCACCCGCTCCGGTCTGAAACTCTGCGATCGCGCCTTGACTGCCCGGGTCTTTGATACCCATATTTACTTCGTGGCCGAATACCCTTATATCTCCGGAAAGAGAGACAATACCTTTTGATACTCCTTGTTCTTTTAAAGCCTCGACTGCCTTATCTATGGCAAAACCCTTTCCTATGCCTCCCAGATCGAGCATCATACCCTCTTTTTCTAAATAAACCGTATCACCCTCGATTAAAAGGTCTTTATAGTTGACTAGCAACTTTGCGTTTTCGATATCTTCTTCCGTAATCTTAGATTGCCGGTCTCTTCCAAAGCGGTAAACGCCTATGGTGAGCGCGCCTATGGTCGGGTCGAACTCCCCTCCGGTTTCAGTAGCTACTTGTTTTGATATTAGAAGGACCTGACTTACGTCGGGGCTTACTTTTACCGGCTGTTTACCCGCTTGCCTATTTATTTCAGATATCTCACTTGTGGGCTTGTAGTCAGAAAGGAGATTGTCGATCCTTGCTATTTCTGAAAACGCGCGGTCTGCCTGATTATTGCCAGCGCCGTAAATAAGCACACGGGCGTGTGTCCCCATGTGATACTGCTGCCTCTCAAGCGCGGGCCCCTCTGAAAAAGCGGAAACACTTGCTAAAATAAGAATGAATGTACAGAGTAGTGATAAAGCTTTCATGTTTAAAAGTGTATCACAACAACTAGTTATCTATACACGGACTTTAAAATAGTATTGACTTAAACCTCCGAAAGCATTAACTTTTATACTGTAATGGCTTTATATTATTACAAAAATGCTATAGATTAGAGCAAGTTATGATTATTCAATGCAGCAGGTGCAGCCGAAAGTTTAAAATCGACAATTCCAGAATCAAGCCTGAGGGCAGTAATGTCAGATGCTCTAAGTGCGGTCATATATTTATAGTTAAAAGAGGGGAGCCTGTACTTGGCCATGATCCGCTTACCGAGGAGCCTGAAAAGGTATCCCAAACTGATATCAATCAAGATATAAACATTGAGAAAATCCCTGTAGACACAAGAGTTGAAGAGAGTTTTAGTGAAACCAGCTCAGTTGAGGACGTCGATATCGGCCGAGATGAGATTGCTCAGCCCGAGGAAGTTCCCACGGAGCTTGGAAGAGATATGCCTGATGATGATCAGCTGGACATTGAGTTTGATCATGTACATAAAAACGCCGAGAATTGGGAAGAGTTTGTAAGCATAAGTAAGACCGGGGGGCATAGCGAGGATATTGAGACAAGCGAGAGTGGGGTGAGTGAGAAGGAGCAAAACGACTTTAGCTGGGAGAATATAAATATAGAGGAAGAGCCTGAAGATCAGAGCCCCGATATTCCACAGATGTTTGAAGACGAAGAGGATACGAGTCCCCAAGAGCCAGAAGATGCTGAAGAGGCCGAAAAGAATATAGCCTCTCAAGATAAAAGTGAATCTGACGGTTACGAGTATCAAAAAGGGTCAGCCGAGAAGCTTACCCTAGATAGGGAGTCTCCCGATAAGTATATGGATAGTGAGGGAGAGTTTGGGCAAGTAGAGCAAAGAACTGTTCACCGTAGGGCAGAATATTACGGGTCACAAGGTAAATCAAAAAAAGGCTTTTTAGGAAAAATTGTATCTACACTTATGATAGCAGCCGTTTTTGTCATAATTATTACAGCCAGTATTACTATATTGATTAACCTCGAGCTTATACCGGAGGAGAATGTAAGCAAGGCTAAAACCCTGGTTGAGTCGGTACTGCCGATTAAGCTCACGGCAGAGAAAACCCGTGATATCGTAATTACCCAGCATAGCGGCAATTGGATGAATACCAGGTTCGGACCGCTGTACGTGATATCGGGAATGATTAAAAATATATCTGATCATCCGATTCATTACATACAGATAAGAAGCGAGTTTGTATCGGCAGGGAAAACATTATACGAGGATACAATCTACGCAGGCAATACGTTTAGTGATAATGAGCTTAAGGTTTCGAAAGTTGAAGATATAGTCTTCAAGCTCAAAAAGAAAAACGGCGATATAGACTACTACGATATGAAAAAGCTCTCAGGCCTGAATTACGACGTTAAGCCGGGGGAGTCTATACCGTTTTTCGCTGTTTTCCCCTATGACAGCACTGTTTTGGGCTTAAAATATAACCTTGAAGTAGTAAATTACGAAGATTCTACGATCAATTAACCGTTTTCACAAAAGCACTCTAAACAGAGGAGTACCGCAATAATTTCCTTGCTATCCTGCAGTAACTCAAGTAAAATAACCCAGATAAAAGTAAGATATATTTTTACCACTCAATCTGATCTCTTATAAAATCAGAAGATTTATGAAAAAAGATTATTTAGTGTATTTAAATAAATACGGGACGTTTTCTATTTGTACCAAGCGAGGTTATTATGAAATCCACCCGTCTTAAAATTAGTGTAAGCCAGGACGGCCTGCTGCCGCAGGAAACGGCTGAAATTGCGACTCTGGAATTCCCAACGCTGCCTAAAAAGCTTCTTAAAGCTCTAGGTTTTGAGCGCGTAGACTCAAAAACCTACGTAGGGGTGCTTCCTGTATTTATTAACCTTGGGGAAAAAGACCAGGAAATTGAGATTGAGCTCGGCGTAACTCTCCCCGAGATGAGAAAGAAAATAATAGAGATAGTGAAAACCCCTGCAAGACTGATTGCAGTGGCTCAAGAAGCAAAAGCTGTATCTGAGGCAAAAACTGCTAAGAAAGCGGCGGCCAAAACGGCCAAGGCACCGGCAAAGCCTAAAGCCGAGCCCAAAGCAAAAGCCAAAGCCGCGCCAAAAGCAAAGCCCAAAGCGGCACCCAAAGCAGCTGCTAAAACTACAGCAAAAGCTAAACCGAAAACCGCGGCAAAAACCACGACCAAGACCCAAAGCAAGACTACTACTAAACGGACAACAAAAAGGTAATAGAGAATGCGCGCTGATTTTGTGGAAGAATGTTTGACTTTCGATGATGTTCTTTTAAAACCTGCGTACTCTGAGATTTTGCCTAATGAAGTGGACGTATCCACTAATCTTACTGCTAAAATAAAACTCAACACCCCGCTTTTAAGCGCGGCCATGGATACCGTGACCGAAGCCAAAACGGCTATAGCAATGGCGCAGGAGGGCGGGATCGGCATTATTCACAGAAACCTCGGTATAGACCTTCAGACAGCGGAAGTAAAAAAAGTAAAAAAGTACGAAAGCGGCATGATTGTAAATCCCCTTACCGTACGGGCGGATCACAGGGTAGAGGAAGCACTGGAAATCATGCTGAAACAAAATATTACAGGGCTCCCCGTAACTAAAGAGGACGACACTCTGCTGGGAATTGTGACTTTCAGAGACCTTAGGTTCGAGAAGAACCTGGATTATAAGGTTAAGCAGATAATGACTCCGAAAAAGAATCTTATTACTGTCGGAGACGGGACGAACCTTGAGGAAGCCAAGGAGCTTCTCCATAAATACAAGATTGAAAAACTTCCCGTAGTTGATAAAAAGTTTAGACTCCGAGGACTCATTACAATGAAGGATATTGAGAAAATAGAGAAATATCCTACAGCTTGTAAAGACGACATGGGAAGACTTAGATGCGGGGCCGCAGTGGGCGTAGGCGCTGACAGAGAGGAGAGGATTGAGTCCCTGATAAAAGTCGGATGCGACGTTATCATAATAGACACTGCCCACGGTCATTCTAAAATGGTTATCGACGCGGTAGCCGATACGAAGAAAAACTTTTCAGGAATTGAGATAATAGCGGGTAATATAGCTACCGGGGAGGCTGCCGAGGCGCTCATTAAAGCAGGCGCGGACGGAGTGAAGATCGGGGTAGGCCCGGGCTCAATATGCACGACGCGCGTAATCGCCGGAATCGGCATGCCTCAAATATCGGCCATTCAGGACGTTTCAGAAGTGACGGAGAAGTACGGTATACCCGCAATTGCCGACGGCGGCATAAAGTATTCAGGCGATATAGCAAAAGCCCTGGTTGCAGGCGCTAACTCCGTAATGATAGGAAACCTATTCGCTGGAACCGATGAGGCCCCGGGCGAGGTGATACTTTTTCAGGGCCGCACGTATAAGGTGTACAGAGGTATGGGCTCAATCGAGGCGATGAAAAAAGGGAGCAGCCGCGACCGTTACGCTCAGAATATCGGCGATGAAATGATAGATTCAAAACTTGTGCCCGAAGGCATTGAGGGCAGGATCCCCTACAGAGGCCCCTTGGGCGCTATGATTTATCAGTTGGTTGGAGGGCTCAGGGCCGGAATGGGATACACCGGCTGTAAAACCATAAACGAGCTCAGGACAAAAGCGAATTTTATTAAAGTCACCAATGCAGGGCTTCGAGAAGGGCACGTTCACGATGTAATAATTACAAAAGAAGCCCCAAATTATAGAATCGAGTGATGCTGTAATAAAGAGCTTTTAACTAAGTATTGCAGTATGCTCGAACGAATCTTTTTCTTCCGATTTAAATATGAGAGAAACTATATTAGTTCTTGATTTTGGCTCACAGTACACCCAGCTGATTGCAAGGAGGGTGCGGGAGCTGGGCGTATATTCAGAGATAAAACCCTATAACTTAACCCTAGCGGAAATTTCCGAAATAAACCCTAAAGCTATTATTCTTTCTGGGGGGCCTTCAAGCGTTTGGGACGAAGAGCACCCCTCGTTAGACACCAAAATATTCGATATGGGTTTGCCGATACTCGGCATTTGCTACGGACTTCAGATAACGATGCACCTGCTGGGGGGCACGGTGGAGCGCTCTGAGAAACGAGAGTTCGGCCCCGCGCGGCTTAGCGTACTCGATGACTCCGATATATTCTCGGGAATTTCGAAAGAGAGTGACGTTTGGATGTCTCACGGAGACAGGGTCTTGGATCTGCCAGAGGGGTTCACGGTCATAGCAAAAAGCGACAACTCTCCACAGGCCGGAGTAAAAAGTGAAAAACTTAAGTTCTGGGGCACCCAGTTTCACCCAGAAGTCGTTCATACGGACTGCGGGAAAGAAATACTTTCTAACTTCGTACATAAAATTGCGGGGTGCGCTAACTCCTGGACGCCGAAGTCATTCGCTGAGACCACGATAAACGAAATAAGGGAAAAGGTGGGAGACTCGCAGGTAGTATGCGGACTCTCTGGCGGAGTGGATTCCGCAGTGGCGGCGCTAATTATACAGCATGCCATATGGGACAAGCTCCACTGTATATTTGTCGACACCGGAATGATGAGACTGAACGAGGCAGAAGAGGTAGTCCGCTCTTTTCAGGATATGGGACTCAACCTTATCCATGTGGACGCTAAAGACAGGTTTTTAGAAAAGCTTCGTGATGTGACGGACCCGGAAAAGAAAAGGAAGATTATAGGCGAGGAGTTCATCAGGGTTTTTGAAGAGGAATCCTCTCACCTGAGCGGGGCCGAGTATCTGGCGCAGGGGACGCTTTACCCGGACGTGATAGAAAGCGTGAGTGTGAAGGGCCCGTCGGCAACGATAAAATCACACCATAACGTAGGCGGGCTGCCAGAGAAAATGGACCTTAAGCTTGTAGAGCCTCTAAGAGAGCTGTTTAAGGACGAAGTCAGAGCCGTAGGGCGAGAGCTTGGTCTAGACCCGAATATACTAAACCGCCACCCCTTCCCAGGCCCGGGACTGGCAATCAGGATTATGGGGGAGATCACGGAGGAAAGGCTCGACGTGCTAAGGCTGGCCGACTATATATTTATCGAAGAGATAAAAAAAGCCGGGATTTACGATGACATATGGCAGGCTTTCTGCGTCTTCCTTCCCGTGAAAACCGTGGGCGTGATGGGTGATGAGCGGACGTATGAGAACGTGATAGCGCTAAGGGCTGTAACGAGCCTTGACGGAATGACCGCTAAATGGGCCAGAATACCCGCTGAAACACTTGAGAGGATCTCGGTCAGGATTATTAACGAAGTGAAGGGTATAAACCGCGTGGTGTATGATATATCCACAAAACCGCCGGGTACTATCGAATGGGAATAAAATCTAAAACGATTTTATTAACCACAAGTGGACACGAATAAGCACAAATTTAGAAGTAAATACAAAAATAGTATTTATTTCTTTTCAAAACCGTATTTAAAATTCGAGAAAATTAGCGTTAATTCGTGGCTGAATATATTCTTGCTTTGTAGTAGTTATTAACTGGCCGGCTTTTTAAATATTCCGAACTCACCCGCAATAGTAACGAGCTCCCAGGACTCTTCACCGAGCTTCTTTAGGGTTGATTCTATACCATCACCCAGCTTAGTACGCCTCGCGGAGGCGGCGTCTTTCGATACGGCAATATCGTGGTCGCCGTTTTCATGAAAGAGCTTGTCTACGGAAATTACCTTATAGTCCCACTTCATTCGGTCTCTTCCTCTTCTTCAGTCTCCGAGTCTTCCTGCCCAGCTTCTTGTTCCTGATCGAGCAGTGCTTCTTCCTCTGCGATTTCGTCTTCGAAAACAAGGGGCTCGCCCTTATCTTCAACATCGGGCAGGCCTTTTACGTATTTGTCGTAATCTTTTTTGGAAACTGCGCCTTCCCTAATATTCCTGTCTACAATTCTTACATCGTAATCTAATTCTTCTTTATTCTTGGTCATATATACCTCCGGCCCAATTAAAGATACCCTAAGATAGGCGTTTCGCAATTGAGGGTTTTGAAAACAATATAAAGTGAAAAGTTGTTAGTGTTATACCGCACTATTTTCCTTAAACCATAGCCAAGTATTTTTAATCCCCTCGCTAAGAGTTGTCTCGGGCGTCCATCCGAGCGCTTCTCCCGCAAGCTTAACGTCAAGACTGATGCTTTGCACCTCGCCCGGGCGCGGGTCCATGTACTTTACATTGAAATCTTCCCCAGATGCTGACTTGAGCTCGTCGATCAGACCGTTTACTGAGGTTTCTATCTCAGTTCCTATGTTATAGCTTCCCTCAGAGACGCCAAGAGCGAGCACATTGGCGCGCGCTACGTCGCCCGCGTATACGTAGTCCCGTGTCTGCTTACCGTCACCGAATACAAGACAATCATCTGAGGACAGTATACGGCTGCAAAATATAGCGATAACCCCGGCTTCTCCGTGAGGGTTTTGTCTGGGACCGTAGACGTTCGCGTAGCGGAGAGCAACGTAATCGAGTGAGTGAATGTGCCTGTAGTACTGAAGATATTTTTCCACGGCGTACTTGGAAGTCCCATATGGGGAAATGGGCATTGGGGGAGTACTCTCATCGGCCGGGATGTCTTCGGGCTCTCCATAAATGGCCCCACCGGTGGATGCGAATATGAATTTCCCCACACTGTTAGCCACGCACGATTCAAGGAGATTCAGGGAGCCGATAATGTTAACGCCCGCATCGAACATCGGATTCTCTACCGATTTTCGTACGTCTATCTGAGCCGCATGGTGGTTTACAATATCCGGCTTAAACCCCGAGATTGTTTTATCTACCACACCACGATCTGTAATATCACCCTCTACAAATTCTGCCTTCCGGGGAACGTTATCCATTAAGCCTGAGGATAAGTTGTCGAGAACTAAAACCTCGTGACCTTCTTGGATGAAAGCATCAGCTACCCAGGAACCGATAAACCCCGCGCCGCCCGTGACTAAGATTTTCATATATGAAACCTCTTATAATATTTTAGGATAATTGTTTAGGATAACCCCATTTAGATATTTAATGCGTAAGCAACTTCGCGTAACAAAGCTAATATTCACTTCAAACTACTGTGTTGTCAATAACTTTGTCGTCTATCTTGTAATATGAGTCGAAAAACAAGGTCATTTTACCTATTCAGAGGAGAATAGCCTTACCTAAGATAAGACAAAATTATGTACCGATTGACACCAATTTGACAAATTTTGTCATCTGTGAATTTACCTTGATTTACCACCTGTCATAGCCACGCAAGAGATTTGTTGAATGATATCAGCCTATTACATATCGTATTTCAAGTGGCATGAACATTGCTTATAAGATTGCTGAGGAGCAGATAGCAGAAAGTAAATGAAGGATGGAGGATAAAAAATGGATCGGAACAACGCGGATAGACAAAATAGTTTGCAGGGGGACAATTATTTGAACTACTCAAACTACTCGAACAACAAGGGGCAGAAGAGCTCGATCGTATCGGATCAGTTTAACTCCACAAGTGGAGGGGGATCACAGAAACCCAAGAGCAAAGTAATTGCGGATGATGATTACAGGCTGTTGCAGACATACTTTAAAGACGTTGGAGAAGAGGGGCTCCTGACCGCTAAAGAGGAGTTCCAGATAGCTACTAAAATAAAGACTTACAGCGCAAGATCGCTCGCGCTTGAAGGGACAGTAGAGCAGCTAACGAAGAAGCTGGAGAAAAAAACCCGCTCCAATGTCTGTACTTGCCGGGTACAAAATGATAAACACGAAACCCCTAAGAACCCTGAGAAGCTGTGCGAAAGGGGGCTCTTGAAGAAGAACCTGAATAGAGCAAGCGCTCTAATGAGGGTCTATAGAAATCAGGAAACGCTGTATAAGGAAAGGTTCACTAAATCCAACTTGAGGCTGGTCGTGAGTATCGCAAAGAATTACATAGGACGAGGCTTACCGCTGGCAGACCTTGTGCAGGAAGGAAACCTGGGACTGATTAAGGCCGTTGAGAAATTCGAGCCGTCTAAGGGTTACAGATTCTCTACTTACGCCTCCTGGTGGATTATCCAGAGCATTACAAGATCATTATTTGATCAAACAAGAGTTATAAGAGTACCGGTAAGGGTGCTGGAGCAATCCAACAAGATCAACAAGACCATAAATATGCTCACAAATGAACACGGTGATAAACCAAAAATGGAAGACGTCGCTAAAAAGACAGGCCTTAGCCTGAAAAAAGTAAATAAGGTTATGAAAGCGACTTCAACAAGTATTATTTATCTTGACGCCGTAAGCGCCAACAGCCAGGAAGGAAAAAACAGCTTTGTGGATTATATACCGGACGAGGGACTTCCCACAGACACCGTGCTATCAAATGTTTCCATGCAGAACAAGGTGAAGGAAGCACTTTCGAACCTGAGCGACAGGGAAGAGGATATCCTCAGAATGCGCTTTGGTATCGGGTATGACGACTCCTACACGCTCGATGAGATAGGATGCCGCTATAGTTTGACGAGGGAGCGTATCAGGCAGATTGAAAGACGCGCTCTTAAGAAGCTCAGACAAAACGGCACTGGTGCTGTGCTTAAGGAGTTTATTACTAACTAAGCTTTAGATAACCCAATGAAAGTTAATTGCCGGGGGCTAGGGACTCGATGGTGTCCCTAACAACCTGGCGCGTAGCTTTGGGCGGAAACAGCAGTATCGGGGTAGTGGCGCCACGGGCGCGGTAGTTTTCAATCAGCGCCCTTCCCTTTTCGGCCGTACCCCAGATGGAGAGCGAATCGAGCATTTCATCGCTTACGCTCCGTAGCGCTTTTACCCTGTCTTTATTTTTAAACGCATTCACTATATTTTTAGCTTCATTCTCAAAACCATGCCGGCTGACCGTATTGTAGTAATACGTTCCCATGGCGCCTATGTAGTGCGCAATGTGCTCCTGAAGCGCTTTCTTTGAGGATTTCTCATCACTTGAAACCGCCGATGCAATATATGGACAAATATTTATTTCGCCAATATCCCTACCCGCTGACTCAGCACCAAGAGACAAGTGCTCAGCGGCATCCTTTAACCCCTGAACCGGGATGAGAAAGGGTATCCAGCCGTCTGCCACCTCCCCTGCAAGGTACGTGTTCTTCGGCCCTATGGCCGCAATGAGTATGGGTATGTCACTCCGCAGGGGTTTAAACTGGAGCTTGAAATTCTTGAGCTTAAATATCTCGCCCTCGTAATTTACCCTCTCATAGTTAAGGGCCATCTTAATGATCTCTACGTATTCCCTGGTCCTTTGAAGAGGTTTTTCGTATTTTATCCCGTGCCAATTTTCAATTACGATTGGACCGCTGGTGCCGATCCCGAGCATGATGCGCCCGCCGGAGATTTCATCAAGCGTGGCCGCACTCTGGGCTATCATGGCGGGGGTTCTGCTGAAAACGGAGATTATCCCGGTTGCGAGTTTTATCTTTGAGGTCCTCGCCGCCAGGTGACCAATGAGCGAGAACGCGTCCCTGCCCCACATCTCGGGCACCCAAACGGAGTCGTAGCCGAGCTCTTCGGCGAGCTTTGCGTACTCTACGAGCTCGTCCATTGTAATATCGCTCCAGTAAGGCGCGACTATCCCGATTGTAGACATCAAGGACTCCTCCCCTTTTAGCTTATCTATACCCAAATCTCGAAGCAATTACATTTACAACCCATGGTTGTATGATACATAGTATACTATCTCTCGAATATGAGAAAAGAGAAATTAGATACCGGAGAGTTAACGCATGACTGAAACTAATAACGAAAAACTTATGAGTGCCGCAAGGATCGCGGTGAATGACTGTATGGCTGTAAAGCCGGGAGAAAGCGTGCTCGTGATAACCGACGAGCCTGCAAGATCAATAGGCTACGCCCTTTGGGAGGCTTCCAAAGAGGCCGGGGCAGAGGCGATAATAACGGAGATTACCCCTAGGGAATCAAACGGCGAGGAGCCTCCCCTTGCGGTAGCCGGGCTTATGAAAGATGTGGATGTAGTACTGATACCCACATCTAAATCGCTTAGCCATACGGATTCAAGACGTGAGGCAAGCAAAGCGGGGGTCAGGATAGCAACGCTTCCCGGGATTACAGAAGACATGATGATCCGCACGCTAAACGCAGACTTTAACCAAATAGCTGAGAAGAGCAATAAGCTTGCTGACATCCTGAGCGCGGGGACGAACGTGAGGGTAACATCTGAGAAAGGCACGGATATAAACCTCGTATTGGAATCCAGAGAAGGTCAGCCCGATACGGGACTTAACCACAACTCGGGTGACTTTAGCAACCTTCCAGCGGGGGAGGCGTACGCAGCTCCGCTAGAGGGAAAATCAAGCGGCACAGTGGTTATGGACGGCTCGATGGCAGGAGTGGGAATTCTAGAAGGTGAGGTAATACGAATAAAAGTACAAGACGGCTATGCCGTGGAAATCTCAGGCGGAGAGGCCGCGGAAAAACTGGAATCCATTATGAAGCCGCATGGGAAAGACGCTTATAACCTTGCGGAGCTAGGAATCGGAACCCATGACAAGGCCCTTATAACCGGAAACGTGCTCGAGGACGAAAAGGTAATAGGAACTGTGCACATTGCATTCGGTGACAACAAGAGCATGGGAGGGGTGATAAGGGTGGCGAGTCATTTAGACGGCGTCATAATGGAGCCTACGGTTGAGGTTGACGGCGAGGTTATAATGAGGGCTGGAGAGTTTCTCATATTTTAAGTTAAGGGCGATACCTCCGGGTTCTGTGGTAAATTTATTCTAATGGAAACTTCTATAAGTAACCTTATATTTTTAAATCCCCCGGGTATATTCGAGGCTGTATTACTAGTACTCTTAGCTGTAGTAGTCGTCTACGGATCGTACAGGAGCACTAGATTTCTGACTGACGGCAAAAAGAAATTTGCCCTTATCTCACTGCACGCGCTTTCCTTCGTTCTGATAGCGTTCCTGCTCCTTAACCCTGCCCTAAGGAAAGAGTCCTATAAGGAGGAGAAGAAAAACCTGAGTGTTATTGTAGACAGCTCGTTTAGCATGAGTCTTTCAGGAGATGAGAGCGGGAATACCAGGATAGATAGAGTCCGGGGGTTTTTAGACAAAAACACCGGCTTCTTTACCGAGATTGAAGAGAACTACATCGTTGAGTACTTAAGTTTCGATGACACTCTCGAGCCCACGTCTAAAGAAGCTGTATTCGAAGATGAGCCCCTCGGGAAGCATACGAGTTTCGGAAATCTAGTTAGGGAGCTAAAGGAAAAGAGGGATAGGGGTGAGACAGATATTGCTATCCTCATTTCTGACGGCGGCAGGGAGGATGGTCGATCCGTGGAGATTTTAGATGATTTAGAGGACGTGGATTTCCCGATCAACTCCGTAAGCCCTGTATCCGGCACGTCGGAGAACGATGTATGGATAGATGATATAAACGCGAGCGAGGTAACTTTTCTAAGATACGAATTCCCGGTTGAGGTTGTTGTTAAGACAAACAGAAAAGACGGGATAGACCTTCCGGTCTCACTTTATGAAGACAATAGGCTCATTTCCATTAAGGAGGTCTATCTGCCTCCGAAGACCAAAGAAGGAATTGTCAGCTTTGAGATAAACCCTATAACTCTCGGGAGAAAAATCTACACGGTTTCTGTGCCTAAAGTATCTGGTGATCAGATTCCTGAGAACAACGAAAAATCTTTTTTCACCGACGTTATTATTAACAAGATACGGGTGCTGCATGTAGCGGGGAGCCCGTCCTGGGACGTCAGGTTTATGAGAAGGGCGATGAAGAGAAACCCGAACATCGATCTCGTTTCATTTTTTATCCTGAGGGACCCCTCTGACCTGGTGTTCGCTTCCGAGAGTGAGCTCAGCCTGATCCCCTTCCCGGTAAATGAAATATTCGGAAGCGAGCTTAAAAGCTTTGACGTAGTCATATTCCAGAATTTTAACTTTCAGCCCTACGGGATATTCGGCTTTCACTTGAGGAGTGTTAAGGACTATATAACCCAGGAGGGAGGAGCGTTTTTAATGATCGGGGGCAATAAGAGCTTTGAGAGCGGAAACTACGGGAGAACTCCGATCTCCGACATTTTACCCGTAGAGCTCGATTATCTCCCGCGCACGCTGTCCGATTCGATAAGCGATCAGGCGTTCAGACCGGAGCTAACTCAAGCGGGTAGGAACCACCCGATAATGAGAATAATTCCTAACAAAGATGAGAACGAGAGATACTGGGACAATATGCCCGAGCTCGAGGGGCTTAATATAGTAAACGGCGTCGACCCGGACGCTGCGACCCTGCTCAAGACACCACAAGGAGAGCCTCTGCTCGCTGTAGGCGAGGTAGAGAAGGGAAAAGTGGCCGCATTTCTATCCGACTCCTCATGGAGGTGGAATTTCGTGGGCGCGGGAGACGGGGACTTATCACCTTATTACGGAAAATTCTGGAACAGGCTTTTCCTCTGGTTCGTGGATGACCCGGAACTACAGAATATCCGGATTAGCACGGACAAAGCAATCTACAATCCCGGAGACAGCGCTAAAATTGAGGTCAGGGGATCGGAAGCTGATATTACAGAAAAGGATACTAAGCCAGTGTTAATACTTCCCGGCGGAGAAGAGGAAGATATAAAAATCGAGAAGACTTCTGAGAACGGATACAGCGGACAGATAAGGGTAAGCGAGTACGGGAATTACAGGCTTACTGTATCAGATGATGATTACGATTTATTTACCGACTCTGATAATAATGGTATATCATTTAGCGTAGAGCCTGCCGAGAACGAAGTCAGGGGCCCGACTGCGAATAAAGGGCTTTTGGAATCAATAGCCGAGAATACAGGCGGGAGATTTATTACTACGGAACAAAGCCCTGGGAAGCTCGGTATAGATCACAGGAAAAAGAGGACGATAACGGGCTATGAGACTGTGGAGCTTTGGGACAGCCCGATCTTTTTCTTCCTGCTTGTGGGGCTTCTTTCAGGAGAGTGGCTCCTTAGAAGAAGGTGGGGTCTAAAATAAAGAATATATTCTCATTTCTGATAGGTAGAGTGTAAAAAGATGATACTAGCAGTAGACATAGGTAACACCAATATAGTATTCGGACTATTCAATGGGGATGAGATTGTATGCGATTGGCGGGTCGGGACCGATAAAGCGAAGACTTCTGATGAGTATGGGCTCCTCTTTAAAAACCTTCTCGAGTTTAGAGGAATTGACATTGATAACGTAGATGGGGCCGCGATATCTTGCGTAGTGCCTACGATACTTGGCACGATAACGGACGCTATAGATACCTATTTCAATGTGGACGCCATAGTAGTAGGCCCGGGAGTAAAATCGGGAATGCCCATTTTGTATCACAACCCAAAAGAGGTAGGTGCGGATAGGATATGTAACGGTGTGGCAGCCTTTGAGAAGTATAAAAGCAATGTGATAGTTGTGGATTTTGGCACGGCGACGACATTTGACTGCATCTCGGAAAAGGGCGAGTATATGGGCGGCATAATAACACCGGGGCTAATGATTTCGGCCGAAGCGCTTTACCGAGAAGCCTCCAAGCTTCCGAGAGTGGAAATCATGAAGCCGGAAAACGTGATAGGGAAAACTACAGTTGAGAGTATGCAGTCGGGTCTCGTATACGGATACGCCGGGCTAGTTGACGGCATAGTGGCGAATATCCGTGAAGAGATGAAAACAAGCCCGGGGGTAATTGCCACAGGAGGGTCCGCGAACCTCATAGCAACTGAGAGTAAAGCTATCGAATCTGTAGACGAGTTTCTCACACTAAAGGGACTTAAGCTTATTTATGAACGAAACCTCTAGATTTATAATCCGGCACCATAAAACAAATAGACCGCACTATGATCTGACTCTTGAGAATAATAAAGAGATAAGGTCATGGATTTTGCCCGGGGGAGTTCCGGGAGTAGAAAAAGAGAGGAAGATTGCGATTGAAGAGGCTGGGGAAGATATGTCTATTGATGAATCCCTGGATGACATTTATAAGGATGCTTACGGACAAGGGCGGCTTAAGACCTGGGACAGCGGCCCTTACAGCATACTTACCGAAAACAGCATAAAATATATAATCTCGGCAAGCGGAGAAAAATTTAAAGGCCGCTACCTCCTGCATAATCCCGGATGGGGAAGATGGACGAAGAAGAAGCTGTGGGTTATCGAGAAAGTCCCTGCCAAGTAATTCAGACTCAAAATATTTCCGAAATTTGTGTAAAGTAGTCTTATGCCGGTCCTCTTTAAAAAACCAGGCATTTACTAAACCTATACGGTCTCTGTATGACTAAATATGCGATTATCATAATAAGCGCGCTTTGCTCAGTGGCTCTATACCAATTCGCGCCTATTGATAAGAACGTTTTGAAAGGGCTTTCGATACTGCTGTTCATAGCTGCCCTATGGCTGACCGAAGCCCTTCCGATTACGGTCACAGCGCTGATAGTGCCGGTGCTGGCTGTTATAACGGGTATTTTCAACGTTAAAGAGGCTCTGAGCTACTTCGCGCACCCGATAATATTCTTGTTCCTCGGAGGTTTCGGACTGGCGGCGGCCTTGCACAAGTACAGCTTGGACGAGCTTTTCGCCGGCTATATAATGAAAGCCGCCGGCACGAAAATGCTGTACTCGATACTAGGGCTATTCGTATCAACCGCGGTTCTGAGCATGTGGATAAGCAACACGGCGACGACCGCTATAATGCTTCCCGTTGCTCTCGGACTTATAGCGAGCCTTAAAGAAAAGAACGCGGCGAACGAAACTTTCATTCTGCTCGGGGTCGCTTACTCGGCCAATATCGGCGGTATAGGAACCATAATAGGAAGCCCGCCGAATGCCATAACCGCAGCGAACCTGGGCCTTAGCTTCAGCGAATGGTTAAGTATCGGAATTCCAGCCGTATTGGTACTGTTCCCCGTGATGATAGTAGTACTCTATTTCAAATTAAGACCAAGGCTTCCGGAAGTAAGAACGGTCCGTAAAACAACAGTGGAGCTAGTATTCAGTAATCCTAAGAGTTATAAGGTCGCGGCTATATTTGCAATCACCGTGCTACTGTGGTTATTTAGCAAACCCCTCTCATCACTCTTGGGGATAGAAAAGAATTTTGACTCGCTTATCGCTGTGTTCGCGATAGTGTTACTTGTGCTTTTCAGAACTATCAGGTGGAAGGAGGTGGAGCGCTTTACGGACTGGGGGGTGCTGCTCTTATTTGGCGGGGGACTCGTGCTGAGCGGAGTATTGGGAGAGACGGGGGCGAGCAGATACCTTGCAGGGATAGTCGAATCCGGCATGTCCCACTACGGTCTATTACTTTTGCTCTTGGGTTCAGTAACACTAATGATTTTCTTGACGGAGTTTGCGAGTAACACGGCGAGCGCGGCGATTATGGTACCTATATTTCTGACCCTCGGCCAAGAGCTTTCACTCGCCTCGCCTGATGTGCTGGCTCTGAGCGCGGGGATAGCGGCATCATGCGCTTTTATGCTCCCGGTCGCGACACCGCCAAACGCGCTGGTTTTCGGAACGGAAAAGATAAAACAGCGGACAATGATAAAAACGGGCCTAGTACTAAATATAATATCGGCGCTGATTATAGCCGTTATGGCCTATTTTATAATCTAAACAGCAGAGAATCAAAGAGTGCATTACTGCTTGGTAAGCTTATGGGGATTACGGTACGGGCATGAGCGGTCGCTGCACCTGTCGGGGATTATTTTCGTACCTTTCTACCATTAGTGAGCCGTGCAGTACTCACTGTTAGGCCTTGAGTCTACCCAGAAATTACATTCTTTTTCCCTGCACTTGTATACAGGGCCGAAGCGGCCCCTTACGGGATTTAATTCTCCCCATTTGCAATCAGGACATGTAACCCCGGTTGGAGTCAGCTCTGTGAATTTACAATCTTCTTGTGCCATTATCGAGACCGTCTCATAACATGATTTATCTTACTTATTGTATTATAGATGCGGCGGCACAAAATTGGTTTCGCATACTTGTCTGCAACTACCAGCTTAGAGTGAACATCAACCCTGAAGACTGTCCGTCGGTAAAAGGCAAAACGGTAAATCTGTTTCCCTTTTTATTTTTGTGCACCTTGGCTACTCCCCTTCCGATGGCCGTGCCGAGCGCCGCGCCGAACAGTACGTCGGATAGAAAATGTTTGTTATCGGAGATTCGGGACAGCCCTACAAACCCGGCAAAAGCGTAGAGCGGGATACCGATTTTATGACCGTACATTGAATCTACGGTAGCGGCGAGAGCAAAGCTGCCTGATGTGTGACCCGAAGGAAACGACGAGGTAAAACGCGTGCCGCTGCCGTCAGGTCTCTCTCTACCTACTGTAAGCTTGAGCACACTTGTGCTGAAGGCTGTTAAAATATTCGCCTCAAAAAGAGCCTTTGCCGTCTCTATAAGTTTCTCATCGCCAGAGCTGGAACCTATTAAAAATAAAGCAGTATTGATACCGGCGAGTGTGAGTGCGTTTCCGCCTATATCACCGATATCACCGAATTTACCTAAAGAGTTATTCAGACTATCCTGGATTTCTCGGTCGGCATCTGTTTGGGAAAGCAGTAGAGACGCCCCCGTAGCAGTGCCTAAAATAGCGAGGTTCCAGCCCCTAAATGTATTACTCGCGCCGAGAAGTAGGTTTTTAGGAAGGGTCTGGGTTAAGTAAGTCTTATAATTTTCTTCTCCCGATTCTCCGTACTCAAGCTCCTCCGCTGAAGAACCCGGCAAGAGTAGAAAGATATATAGAGAAATTGCGATTAATAGCTTTACAATAAAATGCAGTGCTGTCTGCACTATATGATCTATAGTAGCCGCCCCCCTAGAGAACCAGAGTAAAGAGCCACTATTACACAATCATTACGTGAAAATTACATTACTGTAATATTCAGGATATTTACCGTTAAATGATAGAATGAGGAATTATAATATAGTAGAATCATAATATATTAGGGTTAAGTATCTTACTCCTATGCGTAAGTAATGACGGTAACTTAAGATTACTTTTTACAGCTGTAATTGAGATTCAACGATGGCGATGGGCTAGAGCGGGCTAAATGATGAAAATCAACTATAAGGTGCTTTCTATCATGACAGTCTTTATATTTTTACTCTTGCTTCCTACCGAATCCTACGGACAGGCGCGCAAAGCCCGTTCGGAAGGCTTTGACCCAAACGAACCCCCGGAGACAAGGTTTAAAATTGCCCCCTACCTTACGTTCGGAGCTCAGATTGAGGTTGAGTATAAGCTCGACAGGAACGTGGACCTGGACGGCTCTACAGATGAAGACCTTTCCACAATAGAGCCTGAAGTGAATCTTGCTTTCTCCTTTGATCCGTTCAGCTTCCTTCAGGTGTTCGCGAACTTTAAGCTCGGCTTGGAATTTGAGATAGAGGACGGCCGGAAACAAAAAGACCGCTCGGTGTTTGAAGTCGAGGAAGCCTATCTTTTTCTAAAAGATTTATTTGATGACAGGTTTTCACTTCAAATCGGACGTCAGCAGTTTGATGACGAAAGACAGTGGCTTTATGACGCAGAGCTTGACGGGGTTAGAGCTTTTATTTTGACTTATGGCGTTGTTACCCAGCTTTCCGTGAGCCGGGGCGGTCTCGTAAATAGGGATCTTTTGAGAGAGAGCGCCGGTGACAAGATAAATAACTATATTGCTTATTCGACTTATTTCTTTAACGAGGATACAAACGTGGCGGCATACTTTGTGGCCCGTGATGATACCACGGGTGAGAACGACAGCCCTATATTTATCGGGATTCACTCTGACGGAGAGGCTACTGACAGTCTGGATTACTGGATAGAGCTTGCCTATGTGACAGGGGAGGAAGGTACGAATAATTTAAGTGGGTTCGGGTTTGATATAGGTACGGTTTACGCTTTTGACACCTTGCTCGAGCCCTCAATTACGCTCGGATACGCGTTTGGGACCGAGGAATTCCGTCAGACGGGGCTTCAGAGTAACGAAGGGGATTTTAATGGTGTGGTTGATTTCCTTTATTACGGAGAGCTGTTTGACCCGGAGCTTAGCAATCTTTCTATATTGACAGGGGATGTAGGAATTCTTCCTACTGAGGAAACCTCTATTGACCTCGTATATCACTACTACTTTCAGACTGAGGCTTCGGATGAAATTAGGGAATCAACACTTGAAGCCGAGCCTGACGGAGTGAACAAGAGTCTTGGGAGCGAGATCGATCTGATACTCGGGTTCGAGCAGAAAAGTGAAAAAATCGCGGCTGCTTTATCTTTTGGATTCTTCTTTCCAGGAAGCGCTTTCCCTAATGACGCTGTGAACGCTTTTTCAACAAAACTTATTCTGTCGTATGAATTCTAGCGAAATAAGTTTAAGTAGGCTTGCGTATGAATAAAAAATGTGTAAGAAGGTTAAATTATGCGGGTATTGGTTATAGAGGACGATAAAAAGATAGCCTCCTTTATTAATAAGGGCTTAAAACAGGCGGGATTTGCGGTAGACCACGCCGAAGATGGAGAGGAGGGTCTGAGCCTGGCGCTTCATGAGTCATACGACGCAGCAGTTGTAGACATCATGCTTCCTAAGCTAGACGGGCTGAGCGTTATAGAAGAGCTGAGGAGAAGCAAGGTCAATACCCCCGTAATAATACTCAGCGCAAAACGCTCGGTGGACGATAGGATCAGGGGGCTTGAAAGCGGGAGCGATGACTATCTTACAAAGCCGTTTTCGTTCTCAGAGCTTCTGGCACGCATATACGCACTTATCAGACGGGCGAGCGGGGCGGCTGAATCGACACGACTGAGCGTCGGCAGCCTTACGATGGACATACTCAACCGCGAAGTCATAAGAGATGATAAGAATATAAATCTGCAGCCGCGGGAATTCACCCTTCTCGAATACTTTATGCGGAGCGCCGGGCGGGTGCTTTCGAAGACCCTCATAATGGAGCACGTATATGATTATAACTTCGACCCGCAGACCAATGTCGTGGACGTGCTAGTTTGCAGGCTCCGTAACAAAGTGGACAAAGGATTTGAAAAGAAGATGATCCATACCATAAGAGGTGTTGGCTATGTTCTTAAAGAACCCTAAACTGCTCTTTAAATCAAACAGCTTCAGGATGATAACGTGGTACACGGTGTTCTTTGTCCTGAGCTCCCTTATTGTAAACATCTACGCATACTCGGTGATATCTAAATTTATATATGAGCAGAGTAGAGAGGAAGTAGGGGAGGATATAGAGGAGCTAAGGGATATATATCTGGAAAGCGGCACTGAGGCGCTTCATACAGAAGTGTTTGAAGACGCGAACGACCCTTTCATAGTACGAATGGTCACAAAACAAGGGGATACGGCGCTGCTGAGAATCCCGCAAGATTGGGAGGGCGTTAACCTTGCGCAAATGGATCAAACACTTTACTCCCAGTATACACAGTGGGCATATCTTACAGAAAGCGGGATGGAGGAGCGGATTGAGTTTGCGACTCTAGGAGTATCGGATGGCTCGATATTACAGATCGGACAAGAAATTGACGCAAGAGAAGACCTCTTGAGCCGTATACGCCGGGTATACCTCTTTTCTCTGATTCCTATCCTGGTCCTTGGCTATTTAGGCGGGCTGTTCGTAGCCGACCGTGCTCTTAACCCTGTCAGACAGCTCATATCTACGCTCAATTCCATAGTGGAAAGCGGGAAAATGAACGTCAGGGTACCAGTGCCTGAGACCGATGAACTGTACAGAGAGCTGATATCGCTCTTTAACACTATGCTCAGTAAAATAGAGACCTTGGTTAACGGAATGAGGGGAGTGCTGGATAATGTTGCGCACGATTTGAGGACGCCGATGACAAGATTTAGAGGCACTGCCGAGGTAGCGCTCGCGTCAGAGCAAAATGGGGAGACGCTACGCGAGGCCCTGGTTGATTGCGTTGAGGAATCTGAGCGAATCTTAATAATGCTGAATACTCTGATGGACGTCTCGGAAGCGGAGACGGGAGCCATGAAGCTTAACCCAGAAAAGATGAACGTGACTCCGCTTATTGAAGACATAGTAGACCTCTACGACTATGTTGCTGAGGAAAAAGGCGTTACTGTCAAAACCGGCTTCCCGGAAGAGATTTATCTCACAGCCGACCGTAACCGTTTGCGCCAGGTGCTGGCAAACCTGCTTGATAACGCCATTAAGTACACACCTGCCGGAGGGAGAGTAGACGTCGAAGCCAGCCGGGAAGACAAAGAAGTAAAAATCACGATAAAAGACACCGGGGTCGGCATATCCGACAAAGAGCTCGACAACATTTGGGACAGGCTTTACCGGGGCGATAAAAGCAGGACTCAAAGAGGGCTCGGCCTCGGGCTTAGCCTGGTCAAAGCTATCGTCGGGGCTCACAGGGGATACGTCGAGGTCCTGAGCAAGCCCGGCTCGGGCTCGGTATTTTCAGTACACTTGCCTGCGTAAAGTAGCCTTTCAGATTGTTTCTACTATCTCCACCCTGAATTATTTCAAAACCGTAATGTTAGGGAAATATTCCCGTAATCCTCTCCTGATAGTCTGTATGTAAAATCTAAATCAGGAGGTGTTTTATGAGACGTATAAAGGCGTTTGGGTTTATTTCCGACGGTTTTAGAATGCGGGGGCGTATCGGGTTATTTGCTCTACTTTTGGCGGCGGTATTCGTCATGGGTCTCTCAGGAACCGCTGAGGCATTTGAAGACGCCGAGGTTAGGATCGAGACAAATTCCACCGATGGAGACTCCGGACTTCAGCTCTTTTTTGACGGAGAGCCATGGAAGAGAACCATAGTCAGGGGACCTGACGGGCGTATCGTATTTTGGGTTACCAACCTAGGGAAGCTGAGGAGATTCGGCACTACCGAGAATTTTATGGAGAGTAACGAGCCTAACTACGAGGAAGAAATGACCCTGCCCGAGATCCTCGAGTTTTTACCCGCGGGTGAATATAAGTTCCACGGTAGAACTGTCGACAACGAAAAACTATTTGCTACAGCGACATTAACTCATGACTTACCGTGCGGACCCGTAGTTACCTCGCCTGTATCACCGGATCCGGAAGAAGACCCTGAGCTGGACCCGAGCATGCCGGTAATTTCGTGGGAGGCGGTAGTGAACAAGATCGATACGGAATCTGATTTCGGGGAGTGCGATGAAGCAGACTTTGATATTACTGTCACCGGTTACGAGGTCGTGGTAGAAAATGAGAGCACAGACCCCACGGAAACGTTCACTATAAAACTTCCGGCGGGAGTGCTTCAGGTAACGCTTCCTCCGGAATTTGTTATCCCCGGCGATGATTATAAATTCGAAATACTCGCGATCGAGGAAAGCGGGAATCAGACAATAACTGAAAGTAACTTTACGGCTATTGAATAGCCAATAAATTGAATAGCCCCTTTAAGGGTAAAGGGACCTCTCTTAACAGTATTGTTGCTGGAAGGGCAGCGGAGGGAGAGGTCCCCTTTCATATTGATTGCCAGCCCTAATATCTAAATGCTTTTAAACACAGCCCACCTTCTCTCTCATTATATATTTACCACCCCGGCCACACCTTCCCCATCGGCCGGGGTGTATCCCCGAGAAAGAGGTTTGGATTGCGTATGAAATGTGCAGGTTCCTTTCCGTTTTGTAATGATTGTGAAAGATTCGCGTAATTCTAGTTTGCTATTCTGCAATTAAATTCAAGTTTACAGAGGAGGTATTAGTATGAAGCGTTTAATTAGCCTAACGGCTTTATTGGTAACTATATCTATTCTGTCCATTGGCGGCTGCAGCAGCAGCGGGGGCGGGGGAGGTAACAACGGGGGATGTCCTGAAACAAACACGAGTATAGCTGTCTGTGACCCGGAGACCGGAGTGTTCTCATTAACCATAGATAACGGTTTCTTCCCCCTGGTCGTGGGCGATGAGCTGGTGCTCGAAGGCGAGGACGATGAAGGCACTTTCATTGAGATTATTATTACAGTTCTTGATGAGACGGAAGTAGTTGCCGGGGTAACCACAAGGGTTGTGGAGGAAGCAGAATTCGAGGATGGAGAAATGGTCGAGGTCTCAAGGAATTTCTTCGCTCAGGCCCAGGACGGCACCGTTTGCTACTTCGGTGAAGACGTGGACGATTTTGAGGACGGGATGATAGTCGGGCACGAAGGGGCATGGCGTGCCGGAGAGGACGGGAACCTGCCGGGAATAATTATGCCGGGGAATCCACAGGTCGGCATGGTGTTTAGTCAGGAAGTAGCGCCCGGCATAGCCGAGGACCAGGCCGAGATACTGCTTTTCGGCGAGACTATTGACGTGCCTGCAGGAGAGTTCAGTGATACGCTTACCACACTTGATTGTAACCCGCAGGAGAACGGCTCTACAGATGAAAAGGTTTACATAAGAGGAATCGGGCTTGCTATCGATGAAGATGCAGAGCTCGTATCCTTTTAGATTGACTATTAAAAACAATCATCACTCTAAACCTCTTATTGGGCGGTGAGAACAGGTAAATCCCTGCATTCACCGCCCACTTTCTATTCCGCTTTATTGATCTCGGCAAGCTCGATGAGGACTCCGTTCATCGCCTTTGGATGGATGAACGCCACCCTTGAGTTGTAGGCGCCCGGCCTGGGGGATTCGTCTATGAGTCTTACCCCCTGATCTTTAAGTCTATTCAGCACAGCCTCGATATCGTCTACGAGATAACAGATGTGGTGGATACCCTCCCCTCTCTTATCCAGAAATTTAGATATGGGGGAGTTATCGTCTAAAGGCTCTAGAAGCTCGATTGCGGTGCCGCCTTTTTCCGGCACAAGCATGGAAGTCTTTACGCCCTGGTCTTCAACAACCTCACGGTGCTCTACTTTAAGACCCAGAGCGGTCTCGTATATTTTTTCTACCTGCTCAAGGTCTCTTACAGCTATCGCGACATGATATAGATTTTCAAGTATTCCTTTATCCATTATTTTATACTCCGAAGTTTAAATGATTTTTATAATGACAGGTTGAGTTATATCTTACCTGTATAAAAGAGAAAACATTAAACAGACTGGGCTTTTTTGGTTCCGGACTGGATCTTTCTTTCGATCCCCCTGGCAAACCTTTCCTCATTTACGATGTACATATCGTTTGAGCCTGAGGCTATCTTTTCCGTATCGTCGTATGCGTCTATCTTAAAGTAGATCGTGCTGCCTTTGCACTTATCGATTTCAGCCCTGACCATAAGCTCTGAGCCTATTGGCACAGAGGCAAAGTGGCTTAGCTCAATCCTGGTGCTCACTACCATCTCGCCCTTATCCAGAAAAGGGGCCATAAGATCGGCGCACGTTGTCTGCACGAATGTAATGAGAGAAGGGCTTGAAAGCACCTGTGGGGAATTTGCGTGAAAGCGTGACGCGGCCATGTCGGGCTTTGTATCGATTCTTTTTTCTATGAACATCCCGGGCTCAAATGATCGTCTCATAAATCCTCCGCATTAATTTATAAACCACTTTAAGTTACCCATGTAACCCACGTGCAGGACTGCTATAACCACCCTACATCCTTAAATATACCTCAGTTTCATGAGCGTGTATATCTATAAATATGGCTGAATTATCAGATCTTAAAAATGGACTCAGCAATTGAATTATTGATAGCCGGTGAGCTCGACGTAGCCGCTTCCGGATGTACCGCTGCCTGAAGCACTTACGGCTCCTTCCCAGTAGACGAACGAGAGATTAAGCTCCTGGTTGGGCTGATAGGGCACGACTGTCAGATCAATCCCATATTCCGGAATAGACACCTGCCACTTTGAGGGATAGGTGACACCTGTTTCAGGACTCTCCCAGGTACTGAGGACTTCTATATTGAACTCCGAAGCCTCAAGAGCTATTGTCGAACCATCTTTTTCTATCAGTGTGCCGGCGGAGTGAGTATCAATAGAGCCGTCTTTTTTTCTTAGCTGATAGAGCATAATTTCACGCCCGTCATCGAGCTGAATGGAAAACCAGTCCCAACCCTCTAGTTTTTCACTAAGTGCGCTCGTGCTCCATTCACGGTCGAGCCAGCTGAGTCCCTGCACTTCAAACTCACTACCGTCTACTTTGATACTTCCCTCTGTTTTAATGCGTGTAACTGAGTAGTAATAAGACGCGTTACCGGGCTCACTGCTCTTTTGACTAAGACCACGGTCGCCCTGGAGAACAAGGGGCTTTAGGGACTCTAGTGTCAGATTAATTGAGAAATCAATATCGCTTGCTGTAAGCTTGATTACGTCCCTTTCTTTAGTAGAATTCCAGTCCTTGATCCATACGCGGTGGGGATCGGCCTTTGCTCCGGCAAGCCCAAGCGCCGCCCTACTCCACCTTTCAGCGCTGTAGAATTTCTTGTTCTCTATATCGCTTACAGTGAAGTGCGCGAAATAAATCTGGTTTGCCGCCCAAGCAGATTCCCTCTCTATATTATCGGGGGTTAAAGCTCTCCTGAAAAAGGTAAGCTGGTAACCGAAGCTGCGGCCTGAGCTGTCCTCTAAATTGCCGGTGTAATACCACCATTCGGTTTGATACCCAGGGTGCGGGCCCGAATCCTCAGGGAACTTAAAATTCCTTACTTCCTGAGCCCTCTTAAAACCTGGATGTGGCTCGCCTGAGAGGGTGCTTGAAAAGTCAGTGCGACGCTCCTTTTCCGGCTCAGCCCAGGATAGTAAGATGAATGGACCTGTAAAAAAAGAGAGAATTAAAATGAATGCGACTATGTATCGTTTTTTCATAATAAACCTTTTTACTCCTCCCTTAATAAAGCGGCTGTGTCTTCCCGGTCTATTACAAGAGCCGGATAAACTCCCGCAGCTAAAGCCGCTATAACGGATACTGCAATCCCCTCGACGAAGAACCTAGGCTGAAGCGTGAGATCGATAGTCCATCCGAAAGAGCGGAGATTTACCACATAAATGAGTAAATACGAGAGCAGAAGACCCACTGGGATGGAGAGCAATCCTGCTGTGAGGCCAATGAGGGCATTTTCTAAAAATGTCATTTTTCTTAACTGCGCCACCGTCATTCCGATTGCCCTGAGCATGCCGAACTCCTTTACCCGTCCAAGCTGAAGGGCCATGAGTGAGCTAAGGACACCTATGAACGCAACCACCACGACTAGAATCCTGAGCGCTCCCGTGACCTTAAAAGTGCGGTCAAATGTATTTAAGGCGGACTCTTTGAGAGCATAGTTGGAACGGACGCGGACATTATATTTTTGAGATAATTCATTTGTGAGCTCCCGCGCTATTTCTGCCGGGTCTTGCCGCGAGACAACATTTGCCGCAAGAGAATTAATCAGCGCATCGTCCCATAAAGAACGATATACAGTATCCGACATCAGGACGACCCCTGTTTGATAGCTGTAATCATAATAAATGCCAGCGACTTTAAACTCCCTGTACCCATTGTCAGTAAGAAGCTTGACGGTATGCCCAGGGCCGGGCTGAATGTTGTTTCTATATGCGAATGATTCAGAGACCAAGACCGAGTCCTTAAGAAGTTTCTGCCAAATCTGTGCCGGGCTTCCCTCGCTCCATATGAATTTTTTATTCTCAGACGCTATATCCTCTGTTACGGCGAGCAGGTTGAAGGGTCCGTACTCGGGACTCGTAAGCCTTAGTCTCCTGGCCGTAGCAACATTATCTATGCCGGGGAAACCGGCAACTTCAGAGAAAATAGCGGGATCAAGCCCAATATTGCTGCTTACGTTCTGCGAAGCTGCGGAAATGAAAATATCTGCGTTAAGCGTGCCCTCGAGCCAGCTTACAACTGTGACCCTGAAGCTCCCTATCATAATCCCTACGCTCAGTATGACCGAAACAGCAACTGTGAGTGAGGCAATGGCAACACCTGTGCGGCTTAGTGAGCGTACAACATTGAGTGGAGCCATTTGAGCGATAACCCCGATAGAACCGCCAAGGTATGAAAAGAGATTCATTAACACTCTCGTAATGAGAGGGACAAGAAGGGAAGAGCCGAGGAGTATTAAGAACACAGAGACGAGGCCGAGGCCAAGGCTATCTGAAGGAATGTATATAAGCAGTAAGCCGGTAGCGATTAAACCCGCCCCGGCAAAACTTAAAGGCTTAAGTGACTTAAGCACCAAGCTTTCCAATGTGGACCGGGACAGAGCGCCCGCCGGTTTAACACGGGAAGCCTCGTAAGCGGGAACAACGCCGGCAATAACCGATGCTACTATCCCAAGCAGTAAACCTTTTATCATAGTATAGGGTGATAGGGTGAAATCTGTAACCGTGAGTGTGAAGTAGAGGTCGTTTATAGTGCTCGTAACGAGGCCGAGAATCCCCCTTCCCATAAAAGCGCCGAGAAATAAACCCAAAATACTTCCGATGATTCCCAGTATGAGGGTTTCGACAAGGACCGTTTTAAAGACCTCGGGGCCTGTGACGCCGAGCGCGCGAAGCACGGCGAATGTGTGGCGTCTTGAGAGAACCGAGAATATGACGGCGTTATAAATAAGGAATAAGCCCACAAAAAGAGCGAGCAGGCTGAGGGTCATCAAATTGAGCTCAAAAGCCCTGGTCATACTCTCGGCTGATTTAGACACCTGATCGATGCGCTCGATATCCATGCCTTCAGGCAAAATATCTTGTATGAGGGCAAGACTGAGACTGCCCTCTGATGACTTGTCATCTAGAGAGAGATCAATGTGTGTTAGCAGGCCGCTCTTATTCAAAAGCTCCTGCGCCGTCGATATATCGCTGATTATAATTCCGTCAAGATCAATTGCCCCGGCACTTCTATCGGGTTCTATAAAGCCGATTATCCGAACTTTTTCACTCATAGAGCCGTAGGTGATCTGGAGCTGATCCCCTTTGCTTATTCCTTCACTATCTGATAGGGACTTGGGTAAGAGAACAGCGCCTGGCGCAGTGAGTAATGAAGAGAAGGTTTCCGGCGGCAGGTCCTGATCTAAAATACTTTCACTTGAATTTGAGCTCGAGAAGGGATCGATGCCGATAAGCCTAAGAGCGCGCCCGTCAAGAGCAGGGACGTTAATATAATCTTCGACGTAAGGCAGGACATTACTTACGCCCTGTTTTATTAGATCGACATATACACCTTCTTCGACACTGCCGTTTCTCCCGGTTATACGGTGTGTGGCACCTTTGGAAAACGCCTCGGTGCTGATTGAAAACGATAGCGCCGCGCTCTTGTTCGCGAGATCTACAGAGGTTACAAGCGCTACGCCAAGAGCGATTCCGAGAACGAGCAGAAAGCTCTGGAGCGCGTGTTTTCTTATATAGCTAAATCCGACTCCGAGTAAAGTAAGATTCATGATTAGTTAACTGTGCTTAGTTACCAGATACCCGGACGAGGCTCCCTTTCTCAATGCTGTAAACTGTGTCTCCCCGGCCCGCTATTTCACCGCTGTGCGTTGCAATTATCATTGTTTTCCCGGACTTACGCTGTATCCCTAGCAGCAGCTCAAGGACCTCTTTTGAAGTCTCCGTGTCGAGGTTTCCGGTAGGCTCGTCAGCCAGGATCAGCGCAGGGTCGTTGATGAGAGAGCGTGCAATGGCGACACGCTGCTGCTCTCCACCCGAGAGAACATCGGGGTAGGAATCGGCCCTATTTTGAAGACCGACCATGCCTAAGAGAATGAGTGCTTTATCAAAGCTATCTTTCCTTGGCTGCCCTGTAAGCTCGCTTGGAAGAGATACGTTTTCTATCACGGTAAGAGTGGGGATAAGATTAAAAAACTGAAAGATAAAACCTATCTGATCCCTTCTAAGAAGTGTGAGCTCGTTCTCTGTAAGGCCCGAAATATCTTTGCCGTCAATTTCAATACGTCCGCTGTCGGGTGAATCGATTCCTGAAACAAGGTTTAGAAACGTAGTCTTCCCGGAGCCGCTTTTTCCAAGCAGTACGACAAGCTCCCCGGCTGGGATTTCCACGCTTACGTCATGGAGGATATTGACCCGGTTTCCGCCCTCTTCATAGAATTTGCATAGACGATCAAACCGTAATATCGGTTTCTTCATAAGATTTCTGAAAACAGTAAATTGAATGAAAATTTCGACCCGTATCGGTCAGATATTAATACTGCTTCAAGTAAGTAAGGGTAATGGCCAGGCGGCCTTTTTCAAGGTGAATCCGGTGTATAGCCGTCTTCATGGATAGTGAAATTGAGCGTTTGTGAGGACTCTGCGCCATCTGAATCGGTTACTACGATAAGGACTTCGAATTCGCCCGTGTCTTGCGCGCCGTACACCCAGGTGATGAGCCCTGTAGCGGGCTCGATGGTCATCCCCTTGGGAGCGCCCTTCAAGGTAAAATCAATACTGTCGCCGTCAGGGTCAACGGCCTCGACCGTGTAGTTAAACTCTCCTTCGTCGAACAAAGAGCCGGGCTCTGAGATAATCTTCGGGGGAGAGTTTGGAATGACTATGCTGCCCTCCGCCTGCAAAGCCCCTTGGCCGAGCTCACTTACGGGAATTACAGCAACAGATAAGGTATCGCCCTTGGTAAACTCGTCCTGCCATTCTAATACCTGATCCGTGCCGCCTACAATTTCCTCTCCGTTTAATTTCCACTGATATAAAAAATCTAAATCTCCTTTATTCGCGCTATCACTTTCCACAAGGGCCTTAAACCCTTCTCTTATATCAGGACTTAGCGTGGCTATAGTGATTGTGGTGATCCTTGGGAGCCTGCCGACGCGCTCGCTTTCTTTATATGTGTATTCTGGGTCTGACTCGTATCCCATGTATTCCTCTTGTGCCCGAGGCTCATGAGACACCTCTTCCGTCACCGTATCCTGAGCAATTTCAGGCTCGGGCGGGTCATCGCCGCCGCAAGCATATACCCCAAGTATTAATAGGGCTGCTAATATAGTACTGAAATTTATTGAAGAGAGACTTTTAAGTAAGCTTTGAAACATCTTGTTGAACCTGCCATTTTCATGACATCATTTAAATATCATCCATATACCTAAAAACCCCCAGAGTGTTGGAGCCACTCATTCAATCTCCACCTGGAATTTCTCTACCCTGCCGCTTCCGCCTTTAAAGTTTATTTCAATTCCGTATTGCTTCTGCATTTTATCGATGTTGTCTTTCTCTGATAATTTTAATGCTTTTATCACGTTAGAGTTAGCTTTGACAATAATTTTCTTTTCATTTCCTTTGGAATTATCTATCTGCTTTTTTATCTCTCTGATGATTTCGTAGGACACAGTGTGGTGGGATTTAAGAAGCCCTACACCTTCGCAATAGGGGCAAGGCTCGGCAAGCTCTGACAAAATGCTTTCTCTTAGACGCTGCCTGGTCATTTGAATGACCCCGAAAGAGGACATTTCAAGAACTACTGATCTGGAGCGGTCCAGCTTGAGCGCCTCGACGAACGCCTCGTAAATCTGGTCCCTGAGCTTTGGGTTCCTGATGTCTATAAAATCAATGACGATGATGCCAACGAGGTTTCTGAGCCTGATTTGCTTAACGATCTCGGTGGCCGCCTCGAGGTTCAGGCTGTAAATGGTCTCTTCCTGGTCCTTGCCGCTCTGGTATCTGCCGGTGTTGACATCGACCACCGTAAGCCCTTCTGCCTCATCTATTATGATATGCCCGCCCGACTTAAGCCACACTTGTCTTTTGAATATCTTTTTTAACTCGTTCTCTACCCCGAAATGCTCAAATATAGGAACTTTCTTCCTGTATAACTCAACCTTTATTTTAATGTCGGGGAAATTGCGTTTCAGGTAGCTCTTGATCTCTCTGTACACGGGCTCTGAATCAATCAGTATTTTGTTAATATCAGCCGAGATGAAATCCCTTACGGTTTTTATGTAAAGCTTGGGCTCAGTGTATAGTAATGTCGGGCGCTTTGCCGATTCGCTCTTTTTCTTTACGTTTTCCCATTCAACAATCAAATCCTTCATATCCTTTTCGAGCTCTTCGATGGAGGCCCCTACGCTCGATGTACGCGCAATTAGTCCCAGGCCTTCGGGCTTCATATCCCTTACTGCTTTACTGAGCCGGTCTCTTTCTTCCTGTTCTTCTATCTTTCTCGATACCCCCACGATGTCGACCGTTCCGAGCAGTACCAAGTACTTACCAGGGATGGCAATGTAGGATGAGAGTTTCGCTCCTTTTCCACCAACAGATTCTTTTAAAACCTGAACCAGAACTTGGAGACCTTCCCTGAGAATATCCTGTATTAACCCTTTTACTTCTTTTTTGGGATCCACTTCATCAGTGCCGCTTTCGAAAGATAAATCGTATAGCGACTCTTCATTTACATCCTCTACAGAGATAAAACCTGACTTCTCTAGACCTATATCGATGAAGGCGGCCTGCATTCCGGGCACGACTTTCCCAACCTTGCCCTTATATATATTTCCGACAACTCGGGGGACGGACTCACGCTCTATATAGAGCTCCGCAACCGAGCCGTTTTCCATCTTGGCCACCCTGGTTTCGTTGAACGTTACATTTATTAAAATTTGGTTATCCATAGAAGATGTGGGGTATATATTACTCTAAACTTTATAACGATTATTAAGTATAGTCCATAAGTTGTTTACATGAAAGCTTAAAAGGTGTAAAATTGGATTAATGGTATTTTTTGCAAGCCATAGCTCGGTTTGTAATAAAGCCGTTCTGAAATAAGAAGGAGGTATGGTGGGATGTACTTGAGAGTTGTACTCGCAATTTTCTTATTGTCGGGAATGGCCCTGGCGGAGGGTAGCCTGCCGTATCCGAAAGACGGTACTACGATTTACGTCGTCCGTCCCGGAGACACCCTGTGGAAGATTTCAGGAAGGTTTTTCGACAACCCGCTGTTTTGGCCGCGCCTTTGGGACCTGAACCAGCAGATCGATAACCCGAGCCGCATATACCCGGGCGATGTATTATCCCTTAAAATTCAGCCTCCGGCAGATATGCCGGTTGTGAAGGTCGAGCCTAAATCTCAAAAAATATCATTTAAAGACATCGAGCCTCCGCCGCCCGTTTACTATTACTCACCAGGAGGGTCGGAAGGTTTCATATCCACAAACCGATGGAAGCATCTGGGAACAATACTCACTTCGGAGCCTTCGAAAATACTGCTCGGAACGGGGGACATTGTATTTGTGAACGTAGGCTCTGAACAACAGGTAAAAGTAGGGGAAAGATTTACCGTATTCCGCAGCTCAAAACCCGTAGACCACCCGATCACCGGTCGTAGAATAGGTTATAAAGTATCGATTCAGGGTGTAATAGAAATAGTAGAGGTACTCGACAAGAGGAAATCGACGGCTGTAATAATCGAATCCTTCAGAGAGATCACGCGCGGAGCGCGCATTAGAGAACACGAGCCATTTGTGAAGGAAGTAGTGGAGAAAAAAGCGGTTGAGAGGGCGGACGGGTTTATTGTAGAAACGAAAAACGCTACACAGTTGACCGGAAGGGGTGATATTGTATATATGGACATAGGTGAAAATTACTCCGTAGTGCCGGGCAACACTATGTCTATATACACGAATCCTCGTAAAGTATATGACCCCGACGCAGGAAAGCATGTAACCATCCCGGGCATCTTAATCGGCAAGATCGTAGTGCTCGATGTTGATGAAGAGAACTCAACCGGTATAATAACGGAAAGCTCAAAACAAGTTCAAATCGGAAATGTAGTAAGTTTAGATATATAGAACAAAACTCGGCGGCTGCTTAGGTACTAGAATATCCTCCTTTTTAATTCTTACTTATCCGGCCGCCCGAGTTACTCACCGATTAAGATTTCTGAGTCTCCCCTGTCATAGAAACAAAACGAACCGAAGTTACATCCTTTATATCAATCCCGCTATCCGTCTTTTCTACGAGCTTGAGCTCTTGACTGACATCACCGACTGGGATAACCATCCTACCGCCGGTTTTTAATTGCTCTATGAGTTTCTTAGGAATACTTTCAGGAGCTGCCGTCACGATAATAGCGTCAAAAGGAGCATGCTCTTGCCACCCGCCGTAGCCGTCTCCGATTTTAAACTTTATCTTGCTGTAACCTAACCTTTCGAGAATAGAACGGGCCTTTACAGCTAGTAGCTCAACGATCTCGACCGTATATAGATCGCATCCGGTCTCGGCCAACACGGCAGATTGGTAACCCGAGCCAGTGCCTACTTCTAAAATTTTTTTACCCGGGGCAGGATCGAGAAGCTCGGTCATGAGGGCGACTATGTAGGGCTGTGAAACAGTCTGGCCTTTGTCAATGGGAACAGGACTGTCTTTATAGGCTGATTCCCGATGGCTCTCGGACACGAACTCGTGCCTCGGGACCTTGAGCATGGCTTGAATGACCCTACCATTCTGAATGCCTCTTGAGATGATCTGGTTCTCGACCATTTCAAAACGCTTTTGAGCATAGGGGTCCTCTTCGTCGTATAGTGAAAGGAGGATTACAAACGTGAGGGCGTATAAAGAGAATACTTCCATATATAGAAAGGATACCACTTAACGATCAATCATTTAAGAAGGTTAAATGTAGGATATTGGTGGAGTTATATAATCTTTTCAATAACCCGCTTTGCACCTTCGTAGGGATCGATCTCGCCTGATTTTACAAGATCGTAAATCTTTTTTACTTCCTTACTCTCGAGCTTTTTACCGAACTCTCGCTCTAAATTCTCCTTAATAATCAAAGAGAACTCATCCTCTTTTCGCTTTTCTCTGATCTTCTGAAACCGCTCGGTACTGTGGAGATAATCCTTATGCTTTTCAATCTCGTTCTTCAAACCCTCTATACCTTCGTTCGCCTGAGCAGAGGTAAGGAGCACGGGAGGCTCCCATGCGTCTTTATATGATTTAATGGAGATAATGCTTTGTATTTCGGAGGCAAGGATCTTCGCCCCGTCTCTGTCCGCCTTGTTGACTACGAATATATCGGCAATCTCCATTAGCCCGGCTTTCATGGTCTGGACCGTGTCTCCCGCCTCGGGCACAAGAACAACAACCACCGTGTCCGCAACGTCCATGATATCAAGCTCTGTCTGCCCTACCCCCACAGTTTCGACAATTACGTCGTCCATACCAAACGCCCCGTAGAGCTTTATCATCTCGCTGACCGAGCGCGCAAGACCTCCGCTAAGCCCCCTACTGCTTAAGCTCCTTATAAATACGCCGTCGTCCATCGAGTGCTCGTGCATGCGCACCCTGTCGCCAAGTATCGAGCCCCCGGAAAATGGGCTTGAAGGATCAACCGCTATGACCCCTACTCTCTTGCCCTGGGCCCGGTATTGGCCGATCAGCTTGTCGGTGATGGTGCTTTTACCCGCTCCGGGAGGGCCGGTGATGCCGATCACATAGGAGTCATACGCCTTGGAATTTATGCGCCCAAGGATGTCCGGGAGGGAAGCGCTCCTGCTCTCGGCCAGAGTCATGAGCCTCCCAAGAGCAACCCGGTCGCCCTTTTGCATCTGCTCTACAAGCTTGATCTCGTCTTTAGTAAGAGACATAGGGAAATACGATAATTAGGAGGCCGGTGATTGTCAAAAGAAATCATTTGCCCATTTTGAGAATAAGATCGAATTCCTTTTTGGTAACGGGCATTACCGAGAGCCTGCTGTGTTTTATGAGGGGCATGTTTTTTAGGCGCGCTTCGGATTTGATATCGGAGAGCGTAACAGGGGTAATAAGCGGTTTTACGGGCTCTATATCGACCGCTACCCATCTGTCATCCGAAGTAGTGGGGTCTTGATAATGCTCTTTAATCACCTTGGCAACGCCAACAATCTCAAGCCCGATGTTGCTGTGATAATATAGGATCTGGTCGCCCTCTTTCATCTCTTTAAGGTTGTTACGGGCCTGGTAGTTCCTAACCCCGTCCCAGTACGTCCAGCCGTCCTTCACAAGGTCGTCCCAGGAGTATGTGCCGGGCTCTGATTTAACAAGCCAATAATTCATAGCATTATTATGTCCAAATCCCTATTTATTACAAACAGAGCCTGGCCGGGGCTCCACATATAGTTCTTTCGCTAGCCGTATATTACTGTATATTTATAGCGTTATGGAAATACTAAAACGACCGGGACTTATGGTATTAGCGGTATTGATCGCGTTAATTTGCCCGTTTTCGGGCTTAGCGGATGAGGATGCAGCCAAGAAGAATATCGGTATACTCGAAGGAGCGGATGATTCCAGTAAGGAACTAAAGAGCATAGCGGTAATACCGTTTTCAACAAAACCCGGCCTATCGATATACGACCCTGTGGCTATCGTTACACCTGAGGAAAGATTTCTTACTTTGGCGCTCTACGAGGCGCTCCTTACCGAGGTAACGACGGTGAGAATACTGCCCATCAGAGCATCGGATAATGAATTTGTGGAAATAAAGACCGAGTACCCGGGATCTCACTACAGAAATACCGCGATTGACGTGGGTAAATCCCTTGGAGCGGACGCAGTGCTCGTAGGGACTATATCGGAGTACCGTGAGCGCGAGGGCGGGGACTACGGGGCCTTTTCCCCTGCGTCTGTTGCGTTCAGCGTGCAGCTTTACAGTACTGAAGACAAGAAGCTTCTCTGGGAGAGTTATTTTTCCGAAACCCAGAGGGCGCTTACCGATAATGTATTCGAGATAAAGAAATTCTTTAAGCGGGGAGGTAAGTGGATTACCGTGGATGAGCTTGCGAAGGAAGGGGCGAGAACCGCCGCCATGAGAGTAAACAAATACCTACTGGAGAAATAAGTGCAAATAATACCCGCGATCGACCTTAAAGACGGAAAGTGCGTGAGGCTGTACAAAGGAGAGGAAAGTAATGTAACCGTATTCTCGGAAAACCCGGGAGAGGTGGCTAAGAAATGGGAAGACGCCGGGGCGAGCATGATACATGTGGTTGACCTCGACGGCGCTTTCTCGGGAGAGCCAGTGAACCTGGCTGCCATTCAGGATATAGTGGACAGTGTTTCATGCCCGGTGCAGCTTGGGGGCGGTATTAGAAATATAGAGACAGTGAGAAAATATATTGACCTTGGAATAAAGAGGATAATTATCGGGACAGCCGCCTTTAGCGATAAAGAGTTTCTGAGAGAGGCCTGTACCGAATTTCCGGGAAGTATCGCCGTCGGCGTAGACACTAAAAACGGGAAAATCGCCGTGAAAGGCTGGACGGAAGTAATTGACGCAGACAGCTCTGCCCTGCTTAAGGAATTTGAGGAAATCGGCGTAAGCGCAATATTAAATACAAATATAGACCGGGACGGAACGATGGAGGGAATCAATCTCGATCAGATCAGCGAATTTATAAGCGACTCCCCTATTCCGGTGATAGCCTCGGGCGGCATCGCATCGACAGATGACCTGGATAAACTCGCTACGATTGAAGAGCTCGGGATCTCGGGAGCCATACTTGGAAAGTCATTATATACAGGAACGATAGACCTTAAAGATGCTATAGAGAGGTACTCGTAATGCTTTCAAAGAGAATTATTCCATGCCTTGACGTAAAAGACGGCAGAGTGGTAAAGGGCGTGAACTTCGTTAACCTTCGGGACGCGGGTGACCCGGTGGAGATAGCCAAGAAATACAGCGATGAAGGAGCGGACGAGGTGTGCTTCCTTGATATAACGGCGTCTCATGAAGAGAGGAACACTATGATCGACGTCGTTGAGCGCACTGCAGGGCAGGTGTTCGTTCCTCTTACCGTAGGGGGTGGAGTAAGGACGCTCGAAGATGTAAGGGCATTGCTCCTGGCAGGAGCGGATAAGGTGTCTATAAACACCGCTGCCGTTAACAACCCTGAATTCGTTGCCGAGGCCGCACAAAGATTCGGAAGCCAGTGCATTGTGGTGGCAATCGACGCAAGGAATACGGGCGAAGGGAAATGGGAAGTATATACGCACGGCGGTAGAAACCCGACGGGGATTGACGCTGTAGAGTGGGCTAAGAAAATGGAAGCTAACGGCGCGGGTGAAATACTGCTAACGAGTATGGATAAAGACGGCACAAAGTCCGGTTATGATCTTGAGCTTACAAGAGTGATATCGAGGAGTCTCAGCATTCCGATTATTGCCTCGGGGGGCGCGGGCACTCTTGAGCACCTGGCGGACGGCGTGAAAGACGGGGAAGCGGACGCTGTGCTTGTGGCATCGATCTTTCACTACGGCGAGCATACGATAGGAGAGGCGAAGGAGCACATGAAGGAAAGGGGAATCTCGGTAAGGGTGTAACGGGGCCAGTGAATGAGTATTAGAGAGCAGACAGAAGAGATTGAAAAAAAGACGTTATCTTCCTTCGCATGTCTTAGCGTTAACTCAAAAGGCAGGGCCGAACCCGAAGAGAAGTGTTCCATAAGAACGGACTTTCAGAGGGACCGGGACAGAATAATCCACTCAAAATCATTCAGGAGAATGAAACATAAGACCCAGGTGTTTCTATCCCCTACGGACGATCACTATAGAACGAGACTTACGCACGTAATAGAGGTGGCGCAGATAGCGAGAACCATCTCGAAGGCGCTAAGGCTGAACGAGGACTTAACCGAGGCAATCGCGCTAGGGCATGACCTGGGGCACACACCTTTCGGTCATGCGGGCGAGAACGCTCTGAACGAAATATTCCCGGGAGGGTTTAAGCACGTGATACACAGCCTTAGGGTAGTTGACGTACTCGAGAAAGGCGGGCGCGGTCTTAACCTGACGCACGAAGTGCGCGACGGAATAGCAAAGCATTCAAAGGGGATGGGAAAACTAGATAACCCCAAATACAGAGCACAAACCCTTGAGGGCCAGGTGGTCAGGATCTCAGACCTTGTGGCTTACGCAAACCACGACCTAGACGACTCTATCAGGGCGGGGATTATAACTTATGACGACCCGCCGAAAGAATGCATTGAAGCATTAGGGAAATCTACCTCTGAAAGAATAAACACCATGGTTACCGACATAATAGGCGAGACCCTCAAAAACGGCGGGGACAAGATTTCCGTGAGCCCTGAAATAGAGCACGCGATGGTGGAGCTTCGAGGCTACTTATTTAACACCGTGTATATGAACGAGAAGATTAAGAATAATTTCCTTAAGGCTCAGAAAGTCATCAAGGAGTTATACGCTTATTTTTGCGAGAACGAAGAGGAGTTCTGGGCGCTTTACAAGAAGAGCCCCAAGGAGGGTGAGACTCTCGAGCGCGCTGTGTGTGATTTTATTGCCGGTATGACGGATTCTTACGCAATATGGATATATGAAAGAATATTCCTGCCCAGGAGATGGCAGGGTGATATGAGCTCGTTTTAAGATTTAGATAGTCAGGTAACCTAAAGGCTTTACCAAACTTCTTTATCCAATAAAAAATAGTAACGGGATAAATTGCCGATCAATGGAATATATGGGTGAATACATTGCTTAGACTGGGTACGGTGTCTTTTCTGAACTCTAAACCGCTTACGTACGCAATTGAGGAAAATTTAGTAGATAATGATTTTGAGCTCGTGGCGACGCCCCCCGCGGAGCTGTCGGTGAAACTGCATAGCAGCGAGCTGGACGTGGCTTTAATCCCCGTTGCGGAGCTTCTGAAGAGAAATAGTTACTCTGTCGTTCCCGGCATATCCATATCTTCAAAAGGGACAGTGGATAGCGTAATACTATTAACAAAGTGCAATATAGATGAAGTAAATAAAATTGCCGTGGATAAGAGATCTCAGAGCTCTACGGCGCTGCTGAGGATAATTCTTGAGAAATTCTATGATCTCTCGCCTGAGTATGAGTCCAGAAGATATAAGCCGGGTAATCTGGACGGGGAATTTTTAAAAGACGCGGACGGGGGTATGCTGATAGGGGACGCGGGTCTTGAGTATATGTATAATCCTCCAGAGGGGTACAGGGTGTATGACCTGGGGGATATATGGACCGAGCACACCGGGCTTGCTTTCGTATACGCGGTTTTTGCCGTAAACGAGGGAGTTGAGCTTGGCAAAAACCTGGAAGCGCTACAGAAATCGAAAGCCTACGGTCTGTCGAATCTCCAAAAGATTGCAGAGCTTGGGTCCCGGGAAACCGGACTGAGCAGAGAAATATGCTTTAAGTACATAAGCCAGAGCATTCGGTATGATCTGGGGCAATATGAGATAAATGGAATTATAAAATACAGCGAGCTTCTTTCAGAGCTCGGTATATGTGATAAAATCACGGGTCTGAATATGTACCCCGGATGAAATAAAGACAGCCAGGAGAAGATACGTTGAGCAAACTGAAAATGAAACTAGGGCACAGCCCGGACGCGGACGACGCGTTTATGTTTTACGCTATAGCAAAGCATAAAGTTCCTTCGGACAGAATTGATTTCGAGCACGTAATCGAAGACATACAGTCGCTGAATAAACGGGCGCTGAACGCAGAGCTTGAGGTGACCGCAATATCGGCGCACGGATACCTTTCGGTACAGGATAATTACAGAATAATGTCGTGCGGGGCAAGCATGGGTGAAGGGTACGGCCCGATTGTGGTGTCCAAAGAGCCGATAGATACGCTGGAGGGTAAAAAGATCGGGGTTCCCGGAAAACTTACCTCGGCGTTTTTACTACTCAGTATTTTTGAAGACGGTTTTATACCCGTAGAGATGGCGTTTGATGAAATAATGCCCGCGGTCGAGAACGGGGAAATAGAAACAGGGCTACTGATACACGAGGGGCAGCTTACATACGAAGAGGCGGGACTGCACATATACGCAGACATTGGTGAGCTCTGGGCAAAAGAAACGGATTTGCCTCTTCCTCTGGGGTTAAACGTCGTTAGGCGTGATTTTGATGAAGAGCTTCAGCGAGAGATTCTGAGAGTCCATAAAGAGAGCATTGAGTATGGTCTGGCACATAAGGAAGAGGCCCTTGAATACGCAATGGAATACGGAAGGGGAATGGAAGAAGAGGTCGGAGAGAAATTCGTTCTAATGTACGTAAACGAATATACAATTGATCTTGGTGAAAAAGGTAAGGCGGCACTCGAATATTTATTTAAAAGGGCGCACGACAAAGGTATAATCGAAAAAGAAGCAAGGCTCGATATACTGGAGCCCTGAAATCTGATTTCATAAACAGAAGGGATCATGCCTCAAGAATTCGGGTTTTTGACAAACGGAAAATGGCTTAAGAGCAAAACAAAGAAGGAGATAAAAAGCCCTTATAACGACGAAGTAGCGGGCGTGATAAATATCCCCGATTTGGAAACCGCTGTTGAGTCCGTGGATTATGCGGAAAAAGCATATACCGAGACTAGAAAAAGCCCCTCACATCTTAGAAGAAGAATTCTGGACGAGATCGCCCGCGGAATCGGGGAAAGAAAAGAGGAATTCGCAAAAGCCCTTGTGCTAGAAGGCGGGAAACCTCTCAAGACAGCAAGGGTGGAAGTGGACCGCGCTATAACGACTTTCTCGATAGCTTCAGAGGAAACAAACAAGTTCGGCGAGGGCGAGCTTGTGCCCATAGACACCGTAGCCGGAAATGAGGGAATGTTCGGTATCACCAGGAGGTTCCCGCTCGGGGTAGTAATGGGAATATCCCCCTTTAATTTCCCTTTAAATTTAGTAGCTCATAAAGTGGCCCCGGCAATCGCGTGCGGCAACACTATGCTGCTGAAACCAGCTTCACAGACTCCTATATCCGCACTCATGCTCGGGGAGATAGTAGCGGAGTCAGACCTTCCCCCGGGCGCGCTTAATATCCTGCCGCTTCCCGGAGCGTCGATAGAACCTGTGATGGATGACCCGCGGATAAAAAAAGTATCGTTCACTGGGAGCGATGAAGTCGGTTGGGAGCTGATGAAAAAGTATACTAAGAAAAAAGTGACGCTCGAGCTTGGCGGGAACGCGGCTGTAATAATTGATGAAGACCCTCCGGACCTGGATTTCGCAGCCAAGAGAAACGCTTGGGGAGCTTTCTATCAGGCGGGGCAGAGCTGTATATCGGTACAGAGAATGTATGTTCACGAGAAGATATTCGATGAGTATCTGGATAAATTCGTTACCGCTACGAAGGCGCTTAAGCTCGGAGATCCGATGCTCGAAGACACCGACATTGGCCCCGTGATTGACGATCATTCGGCTGAACGAATAGCGGCGTGGATAGATGAAGCGCTTGAGAAAGGAGCTGAGCTGATAACGGGAGGCGGGAGAGACGGGAGAATGATCGAGCCGACGGTATTAACTAATGTTCCGCTCGACGCGAATGTTTCCTGCAGCGAAGTGTTCGGCCCAGTAGTTCAGGTCGAAAAATACAGCGACTTTGACCTCGCACTCGAGCTGGCCAACAACACGCGCTACGGTCTTCAAGCAGGTTTGTTCACCAAGGATATGCAAAGGGCGTTCAAAGCTTATGAGACACTTGAAGTGGGAGGGGTAGTAGTTAACGATTACCCGAGCTTCAGGGTTGAAAACATGCCCTACGGCGGCGTCAAGGACTCGGGAGTCGGCAGGGAAGGACTCCGTTACGCAATAGAGGAAATGACCGAGTTAAAACTGATGGTAGTGAATTTGAATTACTGAGCTTAATTACAGAAGGGACTTAAAAAGAACTTATCCGGCTTTTTTACCAATAAAATTCAAACCCGACAGAACTTCTAAAGTCTTATTATTACTTTTCCTAGATAAAAATTCTGCTAAATCCTCCGGCTGGTCTATATCAAGAGCAATCCTTGGGTTCCTATGGGTATCAAAGGGAATTCCCTTCTCCGTAGCCTCATCCATGTGCTTTCTGAAGCTATCGTCACCGAACCTTGAGGGAATCGAATCTGGAGGTTTTCTCAATATAGCGTTAGTGCCGAAGTCGTCTCTTGCAGGAACGAGAATTACAGAAGGGGATTCGCTCTCTTTCTCAAGAACAGAATCAATATCCTGTGAAGTAATCAGAGGAGCGTCTCCGGGGATAACGAGAACAGACTCAGCCCCCTTATCCATACAAACCCTGGAGGCGTAATCCACAGAGTGGCTTTCACCCTTCTGCTCGGTTTCCTCTATCACCTCTATACCGTAAGAGAGCGCGATCTCGATGGCTCGGCGGTCCATGGTGACGATGAATCGACGGTCTGCGAGTTTTGAGCCTTGTACCGCAATCAGCACGTCCTCAAGCATGGCATAGGCAAGAGCAGTCCTGTCTTCCTGAGACAGTATGGAGGATAATCTCTCCTTGGCTTTAGACAGGTCCTTTACGGGAACTATGACAAATTTCATATTCACTCAATGTTAGACTAAATTTAGTATCTTTCCGATTCACATATTAGCATCATAAGATGAACCGGAAGAACGATATAATACCCAAATTAAATTAATTCTACAGACTAGCTACTTAGGAGCCGATATGGAAAATTTCTTAGTCATTGGCTAATGGCGCTAATCACAAGTTATAATTCTCCCGGAGCTTTATCATGCAAAAGGACGCACTTTACCAAGACCTTGAAGACTCCCTCAAAAAAGAGCTAAGGGGAGAGGTGCGTTTCGATAAGATAAGTAAGATCCTTTACAGCACTGACGCGAGCAATTATAAGATTGAGCCGATCGGGCTGGTAATACCAAAAACGGTCGAGGATGTAATTGCGGCGGTGAGAGTCTCCGCAAGCTACGGAGTCCCTATACTACCGAGAGGCGGGGGCACAAGCCTGACGGGTCAGTCCATAGGGCACGCGGTGATCATAGATTTTTCCAAATACTTAAACAAGGTCATAGATGTCGATAGGGATTCAAGGACAGCGCGAGCGCAGCCGGGCATATACCTCGATAACCTGAACCGTGAGCTAAGAGCACACGGCTTGATGTTCGGTCCCGACCCCTCTTCCTCGAAGGTTGCGACGCTTGGGGGCGTGGTAGGGACCAACGCCACGGGAGCTCATTCTATCCTCTACGGAATGGCGGGAGACAACGTCCTGGCTTCAAAGATAATATCGGCTGAAGGCGATATTTTCGACTTACACGCTGTTACGAAAAAAGAGCTCACACCAAAATTAAAAGAGAATGATGCAGCCGCGCTACTTTACACAAAGCTTCAAGGGCTCAGAAACAAATATTCTGATATTATTGAAAACAATTTCCCCCGTCACTGGCGGCGCTCATCGGGCTACAGCTTAAATTACATGCTCGAGGAGCCGTTCAACCCCTCTAAACTGCTCGCGGGATCCGAAGGGTCACTCGCTATTCAATCTGAATTCACGCTGAAGCTCGAGCCACTGCCCAAGCTTACAGGTCTTGCAGTACTTCAATTCGAGGACTTTACGGGAGCCATGGAGTCGGTCCCCTTTATACTCGAGCACGGACCCTCGGCAATTGAACTGATAGACAGCACTTTGATAGAACTTACGAGAGAGCACAGAGGGTTTTCCTCCATGCTCTCCTTTGTAGACGGCAGTCCTGAGGCTATTTTAGCCGTAGAGTTTTACGGAACGAGTGAAAAAGAAATCGGAAAGAAAACTAAAAACCTCATATACGCGCTCAAGAGGAGAAATACCCGCTTTAGCGCAAGCACCGCGCTTACGCCCAAAGCGCAGGCAAACGTGTGGAACGTAAGGAAGGCGGGGCTCGGGCTCCTGGTGAGTAAGCCGGGAGAGTTTAAGCCCATAGCCTGTATAGAAGACGTATCCGTTCCGGTGGATAAGCTGGCCGAATATGCCCGCAGCATTAAGCGACTCACAAACAAGCTCGGCTCGAGGGCCGCATTTTACGGACACGCGAGCGCCGGCTGCCTGCACGTAAGACCCTTCGTCAATCTGAAAACGAGCGGCGGAGTCAGGATTATGGAAGAGCTGAGCGAAGAAGCGCTTAAGCTTACGGAAAAACTGGGGGGCGTAATGAGCGGTGAGCACGGGGACGGCGTTCAGAGAAGCTATTTAAACGAGCGGCTTTTCGGAGATGAGTTATATGGAGCCATGAAGGAGCTGAAGAGCGCATTTGACCCTGAAGCAAGACTCAATCCCGGTAAGATTGTTGAGCCGTTATCTCCAGCTCAGAACCTGCGCTACGGAGCAGCTTATGAAACAATAAAACTGAAAACAAACCTGGATTGGTCTCTTGATGCTGGATTTGACCGTGCTGTAGAAATGTGCAACGGACAGGGAGTGTGCAGGAAGCTGGATGAGGGCATAATGTGCCCCTCTTACAAGGCGACACGTGACGAGAAAGACACCACAAGAGCAAGGGCGAACGCGCTTAGGGCCGTACTGTCGGGGGGGCTATCCAAAGAGGCGCTTACGAGCAAAGAAATGTATGAAATCTATGATCTGTGTATATCCTGTAAGGCTTGTAAGACGGAGTGCCCTTCGAAGGTGGATGCGGCAAAGATGAAGCTTGAATTCCTGAGTCATTATAATAAATCGCACGGGCTCTCTTTAAGACGGCGGCTTTTCGGACACGTTCATGATCTGAGCAAATACTCTTCGCGTATCCCACAACTATCAAACCTAATGATAGACAACCCCGTAACCAAGACAATACTGTCCAAAATGGGAATCGCGTTTGAGCGTACTCTCCCCTTGGTGTCGACCGAAAATTTTGCCGCCTGGTTTAAGAGGAGAAACAGGCGCGCAGAAAATTACAATGGGAAGAAGGTGGTCTATTTTCACGATACGTGGGCTTCTTATTACATGCCCGAAGCAGGAAAAGCAGCGGTAAGGCTTCTGGAAGCCGCGGGGTTTGAAGTTGTACTGGAAGAGAAAAGGGTATGTTGCGGGAGGCCGATGCTGAGTGAAGGGATGGTGGAAGAGGCGCGAGAGTTGTCGTGGAAAAATGTATCTACACTGCTTCCTTACGTAAACGAAGGAATTCCTATAGTCGGCACTGAGCCAAGCTGTATTTTGACTTTCAGGGACGAGTACCTGTACCTGCTGCCCGAAGATAAATACGCAAAGACCCTGGCTGATAACAGCTATCTATTGGACGAGTTTTTGTACGGCCTTTATAAAAAAGGGGAGCTCGACATTAAGTGGAAAGACGACGGACCCGAGGTTATTTATCACGGGCACTGTCACGAGCGCTCGATGGTCGGAGACGATAGCGCGCTAGAGCTTCTGGAGCTATCGGGGTGCAGAGTGGAGCCGAGCGGCGGTGGCTGCTGTGGAATGGCGGGCGGCTTTGGGTATGAGAGCGAGCACTACGGCGTCTCTCGCGCCATTGGAGAAGACAGGTTGTTCCCGAAGGTTAAAGAGGCGGGCTACGACACCGTAATCGCAGTTTCGGGCTTTTCTTGCGGACATCAGATTGAGCATTTTACAGCAAGACAAACGAAACATATAAGCATGGTTCTGGCCGATCAGCTGAGAGAAAGCTGAGAGATAAAATCCTGCATAAACTGTACTAGTTTTTCAAAACCCTCAGGTGACGATACGGGGCTTCTCAGCTCCCGTACTATCTCGAGCTGCATTGAAGGAACACCGAGATTCCTTGCCGCATACTTAGTTACTGTCATCTGCCTAGCAGCCGGAAAGACGTCCTCACCGCCGATACTAACGCCCAAAGAGACTGATGAGCTTAAGAGCGCATCGAAATAATGCTCTTTACCGAGCAGGAACTCTCTTGCCTCACCTGTGCCGGGGAATACCTCGGCACTCCGCCCGGGCCCTGTGCCGTGGAGATCGACCAGGAACTTAAAATCCGCTCTGCCGCTTATCTCTAAGAGTTTTTCCTTGAAGGGTGAGTCATCATAGTAGTTCGGATCGATTTGAGAGAGACTATTCGTATATAAAACATGACACCCCATAGTGTTGTGTAGGAGGGAGGAAAGGGCTCCGGTGAAAAACTCCTGACGCTTAAGCTTCCCCATACGCACATGGGCCGTAGCGTGTGGGGCCGTAATAAGGACCGGCACATTTCCGCTTATGTATATTTGCTGATCCGAACTGTTTGAGAACTGCTCTTTATATGCCTTTTCCTGTAGATTCTCAAAATTTACGGCAAACGCCGTTGGGTCTGTTTTAGCAAGAGATGAGTACCGTCTCCAGGAGCCATCTTCGATTTTGTTCTCAAAAGTAGTCTTGGCTTTGAGTGAAGCTCCCGCACGGTAACTGAAAAATTGTATGCCGTCATGGCTTAGCAGAACCCTCTCGAACAAACCCGAATCTACATGCTCTACAAGATCGAGCTCTTGCAGCTTCCCCTCGGGGTCGGGCATATGATAAAGCTCGCCGGAGATAGTATCGTCTGATCCGGGGTCAAACGTCGCTGCCGGGTAGCGGCTGCCCATATCGTATAGACTTCCGGGAACTTCAAGGACTCCTATAAGACGGCAATCACTCATGTAGTGACACCTCTTCTCACCCTTGAGAAGAGTTCCATATACAAAAAGGGTTTTGCATAAGTCCGTCATTTCTGCCATATGATAAACATTATGTCCGGGAGTAGAGAATATTTCCCCTGACCATTAGCATGTCTAAATTATCACTTGTAGACGATATTACGGACAAGTAGGGATCGTTTGAGCGGTTATCGGAGTTAAGAAAAATGAGATCGGCCTCTTTCCCTATTTCAATGCTGCCGGTTTTATCCTCTATGTATAACGCTCTAGCGCCGCCCAGAGTGGCGCAGTAAACAGATTTAGCTGCAGCGTCTTTCCCCAGAGTAAGCGACATCAGCAGATGGAGCGAGCGGAGCTCTTCAAAATAGTCAAGGTTATAGTTACTCGAAAGCCCGTCGGTGCCGAGCCCCAACCTGTCAAGACCATTATAATTTTCAAGTGGGGGGATTCCTACCTGAAGAAATAAATTACTTCTCGGGCATAGTACAATACCAACGTTTTTATCTCGAATCTCTTGAACTTCTTGTGGGTTTACCTGAACCATATGCACCGTGGTAACCCCGGAGTCATCGAAAAAACCCATTTCACCCAGATACGAGAACGGAGTATCGGCCATATTTCTTGAAAACGGTTTTTTATTTATTATCGGGAATATCGTACTCTCAAAAGCGTTCTCTTTTCCGCGCACGAACTCCATTTCATTGGGGCTTTCAGCAAGGTGGATACCAAGAGGTATATTATTCCTTTTATGAGATTGCAGTACCTTTTTAAGAAGTCCGGGTGAGCATGAGTAAGGAGCATGCGGAAAGAGTCTTTCCTGAAACAACGGCAGGTTTTCAAAATTGTCCAGATCACACGTCTCTTCCTTTGAATCAAGAATTTCTCTAAAGAGCACAGTTCTTAAGCCCGAGCGCTTTAATATAGGGATATCAATTCCCCCGTAAGAGGAAATCTCGCCTATGGTTGTGACTCCGCTCGACAAAATGGTCTCTATACCGTCTTTAACGGAGCTCTCTATGGTCTCTTCCGCAATCGGCTCTCTCTTTGCTTTTATAATTTGCTTGAGCCAGCCTGTAAACCCCTGAAATAAGCCTATTTTTTCTTTAATCCATCCAAGCTCAAGGTGCACGTGGGCGTTTATAAAACCCGGCATGAGCACACCGCTGCCGAGCTCAATCACCTTAGCGCCCTGATAGGTCCTTATGAGTTTTTGCGCCGGACCTATGTCCTTGATAACACCGTCTTGTATCAGGACGGCCGAATTATTCATTGGAGGAGAAGAGATCGGAAGTACTGTATCTGAGGTTAAAAGAAGCTTACTCATGGCTTTGATAGTTTATTGGTTATAAAAACGAATATATTTGAGAATAAGGAGCGCATATTACAAAAGAGATTCAATTCTATCAAGGATATCTTTACTAAGTGAACCCGTCGCAACCTCCTCCACAGCGCCCCTCATCTTGATCGTCCAATCCTCTCTGATCTCGATATCGAGCTCTCCTCCGGGCATGGCGATGGTTACGTTTGCGTCAGTGAGAGAGTTCTTTACGCAGGCTGAAGCTACGGCGCAGGAGCTGCTGCCGGAAGCAAGGGTGTACCCTGCCCCTCTTTCCCAGATAAGAATCTCGACCCTGTCTCTTGAGACGGGCTTTGCGATCTGCACATTAATGCGGTTTGGAAACATCTCGTGGTTTTCTATCAGCGGACCTACGAGCTTGATGTAACCTTCGTCTAGTTCGTCCATGAACACAACGCAGTGAGGGTTTCCCACGGATACCGCGGTGAACTTAAGCGGCTCTCCCTCGACAATTATCTCTTCGCCAACCACCTCTCTGTCTTCTCCTGCTACGGGTATGAGTGTACTTTTAAAGGTTGCCTCTCCCATTTCAACCGTAACGTAAGGCACCCGCCCGTCTTCTATCTCAAGCTCTGCAGTAACAATGCCGCCCAGGGTATCGATAGTAAACTTTTCGTTATGGGCATGGCCGTGCTCATAGAGATACTTCGCAAAGATCCTGAGACCGTTTCCGCTTTTCTCTGCCTCACTACCGTCGGGGTTAAGTATCCTGAGACCGAAATCGGTTCTATCTGAGGGTACCAACAAAAGTATGCCGTCAGAGCCGATGCCGTAATTTCTGTCGCATAGAAGTTTTGTAATTTCCGGGTTCAGATCGAACGTCAGATCCGATGAGTCCATGACGAAATAGTCGTTCCCAAGTCCGTGCGATTTTACAAATCGGTTCATATCATCTACTCCCTAATAGGCGCTAAATTTAAGTTAAGATTAGATTATACATTGGAGAACTCAACAATTACGTATATTTAGTTACTTATCTTTTAAAAGACGGCTGTGAAACCGAGCGAGACTACTCGAGAATTACATTTCCGCCGTAACCCCGTTTTCTGAGTTTGGAGGCCGCTTTCTTTGCGTCTTTTTCGCTGGAATACCTGCCTACCCTGACTCTGTGGTAATCATCTCCATTTACCTTCACTGTCTCGATCCTTACTTCATCATACTCTATGTCCAGTCTCTTTTTAACATTAACAGCGGAAGCCCTTTCCTTGTATGATCCCACCTGTACCGTGTAGTTAGCGTCAAAATAGCTGCCGCTCCTCGAAGAAGGCGTGGACATAACTTCCACTTTAACCTTAACGGTGCCTTTCTGTATCATGTCGATCGCTTTGGCGGGCGCGTGTGAGAGGTCAATGATGCGGTCTCCTACAAAAGGACCCCTGTCGTTAATCTTAACCACAACATCGCGTCCATTCTCTAGATTGGTCACGCGTACAACAGTGCCCATGGGAAGACTTTTATGAGCAGCGGTATAGGCGTACTTACTGAACTTCTCGCCGCTCGCGGCATAATTATTGTGCTCTTCGATCCCATACCAGGAGGCTATGCCGACTTGTGTATGCCCCTCGGTTACGTAGGGCTTTTCCTCGGTGGTGCCTTCATATACGTCCGTAGTAGGGACAGATTTTTTACCGCATGAGAAAAACACCGGAATCACTATCAATAGGAGTAATGCCTTAATACGCATATAAAGAAATTTAACACAATGACGCTAATTTCTAAAGATTGTTACTCGCTCCTGCCCGGGACTTTACTAACTTTCAGGCTTGGAGACAATTTCTACTCTTACCCTTGTGACGCCCCGGCTTAAGATACCTATGCTGCTGGCAGCAGCGCGGGAAATATCTATGATACGTCCCCTGATGAAGGGCCCCCTGTCGTTTACTGTAATAACAACATCTTTTCCGTTCCTCAGATTAATAACTCTTACCAGAGTACCGAAGGGGAGGCTCCTGTGGGCTCCGGTAAATGAGTGCTGGTCAAACCTTTCTCCGCTAGCCGTCTTTTTCCCTTGAAAAGATTTCCCATACCACGAGGCATTTCCGTACTGCGGATAGACTTCGCCCGAGATTGCGAAAAGCGGTAGTAATAAAAACAATATGGCGGCTGTTGGTATGAAGAATTTAATCATAGATACCCGTCCCCAGAACTATTCTCCCTTAATTTCCTTGAGATTGTCAAGGATTCGCATACAATTATCCAAAATACGATAAGACGGAACCAGACAATAAACTATGCAGCAGACACTTGAAGATTTTTCACTCATTAGAAGACTCCCGCCCTATGTGTTCAACATAGTAAACGAGTTAAAGTACAGGGCCAGAGCCAGGGGAGAGGATATTATCGACCTTGGGATGGGAAATCCGGACCAGGCCACTCCCGAGCATATTGTAAAGAAGCTCGTTGAAGCCTCTGAGGACCCAAGGGCGCACCGCTACTCCGCCTCGGCAGGCATTCCCAAGCTCAGGCTCGCGATATGCGACTGGTATAAGAGAATGCACGGCGTGGAGCTTGACCCTGAAACTGAGGCCGTTGTCACAATAGGCTCAAAAGAGGGAATATCGCATCTTATGCTCTCTATACTATCGCCCGGGGATATGGTGATCGTGCCTAACCCGGCATACCCGATACACCTGTATTCGGTGATTATATCCAGGGGAGACGTGCAGAGCGTCCCGTTAACCGAGGGGCCGGAGCTCATTGAGTCGATCGAAAAAACCGTAAAAGAAGTATGGCCAAAGCCCAAAGTGCTGATGATATCATTTCCGAATAACCCGACGACCCATACGGTGGATTTGGACTTTTTTAAGGACATATACGAGCTGGCAAAGGAGACGGGGCTTATAGTAGTTCACGATTTCGCATACGCTGAGCTCTGTTTTGACGGATATAAAGCGCCGAGCTTCCTTGAGGTTCCGGGCGCAAAGGAAGTGGGGGTTGAGTTCTACTCTCTGTCAAAGAGCTACAACATGCCGGGCTGGCGCGTGGGGTTCATGGTGGGAAATCCGAAGATAGTGGCCGCGCTTAAAAGGATTAAAAGCTATATGGACTACGGTATCTTCACGCCTATTCAGGTTGCCGCCATAGCGGCTTTAAACGGCCCGCAGGACTGTGTTGACGAGATACGAAACCTCTATAAGCTCCGCCGCGACAGACTGGTCGAAGGACTGTCCAGAGCGGGATGGGAAATACCCAAACCCAAAGGCACAATGTTCGTATGGGCTGAAATACCAGAAGAGTTTAAGCAAATGGGGTCGCTTGAGTTCTCTAAACTCCTTATAGAGGAGGCTAAAGTGGCCGTATCGCCCGGCGTAGGGTTCGGCAATTACGGAGAAGGATATTTAAGACTCGCCCTTGTGGAAAATGAGAAGAGGATAATGCAGGCCGTAAGAGGAATAAGAAAATTTCTCAACAGTAAGTAACCCTTCTTAAGCTCTTAATAGTCAAAGTTGAAAAAGAGGTCCGCTCCCGTTTCGTCCCCGATCGCACTTTCAACGGTTAAGAAATCAAAGATTCTGTATTCTACTACAGCTCTGTTAGCGGTTACGATGGACGACTGCACCCCCGGGCTGAAGAAATATCTTTCATAGAAAAAACGCTCGTAGGAATATCGCTCATACCCTACATAGAGGTCTTCTGTCACGTATTTACCTACCTCAATACCTGTTTCGCCAAACCCGGTCTGACCCCCTTTTATCGTAATAACATCTACAGCGAATTGGTCCCCGAACATGTCGCGGATCTCATCTACCGCCATGCTGCCAAGAAATTCGCCTGCTTTTTCCTGAAAAGCTACCCGGTCATCCGCCCCCAGGCTCTCGGAGGATGTACCGAATACTAAATATGAGACTATTTCGTTCTCATCAAGTGGAGGGTCGCTCGAGAGCTGAATTTTGGGCTTTTCCGCAGTGCCCGTTATGTTTATATACACTTCGATGTTAGATATCTCATAAAGCGCCCGGACATCGATAAACGGATTTATTATTTCCTTACCCCTGAAGCTCACCGTACCACCCTGGATGACAAAGAGTTTGCCCATGAACTGATATTCACCCCTTACTACATCTATGTTTCCGGTCACGATGTAAGGCTCTTTTAATTTCTTATTGATCTCGAGCCTACCCTCAACTTCGATATTAGCACCGCTTCCCTTAACCCACGAGTCTTTGGGAATATCGACATTAAGCTTCATTTCCACATACTCTATGAAATAATCTATTTCACCTTTTCCGGTATATATAAACTCCTCGCGCTCAGCTTCTCTCTGGTTTACGAATTTGATATTCTCTACGACCTTAATGGGCTTTTCGGGAACGATCACCTCTATGTCCCGTGCTGTTATGTCTCCTGTGATGAGAGCGTTTAACATTTCTCCCTTAACGTCGATCTGCCCGTCCATCCTGGCCGTAACCTCAGCCGGAGTAGCCTTTACCATGAGTCCGTTCAAGGCGCCCTTACCCGAGTACTTGAGAGTACGGAAATCCACACTGCCCTCAAACGTTCCTTCCCCTTCCTCAGTCAGTATTTTAAGCGGGTGGAGTTTTCCCTTCTTACCGCTCATTTCAAAAACGGCCTCTGGTATTCGGAGCTTATTCGCAAGAGAGTACATTTGAAAATTTACGTCTTTTACTTCTATCTTTCCGTTTATATTAGGGTCCATTCCGCTGCCCGACGCACTCAGATCGACAATTAATCTCCCGTCAATAGTTTTAAGCTCCTCGTTAAATGCTATGAGCGGGCTAAGATCAATACCGTCCGATTTTATATTCGCGTTGAACGTAGTGTTCTGAAAGCTTTTTTCGAAGTCCTTTTGAGTAAGATCGACCTTGGCCTTTGCCGTAGCCGAAAGGATGGACTTTGAGTTCTCAAATACGTGAAAGCCAAGATCAATATCGCCTTTTGAGAATAGTACATCTAGGGTGATCTGATCGCTATTAAAATTCATGTACTGCAAGTTACTCGCCTGAATACTGGCGTTTACATCAGGGAAATTGAGAGACGGCCCGAAATTGAGTACGCCAGAGACCTGACCTTTTAGGGGAAATTGAAAATTGAGGAGCTCGGAAACATCTAGAAGATCGATCTTTTTGAGCTCGATTTTTGCTTGAAGAGTGTTGTCGAATCCGACTTCGGCATCGCCTATTATGTAATTATCCTTATGATGTAAATTAAAAGAGCGAAGTGTCAATCTATCCTTGAATATCTTTACATCCACAGGCTCCTTATTTGTAAGTACCGACTTTTCGATGTTGAGGTTGATATTATCGACTTCAAGAGCGGTCTCATCCCCCATCAGATCCCTGAGCTTAAAGTCCATTGAATATTTCCTCGTCTTAGTTTCGAGAATCTTCAAGTTACCGTCCACACCGCCTGCCGCGCTCTTTGCGTTGAACTTTACGGTCTCGATGTCTCTTCCATTAAAAAAAGTGTCCCTGAGTGTTCCGCCTGCGCGTAGACTCAGGTCTGAAAAATCAAAATTAGTGGCGCCCGACAAATCGAACCTTCTAATTTTCAATGCATCGCTGTCATAAGAGAAATCTAAACCTGTTGTTGTAAATGTGAGCTTAGGCGCATCAATGTCACCGCTCAATTTTCCTTTGGCGTTCAGAGAGCCTTGTAGCAGAGCATCCTGGGTAAATGTAGAGACGACGCTTAGGTCTTTAATATCGATATCGTAATTAATCCCGCGGGTGCCGGGACCTCCGAATGTCCCGCTCGCATTGGCGTTTATCTTATCGGAATTAAGGACAAGCGATTTTAAAGTGAGGACGTTGTTACTAAACGAGGCATCGATTCTCCCACGCTCCAAACTCATATCAAATATACTCGAGGGCTCAAACTCGGCCTTAACCGAGCCTTCGAAATTCTGTGGAAACTCACCCTCTAAACCTAAAACACCCTTAAGCTTGAAGCTCGAGTTCAGATCGCTCTTGTATAGATCGTCCTCCAAGAGTGGGGCCAGATTGGCGTTTAAAAATTTTACATCGAAATCATAGTCCAGTGTGGAGTCGGCCAGTTTAAGCGGCCCGGTCAGATTTATTTCACCTGCGGTTCCGCTTACAATTTTAAGGTCTTTAAAATCAAAAAGCGCACTGAAAGACTCTGAGTCGCTCCAGCTACCCTTAAAGTTGATATCAGAATTTACGTCCGCACTGTATTTTTGCGCTATTTCTTCATCACTAAGCTCCTCTGATTGCTGAAAGAGCTTTAGCACCTCCGCAGTCTGAAGCGCCTCGAGAGATATATTTATATCAACAGTGTTATTCCCGCTTCCCTCCATCATCTCTTCCAAATAAAGACTCCCTTCAAGAGATGCCTGACCGAAATCGGTATTTAGCGTACCCTCGGTAAAATCCAAATCATTACCCTTAATGATGATCCTATCTACCCCACCCCCGATTTTTGTATCCATAAGCAGCGAATCCACAAGCTTAAGCTCGGCTGTGGCGTCAATCTCTTCATAGTCCTTATATAGACCCCTGGTTTTTATCTCAAGATTAACACTTCCCGCATCTCCAAGATCAATACCCAGAGCTGAGGCTTTGAAATTGAAGCTCGGATTTTCAAACTTTCTGATCGTGCCCTCTAGAGAGACGTCCGCACGACCGAGAAGAAAGCTCAGGTGCTTTATACTGAGCTTGTCCATTTTTTCGTTTATTGAGTAAGTAGCTTTTCCTGAAGCTTCATTAAGGTGTACCTCGAAGTTCTCCTGATCGTGATATCTGGCAATCAGATCACCGTTATCGAGTTCCACCTCAATATTCTCTATCAATTTCAGCACCTTGAGGCTCAAATCCAGGTTGTTGAGCTCGTACTCTATGAGCTCGTTCTTGATACGGTCGTTTACGAATATTCTGACATCTGACCCCTTGGCGTTTTGAATAAAGACGTTCCAATCTGTGGGATCACGCCACTCGCGGGGCTTGAAAGGCTCGAGCACCTCGTAGTTCCATGATTTGTCAGGGTAATAAATCAGGTTTAGGCGCAGCCCCTTTGTAGTCAATTTTTCTATCGGGATCAGCTTACTGAATAGAGTGGAGCTATCGAGCATCAATGGAAGGGAATAGTCTATAAAAATTTCATCTATATCGAGAAAGTCCTCGTTGTCGATTTTAAAGCTGACGTCCTTGAGCACAACTCCGCGTAAAAAATTCCCTTCTATGCTGCCGATGTAGAATTCCTGATCGGTGAGTGCATTAATTACGGAGTTTGCGGATACTCTGACGAATTCCCTAAAATAGCGGGTCTGTACCAAAAAAAACAGGATTGCCGCTAATAAAGCAAGTATCAATAGGAATATTCCGATAGGCTTGAGTACGGTTGAGCGCATGTCTCTAACTCTGAATTATAACATAAGGGCCTAAAAAAAGAATTAAAATCGGGCTTTTACAGCTAAAACGAAAACCGAAACTTAATATTCATAGCTACAAAGACTTAAGCCCTGAACTCTACAATTAAATATACCCAACACCTGGGGGAAAAGAGCTGTATTGAGGGCTTATGTGCTTATCTTAACCCTGTCTTAATATTAGAACTTGCTAAGCCAATAATGCTCAGATAATATTCTCAGGACTCTAGATTTACCATAAATTCCCCTATGCCTAAACTAACTATAGACGGAAAGGAATTAGAGGTTGAAGACGGCCTGAATCTGATTGAGGCCGCCTCGCGAATCGGGGTGGAAATACCCCATTTTTGCTATCATCCCGCGCTTAGCGTAGTGGCGCAGTGCAGACAATGCTTGGTAGAGGTGGAAGGTGTGCCTAAGGTAATGCCCGCCTGTAATACTTACGTGAGAGAAGGGCTTATAGTTAAGACAAATTCAGAGCGTGCCGTAGAGGCCAGAAAGGCAACAGTTGAATTTACACTTATCAACCACCCGCTCGACTGTCCGATCTGCGATAAAGGCGGTGAATGCCCGCTTCAGATGACCACAGTCTCACACGGACCCGGTTACAGCCGCTTTGAAGGCCCTGAGGAAAAGAAGGTAAGACAGAAATATTACCTGAGCGATAAAATTATATATGACCCCAACCGCTGCATTATGTGTACAAGGTGCGTAAGGTTTACGGATGAGGTGACACAAACGGGCGAGCTTGGATATGAGGGAAGAGGATTCAGGAAGAAAATCGTGGTTTTCCCCGGAAAGAATCTGGATAACGAGCTTTCCGGAAACGTTACCGACCTTTGCCCCGTGGGCGCGCTGCTTAATAAAGATACGCTTCATAAGGAGCGAGTCTGGTATTGGAAATTCACGGATACTGTGTGCTCGCTTTGTAGTAACGGCTGCAACATAACAGTCGGAGTAGACCCGAGAAAGGGAAAAGTCGCCAGAGTGAGACCTAGAACGAATACGGATGTTAACGACTACTGGATATGCGATAGGGGCCGCTATGAGTGGACAGATATACAGGACGCGGATAAACGCCTTAAGGACCCTATTATAAGAAGGGGCGAGGGGTATGAGATAACGGATTGGGAAGAGGCGTTAAGCTTCACGGCTGAAAGGCTTGTTGAGGAAAGTCGTAAGCCTCTGCAATCAATCGCATTTTTAACCTCGGCAGCATTAACCAACGAAGAGCTTTATCTGTTTAAAAAAATTGGAGAAACGCTGGGAAGCAATAATATCGCTTCTAGCATAGGCCTTATTAACGATAAAAAGACTTTTGGCCTGCTCAGCTCGGATCCCTACCCTAACAGCACGGGAGTGAAGGACCTGGGGTATCCATACGGTTCGAACATGGTTTTTGAGGTCATAGAGTCAATTATGGAAGGCAAGATTAAATCCCTCTATACGGCCGGAATAGATATTTTTGATTTTGTGAAGCAAGAGGATAAGCCAAGGCTAAGTGACGCGCTATCCAGGCTCTCTTTATTCGTAGCTCAGGATGTAATGCTTACCGAGACGCTCAGACTTTCGCACGTGATACTCCCCGGAGCAAGCGCATATGAAAAAGACGGCACATTTACAAACGACAGGGGAAGGGTGCAGAGAGTAAGAAAGGCGATAACGCCTCCCGGCACCGCGAAAGCGGACTGGGAGATACTATCACTAATAGGAAAAGAGATCGACGAAACGCTATTTGGCTACAAAGACCCGGGAGACGTCATGGACTCTATTGCCAGCGAGTTTCCGGCATACGGTGGTATATCCTACGATAATATCGGAATGCTCGGTATAATGAGATCGGGCCCGGCTTGAGGAATAAAAACTACACATGATTTATGCAGAACTGGGATTTACGCTCTTAAAAATTGCCCTTCTTTTATTCGTAGTGCTTACGCTCGTAGCGTACCTGACGCTTGCGGAGAGACGCGTGAGCGCGTTTATACAGGACAGGCTGGGCCCGAACCGAGTGGGCCCGTTCGGCTTTCTGCAGCCGCTTGCAGACGGTATCAAATTTATATTTAAAGAAGATATAGTCCCGAAAGAGGCAAACAGACCTCTATTTATAGTGGCGCCCGCCTTTGCATTGGTTACAGCGCTTATAGCCCTTGCAGTAGTGCCGATCGGAAGGGGTTTTGAAACAGACGTATTCGGCCTGCTACAGGAGCCTCTGTTTGTGAAGCTTCAGATTGCGGACTTAAACGTAGGTGTGCTTTACGTGCTCGCTATCGGGTCTTTGAGTGTATATGGAGTTGTGCTCGGAGGCTGGGCGTCAAACAGTAAATACTCTTTTCTCGGAGGACTCAGGGGCGCGGCGCAAATGATAAGCTATGAGCTTGCTATGGGTATATCCATACTGGGCGTTATTGCGTGGACAGGGTCACTCAGGCTTCAAGATATAATAGAAGCTCAGTCACATTACTGGTTTATATTCCCTCAGATACTTGGCGGCATAGTATTCATAATAGCCGCGTTTGCGGAGACAAACAGGCTGCCGTTCGATATGCCCGAAGCAGAGCCCGAGATTGTGGCAGGCTATCACACGGAGTACAGCAGTATGAAATTTGCCATGTTCTTTATGGCAGAGTACACGCACATGATTGTGGTGTCGTGCCTCGTAGTGGCGCTCTTTTTCGGCGGGTGGTACCCGCTTCCCTGGGGAGGCTGGTTCGGAATAGATATAGATACGTACTGGTATCTGCCGCCGCTCGTATTCGTAGGAAAGGTGCTCGCGTTCCTGTTCTTTTTCATCTGGGTAAGGTTCACCCTGCCCCGCTTCCGCTATGATCAGGTGATGAACCTCGGTTGGAAAGTACTCTTCCCCATAGCCATACTGAACATCATCGTGATCAGTATAGCCATCCTGGTGCTTCAGCACTATGGGTATCTTAGCTGATTCTATCTTTTAAATATTGAATTAGGGTAAAACGAGAGCGGTTAAGCTAATCGTCCTTCTGAACCATCGTGATTTCGTCTTTTTTATTGGGCACGACGCACAGGAACTCAAAAGGCTCGTCGCTGAGCACTTCGTAAAAGTGGGGTACGCCCGCGGGGATAAAAACGACGTCGTCTTTCTCGACTTCGAATACCTCATCTCCGATCCCGATTTTAGCTCTGCCGCTTAGCACATACTGTTCGTGCTCAACGGTATTGGTGTGAGCTGGTATGCCACCACCGGGCTCCATTACAAACCGCCTCATTGCGAAGTTAGGCGACTCGTCAGGGCCGATTAGCACCTGAGTATGGGTTAGCCTTCCAGCTTCGACTTTTTTCAGGCTTATATCGTTTATGTTTTTTACAGGCATTAAAGTTTGAGTTTATATATCGAGGTTACTTACGTTAAGGGCGTTAGTCTCTATGAAGAATTTACGCGGCTCGACCTGGTCTCCCATGAGCACTGTGAATATCTCGTCTGATTCAACCGCGTCCTCTACCATTACCTGCTTGAGAACACGTTTCTCGGGGTCCATAGTGGTCTCCCAAAGCTGCTCGGGGTTCATCTCTCCAAGCCCCTTGTAGCGCTGTATGCTCATGCCTTTTTTACCCCGGTTGAGTATATGCTCGGTCACTTCAGATAGCGTGGCAAGCTCAGTCGCGTCACCGTTGTCTTTTATCACATATGGCGGGTCTCCTACGACTTTTATCGAGTCGCGAAGGGATTTTAACTCTACAAAATCCGGAGAGTTGAGAAAGTCAAAGTCAATAGTGGTGCTTCTGTTTCTGCCGTTTTCTTTAAATTTATAGTAGATCTTAGAGGAATTATGCTCCTGGTCGTCCCTAAGGTCCCAATCGAATGAAGAAATGTCCTCATAGCGCTTCTCTATCCACTCTTTTATAGCGCTTAGATGCTCATCGAGCTCTGATTCGTTACCGGCTCTGAGGTGGGTCTTCCTGAAACCCTCACGGCTGGCAAACGCGTCCACAATCCTGGTGTCGCGTCCCCATTTGCCTATCCTTTCAAGCGCTTTACCGTAAGATACGGACTTCTTGATAACATCGAGCAGGCGCGCGCCCTTAATGTCTTTGGTGCCGTTCCCGTTCTCGGATACGTTGAGCACAACGCCTCCGGTGCCAAGCTCGAGGAAATAGTCTTCGTACTCGTAGTCGTCTTTTAGATAGCGCTCTTCTTTTCCGCGCTTAACCCGGTATAGAGGGGGCTGGGCTACGTAGAGGTGCCCGCGCTCGATGACCTCGGGGAACTGGCGGTAAAAAAACGTAAGAAGCAGGGTTCTTATGTGCGAGCCGTCAACGTCCGCGTCTGTCATGAGTATTATCTTGTGGTAGCGCAGCTTCGTAATATCGAAGTCGTCGCTCCCGATTCCGGTTCCGAGCACCGTGATGAGAGTCCTGATCTCTTCGTTACTTAACATTTTATCAAAGCGCGCTTTCTCTACGTTTAGAATCTTTCCGCGCAGAGGAAGCACTGCCTGGTTGTATCTGGCTCTAGCCTGTTTCGCCGAGCCTCCTGCCGATTCACCCTCAACTATGAACACCTCGCATTGCTCTGGGTCACGCTCCTGACAGTCCGCCAGCTTTCCGGGCAAAGAGCCTGATTCAAGGGCGCTCTTTCTCCTGGTGAGCTCGCGAGCCTTACGGGCCGCTTCTCTGGCCCTTGCGGCATCTACTGCCTTTTCTATTATCTTTCTAGATACAGAGGGGTTTTCTTCAAAGAAAGTGCCGAGCTTTTCGTTCAGAAGAGCCTCCACAATACCCTTTACATTGGTATTGCCGAGTTTTGTTTTAGTCTGTCCTTCGAACTTGGGATCAGGAAGCTTGACGCTTATGACCGCTGTTAGCCCCTCTCTTGCGTCATCGCCGCTAAGAGAGACCTTGGCGTTCTTAAGAAGCCCCTTGTCCTCTGCATATTTGTTAACTGACCTCGTAAGCGCGCCCCGGAAACCCGTAAGATGTGTACCACCCTCTATATTATTGATGTTGTTAGCGTAAGAGAATAAAATCTCGGAATAACTGTCGTTATATTGAAGCGCTACCTCTACAATGATGTCGTCCCTTTCCCCGGTAACGTATATGGGCTCTGGGTGAAGGGGTTTTTTGTTTTTATTGAGCTCATCCACAAACGCGATTATACCGCCCTCGTAGTAAAACTCCTGTTCTTTACCGCTTCGCTCATCGGTGAGCTGTATTCTGAGTCCCTTGTTTAAAAACGCGAGCTCTCTTATTCTATGGGCAAGCGTATCGTAGTTAAATTCCGTAATCTCAAAGATTGTGGGGTCGGGCTTGAAGCGTATTTTGGTGCCGGACCTTTCGGTCTTGCCGGAAGCTTTGAGCTCACTTACAGCTACACCCTGCTCATAGCGCTGAAACCATACTTGCCCCTCTCTTCTTATTTCAAGGATCAGATATTCGGCAAGGGCATTTACAACCGTTACACCTACTCCGTGGAGCCCTCCTGACACCTGATAGACCTTACCTTCGAACTTGCCGCCCGCATGGAGAGTGGTCATGACAACTTCTGCTGCGGATTTACCTGTTTCCTCATGCTCCCCCACCGGGATGCCGCGTCCGTCGTCCTCTATCGTAACGCTCTCGTCCACATGGATGGTTACGTTTATCTTCTCACAGTACCCTGCAAGCGCCTCGTCCACACTGTTGTCCAGGACTTCGAACACAAGGTGGTGGAAACCGCGGGAGCTGGTGTCACCGATATACATATCGGGACGCTTCCGTACGGCTTCGAGGCCGGGAAGAACCTTGATATTTTCAGCTGTATAAGAGTCCTCTTGAATAGACTTTGGGTTCTCTTCTGGGTCTGATTTCAATTCCAAAATTGACTACCTCCGTGCAAATGCTGGGTGGGGAACTAATGGACTTGTATTATACCATGGCAGAGATAAAAAGTAAAATAAAATCAGGGGGTTTGATCACATTTCCGTCTCAAAATACTAGGCCGAAAAAGCTCATAAATTATAGGGTGTTACAGCGGGGTCGAAGCGGACCCGCAGCGCTCTTCTCTAAAGCTTGGGAGGCGTGATGCCGACCTGGTTCTGATACTTCCCTTTTTTATCGGCGTAAGAGACTTCACATAGCTCATCAGATTCGAAAAACAGCACCTGCGCTATACCCTCGTTTGCGTAAATTTTTGCCGGAAGAGGGGTAGTATTTGATATCTCCAAAGTCACAAAACCTTCCCATTCGGGCTCGAATGGAGTTACGTTTACGATTATACCGCACCTTGCGTAAGTGGACTTGCCTACACAAAGGGTTATGGTGCTTCTGGGAATCCTAAAGTACTCGACCGTTCTGGCCAGCGCGAAAGAATTAGGAGGAATCATGCATATGTCCGACTTGATCTCCACAAAGGATTTATCGTCAAAATCCTTGGGGTCGACAACCGAGTTGTGGACATTCGTGAATACCTTAAATTCATCGCTCACCCTGATGTCGTAACCGTATGCGGAAAGCCCGTAAGAAATGGATCCGTCTCTTACCTGCCCGTCTACAAAAGGCTCGATCATCTTGTGCTCTAATGCCATTTTTCTTATCCAGTGGTCGGGTCTTACTGACATATCTCTTAGCTCCTTTAGGTTCTTATGCTATGAAATTTAGAGGCATAGTACCATAGATCGAAATTTTTCACAATCACATAAACTGCTTTAAAAATCTGATATCGTTCTCAAAAAAGAGCCTGATATCGTTTATACCGAATTTAAGCATGGTAATCCGCTCAATACCCATTCCGAATGCAAACCCGCTGTATTTATCCGCGTCATAACCTACGCTCTTGTATACCTCCGGGTCTACCATTCCGCATCCTAGAATCTCAAGCCACCCGGTTTCCTTGCATACCCTGCAGCCCTGCCCTCCGCAAATTACGCACTCTATATCGACCTCCGCACTCGGCTCGGTAAAAGGGAAAAACGAGGGTCTGAACCGAACGCCCAAGTCTTCACCGAACACAAGCCTCAGAAACTCCGTTATTACCCCTTTAAGGTCACCAAAAGTAACATTCTCGTCCACAAGAAGCCCTTCTATCTGATGAAACATGGGAGTGTGGGATACGTCGCTGTCGCAGCGATAGACTCTACCGGGGGCGATTATTTTTACGGGCGGCTCCTGAGTCTCCATTACCCGTATCTGAACAGGAGAGGTATGGGTCCTCAGCACTACTTCGTCTGAGACGTAGAAGGTATCCTGCATATCGCGAGCCGGGTGATTCCGGGGGATATTCAGGGCCTCAAAATTATAGTAGTCACTCTCAACCTCGGGGCCTTCGGCAACCTGAAACCCCATCCGCTGAAATATATCTATTATTTCTTCCATTACCTGCGTTACAGGGTGAAGCGCCCCCGATGTCACACCCCTTCCGGGAAGTGTGACATCGATTTTCTCTTGCGACAGGGCTTGTTTCTTCTTTTCATTTCTCAGGCTTTCAAATTTACTATCGAATAAGCCCTCGATGACAACCTTTGTTTCGTTTACGAGCTTACCCATTTTAGGCCGCTCGCTGTCCGAAAGGTCCTTCATGCCTTTTAGGATTTCAGTAAGGACGCCCTTTCTGCCGACGTACTTAGCTTTAAGGTTTTGGAGCGTAGCTTCGTCCCCTACGCTTACAAGCGCGGCTTCTACCTCTTCTCGAAGTGCCTGAAGTTTTTCTTCCATTCCTAATTCCTTACAACAGAGACTATTGTAATTACTATCATTGCCATGCCTAACGCGCCTTTTGAAATGCTGCCTCCCATCCTTCCGAGAAACGCTCCCCAGCCTGATTTCATTGCGCTGTCTAGCTTTTTTTGTATAAATAAATCAACTAAAAACGCCCCCACGAAAGCCCCTATGAATGCGCCGATGACGGCTCCTATGCCCAAAAAAAACGGTAGACCCATGATGCCGCCGGCGATTCCGAAAACGATGGAGCCTATGATTGCTTTATTACTGGCTTTATATTTCTTAGCACCGTAAATACCCAGCACAAACTCAATTAGCTCTCCTAGAAGCGCAAGCGCTGTAAGCACGAATAACACGGTGACCGTAACGTCGTGAAATCCCCCGTACCACGCGAGTAATATTGAAGCGCCAAGGATTATATAATTACCCGGAAGTCCGAACACATGGGAAATTAAGCCGAAAAATGACACAAGTAAGAATAAGAAAAATATAACATAATCCATGACTTGATTAAGGGCTTTGACGAGCCCGCCTAAATACTGCTCAAGCGGCCTTGCCCTTTCTATGTCTCCAGAAAATTACAAATGAGCTGGCCACGAATATTGACGAGTAAGTACCCACAATCGCTCCTACTATGAGTGTGAAGGTGAAATCATGAATGACCGAGCCTCCCAAAATGAATAACGGTATAAGTACTAAGAATACAGTAACACTCGTAAGAATCGTTCTGGAGAGAGTCTGATTTATACCTTCGTTGACAATTTCTCTGAAGCTTGTTTTTTCGCTCTTTTTGAGATTTTCCCTTATTCGGTCGAATATAACTATCGTGTCGTTCACAGAAAAACCGATCACTGTCAGAAGCGCCGCAACTATGGCGAGAGAGAACTCTTTATCCGTTATGGATATGGCACCGAGTGTAATAATAGTATCGTGTATAAGGGCTATAACGGCTCCCATGGCAAAGCCAAATTCAAAACGGAACATTATATATATGAGTATCCCTACACAGCCAAGCAGAATCGATATTATGGCTTTGGATATCAGCTCTGAGCCCACTCTGGGCCCGATGTAGTCGACCCTTAGTATGGAGCCCCCTTTAAACTCGGGATTATCCTTCATTATCCCTTCGAGTTTTGATTGAAAACCCTGTATCTCATCAAATTTCACAGTGTCGGGTGAGAAGCGGATTAAATACTCGTTATCACCCGTAAGCCCTAGCCTCTGAACAGCCTCAGGGGCGTAACCTGTGGATTCAAGGACTTTTTCTACCTGATTTAGCTGGAGGTCCTTCTGTAGCTTTATATGTATTTCTGTGCCGCCCGTAAACTCAACTCCCCAATTTGGGCCTTTATGATAGATAAGAGATAGGATGGATATTATGATTAGGGCGATAGATATAAAAGACGCCTTCTTCATCATACCCACAAAGTTGACATGGGTGCCGGGTTTAATTAATTCCAAGTTAGTGAAACCTCCTCAAGTTCTCCTAAATACTAAGTGCCTGGACCTTTTTCTCCTGATATATCTGGTTAGTTATTACGCGGGCAACTACAACGTTACTGAAGACGGTCGAGATAATACCAATTGAGAGAGTAGCCGCGAAACCTTTAATCGGGCCCGTGCCGAACCAAAATAGAATGAGAGCTGTGATCAGGGTAGTTATATTCGCATCGAGCACTGTCCATAGGGACCTGCCGTAACCGGCGTCAATTGCCGCAAGCGGAGATTTACCAACCCTGAGCTCCTCTTTTATCCTTTCGAAAATGATAATGTTGCCGTCTACCGCCATACCCAGAGTAAGCACAAGTCCAGCTATACCGGGCAGGGTCAGCGTTACGCCGAATGCCGAGAGAAAACCCATAATAAAGAGCATATTGAGGGCAAGCGCTACATCGGCCACGACCCCCTGGAGCCTATAGAAAACAACCATAAATATAAATACGAGTATGCCGCCCACAATCATGGAAAGCTTTCCTTTGTCTATCGAGTCTTTTCCGAGAGACGGCCCGACGGTCCTTTCCTGCTCAATAGTAACTGGTACGGGAAGAGCGCCTGAGCGCAGCACAAGGGCAAGGTCTTTTGCCTCATCTGTAGTGAAATCTCCGGTGATTCTGCCCTGTGAAGTGATCCGCTCCTGAATGACCGGGGCGGACTTAATTACTTCATCAAGAACTATCGCAAGCCTCTTGTCTATATTCTCCTCGGTAAGCACTCCGAACTTGCTCGCACCCTCGCCTTTAAAGTTAAAGCTGACTGCGGGTCTCCCAAGCTCATCGAAAGTGAGCCTCGCATCGGAAAGTGACTCTCCTGTCACATGAGCTTCCGCATCGGTAATAAAGAAGAGCTCGTTTTCAGCCCCGGTATCTCCCGTATGCAATGCAAGACCTTGCTCCTCAAGCTCTTCGGGTGTTGTAACACCGTATTTCGCAAGAAGAACTTCTTGAGTGGGAGCTGAGTCCGTTACGATTTTGAACTGCAGCACGGCGGAGCGTTTAATGATATCGATTATTCTTTGTCTGTCTTTTTCAGAGGCTCCGGGAACCTGTATGAGAATCCTATCGGCCCCCGCCTTTTGAATGGACGGCTCTACGAGTCCGAGCTCCCCAACACGGTTTTCTATTACCTGTTTCACCTGATCGATCGCGTTAGTCTCCGCATCGGATATATAAGACTGATTTAAGTCAAAGCTAAGAGACAAATCCTTTTCCTGAATATCGGATATCTGGCCGAAGTTGGTCTCGGCAACAGCTTTCGCCTTATCTAGGTCTGCTTTTGAGAAAAACTGAAGTGTAAGGGTATCACCTGTTTTTTCAGAGCCTTTTATGAGGACCCTCTCACCCTTAAGCTCCGTGTTCATAAAGTCTTTAATACTTCCAAGCTCGTTCTCAACGGCTTTATCCGTGTCTACACCCAGGAGCAGGAATATGCCGCCCCTTAAGTCAAGCCCGAGTCTGATCCCTCTATCGGGGAACAGTCTTCCCCACCACCCCGGAAGTGAATCACCCAGAAGCGTCGGGGTGAGCAGTATAAGGGACATAATAAACACTGCCATGATTGTAACTATCCAAGCTCGTGAAGCTCTCATATGTTAGGTTATTCCTCCTGTTACTTCTCTTCTTCTTTCTGAGTGGGCTGAAAGCCGGATATGGCCGCGCGTCCTATGCGGATGCTAACCCCTTTTGAGATTTCAAGCGTAACTATTTCATCTTCCGATATGTTCAGTATTTTTCCGTAAATGCCCCCTGAGGTGACTACGTCGTCCCCCCTTTTAAGGGTACTCAGCATCTCGTTGCGTTTCTTTGTCTGTTTTTGCTGGGGTCTCAAAATGAGGAAATAGAACAGAACGAATATGAGGATGAAGGGTAAAAACGTAAGCGCGCTGCCTCCGCCGCCTTCAGTCCCGCCGGGAGCGCCGGGCATTCCGGGGCAAGCGGTTAGAAATAAAGCTATCGTAATTAGTATGCTAAAAAGTTTCAATTTTCTTCGTGACCTCCAAGGGATTGTACACTACTTAAAAGATTTGAAAAATTTTCCTGAGATATTGCTCTCCTAATGTTCCGCATCAACTCTCCGTAAAAGCTTAGATTATGAAGAGTGAGCAGGCGTAAAACCAGTATCTCCTTAGCTATAAAAAGATGTCTGAGATAGGCCCTAGAGTATGCCTTGCAAGTGTAACATCCGCAAGACTCATCAATGGGTCTTTTATCATCAGTGTATCGGGCATTTTTTATAACCAGTTTTCCGCGGCTTGTAAAGAGAGTACCGTTTCGCGCATTGCGTGTGGGAATAACGCAGTCAAAGAGATCGACTCCACGGGACACCGCTGTCACTATATCTTCGGGGTTGCCGAGCCCCATAAGATAGCGGGGTTTATCTTGCGGCAAAAATGACAACGTATGCTCTGTTATATCATAGGTGGAATTAGATTCCTCACCTATACCGAGTCCTCCGAGAGCGTATCCGTCAAACCCGATTTCCGTAAGCTCTCCGGCTGATCTTTCTCTGAGCTCGGGGTATACGCCGCCCTGGACGATTCCAAAGAGAGCTTTTTCTTTATCGGAGCGGGCATTTTTGCATAAGTTTGCCCATTTTGTAGTTAGAGCGACCGAATCTTTAATGTAATCCTCTGTAGACGGATATGGTGGGCACTCATCTAAGCACATCATAATGTCCGAGCCGAGCGCCTGCTGGATCTCAATCGCGAGCTCGGGTGTTAGAAAGTGCTCAGTGCCGTCTAAATGAGATTGAAACAGTATTCCATCGTCCTTAATTTTTCTGGTCTTGGCCAAGCTGAGCACCTGAAACCCACCGCTGTCGGTGGTTATGGGGCGGTCCCACTGCATGAAGCCGTGGAGACCTCCAAGCTCTTGAACTTTCTTATGTCCGGGTCTTAGGAACATGTGGTAAGCGTTAACAATAATCATCTGAAAACCAAGCCCGTATACTTCCTCGGGGCTTAAGCCTTTGACTGCCGCTTGGGTCGCAACAGGCATGAAGGCGGGCGTCTGTACTGTGCCGTGTGCGGTGTGCATCTTTCCGAGCCTTGCACCCGTGGCGGTGTCCTTTTTATCTATTTCAAATTTGAACATGACCGGATTTATTATGAGTATTAACCAGAGTAAGATTAAGGATAGATTTATTTATAATTCAAGCACGTCCTTCATCGTGTAGAGCCCCGGGGATTTTCCGTAAATCCACCTCACCGCCCTCACTACTCCTTTAGCGAAATTGTCGCGGTTCATAGCCCTGTGTGTAAGCTCTAAACGCTCTCCGTCTCCAAAGAACATCACCGTGTGCTCACCAACGGTGTCTCCACCCCTTACTGACTGAAGCCCAATCTCCTTGTCACCTCTTTTCCCTATCCTGCCGTGGCGCTCGAACCTGGCTGTGCTTTGAAAGTCCCAACCCAGCCCCTTTGCCGCGGCCTCTCCCAGCCCGAGCGCTGTTCCGCTCGGAGAATCGGCCTTTAAATTATGATGCGCTTCAACTATCTCAATATCGTATTCCTCACCCAGAACCTCGGCAATCTGCTTTGTGATTTCGAACATTACGTTTACCCCAATGCTCATATTGGGAGCGAATACACAGGGAAAACTCTCTGCGAGCTCAAACAATCTGTCTTTTTCAGTATCTTCAAAACCGGTAGTGCCGATTACCATTGATTTACTAAGAGTTTTTGCAAGCTCAGCGTTCTTCAAAGTTGCGGAAGGAGAAGTGAAGTCAACTATAACGTCGGCGTCGGCAGAGGCTTGGCTCAAGTCTGAAGAGACGGTGACGCCGATTTTCCCCTCCCCCGCCAAAGCGCCCGCATCACTGCCGATGGACCCGTGGCCCGGGGCCTCTGTTGCGCCCACTATTTCTATGTCCTTGGCCTGATTGAGAAAATGAAGTATGCGGAGCCCCATTCTTCCGGCTGCACCGGTGACTGCTACCTTAACCATAACTATTCAATGACCTCAATCACGGGCTCTTGAATCTCTATCACAGGCTCTTGCTCTACCTCTATACAGCCTTCTATGCAGCTATCGGACGTAATAAGCCACTTGTCCTCAAAAACCCCAAGTGAATATTGGCTCGTTTGATTGAGGTTTATCAGACTTCCTGAAGTCGGTGATTTGCGCTGTGTGCTAAGCTCGACCACCACAGTAGAAGTCCTGTCATAAATCTGTGTAGCCAGCATGCGGTAGCTAATTAGCGAAAAATTATTGTCTGATAAAGTATTTTTCATCTGATTTATATATCCCGCTTTGTCGGTGTAGGGAACACTCACGTATTTGTAAGCCTTATCATAATTTTCGCGCTTAATGGCATTCAAATAATCTTTTACTACCTCGGTCGGAGTCGGTTTTATATCCTTACGCTTGACCTCCGGGATGTCCGCTATATATTCAGGCTCTGATTTTTTCCCGCAGGCGATGACCGGAATTAGAAGAAGCAGTGTAAGCAGCGACAGCTTCCTCAAGTTGTTAATCATGATTTTCTGATTATACCTGTTCATTTGTGGAATAGAATAAGTCGGCATGTGCCATATTTCAAGAAATTTTCCACATTGCCGGGATCCGCACTACTATCAACCCGGGTGATTTATGAAGTATCATTATATAAAGTCTTCACCGGGGACCTCTTCTAAAGCCTCCGAGATAAGGGAATGCCATCTAATTTAGCGACTTAATTATGAGCATACTAAAAGAACCAAAACCCGTTTATTTATTTACGGCGATTATATATAAACCCGATTCAGAGCTTGATGACTGCATAAAAGCCCTGAATAGCAAGTTTGGGGAAGTAGATTTTGAAAGCCCCGCACTCCCCTTTGAGGGGACTTCTTATTACGAGAGTGAGATGGGTAAAGAGCTCAAGAGAAAAATAATCACTTTTCAAAGACTCATAGCGCGCGATAAACTCAAGCAAGTAAAAGTGTTTACCCAGGGCTTGGAAGAAAAATTCTCGGAGAACGGGCATAGGACGATAAACATCGATCCCGGATACATTGCCCAGGAGCATGTGGTTCTGGCCACGGGTAAGGGCTTTGCACACAGGCCTTATCTGGGAGAAGGCGTATACGCAGACCTTACGCTAATCTATAGGGGAGATGAATACTCTACACTTGAGTGGACTTACCCTGACTACGGGAATAGTGAAATGAGAGCTCTGTTTCAAAGACTAAGGAAAAAGTATGAAGGCAAACTGAACCCGGATTGACAAAGACTCAATAAAAAATGTATTGTATCTGACACTCTATACGGCCTGATGCCGGGCTCTACTAAGCCTTACGAGGAAAGTCACATGAAAAGCATGACCGGATTTGGAAAAAGCGAAAGAGAGACTAAAAACGGCAAGATAACCATCGAAGCTCGCTCTGAAAATCATAGATTCCTTGACATTAAACTCCAGATTCCCGAATCTGTAATGTCCATTGAGCCTGAGCTTTCGGAATACGTTAAAAAGGTAATCCGGCGAGGTAAAGTAAGGGTAACTGTATCTATAGAGGGGAAAAGACAAAACTCCTCAGCCCTTGACCTGGATATTGCCCGTGAATCAAAGAGAACTCTTGAGAAGCTAAAGAAAGAGCTTCAAATAAAAGAGGATATACGTCTTGAGCATTTGCTTGCTATTAAGGAGATATTCCCCTCTGAGTCAGGCTCGCCTTTGAATCGGAGTCAGATATCGGCCCTAAAGAAAACACTGGCAAGCGCGATCCAAAAGCTTGATGACTCGAGAAAAATTGAAGGCGGCAAGCTCGAGAAAGACCTTCGTCAGAGAATCGGAAAAATCGAGCGCCTTACAAAGAAAATAACCACAAAAAGAAAAGAGTTTATGAAAACCGCATCGGCCAAATTGAAAGAGAGAATTGAGAAAATTCTCGAGGACACTCAAATCGACGAAGGGCGTCTTTACCAGGAAACCGCATTTTTAGCAGAAAGAAGCGATATTACCGAAGAGCTGGTAAGACTAAACGCTCACATAGGCAAATTCAGGGAGACCCTGAAACAGTCGGGCTCAGTGGGTAAGGAGCTCGATTTCCTCCTTCAGGAGATGAACCGTGAATCGGGCACTATCTCGGCAAAATCCAAAGACGCTTCAATTTCTCACATATCTATCGAGTTCCGCTCGGAGCTTGAGAAGATAAGAGAACAGGTTCAGAATATAGAATAGTAACAACCCAATTGTCCGGCCATGCCTTGGCTTTAGGTACCCTGCGTCTTAAGCACAAAACCATACATAGCATGAAAGTTGCAAGTTTTAAACACTATGCTATGATTTCTTGGTTTTCAAATAAGGATTATTTGATTTATAGAGATTCCATTTTGTTAGCATCTCGCCATAAAAAAGGAGTAATTGATAATGAGCATCCTAGTGAATAAAGACAGTAAAGTTATCGTCCAAGGCATTACTGGAAGCGCGGGCCTTTTTCACGCGACCCAGTGCCGAGAGTACGGCACCCAGGTAGTGGGCGGAGTAACGCCTGGTAAAGGGGGAACGGACGTGGACGGGTTTCCGGTATTCGACACTGTGTCTAAAGCGGTTGCGAGCACTGGAGCTAATACTTCACTGATATTCGTCCCTGCTCCTTTTTGCCTGGATTCGATGATAGAGGCTATTGACGCCGGAGTGGAGCTCGTTATCTGCATAACCGAGGGCATACCCACACTCGATATGATTAAGGTAAAGAAGTACATGGAGGGGAAGGACGTAAGACTGATCGGACCCAACTGTCCGGGAGTTATGACCCCTGGAGAGGCCAAAGTGGGCATTATGCCGGGTTACATACACACCCCGGGGAGGATAGGGATCATTTCAAGAAGCGGCACACTTACTTATGAGGCCGTGTGGCAGCTTTCTAACCTGGGGATAGGACAGTCTACCTCTGTGGGCATTGGCGGAGACCCCGTAATCGGCTCTACTTTTATCGACATTTTAGGTCTCTTTGAAGAAGACGACGACACCGATGCTGTTGTGATGATAGGAGAGATCGGCGGAAGCGCCGAGGAAGAGGCGGCTGAGTTTATAAAGGACAACATGTCAAAACCCGTAGTAGCGTTCATTGCGGGAGCTACAGCTCCTAAGGGAAAAAGGATGGGACACGCGGGAGCGATCATATCCGGAAGCTCCGGAAGCGCAAAGGATAAAGTGGCCGCGCTCGAGCGGGCAGGTGTTACGGTGTGTCCGAGCCCTGCTGAAATGGGCGAGACGCTACAGGCCAGAATCGCTTAGAATAAGCAGGTTCAGACGGCCTGATTGTACAGCTCTTTATTTTCCACCAGCCAATCGTAGTGCTTTGATATTCCCTCTGCAATACTTATCTTAGGAGAGTAAGAAAGATCCTTTTCCGCCTTTGATATATCGGCGAACGTGTGCTTGGCGTCCCCTCTTTGAGTATCGGCATATTTTATTTTTGCTGCCCTTCCCACTACTTCCTCGATTATTTTTATGGCATCGCTAAGAATGATTCTGCTTCCCCCGCCGATGTTGTAAATCCCCCCGGGCCTGCCATTATCAAGAGCTTGCATATTGGCCGTAACTGCGTCACTTACAAACGTGAAATCTCTTGTTTGCTCACCGGTGCCGTAGATCTCGATCTCCTCACCGTTCATTACAGCGCTTATAAATTTATGAAACGCCATGTCGGGACGCTGCCTCGGACCGTAAACCGTAAAGTACCTGAGGGACACCGTGGGGATACCGTATCCCGTATGGTAAAGAGAAACCAAATGCTCGCCGGCAAGCTTCGTCACTCCGTAAGGAGAGACGGGTCTTTGAGGGGAGTTTTCCGTAATAGGGAGGTCCTGGGCGTCACCGTATACCGAGGAGGAGGAAGCGTAAATAAATTTCTTAAGGTCTTTGCCCTTAGAAGCTTCGAGCAGGAGTTGAGTTGCCAGGACGTTATTATTAACATAATCCTTGAATTTCTTTCCCCAGCTTGATCTGACACCGGCAAGGGCCGCCTGATGGAAAACAGCGTCCACCCCGGAGATTAAACTGTTAAGATCTAGCTCCGCGAGGTCTCCTTGGATAAACTCAAACCCACTGTGAGCGAGAAGTCCCTTCAGATTATTCTCTTTTATTCTCTTCGGATAGTAATCGAAAAATGAATCTACCCCTAAAACTTCATATCCGCCGGCTATCAGCCTTTCAGTCAGATGAGAGCCGATAAAGCCTGCAACTCCCGTAACAAGAACTCGCATATAGGATTCATCTCCCGCTTGATTGATCTATTAAAATTGCGTCGTTATACAATTTGACAAAGCACAAAACACCAATAACAATTGTACTAATCTCATGAAACGCAAGATTAAAGCAACACTTAGTTTACTCGTATTATCACTGAGTTTAAATACCGCGGGCGCACTTCCACCCCCATGTACCCAGGATGAGCTACTAGACACATCGGAATACGCGGTAGAGGGCACAGTGATGAAAGTAGTGTGCTCAGAGCCCTACGATTCTAACGAGTGCAAGCCCGGGGCGGATGAAAAAGTTGTATTTGTGCCAGAGCTCTTTTCAAACTGCGCAGCCACGATACTGGTCTCTAAAAACCTAAAAGGCAGCCACGAAGCGGGAGAAAAAGTTGTGATTCCTTACGTGCGGGTCGCTAGGGCGTGCAGCGGAGGCACTCATATAATTCCGGGCAGTCCGACCAGCGAGCTTAGTATCGGGACCGTTATCAAATACTATAAATCCGAGCAGTGCAGGTACTGGAATATAGAGAAGATTGAGGAGCCTGCTTCTACACAGGAGTAACTGCCGGGACCTCATACTATCAGCAGTCCGATCAATATTACCGATTTCATTTTTACTAAAATTTTAGAGAAATTATGGCACTCACTCCGTTTGAACTTGAAATTTTCCAGAATATCCTAAGCTCTATCGCTGAAGAAATGGGGATGCTATTAATAAGAGCAGGGTTCTCCCCTAACATAAAAGAGCGGAGAGACCTGTCGTGCGCGATCTTTAATGCCAAGGGAGACATGATAGCGCAGGCCGCACATATACCCATACACCTGGGCTCAATGGGGTTTGCCGTAAAGGCTGTACTCGATGAGCCGGATATGCAGCCGGGGGACGTTTATATACTAAACGACCCGTTCAGAGGCGGTACACACCTGCCTGACGTAACCTGTATTAAGCCGGTATATTCGAAAGGGAAAATAGTATTTTTCGTAGCAAGCAGGGCACACCACGCCGACATCGGCGGCATCACACCGGGTTCGATGCCCGTATCTACCACAGTTGAGGAAGAAGGAATCCTTATCCCACCTTCAAAGCTCTATACAAAAAACAGATTGAACAAAAAGCTGTTTAATAAGATCCTTAACAGCACGCGCGACCCTGAGGAAAGAGAAGGTGATTTCAACGCGCAAGTAGGCGCTCTTGATCTGGGCGAGAAGAGGCTCACTGAGACTATAGGTAAATACTCGCTGAACCACCTGCTTGAGGCAGGAGAGGAGCTTCTTAACTATAGCGAGAAGATAATGAAAGAAGTAATAAGGGCCATCCCGGACGGCGTTTACAGTTTTCAGGATGTCATGGATGACGACGGCGCAGGGACCCGGAAAATTCCTTTAAAAGTAAAAATAACTATTAAGGGGAGCCGCGCAGAGGTGGATTTCAGAGAAAGCTCTCCGCCTGTGAAAGGTAACCTGAACGCCCCTTACAGCGTAACGACCGCAGCGACTATATATGTGTTTCAATGCCTTGCTCCAAAGGAGCTTCCTCTTAATTCGGGGCCTCTCAGGGTGGTGAAGATTATCGTTGACGATCAATCGATTTTAAACGCCAAGTTTCCAAGAGCGGTCGTGGGAGGAAACGTCGAAACCTCACAGCGAGTTGTAGATGTAGTGTTCGGCGCGCTTTCAAAAGCCGTGCCCGAGAAGGTGCCCGCGGCAAGCGCTGGATCTATGAGTAATATCGCATTTGGGGGAATTAACCCAAGAACCGGACGGATATACGCTTATTATGAAACCATAGCTGGGGGAATGGGGGCGCGTCCAGGGATAGACGGGGTGAGCGCTGTTCAGACCCATATGACAAACACACTTAACACGCCGGTTGAAGCGCTGGAGCGGGAGCTTCCGGTGATGATCCGCTCCTATACGATCAGGAGACGGAGCGGGGGCGCAGGAACGTACAAAGGCGGAGACGCCATTGTGCGCGAGTTTAAATTCCTCAAAAAAGCTACCGTATCTCTTATAACCGAGAGAAGAAGATTCTCTCCCTACGGCTTAACGGACGGAAAGCACGGGAAAAGAGGAAAGAACAGCTTAATTGTAAGAAATAAAGTAACGAAGCTGCCCCCAAAGTGCACATTTGAGGTGAAAAAAGGGGATATTATTAGTATTGAAACTCCCGGCGGCGGAGGCTGGGGCGGCAAACCCTGTAAAAACCCAGGACAAAGTGGATGAGCTCTACATATGAAACTGCCTAAACTAAACCCGATAGAAGCATTTCCCGTTGAGTACGAGGGTCAGGAGCTGATATGCCTGAGAGACCCTTATAACGTAAGCGATAGGATACTTTACGTCTCCCCCGAGACATTATATATTCTGGGGATGTTTGACGGTGAGCATTCGGTAAGTGACGTGCAAAAAGAGATTCAGGACAAGTTCGGTCAGCACGTAAACTCAGAGGATATTGAAAGCTTAATAGATCAGATGGACGAAGCTCTATTTCTCGACAGTGAGAAGTTCGCTGATTTTAAGGCTAATCTCGAATCTAGTTTCAATGACTCGCCGATGCGCGCTCCGAACCATGCCGGGCTCTCCTACCCTGAAGATCCGGGTGAGCTAAGGGAATGGATTGCGGGTTTCTTAAATAGCGCGGAGGAATCAAAACCCTACGAAGGCGCTCAAAGAAATGTTAAAGGGATTATCTCACCCCATATCGATTTCTCAAGAGGCGGTAAATCCTATGCGCTGGCGTATAGAGAGCTTTTGCAGGACTCAGGCGCGGACACCTATATAATATTCGGCACGTCCCATTACGCAGAGGTTGATAACCCCTATATCTTGACCAGAAAATACTTTGATACTCCCCTTGGGCGCGCGCAAACGGATACGGAGATAGTGGACAGAATTAGCGATAGCTGCCCCTGGGATGTATTTCAGGGAGAGATATCTCACAGAACCGAGCATTCGATCGAATTCCAGGTGGCGTTTCTGCAGTATTTTTTAAATAAAGAGACAGAATTTAAGATTGTCCCGATATTATGTAATTCATTCCATAGACTAATTGAGCAAGGCAAGTCCCCGAATGAGGATGAAAGGATAGAGTTATTCCTTAGCCGCGTAAAAGATATCATAGCTGAGCTGGGAGACAGGTCGTTTATCATCGCCGGGGCGGACATGGCGCATGTCGGGCCTAAGTTCGGAGACCCTGAAGAGGTAAATGACGGCACATTAAACATTATTAAGGAAAGAGATTTGCTTAGCCTAGAGCACTGTGAGAACCTGGACGCGGAAGGGTTTTACCGCTCTGTTGAACAAGAAAAAGACTGGAGGAAAATCTGCGGGCTCTCGCCTATCTATTCACTCTTAAGCACAGCAGGCGTTAGCAGTGGAAAGATTCTTGACTATGATCAGGCGCTTGAGCCAGATACGGGGTCTGTGGTGAGCTTTGCGAGCGCAGCCTTTTATAAATAACACTATGTCTAAAAAATTCACAATCCTGGACGCGCACGAAGATATAGCCTTTCACCTAAACTACTTTAAGAGAAGCTTTGTAAATCCCGAAGTGCCTAGCATGATTACACTCCCTGCTCTCAAAGAGGGAAACGTCAAGCTCGTATTCAACACGATTTTTGTCCCGCCCAAACAAAAGCCTGACAATACGGTGAAATCCGCCATGGACCAGCTGGCTACTTACGAAAAACTATATAGTGATTACGAACAGGATGTATACCAAGTTTTGAGACCTGGTGATATTGAGAATCTGGACGAAAATCCGAGGATAGGGTTTCTGACTCTCATGGAAGGTGCCGACCCGATTGAGGAGCCGGACAAGCTGGGGATGTTCTATGATAGGGGAGTCAGAGTCATCGGGCTTGCCTGGAATGATAAGAACAGCTACGCCTCCGGTAACGACACGGAGGACGGGCTTTCAGAAATGGGCAGCGAACTGATTATGCGAATGAACGAGCTTGGAGTTACGCTCGATCTGTCGCACCTTAACCAAAGATGCTTCTGGGACTCGATAGAGCTTACAGAGCTAATACCGATAGCCACTCATTCCAATTCAAGAGCATTGACCGATCATCCGAGAAACTTAAATGACGATCAGCTAAGAGCTATATCAGAGCGCGGAGGTGTGGTAGGTATAGTTCTGTACAACCTTTTCCTTAAGACTACCGAAAAAGCACCGACACTGGAGGATGTTTACGCCCATGCCGACTACATGATAGGGGTTATGGGAGAGGACCATGTGGGGATAGGAAGCGATATGGACGGGGCGAGGATCGAGGATTTCCCCGAAGGGCTGAAATCCATAGACAAGCTTCAGAGTATCGCAGAGTTTTTTATAGCTAAGGGTTATAGCGAGAGCCGAGTAAGAAAAATCATGAGCGAGAACTTTATGAGGGTAATGGAAAAAAACCTCAGATAACAGAATGCATATACCTTTATGTGATCCTCAACTCTTATGTGATCCTCAACTCTTTATTCAACAACATAGCTATGAGTCATCCATGTTTTCAACGATAACGTCGGCAAACTCCTGAGTGCCAAGATTTCCGCCCAGGTCGCGCGTAGTCATACCTTGCTCAAGGGCCTTATTATAAGCCTGCTTAATCTTCTGCGCTGAGGCTCTGAAGTCCTCCCTGCCCTCTGTATCCGAAAGGTGGTTAAGCATCATTACCGCCGACATCAGAAGCGCAAGCGGGTTTGCGATATTCTTACCCGCTATATCGGGGGCTGAGCCATGAACCGCTTCAAACACAGCTTCCCGCTCGCCGATGTTTGCCCCCGGCACTACGCCCAGGCCGCCGACGAGCCCGGCAGTGAGGTCGCTGATGAGATCGCCGTATAGGTTCTCAAGCAAGAGCACATCGAAACGGCCAGGGTCCTGAACAAGCTTCATGCACCCCGCGTCGATGATGACCTCTTCGTATTCGATATCTTTGTAGTCCTGGCTGACTTCACGGGACTTTCTTATAAAGAGCCCGTCCGTGAGCTTCATAATATTGGCTTTGTGAAATACGCTCACTTTCCTGCGCCCCCTGTGCCTGGCATATTCAAAAGCCCACTTTGAAATCCTGTAACATGCCTTTTCGGTCGCAACTTTCATGCTCATTACAACACCTGGAGTAATGGTATTCTCGACTCCGCTGTAAAGACCCTCGGTGTTCTCTCGTATTACAGCGAGGTCCACCCCTGAAAAACGTGTATTAACGCCGCTGAGATTCCTGACCGGTCTGACCGCGGCGTAAAGGTCCAGCACTTTACGGAGCTGAACGTTTACAGAGGTAAAGCCTTCTCCAATGGGGGTCGTGCACGGGCCTTTTAACGCGACCTTGTGCTCTTTAATGGCATCAATTGTTTTCTCGGGGAGGACATCCTCATCTTCTTCAAGCGCCCCCAAACCAGCGTTTCTCTCTACCCACTCAATCTTCGCGCCTGACGCTACTATGACTTTTTTTACCGCGGCTGTGATGTTAGGTCCGATGCCGTCGCCCGGAATAAGCACAATTTTACGTTTTTCCATAAGGAATATTGAACCCAGTGTAATAATAATTGGCAAATGGCGAGCATCGCCGGAATACAGAGTCTCTCATAACTACATAAAGAGAACCCCTAGGGGTCTATCCCTTCTGTATTGCTTTTGCGGTATATAAACTGACCAGCCGCGCTATCAGAACGGCTATGAACAGCTGTCCCGCCAGGGCTTCGAGGACCGATAGAATCCTTCCAAGAGGGGTTATGGATGTAATATCACCGTATCCCAGGGTGCTTAAGGTGGTGTAGCTGTAATATACGAGCTCATTCGTATTTATATCACCCGTAAGGCCGAGCCTTTCGGAAACGAATACAGCGCCCGGAGACAGATATTCGATACTTCCGTAGATTGTGACCCAAAGGAGCCCCAAAATTAAATACAAACACACAGCGCCGTAAAGAGTATCCTGGGTAATATCCTTGGCTTTTAGGATATGGTTAAGGAGGATAGTCGTGACAAAGAAGAAATAAAGGATGCTCGCGAATATACTTTGTGTGGAGCTTGCGAAAATCCAGTCGGTAAAAACCCAGGGCATTCCCAATATGAGAAGTATTATGATGGTTTTCTTGTTTCTGCCTATTGCATATACCCCAAGCAAGAATACAACGTTGCTCGCGATATTTATTACATAATAACCGTATTTGACCCCTTCCAGCACCGCAGAGAGTATCAAGAGCAAGATGATCGATACCATAAAGTTAAACATTTTATATTTAGTAGAGCTTAGAATTATGTGTACGGAGCCTGAAGACTGCTTGTCCCTATTCATTTGTTCCCTCCAAGGTTCATTTGCTTAAGAAGTAATATGAGATTATAGCATTTAGAGAGGAAATGTTCATACCGACGGAGTTTGAACTCCGGTATAAGAATCATGGATATTTATAAAGGAATGCTTTGAAGAAGCTTACATAGCTGTTGACTATCCGTCAGATAGCGTGCATCCTGCCGTATCCACGGTTGCCGTCCCGCTTATGTTTACCGCGCTCCTGCCGCCGCTTATCGTGCAGTTGTTATTCTGCGGGTCTATGATTACCGTTGAGTTCCCCGCGGCATTAATCCCGAACTGATTTACCGATTCGATCAGCACGCTGTTATTTACTGGGTTTGAAGACTCACCTATTTCAACGAAGGACTCATTTAAAGTTATAACTGCGTCTCTATTGGCTCTTAGAATAATCCCCTCGTCGGCTTCAATAACGACTGATCCCGAATCCTGGGTGCGCACACCCTCGCGGCAGTCGGTAATGTCGACACTCTTGACTCGTATAGCTGCCGAGCTCGACCCCGTGGAAATGATGCAGTCCCCGCCGTTACCATCCATGATGAAATCTATAAGTGATTCATTGAGTGTAAACTGGCTGTCGTTTCGAACAAAAAACGGGTCTTGAAAGACCTGCCAGCTATCTATTATGATAAGCGTCGGGTTTTGCTGGAGGGTAAATTCCATTACTATAGTGCTGTTGTCGGTGACTCTGATGTTAGCCCTCTCCGCGTCAAACGTGCTGGATTCGAACCTGAGCGTTACGTTTCCTGTAAAAGAGCGGAACCTGAGAGTAAAATCACCGCTGCTGTCTGTAGTAGTTCTATCGAGCCTCGAGCTGTCTTCTGTGACTGTGACGGTAAAAGTGCCGAATAGACCGAAATTGGTAATAGACCCGTTAAGTACTATATTCCCGCTTCCGTCTCCTGTGTTACAACCAGAAATGATAAAAAAGGAAAGAATCGTGACGAATACACAAAGAGCTGTACTTTTATACATCACCATATCCTCCTGCTCGATTTGTATAACACCCTCTTATCTAACCAGCATAAGTAATAATTTATGGAAAGTAAAGCCGGAAATTACTACAGGAAAATCAGTCTGAAAAGATGAGTTTTGAGACAGGAGGCAAAAAAACCTCCGGGCATCCTCTCTAAATTATGAGAATGCCCGGGGATTTTATAAGTTTTAAGTAAATGCTATCTCTCGCTTTTTCTAACACTCGCGAACTGCCTTCCGGCCTCCGGGAGCACTTTATCTATATTCTCTTGCGTGGGCTCAAGGTTATTGATCTCGACTATGGCCCTCGCCATTCCTCTGATAATTACCCTGCGGTCGGCGTTCTCCGCGCTAAAAGCCTGCTGCTGTGAGGACGTGAGGTTGCCAGCTTTTACCAACAGCCCCAGGTTGCCCTCTCTGACCAGCCCGTCATTGAGCATCGCGTTAATAACATTCTTACGTTTGGCTCTGCTTTTATAGGCGTTAATGACCTCGGGCATGCTTCGAATTTTCTCAGTGATTTGTCCCGAGATATTCCCCTGAGCCCAGGCATAGTCGCCAAAATCGAGCGTTACTTTATTTCTAAGTACAATTACTTTTGTCTCCGATTTGAGCGTAGGTTCTTCCTGGTATTTGATGCTGCTCTCAGGGGCTGGAGTGGGTTTTACAGCTTCTCCGTCCGAAGGCTCGGTGTCTTCAGCAGCATTTGCTTCGTCTTCTAGCAGGAACTCTTCCTCAAGGCTTGAGTAGGCGTCCCTTACTTCTTCTGCGGGGAAGTACACGTTTACTGTAATAGTCGCGCACGATACGAGGTAAAAACATAACGTGAGAGGTAAAAAATAAAGCGCTCTAAATATTGAATTTCCCATTGATTTGCCTCCTTTAATTCGTTTCTATTGTGGGCCCTCCTGTGAGCGCCCTTTTGGCCAGCTCCCTGATTACAGAGATTAAATGACTTATCGATATAGAGTTCTGTCTGGGATCGGCCTGTATATTCAGGTTTTTGAAACCCAATATTGAGTTTGAAATATTAAACTCTTTAAACGTTATAACACCGTCATTAATATAACCAGAAATATCCCCTTTATCATAACCCCTGGATGAGCCGAGTATAAGCCTCTCTCTGGCGCCCAGCTTATCCAGTAGAGCCTCGCCTACCTTTCTCTGCTCTTTCGGTGAATTGGTTGCCCAGAATTTAAAGGGGCCGTCTATAGTATTTAAATCGCCGCCTTCCCCAGTGATCCAGGCAAGGCCGTTCACCCTTCCCGTTATGTAGTCTTTTTCGGATGAAATGCTTTTTGATATCGCCTCTAGACTGATCTCGTCGAATAAAAAAGAAATATTGTAGTTACCGTTTCCCTGAAAATAGTAGATACCGGCTCCGTATAAACCACCTCTATAAATCTTGGATGTGAGTTTTTTCAGGTTTATTTCACCTCTGTCCACTTCGAGCTGGCAGTCGATGTCCTCGATTTTAATTATGCCGTAGTTAAGCTCGCCGATTTTCAGATAATCTGAGTCTTGAGATGTGTCAAAATCCTTTACGGAGCGGAGGAATTTTTTATATATGGATTTATTGAGTTTGAGTTGATCCCCCATGAAAGAGCTAAGAGGGTTTTCGGAATCGGCATCGTCCTTTATTGTGATAGTACCGTAAACCTCTTTTATTCTAAGCTCGGTACCCGAGAGCTTCCCTGTATATGCCCCGCGGAGAACCCTGAGCCTGCCGCCCCATGTTTGGTTAGGATAGAAGAGGTTGTATAACACCAGCTCAAGATCGGCTTGCCCCTGTGTCTTGGCATTTGCCGCAGACTCAGGCAAAAAGGGCCGCAAGACATTCATTGCAACCGGTATTTGAATACCCGGTATACTGAGCTCCAGCTGCCTTTCTTCATTAAGTGAATTTGTCATTTTCCCGGTAAATCCTAGCTCCATTGAGTCCTTACCCACTATAAACCCCTTTTCTATAAATAAGGTTTCACCCACTGTCTTTGCGTATAGCTCACCTCTATAGGTATAGCTTGTACCGTTATTAGTAAGACTTATGCCGTTTGCCGTAAGTTTGCCGCTACCCTCGGGCAGAGAGTTTTGAGGCAAAAGTCCCGTAAAATTAAAATTAGTCTTTGCTATATTCGCGCTCATACCGCCTGTAGAGAGAGAGGCTCCGCTGAGCTCGATGTCGGTGTCGATCTTAACACGGGGCCCTGTGGTATCGACGTCAATCTTGCCGGCAAGCGCTCCGTTTGAAAACTCGCCTGTAATATTGTCCAGGACAAGACCGGTTTCATTTGGCGTTACCAAGACCTTAAGATCTTGGATTGGCTGAGATAGCACCTCGAGCTTTGCGGCTTCGACGCGGCCTTCCCAGTCAATTGCACCCGAGTTGGGATCGTTTATTGTGAAGTCGCCCGAGATAGTATTTGAGGTAACTTTTCCATCAAGACCCGTGAAGATACTTTCCTTAAATTTAGACAGGAACGGGTAGCCGCCCTGATCTCCCATACGGAGCGTCAGGTCGTCCGTCTCGAACCGCCCGATCGCGCCTACATCGGCTTTAACTTTGCTTAGCTCGATGAAGTTGCCTAGATATTTATAATCCCACTCGACACTCGGGAACTCTATTGCTTTAAATCTGCCGCCCTGCCCCTTAACGTGGCCTGAAAACCCGTCTCTCCCGCTGTTTTCTATACTGAAGCTTTCGTTAAACTCAGACAGCGAAATGTCTTTGCCGAGAACCTCAAAGTTACTTCCTGTAGATGCCATATTGATAGACCAGTCACTTCCAAGGGTAAGTGAAAACGAGAGCTTTTTTACCCTGCCGTTTTTAACTAGATAATCTCCGAATGTAAGACTCTCATAACGTAGCCCCTCGTTTTCAATCGTTATAGTGTCTCTATACACTCCTGCGGAAGCCTCGGTCTTATCTTCAGATAGAAATTTAAATGCGAGATTTTCTACAGACTCTACCTTCGATAGCTTAAACGCTCTGCCTTTACTCAGGCTCAGGATAACGTCCCCAGCTGTAAAGGATATATCCGCATCGTAGTCACCTGAGCCGCCGCCGAAATTTGCAGTCGCCGTCAGAGCAGTGCCCTCGATGTCGAATGGAATGACGCTTTTGGGGGTTTCTTTCAAATTTAAATTCTGCCCGGTGAGAAGACCTTTGAGCTTAAAGCCGCCGCCGCTTAAGTCAAAACCCATTGATCCCGAGAGCACACCGTCCATAAAGCTCCCTTTAAGAGATGAAAGAGAGATATCGGTTTTACTCCAGTTTTCGGTTGCGGAAATTTTTACATCCGATGAAATATCTGCTATTGCTCCTGTCTTTACCCAGTTGAATGTATCCGCCGCGCACTTTCCGGTTGAAATTATAGGGAAGCTATCACCTATTGTGAGAGTCTGGTTAATTCTTAAATTACAGTTGAGCCCGGATAGTTCAAGATCTTCTTCAGTCTTTTTATAGTTAAGATCACTGGTGAGAACTTCACCTTTTATAGAGAATTTTCCTTTTTTGCCGGAACCGCTGATTGTTACATTCTGGGCTGTCGCACTCCCTGAGATCTCATCCTGCTCTAAACTCGGCAGTAAATTCTTGAGCGCGCTCAGGTCTTTAGCTTCGGCGGATCCGTTGATATTGATTATCACATCCTCTTCTTTGACATCGGCGCTTCCTGTGAAGCTGCCCTCCATGAGTCCGTTTATGCTCAGATCGAGTTTTTCAAGAGCGGCGGTTTGTAGAGACGGGTTATATTGCAGATCATAGTCGATCATAAGCGCGGATTCTGCCGAGTCCGCCCTTTTATCCAGGGGGTTTACGCTCATCAGTCCGTATGCATGTAATACATCCGTCAATTCAAAATTTATTCGCGCGTTTGCCTCCAGAGTTGAATCTTGGTTATTCAAAAGACTCTTATTCCCTAGTGCTAAGTCTCTCGTATTTATATCCAATAGTCCTGTTGTTAAATCAGTCTTTGATTGTACTTTACCTTCAATATCAAATTTACGACCTAAAGCACTAATATCACCGATAAAGTCAACTTCGCTTGACTGCTTTTCGTTATTACTGTCGATGCCGATAGCTAGTGATTTTGAGTAGAGTGTGAGATCGGGGCTTATCTGACAATGAGCGTCCGTGATTGTAACTCCTTGAATTACAACCCGAGAAGGTCTTTCTTTATCGTCTTTATCGCTTTTAATCAGCTCAAGGAGATTTTGTATATTGTCCCGAGTTGCCTGAAGATTCGGGTCCTCAACAATAACCTCATTAATAATCAATCTCTGCTCTAAAAGAGAAGAGATGATAGCGGGGTCTACTGTAATTCTTTTTACTTCGGCGATCTTAACATTATTTTGTAAAGGGTCCGTGATCGTAAGTCCGCTCAATCTGAGGTTGAACAGGGGATCTATACCGATCTCTTTAAATTCAATAGAATAGCCGAGCTCTTTGGATAATTTCTCAATATATCCAGGCGCTTCTCCACTGAGCTTTCTGTCTAATATAATGTTAACGGATATTAATGCTGCTAGGATTAAAACGGCAGCAATAACAAGAATTTTCAGGAACCCGTGTCTCGAAAGGGTCATACAGAAGATATTATATTTAGTATTGCCTAATTTAAAAGGAGAATTTAAAAGAGGCTAAAAACCGGAGCGCCCGCTGACAGGCAATCAACTAGGGATTATCGCTAACGAGCTCGACAGTTCTCGCTTTTATGACATTTTTCACTTTATACAGAAAGTATTTTTTCTCCTTTCTGAACTTACCCGTTATACGAACAGTATCGCCCTTTTCGATCGGTAAGTGCTCGTCCTCATAATACACTCCGAGCTTGTTGCCTTGAGAGTCTTTCAATTCGAAAACCGTAAAATCCTCTCCCTTACTCGATTTCGTGTACTTTACTTTCTTTACTACGCCCTCAAGAGTGACTTTCCTGCCGTCGTATTGCTTGGGCTCTGATACCACTTCTGCGATATTCGAGGATATGATTTCTTCGGTGGCATTATTCGGAACTAGGCTGTTTCCCGATTGCCCGAAAACCGCCTGAAAGGGAAATGATAAAAGTAACAATATAACGAGTGTACGTTTCATTTTAATTCCTCAAATAAAAAATTCTTCTAAATTCTCAGATCTTCAAGACTGACATATAATTATAAGTATGGAATGTTAAATTACCACCCGATTTGTTGTTAGGTGTCTCGTCCGGCATTCAACTAATGTTGTTAAACAGTTAAAATATATCTATATACGCTCAAGGAAAAACGCATGCCCTCATCTATGATAAGAAAGATAAACGGACTGCTCAAGAGTGAGAGCCTGGGGAAAGTCATACATTATTTTGACGAGGTTGATTCAACAAACGATACTCTTTACGAGCTTGCGTCAAAAGGCGCTTCTGAGGGTACCGCGGTTATAGCAGACGCACAAACCCGTGGAAAGGGTAGACTGGGCAGAACCTGGATATCGCCCGGCGGGCATAATCTATATTTATCCGTACTCTTAAGGCCCGGGATGGGAGCCACCGAAGCTGCACTCCTGACTCTGGTTGCTTCAATAGCCGTATACGAGTGTTTAAAAAAAACCGGCATTCATAACGGGGCTATAAAATGGCCAAACGATATCCTGATCGACAAGAAAAAAATAGCGGGCGTACTAACGGAGATGCAACCAAAAGGCGATAAAGCGGATTTTGTAGTTGTGGGTATAGGGGTGAATGTGAATATGTCCAGAGCTGTTATTAACAGAGAAATGGACGACTTTGCCAGACATGTTACCTCGGTTAGCGAGAATTTGGGCAGGGAAGTGGACCGGGCAAAACTTGCTGCCGATTTACTTAAGGAACTTGAAGATTGGTATAGCACAATGAGACTGCGGGGAAAACCCGCTATTTTGAAGGAATGGATGGATAGATGGGGCGGCCTAAACCAGAATGTACGTGTAAGAATTGAGGGTCAGGAAGAATTTCAAGGAACAGCCCAAGGAATAGATGAAAACGGCCATTTATTGGTTCAAAGAGAAAACGGCGAAACAGTAGAAGTAATAACGGGTGATATATCTATTATTTAGCCCTGAAACCAGACATTTCTTCTCTCATATTCTGCATCAGCTCTGTCCACTGATGAACTAATGAAAAATCATTTTCGGGAAGAAGTTTCCTTATCACTATCCCACTTTCTTTAACTTCTACCCTGCAGTCCTTATATCTTTTGGATAGTATTTCGGCGAATTTATATAGCTTACTTACCGCCCCGGGATCGTTACCAACAAATTTGGAGACAAGAACAACTTCCTGATCGAAACCTTCAAATATGAGATTCCAAAGGCTTGAGCTTGCCTCCATCGCAAAAGAAAGATCAATCGAATCAGACTGACTGACATCTTTTTCCATATTCACCTGGAGTGACTGCTCCACACAGTCACCTAATTAGACCATATATAACTTATCCGCCTCCGAGCGCCGCAATCCTTTGCTTGGCGGTGTCCCCATATCCTTTATATCTATCCTGTCCGAGTGAGATCTCGAGAAACTTTTTGTAGTTAGCAATTGCTTCAGATCTCTTGTTTTGCTTCTCGTAACCCTGTGCTAAGAAGAAGTAGGCCTCAGGGGTATTGGGATTTAGTGAAATCGCCTTTTGTTCACTCGAGACAGTATTGGCGAATTGTTTCATATAGAAGTAAGTAATACCAAGATTCATGTACGCCGGGGCATAGTTAGGGTTAAGCTCAATTGCCTTTTGGAACTGATTTACGGCTTTTTGATAATAGCCCTGGTAGTTGAGCGCCGTTCCAAGATAGTTGTGAAGCTGGGCGGATGGAGCTATCTCTACAGCCTTTTTATACTGTGCCGCGGCCTGATTGAAAGAGCGTCTTTTCTGATAGTAGGCATTACCAAGACCTATGTACGCGGGAACGTATTTGGGATTGAGCTCGATTGCCTTTCTGATCTCCGGAGCGTTAGGGTTTCCGCCGCTTGCGGCCCAGAGTATGTAATAGGCTTCAGCGTTATTGGGGTCCTTAGCTAGAATGCCTCTCGCTGCCGCGATAGCCTCTTTCTCACGGCTCAAATGGTAATAGCTATAAGCAAGAGCAACCTGAGTCGCCTCTAGATCGGGACCGAGTTTAAGGGCCTTTTCCATATTTTTATATGAATCGTTATAGTATTTCTCATAATCGTCTTTTATCAGGTATCTGTAAAAACCCATGAAGGAATAAACTTCGGCAAGCCCGGCGTATGCCGGAGCATAATTCGCGTCTATAGCGATAGCTTTATTATATGTCGCTATTGCTTGCTCAAACCCCTCAGGCGTAAACTTCATAAATTCGGCTTTTCCCTGCTTATACAACCCGGCTGCACCGGCTGCATCTTGGGCAATTGCAGTGTTAGCGTCTAACCCCGCAACTGTAAAAGTTATAGAAAGTAAAACCAAGCTTAAAATCAAACGCTTCATAACTCCCTCCTTGTAAAGTATTGTGCCTATAATGATTGTATCCGGTATCAATACCCTTCGAGTATATATTTAACTATCTCTTTAGCCAAACCTTCATAAATATCCTTTGCCAAAAAGCCCATAGAGCTAAACCCGTTTACTTCTCCAGAGGATATTTCATCGCCGGTAGCCTTATTAACCAAGGCTAACTGGACTGTTACCGAAACCTCTCCGAATTTTACTCCGCCGCCTTCATAAGAAATATCTGTGCTCGGTCTGTATTCACTTACCTCGCCTAAAACTACTATAGTATCCTCTGCAGGAATATTTTCAATTGCCCCAAACTCCACTTCTTTGAATTTATCCTTCGTAGCAAGCAGCGCTGCCGACTCTGCCGGGATTTTCGATAGCGCCTGTTCTGGAAAATCGACTATTTCAGTTACAAACTTATCGAACTGTACGGCCTGGAAACTGCTGAGCTTTTCTTTAGAAGGCTTAAAGTAAGATGTTGTTTTAATGCTCGCGCAGCCACTAAACATCAGAGCCAAAAAGAACAGCGAACATGCGGCATAGTATGAGCGGTAATTTCTATCTTTCATAATTTCGTGCTCCTCCTTATAAGACAAGTAGTATAAAATAGCATACTTCTTCTACTTGATAAACATCAAATCTTAATATTCTGTTATCACAAATGCGCTACGTGAAAAATTTACTGTACAAAATTTGTCACTATTGTACAACTTTTGCGAAAATTGTCACATCAAACGTGCCTTTAAGGCTTTTTCAAAGCCACTGTATTTTGCTGAAATTTAGTTCAAATTTTAATATTATCATATTATATCAGGGGGTTATAAGCAGGAGGCTCTGAAATACACCGAATTTGGCACGTGGCTTGCAAAATATCTAGTCAAACTCAAAATCTTTTAGGAGGTAGTAGATATGTTAAGGAATATACTGAGAAAGAAAAAAGGCGAGAAAGGGTTTACCCTTATCGAGCTTTTGGTTGTTGCAGCGATCATCGGCATCCTGCTCGCAATCGCTATCCCTAACCTTATAAAGGCAAGAATATCCGCAAACGAGGCAAACGCAAGAAAGGCCTTGCAGACCCTTAGAGACGCGGAAGGGGAGTATTTCGAGCAAGATCTTAACGATGATGGTGAGAGAAACTACACCGGATTTATTGGGGATCTCAGCACTGCTGAATCACTCCGTAATCCGGAAGGAACAAGTGATGAAGAGGACGCACTCATAGATTCAAGCTTTGAGGGTGCGGACGATGGAGAAGATCCCGCTGCGGCAGGCTGCGCGGACTCAAAAGCCGGGTACTGCATAGGCTGGGATGCCGCTACCATCGAGGCAGCTGCAGGTAACCTTGATGATTTCGGATGGGAAGCTTCTATGACAAGTTTCCGTAAGACAGGTAGAAAAGACTTCGCGGTTTACGGAGACGGCGTTATAAGGTGCACAGTTACCGGAGCCACCAACTCAGGCGATCCTGGTGACTTTAATGCCGATCGTACAACCGGCGCTTGCGACTAATAATTTTAAGAAAAAGTTAGTTCAATGTAAAGAGTACAAAATGTTTACTATAAAACAGCGGGGTTAGCCCCGCTGTTTTATCATCGCCCAATTGGTACACAAAGTAGAAATTACTACTTTGATCACTTGCTTTATCAAATAGAATTTCCTGTACGCATACTGCACAATTAAATTGTAATTACGAGTAGGAGCATACTAAAATGATACAACCGGGCAAAATAAAATTTCAAAACGGATTTACACTGATAGAGTTGCTCGTTGTTGCGGCTATTATAGGCATTCTACTTGCCATTGCTATTCCAAATCTCTTAAAAGCCCGAATTTCCTCAAACGAAGTGAATGCGCGAAAAGCGCTGCAAACCTTAAAAGATGCAGAGTATGAGTATTTTGAGCAGGATCTGAATGATGACGGTGAGAGAAATTTTACAAATTTCATAGGGACTCTCGGTACACCAGGAACACTCCGCGACCCCTCAGGAACTAATGACGAAGAAGACTCGCTGATTGACAATACCTTTGAGAAGGCGGTAATAAACGACGGTAGTCCTGCAAGTTCCGCAAACTGCGTAGACTCAAAGGCCGGTTACTGCATCGCATGGAGCAGCGACGTTGAAACCGACGATTTGACCCTAGTAGCAGACTTCGGATGGGAAGCCTCCATGACGAATGCAAGGGTTAACGGGAGAAAAGACTTTTCCGCTTTCGCAGATAAAGTTATAAAATGCACCGTAACAACCCAGAGCAAGGGGCAGGCCGGGACGTTTGAATCCGGGCGTAGTGACTCCGCTTGTGAGTGATAAGCTTATATTCCTCAAATTAGAATTATCAAGCCCACAATCAACCTAATTATCCGAGAGATATTGCCTCTAAACACCGATTAACATATATTTTAGATATCCGGTTATGTCAGAAACTATTCTCCAAGTAAATGAGCTGGTTAAAAACTTTAAGACAGGGTTCTTTGGAAAAGAAGCCAAGGTTCTAAAAGGGGTTTCATTCTCTGTCGAAAGCGGGGAGATATATGGCTTTGTCGGGCCGAACGGCGCCGGAAAAACCACTACCTTTAAATGCATCCTGGGGTTTGCGCAGAAATCTGGCGGTAACATCAGCCTGATGGGCGAAAGTAACGGTAACGTCGACATAAAAGCCCGGATTGGGTACTTGCCCGAGAACCCCTACTTTTACGACTACTTAACGGGCGAAGAGCTGCTCCACTACATGGGAGAGCTGCACGGTATAAAACAAAAGACGCTTAAGGATAGAGTGGATTTTCTATTATCGAAAGTCAATATGAGCCACGCCCGAAGTCTACAGCTCAGAAAGTACTCCAAGGGGATGCTCCAGAGGATTGGAGTCGCTCAGGCGCTCATAAACGACCCGGAATTTATCATCCTGGACGAGCCTATGAGCGGACTTGACCCTATAGGTAGAAGAGAGATTAAAGACTTGATACTGGAGAAGAAAGCGAAAGGGAAAACGATACTTCTCAGCTCGCATATGCTAGCTGACGTAGAAGCGCTCTGTGACAGAGTAGCGCTGATAATGAACGGCAGGGTTGTTAGGACAGGCACCATCGGTGAGCTACTAAACGAGATACACACAGATTACGAGCTCTTTCTCGAAGGATCGAGAGACGATGTCAGAGAGCACGTAAAAGACCTGAATGTTGAGCTAGAGGAAAGAGCCGGCTTCTTGGTGCTCAAGTTTGATGAGGATATAAAGACTAGGGTTTTTGAAGCTGTAATGAAATCCTCCTCAGAGATTGTCTCACTTCATCCAATGAGAAAATCGCTGGAAGGACTATTTGTAGAAGAGGCTAACAAAAATGAATAGAGTATTTAGCGTAGCGCGCAACACATTCATTGAAGCCATAAGAGATAGAGTCCTCTACAGCCTGGTCGTTTTTGCTATACTGATGATTCTAAGCTCACTTATCATAGCCGCCATTTCCGGAGAGCAGTACAATAAAATTGTAAAAGACTTGGGACTCACAGCTATTTCAATAATAGGCATCATGCTGTCCGTATTTCTGGGCATGGGTCTTGTTTATAAAGAGATAGAGAAAAAAACAGTCTATAACATCTTCTCAAAACCGATTAAGCGATACGAATTTATTCTCGGCAAGTATTTAGGCCTGGCTTTTACACTACTTCTAATTACTATTGGGATGGCAATTATACTTTTCCTCTTGGTTCTATATACGGAGCTCAGATATCAGGGGCTTATAGAGTTTTATTACGGGGGTCAGCATTTCAGCGAATTTTTTAACGCCATATATTTTCAGTATCTGGAATTCTTAATTATTATCGGCATCGCTCTTATATTCTCTAGTTTCACAAGCCCTATACTGAGCGTTTTATTCACATTTTTACTATTCGCGATAGGACGCTTTTCAGGCGATATAAGACTATTTGCAGAGGAGATAAAAAACCCGGTGAGCGCCGTTTTCGCCGAGGTGATTTATACGGTTATACCCAATCTTGAGAAGTTTAACGCAAGGAGTGAAGCCGTATACGGCGGCAGTTTAAACTGGGAGCTAATAATTTATACGACCGTCTATGCAATCATTTATACGATTGCGCTCCTATTGCTTTCCATGGTCATTTTTGAAAAAAAGGAATTTAAGTAACCAAGCCCCATGTCAATTACAAAAAAACCCATAATCGGCCTAACTGTAATCTTAATATTGATATTAGCGTCTATACCGTTTCAAAATAAGATAGACGAAGCGCACGGTAAATTTAGCAGTATTGAGGGCAGCATATACCTATCGTCCTCTATGCTCGACAAGATGTCTCTGGGGTACCAGGAAATTCTAGCCGATGTATATTGGCTTCGGGCGCTTCAGTACTTTGGCGGTAAAGATATTGATGAGCAGGACCCCGAGCTTCTGTATCATTATTTTAATATAATTACCGATCTTGACCCGAAATTTGTAAACGCTTACAGGTATGGCGGCGCATTTTTGGCGGAGCCTCCCCCGTATGGACTTGGGAATTTTAAATTGGGTGTAAAGGTCTTTGAGAAAGGAAGAGAAAACAACCCCGATAATTTCAGACTGCCCCTTGAACAAGCATTCCTATATTACATATACCCGAAGAATTACGCTAAAGCCGCTGAGCTTTTCGAAGAGGCCGGAGCTAAACCCGGACTATCGCCATTCAGAAAGGCATCCATTAACGGCATGGCCGCCGCCGCTCACGCACATGGTGGAGACAGAAAAAATTCCAGGAAAATTTGGGAAACTATCTATGAAACGAGCCCGAGCGAAGGCAGGAGAAATTTCGCACTCAGAAACTTAAAAGAGATACAAACAATGGATATTGAGGACAATTTAACACTAGCTTTAAAAGAGTACAAGAAGCGTTTCAAGAAACTCCCGGAAGGGGTGGAGGAAATTGTCGATACCGGGATTATTGAATCGGTACCCGCCTCCCCTCTTGATGGACAGTTTATAATCGCGGCCCAAATCGAAGCTGTGAAAGACAGTGCTTTGGCAGAGAGCAACCTGAATCAAAGTCTTAGGTTCCTGAACGCAAAATCGAGAAGGCATATGAAGACTTTCGGCGAATACCCAAAAGATATAAATGAGCTCAGGGTGTATATTCAAGACTATACTACCAGCGATTTCCCAGCACACCCGCTTGGCGAGCCATATGACTACGATCCGGAAACAGGAAAAGTAACTTCTGGGGAAATTACAAAGTAACCATCAATTAATCTCTAGTACTACAAACTCCCTGGTACCTCCGGGGGCTTGTACAACAACGTCGTCGTCAACCTCTTTTCCGATCAGAGCGCGGCCGATTGGGGATGTAATGGATATAAGGCCGTTCTCGGGCTCTGATTCATCCGCACCTACGAGCTGATAACTAACAGTCTCACCGGTGTCCAAGTCCTCAAGCGTAACCTTTATTCCGAACGTAACTCTGTCTTTATTGGTAAGCTCCGCGGGGTCAATAACCTCTGCCCTGCTGATCTTGCTCTCAAGCTCCTGGATCCTGCCTTCAACAAAAGATTGACGGTCTTTTGCCGTCTCATACTCCGCGTTTTCTGACAGGTCCCCGAGTGAGCGTGCATATTCTATGAGTTTTATTACTTCTGGTCTCTCAACTGTTTTAAGGCGGTGAAGCTCTTTTTGAAGTTTTACCAGTCCATTTGGTGTTATGGGTACTCTTTCAGTTGACATAAAGTTTTCCTCCTTCAATATCCTGGGGGAAATAGATTAGGATTTACTTTCAACATATTAAAGACATGCCCTGTGAATAGATAATTATACAGTATTAATAGTATTCCTGTAATGCTTTTACGGAAAGCCCCTCTTTTATCAGGACTTCTATTGCTCCTGCCGCGGCTTGTGCTCCTGCAATTGTGGTGAAGTACGGTACTCCCTGAGTAACCGATGTTCTCCTTATAGGGTAGGACTGCGCTATCTCTTCTTCTCCAAACGTAGTATTAATTACAAGCTGTACCTGACCGTTCTTCATATAATCGACGACGTTCGGCCTTCCCTGCGCCACCTTTTTTACCAACATGCAGTTAACGCCCAGGTTTCCAAGGTATGATGCCGTGCCGTCTGTTGCCAAAATGTTGAATCCAAGCTCCGAGAGCTTTCGGGCTACCAGAGAGGCCTTTTCTTTATCTTCGTCCTTTACACTTATAAATGCGGTGCCGGTAAGGGGAAGCTCGTTTCCAGAAGCCATTTGAGCTTTGGCAAAAGAGCGTCCAAGCTCAGTGTCTATGCCCATTACCTCTCCCGTGGATTTCATCTCAGGACCCAGGATCGTATCCACTCCGGCAAATTTAATAAACGGGAAGACAGACTCTTTAATACACATATAATTCGGTACTATCTCCTCAGTGAAACCAAGCTCAGTTAATTTTTTCCCAACCATTATTTTAGTCCCGAGCTTTGCAAGAGGGACTCCTATCGCCTTACTGACAAAGGGTATCGTCCGGCTTGCCCTGGGGTTTACTTCTATTATATATACTTCACCGTCTTTTATCGCAAATTGGATATTCATGAGCCCCTTAACCCTAAGTGCGAGAGCTAGCTCCTTGGTCTGACGCTTTATTTCCTGAAGAGTTCCGGCGTCTATAGAGTAAGGCGGCATAACCATGGCACTGTCGCCAGAGTGAACCCCGGCTTCCTCAATGTGCTCTAGCACTCCTCCTATCACTACGGTCTCGCCGTCTGATATAGCGTCCACATCCACCTCTTTTGCGTCCTTGAGAAACTTGTCTATAAGCACCGGATGATTCGGGGACACGTTTACCGCCTCTTTCATATAGCGCTTAAGCGCCTTCTGCGTATATACGATTTCCATTGCTCTGCCGCCAAGCACGTAAGAGGGTCTCACGACCACCGGATATCCTATATCTCCAGCGATCTGCTTTGCCTCGCTCTCACTGCGCGCAATCCCGCTTTCAGGCTGCTTAAGGCCGAGCTGAAGGATCAAGTCGCGGAATCTCTCTCTGTCCTCAGCCAGATCAATGCTCTCTGGGGATGTGCCGATTATCTTTACTCCCCTTTCCTCAAGAGGAAGCGCGAGCTTTAACGGAGTTTGGCCACCTAACTGCACAATTACCCCTTCAGGCTTCTCCCGCTCGACTATCGACAAAGTATCCTCAAGCGTCAGAGGCTCGAAGTAGAGCCTGTCGGATGTATCGTAATCAGTGCTTACTGTCTCGGGGTTGCAGTTGACCATTATTGCCTCATACCCTTCTTCCCTAAGCGAAAAGGAAGCGTGGACACAGCAGTAATCAAATTCGATCCCTTGCCCGATTCTATTGGGGCCTCCGCCCAAGATCATAACTTTCTTTTTATCAGTGGGCAGGGCCTCGTCCTCCCTTTCATAAGTGGAATAGAAGTACGGGGTATGCGCTTCAAACTCTGAGGCGCAGGTATCGACCATCTTATACACGGATTCTATGTGGCTGTTAAGCCTCAGGCTTCTTGAGTCGTCCTCTGAGTTGCCTATTAGCTCTGACATCCTCGTATCCGAGAATCCGTACTCTTTCGCCGTTTTTATTCTCTCACTGTCAGGCTTGCCCTTTGAGAGCCTCAGCTCGTTTTCCATATCAACAATCTGTTTGATATTATTGAGGAACCAAGGGTCAATGCGTGTCAGATCATATATTTCTTCAGTATCCATCCCGCTCCTGTAGGCGTCGGCCAAATACCAGAGCCTTTCGGAGTTGGGGACCTTAAGCTTTTCTGTAATGACTTTCTTGTCACTTGTTTGCGGCTCAAACCCCGAAGAATCTACTTCAAGCGAGCGCATGGCTTTCTGTAAAGACTCTTTAAAAGTCCTGCCTATGGCCATTGCCTCCCCAACAGATTTCATTTGAGTAGTCAGAGAGGGATCTGTCACAGGGAATTTCTCAAAGGTAAACCTGGGTACTTTTACAACAACATAATCTATTGTAGGCTCAAAACAGGCGGGTGTAGTGCGCGTAATATCGTTTGGAATCTCATCCAGCGTATAGCCAACGGCAAGCTTGGCCGCGATCTTCGCAATCGGGAATCCTGTCGCTTTAGATGCCAACGCCGAGCTACGGGAAACCCTGGGGTTCATTTCTATTACGACCATACGGCCGTCTTCAGGATTAATACCGAACTGTATATTAGAGCCGCCGGTGTCTACTCCGATCTCTCTTATAATGGTGATCGAGGCGTCGCGCATCTTTTGGTATTCTTTGTCGGTAAGTGTCTGAGAGGGCGCGACCGTGATGCTGTCCCCTGTATGAACACCCATAGGGTCAAAGTTCTCAATTGAGCATATTATGACTACGTTATCCGCAACGTCCCTCATAACTTCGAGCTCATACTCCTTCCACCCGAGCACTGACTCTTCGATCAATATTTCAGAGACCGGACTCGAATCGAGCCCTGATTTTGCAAATTCCTCAAATTCCTCACGGTTATAAGCGACGCTTCCTCCCGAGCCTCCCAGAGTGAACGAGGGTCTGATAATAATAGGAAAACCTATTTCCTCCACTATCTGCCAGGCTTCACTCATGTCATGGGCAACTCCGCTCTTTGGGACCTCAAGACCAATTTTTATCATGGCCTTTTTAAATTGCTCACGGTTTTCCGCCTTTTGTATAGCCGGCATTTTAGCGCCTATTAGCTCTACGCCGTATTTTTCGAGTACACCGCTCTCGGACAGCTCCACCGCAATATTAAGCGCGGTCTGACCACCGAGCGTAGGCAGCAATGCGTCGGGCCGCTCGCGCTCTATTATCTTTTCCACAATCTGAGGAACAAGAGGCTCTATGTAGGTACGGTCAGCGAACGTGGGGTCAGTCATAATAGTGGCAGGGTTGCTGTTCACTAGTACAATCCTGTAGCCCTCTTCCTTGAGCGCTTTACATGCCTGTGTGCCCGAGTAGTCAAACTCACAAGCCTGCCCGATCACAATTGGACCCGAGCCTACAAGTAGTATTGTTTTTATGTCTGTTCTTTTAGGCATATTCTAAAACCTTATGGGCAAGATTCTCTTTGCCCTGGTGAAATTAAATCCGTCAATTTATACCCAAGAATTTATGATCTGGCAAACAAGATTATGATACATTTAGTTTACAGAAAATAAGATGACCCGGTAGAAATATCTTAATAATATACTAGTAAACCTCAATTAAGACCAATAAGTTATAATCAGCCCGCATCTTCTGATATAACGTTCTCCTCACCTGAATCAGCCGCGGGTTCATTGGTTTTTTCTCTACTCTTAAGATCGCTCATTACATGAAACATCCTTTGCACGGCGGTGTATGAAGAAAAAACGAGCATTATTAAAAGAGCCAGCTTGAGTAGGTAGTTATCGGGTTGATACCCAAGAGCGCTCGTCACAAGGTTGCCAGGATAATTAAATATAGACAGTACACCCAGATATACCACCCTCTCTGTCCTCTGCATGATTCCAACTTCGCACTTTACCCCAAGGCCCTCTGCCCTGGCCCGAGTATAACTGACCATTGTGGTAGAAACGAGTATTAGAAACACTACGTAGATATAAACCGTGCCCTGGAAAAAGCTCAGAAGACCGAGGTAAATAAAAGCCTCGGAAAACCTGTCCAGGCATGAATCGAAGAACGCTCCGGACTCGCTGCTGATCCCCTGCGCCCTGGCAACTCGGCCGTCGAATATATCAAAAGTTGAGCCTGCCAAAACGAGCACGCCTCCAATAAATATTAAGCCGTAATGATAGAAAAGACCCGTGATACCGGAGACTACAAGAGTTGAAATCGTAAGTACGTTGGGATGAATTTTAATACCGACCAGATAGTCCTCTATCGGCAGCATGAGAAGTAGCCACCATTTTTTTAATCCACTCCCTAAGAGTTTAGAGGACTCGGGGCCTTTTTTGTTTTTCGACCTTTCAGCAATTTCCTGTGGCTGGCTCATAATGAATGTTTCCCGAAACTGTTATTTCTGTGAATTGAGGTTACTAAAATATACGCTTTAATCTTTATCAAGCAAGCGGGATATCTTATGGGCACTTGCAGATGGTCTAGTTAATCCGAGTAATATATACCGACTTAACGCCCGGCTCTCGTCTCTTGAGCCAATTCCCGTATTCCGTTGCCTGACCCTTTGTAGGAAATGCTCCCACGCTTACACGGCTCCATCTTCCCTTACCGGGCACATCGGCCGTGGTTACTCTTACTTTATAACCCTTACGCTCTAGCTTCTGTGCAAAACTTCCGGCTGCGGCAGGGTCCTTGAACGAGGCGACCTGGACTGTGTATTTCCCGCTCTCGCTCTGAGATGAATCGCCAGGCGTGATTTTAGTTATCCGCTTTTCCCTAGCAGGTTCCTCGTATTTCTTAGTGTCGGTAACTGTCTTAGCTGAAACCGCAGGTGGAGGCTTATCCCAATCCCCCTCTTGTGTAGACTCATAAATACGCTCGATGAGCTCTTTACTCGAATAAGACGCATCGTCGGTGTCAGAGATGCGGGGCGCTGCCGGAACTTGTTTTTCCCGGGTTATGAGCGCATCTTTTTCCTCGGTTACTAAAATATCTTCTTCAATTATTTCTGTTCCGTCAGATTTCTCCGTCAATTGCTCAGAGCTTTGGGTTTCTTCGATTTCTTTGCTAGTTTCTACTTCCCTCAGAACTACTGTATCTATCTTTTCAGCCTTAATTAATTTTGCCCCGCCCTGAAGCGGCGCGTTTAACTGTGTATCTAATAATAAGGCTATTGCGGTATTAACCGAGCCGCTGCCCGGCTGAGTATAAGTTTCTATCTGAACTTCTTCTTGCAGTTTTTCTTCCTGAATCCCGGCGCTGTCAATTGAAAGCTCCTGCTCAACAATTCCGGACTCGGCAATCAAAGTTTCTTGTGTGTTTTGGGGCGGGCTCTGGGTTTGAACCGGAGATACGGTATCCGGCTTTTGGGCCATGTATCCCTTTGGTACTACACCGCCAGCCGTGCTGGTTGATTCTTCTCCGATCTTTACTACGCGGAGGCTTGTAAAAGGTCTCTTTACAACTACGCCGTTTTCAACGAGCATAATCTCAACCGAACCCGATAAATTGTTTGGGGCTTCAAAAACGAGCTTTCTGGGTGATTCCGATATTACATGCGCGGGCCTGCCTCCGATCGTAAGCTTGGTCGTTGCAAAGTCACCGTCAAACGGGCCTTGGATCTCGATCAGTCTTCCTGCCTGCCCGATAAGCGGGGTTTCAAAATCAAAAGCTGTTGGAGTCTCAGGTCTGTCGGCAAAAGAATCCGGCAGTTTTACCGCGGCTGAGGAATAGCTGACCTCTCTGTTACTCTCGTCTCTTAGTGTGACCCTTAAGCTGCTGCCTGACATGTTACTCGGGATAGTTATGGTAATTTGCCCGGCTTGAACAGATGCGCTCTGTACATCCGTATTTATCTTGTAACTGTTTAAAACACTCGTGTTATTAACTCCCTCAGGGTAAGCAAATATAGACGCTGAGACAGTATCCCCTCCTGACATATCGTCGGGGAGGAACACTTTCACATCCCCATACTGGGTATTAAAACTTACTACATACGTGCCGCTTAATCTATCGGTCATCCCGAGCTTCGCGGCATGTGCGGTCCAGGCGGCAATAAATATTATCAATACTATGAAGACTTTGGCTTTCATTTGTAAATACCTGCATATATGACCATATTAATCATATCATTTGTTTTGTGTTATAAAAACAATCTTAACCTCGGGTTCTAGAATCTTAAGGTTCTCACCGTAGTCACTCGCGGTCTGAGAGCTTTCAAAAGTACCGATTCTTACCCTATACCATTTCTTGTTATCAGAATCCGTCATGGTGTTTATGTATGCGGGGTAACCCCTGTTCTTCATAGATTTTAGCACTGAATCCGCAGCTTTTTTATCCGTAAACGAACCGATCTGTACCGTGTAGCTGCCGTCTGGATCTATAGGGGGTAATTTAACTCTATCTCTTTTTTTATTTTTATCGGTTTTTGCAATTTCTTCAATTGCTTTTTCCCGGGTTACCTTTTCTGGTTTTGGGGTAGCTGCCGGCTTTTCGGAGGCAGGATCGGGCTTGACAGTGTTTTGTGTTTTTGTAACTATCTCGTTTTGGCCACTTTCAGCTATTGGGTCCTGTGGTGTTTGGATAGGTTCAGCAATTTCAATCGTAGAATCAACTTCAATATCCTCCTCTACCTGAAGTCCCTCTGGCGCTTCAGTCTTGACATCGGTCTCGCCGATTCTCTCCTCAAGCGCTATGGATTGTTCGAACTCGGTGTCTATTGGCTTTTCGGGAACACGGGCTCGGGGCGGAGTAGTCTCTATGTTTTCGGGAAAAGTAATACTACGCTCGGATAACCCCTTACCCACTATTATCCCTAGACTGAACGTGACGACGAATAGTACGAAAAACCCGATAACAAGCGATACTATCCGGTTTTTGCCAGGATTTTTGTTGCTAGTGCTGTTTTTATTACTCATATCTCACATCCTTTCAGGAGTGGAAATACCGAGCAATCTAAGACCGTTACTAAGAACTATACGCACACAGCTTACTAAGTAAAGCCTTGCCTGACTGAGATCCGAGTTTTCGTCTACGATCCTGCATTTATTATAGTAAACATGAAAATCCGAAGCCAGCTCCTGAAGGAAATAGGCTATTTTGTGAGGGGCGAGGGAAGCTGCCGATTCCTGTACTACCTCAGGGTATAGTAGCAGTTTTTTTATAAGGTCGATCTCCACTTGCTCCTTAAGCCCGTCGAGAGATTCGCCTGCGGCGGACAATCCCGTCTCTTCAGCCTTTCGAAACAAACTGTTTATTCTGGCATAGGCGTATTGAATATAATAGACCGGGTTTTCACTGGACTCTTTCTTTGCAAGATCGAGGTCAAAGTCAAGATGACTCTCGGAGCTCCTTGCGAGTAGGAAGAACCGCATCACGTCCGGGCCGACGTCTTTTACTACGTCGCGCATGGTTACATAGCTTCCGGAGCGCTTTGACATAGCAACCTCCTCACCGCGGCGCATCAGTCTTACGAACTGAATCAGCACCACATGCAGGCGGGATTCATCGAGCCCGAGCGCATTCAGAGCCGCTTTGAGCCTGGCAATGTGACCGTGGTGGTCAGCGCCCCAGACGTTGATCAAACTATCAAATTCTCTTTCTAGCTTATGGTAATGGTACGCGATGTCGGCAAGGAAATACGTGGGAGATCCGTCCGATTTAACGAGCACCCAGTCCTGGGTATCTCCAAACTCAGTCGCCTTAAACCATAGGGCGCCCTCTTCTTCTTTGAGAGCGTCTTTTTCTTTCATGAGTGTAAGCGCGGCCTGCAGTCTGCTCAGTCCCTTAGTGCTTTCAAGAGAGGCGTGGATATTCTCACTCTCGCTGTACCACTCGTCAAATTTAATCCCTACGCTCTCTAAGTCACTTACCAGATGATCAAGAAGCCACTTTTTAGCAAACTCTCTACAGTACAAAATAGATTCCGTCTCCTTACCCTCTTCTGTAAGCGAATCGCCTTCGTCTGTTTTAATCAACGCTGCAATTTCCTGTATATAGTCTCCTTTGTAACCGTCCTCGGGAAGCTCTCTCTCTATCCCCGAAGCTTGTAGATATCTTGCGTAAACAGATTCGCCCAGCATCTCCATCTGGTGTCCTCGGTCATTTATGTAGAATTCCCTTGTCACATCGAGACCCGAAGCCCGGAGAATATTCGACAGCGCGTCTCCGACAACGGCGTTTCTGGCGTGGCCCATGTGGAGAAACCCTGTGGGGTTTGCGCTTACGAACTCGACAAGCACCTTTTCACCCTTGTCTGTGGCGGCGTTCCCGAAATCAACCCCCGCCTCATCGATCTCTCTGAGCTTATTTACTATGGCCTGCTCTTTAACGAAGAAATTGATAAAGCCCGCGCCCGCAATCTCAACTTTTTTAAATAACTCTTCCTGCTCTTCGGGCAGGTTTTCTATGATTAGCTCGGCAAGCTTACGCGGATTTTGACCGGTCTTTTTTGCAAGCACCATTGCGGTGTTGATGGAAAAATCACCGAACTCCTTTCTCTTTGGAATCCCTACTTCAATCTCGTGGGGGAAATCGGCCGCGTTCAAAGTTTTAGCAATGCTTTCTACGGATTTGAGAACTACTTTTTGAATGTCTTCTTTCATAATATTAGTGGAAAAGTAGACCACATATTCAGACACCTTACAAGAAACCGGTGTCATATTTTAGATAAACAGCTTAGAAATCCGGAAGGGATTCTATCGGAGAGAGATGAGACACGTCGTTCAGCACCTCTATTTCGATTCCGTCTTCCCTGCAGACTATTAGGTTTTTACAGGCGGCCTGGAGGTTGAAATTACGAAAACCTTTTAGACCAACTCCTGAGAATTTACATAGGAGGGTAGTGATAGTGAGGTTATGGCTCACTGTTACAACCGTCTCACCCTGGTGACGCTCTAGAATCTTGTTAAACACCCTTAGCGCCCTCTCCTGAAGCCCCGTAAGTGACTCTCCCATTGGAAGCTTTAAGGTCTCGGGACTCTCCCGCCATTGCTTTAACACGTGGTCATACTTTGCCCTTATCTCCTCAAACTTAAGCCCTTCGAGCTCTCCCTGATCCATTTCTCTTAGGTCTTTTTCTATATTAACCGTGAGTTTATGGTGAGACGCTATTCCGCGCGCCGTCTCAAGCGCTCTTTTCAGATCGCTCGAATAAACGGCAGAAATTCTTTCATTTTTAAGAGAGCTTGCAAGCTCTCTGACCTGCTTTTTGCCGTTATGGTTGAGATCGATATCCGCCACTCCCTGACATCTGCCTGTGCGGTTCCAATCTGTCTCTCCGTGTCTTACAAGTATTAGATTCATTTAGCCCTTTCCATTAGTCTAAAAATGCCTCTGTCTTCTAATTATATACCTGCAGGAATCGCAGACTTTTAATTAATTCCCCCGGATCGTGCTTCGCACTCCCGTCCATCCTCACTGCCTCTGTCCCCTAGGATTCGTTTCTAAACGTGAGTATTACGCCTTTATCCTTAGCCTCTTTGGCAAGCTCAGAGGGAGGGGGAGGAAGCGGAGCTGATTTATAGACCGCGGTTACGCAGTATTCATCAAACACCGGGTTCCCCGATGAGTTGCTTACCCTAACGTCGTAGATTTTACCGTCTTTGCCTACTTTGAACAGCACATCGGTCTCAAGCCCGCCGTCCGTAGGTACGCTGGGGGGGATTCTCCAGTTTCGGCTGATTTTTCTATGTACCTGCTGACTGTAGAGGTTAATAATAACGGGGCTTACAGACGAGCCGCCGCCTCCGCCGCCGGTACTGCTCTTTTCGGTACTCGCTTCGAGTCCCGCATCTTCGGCATCGGCCATGGCAAGCTTCTGCTCCTCGCCCATGGGCTCCTCAGGCTCCTGCGGCTCTTCACTGCTTCCAAGCTGATCGAGTACCTTTTGCCTTTGAATGTCCTTAAGTACCTGGCTTCTCTTTTTATCTAAAGTTTTCTTTTCTGTTTTTTTCTTCTCTTCTTTTTTAGGTTTGGGTTTTTCCGTAGGTTTTGGTTTCTCGGCTACTTTTTTCTCTTCCTTCTTTTCTACTTTTTTAGGTTCTTCTTTCTTTTTTTCTTCCTTCTTTTCAGGCTCGAGGGGAATTACCTCTTTCTTCTCAGGCTCTTTCTTTACAACTTCTTTTGGCTTTTCCTCTTTTTTAGGCTCCTCTTTGGGCTTCTCAGGCTCTTTTTTAACCTCTTGTTTCTTGGGCTCCTCTTTTTTTGGTTCTTCCTTCTTTACCTCTTTTATTTCGGGCTCTTTTTTAGGCTCTTCTTTTTTTGGAGGCTCGGGAGGGGCTTTTACCTCTTTTTCCGGTGGCTTGGGAGGGGCGGGCTTCTTCTCTACCTTTTTAGGCTGAGTTTTCTTAACAGGCGGGCGACCATCACCACCTCCGCCTGTATCCAGAGATGATATCGATACCTGTATAGGCCCGCTCGGGCCGCTGAACTGCGAAGCTCCCCGGAATCCCCAAAATAGTATCAATGCAATAATTGTAGCGTGGAGCGCGATTGAGAAAACTCCGCCCCAAAACGATGTTCCCTTTGAAGGGTCATTACCTTTTTCTTTCATAATCCGCCGCTTACCTCTTACTACTGTTTAGTCACGGGCTCTGTGATTAGACCAAGGTTCGTAACCCCGGCATTTCTAATCTCAGACATCACCTCTACAACTGTGCCGTAAGGAACAGAGGTGTCAGCCCTTAAAAAAACATTTTCCTTCTCTATGTCTTTTCCCTTTGAGCTCATAAGCACCCTGACTTCAACTCTTAGCTCATCGAGCGTATACTGCTTTTTCTCTATAAATATCTCACCGTCACCGTTTAAAGTAACAACAACCTTCTTCTCCCGGTCTATGGAGGGCATGGACTTGGACTGGGTTTTGGGCAGCTTAACATCCACACCCTGATACAGAATGGGGGTCGTTACCATGAATATCACAAGGAGGACGAGCATGACGTCTACAAACGGCGTTACGTTTATTTCGGCCATCACTGTGCGGCCGCCCTGTTTCGGAGTCTGCATTCCCATATTGCTCTATTACACCTTCTTTATATATCTATCCACTATATTTAAGAACTCGGAGGAAAAATGCTCCATTTCAACATCTATGCGCTTTACGCGGCTTACGAAGTAGTTATACGCAATAACGGCGGGTATGGCCGCTGCGAGCCCGATAGCGGTCGCGATCAGGGCCTCGGCTATACCGGGGGCGACTGCCTGCAGTGTGGGGACGCCTTCACTTCCCGCAAGCCCGATGAAGGAAGTCATGATACCCCAAACCGTGCCAAATAGCCCTATAAACGGTGCCGCGCTTCCGGTGGTAGCAAGAAAAGTAAGCGAGCTTTCGAGTTTAGAGGTTTCTGAAGACATAGTCCTGTTCAGAGCCCTCTCTACAAGCTCGATCATACCAAGCTCGCCCGACATCATATCGGCGCTTGTCCCGCCCTCGGGTTTTTGTCCCGAGCTGCTTGCCCTTTTGATTTTAAGTATCTCCGTGTAGCCCGCTCTGAACACTTCGGCAATCGGCCCGCCGATGTGCTTAGTCGAGGAATAGAGGTTCCCAAAATTCCCGCTCGCATTATAGAGATCGAGAAACTTGTCCGAGCTCCGGGTCGCTTTTCTGAGCACGAAGTACTTTGAGAACATAATGGTCCAGCATACGACCGACATAAATAAGAGAATAAGAAGAACCGCTTTAACCACAGGGCCCGCGTGAGAGACGAGGGTCATAATTTCTACCTGCTCCGCTGTGGTCTCTGCCTGCGCCTGCAACACGAAAGATATCCAGTTTGTCATGCTAGTTTACCTGCTGATAAGTTAGATTTAGGATTGAACATTAATGATATTCAACACTGTGAGATTATTACGAATGAGCTACATCTTAGCTTTGATCTAAAGTGTTCCATACATAATATGTAAAATCAACAGCGATTATGAAAGCCCGGAGGGGGTTAAATACGCCAGTTAGATTTTGATGGGAGAATATATTATTATTAATCCCGGTACAAAGAGAAAATATAATCTAGGCTCATCAAAAGGAGGCGCGTGATGGCAAGAATTTTAACCGTGACCGCACTGACTATAATTTCACTTTATCTTCTGTTCCCGCAGCTGAGTTTTTCTGAGGAAAACAGATACACTGTTGTAATAGAAGAGAGTTTTTATGTCGTAAAGCCGGAGAACACAGAGAAGTTTCTCAAGGTTTACAGGGAGAAATTGTATCCCTTCTGGGAAGAGATGCGGAAAATGGGGATTATCACTGAAGAATATAAGCTCTACTCGCAGAGAGTGCACACTCTCGATCCGCTATGGACGTATAAGACGGTAGTAAAGTTTCCGAACTACGCTGCGCTCGATAAGTGGCTTGAGATGAGGGATGTGGTTTACAAGAAACTCTTCCCTAACGAAGAGGGTTACAAAACCCCAAGGAAGGAGATTGACCTCATAACAGTAGAGCACTGGGATGAGTTTATAAGAGAAATACCGCTTTCTAAGTAGTCTTATTTACTGAAAAGGCCCTTCTGCATATGTGGGGGAGCGATATTCAAGTGGTCGTAGGCAAGCGGGGTGACTTCTCTTCCTCGCGGGGTTTTAACCAATAGCCCTTCCCGCACGAGATACGGCTCGTAGACGTCTTCGATAGTGTCTCTTTCTTCACTCACAGCCGCAGAGAGGGTATCGATGCCCACGGGGCCTCCCCTGAATTTTTCAATTATTGTCTCGAGTATCATCCTGTCTAGACCGTCAAGACCGAGTGAATCTACCTCGAGCATGTCGAGCGCGCGTATTGCAACCTCTTCAGTGACATTTCCGTCCGCCTTTACCTCCGCGTAGTCCCTTACCCTCTTAAGCAGGCGGTTCGCGACTCTGGGCGTACCTCTGGCGCGGCATGAAATTTCGCTTACCCCTTTCGGAGAAGTGTCCACTCCGAGTATCTTTGCCGAGCGTTTAAGTATCCCTTCAATCTCGTCCGAATTGTAGTAGTCAAGTCTGAGATCGACGCCGAACCTGGAGCGCAGAGGTGAAGTAAGTAGCCCCGTCCTGGTGGTCGCGCCTACCAGAGTGAAGCGGTTCACACCCACCTTCATCGACTTTGCTGTCGGGCCCTCGCCAATCATTATATCAATCTTGTAATCCTCCATGGCAGAGTAGAGGTACTCTTCCACAATTCTGTTGAGGCGGTGAATTTCGTCAATAAAGAGAACGTCTCTCTCTTCAAGATTAGTCAGAATTGAGGCAAGATCGCCTACTCTTTCTATGACCGGGCCGGAGGTGGAGTAAATCCTCACCCCGAGCTCATTCGCCACTATGTGCGCAAGGGTCGTTTTGCCCAAGCCGGGGGGACCGTAGAGGAGCACGTGATCTAGCGCTTCATTACGCTTCTTCGCGGCCTCAATGAATATAGCCACCTTCTCCTTTACCTTAACCTGACCAAGGTAGTCTTTAAGGTGTGAGGGCCTTAAGTTAACATCAAATTGTACATCCTCTTCCTGACCGTCCGGGTTTATGATTCTTTCATTCATGATTTGTTTTCATTCCTGCGGGCATCGCTGTCTGCTTTATTTTATCATGCTCTCGCTCGCACACGACGTTCACTCGCTGCCCCCAGCCTCTGTCCCCATATAATATATATATTCTCTTTGGAGATTAATAGCTATGGAGTTTCAAGAAATCTGTTTCATTAGTTTAAGTGAAGCTCTGAGCGCTTTTTCTATATCGTTTTCTCTTGAGGCGATTTCTTCAAGCTGCTTAATTTGCTCATCTATCTCGTTCTTTTTATAACCAAGGTTCAGGAGAGCCGAGATCACATCCCCCGCTATTGTTCCTTCTCTCTTGGTCTCCTCAGATATGCTCAGCTTGGGCACTTTGTCCTTCAGCTCGTTCTGAAGCCTGGAGGCGAGCTTGGGACCGATGCCCGGAATCTTCTTTTTCTGGAGCTCCCCTGACGCTACGGCAGAGGCGAATTCCCCGGGATCGACATTGGACAGTATGCTGATTGCAAGCTTGGGACCTACTCCGGATACTCCGATAAGGAGGTTAAAAATAGTTTTCTCGTCCTCGTTCAGAAACCCGAACAGCTCGATCCCGCTGTCCTTCATGTGCGTGTGGATAATTAATTCAGCATCTCTGCCAATCTCCGGAAGACGGTAAAAAGTGGAAAGGGGCACCGTTACTCCATAACCAACACCGCCGACGTCAACGATTACGCTTCCAAGCTCTTTTCGGGCAATTCTGCCTCTAAGAAGGGAGATCATCTAGTGTAAAACGCCTCCTTCTTCTCCTGGGTTTTACGAAATCAGCTCCGAGTCTGCTTTCGATTCTGGAAAGGTGGATGTGGCAGAGCGCTATGGCCACGGCGTCAGAGGCGTCGGGGCTCTCAAAATCGGAGATTCCAAGTATCGACGTCAGCATCCTCTGCATCTCCATCTTGTTAGCTCTACCCCTTCCAGTGAGCGCGAGCTTTACCTTTGTGGGCGAGTATTCGTGTATGGTAATCCCTGAAGTAGAGGCCGCTAGAAGCGCGACACCCCTCGCCTGCCCGAGCTTTATCGCGCTTCGGGCGTTCTTGGCAAAAAATATGTCTTCTATGGAAATGGCCTCGGGCTTATGCTCGGTTATTACCTCTACGAGGCCGTCGTATATGACCTTTAGCTTCTGACATAATTCCAGGCTGGATTTGGGCGCAATACTCCCGTGAGCCACGTGTGCTATATCTCCGTTTCGGACTTCGAGTACCCCGTAGCCGCAAATCCTTGAGCCGGGGTCTATTCCGATTACCTTCATATTTTTAGGTTTAGAAACATCCTCCGGGGACGCTTGAATTAGAGTTGATCGAGTTTACGCCGCCGGGACTATACAAATTAAGTAAGACTTTCTATTACTTCTTCCGGCACGTCGAAGTTTGAGTAGACATTCTGAACGTCGTCGCTTTCCTCAAGCGCTTCCATGAGACGGATCATATGCTCTGCTTCCTTACCTTCGATCTTGACGCTGTTCTGCGGAATCATGGTAACTTCCGCGCTCTCATACTTTAAACCCGCTTCATCGAGCACCGCTTTCACAGCTTCAATCTCCTCAGGAGGCGTTACTACGACAAGCTCGCTGTCTTCGGTGACAACGTCGTCAGCGCCCGCGTCGAGCACGAGATCAAACACCTGCTCTTCGTCCACAGTGTCCTTTTCAAATGCGATTCTGCCCTTCATGTCGAACATCCAGGCTACGCAGCCGTTCTCCCCGAGGTTCCCGCCGTGCTTTGTGAAAATGCGTCTGATATCAGAAACCGTCCTATTTTTGTTGTCGGTAAGCGTGCGAACCAGAACCGCGCTACCGCCCGGGCCGTAGCCCTCGTAAGAAAGCTCGTGGAACTCGTCCCCGCCGATCTCACCCGTGCCGCGCTTTATCGCCCGGTCTATGGTGTCGTTGGGCATGTTTGCGCCCTTAGCGGTGTTGATCGCAGTTCTAAGACGAGGATTAGAATCTAAATCCCCGCCGCCGTGCTTTGCAGCCACTGTAAGCTCTCGGATGAGTTTGGTAAACACCTTACCCCTTTTTGCGTCTACTGCGGCTTTTCTATGTTTGATATTAGCCCATTTAGAGTGTCCGGCCATAACCTATCACCTCACTTCTTAAAATGTCATCCCGGAGCTGATCCGGGATCTCATATTTTAGTATTTAAAGTTTATACGGTATGTAAGAATTTTATAACATCGGGAAAGTTTTAGCAAGATATTCTATAGAGCGTTTATCATCCCGGATGCTGAATCGATCCCGTATCAAGTACGGGACATGGTTCAGCACGGGCTTGGTCCGAAATCACATTTTTCAACCGTATTACTCAACCTTCTTAACCGTTACAGTCAGGGGCTGCGGGCCGCCTCTATTGGTAGTAATGGTAGACACAGGTGCGCCTGAGTTTATTTCCTTCACCGTGAGCACTTTTGTAGAGGGATTTATGACCTGATCGGCAAGAGAGCTGAAATCAAAGCGTATATTCGCCTCCGGGTCGAGCCCGAACACCTCCGCCGTGATAGGGGCAGGCTTGCCTACGTCCGTTTCGGGAACAAAGATATTGTATCCCCAGGCCGGTATCTCAGCGTTTATGAAGCTTCCGCCCGGCTCTTTTACGTTAACGCGCAGCATGCCTTCGATGTTCACTATACTCGATGGTAAGTTTTGAAACTCCGCCGCAAGCTGATCAGATTTCATCACTATTATCTTTCCGGGGATAAACGACTGGTCACTGTTATTGAGAAGCCCGATCTGGTATTTGCTGGGCTCTAAGATGCTCTGAGACGGGAACACAAAGGTAGTATTAAGAGTTCCGAACTCGATTAAGAGCTTTTCGATGGAATACACCGCGCTTCCGCCAGAATTGGCCGGGGTTGCCGGAAGAGAAATTTTAAGTATCCCTCTTTCTCCCGAGATGATAACGCCGAAAGCGCCGGAAAGCTCTGATGGAAGGCTGAATTTTCTCCAGTCATCTGTCAGTATCCGGACTTCTATCTCGACCCTGTCCCCGAGAAGCCCGCTGCGGTCGATTGTCCTAATAGAGCGCACTTTACCAATATATTCTGGGTTTACGTATATATCGCCTTTAAGGGAAGTTACCTCGACCTCGGTGTACATAGGCTGCGCTTGCCCATCCAGTGAGCTTAGCGGTATCAACAGAGCAACGGCCAGAACAATCGTTAGAAACGCTTTAATCTTATGAGCTTTAATCATTTATGGCACCTTTGGGACTTATAATTATATTTAACCACGAATTTACAGTAATTAACACAAATTAAAGCAAAAATAAAGATTTTTCCGGTTTTAAACCACTTTTAACATTTTCGCGTGCTTTCGTGCTGATTTGTGGTTAAAGCAAGTTTATTTTATAGTTGTAATTATCCACGAAAAAACTGACTTGACAAAACACATCAATAGCATGCATAATAATGATGTCTATATACTTTTACTACAACTCAAAGAGAACTGACTCTCATTTCCACATTTAGTAAGAAGATTTTGCTGTAAAAAATCCAATATATTGAGGTCGAGGACTTAACACATATGGCTAGAGCTACCAAATTACGGGAAAAATCCCCAGTAGAAGAAAAGGTACGGGAAGAAAAAGTGCAGGGGAAAAAAGAACAATCGGAAAAGGAAGTTGTAAAAGAATCCAAACAGTTCCTTAACCTTAACGAGCTTAGAAACAGAAAGAGCGCAGAGCTTATGAAAATGGCGCGCGATCTTGAAATAGAAGAAGTTTCGCGTATGACCAAGCAGGATATCACGTACGCGATACTGAAAGCCCAGAGTGAAAAAGAAGGGGTTATTTTCGCTGAAGGTGTGCTCGAAATACTCTCAGAGGGTTACGGTTTCCTGCGCTCGCCAAAATATAGCTATCTACCCGGCCCTGACGACATTTACGTCTCAAAATCGCAGATTCGCTCATTTAACCTCAAGACCGGAGACACTGTAGGCGGACAGGTAAGGCTCCCTAGGGAAGGCGAGAAAAACCTTGCGCTTCTTAAGATCGAGGAAGTAAACTTTGAATCCCCAGAGGTATGCAGAGAGCGGATCGCTTTTGAAAACAGGGTTCCACTGCACCCTGAGGAGAGAATTAATCTTGAATACGACGCCAATGAATTCTGCAGCCGTGTGCTGGATCTTTTTATTCCGATCGGTAAGGGCCAAAGAGGGCTTATTGTGGCGCCTCCTAGGACCGGTAAGACAATACTTCTTCAAAGAATAGCAAACGCGATAACCAAGAACAACCCGGATGTAGCGCTCATAGTGCTGCTGATTGACGAGCGCCCCGAGGAAGTAACCGATATGGACCGCCATGTGGTAGGCGAGGTCGTGAGCTCAACGTTCGATGAGCCAGCGCAGAGGCACATTCAGGTCGCGGACATGGTGCTTGAGAAAGCCAAGAGGCTTGTAGAGCACGGAAAGGACGTCGTTATACTGCTGGATAGTTTGACAAGGCTTGCCAGAGCAAGCAACACAGTCACTCCCGCGAGCGGAAGGGTGCTGTCCGGAGGTATGGAAGCAAACGCTCTACAAAGACCTAAAAGATTTTTCGGCGCGGCCAGAAACACCGAGGAAGGCGGCAGTCTGACTATCATAGCGACTGCTCTTATCGACACCGGCAGCCGTATGGACGAGGTGATCTTCGAGGAGTTTAAAGGTACGGGTAATATGGAAGCGTATCTTGACAGACGCCTTGCCGACAAGAGGGTATTCCCGGCAATCGATATACAGCGCTCGGGTACGAGGAAAGAAGAGCTTCTACTCTCTGAAGAGGTTCTCAATAAAGTCTGGCTATTGCGTAAGGTGCTTAGCCCGATGAATACGATTGAGGCTATGGAGTTTCTGCTCGATAAAATGAGCGGGACCAAGTCCAATAAAGAATTCATGAATATGATGAACTCATAAAGATTTCCGGACTGCCTGATCTCCAACCAAAGGTTTTAATTCATAGTACGTAAGAGATTTAATTTTGATAAATTGTTTCGCCCTTTTGCAACTATAGGCTATGGTATTTCTATGTCCGCATTAAAGCTACTACCACTGCTATTCTTGTTTTTCACTCTGCCTGTCTTAGCTCAGGTGGATCCGCCCTATGAGCCTAAGGCCAGATTCCATCCAGCGCTTGGCAAGCTGGGAATGGTGTCCTCACAGGAGAGATACGCAACCAGGGCAGGGCTCGAGGTGCTCAAAGAGGGCGGGAACGCTGTTGACGCCGCTGTGACTGTAGGCTTTGCGCTTGCCGTTACGCTCCCGAGAGCGGGAAACCTGGGAGGGGGCGGGTTTATGCTCGTGTATCTGGCGGAAAAAGACGAAGTAGTCGCTATAGACTACAGGGAAAAAGCTCCGCTTGCGGCTACACATGACATGTTCCTAGATGAAAACGGGGAAGTAGACAAAGAGAAATCAAGAAATAGCATATTTTCAGCGGGCGTCCCCGGCACAGTAGCCGGTCTTACGCTCGCGCTTGAGAAGTACGGCACTATAACTCTCGAAAGAGCAATCCGGCCCGCTCTTGAGCTGGCTAGTCAGGGCTTTGCGGTAAACCAGGAGCTAAGAAGCTCGCTCCTTCAGGTAAAAGAGCGCATGAGAGAGTCCGACGCCGCTATGGGCACCTATTTTAAAAAAGGCGGAGAGCCTTACCAAGTCGGAGAAACTCTTAAGCAAGAAGAGCTGGCCTGGAGTCTTGAGGACATATCGAAAAACGGCTCAAAAGCATTTTACTCAGGAGATATAGCGGGGAAGATAGAGAGTTTCATGCAGTCAAGGGGAGGGCTTATTACAAAAGAGGATCTCTCCTCTTATAAGCCTGTAATCAGGACCCCGGTTAAAGGGACTTATAGAGGCTATGAAATCTACTCTATGCCGCCTCCTAGCTCCGGCGGAGTACACCTCATTCAGATACTCAACATGCTGGAGCTATTCCCCATGTCTCAGATGGGACACAACACAGCTTCCGCTATACATACTATGGTTGAGGCAAAGAAGCTTGCCTATGCAGACCGCTCAGAGCACATGGGCGACCCGGACTTTGCTCCGGTTAATACAAACGGACTGATATCTAAAGCATATGCGAAGGAGCTAAAGCTTAAAATTAATTCGGATAAAGCGAAACCAAGTAGTGAAATTCTTCCGGGCTTAATTCCAGCTGCGGAAGGGAACAATACAACTCACTTCTCCGTTATAGATAAAGACGGAAACGCAGTCTCAAACACATATACGTTAAATTTCAGATACGGATCTAAAATTATGGTGCCCGGCACAGGCATACTGCTCAATAACGAAATGGATGATTTCTCATCCAAGCCCGGCGTGCCCAACGCCTACGGGCTCACGGGCGGAGACCTGAACGCAATAGAGCCTGGGAAAAGGATGCTGAGCTCAATGACCCCAACAATAGTGATGAAAGAGGGGAAACCATTCCTTATTACGGGAAGCCCGGGCGGGAGCAGAATCATTACCACAGTGCTTCAAATAATATTAAACGTGATCGATTTCAATATGAATATCGCAGAGGCTACAAACGCTGTAAGGGTCCACCACCAGTGGCTTCCGGACGTCCTCTATGCCGAGGAAGGGCTTAACGCAGATACCGTGAGACTGCTCGAGGAAATGGGGCATAGCGTGGAGCTTGGGAATACTATAGGGTGCACAGAAAGTATAATGAAAGAAGGGGATTTCCTTTACGGAGCGTCAGACCCGAGGAGACGGGACGGTTTGACGATGGGGTACTAAACCGTGATCTCGAGCATACGGTCAATTGACTTTTTGGCTTTGTGGGCAGTATCTTCAGGCACCTTAACCTCAAATACCTCTTCCTGAAGTGACTTAAGAACCTTTGGCAGCGTAATCATTTTCATATACTTACATACCGCGTTTTCCTTTGCCGGATAAAAGACTTTATCTGGGTTGTCCTTTCTCAAGCGGTGGAGCATTCCGGTCTCGGTAGCTACTATGAATTCTTTTGATTCCGACTCTTTCGCGTGGTTTATCATGCCCCCTGTTGAAAGAAAGCACATGTCCTTATCTCCGTTTGTAGAATTGTTTACAGAATGATAGAGGAAATTTGTGGTGCAGCCGCATTCGGGGTGAATCATCATCTCGGCCCCAGGGTGCGTCTCTCTAATCTCCTTGATTTCAGGAATACGAATGCCCGCGTGCACGTGGCACTCTCCGTGCCATATATGCATCTTTCGTCCGGTAACCTTGGCAGCGTAAGCGCCCAGAAACATATCGGGTAAAAACAGTATTTCCTTATCTTCGGGCACTGAGTTTACTACCTGCACCGCGTTTGCTGACGTACAGCAGTAATCTGTCTCAGCCTTTACTTCTGCGCTCGTATTCACATAGGACACCACAACAGCGCCCGGGTGCTCTTCTTTCCAGTCCCTTAGCTGCTCGGCGTCAATCGTATCCGCAAGCGAACAGCCCGCTCCAAGATCGGGGATAAGCACTTTTTTATCGGGGGAAATGATTGATGCCGTCTCGGCCATAAAATGGACGCCGCAAAAAACTATTATATCGGCGTCAGTCTCAGCCGCCTTTTGCGACAGACCAAGAGAATCTCCTGTGTAATCGGCAATGTCCTGTACTTCGGGGATCTGATAATTATGCGCAAGTATGACTGCGTTTTTATCTTTTCTTAGTCTATTTATCTCTTCTGTTAGCTTTTCTAGCTCTGTCATTTCACACTGTCCATTTCATGAGGTAAATAGATTAGTATACCAGGTAGAGTGCTATGTCTAAAGCTTTGGCAGAGTGTGTTACAGAGCCTACGGAAATGTAATCGACTCCTGTTTCCGCAATCCCCCTAACAGTTTCGAGCGTCACTCCGCCTGAAGCCTCTATGAGTGCTTTCCCATCTATTGCAGACACCGCTTCCCTCATATCCTGTGTAGACATGTTGTCGAGCATGATAATATCCGCCCCTGAGTTTAGCGCCTCACTTACCTCTGAGAGATTTGAGGTTTCGACTTCTATTTGGTATTTATCGCCGTACTTCCGCCTGACAACCTGCACAGCTTTTGAGATACCGCCGGCGGAGACTATGTGATTATCCTTAATAAGCACGCCGTCGTACAGCCCTATGCGGTGGTTCTGCCCGCCGCCGGTCAAGACCGCGTACTTATCGAGCACCCTGAGGCCGGGCGCAGTCTTTCTGGTATCTAGAATTTTAGCTTTATACCCCTCACACTCAGCTGCGTACTTTGAGGTCTCAGTAGCAATGCCCGAGAGCCTCTGGAGAATATTAAGAGCAAGCCTTTCGCCCGTCAGAATTGCTCTGGTGGGGGCCTCTATTTGTAAGATAACGTCCCCGGGCATAACCTTCGCGCCGTCTTCCTTTGAAAGTACAATACGCGCCTCAGGGGAAAGTCTTTTAAAGACCCTCTCCGCGATGGGGCCGCCCGCGAGTACGCCTTTCTCCTTCACGCGAATCTCAGCAGTCGATACTGCGTCAACAGAGCAGATAGTATCGGTCGTTACATCCCCAGGACCTACATCTTCCACAAGGGCGTTTTCTATAATCCGATCCACTTTTTCCCAATCAAGCTCCGGTCTGTTCATTTCTCTATTCGTCCTAATCCAGGAATTATTCTTTTATAATTTTAGGTTCTTTTCCCCTTTCGAGCACGATGTGGGATTTCCAAGAAGGGTTTTCTTCCGGGAAATCTTCCCTCATGTGCACCCCTCTGGACTCTTCCCTAATCTGAGAGAATCTCGCTATTAGGTGTGATACCTCAAGTATCATGTTCAATTTTATTTTAAAGTAGCCGGTGAGCTTGTCCAGATATGCCGAGCACCCAGCCAGCTCATCTAAAGCTTCTTTAAGACCGGCGCTGTTTCTGACCATACCTACATCCCGGTTCATGATAGAGGATATAATGTTTCTGCATTCAATATATGTTTTTTGATCAGCATCGCTTGAGCCGCCTATATCGTAATCTGTAAAATCGGGTAGTAAATCCCGGGGCAAATCTGTTATATCGGCTGAATTTTGAAGCGCTCCGTCGACAGCTCTTTTAGCAAACACTATACATTCGAGAAGGGAATTACTTGCAAGCCTATTTGCTCCGTGTACTCCGGTGCAGGCGACCTCTCCGCACGCGAATAATCCCTTTATATTAGTCTCGCCCTGAAGTCCGGTGCCGACACCGCCTATGGTATAGTGGGCCGCGGGCGCAACCGGGATCATGTCCTCTGTCATATCCACACCTAACTCTCTACAGGCAAGGTATATATTTGCAAACCGGGATTTTACTGTTTCGGCGTCCATGTGCTTTAGGTCTAGATACACAAAATCCTTTCCCGACTCATTCATCTCTTTATAAATTGCGCGCGATACCACATCTCTTGGCGCAAGCTCGCCAAGCTCAGAGTAGTCCGGCATAAAACGTCTTCCCTCTATATTGATCAGGTGAGCCCCCTCACCCCTTACAGCCTCACTGATCAGGAAACTGCTCCCTTCCTCACTGTAAAACGCCGTAGGATGGAACTGAACGAATTCCATATCCGTCACTCTAGCACCGGCCTGATAAGCGATCGATATCCCCTCTCCGGTAGACCCCCCGGGGTTGGTCGTGCGCTCAAATACAGCCGACGCCCCTCCTGTGGCGAGTATTGTAGAGCCCGCTGTGTAAATGACAGGCTCAAACTTAGGGTCAAGGGCCAACGCCCCGTAACACCTGCCGTCCCCGGAAAGCAATTCCACGACTCCCGTACTCTCATATTTTGTAATCCCCGGGTTCTCCTCAACCGCTGCTATGAGAAAGCTCACCATTTCTCTTCCGGTGGAGCTTCCTCCCGCATGGAGAATTCTTCTTTTTGTGTGACCGCCTTCAAGCCCGAGAGCAGGTCCATCATCCCCCATATCAAACTCCATCCCGAGATCGATCAGGTCTGTAACCCGCTCAATACCCTCATTAACCAAAAGCTCAACCGCCCTCTCGTTACATAGACCCCGGCCCGCTCTGAGTGTATCTTCGATGTGGAAGAAGGCTGAATCTTCAGGATCAATAGCCGCCGCAATGCCCCCTTGGGCCCAAAAGGAATTACTCTCTTCGACCGTAGATTTGGTAAGTACACTCACTTTGCCGAACTGTGACGCGTACAGAGCGGCATAGAGTCCTGCAAGCCCGCTTCCGATTATAAGAAAATCCGATTTGATTTCGGCGGGTACACGGAGGTTTTTATTTGTCATATGAATTTACGGCCTTTATTGCGTTAGTAGTGATAGTAATTACATAAACTGCCGCTCAAAGCTCAACAATAGATTTGAAAATAGAAGCTTTTATTTCTTCCATTCGCCCAGAGTCGGTTAATTTCGCTCCTTTGGAATCTGTAACGTAAAACGCATCCACCACCTGATCGACCTTGGTCGATATCTTGGCGTATACTACCGAGAGCCCGAGCTTTTTTATGGCCTTAGTAATATCATAAAGCAATCCGGGACGGTCGTATGTGTATATATCTATAACCGTCGCTATGTCAGAGGATTCATTATCTATCTCAATCTTGGTCGGGTACAGAGGAATGGATTTAGTGAATTTAGAACGGGCTCTTTTTCTCTTTGCAACAAGCTTTTCAACATCTGTCTTGGCTATCATGACGTTACGCATATTGGACCCGAGCTTATCCCAAGCCTGATCGCCGTCATCTGAGGACTTACCCAGCCGGTTAACATAGAATACGTCCAGAATCCTGCCGTCGTCTCTGGTAGCGATCCTCGCACCGAGCACATTAAACCCGCTTGCCCTTATAACCCCGCAGAGCTTTGAGAATATACCCGGCTCATCAAACCCCCAGAACGTAAACTCGTCGTACCCCTCGTTAGGATAATATTCCACTTCCATACCGATCCCGTCCTTTGAGCGGTCTATGATGCCGATGTGGTAAGCGATCTTTTTTGGTGAAAACCCGCGGAAATAAGAATCGGGCATGCCTTTTATAATAGTCTTAACTTTGCGCTTTGAATACTTGTTATCCAGTATACGCACCACTTCATCCGTGACTCTATTTAGGCGATCCTCAGGGTTCTCTTTTTTAAACTCACCCTGCTCCAGCACATTTACCGTCCTTATGAATAGCTCTTTTAAGAGCATCGCCTTCCAGTTAGTCCATACATCAGGCCCTACGGATTTAATATCTGCAAATGTCAGGAGATAGAGAAGTGACAGGGTTTCAAGGGACTTAACCGATTTTGCGAACCTTACAATCATACTGTAGTCGTGTATGTCGCGTCTCTGGGAAAAATGAGACATGATCAGGTGGTGCTTTACCAAAAATTCGAGCTGCTCACTCTCATGCTTCGTGAGCCCCATTCGCTTGGAAAGTTTAGGGATCATGGCGGCGCCCTTCTGTGCGTGATTGCGTCCCTCCCCCTTTCCCATATCGTGAAAGAGGCAAGCCAGATACAGCACATGTCTGTTCATAAGTGATTCGGCGGTCTTCGTCAGAAGCGGCAGATCGTCATAGTACTTATAGCTCAAGAGGTTTTCTATCTCTCTGACCATGAATATAGAATGTACGTCCACCGTGTATACGTGGTACGCGTCGTGCTGCGCCATGCAAACGATTTTTCCGAACTCGGGTATGTAATAACCAAGGAGCCTGAGCCTATTCATTTCAAATAAAACGTCTGCAACATTTTTCCCTTTCTTAAGGATTCTAAGGAACGAGGCGTTAAAATCGGGATTGGACCGAACACTCTCATCAATTGTGGTAACACTCACCTGCTCTCTGATTAAATCCATCAGATAAGAGCTCATCTTAACCTGGTGCTTGTCTGAATACTCAAAAGCCCTCATCAGGTTTGCCGGATCTTCTTTAAACTCCTCAGGATCGGTAACTGAAAGCGCGCTGCCTTGAATTATAAATCCATGCTCAAGTTTGGTCTTTTTAGATGAGCGTACCCTGCCTTGGTCTGCCGTACATCTTTCAATAAGCCTTTTAGAGTGCTCCCTTATTTCGTTTGCCCGCAGGTAATATATTCTGAGAAACCTCTCGACCGCGGGAAGCTCGGCGTCTTTAAACCCGAGGAACTTTGCAATACTCTCCTGAAATTCAAAGCTCATCCGGTCCTCCGCTCTGCCCGCCAGATAGTGGAGCTCGGAGCGTATTAAAAGTAAGAAGTTAAGCGCCTTTTCAAAAGCCTTAAGCTCCTTATCTATCAAAACACCTTTGGGTAAAAGCTCTGAGAAGGTTTTTACCTTAAACTTCGCCTGCGCAATCCAGAGGGCATAGTTAATGTCTCTGAGCCCCCCTTCGCTCTCTTTTAAGTTGGGCTCTAAGAGATACACAGACCTTCCGAAGCGGTTTATTCTGTTTTCATTCTCTTCTATCTTACTTTGAATAAATTTACCGGAAATAGCTGGCAGCAAATCTTCGTACAGGGCGCTGTCGAATTCAGAATAAAGCTGTTTGTCTCCGAATACGAACCTGCCATCTAGTAGAGAAGTGAGAATCGTAGTGTCGTCGTCTTCCTGAGCAAGCTCTAAACATTCATCTATTGTCCTTACAGAGTGTCCGACATCAAGGTTTAAATCCCAGAGAAGATAGAGGAGTTTTTCTGTTACGTCCTTTGCCAGGGTTTTATTGCGGGGCTTGTATAGAAACATCAGATCAATGTCCGAGTAAGGACATAGCTCCTTTCTACCGTATCCCCCGAGCGCCAGAATAGCTACGTTTTTAAGATCCGTAAAGCCCTGGCCGACAATGCACTGCTTTATCAGTTTATCTATAATGTCCGTTCGCTTCTCTGCTAGCAAGCTTCCAGAAAGCGCGCGGTTGCGTTTGGCTTTTTTATTATGCAGATCCCTAAGTTCAGACTGCTTACGGTCGAGCCTTTGTTTTATTTGCTCGAACAGATCATCTTTTTGTGTTGCCAGACTGTTTGCTTTTTGCATAAGCTCTTCTCAATATTTAAAACTTTATCTCTATTATTGTACCGCAGTGTTAGAAATATATAACCCCCGGCTACGGTAAGCTTAGAGCCCTTGTATTCACCATATGCACCAGGCTATACTGAGATATTGTAATTGAAAAGCTCAAATCTGAGATTGCGGCTATCTTAATCTTTTTTGAATTCAACAAAGGTTTCTGTAAATCCGGCCCGTTTATTCTCTACCCTAGCCATCACAAAAAGGAGATCAGATAGACGGTTCACATATACAAGCGTATTTTGGTTAACCTCTTCCTCATTCATGAGGCTTACTATTTTCCTTTCCGCCCTTCTGGACACGGTTCTGGATAAATGCAGGTTAGCCCCACCTTCGTTCCCGCTCGGGAGTATAAACTCTTTAAGGGGCTCAAGCTCCTCTAAAAGTTTATCTATTAATAATTCGAGCTCCTCTACCCTATCCCCGCTTATCCTGGGTACGTCTACGTCCGGCGGGCTTGCCAGATCTGCGCCTATGATAAATAAATCGTTTTGAATCTCAATCAGGATCGCGTTAAGCTCTTCGTCCTGCACATGGAGCCGCGCAATTCCAAGCACTGCGTTTAACTCGTCGATATCGCCGTAAGCCTCCACCCTGGGAGAAGATTTACTGACCCTGACACCGCTAATTAGCGATGTTTGGCCTTCATCCCCGGTTTTGGTATAGACCTTCGTTATTCTCTTTTTCGCCACAGAGAGATTCTAACCGAACGGCAATATGGGTTCAAACGCTTTGATATGGAAACAGTTAAGAATTTACGTGCCTCAGTAGGTTGTCGAAGCACGTAAATTCGGTCTTTTCGAGTTATTAATCGTACTACTAATATGTTAGGGGAAAATCAGGCGGAAAGCCTGTGCTCTAGAGCGCTTTGTATAGCTTGTTCAATATTTTTCTTTGGAAGAGCGCCCAGTATCCGGTCTTTTTCCACTCCATTCTCAAATATGATCATAGTCGGAATGCTTCTTATCCCGTAAGAAGAAGCCGTTACCGGATTTTCATCTACATTAAGCTTTGTGACCTTGAGCCGTCCCTCATATTCCTCTGAAAGCTCCTGTATGGTAGGCGCTAAAGCCCTGCAAGGACCACACCATTCAGCCCAAAAATCCACGAGCACGGGAGTCCCGGAGCCGATCACTTCATTTTCAAAATTCTCATCTGTGATTTCTATTGGTTTATTCATGTTCTCGTTACCCCTTTTAACACTTAATTTTATGACTGTTTAGAGTCAGTTTTACATAAAAGGATTCATATGCAAGCCCCAGAAAGTCTAAATCTTACTGTTTATAAAACTATAAAAAGAACCTGAATTAATGCTAATGGCTGTTCTGATATAGTTGAAAAAAAGAGGGCTCTTTGTGCTATACTTAAGGTTAAGAGTTAGATATTTATTGCTACGGATAAATATATGGATCTATCTGAACTTGATTTAAAGGGAGTATCTAATCTGGATAGCTTTTCGGGAATAATACCTTTATTTCCGCTCTCTACTGTAGTATTTTTCCCCAACACCCTCCTTCCACTCCATATTTTCGAGCCCAGATATAAACAGATGGTAAACGATGTACTAAATACCGAGAAAATTATCGGAATGGCCCTGTTAAAACCAGGGTGGGGAGATAACTATTACGGGAACCCAGAGATTTTCGACACAGTAGGGATGGGGAGAATCGTAAGCTCGGAAAGCTATGGGGACGGAAGAATAAATATTGTACTCTACGGTCTAAAGAGGGTAAGAATTGTAGATATTTTAGAGGAGCTCCCATACAGACTTGCGCGCGTGGATATAGTAAACGACCTGCACGGCTCCCAAGAAGAGGCCCTTCGAGTACGTATAGGTGAGCTCATTAACAGATGGAACCTGCTTACCCACGACACGGAAAAGTCTCACAAGATCAAAATTAATACTAACCTTCCTCTCGACAGCCTTACCGACGCGCTAGGCACATTAATATTTTCAAATGTATTTGATAAACAGACGCTACTTGAAGAGCCGAGTGTAGAAAAGAGGGCCGAGATATTAATTAGAGACCTCGAGACAAGGCTCGAGATAATATCCATCACATCGAGTAAAAAAAGTGAAATAATAAAGAAAAGGCATCTTAACTGAGACTAGTCTTTAGCCAAAAAATGGAGTACCAGGCTGTCCACTTCCTGCTGCCTTTCTCTCCAGAACCCATGCCCCACACCCGTAAAGACGCAAAGCTCGGACTTTGGAATAAGCCGGGACAGCTCGCGCGTGCGCTCGGGGGCGGTTATCTGATCGGACTCTCCCATCATTACAAATGCTCGGTGGCTTATGTTCGGCAGATGATCAAGCGTATTGTGCCCTTCACAGGCCAAGCTCTGCCCTATATAACCTTCAAGCGCATCCGGATTATCCCCGATCATTTTGGAGACCTTATTCAATCTATCTATGTTCGTCTCGATATACTCCCTGGTATACCCAAGATGTAGCGCCATGAACCATACTGCTCTGAGACCTGCTTTAGAGGCTATCTCTCTACCCATCCTGAGAATCTCGTTCCCAACCTGATCGCGCGATCCGGAGCTGCAGCCCATTACGAGCTTACTTACCCTATCAGGGTGCTTTATCGCAAGCCACTGAGCTATCATCCCGCCCATCGATTTCCCTACAATGTGCGCCTGCTCAATCGAGAGCGCGTCCATTAAGGCCGCCGTATCGTCCGCCATCCCCTCGGTTGAGTAGGGAGACTTGGGCTTGTCCGATTTCCCAGCGCCCCGGTTATCGAAGACTATTACTTTATAGTTTTTTGAATAAATTGGGACCTGGACGTCCCAGCTCTGCCCCTGGCTCCCGAGACCGCTTATCATGACCACAGGGTAGCCTTCTCCGTGAACCTCATAATAAATATTTATTCCATTTACTTGTACGTATGGCATTATATCAGTCTTCCCTTATTTATTCAGTCGTTACTAGCTGTGAGCTCTCTTGACCTAAGATACTCCTCCAGTATAAAAACTGCAGCCATTTTGTCTATGACCTTCTTTCTTTTTTTTCTGCTTACATTCGCGCCTATAAGCCTTTTCTCCGCGTTTACAGTGGAGAAGCTCTCGTCCCAGTACTTTAGCGGTATATTAACCGCTTCTTTGAGCTTATCCGCAAATTTTAAAATCTCTTCGCCCCTTACCGAAACCTCGCCTTTCATATCGTATGGTACTCCGACAACTATCTCCGAGGGATCATAGCTTTCCACTAACTTTTTAACCTCATCCGTATCGTAACTGATGTTTTTTCTCAGGATCGTAGTAACCCCGTTAGCGGTTATACAAAGCTCATCGCTTACGGCTACTCCTATGGTTTTCGTTCCAACGTCAAGAGCCAAAATGCGCATAAGATAGAGTAAAGATCGATCCGAGTATTTTAATATCATGGTAACCCAAATCAGGCTAGGTTAAAAGTACAGATCATAGAACATATCCAAAGAGACTACAAACAGGAATACCGCAAATACGCGCCTCAACCTGTCCTGGCTGAGACGGTTTGCGAGCTTTACACCATAGGGAGCGGCCAGGAGTACTACCGGGGCCATTACTACAACAGAAGTCAAATCCACGTAGCCAAGTGAGAAGACGGGTCTTCCCGGAACATGGATACCGTTGAATACCGAGCCCACCGTCCCGATTACGCTAATAAACAACCCCCCTGCGGTCGCAACTGCTATGGAGCGGTGTATCGAATATCCAAATGCTGTAAGTGCGGGCGTAGTAAAGCTCCCGCCCGTGAGACCGACCATCGTTGAAGAGCCGCCGATTATAAAAGCCATGATACTCCTTACAATCCCTCCCGGAACATCTGAGGTAAGCTTGAAATCCTTGGTCGTGAAAAACATCTGTACCGATACAGCTAAAATTATGAACGCGAACACCTGCACAAGAAATCTGCTGGAGACGTAGCGCATGATGAAAAGACCGAGCACTACTCCCAGCACAAGACCGGGTATCCACGTTTTCAAAAATGATATATCGATATTACCGGCTTTATACTGGGCTCTCGAAGCGCTCACCGAGGAAGGAATCGCAAGTGTAAGAGAAGTGCCCGCTGCCAGGTGCATGACAACCGAGGCGTGTACACCGAAGATCGGAAACAAAAAGAGAAATAAGGGAATCCTCACTATTCCGCCTCCTACCCCGAACAGACCCGAAGCGAATCCGGAGACAACACCAGCGGCAAGCAGACTGAGTACATATGTGATCCAGTGCATTTCCATATCGATCTAATTTACCCCGGCCCGTCCTGTCCGGTAAATCTTGACGCCAGATACCTCATGAAAGAATGTAGCCTGTCAGTTAATAAAATGTCTTCCTTACAAAAGATATCTCTTTTGGGCACGAGCTTCGCGTACTCTTTGTTTTTATAGGTATTTATCCTGTTCTTCCATCCGGGAATCCATCTATTCTCGTTCCTTTCAGGAGGCGCATTTTTGACTCGTCTTACGAGCACAAACTCTGCTTTATCAGCAAATTCCTCAAGCGCCCCGAACCCGGACTCAGTGCCGTTCATCTCGGTAAGCACTTGAAGTAGCCCCCACCCTTCGCCGCCGTAACGCTCAGTCTGTGCTACGCCCTCTCCCTTAAAATTCACATAGTCTATGAGTACATACATACCCATGGGAGAGTTAGCTACTCTGTAGAACTGGGTTTTAATATGCTCTCTGTCGCTTTTCGGCGCCGCATCTAAAATCTTGGGCAGACTTTCCTCAAGCCTCCCGGCCATAAATAGAGACTGAAGCGGGACTGTTTCGAGCAGGAAGTTTCGTAAGGACACCATTTTCGGGCTATTGAAATCTCTCAGGAACTGCTCACGCGTGTCCCATGGGAGCTCGGGCTCGGGCATCTCTTCGATCCAATCCGGCAGTGTAGCGCCATTATCACTTAGAAACGCGAGCACCGCTGGAAACGTCTCGAAAAAAGGATATTCCTTACCCCTAGGAAACCAGAGAAAGTGCCCAATCCCAAGTGAAGCAAACTCTTCCCCCTCGTTCCACACAGTTAGGTTCTGAACCTTTCCGGCGCCTTCGTTAATGAATATGAGCTCACCGATTGTTTGCAGCTCTTCTTCTGGAATACAAATCTTCTCTTCACTGCACGAAAAAAAAGAGAAAGCTGTAAGGGAAATCAGGCAGAATCTAACTATAGGGTTATAGAATGGGCTTATAAACATATGAATATCAATCCGAGGGAAATAATCTCAGCATTTTTCCGGGCGTAATTAGTACAAAACCGCTTAGAAGCTATTATATATAGAAGCGCCCCGAATTGATAGGACGACAAATCACTTAATGGTATGTGTGTTGTTTTAAATTGTCGCCGTCTGAGATCGTTTCGAATACTTCCCCGCACTTATCGCACTCGAATCTGATTTCGGTAGGCGGGTGGCTAATACCGATACCTACGAGGATCCAGCCAAATAAAGAGTAATCGGGTTTCGGCACAATCCAGGGATGATCTCTGGTATGCCCGCATCTGCACTTCTTTTCTTCAGGTTTATCAGTCATGGTTATTTTAGGTCACTCTATTTTATAGGAACTTTTTGCGGAATCAAGTCCCTTAGTCACTAGTATTGAACACGGGCTTACGCATCTCTTTGACTTTGCTTTTTTTTCTTTTTGATTCAAGTCTCTTGGTTTTAGATGCAAGAGTGGGTTTGGTTTTTTTCCTTTGCCTGGGGACGAGAGAGGCTTCTCTTATTATATTAGACAGTCTGCGCAGGGCGTCCTCCCGGTTTTTTTCCTGACTCCTGAAGGTGTTAGCATGTATGATGAGAACTCCTTCCCTGGTCATTTTTCGCCCGGCAAGCTTGATTATGCGCTCTCTTAAATCGTGCCTTAGATTTGGTGAGTTCTTCACATCGAATCTTAGCTGAGCTGCGGTCGAGACCTTGTTAACGTTTTGCCCGCCCGGCCCCGAAGAGCGCACAAATTCAAAATTGAGCTCATTTTCGTCAAGTGAAATCTCAGGGGTAATGCTTATCATAATAAAGAATCATAAGTCGGCATAAGTAATAATCAAGAAGCTTGAAAAAATAAAGCCGGGCTGTGTGCGCAGCCCGGCTTTATACATGATGCATTCAATTGCAGAAAGTAATTACAGGTCGTATCCGACTTCTCCGTGCTCGGATATATCAATACCCTGCACTTCCTCTTCGGTGCTTACCCTGAGCCCGATTGTAACCTGTATGAATTTGAGAATTACGAAAGAGAGAATCGCGCAGTAAATAATTACGAATACGGCCCCAAACACCTGAACCGCGAGCTGCTTAGATACTACGAGGTCCTCTACCGTACCCCCTAATGCCGTTGACGCGAAGAAAGCTAAAAGAATTATTCCCACAAGCCCTCCAACACCGTGAACTCCTACAACATCGAGCGCATCGTCATAACCGGCCTGATACTTGAGCCACGTAGCCGCCACATAAGCAAGAAGACTTGAGACAATACCTATAACGATCGCCCCGAGAGGCCCGACAGTGCCCGATGCCGGCGTAATCGCGGCAAGCCCCGCAATGGCGCCTGTAGCGAAACCAAGCGCGCTTGGCTTACCGACCTTGATCCATTCGATAGCTATCCACGTGAGCGCAGCCACGCAGGGGGATATCTGAGTTACGACCACGGCCATAGCAGCCTGCCCGTTCGCAGCAAGAGCGCTTCCGCCGTTAAAGCCGAACCATCCCACCCAGAGCATTGCGGTTCCGGTGAGAGTCATTGTCATATTGTGAGGGGGTGTAGGCATCGGATAGCCTCTCCTCTTTCCGATCAGAAAAGCTGCAACGAGAGCAGCGACACCGGCTGTGATATGAACCACTATACCGCCTGCAAAATCTATTACTCCCATGTCCGCGAGAAAAGCTCCCTCACCGCCCCATACCATGTGAGCGACAGGGAAGTAGACTAGTAGGACCCAAATTGAGGAGAACAAGAGCATCGCGGAGAATTTCATTCTCTCTGCAAACGCTCCGACTATAAGGCCCGGTGTGATGATAGCAAACGTCAGCTGAAAAGCAAAGAACGATAGCTCGGGAATAGTCCCTGAAAGCGAATCAGTGCTGACCCCGTTCAGAAATACCTTTGATAACCCTCCCACGAAAGCGTGAAAGTTTCTCTCGCCGTATACCATTCCAGTGGTATCGAACGCTAGACTGTATCCGACCACCGTCCAGATAATTGTGACCACGGCCGTTATCGCAAAACACTGCATATAGACCGAAAGCACATTTTTCCTGGAAACGAGACCGGCATAGAACATGGCAAGCCCCGGTATCATCATAAAGAGGACAAGACCTGTTGAGATCAATATCCAGGTTGTATCACCCGTGTCTAAACCATCTTGAGCAAACGCTAATCGGGGGGAAAATATACAAAATACTAGAAAAGGTAGAGCGGCCCTTTTAAGGGCGGTATTAAAAAAACCCATATCTCTGTACCTCCATACTCTTTGTGTTACGGGAATAGTTGCAAGAGTAGTACCAATAGGACAGGACATAGTGCATCGAGCTTGGTACAAAGCTTAATGAATAGTCATAAATTCAATTACGACAACATATTAGAGTGGGACGGAAGGGCTAATACGAAGCCGTGTTCTACGATATAGATATATGTATTTATAAAGTGATCTAAGAGGCCATGCCTAATATTTAGGCAAGCTGAGCTTAATTTTCAGGCACTGAGAATGTACAATCGTTTTATAATTATTACTTTGTCAAATTAAGGAGAACTCTTCCTTTTTGTTTTCCCTGAAGTATGAGCTGAATGTTTTCTTCTAATCCATCAAGAGATATTTCATTCGCGAGATCATCGAGGTTATCGAGCTTCCAGTCTCCCGCCATTTTTTCCCATACTTTTAGACGATCGTCCATCGGGCAGTTTTGAGAATCGATTCCTACGAGTATCACGCCCCTAAGGATGAACGGGTAAACATTTAACGGGAGATCGGCTGAGGCAACGTTTCCGCAGCAGGTAACGACGCCCATAGGCTTTGCCGCTTTAATTGCGGTCACGAGTATTTCGCCCCCGACCGTATCGACCACGCCCGCCCACCTTCCTTTGAGCATCGGTCTCCCGGATTCGTCCCGGGATTCATCCCTGCTTATAACCTCTTTCGCGCCAAGGTCTAAAAGAAACTTCTCCTGGTCCGTCTTTCCAGTCGAAGCCACGACGTCGTAACCAAGCTTTGCTAGGATAGAAACGGCAACGCTGCCCACTCCGCCCGTGGCACCCGTTATAAGTATCTCTCCCTTATCAGGCGTGACTCCGTGTCTCTCAAGCTCTAGAACCGAATACGCCGCCGTAAAACCCGCAGTACCGTAAATCATGCTCTCTCTTAGAGAAAGGTTTGCGGGAAGCTTTATAACCCAGTCTGACGGGACTCTTATATATTCCCCGAACCCGCCTGAGGTATTACAGCCAAGATCATAGGCGTGGACAATTACCTCTTCCCCCGCGCTGAACTCAGGGGAATTACTCTCTGCCACAATTCCCGAGGCGTCTACCCCAGGAGTATGGGGGAAATTTCTCGTAACCCCTTTATTGCCGATAGCGGAAAGGGCGTCCTTGTAATTTAAAGAGGAATAACGAACATTTACCAATACGTCCCCTTCGGGAAGCTCGTCCGTTGATCTATCCTTTACAGACCTTACAAAATTCTTTTCTCCCTCTTCCTCAACAACCAAGGCTTTAAAAGTTTTTCCGCTCATAGGAACTCTCCTCTACTAGAGTTTTCACATAATATATACTATGGTCAGCTAAAATCTATCCGGAATAAAATCATTACAATCCTCTTATATTATACGGTGAGTATTCTAAGTTAGAGGTGGGAAGTACTTCCCGGAAGAACTAATATCCTAAAATGGATTAACTGTCTTAAATTTACGTAACCCGTAATGGCTAGTCCTCAGCAGGAACGTATATACGCCCGCCTGACTCTGTGAACTCCTTAGCTTTTTCCTGGAGCCCTTTCACGCGAGCCTGATTGTCCGTGAGCCCTTTCTTCTCCGCGTATTCCCTAACGTCCTGGGTAATTTTCATGGAGCAGAATTTCGGACCGCACATGGAGCAAAAGTGAGCGACCTTCGCGCCCTCGGCAGGGAGAGTCTCGTCATGAAACTCCTTTGCTGTATCAGGGTCGAGCGAGAGATTAAACTGGTCGTTCCATCTAAACTCGAAGCGGGCCTTACTTAGGGCGTTATCCCTCACCTGCGCTGCCGGGTGTCCCTTTGCGAGGTCAGCGGCGTGAGCAGCAATTTTATAGGTTATAACCCCTTCTTTCACATCCGTCCTGTTGGGAAGCCCGAGGTGCTCTTTGGGAGTAACGTAGCATAGCATTGCCGTCCCGTACCACCCTATCATAGCTGCCCCGATGGCAGAAGTAATATGATCGTACCCGGGCGCTATGTCAGTAGTCAGGGGCCCCAAGGTGTAAAAAGGAGCCTCACTGCAGTACTCAAGCTGCTTATCCACATTTTCCTTAATCATGTGCATGGGTACGTGCCCCGGGCCTTCGATCATTACCTGCACGTCGTGCTTCCATGCAACCTGGGTGAGCTCTCCGATGGTCTTAAGCTCGGCAAACTGGGCTTCGTCGTTTGCGTCCGCTATGGATCCGGGCCTTAGGCCGTCACCAAGGGAGAACGCAACATCGTAAGCCTTCATTATCTCGCATATCTCTTCAAACTCAGTATAAAGAAAGCTTTCCTTATGATGCGCGAGACACCACTTGGCCATTATCGAGCCGCCGCGGGAAACTATCCCCGTTACCCTGTTAACCGTAAGCGGTATGAACCTCAGCAGTACCCCTGCGTGAATGGTAAAGTAATCGACGCCCTGCTCCGCCTGCTCTATGAGCGTGTCCCGGAATATTTCCCAGGTAAGCTCCTCCGGGCTGCCCTCCACTTTCTCTAAAGCCTGGTAAATGGGCACCGTGCCGACGGGTACCGGGGAGTTTCTGATAATCCACTCCCTGGTCTCGTGAATGTTCTTTCCGGTCGATAGGTCCATTATGGTGTCGGCACCCCAACGTGAGGACCAAACCATTTTCTCGACCTCTTCTTCAATGCTTGAGGTTACAGCAGAATTACCGATGTTTGCGTTTATCTTAACCAGGAAGTTTCGGCCTATTATCATGGGCTCACTTTCAGGGTGATTGATGTTGCAGGGTATAATGGCCCTACCCTCGGCAACTTCTCGTCTTACAAACTCGGGTGTGATATGAGTCTTGGGAATATTAGCCCCGAAACTCTCGCCCGGATGATAGGAGGCAAGCTCTGAGGCTTTTTCCCTGAGCGAATCTATTTCCTGATTCTCCCTGATGGCAATGTACTCCATTTCGGGAGTGATTATGCCTTTCCTGGCATAGTGCATCTGAGAGACATTGGCGCCAGGCTTAGCCTTAAGCGGTTTTCTGGTATTTTGAAACCTGATTCCTTTAATCTTTAAATCGGACTCGGCTTTTCTTACGTATTCAGAGGAAAAATCGGCGAGCTCAACTGTATCATCACGCCCGGAAATCCACTTTTCTCTAAGCGGTTCTAAACCCTTAGTAACATCTATATCTATGTCGGGGTCTGTGTAAGGGCCGCTAGTGTCGTATAGGGTAACAGAGAGGTTATCATGCCCGCTCCCGTTATGCGCGAACATGGGGTCTGAATCTTCAAGCTCAATCTCACGCATGGCCACACGAATATCGTGTATTTGCCCTTTAACATATTTCTTTTTAGATTTAGGGAACGGATCCCTTGTAATAACAGTGCTTTCCGGAATCCTCTCTACCTTGGCTTTTGTTCCCATAACGCGGAGCTCCTTAGTTGTTGCGAAAAATTTTTACAGTAAACCTAACCCTTTAATAGTATAAAAGTATTGGGGAAAAAGCGCAATCGGGCAGCGGATTTGTGAAGGCTCCGTACACCGGTAAAATATTCACTATGTCACACATAACTCTCGGAATAGAGTCTTCATGCGATGAAACTGCCGCGGCACTAATTCTTGACGGAAAAAAGTGCCTCTCAAGCGTAGTTGCTTCCCAGATAGATATTCACAAAGAATATGGCGGTGTCGTACCCGAGATCGCTTCACGAATGCACGTGGAGCTTATACTGCCCGTAATAGATAAAGCCCTTAAAGAGGCTGGGATAGATGAGGAGGATATAGACGGAATCGCCGTAACTCACGGCCCCGGCCTGATAGGCTCACTTATGGTCGGGCTGTCAACCGCAAAAGCCCTGGCGTTCAGCCTTGGGGTTCCGATAATCGGAGTAAACCATCTTGAAGCGCACTTATCCGCTGTGCATTTAGAAAATGAAGTAGAGTTCCCGTTCGTAGGACTAGTAGTATCGGGGGGACATACGAGCTTGTATCTCGTAAAAGACTACACAGAGTTTGAGCTTTTAGGGAAAACCAGGGACGACGCCGCAGGTGAGGCGTTTGATAAAGCGGCAAAGGTGCTCGGCCTAAGCTACCCGGGAGGAGTCCAGATCGACAGACTGGCCAAAGAAGGCAACAAAGGCTTTTTCGACTTCCCCAGGCCCTTCAAGTCAAGTACGACACCTGATTTCAGCTTCAGCGGACTTAAAACGTCGCTTGTATATTATCTGAGGAAAGAGCCTTCACCACAAGGGCAAAAGTTAAATGATATTTGTGCCTCTTATCAGGAAGCCATCGTAGAGACTCTCATAGATAAAACGCTACTTTCAGCTAAAGAGTGTAATGTTTCGTCCGTAGTTTTAGCAGGGGGCGTCGCCTGTAACTCAAGGCTCAGGGAACTTGCAGGAGAAAAGTTTTCAGAAGAGGGGCTTTCCGTTTATATACCCTCACCCAAATACTGTACCGATAACGCCGCAATGATAGGCTCAATGGGCGCATTCAAGCTTATGAAGGGAGAGCGTTCGGGGCTTGATCTAAATACATTCTCCACGGCAAGGACCAAGTATAATAGGGGACGGGCCGAAGCTCAGGGCTCCTAAGCTAACAAGAGCTTAATCCTCATAATCGACAACCGCTCTGTCTGTACGTATCTCGCCCACAAACTCGACTATCTTTACGTGCTCCGGGTGTTTCTGGTAAGCCTCTAAACCTTCACGGTTATCAAACTCGGAATACAGCACAACATCAAATGCGGCCTCGGACGGATTGAAATTAATGCCCACATCCACCGCTTTTAACTCGTCTATCACATCTTTAAGAGCTAGAAGGGTTTCTTTTAACTTAAACGCATTCTCTTCTTTAGTCGCTCCGAGTGCCTCGTCTTTGAGCCTCCACATCACAATATGCTTAATCATAAATATCTCCTGGTGTAATTTTTGATTTTTCCAAAGCTGCAAATAGACTTATATTACTGAAATTAGTATCCATATCAAAAAAGACTGAGCATACTGAAGGCTGCTCAATTAGAATTGTATACGCCCGGCAATGTGCCCACGGCAGGAGATATTAGGTTGGCTTTGATGCACGACGAGGAAAAGAAGAAAGGGAAGAAGACCTATGATTTAACAATCATTAAATGGCTCTTCAGTCTCACGGGACCATACAGGAAGTTTATGGCCCTCGCGCTCGTGTTTATGCTGTGCACGGCACTGCTGGAGCTCGCGGTTCCCTTAATCGCTAAAACCGCAATAGATAAATACATATACCCCTCATGGAGAATAGCGACCTTTGCGGATAGTGAAAGAGATAAAGAGTTTCAGTCCTCGCTTGAGCACAAATACCCTAATCTCATAGTTGAGCTTAGCAGCCACACCTTTCTTGTCGATACTTCCGAGATTGGAAACGCGGACAGACATAACCTGGAAAAGTTTGGCATAGTATCAGAGGAGCGATACCTGGCGATAACCCCGGCTGATACGGAGCCCGACAAAAAAAGCACTGTAAACGAGATAATAAGTAAGAACCCGGATGTATTTAATAAAGTAGGAGATGTGTATTACTCAAGCTACGAGTCGCTCCACGCACTCAGCCGGCAGGACTTACTGACTCTTAGAGGCGGGGAGATTGAGCGGGTCATAAGACTGGCCGGCCTTCTGTTCTTATGCCTTCTGGGCGTCTTCGTTTTCAGCTCTTTATTTACATATATCTTAAATTACTCCGGCCATAAGATTATGCACTCAATCAGAACAGACGTTTTCTCTCATATAATGACGCTCCCCCAGAGCTTCTTTGACAAAAACCCGGTAGGACGCCTCACGACCAGGGTAACAAGCGACGTAAACGCGATTAACGAGATGTATACCTCTGTCATGGTCCAGTTCTTTAAGGACATACTGGTAGTGATCGGGATATTCATTGTCATGTTCTATATGAATAAAGAACTCACTTTTTACGTAATTATCCTTACGGTCTTGATGGGGTTCTTCGCGGGTCTTTTCCGGATGAAGCTCAAGACCGTTTACAGGGACATCAGAATATCCATAGCAAAGCTAAACGCGTTTGTTCAGGAGAGCGTAAGGGGCATCGTGCTTATAAAGCTCTATAACAGAGAGATGGAAAACTATGAGAAGTTCAGAGGGGTCAATAGAGAGAACTATAAAGCCAATATGGACCAGCTCTGGGTCTACGCGACGTTCAGGCCTTTTATTGAATTCACAAGCGTATTCACTGTGGCGTTTATCCTATGGTACGGAGGTATGGAGGTGCTGAGGCTAGATATTACTCTCGGCGCGCTGATAGCTTATCTTTACTACGTAAGGATGCTGTTCAGACCTATAATGGAGCTTGCGGAGCGATACAATATTTTTCAATCCGCCGCGGCAGCCACAGAGAACCTTTACGACCTAGTTCAGGAAGAACCGGAAGAATCGGGCTATATAGGCGAGAAAGCACTTAAAGGCAAGCTCGAATTTAAAAACGTCTGGTTTTCCTATGACGGCAAAGAGTGGGTGCTTAAAGACGTGTCTTTCACCATAGAGCCCGGGGAGACAGTCGCTCTCGTCGGCCTTACAGGCTCTGGGAAAACGACCATAGTAAACTTGATCCTCAAATTCTACGATATCGAAAGAGGTCAGATACTATTTGACGGGATAGATATAAAGGAGCTAAGCTCAGAGTACCTGAGACGGAACATCGCAGCCGTATTCCAGGACCTGTTCCTGTTCGGTAAGAGCATATCAGACAGTAACACAGCTAACGAATTCTCCAAAGTAGTTCACTTGGACGATATTTCCGATAATAACGGGCGCTCTATCTCATCGGGCGAGAAACAACTGGTCTCGTTAAGTCAGGCGTTCTCAAAAGAAGCGAATTTCATGATACTCGACGAAGCTACATCAAGCATAGACGCGAATATCGAGAGAAAAGTCCAGGAAGTAATCCATCATACCAATAAATCGCGCACAACTTTGATAATAGCGCACAGACTCTCAAACGTGAGAGATGCCGACAGGATAATGGTCATACACAAGGGCGAGATTACAGAGATAGGTACTCACCAAACGCTACTTGCTAAAAAGGGTATATACTATAATCTCTATCAGCTTCAAAATGAAATTCAGCGATTCTCTTCGCTTAACAATTAGCCTTATCTCAAACATCGCGGTCAAACTCCATGAGCTCCCCAACTCTAAATAACGAAATAGAAACCCTTAAAGCCCATCTTGCAAAAAGAGAAAGTTTTACGGACGCCGAGTTATCGTTAATCTTGTCTCCGTACAGGATATCACCTCTCGGATCGGAGATAGACTACCAGGGAGGGCCGGCGCTCAGTATGACGGTAAGCGCTTACACCTTACTTGCGTTTATACCCGTAAAAGAAAGAAAAATAAGGCTATATAGTGTGAACGACCCGGGTATAGCCGAATTTGACCTTGCGCAAGTAAAATCAGCCGAAAAGAACGACTGGGGCAGATATGCTATGGGAGCGGCAAAAGTTATAAATGAGCGTTACGGTGCAGCGTGTGGATTTACAGGCGCCGTTTATAGGACTCTCCCGGATACCGGACTCGGGACTTCATCTTCTGAATGCCTCGCTTACCTAAATGCGCTTACCCTATCTAATAATATAGAACCCCTGGGCTGGGAATACTCAGAGTTTGTAACCAGAATCAAAAACGATTACCTGAAGGAAAGCTCCGGCGCCCTGGATCAATTGTCCACACTAAACGGTAGAGATGACAGCATACTTCTTGTAAACACGGGCTCTGGCGAAGTGTCAGCGCACCCCGGCCCGAAACACGGTAAAGATTTTAAGCTGCTCATAGCGTATTCGGGCCAGGCAGAGGAAAACGCTCCTCACGATGAGAAGAGGCGCCTGGATGAATGCAAGGAAGTCTCTGGGTTCCTCGGAATCATGGCGGGACTAACCTCAGGAGATAAGCTCTCTGACATTCCGCCTGAGGTTTATTACTCAAACGCAAAGAGACTCCCGCCCAACCTGAAGTATAGAGCAGAGCATTATTTCAACGAGGCCGGGCGCGTTCAGGAGGGGCTCCTCGCCTGGAGAAAGGGAGATCTTGAGAGCTTTGGCAAACTAATGAACGAATCGTGCGCCCTCACAATCGATATCAAAAAGAGTTTGAGCATCGGGACTATAATGCTCCATAGAGTCATCAGCTCCACACTGGGAGTATACGGGAGTACGATAAACGGCCCTTATGTAATAGCGCTCACAGGAAGCGAATTTAGAGAAGACTCAGTGTCGGACATACTTTATAAGTACTTACGAGTTTGCCCCGAAGCACAAGGCAAGGCTCATGTGATCACCGCAGAACCTGATGGAGCGATTAGACTTCACAGTACAGACAAAACCTTTTAGTGGAGAGCGTCGATACACCTTATCTTAGATCGATATTCAAACCATATATATTCTAATATCTTTGGTAAAACCACTCTATTTAGGTATCCTAACAATTAGGTGGATATATGTCTATCTTCGATCCTGTATACAGGCAAAAAAACCTGAGCGGTCAGATAACGAGATCGTTCTTCTATATCGGACAGGCCGTAAAGAATATTCTGTGGGAAAAGAGTAAGCACGAGCACCTGACCCCCGCCCAGGTTAAAGTGCTGCTATTTATCAACTATACGAGAAACGACGTTATCACAGTGGGCAACATAGCAAAGTACCTATCGTGCACGCCCGCGACAGTAAGCGGGGTCATAGACTCCCTCGAGAAGAAAGACTTGATCAGGAGAGTCAGGGATATGGACGACCGTAGGAAGGTGCATATAAAGCTAAACCCGGCGGGATCGAGAGTTGTCGGTGTTGTGGAAAGCATAGGGTTTGAAATAGAGGAGATCGTATCCGATTTCAGTCCACATGAGCAGGAAGTGCTTGAGAAGCTACTCGAAAGGGTATCAGAAAAACTAATGGATAAAGGTCTTATCTACACAGGGGATATTTGCACAGCTTGTTGCTATTTCAAAAAAGACCGGCACACTGGCGAGTCAAAACCCCATTACTGCGAAAACCTTCACATTATGCTGAGCGAAGACGACATTTGTAAGGAGTGTCCTCACTACAGTAAAAATTAACTTGAAAACCTAAAAAAATTTATTATATTTATTTAGGCATCCTAAATATTAGGATGGCTAAGGATCGCATGAATTAGATAAAACTCGGTTCTGGATAAATAGATATGAAATTCAAACAACTAGAAGCCTACAGCCAGGAAGCAGAATTTATTAACCTCGATATAACCGATTCAGATGAGCTTGAGCACTCATTGGATTCTGAATTTGAGGATTCAGAGGATCAGTCGGAAAATAAGGGCAATCGGAATAGAAGAGAAGATAACAGCACTCCTGACCCAAATTACAGGCTGCTGTCCGCATATTTCAAAGACCTTAGCTCCGAGGGACTTCTTAATAGAAGGGACGAAGCCGTGCTCGCCTCTAAGATAAAGCTCTGCAATGAAAATAAGGATAGAATCGATAAAATTCTTGACTCGAAATCTTTTTCGAACAGACCTGAAAGCGATAAGAGGGCGCTGCGGACACTCAAAGAAATTTATGAAACAAAATCCCTTGAAGCTAGGGATAAATTTATCAAATCTAACCTAAGACTCGTAATCGAGCTCTCTAACCGCTACCTGGGCAAGGGACTGCCGCTCGGAGACCTTATACAGGAAGGGAACATCGGTTTAATGAAAGCAGTGGGTAAGTTCGATCACACAAAGGGGTTTAAGTTTTCAACTTACGCCGCGTGGTGGATCCATCAGTCCCTGTCGAGAGCTACAATGGAGAAGACTCATGTGATAGCAATACCGGTCTACCTTCAGGAAATGACTTCAAAAGTATATAAAGCAAAGAACAAGCTGGAGCATAACCAGAACATTACCGCAACTCACGAGCAAATTGCCGGGGAGGCTAAAGTTTCACTAGACTCCGTTAAGACAATCTTGCAGGGTAGAGACCTAGTTGTACCGATTGAGCTTAACTCAGAAGACGGCGATTCAAAGACATACCTGGATATTGCTCCCGACCCAAGGAGCAAACGGCCGGAATTTTATTTATCGATGAGATCGATAAAAAAGGAAATAAGAGGCTCCCTGAGCATATTAAACGAAAGGGAAAGGGACGTGCTCAAGATGAGGTTCGGTATTGACTACGAAGACGACCACAAGCTTGACCAAATCGCCACCAAATACGGCTTGAGCCGCGAGCGCATCAGACAGATTGAAAGTGAGGCGCTCAACAAACTCGCTCACTCGGAACGCGGGCATGTGCTAAGGGGTTTACTAAATTAGTTGGTATAAAGCTCTAGGGGATAGATGGGGACTCTGGAGCCTGGGCCCGGACTGCAGATATATTTACACTAAGTATTTGCTGCGCTTGTGAATTTGATTGAATCCGGAAACGGGAACCTAGTGTTCTCTTCTTTTCCGTCTAGCTCCTGGATGCTGTCCGCTCCAAATTCTTCAAGCTTCTGAATAACCTCTAAAACTACCGTCTCGGGCGTCGAAGCGCCGGAGCTTAGGCCTACTACCGTATCTTCACTAAACATTTCGGGCCTCAGGTCCTGAGCGCCCTCTATGAGACACGCCTTCTCCACACCGCTTGCTTTAGCGACTTCCACCAAGCGGTTAGAGTTGGAGCTCTCAGGGGAGCCCATAATAAATATCATGTCTGCCTGCTTGGAGAGAGCTTTCACAGCGTCCTGACGGTTTTGCGTAGCGTAGCATATGTCGAGCTTTGAAGGGCTTAGTACTTTAGGGAATCTCCGCTTAAGCGTCTCCACAATCTCGCGCGTATCGTCTACGCTAAGCGTGGTCTGTGTAACATAAGCGATTTTCTCTGGATCAGGCACTGAAAGACTTTCCGCTTCCTCTACGGATTCAACCACTATTACCTTGTCGGGGGCCTCTCCGCTTGTGCCGATAACTTCAACATGGTTTCTGTGGCCTATGAGTATTATTGTGTAGTCAAGCTCAGCGTAGTGCGTTACTTCCTGGTGCACCTTCGTAACCAGTGGGCAGACGGCGTCCACGACTTCAAGACCTCTTTCTCTGGCTTCCTTCCAAACCTGTGGGCTTATCCCATGGGCGCTGAATATCACTTTTGCGCCTTTTTCTTCTATTTCACCTAAAGATTCTACAAACCTCACGCCTTTATTTTTAAGAGACTCTACAACTCGCTTATTGTGTACGATTGCGTGCCGCACATAGATCGGCGGTCCGTACATTTCAAGCGCCCTTTCAACTATCTCGATCGCCCTGTCCACCCCGGCGCAAAAACCTCTGGGCTTGGCTACTATGACCCGCATTTGTTCTCCTCGAAAACTGTATAAGCTACCTATAACTATACTCAAAGATTATGTACATAAAAGGCTGAACCCAGTAGTTTTATACCAGATTTCTCTCTAATCCGTACACATCCAAAGGAAGTAAGCCCCTTGTAAGTTCTGGGTAAATATATAAGAATGTTAGTACTAGAGAGAAATTCATAAGGGAGATCACGCAAAATGAGACTAAAGGACAAAGTTGCGATTGTTACAGGAGGATCATCCGGGATCGGGAAAGCCATTGCGCTTGGTTATGTGAAGGAAGGGGCAAAGGTTATGATAGCGGCGCTTCACGAAGACAAGTGTGAGGAAACAGTTGAGGAAATAAAGAAAATGGACGGAGAAGCGATCTACTACACTCTTGATGTGGCGGACCTTGAAGCTCAGAAAAAAATGCTCGCGGCCACGTTAGAGGCATACGGTAAAGTGGATATACTGGTTAATAACGCCGGTTACTCGAGAAGAGAGAGTATATTCGAAGTGACTCCAGAGAATTGGGATAAAATCCTCGATATTAGCCTAAAGAGCGTATTCTTTTTATCTCAAGTTTTCGCGGATCAGGTTATAACACAGGGCAGTCCCGGAAGAATAATCAACATCGGCTCTGTTGCCGGTATTATGGATTTTCACCCGCTATCTATCGCCTACCACGTTGCAAAAGCGGGAGTTATACATATGACCAGGGTGATGGGAGCCGATCTTGCGGAGCACAATATAACCGTTAACTGCATAAGCCCGGGCTCTACTAAAACTCCGCTCTCAAGCTCTGCTGACCCTGAGTACAGGGACTGGATGACTGAAGGGATTCCTGAAGGGCGTATGGCAAACCCGGAAGAAATGGCGCCCCCTGCTATTATGTTTGCAGGAGACGACACCGCTTATATAACGGGCCAAACTATATACGTTGAGGGAGGGGCGCTTGCGGTTTACCTCGGACGCGCTCACCGTCACGAAACAGAGCACAAATAAGAAATGGCGTTAATCGACTTCTAAAATTACATCCGCCCTATTCTTGTGCGCATACAGGTAAGGGAGATAATGATTGTAAAATATATCCTTTTTCTGAAGCCAACCGCTGTGATCGAGGTGCCTTACGCTCTCATCCCGCACGTGAGCCCTCTCTAGAGCTACTTCCTGCGGCACATCCAGAAAAACCCTAAGGTCAACAAATGCGTCCAAATCTTCGTGGCAGGAAAAAAGACCTTCTAAAATCAGGTAATCGCAATCCGTGGCATCAATTTGGAGCTCGTCGTCAAATTGCCCATTGGATAGATTGTAAAGCTCATTCACACTGAACCGCTCTTTTCTTTTGACTGACTCAAGAGCTTGTCTTATCTTCTGAAGATCATACCAAGTGTGCAGCTCTACATCATGTGCCTCTATTCTCTGTGGCCATTCCGACCTCGGCACACTGACGAAGAGGTCAGTAGATATTTGCTGGGCTTTCCCGCCTAACTTTTCTTTCAGTAAATTCGCTTCGTAGCTCTTCCCGCTGCCAATCATACCTTCAAAGGCAATGACATAGGGGTGCTTCTTTTCTTTACTGAGAATATACTCTACAATTTCAGGTAATTTCATTCAGTGCTCTTTACTACTTTACACTAATTTTGGCCAAACAGATAACCTACTCCTCACACGCGGCTTGACAAAAGCTGAGCAGTAATGATATACAGATATTACCAATTCTTAAGGAGAGTAGGATGGCTAGCGAATCTGCATCTGACTATCGGGTTAAAAATGTAGTCGCCGGATGTGTAGGGAATGTGCTCGAGTGGTATGATTTTGCTCTTTACGGATTTTTCGCACCCATTATTGCCAAACTTTTCTTCCCTTCGGACGACCAATTAACGGGACTTCTAGCCACCTTCGGCATATTTGCAGTAGGGTTTCTGATGCGCCCTATCGGCTCTGTCCTATTCGGCATTCTTGGAGATAGACTCGGACGCAAGAAAGCGCTTGAAATCTCTGTAGTTATGATGGCAATCCCGACTACATTGATTGGAGTGTTGCCGACGTATGAGTCCGTGGGAGTATTGGCGCCTGTACTGCTCACTATAATAAGACTTATTCAGGGAATATCGGTTGGCGGCGAGTTCACAGGTTCTATCTCGTATGTGGTCGAGCACGCTCCTTACCCTCCGGGGAGAAGAGGTTTTTACAGCAGCTGGACCGTGTTCAGCCTGCTTGGCGGAATCCTTCTGGGATCGGCGATTGCCTCGATAGTTACGGACTTTTTTACGGATTCCCAAGTGCAAAGCTTCGGGTGGAGAATTCCGTTCTTACTCGGATTGGTTATAGGCATAATCGGACTATTTTTAAGATCGGGAATAGATGAATCGCCTGCGTTCAAGAAAATGAAAGAAGCGGGCACATTGTCAAAGAAACCGATAAAAGACGCGTTTAAGTACCATTGGAAAGAAATAATAACTGTAATCGGCGCTACATGCGTTGGCGCGGTGAACTTTTATATGATCTTCGTCTATCTCACGACATTTCTGTCAACCGAAACTCACCTGGACCTGTCAACCGCGCTTGAAATAAACACTGTTAGCATGATCGTACTCATGATTATTACACCAATAATGGGTTATTTATCCGATAAGATCGGCAGAAAACCCATATTAATCGGGGGCTGCTTAATAATAGCCATTTTCTCCTACCCGCTATTCGTGGAATTTGCTAAAGGCGATGCGCTTCACGATCTATTATCTCAATTGGTTTTCGCCCTAGGGCTGTCTATGGTATTCGGCCCGTTCGGAGCTATGATGATAGAGCTGTTCCCTGCAAAGATACGTATGAGCGCCGTCTCAATTGGCTATAACCTTGGCTTTGCCGTGTTCGGAGGAACAGCGCCTTTTATTGCAACATATCTGATCGACGTTACAGGAGATAAGCTTTCTCCAAGCTATTATCTCATACTGTCGGCAATTATATCGCTAATTGTATTCGCAAGAATAAGGGAATCTTATCAGGACGACGTGGATTGATCTTAATCAGCAATAATTATTTCATAGGAGGGAAAATATGAGAGAAATAATTTTTAAAAGGTGGAGTTTGTTAAAGGTACTTACTCTTGTCCTTTGCTCATCCGCTGTTCTGGGTCTTGCCGCTTCTTGCGACAACGACAGTAACGCTCAGGACAATGAGATTGAGTTTACGGAAACTTACTCCGGAAGCTTTGAGACCGCTCCCGCGGCTACGGACTCAAACGACGATGGTAGGCCTGCAAACCTGGGGCAGTTCTTGGGCACAAGCACATTTGGAAACGTTTCCATCCAGAGTTTGAATGAGTTTGAGCCAGTTCTTGAAAACGCAAATTGCGACCCGGGAGAGGACGAGTTTACTTTGGTACAGGGACATTTCGTAAAGCGTTTCTCAAACAACGAGCTTATATTCGGCACGTGGGAAAGCGGAGTTAGCTGCTTTGATCCCGTTACGAGTATTGCTACTACGACTCAAGTAGGCACCTTTACTGGCGGGACCGGTCAGTTCGAAAACGCAACGGGGCCGATACAAATAGATTTCACGTCCACTTTCCTGGCCTCACCAGCTGTGGACGGGTTTACATTTGGCGGGACAAGTGGCACCGGATTCGGGACAATTATTTACAACGGTGAATAAATGAGAGGATGTTAAACGTACCGAGCGGCATTTATTTAAAATAATCCGAAAAGCTTTAGCGCAACTACGAAAATTGCGGCTATCAAAACGTAGCGGATTATTTTCTCTCCGCCTCTGACAGAAATACGAGCGGACCACCAACCGCCGAGCGCGTTTCCGGCGGCCAGAACGAGTCCCAGAAGCCAGTCTACATTATCTGTCCATATGAAAATAATGAGCGCGGGTATTGTAAAAATCATAGTAATAAAAACCTTATGCATATTTACAAACACGAGGTTCATCTTTAAAAGGTGATAAAGAGCGGCCATAATCAAAAATCCAACTCCAACCTGAACAAAACCGCCGTAAAACCCTATCGCGAACATTATAGGGTATATAAACCAAGTCTTTTTCCCTTCCTCTGTTGTGATAGCGTTATTAGACTGAGGGACAAGCATCGAGACGATTATTCCTATCATTATCACGCCGAGAATCCTCTCAAACCACTCATCGCTTATTCTGATTGCAACTGCAGCCCCAAGGACAGCCCCGGGGATGGTGAAGGCCGCCAGTCTTAAGCTCAGATTCAATCCCGATATTTTCTCTTTACGAAACGAAAGGGTCGCGAAAATGCTCTGTATCAATATCCCGACCCTGTTTGTGCCGTTCGCACTAGCGCTATCGAGCCCTAAGAAAATAAGCGCGGGCAGGGTCAAGCTCGAGCCGCCTCCGGCCATGACGTTAATTACTCCCGCCACCACACCTACGCCGAAGAGTATGAGTATTTCAAAGTATTCCGGCATATATATCACGTTTTCCGCAGTTTAATAAAGTACATTATGGATGCGTAATTATACTTTTTTATCACAGTTGATAAAATACTCGTGATCAATCAGCTAAAAGTCCTTAAATGTTGCCACCGACAGGAGCAAATCAGTAATGCTGGATAAGTTTTTTAATTTAAGCGCACAGGGAACCACTGCTAGAACAGAAGTAGTTGGCGGGATCACGACGTTTATGACCATGTCTTATATTATATTCGTACAGCCTGCCGTGCTGGGAGCAGCCGGCATGGACCCGGGGGCGGTGATGACGGCAACATGCTTGTCTGCTGCGCTCGGGACGATCGTAATGGCGGTACTCACCAACTACCCCATAGCTCAGGCCCCCGCAATGGGTCATAACTTCTATTTCTCATATATTGTCGTACTTACTCTCGGGTACACATGGCAGGAAGCGCTGGGGGCAGTATTTATTGCAGGCGCGCTGTTTATCCTGCTTTCTACAGTAGGACTCAGGGAAACGCTGATGAGCGCTCTGCCCGAGTGCTTAAAGAACGGTATACCTGTGGGAATTGGGCTTCTCATCGCGCTGGTAGGGCTCGAGTGGTCTGGAATAGTTACAAGTCATCCGGTGACTTATGTTACTCTTGGAGACCTAAAATCAATTCCTACTTTAGTATCAATATTCGGTCTTATCGTAATGGCTGTTCTATTCGCTCTGAGAGTAAAGGGGGCGATACTGCTGGGCATAGTGGCTTCGCTAATTGCGGGCTTTATAGCGGGGATTGTCGAGTTTGTAGGCGTAGTATCGGCTCCGCCTTCGCTCGATCCCACGCTGTTTAAGCTTGAGATACCCAACATTTTTAAAGACCCTCACCTGATTACAGTGATCTTCGTATTCCTTTTCCTGGACCTCTTTGACACGATCGGCTCGTTGATCGGCGTAAGCCAGCAGGCTGGGCTTATGAAGAACGGGAAGCTGCCCAAAGCAAGGGGAGCGCTGCTTTCAGACGCGGTAGCGACAAGCGCGGGGGCGCTGCTCGGCACATCTACTGTGACGAGTTATATTGAAAGCGCCTCGGGCATATCCGCAGGCGCAAGGACAGGGCTTTCCAATATTGTAGTCGCATTCCTATTTATCCTGGCGATATTCATTAGTCCGCTTGTGCATATGATAGGCTCGGGTTATCACACAGGTGACATAACGTTATATCCCGTGATTGCTCCGGCGCTAATCATCGTCGGGAGCTTGATGTTCAAAAACATTGTTAATATCAAGTGGGATGATTACACGGAATCTATCCCGGCTTTTTTAACGCTCATCATAATGCCCCTAGCGTTCAGTATCACCGAAGGGATATCGTTCGGGGTGATTTCCTATGTACTGCTAAAGGTAGTAAGCCGTAGGGGTAAAGAGGTCCACTGGCTGATATACGTGTTCGCACTACTTTTCGTAGCAAGATATATTTGGCTCGATTAGTGATGAGAAGCGCGCTCTAAAGCCAGGGTGCGGCGGCTTTATCGAGGTACCATTCAAGCACACCGTCAGAGGGGTTCACCATTGATGCGGGATAGGGAAGCGGTTTACCGCCGCTATCCATTATTTCCTTGAGTACAGGTGCTTTTGAGTCACCAGCCACGAGAAAAGAGACTCTCTTTGCGTTATTTAAGACCGGGAATGTAACGCTTATTCTCTTTTGCCCTGTTTCGGGACGCACTGCAACGACGCAGACCCTGTCCCTTTCCTCAAGTGTCGGGGCTCCGGGGAAAAGAGAAGCCGTATGACCGTCGGGCCCCATCCCGAGGAATATCCAGTCAAAACGTGGAAAGCCATTAGCTGACAATGGAATAAACTCTTTAATTTCCTGCTCGTACCTGAGCGCCTCGTTATGGGGAGGATCTTCACCAAGTACTCTGTGTATATTGTCTGAGGGAATGACTATATTTGAGAGTAGCGCCCCGTTTGTCATTTTAAAATTGCTTTCGTCGTTATCAGGAGGAACGCAGCGCTCATCGCCCCAGAAAAAGACAACTTTATTCCAGGCTATGCTGTCACGGTACTGATCGGCAAGCACCTCGAAAAATGTCTTAGGAGTATGACCGCCGGATAGAGCCACTGTGAGAGACCCGCCGGAAGCCGCCTTTTCGCTTACGGCCGCGCTAAAGTCTTTAGCCAGCTGCTCTGCCAGCTCTTTTGAATCATTGAATAAATATTGTTTCATTACGGCCTCCTAAAACATCTTGCGGCAGCAAAGCCTTTTAAACCCTATAACTCGCAGTACTCGCCGTCGTGAACCAGGTTCTTACATGGGTAGCGCCAGTCGTCATCTGGGTGATAGAACAGTCTTCTTGCTTCCGGTGGTCCCCATGTGCCGGCAGGGTAACCGTACATCTTAATTTTGGAGTTCCTCTCCCAGGTCTTTAGAATCGGGTCTACGAACTTCCAGCATGCTTCCACGGCATCAGCTCTCGCGTAGTGGGTAGCGTCGCCGAGTATACAGTCCAGAATGAGCCGCTCATAGGCCTCGGGAATGTAGGCGTCCGCAAGCTCTGAGTAAAGAAAGTCCATCCCGACCTCTTTTATGACAAATCCGGCGCCAGGCTTTTTCATACCTATTTTAAGCAGGATCCCCTCGTCGGGCTGAATCCTTATTATGAGCTGGTTGGGAGTAGCCTCACATAGCTCGGTCTTGGTAAACAGGTGATGCGGTGTTCTCTTAAAATGGACAACAACTTCCGTAACACGGGTCGGAAGATATTTCCCCGTGCGGATATAAAACGGTACATCGCCCCAGCGCCAATTGTCTACATATAACTTGAGCGCAACATACGTTGCCGTACGGGAGTCGGGGGCAACGTCTTTTTCCTGCCGGTAGCCCAGCACCTTTTTCCCTTTTATTTTGGACTCAACATACTGTCCCTGTACCGCGTACTTATTTACCTCACTCGGTTTAATCGGGCGAAGGGAATCAAACACTTTTACAGCCTCGTTCCGGACATCAGTCGCGTTGAAAAACGAAGGGGGCTCAATCGCTATCGTGCCCAGCACCTGAAGCAAGTGGTTTTGAACCATGTCCCTCATAGCTCCGTAATGGTCATAGTACCCTCCCCTGTTTTCGACCCCTATCGACTCCGCGGCAGTGATCTCTATGTGATCTATGTAGTTACGGTTCCAAAGGGGCTCGAATATGCCGTTTGAGAAACGCAGCGCAAAGATATCCTGAACTGTTTCCTTGCCGAGATAATGATCGATCCTGTATATCTGATCCTCGTCAAAAATACTTTGAAGGTCTTTGTTTAAGGCCCTGGCAGACTTTAAATCTCTACCAAAAGGCTTCTCAACTACAATCCTTTTCCACGAAGAGCTCTTACCCTCTTTCTGAAGACCCTTTTTCCCAAGGTTCTTGGCAATCGATGTGTATAAGCTTGGGGAAGTGGAGAGGTAGTAGATATAGTTTCCGCCAATTTTTAATTTTGAATCAATCTCAGTGAGTCTTTTCTTCAAATCGTCGTAGTGCTGGACCTGAGTCGCGTCAAACGCCTGATAGTAGAGGTGTTTTGAAAAAGCTCCTAGCTGTTTTTGATCGGCTCTCTTGAGATTAGCGTAGGTTTTTATATCGCTTACGATTTTCTTTCGGAATGCCGCGTCTGTATAAGGCGAGCGGCTCGTACCCAGAATCGCAAATTTCTTAGGGAGCAGGTTCTGACGATAAAGGGCATAGATAGCGGGCATTAACTTTCTTTTCGTTAAATCTCCCGAAGCTCCGAATATAACAATTACGCAATTGTTCTCTTGTGCCATTTTAACACCTCACTCTTTTTACGTTCTAATACACAAACGTCTGAGATTGTTTTCGGCTTTAAAAGCCGGCCTTTTACCAATATTTCAGGCCGAGAGTAAAATCTTATCACTCCCGGCACATATAATTTAAATGTTAGTCTTTTTTCTTGACCGCATGTCCGCCGAACTGGTTCCTGAGCGCCGCAATCGTTTTCATAGAGAACGAATCCGAATCACGGGATGCAATCCTGGCAATTAGCGATGCCGTAATGATAGGCGCGGGAACGTTCTGGTTTATAGCAGCTTCCACCGTCCAGCGTCCTTCACCGCTGTCCCATACATATGGGTCCAGATCCTCAAGCGTCGGGTCTTCCTTAAATACGCGCTCTGCAAGCTCGAGCAGCCAGGAGCGAATAACGCTTCCATACTGCCACACTTTGCTCACTGCCCTAAGATCGATGTCAAACTCAGAGCTCTCTAACACCGCGAACCCCTCCGCATAGGACTGCAGCATTCCGTACTCGATTCCGTTATGTACCATTTTCACGTAATGCCCGGAGCCCACAGGACCGCAGTAGAGGTATCCGTTTTTAGGAGCCAGGGTTTTGAATATCGGCTCAACATACTTACAGGTCTTTTCGTCACCGCCGTACATCAGGCAGTAACCTTCTTTGAGTCCCCATACGCCGCCGCTAACTCCGCAGTCAATAAACTCGATGCCTTTGGGCTTGAGACCCTTACCTCTTTTCTGAGAATCCTGCCACTCGGAGTTTCCACCGTCAATTATTACGTCACCTTTTTTGAGAAGCTTTTTAAGGTCTCTGATGTTCTGGTCCACGGGTTTGCCCGAGGGAACCATTATCCAAACGACCTTGGGCTTAGGCAGTTTTTTCACAAGATCGGCGAGCGATTTAGCAGGTATGGCCCCTTTCTTTGCGGCCTCGTCAATCGGTCCCTGAGTTAAGTTATAAACAACAACTTCATGACCGTCCCTCATAAGACGCTCTGTCATATTACCGCCCATCTTACCAAGTCCTATCATTCCTATTTTCATAGTTGCCTCCTAAAAATTTTTTGTTTTTCAGTCTTTCAATGAAGCCTTTGTTAATCGTATCACCATTGTGCTCTACTGTATACTGTTAAGTATCGCCTTCATATTTTCAGACACGGTGCCCTTGGAATTGTAGACGCTGGAGCCTGCAATCAGGACAGTGGCTCCGGCCTCTACTATAAGAGGAGCCGTATCGGTGCCTACTCCCCCGTCCACGCCTATCGGAACGTCAAGCCCTTTATTATCAAGCATAGTCTTGATCGCTCTTATTTTATCGAGTTGGCTTTCTATGAAACTCTGCCCTCCAAACCCCGGGTTCACGCCCATAACCTGTACAAAATCGGCCAGATCAAGTACGTATTCTATCGTGTTTTCAGACGTGGCAGGATTGAGCGTAACACCGGACTCAACACCAAGCTCTCTTATGGATTGGAGTACTCTGTGCAGATGAACGCATGCTTCCTGATGTACGATAATTCTGTCAGCGCCCGCTTTAGCAAATGTTTCTATATACTTTTCTGGCTCCACTATCATCAGGTGCACATCGAGCTTCATTTTGGTAAGTGGTCTAAGAGCGGAAACCACCCCAGGGCCGAAATTAATATTTGGCACAAATCGTCCGTCCATAACGTCTATCTGTACTACACTCGCGCCCGCTTCCTCGGCATCCTTAACACCCTGGCCGAGTCTTGCGAAATCCGCGGATAAAATTGAAGGCTCTACTATTACCATATTGTCTTTAATCCCCTTCTATATGTCATTTGGTTTCTACGAATCGTTTCTTTTCTGATACCTTATTCCGCTTTTAGCGGCTACAATTACCTCGCTTGCCGTACCTATGAATATTCCATACTCAACTATGCCCGCCTTCTGGCCGAGCTTTATTGTCAGTCCTTCCAGGTCGTCGATCGGACCGAAATTTGAGTCTAATATATAATTGTCTTGATCAGTTCTGTAGGGTTTACCGTCTTTTTCCCTCAGGACCGGTTTTGCCCCCAGGGACTCCAGGTATTTTGCAACCGGCATCCAAGCAAAAGGGATTACCTCAATCGGCACCGGCCAGTGAGTGCCTAGCTTTGGAGATATCTTGCTCTCGTCAACTATCATAATATTGCGCCTGCTTGACTGCGCGAGCACTTTTTCTCTTAGAAGCGCTCCGCCTCCGCCTTTAATAAGGTTTAGCTGAGGGTCCACTTCGTCCGCCCCGTCTATAGTTAGGTCAAGCTCCTGCTTCTCGTCAAACGTAATAATGGGTATGCCTAGCTCCTTAGCTCTTTTGTCCGTATCCATCGAGCTCGGTATGCCTACTATGTCTTTTAATCTCCCGTCTTTATATCGCTTCCCTATCTCTTCGAGCGCGAAGCGGACCGTAGTGCCCGTTCCGAGTCCGAGTACCATGCCAGATTCGATGAAATCCACAGCGCTTATACCGGCCTCTTTTTTTAGTCTATTCTGAAGACTTACTCCGTTACCCTCTGTTGCACTCAATTTGCGGTCTCCTTTAGGTTGTCTAATGATTCTATATAATTCTTAGTAGTTTCCAGAAGATCGGGCGGGTTTTTCACAACGAGGAGCAAATCGTCTGGCGGAAGCTTGAGTACGGATTCGATGGTAAATTCTGAGGGCACCGCAACACAGTGAATATGAGCCGCGAGCGCTGCTTTAATCCCCGAAGCGGAATCCTCCACTGCTAGTGACTCTTCGTGAGGCACCTTAAGCTCATCTGAAATCAGATTATATATCTCGGGGTCTGGCTTTCCGCGCTCTACGTCTTGTATTGTGGCGATAAAATCAAACTCCTCTCTTATTCCGAGAACCTCAAGCACCCTGAAAGCCTCTCTTCTATGAGACATCGTACCGAGACCAACAGTGTAGCCCTTACTTTTTGCCCATCTAAGAAGCGCCAAATTATAGGGACAGAGATGCTCTTTTAAAACTACCGGGTCTGAGATCATAGAGTAGTAGTTATCCATCCTAATATCTACAAACGCCTGCCAGGGCTGAGTGACTCCCAGCTCTTTCATTCTTTTCGAGGCGGCGTCTTTCAGATCAAACTTACCTAGAAGCCCCTCTGCGACCTCCTTTCTTGATAGACCGACAAAGTCTTTAAACCCCTCTACCACCTGCGCTTCCGTCAGCTCCGGCTTCAACTCCACCGCGGCCTTAGCGTAAGACTTGGCTTTAAGCACCTCAGTCTGAACAAGCGTCCCGTCTAGATCGAATATGAATGCCTTTATCAATTTTCTCGTTTAAAGTTCTTCGTTACAAACTGTTTGTGAGTTTATCAATATCCGCTACGACATCTTCTCCAAGATGAAATGTTATTACATTTCGCTTATTATCGAGAAGCGCCTGCCGGTCACCTAACGCCTGGGCGTTTTTCAGCACGCCGAAGCTGATAGATGAAGCCTTCTTACCTGGCTCGTCAGGTATGGGCGCATCCTCGGGCATCTCGGAAGTAAACTGGATAAACAGCCCGTGTCCTGCGTCTCCCTTATGGAGCTGCCCTGTAGAGTGAAGGAATCTGGGACCGAAACCAGAAGTGGTCGCAAGCTTATATTTCATCTGCACTTTCTTACGGAAGCGCTGCATAGCTTCATAAGTTTCGTCCTCCGGTTTTACGTAGGCCTGAAGAGTGACATAGCTCCTTCCCTTTGACCCGTTCTTCCCTGGACTTGCAAGGGACATAAACTTCTTAAGCGCCCCCTTAAGGTTCTTCGCTTCAAAATCAGAATATACAGTTATGCCTTCGTCAGTCAGGGTGGGCTTAATCTCGGGGAGTTTGCCCTTTTTCTGGTACGCCGCGATCATATTGCGTGCCAGCACCTTTGCGGCTTCCACATTTGGCTGGTTAAACGGATGGATTCCAATGATCATCCCAGCAATCGCGATTGCCATCTCCCAGCGGAAGAACTCACCGCCCAGATCGTATATGTCTTTTAGATTTATACGGACAACCGGGTGCCTAGCGGCCTCTAATTTTCTAACATGCTCGTCGTAAGTGTTGTCGTGAGCGAGCCGGAGGTATACAAAAAGTCTGTCTTTAGCATAGTATTTGGGCTCCGTTATAGGTTCTCTGTCTACCGGCAGTATGCCTTTACCGCTCTTACCCGTGCTCTCGGCTATAAGCTGCTCTGCCCATGCGCCGAAGCTCTCGATCGGAGGGGACGCGATCAGTGTCACTTTGTCGTGACCTGCTTTTGTAAGCTCGCCCATTATCGCTCCGAGCCACGCTCCCGAATGGTCGCCCTCGACCGGACAATTACAGCTCTCGTTGTTATGGAGCATAGTTATAGCCCGCGCAAGAAGGGTGTCCAAATCGACTCCCTGAAACGCCGCTGGCGGTATTCCCACCATAGATAGCGCCGAATAGCGGCCTCCAATGTTGGGATCGTTAAGGAACGTTTTTCTAAATTTCAGATCTTTGGCTATTTTCTCAAGTCCGCTTCCGGGGTCTGTGATGGCTACGAAATGTCGCCCAACCTCCCTTTTCCCGACTTTTTTAAGAGTCACGTTGTAGAAATATTTCATATAGGACAGAGTCTCCGCCGTGCCGCCTGATTTAGTGGACACCATAAAGAGAGTCTTCTCCGGATCGAGACGCCTCTCAAAATCGAGTATTGTGCCAGGATCTGTGCTGTCCAGTACCGCTACGTCCAGATAACCGTCTCTCACGCCGTAGGTCTGCCGTATTACCGAAACCGCAAGGCTCGAGCCTCCCATCCCCATAAGGAGTGCGTTCGTATAGCCTTCAGCCCTTACCTCATCGACAACGGCGTTAATCCCGCTCAGCGCGTCAGCCATGACTTCTGGTATGTGAAGCCAACCCAAACGGTTACTGATTTCAGTCGAGTCTTTTTCCCAGACCAGATAATCAAAGTCCCAAATCTTCTCTATAATCTTTTTCTTGCGGATATTCTCAAGCGCTTTATCCACGGCCCCCTGAAACTTTCCGAGGCTCGCGGAATAGGGCTTTTTTTCCTGTAATATACTCTCCTTCTTCTCCTCGATACTGGCCATAAGCGTTTCAAAAGATTCCGCGAATTTTTTAACTCCGTCCTGGAGGAGATGATCTGTTACTGCCTTCAGGCTGATACCGGCTTTCTCTAGCGCGGCCAGGTCTTCGTGGGCTTTCTTTAACCCTTTTGTAAGAGTAATAGAGGGCTTGCCGTGGTCCTTAAAATTCTTGTAGGTGTTCGGAGGAACCGTATTTACAGTGTTCGGACCAATCAACTCATCGACATAAAGGGTGTCTGAGTATTCAGGGTTCTTGGTGCTGGTACTTGCCCAAAGCACTCTTTGTGGTTTTGCTCCCGCGTCTGCGAGTTTTTTCCACCGAGGGCCTTTAAAGGTCTTTTTGTACTCTTCATATGTAATCTTTGAGTTAGCAATTGCGATCTTGCCCTGTAGCTTTTTGTTCCCTATCTTCTCAAGCTCGGTGTCCACTGCGGTGTCCACTCTGCTTACGAAGAACGAGGCTACCGAGGCTACTCTGTCGACCGTATGTCCTTTGAATACGGACGGGCCTTCTCTATGAAGCCTCTCTAGTCCCTTAATATAAGCTTCGGCCACCGCTTTGTACTGATCAAGGCTGAACATCAGAGTGACATTGATGTTGATACCGGAGCCGATAAGCTCTGTAATCGCGGGTATCCCGGCAGGGGTCGCCGGTACTTTGATCATAACGTTCGGACGCCCGAGCGCAACGAAATATCTCTTTGCTTCCCGTATGGTTTTTTTTGTATCATTCGCCAATGTCGGGCTTACCTCAAGACTTATAAATCCATCCGCCCCATCCGTCTTGTCGTAAAGCGGTCTGAACTCATCCGCGGCAAGCGCGATATCCTTTAACGCCAATGCCTCGTAGATATCGTCAACAGATTTGTTCTGCTCAACCAGGGCTTTTAAGTCCTCATCATAGTCAGAGCTCCCAGCAATGGCTTTTTCCAAGATAGAAGGATTTGAGGTTTCGCCTCTGAGACCCTCTTTTATAAGCGCCCTTAACTCCCCTGAAGTAAGAAATGAACGCCTGATGTAGTCATACCAAATTGATTGTCCAAGCTTGGTTAGATCTTTTATCCGTGACATTATTTTCTCCTTATTCTATCGATTTAGACTTATATACCCTTTACTCCTTCTCTAATATTGTTATTTCTTTTTGCTTGGTATTTTCTTGCCGTTACGTCTTAGCACTTCCTTAGCCTTGGCTGTAATATGCTCTACAGTAAATCCGAACTCGGGCCACAGATCCGCTACCGGCGCCGATTCTCCGAAAGTGCTCACACCTATTACTCCACCGTTATCATGTAGCCCCACATACCTTCGCCACCCGAACGTGGAGCCCGCTTCAACACTCACCCTGGCTTTTACTGAGGAAGGCAATACTTTTTCCCAGTACTCTTTGCCCTGAAGCTCGTATAACGACCAGCACGGCATGCTGACCACTCTTGCCTTAATCCCCTGTTTCTTTAATTTCTCATAAGCCCCAAGACAAAGATGTACTTCCGAGCCCGTACCGATGAGGATTACATCGGGCTTACCCTTGGAATCGGCCAATACGTACGCCCCCTTTAAAGCACCTTCGGCAGGAGCATACTTTTTCCTGTCGATTGTTGGGATGTTTTGTCTGGTCAAAATAAGGGATACGGGTCTGTCTTTTACTTCCATCACGTATTTCCAGAGGGCGCTCAGCTCATTTGCGTCAGCAGGCCTTATGACATCCATGTTGGGGATGGCTCTAAGCGCCGCTAGCTGCTCGATCGGCTGGTGCGTTGGTCCGTCTTCTCCAAGACCGATACTATCGTGAGTAAAGATGTATATAACGGGAATACGCATCAGGCATGATAGTCTGAGGGGCGGCTTCATGTAGTCTGAGAATACAAAATAACACGAGGCATAAGCTCTTAGCTTACTAAGCACCATCCCGTTAGTTACAGCTGCCATGGCGTTTTCTCTTATGCCGAAATGAAAATTTCTACCACTGTATACATTTTTCTCAAAGCTGCTCGCGTCATCCAAATACGTCTTTGTAGACGGGCCGACGTCGCCCGCTCCTCCGAGGAGCCATTGTATGTCTTTTCCTATAGCGTTTAATATCTTTCCGTTTGAGGTTCGGGAAGCAGGTCCGTTGGGGTCAGCAGGGAACTCCGGCAGGCAGCTCTCCCAGCCCTCCGGCATCTCCCTGTTCTCGATCATTTCGAACTGCTTTGCCAAATCCGGGTACTCAAACGCGTACTTTTTAAATTTTTCGTTCCAATCCTGCTCTGCGTTCTTACCCCGTTTTAATATCTGTTTTCTATATTCCTTAACTTCGTCCGGCACGTAGAACTTTTTATTCGGGTCCCATCCGTAATTTATCTTGGTCTTCCTGATCTCTTCCTCTCCGAGCGGCTCACCGTGAGCGGCGGATGTATCCTGCTTGTTCGGGCTGCCGTATCCTATGTGGCTGTCAACAATAATGAGTGAAGGCTGCTCTTCCTCATGGTTTGCTCTAGTTAAAGCTTCTTCCAGCAGCTCAAGATCGTTTGCGTCCCCTACGCGCTGTACGTGCCAGTTGTATCCCATAAACCTTGCCGCGACGTCCTCGCTGAATGCAAGCGCTGTATGGCCCTCGATGGTTATATGGTTGTTATCATATATCCACACCAGATTGCTCAGCCCCAGGTGGCCTGCCAGAGAGGCAGCTTCGCTCGAGATTCCCTCCATCATACAGCCGTCACCGCCTATTGCGTAGACGTTGTAATTAATAATCTCGTGGCCGGGGCGGTTGAAATATGTGGCAAGCCACTTTTCGGCGATTGCCATACCTACAGAAGTGGCATAGCCCTGACCTAAAGGTCCGGTGGTGGTCTCGATTCCGGGCGCGATACCGTACTCCGGGTGCCCGGCGCATTTACTGTGTAGTTGTCTGAAAGTTTTAATATCCTTAAGCGACAAATCATATCCCGTAATATGCAGGAGACTGTATAGAAGCATCGAAGCATGACCCGCGGAAAGGACAAAACGGTCGCGGTTTGGCCAGTCGGGGTTTTTGGGATTAAACATCATAAATTTATCAAAAATTGTATAACCTACGGGAGCCATGGACATAGGGGTTCCGGGATGCCCGGAGTTAGCCTTTTGGACGGCGTCCATCGAGAGTGTCCTGACCGTATTGATTATGAGCTGCTCAAGCTTTGCGCTTTTAGTTTTCGGTTTTGCTTCCATTACCGTCCTCCTGACAATAGTTATGTGTTGTAACTCCCATTATAGTTTTGTTTTTTAATATTAATTTGGTATTAAGAGCCCGAAAAATATTATTTTATCTTTCCCGCTTTACACCTCAACCATAGAAATCGATACGCTTTCAGAACAAGACTGGGATAATTATAGTATATTCAATATGTCAATAAAATTTATAAAAATACGTCTCCGCTTCATACCCCTATTTCGCCTATGTACATGCACCTTAGGCCTATAAGAGATTAATCTTAAAAAGAGTTAAAATGTTCCCTCACAACCAATTAGTGCCATTATCACATACTGGCTATATTTTTTCAACAAAATACGCGATTTAAAGCTCGACTGAAAGCGCGGCGCCTACAATCCCCGCATTGTTCTGCATTTGTGCCGGAACTACCGTTGCTTTAACGTCAATATAATCAAAGAATTTCTCAGATCTCTTACTCACTCCTCCCCCTATTATAAAGAGGTCGGGAGAAAGATATCTCTCAAGTGCATTCAGGTATTTATTCACCCTCTTGCCCCATTTCTTCCAGGATAGATCTTCTCTTTCCCTGCGGCTTGCGGCTGCTTTCTTCTCATAGTCGCCGCCGTTTAGTTCAATATGCCCGAGCTCAGTGTTGTGCACCAGGTGCCCGTCCACAAAGAGTGCTGTGCCAATGCCGGTGCCCAGAGTAACCATCATCACAACTCCGCCGTCGTGGTTATTATGCTCTTTGCCCGCACCGAACTTCATTTCGGCAAGCCCCGCGCTGTCAGCATCGTTAATGACCCTCACCTGGCAGGACGACATGGCCTCGAGCTCTTGTTGAATATTCACTCCGATCCACTTCTTTGAAAGATTTGCCGCTGTGTACACCTCTCCCTTTTTCATAACGCCGGGGAACCCGCAGCCTACCTCTCCTTTCCACTGCCAGTGCTCGATCATGGACTGGATTGCCGCGAGCATCTTCTTGGGCGTGGCCGGCTGGGGCGTATCCACACGGAAGCGCTCCTCGGTAAGCTCACCCTTGTCTATATCGACGGGCGCTGATTTAATTCCCGTCCCGCCAATATCGATACCAAGAACAATCCTCGGTTTTTTAGTCCGTCTCCTGGTAGTTGTACGTGCTCTGGTCATTTCGTGATCCATCCCTAATCTTTAGGATTAAAATCTATTTTTATAATAGTACACCAAGTAGTACGAATAATTCAAAGTCTTGGAGAAGATTACAGTTTTAGATAATTTATCTGTGAAAAAGTTACAGGAAACAAATATACTGTGGATATTTCTACCCTTGAATATGTATCGTGTATAAAATTGATAGGCTTTGCCTGGTACAAGCCGAGAGGTTAATTAAACAATAGTATTGATAAGGAGGGATGATTTCAATGGCATGGATATATCTCATCATTGCGGGGATCATGGAATGGGGATGGCCCATGGGGCTTAAGTTCGCGATTAATTAATGGTAAAGGGTTTCAGTACGGGCCAGCGGTTTTTGCCGTTATAAGCATACTGGCGAGCGGGTTCTTTCTTTTTCTGGCACAAAGAGAGATTCCCGTGGGCACCGCCTACGCTGTATGGACAGGGATAGGGGCTGTTGGCACATTTATCCTGGGTATACTGATCCTTGGGGAGCCCGCTTTTTTCCTAAGGTTTTTGTTCCTCGGGTTTATAATAACCGGGATTGTAGGCTTAAAACTCGTATCCCAATAACTAGAAGATATGAAAAGGGGCCGGTATTTAGAGCCGGCCCTGCCAAATATTATTGCTACTTACTAATTAATACCGGATATCCGTACGTATACACCCAATCTGTCTGCTTTGCGGGAATGTGGCAGCCAAGACAGTCCTTTTTATAGCCGGTGGATACGTCCTTTGAAGGGTTATCAGCTAAAAACTGTGCCCAGCCCCAGCCGTCCCCCCATTTAGGGTTGTCTTTAAACCTTCCCTTCCCGTCTTTAACCATCACGAACCACAGCACAGGATCTTTGCCGTGCAGTACCCCTTTACCGGTTGTCATATCCTGAGAGCCTTCGGAAAGCACTTCCTTAATAAGCACGGCGCCGTCAGGGAATTTTCCTCCATTGGCTTTGTACTTTTCGGCTACTCCCGGTTCAACATATACATTGTGCATCCCGCTCTCACTGTCCTCAGGGTGTACCCACGAGCCTAAGTACGTCCATTTCTCTCTGAAATCCGTCGGACGGGTTATATTGCCCTCCGAGTCAACGTATGGAGAGAAAGAGTCCCCTTCCTCGGCATGTGAAGAAATCGCGAGACCTAATGCGGCGATTATCAGAAATAATATTGTACGTTTCATGTGAGGCCTCCTTATGTGTTCGGTTAAGCCTTAACAGGCTTTTTCCTTATGTTTATTTTATAGCCGAAAAGGATTCAAGAACTGGAATAAAGTAGAGAAAACTGCTAACTTTAGTACTTAGTTATGGGTAAAGCAGCGCTGGTTACTGGTGGCGGAAAGAGACTTGGGAGAGCTATTTGTCTGGCTTTAGCCGAGCGGGGCTATGATATTGGTGTGCATTATAATAGCTCTCAGACTGAAGCTGAAGATACTGCGGAGGCTGTAGAAGATCTTGGAGTAAACTCTGAGACATTTAAGCATGATCTCTCAAATTCGAGTAGTTCCGGAAAATTTATAAAAGGTGTGGCCAAGGTCTTTCCAAACCTGTGCCTTCTCGTCAACAGCGCTTCATTATTTGAGAACGTGAAATTTAAAGACGTAACGGAAGAGCAGTTCGATAGAGATTTTAATATAAATTTTAAGTCGCCCTTTTTCCTGTCCCGCTATTTTAGTGAAGAGCCTTCGGCTGAGCACATAGTTAACCTGCTCGACATGAGAGTCTCTCAAATCGAAACCGAGCACTTTGTATATAATCTTTCGAAAAAAACTCTCCGCGATTTTACCCTTATGGCGGCCAAAGCGCTCGGTCCTAAGATACGGGTAAACGGAATCTGCCCGGGCCCCATACTTCCGCCGCCCGGCATGGACGAAAGATACCTCGAGAAAGTATCGATGGATACGCCTCTTAAGGCTCCGGGGAAACCGGAATATATAATCACGGCATTAAACTATCTTCTGGACAACCCATATGTTACGGGAGAGTGTCTTTTTGTTGACGGCGGACAGCATCTAACTTAAGGAAGAGTGAGATATGATAATAAATATAGAGAACTTGAGGCTGAGGACTACGGTAGGCATCTATGAGTGGGAGCAAAAGGTCAAGCAGGACATAGTAATTAATATAGAAATAGAGTTTGACGGCACCCGGGCTATTGCAGAAGACGCCATCGAGCACACAGTAGATTATAAAACCGTAACCAAGAAAATTATCGCTATGGTCGAGGACACGAAGTACAATCTGATAGAAAGGATCTCGGGCGATGTGGTGAGGCTAATTATGGAGGACGAGAAAGTGCTGAGGGCAAGCGTAAAAGTAGATAAGCCCGGAGCGCTCCGTTTCACAGATTCCGTATCGGTAACAAGTACCGAGACAAGATAATTTAAGTCATCAAATATTATGAAACACAATAGAGTTGTGATAGGTGTAGGTTCTAATATAAAACCTGAAAAAAATATAGCCCTTGCAAAGGCGGAGATTGAATCCGCGCACGAGCTTTTGAAAGCTTCTTCGTTTGTAAAGACCGAACCCCTGGGATTTAAGAACCAGGACAAATTCACAAACGGGGCGTTTCTAATTCGTACAGAAATGGATCTGGACGAGCTCAAGTCATGGTTAAATAATCTTGAGAGCAAACTGGGAAGGGTAAAGACCGAAAACAAAAACGGTCCCAGAACAATCGATCTCGACATTCTCGTATGGAACGGAGAAATAGTGGACGGAGATGTAGCTGAGCGTAAGTTTTTAAGAGAATCAATTGACGAGCTCATGCCTGACCTAGAGATCAAATAGGAATAAGGAAGAAACACAAACCCCTAAAATATAATACTCTGGCATAACCTTTATATATCTATTAATATCTAAATCAGGGGATAGTTTAAAATACTTTCTTACAAATGCGGGAGGTATTGCATGAATACTAACTATCTGGCGGTTTTACTGGGCATTTTCTTTATATTTTCAGCGGCATACTCTGACGCCCAAGAAGAAAAAGAGCGTATCGTTAGGGGCAATATCGTTTGTGTTGAATTAGATGAAACCGGCGGGGCCAGCGTGTCAGAAGATTTCACACAGTGCGAGGGAGTGGTCTATATGCTGGGAGTTGACGGTAAGATATCCTCTATCCACGGCTCTGAGCAAGAGATGAAGAAATTGAGCGCCAGCTCAAAAACCAGAATGGGCTACCGTCTTCCGCTAAGGCTAAAGGGCACGGACGCCGGACACCAAAGGGCATGGCGGCTCTACATGCAATCACTTGTGCCTCTGGACGAAGGAGACTCCGCGGAGGTAACAGTGACCGGCACCATTCACTGCCTGTTCCCAGATTACAAAGAAGGTAGTGTTACCCCTGAAATCGCTACAGCGCCATGTAATGAATATGAAAACCACGCGCATGTGATCTATACAGACGAGGGACAAACCTATGCATTACACGGTCCGCATGAGAAAATTACCGCTATTGAAATGACTTCTAACAGAGAAAACGTGACTCTCACAGGAAACCTACAGGGTAATAGCAGCGGCTGGATACTGTACATTAATTAGAGTCTAATCCTGACTTGATGATTAAAAGTAAACACAGTAGTGAAGGAGCCGTCCTTCAAATATATTCTCCTGAACCTCATACTCTCTCCCTATTGTCTCAAGCTCATCGAAATCAAAATTCTTTGGCAGCCTCATAACTATAGAGCCCGAGACTTTAAATGCCAGATGTAGAAGCGTTGTTCCGTCGGGCTCAAAATCCGAGAGATTAAACTTACTCTTCTCATTGTAGTCTGTCCCTCCCCACGGGGGGTCAAGAAATACGGTATCGGGTTTAAGAGTAGGAAGTATGTCGGTAGTATCGCCGAGCCGAAAATCAATAGCGCCGCCAACACCGAATAGAGAAGCGTTTCTTTCTGCCATACCCAGTCTCTTTATATCACTATCTATGGCGATTACTTTCTTGCCCGCTCTGGCAAACCCTATTGCCATTCCTCCAACGCCGCAAAAAGCATCTACTACCAAATCGCCGGGCGTCTTCTCTGCTATATCGAGAGCTATAGGCTCAAGCGCAAGCGAGAAAAGCCCCTCCTCGTCAAACTCCATTCTCTTTTCCACATCGCTCAACCGGTCCCAGTAGTGCTGGAAATGAGAACCAAACGGGCAAATATCAATGCTCTTAGTCATTGTTGAGACCCAAACCACCCGGATAAAACGCCTTCCGCTTTCTTACCGTAAGGTGTGAAACCCAGGGGGATATTTCCTCGCTCATAACTGTTCATATCCGTAAAATATTTCCAAACGAAAACGCCCGCAAGATATGGCTTATCCCTAAAGACGAGCGAGGTCGCCTCATAAGCTAGCGCCTGCTCTTCCTGGCTCGCCTTCCCGTCTTTACTCCACTCCCAGGGCTTAATCGTAGTACCCTCTACAGACTTATAGCCTATCTCAGTAAAAATCACTTTTTTATTGAATTTCTGTGATAACTCTCTGATTTCGGGCTCGTATTTATTCCAGCCCGACACGAGCTCTTTAAGCGTCGGGTTATTTTTATCTGATAGCGGGAAGTACGCGTCTATTCCGATATAGTCTAGCAAGCCCCAGAACTCGATCTTCTTTGCGTTCATACCCTCGGCTGCGTAAGCGAGCTTGCCTGAGTATATACCTCTTACATCACTGATGAGCGCATTCCATTCTTTCGTGTATTTGCTCATACCTACAAGCTCTGTTCCGACAACGAGAATCTCCACGCCTGTTTGTTCCGCCAGCGCCGCCTCTGATAGAATAAACTTTCCATAACTCGAGAACCACTCTTTCCTCTCTATTGGGTCTTCGAAGTCAATCTTATTTCTCCAGTTATCTAAATCAAGGTTATGTCCCCCGATCCATATGTGCGGCTTCAGCATTACCCTAAACCCGGCTTCCCGTAAATTCTCTATTTCCGCCCTCATAAACTTTTCGGCCATTGTCGGATCGTGACCCATAATAACCTCCGTATCTTTCCTGCTCCTCATGTACGCAAATGTATTGAGCTGGACTGTGTCGTACCCCACGCTGCTCAGATGGGAGTGCATAGCTTTTGACGGCATCGAGCCGTAACCGTTTCCTATCTTGTGTATATGGGCGAGCACAGCTCCTTTGTATTCGAGCGCTCCGCTTTGGGAAGGTTCGGGCTGCTTTTCTAGCTTATTTGTTAAAGCTGTTGCCGCCAAAATAAAAACAGAAGAGACCAGGATCAGGAGTGCAATCTTTAAATGACTTTTCATTTGTGTTCCCTATAATTAGCTGCGAGTCAGCGCCTTTTGACTCTTAAGGTTACCCAGGAATTTATTCATTTGATCGTAGTGTGATCCTTTCCAATACACTTTGCCACAAACTAGGCACTGATAGAATTCATCAAAATATCTTTTTGTTTTTGGCTCCAAATAGCTCAAGATATCGTTTTTCTCTACAGGCTTTATCGAACCGTTACACTCAAGGCATCTATTAAAAGGCTTTATGTCTGAGGATAGCTCAAACCTCCTGAGTACTTCTATAATCTGCTCATTACGGCGTGTAGACCGCACCCAATATCCGTGGGTGATGATTCTCTGTCTTAGCAAACGGCGGTCGCGGGTGAGCACTATCCTGCTTTCACTGTTTGCTAACAGAGCTATGTCACGGTCTGTATACTGGTTACTGTAAACCGCATCAAAACCGCACATACGAAGAAGCTTTGCCAGCTTCCCCAGATTTACATCAACGATAAATAAGGGCTCGGGTTTCTCCCTAAGATTCACTTTAGGTGAAAGAATTATGGTATTAAAGGCGGGATAAACCGAGGCTTGATCCCCATTCACTAAGTGATAATTAAAACCGACTGAGCTCCCGTTTACGATAATTAAATCCACTTCCGTGTGGGGCACGCCAATGGCTTCTATGGAATCTTTAACGGAAGGTTTACCTTCAAACTCGTACTGAATCGATTGGTTTTTGGATTGGACGGGCAGAAAATCGTTAAGGTCATCATGGAACTGAAAGAAAGCTTTATATTGAGACCCCTTATTTAGCTTTGGTGATTGCTGAGTACTCTCTGAAGACATCACATATAAAATTACATGCTTGAGAATACGTTTTAAACAGATTTATATCTATAAGGGACTTGAGTATCTAAGGTTCAGATCGGATTGAGGCGCCTCGTTTTCGGTCAAGATACAGCCACGCTACCAGAAGACTGAAGAAGGTAAAAACCCCGGTTGTTACGAATACAACTCTGTAATCGTGAATCTCCTGAAGCAGGGCGCTCAATACGGCCAGTCCAATAGTTGCGCCGAAGATCTGGGCTGTAAGCACAATACCGCTTGCCTGACCCTGTTTTTCAGGCGAAACCGTATTCATCACGGCTACCAATGCGGGAGCGAACATCCAAGCGACAGAAAGCCCCCAGGCAATAAGTGTGGGAACGATGTATAAATAACGGTCAGAATGCACTGTCAAACCCATCGAAACCATGGCTATTGCAGCCAGAAGCAGACCTGCGAGCACTGGATACCTGGGCCCGAACCTATCGGTTGCGCTACCGGCCAGCGCTGCCGTTAGCGGGATTGGCGCAATAGCGGGAAATAGAGCTAAACCCGCCTTGAGAGAGTCCATTTTCAGAATTTCCTGAAAATATAGCGCGCCGAATACCATTACAGCTATTTTAGTAAACTGGCCGGTGAATATGACCAGGTTTGAGGAAGAAAAAGTTCCGTTTTTAAAGAGGTCGATCTCTATCAGGGGCTCACTTACTCTTAACTCGGCTGCGGTAAAAAACACAAGGAATACGGCTGAGGCAACAAATAACCCTATGATTACCGGGGAACTCCACCCCCAGTCAGGGCCCTGCATTATCGCCAGAACGAGTGAGCTTAAACCGATAATGAGCGATACGAGTCCGGGAAAATCAATGTGGGGTCTGGGAACTTCGAATGTCGGCTCGCGCCACGCGGCTAAAAATCCACCCACGATTAAGATTATGACCGGAATGTTGATCCAGAATATCCACCGCCATGATATCTCATCGCTGAGATACCCTCCTACGAGCGGCCCGAGCGCGCTGCAAGTAGATCCGATCGCACCGTATATACCCATAGCCATACCCCTTTGCTCCGCCGGAAAAGTTAGGGCTAAAAGCGCCATGGAGGCAGGGAATATCACAGCTGCTCCAAGACCCTGAAAAGCTCTCGCCACCAGTATCCATGTGGAGGTTTGGGCAAAACCGGTAAGTAGAGAGAATAGACCGAATACCAGGACTCCCGTTACAAATAGCCTCTTATAACCGACAATATCCCCGAGCTTGCCTCCTACAGCGATAAACCCGGCTATCACTAGGAGATAGGAGTTTATTACCCAGTGTGACAGCACAATCGTCATCGAGAGGTCACGCTGTATGGTAGGCAGGGCCACGGCCACAACGGTCTCGTCGAGCATTATCAACCCGAAAGCCAAGCTTGCGGACACGAGTACAATCCATTTCCGGTTCTGATCGTTTATTAGTGCCATTACCGCCCGGCACTCAGTATAACTATGATGGCTGAAAATTAAAAATCGTAGATAGATATTCCTTAAGGTCAGATGCGCTTGCAGGCTGGTTACGGAACGCTATATAGCCGTCGGGGCGTATTAGATACAAACTCGCCTTGGCCGCTCCGAAGTCCCTGTGCATTTCAAGGTCTCTATCCACCCAGGTAGAGGTAACTTCCGGCTGCCCAGAGGCAAGTTCATCTGATGCTAGAATTAAATGCGGCTCTATCAGATTGCCATACTCCCCTGTAACATGGTCATAAATTGCGGTAATTTCCTTAATCTCCATATCCTCAGGCGCTTTTCCCGTAAAAATTAGAAGCTCATGCTCGGCTCCCTTAAAGAGCTTGTAGAGATCTATGATATCATGGCCGTCAGTGCTTAATAGCGTGTAATCCTTTACCCTCTCCCCAGCCTGTAAATCGTGCTCGTGAGGCATGTAACCGGGTGCATCTGTAGACTCAAACCACCTTTCCTCAACTATCGGGCTGTCTTTGTAATGATAATCAATCTGTGTGAGTATATTAACAATTTTATGCTGAACCGGATCAATTTTAGATAAGACACCGATCATCTTGTTTCTTATCGCGCTCAGGACCGGGCTATGAATTGTAGCCATCTTGGTGGTGGTGTCCGTGAGCTCCACTACTTCCTTTCCAATTTTATGTCTTTCAATGTTATAACTATCCAGAATTGTTTCGGGTGATTTGCCTTGCAGCACGAGCGCAGTTTTCCAGGCCAGGTTATAGGCGTCCTGAATCCCGGTATTCATTCCCTGACCACCCATCGGGCTGTGTATGTGAGCTGCGTCACCCGCTAAAAACACTCGTCCCTCGCTGTAGCGGTCCACCATCCTGTGATGGAGCTTAAAGTAAGCAAGCCAATTTGGGTCCGTAACGCTGCTAAAATCAATCTCTCTTTCCTCTAGCAGCCTGTGTACGTCGTCAATAGTGGGAGGGGGCATATCTTCATCTATCGGAGCATTTTCAAGATCGAACATCAGCCTCCCTCTATCTGCTCTAAGCGGGAAGTAGGCCGAAACCCCCGTCGGGTGGATAAAAATCGAAAGGTGAAAAATCGGGTATTTCCAGTCAATATTGCAGTCGGCCAGGAGCCAGTAATTTGGGTACGGGGCTCCCTTGAAGTCAAAATTAAGTAAATGACGCGTAGTGCTGTGCGCGCCGTCACATCCGGCAAGATAGCGGCAGGTGAGGCTCTCTTCAATGCCGCCTTTTAACTTGATTGAGGCCGTTACGCTGTCCCCATGCTGCTGTAAACCCGAAAGCTCAATTTCCCGCTCGACCTCAACTCCGAGAGAATTCAGATGTTCGTTTAAAATCCTTTCAGTGTCACTCTGGGCCAACATTACTACGAACGGGTATTTACTTTCAAGACCCTCAAAGGATACGCTGGCTAGCGGCTCCCCACGGTTGTACATATCAAACGCGTTACAGGCGTTTCCTTGGGATAAAATCTCGTCCACAATACCCATATTATCAAATAGCTCGAGTGTGCGGGGGTGAATTCCAAACGCTCTTGATTTGTCTGCGGGCGCAGGTGCTTTATCTATAATCCTTGGAGTAACACCGCGGCGTAAAAGCTCACATGCCAGAGTAAGTCCTGTGGGCCCTGCACCTACTATCAGTACATCCGTATCTATTCCGCTTGAATTGGCCATATTATCCAGCTTCTCTTGTTAGTGTGGTGCCACTGCACACATAATCATAACCCCGAAGAGGGATTGCGATAGATAATTTTTTACAGATACACCCTAATTGGTATTGGAATCCATGAATTGACTCAGAGGGCCTTTAGGATCAATGATTCTTTTAATTTCTCTGAAAGGTACTACGACAAAGTAAGATCCTTCAGCGTATGAGCCAACAGCATACGGAGCAAAGGCAAACTTTATTCCCTCAGGGGATATGGCAAATACTCCAAGGTCTTGTTCATTAAAAGATGTAATTTCTCCATTTACAATCCAGCCTGCTTTCTTCACAAGGAGATCATTGATACAATAGGTGGAAAGCGCTTTTAGATAATTTGATCCGGGCTTAAATAAGTCTGATAGTTTGATGAGTGATGCTTTACCATCTTTGATCGAATAGTTTGATGAAAGGTAGTAGGTATTCCCGTGCGCGCCTCCCGTATATGAATATACTTCACCAGTGAGGCTCACCAGGTGATCCGAGTAATAGGCAATGGAATAACTCCTGTCCTCCTGCCAGCTTCCCGCGGAGTCATTGGTTGAAAAAAACTCCCTTGATTCCCGCAAGAATTTATCCTGCTCGGCTTTGAGATTTTTACTAAGCTCGGTATTTATCATTGTGAGTCCCGAATCATCGTATAGAAATTTAGGATAAAGGAGCGAGGACTCTATTTTCGGGCCTCCAGACGCTGTAGTGTTCACAAAATCCGCGACTTTCGTTAATTTGAAGGGAAGCTTTTTATTACCTTTTGGGTTTGACCACTCCCCTTCGATAGTCCTTGCGTAATCTGAGCTTTCATCATTAATTTTGCCTCTGAATGTCCCAGTTATAATGCCCTTTACACCTTTCTCGCTGAGCATAACGGTAGAGTCCTTCGGGTTAATTGTCCCTGACAGTGAGAGCGGGATCCCCTTTGTATCATAGTAATATGAGCCGTTTATATCACTTGAATCGAATATTAACTCCATCTGAACCTTATTTATCTCGCCTACAGTACCGATATAGTAGTAGCGTTTCTGAGTGTTTTCACCGCCTTGCCGTGCTTGAGCGTGAGCATATGGAAATATTGCGAAAGTCAAAACTCCAATAAATACGCCAACATACATTATAAATCGCATCTTCTCTCCTTTTTTATAGAAAGTCACAAAGCGCGTTAAATTATATATTAGCACAAAACAGAATACTTAGGAGAAAAGTACGAGAATATCACCATAGGAGAGTACAAATTGAGTATTTTCAGGTAAGAATATGACAATATTTGCAACTTTATGACAGAATACGTCTATGCGTTCAAAATTTGCCATATTCTCGCAAATTGCATATATTGTATAATTACAGAGACTTACAAAACTTTCAAGTGAATTTGATATATTTTTAGCTCTTGGCACACAGTTTGCTTTTATAATTAACAATAGCAAACACAACATATCTGCTATGCCATAACATATTCCCCATCCTCTAAAGGGTGAGTCCGTGGATTAGTTCACGGACTCACCCTTATTTTTTATCTTAAAAGTATTGAGATGAAAATGCCGGACTATTTACCTTTAAAAAGTAAGTCCCTCATCTGATCCTGAATCTTATTATTCGTAGCCAGAATCTCCTTCACGTAAATGCTGTACTCCGCGCCGGAGAAAAGCGATACACTGCCTCCCGCTTCCTGAACAATTAACGCTCCGGCTGCCGTATCCCAGGGGTTAAGACCAAGCTCCCAGAACCCGTCGAACCTTCCGCACGCTACATAGCACAGGTCAAGCGCCGCCGAGCCGTCACGCCTTACGGCCTGCGCCGCCCGAATAAAATTTGAGAAATGCCTCAGGTTTTCTTCGACCATCTTCTCGTTTTCATGCACAAAACCCGTGCACAGATGGCACTCGTCTATACATTCCGTATGCGATACGCCAATCGGCGCGCCGTTCAAATAAGACCCGTTTCCTCTACGGGCTGTGAACATCTCGTCCTTTACCGGATCGTAGACAAGCCCCAGCTCTATAACACCCTTAACCTCTAGTGCGATGGAAACAGAGAAAAAAGGGTATGCGTGAGCGTAGTTTGTAGTACCGTCCAGCGGGTCTATGAGCCAAAGGTAATCTGAGTCCGTTACGTGCTTGCCAGACTCTTCAGCAAATATATCGTGCGTTGGAAAATTATCTTTTAATATGCCAATAATAAGCTCTTCAGAGAGCGTATCTACCTCGGTAACCAGGCTGTTCTTGGCTTTAAATTCGATCTCTTTTACTTTGCCCAGGTTCTTTAAATGAATCTCGCCCGCTTCGCGCGCGGCTTTCTCTGCAATTTCTAAATACTCCAATAGTAGCTCCTTAGTCAGGTGTAGTGTTGAGGATTAGTAAAACAATCGCGAGAAGTATAGTACATCTCTTAAAAACTATTGAGACCTTAAGCTACTCCGGAGTCTCTTCAGGAATTATTATCCAGCCCAGTATATACACGAGAAGCGCCGTACCCGCGCTGAAAATCGTGATCAGAGCATAGACGAGTCTTATCATCGTTGGATCAAGAGAATAAATCTCCCCTATCCCGCCGCAAATCCCCGCCACCATCTTGTCTTTACGAGAACGGTATAGTTTTTTTACCTCTTTACTCATATGAGATCACCCCCATGGAATGAATAATGAGATTATACCCTAAAACATCAGTCAAATGTCTTTATATTTAAGAGATAATTGTAATATTCAGGGGAAAGGTATTCCCGGGCTTTTAACAGATGCTCCAAATAGGCTTTAGTCGGATGAAGACCTTCTCCGATTTTATCCGGCATAGCCGTATAGGTCTTCACTGTTTCTTGAGTACCACCGATATCCAGAACGAGCCTGATTCGAGCGTAATGTTCGGGATAGCCTTCGAATTTGTCCAGATTATATAAGCCCCCGACTGTAATTCTATAAACGACCCCTTCTACATAGCTATTCTCTTCCGGAACTATATTCGCGCAACCCGTCCCGGGTGTTTGAGAAGAAATTTTATTGAATCTAAGGCTGTATCCCTCAAGTGAATGCTTGCGCCTGAGAGTAAAATCCGCCCCTCTCTCCGCCATTCTCTCAGGATTCATATTGGAGCCGTAGGCGAAATAATAAAGTTTTTCTTTTACGTCAGTCTGCGTCATCGTCGTAATTCCGGGGTTAAGTTAACGTTATTCGTATGTCTGTATCTTGTATAGCCCTGAGTATATCCCGTCTCTTTTCATAAGCTCATCGTGGCTTCCTATCTCAACAAGGCTGCCTTTCTCAAACACTGCAATGCGGTCAAAACCGCTTATTGACGGCACTCTGCTGGATATTGCCAGTAAGGTCCTGCCGTCCATCTCTTTTCTCAGGTTTTTAAGGACCAGGCTTTCAGTCCTAAGATCAAGGGAGGAAAATACGTCGTCCAGTACGAGCACTTTAGGACTTAGAAGCACAGCCCTCGCTATGGCGAGCCTTTGCCTCTGACCGCCCGAAAGACTAAGCCCCCTCTCCCCAACCCTTGCATCGAACCCGCCCGGGAAAGCCATAATCTCATCGTAAAGCTCGGCAACTCTTGCTGCTTCTACGACCTCTTCCTCGCTCACATCAGGATTCATAAAAGAAATATTATCCATCACTGTCCCGCTGAACACAGTGGTCTCCTGAGGCACATAAATCACCCCGTCCCTAAGGCTGTCCCTGTTTATTTTCCTCACATCGACGTTGTCGATGAACATTGTGTTCTCCGGAGGCTCAACTATTCTCGTAAGCAGCTGGAAGAGAGTTGACTTCCCGGAGCCCGTCGCCCCGGTCACCCCTAGAGCCTGTCCTACGGGGATACTCATAGAAACGTTATTCAAAGCCCTTACACCATTGTATGAATAGGAGAGATTCCTAAGCTCGATGTTTCCCTCAATATCCAGCTCCACTGAGCCCGGCTCATAGATAGATTTTGGCTCCTCCATGAGCACGTCGTTTATGCGGTTTAGCGATGCCGTGCCCCTCTTTATGATATCCACGGCCCACCCCATAGCCATCATTGGCCATGTGAGCATCGCCAGATACACTAAAGCGGCTGCGAACTGGCCGACATTTATATCAAGGCTGATTGTCTTAATACCCCCCATCCAGATGAATATCGCGGTAGCCGACCCTGCCATAAAGGTTATTATCGGCTGATAGACACCCCAAATTTTTATAAGGTTAAGGTTCTTATCCAAATAGTCAGAGCTCGAAGCTCTGAAATCTTTTACCTCGCTGTCCTCTCTTACGTAAGCCTTTACGACTTTAATACCTGAAATGGACTCCCTGGCGCTCTCCGTGAGAATTGAGAACGAATCCTGCACCCTCTGGAACCTCTTCTCTATCATTCTCCCGAATTTATATACGATAACCGCAAGTATTGGGAAAGGTATAAACGCATAGAGCGCAAGCTCGGGAGAGATGTAGAGCATAGCAATGAATATAAATATCAGGAGAAATACGCCGTCATAGGCGATAAGCACACCAAGACCGCAGGCGAATTTGAGCGTCTCGATATCGTTTACAGTGTGGGCCATCAGGTCGCCAACTTTTCGCCTTGAAAAAAAATCGAAGTGAAGACTCTGAAGGTGCTCGAAAAACTCGTCCCTTAAAGACTGCTCGATCCTACGTGCGGCGCCCATAATGAAGAACCTCCAAAAGAACCTGAACACAGCCATAGCGATTGCTATGCCGACCATGTAGAGACCGAAGCGGGTTATATCGCTAACCTTAGCTTTCTCAAGCGTAAGAGTATTGACCACCCTCTCTATCACTAGGGGTATCGAGAGCTGGCATACATCAACAAGCGAGAGCGCAAAGAGTCCTGCAAGAAAAGAGTATTTATATTTCAGAAGCAGAGAGAATATTGTCTTTTTTTTTGTTTCAGGCATCGTTCGTGCGGGCCTTGTATTATTCAAAATGTCCTTAATACAAAGCCTTTTAGTATACCTGAACAGCTGCTGAAAAATGTTGCTATCTGACAAGCGTATTATTCAAATTAAACAGCGCTCACAGAACAAAAGCGGCTGCTTGATTACTAGCCAAAAATTTAGATACAAAAAAAGGGGCCAAGGCCCCTTTTCATGTAACCTTTATTTTAATTGAACTTAGTCGTAACTTAGCGGTCTTCCGTCCGGGTTATACGTAACGCTGAACCAGTCGTCTTTTTCTTCATCAAATCCCGGAATTCTGGACTTTACATTTATAGTCTCAAGAGTCTTTTCCAAATTGTAGGTCTCTTTAACCACAATCGACCCCGGGGGCAGTACCTCTCCTTCCAAAACCGCTTTGTAGGCAGTACCGTTTATATAGGTGGTTACCAGCTTGTCGTCTCCCTCTTCGGTGAAGGCCTTTTGTCCCGGCATTATCTTCCAGTGCTCTTTATACTCCTCGGTATGAATCAACCCCCACAGCTCAGCGGCTAATTTCGGCGGGGCCTGTACTTGCATTTTCTCTTCCATCTGTTCATGCATTTCCTCGGTTTTCTCTACCGCCTCTTCAACTGGGTCGTCCGATTTCTGCTCTCCGCTCTTACATCCCGCGTAGACAAAACTTAATGACAATAAGAATATTAATAATAAGTTCGTGGCTTTCATTTCTTCCTCCGGTGTTTATTTTGGAAGTGTATTCTATCATCAGAATTTGGGTCTATGCAAATCCTCGTTCGATAATATTGTTATACCCGAACCAAATCAAGGTGGAATCACTTGAACGAAAATTTTTAATATTGGGAAAAAAACCCTTGACAAAGATTTTAGGATATACTAATATCTCTCCTGACTGACTAGTCAGTTCAATTTGACCGTGATGGGTTAAAAATGGCTAAAGCAAAGAAATTAATGGATAAACGGGTCGTGAAAGGTACTAAACCACGCAGGAAAAAAGGGCGCAAAGAAGAAATTCTGGATGCGGCTGCCAACCTTTTTTCCCAAAAAAGCTACCACGACGTAACAATGGACCAGATAGCCGCTCATGTAGGCGTTGCTAAGGGAACATTATATCTGTACTTCAACTCCAAAGAGAAACTCTATCTCGAGATTCTCGAAGATACCTTCGAGGAGATAGAGTCGATTCTGGAAAAAGAGATAGCGAAAAATGACCCGGCTCCCGAAAAGCTGAAGAAAGTTCTGAGGCTTATATTCCAGTTTTATCTTCAGCATTTGGATGTGCTTCGTATTCTAAGCAGAGACGAGACGCATCTTATCCGTGAGCATTATGAATTTACCGAGCACTGGCGTCACAGAAGAATAAAGCTTTACGAAAAAATTTTGGAGAAAGGCATTAAAGAAGGATCATTCCGCCCGTCCAATACCAAGCTTACCGCGCATATTATTTTCGGGCTCGTAGGCTCGGTGACGTTTTTTTATCAGTCGGATAAAAACGCGGGCGATATAGCTGAAGAGGTATACGCGATGATTTCAGAGGGGATAACAGCCCACTCTGCCGCGAATACCGAGCCAGCAAGGGTTTAGAAGTAGAAATAAAGAAACATTTATTCCAAGGAGGTATATCAAATGGCACTTTCTTATCCTTTTAGCTCAAAGATCAGCCATTTCGTTCCCCCGAAGCAGTGGGCAAGCATGCGGGTAGCCCGGGACTTAGAGAAGAAGACCGGGAAGAAGATAATTCATTTTGAAAAGGGAGACTACCAGGGTCCTGATTTCGACACTCCTGAACACGTGCTAGCGGCTACGGAGCAAGCGCTCAGAGACGGTTACGTCAGATACGACCCGGGTCCGGGTCTGCCTGAGCTCAGAGAAGCTCTCGCTCAGGAAATGACAGGACGAGGGAGGCCGACAGTTCCCGAGGAAATCATAGTTACAGCGGGAGCAAAACACGCTTTAACTATGACGCTCCTGACTTTCCTTGAGCAGGGGGATGAAGTTATATTCCCGAACCCCGGTTATCCGCCGGACGAGGTGTGGGCCAAATACGTAGGAGCTACAATAAAGCACACGCCTCTTACAAAACCTGATTGGCAGTTCGATATTGAGAAGCTCGAAAGCCTAATCACGGATAAGACAAAGCTCCTCATCATTAATACTCCTCAGAGGCCGAACGGCCACTTGGTCGAGAACCCCGAGGAGATAGCCGAGCTTTGCTATAAGCACCCTAACCTCATGGTTATTTCGGACGAGATATTCTCTCACGTTACGTTCGATAAGCCTCACAAATCCATCTGTCAGATTCCGGACATGGTCGAAAGGACTATAATCATTGATACGTTCTCTAAGACCTACGCTATGACTGGGTGGAGAATAGGCTTTGCTGTTGCGCCTGTACCTGTGATAGATAAGCTGTCCATATTCCTTCAGGACTCGATCACAAACGTTGCGGCATTTATTCAAAAAGCTGCGTACGCTGCGATCTCGGGGCCTCAGGACTGGACTGTTGAAAAAACAGCGCTCTTAAAACAAAAAAGAGACAGGATGGTTGCCGGGCTTAACACAGTACCGGGTATTACCTGCGACAGTCCGGACGGAGCGTTCTACGCTTTCGCCGACATTACGGGCACCGGTATGACGTCACAGGAATACACTGACCAGCTCGTTGAAAACGCGGGCGTTGCCGTAGTGGCCGGAACCGCTTTCGGCAGTCAGGGCGAAGGCTACATCAGGGTCACCTACGCATGTTCAGACGAGGACATTGACGAAGGTATCAGAAGAATGAGAGAAGCCGCGCTTCAAAAGTCGGCTTAATAACGAATCTTCAACTAACGGGCTTTTATCTCCCGAAGTGCATTTGAGCATACGGGGGATAAAGGCTCGTTTTTATTTAAATTTCGCTTTTAGAATCCCTGTTTATACATTATATTATTTCATATAGGTAGCTAACAACGGGTGATTCATGATTAGAAGAGCAGCCAAAAAATTAAAACATCTGGGCCTGCAGCCCCTGCTTCTGCTGATTCTTTTAGCGGTAACCAGCCCTCTTGCTGTATCATGCTATACAGCGCCTGTAACAGGCAGATCACAGCTTATATTACTTACGCCGTCTCAGGAAAACGAAATGGGCATCACCGCGTTTAATGAGGTGCTTAAGACCTCAACTATATCAAATAACCAGAGCTACAATGAGACAGTGAGCAGGGTTGGAAACAGAATTGCCCGGGTTGCGGATACACCCGACTATGAATGGGATTTTAAAGTAATCGAAGACGATGAGCAGATAAACGCGTTCGCGTTACCTGGTGGTAAGGTAGGTGTATATACCGGGATATTACCGGTAGCTGAAACCGAAGCCGGTCTCGCGACGGTTATGGCTCATGAAGTCGGGCATGTGGCGGCGCGCCACGGAGGAGAGAGGGTATCTTCAAGTATGCTGGCCCAGCTAGGCGCAATAGGATTAAGCGCCGCGCTTGGCGGGGGCGACCCGTATGTTACGGAAGCAGTAATGCAGGCATATGGTCTAGGCGCAAACGTAGGCGTACTGCTGCCGTTCAGCAGGGGTCAGGAATCCGAAGCCGACCGTATCGGGCTCGTATACATGGCCCGCGCGGGTTACGACCCCAGAGAGGCCATAGCTTTCTGGGAAAGAATGGACGAAGCCGTCAGGGGAAAACCTCAGCCTCCGGAATTCCTGTCGACTCACCCGGGTTACGGAACTAGGATAAGTAACCTCAAGATGTGGCTTCCCGAAGCTATACCGTATTACGAGAATTCACAAAAAGCCCCTAACAATCCTATAACCAAATAATATTCGATCATCGGTTTTATAGTATTTCTGACCCAACGTGAGTAAATCAAAGAGAATTAATACTTTTTACAAAGAGCTCTACAAGCGCTACGGACCACAGAGCTGGTGGCCCGGAGACTCTGCGCTCGAGTGCATTCTAGGCGCTGTGCTTACTCAGAATACCTCCTGGACCAATGCCGAAAAAGCAATTTCTAACCTTAAAAAAGGGAACATTATCAATATTGATAAATTGGCCTCTGTACGCACAGAGGAACTCGCCTCCCTCATCCGCCCCTCTGGGTACTACAACCAGAAGGCGCTGAAGATAAAGCACTTTATTTCCTTCGTAGTTGAAAATTATGATGGGGACCTGGAGAGAATGTTCGAGGAACAAACCAATAAGCTGAGAAATATGCTCCTGACTATAAAAGGGATAGGCCCTGAGACTGCGGATACTATTTTGCTTTACGCGGCTCAAAAGCCCGTCTTTGTCATAGACGCATATACATACCGCGTGCTTTCAAGACACGGCCTGGTTCCGGAGCAAACCTCATACGATGAAATGCAGGAATTGTTTATGGATACGCTTTCAGAAGATACAAAAGTATTTAACGAATACCATGCTCTTCTCGTAAGGGTCGGGAAAGAGCATTGCAGTAAACGCTCGCCCAAATGTGAGGGCTGTCCACTTCAATACGACCCCCACACTATCTTGTAATAAGGTGTTATAACATTCAGCTATTATAAGGATTATTTGTGGAAAATATTGAGACTGCGCTTTAGTTAAGCCCGTTTTTCGCTACATCTACTACTGCCTTAAAGCTTTCGGGCTCTCTTATGGCCATCTCGGACAGGCTCTTTCTGTCAAGCTCGACACCGGCCTTGATCAACGATCCCATGAACTTGCTGTAGGAAAGACCGTGCGGTCTCACAGCGGCATTAATCCTTGCAATCCAGAGCTTCCTGAAGTCTCTTTTTCTCTGCCTTCTGTCCCTGTACGCAAAGGCAAGCGCCCTGATTACGGTTTCATTGGCTCTTCTTATATTGTTCTTTCTTCTGCCCCAGTAGCCCTTAGCCTGTTTTAGCAGCCTCTTTCTTCTCTTCCTGGAAGCAACTCCTCTTTTTATTCTCATTTCATTCTCCCGCTAATATTAAACACAATAAGTGCGTTATTTCTATTAAATTATACCGCTTAAATAACTGGCCCTACTTATAAGGCACATAAGTCTTTATTCTTTTAGCCTCGCTGCCTGTTAAGAATTCAGGCTCGTTCAGCCTTCTTTTACGTTTTCTGTTTTTCTTCACGTTTAAGTGGCTGCCACCGCCCTTTGCTCTTTTAACTTTACCGGTCCCTGTTAGCTTGAACCTTTTAGCAGCGCTTCTATTCGACTTTACTTTCACTTTTGGCATTTTCATTCCCGCCTTTGAGATTTTTCTTTGGTGTTATCACCATCGTTAAGTTTTTACCCTCGAGCTTTGGTGGTATGTCCACACCACCCAAGTCAGAAACACGCTCGAGTATTTTATTTGCTAGCATTCTTCCGAGGTCAGAATGTACAATTTCCCTTCCCCTGAAGAATATCCGTATCTTAGTTTTATTATCGTCTTCTAAAAACTCCCTTATCCTGTTGATCTTAACATCCAGATCGTGATCCCCGATGTTTGGTCTGAACTTAACCTCTTTAAGACCCTGTACTTTTTGTTTTTTGGCCGCCGCCTGCTTTTTCAGTTCATATTTATACTTACCATAATCCATCATTCTGCAAACCGGCGGGTTTGCGTTGGGAGCGACCTCTACTAGATCAACGCCCCTTTCTTCCGACATGTTAAGAGCTTCGCGGGTCTGAACCACGCCTAATTGCCCTCCGTCTTCGTCTACGAGTCTAACTTCCCGCGCCCTGATTCTGTTATTAATCCTTACTTCAGGCTCTCTTTGTCGGGAGCCCCTTCCTTTCATTCTAGCTATTGCGTTTCTACCTCCCTCCATTTTTCAGGATCAAGCTCATCCTGTATGTGCTTCAAAAACTTATCAACTTTCATTGAATCCATATTTTTACCGCCGAGCCTTCTGGGTGAAACCGTCTGCTCGGCAACTTCGTTATTTCCGATAACAAGCAGGTAAGGAACTTTCTCTACCTGCGCTTCCCTTACTTTAAAACCGAGCTTTTCGTTTCTAAAATCTTTTTCGACCCTTATCTTAGCTTCCTTTAATCTCCTGTAAACCTCTTCCCCGTACTCCACCTGCTCATCCCCTATCGTGGCAATTCTCACCTGCACAGGACTCAGCCATAGTGGAAACGCGCCGCCGTAATGCTCGACCAGCACGCCGAAGAACCTTTCCATAGATCCAAATATAGCTCTATGGATCATTATAGGCCTGTGGCGGCTGTTGTCATCCCCAACATAGCTCATATCGAAGCGTTCGGGAAGGTTAAAATCTACCTGAACTGTAGAGCACTGCCAAGCTCTGCCCAATACGTCCTTAATTTTAAGGTCTATCTTTGGTCCGTAAAAAGCCCCTCCGCCCTCGTCCATATCGTACTTTAACCCCTTTGAGTCAAGCGCGTCTTTTAGAGCGTGCGTGGCTTTATCCCAGACTTCCACATCACCGACAAATTTCTCGGGCCGCGTCGAGAGGTATATCTCAAAATCGTCAAACCCAAAAGTTTTAAGGAATAGGATTGTTAAATCGAGAACGCCGAGAACTTCTTCCGTAATCTGGTCGGGCCTGCAGAATATATGCGCATCGTCCTGTGAAAATCCCCTCACACGAAGCAGCCCGTGAAGCACTCCGGAGCGCTCATAGCGGTATACGGTGCCTATCTCAGCCCAGCGGAGTGGAAGGTCCCTGTAGCTCCTGATCCGGGTCTGGTAAATCTTTATATGAAACGGGCAGTTCATGGGCTTAATCTGATACTCACTATTCTCAAGCTCCATCGAGGGGTACATGTTCTCTCTGTAAAAATCCACGTGCCCGCTTGTTTTCCATAAATCTAAATTTGCGATATGTGGTGTATACAAGAGCTCATAACCGGCCCGATCATGCTGCTCGCGCCAGAAATCCTCAATTACCCGCCTTACGCGTGAGCCCTTCGGGTGCCAGAGTACAAGCCCAGCCCCCACTTCATCCTGTATAGAGAACAGGTCAAGCTCTTTACCCACTTTTCTGTGATCTCTTTTTTTCGCTTCCTCTAATTTCTCAAGATACTTTTTTAAATCTTTATTATTCCAAAACGCCGTGCCGTATATCCTCTGGAGCATCGGCTTTTTCTCGTCCCCTCTCCAGTACGCCCCCGCAATGCTAAGTAGCTTAAAGGATTTTACATCCCCCGTGGAAGGCGCGTGAGGACCGCGGCAAAGGTCGTGCCACTCTCCCTGCTCGTAAATGGTAATCTGCTCATCAGGCGGGAGGTCATTTACAATCTCGACCTTATAATCCTCACCCTCATCGGAAAAAGTGGAAATGGCCTCGTCCCTGGACACTTTTTTCCTGGTAAGAGGCTTTTTTTGCGAGACAATCTCTTTCATCTTAGCTTCGATTTGCTCCAGGTCCTCCGGAGTGAATCCGCGCGAGTAATCAAAGTCGTAATAAAACCCATTCTCAATTACTGGGCCTATGGTAACTTTGGCATCGGGGAATATTTCCTGCACCGCTTCTGCCATCACGTGGGCAGCAGTGTGCCTGATGAGCCCCAGCCCTTCTTCCGAGCCTGCTTTTACAGGCTCTACGGTCGAGTTCTCATTTACCTCAAACCAAAAATCCACAAGCTCGCCGTTCACCTTTGCGCCTACGGTTCCGCCTGTCTTGCCGAGTGATTCTATTATTTCCCCGACGGCTGTGCCCTTAGGAAAGGTAGTCTCTTCCCCGCCAGGGAGATTTATCTGGATTTCTTCCATGTTAGTATTTTGTAAGTGGTGAGCACGACTGGATTTGAACCAGCGACCTCTTGCGTGTCAAGCAAGCGCTCTCCCCCTGAGCTACGCGCTCTTATTTATTAAAACGTTTAAGTTTCTTATATAAATTGTACCCTGTCAAGATAATAATTCTATGGGTCTAAATGCGGTTTTATTGCTATGGATATAAAACCTTGGTAACCTAAAGCTATCTTAGCTTAAAAACAGATTGGGCCGTCGTCTAATGGTAGGACCCTGGCCTTTGACGCCAGTTGTAGAGGTTCGAATCCTCTCGGCCCAGCCAATTTTTCTGCTATAAAACTCCTCATCCATCCTTATATCAGTAACATAATGATCATTGCGCCAACTCATATCATTTCATCAATTTTCTTACATAACCTTACAAACTCATGCTCCTTTTTCAGATCCAGCAAATCAGTAAACTTCTTTTTCAGTGGTTTTCCTCTCCACTCAAAGTACCCGTTGTACATATCGTCATTATCCGAAAGTTCGAGCAGATAATCAGCCAGATCCTGAGGATTGTCCCACTTTGACGCATCGATAAAGCACTTTTCCCCGGGAGAGTAATCATCTATATTGGGAGCGCCCAGATAGACCGGAACTGAGCCGGCGATTAAAGGCTCATAGAATTTTTCAGTGACATAGTCCCGCGCTACGGCATTTTCAAAAGCCAGAGTGAACTTATAAGTAGACATAGCGTCTAATTTGCTATGCAACCCCTCATCGCTCTGAAGAGATTTGGTATTGAGCACTTGGCCGTATGAGTGAACTTTAAGTCGTCCCATCAATTGCATTAGCAACTGGACTCTCCCGCTTTTATTTTTATTGCTCGATATAAAAGCGTCAACCGTGTTTCCGGGGGGTTTTTCAGATACCGGGCGCTTAATTAATTCAATGAAGTTTTGGAGTGCGTACGGAGTAAAAACATCCGATTCGGGATTATATGTCATAGTAAGATCAAAATGATCCATAAACACGGGATCGGCCATTTGAGGATAATGCGCTTCACATTCCATAGACCACGCAACCCATAATTGCCCTTTGTTTTTAAGTAGTTTTCTATGTGTAATAAAATCGGAAGGAAGAGAGGGTATATGAAAAACTACTGCTACCGCTTGCTCCATCATGCTCCGGTCAGTTGTTATAACGTACCCTTGTGGTAAATCCTCCTCAGGGTAGTTTAGCGGTTCGTTCCACATTTTGTTGTAAAAAAGTATTACTTTACGATTATCCATAACAATTCTTCAGAATCATATCCTAATTTTTATACATATCAGGTTTCTATTCTAAATTAGCCGGGTACTTTTTAGGGTATCTTGTCAAAACTGATTAATCCATGTCTAAACTGAGGTGAACATTAAGGCTGCTCACTACTAAATATCACATATCACAAAGGTAAAAGATAAAAGAATGAACACTACAGACAATCTAAATCCGGCGCAAAAAGAGGCCGTAACGCACGGCAAAGGACCTCTGCTTGTCCTTGCCGGCGCGGGCTCGGGTAAAACTAAAATAATCACCGAGCGAATAGCTCACCTGGTAGGAGCAAAAAATATTGCGCCGAGAAACATCCTGGCCGTAACCTTTACAAACAAAGCGGCAAACGAAATGAAAGGGCGCATTAACGGGCTTATAGGTGAGGACGCGCGTAGCCTATGGATCGGCACTTTTCACTCTGTTTGTCTAAGGGTTCTTAAGAGAGAGATAACAAACTTAGAAGGCTTTGGAAGAGATTTCACCATATACGACGATGCAGACCAAATAAAGCTCATTAAGCAATGTATGGCAGAGCTCGATATAAGCGACCGAACTTATACTCCTAGGTCAATACGCTCCAAGATAGACGGAGCAAAAAATAAAGGGCTCGGTCCGGAGGAGCTTAAGGCGGACGTATACGAGGAGACTGTATCAAAAGTTTACGATCTTTATGAACAAGAGCTTCGGAAAGCAAACGCACTTGATTTCAGTGACCTGCTTCATGTGACAGTAAGGCTATTCACAGAGAAAGCGGATGTGCTTAAGAGATACCAGACGCTTTTTCAGTACATACTCGTGGACGAGTACCAGGACACAAACCCCGTTCAGTATAAAATCGTAGAGCTTCTATCAAAGAAACACAAAAATCTATTCGTCGTAGGCGACGACAACCAATCGATTTACGGCTGGAGAGGGGCCGATATTACAAACATACTCGACTTCGAGAAGGACTTTCCCGATACAAAGATCATAAAGCTCGAGAGAAATTACCGCTCGACAAAAACTATACTTGAGGCTTCAAATAAGCTTATCTCCTATAACAAACACCGGCACGAAAAAGAGCTTTGGTCCGAAAACGGCCTAGGTGAGCCGATTTCTTATTACCTTGCCCGAAACGAAAAAGACGAAGCAAAGTACGTGGGCACACAGATACAGCTCGAGGCCGCGAAAAAAGAATACGCGCATAAAGATATAGCTATATTTTACAGGACCAATACTCAATCGCGTCAAATTGAGGAGGAGCTACTATACCGCTCTATACCTTACAGAATCGTGGGCGGAATCGGCTTCTATCAGAGAGCCGAGGTAAAGGATGTATTGGCATATTTGAGAGTAATTGCAAACCCTCAAGACGAAATGAGCCTTAGGCGAATTATAAACGTGCCGGCAAGGGGAATAGGCAAAGGAACAATTGAGAAGCTTGAAGAAATAGCAGCTAAAAACAGCGTTTCGCTGTTTGACGCTTTGGGATTGGCGGCAGGGGATAGTACTATCCCTAAAGGCACTTCCGCAAAGTTAGATAAATTTCATAAATTGACAACAGGGCTCATTTCTTTCTCAGAGTGTAACGGCATAGGCGAGCTCATCGACCATGTACTTCAAAAGACTGGGTACCTCGACATACTCGAGCGTGAGCCCGAAAGGCGCGAAAACGTAGGTGAGCTTTTTAATATTGCGGCTGAATTTGAAAAAGAAGGAGATAAACAAGATATTCCGGAGCGTGAAGAAGGGAATACTGAGCTGAACGAATTCCTAGACCGGGTTTCGCTCGCGAGCGATCTCGATACTTATAACGAGAATACCGATCAAGTAGCGCTCATGACACTCCATTCTGCAAAGGGTCTCGAGTTCCCGGTGACATTTATTATCGGTTTAGAGGAAAACCTGCTTCCTCATTTTAACTCTATAAGAGAAGGAGAAATAGAGGAGGAACGCAGACTCCTCTACGTGGGACTCACGAGAGCAAAGGAAAAGATATATCTCACGAGCTCCTCCAGAAGGCTCGTATTCGGCAAGGAAGAAACCCCTTCACCTTCGAGATTCCTATCTGAAATTCCGGAAGAATTTATTAACGCTCATGTACATCAGGGCGGTCTCAACAGGACCGTTACGGAGAGAGCTAAAAGATCCACTCTACCGCGCAAGGCGTCCGTGAAAAAGAGCGGCAACGGTAAGAGTTATAAAGCGGGACAGCAGATAGAGCACAGCAAATTCGGCCTCGGCACGATCAGAAAAGTAGACGGCAGCGGGAACGACGCCAAGGTTACAGTGCACTTCGCCCGCTACGGGACTAAAAAAATCATTGCGAGCTACCTGGAGAAAAAATAGCTAGTTGAGACATGAAGAAACCGCCCCGGTCAATCCCTAAGATGAACAGCTAATCACAAGGTTCGCGCCTTCGGGTGAAGGCTCTGCATATTCTTCATACTGCAGCTGTTCGGAATACGGTTTCCTGAGGATATTATGTAGACGCTCTATTTCCGAGTAATCATGCTCGTCCACGGCTTTTCTAATGGCTTTCTCCGCAAGGGAGTTTCTGAGTACAAATTTCGGGTTGAGCATGTCCATTAGTTTCTTGCGCTCAATATCATTACTGTTTTCATCTTTCAAACGCGCCTTGTATATCTGTACCCAATCGCGGAATGCACCCGAGTCAAACGTGCTACCGGCCCCATCTTCCGTTGAGAAATCGCTGAGCACTCTGAAAGTATTCGTATAGTCAGCTTTTTCGTCCCGCATAATTTGGAGAAGATTCTTAATCAGTTCCCCGTCATTTTTTTGTGATGTATTGAGCCCGAGCTTTTCACTCATCATTTTAAGATAGTTCAGGGAATAGCCGTTTTTGAAAGCGCTGAGCGCTTCCTGCGCTTCTTCCCTCGGCACAAGAGATTCGAGAGAGCTTGCGAATTTACTCAAATTCCAAAACGCTATACCCGGTTGGTTCTCAAATGAGTATCTACTGAAATGGTCCGAGTGATTGGGCGTATATTCTGGGTCGTACTCCTCCATAAACCCGAACGGGCCGTAATCGATCGTAAGCCCCAGCACGGACATATTGTCCGTATTCATCACGCCGTGGGTAAAACCCGCGGCCTGCCACTGCGCGATAAGCCTCGCTGTCCTTTCCACAACTTCAATCAGGAACTTACGATATTTATCGGTCTCTTCATTAACCTCGGGGAAATGCTGAGAGATTGTATAATCTGCCAGTATTTTGAGCAAATCTTCACGGCCGGTGTAGTGAAACGCTTCAAACGAGCCAAAGCGCACGTGTGAGGGCGACATCCTGAGCATCATAGCTCCCCTCTCGGTTGTCTCGCGCTCCACCTTTTCATCGCTCCCGATTATACACAGCGCTCTAGTTGTAGGGATCCCCAGCGCGTGCATAGCCTCTGAGCACAAGTACTCCCTGATCGTAGAGCGGAGCACCGCCCTTCCGTCAAATACGCGTGAATATCGGGTACGCCCCGAGCCCTTCAGATGAAGGTCCCATTTCTTTCCCTTTTTATTCCTTACCTCCCCCAGCAGGATTGCTCTACCGTCCCCTATGTCCGGGTTGTAGACGCCGAACTGATGCCCCGTGTAATACATCGCAAGAGGCTCTGAGCCAGGCAATGTCTTTTTACCCGAGAAGTACTCTACAAACTCCGGTGTAAGCGCTTCCTTGGGATCAAGATCCAAGAGCTCTGCCGCGTCAGTGTTAAAAGCTACCAAATGGGGGTTAAGAAAACCTTTGGGACTTACCAAGTCATAAAAATCTTCAGGAAGCTTTTTGTAAGTGTTGTCAAAGCTGAGCTCGTGTAATTTTAGCAATGTCTTCCAAACTCCGGCGCGTTATAGTAATATCCGTATAGTTTACAGCTTAGAAGCCGGAGCTAAAAACTATATAGGTATGAAAACCGCTTTCAGGAGCTAAAGGGCTTGGTAATATTGCCTCACCATGAAACACAGAAAAAATAAGATAAAACGCGAGCACGGTATCATTAAGGGTTTAAAAAGGTTTCTTGAGGACAACGTATCCTCGCTCGATTCCGTAGAGGGAATAATACCGGGAGAGATAAAAGTCGGGAAAACCAAAGGTGAAAATCTGGTTGTGCGCTACAAATATTCGACCATCAGCGGCGCAAAGCTGATGGCACGCAGCGGCAATTCCGTTCAGGAAGTCTTTGTAATTACAAGTGATGCGGATGAGTTAAAAGAAGCGATTGAGAATTCTCAGCAAGCTAGTTGAACCTTAAGGCGTTTTTCCCTAGCAGCTCTTCAACGTCAGAAATGAACGCATCGTCGATGCATACCCTAAAGTCCTCCACCTCAACTACGGCTACACCGCCCTCGGTACTCAGGTGAATGTGGATTTGAGATTCACCCGGATAGCTGCTTATAATTTCCCTTGCTTTTAGCATGGTTTCTTTCGTTGTGCCTTCCTTTGGGAAATTTATATGCACTGTGGTGCCGTTCCTCAAATCGCTTAGAGACTTTATATCCGTTGCTCTTAATTTAACCCTGTCCTCCCCGGGCTCGGTCATTCCCTTGATGATTACGGGGTCCACCTTCTCTTCAAGTATAGGCAGCGTCTTTCTCAAAAGATCATTGAAAATAACCACCTCAACGGAGCCTTTAAGGTCCTCGAGAACAAGGTTTCCGAATATGCCGGAGCCGCTCTTTGTGTGCCGTACGTTCAGCGAGCGTACAACTCCGGCGACAGACACTTCCCGCTTTGTTTTTATGTCGGCAAGCGCTTCCGTATCGGTATTCTTTACGCTCTTACTGAGCTCATGCTCGTATTTAGCCATCGGGTGGCTGGTAACGTAAAACCCCAGCACATCCATCTCGTTTGAGAGAAGTTCCTTCTCTTCCCATGCAGAAATATCGGATAGGGTTGGCAGTGAAACCGAATCGTTCATTGAAAATAAAGAGTGCTGTCCTTCTACAGAGCTCTTTTGCTTTAGAGAAGTGTAGCTAAGAAGCGTCTCGACAGACTCCATCAAGCACGCACGGTGTGCGCCCAGGGAGTCAAAAGCTCCGCTTTTCACCAAGCTCTCGAATGTTCTCCTGTTTAATTTTCTCGCTTCGACTAAATCACAAAAACTGAAGATCGTCTCAAACTTCCCGCATTCTTCCCTGGCCTTTATAATGGCCTCCACTGTACCCTCACCCACGTTTTTAATAGCAGCCAGACCGAAGCGGATATTCCCGTCTGCTGCCGTAAACTCATCCATGCTCTCGTTAACATCTGGCGCTAGGACCTGAATATTCATATCTTTACATTCTGAAATGCTTGATATGACTTTGTCAGTGTTGCTAGAATCAACCGACATGAGGGCTGCCATAAACTCCGCCGGGTAATGGGTCTTGAGATAGGCGGTTTGGTATGTGATTAGAGCGTAGGCCGTGCTGTGGCTCTTGTTAAATGAGTACTCAGCAAACTTCTCCATGGCATCGAATATTTCTTTTGCCTTCTTATCTTTAATACCCTTTTTCTTGGCGCCGTCGAGAAACCTTTTTCTCTGGGCTTTCATCTCAGCAGGTTTCTTTTTACCCATAGCGCGCCGCAGTAGATCGGCCTCACCCAGGCTGTAATCTGCAACCGCGCTCGCGGTCTGCATTATCTGCTCTTGGTATACGAATAGTCCGTATGTGTCTTTTAGTATCTCCTGAAGCTCGGGGAGGGGGTACTCCACCTCCGCGTTCCCGTGCTTACGCTTTATAAAATCATCTACCATTCCGCTATCCAGCGGGCCCGGACGGTATAGAGCTAACAGGGCAATAATATCCTCAAAAGCCGTTGGGTTGAGCCCCTGGAGGACTTCCTTCATTCCCGTAGACTCAATCTGGAATATACCCCTCGTAAGTCCGCTTGAAAGGAGCTTATAAACCTCGGGATCATCGAGTGGAATTTTACGGATATCAAAACCTGCGCCTCCGTTCTCCGCGTGATTCTCCTTTATCTGCTTAATCGCTTTATCTATTAGAGTGAGAGTTTTTAGGCCCAGGAAATCGAACTTTACGAACCCGAGCTCCTCGATCGAGTTCATGTCGTACTGGGTTACGATCTCATCTTTTGAGCCCCGGTAAAGCGGAATATGATCGGCAAGCGGCTCGTTCGCGATTACTATCCCCGCTGCATGGGTCGAGGAATGACGGACCATGTTCTCAAGCCTCTTCGCAAGCTCGATCATCTCTGACAGCGCTTCTGATTCGTCAACCAGCTTCTTAAGCTCTTTTACGCTGTCTATCGCCTTTTCTATGCTGAACACCTTGCCCCTGAACGAGGGGATAAGCTTTGAAACCCTGTCAACGTCCGCGTATGGGATACCAAGCACCCTGCCCACGTCTTTAACAACTGCCTTTGCGGACATTGTCCCGAACGTGCCTATCTGCGCCACTTTGTCCGCACCGTATTTCTCTGTTACGTAGCGTATGACCTCGTCCCGGCCCTCGCCACAAAAGTCTATATCTATGTCAGGCATGCTGACTCGCTCGGGGTTTAGAAAACGCTCGAATATAAGATCATAGGGGATCGGGTCAACGTCTGTTATACCGAGAACATACGCTACAAGACTCCCCGCCGCGCTCCCCCTGCCGGGGCCTACCGGTATGCCTTTTGATTTTGCGTAGTTAATAAAATCCGCAACAACAAGGAAGTATCCCGAAAAACCCATCTTCTGAATTATTTCAATCTCGGTGTCGAGCCTTTCTTTATATTCCCCGTGTTTTTCTTCGGGGATATTATCTTCCACGAGCTTCTCGCCTAGCTTTTCCGCAGCGAGCTTCGCCATATGCTCATCGAGTGATATGCCTTCCTCGACTTTATACTCGGGGAACTTGTAACCGTCCACTTCAAAATCAAAGTTACACCTCTTTGCCACTTCTCCGGTTCTATGTATCGCGTCTTCGAAACCCTCCAGGTCCCCAAGCATCTCGCCCTCTGATTTCAGGTAGTACTGATCGCCCTGAAACTTAAAGCGGTTCTCGTCCTGAAGCGATGAGCCTGTCTGTATGCATAGCAGCGCGTCGTGGGGTCTCGTGTCTTCGCGTTTTAAGAAATGGCAGTCGTTCGTGGCCACAATAGGAATGCCGAGTTTATCACTCACCTCTTTTACCTTCTTATTCACCCTCTTCTGCTCGGGAAGACCCGTGGCTTGTACTTCAAGGTAGTAACGGTCGCCGAAAATCTCCCTGTACCTTGCGGCTACTCCCAAGGCGGCCTTCATGTCCTTATCGAATATCGCCTTAGAGAGCTCACTGTTAAGACATCCGCTAAGCACGATAAGGCCTTCGTTATGTTTATCAAGTAGCTCGTGATCCACCCGGGGCCTTCGGTAAAATCCGTCAAAATACGCCTTGGTCACAAGCCTGGAGAGGTTTTGATAACCCGTCTTATCCATGGACAGGACTGTTAAATGGTGGGTTTTGCCTTCAGCCGGGTTATCTGGGTTTATCTTGGGCGTAATATACATCTCGCAGCCGATAATAGGCTTCACTCCCGACTCTTTGGCTTTCTTATAAAAATCGTAAGCACCGAAAAGATTCCCGTGGTCTGTAAGCGCGACGGCCTGCATCCCGAACTCCTTGGCCTGCGGGAAAAGCTCCTCGAACTTAATCGCGCCGTCTAAGAGCGAGTACTGCGAATGTAGATGTAGGTGGACAAAACCGTTGGACATTAAGACTAGTATATCCAAGAAGATTCGGAGAGTTCAAGGGTAGAAAAAACATAATATGTTTCCCGTAACTTAGAGCTGCTAATATTGGCTTATTAATTCTCCTGGTTGAAAACACCCCGCCAAAAAGTATATTAACTTTCTTAACAAAGTTTTCGTTTGCACTGAGAGCAACAAAGTATTAGACGTATTTAGTATTCAATAAATCTGAAACAGAATGCGATTTAAATAAAATAGACTGTTATAATCTCTCTCACATAGAGAGGAGGACCGTATAATCATGGATTCAATATTTTCACTGCTTAATACTATCCCGAGCCCGTTCTCGGATTTCGTAGCCGTAATAGCGATTTTCATCGTAATCGCCGTAATTTCATTTGTAATATCCTTCTTTTTTGAGCAAAAGCCCGTAGAAGAGCCGGAGGAGGCTGAAATAGCCGAGCTGCCTGAAGAAGCTGCCGAAGCGGCACCGGCTGAGCCCGCCCCAGAGACCGGGGAAGGTCTTGAAGAAAAGGTTTTAGAGACAATTGAGGAAGCTCTGCCCTCTGAACCCGGGCCGGAAGCGGCTATTCCCCCCGAGCCTGTGTCAGCACAGGAGATAATAGATGAAGTACCGCACGCGCCTGAAGCGGAGATTGTCGAAGCGCCGCCGGAAGAAATAGAAGAAGAGATAGAGGAATTTGAAGAAGAGGACGTGAGCCCGGAGGGGCTGTTCGCGAGACTCCGCTCGGGTCTATCTAAAACTCACACAGGCATCTTCGGAAGACTCGGCGGGATGTTATCAAAAAAAGAGATTGATACGGATACCTGGGACGACTTTGAAGAAACTCTCATCATGTCAGACCTCGGTGTCCCAACCACTATGAAGCTTCGTGAGAGACTGGAGTCAAAACTCGCGAAGAAGTCCCTTGAAGACGAGGAAACAATAGAGCAGGCTCTTAAAGAGGAAATACTGGAAATACTAAAAGGCGCTCAGGGGGCGCCTATAAAAGCAGACCGCGAGCCGTTCGTTATTATGGTCGCGGGAGTAAACGGCGTCGGAAAGACTACTACAATTGGTAAATTGGCTCACAAGCTTAAGCAGGAGAGCAATAACGTCATGGTAGCCGCGGGCGACACATTCAGAGCAGCCGCCATGGAACAGCTGGAAGTCTGGTCAAAGAGAGTGGGCACCGAGTTTCTTGGGGGCGAGAGCGGCAGAGACCCGTCTTCTGTAGCATTTGACGCCGTAAAAGCGGCCATTTCAAAAAAAATAGGCATACTAATCATAGACACAGCAGGAAGACTGCATACGAAAGAAAACTTGATGGAAGAGCTTAAGAAAATGAAAAGAGTGGTAGGACGTGAGCTCGAAGGAGCCCCGCACGAGACTCTTTTAGTGCTGGACGCGACTACGGGCCAGAACGCTATTCAGCAAGCTAAGTTGTTTAACGAGGCGCTCGATATCACGGGTATTGTCCTTACTAAGCTCGACGGCACGGCCAAAGGCGGAGTGATAATCGCGATCGCAGACGAGCTGAATATTCCCGTTAAGTATATCGGCATAGGCGAGAGTCTTAGCGATCTAAGAGAATTTAATGCCGAGGAATTTGTAGAGGCGCTCTTTTACTCGGGAAACGAAGCTGTGCATTAACGCCATTATATCGCTCACATACTCTTTGAATTGAAGTTATACAGTTGAATGCCTATAGATAAAGATAAAAAATATATGTCAGCTGCCCTTAAGCTTGCTCTTAAAGCACAAGGGATGACTAGTCCAAATCCACTTGTAGGGGCCGTACTCGTAAAAAACGGTAAGGTCATCGGTAAGGGGTATCACAAAAGAGCCGGGCTCCCGCACGCTGAGATAGAAGCATTTGAAGACGCTAGAAAAAAGAGAAACAAGATAGCCGGCTCCACTCTGTATGTTACTCTCGAGCCCTGCTGCCACACCGGAAAAAGAACTCCCCCCTGCGTAGGCTCCATCATACAGGAGAAGGTATCAAAAGTAGTAGTCTCATCCCTTGATCCGAACCCCAAAGTGAGCGGTAAGGGCGTATCAAAACTCAGGAAAAACGGTATCGAGGTTCTAACGGGTGTACTCGACGAAAAATCCCGGGAGATGAACGAAGCATATATAAAGTACATTACAACCGGGCTGCCGTTTGTTGTACTTAAGCTTGCGGCTACGCTCGACGGGAAGATCGCCGCGGTCTCGGGAGATTCCAAGTGGATAGGGAGCGAGACACAGAGGAAGTACGCTCATATCCTCAGGAGCCGGGCAGACGCCGTAATGGCTGGTATAGAAACCGTGCTGACAGATAACCCAAGCCTGAACGTGAGGCTCACAGGCACTCACAAAGACCCTGTGCCTGTCATTCTCGACACAAAGCTCAGGACGCCTCTGTCCTCAAACCTGCTGCGCCTTCACGATGAGCCCGTTATCGTTACAACGCGCCCCGTGGATAAGGCTAAGCGTGAGAAGCTCAAGAGTCTGGGCGCAAACGTAATCACTGTGAAAAAGGACAAAAACGGCCGGATTGATATGAGGGAGCTGCTGCGCTGCCTGGGAGAGCTTCAGTTTACAAGCCTTTTAATCGAGGGAGGAAGCTCGGTCGCGGGACAAGCGCTCAAGAGCGGTATTGTGGATAAAATCACCTTTTTTTATGCGCCTAAAATTCTTGGCTCGAGCGGGCTCAGCATGATAGGCGATCTTAATATACACAGAGTAATGGATTCTATCGAAGTCCAGGATTTAAGTGTGAAGAAAATCGGAAGCGAGTTTATGGTAGAAGGGTATTTAGGGAATAAGTAACGACCATACAAGACACTTAGTAGACAATGACGAGCCCGGATAATAAAAAGAAAGTCGGAATTTTCGGAGGCACCTTCGACCCGGTACACCTGGGGCATCTGCGGGCCGCCGAAGAGATTAAGCGCATACTGGGGCTTGAGAAGATTTACTTTATACCCTCAGCCATTCCCCCGCACAAGAAACATACGGAGACTACCCCTTCAAAAGATAGATTAAATATGCTGGAGGCTGCGCTTGAGCCCTACCCGTATTTTGAAATTTCTACATATGAAATAGAAAAAGCTACAACTTCATATACCATAGAGACACTGCAGCATTTTACTTCAAATTACCCGGACATAGAGTTCTATTTTATTGTAGGCAGTGAGCTCTTTAATCACATTGAAACATGGAAAAACTATAATGATCTCTTTACGTTAGCGAGCTTTGCAGTGATTGAAAGACCTGGATTCCCTGATGAGGGCAAACCATCTCTTCCTATTGCAATTGAGCCCGGTTTTCGATATCATATGAACCGGGACAACGTGACAATATATTCAAACAAATATTCCAAAGAAGTTGTATTTACACAAATCCACGGCGTCAGGGTTTCTTCCACAGAAATTAGACAAAGAATTAAAGCCGGAGAATCAATAAGTGATTTGGTTCCGGAAGAAGTCGAGCGCTACATACTAAAGAACCACCTTTACACAGAGGCGTACACTTGATAGAAGCTAAAGACAAAGCTCTGTCCATCGCTCGTGCCGCGTGGGAAAAACACGCGCAGGATCCCGTACTTATTGAGGTAAAATCCTCAAGTGATGTCACCGATTACTTTTTAGTCTGCAGCGCTAACTCGGACAGGGGTGTAAAAACCATAGTCGAGAGCATAGAGCAAAAGCTAAAAGAGCTTGGTGAGAAGGTGATAGGGATCGAGGGTTATTCTGAAGGTAAGTGGGTACTCATTGATTCAGCAGACGTAGTTGCCCACATCTTTTATGAACCGTTGAGGGGATTTTACGACATAGAGAGCCTATGGATAGATGCCCCACGCGTCGAACTGCGCTTTGAAGAGCACACATCAAACGGCCATACCTCCCAAGACCCTACAGAGAGATACGGTTCCTAAAAAGCTCAAACCTCATAAACTCAGCTTATAAATGTGTTCTTAGGCCTGTGATTGTTGTCAGCGCCAAGCGTTATTGGCCCTCTTTAATACCTCTTCTTCTTATAAAAGCAGGTATCTCAAACTCGTCTTCCGCAACCTCGGTCGGCACTGATGAAACTATCGTATTCATATTCTGAGCACCTACGGTCTGAATGCCTGTCGCTATCACCGTAAGCTGAACCGACTCTCTGAACTGCTCATTGAAAACAAGGCCGAATATAAGATTGACGTCTGAATGAGCACGGTCTTTTATATAGTTACAAGCCTGGTTTAACTCTTCGATGCCGAAGTCAGGTGATGCCGTAACATTGAGAAGTATTCCGGTCGCGCCGTCAATGGAAATATCTTCGAGGAGCGGACTCGTAATAGCAGACTCAGCCGCTTCCACGGCACGGTTCGTGCCCTCGGCAAAACCGGTGCCCATGAGCGCCTTACCGCCGTTTTCCCCCATTATACTCTTCACATCGGCAAAATCGACGTTTATATATCCGGTTCCCGTAATAATATCTGAAATACCGCGCACTGCCTGGAGAAGCACCTCATCCGCCTTCTTAAAAGCATCGAGTATGCTTACCTTATGCACTTCAGCAAGCCTGTCGTTGGGAATGACAATCAGGGTATCGACTTCTTCTTCAAGCCTCTGAATCCCCTCCAGAGCCTGTTTATTTCTCCTGGGCCCTTCAAATCCAAAAGGTTTGGTCACCACTCCAACCGTTAGCGCGCCCGTTTCCTTGGCAGCTTGAGCTATTATTGGGGAAGATCCAGTTCCGGTCCCACCTCCCATACCGGCTGTGACGAAAACCATATCGGCGCCTTCGAGCGTCTCTGCTATGAGTGACTGATCCTCAATGGCAGCCTCTCTGCCCAGTACCGGGTTACCACCCGAACCAAGGCCTTTTGTAGTTCTTGTGCCAATTTGGAGCTTTGTAGGGGCTAGCGATTTTCTCAGGTCCTGAGAGTCGGTATTGGTAACTACAAAATCGACTCCTTCAAGTCCCTTTTCAATCATCGCATTAACGGCATTGCCGCCAGCGCCTCCGGCTCCGACAACTTTGATTTTAGCCTTTTGCTCAATACCAGTGTCTTCGAGTTCAAAGTTTGCCATAATCAACACCCTCCTCCATTATATTTTATCCAGTTTAACCTAAAAAAACTCCTGAAACCAGTTTTTCATGCTATCAAATATTTTTTTAAAGACATTCTCGTCTCTAATCCTTAACTTTTTATCCCCTTTATACTGCGTACCATACAGAACGAGCCCAACTCCGGTTGAATATACCGGGTTTGCAATAATGTCGCTGAGCCCCCCTACTTCAGTCGGAATACCCATTCTGACAGGCATCTCCAACACCCTTTCGGCAAGCTCAACCGTACCGTTCATTATTACGCTTCCCCCGGTTATTACCACTCCGCCCGGGACAAGCTCGTCGTAACCAGATTTTTTTATTTCCCTTTTTGCCAGTGCGAATATTTCGTCCATTCTCGGCTCTATCACCATAGCCAGGTCTTTTCTTGAAATCTTTCTAAAATGCCGTCCACCCACACTCGGAACTTCAATCGTTTCTTCCGGAGATACGAGCTCAGCGAGCGCGCACCCGTGCTTTTCCTTAATCTTTCTGGCCTCAGCCAGGGGGGTCGACAGTCCAAGCGCAATGTCTCTGTCTATGTTGTCCCCGCCGAGAGTAACGTTTTCCGTATACCTTATGCTGCCGCCAACGAAAATCGCTATGTCGGTAGTGCCGCCGCCGCAGTCAATTAACACGACTCCGATCTCTTTCTCGTCCTCTGTCAGGACAGCCTCGCTTGAGGCAAGCTGCTCGAGCACCACGTCTGCCACGTCCATTCCCGCGCCGTGTATGCATTTAACCAGATTCTGCGCCGCGGTAACCTGTCCTGTTACAATGTGCACCTTTGTCTCCAGCTTAACCCCATATATACCTATTGGATCCTTAATACCCGACTGACCGTCCACAATATATTCCTGAGGAATTACGTGGATGATCTCTCTGTCAGCCGGTATCAGCACAGCGTTTGCGGACTCTATTACTCTCTCAAGATCCTTATTAGCCACTTCGCGCTCTCGAAGACTAATCATCCCATGGCCGCTTATCCCCTTTATATGCCCTCCGGCAATACCGACAAAAACCGTCCTTATTTCACACCCGGCCATATGCTCGGCTTCTTCCACCGCGTTTTTAACCGACTGTATTGTGTTGTCGATATTTACTACCACTCCCCTCTTAAGACCGAATGAAGGGTATGTGCCTACGCCTACTATCTCCACTTCCTCAGTTTGCGGGTTTGTCTCGCCAACAATGGCGCATATTTTCGTTGTGCCTATATCCAAGCCGATTATTAAATCCTGCTCTCTACCCATCTTGAGCTCCTGAATCTACTGTCGGCACCTCAAAATTTACTACTCCCATATCGCTCGAGCTGATGTTTATATAGGCCTGCTTAAGACCTAAATTGTCTGCGTGCTGAATAATACTTTCAAGCTTGCGCCATTTTCTGTACACGTCGCCCCTGTCGAACACGATATGTCTTCGGTCCGTTGTATATAGATTTATTCCGTAAATATTATCTATATGGATCTCTGATATCTCGCTCCAATCGAGAACACTGCTATTTGATGATAAATCCAATATCTGTAAGGCTTCTTTCAATAGATCCGAGTTTTCTATACCATCGCCGATCAGAACAGGAAAATCAAGGCCTTCATCAAATTTAGCCGTACCGAGTATTTTGCCGGTACTGCTTAAATAGTGCGGACTGCCGTCTGAGCCAAAGACAAGGCAGTAAACCTTTTCCTCTTCAATATCAATATGTACCCTCTTGGGAAATTCTTTATGGACCTTGACGCTGTGGATCCAGGGATTTTTCAAGATATCTTTTTCTACCCTGTCCTCAAAGAAAAAAATGCTGCTCTCACCGAGCCTTAAGCCCGATCTTTGCAGTATTTCTTTCTCTGAAATCTTCTCGTTACCGGCGACTGTTACTTCATGCACGGTAAATACCCCGAGGCTGATTGTAATGTACGTGCACACACCAAACACCGCTATTACCAGCAGTACCGTAAGCACCTTGGCCGCCTTTACGAATAACGCTTTTCTCTCTTCGCTCACTTTTTATCCCCTACCACCCTTACCTCTGTCTCGAGCTTTATACCCCTTTTTGACAAGGCCTCTTTCTTGGCCGTTTCTATGAGACTAAGAACATCCTGCGCGCTCGCGCCCCCGCAGTTAACTATAAAGTTCGCGTGCAGGTCAGAGAACTTAGCCCCGCCGATCCCGTAACCCTTCAGCCCTAGCTCCTCAAGCAGCCTGCCGGCCGCGATCTCGGGAGGGTTCTTAAATATTGAGCCGGTATTCGTCATAGTAATCGGCTGAGTTTCGTTTCGCTTCTCCATGTATTGTTTTACGTTTTGCTCGCTCTCCACCTTGTTTCCTTTCTTAAGCGCGAACATGGCTTTTAGTACGACGCTCCCCTTCGGGAGGTGTGCTTTTCTGTACTCAAATTTTACATCCTTTCTCTTAAACTCAACTTCCTTCCCGTCATGCCAAACCCAAACTGTATCTACGACGTCCTTGATCTCCCCATCGTTTGCCCCTGCGTTCATGAATACGCCTCCGCCGACCGTACCCGGTATGCCCGCGGCAAACTCAAACCCCGTGAGGCCCGCCCTAACAGTTTTATTTAGTATTGTCCCGAGTATAGCGCCGGTTTCCGCAACCACTTTGCAGTTATCGAGGATCTCGATCTTCTTAAGCTTTTTAGTGGACAGTACAGCCCCTGTTATTCCCCTGTCATAAACTATCGTATTAGAGCCTTCTCCGAGTACAATCCACTTTGTTCCAGAAGAGTGGAGTATGTCGAGCGCCTCTTTAAGCTGGGCGGCGTTAGCCGGCGTTACCAATAGATCGGCTTGTCCCCCAACACGGAGCCAGGTGTACTTATCCATAGGATATTTACTCTTAACCTCACACCCGATTTTCTCAAGCTTTGATGCGAGCGTCACTTAATCGCCTCCACTATCTCTTCCCCGTAGGTCCAGACGTTCCCGGCGCCGAGCGTCAGCACAGTGTCCCCCGATTCTATTGCTTCAAGAACAGCCCTCGCAACACTTTGGCTTCCGTTAATATAGGTAACATCCTCATGACCCGACTCTTTAATTGCCTCAAAGAGCCTCTGAGAGCTCACCCCCTCGATCGGGTCTTCACTCGCAGCGTAAATATCCAGTAAAAATAGCTTGTCCGCCTGCAGAAGAACCTGAACGAATTCATCGAACAGCAGACTTGTACGGGAATACCTGTGGGGCTGAAACATCACGACAACCCTCCCCGCACCGGTCTCCTTTATCGCCTCTATGGTAACTTCTATTTCCCGTGGGTGATGAGCATAGTCGTCTACTACCGTTATCCCGCCCGAGCTCCCCTTAATCTCCAGCCTTCTGCCTATCCCTTTAAATTTCGACAGTCCCTCTTTCACATGCTCAAAACTCATTCCAAGCTCCATACCTACGGCAATTGCAGCAAGCGCATTCTGAGCAACATGTCTGCCGGGGGAGTGGATTTTAATATTCCCCAATACAGTATCTTCCTGCACTACAGTAAACTCGGTCTCAAAGCCGTGAATTTTTACGTCTTGAGCTCTGAGCTCGGCATCCGGGCTAAACCCGTACGTAACTAACCTTTTCTGATAGTCCTTGGCGATGGAGCTTACCCTCGGGCAGTCCACACATAATACGGACAGGCCGTAGAACGGTATTTTATTCATAAAGGAAGTGAACGTCCCAACCAATTCCTCCATATCTTTGTAATGATCCATGTGCTCTTCATCTATGTTGGTAAGTACGGAAATTACCGGAGATAAAAGCATAAAAGACCCGTCGCTCTCATCGGCCTCGACTACCATAAAGCTGCCTTCTCCGAGCCTGGCATTCGTGCCTAGGGTCTGAACCTTGCCTCCGACAACTATAGTCGGGTCGAGCCCCCCGTAGGAGAGCACAGATTCTATCATCGATGTAGTCGTGGTTTTTCCATGGCTCCCGGCAACTGCGATACCGTATCGGAGCCTCATGAGCTCGGCCAGCATCTGCGCCCTCGGGATTACTGGGATGCCCAGAGAATGAGCCTCCGCCACCTCGGGGTTGTCCTGTCTCACTGCCGAGGAAATCACAACTACATCAGTGTCACGCACGTTTTCCGCCTCGTGTCCTATATGGATGCGGGCACCGAGCCCAATGAGCCGCTTTACCGTTTCAGACTCCTTCAGATCAGACCCCGTAACCGTATAGCCCATATTGATCAGTACTTCCGCGATGCCGCTCATGCCGATACCGCCAATCCCAACAAAATGTAGACGTTTTATCTTTCCGTACACCAGTTCACTCCGCTAAGTTTATATATTTCGTCAACAATGTGAGGCGCGGCTCCGGGTTTTCCAAGCGCGCGCGATCTCACTGCCATTTCTTCCAGTTTGTTTTTATCCTTTAAAACTTGAAGCGCTTGAGCCAGATTTTCCGGCGTCGCCTCTTTATCTTCTATCAGTAACGCCGCCCCCGAAGCTTCTAGAGCCTTTGCATTCTCGAGCTGATGGTTATGCGTCGCATACGGAAACGGTATTAACAGCGAGGGCTTTCCAAGCGCCGTAATCTCTGCAACGGTTCCTGCGCCGGCTCTTCCTATCACAAAATCACTCCTCGCATACGCTGTGGCCATATCGTCTATAAACGTAAGAACCTCAGCGCTGATATTGTTCTTATTGTAGAAATCCTGAACATCCTTAAGATCATTTTCGCCTGTTTGATGAATCACATGGAGACCACTGATTCCGCTCCGGGATAGCGCTTCGGGAACCGAGCTGTTAAGCCTCTTCGCTCCCTGGCTTCCTCCGAACACAAGACATACAAACGAGCGCCCCTGCTCCTTTTCGCCTTTGTAAGTCAAAATGTCTTTTCTGACAGGATTTCCTGTAACAACTATTTTATCTTTATCGAAAAATTTTTCACACCCTTCAAACGTGCTGAATATCTTTTTTGCAAATTTACTCAAGATGCGGTTAGTAACCCCGGGCACGGAATTCTGCTCGCAAACGGCAGTCGGCAGCCTCAATATCGAGGCTGACAGCACTACAGGACCTGACACATATCCACCTACGCCGAGTACTACATCTGGTTTGAAGCTCCGAATAACCGAAACTGACTCGACAATGCCGACAGCTGCTGAAAAAACTCCGGAAACCCTTTTAAATATTCCTTTTCCCACAATACCACCCGAACTAATATGTTTTATCTCATAACCCCTCTGAGCGACCAATTTATTTTCCAATCCGCTCCTTGTTCCCACAAATAAAACCTCATTCCCAGGGTCCCTATTTAATATCTCCTCGGCAATAGAGATTGCCGGGAACACGTGGCCCCCGGTGCCTCCGCCTGCAATTATGACCTTCATTTTATTCCTGATCTAGATACGTTGAGTATTATTCCTACAGCCGCAAGTGTGGTTACAAGTGAGGTGCCGCCATAGCTAATGAACGGTAGTGTGAGACCTTTAGTGGGGAAAAGTCCGACAGCGACAGCCATGTTAATACCGGCCTGAAGAGTGATCAGCATAATACAGCCAAATACTAAATAGCATCCGAAAAGATCCGGCGCCCTGAGAGACACCCTCAAACTTCTAATCAATAGAACAGCAAATCCGATTATTACTAGCACTATGCCTATGAAGCCAAGCTCTTCACCAATTATGGAGAAAATAAAATCCGTATGCGCCTGAGGAAGGAAGAAGAGCTTCTGAGTACTGTCCCCGAGCCCGGCGCCGTAGATGCCGCCCATAGCGAAAGCGATGAACGATTGTATAGCCTGATAACCCGATCCCAGCGGGTCCTGCCAAGGGTCGAGGAACGAGGTTACCCTCTTCATCCTATAACCCTTCGTTACGACCGCGAGTACCATGAATATTATCGAAACAAGCCCTACGGGGATCATGTACTTTAATTTCACATCGCCAATGAACATCATACCGAATAACACCACCAGCACAGTGGTTGCCGTGCCGAAATCGGGCTCTAAAAGTATTAAGACTATATACACTCCCGCAATCATTATGTGGGAGGCGAATCCGACTACGAAATTATCCAGTTTATCCCGCTTTTTTGTAAGGGAATGTGCTAGATACAGAACTAATATATACTTTGCGATTTCTGAAGGTTGGAAGGTGAATATACCTAGATCAATCCATCTCTGCGCTCCGCCCACCTGCTTTCCGATCCCAGGCACCAGGACGAGCACCAGCATCACTAGCCCCACAAGGTATGCGGGGTAGACAAGCTTTCTTAAGTGTCTGTAATCAAATAACATCAGCAAAACCATTGAGGTTAAACCCATTAAGAGATAAATGCCGTGACGCTTCAGAAAGTAGTGGGTATCCCCGTACATCTCAAGCGAATATACGGAGCTTGTGCTGTAAACCATCAGCACGCCCATCGAAGTCAGAAATAGAGCGGACAGGACAACGCCTATGTCGTAACTGTTTCCCTCAACTGTATCGAATATTTTCAACAATTTCCTTGAATCTCCTTCCTCTGTCTTCATATGATTTAAACATATCAAAACTCGAGCAAGCGGGTGAAAAAAGTACCGAGTCCCGGGGTTCCATATTATCCAGCGCGCTTTGCACCGCACCTTTAAGTGAATCTGAAAGTATGGACCTGACACTCCCGCCAAGCTCTTCACTCATCCTTTGCCTTGCCTCTCCGATTAATACCAGCACTTTTACCTTTTCATTGACTATGTTTTTTAGCGCATCATAGCTTACTCCCTTGTCCTTTCCGCCCGCGATCAGGATCACTGGAGCCTTTGTGCTCTCAAGCGCGCTCAGCGTAGCGCCCGGGCTCGTGGATTTAGAGTCGTTATAGAAGTAAGCCCCCCTGATCTCCCCCAGATACTCGTTTCTATGGGGAAGCGGGTCAAACTCGATTACCGCCTTTCTTATTTGCGCGGGCTCACAGCCAAGAGCGCTCGCCCCTGCTATAGCCGCCATAATATTGTCTATGTTATGGCGTCCTCTGAGCTTCATCCCGCTTAACTCATACATCTCACTGCCGTAGCGGACACAGCACCCGTTATACGATACAGCGTTTTCAGATAGAGCGTCACCGAAGGGGATTTTTGTTGCACTCACCTGGGATAAGCGTTTATTTATCTCCTCGTCATCCGACTTGTAGATAAATATGTCGTCGCTCCCCTGGTTCGCAGCGATCTTCATTTTTGACTCTATGTACTCAGTGTAGCTTTCGTGATGGTCCAGGTGGTTTGGGGAGATATTGAGAACTACCGCTATATCCGGCCTGAACTCCGATACCCCCTGGAGCTGAAAACTGCTGAGCTCTAGCACCAATACGTCGTACTCGCTGTCTTTGCCCGCGATAGTTATTAGCGGAGTGCCTATATTCGCGCCCAGAAAAACTTTTTTTCCGCATGTTTTTAGTATCTCTGAAATCAGAGTGCAGGTAGTCGTCTTGCCGTTAGATCCGGTAACGGCAATTATGGGTTTGGTAATAAACCTTGACGCAAGCTCCACTTCGCTTATAACCTCGATCTCTTCCTCGATAGCTCTTTTGACCTCTGGGGTCGCAAAAGGAACTCCGGGGCTCAGCACAATAAGCTCAGGCCACAAAAAGCTCTCGACCGTGTGCCCGCCGGACTCTACCTCTATAGCCCTAGCGCCAAGCATTTCGATCTCGTTTACCAGCTTTTCAGGAGGCGACATATCGCTCACCCTGACTTGGGCGCCTCTTTCCCGCAAAAAGAGCGCAGTTTCCAAACCTGTTTTTCCAAGTCCGACAACAAGTACTTTTTTATCTTTCAAGTCCATATTAAATCCCTGTTACTATCACAGCAATGCCATAGTCCGAAAAGCTATCTCAATTTAAGCGTCGAAAGCGCGCAGAGCGCCAGTACAAGCGACACAATCCAAAACCTTATTACAACTTTTGATTCAGACCACCCGCTAAGCTCGAAATGATGGTGAAGAGGGGCCATCTTAAATACCCTTTTCCCTGTGAGCTTGAATGAAATAACCTGGATTATCACTGACATCGCTTCGAGTACAAATATTCCTCCTACAATAATAAGTAGAAGCTCCTGTTTTATTATAAGCGCCACCGAGCCTATTGCCGCCCCGAGCGCGAGAGATCCCACGTCCCCCATAAATACCTCAGCCGGGTGAGAGTTGTACCACAGAAACCCAAGACACGCGCCGCCGACAGCGGCCATAAACACGGCTAGTTCCCCTGCCCCCTGAATGTTAGGTATCTGCAGGTATCTAGAAAACACCACGTTCCCGGCAAGATAAGCGAAAATAATATATGTAGCCGCCGCGACAGCTATAGAGCCTATCGCGAGACCGTCCAAGCCGTCGGTCAGGTTGACGCCGTTTGACGCGCCCACTACTACTATTAATGCGAAGACTACATAGAGCCAGCCCATGTGAATCACAGCCTGTTTGAAGAACGGCAATACAACAGAAGTAAACGGCAGGTTCTGAACCTTCTCCGCGCTCACAGCCATAGAGAAGCCATTCATGTAGCTTACGACCAGAAGTACGAAAAGGAAGCCGAACACAAGCTGGAGCGATAATTTTAAGCGTCCGCTCATTCCCTTTCCTTTGGAAAATTTTAGCCAGTCGTCTATAAATCCGATAAGAGCGTAGCTAAGCGTGAACAGAAGAACGTACCAGATTACGAGACTTGTAAGATTAACCCAGAGTAATGTTGATACTAATACCGCCACCACTATAAAGGCCCCGCCCATCGTGGGAGTACCGGCTTTCGAATGGTGGCTTTCAGGGCCGTCGTCCCTTATGCTTTCTTTAAACTGTCTCTTTTGTAGAAACCTTATAAATACCCCGCCCAAAATTATGCTTATAAGAAACGCCGTTACACCAGCCCCTAGCGAGCGGAAAGTAATGTATTTAAACACATTGAAGAGAATAAAGTCTCCTTTATATAGATAAAGAAGATGTAACATCCAGTAAGCGCTCCTTAACTCAATTTTTTAATTACTTCTTCCATCCGCATGCCGCGCGATCCCTTAACCAACACCAAATCGCCCTCGCACGCATAACTTGTAAGAGCAGACGCTGCTTCTTCGTGAGTGGCCGCGTGTACGCCCTCGGTCCCGTTTGAAAGCGAGTCCAGCACGGCGGCTCCGAAATTACCGTATGTGATTACGTAATCTACTCCTGCTGAAGATAGGTACTCCCCTATCCCTTTGTGCTCGGACAGAGCGGCTTCGCCAAGCTCAAGCATATCACCTACTACTGCTACCGCTCGACCGCCGCCTTTCAGGCGCATTAGCTCATCTATAGCCTTTCTCATGGAGTCGGGATTTGCATTGTAAGCGTCATTTATGACCTTAAAACCCTGCGGCACGTCGCTCACCTCGAGCCTCTGTTGCACGGGCCTGAACTTCTCGAGGCCCTCTCTAATCTCATCAGCCATGCATCCAAGCCCATAGGCAATCCCCGCTGCGCACAGAGCGTTCATAACGTTGTGAACTCCGATGGTGTGAAGTGTGACGGGAAATCCCTCACCCGCGATGCTCATATAGAATTTAATTCCGGTGAAGCCCTTTTCCTCTATCGAGTCTCCCGTGATAAATGAGCCTTTGGACTCTATACCGTATGTAATTTTTCGGCAGTCCGCTTCATCGGCTATATGCTGCACCCTATCATCATCTGCGTTCACGACAAATACACTGTTCTTACCAAACCCCTCGACTATCTCCGCCTTTGCTTTAGCCACCCCTTCTATACCGCCGAGTTTTTCCAGGTGAGCCCTACCAATATTTGTTATGGCCCCCACATCAGGCCGCGCGATCTGAGACAGCCTACTTATCTCACCGAACTCGTTCATACCAAGCTCGACTACAGCCATCTCATAACTATCGTCAAGTTCAAGAAGCGTCAGCGGAAGTCCGATAAGATTATTAAAATTACCCGTATTCTTAAGAGTTCTATAATTTTGCGACACTATACTCCATGTCATTTCTTTCGTGGTAGTTTTTCCGTTTGAGCCCGTAATTGCGGCAAGCTCTATATCGCTCAACGAGCTTCTCCAATTCATGGCAAGGTCACCGAGCGCTCCTAGGGTAGATCCGACCTGCACCAGTCTTGCGTTTTGTATTAAGTTCTCCGGGACCCTCTCCACAACCGCGGCTGACGCACCTTTTTGGAAAGCCTCTTCGATAAATTTGTGCCCGTCAAAGTTCTCACCCCTAAGGGCAAAAAACACATCACCCGGGCTTATAGTCCTGGAATCGGTTGAAACGCCCTTTACTGATCCCGCGTCCTCGCCAGAGACAAGCTTGCCCTTTGTTGCTTTGAGTAAAAAGCTAAGCTCCAAAACTACCTCCGTAATTACAATCTAATTAGCTCGATCCCTTAGCGCATCGCCCGCGATAATCCTGTCGTCAAAGGGATATTTTTTCGTTCCTAAAATCTGATAATCCTCGTGCCCCTTTCCGGCAATGAGCACGGTGTCACCTTTCCGTGCAACGCTAATCGCACGAAGGATCGCCTCTTTTCTATCCGAAACCCTGAAGTAAGGTTTCTCTCTACCTGCGCCTTCAAGCACTCCCTCTTCAATATCGTCTATTATCTTTTCCGGAGATTCGGTACGGGGGTTATCGGATGTCACTAATAGAATGTCTGAAAGCTCTTTACCAATCAATCCCATTTTAGGACGTTTTGTTCTGTCTCTGTCACCGCCGCAGCCGAATACCAGTATAAGATTTCCCGAGGTCAGAGGTCTTGCCGCCCTGAGCACGTTTTCAAGCGCATCAGGCGTGTGCGCATAGTCTACCAGCACTTTTATTCCCAGCGTGTTTTCCAGGCTCTCCAAACGCCCCGGTATCACTTCCGCACCCGATAGCCCTTTCTCGATGCTATCTATAGAGGTGCCAAGGGATATGGCCGTAGCTGTAGCCGCGAGTAAATTTGAGAGGTTGTGGGCCCCGTATAGCTTAGAATTAATATTCAGCGTGCCGGCAGGTGTTTTCACCCGGGCGGAAATACCTCTTTCTGTAATCTCCGAGCTCTCGGCATACACTGAAGCGCTTTGGTCGTCGGCAGAATACGTTACCACTTCTCCCGCTGCGTCTTTTATTATGTCATCCCCGTATGGATCATCAAGATTTATTATGGAGAACTTTCTTTCCTTCTCGCTTGCTTTCAGAATATCCGTAAATAGAGCCTTCTTTGAATTTAAATAGTTCTCGATGGTCCCATGATAGTCCAAGTGGTCCTGGGTCAGATTAGTGAATACGGCTGCATCAAAATGGCACCCCAGAACTCTTTTTTTATCAAGAGCGTGCGAAGAGACTTCCATCGCCGCAATCTCTACTCCTGAATCTCTCATTTCTCTAAACATCCTCATTAAATCCAAAGACTCGGGCGTTGTCATAAGCGATTCCGTTTTATTTTCGCCGTAGCGGTAATCAATGGTACCCAAAACCGCAGAGTTAAGCCTGTCTTGTCTCCATATGGACTCGAGCAGATAAGTAATGGTAGTTTTTCCGTTTGTGCCGGTAATTCCAACAAGCGAGAGCTCTTTTGTGGGGTGAGCGTAGAAATTAGCCGAAACACCCGCAAGCGCCGCTCTTGAGTCCGGAACCTCTATTACTGTCACTCCCTTATATACCGATTCGGGAGCCCTTTCGACCATTAGTGCCGAAGCGCCGTTTGCAACAGCGGATTCTATGTACTTATGGCCGTCTGTCTTCTCACCAATTAGTGCGACAAATAAAAATTCTTTCTCTACTTTATTCGAATCAATTGATATACCGCTAATATTTATTTCGCCCGTGCCTGTGCGTTTAGTTACCTGGATTCTTTCTAATAAATCACTCAGAATCATATTTTCGGCTGCAGCTCAATCGAACAAACCATTCCCTCTTGAATGAAATCACCTGGTGAAGGGTCCTGGTCCGTTACATAGCCGCTCCCCTTTACTTCTACTTTCACACCTTCCGCCTCTGACCACTTAAGAATATCTCTCACACTCATACCGCTTAAGTCGGGCATGATTTTCGTACCCGCGTATACTTTATCGGGTGAGACGCCCATATGGAATAATACTTTTTCCGCTATCTCCCTAAATATAGGTGCTGCGACCGATCCCCCGTGCGTCTTGTTCCTGGGGGCTTCAACAACAACCGCCATAGCTAGCTTGGGGTCGTCCGTGGGTGCTATTCCGATAAAAGATGCTATATAGCGGTCTTTGTAGTAACCGCCGTTTCTGGGATCGGGTATCTGAGCAGTACCTGTTTTACCGCCGACTGAAAATCCACTAATCTGGGCTCTTTTACCTGTCCCCTCTTCCACAACCTTCTCCATTATTAATTTCATTTGATAAGTCGTATCGTAGGACAATACCCGCGCATGCACCTCGGGCTTTCTTTCTCTAATAATAGTTCCGTCAGAGCTCATAATTTTTTTGATAATATAAGGCTCCATCAGATATCCGCCGTTCGCGATCGCCGAGAGCGCCGTGACGAGCTGTAAAGAAGTTACAGATATACCCTGACCAAATGAGATTGTGGCAAGCTCTATTTTCCCCCACTTCTTAGGGGCCAAGACTTTTCCACCGGACTCACCGGGGAGATCTATTCCGGTTTTATCACCGAAGCCGAACTTCTTTAGATAGCTGTGGTATTTATCTCTCCCGAGGAGCTCTCCGATCTTAGATGCCCCAATATTACTGGAGACCCTAACTACGTCTGCGAACGTTATAGTCCCGTAGGGTTTTACATCTTTTATTACTTTCGCCCCTACCTTTCTTCTACCCATTTCACAGTCAAACAAAGAGTCGGGATTAGCCTTATTCTCCTCTAGCGCCGAAGCCGCCAGGAAGAGCTTCATAGTGGAGCCGGGCTCATACGTATACCAGATCGGCAGGTTTCTCCTGTTTGCCTCTGGGTATGTACCGTAGCTGTTGGGATCTATAAAGGGGTAAGAGGCCATAGCCAATACTTCTCCTGTCTCAGGATTCATTAGAATCGCCATACCCTTCTCGGCATTCATGGCTTCGATTCCCTCTTTAAGCTCCCTTTCCACAATGTGCTGGATCTGCGAGTCTATAGTCAGCACTATATCGTGTCCAGCGGTGTTCTCTTCATCAAAATCCTGTACAATGTCAGGATTTTGAATGATTTTACGTCCGAAGGCGTCTCTTTTTAATATAATATTTCTGGGCGTGCCGATAAGAAGGTCATCGAATCGGTACTCTATCCCCTCGATTCCGTTCGAGTCAATATTTGTGAATCCCAGGACTTGTCCCAAAAGATGACCGTTCGGATAAATTCTCTTTGGCTCCTCGATAAAACCTACGCCCTCTAGATCCAACTCTTCGAGCGTCTCTGTTACATCAGGGTCGACTAGTCTCTTTAGCCAGACAAAGGACCTTTTTGACGATGCTCTCGAGAGCACGGTTTTCTGAGATACATCAATATATTTTGATATTGTTTTTGATATGTCGACAGGGTTTGCTATATCTTTTGGGTTAACATATACAGATTTAACGTCCACATTTACGGCAAGCTCTTTTAAGTTTCGATCAAGAATCTTTCCCCTTCGGGGCAGGAGCTTTGAGCTTCCGTGGTGTTGCTTTTTCGCTATTTTAAATGCACGCGCTCTGTCCAGCACCTGCAGCTCAAGCGCCTTGAACGATATAGAAGCAAAGAGCACAAGCAAGAGAAAGCCTACGATGGATACCCTCCATCTGGGCCTGTTCAGGTCTCTACCGAGTGATATTCTTTTGGAATTTTTTTTCTTTTTCATTCCATCTTATCACTAAGAATGTGTTTTTGCTCAATATATACAATGTCTTGCTGAGTAGGAAACTTGAACCCCAACTCCATTGCCGTACCCTCAAGGCTATCGGCGGATATAGCTCTCATAAATTCCGACTTAAGCGTCTTATTCTCTTTTAGCAGCTCCTTGGCCTCTTTTTTGTTCCAGGAGATCTCATATCCTAGCCTTATGCCTTCAGCTTTAATCCTGAGATATCCAAGCGCCAATACTACTGAGAGCACAACTAGGAGCAGTAAGCCGCCAGATACCGCTTTCTTCGCTTTTTTTATTTTCTGTCTCGCACCTAAAGTGCCTGACTTAGCCATCTTTATATCCTCTCTCCTACTCTGAGCTTCGCGCTTCTCGCCCTCGGGTTATCCAGAATTTCGTCCTGCCCGGGCACTATGGGAGAGCGGGTGAGGATCTTTAATTCTCGTTCTTTTCCACAGCCGCATTCAGGCATTTCGGGAGGGCATACACATGGGTTAGATAAACGCTGAAATGCGCTCTTAACAAGCCTATCTTCAAGTGAATGAAAAGAAATTACAACGAGCCTCCCACCTGGTTTTAGCAACGAAATAGCTTTATCTAAAAACTCTTTTATATTGTCCAGCTCATTATTCACTGCGATCCTAAGCGCCTGAAATGTCTTGGTAGCAGGATGAATTCTAGCAGGATGAAACTTTTTCGGAATTGCCCCTGAAACTACTTTGGCAAGCTCTGCCGAGGTTTCGATAGGTTTCAGGTTCCTTGCCTCAACTATATGTTTGGCGATTTTCTTAGCCCACTTTTCCTCGCCGTATATCTTCAGGACTTTAGATATCTCATCAACACTCATCTCGTTCACCAGATCATGCGCGGTAAAACGAAGCCTGGGATCCATTCTCATATCCAGCACTTCGTCTCTCATGAAGCTAAATCCCCGCTCGCTCGACTCAATCTGAAGAGAAGACATCCCCAGATCCGCGACTATGCCGTCCACAAGATCTATGTCCAGGTCTTCCAGCACACTGTCTATTTCTGAAAAATTGCTGTTTCTCAGTACAATCTGGCTCTTATACTTTGAAAGTAGATCGGCCGAAATAGATATTGCTTCCTCATCCACATCAAGACCGATAACTCTGCATTTATATTCTGTATGTTCTAGTATTGCCTGCGTGTGACCGCCAAGACCGAGCGTGGCATCAACGTATATTCCCTCTCTATCGGTCACCAAGTAATCCGTAACCTCTTTTGTCATAACCGATTTATGCATCGGCTTAGTCATGTCTAGTAGTGGGCTTTCCATAGTTTTAGAGTCCTTGTCCGGCAAGTGTTTCTCTACTCTTTTTAAATTCTTCATAGGCGCGCTCTGACTGCTCGACTTCCCAAACTTCCTTAGACCATATCTCTATTCTGGTAAGCATACCTACCATTACAACATCTTTATTTATATGCGCATGGTTTCTGAGCGGTTGCGGTATGAGCACCCTCCCCTGACCGTCGAGCGGGCAGTCGACCGCCCCGCCCATAAGGTAGCGGAGAAATGATATAACCTCTTGTTTGAACTGAGGGAGCTCAGACACTTTACGCTCAATCTCGTTCCATTCCTTTAGAGGATACGCGACAAGGCATTTATCGAAGTTCGTTATTACAAAGGTCTCATCCCCGTATTTTTCCTTACAGACTTCCCGGAATTTTGCGGGCATGCTCACTCTGCCTTTATCAGTCATTGTGTGCTCGTAACGTCCTCTGAACATTATAGTACCATCTTATGCCACTTTATACCACTCTGAACCACTATATAATTTTGTATTAAGTTTGTCAAGTAAGGTTTTGTAATTTATCAATTTTTTCGAAATTACCGATAGGCAGATTTAAAACTATTTTTCTACTCGTTTTTACTTTATTATTATAAACAGAATCAGATAGAACGTGAAGGCCAATACTTCAACTATGCCTCGCAACTACCCTATATTCATAGATATTTAATTTTAGCAAAAATCCGCTATAAAATTATACCATGCCATTTTATACCACCACAAGTTTTCAATTAGAGCAAGTATCCGGGATTTTTCAGTGTTTTTAAGATATAGTAGAATCGGAAAATTGGATAAATTGATATATAATTCCCGTACTTTGTATCTTGGTGAAAATATATTTCTGGATTAACTTCTATGCCGGTTATTCGTATAAAATTAAGAGATAACAGCGAGGCCGTGTATTTCCAATCCATCATGGGAACCTACTCACACCTTGCATGGGTAAGAACGGACGACCCCAGCTCCGGAGTCATCAATATTATAACAACCCCGGACAGGGAAGATGAAGCAAGGACGCTTTTACATGAGCTAAAGAGTGAGCTGGATTTTGAAGAGGTTGAACAAAGCGGTGAATAATAGTAATCATACAAGAAACAGATGAAACAACACGAAGAAATAACCCGTTCCGCAGGTCTTGTCGGCTCGCTCACTCTGCTTAGCAGAATAGCCGGATACGCCCGGGATATGGTCATAGCCTATTTCTTCGGCGCGTCCGCCTCAACAGACGCCTTCTGGGTAGCGTTTAGAATCCCGAACCTCCTGAGGAGGCTCTTTGCCGAAGGCTCGCTCACTATCTCTTTCATCCCGGTCTTTACCGATTACATTGAGAAAGGAGATAAAAAAGAGGCTAAGAAGGTTGAGGACGCGGTATTTACAATACTCCTTTGCCTCCTAATAATCATATCCGCCCTGGGAGTAATTCTTTCTCCTTACATAATAAAAATATTCGCAGCGGGCTTTGACGCACAAACATTTAACCTGGCGGTAACTCTTAACCGCTACATGTTCCCCTATATACTGTTCATTTCGCTTACCGCTCTGTCCATGGGCGTATTGAATTCGCTAAGGCATTTCTTCGCCCCGGCTATCTCTCCAGCCGTTTCGAATATCTGCATTATAGCAGCGATATTTTTAATACACAGAAGCCTAAACGTCCCCATTTATTCAGCCGCGGCGGGAGTAATGCTGGGCGGTGTTCTTCAACTCGTGATTCAGATCCCGTTTTTAAAATCCCGCGGTTTTCTATTCGGATTTAGTAAGAGCTGGGGACACCCGGCGGTCAAGCGTATTGCATTATTAATAGTCCCGCAGCTCTTCGGTGTTGCCGTTTACCAGCTAAATATAATAGTCAACACTCAATACGCCTCGTTTATGCCTCAGGGGAGCATCTCCTACCTCTACTTTGCCGAGCGGCTCATAGAGTTTCCGCTCGGGATAATCGCCGTATCGATCGCGACTGTGCTCCTTCCCAGCCTCTCATCGCACGTTTCAAAGGGGGAATTCGGGAAATTCAGAGAAACCTACTCCTACACACTCAGGCTCATGCTATTCATTCTGATTCCGGCGCTGGTCGGCCTTATAGTGCTCAGGGTTCCCATCTGCAACCTCCTGTACCAAAGGGGCGAGTTTAGCTACGCAGCAGCCCTCTTCACCTCTCAAGCGCTATTCGGCTACGCGATCGGGCTATGGGCTGTAGGTGGCATAAGGATTACGGCTCCTGCTTTCTACGCCATGAAGGACACTAAGACACCTGTCATAATTGCTTTTGTTGCGTTCATTGCAAATGCGGTACTTGGTTATGTACTCGGATTTACTTTCGGCCTTCTTCACACCGGGCTTGCTATTTCAAGCTCTGTCTCTTCTATAATTAATTTCCTGCTGCTTTTTTATCTTGTAGAAAAAAGGGTTGGTGACATAAAGGTGAGATCCATACTTGCTCTGTCTTTAAAGCTGATAGCGATATCCCTCGTTATGGGTTTTGCGGCGTGGAAATTCTCAGGGCTTGCAGATTGGAGCGAAGCCCAATTTTCATGGCAGAAAATCGGGGTATTAGCAGGCTCAATTGTCATTTCCGCGGTGGTTTACTTCGCACTCGCCAAACTGCTGAGAGTAAAAGAGTCGGATTTCCTGTTCGCTATGATCCGCGGCAAATTCTCAAGTGCGAAGGGATGATTTTGATTCGCACAAATTGCGAGGCATATAAAAATGGGCTGACAGTGATATTAAATCACCCCCAGCCCCGCTATTTCATCTTTAAAGTTAACTACCGATTGGCGCAGAAGCCGAAATTCTGCGTGCCTCCCGGCTGAACAGTATTGTTCCAGGACACACCTTCGGCTGTAACGATACCGCCGCTCTGTGTATATGTCGCGTTCCACATATTCCTTACAGTCCCGTCAATCGAAAACGATACTATCCAGTCTTGAGGTGAAGAGCCCGAATTAGACACCGTTACCTGAGCGCAGTAACCCGATCCCCAGTCGTCATTGATGGCAACGGTTGCGGTAACATCCCCTCCGCCGGGAGGCGCATTAAACTCGTCGTCATCATTTGCGCTGCCGCACCCCGGGTCCGCGGGATAGTCCGTAAGACCGTCACTGTCGTTGTCTATACCGTCAGAGCATGCGAACACAGGCGGGGGCGGTGTCGGCGCAGGAGTCGGAACAGGAGTAGGCTCCGGAGGTGCAGCGCGGTCCGCACAGAAGCCGAAATCCACCGAATTCCCCGGCGCTACCGTATTATTCCAGGACACTCCCTCTACCGTAACTTCATCCCCAGACTGTGAATACTCGGCATTCCACATATCCTTGACCGTTCCCTCAATACTAAAGCTAACCACCCAATCCTCTGTGCTGCTGCCGTTATTCGTAACCACTACCTGGGCGCAGTAACCCGATCCCCAGTCGTCGTTGATGGAGACAGAGGCTGTGACATCCCCTCCGCCGGGAGGCGCGTTAAACTCGTCATTGTCTGTTGCGGAGCTGCATCCCGGGTCGTCCGGATAATCTGTCAGACCGTCGCTGTCATTGTCGATGCCGTCAGAGCATGCGGCTACAGGAGGAGGCGGTGTAGGGGTGGGAGGAGGCACATTGCCGTCCATCAGCTGGCTCAGCAGCGCCACTTTATCGTCCCAAACACTCTGCCAATCGTCCTGTAGTATCCCGCCCGTGTCCCCGCTGTTCGGGTTCCACGACCAGTAAAAGAAGTTAGTCATCCCCTTCCCATCCATCCAGTTTATCAGGGCGTCCTGCCAAGTCTTGTCTCTTGGGTCACCGCCGTTTCCGTACCTGCCGCCGAACTCACCGATGATGACCGCATAGCCCCTATCCACAAGATAGCCGAAATGCGTTTCCCAGATTGCGGGCATATTTCCCGGAAATCCGGAGTCGTTGAAGTAGGGCTGAACAAAAACGTCCGGTCCGTAAACGTGCGGGCTTAGTACGAGCTTATCCTCGGGAATATTGAGCGGAAAGCAAGAGAATGGTTCCAGATTTCCGCCCCACCAGTGCTGAATGGAGCCCGAGCACGTAGGGTTTTCCTGAACCCCCTGGACGAAGATCAAGATATTAGAGTTAACCGCGAGAACCTCAGAAGCCGCAAGCTCGGCTGCCCGTTTCCAGTCGGTTGCCGCATCTCCGGTGCCCCAGGTCGCGGGGCCGTGAGGCTCGTTTTTTATATCTATGGCAAAGAAACTCTCTATATTGCTATATCTGTCCGCCAAGAATGTCAGGTCGTCTATCCAGTCCTGCTCGGAATAGCTCCCCGTGTACCATAACTCTTCGATAGTCTGACAGTCCGAAGTATGGTGATCGAGGAGTATGTAAAACCCTTGCCTGTCGAGCTCCTCTACCACCTTGTCCATGATATCCAGAGACCCGAGTCCCTGAAGATCGGAGTTTGCCGAATAGTTTATGCTCGACGGTGTTACGTTGTCCAGAGTTCTGGGACAGAAAGGAAGTCTTATCGCCGTAAAGCCGAGCCCCTTAATCTGCTGAATCATATCCTTCCAGTTCCGGGCCCACAAACCGTGTACTACGTTATTATTGGTCTCAAAACCAAACCAGCTCACGCCGTACAGGTTTACTTCCTGAGCCTGCTCGTTAAATACCTTGCCGTCCTCGACGTAATAAGCCCGGACTGGCAACGTTATACAAACCAATACAAAAAACGCTGTAAGTACTAAGCGCATATGTTATCCCCCTTGCTAAGGATTTATTTGACCTCTTTAGAACCCATGTTTAATAACTATAGCCGCGGTTTCCCGGACCGCGTCGAGAAGCAGAAAGCATTTGTTATCCGACACGTGTTCCCATAGGTCAGCTCTATAGATGGGCAATTTGAATGCCATAAAGCCGGAGTTTATAAAATCAAGTGATTTCAGACGCATAGGCAAATGATTGGTTAGAGAAATAATATATATCGAGATAATATGTGTAATAAAGCACACTCAGGTTGTGTCTATTAATACAAGAGAGCATATTGCCAATATTAATAATAGTGATTCTGTTGAAGGAGATTCTTGACTCTTTATCGGGTTATAAAGTAATATCAGATTATGAACGAGGCTTACGGCTCAGATGCAGATTCAATGAATTCAGACTCTCCTAATACCTTAAAAAAATATGAAGAAATACTGGAGCAAGACCCTTCCTCGTCCATTTTTGTGTTTCTTGCCCAGATTCTATATAAAGAAAATAAGCTCGAGCGGGCAATCGGTGTATTAATCAAGGGACTCAGATATAATAAAAATAATATCACAGGCCGGTTTCTGCTCGGCAAAATCTACTATGAGCGCTGGATGATAGAGCCCGCCAAAAAAGAGCTGGAGTCAGTATTCGGGCTCGCGCCGGACAACCTGGCGGCCGGAAAAATGCTGGTACAGATTTATAAGAGTGAGGAGAATTTTGAGAAGGCGCTTGAAGTTTTAAGGTTCGTTTATGAATTTCATCCCTCAGATACTTCAATACGCTCTGAGATAGAGGAGATCATAGAGGAATTGGGCTCTCAGCTGCCGGCCTCATGGCAGAACTTTTCAGCTCCTTCAGGGAGTACAAAGCACGAGACAGCCCGCTCAGACGGTGACGCTAAAGATACCGAGCTCCTGACTGAAACTATGGCCGATATATATATAAAGCAGGGAGACTATGATAAAGGTTTATCCGTGTTTCAAAAAATTTTAGAAAACGACCCGGAAAACAGTTCAGTAAGAAAAAAACTTGAGGAACACAGGATTAAGGTAATAAATAAAATTGCGGGATTAGGTTAAGAGGAGCGATAGAAAGAAAATGAAAATACTAATAATTCACGGACCGAATTTGAATATGCTCGGAAAGCGCGAGCCTGAGATTTACGGCGCTGATACTCTTAAAGACGTAAATTCGCAGATAGAGGCCTTAGCTAAGGAGCTCGGAGTTGAGGTCGGGTTTTTCCAATCAAACTCAGAAGGCGAGATAGTAAGCAGGATTCAGGACGCAGCCGCAGAGTATAAAGGGATAGTAATGAACCCGGGAGCATACACTCACACGAGCATTGCCATACGAGACGCGATCCTTTCATCAGGGCTTTTGGTGGTCGAGGTACATATTTCAAACGTGCATAAACGTGAGGAATTCAGACACAAGTCCTATGTATCCGGAGTTGCCCTGGGTGTCGTATCGGGTTTTGGAATTGACAGCTATTTCCTGGGGCTAAGAGGACTTGTTAATCACCTTTCAGATTAACCCCGCTTACAGTAAATTCGCGCAACAAAGATTCCGTCTTTTTTACTGGCGAGTTAACGGCTATATTTACCTTTTTATATTACAATTCAGTACCGCCTATAAGTAGCCGATGAAGACAAACTGGACGATAGAGAAACAAAACCCCAAACAAAGAGACAAGCTCTCTCAAAGCCTCGGAGTATCTTCGGTTACGGCTCAGATCCTATTAAACCGCGGAATAACAAACGAAGAGGAGGCGAATGTTTATTTAAACAGCACGCTTTTTGATTTACCTTCTCCTTATCTTATGTCGGGAATGGAAAAAGCCGTCGAGAGAATAAAAAACGCCCTTGGGCAGGGTGAGACCATTGCGATATACGGAGACTACGACGTAGACGGGGTTACATCAACCGCGCTCTTTTACACTTTCCTCAAGAGCCTCGGGGCAAACGTAACTTACTATAACCCCGACAGGATAAAAGAGGGTTACGGAGTGAACATTGACGCTGTGAGAAAGCTGTCCGAAGAGGGGGTGACTCTAATAATTTCCGGAGACTGCGGTATCACCGCAGTTAGTGAAGTTGAGGAAGCTAAAAAGCTGGGTATAGATTTTATTGTTACAGACCACCACCAGCCCCCCTCAGAGCTTCCTGACGCGATTTCTATTCTCAACCCCCAGCAGCCCTCTTGTAAATATCCGGCCAAGGAGATTGCGGGCGTAGGCGTGATATTCAACCTCGCCATAGGCCTCAGAAGAGCGCTAAGAGACGAGGGGTTTTTTAAAGAAGGGGAACCGAACCTTGGAGACTTTCTCGATCTCGTGGCGCTCGGCACAGTGGCTGACTGCGCGCCGCTTAAGGAAGTAAACAGAATATTAGTCAAAGAAGGCATCAAGAGAATGCAAAGCCCCAAACGCATTGGTTTAAAGGCGCTTAAGGAAGCAAGCAGCATCAAGGGTGAAGTAAGCTCCTTTGACCTGGGGTTTAAGCTCGGCCCCCGCGTAAACGCTTCGGGCAGAATGGGCAGCGCCGCAAGCGCGGTCGAGCTGTTTATTTCTGATGACATCGAGAAAGCCCGCGAGCTTGCAAAGAAGCTCAGCCGTGAAAATTCTAATAGACAGAGCGTTGAAGCAGATATAACAGAGCAAGCCGTAGAGCAGATAGAATCAAACCCCGTATATCTGTCTTCAAACTCTATCGTGATCGCATCCCGCAATTGGCACTCGGGGATAATCGGCATAGTAGCTTCAAGGATTGTAGAGAAATATGACAAGCCGGCCATACTAATAGCAGTAGGAGAGGACGGCACGGGAAAAGGCTCGGGCAGAAGCGTAGAAGGGGTAAACATTTATCAAGCTCTGAGCGAATGCCGCGAGGTTTTGCTACAGTACGGCGGACACGAGCAGGCGGCGGGCATTTCGGTAAGAGAAGAGGATATTGAAAAATTCCGGGAGATGTTTAAGTTAGCTGTAGAAAGCGGCGCGGCGCGCAGGGGATCGGTTTTGAATATAGACTGCAGGGTCGAGCTTTCAGATATTTCAGAGGAATTAATCTCTGAGTTCGAGGCGCTTGAGCCCTTTGGCATAGGGAACCCCGAGCCTGTATTGTACGCCGAGGGGGTACAAGTCCAGTCTCAGCGCCTTCTTAAAGAAAAGCATCTCAGTCTCATTGTGAAGCAGGGGGACAAACCCCTTAGTGCGATATGGTTCAATATGAAAGAGCCCCGTCTCTTGAAACAAGACAGAATTGATATAGTATTCACTCCTGAATTTAATAAATGGAACGGTAAAAAAGAGATACAGCTAAGAGTAAGAGATATAGATTGATAGCTTAATAGAAAAGAAAATTTCGCGCTCTCAGGCTATATTTATGTAACATGAGATCGATAAAAAAATACGGAGGTAAATTAATGGCTAAAAAACCCAATTTAGAAAACCTTAACTTTCTATACCCGATAATCATAATCGTGGTAATCATACTCGCCACGAGCGCATTTGTTATAGTAGACAGCGGCCATGTAGGCGTCATCAGGACACTCGGAGCGGTACAGCCCGAGCCACTGCCCGAAGGCTTCCATTTGAAAAAACCTTTTTTAGATAAGGTAGAGCAGATTGATATAAGGCTTACCAAAGCGAAGTCAAAATCACAGGCTGCCTCAAAGGACCTCCAGACCGTGGAAACTCAGGTAACGGTGCAGTACTCGCTCTCGGGACCTATTGCTCCACTAACTTATCAGAGGATCGGCAAACGTGACATAGTCGCCGCGACAGTCATCGAGCCCGCTATTCAGGAGTCCGTAAAAGCCGTCACGGCCCAGTACACGGCTGAACAGCTTGTGACAAAGAGAGCCGAGGTAAAACAGCAGATACAAAAAGCGATAGAAAACTTCATAGATGTTACGCTAAAAGACAAGAACGTCCCGACTGCGCTAAAAATCGCAAACGTTGCAATCACCGATTTTGAGTTTTCTGAAGAATTTAACAAGGCAATCGAGCTCAAGGTGAAAGCAGAGCAGGAAGCGCTTCAGGCACTTAACGAAAAGACAAAACGTGTTACGCAGGCCGAAGCCGGTTATCAGGAAAGAAAGCTCGCAGCGGACGGAGAGGCTTATGAGATTGAGGCCGCGTCCAAAGCCAAGGCCGACGCTATCGCAAGAGAGGCTAAAGCCCTTAAAGATAACCCTCAGCTTATTCAGCTGCGATTAGCCGAGAAGTGGGACGGTACCCTGCCCAAGTTTACCGGGAGTGAGGCTATTCCACTGATTAACGTCGAGTCTCTTAAAACAGATAAGTAGGGTTTGTATGCTCTATTTTCTCTAAGGTTTGTTACTCGGAGAATTATTTGTTTTGGAATATCGGGGGGCTGATCAGTCCTCATAAGATTCTATAGGGGGACAGCTGCATACGAGGTTTCTGTCCCCGTACGGGTTATTAATCCTGCCCACAGGCGGCCAGAACTTATGCTCCTCCACATATGGGAGGGGATATAGCGCTTTTTTCCTGGAATATGGGTGTTTCCAATCCTCTATCAAGGCTTCCTTTGCAGTATGGGGGGCATTCTTAAGTACATTATCCAGCGGGTCTGAAGCGCCCTCGTTAATTTCCTCAATCTCTTTGTAAATAGATATAAGCGCGTCGCAGAATCTGTCGAGCTCATCCTTGGCTTCACTCTCGGTCGGCTCAATCATCATGGTCCCCGCGACAGGCCAAGAGACAGTAGGCGCGTGGAAACCGTAGTCCATGAGCCTTTTTGCAACGTCCTCTACGTCAACGCCGCAGTCCCGCTTAAAACGGCGGAGGTCCAATATAAATTCATGCGCTACTCTTCCGTGCGAGCCTGAATACAGCACATCATAATACCCCTCCAGCTTCGACTTAAGGTAATTCGCGTTTAGTATCGCATACTCGGTAGCTTCCGTAACGCCGGTTTTGCCAAGGAGCTTAATATAGGCGTAAGAAACGAGTAAAATGCTCGCGCTCCCCCAGGGTGACGCCGATACCGATGATGATTGCCTGCCGTTTCCGGGGTCTATTACCGGGTGTCCGGGCAGATATGGTGTAAGATGCTCTGCAACACAGATCGGCCCCATCCCCGGACCTCCCCCGCCGTGAGGAATACTGAAGGTCTTATGGAGGTTAATATGACATACGTCGGCTCCGATTACGGCCGGGCTCGTCATACCCACCTGCGCGTTCATATTGGCGCCGTCCATATATACCTGCCCGCCGTTATCATGAATGACAGAGCATATCTCCCTGACCCCTTCCTCAAATACACCATGAGTGGAGGGGTAAGTAATCATTAGAGCTGCCAGTGAATCCTTATGCGTCTGCGCTTTTTTCTTTAAGTCCTCTATGTCGATGTTACCGCGCTCGTCACAGCCCACCACTACAACGCGCATACCGGCCATGGCGGCGCTTGCGGGGTTTGTGCCGTGCGCGGAGGAAGGAATGAGAGTAACATTCCTGTTTTCGTCCCCTTTGTCTCTATAGTAGTCCCTGATGACCAAAAGCCCGGCGTATTCACCTTGGGCCCCTGAATTAGGCTGAAGTGATACGGAGTGAAGCCCTGTAATTTCAGCCAGAAACCCTTCAAGCTCTTTAAATATCTTGAGGTATCCGGCTGCTTGCTTTTTGGGTGCAAACGGGTGCAGCTTAGAAAACTCGGGCCAGGTAACTGGCAGCATTTCAGTTGTAGCGTTAAGTTTCATAGTGCATGAGCCCAGCGGTATCATCGAAGTCGTAAGCGACAAATCCTTACTCTCGAGTTTCCTGATGTAGCGGAGCATCTTTGTTTCACTGCGGTATCTTTCGAATACAGGATGTGTTAAAAAAGGGCTTGTGCGTTTGTGCTCATCGGGAAAATCAGCCGAGAATTCCTTGAAGATTTTATCAAAACGAGTGAAGTCATACTCGCTGTTATTCAGCGCGGAGAAAATGCGAAGGAGTTTTTTGACATCGTCTGACTCGGTTGTCTCATCGATCGATATCCCTATGTGTTTTTTATCTATATATCTGAAATTAATGCCTTCTGACTCCGATAGAAGTCTTATTTTCTCAATTGCTTTTTTAGCCTCTTTCCCCATATTGACCTTGAGCGTGTCGAAGTAGGCGCTATTCACCTGCTTATAACCCATGTCCCCCAGCTCTCTTTCTATGAAGCTGGCTGTAGAGTGTATTCTTGCAGCAATAGAGCGCAGACCGTCTCCCCCGTGGTATACGGCGTACATGCCGGCCATGATGGCCAGGAGCGCCTGCGCCGTGCAGATGTTTGATGTGGCTTTTTCCCGTCGAATATGCTGCTCCCTAGTTTGAAGCGCCATCCTGTATGCAGGGTCCCCGTTTGAATCTACAGAGACGCCGATAATACGCCCCGGCACCTGTCGCATGTAGCTTTCATGGGTTGCGAAGTATGCCGCGTGCGGACCCCCGTAGCCCATCGGAACGCCGAACCTCTGAGCGGAGCCTAGAACTACGTCAGCCCCGAATTCTCCCGGGGGAGTGAGAAGCGTGAGGCTTAGTAAATCGGCGGCTACAGCAACTAGGATCCCGTTATTGTGCGCCTTTTCCACAAAGCCCGAATAATCGTCAATCTCACCCTCAGAGCCGGGATACTGAAGCAGCGCTCCAAAATAGTCGGTATTAAAATCAAACTTTTTGTGGTCCCCAATTGTTAGCTCAATCCCAAGCGGCTCTGCCCTTGTCTTTAGTACGTCTATAGTCTGGGGGAAGCATCTCTCAGACACAAAGAATTTTCGCCTGTCTTCTTTTTTATGCTGACCCGCGCTGACGCGGTGGAGCATCGTCATAGCCTCAGCCGCGGCACTCGCTTCGTCAAGTAAAGAAGCGTTTGCTATTTCCATCTTTGTAAGGTCTATAACAAGGGTCTGAAAATTAATCAGCGCTTCGAGGCGGCCCTGCGATATCTCGGCCTGATACGGAGTGTACTGGGTATACCAGCCGGGGTTTTCAAATATATTGCGCTGAATAACGCCCGGAGTAATACAGTCATAGTATCCAAGCCCGATGTAGGATTTATATACCTTGTTTCTTTTCGCGGTCTTCTTAAGCTCCTCTAAGAATTTATACTCACTTAAAGGTTCGGGCAGCTTAAGAGGCTTATTAAGTCTGATAGATGAAGGGACAGTTTGGTCTATAAGACCGTCAAGTGAATCGACGCCCACAGACTCGAGCATCGACTCAGTCTCCGATTCACCCGGGCCGAGATGCCTCTTGGAAAATAAATTATATCCGTTGGGATTATTTTTCATTTATATCTACACAGGAAATATTGTCTATTTTTACGGAAAGGTAAGAATTACGAATGTGAATATATTAATGCCGACATTAAGATTGTGATATTGTACCCGACTTGCAGCGGTTTAGTCTTCCCTGTTTTCATGTTTAACTTGTCTTAATCTTTTTCGGACCTAATCTTCCATTTCATTTTCTACATGCTCAGTGTAACTTGTGCTTTCCATCAAACCCTTAAGCTCGTCCGGGTCGTAGGGTTTTACTTTGATCATCCAGCCCTCGCCGTAAGGGTCCTCGTTTATAGTTTCAGGCGCATCAAGAAGAGCCTCATTTACCTCCATCACGTCACCGCTGATCGGCGCGTAGAGATCCGACACGGCCTTTGTCGATTCTACCGCCCCGAAAGGATCGCCTTTGGTAATTTCATCCCCCTCGCTCGGAAGCTCTATATATACAATTTCCCCAAGAGAGTCCTGGGCATAGTCGGAAATGCCGATTATCAACAAATCTCCTTCTTCCATTACCCATTCGTGATCGTTCGTATATTTTAATTCAGCAGGTATCTGAACCATGATACATTCTCCTTAATTACTGTCCTTTTTATAAAAGGGAAGCGAAGCCACCTGAGCCTCCCTGAGTGTATTTCTAATCTCTATCTGCATCCTGTCACTGCTAATTTCATCAGCGCTACTACCCGTATCTACCCCTTTTAGATAACCCATACCGATGGGTTTTTCAAGACTTGGGGAAAAAGTTCCACTTGTAACCTTTCCTGCGTACTCCCCTGCCCTGAATATGCTATATCCCTGTCTTGGTATTCCGCGCTCTACCATGGTAAAAGCGACAAGCTCTTTTTTTAACCCGTCCGCGGTACCCTCAACTATCGCCTGCTTGCCAATAAAGTCGTCTGTGTTGAGTTTCACATATCGTCCGAGCCCGGCCTCGAGCGGATTCGTTTCTTCGTCTATCTCATGCCCGTAGAGAGAATAACCCATCTCCAGTCGAAGCGTATCTCTTGCCCCGAGCCCAGCGGGTCTCACTCCCTTGGCGGCGCCTGTGTCCATAAGTCTTTCCCATAACCCCGGACCCGCTTCCCAGGGGAGAAATACCTCGTATCCGTTCTCACCCGTGTAACCCGTCCTTGCCACTATTATGTCTTTGCCGTTCCAGGTGCAGGTGACAAAATAGAACCTTTTTAATTCATCAAGAGAAATACCAATGCTATCGGATAATATTGCGAGAGAATCCGGTCCCTGAACCGCGATCTGAGAGTAGTCGGGACTCCTGTCTATCACCTCAACATCAAAATTCCCTGTCTGAGCAAGCATCCACTCATATACTTTCGCCGAGTTAGACGCGTTAACGCAGAACAGAAGGTTCTCATCTGAGAGCTTATAAAGTATTACGTCGTCCACTACCCCGCCGTTGTCATAACAGATGAGAGTATACTGAGCCTGGTCAATCTTTATCTTGGCCGCATCGTTTGTAGTGATCCGCTGGCAGTATGCAAGCGCGCCGGGCCCTCTGACCTCGATCTCTCCCATGTGGCTGACGTCGAATAAGCCCGCGTGATTCCTGACCGCAAGGTGCTCCTGCCTTACGCCCTCATACTGTACGGGCATCTCCCAGCCTGCGAACTCGACCATCTTCGCGCCCAGGTCTTTATGTATTTGGTATAGGGAAGTCCTCTTCATCTACCCTAATTGTTTAACGATAGAACGGGGGATTGTCAATTTTGTGGCTAAATTTAAGTCCGAAGAAATCTAAATCTGTGGAGACACTGCTAAAGAGGGATTAATTCCTGAGTACTAATACTCTTCCACTACTCTTAAATCTCTCCGAAACTGCTCTGGGACGAGGTCGGGATCGTTCACGAAATGCTCTATACCCCGGTCATCCGTCCAAATGTATATGGTGCGCCTTTCAGACTCAGGGGCGTATGAGTAACTATCGGGCGTACTTTGATATTCCCCAGGATATTCATAAACATCTTCAGGGTAATAATCTGGCTTATCAATACCGTAATCCGGGCCGTATACGTAATTATTTACTTCCAGGTTGCTCCGTCTCTCAGGCACCGTGCCTAGAGTCGATCCGTAGCCGTCGTAGGGAATATCTTCATAGCCGTAATAGTCATCCGGGTAATAAACGTATCCGCCGTAAGCTCTGTAATAGGGTTTGTATCCGTAGTAGTTATAGTGCTTTTTATGGTTCTTATAGTAGTGTTTTTTACCGTGGCCATGGTTCCCGTAGTATTTTTCGTTGTAAGCCTTTGTACCGGGGTGAGGCTTATAGTACTTATTATGAAACTCCTTATGCTTGTTAAAGAGGTTTGTGTTGCCAAAGGAGTTATAGCTTTTTTTGTTGGCGGGGTACTTAAAAGCTGTTTTCCCGCTCTTTGAGCTTAATTTATTGCTCTTATGGCTTGCGCTTTGACCGAACGCCAGAGGAGAAAGGAAGGCAAGCAAAAACAAAACCATTAGTCCCGTAATCGTTCTTTTTATCATGACCCTACCCGTTTATCCCCTCAGTTAAATAATGCGTCATACAAATCGCTATTTCAACCCCTATTTTGACCCGTACCGAGAGCCCTTTTTTTATTAGTAGCCAATCACCAGAACTTTAATTACAATATCAAACTAGAGTCCGCTGCGAGGGAATTGAAACGATGCCTAAAGTTTTGGAAATAGCAGAGCTGGGTCAGCACGTATTACGAGAAAAAGCCTCTGACATCGATAACGTCGAAGACCCCTCGGTACAGGAATTTATAGACAATCTCATTGAAACGGGAGTAGATTCAAACGGTGTAGGCATAGCGGCGCCCCAGGTGTTTGAGCCCTACCGCATATTCATAATCAACTCGCGCCCTAATCCGCGATATCCGAGCGCTCCCGAAATCGGCCCCATGGCTATAATAAACCCTGAGATTACTTCCTATTCCGAAGAAAAAGAAAAAGACTGGGAGGGTTGCCTGAGTATTCCGGGCATTAGGGGGCTTGTGCCAAGACACAAGCACATAAGCACGCGTTACACGACAAGGGAGGGTAATATTGAGGAAAAGAATTTTTCGGATTTTGTTGCCAGAATATTCCAGCATGAGTTCGACCACTTAAACGGCGTCGTATTTTTAGACAGGATGGAATCGAGCCGGGAGATTATTACAGAAAAGGAATATCAGCGGCTGATGGGCCAAGCTTATGATCTAAACGACGGAGGATAGAACAGGTGAACCCGGGCTTAAAGCTAATAGGAGCTATTATGCTACTACTAATATCGACTTCTTATTCAAGCACCCTCTCAACAGCCGAAGAACATCAGGATTCTCTCTTTCAGACCGCTATCCTGCAGTCTCTTGTAGATGGAGTGTACGACGGAGACTTAACTGTAGGGGAGTTAAAAGAGCACGGCGACTTCGGAGTGGGAACATATAACCGGCTTAACGGAGAGATGGTGGCTCTTGACGGCGTCTTTTACCAGGTTAAGTCAGACGGCAAAATAGAAATCCCGGATGACTCCACAAAAACCCCCTTCGCGATAGTAACATTTTTTGATACCAATGAAACTATGAAGCCCCATAGCAAGATGAGCTGCGAAGAACTTAAAAGCTATATTGAAAACGCCCTTCCCGCTGAAAACATATTCTACGCAATAAAAGTTCACGGGAGTTTTGAATATATGAAGACCAGGAGCGTACCCGAGCAAACAGCGCCGTATCCGCCCCTTAGCGAAGTGGTTAAAATAGAGTCAAAATTCGAATTCAAGAACATTACCGGAACCATCGTAGGACTATGGTTGCCCGAGTATATGGACAATATAAATCAGCCAGGATTCCATTTTCATTTCATATCGGACGACAAAAAATCAGGGGGACATGTGCTGGACTGTAAAACGGAGGATGTAGTAATAGAGATAGATTACATGAGAGAGCTCGATCTCGATCTTCCAGACACGGAAGGCTTTAATAACGCTGAGCTTACGGAGCCAAAAAAGGAAAATTAGGAGCAATTATGAAACATTATCATTCAAGACTTCTTATCTTACTATTAGCTGCATTGTTATTAGGTAATGCAAACATTACTAATGCAGAATCCGCGACGAGTACTTTTCCGGAGGGAAAATGGATCGATCTTACGCACGATTTTTCTTCAGACACGATTTACTGGCCGACGGCTGAGAGTTTTACGCTCGAAACAGAATTTCAAGGTATTACAGATAAAGGATACTTCTACGAGTCGCACCGCTACAGTGCGTCGGAGCACGGCGGAACGCACATTGACGCGCCCGTGCATTTTGCTGAAGGTAGGCAGAGCGTTGATCAGATACCGCTTGAGAAGCTCATAGGCAGCGCCGTAGTGATAGACGTGAGCGCAAAAGCGCTCTTAGACCCGGACTATCAGGTAAGCGTTGAGGATATTACCGATTGGGAAAAAGAGAACGGGCAAATACCCGAGGGCTCAATACTATTATTGAATACAGGTTACGCCAAATTCTGGCCCGACAGAGTAAAGTATATGGGGACGGATAAAAAGGGCCCGGAAGCTGTGAAAGAGCTGCACTTCCCAGGACTACATCCGGAGGCTGCCAAATGGCTAACTGAGAACAGAGAAATTAACGCTGTGGGACTCGATACACCAAGTATAGACTACGGCCAATCTACACTGTTCGAAACCCACAGAATACTGTTTAAGGAAAATATCCCGGCCTTCGAAAATGTCGCGAATCTGGATAAACTTCCTGCAAAGGGAGCATTCGTAATCGCGCTTCCCATGAAGATCAAGGGCGGGAGCGGAGCGCCGCTCAGGATTATCGCCACCATACCGGAAAATTAGAGCCGGGAGAATAAGAACGAGGAGTAGAAAATGAGCCAGGACAAACCTACTAGAGAGCAGGAAGTGGAGGATGGAAAGCAGAGGGATATATCAGAGCACGCTAAAAATGCGGGACTCCTGATCCCCATGTTTATTACATCCACCGTGTGGGACGCGTGGGTAGTCCCGGACAAAAAAAGCATCGAGCAGGGTGAAAATGAAACCTCGCGTCTGAATAACATTCTGGACAAGCTCGTTTACTACATGAGGGTGCAGCGACAAACTAACCGATCTAACCTTATATTTTTCCCGGTCCCTCTAACTAAGGATGGAGAATCCGAGGACGTACAGCTGCTGTCCCATCTCGGCCCTCTCGAAGTTGGGGTGAATAAGCCCTGTATTACGATAATGACCCCAGAGGAATATGAAGCGCAGAATGCAAATTGAATTGAAAAAAGCCGTACCATAAAACCCTCTGTTCTCTCAAATTCAGTCCCGGCAATCAAAAGAGGCTTTCAGAAAACATTACGGCGTATAAATACCGCAAATAATGTATAATAATTTTATTGAGGTCTGGATATGACACGCCGTGAAATTTACTTTGACAATAACGCGACTACGAGACCGCTCCCCGAAGTAAGGGAAGAGGTGCTTAAGGTCATAGGTGAGGAGTTCGGCAACCCCTCTAGCGCTCACTCTACCGGAGAGAGGGCCCGCCGTCACCTAAGCCAGGCAAGGGACAGCCTCGCAGCGCTCCTCGGATGCAATGCGTCTGCCGTCACATTCACCGGATCGGGCACGGAATCCAACAACATGGCGTTTTATTCCTGTACAAGGGATAAAAAGAAGAAATGCCGAGTGGTCACGACCTCGGTCGAGCATTCGTCCATCCAGAAAATGTGCAGTTACTTATGCATTAACGGCGTCGATATCAAAATGGTAAACGTCCAGCCAAACGGCTTAATCGACCGAGAAGAGCTCGAGAGAGCGATTAACGAAGATACCTCTCTTGTCTCCGTTCAGTGGGTGAACAATGAAACGGGCGTTGTGCAGCCGATAGAGGAAATAGGGGCGATGTGCAAAGACATGGGAGTCCCGTTTCACACCGACGCGGCGCAGGCTGTAGGAAAGCTTAAGATGAACCTTGATGAGCTGCAGTTTGATTTTCTTTCGCTCACCGGTCACAAGTTCCATTCCCCCCAGGGCGTTGGAGCCATTTACTGTAAAGACCGCTTTATGCTTGCTCCGATCCTTTTCGGCGGCTTCCAGGAAGAGGGTTTCCGCCCGGGTACAGAGAACCTGCCCGGTATAGTAGGTATGGGAAAAGCCGCAGAGATAAGAAAGGCAAAATTAGAGCAGTACATCTTAAAGATGAAGGACCTCAGAGACCGCTTCGAAGCCATGGTGCTCGACTTTGTACCCGGCACCAGAGTAAACGGAACTACGGAGAGCAGGGTATGCAATACTACCAACATTATGTTCGGCGGAGTAGACGGCAGAAAGCTCGTTAGAGAGCTGGACAACGTAGGTGTAAGGTGCTCTCAGAGCTCGGCCTGCACAAATTTTGAAATCGCGCCGTCCTATGTGCTATGCGCTATGGGGCTTACGGAAGAAGAGGCTTACTCGAGCATAAGGTTCAGCTTTTCCGTTGAAAACACGTTTGACGAAATAGATACAACTATTGGGCTTTTAAGAGACATTACCGAAAAATCCAGAATCTAAATCACAATCTGGAATAATTTTAGCCTGATCTCAACCACACGCTTATCATTCATCCCCGACTCTGATTCCCCCAGGCTTGAATAAAGGTAATAAGGAATGGACAGAGCGAAGAAAAACATACTAATTTCAGGACTTCCGGGGATAGGCAAGACCACCCTAATCAAAAACCTTATTCAAAAGATACCACTTTCCCGGCCCATAGGGTTCTACACCGAAGAGATAAGATATGAGGGGGAAAGGAAGGGGTTTCAGGCTGTGAGCCTTGATGGTGAGAGATTGATTCTGGCACACGAGCTTTTACAGAGCGGATACCATGTAGGGAAATACAAAGTCGACGTAAAAGGCTTTGATAAATTCCTCGATAATATAGATTTTCTAAGAGATTATGAAAGACCTGTTGTTATTGATGAAATAGGAAAGATGGAGTGTCTCTCCGGTAAATTTGTAAGGATAATTTCTGAAATACTGGACTCCCCGGCTACTTTTGTCGCCTCTATCGCCCACACAGACGGCGGTATAAAGGGCAGAATAAAAAAGAGAGACGACGTCCTCTTATACAAAATGAATCTCGATAACAGAGAAACACTGCTTGAGGATATTCTGGATATCCTGAATCCAGAATAGAGCAACTTCCACACATGCTTTACATCTAATATCAAAGTATCGGTCGTTCACAAAAAGTTTTGATATCTTTTGACATTTATATTATAAATGTGATGGAGGGAAAATATCCAATGGCTGAAACAACTCGACAAGCTAAAAAACATAAAAGCTGGTACAAAGTGCTCGAGCACGGCGAGCTTCCGGAAGGGAGGGTAACTACCAGGACTTGCCGGAACCTAACCTTATGCCTCAGTAGACACGGGGGCAAATACGGAGCGCTCGACAACAAATGCCCTCATCAGGGGGGGCCGCTCGGGGAAGGATCTATCGAGAACGGCTGGCTCAGGTGTCCCTGGCACGGATGGGACTTTGATCCTATTTCCGGGAAATCGCCCGGAGGGTTTGAGGACGGCGTACCTGTATTTGAGATAGAAGAGCGGGACGACGGAATATATGTCGCGCTTGAAGATTTGGGAGAACATCAGAGAACAGTTACCGATCTTATGGCCGAGACAATGGTAAATTGGGGAATCAAGCATGTATTCGGCATGGTAGGACATTCGAACCTCGGGCTTGCGGACGCGCTGAGGGTTCAGGAGGAGAAAGGGAATATCTCCTACATAGGAATACGTCACGAAGGGGCTGCTGCTTTTGCGTGCTCGGCTTACGGCAAGCTCACAGGGAGACCCGCGGCGTGTCTTGGAATCGCAGGACCCGGATCAACTAACCTACTAACCGGACTTTGGGACGCGAATGTGGACCGAAGCCCAGTGCTTGCTCTGAGCGGCCAGGTAGATACGCAGGTGCTGGGCCCGGGGGCTTTTCAGGAAGTGGACCTGCAGGCAGCTTTCGGCAAGGTGGCTCAATGGACCCAGACCGTGCTTCAAACGAGTAAGCACGCAGAGCTTGTAAACCTGGCACTCAAGAGCGCCATACTGAACAGAGGGGTATCTCATCTGATTTTCCCGGACGAGGTACAGACGCTACCTGCAAAAGACGAGGCAAAAGCCGGCAGCCCTGTAGGCAGAGTGACACCGCTTACAATCACCCCGCCAAGGCAGACGTTAAACGAAGCGATAAAACTTATAAAGAAAGCCGAGCGGCCATCGATTATCGTAGGGCACGGCGCAAGGTTTAATATGGATTCTATAACAGAGCTTGCACAGAGCCTTAGGTGTCCGGTGTTTACGACATTTAAAGGCAAGGGGCTTATCCCTGACAACCATCCACTCGGTTGCGGTGTACTCGGCAGGAGCGGTACTCCAATAGCGAGCTGGTTTATGAACGAGTCGGACCTGCTCATAGTGTTTGGGGCGAGCTTCAGTAACCACACAGGAATATCATCGAAGAAGACGATCATACACGTGGACTTTGACAACATGGCTTTAGCTAAATTCCACCCGGTCACAGTGCCGGTTTGGGGCGAGATCGGTATTACCGCAGAGCTTATAAAAAAAGCGGTGAAAGGAAAAGCTAAATCCAAGGACAGAAGAAAAGAGATAGCAAAACGGTGGAAGATATGGCGGGAGGAGAAAGAAAGCCGGAGAAAAGACGAAAGCTCTGTCGGGCTTAGCTCGTCCTATATATTCGAGGAGCTTTCTAATCACTCTCCAGAGGATGCCATAATAGCAGTCGATGTAGGTAATAACACATATTCGTTCGGAAGATACTTTGAATGTAAAAAACAGTCGATACTGATGTCGGGCTATCTGGGCTCTATCGGGTTTTCTCTTCCCGGTGCGATAGGGGCATGGACAGCGACCCAGGAAGATGACCCGAGGTTCAGAGGACGAAAGGTAATATCCGTCTCCGGGGACGGAGGGCTCGGGCAGTATCTGGCAGAAGTAACTACAGCAGTTAAATACGGGATGAACATTACCCATGTGCTCCTTCACAATAAAGAGCTTGGGAAGATTTCAAAAGAACAGCGCGCCGGGAACTGGGAGGTATGGCAGACTTCTCTGCATAACCCGAACTTTGCCGACTACGTGAACTCCTGCGGAGGGCTTGGAGTAAGGGTTACCAAAAAATCGGAGCTCAGAAGGGCTCTCAAAAAATGCTTCAAGCATAATGGGTTTTCAATGGTCGAGATTATGTCCGACCCGGATTTAATTTAGATGTATAAATTTAAAATTGAATCATCAATAATCCAGGAGGAAATATGGCTGACAAAACCGAGTATCCGGATATTAATTACAACGACGGTATTAAAACAATTGAGACTGTGCACGGATACGCAAAACTCTTAGGCGCAATCAGGGCCTCGATGACTCCCCCACAAAAAGACTATTGGCATATAAGCCTCAGGACCGGGCCGCTAGGGTTCCGTACTACGCCCGTGCCGATTGGAGACGGTCATACATTTGAATTACTTCTAGACCTGGTTTCACACTCGGCGGCGATCACAACGAGTAAAGGCTACACGTGGAACTTGCCAATCGAGGGACAAACGCTTACAGCCTTTTCGGAAAGCGTACTTAGAGAGCTCGGGAAGCTCGGAATCAGCCCTGAAATCGACACTGAAAAATTCAAAGACGAGACGGAAAGGATATACAACTTTCAGCACGCCTCGGACATATTTAGATACTATTCCATTTTCGACATGGTCTTAAAGGAATTTAAGGGAACGCTTGCTCAGGAGACAAGCCCCGTTCAGCTGTGGCCGCACCACATGGACATAGCGTTTACCTGCTACACGGAGTCAGGGTTATTGCTAACTTGCGGTTTTCTCCCGGGGGACGAAAGTATAGAAGAGCCATATTTCTACATAACCGCATACCCTGAGATAGATGATACGTCTTCTGTCACCCTTGGGGGTAAGGCGTATTGGCATACCGTAGACTGGCAGGGGATTATCTATAAATACTCAGACCTTCTGGAATCAGAGTCTCCAAGAGAAGAGCTGCTAAGACATCTGGGATCGAGCTTTGATCAAATTATGGAAAAATCCTGATTTTATTCTGAGCATAAACCCGAGCAGGATTTATAGCCGGCTTTACACCCGGATACGCATTTTGATCTTTTACCAGACTTAGCCCCACCTCCGATATATACACTGCAGCCCGACTTACAGTGCCGGAGCTTGTAATCGCAGTCTTCACTACAGCTTAGATCCGGTTTTTCTGGGTAATCGAGCCTTTCGGGAAGAGAGGGATCGGCGCATCTTTTTTTGCAGTAATCAGAGCTCTCGGCGCACTTGCTTCTGCATACGCTTTTCTTCCCGCTCTTGGCCCCGCCGCCTGTGTATTTGGTGCAAACTTCGTTGCAGTCAACAAGCTTTAAATCACATGCGTCCCTGCACGCACGGTCGTGATACGCCTCGGGTTTAAGCGTTGGCCTGGGCGTAGGGTTCAGGCATCTAACATTGCAGCCCTCAAGCTCTTTTCCGCAGCCCCTATTACACTCCCGTCTTTTCTCAGCCTTAGCCCCACCCCCAATGAGCTGTGAGCATGAGAACTCGCAGTTATCCCTACTCTCCTCACACATTTGCGGGCAGGTGAGATCTATATATTCTTCACCCCAAGCGGGATTGAAGAAAGATCCCAACATGGCAATTGTCGCCAATACCGATATTAGAGCTATTTTATTCATACATTTTGGCTTTGTATTGCTTACTAAATGAGTACTTAAAGTATAGCAACTATGCATCTAACATAAAGCCCTGCTTGTTACGAACAGATACCCTCGTTATAATTTGCAAGCATGAATACAGATAAATTGAGAAGCGATGCGGTCGCAATATTTAAGGCAGGCCTAAAAGCGGTAGATCCCGTAAACGCCGTAAAGAACAGGTTAAAACGCGAAGGTGAGATATTAAGGCTTGAAGGCAGTGAATATAACCTGGCAGAATACAAAAATATTTACGTAATCGGTATGGGCAAGGCGGCAGCGGCAATGGCAAGCGCGGTTGAGGATATATTGGGCGGGCTTATAACCGCGGGCGTGGTTAACGTAAAATACGGACACTCCGTACCGTTACAAATAATTAAGGTGAATGAAGCCGGCCACCCTGTACCGGACGAAAAAGGGCTCCGGGGAACCCAAGAGATTGTTGACCTTCTGAAAAACTCCGCAAGAGACGATCTGATTATCTGCTTGATATCAGGCGGCGGATCTGCGCTACTGCCGCTCCCCGCGGCGGATATTACGCTTGAGGACAAGCAGGAGCTTACCTCAGCGCTCCTTAGCTGCGGCGCTACGATTCATGAGATAAACGCGCTGCGAAAACAGATATCGGGAGTCAAAGGCGGCCGTCTGGCAAAACTTGCCTATCCCTCGACAATGATATCGCTGATACTATCAGACGTCATTGGAGACAACCTGGACGTAATCGCATCAGGTCCCACGGTGCCGGACACCCACTCCTTTCACGACTGCCTTGAGATTGTGAATAAATACGGGCTTAAAGAACAAGCTCACGGGGCTGTAATTGAGTACATAGAAAAAGGATGCCGCGGAGGTCACGAGGAAACCCCCAAGCCTGAGGACCCCGCGTTTGAGCGCACTCAAAACGTTATAATCGGAAGCAACATAGAGGCGGTAAGGGCCGCAAGCGAGAAAGCCGGGGGGCTTGGATACAACAGCCTGATCCTATCTACTTTCATACACGGAGAAACAGAGGAAGTAGCAAAGGTGCACACAGCTATAGCCGAAGAGATACTAAGCTCCGGCAACCCCGTAAAGAGACCTGCCTGCATAATCTCAGGCGGCGAGACAACAGTGACAATTGAAGGCACGGGAAAAGGAGGAAGAAACCAGGAGTTTGTTTTAGCGGCGGCCATTCATATTGAAGGATTAAATGACGTTGTAATCCTGAGCGGCGGAACAGATGGAACCGACGGTCCGACAGACGCGGCAGGCGCGGTAGCCGACGGATCTACAGTATCAAGAGCGCATGATCTGGGACTTGATCCTTACGCATTTCTTTGCAATAACGATTCATACAACTTTTTTACGCAGCTTGGGGATCTGCTTATTACAGGCCCAACACATACGAACGTGATGGATGTAAGGGTCTTACTTGTAACATGAGGGAAAAGATAAATAAGCGGATTTAGTATACTCCCGAAATCAGAGTTTAAGACCAGCAAGAAATCCTATCTGCTCGGCAAGCTCCTCACGGGTGACGGAGAAAATATCGAAAGTTTTATTGAGAGTGACCATCCTTATATTCTCGGCAATTAGTCTTTCCGAGCCTGAAACCCAATAGACACAGACGATCATCTCAAGACCGTTTGGATGCTTAAACATAATAGAGGCGTATCTATCGATGCCCATTATCAGCGGCCCGTCCGGTACAAGCTTTACCTGGTAGCCGGGAGCGGCGCCATAGTCTTTTATGAAATCTTCGAAAACCGGCCGTACCATGTTCTCGAATAAATCTTCTACTTTTTCGTCTAAATTTGACTCAGAATAATCGCTCAATTAACTCACACTGAAATTCATACCACTCATATTTTATAGTACCAAAGTATGATTAAGACCGCCTATGACAAATCAAGCGAATGTCTTTTTAAATCCTCAATGGAGATGAGCTCAAGAACTGATTCATGGGTCGAGGTAAGAACGACAGGTGGAGCAACTCCGTTATCCATTGCTTCTTTCCACCTGAGCGCGCATACACACCACCTGTCTCCGGGTTTCAGTCCCGGGAAATCGAAATCAGGGTTCGGTGTGCTGAGGTCATTCCCAGTTGCTTTTGAGAACTCTAAGAACTCTTCTGTCACCTCGGCACAGACCACATGCATACCCAAATCTTGAGCGTCCGAACTGCAGCAACCGTCCCTGAAAAAACCCGTCATAGGATTCGTAGAGCAAGTATCGAGTTTTTCTCCGAAAACATTTTTATCATCTGGCATTAAATAGCCCCCCTTATCTGATCTTTAATAATCAGAGACTATAGATCTAATATATTATCCAGAGAGAAAAGAAACTATCCATAGCTCGTTTAATTAAAACTATGACTCTCCCGGACGCTCCCAAGCATGATCGTTATCTTCCTCTATATCTTCCTGATCGGATTTCAGAAGATCTATCAGGTCCTGGTTTTTCTCCTTGGTCTTTTCTATAAACGCTTTTTCATCCTCGGACTCCAGCACGTCGTATAACTCTACAAGATGCTTTTCATCATGGTGCTTGAAATTGAGCGCCGCGCGGTGCGCTTGGTAACCATGAAACCCGAGCATCCTGAGCGCGCTTTCACCAAGCTCAATCGCTGACGCAAAAGTCTCCCTCTCTATAACCTTAACCCCCGCATCCATTAACTCATAGGTATGTCTTCTATCAAAAGAACGGGCTAAAATCTGTAAATTGGGGAAATGCTTCCTGACAGTGCGCGCTATCTCTATTGCCTTGTCTTTGTCATCCACGGCCAACACAAAGAGCTTTGCGTCCTGAGCGCCCGCGGATGTAAGTAGATCAAGCCTCGAAGCGTCGCCGTAAAACACTTTATATCCAAATCTTCTTACCATATCTATCTGGCTCGGCTTATAATCCAGCACCGTTGTACCGATATTATTCGCATGCAGCAGTCTACCGACGATCTGGCCGAATCTTCCAAAGCCCGCTATGATGACGGGGTTTTTCTCATCTATCTCGTCAGGATCCCTTTTCTCGCTAAGGCTCTTAAAGCGGGGCTGTATAAGAAGCTCGTTAATTATCATCATGATCGGCGTCATCATCATCGAAAGCGCGATCACTAATATGAGGGTGCCGGATATATACGCCGGAATCACATTATTTTGTGTAGCAAAAGAAAAGAGCACGAATCCGAACTCGCCCCCCTGCGCGAGTGAGAAGGAGAACAAAAAGTTTTGGCTCATATTCATTTTGAAGACTACGCCGAGTATGAACAAGATAATGAGCTTTATAGAAACGAGCACCGCGACGAGACCTAAGATTAGATAGGGTTCTTGCATAAATAGATTAAAATCAATGCTCGCCCCCACAGAGATGAAGAATAGACCGAGCAGGAGTCCTTTAAACGGCTCGATATCGGATTCGAGCTCGTGTCGGTATTCGCTATCGGCCAGAACCACGCCTGCTAAAAAGGTTCCCAAGGCTGGAGACAGCCCTACGAGCTGCATAGAAAGAGCGATACCTATAACGAGAAATAGAGCGAACGCCGTGAATATTTCTCTTAACCTGGTCTCGGCGATAAAGCGGAAAGCGTAACGGGCTAAGAACTTGCCGGCTATAATTATAGTTCCGATGAGCGCTGTCACTATCAGCGCTTGCTGCCACCCCGGCAGTGCTTCAACGGGTGATTCGCTATGACCCGCTCCGGATTCCGCACCGATAAACGGTACGCTTGACACTGCAAGAAGCGGGATTAATGCCAGCATGGGTATTACTGCTATATCCTGAAACAGGAGCACTGAGAAACTCGAGCGGCCTCCTTCTGAATTCATTAAGCCTTTTTCGCTTAGGGTTTGAAGCACAATGGCGGTTGAGGACAGGGCCAAAATAAGGCCTACTGCAAGAGATATCCTCCAACCGAAATCAAGCGCGAAAGCAAGTGCCCCTATAACAACAGCGCTCAGAAGCACCTGAAGGCCGCCAAGTCCCACTATGGGCCCTTTTAGCTTCCATAGTCTTGAAGGCTGCAGCTCTAGCCCGATCAGAAACAGCATCAGCACTACGCCGAACTCGGCAAAGTGCATTACCTCCCCCGTCTCAGTACCAACAAACTTGAGCGCAAAAGGTCCTATAATCACGCCCGCTAGCAAGTAACCAAGCACCGATCCAAGCCCTAAACGCTTGGCGATAGGGACAGAAATTACCGCTGCAAGTAGGTATATGAATGCCTGAAATAAGAGATTATCACTTCCCATAATTTATATGCCCTAAAAATTATATGCTCCCAATTTTACATGCTCTTGGATTTATACTTTTCCAGAAAGTAACCATTAATATATTCAAACTCCTCAAGCGCCGCTAAGTTTATTTCCTCATCTCTTAGGGTTTTAATTATTTCTCCGTATAGCTCTTTAGACACTTCTATGTCTTGATACTTTTTTGAACCCGAAGCGTCGTGCACAACAAAAGGCGGCAGGTAATGCATTCCGCAGAGCACAGCCGATTGCTCAAAGGGTTTTAGAAAATCCCTAACGTTATAATAATGAATTCCGTCCCTGCTGTACGAATTGAAACTACCACCCGCGGTTATGGCATTCATCATCATTTTTCCTTTTAAAGCCGTGCCCTGGTGTCCGTAAGCAAAACCGAACTCGAGCACCAGATCTTCCCATTCTTTTATGATGGCTGGAGAGCTGTACCAATAAAATGGATGTTGAAACACTATCACGTCATGCTCCAATAGGAGCTCCTGCTCCTTCTCAACATCTATAAGAAAATCCGGGTACAGATCATACAAATCCCGGAAGGTAACACCTTCCAGCTCATTTACGGCTTTGATGAGCTGGATATTAATCCTGGACTTTTGCAAAGCCGGATGGGCAAAAATAATCATCACTCTGTTTCGTATATTCTTAGACATGTGTTTTTAAGATCAAGGCTTGCCGCTCCTTTTAATTTCACGCGCGTGGCAAATAACTGATACCGTTTTAGCTTTAATGTTAGATATTACACAAAATTCCCGATTATAGAACTACCCGATTCCCTATTAGGAATTCTCAATACCGTAATATCCTATGAGTTCAGAAATCTGAAGAAAGAGCTACATATGATTAGAGGGAAATAGAATTCAAATGGTTCAAAACTAAAAGGTTAAGCTTTGCAAGGATTGATCCAGATCATCTGCGAATACTTCACAAATATCGTCCCATTGATCTGAAATATTCGAATCGTTGAAGCTCGAAGTAAAAAAGGAAAGGTAGGACATCAGGATTTGAGCCATTCCCGAGCTTATTTCTTTAAACACAAGGTTTCTTTCGGCCTTCTCGCCTGTCCATCCTTTATATAGATTCCGTGCCGTAGCGTCTGAGATGCGATTTTGTCGGACATGGAGAAGTCTTAGATGAGAGTATTTATCCGAAGCGATATTTGCCAGATTTGTCAGAAACTCAGTTTCAGGTTCGACTTTCATCACTTTCTCAGTAAATTCTGCACACTGGTTCAACATGATAAGCATGACAGATATAGCAGTGTAGGGATCTTTCCCTATCTTTTTATTCAGAGAGAGAAGATGCTGATCAAATTCTGAGAATAAACGTACTAAATTATTCTCCAGTACTTCGTCGCTAGCAATTGAGCTGACTTTACCCAGTTCAGAGTTGGTCTGGTGTGTTGTCTCTTCGCTATCATTGCTTAGAACTATAATATTTCTTTTCATCGATTTATCACTATGCACATCTAACCTTATCCTGAGATTAACCCTGCTGCATTTGAGCTTGTGTATCTTTGAGCGGCCTCTACAAGCTCACTTGCCGCAAACGGTTTAGAGATATTTCCGTTTGCTCCCGCCATTTTTGAGCGTACTTTATCAACGAGTCCATCTTTAGAAGACAGCATGATAATGGGTACTTGTTTCATGAGCCCGTGGCTTTTAATAATCTTGCAAACCTGGTAACCATCCATGTGCGGCAGGTTTATTTCTATAAAAATTAAGCCCGGCTTAACATCAGTTAAGCACGAGAGTGCCTCCATACCATCAGACACAGCGCTCACAGAATACCCTTGACGGTTTAAGGCAATACTTATTAACTTTTGAATCGTAGGGCTGTTATCTATAACTAAGACATTTTTATTGATCCCACTTGAACTAATATCATTTGGAGTGATTTCACTTGACGGATCATTCATATCTACAGAGTCTGAGGCAGAGGCCTGGAGTTGCTTTTCAATTTCCGGCTCGGCAGATGCCGCAAAAGGCTCATTAATTGAGTTTAAGCCCTGAGATGAAGATGTAAGCTGGACAGGTTCCTCATTAGACTGATCCGTTCCCTCCAAAGTGTCCCCGCCAATTTGGTTCTCGTCCTCAGTCATTTCTGCGGAGTCTTTATTATCGGGAGAATTAATAAATAGATTTTGACTAAAAACGTCTACGCCATCACCAGGGGCTGAGTCTTCTACCCGAGTCTCCGATTCTTCAAAAAAGCCGGAATTGTCAGCGTCGTTGTGCAATTCGTCAGTTTCAGATTCATCTATAAGATCTTCATTCGTATCTCTAACGGGGGGAGCGTCTATTTCAGATTCAATCTTCTCTGCATGAAAAATTTCTTCATTGAATGTTGATTGAGTATTTTCTTCTTCCAATGATCCGTTAATATCAACTTCTAAAGTATCATCGTTTTTATACCCTTCTATCTCTTTTACTAACTCTTCTATATCTATATCTTCATTTTCAGCGGGTTTTGCCGATAATTTAGAATAATCCGTGAAATTTTTATTGTATCCGTAATACTGCGTTAACATATCAATTATGGAGCGCTCTGAAACGACTACGGGGATAATATTTTTCCCCGTTAAAAAGTTTAGTTTATCTAACAGTATTAAATTTGAGGGGTCTGACATAGCGACTGTTAATGCAGAACCTGTGATGCTCAGTGGTATAAGACGGTTCTCTATTGCTATCTCACTTGGAATAAGCTCTAAAACTTCTTGATCTACAGAGTGGTCCTCTATGCTAATTACAGGCACACCGTAAGATTTACCGAGAAAATCCATTAGCTCAGGTTCAGTTATGTAGCCCAATTCAATTAAAGCCTCACTAAGCTCCATATCGGAATTGTACTTTTTCTCAATCGCCTCTTTTATCTGCTCCAGGCTTAAAATATCTTCTTTAACCAGAAGCTTAGCTATCTGCATTTTCATATAGGTTAAGAATTTTGCAAGTAGCGTGCCATACACAAATTAGTCTGTAAAATATCCATAAGCCCCCTATATCACTATATAATCTTGTACAGACTAGTGAGTACCTAATGCGCAATTGTGACGAAAAACGTCAATATGCGACTTTAAATTCACATTTTGTAAGGGAAACACTATTTTCACTATTATGGTTTGACTAAAATATCGATCTTATTTAAAGGTTTTTCTGCCACGATAAAAGAAGTTTAAACTAGCGTAAAGTTAACCATTAAGACGGAAGAATTAATAATTCGGATAAAATCACGTATCAAGTGTCTAATTTTTAAAACTTCGTGCTTAAAAGTGAGGCACATTTTTTTATTAACATTTCATAAGATGCCTATTTCATTGATTGAAATGCGTTTTGATAAGTGGTATGGTGTTTGCATTAACTAGATGGGAAGGAGGAATTTCCTATGAAAAAAGTAGAAGCTATTATCAAACCATTTAAGCTTGATGATGTAAAAGAATCCTTAAAAGAAATCGGGATTCAGGGTCTTACAGTATCTGAGGTTAAGGGATTCGGCAGACAAAAGGGTCATACCGAGCTATATAGAGGGGCTGAATACGTTATTGATTTCCTTCCCAAAATTAAGCTTGAGATTGTAGTTTCGGACGAAATGGTGTCAAAAGTGATAGACTCCATTATGGACAGCGCCAAAACAGGTAAGATAGGGGATGGAAAGATCTTTATCCTACCTATGGAAGAAGTAGTCAGAATTAGAACTGGTGAAAGGGGTGATGACGCCTTATAGGGGTATAAGGTTGTCGCTAAATCCGTAATATCCACACACTAGAATAATATATACAAAGGAGCAAAGCATTATGCCCACAACAAGAAAGAAAACCAGCAAAGGAGGAAGTACGAGTATGTTTCCAAAGAAACCAGCCGATGTATTGAAAATGATTAAGGACAATAATATTGAATTTGTCGATTTTAGATTCCTTGATTTCATTGGAACCTGGCAGCATTTTAGCATTCCCGCAAGAGAATTTGAGGCCTCAACATTCGATGAAGGCCTGGGTTTTGACGGTTCAAGCATTAGGGGATGGCAGTCAATTAACGCAAGCGATATGCTTATGATTCCTGAAGCAGCAACAGCCAGGATCGACCCGTTTTTAACTATTCCTACAATCGCGATCATTTGTGCTATAGTCGATCCTATTACACGCGAGCCTTACTCCAGAGACCCGCGTAATATTGCTAACAAAGCAAACGCGTACCTTAAGAGCAGCGGAGTCGGAGATACAGCGTATTTCGGCCCTGAGCTCGAGTTTTTTATATTAGATGACGTAAGGTACGATCAGACAGCAAACTCGGGCTATTATTTTATAGACTCCGTGGAAGGTATCTGGAATTCAGGAGCGGACGAAGGCCCGAACCTCGGTTATAAGCCAAGACATAAAGAAGGGTACTTCCCTACCCCGCCTACAGATTCTTACCAGGACATGCGCTCGGAAATGGTTAGTGTTCTTGAGAGACTCGGGATATTGATAGAGGCTCACCACCACGAGGTAGCAACAGCCGGGCAGGCTGAAATCGATATGAGGTTTGCACCGCTGGTACAGATGGGCGATCAGATGATGTGGTATAAATATGTTATAAAGAACGTGGCAAAAAGCTATGGTAAAACGGTCACATTTATGCCTAAACCTCTCTTTGAAGACAACGGCTCGGGAATGCACGTTCACCAGTCGATATGGAAGAAAAATAAACCCCTGTTCGCGGGAAATGGATATGCCGGAATGAGCGATATGGCTATGCACTATATAGGCGGCATATTAAAGCACGCACCTACAATTTGCGCGTTCAGTAATCCGATTACAAACTCTTACAGACGTCTTGTTCCGGGCTTTGAAGCGCCGGTTAACCTCGCCTATTCGGCAAGAAACAGAAGCGCCGCGGTTAGGATACCGATGTACTCGCCAAGTCCTAAAGCAAAAAGGCTAGAGTGCCGCTTCCCGGACCCTTCAAGCAACGGATACCTGACTTTCTCTGCCATGCTGATGGCAGGGCTCGACGGTATAGAGAAGAAGCTCGATCCGGGCGATCCGCTGGATAAGGATATCTATGCATTGGGACCGGAGGAGCTTGCGGACATTCCATCAGTCCCGGGCACACTCGAAGACGCGCTTAAAGCACTCGAGGCAGATCACGAATTCCTTCTCAAGGGTGATGTATTCACAGAAGACGTGATTGAGACATGGATAGACTACAAAATGGAAAACGAAGTAAACCCAATTAAACTAAGGCCGGTGCCTTATGAGTTTATGCTTTACTTTGACGTATAAAAGTTAAAGGAGAAAAGATGAAAAGGCGGCAATTCGAACAAAATTGCCGCCTTTTTTATTGCCCTTTTGCTAATATCTAAGAACTATAAAACTATAATGGTCTACTATGAATGACAGAACCTATTAGGATAGTGTGGGCTGCTGGTGAGTATTGCTAGATAGAGCCTGCTAAAACTGCCATAGTAAAATAAATATTAAGATTATAGCGGCTCCAATGGCCATGAGAGAAGCGTAGCTTCTTAATGCCCCCGATTGAGCTGCCTGAAGAGTAAGAGCCGTTTCCCTGACTATGGAAGCAACCCCGTTTACGGCGCCGTCAATAAACTTCTGGTCGAACCTCGAGGCCTGCTCTGCTATATAGGTAAAGGGCTTTACGATTATATAGTCGTATAGCTCATCCACATACCATTTATTGAGAGAGCCCTCATAAAGAGGCTTGACCACTTCATTCTCGGCGATTTTATCAGCCGAAGAAGGCTTAATGAGATATAGGTACAGGGCGATTAGTATTCCAAGCAAAGCAGCAACGATAGAGAAGATAACCAGGGTCCAGTGGCTGAAAAGGTGATGACCTATGTGTCTGGTGCCGTCCAGCAAGATCGAGGTGGATATGAATTTCTCAAATAAATTCGAATCGTGTACCCCTACTACCTCGCCCATAAACTCAGGCACGCCGATGTAGCCCCCGAAAATGGAAAGCACAGCCAGAACTATGAGTGGTATCGTCATGGTCGCCGGGGATTCGTGTATATGCTTTTTAACAGCTTCTGTGATCCTGGACTCGCCCTCAAAGGTGAGAACGTAGAGCCTGATCATATAAAGCGCCGTTAGTACAACCGTGATCAAGGCCACGATCCAGTGGATCATATACCCCCCGTCATACAGGGAAGCGAGTATCTCGTCCTTACTGAAGAAACCCGACAGGAAAGGAACGCCCGCAATAGCCAGAGTACCGATGAGAAATGTAATGGCCGTTATGGGAATAAACTTTCTAAGCCCGCCCATATGCCTTATATCCTGCTCACCGCTCATCGCGTGAATGACGCTTCCTGAGCCTAAGAACAATAGCGCTTTAAAGAACGCGTGAGTTACCAGGTGGAATAGGCCCGCCGTGTATGCGCCGACGCCGATTGCCATAAACATATATCCGAGCTGGCTGACAGTAGAATATGCAAGGACTTTCTTAATATCGTTTTGGGTAATCGCAATACTGGCGGCAAGGATAGCGGTAAAAGCCGCGATAGATACGACTATCATCTGTGCAGTTGGGGACTGGGAATAGAACACATTGCAGCGAGACATCATGTACGCGCCCGCAGTGACCATGGTAGCCGCATGTATGAGCGCGCTAACAGGGGTCGGGCCGGCCATAGCGTCCGGGAGCCAAACGTAGAGCGGGAATTGAGCTGACTTACCAACGGCCCCTACAAAGAGTAGTAGCGCGACCGCGGTTATTGCAAGTCCTGACACTCCGGTCATAAACGAAGGGTCTAGGGCTTTTGCGAATACGTCCTGATAATTAACGGACCCAAAAAGGAAGAAAATGAGGAATATGCCTAAGATAAAGCCGAAATCGCCGATCCTGTTTACTATGAATGCCTTTCTACCGGCATAGGCTTTCTCGGTATCGCTGAACCAAAAACCGATGAGCAGATAAGAGGCGAGCCCCACACCTTCCCAGCCAACGAACATGAGAAGGAAGTTGTTTCCTAATACGAGAGTCAGCATGAAGAAGATGAAGATGTTCAGATACGTAAAATATTTGGCGTAGGCCTTGTCGTCGTGCATGTAGCCGATCGAGTAGACATGAATGAGAAACCCTATCCAGGTGATGATTAGCGCCATGACGCATGAGAGCGTATCGAAGAGGACCTCAAAGCTGACCGTAAATGCGCCCGAAGGTATCCAGACAAATAGAGTCTCTATGATCTGCCTATCCGAAGGCTCCATAGACAATAACCTTGTGAATAATACCGTTGATAATATTGCGGATATTAGTACTGTTAGCGAGGCGATGACGCCTGAGACGCTGTGCTCTGTGTGCTCGTCTCCCCCGAGCACTTTCCTGTAGAAGCCCGATGCGAAGAAAAGGCCGTTAAAAATGGCTCCGATGAGCGGAATTAAAATTATCCAGGCAATCATATCTATCCTTTAAGAAGCTTTAATAAGTCTATATTGAGTGACTCTCTGTGCTTGTATATCGCAACCACAAGGGCGAGCCCTACGGCGACCTCGGCAGCCGCTACAGTGAGCGACATTATCATAAATACATGTCCTGTCATATCGTCAAGCGCCCGGGAGAACCCTACAAACGCGAGGTTTGCAGCGTTTAGCATGAGCTCAAGACACATGAGTACGATAAGAATGTTTTTCCTCGTAATGACGCCGAACGCGCCTATGAGAAAGAGAATCGCGCTAAGCACGAGATAATGCTCTATGGATATAGCCAACTCAGCCGTCCCTCCTCTTTGCTATCGCTACAACACCAATGATGGCGGCCACTATGAGAACAGAGGTTAGCTCGAATGGCAGAAGGTATTCTGTGAACAGCATAGTGCCTACGCCCTTAGCTGAGCCGAAGTCCACGGACTCGGTGTAGCTCCTCTTAATCCCCCTGCTGAACCCAAGGCTTGCGAAATAGCCTACAAACAGCAGCAAAACCATGAAAATGCTTATCTTGAATTTCATGTACTTAGAGTCGAATTTGAACGCTTCGGGCCGGATGTTGAGGAACATGACCGTGAATAGAAATAGGATCATGATCGCGCCCGCGTAAACTAGCACCTGAACGACAGCCACAAAATCGGCGTGCAGGAGGACAAAAAGTACAGCCGTTGAAAAAAGAGTGAGTACAAGGGAAATGGCGCTGTAAACAGGGTTACTGTGAGTTACAACAACAATTGCGCCTGCTACAGCGAGGGCCGCGAATAGGTAAAAAACGACTGTTTCCAAGTCTTAAAAATCCTCCAAAGTATTTAGGGGAAATTATTTCAGTTTACGGGGTAAGAATTATATTTGGAATGGGGGGATAGTCAACAGGATATCCGACTTCGCTCAAGCAATGTCGAGACAGGCAAAAAAACAAATCCCTTTTAATCCCCCTTTTTCTAAGGGGGAATAAGAAAAGACAAAAGCAAAAGATGAGATTCTGAAACAATACTGAATAGATCCCGGATCAAGTCCGGGACATGGTTCAGAATGATAGCTTGAAGGATGAGATTCCGGGTCGAAGCCCGGAATGACTATTTAACGACTTATATCTACCCCTACTCTGTCGCAGTGCTCTGTGATCGGGCAGGTGGAGCAGATGGGGGAGATGGGCCGGCACTGGTGCTGGCCGAAGGCTACTAGGAGGCTGTTGTAGTCTATCCAATGCTCGCGGGGGAGTTTCTTTCTAAGCGTCATCTCTGTATCGAGCGGGTCTTTCGTTCGAATATAACCAAGCCTATTGGAAATTCTGTGGACGTGGGTATCCACGCATATTCCGTCCTTGTTATACCCAAGCGTGAGTACCAGATTTGCAGTTTTTCTGCCTACACCCTTGAATTTAAGAAGCTCGTCCAGGTCGTCGGGGACAATAGAGTCATATTTCTCTACCAGCTCACGGCATATTCCAAGAATGTTCTCAGCTTTGGTCTTATAGAACCCAACCGGGTATATGGCGTCCGCGATGGTTTCTTTACTTAGCCTGAGCATATCGCCCGGGTTATCGGCAAGCTTAAATAAGCGCCTGGATGCTTCAGCCGTGGTCTCGTCCTTTGTCCTGAGGCTGAGGACTGTGGAGATGAGCACCTTAAATGGGTCTCGGGAGGTTTCTGCCTCGAGCGTGACTGCCGGGACGGTCCATTTGGAGTATTCTGCTTTTAATTTTTTTACTACGGTGTGGATGTCGGATGCTTTCATTTGTTCTGAGGGGAAGGATAGCATAAACAGCGGAATAAGTATTAATGATAAATAATCCTCCCTAGCCCTCCTTTGAGAAAGGAGGGTATAAAAAGGCAAAGATGGAGATCCTGAAACAAGTTCAGGATGACATCATTGAGTTTGGGGGGATTTAGAGTTTAAATACCGGCAGCTTCATAAGGAGCAGCGCGAAGCTGCCGGGGGATAATCGATTTAGTTGTATACGTCCATGAGGCTTCTGAGCACGGGAGCCGACTTTGAGCGCCTCATACGCTCAAGAGCTTTCTTTTCGATCTGCCTGATTCTCTCTCTGGTGAGCTGGAATTTCTTGCCGATCTCATCGAGCGTAAAAGCTGTTTCATACCCTATGCCAAAGCGCATCTTCACGACTTCCCTCTCTCTAATGTTAAGCTTAAGGAGAGCGGTGTTGATGTTGTCGGGGATGGAGATCTCGGCTATCAGGCTGTCAACGCCTGTGGAGCCAGAGTCCTCGACGAAATCGAGATATGTCGCGTTCTCACCAGCCCAGACAGGGGTGTCGAGACGAACTACACGGTTACCGCCTGATTCGAGTATTCTCCTAACGTTCTCAACACTCATTTTTGCCTTAGCGGCAATTTCTTCGGCAAATGGCTCTCTTTCGTTCTCTTTGGTGAGCACCCTTTTTACGTGGCGCACCTTGCCTGCTTTTTCCAGAAGGTAGGCGGGCATCTTAACAGTTCTGGTCTGATTGAATATGCCCCTGGTCATAGCCTGGTTGATCCACCAACAGGCATATGTGGAAAACCTGTAGCCCTTTTCGTGGTCGAACCTTTCTACAGCTTTTATGAGGCCGAGGTTACCTTCCTGGATGAGGTCGAGGAAAGGAACGCCGCGTCCGACGTAGCGCTTTGCCATACTGGCGACAAGCCTGAGGTTTGATTTTACAAACCTGTTCCTGAGCTGGACGCCTTTGTTTGTAAATGCTCTGTACCTGCCAAGAAGAAGAGCGAGAAGTCTCTTATCGCCGGCAGTCAACTTGGAGCTATTCGGGGAAAGGCTCCACACCTCGGTATCTAGATATTTATATGTTTCGACCTGGTAGTTAGCCCAGTCGGCGTCAAATTTCATGCCGGTTAATTTTTCAATGTTCTTTTTGCAGTCTTTGGCACCGGATTCACAAGCCTTGATCTTAGCCGCAATCTGAGCTTCCTCATTCGGCGTTAGAAGCGGTTCAAGACTTACTTCCTGAAAGTATGCGTTTACAAGTCTGAGGTCACGGTTTACCTCTTCTGTTTTTTTACCTTTAGTCTTAGCAACGACTTGCGCGGGCTCCGGCTCGGAATGGAGCTCCTCGTCCAGAACCTTTTGCGGCTCCTCAATTTCTTCGTGGTCAAATTCGTGAACAACACTCTCAAGCTGAACAGTAGCTATTTCTTCGTCGTATGTATGGCCGTATTCGATTTTTTTAGACATTCCTGGCCTCCTGTAGGATTAGATGTGCTTTTAATGAAAATAGATGCTCCGGTTTTGTGCCGGTTATATGTCTATAAACTAATACGATTGGAAATAGGTTTCAGCTTTAATAAAAAAAGCTGAGGGAAGGGGGCAGGAGCAGGCATAATTGAATTGATAGGGAACCCCTACGAGAGTCGAATTGTCGATGTAACTCCCTAATCTAAATACATTATTTATCGTCGAGGTGAGAAGGCTTAAACTCCGATGGTAACATACCTCAGAATTCAATAATTCTATATTACTTATTTAAAATCTCACCGACGGATAAAGAGGAAACGGGTGATATGGACGATGTGCACTTTAACATCCCCGGCTCGAGGAACTCGACGACTTTATCGTAATCATCGGTCTCAACCGTATAAATAATTGTATGTGAGCCGTGCTCAATATAAATATTATTCACTTTAAGGTCGTCCACATCTTCGTTTATAAATACCTTCCTAAAACCCCCGATGTCCTTGGGACAATTTTCGGGGTCATGAACTTGGGTTATCATAAACTGCATGATTACGCCTCCTGTACTGGAATTTATACATATAAACCCTCATAACCCACTAAAATTGCAAATTATCTGCCATAACGAAGATTCTAAAAGGGCAATACTTGAGGAGGGTTACAGCCGTTTATGTTGCAAAATCATCTGTCATTCGTCATAAAATCAGACAGAGATTATGCCATTTACGGTATTTTAAACGTTATGATGAGTATTTGGGATACTCACTGGATGGGAGAGGTATCTATATTGCCCTCGGCTTTACTTCTTATCTCGTCCCACTTCTGAAGAAGTATCATGAGCGAGGAGTCGGCCTCTTTGGCTTTGCCCTCCTGTATCATGCGGAGCACGCCCCAGATTTCTGTAACAGAGCGCTCGTTATCGAGGGTGTAGGGGTGTATGATGGAGCAGATATCACCGTAATTTAGAACGATGAAGCCGCCGGGATCAAACCCGGAAAGCCAAGCCCGGAGATCGGATAGACCCTTTTTCATATGCTCGACATTTCCCGGGTGGAGAGCTGTAAAAGCTGATTTGTCATCCAGATTTGAGTAATTTTCGAGTATAGCTTCGGCCTCGACAATTCTATCTAGAGCATGCGCTATATTAGCGTCGTAATGTATGGCGTTTAGGCCCCAGTGGGTGAAGAGGGTCTTGCGTTCGTCCTCTGTAAACAGCATGAACCAGTCAAGCGGGATAATGTTTTCGGCGCTTAGAATATTGGCCTTTGACGATGCTGGGGCCACGTAGTAACTCCCATGATCGTCTTTCATGAAGTAGCAGTCCTCAATCTCCCGCTCTTCTATCTCAAGATGATTGGCTAGCGCCTGCTGAAATGCCTTGTACTCGTTACCGAACCATACACCAAGTGGAGAGGTGGGACCTCCCCAGTAATTTTCGTAAAACTTTACGTATTCTAGCCAATAGGAGCTTTTATCCCTGAAACTATCTATGGGCTCATAGACTATGAGGGTACTTCTGGCCATTACAAAGTAATAAACCAAATAAGGTCTAAAATCAATTGCATGGGGTTATGTATTTTAAATAAAATAGATTGACAAAAGCTTTACAACCTGCTTAATATCTTGGTATGCAAGAGATTTCACTTGAAGAAATTATAATAGAAGCTAAGAAAAGAAAGATAGACTTGGGGGGAGACCCTGAGAATACAATCAAAGTTTGCGCCAAGCTGGGGCTAATACCGAAACCTAAGCGGAAAAGAACCACTAGGAAAGGGGTCAGGAAAACTACGCTCTACTTCCCTGAAAAGACCATAGACAAGCTCGCGCACATAAAAGCTATGAAGTCCGAAGGGTTGAGTCTGCATGAAATAAGGGATAGCTTTGCACTCGAATATGTGCAGGGGGCGCTGAAAGACCTCTTGAATAACGCGGACGGCGATAAGGTAAAGGAGCTTGCTAATATTATCAGCAAGGAACAAGAGCTCGAGTCCATTGTGGAGGCTCCTCTCGTGTACTTAATTGAGGGGATGTCACAAGATGAGGCAAAAAAGCTTCTTACGCTTTTTTGCGGAGTAGGGTTCTACGCGCTGCTCGAATCGCAGAAACTGATGGAGGAATTCCGCTTCAACGAGGCCAGACGCTCGCTCTTTAAGGCTATATTCTATAACTCTATCGCGATGCTCAGAATGGCGCGCACTACAGGGGACACTAAGCTTGAAGATACAGCGTCTGAGATATACGAAAAGGCGGTTATCGCACCGATTGGGAAGGCGAGCGAGCGGGTCAGGAAGGAATTTATAAACTCGTTTGAGAAATACCTGAAGGACAAGGGTTTAACAAACTAGAGCTATCTAAAAAGCCATACCGCTTAAGATTTAGCAGACAAGAATGCATTGATAGAATTTACCGACTCAAGAATCTCGGGAGTTATCTCACCCTCGTCTATGCCCACCTGGAATTCCTCTTCGAGCGCCACCACGAGCTCGAGGGTCGCCACCGAATCGAGTCCCACCCCAAGGTCTATTAACGATGAATCGTCTTCTATTTCCTCCGGGCTCATGCTTTTTAACACGTTTTGAACAAGAAGGTGTTTTATACGCTCTTTAGTCTCTTTACTCATATTATTATTTTAAACGCTCCCTGAGAACTTTGCCCGAAGGGCTGCGGGGCAGCTCGTTTACAACCTGTATTATCCTAGGCACCTTGTATCCTGCGAGCCTGTCCCTGCAGTACTCAATGATCTCCCCTGGCTCTATATCCCCTTCTGTAACAAGGGCCGCTTTTACAAGCTCGCCGCCCTTTTCGTCATCTACGCCTAACACTACGGCTTCTTTGAGCAGTGGGTGTGAAGTAAGCACGTTCTCAACCTCTGCCGGGTCGACCTTATTGCCGCTTATGTTTATAAAGAGCTTCTTACGGCCAACTATGTATATATAGCCTTCAGGGTCGATTCTTCCCAGGTCTCCTGTGAAATAGTAACCGTTTTTAAATACCTCGGCTGTCTCTTCGGGAAGGCCGTAATAGCCAGTAGTCATGGAAGGGCTTTTAACAATGATCTCACCTATCTGGCCAGGCTCTACATCCACTCCAGAGTCGTCAAGAACTCGGACCTCAACGTTCTTTACCGCACAGCCCACAGAGCTGAACCTTTCTTCTATGGAGTCCTCGAGGTTGATGGAGATTACTCCAGTTTCAGTGGAGCCGTAGAGTTGACGCGGGTAGACACCGAACTTTGAATGAAAGCCCCGGAAGATGTGCTCCGCAAGCGGAGCGCCAGCGGAGATAACAAGCTTCAGGGCACTCAGGTCGAGCGGCTCTTTCAGTACAGTCCTAGCAAGAGCGTCCAGCATTACAGGGACTGCCGGGAAAATGGTGACCGACTCCTTCTCTAAAAGGTCAAGAACCTTGTGGCGGTTAAACTCGCTCAGGGTTACGATGGCGGCGCCTATTTTGATAGAGCTGATAAAGTTGCCAAAGCCGTAAGTGTGGGAGATCGGGACCGTGAACAGAACCCGGTCACTCTCGTTCCAGCCAACTGTCTGTGTGTGGTTATCGGCAAGCGCTACGAGGTTCTTGTGAGTTCTGGAGACTCTTTTAGGCTGCCCGGTCGAGCCTGTCGAGTAGAGGTATATGGCTTCGTCTTCGGGGCTTATATTTTCAATATCCAAATGAGCTTCGGTGCGCTTTAGCCAATCTGGAGAATCCCCTTTCACAACTTTAATCAGAGCGCCGGATTCGGATGCCGAATCCTGAAGCACCTCGGCAAATTCGCCATCGGTTACTATTAGACTCGCCCCAGAGTGCTCGATGTAGAACAGGATTTCATGTTTCTTAAACGCCGTGCTCACAGGTACAGATATAGCTCCCAACTGAGCGATACCGAAAAACGAAACAACAAATTCAATAGAATTGGGTAAGAGTATTATTACCTTGTCGCCTTTTTTAATCCCTATAGAGCTCAGATATGAAGAGAATTTATTTACAAGCTCTTTGAGCTCAGCATACGAAACCCGTTTGCCATGCTCAAATACCGCCTCGCTTGCTGAGAACTTGTTTACGGCAGATATGAATAGATGAGGAACTGTGTTCATTACTTTCTATCTCGCTTATGGATATGTTGCAGCGCCTGTAAGTCCTTTGTTTTCTGGGAGCCCGAACATTATATTCATATTTTGCACGGCCTGCCCGGAGGCTCCCTTACCGAGGTTATCGAGCGCGGCTACAATAATTATCATATTATCTCTTTGGGCTAAACCTATCCGGCACATGTTTGAATATGTTACGTCTTTCACCCCGGGGAGCTTCCCCTTACACAGAAGCGAAACGAAGGGTTCATCACTATAGCGGGCTTTATAAAGTTCATATACCCGCTCGTAGTCCGCTTTATCATTTAAACGGCAGTAGATGGTAGCGAGTATGCCGCGGTTTATAGGTGCCGTGTGGGGAACAAAGTTTACGTTAATGGGTACATCCATTACCTCGGCAAGCTTTTGCTCCATCTCGGCTTCCTGGTCGCGGGCTGAATCGGGGGCTGGACTCAGGGCCTCGTTTACCTCTGAGAAATGATGCCCGAGTGAAGGGGCTCGGCCCCCGCCTGAGATAGATGATTTGATGTCGGCTATTATAGAATCTCCGGCTAAAAGCCCGCTTGCAGCAATAGGCAACAGGCCTAATATAACCGAGGTAGCATAGCATCCCGGGTTTGCAACAAGCACTGCGTCCCGTATCTTTTCCCTGTTCAGCTCGGGCAGTCCGTAAACCGCATTTTGTAAGTGGTCCTGGTATTTATGATCCTTCTTGAATAAAGTCTTGTAGACTGAGGCGTCACCGAAGCGAAAATCTCTGCTGAAGTCAATTACGCGTGCACCCGTTTCTAAAAACTTCGATACAAAGCGAGCGGAAATGCCGTGTGGGAGACACGAAAACACGAGGTCAGCCTTATGCTGTTCATTGAGATTGGAGACGCCTATGCATTCTATGTCGAGAGAACTCTCGAATTGCGGAAACACACGGGAGATATTCTCACCCGAGAATTTCTCGGAGCTAAGCCAGCAAATCCGGACACCGGGATGATTCACTAGGATTCTAAGGAGCTCAGCGCCCGTATATCCTGTTGATCCTAATATACCGATATTTATAGCCATATCTATGTACTCAATTCCAAATGCCAGATATAATCATATATAAAATTTAGTCTATTAGACAGTCAGATGGGTACTAAAACAAGAAGATTTTCACTTTTATTCTTCATTGTCCTTATATCGGCAAACATCGTATTATTCACTTCACAGCGATATAGCCCCCCAAGAGCTGAATCAAAATCGTACTCCGTGTTTCACTGCCCCTCGCACGAGAGCAAGCACGGCGTCTCTTATATAGTATTTCTTCTTACTAGTAAGGAGCAGGAAAACGGCTCTGAGAAGCATTGTTTTTGCTACAGCTGCTGTAACTCAAGAGCCTCGTACGCACTTACGACCCAGACTGACGTTTTAAGCCCGGATAAATATGCAAGTTATTTTGCCGTATTTATAGAAGTTATTTACACTGAGAATTTTTATAAAAACTTACCGATCAGGTCACCTCCCTCGTTTATTTCTTAAGAAGGACATCACTATCTGTAAAACCTCGAATTTTTTGTGAATCGAGGATTACGCCCTTTCGCCCGATGGCCGGGAATGGCAGATTCCCGCCCTCACGCAGATTGCGGGAGTACGTTCTGCGTGTTCCATTTATGAGCCGTAGGGACGAAAGAGGCAAAGAATATATTGGGAGGAAATAATGAAATATTTTAATAATCCGAAAGGATTAATCGCACAGTGCACAGTGCTTACGGTTTTGTTCCTGATGGGTTTTGCTTCAAGCTCAAGCGCTCAGTCATGCTGTCAAGTCACTGATGCAGACAAATTCCAGAGCAGTCAAACTTTTGACAAAAAGTGGAACGGCGGCAGACCCGACGGGCACGCGCCGATAGGGGTAATGGGTGACCATACTCACAGCGCGGGGGAGATTATGTTCACATACCGTTTCATGCTTATGGATATGGACGGGAACCGGGTTGGAACAAAAAAAGTGAGTAACCAGAGGGTGCTCCGAGACTTTATGGTCACGCCTACGGACATGCAGACGCAGATGCATATGTTCAGTCTGATGTACGCACCGACTGATTACATAACACTTATGGGGATGCTCCCTTACGTGAAGAAAGAGATGAACCATCTGACTCGTATGGGGACGCGGTTTAAGACGGAAACTGAAGGGCTCGGCGATATTAAGTTTGCGGGCCTCATAAAGATATTCGACAATTACAGTCAGAGGGTGCACATAACCGCCGGACTCAGCTTACCTACCGGGTCGATCGATAAAAAAGACAGGACACCCGCGGGACCGAACCAGCAGCTCCCCTACCCTATGCAGCTGGGCTCGGGAACATGGGACCTCCTGCCAGCAGTTACATACCTCGGCCAGTACAAAGCGGTTTCTTGGGGCTCACAGATTTCCGGTGTTATAAGGCTTGGAGAAAACGATAGAGACTATACTCTCGGGGACCAGTTTGACGCTACGGCCTGGGGAGCCTGGGACTGGTTTAACTGGGTCAGCACCTCGTACAGGCTAGATTGGTCTTCCTGGGGTAATATTGACGGCGCAGACCCCGCTCTTAACCCGGCGGTGGTGCCCACCGCTGACCCTAAACTAAGGGGCGGCGACAGGCTGGACATGCTGTTCGGGCTGAATTTCCTTGTAGCGGAGGGACCGAGATTTATCCAAGGCCAGAGGCTTGCGGTCGAGTTCGGATTTCCTGTGTTCCAGGACCTGAACGGCCCTCAGCTTGAATCTGACTGGGTACTTTGGCTTGGTTGGCAGTACGCCTTTAAAGCTCACTAGTCGCTCGTATCGGATAAACAACATATAGGCTGCGGGTTATGTGGTTACCCGTAGCCTATATTAAATTTTATTATTGTCAGTTAATATATATTGCGAGAGAGTGCTGGTGACAGCATCTTGTTGGATACCGACCGGTAATCAATAGATCGAAGGAGGATGTGATGAAAAAATCCCTGCAATATAAACATTTTCTATTAATACTGCTCCTAGCAGTATCGTATGCGTCTTACGGTATAACGGGATGCGGCTCGAACGGAGGCGGCGGAGGCAACAAGAAAGTGACTATTAACGGCCTTATTGAAGACGTTATCGGCGGATCGGTGGAAGACATTAGGGTCACCGTATTTGAGAACGGTAACCGAAAGGATAGGGATACCACAAACTCAGCCGGAGAATTCAAACTGAAGTTCAAGCCGAACAACGAAGCTTCATCTGTAGAGATTGAATTTGAGCTTCCGGGCGTAACGTTATCGAGGTTTATAACAGTAACAAGGGACAGTGGTGTGAACCTGGATATTATTTTAGATACAATCGTACCAAGCGTGACAATAACGGGCTGGACAGTGGATCAGGATCGTCTAAATCTGTCAAGATTTGATGAGCTCTTGTTTAACGAGAAAGAGGCTACATTCCGGATTGACGGAAACGGAAGGAAGTGTATACAGGCAAACGGGGAAAGCAGGATAGAAATCACGGCAGAAAGCATCTCACTTATCGACTGCAGTGAAGGAATATCGGCTGAGAGCTTTGGGCTTGTTATACTGGAAGCGATTTTCGATATTAACCTGATAGCAAAGAATGACGGAATTAAATCCAAGGACAATTCCTCGGTAACTCTCGCGATGACCAGTGACGCGGAAGATAATAATATATTTATCACATCGACCAAAGAAAACGGCATTCGGGCTTCGGGCTCATCGAACGTTTTGATTGACCCGCAGAACCAGTGCACGATAACGGGAGCGAAAAACGCGATCAACCAGAGCGGCACTTCCACGGTTGATCCTGACGGCTGCACACTGGTAGTACCATAAGTAGAGTCGACAGAAGCTGTAGTGTTGCCGAGAAGTGGAGTTCTGACCTCGTCAGTGGGCTTCCGCCCAGTTAGAGCCTGTGCCGACGTCTACTTTTATGGGGACGCTTAGATCGTAAGCCCCCTCCATTTCGCTCTTTACCATTTCAGTGAGCTCTTGAGCTTCATCCTCTTTGACCTCAAAGAGGAGCTCATCGTGGACCTGGAGAATCATTCTGGATTCCAGGCCTGACTGTAATTTATCATGAATACGTATCATGGCAATGTTAATGATATCGGCGGCAGAACCCTGGATGGGCGTGTTCATGGCAGCCCGCTCGCCGAAACCCCTCCTGTTCCTGTCGCCAGAGAGAAGCTCGGGAATGTAGCGCCTACGCCCTAGAATTGTTTCTGCGTAACCGCGGCTCTGGGCGAGGGCAACCGACTGATCTATGTATTCCCGGACCTTACCGTACCGCTTGAAATATTCATCTATATAGCTCTTCGCGATAGAAACAGAGGTGCCTAGCTGTTTTGCGAGACCGAAAGCGCTGATGCCGTATATGATGCCGAAATTTATATTCTTCGATAACCTTCTCATATCGGGAGTTACAAGGTCCTCGGATACTCCGAATATTTCCGCAGCTGTGCGGTTATGAATGTCGCTCCCATTTATAAACGCCTCGGTGAGGCTGTCATCACCCGAGAAGTGCGCAAGGAGCCTGAGCTCGATTTGAGAGTAATCGGCAGAGAGTAGAATAAACCCCTGTTCGGGGACAAAGGCCTCGCGTATGCGCCTGCCCTGAGCGGTCTTAATGGGAATGTTCTGGAGGTTCGGGTCGCTTGATGACAACCTGCCTGTGGAAGAGCCGACGGGGTTAAAAGAGGTGTGTATTCTCCCGGTGTCGGGGTTAATGAGCTTAGGAAGAGCATCTACATATGTGGATTTAAGCTTAGCAAGGGTCCTGTGCTCAAGCACCTTTTCGGGGACTTGATGGAATTTGCTCAAGTCTGTCAGGACTTCTACATCAGTGGAAGGCTCTCCTGTTTTTGTGAGCTTCTTTTTTGGCAAGTCCAGTTTTTCGAACAAAACCTCTCTGAGCTGAAGAGGGGAATTAAGATTAAACTCATGTCCGACCTCGGAGTATATGTCCTTTTCAATCTCTTTAAGCCCGTGACTAAACTCTTTTGAAAGCTCTCCGAGCTTATCGGCATCTATCCTGACGCCGTTCATCTCGATACGCGCGAGCACCTCTATAAATCTGAGCTCGGTATCTGTGAATACCTCTGTCAGTCCGTATTCTTCGAGCTTGGGCGTAAGTAGGCGGCTGAGTATAAACGCAACGTCCGAGTCTTCGCACGCGTAGTCCCTGGCCACTTCAAGCTCGACCTCGTCAAAGCCTATCTTGGACTTACCTGTCCCGGTTACGTCTTTGTAGCTTATCATTTTGTGCTCGAGGTAGATTTTGGAGAGCTCGTCCAGGCTATAGCTCTGCCTGGAGGAATCTATCATGTGCGCGGCTATCATGGTATCAAACGATATGCCATTTAACTTGATACCGTTTCGCTCAAGCACTACGATTTCGTACTTTAAGTTCTGGCCTATCTTCTTTATTTTCTCATCTTCCAGTACGGGTTTCAGAGCGCTTATTACATAGGAGAGATCTAGCTGCTTTGTAGAGGCGTCCTTGAGCGCGCGGTGCGCCACGGGGACGTAATATGCCTCGTGTGGAGCGGGACATAGAACAAATCCCACAATGTGGGCAAGCATGGGCTCGGGGGAAGTGGTTTCGAGATCAATTGAGAGAACACCCTCTTTTTTTATTCTAGCTATTACATCTTTAAGGCCCGTTTTGGTTAAAATAAGCTTGTATTTATCATAGGGGACAGAACTGGACTCCTCTTTTTCGAGCTCTGCGTCGTCACTATCGCCAAGCTCGCGAAGAAGGTTCTTAAACTCGAGCTCTAAGAATAATTTTCTCAGTTTTTTCTCGTCAACTCCTTCGTACTTGTATTTATCCAGTCCGGTTTCGACATCGACGTCTGTTTTTATCGTTACAAGCTCTTTACTAAGGCGCGCCATGTCCAGGTGCTCTTCAATTAAGCTCTTCTGACGGGGAGTCAGCTCGTCAAGGTGCTCCAGCAGCTCGTCAAACGAGCCATAGGCGCTTATAAGGCTTACAGCTGTCTTCTCGCCTATTCCCTTTACACCCGGAATGTTGTCCACGGAGTCGCCCATAAGAGTAAAGACATCTATTACTCTTTCAGGGAGGACGCCGTATTTTTCAATGACGTCATTCACACGAGTCTCTTTATTCTTCATCGTATCTAGAAGAGTGACCTTATCGGTAACGAGCTGAGCGAAGTCTTTATCCCCTGTGACGAGTACTACGTCAACACTATCTTTGGATACCTCTTTGGCAATAGTTCCCATAAGATCGTCCGCCTCAAAGCCTTCCTGCTGAATCCGGGTTATGTTGAAAGCGTCTACCATATCAAATATTTTCTGGAACTGAGGGACCAGGTCTTCGGGCGGCGCCGTTCTGTTGGCTTTGTACTCTGGATAAATATCGTTTCTGAAAACATCGCCCTTGGAGTCAAAGACCATGCCCAGGTACTCAGGGTTATAGTCTTTTAAAAACTTGAACAGCATCGCCGTGAAACCGTAAACGGCATTTGTGGGAAAACCTTTTGAATTGCTCAGATGCCTGAGCGCGTAGTAGGCGCGGAAGATGTAGGAGCTTCCGTCTATGAGGTACAGGATGGGTTTTTCCATAGGACTGTAGTGTAGGTTTTAAAGAGAGGAGTGTCAAAGATGGGATTACCGGAGCTCGTTTGGAAACTTGCAACGGCAAGAATTTCCAAAGTAGACAAAAAAAAGATAAACTAAAGTATAATGGGATATTTAATAATAAGCTGGCTGATTAGCGCTGTGAGCCTACTCATTGTGGGCCAGGTTATACCAGGATTTGAGGTTGAAAGCTTTGGTTCTGCGCTTATTGCCGCGATAGTGATCGGGCTGATAAACGCGACTGTGGGGCTGTTCCTGAAAATAATCACCCTCCCAATATCTGTTCTAACATTTGGGGTATTCCTTCTAGTGATTAACGCCCTAATGCTGATGTTCGCGTCCTCACTGCTCTCCGGGTTTACGGTAACGGGTTTTTGGGCAGCGTTTTTCGGCGCTGTCGTGCTGGCAATAGTCAATATGGTTTTCAGGAGTATTATCGGGACGGACTAATGAGCTTACTTATGGGGCTCGACGATAATCTTGATTGAATCCTGAGCTTCCTCAACCATGCGGAAGCCCTGCCCTGTTTCCTCAAGCGGTAGCCTATGAGTGACCATATCACCTACATTTACCCGCTTTGCTCTTATAAGCTCTAGAGCCTGGGCCAGGTCTGCCGGTGAAGCGGCATAGGAGCTTACAGTCTTTATCCCCGACCACCAGAAATCGTTAAACGGAATCTCGACCTTGGTATCGGGTCCGGAGGGGGCGAAGAATAGAATCGATCCTCCGGGCTCTACAAGCGTAAATGCCTGCTCGATTGCGGCCTGTGCGCCCGTACATACAACGACAAAATCCACCAGCCTACCGGAATTGAGGTCCCTGATATGGGGATCTAGGTCTTTATCCGCATGAACGGAGCTATCGGCGCCAAAGTCGGTCGCGGCTTTAAGCCGGTGCTCGTTTACGTCGGTAGCTATGATGCGTCCCGCGCCAAGAGCCTTCGCCAGCTGAATATGCAGAAGGCCCGTGATACCGCTCCCCATTACGAGCACGCTTGAGGTAAGTGTAAATCCAGCCAAACGCTGTCCCCTTACGACACAGCCCAAAGGCTCAACGAATGAACCCTCTTCATATGAGACTTCATCGGGCAGCTTGAGAACCCCTCTGTCAACGTTAATAGCCGGGACGCGGATGTACTCTGAAAACCCGCCCGGATCAAAGTGGGTAGACCTTAAAGTAGAGCATGATGAATGATTGTCCCTTAGGCAGTGATAACATGTGTTGCAGGGAACGTGGTGGGTGGCGATAACTCGGTCACCGGGCGTGAATTTCTCTACACCCTCTCCTACCTCCGTAACCTCGCCGGTTATCTCGTGTCCAAGAACAAGGGGCGCTTTCGGAAGTCTGTACCATTCCATCAAATCGCTCCCGCAGATGCCGCTTGCGTACACCCGTATGAGTATCTCACCGGGACCGATCTTTGGAACGGGAAGCTCCTCAAGACGTAAGTCCCGGTTGTTATAGTACATGGCTACGCGCATTGGATGATCCTTAAGATAAGCGTGAAATCCTCTATTGTGATACCGCGGAGCTTATGCATTGGCTGCTTTAGCAGTCTCTTCATCCTTTACTGTGAGAAAGAGATCGTGCGCCTGTTTTGCGTTATTACCCTCGTGAACTATGGAGCGTATCGCCCTGATAATGGCTACGGGGTGATCGTTCTGCCAGATGTTTCTTCCCATATCCACGCCGATTGCTCCCTGCTGGATGGCGCTGTACGTCATCTCGAGAACGTCCATTTCGGTCTCGAGCTTGGGCCCGCCCGCTATGACAATGGGCGCGGGGCAGGTGGAGGTAACTTTCTCAAAATCTTCACAGTAGTATGTCTTAACAATATGCGTTCCTAGCTCGGCGCATATCCTGCAGCATAGAGACAAATAACGGGCGTCTCTTTTCTCAAGCTCTTTGCCTACAGCGGTAATACCGAGCACGGGGATTCCGTACTTTTCGCCCTGATTTACAAGCTCCGCAAGATTGAGAAGGGTCTGGCGTTCATGATCGCTGCCTACGAACACCGAAATCCCAACACCGGCCACATTGAGCCTGATGGCTTCTTCGAAGGAAGTGGTGAGCCCTTCGTCTGTAAGATCGGGACCTATGATGCTTGTGCCGCCGGAGACTCTGAGCACTACGTTTGTAGCGGCCTGTGGGTCAACCGAGGAGCGGAGCACGCCTCTTGTGAGCATTATGGTGTCTGCGTAGGGAAGGAGCGGCTCAATGGTTTTACGCGGGTTCTCAAGCCTATGAGTAGGCCCGAGGAAGTACCCGTGGTCGAGCGCAAGCATTACTGCTTTACCCGTCTCGGGATTTATAATTCTGGACATTCTGTTTTTCATACCCCAGTCCATATCGATATTACCTCTCTTTTTTAGGAATATTTGAGAGGAAATGTAAAATAAGGCACGGAAAATGTCAATTAAACCCGTGCGCCGAGGAGATTTCGCACACTCCCTTAGTTCGTAGAATAGGGATAAAAAAACTTTTTTCACACAAAATTAACACTTCTCTGGTATATTTTAGTATATAAATCAAATGAGAAGTACTGTTTCGCTCACATAATTTTCACCCCACCCCCATATTTCGCAATTGCACATAGCCTGCCTAAAACATTAATTATTATTACATAATTACAGTAGATTAATGGACTCTACAGGCAACGCATTTGCGAAAATACTACTTGACTGCGTAGCGGAAGCCCTTAAATTTATATATATGAACGATATAAACTCAAATAGGTACGATGCGAGACTGGAAAAGCTCAACGGACAAAGAGGTGTAAGAACATGACTGCGGATCAGTCGGGAATAGTGCCGGTAAACGATATAAACATGTACTATGAAATTCATGGTGAAGGAGAGCCCCTGCTGCTGATTGAGGGCCTCGGGTACTCGAGCTGGATGTGGTATAAGCAAATCCCTGAGCTCTCCAAGGAATACCGCGTGATTGTTTACGACAACAGGGGAGTCGGGCGCTCCGATAAACCTGATTCAGAGTACACGATCGAACTCATGGCTGATGACGCGGCAGCGCTTCTTACCGTTCTAGGAGTGGAGTCAGCTCACGTGCTGGGAGTCTCTATGGGAGGCTATATCGCTCAGGAGCTTGCGCTCAGACACCCTGAGAAAGTAAGGAGCTTAATACTTGCCGGCACGAACAAGGGAGAAGGAAATTCGCTCAATAAAAATTCGAGTCTCTTAAACGGTTATCTGAAACTGTGGGGGTTACTGCCGGGGATGCTGGAGATAAGCGGGAAAGCAAGCGTGCCCTCAATTAACCATAATTATGGAGTGTCCAAAGAGGACAAGATAATGTACGGCCTGTCTGTCGCGCTCTCAAGGGAATTTTTCAGGGACCATCCCGAAGAGATCGACCGAATTGTTAAGTGGAGATTAGAGAACCCTCAACCGGGCTACGCATGAAAGCGTCAGTTCGCAGCCGGAATTAATTTTGACTCAGGCGGTAGAGCTCAGGAAATCAGGGTCCCTACCCTGATCGTTTCGGGGTCTCAGGACAATATTGTGTCTACGGAGAGCTCCATAAAGCTTGCGGAGGCAATTCCGGGGGCAAAGGTTGAAATCTTACCGAGAGCCGGTCATTTACTCTTTATCGAGCGCTCAGGGGAGTTTAACGAGCTTACACTCGGGTTCTTGGATTACCTGAGCGAAAAAGAAGATAAATTTTCGAAGCAGGAGCCGGTAAAGCTTGGGATGTTGAAAAAGCTCTTACCACTTTCAAAACAGGGATGAAGAAGAGGGATTAAATCCCGCACCTGTCCTTAGCATACTTAAACGCTTCTAGAGCAGTGTCTATGTGCTCGTCCGTGTGCATCGCCATTAGAGTTGCTCTGATCCTGGACATTCCGTGAGGAACTGAAGGGGGGCGTACAGCAGGGGTAAACACTCCTTTTTCTCTTAGCACCGCGGCGAACTCCACTGCGGGTCCGGCTTCACCTATAAGCACCGGCACTACAGCAGAATCAGAGGGTAGTATCTTAAGCCCGATTGTCTCAAGCTCACTTTTGAATCTATTAATTAACCGCCACAGGCGCTCTCTTCGTTCAGGCTCGTTCTCGATAATATCTATCGCGGCAATCGAGGCGGCAAGTGAAGAGGCGGGGAGCGAGGTATCGAAGATGTAGGATCTCACCCGGTTTCTAATAAAGTCAATTAGCTCCTGACTACCCGCTATATAACCTCCTAGAGAACCAACCGCTTTTGAAAGGGTGCCCATGACTACGGGGACGCGGCTCTCTACACCGAAGTGCTCTGTGGCTCCGCTCCCCTTCTCTCCAAGCACCCCGGTTGCGTGGGCCTCATCAACCATGAGCATAGCTCCGTACTTTTCTGCCAGTTGAACCAAATCGGGCAAAGGAGCGAGGTCACCGTCCATACTAAAGACAGTATCAGTCACGATGAGCTTTCGGGAAGGAGCTCCGGCATCGGCTTTTAATACCGATTCAAGAAACTCCATATCGAGGTGACGGTATACCCTGACACTGGCCTTCGAGAGACGGCAGCCGTCAATAATCGATGCATGATTCAGCTCATCGCTGTAGACAATATCCCCCTCGCCTACAAGCGAGGAGATGGTTCCGACATTTGCGAGGTACCCGGAGCTAAATAGTATGGCCGCCTCGGTATTCTTAAAACGCGATAAATGTCCTTCAAGCTCACGGTGAAGATCGGAGCTTCCGCTGACGAGCCTCGAGCCGCCGGAGCCTGTGCCGTATTTCTCTAGCGCAAGCCTTGCGGCCTCTACAACCCTAGGGTCGACAGATAGCCCAAGGTAACTGTTGGAGGAAAGCAGTATGTGGCTCTTTCCGTTTATAGTAATTTCAGGGGACTGTCCGCTCTCTATATGCGTGAGAGTACGGAAAAGGTTTTTGTCATTAACTTGCTTTAATTCTTCTAATATCCAGTCAAGAGGGTCTTTCATAGTCTAATACAAGATAGATTAAATGGATGTTGAGGTGTTTTAAAGCCCTTCGGTCGCGTTTTTAATTGAGCTGTATGTTACACGTAGAAGCTTTTTTAAATCATCCATGGGAATTCCAATGGGAGGCATTAGCACCACCACGTTTCCGAGGGGACGGATGAGCACTTCGTCTTCCATAGCCCGGTCCGCAACCTGCCAACCCATTTTGAGCTCGGGGGCATAGGGGGTCTTGGTCTCTTTATCTTCTACAAGCTCGATACCCGCCATGAGTCCTTTGGACCTTACGTCCCCAACGTGCTTTAGGCCGCTGAACTCCCTGAGCTCATCTTCAAAGAGCTCGATCTTCTGGTCTAATTTTTCGAGAGTACTGTTGTTTTCAAACGCGTCCAGGTTGCCTATGGATGCCGCGCATGAGAGCGGGTTGCCGGCGTAGCTGTGACCGTGAAAAAATGTTTTGAACTCTTCATAGTCCCCGAGAAAGGCCTCATATAACTCCTCTGTGGTAATGGTCGCCGAAAGAGGCAGGTATCCTCCTGTCATTCCCTTTCCGAGAACGAGTATATCGGGGGTTACCTGATCGTGCTCACATGCAAACATCTTGCCTGTTCGCCCAAACCCGGTGGCCACCTCATCCAGTATCATCAGCACGCCGTATTCGTCACAGTACTCTCTTACTTTTTTCAGATATCCCGGAGGTGATACGATCATGCCACCCGCCGCCTGCACGTAGGGCTCGAAGATCACTCCGATAATCTGTTTATTGTGTTCCCTTAGTATTTTTTCAACCCCATCGGCGCACGCGAGATCGCACGACGGGTAGGATTTATTGAGCGGGCATCTGTAGCAATAATATGAAGGAGCTTTGTAGTTCTCGATTAACAGGGGCTCAAACGCTGAATGGAACAAATCGATCCCCCCTACAGAAACGGCGCCCAGCGTATCTCCGTGATACCCGTTCTCTAGGCTGATGAATTTAGTTTTTTCAGGCTTTCCCTTTAGCTTCCAGTATTGAAATGCCATTTTTAGTGCAACTTCCACAGCGCTTGCTCCGTCTCCTGAATAGAAAACCTTGCTTAAACCTGGAGGGCAGATATCTATAAGACGCTTAGCGAGCTCTGAAGCGGGAGGGTTAGTCACGCCTAAAAGAGTGCTGTGCGAAAGTCTGTCGACCTGCTCTTTTATTGAATTGTCGATCTCGGGCACTTTGTGGCCGTGAATATTGACCCAGAGGGAGGAAACGCCGTCAATGTATCTTTTACCTTCGGTATCGATTAAATAGGCCCCGTCGCCGCTCTCTATGACCACAGGGTCTTTCTCCCTATACTCCTTCATTTGAGTAAACGGGTGCCAGACGAACTGCTTGTCATACTCACCTAATTTTTTCGTTCGATCGGACATGATAGTGTTTGAATACTAAATGAATTTAAATTATATTACATATTTTCTGAGGGGCATTTTTAGATCATTGAGCATTATTTGGGTAAGCCTCACAACTGATTAAAGCGAAGTTTTAGACTACAATAACGGCAATTAAAGTCAACAAAACCGAACGCAGGCAAAGCAATTAACTGAATATATTGAATTATATCTGGTAAATCAGAAAATTTATAAGTAATATTATATCAACCAGATGATTCCGGTATACTAGGTCAAGTTATTAAAACCAATAAACTTGGGATTACACTAGAATATTGAAGCTCATGTGAGTATAGTGCTAATATAAAAGTGCCATGGCCACAGAAGGAGAAAGACAACATTATGAAACAGGTTTTAACATTAGAAGAAGCTGCACAGTATCTTAAAATCGCTAAACCGACTCTTTACCGTTTGCTTGAAGACGGCAAAATCCCAGCGTTTAAAGTAGGAAACCAGTGGAGATTTACAAGGGAGCTTATAGATAAATGGCTTTGGGACCAGCTGCCGAAGAAAAAGAATATTCTGGTCGTAGATGACGACAACTTAATATGTATGGATTTAAAGAAAATAATAACTTCTGACGGCCATGATGTCGTAACCACAAAAAGCGGTGAAGAAGCAAGCAACCTGATTGATGATTCAAATTTCCACCTTGTATTTTTGGATTTGATGCTGCCTGATATGGACGGCTTAGAGGTGCTTAAAAGAATAAAGGAATATAAAAGCAATTTGCCCGTCGTTATTATAACCGGGTACCCTGATAGTGAATTGATGAACCAGGCCCTTGAGCTTGGACCTATCTCTGTGCTTAAAAAACCGTTTAGCCGAAAACAGATTCAGAGTTTACTTAAGGTATTAAGCACTCCGTAACCGGATGTAGCCGAAGTATATCACAGATAATAATATGATATAATATGCTGTCCCTTTATGAAATAACTATAGAAGATAATTTACGTGGCAACCATAATAATCGCTGAAGATGAAAAGATTGTAGCCAAAGACATAGAGAATAAACTAAAAAAGTCAGGCTATGAGATTCTGGGCGTAGTATCAACAGGAAAAGAGCTTCTGAATATAGTGTCGGAGTCAGCGCCTGACCTTGTGCTTATGGATATTAAGCTCGATGGGGAAATGGACGGGATTGAGACTGCAACGAAGCTTAGGGATGGATATGATGTGCCTGTCGTTTATCTTACAGCATATGCTGACAAGCTGACACGAACACGTATTAATAAGACCGAGCCGGGCGGTTATGTGCTTAAGCCCTTCAAACTGACCGAGTTAAGAGAGAGTATAGAGATTGCTCTTGGGAATAGCCCGACACAACAATAGAATATCACTCGTAAATCGTATACTCTTTTATAACAAACCCATCTTTATTCTGCAAACAACAAATTTGGGAGGTACACAGCCCTGGGAAGCGATATAAGAAAATACGGCCTATTTATAGATGGTAAAGAACAAGATTCTTTATCAGGTAAAACTTACATAAGAGAAAACCCTGCAACTGAGGAGCCGTTTGCCGAGGTTGCCGAAGCAGGAGTAAAAGATGTGGATATGGCTGTTGGAGCCGCCCAGCGCGCATTTGAAAAATGGTCGAGAACTCCTGCGTCTGAGAGAATCGGCTACTTACGGTCAATCGCAGATGTGCTGAATAAAAACAGAGAAAGTATAGCGCTTACCAACACGCTAGAGACGGGAAAACCGATACGGGAGAGCAGGCTTGTGGAAGTGGGAGGAGCCATAAAGACTATAGAGTACTACGCTAGCATAGCCGGAAATTTGAGCGGCGAGAGTATGTCGATTTCCGAAAGTCAACTGACTGTAACGCTTTTAGAACCAATCGGTGTAGTTGGTCATATAATCCCCTGGAATTTCCCTCTTCTTTTATCTTTTTGGAAGATAGCCCCGGCGTTGGCCGCTGGATGTACGATTGTGCTGAAACCCGCGGAGCATACACCGTGCGCTATATTAGAAGTGGCGAAACTTGCCTCAGAAGCCGGGCTGCCAGATGGAGTGCTAAACATCATTCCAGGGCTTGGGGAAGTGTCGGGGCAGGCGCTGGTGGAGCATCCCGGTGTAGGTAAAGTAGCCTTCACGGGCTCAACAGAGGTAGGAAAAATTGTTATGAAAACAGCAGCTCAGGAGATAAAGAGGGTCTCTCTAGAGCTAGGCGGCAAGGCGCCCTGTATTGTATATGATGACGCAGATATAGAAAACGCTATAGAAGCTACGCTCAGAGGCGGGTTTTTCAACCAGGGAGAGAACTGTACCGCAGTAACGCGGCTCTTGCTGCATGAGGATATATATGACAAATTCCTACCCCCGTTTATAGACAGGGTGAAGAAGATCAGGATCGGAGACCCTACGCTTGACGATACGGAGCTTGGCTCGGTTATATCAAAAGAACATTTTCAAAACGTATCATCATACTTTGACAAAGGCGTGAAAGAGGGTGCGGAAGTCCTTCACGGCGGCGGACGCCCCGAGGAGCTAAAGAAGGGATACTTCTTTGAACCCACAGTACTGGCGGATGTGTCCCCAAAAGCAACTGTGGCATGTGAGGAAATATTCGGGCCGATTGTAGCCGTGATCCCGTTTAAAACTGACGAAGAAGCCATTAGCATTGCAAATGATACGGTATATGGGCTTGCCGGGGGGATATGGACTGAGAATTTAAAAAGAGCGCTCAATACAGCTAAGGCTGTTAAAGCAGGCTACCTTTGGGTCAACACATACGGGGGAATTATCCCCGAGACCCCTTACGGCGGATTTAAGCAGAGCGGAATTGGGAAAGAGCTCGGCTCAGACGGACTCGATATGTATCTTGAGAAGAAGACAGTGAATATTTTTACAGGGGATAAAATACCGAGCTGGTATGCGGGTTGAAGTTAGGGTAAATCCGTTGTACCCATAAGGTAACGGTCGCATTCCCTCGCGGCTTCTCTTCCTTCGTTAATTGCCCATACAACAAGGCTCTGACCACGGCGTGCATCGCCTGCGGCGAATACGCCTTCTATGTTTGTTACATATTTCCCGTACTCGGCCTTCGCGTTCGAGCGCTCATCTAGCTCAACGCCCATCTGCTCGAGCAAGGGCGCTTCTGGACCCAGAAATCCCATAGCAAGAAGCACTAGTTGTGTATCCCAGACCTTTTCCGTCCCGGGAACCTCTTTGAAAAACGGCCGGCCGTTATCACCGGTGCTCCACTCGATTTCCACTGTGTGGAGCTCTTGTACATTTCCGGCATCGTCACCCTCAAACTTTGTAGTAAGCACCTGATAGCACCTGGGGTCCTCGCCAAACACCGACATCGCCTCTTCCTGACCGTAGCTGAGAGTGTATATCTTGGGCCACTGAGGCCAGGGGTTATCGGGCGCGCGCTCTTCGGGTGGCATGGGAAGTATCTCGAATTGAAGGAGGCTCCTGCACCCGTGGCGGATGGAAGTAGCGACGCAGTCTGTACCGGTATCACCTCCACCGAGCACTATGACGTCTTTGTCTTTTGCCGATATATAGTTTCCGTCCTGGAGATTACTATTGAGTAAGCTTTTGGTGTTTAATGTGAGAAATTCCATGGCGAAATGAATACCGTTTAGATCCCTTCCTTCCACAGGGAGGTCGCGCGGTCTGGTGGAGCCTGTACAGATTACAATAGCATCAAAGTCGGCTTTCAAATCTTCGGGGGCGTAGTCTTTTCCGATTTCGGTATTTGTTACAAATTTGACCCCCTCTTCGGCCAAGAGATTTACCCTTCTGTCGACTACAGCTTTATCCAGATGGGGGTTCGGTATACCGTACATAAGAAGTCCGCCGATCCTGTCTTCCCTCTCAAAAACTGTTACTGTGTGGCCTGCTTTATTGAGCTGAGCGGCGCAGGAAAGCCCCGCAGGGCCTGAACCTACTACTGCCACGGTCTTACCCGTTCTTGATTGGGGAGGCTCCGGCACTATCCAGCCTTTTTCAAATCCCTTGTCTACTATGGCGCACTCGATGGTTTTAATCGTAACCGCGGGCTCGTTTATTCCGAGCACGCAAGATCCTTCGCATGGTGCTGGACAAACCCTTCCGGTGAATTCAGGAAAGTTATTGGTCTTATGGAGTCTCTCGAGCGCCTCTTTCCAAAGCCCTTTGTAAATGAGATCGTTCCATTCGGGAATAAGGTTATTTATGGGACAGCCGACAGCAAGACCCTCGAGCTCGGTACCGCTCTGGCAAAAAGGTATGCCGCAGTCCATACACCTTGAGCCCTGTACTTTTAGCTTATTCTCGGGAAGATGCTGATGGAACTCTTTCCAGTCCTTTATGCGCTCCTCCGGAGTGCGGTCGGGCTCGAGCTCTCTATTATGTTCCATAAATCCTGTGGGGTCACCCATTAATATTCCTCCAGATGCCGATCAAGCCTGTATTGTTCTTTGAACTAGACTACAAGGCAGGTCGAGTCAGCTTATCAGTTTCCGCTGACCCGCGCAAGGTCGCTCTTATTTTTCTCAAAGGCCGCCATAAGCGCTTCTTCGCCGCTGAGGCCAGATTCCTCTACGTGTTCTATAGCTTCAAGCATTCTCTTGTAGTCTTTAGGCATAACTTTCACAAATTTATTCTGTAGGCTGCTAAGATGGGAGAGAATGTCTTTCGCTCTTTCACTATTTGTGTATTCGATATGTCGTTTTATCATATCCCTAATCTCGTCCAAATCTGTATCCAGAACCGGGTCGAGATCGACCATGCTCTGGTTGCAAAGTATTGGGAAATCGCCTTTTTCGTCCAGCACGTACGCTATACCGCCTGACATGCCCGCAGCGAAGTTCCGGCCAACAGGACCGAGCACTACGACACGCCCGCCTGTCATATATTCACAGCCGTGGTCACCGACGCCTTCTACAACAGCACGCACTCCGCTGTTTCTGACGCAGAAGCGCTCACCCGCCAGACCGCGTATATAGGCTTCGCCCCCTGTGGCGCCGTAAAAAGCCACGTTTCCTATAATGACATTCTCCTCCGGCACAAAGCTCGAGCCTTTTGGCGGATAGACGATGATCTTCCCTCCGGAAAGCCCCTTTCCTATATAGTCGTTAGAGTCGCCCTCAAGAATGAGGGTCATAAACCCGGGCACAAACGCCCCGAAGCTCTGTCCGGCGGAGCCGTTGAAGTGAAGACGAACGGTATCTTCAGGGAGACCCTCCCTGCCGTAGCGCCTTGTAAGCTCGCTCCCAAGTATCGTACCGGTGGTGCGGTTAACGTTTCTGATGGGGATAATAGCCTCTACTGGCTCGCCGTTTTCAAGGGTAGGTTTGCATATATCGAGTAATACTGTGTTATCGAGAGCTTCCTCAAGCCCGTGGTCCTGCTTGATTTGAGCGTAACGGCCCCAATCGGCCGGTACATCGGGCTGATAGAGAATATCGCTTAAATCCACACCCTTAGCCTTCCAATGATCTATTACGCCTCTCATTTCAAGCTTGTCAGAGCGGCCTATCATCTCGTCTATGGTCCTGAAGCCGAGCTCTGCCATGATCTCCCGGGCTTCCTGCGCGATAAAGTTCATGAAATTGACTACGTGGGCCGGGTCGCCCGAGAATTTTTTACGCAGCTCGGGGTTTTGCGTGGCAACCCCTACGGGGCAGGTGTCGAGATGGCATACGCGCATCATAATGCAGCCCAGTACAATAAGGGGAGCCGTGGAGAATCCAAACTCCTCTGCTCCAAGAAGAGCCGCTATTACGACGTCCCTTCCGGTTTTCATCTGCCCGTCGGTCTCCAAAACGACCCGGCTTCTGAGGTTGTTTGTCAGAAGAGTTTGATGGGTCTCGGCAAGACCAAGCTCCCATGGGAGGCCTGCGTGCTGAATGCTGCTCTGAGGCGAAGCCCCCGTGCCACCGTCATAACCGCTTATGAGAATGACGTCCGCATGCCCCTTTGCTACACCTGCAGCTATAGTGCCTACCCCTACTTCAGAGACTAGTTTTACGTTAATCCTGGCCTTGTGGTTCGCGTTTTTTAAATCGTGTATAAGCTCTGCAAGGTCTTCAATCGAATATATATCGTGGTGAGGAGGCGGGGATATGAGTCCTACTCCCGGTGTGGAGAGCCTTACCTTGGCAATCCAGGGATATACCTTCTTACCCGGAAGCTGTCCGCCTTCACCAGGCTTTGCGCCCTGGGCGATTTTTATCTGAATCTCCTCTGAATTGACGAGATAATCGTTTGTTACTCCGAAGCGTCCGGACGCTACCTGTTTGATGGAGCTTCGCCTTAAATCACCGTTTTCATCGGGTATATTGCGCGCGGTGTCTTCTCCCCCTTCGCCCGTGTTACTCTTGCCGCCGATCCTGTTCATGGCTATAGCGAGGCTCTCGTGAGCTTCTTTGCTTATAGCGCCGTAAGACATTGCCCCTGTCTTGAAACGGGCGCAGATGGATTCGACCGACTCTACTTCTTCTAACGGAACGGGTTTGGGCTCTGACTTAATATCCAAAAGGCCCCGCAGCGTACAGAGAGTTTTTGACTCATCATTTACAAGCGCGGTGAACTTTTTGAACTCTTCGTAATTACCCGAGCGACAGGCGCGCTGGAGCATATGGACAGATTTTGGGTTAAAGGCGTGATGCTCACCCCCGGGGCGCCACTGGTACATGCCGCCCTCTTCGAGCGTGTCCGTGACGACTTCTCTCTCGGGATAAGCAGTCTCGTGCCTTAGTCTGACTTCCTCTGTAATTACCTCAATTCCGGCCCCTTTGATCCTAGTAGGAGTCCAAGTGAAATATTTATCGATAAATTCGTGGTTAAGCCCAATTGCTTCAAATATCTGGGCTCCGTGGTAGCTCTGCACAGCGGAGATACCGATCTTTGACATTGTTTTCACGACGCCCTTTACGACGCTCTTATTGTAGTTAGCAACAGCGGTTTCATAATCTATGTCCGCAAGCAAGTTCTCACTGATCATATCGGAGAGAGTCTCGTAGACTAGATAGGGGTTGACGGCGCTTATTCCATATCCGATCAGAAGAGAAAAGTGATGCGTCTCCCTGGGCTCACCCGATTCTAATACCAACCCGACTTTCATCCTGTTACCGTTTCTTATGAGGTGATGGTGCAGACCGGCAGAGGCCAAAAGCGCGGGGATAGGCGTTTTATCGGGCCCGAAGCCTCTATCTGAGAGAATGAGTATATTAGCACCCTCTGAAATTGCTCTGTCAGCCTCTGAGAAAAGATTATCGAGAGCCTTCTCAAGCCCTCGGCTTCCCTCATTGATGTTAAATAAAATGTCTAGTACTGCCGATTTGAAATCACCGCTTCGAAGCTCTTTTATCTTGGAAATCTCGGAGTTTCCGAGTACCGGGGTCGGGATCCATATCTTACGGCAGTTCTCGGGACCCGGGTTTAAAATATTGCGGTCCGGGCCTAGAGTCATTTCAGTCGCAGTAATAAGCTCTTCGCGTATAGCGTCGATGGCCGGGTTTGTGACCTGCGCGAATAGCTGTTTGAAGTACTCATACAAGAGCCTTGGCTTGCTGGAGAGAATGGCTACAGGTGTGTCCTTACCCATTGAGCCAAGAGGCTCTACGGCACTTCCCGCCATTGGACCTATAATTACCCTCAAATCTTCATAGGAATAGCCAAAGGCCCTCTGCCTTGTGAGAACCGCATCATGGTCATTTTCGGCACTTTGAGATTCTTTATCCGGACTCTCCATATCATGCAGAGAAACCAAGTTGTCATTTAGCCAGTCCCTGTAGGGATTTTCCGCAGCGAGACTGCTCTTAAGCTCCTCGTCCTCGACTATGCGTCCCTGTACAGTGTCGATTAAGAACATTCTGCCCGGCTGGAGCCTTCCTTTCTTGAGCACCATGTCGGCTGGTACCTCTAGTACGCCGACCTCAGAGCCCATGATAACCATATCGTCCTTGGTCACGTAATAGCGTGATGGGCGGAGTCCGTTTCTGTCCAGCACAGCTCCTACCTTGGAGCCGTCAGTAAAGGCGATTGAAGCCGGACCGTCCCAGGGCTCCATGAGACAGCTGTGATATTCGTAAAAAGCCCTTCTATCCTCGCTCATGGTCTCGTGGTTAGACCAGGGCTCGGGGATCATCATCATTACCGAGTGCTCTATGGGTCTTCCGGCAAGTGTGAGAAACTCAACACAGTTATCGAAGTTTGCCGAGTCGCTTCCCTCAGCGGCAATGATGGGGAAAGTCTTGTTGAGGTCCTCCCCGAAAAGATCGGAGGACAGCACGGCCTGGCGGGCGTGCATCCAGTTAATATTGCCTCTTAGCGTATTTATCTCACCGTTATGAATTATGTAGCGGCAGGGTTGAGAGCGGTCCCAGCTGGGGAAAGTATTGGTGCTGAAGCGGGAATGCACCAGAGCTATGGCCGACTGAATATCGGTATCGTTCAGGTCTGGGTAGTACTCATCCAGCTGCCAAGTAGTGAGCATACCTTTATATACAATTGTAAGGTGTGAGAGACTTAGGACATAAAAGTACTCACCGCCTTTCATACCCGAGAACCTGATCTCATTTTCGGCTCTTTTTTTTATGACATACAGCTTGCGCTCAAAATCCAAATTGTCAGTTAGCTCCGGGTTACGAGCGATAAACACCTGCTTTACGATAGGCTCGGACTTCTTGGCCATATCCCCTAAAGATGAGTTATCGGTAGGAACCTCACGCCAGCCTAAGATAGTTTGTCCTTCTTCCAGTGCTATCCTCTCAAAAGTTTCCACAGATGCTCTCATGTCATCTGCGTCAGGGGAGAGAAATAACATTCCCACCCCGTATTCACGTGGAGATGGAAGCTCGAATCCCTGTGCGCCGCAAGCCTTTTGTAAAAAAGCGTGGGGAATCTGCATTAATATGCCTGCCCCGTCCCCTGTATTTTCCTCGCAGCCGCACGCGCCTCTGTGCTGTAGGTTCATAAGGACTGTAATGGCGTTTCGGACAATCTGGTGTGATTTTTTTCCCTTAATATTAACAACGAATCCTATACCGCAGGAATCGTGCTCAAATTGAGGGTCGTATAGACCCTGTTTAGGTGGAAATCCAACTGGCTTCATACAAATACCATCCTAAAAAGTTCAAATTTAAATGTTTGTTGTTTGATAAAAGGATTGACTTTCAGTTACAGCCGATTAACCCAGTATTACTTTAAGATGAAACAGGGTACAAGTCAACACGGACTACATACTATGCCAACCCGGTGACTATTATACCATGAATAAAGGGAATACGCATACAGGGCCAAACTCAGCCTCTGTAGAGGTTAGTGATGGGGAAGCGTCGGTCCTTGCCGAAAGCGCGCGCGGTGATTTTTATTCCCGGAGGGCCCTGCCGCCTTTTATACTCGTTCTGATCGACCATACTTATGACTCTTTTAACAAGTTTTTCATTAAATCCCAGCGAGATGATCTCTGCAGCGCTTAGGTCGTCTTCTACATATGCCTTGAGTATGGGGTCAAGAACGTCATAAGGAGGAAGAGAATCGGTATCCAGCTGATCCGGCCTGAGCTCCGCTGAAGGGGGCTTAGTGAGAATGGACACAGGGATGATTTCCCTGCCTTTGTACTCATTAATGAACCAGGAGAGTCTGAAAACCATGGTTTTAGGAACATCTTTAATGACCGCGAAGCCGCCCGCCATATCACCGTAAATAGTGCAGTAACCAACGCTCATCTCGCTCTTGTTTCCGGTTGCAAGAACTAACCATCCGAATTTGTTGGAAGCCGCCATGAGAATATTGCCACGAATCCTGGCCTGGATATTCTCTTCGGTTATATCCTCTTTTGTGCCTGTAAAGGTCTTGGAAAGCATGCTTATATATGAATTGTAAGCCTTTGCTATGGGTATCTTTACAAGCTCTATCCCAAGGTTTGCCGATAGCTTCTCGGAATCCGTTACGCTGCCCTTGGAGCTGAATTTTGAGGGCATTGAGATGCCCACGACATTTTGTTTACCCAAGGCTTCTACAGCTACTGCGGCTACCAAGGCCGAGTCTATGCCGCCGCTTAATCCGATTACGACTTTCTTGAAACCGTTTTTAGATACATAGTCCCTGGTGCCCAGTATAAGGGCTTTTAAGATTTCCTCTTCCTTACCGTAAAATTCCCTCACTTCGGATTTTACCGCAGGTTTTTTGCGGCGCGCCTGTTTTATATCTTTAATCCTGATAACCTCCACGCGCTTTTTATCGGATTTACTATGTTTTTTAATCTTCAGGTCCTGCTTGCGGGAGCGAAGAACGCTTTTGATATTTATATCCGTAACCACAAGCTCCTCTTTAAAGCCGCCCGCCCTGGCCAGTATATCCCCGCGCTCTCCCACGACAACACTGTGACCGTCAAAGACAAGCTCGTCCTGGCCGCCTACTAGGTTGCAGAATGCAACGACAGTTGAGTAGGTTTTGGCTCTTTTTACCAGCATCTGCTCACGAGAGGCTACTTTTGAGGAGTAGTAGGGGGAGGATGAAATATTTATGATAACCTGCGCGTCACCGGCAATTGACTGCTTTCTCGTTGGGTCGCCCGGATACCATATATCCTCGCAGATATTTACACCGAATGTAAACTTACCGAGCTTATATACGGGGACCCTTCGCCCGGACTCAAAATACCTCTCCTCATCGAACACCCCGTAGTTTGGAAGATAGTGCTTACGGTATACGTCTACAAGCTCATTATCGTGGAGTATGGCGGCTGAATTGTATAAATCGTTTTCCCGCTCCGGATAACCGATTACCACGGTAATCCCGCCTGTAGCCTTTCTTACCTCGTCAACTGCGTGAACGCTGTCCTCGATGAATTTGGGTTTAAGAAGAAGATCCTCAGGAGGGTAGCCTGTGATTGTCAGCTCGGGGAACGCAAGGATGTCTACACCCGAATCTTTTGCAGAGCGTATGTAGCTTAATATCTTTTTCAGGTTGCCCCGGATATCTCCGACCCTGACATTTATCTGCGCTAAAGCGATTCTTACAGTGTCCATAGCCATATATCGAGTAATTATAATACTCTATGAAATAAAATATCCACAGTCGATTATAACGATAGCACCAGAACATATTCCTTTTTATTAAGTGAATACCGCTTTCAGAGAGCAAAAAGAGGACTTACGAAAGACCTATGGCTATGTGCACTACGTTTGCCAGAAAATGAAAGATGATACTGGCCCAGAGGGTGCCTGTGGCTAAGTATAGATAGCCCATAACCAAGGACGGGAAAAAAGTGAGAACGGCCTGAGAGCATACCGAAATATTATGACTTCCACCGATACAAAGAGTGATAAAATGCCCGATAGCAAAGAGAAGGCTCACGATAATAACTCCTTTCAAATTGTTCCCGAGCTTATTCTGAAGATAGCCCCTGAAAAAGACCTCTTCGGGCAGCGCTACCAAAAGGAGCTGTACGAGAATAAAGGTGTAGGAAAGCATGCGAAACGAAAGAGATCTATTTGTATAATAGCCTATGAGCGCCATGGCACCTGTGTATACGAGGAGCAGGATGACGGATACTATGAGCCCGATTACAATACCTCTTAAGTCCCACCTGAGTGTTGAAGAGCCACTTCCAGTGAAAATGGGTACGGAGAGCATTAAAAAGGCTGCTATTGAGGTAACATATGGCCAGGGGATAAAAAACTTCATAGCGAGAATAGCTATGATGATTAGCACGTATATGGATAACGGGACAAGGTATCTGGACTCGCGTAAACTTGTTATCATAAGGAAATCTCGGAACACATTTTCAGGCAAACCTAAAAATACTTAAGATGCGTATATAGGTCAATAAAGCACATAGAATTCAAACTTATTTATGAACAAAACACCCCAGATATTTACTAAGATGCTGAGAACAATTAATAATTTGTGATACCACTTGAGCTTTTCGGGAATCCCCTTAAATGTAAGCAATAGAAGAAACGGATAGAAATCGAGAGCATAGCGGTAACCGAACTGGGTCCATCCCGTACCGCTCTTTGTAAAAATAAGTAGAGCCGGGGGAATGATGGCGAGCCAGCAAGCGAGAGCGAGTTTGTTTCTGATTCCCGCGGCGAAAGCAAAGATGAACGCAGGGGTTGTGATAAGTACACTGAGCCCCTCTTTTGACGGAACGATGTAGGGCCATTTTTCAATAAGAGCCGGCGGCTGCAGGAGGAATGTATATAGGTGATGATGCACATAGGAGAGGCTGAGCAGCCCCTGATCGAACCACGGGGATACCCTGGCTTTAGCTTCTGATATTGTGTGCATGGAATACGCTACGTCAAAGGGCGAGCCGAAGCGCAGATAGTTGTAGAGAAAGTTTAGACTGATAAATACCCCGACCCCAAGGGCCAAAAGTAATAGAGGCTTTAATTTAATCCGCTTTAATATAGAGCTGCCGGAGGACAAGGGAAGCCATAGATCTGAGAGCATTACTATAAAAAACGGGAGTGTTAAGATAGTTAGAACCCTGGACCAGTATGAAGCCCCTAAAAGAAGACCGATTAGAAACACTCTACGCTTGCCGAATGTCTCAAAGATAGCGAGAAATAGAAAAAAGAGCGAGACTATATGGGCAAAATACCAGACTGAGCCGATTGTCGACGTGTACCAGTATATGGTGCCAAACGCAAAGAGCAGAGTCATCCACACCTGCTTTTCAAAACTCTCCGTAAGCCTTCTCATTAGCAAGAAGACAATTGAAACGTTGACGGCGCCAAGAACGATAGATGCGAATACCTGGCTGAAAGAAAGTCCCCATACGGCTACGAAAGGCACCAAAAGCAGTGCCGGCATAGGAGGATATATGGTATAGGAAAGCCCGTCTTTTATAATGAGCTCCTCAAAATAAAACGGGGTGTCCTGAAGATAAAGTCTGCCGTCAAGCAGAGCGTGCGCAAGGTATATGAAATAGTTAAAGGGGTTGGGCGGAGAAGGCTGCGTTACAAAGTATAAAACAAATGAAATCAGGAAAAATAGTACGGCTGCGATGAGCGTGGAGTTTCTTTTATAGCCTGGATTCGATATATTCATTGTAACCTTCTTATAAGTAACATTATATTCAAGCATTTGTCGGACGGTCAAGAAACTATGGAGACGCGACTCGATCGATAGTATATATCAGCAATGAACCGCAAAGACACACTTAAAGAATTACTGCCCGTAATAATCATAACGATACTAGGTACGTATTTTTTTTCTTACGTCTCGTACATTTTGATACAGAACGCGTATCCCGAGAGCCTGTTCGAAATATGGACAAGATGGGATACCGGGCATTATTTGAAGATCGCGGAAAAGGGATACTTGGCATCAGCTGATTATCAGATCGCTTTTTTTCCCCTCTATCCCTACCTAATTAAAGCCCTTACCCTGGTGTTTCAAAACTATATGTTGTCAGCATTAGTTATATCAAATCTGACTTACGCAGTGGCCGCATATTTTCTGTATGAGCTTGTAAAACTTGACTATGATAAAAAAGACGCCTTAAGGACTGTAATATATTTATCCGTTTTCCCGACGGCGTACTTCCTGCACGCGGCTTATACCGAAAGCCTGTTTCTGGCGCTTTCTATCGGGAGTTTTTACTACGCAAGAAAAAAAAGCTGGGCTCTGGCCGGTATTCTGGGAATGTTTGCGGCGGCGACGCGCATTACCGGCATCCTTCTCCTTCCGGTGCTCATCGTGGAGTACCTATCGCAGAAAGAATATAAATTAAGCGGGATAAAAACAGACTTTGTATGGATATGGATAATCGGGCTTGGCCTGATCTCTTACCTTACATTCAATTACATGGTTACGGGCGATCCTTTCTACTTCTTTGAAGTACAGCAGGCGAGCTGGTCAAGGAAGATCGCGCTTCCGTATGAGGGATTTCTGAACGCGCTTAGCGGAAGGCCTCCCGGCCGCGAGTCTACGGGGGCGCTGGCGGGGGACTGGGCCGAGATTATATTCGGCGTTTTGGGATTGGCAGGCGTAATATATAGTTTTTTCAAGCTTCGTATTTCATATAGCCTATATGTTCTGCTTACCTGGTTACTCGTAACCTCTAGCGTGATCTGGCTCAGTATACCGAGGTTTACGCTTACGATGTTTCCGCTAATAATTCTCCTTGCTCTATTTGGCAGGCGCAGGGGAGCAAATTTTATAATTTTATTTCTTTCACTTATCTGCTATGCGCTATATTTGTCACAATTTATAAGGTTCAAATGGGCTTTTTAGCTATGTCTAGAAAAAAATTTGAAGATATATTAGAAATTCTTCCAATAATACTGACGGTAATAATCGGCACATTCGTTTTCGGCATTGTGTCTCACCTGGTGATAGAGAATAGATTTCCGGAGAGCTTGCTTGATTTATGGAATACCTGGGACGTTCAGCACTATATAAAAATAGCCAAGTTCGGATACCCAGCATTATTCGAAGACGGAAGGAACCTGCAGATCGTATTTTTCCCTCTTTACCCCCTACTTATAAAGTTATTTTCATTTGTTTTTCAGAATTACATAGTTTCTGCCCTTATTGTATCAAACCTGTCTTATGCTGCAGCGGCATATTACCTGTATAAGCTCGTAAAAATAGATTTTAAAAAGGATGGCGCTTATAGGGCCGTTATCTATTTCTCTGTATTCCCTACTGCTTATTTTCTGCATGCCGCGTATACGGAGAGCCTGTTTCTGGCTCTTACAATTTCGAGCTTTTATTACGCCAGAAACGGCAGGTGGGCCATTTCCGGTACGCTCGGTATGCTGGCGGCGGCTACAAGAATTACGGGGATACTGCTCATTCCGGTGCTAGTAGTAGAATATTTATCACAGAAAGGTTATAAGATAAGAAATATAAGACCGGATATAGTCTGGATCGGTATCATAGGGTTTGGATTACTCGCGTATTTAATTCTGAACTATGTAGTTGCCGGAGATCCGTTCTACTTCTTGGAAATACAAAGAGAGCATTGGGCTAAGAAACTTGATTTCCCATTTAAAGGGTTTATAAGCGCCTGGAATATTATGACCGGAGACTTTGCGCTTAACGTTGACAGCCCCTCGACTAGACTGCTTGGCGGTCCGGTTGAGATTATATTCTCGTTATTGGGGCTATCGCTAACTATTTATAGTTTTTTCAGGATTAGACTTTCTTACAGTTTATACGCGTTGGCTACATGGATAATCATCACATCTACAGGGTTCTGGCTGAGTATTCCCCGATATACGCTTGCCATGTTCCCGATCTTCATAGCTATGGCTCTTTTGGGAAGGAAAAAGTACGTCAATTATCTCATAATATTCATATCGATATTGTTCTATGCGCTCTTTTTAATGAATTTTGTGAGGTTCAGGTGGGCGTTTTGAAAACTTCGTAGATGAAATGATCCCAAAAGTATTATTCCCCTCTAAAAGATAAAGTGTTAGTATACTTTGCTCACGGAGAAGGTAATTAGATGGAAATTTCAATCGTAATTCCAACTTATAACGAATCAGAAAACCTACCGATCCTCATTGAGAAAATTACGGCGGCTCTGGATAGTAGCAATATTGAGAGCAGGATTATAGTAGTTGATGACGATTCGCCTGACGGGACCTGGAAAACGGCACTTGAGTTAAAGAATACATATGAAAACCTTGAAGTTCTCAGGCGTCAGGACAAGAGGGGTCTTTCTTCCGCGGTGCTGGACGGGTTTGCTATGTCAGATAGCCCTATCTTGGGAGTGATGGACGCGGACTTGAGCCATCCGCCCGAGAAGATACCTGAGCTAGTGGAGCCTATAATCAGGGGAGACGCCGATATTACTATAGGCAGCAGATACATAGATGAGGGCGGAATTGAGAAATGGCCTTTGACCCGGAGGATTTATTCTAAGGTTGCCACTCTGCTCGTACTCGGGTTGACGAATGTAAAAGACCCGATGTCAGGTTTCTTCTTCCTTCACAGAAACGTTATAGAGAACAAGCAATTAAACCCGCTCGGGTTTAAAATAGGGCTTGAAGTACTGGTGCGGGGCGAGCATGAAAACGTAATTGAAGTACCGATATTGTTTGGGGACAGAATGCATGGCGAGAGTAAGCTCGGCGGGGGCGTCGTGCTTGATTATCTGCTGCATCTTTCTAATCTTTACATCTATAAGTATTTTATGAGAAAATAGAAGTTTATATGCTCATAGGGCTTAAAATATGAAGGAACTTTTCAAGACAGGATCAAATAACTCAACTTTATTTATAGCAATCGTATTAGCGGTCATATCGTTCGCTATATACTTTTTCACAACTAACGGGGCACCCACACAATTTAATAACTTCGTTCTGCTGGCAGACGCTATATTGAACGGACAGCTGCACCTTGATAGAAATCTGAGCTGGATAGAGCTTGCTCATTATGATGGAATATACTTTATAGTTCCGCCCCCTATACCGACGATTTTGATATTGCCGGTAGTGGCTGTAACAGGTCTTGAAACAAATCAGACTTTGCTTTCTTACGTCTTTGGAGCGATAAACGTATCACTGGCCTTTTTAACTGCCAGGTGTGTAAGTAGGAGCGTAAAAGTCCAGATCTGGACGGCAGTGATGTTCGGTTTCGGAACAATACACTGGTGGGTCGCCGCAAACGGCGGAGTCTGGATGTTTTCGCACACAATATCCGTCACATTTTTATTCATCGGAATAATTCTGAGCTTTAAAAAGGCACACCCATTGCTGCCGGGCCTAAGCCTCGGCGCGGCATACTGGACCAGGCTCCCGACTGTACTTAGTTTCCCGTTTTTTATGGCTATGTATGTGGATGAGTGGTATAAGAAGGACAGCACACAAAGCATAATAAGAAGGATCAATTTAAAGCCTCTTATTTATATGGGCTCGGGAGCAGGCATATTCGTAATACTGAACATGATTTATAATTACGTAAGGTTTGATACGCCTTTTGACGTGTCGTACTATCTTATTCCCGGAATCCTGGATGAATACTGGTATCAGAAAGGTATATTCGATATAAGCTACATACCGAGGCATCTGAAAATTATATTCGGCAGACTGCCAAATTTCTCAAGCGAATTCCCATATGTTACGGCATCTTGGAACGGGCTCGCAATCTGGATAACAACCCCCGCTTTTATATACGCATTCTTTGCGGGAATTAGAAACAGGATTGCTATTGGGTGCTGGCTTTCGATTGTGCTTATTGCATTTATAGATTTTTGTCATGGCACGTGGGGCTTTACACAGTTCGGTTACAGGTTCGCTATGGACTTCTATCCGTTCTTATTCCTCCTAACCGTCAAAGGGATTGGAGATAAGATCCGCTGGCACCATATAACTCTTATATTAATAGGGATACTGGTAAATCTTTGGGGGGTTCTCTGGATATATAAATTCGGCTGGACCGGTTATTGATAGGCAGAAGAGATAAGACTATTTCTTAAAAACGAGAAACTTATATCCCAAAAAATTCCAAATAACTACTATAAATACAGACGCAAGAGCCGAAATATTGGCCCATAGCACCGGAGACACGCCGCCAATGGGGCCGACGAAATTAACCAGGAATGAAGCCACAGCAACGTTAATAAAAAACCCGACGCCGGCAACTGTGAGAAACTTAAAAAACTGCTTCCCCATACCTTTAGTCTCAATACTCTCAAAGGTCCAGAACTTGTTCCACAAATAACTGTTAGTTACGGCTGAGAGAAAGGAGACAGCCTTAAAAATCGAAAATAGGTAACCTTTTTCGACACCGGACAAGAAGATAAGAAGGTTAAGTATCCCGAAGTCAATTGAAACATTGGACATGCCAATGGGAATGAATTTGCCGAATTGAAAGAGTGAGTGCCGATAGGAGCCGAGACGCGAAAAAATATATACCCATAAAGAGACCAAGGGGGGAATAACTATCAGAGCAAATGGCCAGTACTCAAGATACGAATGATAACCCTGGGGAATCTCGGCTTTTAGAGCATTCAGCATCGCCACGGTAAAAACCGATATTATGAGTCCGATAATAAGCGAGGATATTAGATCTGTTCTTTTCATAATCCGAGATGTATAAATTCAAACCGGCCGGAGTATATAGCTATATAATCTTAAGGAATGATAGCATGTACTTTTATTTCAAACGACATTATCTCCAGGATTCAAGCCACATATATTGTTCGTGTTTATGATTTTCCATATTTACTGCCGCAGTAATCGGATAGAAATAGATGAACACCGCCACAGCCGCAAGCAGGTACAGGACCACAAGTATTTTCCCGAACTTAGAATTCATGTTCCAAATGCGGTCGAGAAAATAGGCGCTTATTATGAGAATGAAGATAAAAGCGGGTATATAATGGTATAAAAAAGTTATCTTTCTCGGAGAAACCGCCCACGGAAGCCAAAGCGCAAGCACGCTTACGACGGCGAATATGAGAGGCGGATACTCTTTTCTTATGGCCTGAACCGCGCCCAGAACAAAGAACACACACCCCGTCCACCATATAAATGGGTTACCGAGCATATAAATATGCGCTCTGATACCTTCCCCTAAATCGTCAAAGTGAAGATATACGGGCTCGAGCATAAGAGGCCACTGCCACCACCTGGATTCATATGGGTGATGAGTTTCCACCCCGCCGTGAAAACCGTACATGGCATCCTGAAGACTAAGGAAGTCGACAAATGAATTACCAAAATAGAAAAAAGGAATGTAAGTGGCAATGTAGACAAGTAAAGGCAGCACTCCGAACGCAATAGCCATTCTCGGAATTATATTTAGAACCGACTTTATATAGGAGCGGTCTTTTGAATCAGACAGACTGACTTCATAGTAATAGATTAGAAAAAAAGAGACCCCCGCAAGGAATATCCATATGTATACACCGCTCCATTTAATGGACATCGAGGCCCCCGCAAACAACCCTGCCAGCATAAGAAACAAGATCTTTCTAGTTCTCGCGTACTTTACTACAAATAGAGACGCCAGGAGCAAAAAATCGACCATAAAAATATCGACCATAGTAATCCGGCTGAGCACAAATATAAATGAATCGAGACTGTAGAGTACCGCAGCAATTAACCCTACTCCTTTACTTAGAAATAGGTTCTTCGCTAAAAGGTATATTAGAAGCGCGCCCAAGCCGCCGAAGAATGCCTGAAAAAACCGCCAGCCAAATGTATTATTGCCGAATATCTTGATGCCGATTGCGCTCAGCTCCTTACCCAGAGGAGGGTGTGACCATTCATATGCGAGATCCTCGGGAGCGTGACCGGTATTCTGCCAGGCGTGCTTGTTTCCCTTAGCCATCTCTTGGGCAGTGAAAGCATAATATACTTCGTCGAAATAGTAGCTTTGGGGTATTTCCAAACGGTATAATTTAGTGCCTAAGCTGAAAATAAGCACTAAAAACAAGAGTATCTCGAATCTGAATTTATAGAGTAGCGAGTTTGAAGACATTTCTAATTCCCTGAACCGATATGTGCAATGTGCTCTTTAGTAGATTCCAGATGCTCTTTTGAAGCTCCTTTATACCTGAGCGTATTTTTTATAAAATCATAGAACAAATACAGGAAAACAAAAAGGTATAGAAAAAACAGCCCGGGTATAAATAATCCGGAATATTCTTCAGGAATTCCCTTGTATAGTGTGACTAATTGTATATAGGAATAGATCATATTCAAAACGTAAACAAGGGAGACGATAGCATATAAATACCATAATATCCAATGGCGATAAGTGAGCAGAGTGAAAAACACGATTGCGGGGAGGAGGTGTCTTTCGTGGGCGCGCGTGATAAATAAAAAGAGAGAGAATATAATAAGAGTAATCGCCTGGTATATAAAATAAGAGAAATCCTTGCCATACTCTCCGCGGCTTACGTAGACTACACGGATAAGGAGAGCGCCGATCACAGTGTATATGGAGAAAAATATCACCGTACCCCAGCTCTTGTATGATAAACCCAGAAATAATAGACCGTCGTTCCTCCACATAGCAAAAGATCCCCAGAAATTAAAAGCGTTGAGAGAGGAATATGGGTACTGATCATAGGCTGCAAAGAATCTGGCTCTGATAAGTTCTAGAGGTCCGGTGAATATATAGGTGAAAGTATCGAGCTTATCCCATATGAAGGGTAGCGATAAAATTGTAGAAGTTATTAGTATCGCCAGCACTACTTTAAGTGTCGGTATAAATGTTTTAATTGTTGGCTTTCTGTATTGCCTGAATAAGGGCTCAACTGCTATAAGTCCTATTAACGGGAACACCACAATGCTCGGGGGCTTAATCATAAACGCCAGGGCCGCGAATATGCCTGAGAGTACATATCGCCTGCCTAAAGCTGTTATTATGGAAAGAAGTATGGGCAGGGCGTGAAAAGAATCTACTTGCCCCCAAAATGTTGAGTTTGAAAGAGAAGCGGGATTGAAAAGATAAACGACAGAGGCAATCATAGCGTTTCTGACTGTAGTAATGCGCCTCAGTGCGTAGAATATTGAAACGGATATGCCGAGATCAGCAAGATTGGCCGGTAATTTAAACAGTATATCTGTTGAAAACGCGGGGAAAGCGGAACTTATCCTGTCGAGCGCCCACAGTACGTAGAGATAACCTGGCATATAGTCACACCAGAATCTGTCGTAAAACTTGCTGAAGCCGACCCACGAAATCTGACTACCCCATATTTTCCAGGCCATAAAGTCATTTTCGTAGGTAAGGAATAGAGAAAATATAATTCTCAGTAAAAACCCCGCCGCGAGTATCAGAACAAAAAGAACATAGGGATCTTTGAGGTTTGTGTACCTACCTACTTTAGCGGAGCTCATCTCTAAGTTTCCAGGATTCTTTGAACATTCTTAGTATTACTTTAATATTAGCACCTGATTGCGTGCCGAATTTCCGGGGAAAGTGGCGTATGGGAAATTCCTTTAGCTTATACCCGTGGTTTTTTAATTTGATCAGAAACTCGGCTGTAAAAAGCGCCCCACCTGAGATAATGGGTCTAACACAGTGATAAGCCTTAGTGGGAATGACCTTAAAAGCGCAGTCCATATCCTTAACTTTTAGTCCGAACATAAAATATATGTACATCGCGTAAAGCCAAGCGTTAAGTGATCGCACGGGTGAGTCCGCTCTATCTTCTCTATAGCCGATAAGCACATCGTTTTCATTAACCGAGGGCAGCATACGATCAAGATCGCTTATGTCGAATTGCCCGTCGCTGTCCATGAAGAAAATGTAATCGAGAGAAGCTTTTTCAAAACCACTCAGGAGCGCACCTCCATAGCCTCTATTTACTTCGTGGTTAACCAATATGACAGATGGATTTGTGGATGCGAGCTGATCCACAATGGCCCCGGTATTATCGCTTGAGCCGTCGTTTACGACTATTACCTCGTAAGTACCGACATTATTCTCAAGATACGAAACACACTGGTTTACAGTGGTTTCAATATTTTCTTCTTCATTATGCGCAGGAAGAACTGCTGAAAGAGATATATCTGCTCTCATTTTATCCATCCACCATTTGACCCAAGCACCTGATTCTATTTATCAGACTTGTCTACAGCTATAATATCACACTTTATTTCACTAATCTGAAACTCTCTACCGGACTCAACAGAGACGTCTTTAAATGAACATTCCTTTCCACTCGGCCAGGTGACTTTAATGTCGGCTTTATCGAATTTACCGAGACCGAAATACAGGGGTAGCATATCCTGTTCGGTGCCGCCCCTCCCTCCTGAGACCTCCCTTAGCTGGGATCCTGCCGGGGTAGACAAAATTACACGCGCACCTATGGCAGAGCGGTTACTCAATAGCCCGTCACCAACCAGCTGCAAGGTTATGGATTTATTGGAATTGCCTTCGTTTCTCTTAAGTGAGTTCCCGATGTGCCCATTCAGATAGACATCGAGAAAACCGTCTCGGTCATAATCTCCCCAGGTCACGGCGAAAACATCTATGGGCTTGGCCAGATTAACCTCTACAGCTACATCCCGGAACACACCGTTACCTAGGTTTCTATAAAGCTTATTGTTCCAGGTATGGTTTGTGGTCAAGAGATCGACCCTTCCGTCCGCATCAAAGTCTATCCAAGCACAAGTCCTGCCGTCACCTAAATCATGAGTGCCGGTTTCCCATGTTACGTCTGTAAAGGTGCCGTCTTTGTTGTTCCTGTAAAGTGTGTTTTTTTTGGCTTTCCCAATGTTCGTTATGTATATATCTAAATAGCCGTCTCCATTATAATCACCACTGCAAGCAGATGTGGTATGCCAGTACGGGGCGCCATCTAACCCTGAGCTCACCGAAGCATCGGTAAAAGTGCCGTCTCCGTTGTTCAGATAAAATATGTTATAGCCTCCGTTTGCGAGGAATAGATCCGGCCACCCGTCGTTGTCCGCATCGAAGAATATGGCTGCTAGCCCGTTGCTAGGCTCAGTAATACCGGCGCGTGAGGAGACGTCCTCGAACGTGCCGTCGCCTTTATTGCGGTAAAGGTAGGATTGCTTGTTGCCGGGAGCAAAAAGATCAAGGAATCCGTCACGGTCATAATCAACCCAGATTGTATGCCTAGTAGTGGAACCTTCTTTTGTTATGCCAGCCTCTTGAGAGATATCGATAAAAGAGATGCCATCCAGGTTTTTGTATAGAATCGGCGGTGTAGAGGACTTTATCGTGGCAACAGCAAGGTCAAGTATCCCGTCATTATCATAGTCGGCCCAAGATGCGGTTTTTATGATATCGTTTGGAATACCTGATATTAACACGACATCACTAAATTTGACGCCTGATTCATTTTGGAATAAGAACAAATTTTTCTTTTTAGGAATTCTAACAGGTATTGCCGGCGCGGGCTTTCCGCGGTCTCTTCTGCTTCGTCGGGGACGTCTGCCGCCTCTATAACGGTCGGTATTGGAAATAATGAGGTCCTGCCAACCGTCACCGTTAAAGTCGCCCCATACAGCAGTTTGTCCCATAGAGCCGGTATCGAATATACCTACAGCATTTTCAGAGTCGGTAAATACGGGAAGCTCGTCTGATGGTTGTTCCTGCGCAAAAACTATCCAGGATATGGATAAAATTACATAAAAAGCGATTGGGTTTAAAACGAATTGAATCAAGGCGCATTAACCTTTCTTGATAGATTCTAAAAGCAGCTCGGCGGAACGTAAACTCAAGGCCTCGATTGTCAATGAGGGTGCTTCACCTCCGCCTGAGGTGGGGAATACACTCGCATCAGTTACTAAGAGATTTGGGATACCGTGATATCTGAGGCTCGAGTCCACTACCGAGTTTTTGGGGTCATTGCCCATTCTACATGTTCCAAAGACATGCGTTGCAGCAAATAAATCGTAGGAGGAGGATTGCTCCACTACTTTATCAGCACCCGCGGACTTTAAAATCTCCATTGTCTTTTTTTGCATGAATTCAAGAGTTTTAAGCTCAGGATCACCCAGAAATGATTGTATGCTCGCTACGGGGAACCCGAATTCATCTTTTTTTTCTGGATCTAGAGTAACAAATGAATTTTCGTTCGGTAAGAACTCCGATATGCCGCCCACGGCTATAGCATGACCGAACGACTCTTTCATGCCGTTAGTCAAATTTTCCCCCCAACCCCTTTTGTAATACCTAAGTGCATAGTTTAGCGGCCCGATGGCGCTTCCTACCGTTGGAAACATTCTCAATCCGCCTGGAAAACCGCGCTTGGGATCAGGATCGTTCCAATCCCATATAATACCGTCAATAGGTATTCCTCTATATGAATCCGTCCGTTCTGGATGGAAAGCAACGGCTTCATAAAAATTAGTCTCCATGAAGTTCTTGCCAACATTGCCGTTCCCGTTAAGCTCTGAATTTAAGAGGAGCTTGGGGGTTTCGACTGCTCCGCACGCTACCGCTACGTAGTCAGCCTCTACAAAATGCTCTTTCTTATCCCGGTCAAAATAAGTTACACCTTTAGCCTTGCCGCTTTTTTTATCCACTTCGATTTTCTCTGCAAAAGCGAAGGGTAGAATCTCGCAGTTCCCGGTATCCTCAGCCAGGGGTACGAATGTTACATCAACGCTTCCTTTATCCTTTCGTGGGCATCCCCAGACGCACCCGTTACAGTAATTACAAGGGGGGGCATCTCTATAGACCTCAGATAATATGGCTACGGTGTTGGGCTCTATGTTTATGCCAAGCTTATTGCACCCTTTGTTTACAACCTGGCTCGCGTAACTGAGGTCATGGGGTTTAAGCGGATATGGTTTGGTCCTTGGCCGAGAGGGGACTTTGTCCGGTCCGGCTACACCTATGATATTCTCAACACTCGTGTAATATGGCTCTAAATCCTTATATTCAATAGGCCAGTCTACCGCAACGTCGAAAAGGGTCTTCATCCGGAAAGCCTTTTCATTTAGCCGGTGCGCCTCTCCCTGGTAATGGAGCGTAGTGCCTCCGACACCCGGGACCTGCTGGTACATGAGGTACTTTCTATGATCTGTCTTGTTGAAAGTGCCAGAGCCCATATTCCAGGACTTGAGACTTTCGTATTGGGAATCTAAATTCTGCGCCTTTCCGTATGTGACTTTTATCTTTTTCTTGTAAGGGAAGCCCTTTGTTTCCCAATCCTGATCGGCAAGCGCGTAATCTTTTAAGGGATTATAGCGGGCTCCGGCTTCAAGCACTAGAACCTTCATGCCAGAAGACGCAAGCTTCCATGCAAACGGAGCTCCACCGGGGCCAGAACCTATCACTACACAGTCATATTTTTTATCTTTAGAAGGCATACTTGTGAGCGGTTGATAATATAAATAACCTATTGCTTTATGTCAATTTATAAGTTATACATTTGCCTTTATTCCATTAGTAGAAGAGAGGATTTAAATATGAAAAGGTTATTGGTACTGCTCATTCTGCCGGTTGTGATAGTAGCCGCTTGCGGAGCTCCGGATAAGAGTGAGGATAAAGCTGAGAATAAGACGGTAAACGAATCGGGCAATAAATCTCCGGAACAGGCGCAAAGCGCGTTGAAAATAGACCCTAAACCGCAAAGAGACAGTAAAGTGGTAGCGAGGGTGAACGGGGTACCCATCTATGAGGACGAGCTCAAAGGCAGGCCACTGCAGTATTTGATCACTGAGGAAGTGCTTTATCAAAAAGGACTCGGGCTCGGGCTTGGTGAGAAATATGCCGAAAAGATTAGGGATTACAATAAACAGCTGATTGTTCACGATTTAAAAATGGATATTCTTGAGAATTTACCTCCTACAAAAGAGATATCCGATGAGGAAGTGAAGGCCTATTACGATAATAACCCTGAAAGGTATACATTCGTACGAATGCATGAAGTAGGCTTTGTGGATAAGAATCTGGGCGATGAAATACTGGCTAAGGTCAAGAACGGTGAAGACTTAACCGAGATCGTAAACGCTTACGTAGAATCCGGGGCTAACGTAGTGGGCAGAGATCTGGGATTCAACAGAGAGATGGTAAAAGAATTCGATAACATTGAGCTTGGAGCCGTAACTGATGTACTTACAAAACCCGACGGCTCGTACAGCGTAATTAAAATTGTGGAGATAAAACCAATCCCACTCCGACAAACGGAACGCGCTATCAGGCAACTGCTCGAGGCAAAAAGAAAATCTTACGCAAATGACAATTATGCAAATCAAATTATTGAAGAAAACGGTATAGAAGTTGAGATTATAGACAATTAGAAGAAGCTTTAGTAAAGTGCGGGAGCATTCAGAATAATAATGGCAAATTCAAGAAGAGCTTTTATAAAAACACTGACTGTCGGGGTATTGGGCTCTGAAGCTATAGCCGTATTGCCAAAAAAGGCTTTTGCTAAAAACGAGACCAAATCATCGGGCATCGAAATTCAAAAAGGATATAAGGTATTTGATCCCAATACACAAAAAACGATGGAAGCGCTTACTGAAGCTCTGATACCCGGTTCAGAGGAATTTGGAATTAATGAAAAAATCTTTAGCTATGTTCAAAGAGACAGGGCCGCCGCCACTTTTTTTGACGCGGGGCTTTGGAATATAGATGCCGTATCTAGACAAAAATATGACAAGCCTTTTTATGAGTTGACGAATAAAGAGGAGACAATAGAAATAATAAATCATGTTAAAAAAAATAATAGAAGGTTTTTCGTGCAATTCAGATACCTTACAATGAGACTATTCTTTGCTGACCCCAAGGTATGGGAAAGCCTTTCTTACAACGGCCCTCCTCAGACAAAAGGCTTTTTGAATTATTCAGAGCCCCCCGAAAGCTAAATAATAAGTTTTTGTTAAGGTTTGTAAACAGATATAAGACCTAGCGTCTTATCCACAAGGTTATCTATATCGATCCGATCCTCAAGCTCTTTTATGTGTCTATGGTTGGCCCTGGTTCTGGGATTTGAAGATACAATTGAGCAGCAGTCCTTATAGGATACAATGGAACCCTCGTAAGTTCCTATTTTCTTGGCAAGATCTACAATCTCCTGTTTATCATAAGATATTAGCGGTTGAAATATCGGTAAAGAAACCGCTGAGCTAACCTCTGCTATGTTATCCATTGTCTGTGAGGCGACCTGACCCAGACTGTCACCAGTCACAAGGGCTTTACAGCCGTTCTTAATGGCTAAGCGCTCGGCTACCTTAACCATGAACCTCCTGAACAAAACAAGCTCGTGTCCTTTTGTGTTTATTTCCTTGAGCATTTCGGTCTCAAAAAGATAGTAAGGGGCCAGATATAAAACATATTCGTTTTGAAACTTGCCTAAGCAGCTTAATATCTGGACCATCTTGGTATTTTTTACATGTTCGTTCTCTGAGAAAACGTGAAAATGAAGATAATGCACAACGCAGCCCCTTTTCATCATAAGGTACGAGGCTACCGGGGAGTCGATACCCCCGGATAGAAGCGATAGTACTTTACCGCTCACACCGACAGGGAGGCCTTTTAAGCCCTGTTTTTTCTTAAAATAGACATATACCTCATCAGCGATCTCTATAAATACACTGAGCCCCGGATTTTTTAGATCAACCTTCATACCGTACTCAGTAAGCACTTCATTACCTATTATTTTCGCCGTTTCCACTGAGTCGTATGGAAAACCTTTATCCGAGCGTTTCACATATATACCAAAGCTAGGCTTAGATTGGTTTCTCTTACCAACCTCTTCTAAAGCGGCCTTCTTAATAGAATCCAGATTCTTGTCCACTATAAGAGCCTCTGCAAACCAAGAAATTCCAAATATATTTTGGAGGTTATCGGGGTTTCCGCCGTCAAGCACAAACCGTCCTCTAAAGCGCTTTATGCGACCTCCCGTTGCGGTCTCTATATTGTCTTTTAATCTGATTTCGAATAAATCTCTATTCCTGCCTTTAAGTGACAGCTCACCATAGTGAATAAGAGTTACTTTTTTCATATGCCTTACCGAATTGTAAATTTTGATTTACGACAGTTTATGAAATGAAAGGATATATGAATATAAAAAAACCCGGAAGAGCTAATTTCTAACTCTCCCGGGGTTAATTGTTATCTTAATGTAAAACCGAAGAAAGAATAAGAGACGGCAGGACCGAAGATCCCGCCGTCAAGGGTTAGTCTAAGTTATTTCTTTCTTCTTCTCATAGCTCTGATACCGAATACGAACGCTACAGGTACCAGCGGAATCAGTACGTTGGCGAATGCCGTGCCAAGCTGTACAGGGTTTCCGGCGATTGCGCAGCTACCACTTCCGCCACCACGGTTAGGCGTGGTCGTCGGAGGAGCCGTCGTCGGTCCGAGTGTCGGAGCCGTCGTCGGAGGAGCCGTCGTCGGAGGTCCTACGAAGTTGTCGCTAAGAATAAGCGCTTCGTCGATTCCGAGTCTTGCGAAACAAACTGGAAGCTCGCCGCAACTCGTGAACTTCTCTACGTCGTTCCAGATACCGACTACCGCGTTGATGAAAGCTGCCTGCGGTGTATATGAAGGCAGATATTCATCATAGAAGTTGATGTGAACTGCATCAGCTCCAGCAGTACCTGTCTGGGCATCGAACTGTCCTGCGAATACGTTCGGAACGATTACGTCTAGGAACGCATTCTCGGATCCGTCAAGGATACCGTCACACTCGAGTGTTTCAATAATAGTGTCGAGTACTGTGAAGTTATCTACAAAAGCTCCAGTGTTGTCGCCACCATCTGTACAACCCGCCTCAGAAGTCTGTCCGGTGATGTACTGAACAGCATAAGTACCAGGTCCGTCTATGGAAAGTGACTCGCCAGTGAAGAACGCAGAGCGGCCAGCTATAAAGTCGAAGTTACTACCAGCACCTGATACGTTGTACTGCTGTGCATCAGTACCCAAACCTGTACATGTATTACCATTAGCAGGGTCATCGCCGAGCGCTGCCGCGTTATAACACCTGCAGTCCTCGAAGTTAGCAACACCAGTGGTGTCATCAATTATACAGACCATCGCATAGTTAGCACAGGTCGTAAAACTATCCGGAAGCAGGAACGATAGGTCATAGGTAAGAGTTTTACTCTCATCAGTCGTGAAAATGTTACTGGTTACAACAGTCACGTTCGTCTCAAAAGCAGCACCCGAATCAATAAGGTTCGGTCGTGCGAGCTCAGTAAACGGCCCACCCTGGTATGGTAGAGACGGATTGAAAGTTGATGAGACTGCAAAACCCATGAACAAGTTAGAGTTGGGGTTATCAGCGTCAGGGCCAGAAGCAGCAGGTATCGGTACAGTTCCCACAGCTATATTAGCCTCGGTGATTCCACTCGATTGACCCTGGCCAACTGACCATGGTCCGATGGTCGGTCCATTCTGGAAACTTCCATTCTGGACAAGGTTAACTGTTGTCGTTGTTGTTATATCAAAGCAAACACCCTCTCTGTGATAGGTAGCAAAACCATACATGTAATCTGATTCTGCAACACTTTTAATGAAAGTGTTACCAGCTAGATAGTCATGCTCTTGCGCTTGACCAGGAGTCGGGCAGTTGTCAACAGCCGTTACAGTTACAAAACCCTCTTTACCCTGAAGGTTAGCATCGGCTTCGTCAACACCTATGTTTGAAATGATATCTCCAAAGTTATATACGTGAGTATCGAACTCAGTGTAGAAATCACAGAAGTTTCTGATTTCAACACAGTTTTCGTCAAATATATGCACGTGAACCCAGGTACCAGTTTCGTTTATAGCGTTGGTTACCTGAAGGTACGTGTTTCTGCCATCTTTCTGTGTCCACCAAGAAACAATCTGTGAACCAGTTTCGTTAGTCGGTGTAGGACTGAAGAAAGAGGTAAAATCTACATGCTGCCAGTCCATACCACCGTGTAGCGGCCCTCCGATAAGGCTATCGACGGTACCGATGAGCGCACCCGAGAAGTCCGGGAACGGCAAAGCCGGAGCAGCCTCTACATTTACTTCTAGCCAACCTGTAGTGTCTGGTACAGCCGGGCAGAACAGGCCGTCAGTGCCAACTTGGGCCTGAGCCTGGTTCTGAAAACCAAACCCTAGCAAGACAAGCATTATTACAGCTACCAAAGAAAATCTTAACTTGCTTATCATTTATTTATCCTCCTTTTTGAATTTTGTTACGCAATTGTAAGTCATTGTTGTTTACCTTTGTCATTTTTATTTTAAAGATCCTCTGTCGGCTCTAACGTAGGAGGAAAATCTTCCTCGTCATCCGAAGCAAGCCAAGAATCCATGGATCCCGTACCGTTTCCGTTGTTAAGGCCTAAGAAACCAACGAAAAATAGATCTTCATCTGGGGAATCCTCAAAGAAGACCGGCAGGTACAACCAACCAGCGTCATTGGATTCGCTGAGCGTGCTGTCGTTGCATATACGGTTACCCAAGTCAGCCTGCTTACTGTTAGGAATAGAGTTATCTATACCTCTGTTGAAGTTGCCAATCGAGCAGTCAAAGAATGTCGGGCTGCAAGACGTACCGTCTTCAAATTCATCGAATATATGAACCTGCGGGTTGCTAACTTCAAACGGGTCACCAGAATTGGAGCCGAATGTAATTCCAAAGAATGGTGATGCGGTAACAGTATCGAAGTCAACCTCTTCATAGACTATACCAACAACATCTGAGAGGTTATTGCCGTCTACGTTATTGAAGTTCAATATGAAATCTGTCGTTTCATCCCCAAAGAAGTCTTCTCCCGCTGCATTAGTTCTGTATTCATAACCAGAAGCGTCTAATATGCGGAATAAGCCAATCATCGCGAAGTCGTCACCCGAGATAAGCGAAATCGAAACGAAACCGTAACTGTTGGACAGATCCGGGTCCGGAGCCGATTCACACTCGGAATTTGGTAATCCGTCGGCTGTACAGTTGCTTACCAAGTTCTCAATATCGTAAACGTGTGTATCGCCCTTAGTGTAAACATCGTCCCAGTTTACCTCTTCGCATGCACCAAAAGGCTGGTCAACAGTAGTTGCACCAACATTAAAAATCTGTACGTGAACAACTATTGTGCTCGTCGATGTATTGGTCAGCTGAAATAGGGTGTCCCTATCTCTTGTATCCCAATAGTAGATGAGTCTGTTCACTCCAGTATCTGTCTGGTCAACCAGCGGCAATACGTTACCGCCGGGGCCGCCAGCGATTGACTGCGTCGGTAGAACCAGCATTGGTAAAACCAAAAGAAAAGCAAGTACTAACAAGTACTTTATTTTGGACATAATATCCTGTAGCATTGAACCTTTCCTCCTTGTTATAGTATTGTTGATTATGTTTCCTTTGTTCATATACATCCTCCTTTTATTTTTCAAATTTCAGTAAATATCCAGGATTTGCAAGCGTTAGGCAAGCTCCATCTCCTTTAATTTAACATAAGAACATACGCAAAAACGCAAACTTATAAACAAATTCACAACTGCACAGAATTACAACATAGAATAAAAGCCTTGTCAAGTCCTTTTCTCTTGCAATTATTAAGAACTTGGGGGCTATGTTGTCTCATGCACTGCCTCCTTCAAAATTAAAGCAATTACATCATAAATAAAAGCCGATGTCAAGCGTTTTAAGAAAGCGCTAAAAATTCGATCCGGGCTTGTATTTATGACTAAAATCTAACCTGTGGTTTGTAATTATAAACATTTTTGAATCTTTTGTACATAGCTCTATCCGATATTTATGGAAGGAAGATGATTTTCGGTATCAAAATTAGAATAGAAGTTAATGAGGCTATCTTACTTTTATATATTAACCCTTCAGCCTGCCTCTGGGGCGTTTTGATATATACAATTGGCTATTCAGCATGAAACGCCCTTTGTGAGCACTATATACATAGGGTTTTCTCTCACCCTGCGTCTCCCGTCGGGTTTTCTGATTAACCGGTAGTATTGACTCATATGAGAATCCACTGAACTTTAGAGCCCTTAATACCTGGCGGCTGAGCAAACGGCATAAGGCATATGGGTATATATTATATATGTGTAATATATTACATGAAGCGGAAGTAGTTCATAATAAATACCCACCTAATATAAAAATCGGTTAAAATTATCTTTCGGACTAAGAGCTATAGACGTGTATCATTATCTGGGGCGGGGGCAATTGAAACTCGGAGCAAAAATGTTAACCTAGCCAAATTAAATATTAAACGGTAAAGAGTTAAAAATTGAGTGGAGAATATTGTAAAGATTTGACCTTATATATATTATGAAGACTAAGGAGAATATATGTTGAAGAGATTTACAAACACATCCAAAAAACTATCACTTATACTCATAGCCGCCGCACTCACATACATTCTACTCGTATCGCCCTGGCCTGGAAGTCTGAAGAGTCCGGGCGGGGCCCAATCCCAAGCCCAAACAAACAATCTGAATATAACGCACGTCGTAATGCAGTACGTAAAGCGCTATTACGTCAACCAGGGGAATATAGAACCGAAAGCTATGCTGATCGAGGGTCTCGGAACGCTTGAGAGAATACACGACCAGATACTCGTGGACTTTCCAAACGGGGAGGAGAGCGCGAGCTTTGAAGTCCAGGCAGTGGACGAGAAAGCGAGCTTTGATATGAGCCAGGTGGATGATCTGGATGACGTTACTAAAACGCTCGAGCAGGTCTTCGGATTTATAACTCCCCGCATATCGGACAAGGAACCAGAAATACAGGACGTGGAATACGCGGTACTTGACCAGATGCTTAAATCCCTGGATCAACACTCGGGAATAATTACCCCTGAGGTATATAAGGAGTTCATGATTGAAACAGAGGGGAGCTTCGGGGGACTCGGAATAGTGATCGGGATCAGGGACGGTGAGTTGACAGTAATTTCCCCGATAGAAGGGACACCGGCTTACAGAGTGGGAATTAAGCCGAATGACAAGATCGTTCAGATAGAGCACGAATCTACAGTGAACATGTCGCTAATTGAGGCAGTGAGCAAGCTCAGAGGCCGTAAGGGTACAGACGTTACTATATATATAGATAGAGAGACCTTTCCCAAGCCTAAGGAATTTAGCATCACAAGGGACACGATCAAAATCGAGAGCGTAGAGACTTTCGATCTTGATGACGGGATAAGGTATGTGAGGATTAGGGATTTTCAAAAAAACACACTTGACAGCATTATTGAGAATTTGAATGACTCTCCTAACAGCCCGAGCGGTATGATCGTTGACCTAAGGGGCAACCCCGGAGGGCTGCTGGACCAGGCAGAGAGGATTTCGGACCTCTTTCTGACAAGCGGAGTGATAGTTACTACAAAGGTGGGTAATTCCGCAAAACGCTACCATGCAAACGACAAGGACCACCAGTACGAGGGTAAGGTCGTTGTGCTGGTGGATTCGGGCTCGGCCAGCGCGTCTGAAATTTTGGCGGGAGCGCTTAAGAATAATGAGCGCGCCGTGGTGATAGGGGAGAGGACTTTCGGAAAGGGCTCTGTTCAGCAAATATTCGACATGACCGACGGCTCTGCCCTTAAACTCACAATAGCGCAGTACCTGACCCCGGGAGACATATCCATACAGGATGTGGGCGTGACCCCGGATATCGTACTCCATCCCGCAATTATTACCGAGGACACGGTTGTATTCGATACTACCGCACCTAAACTTAGAAACAATAATGAGAAGAAGTCTAAAAAGAGCGAGCAGGAGCTTGAGAAACCGATTTATTCCATAAGGTACCTGGAAAGTAATTTTGTAGAGAACGATGACGAGGAACCTACACCTGAGGAAGCTTTAACCCGCGAGGAAAGGCTCGAGAAACTAAAGAATGATTTTTACGTATCTCTTGCAAAAGACATTCTACTTTCCTCAACCTCTCCTACCAGAGAGGACTCCCTGGGCAAAATACAAGACAACATAGGCAAGATAACAAAGGACCAGGAAGATAAGATAGTAGATAAATGGCAGCTCATGGGAGTTGACTGGTCTACATCTAAAACGAATGCCGGGAACTCGTCTGTATCAGTAAATGTTTTGCCGCCCCTCCCCACCGGAAAAGCAGGTGAGGAGCTTGAAGTAAAAGTAGAAGTGGAAAATACGGGTACCGAGCCGATCTACAGACTGCACGCAACGACTGATTCTGAGAACGTTATATTCGCGGGAAAAGAATTTATATTCGGCAAGCTCGCTCCGGGAGAAAAGAAATCCTGGACTACCACGGTAGAGCTGCCTAAATGGTCTCTCACCCGCCAAGACGGGATTACACTTGAGTTTATAGACGCAAACGACTCCAAGATAGGGGACTATGCTTTTAACGCTTCGATACAAGCGCTGCCGAGACCGCTTTACGCCTTTAATTATGAAATTGTGGATGACGGCAGATTAAGCTCGAGCGGCAACTCAAACGGGATAGCTGAGACCGGTGAGATGGTTACGCTGCTGCTTAGAGTTAAAAACATAGGTGACGGAACTTCAGAAAAAACGGTTTTATCATTAAAAAACGAATCCGGTGAAAACATATTTCTCGATAAGGGCCGGGTCGAGCTCGAAATGCTTGAGCCCGGGGAGACAAGGGAAGCCGTATTTTCCTTCCATTTGCTTAAGCCCTCTAATCTGATTGAGATGGAGCTGCAGATTGTGGACGAGATATTCAGGGAAGGAATTATGAGTAATGTTTTGATACCGGGAAAAATAAAGGATACAGCGTTTACGCCGGAAGAATCTTTTGTAGCGGTGCCGCAGGCGAGCACGCCTATTAGAGGGGGGAGCTATCAGCAAGCCCCTATCATAGCGATCTCTCAGAAGGACGCGGTCTTTAAAGCAATCGGAACGAACGGTAATTGGGTAAAAATAGAGCTCGATGATAGTCTTACCGGCTGGATAAATAAAAATAAGGTGCAGCCCGCTCAGAGTTCTAACGGCAAAATAGATGCAAAGGCATTATATATAGAAACTTTTGAGACCCCGCCGATAATCAGCATCAGCAGCCCTCCTCTTTTTACGAGTACGGGGACTGTGACCCTAAGCGGGGATGTAAACGATAACGACGGGATAGAGCTCATATCGGTCTTCGTCGGAGACGACAAGGTAGCGCTGCTGCCGTCCTCTCAAACCAAGGTGCCGGTATCGCTGGAGCTTGAGCTGGACGAGGAAGTAAACCTGATCACGATTATTGCTAAAGATACCAAGGGGCTCCTCTCAAAACAGAGTTTTGTTGTCAGAAAAGAGGGCTGACCAAGGGTTCCGGGCTTGATATTAAAATTCATACTGAGCCGACTATTCACCGGAATTTTCGTCATAATCGCAGTAGTCACGATTACTTTTTTTCTGTTGAGAGCGCTTCCCGGAGGCCCCTTTGATACGGAAAAGAAACTACCCCCAGAGATACAAAAAAATATAGAGGCGAAGTATAATCTGAATGAGCCCGTATGGAAACAGTACCTACTGTACGTAAAAGGGCTTTCGAGCGGGGATTTCGGTCCGTCATATAAATACATTGACAGATCGGTTAACGATATCATAAAGGAGACGCTGCCGGTCTCGGCAGAGCTCGGGGTCATCGCGCTCATTTTGTCCATAGCGATAGGGAGCGTTTTCGGAATCTTATCGGCAACTAAGCCGAGCGGATTTTTAGACTTCCTTTCCGTGTCCGTTTCAACCGCACTAGTTTCGGTGCCGAGCTTTGTAGTCGGCGCTGTGCTTATATACGTGTTCGCGGTTAAACTGAGATGGCTTCCGGCAGCTCTTTGGGACGGTCCTAAGTACATCGTGCTTCCGGCGCTTACCCTTGCCGCAGGACCCGCAGCATATCTGGCGCGCCTCATAAGGGCGAGTATGCTCGAAACCTCAGGGGCGCTCTTCATAAGAACCGCCCGCGCAAAAGGCCTTAGTGAATTTGTTGTAACGACAAGACATATACTGAGAAACGCACTTATTCCGGTAGTGACCGTAATGGGACCGATTACGGCTTTTCTGATTACAGGCTCCTTTGTGGTAGAGCACATATTCGCAATACCGGGAATCGGTAAATTTTTTGTGCTCGCGGTCTCAAACAGAGACTATCCGCTGGTAATGGGAATTACGATTGTATATACGATCGTCCTGGTACTGGCCAACCTGGTAGTGGACCTTTGCTATGTGCTTCTCGATCCTCGGATAAAGTTTGACAAGGGCGGGATATAGCTGATGAGAAACATAAAGCTCGTAATAGAATATGACGGCTCTGAGTACCACGGGTGGCAGCGCCAACCCGACGGCCCTACAATTCAGGAAACGATCGAGAATTCGCTTAGTGAAATTACGGGCGAGGAAATTGTTATATACGGCTCGGGCAGAACCGATTCAGGTGTACACGCGTTAGGACAGGTAGCTAACTTTAATACACAAAGCGCAATCACGGCAGAGGAATTTCAAAAGGGACTAAATTCGATACTCCCCAAAGATATAGTGATACTCGGCTCCGAAGAGGCCCATGCCGAATTCCATGCTCAGTTTTCCTCCAAAAGTAAGGAATATGTATATAAGTTGTTAAACCGTCCTTACGGATCGGCGCTTTTAAGAAAAAGGGTGTGGCACGTTCCTTACAGTCTAACACTAGACTCTATGTGTGAAGCCGCAAGTGAGCTTATTGGTGAGCACGATTTCAGCGCTTTCGCTCAGGCAGGCACGGATGTGAAGAGTAAAGTTAGAACCGTAATCTCAGCTGAGTTCAACAGAAGCGGCAATGATATGATTGAATTTACGATCGAGGCGGATGGTTTTCTGAAACGGATGGTAAGACTGATCGTAGGGACTCTGGTACAGGTGGGAAAGGGAAGACTGAGCCCCGTAGAGTTTTCCGATATATCAAATTCGGGGAATAAGAACAAATTTGTTCTAGCTGCTCCTGCTACCGGCCTATACCTTAAAGAGGTTAAATACTAAGGTAATATATCAGCCGTAATTTGACAGGCCTGTACATGAAAAACAAAGAGGTGAAGAAATGAAATATGTGAGATTCAGCGACAATGGCTCGATTGCAAGATACGGAGTGCTTGAAGGAGATACAGTAAAGGAAATCGAGGGCGAGATATTTGGTGACCATAAAATCACGGATAAAGCCTACATAAGAAGTGAGGTAAAGATACTTCCACCCTGCGAGCCTACGAAGATAGTGGCTATAGGTCTTAACTACAGTGATCACGCCGAGGAAATGGGGAGCGAGCTGCCTGAAGAGCCCCGTATGTTTTTAAAGCCCCACACCGCGGTTATAGCAGACGGGGAGAAAATCGAATACCCTGACCACATGTCGCAGAGGGTCGATTTTGAGGGAGAGCTAGGAGTAGTAATAGGAAAGAAGGCAAGCTATGTAAATAAAAACGATGCCATGGACTATGTGTTCGGGTATACGTGCATGAACGACGTTACGGCCCGCGATCTACAGAAAAAAGATATACAGTTCACACGGGCAAAGGGATTTGACACTTTCGCTCCCATGGGGCCCGTGATTGAGACAGAGCTTGACCCCGGAGGGCTTGAAATCAGGACTAATCTTAACGGGGAGTTAAAACAGCACTCAAACACATCTCACCTGATTTTTAATGTTCCGCACCTAGTGAGCTTTATCTCTCAGGTGATGACGCTCCTTCCAGGAGATGTAATCTCAACGGGAACTCCCGAGGGGGTAGCTCCTATGAAAAAAGGGGATAAGGTTGAAGTAACGGTAGAGGGCATAGGAACTCTTACAAATTATGTAGATTAATAAAAGCTTGGATTTTTAGGGTGTCGGCTGCCGCATTTCTAATATTGAGCGGGCTTCTTGAAGAGCACTGCCCTGTATACCTTTATTTATAGCTAATCTCGCCTGAGTTTTGGCTTTCTGTATATTTCCGAGCCGTGCGTATATTACTGCAAGCTTGAGATGAGACTCGGCTATAGCATCTTTTAAATCGACCGACTTTTCCAAATGCACCCGGGCAACCTCAAAAAATTGAGGATTTTGTTCCATCTCCCCTTTTATCAAATAAATACTCCCCAGTAGGTAATAGGCATAGGAGTGTTCGGGGTTTAGCTCGGTTACCCTGATTAAGTATTCCTCAGCGCTGTCGGGATCATTTTTCTTAAGGGAAAAAAGAGCCATATTAAGATTAAATTTCCCTTTGTACTCAGGTTTTAGCGATAGAGCCGCTTTGAATGATCTCTCGGCGCTATCAAAATCGCCCTCGTTTAAATAAAGCTGTCCGAGACTCTCTGCAGCCAGAGCTTTAGTCTTGTTATTGCCGTAGGTTTTGGGGCTGAGAGCATCGGTGTATTGAACTATGGCTTCATCACTCATATTGGCAGTTATGAGAGCGTTTGCATAATTCATTTTAGGAACGATTTCTCTTGGAGATTTTGAGACTGCGTACTCCCACAAGCTGAGCTCATTTTTCCATATAACCTGCCCTTTTACAGTCATGAAAATAAAAGATAGACATAGAGCCGCTCCGAAAAGATATGAAAGCTTAACGCGGCCAAATCTTATGCCCGTATGAATGATTACATAACCTGCCAGGAGGCAAAAACCTGCCGAGGGTATGTAGAGGAACCTTTCGGCAAACCTGGTAATAGCCAGGGGGAAGATGGCAATCATAACAGCGGGACCTAGTGTGGCGAAGATCCAGAGTAAAGAGAACCCGGTTACGTTCTCTTTTTTCCTGACAGATACAATGGCGACAACTATGAGCGCGGCAATAACTATGATTGATATCATTGTATAGAGCAGATCACCGCCGGGTATTGTTCCGATGAAGGGGTTTAGATCGAAAGGAAAAACGAGCTTCTTAAGATAGAATAGATAGGAGTTCAGGAAGATTGTTACAACTTCCCCTATCTGAGATCCGGCACCTGAGCTCAGGTACTCGCGATTGCTCAGTATATCCATAAAGCTCATACGTTTTTGGGACCTTAAAAAAAGATAAGTAACAAAAGCAAGACCGAGGATAAGATATTTAAACAAATTAAGCCTGCTTTTTATCCTGCGGCTGATAAGATCGAACCCGACTATAACAATAGGAAACGAAAGGGCTACCTCCTTGGATAGAAACGATAGATAAAAACTAATTGCCGCGGGCACGATGTAGAGAAAACGCCTGTACGAGAGCAAGTAAAAAATAAAAGTCAGAAAGAAAAACACTGCCGCAAGAATATCGCCTCTCGCAGCTATAAACGAAACGGATTCTACGTGAAGCGGATAAAGCGCAAACAGCATTGATGAAAGAAACGCTACGGGATATCTGGCAGACACTTTGAACTCTTTTAAAACGAGAAGGAACAGGAAATACATAAGTATTGTAGATATGGAATACAAAATAATATTTGTCAGGTGAAAACCCAGAGGAGAGCTGCCCCAGAGCTTTGCGTCAATAATAATTGAATACATGAATACCGGCCTGAAATATTTTTGTGTGTTTTTAGATTTGCGTTCCTTTCCATCTATCTTATTCTTGCGCGTTCTATTTTTTCTTTCTTTCTTAGATTTACTCGGAGAATCGAGATTGAGCCTGCGCCTTTCCTTTCTTTTTTTTCTAGCCTCGCTTCGGTTGCGATCCTGGGAAATTAAGTCTTTTATGCTAAGTTCTTGTCTCTGGAGCTGGTTGATGCGTTTTTTTATAAAGCTTATGTCGTCCCAAACAAAGTCGCTTGAGAGAGAGGGGACAAATACCGCAAACGAGACAAGGAAGAGAAAGACTGAAACAAAAACGCAGTTATTAAAGAGGCTTTTGATTATATTGGAAGGGCTTTTTTCGATTTCATGTAAACCCTCTTTGTTTTTACTATTCATATCGAGTGTATTATTCCGGGCAACTTATATATTGTGTGGATAATTTATCTGCTCCGAAAGACTAATACCAATTAAATTGAAGACGCAACTCGAATCGATAAGAGTTTTGCCGACCAGCCTGTAAGCCAAATTATTTTACAACCACTGACCGGTGGGTAAAATACGGGACTTTAATAATGGACGAGAAAGGAGAATTAAATTGCCTAAAGTACTGGTTTTGTCGGGAGACGGAATAGGGGTTGAAGTTACACAGGTGAGCCTTGATTTACTTGAAATAGTAGGCGAGAAGCACGGAATAGAATTTGAGTTTGAGAAAGCTCACTTCGGAGGCTCTTCGCTTGACGCGCACGGTGTACCGGTAACTGAGGAGGTGCTGGAAAAAGCAAAATCCTCTGACGCCGTGTTAATGGGCGCCGTAGGGGGCCCGAAATGGGAATCTCACGAGCACGAGTTAAAGCCTGAGAGCGGGCTGCTCGCGCTTAGAAAAGAGCTCGACGCATTCGCTAACCTAAGACCCGCAGTTGTGTACCCGGCCCTTGCAGACGCATCGAGCCTGAAGAGAGAAGTTGTAGAAGGCACGGATATAATGGTCGTGAGGGAGCTTACCGGGGGCATATATTTCGGAAAACCAAGAGGCATCGAGGATATTCCCGGGGGCGGCAAAAAAGCATACAACACCCTAGTATACAATACGGAAGAGGTGGAGAGGATCGCAAGAGTCGCATTTGATATCGCAAGAAAGAGGAAAAAGAGGCTGACCTCTATTGATAAATCAAACGTGCTTGAGGTAATGCAGTTCTGGAGAGATATCGTAAGCAGGATTCAGGAAAACGAATACCCGGACATTGAGCTTGACCACCTGTATGTGGATAACGCAGCGATGCAGCTCATCAGAAGACCAAAGAGCTTTGACGTGATACTTGCGGGTAATATGTTCGGTGATATTATCAGCGACGAGGCAGCGCAATTGACGGGATCGCTGGGGATGCTGCCATCGGCGAGTATCGGGAAAGGAGCGATATACGAGCCTGTCCACGGGAGCGCCCCTGACATAGCGGGGCAAGACCTGGCAAACCCGATAGCTTCGGTTCTAACCTCGGCTATGATGCTCAAATATTCACTCAACCAGGACGAGGCCGCAAAGGAGCTCGAGCAGGCGGTTGAAGCTGTGCTTGAAAAAGGTTACAGAACGGCTGACATATACCATGAAGGAACAAAGAAAGTAGGTTGTGAGGAAATGGGGAGTCTCCTCAAGACTGAAATTAAGGCATAGAATGAATATTCTATTCTCTATATTTCCGATACTATAAATCGCGTGGCCAATGACAAGCATCACGGTATAGAAGAAATTTATAAATCTCTTGAAAAGAGCGATCCGTTTCGCTCGCTCCTAAAGCGGGTCAAGTCCGGAGAGCGCAGTATTTCCGCTTCAGGCTTAACCGGACCAGCAAAGCCATATCTAATTAGCGCCTTAACCCGAAAAATCAAAAACCCCCTGCTCTATATATCCCCTACAAAGGAAAGCGCGCTCAGGACCCAAAGAGATTTTGCTTACTTTCTCGGAACCTCACCCGGTTTGCTGCTCAAGAAAAGTCTGGACACGCGAACTTCTCTATTCGCCTCAGACACTGAGTTCTATACGGAAAGGATAGGCCTGCTCCAGTGCCTTACGGAAGGAAAGCTCGTTATAGCGCAGCCAGAGTGTCTATTCGAGACATTCATGCCTAGAGCCGTCTATAATAAATCACTGATTACAATCTCCAAAGGCGACACACTTTTAAGGGATGATTTTATATCTAATCTAAGATCTCTTGGCTATAGCGAGACCGACTTTGTACAGCGGGCGGGAGAAATGGGAACAAGGGGCGCTATTGTGGACATATTCAGCCCGGGTCGGGACAGTCCGCTGAGAATTGAATTTTTAGGGGACGAAATAGGCTCTATAAGGAAATTCAGCTCAGAAGACCAGAAATCTAAAGAAAAAATAGATAGCGCGCTCGTTTTGCCGGCGAGTGAAATTATTATGACCCAAAAGGCTATCGGGGACGCAATAAAATACCTTAAGATTAAAGCCGGGGAGAACGAGGTTACCGCAAGAAATAAACTCTCTGTAATTGAAGAGATAGAGCGCACAGACAGGTTCTTGAACATCGAATGGCTCCTGCCCGCGTTTTACAAAGAATTGAGTACAGTGTGGGACTATTTAGCAGAAAATACCGTCGTTGTATATGATGAGCCTATTGAGATATCAAGCGCATACGGAGCATTCGAAGCTTCACTGCCCGAAACTAAAGCTCTACTGAAAAAACACCTTAAGATTTGGCCCGAAACAACTGAGCTTTTTATTACTAGGAAAGATGTGGAAAGGCATATATCTGATAACAGAGGTATTGACCTGAGCGAGCTTGAGGTAGGCGGGGAAAAACAAAGCGCGGCAATATTTCATACAGAGCCCGTGTCACTTAAAACCGGCACAGAGGCTGAATCCCCGGTAGACGCTCTTATTGAAGAATATTCAGAGCGCAAAAAAGAAGGGACCGAGTTTCGCCTCGCTTTTAATACGGAGAACGAGAGTGATAAGATGAGGGCACTCTTAAAAGACCGGGAGATCGAGGATTTAAATATTCAGACCGGAAGCCTCTCGGGGAGCTTCAGATTCACTGAAGCAAGGCTTGAAATACTTTGTGAAAAGGACATATTCGGCGAAAAACGGCGGCGGGCCTCATATAAAGCCTCAAAAGATGTCCCATCCGCGTTTATTACCTCATTCAGCGATCTTAAGCCGGGTGATTATATAGTGCATGTGGACTTTGGCATAGGGATATTCAGAAACCTGAAGAGGCTTAAAATAGGAGAGGCCGAAGGGGATTTTATACAGTGTGAGTACGCGGGCGGCGACAAGATATATGTGCCGATTGATAAGATCAAACTTGTGCAGCGCTACGTGGGTGACGGTAAGCCCGCTAAGATCGATAAGCTCGGGCAGGAGAGCTGGGGCAGAAGAGTAAAAAGGGTAAGAAGGGCTGTTGAATCGGTAGCAAGAGAGCTGCTCATACTCTACGCCCGGAGAAAAGCCGTGAAGGGATTTGGATTCTCGCCAAGGGACGAGATGTTCTCAGAGTTTGAGCTCAGCTTCCCATATGACGAGACACCTGATCAGGAAGCCGCGATCGAAGAGGTTTTGTCCGACATGGAAAAGCCCTCGCCTATGGACAGACTGATTTGCGGCGATGTGGGTTTTGGGAAAACGGAAGTGGCCTTACGGGCCGCATTTAGGGCAGCGGCGGACGGAAAGCAGGTTGCGCTCCTGGTTCCTACAACGCTCCTTGCGCACCAGCACTACAAGACCTCAGTCGAAAGGCTTTCCGGGTATGCGATCACCGTGGACGTGCTCTCACGCTTTCGCTCGGCCAAGGAAGAAAAAGAAATATTATCAAAATTGAAAGAGGGGAAGCTGGACATCATAATCGGGACACATAAGCTCCTTGGCGATAAAATAGCGTTTAAAGACCTAGGGCTCGTTATAGTGGACGAAGAGCACCGCTTCGGCGTCACGCAAAAGGAAAAGCTCAAAAAATTAAAAGAGGCCGTAGACACTGTTTCCATGAGCGCAACCCCTATTCCCAGAACGCTGCAGCTCTCACTTGCGAAGATACGCGACATAAGCCTTATCAACACTCCGCCCCTGGGACGGCAGTCTATAGAAACTTATGTTCACCACTCCGAGCAGAAGATCATTACCGATGCGATACAAAGAGAGCTTGCGCGCAGCGGAAGTGTGTTTTTCATACATAACCGTATCCAGGATATTCACCGTGTGGCGGAAAAAGTAAGCAAGCTCGTACCAGAGGCAAGGATTGAAGTGACACACGGGCGGATGAGAGAGAAACCTCTTGAAGAGGCGATATCCCGGTTCATCCGGGGTGAAGCGGATATACTGGTGAGCACCGCCATTGTGGAATCGGGTCTCGATATACCAAGAGCAAACACAATTATTATTGACGACGCCCACACGTTCGGGCTTGCAGACTTGTATCAGCTAAGGGGCAGAGTGGGACGCTCGCAGAGAAAGGCTTACGCTTATTTACTCATCCCCGGGAGGGGATCTATCACCCAGGACGCCCGCAGAAGATTAAAAGCTATTTCTCAGTTAAAAGAGCTTGGCTCAGGCTACAGGCTCGCTCTTACCGATTTGGAAATACGGGGGGCCGGGCACCTGTTCGGGAACGAGCAGTCGGGGCATATTGCCGATGTGGGACTCGAGCTTTATCTGGATATGCTTGAAGGGGCGGTCAAAAGGCTCGAAGGTAAAGTCTCGCGGGAAGAAATCGAACCCGACATAACGGTAAGTCTGCCTGCATTCATACCGGACGACTACATTCCGAGCGACAGTGAGAGGCTGCTATTCTATAAGAGATTGTCGGCGAGTGCCACGAATAAGGAGCTTAAAGCCCTTAAGGCCGAGCTGCAAGACCGGTTCGGCAAGGCTCCGCAACAGGTATTAAATCTTATCGAGCTTATAGAGCTTAAGATATTTTTGAAGAAGCTAGGAGTGGAAAAAGCGGAGATCGGGAAAAAGAAAGTTTCCATAAAATTCCTTTCAGACTCCAAGCTGTATAGCGTGTTTCCACCTGAGGGCAAGATGGAGATTTTTCTTGAAGACAAGCCCTATATAGGCGATATAAAGAACATACTGCAATATCTTGTCGATAAGGGAAAGAACTCCAAAACATAAATTGTATGGGTACTAATTTGGATTAATAAATGAAGATGCTGGAAGTTATCACGCTATCCCTTATAATTATTGGATACTGAAATACAAAACCGGGAAATCGGGATTTATTTAAACGGGAGTCATATCATAATGAAAACAATAACAGCGCTGATGGCTAAAACACTGGCACTGATACTGGTTGTATCATTTTCACTTCAAACTGTGGTGGCGCAGGAAACTGTGGACAGAGTCGTAGCTGTAGTAAACGATGATGTTATTACGTTATCGGAGCTAACGGAAATGGCTCTTAGCTTGAACCCTACCTCTACACAGCCAATGAATGACAGGGAGCTTCTGGATAAAATGATCGAGCAGAAGCTTTTTGAGCAGGAAGCTGAAAAACGGGGGATAACGGTATCGGAGGCGGAGCTCGATGCAAGCATCGAAGGGGTAAAACAAAGATACAACCTGAACGATGAGCAGATGGCTGAGGTGCTTAAAAAACAGGGGCTGACACCAGAGGCGTTCAGGGCACAGTGGAAAGCGCAGACTCTGGGCAACAAACTACTTGAGTCGCAGCTTAAGAATAAAATCGTTGTGACTGATGATGAAATAAGAAGATACTATGAACGTAACTACCTGGGTACAGGTTCAAACGGCTCTACGCTGGATGAGGAGACAGTACGTATTGCGCACATAATGATTTCGTATAAGACTCAGGACGCCGCAAAAGTAGCGGAGCAAGTGGCGGACCTGGCGAAATCGGGCGAAGACTTCGACAACCTTGCCGAGAAGTTCTCAGACGACGCGTCATCGGCTGATAACGGAGGAGACATGGGTTACTTTAGGAAAGGTGATTTGATAGATAGTATGGAGTACGCTGTCGTAGCGACCCCTGTGGGCAGTATAACGGGCCCGGTCGAGTCACCTGCCGGATATCACATAATTAAGGTACTGGAAAGATCTGAGCCTGATTACGATACAGGCTCTGACGAGGCCGAGCTTGTCGAAATAGACGACGCTACCAAAACTGAAATCCATGAGACCTTGATGAGGGAAAAAGCCCAGAACCAGCTCAAGGCCTGGCTTGAAGGTATGAGGGAAAACGCTTATATAGAGAATAAATATTAATCCTCGTTTTTCCCTAACAAACCCCTACTCTTAATTAATTGATAACAGTTACTCGGGTGTAAGTCTGAGAATCATTTCCCGTTGGCTCGGGTATTGATCGAGAAGCGCCCGCCTTTCGGGAAACTCATGATCCGAGAAGTCAAAACCGGGCGCAACTGTTGTTCCCATGAGCGCGAAATTTCCGCCTTCCAGTAGAAACGAGCCCTGCCAAACCCCTGCCGGAACAACCACTTGGACAAACTGTCCTACCTGTAGGTCCTGCCCCAGAAAAAGTACCTTGGTGGTACCGTCGGGGAATAGCTGAACCATTTGTACGGGGTCCCCGAGGTAGAAGTGATAAATCTCATCTGATTTCAACCTGTGTATATTGGATTGTGTTTCGGGCGTCAGGAGATAGAATATCGCCGTGCTTTGTGCCTTGTCAGTACCGTAACGCTCGTGGAGCGCAGCTTTATCCACGAGCTCGTTTGATCTGTATGTTTCTGAATAGTATCCGCCTTCTCCAGGCAGGAGTTTCATATTGTACAGCTTGATAATCCTTTCTGCGGTTATCATCCGGCGCCTCCAAAATTATGGATTCAATATATTAACCAGATTTCGCCGGAGTTTAAAAATTGCCTCTTGAAGTGCCGGAAAACGTGATTAATTTCAAAGTGTAAAGATAAAATATGACATCAGGAGGTATTGAAAATGAGACTTAAAGTTTGGGAACCTTTTAGAAGCTTTAAACCCTTTTACGGGGATATGGAAAGATGGTTTGATGACGCTCCGGGAAGCGTTGAGGAAAGGGCGTGGCGCCCCGATGTTGACGTTTACGAGACAGAGGGAAGTTATGTGCTTAAGGCGGACCTTCCGGGCATAAATAAAGAAGACATCAAGATCGATGTAAACGATAACACCCTTACGTTTAAAGGGGAAAAGAAGTTCGAAGAGAAGACCGAGAAAGAGGGCTACGTTAGAGTAGAGAGGAGTTACGGAAGCTTTACGAGAAGCTTCTCGCTATCGGACAACGTCGATCCGGAGAACATCAAAGCAAGCTACAAAGACGGCGTATTAGAAATTACGCTTGCCAAGAGAGAAGAAGCGAAACCAAAAGAAATAAACATAGAAGTCAACTAAAGTTATCAGAGCGGCTCCACAAGGAGCCGCTCATTTTTCCCCTACTAAAAATATCCATCTAGATACCGAGCTTTTCCCTTAGAACAAGGTCCATGGGCTTATTTTTATTCCAATAGTCGGTAATGAGGGTTTTATCTATGGTTGCTTTTGTTGTGAGCTCGCGCGCGTTCTCGCCAAATCCGCTTTTGTAAGTTTCCTCCCATGAGACTATCTCGTAGGGGAAATCCTTTTTGAATGTGACGAGTAACGAGCGGTTTGAGTCAGGATAAGTAATCTTATAGTCCATGAGTGAAGAGGGATCTTCAGTATTTCTTCCGAGAGAAGCCTCTGCGGACTCAACTGCAAGCTCTCTGTGGGTAAGTCTTGAGGCCATTGCTCCGGGGATTATATTAATCTTCCCGATGGGAAGGCTGTCGGGGTTTATCCTGATACGGGTCCAGAGCTCGTCTTCTAAAAACTCTTCTTCCAGATCAAATGTTCTATCTCCTTCTGACTCAAAGTAAGAAAAACTCTGAACCTGATAACCTTTGTCCTGCAGATTTAACTGAGTGAAAGTGTTACCGCACCATTCCTGAGAGGATGAGGACAATTTGAGGGTATTGGGGAACCGCTCTATATCTACAGGCGTAAATACAGAGTCCATCATCGAGTAGCGGTATATACCCGTATCGAACTTCTTTATCCTGTTGAGCTTCATAATTCTTACCTTGTCGGCACCAGCCCGAGCTGGCCTGTCTAATTTGACCTGTTTTTCCTTAGAGAAATCCTCGGTGACGAAAACGAGTACCGAATAGCCGCTGTGTAGCTCTCCGTAGCGCGCCTGCTCGAGCTTGTAACTCGTGATTTCGGCTTTCCCGGAGTTCCAGTAGTTTTTAAATTGGGGGGAGTCAATGGAATTCCGTTTTGCCTGAGTTTCTCCATAAACATCAAAAGTTATAAAAAGTGAGGATATCGTTAGAAAAAGCACGGAAATCCATAATATATTCTTAGTATTCATTTATGCACTGCCTCCTGTTTGATAGCTAAAAGTGTAGCATGAGAAAACGGTCTTACTCACAGAAAATTTAGATGAGAGTCAGGGGAGTAAGATGCAGTAAAGTAGAAAAGTTAAGACCAGGACAGGTTTTAATAAAAACAAGGGCAAGCCAGTGAAAGCGGATTTCACCGGCTCGCCCTATGGAGGATGATGGCGGAATTACCTTAAAAAACATCTTATAAAATATCTCTTAGAAAAATGCCGAGGCGGAATTGATTTGAATCAATTCAACCATCACCCGATACTAACTATAAACCTAATGTGGAAAATAAGACAGTGGACTCAGGTATGTATTTTACTTCATGCTTTTTACTTATATAAAGAACACGCTAATACTTTTGTATTAAGGCTAAAGTTAATATTTCCGAGGGCTAAATCTAGGGGGAAGAAACGACTTTCATTTAATATACACTACTTTAAAAACACTTACCATAAACTTATGGTAATTTTATATGCCCGAGAGGGTATTTAATCAAATGAAAAAGATTATTGATAACTGGGTACATATTCCGGGAGTACACTGCGGCTCGGTTACGCTAAGGGACGTGGCGACATACTACGGCTATGATTGGTCGGAACCGCTTTGTTTCGGTATAGGAGGGGGTCTGGGGTTCTACTACACAAAAAGAGACGACATTAGCCCTACTCGTATGATATTCGTAAGGGGGCCTCATATGGAGCCTACGTTTTTTAGCCTTGCAGACAAACCGACCGAATGGAAGCACGGGAATGGGGAAACCCTGGGTATTATAAAAAGCTCTATCGATAGGAAAGTCCCTGTTATTATTCAGACAGACATTTATTACCTCCACTATTACGAGTCCTCCACTCACTTCCCGGGGCACATAGTATCGGTATGGGGGTACGATGACGATGAAGAGAAGATATTCGTTGCCGACAACCATTTTGAGGGACTGAAAGAAGTAGATTTCGCGTCATTTCTGGAGGGTATGGGTTCCAAAGAAAAGTCAAACCCTCTTGATTACAACTATATAGAAGCGGAACCGGGCAAGCTGAGGGAGCTTACGGAGCTTATTCCGCTGGCAATACGGGAGAACGCGAGAAAAATGATTGAGGGTGTAAGCGGGGGACGAGGTGAGTCGGGCGTTTCTCTCATTAAATCTTGGGCTGAGGACTTGCCCAATTGGCATCAGGTACGGGACTGGAAGTGGTGCGCAAGATTTGGGTATCAGGTGATTAAGAAAAGGGGCGTCGGGGGCGCCGGATTCAGGTGGATATACAGGGATTTTCTGAGGGAGGCTGAGGAAACTCTGCCCGCTCTCAAAGATTTGAATTTATCCCGGGAAATGGATGAGATCGGGGAGAGGTGGAGCGGTATCGCGGAGCTCTTGAAAGAGATAAGCATAAAAGAGGCGCCAGATAAATATCTTCTCAAAAAAGCATCTGAAAGGGCTTTTGAGATTTGGGAAATGGAAAGAGAGTTCTATGAGAAAGCGCTTAGGGAAGTGAATGTATGAAGCTGCTACTATTTGACATTGACGGGACACTGCTTAGAACCAACGGAGCGGGCTCAAGGGCTGTGCAGAAGGCTTTTGAAAGGGTACACGGCCTGGATATCGCTATTGAAGCAATAGACTTTGCGGGAAAGACAGACCCGCTTATTCTGAAAGAGATATATAAAAATGAGCTCGATAGGGAACACTCTGTAGAAGAAGCCCGGGAAATTTACAGACATTATATCTACCACCTCAGGGAAGAGATAAAAACCGCTGAGATTACTGTAATGCCGGGGGTGAGAGAGCTCCTGCAATTACTCTCACAGAGAGAGGACCTGGCGCTCGGGGTAGCAACCGGCAACATCGAGGAAGGGGCGTATATAAAACTCACCAAAGCAAATCTTGAAACGCACTTTAGCTTCGGGGGCTTCGGCTCAGACTCGGAAATTAGAGAAGAGCTTGTAAGAAGGGCTATAGAAAGGGCTCACGCGCATACAAACCACAAGGGCGTTTTCGAGGAGACTTATGTAATCGGGGATACCCCATTTGATATAAACCACGGAAGGGCCGCAGGGGCACTGACTGTGGCGGTATCAACCGGGAGTTACACGAAAATGGAGCTAAGTGAGCACAAGCCTGATTATCTTTACGATGACCTTACCGACATTGGCAGCCTTATGAAGTTATTCAACTGATTTAAACCAAGAAGACTTTCTGAAACAAAATTACGGATTTCACAAACCTAATAAAAAAGCGGGCTGACCTAAGACAGGAAAGCCCGCTTTACAGTTTCATAAGTTTTATCTTTTTCTTTTTGGTACAGCTTACATCATGCCTGTGCCCATACCGCCCATCATGCCGCCTACCTGGGGTGGACCGCCGCCCATGCCTCCGCCGCCGGCTTCGACTTCAATCGGTTTTTCAGCAACTAGGGCTTCTGTTGTTAGGAGGAGTCCCGCTACTGAGGATGCGTTAAGGATGGCGCTCCTACTTACCTTCGCAGGATCGATGATGCCGGCTGCTATGAGGTCTGTGTACTCTAGCTTGCCTGCGTCAAACCCCTCAGGGCCCTTGGCCTCGCTCACTTTGCCTACTACTATGGAGCCGTCCCAGCCTGCGTTGCCCGCTATGCCCCTTAAAGGCTCTTCGAGAACTCGCTTAACTATACGTACTCCCGCTTTCTCCTCTTCGTCAGCTCCGGTGAACGCGTCTACCGCTTTAATGGCTCTTATGAACCCTACGCCGCCACCGGGGACTATCCCCTCTTCTACCGCGGCTCTTGTAGCGTTCAGTGCGTCCTCCACTCTTGCTTTCTTCTCTTTCATCTCGGCCTCTGTAGCTGCTCCTACTCTTATTACCGCTACTCCGCCTGCGAGCTTCGCGAGACGCTCCTGGAGCTTCTCACGGTCATACTCACCTGAAGCATTGTCTACCTGGGCTTTGATCTGTTTTATTCTTCCTTCGATCTCGCCCTTCTTGCCTGCTCCGCCAACTATTGTCGTGTTGTCTTTATCTATTACTACTTTCTTTGCTCTTCCAAGATCGGTGAGCTTTGTGCCCTCTAGCTTCATACCAACCTCTTCGGCTACCACTTTACCGCCTGTGAGTATCGCTATGTCCTCTAGCATTGACTTACGTCTGTCGCCAAACCCAGGGGCTTTTATTGCGGCCACTTTAAGCGTGCCTCTGATCTTGTTCACTACGAGTGTTGCGAGAGCCTCGCCCTCTATGTCCTCTGCCATTACTAAAAGAGGCTTGGTGCTCCTGGCTACTTCCTCAAGGAGAGGTACCAGGTCTTTCATGTTGGAGATTTTTTTGTCGTACATTAAGATGACAGGGTCTTCGAGCTCGATCTGCATCTTCTCAGGCTCTGTTACGAAGTAGGGGCTTAGGTAGCCTCTGTCAAACTGCATTCCCTCAACCACGTCAAGCTCTGTGTCGAGGCTTCTTCCCTCTTCTACGGTGATTACGCCGTCTTTACCAACTTTTTCCATTGCGTCCGCGATGATGTTACCGATAGTCGCATCGCCGTTTGCGGATACCGTAGCTACCTGGGCTATTTCTGTTCTGCCCTTTACCTGCTTACTCTGCTTACGGATGCTCTCTACCACTACCTCTACGGCTTTGTCTATGCCCCTTTTGAGTTTCATCGGGTCATGGCCCGCGGCTACGAGTTTAATGCCCTCGCGGAATATTGCCTGTGCAAGCACTGTCGCCGTCGTCGTGCCGTCTCCGGCTACGTCACTTGTGCGCGACGCTACCTCTTTTACCATCTGAGCGCCCATGTTCTCGAACTTGTCCTCTAGCTCTATCTCTTTGGCTACCGTTACGCCGTCCTTGGTTACCACGGGGGCGCCGAATGTCTTTTCTATAAGTACGTTTCTACCCCTGGGGCCCAGTGTGGCTTTTACCGCGTTTGCCAGCTGGTTTACTCCGCTCAGTACTGCCTCCTGAGCCTCTCTGTCAAATTTAATTTCCTTTGCTGCCATTTGTTTGTTGCCTCCTCAGAATAAAATCTGAATATTTGAACTCTATTTAATCAACTACGGCCAGAATCTCATCCTCTCGGAGGATAATATATTCCACACCCTCTACACCGATCTCTGCCCCGCCGTACTTACCGAAAATTACTTTATCGCCTTTTTTGACGTCCGGCTTCTTGATGCTTCCGTCATCGAGAACCTTCCCTCTACCGACAGCGACTACTTTTCCCTCTTGCGACCTTTCCTTGTCAACGGTGTCGGGAATGATGATTCCGCCCTCTGTTTTTTCGTCTTCAGCGGTTTTTTCAATTAATACTTTGTCATGCAACGGTTTTAGCTTCATTACAAATTCCTCCTTAAAAATTTTTAATATGGATTTATTTCTGGTTGGATGTCTGCAATATGTATATAGTGACCCTGTATTTTCTCTTAAGATATCTATTAAGTGTGTTTTGTCAAGGTCTCCGGGCTTGAAAAATGCAAACGAATACGATAAATGAAAATTCCAACAAAAACAAATTGCGCCAGAAAATAATTTATCACGCCGGGCGAGCTTGAAAAGATTGTCCAAAATAGATATGTTTTCCGCCGTGTATAAAAAAAGCTGCAGTATTAACAGGGGACTATTCTTACATTGGCCAAAAGGACGCAAGTAATAAATTCTCACAATCCCGACTGTGGTTTAATCGCATCTGAAGTGCTTGAAAGAGGCGGCGTGGTGGTATACCCGACTGAAACGCTCTACGGTATTGCTGCGCCCGCTCTGGACAAAAAAGCTGTAGACAGGGTATATGAGATCAAGGGCAGACCGAAAGACATGCCCATACCTTTACTCGTGAGAGATTTCAGCATGCTGGCCTCCGTGGCTGAAGTCAATGAGAGGGTCTCTGCGCTTGCCGAGAATTTCTGGCCGGGCGCGCTTACTCTAGTCCTGAAAGAGAAAGGAAATCTGCCAAAAGTTATTACAGCGGGAACGGGGAAAGTGGCTGTAAGAATCTCCGGGAACGAATTTGTAAAATCCCTCTTTAAATATTTCAATCAGCCTATAACATCCACTAGCGCAAATGTGAGCGGAGGGGAAAATTTAACTACTTTCGATGATATACAAAAGGTGTTTATCAATAGAGTTGACCTTATAATTGATTCTGGTAATATCCCAGCTTCCAAGGGCTCTACAGTTCTGGACTTAACGGTAAATCCGCCGAAAATACTTCGCCCGGGGGATATTAAAGAACAAGAGTTAAAGGAGTATATTTGATGGCTATAGTGAATGGTTTTAAAGCGATAAGATATAACCCGGAGATAATAAACGACTTTGCTAAGGTGCTTGCGCCCCCCTACGACGTGATAAATAAGGATGAGCAGGAAGAGCTTTTTGAGAAAGACCCTCATAACGTCATACGACTGATACTCCCAAAGGGTGAAGGGGACACTAAATATGAGCTTGCAGCCAAAACATTCAGAGATTGGTTCGTTGAAGATATCCTGATGCAGGACGATGATGAAGCCATATACCCCTACTACCAGGAGTTTGAGGAGAAAGGGAGAAAGCTGACCAGAAAAGGGTTTATCGCAAGAGTTAAAATCGAGGATTTTTCAACAAAAACCATACTCCCCCACGAAAGGACTTTCCCAAAGCATAAAGCGGACAGAATGAAGCTTATGACGGCATGCAAAGCCAATATGAGCCCTGTATTCTCGGTATATTCGGACCCGGAAGGGACAGTGGAAAAGGCTATTGATTTGACTGTAACAGATAAACCGATATTTGAAGTTGAAGGTAATGAAGGCGTGATCAACAAGATGTGGCAGATATCGGACCCGACCCTTCTAAAGCTGGTGAAAGAAACCATGGCGGATACAAGCCTGCTTATAGCGGACGGACACCACCGTTATGAGACCGCTCTTGAGTATAGAAATAATAGAAGGGCGGACACGGGATTGGGAACTGGAGAAGAGTCTTATGAATATGTGATGATGTTTCTCGCAAGAGGTGAAGGTGAGGGTCTTGTTATAAACCCTACTCATAGAGTCGTAAAGAACCTCGGCGGGCTATCGGACCAAGATCTTTTAAATAAGCTCGGAGAAGAATTTGAGCTTAGGAAATTACCGTTTGACGAAGCCGTCTCTGGTATCGGGGACGATGAATTTACACTGCTTTTCGGCGACACCGAATACGCGTACAGAGCGATTCCTAAAGAGCGAGGGAGAGGCCTTGCGGTTACAACGCTTCACGCAAACGTGTTCAATAAGATTATAGATGAAGAAACCGCGGGCATATTGTATTCGAAATTTCTTGATGAAACTGTGGAGCTTGTGAGATCGGGAGAATATAAGCTTGCATTTATACTGCCTGAGCTAAAAGCGGGTGATATATTCGATGTGGTCTCAAGCGGAGACAGAATGCCCCATAAAACTACTTACTTTTATCCCAAAATACTGTCCGGATTAACCTTTAACCCGCTTTGGTAGAGGACCAGACATAGCTTAAGCAGCCTCCGCAGTTTGTTGATTTATAGGGCAAATTGCATTATTAATTTAATGTGGTTTGTGGAGTCAAATCCAATCTAAGCAGGAGGCACTAATGTCTGGATTTCTTATAATACTGGCCATAGTCGCAGTAGTGGTAATCGCGGCTGTTGGTATCTACAATGGATTAATCAGGCTCAGAAACACCTCGGAGCAGGCATGGAGCGATGTGGATGTGCAGCTTAAGCGCAGATACGACCTGGTACCGAACCTGGTCGAGACTGTAAAGGGTTACGCTTCCCACGAGAAGGAGACTTTTGAAAAAGTCGTGCAAGCCAGAAACCAGGCGATGGGTGCCGCAAGTCCCGGGGATAAGGCTCAGGCGGAAAACTTCCTACAGGCTACTTTGAAGAGCCTCTTCGCGCTGGCTGAGGCTTACCCGGAGCTAAAAGCAAACCAGAATTTCATCGAGCTTCAGGGAGAGCTCTCAGAGATCGAAGAGCATATCCAGCTGGCCAGAAGATACTATAACGCAGTTGTAAGAGACCTGAACACAAAGATAGAGTCCGTGCCGAGCAACATTGTCGCAAACATGTTCGGGTTCCAAAAACGCGAATACTTCGAGCTTGATTCAACTGAAGAGAGAAAAGTCCCTGAAGTGGATTTCAGCTAACCCGGCCACAACACGCATCACCCTTAGAAGATGCTAACAAAAACACTCACCGCTTGTCTCTTCATTCTCATATATTCATTTGCCTCCGCCGCATACTCTGAGGAGATACTGAATTTCAACGCAGATCTCTTTCTGAGCAGCGAAGGGACGATAATCGTTGATGAAAAGATAGAATACGACTTTCAACACGCGTACCGTCACGGGATATACAGGGATATTCCTTATAAATATGACTACGGCTATAAGAAACAGAGTATCGGGCTCCACGTTGAGGAAGTGACGGATTTTAATGGCAATCCGTATCAATATAAAGTCAGTAAATCGGGAGACAGGGTCAAAATTAGAATTGGAGACCCGGACATTACGATCACGGGAGTTCACGGTTACACAATAACGTACTTCGTGGACGGGGCGATAGCCTACTTTGATGATTACGACGAGATTTACTGGAACGTGACGGGTAATGAGTGGAGGGTGCCTATAAAGAGAGCGAGCGCAAAAGTGTCATTTGAAGATGGAGTTCCCGAAGGAGTAAAAGCAAAATGTTTTACCGGCTCTTACGGCTCAAAGAGCGAGGATTGTGAAATAAGAATCAACAAGGATTCAATAGAGTTTGAAGCACTTCGTAGTCTCTACGCCGGCCAGGGTATGAGTATTGTCATAGGAGTACCCAAAGGGATTGTAAAAGAGCCCTCTGCAATCACAAAATTATTAAGGCTTGTTTCGGATAACTGGTATTTCGCGCTCCCGTTTGTAACTCTGATTTCGCTCTATTACATATGGCGTACGCGCGGTAAAGACCCCGCGGTCGGAGGTGTTATCGCAGTAAAATACGAGCCGCCCGAAGACCTGACTCCGGCTGAGGCTGGCACTCTGATCGACGAAAAGGCGCAAATGCTGGATATAAGCTCAACAGTTATCGACCTTGCAGTCAGGGGATATTTAAAAATAGAGGAGATAAAGAGCACTGTATTCTATTTCTTCACCGATCGGGACTACAAGCTTATTAGGATTCCCGATAGGGACGAGGCCAAGCTTAAATCCCACGAGAAGAAAGTGCTTTCCGGGATCTTTAATGGAAAAGAGGAGACGATGGTATCTGAGCTCAAGAACAAGTTTTATAAAGAGCTCCCGGGGATTAAAAAAGAGCTTTATAAAGAGCTTATAGACAAGAGTTATTTCCCCGCAAACCCAGAGAAAGTGAGAAGTATCTACAAGTGGGTGGGCGCATTAGCTATCCCGATCGGGGTATTTCTAATAGGCAATCTGCCTTTGGGAATTTCTGTAATTATATCGGGAATCATAATACTATTTTTTTCCGGGCACATGCCGCGCAAAACCAAGAAAGGGTCTGTAATGAACGAAGAGATTTTGGGGTTCAGAGAGTTTATTGAGCGCGCGGAGGAAGACAGGATCAGAAGACTTGCGAAAGAAGACCCGACACTCTTTGACAGGGTACTCCCTTACGCGCTGGTATTCGGGCTCGAGGACAAGTGGGCGGAGGCTTTCCGCGGGATGTACACCGAGCCTCCCAGCTGGTATTACTCGCCCTATTACGCAGATACTTTTTCTCCTAATTTATTCGTAAATGATTTGGGACGGAGTCTTAGTGTTATGCAAAGCTCACTTGCTTCGACTCCTAAGAGATCGGGATCGAGCGGGTTCAGCGGAGGCGGAGGGTTCTCGGGAGGAGGATTCGGAGGCGGAGGCGGGGGTTCTTGGTAGAGCTACTCGTCCAAGAGCTCAGTGATTTTATTATCTATTGCGTGATAAGCCCGGTCAGCATCTTGATTATCCGAACTTTTATAGAACTCTCCCCCATCGTGGACTAAGCGTATGACCCCCTTTTTATCTATTAAAAAAGTGGATGAAGTATAGGAGCGTTTCTTTCCACCCAGCCAGTATTCGTTAATAACCCTCCAGTCGCTATCCTGTGCTATGGGGAAATCATAACCGAACTGATTTGCTACATTTAACACAAGCTTTTCATCCATTGTTCTTTCTGATTTAGGGTGATGTACGCCGATTACTCTAAGCCCCTTGTCTTTGTACTTTGTGTTTAATTCCACAAGCGAGGGCGCAGTGTTTTCACAAAAAGGGCACCCTACGAGCCAGAAACGTATAAGAACAACTTCCCCTTTCAGATCCCCGATTTGAATTGGCTCTGAGTTTAACCAATTGAGTCCTGAAAGCCCGGGCGCTCTGGTGCCAATAAGCTCAAGACCTTCCTTTGGCCGCCATTCAACTTCTTCTGATCTTGCGCTTTCAGTCACAAATATTGCGAAGAGAAATATAAAAAGACTAAATCCGATAGCTTTCATGAATACCCCTGATGCTTTATTTGCCATTATAAATTATACATATAATGGGCATCTGAACGCTTAGAGTTTATTATGCCAGAATCACTGTTGAATTACATAAGTTATAGACTTACAATTACATTATAGATGTGCCCTTTCCCTCTATCTATGATTCAAGGGTGAGTAGAGTTAAAAAAATGAATGACCAATCTAAGACAAAAAAAGAACTGATCCTCGAGCTGGAGGAGCTGAGAAGAGCTTGTACAACTAAAGGGAATGAATGCAAACCTGATCCAGCCGCTTCCGAGTTATCTGAGGAAGAGAATTTCTACAAGGATTTTTATGAATTCAGCCCGCTCATGTACTTCACAGTGGACCATGAAGGCACCATTCTGACGGTAAATCCTACAGGTGCTGATAACCTGGGATATGATAGAGAAGAACTGGAGGGTGAAACGGTTTTAAAGGTGTTCTATGAAAATGACAAAGATATGGCTTTATCTCGGGTCAAAAAGTGTTTCAAAAACCCCTGCAGGGTCTACGATTGGGAACTCCGTAAGGTTAAAAAAGACGGGACTGTCATATGGGTGAAGGAAACGGCAAGAGCGGTTAAAGACTCAAACAATAGAGCACTTACGACGATTGTATGCGAAGACATAACGGAGCGCAAGCAGGCTGAGCTGCTATTGGCTACTGAGAAAAAGGTATTCGAGCTGATAGCTCGAAACGCGCCGCAGGATGAAATCTTAAATACCTTATGTCTGGACATTGAAAATCAATCAAACGGTATGCTGTGCTCCTTTCTGCTGCTTGAGGAAAATGGCAGAAACTTAAAACACGGAGCAGCGCCGAGTTTGCCCAAGGGCTATATAAAGGCTACGGACGGTGTTGAAATCGGTCCAGTGGTCGGAAGCTGCGGCACAGCGGCTTACCTGAAAAAACCCGTGGTCGTATCGGACATAGAAACAGATCCGCTCTGGCAGTACTATAAGGACATTGCTCTAAAATACGGACTGAAATCGTGCTGGTCTACCCCGATTGTCTCATCCGACAAAAAGGTGCTTGGAACGTTTGCGATGTACTATAAGGAGACCCGCTCTCCAAACCTACATGAAAGAAAGATCATAGAAACGACAACATTTTTGGCCAAACTTGCAATTGAGAAACTGCGCTCGCGCGAGCTGGCTTCTCAACTTGGAGAGATTTTAGAGGAGTCCTTAAGTGAAATTTATATATTCGACGCGGAGACCAAAAAATTTATACAGGTGAATAAAGGAGCAAGAAAAAACCTCGGATACTCGCACAAAGAGATACTGAATCTTACTCCGCTGGACCTGAAAACAGATTTGAGCGAAAAGGAATTCAACAAACTTCTCAGTCCTCTTCTAAAGGGCAATAAGAAAGAAATATGGTTTAAAACCCAACACGAGCGCAAGGACGGATCGAAATACCCTGTGGAAGTTCACCTTCAAATATCGGATTTTAAAGGTAAGAAGGTGTTTATCGCTAATATACTCGATATCACCGAGCAGAAAGAGTATGAGCAAGAATTAGAAAAGAATTTGGAGCAATTATCGAAAAAGAACAGATACGAAGAGACAATCAGCACGGTAACAAGAAGTGTTCACAGCTCAATTGATTTACAAGATGTTGTGGAAAATGCCGTAGAGACTATGAATAAGAATATTGATGGGGCAGATAATGTATCTATCTACTTCATTGAGGGAGACGATGCGGTAATAAAAGCCTGGCTCGGTTATCCGGACTGGTTTATAAAAGCAGTCGAGAGAATTCCTAAACCGAAAGGATTTACATGGAAAGTGCTCGGAGAGGGCAAACAGATTTATTGTCCGGATGTTGAGAAGGACAATGTGATCGGCAAATCGGGCAAGAAGGTAGGGACTAAGAGCTATGCCTCGATGCCGATTAAACACGGAGACGAAACTATCGGATGTATAAACATTAACTCCTTTACAAAAAACGCGTTTGACGAGGAAGACTTAAAGCTCCTGGATATAATTGCAAACCAGATTGCCATAGCGATTGACAACGCCAGGCAGACTAACGCTCTTAGGGAATCGGAGCAGAGATATAGGACGTTATACGACCAATCGCCGGTCGGTGTATACATGTTTAACGAGGATTTGATAATTACTAATACCAACGATCGTCACGCAGAGATACTAAAAGCTTCACGGGAGCAAATAGTAGGAACGGAGCTAAGAAGAATTAATGATCAGACATTTATTCCGCTCCATGAGCAAGCGCTAAAGGGTAAAAGCGGGAGCCAGGAAGGTTTTTACAAGGCTACATGTAACTCGACAGAGCTGTGGCTATTTATATCTATTGCACCTCTTAGGGACGGGGCCGGAAAGATAGTAGGCGGTATGTCCGTTGTGGAGGATATTACGGAGCGTAAGAAAGCGGAAATAGCTCTTAGACAGTCCGAAGAAGATTATGAATCATTGGTAAATACAGTCGAGGGTATAGTCTGGGAAGCTGATCCGGAAACATTATCGTTCACTTTTATAAGCAAACAAGCCGAACGTATGCTCGGTTATCCACTCAAGGATTGGACTAAAGACTGTGAGTTTTGGCTTAACAAGATTCATCCAGAAGACAGAGACTGGGTTCCGGAGCATTGTATAAAAGCAACCCAAGAAAAGCGGGATCATATGCTTGAGTACAGAATGGTAGCGGCTGATGGCCGGACGGTTTGGCTGCGAGACATTGTTACGGTGGTAGTTGAACAGGGCGAAGTCACCGGGCTCAGGGGTCTTATGGTCGATATCACTGACCTTAAGAAAGCAGGGGATTTATTGAAAGAAAGCGCGGAAAAATACAGGGCACTTGTCGAGAATGTACACGACGTTATTGTGGAATCGAGCTTTGACGGAAAATTCTTATATGTCAGTCCTAACTCTATACAAGCGGCTGGGTTTGAGCCAGAAGAGCTTTTGGGTGAAAGCATTTTCAAGTATATCCACCAAGATGATAAAGGGCACGCGTTAAAGGAATTCGCCAGAATGATAATGGAGCAGACCTCGGGTAAGGCCGTTTTCAGGTTTCAGCATAAGAACGGAAACTGGATATGGTTCGATAGTACAGGGAATACTTACCAGACCGCAGACGGGGATGTAAGGTGCGTTATTGTCAGCCGTGATATCACAGAGCGTAAGAAGCTTGAGGAAGAGCTGTTCAAAAAACAAAACCTGGAATCGCTTGGTATACTCGCGGGCGGAATCGCGCATGACTTTAACAACTTATTAACATCTATACTTGGTAATATCTCCATATCAAAAATGCAATTAAACAACGACCATAAAATACACCGAAGACTTATTGAAGCAGAAAACGCTTCACTAAGAGCAAAAGATTTAACTTCTCAGTTATTGACATTCTCAAAGGGCGGAGCTCCGGTAAAGGAGTATGTGCAATCTCTTGGGGATTTGATAAAAGATACAGCGAGTTTTGCGGTAAGCGGATCTAATATCAAATGTGAATTCGATTTTGAAGACAAAGTTTGGCCGGCAGAAATAGATGAGGGACAGATAAGCCAAGTCATTCACAACCTCGTCATAAACGCTGACCAGGCAATGCCTGAAGGGGGGGAAATAAAAGTAAAACTCCACAACTCATTTATTGACAGCTCGAACGGTTTTGATGCTGAACAGAGTAATTATATAAAGATTACTATTGAAGATAACGGCATAGGTATGACAGAAGAGCTGAAGAAAAAAATCTTTGATCCATATTTTACCACAAAGCAAAAGGGAAGCGGATTGGGCCTGTCAACGGTTTACTCGATCGTAAAAAACCATGACGGTCACATTAATGTGAATTCCGAAATTGGAGAGGGGACGGAGTTCGAGGTGTACATTCCGGCAGCCGAAGAGGTGGTCAGCACCAATGAGACTGTGCCGAATGTGCCCAAAGGTGAAGGAAAGATATTGGTAATGGACGATGAAGAGACGGTCAGAAAAATAGCGGGAGAAATGATTAAGCATCTGGGCTATACGGTCGAGTATGCAGTCGATGGAAATGAAGCGATTGAGAAATACATCTCTGCCAAAGAGGCCGGCTGCCCGTTTGACGTTGTGATGATCGACTTAACCGTACCGGGCGGGATGGGTGGTAAGGAAGCTAACCAGAGACTCCTTGATATTGACCCTCAGGTAAGGAGCATAGTATCAAGCGGATACTTTAACGATCCTGTTATGTCAGAACATAATAAATACGGATTTAAGGGTGTGATCACAAAACCCTACAAAATTGACGAACTGAGCAGAGCCATCCACAGCGTTTTAAACACTAATCAGTGAAAGTACCTGCGCATTTATTAATAAGCTGTATATATTGAACCCCTTCCCATAAAATCAGTTAGTTGAATATACGTTCTTTTTCTTTATAATACCTAATCTTCAGCGATGTAATTCTCAAGCTCAAGTCAACCACATGGAACCCAAATACATAAGGAATTTTTCAATTATAGCCCATGTAGATCATGGGAAATCTACGCTCGCGGACAGGATTATGGAATTTACCGGAGCGCTCTCGGCTCGTGATATGACCGAGCAGTTCCTGGACAAGATGGAGATAGAAAGAGAGCGCGGGATAACAATAAAAGCTCAAGCTGTAAGGATTGACTATAAGGCTGATGACGGAATCACATATGAATTTAACCTGATCGACACCCCGGGGCACGTGGATTTCAGTTACGAAGTCTCCAGAAGCCTGATGGCCTGTGAGGGGGCGCTGCTCGTAGTAGACGCCTCGCAGGGTGTAGAGGCACAAACAGTGGCCAATGCGTATATGGCAACGGACTCAGGACTCGAGCTAATACCGGTAATCAACAAGATAGACTTACCCGCTGCGGATGTAGAAAGGGTGAAGGAAGAAATCGAAGACGTAATCGGAATAAGCGCAGAAGACGCGATACCCGCAAGCGCCAAAAAGGGAATCGGAACAAAAGAAATACTTGAAGAGATTGTAGCTACGCTCTCACCCCCTGAAGATAAATCCAAAGAGCCTCTTAAAGCCCTGATATTCGACAGCTGGTTTGATTCCTATCAGGGAGTCGTGATGCTGATCAGAGTGTTTGAGGGGAAAATAGAGACAGGTTCACAAATTAAACTTATGTCTACCGGGAAAGATTATGAGGTAAGAAAGCTCGGCGTATTTTCGCCGGCCGCTCTTGAAGTCGATGTCCTCTCCACTGGCGAGGTTGGGTTTGTTACGGCGTCTATTAAGGAAATCAGCGAAGCAAACGTGGGAGACACGATCACGGACGCAGAAAAACCTACGGACAGTCCTGTTGCCGGGTTCCGGGTTATGAAACCCATGGTGTTTAGCGGGCTCTATCCGATAGACCCCGGGGATTACGATAAACTGAGAGAGGCACTCGAAAAGCTGGGGCTAAACGATTCATCGCTTGTCTATGAGCCTGAGACATCGGTTGCCCTGGGTTTTGGATTCCGCTGCGGTTTCCTGGGGCTTCTGCATATGGAGATAGTAAGGGAGAGACTCGAAAGAGAGTTTGAGCTCGAGCTTATTACGACAGCACCGACAGTGGTGTATAAGGCGACCGATAAAAAGGGTAATGTGCGTTATGTGGATAACCCGAGCGAGCTTCCGACTCCGGATCAGATCGAGCATATAGAGGAACCATACGTCGTAGTCTCAATACATACGCCGGGCACGTATCTGGGACCTATATTTGATCTATGTATAAAAAAACGGGGTACTCAGAAAGACGTTAAATACATTACCCAGGACAGGGTGATTGTGGAGTACGAGATACCGCTCGCTGAAATAGTGTTTGATTTCTACGACAAGCTAAAATCCGTATCGCGGGGCTACGCATCGATGGATTATGAGCCTGCCGGTTATAAGGGATCTGAGCTGATTAAGATGGACGTGCTGGTAAACAGCGATCCTGTGGACGCTCTGTCCATAATAGTCCACAAGGACAAGTCGTATGAGAGGGGGAGGGAGCTTATATCAAAACTCCGATCGCTGATACCAAGACAGCTGTATGAAGTTGTGATACAGGCTTCGATAGGAAATAAGATTATAGCGCGTGAATCTGTCAAGCCCGTAAGAAAAGATGTTACAGCCAAATGCTACGGGGGTGACGTGACCAGGAAAAGAAAACTCCTCGAGAAGCAAAAAGAAGGGAAAAAACGTCTTAAACAGGTCGGCAACATTGAGATTCCTCAGGAAGCGTTCCTGGCAGTACTAAAGACTTAGGGCAATTTGGATTCCTGGAGAATATAGCGCCTTATTTATTACTCACTGACATCATCATCTCTGTGATCGCGTATGTTGCGCCGCTTACGGCATCAGGGTCCGTGAGTACGTTTATGAGAGAGGGGACTCCGGAGGAAAGGGCCCTCTGTATTGCGCCGTTTAATTCCCGCGGGTCTTCGACAAGCTCACCGTAGCCGCCCATAACTTTTACCAATTCGTGAAACGGCGTGTCTGCGAGGTTTACGCCGACCTTCGGGCGCTTTTTACCGTATGTTATCTCTAGTTGATGCTTGGTCATTCCCCAGGCTTTATCGTTACAAACAACAGTAACAAAGGGAATCTTATGCCGGACGGCAGTCTCAAACTCCATAAAATTCATTCCTACCGCTCCGTCTCCCGTAATAAGTACGACATCCTTTTCGGGGCATGCCGTTTTGGCACCTATAGCAAAAGGCACGCCCACGCCCATACAGCCGAGCAGACCGCCCTTTACATAGTGACCCGGATGCTTGACCCTGTAGTTACTGTCGGTCCATGCCTGGCAGTCACCGCCGTCAACAACTAATATCGAATCTCCGGATGTTACGTCTTCTATTGCTTTAGAAACCCTTACGGGATGAATGGGAGTTTTGTTCGAGCTTCTTATTTTATCCCCTGCCTTCTGCTCCTTATTCTTTGAGGAAAGCGCCTTTTTATACCATTTACTAAAATCCAGTTTCACTCTTTTTCGTTTTAAGTAATCGGTAATTGCATCAAGTGTGCGTGAAACATCTCCCGCAATCCCTACGTCCGCCGCTCTGTTCCTTCCAAGCTCGTCGTGGTCTATGTCGACCTGTATCACTTTTGCCTTGGGATTTAACGTTTTGCCAAATCCTATATAGAGACTGAGCCTTATGCCTAGGAGCAGTATGAGGTCGGCCTCAGCCGTGAGCTTCTTGAACGCGTTTGGGGCTGAAGGCCCTGCGGCTCCAAAGCACAGCGGATGGTCGTCCGATACGATTCCTCTGCCGAAATTTAAGGTATAGAGAGGTATTCCTGTCTTCTCAATAAAGTTTTTAAGCGTTTTATCTGCGCCCGAGTACCAGGAGCCGCTGCCAGCGATTGCAATGGGCTTCTTTGCCTCCTTAAGTAATTTAACTGCTGACGCTACAGAATCTTCATTTGGTTTCATAGCATGCATCGGAACAGCCGTATCATAGGAAGCGACGTCCTTTTCATCGCATTTGGGATACAAGACCTCGTAGGACATTCCTAAATATACGGGTCCAGGTCTCCCAGAGAGCGCTCTCTTGTATGCCGAAGAAACGTACTCTGGTATCCGAAGAGGGTCGTGAACCGTTCTGGCCCATTTAGTAACGCTTGCGGCCATAGCCTGCTGGTCTATCTCCTGAAGAGATAGCCTGTCGTTTTCCTCGACTCCCGAGCGGCCTGAAATAATCATGAAGGGAGCGTTTGATAAATAGGCCCCCGCAATACCGGTGATAGCGTTAGTGAAACCGGGCCCTGCCGTGACCAGACAGACGCCGGGCTTTCGCTTAAGCCTGCCGTAGGCATCAGCCGCCATCGCGGCCCCCTGTTCGTGGTGGGTATCGATAATTCTGATACCAAAGTCTATACAGGCGTTATAGATAGGATTGATGTGGCCTCCGCCAAGTGAGAATATGTCCCTGACACCGAGCTCGTGGAGAGTCCTTGCAACCAGCCTCCCGCCTTCTACCTTGGCCATAGCCTGATCTCCTTTATATGCATAACCCTATTACTGTTACACTTTTCAAATCTCAAATCAACTGAATTGATTGAATCGGCATTAAATTCATTATATGTTAGAATTAGTTTTCAAATTCAAGGGAGGTAAGCAAAATGTCGGAAGAAGATCAGAACCAGGAAGAGCAAGGTGAAGGCGGCGCTCAGCCTGAGCTTGGGAATATAGCGAACTCAATATTGATGGCGTTTAATCTGGGAGTGAATTTTAACCAGCAGGTAAAGGGGGCAAAGAGCCTGCCCGAGGTAGTCGGAGAGCTTGGAAATACGATATATACGAATCTAGCCCAGGCCTACGGGACTCAGTTTCAGGAGGAGTTCCTCCAGGCCAACACAGAGTACTTTCTTCAGATCGCGATGCTGGGATACATTGTGCCAGGCGTATGCGCTTATGAAGAGGAGTTTAAGGACAAACTGCTGGCTCTTATTGAGATAAGGGCTACTCAGCAGGCTGAGCAAATGAAGCAGCAGGGCGGACCCGCGGGCGGAAGCAGTATTATTACGCCTTAACAAATTAAGATTATGAGCAAAAAAATTCTCGGTGGGAGAGAAGTGGTGAAAGCGGCTGTCGTGCAGGCTTCTCCTGTGTTTATGGACAAGGAAAAGACGATCACGAAAGCATGTGAGCTTATAGCTGAAGCAGGAAGAAATGGAGCAGAGCTTGTAGCCTTCTCTGAGTCCTTTATTCCCGCTTATCCAGCATATTACACAGTGGGCTACGAGACCCCACCTCACGAGTGGACAGATTTTATGATCGCTCTTCAGGACAATTCCGTCGTGATTCCGAGCGAAGACACAGAGATACTGGGTGAGGCGGCAAAGAAAGCGGGAGCATACGTAGTAATCGGCTGTAATGAGCTCGACGACAGGGCCGGCAGTCAGACCGTATTCAACACACTTTTATTTATCGACAGAAACGGAAGCGTGATGGGGAAACACCGGAAGCTGATGCCGACCTACACCGAGAGAATCTACTGGGGAATGGGAGACGCAAGCGATATAAACGTGTTCGAGACCGATATAGGGCGCATAGGCGGGCTTATTTGCTGGGAGAACCACATGCCGCTCATCAGAGCCGCTATGATTAACAGGGGAGAGGAGTTTCATATTGCGGTATGGCCGGGGAATTGGAAAAGGGGTGAGGACAAGCTGCTCAATGCCGACACGAGTCCCGGGGGGGCAATGTGTAACCTGCAGTCACTCATAAAAGTGCACGCTTTTGAAGCAGGCGCTTTTGTCTTAAGCGGATGCGGCTATATGGATGATGACGACTTCCCTGAGAAGTGGCACGGCATTAGAGACGGGGACCATATGAATTACGACTGGGCTTCAGGCGGGAGCGCGATTGTAAACCCCGGCGGGAGATACCTTGCTGAGCCGAACTTTGAGAAAGATGCTATTTTATACGCCGAGTGTCACGCGAACCAGATTAAAGCGGTTAAAGCGGTATTCGATTCACTCGGTCATTATTCAAGATGGGACGTGGCTCAGCTTGCATTGAGAAAAAATTCCTGGGAACCTGAGATAGCTCTGAACAATAGTACGACACTTCCTAAAGACGAGCTTGAGAGAATATCAGAGAAGTACGAGATAGATATTGAGAGCCTTGAGTCACTGATAGACGATCTGAGTAATATCAAGAACTAACTAGACAATCTTTCCTTAGCAGCGTTTAGTTGCCCTTCTACTAGAGAGCGGATTTCATTTAGTCTTTCTTGTGACTGGGCCTCGAACCTGAGGACCAGAGCGGGCTGTGTGTTTGAAGCCCTTATGAGGCCCCAGCCGTCGGGGAATTCGACTCTTACGCCGTCTATGTCAACAGTTTTGTTGCCCTTTGAGAGCTCTTTTTTTACTTCTTCCACCAAGTTGAACTTTATCTCCTCAGGGCAGTCTACGCGAATCTCCGGGGTGGATAAGGCGGGGGGTACGTCTGCCAGTAGCTCGGACACGGTTTTGCCTGTCTTAGAGACTATCTCTAGCACCCTAAGCGCCGCGTAAAGGGCGTCATCGTAGCCGAAGTAGCGGTCCGCGAAGAATATATGACCGCTCATTTCCCCCGCGAGCGCAGCACGCTCGTCCTTCATCTTACTCTTAATAAGAGAGTGCCCGGTCTTCCACATAATCCCATTGCCGCCCGCTTCCTCAATGCCGGTGAATAGCCGATTGGAACATTTAACGTCGCCAATTATAGTCGCGCCGGGATTATCTTGGATTATATCCCTAGCGAAAATGAGAACGAGCATGTCACCCCATATGATATTGCCGTTCTCATCCACGACGCCAACCCTGTCGCCGTCGCCGTCAAACCCAACGCCAAGCTCAAGACCTTCGCTTTTGACGGCGTTAATCATATCTACTAAATTTTCCTCAACCGTGGGGTCCGGATGGTGGTTCGGGAATGTGCCGTCAGGCACGGGGTAGAGCTCGGTTACCTGGCAGCCGAACCTGTTGAGAACCTCGGGACCCGCCACCCCTACCATACCGTTTCCGTAATCGGCGGCGATGCGCAGCCCTGGCTTAATATCCAGATTCTCAAGTAAATAATCTATATACGCGCCTCGCACATCGGCCTCACTAGACGTACCGCTGCCCGTGGGGAATTCTCCCGCCTCTGCTATCTGGCCGATCTTCTTGATCTCTTGACCGAAAAGGGAATCTTTGCCGTCTGAGAGCTTGATGCCGTTATACTCTCCGGGATTATGGCTTGCTGTGATCATTACGCCGCCCTGCACGTCCAGATTGTAAAGAGAGAAATAGAGCATAGGAGTTGAAACCATGCCAATGTCCAATACATCTATACCCGTTGAGTTTACGCCCTGGATAAATGCCTCCGCTAATTCCGGCGAGCTTACTCTGCAGTCTCTTCCTACGGATATAGTTTTTGCGCCCTTCTCAGTCATATAAGCGCCGTAGGCTTTCCCGATAGTTTGAAAGACCCCAGCGTCCAAGTCTTTACCCACTACTCCTCTTATATCGTACTCTCTGAAAATTTGCGGATTTATGCGCGGCATTGATCTGTTCCCCCGAATTTCTTTTCGGATAATCTTACAGTATCGGGAGAACAATAAAAGTGCAGCTTGACTTTAAAGTCCGGGCTTTTATTCTTTGTTGCCATGATTTTTCCTACATTCGAGGAGTTTGAAAAAAAGCTGGATAAGGGGAATCTGATACCGGTCTGGAAGGAAATACTGGCCGATTTCGATACTCCTGTGTCGGCTTTTAAGAAAATAGAAACCGGAGATTATTCTTTTTTGCTGGAGAGCGTGGAAGGCGGAGAGAAGTGGGGCAGGTACAGCTTTTTGGGTACAGAGCCATCGGTTATTTTCCGCTCTAAGGGCAGTAAAATAGAGATTACCGAAAACGGTAAAACCCAAACTCTTGAAGGCGATCCGATCGATGAGCTAAGGCGTCTTCATTCAAGATACAGACCCGTTGCAGAGCCGGGGCTCCCGAGGTTCCATGGGGGCGCCGTAGGGTATTTCAGCTACGATATTGTGAGGTTCGTAGAGGATCTTCCGGAGCTTGGAGTGGACGAGCTTAAGCTTTGGGACTCGCTGTTTATGATTACGGACACAGTGCTGGTATTCGACAACATAAACCATAAAATTAAGATCATTTATAACGCTCATGTGGAGGACCCGAAGAGCTCAAGGGATTGCTACGAGAGTGCTGTAAATAAAATAGAAGAGATACATGAGAAGCTAAAAAAACCGCTGAGCTTTGAGAACGGAAACAAAAATAGCAATATTAAAAATGAGAATTCAGAGCCTGAACTGGAGTCGAACTTTAAGCCTGAGGACTATAAGGAAGCGGTCAGAAAAACAAAGGAATACATAAAAGCCGGGGATATAATACAGGCCGTAATCTCGCAGCGCTGGAAGACCAAGCTCGACGTCGATCCTTTTGATCTGTACAGAGCGCTTAGGGTATTAAACCCCTCACCATATATGTTTTATTTTAAAACCGACTCCGAGACTCTGGTGGGCTCTTCCCCCGAAGTGATGGTCAGAGTCGAGGACGGAGAAGTGCTCAGCCGCCCTATTGCGGGAACGAGACCAAGGGGCGGGACTGAGAAAGAGGACCTTGAGCTTGAAGAAGAGCTCCTGGCTGATCCCAAGGAGAGGGCTGAGCACATAATGCTTGTGGACCTTGCCAGAAACGACCTGGGAAGGGTATCTGAGAGCGGCAGTGTGCATGTGGACGAGCTGATGATTATAGAGAGATACTCACACGTGATGCATATAGTATCAAACGTCACCTCGAAGCTCACGCCCGGAAAAGACGCCTTTGACGTGGTGAAGGCAACCTTCCCTGCGGGTACTCTATCCGGAGCCCCTAAAGTAAGGGCTATGGAGATTATAGAGGAAACTGAGCCTGAGAGAAGGGGCGCTTACGGGGGCGCTGTAGGGTATTTCGGCTTTTCGGGGAATATGGACGCGTGTATAACGATCAGGACTTTTGTAATCAAGGACGGGGAGATATATATACAGGCAGGGGCAGGAATTGTGGCCGACTCTGACCCGGATAGAGAATTTGAGGAGACTGTAAATAAGGTAAAGGCGCTTGTTAGAGCAGTTGAAGCTGCCAAGCAGGGACTATAAACAATGATATTGATGATAGATAACTACGACTCCTTCACATACAATCTGGTCCACTATCTCTCTGAGCTCGGACAGGATGTGGAGGTGTACAGAAACGATAAGATCACGGTCGAAGACGTCGGAGGGCTGAACCCGGATATCATAGTCGTCTCTCCCGGACCGTGTACGCCCAAAGAGGCGGGCGTATCTGTGGATGTGATAAAAGAGTTTGCGGGAAGAATCCCCGTGCTCGGGGTCTGCCTCGGTCACCAGTCGCTCGCATACGCATACGGGGCCAAGATAATAAGGGCTGACAGGCTGCTCCACGGGAAGACCTCATTAATCCACCACGACGCTAAGGGAATATACAAAGAGATACCGGACCCTTTTGAGGCGACGAGATATCACTCGCTTCTTGTAGAAAGAAAGACGCTTCCCGACGTGTTTGAAATTACAGCCTGGACCGACGAAGGGGAGATAATGGGAATCAGGCACAAGGAACTATTGCTTGAAGGCGTTCAGTTTCACCCTGAATCGATACTTACGAAATACGGAAAAGACCTGCTAGGGAATTTTGTCGAACTCGCCCGAAACTCCATCTCTTGATCAAATAGATACGATCCTATTTAAATACACTAAGTATCCCCTAATGCTATTGTTGAAAATAGGATTTAAACTCTTTATATTGCTTTAGCTTTGAACAAAGCTGCACAGTTCTTTGACTTGTCAATGTAAATGTTTAGAATAATTCCGAGCAAGCGCTCGTTCGGAATTATTCTTGGTATTTTCGGCCAGCATTGTATGCTGCAAAATAAAGAGTTCGATAAGGAGATAGTATTATGCGTTTACTATTTAAGCCCCGCGATAAAAAATATGTAGGAGAGGGAACCCTGCCGTTTGGAACATTCGACGAAACTTCCGAGTGGCTGCCCTTAACCCGCTACCTGGAAGAGGGAGCTAAAATGTTTCCCGAGAAAACGATGTTCAGGGTTGCGGACAGAGACGGGAACCTGAACGAGAGCTATACGTACGAGGAAACAAACACCTGGTCTAATAGAGTAGCTAACGGTCTTAAGGATGAGTTTGGCATAAAGAAAGGGGATAGGATTGGTATTTACATGCTTAACTCCTCTGAATATGTGATCTCGATACTGGCAATACATAAAACCGGCGCAGTACAGGTGCCGATAAATAAGGACGAGAAAGGCGAGAGGCTTGCTTACGTAATAAATTACTCCGAGATGTCGGCACTTGTAGTCGACCCGGAGAGTCTTCCGATAATAGAGGAAATCGTAGACAGCCTGGAGAGCTTGAACGTGATATTCGTAACGGGTGATGCGGCAAATGTGCCAGACACAACAGGCAGTATTAAAACGCTGCCCTTCTCTGTATTCGAGAATTATTCACCGCAAAGCCCTGGCGTGCCCGTAGGGACCGAAGACGTCGAGAGGTGTATGTTTACCTCAGGCACGACCGGGATGCCCAAGGGGGTATCAAGGAATCACGGAGGGGTAGTGCTTACGGTGAGAGGATACATACAGCAGTCGGGAGTAAGGAGTGAAGACATCCTTATGAGCGTCCTGACACTCGGGCACGCAAACGCTCAGGTTATGTGTCTCTTTACCGCTATTGGATCAGGGTGTACAGCTGTGTTCTATCCCCGTTTCTCAGCCTCGAATTTCTGGAAGTGGGCCGCGGAATGCGGCGCTACCCATGTAAATATGCTGGGGGCCGTGGCGGAATATCTGTGGGCGGCTGAACCCTCTGAATGGGACCAAAAACATAACGTCAGAATGGTGCTTTCCGGACCCGCTCCCAGGAACCTGCAGGAGTTTCAGGATAGGTTCAACACTAGGACTATAGACGGGTACGGCTCGACAGAGATGGGCATGGTACTGTGGAAAGACCCAGAAGACTACCGCCCGGGCTCCTCGGGATTCCCGATGGAAGGGTACTACGTTGAGCTAAGGGACCCTCAGGACACAAGTATAGTGATGCGCCCATTCTGGGACCCGACTGATGAGCCTACGCCTCCTGAAGACGCTAAAGGGCTTTTGTTTATAAAACCCTTCATCCCGCACACTACGCTTAACGAGTACTTTAAGGACGAGAGAAGAACGAGGGAAGCTTTTGACGACGACGGTTTTTTTAACTCCGATGACCTATTCGCAAGGGGTATAGACGGGAGATATTATTTTCAGGGACGTTACAGCAGGATAAGGGTGTCAGGCGAAAACGTCGACCCTATTGCGGTTCAGGACGTGGCTATGCAGCATGAGGCCATACAGGAAGCTGTAGCGGTAGGTATAAGACTGCCCGATGTAGCGGATGATGAAATAAAGCTTAATGTCACGCTTAAAAAAGGTGCTGAGTTTGACCCCGCTGAGTTTTCAATGTGGATGGCAGAGAAATCTCCCGTATTTATGGTGCCGCGCTTTATAGAAGTCTACAAAGATGGATTCCCCGTAACGGCTACACAGAAAATACGGGTAGCCGAGATAAAGGAGATTACTGACAAGACTTGGGACCGGAGTAAAGCTGGAATCAAGTTCAGATCCAGATAGGGTTAAAAAGAAAAAATATAAATACGGCATAGAGAAGTACAAGAAACGCGCCCTCTATCTTACTCACCCGAAAGCCGGTTCTCATTAGGGGGAGTACTAAAATTGTAAAAAAGATCATGACCGGGAATTCAAAGCGGAGAAGCGAGGGATCAACCTTTATGGGCTGGATTACCGATACGAGCCCGAGTATCCCTATATTGAATATATTACTTCCTATTATATTGCCTACGATTATATCCTGCTCTTTTCTGAGCGCCGCAACTATGGAGGTAGAGAGCTCTGGGAGCGAAGTCCCTATGGCAACAGCGGTGATGCCGATAATGAATTCGCTGACACCGAACATTTGAGCAATTGAGATGGCGGAATCCACAAGGAGCCTGGCGCCGATTATTAAACCCAAAAGCCCTAGGATGAGGAACATCAATTGTTTTAAGTAGCCGCCGTTTTTCTTAATCTCTTCGAATCCGGGCTCGGGTTTATGGGATTCTTTACGAGCGGCGTAATAACTGTAAACCACAAACGCTATGAGAGCTGAAAAGATAAACGCGCCCTCGAGACGGCCTATCCTGAGCCCCCATGCAAGGGCGTAAAGAAGTAAAGATAGAACAATCATTATAGGGACTTCTATCTTTATGAGCTTTATATTAATCACTATAGGACAAAGGATCGCCGACACTCCGAGAATAAGAGCTATATTTGAAATGTTGCTGCCTACTATGTTGCCGATCACTATGTCGCTTGACCCTTGCAACGCGGCCATAATGCAAACCAAGAATTCAGGGGACGATGTGCCGAACGCAACCACCGTGAGTCCTATCACCATTGGGCTTATACCCATCATGCGCGCCAGATTGGAAGCGCCCCTTACAAGCCCTTCGCCGCCGAGATAAAGCGCCGCGAGTCCGATAATGAAATAGAGTATTATGATTAAGATGTCCAAATATTTACCTCTTATAGCTCTGCTATAGCATACTCAAGTGTGACAAGACCTCTACCATTTTCCCGAATTTACAAGACCTGACAAGTAAATGCCATTTAATACAATAAAGCAGACCAAATAATGGAATAGCTCGAACTATATATATGGCCTTCTGAAATATATTCGTTATAAAGCCAAAATTAGGTTGACAGAATAAATGTATTCGACATATATTATTCTTGATATATTATTCATGGGTCAAAAAAACATAAAATAGTCAAGGAGGGATTCCATGCGTTTATTATTTAAACCCCGGGACCAACAGTACCTGGGCGAAGGAACACTGCCGTTTGGAAATTTTGAAGACACCAAACAGTGGCAGCCGATTACGAAATGTCTTGAGATGGGGGCGGAGCGGTTCCCGGACAAGGACATGTTTCGCGTCGCAAACTCTGAGGGCGTAGTAACTGAGAGCTATACATATAAGGAAACAAATGATTGGGCAAACAAGGTAGCAAACGGTCTTAAAGACGAATTCGGAGTAAATAAAGGCGATAAAGTGGGAATGTATATGCTGAACTGCTCTGAATACGTAGCCTCAATAATCGCAATTCATAAAATCGGCGGAGTACAGGTTCCGATAAATAAAGATGAAAAAGGCGAGAGACTTGCGTATGTAATAAATTACTCGGAGATGGTAGCCCTGATAGTTGATCCCGGGAGCCTGCCATTTATGGAAGAGATAGCGGGCACGCTTGAGAACCTTAAAATTATTTTCGTCACGGGCGACCCGGGCGATGTTCCTGAAGAGATAGGGGGCATAAAGACCCTTCCCTTCACGACATTCGACTCGTTCTCAGACGCTAACACGGGCGTAGAAGTTTCGGTTGACGATATGGAAAGATGCATGTTCACATCTGGAACAACCGGAATGCCCAAAGGTGTGGCGAGAGACCATGGCGGAGTAATAATGACAGTTCGCGCTTATCTGCAGCAGCAGGGTGTGCGCAGCGAGGATACGCTTATGAGTGTGTTATCGCTTGGTCACGCAAACGCTCAGGTGATGTGCCTATTCAGCGCTATGGGAGCCGGAGCTACAGCAGTGTTCTTTACCAGATTCTCCGCTTCTAAATTCTGGAAATGGGCTGCCGACTGCGGCGCAACTGGTGTAAATATGCTGGGTGCCGTTGCAGAGTACCTATGGGCCGCCGAGCCAACCGAATGGGATAAAAAACACAATATACGAATCATGCTGGGCTCACCGGCGCCGCGTAACCTGGATGAGTTTCAGGAGCGCTTCGGTGTGAGGGTGATAGACGGCTACGGATCCACGGAGATGGGCATGGTACTCTGGAAAGACCCGGAAGACCACCGCCCTGGCTCCTCAGGATTCCCGATGGAAGGTTATTATGTGGAGCTGAGAGATCCTCAGAACCCGGACACTGTACTCAGACCGTTCTGGGATCCCTATGAAGACCCGACACCGCCGGACGAAGCTAAAGGACTTGTGTTCATTAAGCCGCTAGTGCCGCACACGACACTTAACGAGTACTTTAAAGACGAGAGAAGAACAAGAGAGGCGTTTGACGACGAAGGCTTCTTTAATTCTGACGACCTATTTGCGAGAGGAATTGACGGACGTTATTACTTCTCGGGCAGGTTCAGCAGGATTAGAGTGTCGGGAGAAAACGTAGACCCGATAGCCGTTCAGGACGAAGCTATGCAGTACGAGTCCATACAGGAAGCGGTGGCTGTGGGAATCAGGCTTCCCAACGTGTCTGACGATGAGATTAAGCTCAACATAACCCTTAAGCAGGGAGCCGAGTTTGACCCAGTGGAATTTAGCAAATGGATGGCCGAGAGGGTTATAGTGGCTATGGTGCCGCGCTTCATCGAAGTTTATGAGGACGGTTTCCCGGTAACTGCTACGCAGAAGATAAAAGTAGCGGAAATTAAAGAAATTACAGATAAGACCTGGGACAGGAGCACCACGGACCTTAAGTTTAGCGCCAGAAAGTAAGGTCTTAAGCAAGTATGATTTAAAGCAACATCAATAAATGAAAGACGATGAAAAATTCATGCGCCTGGCTATCGAGCAAGCTCAGATAGCCGGGCGTTTTGGTGAAGTACCCATTGGGGCTGTGATCACAGACAGCTCAGATAAAGTTATTTCTTCGGGTTACAACCTAAGAGAGACCACTAACGACCCAACAGCCCACGCCGAAGTAGTAGCTATAAAAAAAGCATCTCAAAATATTAATAGCTGGAGGCTTGAAGGGTGCACGCTTTACGTCACTCTAGAGCCCTGCGTGATGTGTATTGGAGCAATAGTGTTATCGAGAATAAGAAGACTCGTGTTCGGCGCCAGGGACCCCAAGGCGGGGGCAGTCGTATCGCTCTACAAAATAGGTATAGACAATAAGTTGAACCATAAAGTTGAATACACTGAAGGTGTGTGCGAGGAGGAGTGCTCGCGTCTCTTAATAGAGTTTTTCGCCGATCTTAGGGCCGGGAAGGGTTGATCACTTAAGACCCGGATTTAAAGAACCCGAATATATCTCCGATGATGTTGGCGTCATCTGAGCCTGCGAGCTTCTCAAGCTCGCCTTCATCTAACCAAACTCCGTCACAAGAAGTGCATCGGTCGATTTGAATACCACGGAAAATTATTTCCTCGAGCTTTCCTCCGCACTTTGGACATGTCATAAAGCAGGTGGCCTGAATTTCCGCTCTCTGCTTCGCTTCCGCCTCTTCTCTTAATTTATCTTGCAGACGTTTTACTTTTTCGGCTTCTTCTTTGGCAATATACTCGTCTTCTGTTTTGGAAGATTTCTTTTCATTAGTCATTTAATTTTCCTCACTGGAATTAAGTTTTATTGATCTCCCTACTGCGCCTGGCCCTTTGATGAGGGTGTAATAATAATACGTTTTTCATTACGGTCAATCTTGGTTTCATAACTCACGCCGCTCTCACGCTTCAGCGTGATATAAGCAATCCTTCTTTCAGAGGCCGACATCGGGTTAAGCGAAACCGGCTTCTTCGTTTTTCTTACTTTTTTAGCAGTATCTCTTACGACTCTGGATATAGTATCTTCACGCTTACGCTTGTATCCGTCTACGTCGATAGAGACCCTCTTTTCTCTGCCGTCATCACAGCGGCGGGCAGCCACCTTGCCGACTATGTACTCCATAGCCTTTATCATCTCACCCTTTTTCCCGATGAGAAGCCCCTTGTCGTTTGTGTTTTTAATATCCAGTTTTATCTTGTCCGGATTCTCACGGATACCCACAGCATAGGAAGGCACCAGGTAGCTAAGAATTTCCTCAAGCACCTTCTTGGACCTGAGCCCCTTCTCGCTTAAACTCTCGTCCTTTACGGTAATCCTGACCTTAGCCTTTTTTACCCCGATACCCAAAACACCTTTTGAGCCCTCCTGCAGTACCTCTACATCGAGCTCACTCCTGGGAACACCTAAATCCTCGCAGGCGCTAATTGTTGCCTCGGAAACTGTTTTCCCTTCCCTTTCTATGACTATCGGCATTTTATCCTCCTTTTGGAGACAAGACCTGTCGGTTTACATAAATTTGCTGGCCTATTGAAAGTATATTGCTTACTGTCCAATATAGTATCAAACCTGAGGGTAATCCCCAAAATAAAACTGTAAAGATTATAGGCATAAATTGCATCATTTTCATCTGAAGCTGCATTTGCTCGTTTCCGGTCATCGTCATAGGAGTCATTTTCTGGGACAAGAACCATGACACACCCATCACTAGCGGAAGTATTCTGAACGGTACCCCGATGTAGGGTATGTCAAAAAGAGTTTCGGGCTCGGAAAGGTCGCTGATCCAGAGAAACGCGCTGTGCCTTAAATCAATTGAATGTAGAAATACGTCGTAGAGCGCTACGAAGACCGGAAGCTGTATTAAGAGCGGGAGGCAGCCTCCCAGACTGCTGAGCGGGTTGATGCCGTGGCTCGAGTAGAGCTTCATCAGCTCTGAGTTCTGTTTAGCCTTGTCGTCCTTATATTTCTCTTTAAGGGCGTCCATCTTGGGCTTGATGCCTTCCATCTTGACCTGCATTTTTTTCATGGACACCATAGTCCTGACAGTAAGGGGCAGGAACAAGACTCTTATTATGACTGTGATTACAATTATAGATATGCCGTAATTATGGAAGTAGCGGTTTAACCATTCGAGAAAATCCAGAAGCGGCTTTGAGAGAAACGCGAACCAGCCGTAATTGATAGCTTCACCGAGGTTATATCCTACAGAATCTAGTATATCTTGCTCAAGTGGACCCAAGTAGACTTCCCAGTTTCTTATCGAAGTTTGACCCGCGGGAATGGTATCGGTCGGGTAGCTGTAAACAGCGCGCATTACACCTTCTCTGTCACTTGGAGAAAGTCTTAAAGTCGTCTCGGCTCCGGTCTCTGGAAGAAAGGCCGACATAAAGTATTTCTCAGAGTATCCAAACCACGATATCTCGCCCTTATATACATCAGTAGTATCAGGGATGCCGCTTATTCTCTCGACGTCCTGCGATACCATAGCTACTAGTGATCTGCTGTTCTCTCCCCTCCCCTTAGACTCAATATTGCCGTACCAGAGAATATCCAGCCTTTCCTGGAGAGCAGAAGCTCCCCTGTTTTCGACCTCGAACTTTTGCTTAACCACATAGCTTGAAGCGTCTAACTCATATATCTTTTTAATGCGAATACCATCGGGTGAGTCCCAGTAAAAGGTAATTTTCTTAGTGCCATCTTTTAGAGTTACGTTCTTATCCCCATCAACTGTAAAAGGAATTAGCTCGGGGATTTTATATCCGTTAAGTTTTAAAAGAGTGCTGAACCCCGGGGGGCTGTCCATAAAGAGGTTTACCAGCTCACCGTTACCGTTTGTGCTGAGCTTATAGTCTTTTAGCTCCCAGCTTAACATCCGAGCCCCGTAAGTGTCTATCGTTCCTCTATAGAGAGGGGTGTCTATGGTTAAAAGCTCGCCTTGCTGGGTGTCCTGTATATCGTTTTCTATGTATGAAGCATCCTCAAAGTCCTGAGTCTCCGTGAGAGAAGGTGCTTGAGAGGGATCTGAAGCGCTGCCGGTACCGGTATTCTGCTGAGAGTTTTGAGCTTCTTTAACTGTCTCTTTTGGAGGGGTGCTAAAGAAATAGGTGTAGCCTAAAATTATGGCGAGTGATAAAACCAGGAATAGAATATAGTTTGCTTTATTGTCGGACATCCCCTCTTCCTTTACCGTAACGGATCATAACCACCGGCGCAAAGCGGGTGACACTTTGCAATCCTTTTCAGAGTGAGCCACAGGCCTCTAACAAACCCGTATTTCTGAAATGCTTCTAAAGCATACTCCGAACAACTAGGGTAGAACCTGCAGGAAGACGGTAAAATAGGGGATATAAGATATTTGTAAGCTTTTATAAATATGGTAGCCAGATAAACCGGAAAATCTGTCAGCATGACAATATTGACCTTACGCTTTCTTCTATCTCTCGTCTAGCTTGAGAGTAACTGAGCGATTCACTACCTCTATTCGCTATAAATACAATATCCAGTGATCCAAAGAGGGATTTATTATTTCTGAATACTTCACGAAGCACCCTCTTAAACCGATTCCGACCGACTGCACTAGGCACTTTCTTCTTGCCGGCTATAAGCCCAATTCTGGAATATCCAAGTGAGTTTGGAACGTAGAGAATATCAAAATACTCACGCCTGAGCTTCTTGCTCTTCCCAAAAATATCCTCGTATTGAGAGGTTTTTCTGATTTTTAATTCTTTCGGGAAGGATAAACCAGGTCCAAAGCTCATTTCTTCCAGCGCTGAACAGTAAGACTGTGTCTGCCCTTTGCTATCCGCCTCTTAAGAGTGCGTCTTCCGGTTTTCGTACTCATTCTTTCACGAAATCCGTGCACCCTCAATCTTTTCGTTACATGTGGTTGATATGTTCTTTTCATAATGCGAGGTAAAAAACTAACACGAAAAGAATTGTTGGTCAAGAAGAATAATACGTATGTAAGGATGCTCGCCGGGTCAGAGTATGAAGAGCTCTAAGAACTCATGCAATTTATCATTGAGGCATGGAAGAATGCCAATACAAAAGATACAAGTTCCGTGGTTAAACCCCTCCGGAACCAAAATGGCCCGTTAGTAAATACGCTCTGTTTTCTCCTGAACATCTAATAATTTACAAACGAAATAGAAACAAAGCTTCTTAGCATTTGCGAAGGCAGGTGTTGACAACCTCTGTTTCAGCCTTATAGTATTAGCCAAAGAAAAAACATATTGGTTTTGTGACGGGTTATAGGTAATAATATATCGTTTGTATTTGGGTCAACTCCAGAATAAAAAAAGGTCATTGAATAGCGGGACATATTCAGACAGTATTAGTTGTATTGGAATTCAATTAGCTTCCGCGCAAACTATTGATACACACAGTTGGGAGAGAGAATTAGATGTTTAAAAGAATATATGATTTTATAATGCTATCTACAATGGGCTTTATTAAGGTTTCGTTGTTCCTCTTATTATTTGTGGTTTCCTTATTTTTCATAATGAAGTCCGGTGAGCTGAAAGGAGCGGGAACTACAGCGTTCTCAAGCTACCTCACAACCCCAAGTATTAGTGAGACAAAGGTCTCTGAATATGAGAGTCTAACTCAAAGCAACACCGAAATTCTCGGGGAAATAACGCCTGAAGAAGCTGAAGTATTTTTATTTATACTCAGGTTTTCAGATTCCATGAACTCTACTGAGGCAAGAAAACTCGCGACCTTAATAATTGAGGAATGTGACAATTATGATCTCGATCCGTTTTTGATACTCGCCGTAATACAAATCGAGAGCGAATTTACCCCTAAAGCCGTGTCTGGTCAGGGCGCAATAGGGCTCATGCAGGTCATGCCAGCAACAGGGAAGTTTTTAGCAAAAGAACTGGGTATTTCGTATAACGGTAAAAACACTCTTTATGACCCGTTTATTAACGTTAAGCTCGGAATCCACTACCTGTCATTCCTGGAAGATAGGTTTGACTCTACAGAAAATGCGCTTGCGGCTTATAACTACGGGCCTACCAGGTATGAAAACACGCTGAGCTTAAAGAAATCTCCACCTAAATATGTTAGAAAGGTGCTAGATTTTAAAGACTTTCTAGAAGAAGAGAGCATTCTTTTGGCTAAGAGAAGCTGACTCTGAGGCCAGGCTGCTCACAGACTTTAAATCCATACACTGATTACTCATGACATAAAAGTGTTTCATAGAGGATTATGTATAATTCCTGTATATGAAATATGGTATTGCCCTGCCCAATTTTGGGAAATACTCGCAAAAAGAAAGTATCATCGAGCTTGCTCAAGCAGCCGAGGCGCTCGATTATGATTCGATATGGGTAAGCGACCATGTCGTAATACCCACCTCACATCAGGGATTTGGAGACAAATTCCTGGACCCTTTAACTACACTTACATTTTTAGCCGCCAGAACAAGCAAGATAAAACTCGGAACGAGTGTGATAGTCCTCCCGTACCGAAACCCGGTGGTGCTCGCTAAGGCAGTATCAACACTGGACGAGCTATCAAACGGCAGAGTTGTCCTGGGTGTGGGAGCCGGCTGGCTTAAGGACGAATTCGATGCACTAGGCATGCGGCATGGTGAAAGGGGCGCAGTAACAGATGAGTACATAGATGTTCTGAAAAACCTCTGGACTGAGGATAACCCTGAGTTCAGGGGGAATTATATTGAATATTCAAACATCAAATTTCTTCCTAAACCACTACAAATACCCCACCCGCCCATATGGGTAGGCGGAGGAAGCACAGCAGCCATTGAGCGTGCGGTGAATAGAGGTGATGGGTGGCACCCTGTGGGGCTTACCCCATCTGAACTTAAGGAAAAGGTACATTACATAAATAAGCTACTGGAAAAAACGAAAAGAAACTCGGGCGATTTTAATATATCTTTAAGAAGAAACCTTGAGATAACGGACAAAAAAGATATCGACGAAAATGAGACTCTGAGGGGAACTCCTGAGAAAATCGCGCGCGGTATCGAGGATTATAAGGATGCAGGTGTTACGCACTTTGTATTTCATCTGCTTGGGGGTGAATTTAAGGGGCTAGTAAGAACAATGCAGGTTTTTTCTGAACAGATAATCAGATAGAATTTAAACAAGGGGGTAACAAACCGTGTATATGAAAACTATAATAATAATTCTTATTGTAGCGCTTGTTGTAATCCAGTTTATTCCGGTGAGTAAAACTAATCCTCCCGTGACCGGGGAGATAAACGCACCTGAGAGCGTAATGAAAGTTTTTAAGACCTCCTGTTACGACTGTCATTCGAACGAAGTGGTATGGCCTTGGTATTCAAGAGTGGCACCGGTGTCGTGGCTCGTGGCTTATGATGTGAACGAGGCACGGGACCATTTTAATTTCTCCGAGTGGAGTAGTGACAGCGCTGAGGACCGTCAGGATAATAGGGAAGAGATATGGGAAGAGGTGGAAGAGGGACACATGCCTCTGTGGTATTACGTAATTATGCACCCGGAAGCTAAACTCTCGGCAGAGGATAAAGAGATTATTAAGAAATGGTCTCAGGGGAGCGAGTAATATTGATCCCTATCCTTAATCCTTCCCCCTACCCTAGATCGGGGGAAGGAATTAGGTAGGATAGGATAGTATCTAGTAGTGATTATTTACTATGTTTTTCCCGGTGTTTCTCGCGGTGTTTTTCTTTCCAGTTCTGTACAAACTCGTTCACGCCGTCTATTTGCTCTGGTGAAAGAACCTGCCGCATATCTAGCTTCATATCGATCTTAGCCCTTTTAGCATCGTAATTGGCTTCAGAAAGAGCATCGAAGGCGCTAATAACATCACCGCGTGGTGCTTCCGCTTTTGACATAGTGTCGTAAAAAGCGGTCCTTTTCTCTTTAACTACGCTGCCAAGCTCCTCTAAACGGGGCTCATAGGACTTATAAATAGCTTGCAGCTCTGAGTACTGCTGGTCTGTGAGGTTGATTTCCTGAGTGATTTTCTCATTTTCCCACCACTTCCAAACACCTTTTCCGTGTCCGTGTCCCGCGAAAGCCGAAGCTGTCATCACTAAAACTAAAAATAGAGGTAAAACTATGTATCTTCTCACTTTACTACCTCCGAAAATGGAATTTATAGATATAAACAGCTATCTGTGGAAAAGGTTTCAAACTATCACAGTGTGCAAGCTATATTTGTCCCGCTCTTTTAGACAGTTTCATATACCTATACCGTTGACATAAAGTTCAGATTCATGAGATAATGGGGGAGTATTGTTAAGCACATGATATCTATTGTCATCGGGAGAAGATAATTGGAAAACGGAGATATGAAATATGTAGCGGCCTCAGTGCAGATGGCGCCGGTATTTTTAAATAAAGATGAAACTATAGGGAAGGTTGTTAGCCTAATTGAAGAAGCTTCTGCAGAGGGTGCAAGCCTGATAGTGTTCCCTGAAGCAACTGTACCGGGGTACCCCTACTGGCCCAAGGACCTTGGCACACCTGAGGGAAGAAAGCTCATAATCGACGCTTATACTGAACTTCACTCAAACTCGGTTGAGATCCCGGATGAAGATACAGACAAACTGTGCATGGCCGCGAAGAAAGCCGGGGCCTATGTCATTATAGGCGTAAATGAAAAAGAGGGCGGGACACTCTACAATACAATCCTATATATCGACAGTAGCGGAGAGATTCTCGGAAAGCATAGAAAGCTCATGTCCATAGACAGTGAGAAATGTATTTGGGCAAACGGCGGGGCTGAGGACTTGTGCGTATTTAATACCGAGATAGGCAACCTGGGTGGGTTCTTCTGCTACGAGCACCACCTTACGCTCGCAAAATACGCAATGTACCAAAAGGGCGAGCAGATACACGCAGGGCTTTGGGCGGGACACGGTTTCGTGAAGCCCACAATGGACTTTGCGAGCCGTCAGTACGCTTTTGAGGGACAGGTGTTTGTGATAGCATCATCAGGATATATAAATGAAAGCATGATCCCTGACAGCTTCGCTCTTAAAAAAAATACTCTATGGGATTTTCCGGGAGGAAGCGGCATTATAAACCCGAGAGGTGAGTATATCGCGGGACCTGTATATGATCATGAGGACATCGTATACGCGGACATAGATACAAATTTGATATTAAGAGCTAAGGCGGCGATAGACTCCACGGGGCATTTTTCAAGGCCCGATATTCTGAAACTCAATATAAGTGAGAGCGGGGACGGCGAAGAAACGCAAGATAAGCTTGATTCACTCAAGGAGAGCATCGATAATCTTAATGAGAGGATATTGAGTCTTGAGGATAAGCTCGAGAGCTGAAGCGCAAACAATTAGAGAGCGCATGTGTATTTATAAATCACCCATCGCCGTTAACGGAACTGATTAAGTCCTGTTTTAAGTCCCAGAGTTTTTGAGATACGGATACGTGATAAATATGGGGGTTCATTATACGCTTTACACCCAAGTCCAGCCTGTCCATATCCCTTGATCTAACCTCTCTTATTTCCTCTATTGATGGAAAATCGTAGACGAGCTCGCCTTTGTCTAGAATCTTCACTAACAGAGGCTCTACAGCACTGACTTGATCCTGTGCGAGTGCCCTGTGCTTTGAATGGTCGATTGGGTGGCGGAGAACGATCTCCTTTGACCCCTCAGGGCTAGGCTCATCCACTGTGAGTAGGTCTGCCGTAGCGCGACCCCTTTTATCATAGATGCGAAAGACTTGCTTGTTTCCGGGATTAAGGGTTTTAAGCGGAGTCTCAGACAGCTTAATGGCCGGAGCCCAGCCCGCGCCGTCTTTTACGGAAACAAGCTTGTACACGCCGTCCAAAGCAGAGCACCCCTCAGAGGTAATGAGCCTTGTACCGACTCCGTACACCAGGCGGTCAATAAGTTTTTCCGGGTCGAGCCCGTAGCGAGGGGCCTCTTCCTCAACCTGGGTGATGATCTGCCATATCACAAGCTCGTCAAGCTGGTTTGAAAGAACGATTTTGGTATCGGGAAAACCTGCCTCGTTTAACATCTTGGCTGCCTGAATGCTTAAGAAAGCAAGATCGCCCGAGTCAAGCCTTATTCCTATAGGCTCATGCCCTTTGGCCCTGAGCTCGTTAAACACTGTCACGGCATTGGGAATACCGCTCTCAAGTGTATTAAACGTGTCCACTAACAAAAGGCAATCATCGGGGTAGAGCTCGGCGTATGCCCTGAAAGCACTGAGCTCGCCTCCACCTAAAGCCATGAATGCCTGAACCATGCTATGGGCATGTGTGCCCTTGGGCGCGTAACCGAGAGCGCGAGAGATGCTTACACACGATGAGAAGTCGGCGCCTCCGATGAGCGCAGCCCTGACCCCGGCGTTCACCCCCGAGTCCTGACCCCGGCGCATGCCGAATTCAAGAATAGAGTTCCCGCGCGCGGCCTCCTTTATACGCATTGCTTTTGTAGCAATGAGCGTCTGATAATTTAATTTGTTTAGAAGAGCAGACTCTAAGATCTGTCCCATGGCTAAAGGACCCCTTATCACGGTTAAAGGTGTGTTCGGGTGAACAACCCTGCCCTCGGGGATCGAGTACAATGTTATCTCTCTAAAATTACCGTTTCCTTTTAACCAGGCGAGAAAGTCATCCTTAAAAATTCTCTCACCGGTAGATCCTGTTTGACTACGCAGATACTCTATTTCTCCATCGCCGAACGAGCTTTCCACAACCCAGTCAACCAGGGTTTCAAGCCCGGCGTTTATGCAATAACCCGCTTTATGTAAGCCGTAATCTGGGTAGCTGCGGAAAAAATGGTCGAATTGAGCCTCCTTCTCGTGAATACCCATCGTGAAATACAGCTGAGCCATAGTCAGCTGGTACTGATCCGTGAATAAGATTCCGTCCTCTGATTTATATAATTCTTTGCTCATTGGAATATGAATTGCAGCTTAAACTATTATAGCCAAGATTCAATAATATCTAAATATAGGGCAAAATAGCCTTAAATCCCCAGAATGTAACAATTTTGGGTACTTGTGGAAAAAATAAATATGTATTGACAATATTCGAATTTACCTTTAAAATTTTGTTATAATGCTATCATTGGAGGGAACTGCGTACTAATATTTGTCAGTTTGCGGTGAGAATATAGCAAAATGGAAACTATCGGGAAAGTTCTAAGTTTAACACTGCTCATTATATTCGGCTCGGCGGCAGCTACCGTTTATCTGGTCGACTCTGACTTTTTTCCTGCATTACTTGAAAAAACACCTATAGTATATACTTCGGATATAGATACAAACGAGCGAGAACCGATAGATGAAACGCTTGATATTGGTAACCAGTCTGAATACAGAAAGCTAAATAGTGAGAGTTATTTTGAAGTATCGACTGTTGATAGCCCCGATAACAATAGAGTAAACGATGCTATATGGGGACAAAACTACGATACGGCGAAATTGGCTGATAAGCAAAAGTCCGACCGGGCTATGTATCTGGCCAGCGTGAATTCGCTCTCCTCCCTTAAAGAGAGCTTAAGACACTGGAATGCACAGTATAAAAGGGCTCGTAGCCAGGGTCAGTCGCGAACTGCAAATCTGGCGTACTCAAACTATAGGGATTACGAAAAAGCAATAGAGATAAAAAGAAAAACAGGCGCTAAGTAGGAATAGCTAACAATCTTTGAGTTCAGCTCCCCCTTAATGCAGGAAAATAATCTAAATACAATCACCTGACTTAGGCTGTTATTTTTATAGCAGCAAGAATAGCTTTGTAAGGAAAAAGTCGCCGATAATAATCAGAAGTAGCGCTATAACCACTGTGGATGTCGTGGCTCTACCCACTCCCTGGGTACCGCCCTCGGCCCTCATGCCGATATAGCAGCCGGTGATGGCGACTATAATCCCGAAGAAAAAGGTCTTGGATATACCGCTTACGAAGTCTGAAATGGTAACCCACTCAAGGATTGTCGAGATGAAAAGAGCGGGTTTAACATCAAGGTCTATATTGGACATAATCATAGCGCCAAATATACCCGCGAAGTCAGCGATGATGGCGAGAAACGGGAATGAAATTATCGCGGCTATCAGTCTTGGAGCGACAAGCTTTTTAATAGGGTCTGCTCCGAGCGTGCTTATTGCGTCAATCTGCTCTGTTACTTTCATAGAGCCTATCTCCGCAGTGATGCCGGAACCCACTCTACCGCCTACAAGCAGGGACGTAACCACGGGTCCCAATTCCCGGACGAACGACAGAGACACCACAGGACCGACAACACCTTTTGCGCCGAACCACGCAAACCCCCAAGCGAGCTGCACGACCATGACCATTCCTATGGCCATAGCGGAAGCGATGACAATGGGAATGGACTTAAAACCGATTTCATCTATCTGCTCTATAATAAGTTTGAAGTTGAACGGACGGGTGATGCTCGCGAACACAGAACGATAGAAAAAGAGCCCGATCTCGCCCAAGCGCTCGATTGAAGTAACGAAATATGATCCTAGTCTGACAATATAATCTGCAATCATTTTTACAACACTCTGAACTGCGAGGTGAAAGTCTTAAATTCCCCGTACCCGGTATCAAAGCTATCAGGAGAGGAGGCGTATGTAAAATCGTATATACAGCTCCCCTTTTTAAATACCAGAGTCGCAATCTTTATAGGCACGTTTTCATATGTACCCGTGTACACACTATAAAGAGCCGGCTGAGCATCAATTAGCGCCTCTTCTCTAGATTCAAGCTCTTTAGCCTTAATCCCAATTAGTAGAGATTCCGATAAAACAGGTAGGTGGTACTTCACCTTTTTCCCGTCGCAATCCGAGTTAATGGTGATCGTAGCTTTGAGCCCGCCATTTTGGAAAACAAGGTCGCCGCCATCTACATCCTCCCTATTCCAGCCCGCCGGCAGCGTTCCTATACTGTAAGAGGTATCATCCGTTCTGTATATATTGCCGCTCAGCTCGCCGTTGTTATCATTGCCTGAGGACACATAGTACCCTACGAACCTGGTTACCGAGCAAGAGGTCAGAAACATAACGGATATAATTATACAAATAATCAGCCTGTTCATTTTTACAATTAGATCTTTGAGCTATATTTACCGCACACAAAAACGAGGTCAAAAGCAACTTACATTATTATAATGGCGGGTTTTCAATAATACTTGAATCTCCCTAAAAAACCAAGCATCTAAAACCCCGATAAGAAACTTAGCCCCAAGGACATTTAAATAGGATAATGAGTACGATTACAATTTATACAACTTCATTTTGCATTTACTGCTACTCGGCCAGGAGGCTTCTTAAAAAAAGAGGGTATGAATTTAAGGAGCTGAACATAGGACGGTACCCGGAGCTCAGAGACAAGCTTATTGAAAAATACAGTTGGAGAACTCTGCCTATTATTACTGTAAACGACCGTTTGGTCGGTGGATATAGTGAGCTCGCAGAGCTTGAGAGAAGCGGCGGGATTAAATCATTGCTATCTAAAAACTCTGAATAGAAAATAAGAACATAAACTCAATCTCACGTTATTTGACTCACATAAGTCTCTAATTTAACATTACACCCCCATGACAGTCAGAACTAGGTTTGCACCAAGCCCTACGGGCTCGCTTCATATCGGTGGAGCAAGGACAGCTATATTCAATTGGCTTTATGCGCGCCACGCGGGCGGGAGCTTTGTGCTGCGCATCGAGGACACTGACCGGGCAAGATCCACACAGGATTCTATAGACGAGATACTGGACGCTATGGAGTGGCTCGGGCTTGACTGCGACGAGGGCCCTTACAGACAATCGGATAGATTGGAGATTTACAGAGAGCACGCCGAGAAACTTCTTGAGTCGGGCAGGGCGTACAAATGCTATGTCACACCTGAGGAACTCGATTTGAAACGAAAAAAGGCTCAGGAGCAGGGCGGTGTGTTCAGGTATGACCGCAAATGGGCAGAAGAGAACGCAGGGCCTGACAAACCCTATGCAATCAGGCTGTTAACGCCGGACGAGGGAACGATAGAGGTAGACGACCAACTTCGGGGGAAGATCAGCTTCGATGCGAGCGATGTGGACGACTTCGTAATACTTAAAATGGACGGGTATCCCACATACCATTTCGCAGTCGTCGTAGACGATACTCTCATGAATATAACCAACATTATACGAGGTGATGACCACCTTATAAATACACCCAGACAGAAACTCATATATGAAGCGCTCTCTTATAAAATGCCCCAAATGGCCCATGTATCTATGATTCTGGGCGCGGACGGCAAGAGGCTCTCAAAGAGGCACGGAGCTACATCGGTCACAGAATATAGGGAGCAGGGATATCTTCCAGAAGCTGTCCTCAACTACCTGGTCCGGTTGGGCTGGTCGTTCGGGGACCAGGAAATATTCACGATGAAAGAGCTGATTGAGAAATTTACGCTCGACAATGTGGGGAAATCGCCCGCAGTGTTCAATCCGGAGAAGCTTGAGTGGCTGAACAGCCATTACCTTCGCAATAAACCGCCTGAGGAAATTGCTGGACTTCTCATTCCGCTACTAAATGAAACAGGAATTCACACTGAAGTTGATGAAAAGCTTGTTAAAATAGTAATGGAGCTTACACAGAGAGCTAAGACCCTTAACGATATTGCAGATTCACTAGATTACTTTTATACAGACAACATAAGTTATGAGGAAAAAGCGGATAATAAATTTTTAAAGCCCGAGATTCTGCCGGTGCTCGAAGATATAACTGGGGGGCTCACATCACTTAACAACTTTACAATGGACGGCATGAAAGAGGTGTTCGATAAAGTGATGGAGGAAAGAGAGCTTAAGCTCGGGAAGCTTGCTCAGCCGGTGAGGGTGGCGTTGACAGGCGGTACTGTAAGCCCCGGAATATTTGAGGTTATGGATATACTGGGTAAGGATGAAGTAGTTAAGAGACTTAATAAAGCGGTTTCCCATATTTCTACTAAATAATTACTACACGGAAACACCGCGTCATCAAACTACGATTATAAACCCATCTGACCTCATATTATTTGGGCAGGCAGCTATTGACAGACGAATGAATTCTTGAGATGATATTTCAATATATTTTATACGTAAGTTAGGCTAATTGGCATCCCCTAAAGAGTTAGAAGCTATCATGAAAATTTATACGGATTATTCAGAGATACTTTTATTTTTATGCTGCTCATTATTTCTTGCCGTGTCGGCAACTGTGCCCACTTCGGCCCAAGAAAAATCGCAACGGGAGTACCTGGCTGAAGTCCGCCCTGGGGAGGGAGATCAGAAAACCCCGGTTAATATTGGTATCGCAGTTGTGGATATAGACAATATAGACGGAGCGCAGCAATCTTTCGTGGCCAACTTCGCTGTATCCGCACAGTGGAAAGACCCCCGCCTGGCAGAAGAGACCGTTTCCGTTCGCACTATGGATTTAGATAAAATATGGTCTCCGAACTTACAGATTTTAAATCAGCAAAAGCTTTTTAAAACTTTTCCAGAAAAAGTTGAGGTTTCTCCGGACGGGACAGTAATTTACCGCCAGCGCTATTGGGGAACATTGTCCTACCCAATGAACCTGAAAGAATTTCCTTTAGATCAGCATTCTCTACAAATTAAGATCGTGTCGGTTGGAAATAACGCCGAAGATATCGATTTCACAATTGCAGAAGATAGGACCGGCATGGCAGATGTGCTAACCGTAACCGATTGGGATGTGCTGGGGTGGGAGGCATTCACCGAGTCAATAATAGTAGGGCCCAAATTACCGGTTCTTCCGGGTGTAGTATTCGAATTTGAAGCCAAACGGCAAGTGAACTTTTATATTATCAAAGTGCTGATACCGCTGATAATGATAGTGTTTATGTCACTCATAGTACTATTCATCGACCCTGTACACGTGGGTCCGAAGTTTAGTATCGCGATTACTTCCATACTTACTCTAATTGCGTATCGATTTTTGCTTGGAACCCTATTGCCCAAGATTTCATATTTGACGCATATGGATTATTTCCTTTTCGGATCGATGTTCTTGGTATTTGCGGTGTTGGTGGAAACCTCAGTTGTCGCCAGGTTTATGAGCGTAAAGAAAGAGGAACACGCTAAAAAACTAGACTATTGGTCTAGGTGGGCCTTTGTTATTTTATTTTTAATAATATTGTTTGCGTCATTCCCTGTCTTTTAGTTGAGTTATCATTTTTTATACTTGTATTGATGACTCAACTATCACAAACACATAACAGAGAATCAAACAGGCTTGTATTCAGGCTAAAGAAAATACGGCCTCTGTATTCGAACGCGCACTATTCACTTTGGAAATAAAGGGCCTTTTTATCTGTTATCAATATTCATAAAAGCCGCGGCCTGATTTTCTGCCGAGCCATCCTGCGCGGACCATTTGGCGAAGAAGCGGGGCCGATCTGAACTTTGAGTCCTGAAACTCTTTATAGAATACATCCATGACGTCAATGGTGACATCGAGTCCGATGAGGTCTATCAGAGCAAGCGGGCCGATCGGCTGGTTGGTGCCGAGCATCATCGCTTTGTCTATGTCCTCCGCAGTGCCCACTCCGTCCTGGTAAGCGAAAACCGCCTCATTGAGCATTGGTATGAGTATCCTGTTCACAATAAACCCCGGAGAGTCTTTTGTCGAGACGGGCTCTTTTCCGAGCTCGACGGCAAAATCGTAGGCAAGCTTGGCCGTTTCATCGGATGTAGCTAGTGTTTTAATAATTTCGACCAGCTTCATCAACGGGGCGGGATTGAAGAAATGCATGCCCACAACCTTGTCCGGTCTAGAGGTACTTACAGCTATTTCCACAATCGGAAGAGAAGATGTGTTCGTAGCGAGAACTACATCCCCAGGGACTGTTTCATCAAGTTTTTTGTATATATCTTTTTTAACACCCATGTCCTCAAATACTGCTTCTATGATAAAATCCACGTCTGAAAGCTTGCCGAAACCACTTGCTGTCTCAATTCTCGATACAATGGCGGCGCTTTCTTCTTCGCTAATGCTCTCTTTTTTTACAAGCCTTCCGAGGCTCTTTTCGATACCCTTCATGCCTTTATCGAGGGCTTCGTCCGAAACATCGACAAGAACAACGTTTCTACCGTTTGAAGCTACAACCTGAGCAATTCCAGATCCCATGGTACCTGCTCCTATAACTCCTACTTTTTTAATATCCTCAACTTTTTTCGACATGTTGTTCTCCTTAAGTTTTACGCATATGCGAACTTTAAATACTTATTATACCCAAATCTATATTTAATCAAGTTTTACTCGATAGCACTCTGCTTCGATTGATATTATGGAAATATGATTTGAAACCCTATTGTCCGCCGCTTAAAATACCAGTTGTGAAGATTATCGGTCTGACAGGAAATATCGCTTCGGGTAAAAGCGTAGTCGCTCAGATGTTTGAGAGGCTCGGAGCTAAGATTATTGACGCTGATCTTGTAGCAAGAACTGTTGTAGAGCCCAACAAACCCGCCTACAAAGAAATAGTCGATACGTTCGGAAGAGGCGTCCTGAACTCCAAAGGTGACATCGACAGAGAGAAATTGGGCAAAATAGTATTTAACGATGAGGAGAAGAGGGATATACTGAACAAAATTACGCACCCAAAGATCGTTGATGAAATTAAGGAGCTTATAGAAAGTAACCGAAAAGAGGGAACAGAAATTATAATAATCGAGGCGGCTCTAATAGTGGAAAAGGGCGGCTGGCTAAGAGATATAATCGATAGCCTCATAGTTGTCAGCGCAAGTGAAGATTCCCGGATTGAAAGACTGATGTCCAGAAACGGATATTCAAGAGACGAAGCGATGGCTCGGATAAGCTCCCAGATGCCGAGCGTCGAGAAAGAAAAACACGGGGATTTTATAGTAGATAATTCCACCAGTCTTGAGGATACGGATAGCCAGGTTCTTAGCATCTGGGAAAAGATTACAGGTGGTAATTAACTCCCTTTATCTTTTTTTGAAGTCCTCGCGCATAATAACCATTGACACCGATGACAGTTTATTAGCAGATTTTAATTACCATTAACAAAGTAAACCCACTTGCCAATTGTATTATTCCATAGTAGATTTTTTGATTCCGAATTACCTTCAAAGGAGCTGAGAATGAAGGACAAAATAGAAATATTAGAGCAAAAAGAGAAAGAGGCGGCAGAGGGCGGCGGCAAAGCAAGAATAAAAAAGCAGCACGACGCCGGAAAGCTAACAGCGAGGGAGAGGGTGGAGCTATTAGTCGACAAGAACTCATTCGTTGAGCTGGATAAATTCGTTGTGCACCGCTGTAACGATTTTGGAATGCAGGACAAGAAGATCCCCGGGGACGGTGTGATTACGGGGTATGGCAAAGTGGAGGGCCGGCAGGTCTTTGTTTACGCGCAGGATTTTACCGTTTTCGGCGGTTCACTAGGAATGGAGCACGGAAGGAAAATATGCAAGCTCATGGACCTTGCTATGAAAGTAGGCGCCCCGGTCATAGGTCTCAGCGACTCCGGAGGAGCCAGGATTCAGGAGGGAGTGGAGAGCCTTGCCGGATATGCGGAAATATTCTGCAGGAACGTACTCGCCTCTGGAGTGGTACCTCAGATATCGGCAATTATGGGTCCTTGTGCAGGGGGGGCTGTTTATTCCCCGGCTATTACCGATTTCACACTCATGGTGAAAAACACGAGTTATATGTTTATCACAGGACCAGACGTCATTAAGGCGGTCACACACGAAGAGGTGAATTCCGAGGAGCTCGGGGGAGCGATGGTGCATAACTCAAAGAGCGGCGTTGCGCACTTTGCGGCAGAGGATGACAAAGACTGTATTGAGACTATTAAGGAGCTTCTTACCTTTATTCCTTCAAATAATATGGAAGACCCGCCCAAAGTTAGCACTGACGACCCGAGTGACAGAAAAGAAATGGGACTTCGATCACTTGTCCCCGAAAACCCGAATAAACCCTATGATATGAAAGACGTTATCGGCTCGATTGCCGACGACGGCTATTTTTTTGAAATACATGAGCATTTTGCACAGAACATAGTAATCGGATTTATCAGGCTCGGGGGCAGATCAGTAGGAATTGTAGGGAACCAGCCCAATATGCTGGCCGGGTGCCTTGACATCGACGCTTCACTTAAGGGAGCCAGGTTTGTTAGGTTCTGCGACTGCTTTAATATACCGATCCTGACCCTGGAAGACGTGCCGGGATTCCTGCCGGGGACCTCTCAGGAATGGGGAGGCATAATAACACACGGGGCAAAGCTCTTATACGCATACAGCGAGGCTACCGTGCCGAGGGTTACGGTGATTACGAGAAAAGCTTACGGCGGGGCTTACGACGTTATGTCCTCTAGACACATACGCGGGGATCTTGTGCTCGCGTACCCGACTGCCGAGATTGCCGTGATGGGATCTGACGGAGCCGTAAACATTATCTCCAGAGCTCAGATCGCGGGAGCAGAAGACCCGGAGGCCGAAAGAGCAAGGCTTATCGAGGAATATAGAGAGAGATTCGCTAACCCTTATAGGGCTGCAGAGCTCGGGTTTGTGGACGAGGTCATTAGACCAGAAGACACGAGACCGAGAGTAATTGCGGCATTTGAGATGTTAGATGGCAAAAGACTCACGAATCCGCCTAAAAAACACGGGAATATTCCACTCTAATTAGCCAAGGAAAACGAAATGTTTAATAAGATACTAATAGCCAACAGGGGAGAAATAGCGGTTCGGATAATAAGGGCCTGTAAAGAGCTCGGGGTGAGCACGGTTGCGGTTTACTCAGACGCAGACAGGCGCGCGCTCCATGTAGCGCTTGCTGATGAGGCGTACCATATAGGGGGCTCTGCACCGGGAGAGAGCTACCTGGTAATAGATAAAATCCTTGACGTAGCCAAGAAATCGGGAGCTGAGGCCATACACCCGGGATTCGGGTTTTTATCGGAGAACGAAGAGTTCGCTAAAAAGTGTGAAAAAGCAAAGATCGTGTTCATTGGCCCCTCAGCAAAAGCAATCAGGCTGATGGGCGATAAAATCACGGCGAGAAAAATAGCTCACGACGCAAGGGTACCGCTGGTACCGGGCTCCGAAGGTGCGGTGAGTGACGTAGAAGCCTCAGTGGTAGTGGACGAGATCGGCTACCCGGTAATGATAAAGGCATCCGCGGGAGGAGGCGGTAAAGGGATGCGGTTAGTCCGGAAAAAAGAGGAATTTGAGAGCGCTCTCCGTATGGCAAGAAGCGAGGCCGGCTCCGCATTCGGGGACGACTCGGTATTCGTCGAGAAATTCGTCGAGCAGCCAAGACACATCGAGATTCAGATAATTGCGGACAGCCACGGAAATGTGCTTCACCTCTTCGAGCGTGAGTGCTCGATTCAAAGAAGACACCAAAAGGTTATAGAGGAAGCCCCCTCTTCAGCCATTAGCGCGAGAACACGAAAGAAAATGGGTGATGTCGCAGTGAGGATAGCAAAGGCTGTGGATTACCAGGGCGCAGGAACGGTCGAGTTTATAATGGACCAAAAGCAGAACTTTTACTTTCTTGAAATGAATACCAGGGTGCAGGTGGAGCATCCTGTAACAGAGATGATCACCGGATTTGACATAGTAAAGTGGATGATACGGATCGCTGACGGTGAAGCTCTGCCGTTTAAGCAGAGTCAAATTGAGATGAAAGGCCATGCGTTTGAGTGCAGGGTTTATGCGGAGGACCCGGAAACTAATTTTATGCCTTCACCCGGAGTGATCGATTATCTGAGGGTACCGAGCGGCCCCGGAATCAGGGACGACTCATCTATATACAGCGGGTGCGAGATAACCCCACATTATGACCCGATGTTATCCAAGCTCGTCGTATGGGCCGATACTAGAGAAGCCGCCATTAAAAAAATGGCCTCTGCGCTCAGGGAATATATAGTGATCGGTGTAAAGACTAATATAGGATTTTTGCTGCGCGTCATGGGGGAAGAAGAATTCAACAAGGGCAAGATCGATACCGGATATATAGAACGCCACCCGGAGCTTCTTAAGCCAGGGGATGTAGACATAGAACCCGTATTGATTGCAGCGGCGGTTGCAATGAATAATGCCGAAAGCGTGGAAAGCACAGAGCAAAGACCCGTTTCAAACTGGAAGCTCTACGGAAGGAAGCTCGGCCTTTCAGGGGGACAAGTACTATGAGTTATACGCTAAATTATCAGGGTCAGTCATATAAAGTCGAGCTTGAGGAAGATGACAAGCAGATCAGTATTGAAATTGACGGGAAAAAAGTGCCTGTTGAGTTTGAGAAAATCGAAGAGAACCTGTTTTCTATTATCTATGAAGGACAATCCATAACTCTCGGAGTTGTTAAAAAAGGCCATAACTTACAGATTTTTCTTAACGGCGAGCTATACGAGATCGAATCCGTATCGGAAAGAGACAAGCGTAAGTCTTCTCAGATTGCTTCAGGTATGCAGGAGATTAAATCCCCTATGCCGAGCCGTGTGGTTAAGATACTTAGAAGGCAGGGCGATCAGGTTGAGCTGGATGAGGGCGTGGTAGTAGTCGAGGCTATGAAGATGGAGAGCGAGCTTAAGTCCCCAATTAAGGGAGAGGTGAAGGACGTATTCGTAAAAGAGGGTGACGCTGTAGAGGCCGGGACTGTACTGTTAGTTGTATCTTCGGAGTAAGTAAAGAAAAACACCGTTTATCTTAAACTCTTGTACTAACACCAAAACCACATAAGTAAGAAAAACAAATAAAAAAGGGAGCCCAGGCTCCCTTTTTTATTACCATATATTGTTCTAATTACTTTCTTAAAGTTATGCCTTTAAAAGCCGCCGTCTATAAAACAGCACGCCCGCAATACCCATTACTACAGCACTAGCCACTAAACCCCATTCGCTTAAGGTCGGCACATTTCTAATTAATACTGCGCTGTTAACAAAGGTGCAGGTAACATCGCCCGGGGAGTTACATGTTACTTCGACAGTATTGTCGTTTACTGTTGATGTAAACTCGGCGTCCCCTTCACAACTGATACTATCCAATAACCAATCTTCAGGAACAGTCTGCGTAATCGTATAGTCGGTGCTGAGCGGCAAATCAGGAGTAGTGTCACTTTCCCCTGTTGTTATTTCAAAAGACTCGTCCAATTCACCGGCCGATAGGTTAAAGGGGAAAAGTGTGTCAACGGTATTAACGGTTGGGTGAGGAACTTCTTCTTCAACGATTATATTACACCTTTCATTTTCATTGGCGCTGTTAGTATAGGTACACGTGGCCTCGCCGTCCAATAGACAAAGCGCAAGGACTATATTTCCAAAACCTATTCCGTTAAGCTCAGCCGGAACCTGACCCGGCATAAAGCTGCCATCCCCTACTCTGTTTTGAGGTCCGCACTGAATATTGTCCAGGCTCCAGCCCGTGGGCGGCAGCTCGGCGATGAAAGTTAATGAGAGAAACGGTACGGAAAAACTATTTTCCGGCGAGATGTTATCCGCCAGCATAAATTCATCAAACACATTAGGGTCAAAAAGAGGTATCGTTACTCTTAAAAAATCAAACTCCGTATTGTAAGCAGGCGCGGCGCTATTTACAACGGTTATATTGCAGCCAAAGCCGCACATCGAGGGCTCTGAAGTATCGCAGGTAGCTCCGGGCTCAACTAGACAGCTCGAACTACAGCCGTCTCCATCTTGCATGTTTGCGTCGTCGCATTCCTCACTCATTTCGAGCATTCCATTGCCACAGACTATAACTGGTGGCCCTGCAAGCGCAGGCACTGAGAAAACGAATGCAAGAACGAAGACGAATATACCTAGTATGTTTTTAAACGATTGAATACGGTTCATTTACCATCCTCCACTATATTTTATTATCTTTCAGCCTATCTTTTTAATTGTAAACCAAACATGCTCATAAATAAAGCCATTTTAGCTCGAAATGAAAGAACAATTGTTCGTATTGTTATTGACTATGAGTTCTTTGAAATATGATCGGTTAGCTTTGCGAATTCTTCGATCGAGAGTGTCTCGGCGCGTCTTTTGTGGTCTATGCCGGAGGACTCAAGGGCTTTAAGCACGGAGTCTTTGGGAAATGCGGACGCAAGCGAGTTACCGAGCATTTTTCTCCGTGAGGAGAAGGCCGCGCGGATGACTTTTTCATAGAGCTTATCATCAATGATACTAACCCGCGGGGCTTTTAGCGGAATAAGCTTCAAAACCACGGAGTAAACTTTTGGTTTCGGCCAGAACGCGGCAGGAGGCACACGGAACTCAAGCGTGATGTCAAAATAGCTCTGAAGGAGAACGGAGATAGAGCCGTATTTCTTTGACCCGGGTCCGGAGGCGATCCTCTCGCCTACTTCAAGCTGAAGCATTAGCACCAGCGAGGAGAAAATATCTCTTTGCTCGAGAAACTTAATGAGAATCGGGGTGGATACGCTGTAGGGGAGATTAGAGACGACTTTTATACCACCGTCTTTAAACAAACTTCTAAAGTCTACGTTAAGGCTGTCCTCTGAAATAAGCTCTATGTTGCCGTAGCCCTCGGACAACTCATTAAGACGGGGGATGAGCTTTTTATCCTTCTCAATAGCTACGACCCTGCCCGCCCGCTTGGCAAGCTCCTCAGTGAGCGCGCCCAAACCGGGGCCGATCTCTAACACTTCATCTTGCTCGGTGAGCTCAGCAAGTCCTACTATCTTATTCAGGATATTCTTGTCTTTCAGGAAATTCTGCCCAAGAGATTTGCTCGGGGAGACCGTATGGCCTGAGAAAAGTTCTCTTGGATTATTTCTCTTGCTTTTATTTTTCGTCATATGATACGCGATAGACAAACCGGGGAGATTGTTTCGTTATACAGACGAGGCCTATACAGCTTCTATATTTAGGAAGTACCCAATTCTTCGAGAGATATATCTTCAAAATGAGTGATTTTGTCCTTTCCTTCGTTCTTTGACTCGTATAGCGCACGGTCTGCTTTTTCTATGAGCTCTTCACGCTCCGAGCCGTTATTGGGGTAAGTCGCTATTCCAATACTTAGAGTTAAAACGAGCTCGTCCCCTTTAAACTTGAGTGGAATTTTCTTAAGATTACTCCTTATCTTTTCAGCGACTATTAGGGAGCCTCTTTTATCAGTATCCGGGAGGATTACCGAGAATTCATCCCCGCCGTAACGTGCCGAAATATCGACTCTCCTGAGTGTCTGAGATATGACGGTGCCGACTGATGAGAGGGCTGAGTCCCCCGCGCGGTGACCGTAGTTGTCGTTAATGGATTTTAAGTCGTCCAGGTCTATGATAAGTAAAGATGCCTGAGAGGAATAGCGCTCGGAGTGCGCTAGGGTATAAGTAAGCATCTCTTGAAAATGACGATGGTTATAGAGACCGGTGAGTCCGTCCTTAATGGCAAGCTCTTTCACCATAAGGTAATTGAATGTGGCCGAAATAGACTTTGAGGCCTCGCTGCATATGATTTTTGTGAGGCTTATCTCTCCTTCAGTGAACGGAACTTTAGATTTCCTACCCAGGATTACGCATCCTATTACATTATCTTCCACATCCGACTGCTCGGAAATATTCTCGAAAAGAGGATAAATGAGAATGGATTTAATATTTTTCATTCCCAGAGCAAAGTCGACTTCCTTACCGAATATGCTCCTGAATTTTGACCTAGAGCTAAGGTCATCGGAATGAAAATACTTTCCGTTATCGTCAACAAGACCTATAAGCGTATTGTAATGGGGTATTTCACTCCCTTCTACGTGCTTCTGAGACTCTCCGTTAACGCGCCTGAGGACGCTGCCCTGCTCTTCACTCTCTAAAATCGCGAGCCCGAAGAAATCGGCTTCGAACAGTCCCTCCATGGTTTCCATTATGTGATCCATGATCACGTCAGCGTTCTGTGTGGAGTGAAGCTTCTGGGTAAAATCGTAGTAGGAGTTTAGCTCCTTTGAGCTTAGCTTAACTTTTTCTGAGAGCTGGAAGCGGTCTATAATCTCCACAATTCTCTCTGAGATAAGAGAAACAATAAGCTTTTCTTTCTCATTGAACGCTTTGGGATCGAGACTGTCTACAACTAGCAGGCCAAAGATTTCCTGATCCTCTTGGGTCAGGTTTTTTTCGGGCTTCATGAAAAGAGGCGTGGCGAGAAGGGATTTTATTGCTACGTCCCTTGTGTAGTAGATCAGGTTCTTTCTTATATTTTTTACGTTCGTTATATGAGCCTGGGTCTTGGTCTTAAGGACCCAGCCCATGTAACCCCCTCTGAAGTTCAGGCACTGCCCCTTATCTATGTAGTCTTCTGTTTTAGAGACTGCGTCTGAAAGGAGAAACATCCCGTCGTCCATCCTAATATAGAGAACGACGCTGTGATTAGGGACAAGCTCTCCCAAAATCTTCATCGAGTCCATGATTTCACTCTTAAGCTGCTTTACATTTACCGCTTCGTTCTGCTCGTCTTTGTAAGTGTCCACGCTTATCAAACCGGAAAGGGGCGAGGAGCTAACAGCATCTCGGTTAATGAAAAATGAGCTGAGACCTCCTTTTCCCCCTTTAACTAAAAGCCCCAATAACCCTGTAGAAAGAATGAGAAAAAGTATCTCGTACGGGAGCTGCGAAGAGGGGTTACGTGTAATCTGTAGTATGGAAATAATAACAAGCGAGAGACCCCCGCCTATCCATCCGACGTAGAGCGTAACAGCGGGAAGAATGATATAAGCTAGAGGGAATAGACCATTTCCTAAAATTTCAAGAAATACCTCGAACAGTATAGTAACGAGGAGCGTGAGCTCTAGCTTTTGAGATAAAGAGCCCTGTCGTAAACCGCTTTTTATGTATGAGTAAGCTTTGTAAGAGATTGCGGACACTAAAAGTAAGAACACTAATATAGAAAAAACATTAAGACTTGCGAATCCGCCTCTATATATAAGCACTAAAGTGAGAACCGATAGAAGTAAGGTAAACACTTTACCAGAAACGCCGCCGGGGAGTTTCATGTTAGTCATCAAATCTATAGACTTTTTCACCTTTTTTTATCATCCCTAACTCTTCTCTGATAATTTTTTCTACATACTGTTTGTCTTCTTCAATGAAACTTATTTTCCTTCTGAGCTCTTCATTCTCAATTACCAGCTCTTTTGTTTCCATTTTAATTTTTTCGTTCTCTGTATGCAGCGCGTACACATGGGAAATCTCCCTTGCGAATACATAGACCAGAAGCGAAACAACGCCCATGATAAGAAGGGCTCTTATAATTATTCTTTCCATTTTATAATATTAAAAGATCTCCTGCAATAAAGGGGTTTGACCTTCTCTCTATACCTATTGTCGTTGAAGGACCGTGCCCCGGGTGTACGGCGTAAGAATCCGGCAGAGCCATGAGCTTTGCTTTGATAGAGCCGACAAGTTCTCTCATGGACGTGCCGCCTGTAAGGTCTACTCTGCCCACGCTGCCCGCAAACAGAGTGTCGCCCGAGATAACCTGATCGTCAATTACAAGACAGATGCTCCCCCAGGTATGTCCTGGAGTATGTAGAACTTTTGCTTTGAGTGAGCCGATTTCAATTTCATCACCCTCTTCGATATAACCGTCTATCTTGGGCACCTTCACATCGCCGAACTGAGGGAAGCGCTGAGCCGATTCGGGCAGTGCCTTAAGCACCGGCTCTTCTTCGGGGTGAAGATAAAACTTCACACCTAGAGCCTCTTTAGCCTGCTGCACGCCAGCTACATGATCTATGTGAGTATGGGTGTTGACTATCTTTGTAATGTTTACTCCGGACTCTTGAATCTCTTGTAGAACCTCTTCAATCTGCTCACCGGGATCGATTAAAATCGCCTCGTTAGTATCTTCGTCTCCGAGGATATAGCAGTTGGTGAGGAATACTCCTCCCGGTATACACTTAATGATCATAATTTTTAAACTCCCTCATATATATTCAATCCTGAAATCTTGAGACTCACCCTCAGGCGGTTCCCAGTTTATGCTTACATGTTTAACGACAGCCTGTGCGGGACCAATGCGGCACCACTCGATTATGCTGTCTATTCGATCTCCTTCGCCCTCAGCCATTATTTCAACGGAACCGTCGGAGTTATTTCTTACCCATCCACTTAATTCCAACTCTTGGGCTTTTTGCTGGGCCGAAGCTCTGAAAAAAACTCCCTGAACTCTGCCGTGAATTAAAAGATGTACTCTCTTATTTTCCATATCTCTCGCAGAGATTAACAAAACCAGAAATTAGTGTCAAAAAACACAAGCTCTGTAAAATAATTTATGACCGATCTTTAAGGACTTAGGCGTATACATTAAAGAATAGCTTTAATGTATACCCTACATTATTTTTTCTAAATATACCAGGGGTAGATATAATTATTTTAATGTAACTCCCGATAATAGATAAAAACGACAAAGGCCCGATTGTATATGTTTGACAGTCAAAATACGAAGGTGTATTTTCTTTAGCTATGAATGAGTATAAATCCTGGTTTAGCTGTATAGACGATGAGTGCGGAGAGACTTATCCTCTTGATGAAATAATTTATCGCTGCAAAAAGTGCGGAAACCTCTTGGAAGTAAGACATGACACCAACGCATTAAAAGAAAAATCCGCGCAGGAATGGAAAGATATATTCGATGGCCGCTACCGAAGGCAGCTATGGCCCCACGGCAGCTCTGTATGGGGTAAGAAGGAATGGGTTTGCCCGTTTGTTGAAGACGACAATATAGTTTCTATGTATGAAGGGGCTACGAACCTTTTCTGGGCTGAGAGATTCGGGAAGCAGATCGGGATGGAAGATATATGGATTAAAATGTGCGGAAACAGTCATACCGGATCGTTTAAGGACCTGGGCATGACTGTGCTGGTATCGGTTGTGAAGCAAATGATGGCACAAGGTAAAAACGTACCGGCGGTGGCTTGCGCGTCTACCGGAGACACATCCGCCGCGCTTGCGGCCTACTGTGCCTCGGCGGACATTCCGGCAATTGTGTTTCTGCCCAAAGATAAAGTATCGATCGCGCAATTGGTACAGCCCATTTCAAACGGGGCGCTTGTACTTTCACTGGATACGGATTTTGACGGCTGCATGGAAATGGTGCAGAAAGTGTGCACTGAAAATAATATTTATCTCGCAAATTCGATTAACTCGCTCAGGATAGAAGGCCAGAAGACGATAAGCATTGAGCTGTGCCAACAGTTTGATTGGGAGGTACCCGACTGGATTATAATACCTGGCGGGAATCTGGGAAATATCTCGGCTCTCGGAAAAGGGTTCCTCATCATGAAAGATCTCGGGCTCATCGATAAGCTCCCGAGGCTGGTATGCGCGCAGGCCGAGCACGCAAACCCCTTATATCTGAGCTACCTGAATAACTTTGAGGATTTCCACCCGGTAAAAGCAAAGAAAACCCTGGCAAACGCGATACAGATAGGTAACCCCGTGAGTGTAAATAAAGCGATAAACATACTAAAGCAGTTTGACGGCATCGTGGAGCAGGCAAGCGAGGACGAGCTTGCGAATGCCGCGGCTCTGGTAGACAAGACAGGGACATTTAATTGCCCTCATACTGGAGTAGCGCTTGGAGCCTTTTTAAAACTTAAGGAAAAGGGCGTGTTCGATCCCAATGACAGGGTCGTAATCATATCCACCGCGCACGGGCTTAAGTTTGTCGAGTTTAAGATCGGCTACCATAAAAAAGAGCTTGAAGACGTCTACTCAAAATACGCCAATACCCCGCTTGAGCTTCCTGCGGATTACGACACTGTAAGGGACGCTATCTTTAATAGAATATCTTCAAATTGAGCGCCTAGCGTAAGAGCCCGCAAAATAATTTTGGTGAATAAGCCATGAAAAAGAGCCTAAGAGGTCTATACGCAATTACGGATAAAAAGTTAATTGCCAGAGAGAGTTTTTTAGAAGCGGTAGAGAAAGCGCTCGCAGGCGGAGCAAGCATAATACAGCTTAGAGAAAAGGAAACTGATAAAGAAGAGCTAATAAAACTCGGAAAAGATCTTCTTAGTATTACAAAGAGTTACGGAGCGCCGCTTATTATTAACGACAGTCCGGAGATTGCACTGGAGATCGGGGCCCAAGGCGTTCACCTGGGTGAGTACGACTGCACTATAGAATACGCAAGAAGCGTTCTTGGAGAAGAAGCAGTAATCGGCGTCTCTTGCTACGGGCTGATTGAGAGGGGACTTAACGCACAGCGCGAAGGGGCGGATTACGTGGCTTTCGGTACGCCTTATTTTACTCCTACTAAACCGGACAGGGCGCCTACATCTGTAGATGTGTTAAAGGAGGCCGCTGTGAAAATTAAGAGAATCCCGATATTCGCAATCGGCGGGATTACAGCGGATAACGCCCGGACTATTATGGAAACCGGCGTAGACGGAATTGCGGTTATAACATCCATATTCGGCTCTGATGACCCGGAGCAGGCAGCAAGAGAGCTTAGCACAGCGGCTCGCGCACGCAAGTGATATATAGATTAGTAAGCGTCAGAGAAATCTTTCCCCTTTCTTTTAGCACCTACCCTTTCAGCTAGCGCATGAGTGACAAGAGGTAAAGCAATCGTTGCGTCGCAGTAGCACTGTACAAGGCTGCCCCGCGGGTCTTCTTTCCCCCATGACACCGCTTCATCAAACGTGCACCCTGAGAGCCCTCCCCACTGAGGCGAGTCGGTAGTTATTTGAATAGCATACTTGTGGGGATAATATGTCTCCTGATCGCCCGTGCCCTTTCTGTTTAACCCTGGGTCTCTGTTGGGCACAATCCTGTTCTCGTACATAAGATCGCCCGTAACCGCAAAGAGCTGAATAAAATCTTTCGGCACTCCGCCCCCAATATAAATGACACCCGTATCTACTACATTTTCGCCTAAAGTCATAAATTCCGTATAGTCTTTTATGGCGTCTATTGTGAGACTGAATCCTTTACTCTTGGCAATGAGCGCGGCGTCGCCGTAAGGGCTGTCGGCAATCGCCGGGCAGAAAATCGGGACTCCGTGCTCTGAGGCTTTGGCGACTATGCTGTCGATACCTTTAGCTCTCAGCCACTTTCCACACTCAAACAGAAATTCTCTTGAGGAATAATTGTAGTCTTCTTTTAACGTCATAATGAATTGTGCAAGGAGCTCAGTCATCTCTAGATAATCAGTTTCCTTGCCATATACGTCGTAGTACCTATTGAGCCCTTCCTTAAATAGGAGCTCATTGTCCTCAGTAGGCGAGCCCTGCCAGTAGTCAAAACCCATGGCGTCGATAATGTCTTCAGAGATGTTAGCTCCGGTCGGAACGAGTATGTCGATATAGCGGTTCTCAATGAGCCAGTTGATTATCTTCCACTGCCCTGTCGTGGAGAGTGAGCCTGTATACCCGAGAAGGATTGTCGCGTCCTCATCTTTTACCATCTTCTCGAGTACGTCCACTACACGAGCCAGGCTCTTTCCCTGAAAGCCCGTTTGCGCCATTTCGGAAAGGAGCTCCGATACCGTTTTAGGGGCAGCAACTTCAATTGCCTTTACTTTATCCCCAAGTAAATTCCCGTATCCGGCTCCATCGTTTTTCTCATTAGCCATGTGATTTACTACCTCCGTTAAATGCATATCTTGATCACAACAGATATCAAGAAGCGTTTGAAGATACCTGAGAGGATGCAAATTTCAAAAAAGACAGGGATTTTGTTTCCGGAGCCTGGGATCAGACGACAATATTCACCAGTTTTTTGGGAACGACTATGACTTTTCTGGGCTCTTTTCCGGACAGGTGTTTAATCACTTTCTCGTCAGAAAACGCAGCCTCTTTCATCTGCTCCTGATCTGAGTCGGGGTCCATGGCGATCTGGCTCCTTACCTTGCCGTTTACCTGCACGACAACGTTTATGGAGGCGCTTGAGATAAGCTCCTTGTTCCAAGGGAGCCAAGGTTTTTCCACAAGCGATTCAGCGTAGCCAAGGTTTTCCCAGAGCTCCTCTGCGACATGCGGAGCCATAGGGTAAAGGAGTCTTGCCATGGCTTCTATGGATTCCTTAAGCACTAAAGCGTCATCATCTACTTCAGGCTTGAAGCGGGATGTGTCGTTCAGAAGTTCCATGACGGCTGCGATGGCGGTATTGAACTGGAACCTTTCAAGATCGTCCGTGACCTTCTTTATGGTTTTATGCACTTTGGTGAGAAGCTCTTTGGCGCTCCCCGATAGCTTGTCTACTTTGTAGGATTCATCTTTAAGACCTTCAATTTTAGGCATGGTCTCATGAATGAGTCTCCAGAGGCGGTTAAGAAATCTGAATGCTCCCTCCACCCCCTCCTCACTCCAGTCAAGATCCTTTTGCACGGGCGCTGCAAAAAGCATAAACAGCCTCACTGTGTCCGCGCCGTAAATCTTTATCATATCGTCAGGGTCCACTACATTGCCGAGGGACTTTGACATTTTCGCTCCGTCTTTAATTACCATTCCCTGGGTTAGGAGATTCGTGAAGGGCTCGTCCAAATCGCACAAATCGAGGTCTCTTAGGGATTTCGTGAAGAACCTGGCGTAAAGCAGATGCAGGATCGCGTGCTCGATGCCCCCGATGTACTGATCCACAGGGAGCCAGTATGAAACATCGCTCTTGGAGAATATAGCTTTTTCGTCATGGGGTGAGGCGTAGCGGAGGAAATACCATGAGGACTCTACAAAGGTGTCCATGGTATCGGTCTCGCGTCTTGCCTGCTCCCCGCACTCAGGGCAGCTGACGTTTACGAAACTTTCTACTTTTGAAAGAGGAGACCCACCTTTGCCCGTGAATTCAATATCGAGCGGAAGCTCTACAGGGAGGTCTTCGTCGGGGACCGGAACCGGTCCGCAGGAGCCGCAGTAAATGATAGGGATCGGTGTGCCCCAGTAGCGCTGACGGGAAATTCCCCAGTCACGGAGCCTGAAATTTATCTGTTTTCTACCGATTCCATTATCCTCGGAGTATTCGATGACCTTTTCTTTGCCCTCTGTGGATTGGAGTCCTGTAAACTCGCCCGAGTTGACCATGACCCCAGGCTCTTCATAGGCCTCTGTCATATCATCTGCGCTCAGGTCCTGACCCTCGGGGGATATCACAACCTTTATGGGAAGACCATATTCGGTGGCGAATTCAAAATCTCTCTGGTCGTGCGCGGGAACACACATAATGATTCCTGTACCGTACTCTACGAGTACGAAGTTTGCTATATATATGGGTATCTCATCCCCCGTAAAAGGGTTAGTGCAATAAGAGCCCGTGAATATGCCTTCTTTTTTCGCCCCTTCTCCGATCCTCTCTAAATTGCTTTCCATTTTGACCCTGTTTATAAAAGAAACCGCTTCTTTTTCCTCCGCTTTTCCTTTTATTAATTCCTCTGCAAGAGGATGCTCCGGGGCTATGCTCATATACGTAACGCCGTAAACAGTATCCGGGCGGGTGGTAAATATTTTTAGGCTCTTTTCCCCGGCAATCGGGTCAACAAGAGGAAATTCGATTTCGACCCCGGTGCTCTTGCCGATCCAGTTCTTCTGCATGGAAAGCACTCTTTCGGGCCAGCCCGACTTTAACTTATCGGCCCAATCGAGCAGCTCCTGGGTGTATTCTGTGGTTTTGAAGAACCAGCCGTTCATTTCCTTGAGCTCGACTTCAGAGCCGCAGCGCCAGCAAAGTCCGTCCTCTACCTGCTCGTTTGCGAGCACGGTTTCACAAGAAGGGCACCAATTGACGGTGGTCGATTTCTGATAGGCAAGACCTTTCTTGAGCATATGTGTAAAAACCATCTGCTCCCATTTGTAGTAAGAGGGATCGCACGTCGCAATCTCTCTTGACCAGTCGTAGCTGAACCCGAGCAGTTTTAACTGCTCTTTCATCTGAGAGATATTCTGATAGGTCCATTTCGCGGGATGCACGCCACGCTCGATCGCCGCGTTCTCAGCAGGGAGACCAAAGGCGTCCCAGCCTATCGGGTGGATGACGTTAAGACCCTTTGTTCTTTTATAGCGCGCTATTACATCGCCTATCGTGTAATTGCGTACGTGGCCCATGTGAATACGGCCCGAGGGGTAGGGGAACATCTCGAGTACGTAGAACTTCTCTTTATCCTGATCAACTGAGACTGTGTACAGATCCCGCTCGTCCCAGTACTTCCGCCATTTATTTTCAATATCATGCGCGTTATAGCTCTCTTTCATTGTGCACTCGCCTGCCGTGAAATTTTTATTAGGATAGATTTATTTGGAAGAAACTCAAGGAGTACCCAAAGATTTAGTTTATATAGCATAGCGGTTTTGATATTACGCGGTCTTGTATTATATTAGGTGGCATCGGGATGAGTAATAAAAATAACGAACTTGAAGAGATCGTTTCTGAGCTTGCAACATATCTAAAGTTTCAAAAAGATATGGGAATAAAGAGTGTATTCAGAGGCATAAATGATATAAGCGAGCCTGTAAAGAATGAAGAGAGGAAACAAAGTAAAAAGCCCGAGCCTGAGAGCCAAATGAGTACGAACGAAGATATAATCACAATAGAAGAGCCCTCAACGCTTTTTGACGCCGGAAAAACCATGACCCTTGAGGAAATCCGCGAGGAGATCGGAGACTGTACCAGGTGTCAGCTGCATGAGGGTAGGACTAACCTGGTATTCGGAGACGGAGACCCAAAGGCAAGGCTGGTTTTTGTGGGAGAGGGTCCCGGGCGTGACGAGGATATGCAGGGAAAACCCTTTGTCGGTAGATCGGGTCAGCTGCTTACTAAAATCATAGAAGCTATGGGGCTTACCAGGGAACAGGTTTACATATGTAATGTAGTAAAGTGCCGCCCGCCCAATAACAGAACCCCCGAGCCTGATGAGATGACTACCTGCGAGCAGTTCCTGTTTAAGCAGATCCGCACTATTAAACCTGAAGTAATAGTATGTCTTGGAGCGACTGCCGCAAAGTCTATACTTAAAACTAAAAACAGCCTCGGGAGCTTGAGAGGGAAATTTCACAGCTACAGCGGAACGAAACTTATGGTAACATACCACCCAGCGGCGCTGCTTCGGAATCCTCATTTTAAGAAACCGGCCTGGGAGGATATGCAGGCCGTAATGAGGGAGCTTGGTCTCCCGCTCCCTAAGAAATAGACGACCGGGGCGATTAGCTCAGTGGATTAGAGCGCAGGCCTCCGAAGCCTGAGGTCGGGGGTTCGAATCCCCCATCGCCCGCCATTGTTTTTCTGAAAGTTTGGAGGGGTTTATGGCAACTATTAAATTACCTTCTGATGGACTTTTAATGTCACTAGAGTCTTAATACGCGTCTAAGTACTGCACCCCATTTGTCAAGCCCGGTTTAAACTGGAATTATGACCTGCCGTATACATAGTTTCCCGTAAGAAATTTAACCTATGAATCCATTACAGGGAGACAGGTCATTTTGGAGGTATTTGTATTTTTTATCGTCATATGATACTAGTTATTCTACTTTATCACATTGGAGGATGTGGATTAACCTAATTACTTCTAAATTATCACTAATTTCCGTAGTGTTTTTTCTGTTCATTTGCAGCATAAATACTATGGCTGATACCTTTACAGTAACTAATCTTGACGATTCAGGAACGGGTTCTTTACGTCAGTCTATACTAGACGCGAACGCGAATTCCAACGGCCCCGGCACAGTGGATGAAATAGTATTTGAGGACGGGCTTACAGGCACAATTACACTTCTGACGGGTGAGATGTCAATCACCGATGATGTCACCATAACCGGACCCGGCTCTTCCGTAGTAACAATAGATGCAGATACTGCAAGTACGATATTTAATATCGATGACAGTGACATTAGCGATATAGCCGTATCTATCAGTGATCTGGCGTTTTTTAACGGCTCGGATACCGACGGGGGAGCTATACAAAATTCCGAGGATCTAACTATAAATTTCTGCTTTTTTGAAAATAACAACGCCTCTGAAGACGGCGGCGCTATCTATAATACGGGCACGATGAGCGTATCCAACAGCACCTTTAACGGGAATACATCAGGATTTAATGGTGGCGCTATTTATAGCGACGGCGCTATAACAGAAATAACAGACACTAATTTTACGGGGAATTCTGCCGATTTTGATGGCGGCGCTATTTATAGTGGCGGCACAATATCTGAATTAACAAACAGTAATTTTAATGGAAATTCAGCATCCATTGGCGGTGCAATTGATAATGAGGGCGGCATAACCGACTTAACAAACTGTTTCTTTACCGGCAATTCAGCCTCAGATGACGGAGGCGCCATTTTTAGTCGAGCCACAATATCAGACATAGCCAACTGTAGTTTTAGCGACAATACCGCCGATTTTGATGGTGGCGCCATCTACAATGACAGCACCATAACCGAAATTACAAGCTCTTCCTTTACCAACAATTCATCCGAAGAAGAAGGCGGCGCTATTTATAATCAGGACACAATTGGCGAAATAACAGGCTGCAGCTTTAGCGATAACACTTCCTGCTTTGGCGGCGCAATTAGTAATGAGGACACGATAACCACAATAACCAACTCCGCATTTAGCACTAATACAGCTGATGAGCTTTTGGGAGGCGCTATTCATAATGACGGCACAATTAGTGAAATAACCTATAGCACCTTTAGCGACAACACGGCCGAAACCGGGGGAGCTATCGGTAACGAGGGGACAATAACTGAAATAATAAACAGCACTTTAAGCGGCAATAGTGCCGCTGATGAGGGCGGTGCAATTTTTAATGTAGGTTCTTTAAGCATTTCTTTCTCCACAATTGCAAATAATGAGACCGATACCGCAGGCGGGGGACTTCACAGTGACGATGGGTTTTCAATCAACATTCGGAACTCCATAGTAGCTTTCAACACCGCGGCCACGGGGAATAACTGTTTTGGGGACATAGGAACAGGAACTGATGATACGAACAACTATTCGGATGACGACACATGCGGGTTTGACGGGGATGATTCTACCATACTACTGGATTCTCTTGCGGACAACGGAGGCCCCACACAAACAATCGCGCTGCTCGGCGGTGACCCACTGGACGGCGCTTCCAGCGACTGCGATACATTAAACGATTTAACTGTAGCTCTGACGAATGACCAGAGGTATTTTATTAGGCCCGTCGGTCCTGCATGCGATTCAGGCGCATATGAAAACGGACCATCTGCGTCCGTGAGAATAAAAAAAGTAACCGACCCTCCCGGAGGAGTAGGTTTTAATTTTACAACTACTGGTTTTGATGAGCTTGAGGGCTGCGGCCTCCTGGGAGACGGCGGTCAGTTAGTTTTGAACCACGGTGATTCAGAGAGCTGCGCTGTACCGTTCGGTAATTATACAGTTACGGAAACTATACCATCGGGCCAGGTTCTTAATATCTTCTGCAGTGACCTGCCGACAGATAGTACGGTTGATAATGATACGGGTGAGTTAAGTTTTTCCATCTTGAATTCACAGTCCAACGTTGACTGTCTTTTTATAAACGTCCTTGCCGGTACTTTGATTAGTGCTACTGAGGAGCCGCCCGGAAATAACTGCGCGCAGGGTGGTGTAAAGATTGAGACCGGCCTAGATTTAAACTTAAACGGAGTGCTAGACCCTGATGAGGTCGTAAACACTTACTTTGTATGTAACGGTGAACCCGGTGTCCAAGGCCCACCAGGACTTCAGGGACCACCCGGACCCCCAGGGCCTCCTGGACCGGAAGGACCCGCCGGACCAGAAGGACCATCTTCATTAATAAATCTTGAGCCGGAGCCACCCGGACCGAATTGTGAAAATGGGGGAGTGAAAATAGAAACGGGCGTGGACCTTGATGAAGACGGAGTGCTTGATCCAAACGAAGTTCAAGACACAGCTTATGTCTGTAATGGGCAGCAGGGACCGGAAGGACGAGATGGTAATAGTGGTTGCTCTATTGGAGCGGAAGGCTCAGCAAGCAATTCAAATCTTCTCTTGACAATTATCCCTCTTCTCATATTTGCAAGAAGATACCGAAGATCAATACTGAAATGAGCTCGAAAGCCTGAAGCCCACGGTTCAAATCCCCCATCGCCCGCACTCTTTATCACCTTGACTGCCCGGATTCAAATACGATACGCTAAATAATAGTATTCGTTCGGAATCGAGCTGTGTGCTTTTTTAGCTTTTTTCGCGCCGATAGGTTTTTTATCGCGGGACGTGCGGTTAGGGTTGTTCATCGCAGCGCGCACTGAGTCTTCCAAAATCTTATTGTCGAACATACTTTGAAGATCTAATGATTTTCTATTCCTAATAATGTTCATTTGCGGCCTCGTTAGGGTATAGGAACATATCCGTGATTTATTTCACCATTTTGCATCATGTGACCGTATTTGGAGAATCGTACTAACGATCCGTCAGCTTGTTCGATCATTTCGCCTCTTTTAAGATGAAAGTACATAGCTTCTATTTCACCTTCATTTAGTCCGAATTTTTCCCCCATACTGTAAATATCAAATGTATCTGCTGTACTTTCCTCAACCTCTTGGAATAATTTTGTTACTACATGGTCAAAACTCTCTACATCGGGTATCTCTCTTAGCATTGTTATGCCTCCTGTCTAGTTATTGTTTAACAATAGTATAACAACGCGAGGGTTTTGTCAAGCATTTTTGCAAAATATCTTAAAAACTCGCAATATACAACTATATCAGCCTGTTACACGCTATTATACAGCAATACTATAGGAATTTTGGCAGTATGGTAGCTAGACATATACTAGACAGCTCGAGCTGTCGAGGCTAATTCTTTAGTTCCGGCAGTAAAGCGCGGGGATGGAATCCGCTTAGCATATTTACACCGGGAGTTATTTACCGAACTTCTTGTTGTATTTTTTCATACATCCGTTTACATAGCTTTCTACTACATCCGGACCGGTTTCAAAGCCCATTTCCTTAAAATGCTCCTCCCAGAGCTTGTAGAATAAGGCTTCGCACTCTTCCTTAGCCTTCTCAGGCTGGTATTCGCTGTGATCGACAGCTATGGCTTTACCGCCCTGCTCTCCGAGAATTTCAGCTCTGAGCTGGCTATCGGTTTCAGCATACGTAAAGTGCGGCAAGAAAAAGAATAAAGCTCCAACTGCTATTAAAACTATTCTCATCTATTCCCTCCAAATGCCTTGATGTTCACATTATACAATATAACGTTTAAGAGCAGCGGATGGAATTAACGAATCTGGATACGCCGGCACTATTTATATTTGATAAGAATCTGAAATAATTTTATTCTATTGTTAATGGCAAAAAAGACAAAGTCTCTCGGCAGTACTGAGGAAAATGAAGCTATTCTCGCAATCCTCGATGGTACTTCAGCGGAGATAGGGCAGAACTTTTTCACTTCTCTAGTAAAGAACCTCTCAAAAGTGCTCCACACCGACGCCGCATGGGTAACTGAGTATTTTGAGGAAGAAAAGAGAATGAGCGCAAAGGCGTTTTACATGGGCGATGGATGGATAGATAATTTTGAATACCCGGTTGCCGACACCCCTTGTGAAACTGTGGTGACAGAGAAACGCCTGGTCCATATCAGAGACAATTTATTCGCCAAGTACAAGGGGAACCCCGAGCTAAAAGACTTCAGAAATCATAAAGTCGTGAGCTATTTGGGTATTCCGTTTGAAGACGTTGATGGGAAGATACTGGGACACCTGTCGGTTATCGATTCGGAACCTATGCCCGAAGATCAGGAAGTGTTTAATATTTTCAGGATATTCGCAAACCGAGCGAGCGCCGAGATGCGCCGCCTTCGGGCGGAGAAAGAAACCCGGGAAAGGGAAGAGAAGCTGAGACGGCTCTTTGACAGCGCGATGGACGCCATTGTCGAGCTCGACAGTGACTTTAAAATTACAAGATTAAACACAGCTGCCGAAAAACTATTCGGTGCAAAAGGGGATAGGTTTCTGGGCAGGATGTTTAACCAGCTTCTTACGAAGACAAGCAGCGAAAAGCTGCTGCAGCTAACAGAGCATTTAGAACAAAGACCCGAAGGTGAGAAGTTTATCTGGATCCCGGGCGGTATTACGGCTGTAACTGACACAGGTAGTGAATTTCCGGCTGAGGCTACGATCTCAAAATTTGAGATGGATAATCAGGAGTTTTTCACAATGATACTAAGAAACGTAAACGAGCGTCTTCAAGCGGAGCAGAAGATCCGCTCACTCACAAAAGAATCCGAGTACCTTAGAGAAGAGCTAAAATCCTTAACCGAAACGGACGGGATAATAGGTGAGAGCGAGGCGCTTTTAAGAGTTTTAGGCGACGTGAAGAAAGTTGCGCCCACTCAGGCGACTGTTTTGATTACAGGAGAAACAGGTACAGGAAAAGAGCTTATAGCAAGATCAATACACTCGATGAGCCCGAGAGCCGAAAAACCGTTTATTAAAGTTAACTGCCCGGCCATTCCCTCAAATCTGATAGAGAGCGAGTTTTTCGGCCACGAAGAGGGGGCGTTTACCGGAGCTACACGAAAGAGGGAAGGGCGCTTTAAAGTCGCGGACGGTGGTACGATATTTTTGGACGAGATAGGTGAGCTGCCTGTTGATCTTCAGTCAAAGCTTCTGCGCGTGCTGCAGGAAGGTGAGTTTGATCCCGTTGGCAGCTCGGATACAGAGAGGGTAGATGTAAGAGTCATAGCGGCTACGAACCGTAATTTACTTAAGGAAGTAAACGAAAAAAATTTCAGAGAAGACCTCTATTACAGACTAAATGTTTTTCAGATCGAAGTTCCGCCGTTAAGGGAAAGGACTGAGGATATAGAAAAATTAGCACATGCCTTCATTGAAAAATTCTCAAAAAGAAACGGCATATCTATTGACCCAATAAGAGCAGAAGAGCTTGCGCGACTAAAGTCTTATAGCTGGCCAGGTAATGTGAGAGAGCTTCAGAATGTGATAGAACGCGCCGTTATCACGTCTGTGAGCGGAACTATAAATCTAGACCGGGCGCTTCCTGGCTCTGAAGTTATAACAGGCACACGAACTACTTCATCACCGGATACAAACGATAGAAATGTTATGTCGGACACCGAGCTTAAGGAGCTCGAAAAAACAAATATTATACGCGCACTTAATAAAACAGGGTGGAAGATTGCCGGTGACAAGGGCGCTGCAGTGCTTCTGGGTCTTCCGACTTCAACACTGAATTCGAAGATCAAATCCCTTGGCATAACCAAAGCGGATAAAGAGTAGCTTCAGCAAGCGGTTTTAAGTCTTTATATCGAGAATTCACCCATTTTACTGGCGATATATCGCTAGTGGCGATATATCGCCACTATTAAGCCCTGCCCAGCTCAACACTAACCACCCTATATTATTAATAATTATACAATTACCCAATATTGGCACACCTCTTGCGATTTGAAGTTAGCAAATAAATCATTAGGAGGTAAGCTAAATGAAGAAGTTAGTAGCAATCACCGCATTAGGGTTAGCGTTCGGGTTATCAAACTCATCTTTTGCCTCGGACTACATGAGTATTTATACAAATAGTCCAGCATCTCAAGATACGACTACTGAGATTACAGGCGGGGAAGTCGAGACAAGCCCAATGAGCTTTTACCTAAGCCCTGTAAAGAAGGGTACAGGCCGCGATCAAACGGCCAAGGCGGCTGACAATGACGAACCTACACTCTTGGTATTCGGCGTCAGCTTATAACGGTTTCATACAGGGCGTGAGTTAAATGCAGCAGAGCTTACGCCCTGTAAATAAACATAGGAGATGAAAAATGAGCGGTCAAAATTTAGAGGCCAAAACTAAAGCGAGAGACACTTATAATTCAGCAGCGGACTGTTTCGATGATAGCCCGCTCGCATTCTGGGCAAAGTACGGCAGAAAAACGGTTGAGAGACTGTCGCTTGCACCCGGCTCGGTAGTACTGGACGTCGCATGCGGTACGGGCGCTTCCGCACTTCCGGCAGGTGAGATTGTAGGATGTACGGGAAAGGTGACGGGGATTGATGTCTCTGAGAACATGCTCGAGCTTGCAAGGGAAAAAGCAGAGAAGCTTAATCTCTGTAACACGGAGTTCGTGTTGGGCGATATGTCGGAGCTTACCTATAAGGACGAATCCTTTGACGCTGTAGTATGCGTGTTCGCCATATTCTTCATGCCCGATATGGAAGAGCAGGTAAGAGAGTTATGGCGAAAGGTTAAACCCGGCGGCAAGCTCGCCGTCACAACCTGGGGCCGCAATTTATTTGAGCCTGCATATGAAAATTGGAAGAACGCTGTTAAGGAAGTGAACCCGAAACTTTACTGCGCTTTTAACCCCTGGGACAGAATTTCCAAGCCTGAGTCACTTAGAAAACTGATGGAAGATGCCGGGACAACGAATATTACAGTTGAGCACGAAGAAGGAAAGCAGCCAATTGATAGCGCACCGGACTGGTGGACCATCGCACTAGGATCAGGGCTAAGGTGGACTATTGACCAGCTCGATCAAGACGAGCGAGAGAGAGTGAGAAAATCGAATTTGAAGTGGGTGGAAAAGAATAACGTGACGGCGGTTGATACAAACGTTATCTACGCTGTTGCAAATAAATAACGACAAACCAAAAAAGGAGAAAGTAAAAATGAGGAGCATACCAAATATAGATGAAATTAAAGTGAAAATGAAAAACGCCTGGAATGCGGGTGATTACAGAAAGTTTGCGACCTATATGGAACCTGGGGCAATCGAAATTTTAAACGGATGGAATATATCCCCCGGAGAAACTATGCTGGATGTCGCTTGCGGCTCAGGGCAGATCTCAATCCCCGCGGCCAGGGCTGGCGTAAAGGTAACGGGGCTCGACATATCACCGAACTGGGTTGCTTTTGCCAGGAACAGGGCTGAGCAGGAAGGACTGGACGCCAGGTTCGATGAGGGCGACGCAGAGAGCCTGCCGTATGAAGATAATTCATTTGACGTTGTGGCTACCATAGTCGGCGCTATGTTCGCTCCCCAGCCGGACAAAGTGGCGAGTGAGTTCCTGAGAGTGTGCAAGCCAGGAGGCAGGATTTTAATGGTAAACTGGACGCCTGAAGGGATGGTTGGACATATGTTTAAAGAAATAGGTAAGCACGCTCCACCGCCCACTGGCGTAGCACCCCCGGTACTATGGGGTGATGAGAAAACTGTCAGGGAAAGGTTTCTGGACGGGATCGATTCCTTAAAACTGACTAGAAAAAATTACCCTCTCTGGACCTACCCGTTTGGGCCGGCAGAGCTAGTACAGTTTTTCTTTGATTGTTATGGGCCTACAGAAAAAGCCTACGAATCGCTGGACGAGCAGGGAAGAGAATCCTTGCGAGCAGGTCTTGAGACAGTGTTTTCTAAGCACAATACGAGTACGAACGGCACAATAACACTCCAAGCAGAATACCTGGATGTAGAAGCGGTAAAAAAATGAGAGAATCCCCGGGGGCGGATGAGTATCCGTCCCCCACTCTAGAGTCTGTCCATTGTCTGCTCAATTGCGCTTTGGATGTCCAGATCTTCATAGAGCACTCTGTACATGTGCTCGATCAGTATAGTATCCAGATTATTGGACCTGCAGAGGTTATAAATACTTTGAGTGTTTTTTATCCCTTCGGCTACCATCCCGTGCATTTGGGAATTAATCTCATCCATCGTGCGATCCTTGGCCAGCATCTCACCTACAAAGCGGTTTCTGCTGTGGCGGCTCGAGCAAGTGGCTATAAGGTCTCCGACCCCTGCGATGCTGAAGCAAGTTTCTTTATTCGCACCGAGGCTCACCGCGATACGGCTCATTTCGCTTAGCCCGAGAGTAAGGAGGCTCGCTTTTGCGTTGTCACCCATACCGAGCCCGTCGCAGATTCCAATGGCTATAGCTACTATGTTCTTAATCGCGCCGCAGAGCTCTACTCCTTTAATATCCCAAATGGGATAGGATTTGAAATTCGGAGTGTTAAGTAAATTACAGATGCTAATACTGAGCGCTTTATGCTCGGACGCGACTACAGTTGCAGTCGGAAGTCCTGTGGCAACTTCCTCTGCGTGGTTCGGGCCTGAGATCACGGCTATCTTAGAATATGCTCCGAGCTCTTCCTTAAGCACTTCAGACATCAGCTTGCAGGAACCTGATTCGATGCCTTTTACAGTATGAAGGATCGGCAGACCCCTAATATGATCCGAGAACCGTATTGCCGTCTGTCTTAAATAATCGGACGGAACCGCGAATATCACAAGGTCACTATCGGTAACAGACTTAGAAGGGCAGTGAGTGGCAACTACGCATTCGGGCAAAGCGTAGCCCTCAAGATACTGTTTATTTTCTCTTTCACGGTTTATTTTATCCGCCTGCTCTTCTCTTCTGCACCAAAGCCTTACATCTCGGGAGGAGCCTCCGAGCAATATTGCCAGGGAAGTACCTGAGCTGCCGGCGCCGATAATAGATATTTTTTCTGCCTTATCTTTCAAGGTTATATTCCTGCAAATTTATATTCCTGTCCCGATAGCTCTGCAATTCTTTTCATTATCGTGTCGGTTATTTTTTTTGGAGGCTCTCCGTTGAAAACCAATTGCTCACCGAAAGAAATATCTGCTTTCTTGTTATTCGGCCAGAACTTTCCCTTGGGCAGTATCTCAAAGGTGCCTTGTATCCCGACTGGTATGACAGGCGTTGATGTTCTTCTAACAAGAGTACCTATGCCGCTTTTACCGCTCTGAAGTTTGCCATCAAGGCTTCTTGTGCCTTCAGGGTATAGCATGAGAACGCAGCCCTTTTTAAGATACTCTTCCGCAACTCTTAATCCGTCTCTGCCCATTTGTCTGTCGATCGGGATCATAGTCACGTACCTCTCAAAGAAAAGTTTGTACCATAACATATGTATAGAATCTGTAGTGTGCTCTTTTTTAGTAAGAATGTGAACCTTCCTCTTTCTTTCAGTGAGCACAAACTTGCCGACGAGGAAGTGGTCAAGATAGCTTATGTGGTTGGGCGCGATTATCGCAGGGCCTGTCTCGGGTATGTTCGAGGCGCCTTCAACATGCGCTACCCAGCTATCCAGAATGGGACCTATTACACACTTGTATAACAAGTTCAAGCGAATCTTATCGTTCATTCTTCAACCGGTAGACAGCTAATTTCTGAGACATTTTCGTAAACCCAAATCTCAAGTTTATTACATATATATTGTAACAGATAACCGGTTCAAATTTCTTTTAACTTGGGAGTTAATACACTTTATTCAGACTCCTGCTTTGCCCGTTTTTCTAATATCGCTCTCTTGGCGGCGTCAAGCTCCATCTTGCGGAGTCTCATGCTAAGAGGGGTAACCTCAACAAGCTCGTCCTCGGCGATGAACTCTATTGCCTGATCCAGGGACAGCGGTCTTGGGGGTCTTAAAACCACAGTCGCCTCAGAAGTTGAGCTTCTCATATTGGTGAGCTTCTTTTCTTTTGTAATATTGACCGTGAGGTCGCCGTTACGGTTCCTTTCACCGATGATCATCCCAGTGTAAACCTGGGTGCCGACGTCTACGAAAAGCTCGCCCCTGTCTACCATAGCAAGGCTTGCGTATGTGGTGGTTTTTCCGGGCCGGTCCGACACCAGGGCGCCTGTTGATCTTTGCGGGATCGGTCCGTACCAGGGCTCATATCCCTCAAAGAGCGTATTCATTACACCAGAGCCTTTTGTATCGATCAGGAACTGGCTTCTGAAGCCAATTAACCCCCTTGAGGTTATTATGAATTCAATGTCCACTCTTCCGTTGCCGTTATTATGAAGATTCACCATACGCCCTTTTCTCTTGGCTATGTTCTCGGTAATTACTCCTACATACTCCTCGGGTACGTCAATAAAAATGCGCTCCACAGGCTCGGTAATAGCGCCGTTTTCTTCTTTTGTGATAACCGTGGGCTTTGAGACCATAAACTCATAACCCTCGCGTCTCATCGTTTCAATGAGAACCGCCATTTGGAGCTCTCCGCGCCCCGCAACTTCAAAAGCATCAGCCCTATCGGTATCTTTTATTTGTATGGCCACGTTCCTTAGCTTTTCCCTATCTAGTCTTTCCCTAATCTGGCGGGAGGTTAAAAACTTACCCTCTTTCCCCCCGAACGGCCCGCTGTTTACGTAGAAGATCATGGATATCGTAGGCTCGTCCACTTTTATTCGCTCAAGTGCTACAGGGTTATCGATACTCGTTACCGTATCCCCAATCTGAACGCTGTCCTCGCCGGCAATAGCGATAATGTCTCCTGCTTCTACTTTGTCTACCTGAGTTTTCTGAAGCCCAGTGTATGTATATAAAACCGAAATTTTTATTGTGGATACCGAGTCCTCTTCCCCACACAGGGCGTAGCTTCGGTTAGACTCAAGCTCTCCGCTCATCATCCGTCCAATAGCCAGCCTTCCGACGTAGTTATCGTAATCTAAGTTGGTTATGAGAAACTGTGTAACGGAGCCGTCCCCCACTTCGGGCCCAGGAATGGAGGAGACTATCTGATCGAAAAGTGGGATTAAATTATCCGATGCGTCGTCAATTTCACTATGCGCCGCTCCGATTTTCGCATTCGTATATACGATCGGAAACTCTATCTGCTCTTCGTTCGCATCAAGCTCTATAAACAGATCGTAGACTTCGTCTATAACTTCTCCCGGACGGGCGTCAGGCCTGTCGATCTTGTTGATTACCAGTATGATAGGGAGCTTTTTTTCCAGAGCTTTCTGTACCACGAAACGGGTTTGCGGCAGCGGGCCTTCGCTTGCGTCGACCAGAAGCAACGCTCCGTCAACCATATTCAAGCTCCGCTCTACTTCCCCTCCGAAATCCGCGTGGCCGGGGGTATCGACTATATTAATTTTGATGTCCTTATATAGTACCGCTGTATTTTTCGCAGTAATAGTAATTCCACGCTCTTTCTCAAGGTCCATCGAGTCCATAACCCTTTCTTCCACCTGCTGGTGCTCGTGGAACACTCCGCTTTGGTTTAGCATAGCATCAACCAGAGTTGTCTTGCCATGATCTACGTGCGCGATTATCGCTATATTTCTTAAATTATCCTTTCGCATATAAAAATCTATCTCCTGAGAACTATGAGTTACTAAGTTTGAAACGCTTAATCATATATGATAATAGAGAATGTAAAACCCTTTCTTGAAACTTATGTCCCAACCTTTTTACTAGCAATGTAAAATTACACCCTGTTTATTTTCTAAAGAGCCGCTTCACAGACGGTTAATTGTTTAACTACACTTTTATTGACTGGACTAAAGTTTTAGGGCAAACTCAAACTAAAGTCTCATTGTTAATTCTAGATTATGCGGATAATATCATAATATGAATTCTTCCCCGACGATGAAAGAAGACAGTAAGACAGAGAGGGTTACAACGCGCTCCGAGATCACGTATATCACGAGAAGGCAGTCATTAAGAATACCTTTCAATATGAGGATCAAATACGGCCTGATCAGAAACGATATTTATAAAGAGCACTCAGAGCCCAGGTTGGGCGGATTCGCAATAAACCTCTCACAGGACGGTATTGGAATTGAAGGTCTCAGGGGACTACCTCCGGATTCTAAAATAAGGGCCAGTCTGTTTACGGGCGATTCGACTTTGAAATTTGAAGGAAAAATAAAGTGGTCGGACATGAATAATAAAGATAAATGTAAAATGGGGATAGAATTTACCGGACGGTCCGACAAAATTAAGGAAATGTACACAAGAACACTGTTTAAAAACCGCTTCGGCCTCTAACCAAAGGGGCTAAACATTTGTTTACCTTTAACCGGCAACACGTCAAACGCTGTTACTAATATTCGTAAGCTTATCCTTTATATCGTTAACTCTGCCAAGAGACTCTGTAAGCTTACCCTTTTCCATTTGATAAAAATTCCTGAGCGGGACGAGAGAGTCTAATACCTGCATTTTAATACCGTCTAAATCACGCTCGAGCTGTGAACTCACACTTGTGGTAATCTCCTCGATCAGCGCGTCGACTTTGGTACTGAACTCCTTCATAGCGTCCCTTCTTTTCTTAGGAAGTATTGCAAAAGCGGTGGCCATCAGCGCCAGGGTGGCCAAAATGCCCGTGACATCCACTATGATTGATGAAAAAGCAGTCACGACAGCTGCGCCGAGGGCAAGCGTTCCCGCTTGCACACCGAGAACCGAAGCCACTGCCCCTCTTGCGGAGTCTACAAGGTTGCCCCCCAGGAGCGCCGGGTCAATCTCTTTTCTTTTTTTCTCAAGCTCAGCCCGTACCGTATCTATGAGTCTGGTTCTGTCGTAAGTAAAAGCCGTTCCCGGTGACGAGGATTCGGGTCTTATCGATTCATTATAGAATTCAAGGGCGCTGTCCAGTAGAGTCCTTGCGGAGCGTTCGGTCCACATTACCATAGCGTCTAGGTCCTTTTCGAGCTCTTCTACTGTCTGGCGGGACACACGGTATTCGAATTCCTTAGCGACTTTGGATTTACTCACGAGCTTAAAAATGTTTGAGAACCGGATGAGGTCGTCAATATACTCAATTCCCCTGGTCTTAAACTCGAGGAGCCTGCTTCTTATTCTCTCTGTAAACTGAGCCGAGTTCCCCACGATTTCATTTCTCATACCTACAAGCTTGGTCTCATACTCACCGAGGCGGGCCTCATCGTGGGAAATCTTGTCTATGTCCACTTTAAGCGCATCCTCAGTCTCAGAAGATAAACTGGCAGCGAATTGAGAGGTGCTCTTTATTTTCATTTTAATACGCTCTTCTTCTCCGAGCGTATTGAATATGTAGCTCTCTAGCTCCTTAAACCCGCTCTTTTGATAAAGCGCCTCGTCAGAGGTAGCGCGCGCCTCACGCGCGAGCTTAGCGGAAACCGGGATCAGCTGCGGCTCGAAATTGAAATTGCGCTCAAGCTCGCCCCTGGTATGACGTATCAGCGCGTCCAGCTCTTCAGTATCTTTAGCAATATCCGTCTTGTTCAGTAAAAAGACGATGTTCTTAAGCCAATCCTCTTTTATGAACTCGATGAGCTTTGCCTCGCTGCCCGTAACGGCGCGCTCGGCGCCTATGGTGAAAAACACTATGTCTGCCCTGGGAATAAAATCCTGAGTGAGTTTTTCATGCTGCTCCAGTGTCACGTTGGTCCCGGGAGTATCCACAATGTATATACCCTTTAGCCTTTCCTGGGTGAGCGGGATATGACGGGTACCGTCATGCGCTTCCTGCCCACCCGCGTCCCCGTACTTCAGGATCGTGATTTCATCGGTTGTGGGAGTAATGCCCTCTGCAAGAATTTCTTCGCCCAAAAGTGCGTTTATGATAGAGGACTTCCCTGTACTGAACTCTCCGATAAATACGATTGAAAATAAATTCTCAAGGTTTTCCTTTACCGTGAGAAGCTTTTTGAGCAGCGCTTCACTCGACAGCTCTTTGATTTCGACCTCTAGGGATTGAAGGAGGAGCTTTTCTTCGAGAACAATATCGGAATACTTTTTATCTAGTAATTGCATGGATAATCCTAAGCTAAATTATAACCAAGAAAGGATATTATGAATATTACGGCGCAATTTAAAGCAGTCAAATAAACTCCTACATTGAAAGTTGTATCGTATATACTTAGAGATCACTATGCCAAACAACTTAAACATCCAACCGGAGCTTAGGGCGAAATATATAATAGCTGGTATTCTAACTTTACTGTTTCTATTATGCCTGTATGACACCTCTTTAAGCTCGGCAAAAGAAGGAGCAGATGCCACTAACATGAAAAAGCAAAACAGACTAAAAGACGAAAAGAGCCCATATCTGCTTCAGCACGCTGATAACCCCGTTGATTGGTACCCATGGGGGGACGAGGCCTTTGAGAAAGCCCGTAAGGAGCAAAAACCGATCTTGCTATCTATCGGATACTCGACCTGCCACTGGTGTCACGTGATGGAGCATGAGTCGTTTGAAGATGAGGAAGTGGCAAAGCTGATGAACGAAACTTTTATCTCGATAAAAGTAGACCGCGAGGAAAGACCTGACATTGACAATATCTACATGACGGTATGCCAGATGCTCTCAAAGGGCGGCTGCGGCTGGCCCTTGAACGTGTTTATGACACCAGACAAGAAACCTTTTTTCGCGGCCACTTACATCCCCAAGGAAACAAGGTTCGGGAGGGCCGGAATGCTTGACCTCGTGCCGAGAATAAAAGAGCTGTGGGAAAACGACAGAGAAAAGGTGCTTGAGTCTGCGGAGAATATTACAGAAGCTGTTATAAAAGCGACCGATGCAACAGAGAGTGGTGAGAGTGAAGACCTGACAGTCTCCACACTGGGAGCCGGATACAATCAGCTCCTTGGAAGATACGATGAGAAAAACGGGGGTTTTGGAAGCTCCCCTAAGTTTCCAACACCGCACAACCAGCTCTACCTGCTTAGATATTGGAAGCGTACCGGGGACGAGCAGGCACTTGAAATGGTAGAGAAAACTCTAGAGCAAATGCGCCGGGGCGGAGTTTATGACCATGTGGGTTTCGGATTTCACCGCTACTCGACTGATCCCGAATGGCTTTTGCCTCACTTTGAGAAAATGCTCTATGACCAGGCGATGATTGCTATGGCGTACATAGAGGCTTATCAGGCAACTGGCAACAAAGAATACGCAGAAACAGCGCGTGAAATATTTAGCTACGTAATGAGAGATATGACATCTGAAGAGGGCGGGTTTTATTCAGCGGAAGACGCCGACAGCGAAGGTGAGGAAGGGAAATTCTATGTATGGGAAGAGGAAGAGATAGTAGAGGTACTCGGGAAAGAAGACGCTGAGTTGATAATAGGGACTTTTAACGTAACCAAGACCGGAAACTTCAGCGACGAAGCGTCCGGCAAAAAAACAGGCGCGAACATACTGCATCTTAAAAAACCGATGGCTGAGATCGCGGCTTCATACGACATGAGTGCGCAAGAGTTTAGCAAGAGAATTCAGACCTTAAGAGAAAAATTATTCAATGTACGTGAAAAGAGGGTACACCCACATAAGGATGATAAGATTCTAACCGATTGGAACGGCCTTATGATAGCGTCGATGGCCAAGGGCGGAAGAGTGACGGGCGAGTCTCAATACACTGAGGCAGCGAAAAAGGCCGCGGACTTTATATTGAGCGACATGCGCAAGAGTGACGGCACGCTCCTTCATAGATATAGGGACGGTGAAGCCGGGATTGACAGTAATATTGACGACTATTCATTTTTTATCTGGGGGCTTCTTGAGCTTTATGAATCGACATTCGACATTAAGTATCTTCAGGCTGCTATCGAGCTTCAGAATGAGATGATTGAGCATTTCTGGGACGAAAAAAACTCAGGATTTTATTTTACTTCCGACAGCGCCGAAGAGCTCATAGCCCGCCAAAAAGAGATATATGACGGCGCTATCCCCTCGGGGAATTCAGTCGCTATGCTGAATCTTCTAAAAATCGGGAGGATCACGGGTAACGCTGAGTTTGATAAAAAAGCGGCAGAGCTCTCAAGCGCTTTTTCAAACACCATTGCACAAGCCCCAATGGCATACACGCAGTTCCTATGCGGCCTTGATTTCGGTATCGGCCCCTCATATGAAGTGGTCGTGGTAGGCGATCCCGAAAAAGAGGATACGAAGACAATGCTTAGGGCTCTGAGTCAAGACTACTCGCCTAATAAGGTTGTCCTACTGAAAGGACCTGGGAGCGAATCTGAAATTACTTCGATCGCTGAATTCACAAAAGGTCAGGCTCAAAAAGACGAGAAAGCTACAGCTTATGTGTGTCTAGATTACGTTTGCAAGCTCCCTACAACGGACGTGGATAAAATGCTCGAGCTATTGGCGGAGGATAAATCTTGAGTGGATTATAGGACATAGGGAAATTGTGAATGCTTATTGCTTTTCACATACATAGTCTTATAATGTTGCTAAGAGCAGGAATCTGAACTGCCGTTTACATTTAAGCATTTGTATCGCATAAGAAAATTTATTGGCTATACTATAAATGACTTAATTTTTCAGGGAGGAAAATGAGCGTGGCAAGAAAAGGGCGTAAAAAAATAAAAGATCTCGTCGATATGCTCGAGGATCCGGAAAACTCAGGTTATATAGGCGGAGATTACGAAGATATGATGGAGCTTTTAGAGCAGGAACTCAACGACTCTGATGATGATGAACAGGATCAGGAAGTAGTGGAATAAACCCCCTCTTGTGTTTTAATACTATCCCTTTTTAGATACACCATGAGAACAGAAACCGCGGCGGGCGTAATGCCGGATACCCGGCTTGCTTGACCTAGAGAGTCCGGGCGGACGTCCGAGAGCTTTTGGACTATCTCTCTTGAAAGCCCCGGTATATCCTCATAGGAGAAACTCTCGGGGATTCTCAGATTCTCGAGCTTCTTAAACTTGTCTATCTGCTCCTTTTGCCTCTTTATGTATCCCTCGTATTTAGCATCCATCTCGATTTGAGAAATTACGTCATCTAATATATCCTGGGGCATCGAAGCCTGTTCTATTGAGCCAAGGTCACGGTAAGAAATTTCAGGGCGCCTTAGTATCTCTTTTAAGCTCTGAGGCTTTTTAAGCGCGGATGAGCCGAGCTCCTCTAAAACACGGTTTATTTGTGGTCCGGGAGTTAGTTTTGTTATCTCCAATCTGCTAAGCTCTTCTCTGATGCTATTCTTTTTATCGAGAAATTTGCCGAGCTCTTCATCGGTGTGAAGCCCAAGAGCGTATCCTTTCTCGTATAACCTCATATCGGCATTGTCTTCTCTTAAAAGCAGCCTGTACTCTGCTCGTGAGGTAAACATACGGTAAGGCTCGTCCACTCCCTTGGTAACGAGATCGTCGATTAATATGCCTATATAGGCCTCTGAGCGGTCAAGTACGAGAGGCGGCTCGCCCTTTACACGAAGAGCTGCGTTAATACCGGCTATGAGTCCTTGGCTTGCGGCCTCTTCATAGCCCGTCGTGCCGTTTATCTGACCCGCGAAATAGAGATTATCCACAAGTTTTGTCTCAAGTGTGGGCTTTAACCCTGTTGGGTCAACGTAGTCATATTCGACAGCATAGCCCGGGCGCATTATCTCTACCTCATTCAGCCCCTCTATTGTCCTCGCTATCTCGTACTGGACCTCGAGCGGGAGGCTTGTCGATATGCCGTTTGGGTAAATCTCATATGTACTAACGCCTTCGGGCTCTAAAAATATCTGATGCCTGTTCTTATCTGGAAACTTTACTACCTTGTCTTCAATCGAAGGGCAGTACCTTGGACCAACGCCCTGAATTTCTCCTGAATAAAGAGGGGATTTGTCCAGGTTATCGCGAATTACCTTGTGGGTGTTTTCATTTGTGTATGTGATGTAGCATGGAAGCTGAGTGAGCTCTGGTGAAGAATTTGAAAAAGAAAAAGGTTTTGGAAACTCATCTCCCGGCTGAAGCTCTAGCATATCCCACTTTATAGTCCTGCCGTCAAAACGGGGAGGAGTACCGGTCTTTAACCTGCCCACATTAAAACCGAGTGATCCGAATGAGTCGGATATACCCAATGCCGCGGCTTCTCCCGCTCTTCCGGAAGATATCTTGGTGCGTCCGATATGTATAAGACCGTTAGGGAAAGTACCCGGTGTAACCACGACAGTATGGGAGTAAAAATGCTCCCCGAGTGTCGTCTTTACCCCTAACACTTTCCCTCCTTCAACCAAGAACCCTTCGGCCATCCTTTGCTTAATATCAATATTGCTCTCTGACTCGAGTTTTTCCTTCATGTAGGCTCTGTAAGCTTGCCTGTCTGCCTGTATACGGGTTGCCTGTACGGCAGCGCCCTTGCGCGTATTAAGCCTTCTGAACTGTATCGCCGCGTGATCGGCAGCCTTTCCCATCTCACCACCGAGAGCATCCACTTCCTTTACCAGATGACCTTTACCGACGCCGCCTATAGACGGATTGCACGACATTAGACCTATGGTATCGATATTTGCCGTCAGCACCAGGGTCTTAAGACCCATTCTCGCCGGCGCAAGAGCTGCCTCGCACCCTGCGTGGCCCGCGCCTATTACGATCACGTCGTAAACTTTTCTGTTACTCTTATCCATTATCTAATATCTCACCATGAAAAAATCATATGAATTGTAAAGTTATAAGTGCCTTGCGTCAATGAATAGTTTTGGTATTGAACCTACTTAGATGGTAAACTGGTTTTCCATTCTATTAGGGAGAATATTAAATAGTGCCTACGACCAGAGACATATTCGAGAAGGTGGATAGAAAACTCAGGGAGCGCTCGCATGAGTTTTCGGAGCTTAGCGCCGTATATAAATTCATACTTAAAGGCCCTGACGGCGGAACATGGATAGTAGATTTGAGGCAGGAGAGCTACGGTGTAAGAGAGGCTGAAGAAGAGGCGCAGTGTACGTTTAAAGCAAGCGATCAGAACTTTATTAACCTTGTTACAGGTAAGCTTCGCCCTGAGAGCGCGCTGCTTACTGGTAAGATTAAACTTGCGGGAGACATCGGGCTGGCGATGAAGTTCGGGGAATTAATAAAGGGTTCGTCTTCGGGTTAAAGATATAACTCTATTTCTTGATTGGGATTAACCGTAATTTCAAATGAGACTAGGAATTAATAACCATACGCTTTTAAAATCTCAGCATTATCCTTTGTAAACGCCTCAAGCTCCGGCTTGTTACGATAAGCGTATGCGCGGCTTTTATTTATATCTTGTGTAAGTTCTAGTATATGCTCTGGACTTGCATCCAATCCCACAAATTCGGACAATTTCTCGACAGTGCCTCTGGGCTCATACAGAAAATCCTCATACTTTATCTGAATCGCTCGCTCGCCAAGCCCTTCAACGTGCGACCGGGCTTCCTCCATATACTCCTGCCACATCACTAGACCCTCTTGAGGCGAAGCACCTCTTAAGTCTATGAAGACTCTTTTACCCGGTATGAACTTCTGCATCAGATAGTACCAGTAAAGACCTCTCCAGCTCCTGTGTTTTTCACTTAAGCGCAAGAGCCCTCTTTTTCTTCGAGTGCTCAGGCTATTTACTATATCCATCGGGTGACGGTAAATATGAATTACTTTAGCGTTAGGGAATATATCGAGCCAAAAAGGCAGGGTGAAGGTGTTACGGGGATCTTTCCATCCCCACGGTAAATCTAGGTTGGCAGGGGTTCTTAAAGTTAAATACTTACTCAGTCCAAGGTATGAAATCGCTTTATGGCTCTTCATCGTGAAAGTGATAAATTCGGCAAAGAGTTTGCGCGCCTCACCGTCCTGCAGCAGATATTTAATTGCGCCCGGGTTCTCTAAGCCCCCGCTGCACTGTGCGAGCAGCCAATCGTTTATCTCACGGAAGAATATTGCTTCATGGTTATTCGTCAACCTACTTCCGCAAAACAGTCCCAGAGACCCGAGCATCCTTGTGAGCATACTCGTGCCGGAACGGCTCATTCCAATTATTATGACAGGGGGTGAAGACTTCATTGCTATATCCTGAAATTACACTATATCGCTGGGAATGACAATGCCGAATATGGCAAAGCTCCGCAACAGGATTGAGATGTTATAAATGTTGATGGAATTGAAGCTAAGGCAGCCAAACAGCCCTTGGAGCGCTAAACGCCCCCCTTTATCTGGCTAAGAAACTTCTTAGAACATCACCCATATCGGATGCAGCCAGCTTCTCAAGAGCTCTTTTTTCAATCTGCCTAATACGCTCCCTTGTGAGGTCAAACCTTCTTCCAATCTCATCGAGCGTGTAAGTGCTGTCCTGGTCTATACCGAAGCGTAGCCTTATTATCTCTTCCTCTCTCGGGGTCAGCACGTTCAGCGCATCTCTGATTTCATGAGTAAGCGCAGTCGTGGCCATAACCGAATCGGGAGCGGGTGAGCTATCATCGGAAATGAAATCCAGAAGAGTTGTCTTCTCTCCGTCTAAAATAGGCGTATCGAGCCTGGCAGCGTCGTTGGTCGACTCAAGTATCCTCTTCACTCCCTCAACCGAAATGCCCGCAACCTCGGCTACTTCATCCGGCAGGGGCTTTCTTCCCATTTCCTTATGTAGTAAAGAGCTTATTCTGTAGACTTTGCTTGCCTGCTCGAGAACATACACCGGGACTCGAATGGTGCGTGTCTGATCCAACAGCGCCCTTGAAATCGCCTGGTGTATCCACCACGAAGCATAGGTGGAAAACTTGTAGCCCTTAGTATGGTCGAACCTTTCGACCGCTCTCATAAGACCGACATTCCCTTCCTGGATTAGATCCGTTAACGGAAGCCCGCGGCCCATGTAGCGTTTCGATATACTCACTACTAGTCTTAAATTGGCTTTTACAAATCTTTCTTTAAGCTCTGCAGCACGTCTTGAAAATACACCTATAAAAGTGCTCAGGCTGTCTATTCTTTTTGTTAAGTCTTTTTCACTGACGCGGTTTTTAATATTTCCGTTTTTATTCCTTTTAATAAGGCTTTCTCTTCTCTTATTCAACTTATCAACATGTATGGTAAACGCAAAAGACTTAGCCTCGCACTTCTTTATCTGAGCAGAGACTTCCACCTCTTCCTTCGCAGTTAACAGAGACTCGATAGCCATGTCCTTAAAATACACATAAAGAAGCCTGAACTGTTCATCAGGCGTCCATTCCTCTTCTTGGTTAGTCTCTTTAGGCAAATTGGCTTCGACCTCGAAACCGAAATCGGAGTCGTCACTATCGATCGCTACATCACCACCCAAACCAATTGACGAATAGGACTCGTTATCCTGTGAATCGAAATTCTCCATAGTCTCCATATCGGAGCTTACCTGCTGAACATCTCTGTATTTTCCTGACTTCATTCTCGCACCTTCTATTCCAAAGAATAATTTTCTTGAGATTAATTGTACTGCAATTTTTCAAAATATGTATTAAATTAGCTCACACCCATCACATAAAAAGCAAAATCTGCAGAACAACCTTATTACTATACGGCTTAGATATCAAAAAGTCAAGTACTTTTGTTCGCAGATGCAAAAAAACGGCTGTTTCTTAAAATTTGCAGTAATTACAAGCAATAACAAGGGGAAAACAATGTATATTTACGCATTAGCTAACAAAAAATACGAGATATTGCACACTTAAACATTTCTACTGTTCCGATATTTCCTGCTGACCCCATGATTCATTAAATACGGTTCCCTGCTCAATTGTTTCAACATAAGCCTCTAAGCCTTCTCTATTTTGAAAATAAGAGGCATAGCTCCACGCCTGATCGATAGTATTAAACTTGCCTATTTTGACCAAGTTCCACTTTTCTCCCCTAGAATTTTCAATAGGGACGAGATAGGCTTCATAACCTTTAGATTTATATCCATCTACAACACCCTGAGCTTCTTCTGCAGTCGAAAATGCGCCTACTTGAAGAGTGTATCCGTTTGTTGAAGTAACGGTGTCCTCAAGCGCAGCATCGTGCTCGTTGTCAGGCTCAACCGTAAGATTATTAGCCGCCAGAACCTCTTGGGGAACATTATCTGCATCACTTATAACCAACATTTGATCTACTTCGTCCGGAGCCTCAATCTGGGAACTAGCTGTGTCTCCTGCTAATTCGTCACCAAAGAGCCCTTCTTCGGCTAAACTCTCTTGAGCTTGTGTTGCCTCTGAACCTTCACTATATAGAATATCCCTTTTTTCATCCCCGGAGTCATTCTGCTCAGCGGATACAGCCAGCTCCTCTATAGTGCTAACAGGCTCTGGGTTTTGCGTTCTTACCTCCGGCGTCCCGGTCCCTAATAGATAATCACCGTATTTGTAGCCTGCGTAAAAACCTAGTGCGAATATAACCAGCACAGTGATAAAAGTACCGAAACCCCGCCTCTTTTTGCCCGGGCTTGTAATAATAAGTCTAGGTTTTAACTCTGCCATGAGAATCCTCGACTATATTCAATATAATTATCTCAAACATACCGCCGTAATAATTGAGATTTGAATAACTTATATTGGTGCCGAAGGGGGGATTTGAACCCCCACGAGCTAATGCCCACTGGAACCTGAATCCAGCGCGTCTACCATGTTCCGCCACTTCGGCGTTGGTTAACTAAACCCATTACCCGCTCGTAATATTATCACACTTGGATAGCGCTCGCTAGTGGCTACTACAGCGTTTTGATTAAAAACTGCGAGCAATATATATTGCTAGAGCTATAGGAGGCCTTCTGACTAAAATATTTGCTTCTCGGAAAAGAGAACAAGCACGCCTGTATATGTGAATAGGTGATTTTTACTGCTGAGAGGAGCGAACTCTGCGTTTCCAAAGAATCCGGCAATGGGTACGTCCCCAAGCGCGTTATTTATATATGCAGTATCTATGCCCTCAATACCGTAAAGTGAACGCCCTCTGGCGCAGCAGTTGAAATAGAGCCCAAATTTATAGGGATTTTCGGGCTTTTGGGAAGCGTTTACACGCTCTAGCATTTGCTTTAAGTCTTCACGCGCAGCTTCAGGGTTTCTTGTAGTAAACGATATTATCTGCCCTTCCTCCACATTTTCAGAAACAGCTATAGCGCCAGTTTCAGGGTCAAGGCCAATCAGGTTCCTGACTAAATAATCGCTTCCTAAGATTTCTGTACCACCGCGGGCTGGCGGAAACGCGACATATATTAAACGCATAATGTTAAGCGGGTCGGATATGAGAGAGTCCGGTACTACTTTCTTCAGCACTTGTAGTGCCGGCTCTCCGTTGAGCTCTGTGATCACGTTCTTATTACATTTTGTAATCATACAAGTTTCCCCAACAAGCTTGCACCCCTGGGTTATATCGATCTTATAGGAAAATTCTCCGCTGAACAAAAAGCCCGAAGCCGCCCCCGAGGCTACCGTGTCTCTGTAAAATTCAAAAGTATCGTTAATCCTTGGGTCCTCTGAAGCGGACGCTCCCACAATCGGAATATCCCCGATCTTTGACTTAATACCCAGAAACATGAGGTCCGGGTGTATATGAAAAGGATCCGGCAGAAGAGTGAGGAGTGAGGCTTTGTCAGCGATGGATTTGAGCGTGTTGCCGATTTCCTCTCCCGCTTTCAGCCCACCTGCACCTAACTGGTGTACTATGAAGGGCTTAGCGTTAATTTCATCTGAAGAAACAGCTAAAACTACGATCCCAGGCTGAGCCTCAGTCTCACCTGCGTTTGAAAGCACACCGAGCGCGCTGCACCCGCTGAGGTTTTTGGTTTTTGTTATTTCACAAACGCACTTAAGTATTTCTTCATAGTTTGCTCTGTGCGGGAATGTGCAAAACACCATTGCCCAATCACACTTTTTGACGGCGGCTCGCTGCATCGCCATCTGAGCCGCCTCTCGTGCGGCTTGAACGCTGTTTTCTATGACGGAGTTTCCTACTCCTGCTTTAATCATGACAGTTCAATTACCAATTCCGCTTAATTTAATATTTGCAACTGTATTAACAATAACGAAACTCTATGAATACAGATATGTATTGTAATCTTAATTACTCTTATCCGAGAATCGGACAATAGATATTACCCGTCCTTTTAGCCAGAAGTAATATCTCCCCAGGAAACTATGCGGCGCGGGGATATCTTTATGATAGGAAGCCCGAGATTCAAAAGATCCATATCTCTGTATTGAGAATATTTTTCACAAAGACTCAATAAAGAGTTTTCATACTCCTCACCCTCCTCTATCAAGCTTGCGAGCCCTGCGATTTTAAGAAAATAGAGTCTGCTCCAATCCTCGTAGTACTTATCGATAATAAAAGATACGTTTGGATTTGAGCGTATATTACTAATCCGCTTGAGAGTGTTTACAGAGACACTCTTTGGTTTTTTATCAATCGGAGTATAGATCAGACCCGAAACAAATACATAGCAAATAGGGACTATGTGGGGCTTTCCGGCTTCATCCACGGTAGCCATTCTTGCAACTCTGGCGGACTCTAAAATCTCTCCTTGTTTTCTGCTTGGCTCTACAATCAAACTATTTTCTCCCGCATTTTGCTATCATCTTGAATTATCCAATATCTACTTTATAATACCTTGTTTTATTTTATGAGGGGGGCAGACGGGAGTGCGAAGCACGATCCGGGGGAAGGAATAAAATTAGAGCAAGCGTTTTACTGTAATACCAGGTTTATTAATTACAAGTGAAATTTCATGGATAATGCAAAGGTCTTTTGCGGGACTTCAAACATCCCGCTTGCCACATCAGTATGTAAATATCTAGACATAGCTCTTGGAAAAGCTGAGATTAAAAGATTCAGTGACGGGGAGCTTTCGGCTGAAATATCTGAAAGCGTACGAGGCTCGCACATCTTTGTAATTCAATCTACCTGCCCGCCAACAAACGAGCACATAATGGAGCTGCTGATTTTATCGGACGCTCTTAAAAGAGCTTCGGCAAGGGAGATTACCGCGGTCATACCATACTACGGTTATGCCAGACAGGACAGAAAAGTAAAACCAAGAGCGCCCATCTCAGCCAAATTAGTAGCCGATCTTATAACAACAGCTGGAATAAGCAGAGTCGTTACGGTAGATCTGCATGCAGGACAGATACAGGGTTTCTTTAATATTCCCGTCGATCATATTTATGCGACGCCCGTATTCATAGACTATATTAAAAAGATAAGGAACGGTAACGATACTGTTATAGTATCACCAGACGCCGGGGGAATGGAAAGAGCAAGGCAGTATGCCAAAATACTTAACGCAGGGCTAGCGATGACGGATAAGAGGCGTCCGAACCCTAATGTAGCCGAGATAATGAATGTAATCGGAGACGTTGAAGGAAAAAACGTAATTGTGGTAGATGACCTGGTCGATACAGCGGGTACTGCTGTACAGGCGGGGAAAGCTCTTGTGAGAGAAGGAGCCAAGAGCGTCAGTCTTTGCTGCACACACGGTGTGCTCTCAGGAAAAGCGATTGAAAATATACATGATTCTGTAATACAAGAAGTCATAATAACGGACACCATACCGCCTAGTGAAGAGGCTGCGGCTTCTGATCGAATCAAAGTGCTCAGTATTGCAAATCTACTGGGCGAGGCAATAAAAAGAATAACAAAGGGAGAATCTATTAGCACGCTTTTTAACTAAAGCGAAGCTAGATATATAGAAGGAGTAAGAACAATGGCACAAAGCACATTAAACGTATCAAAGAGAGTTAGGATGGGGAAAAGCGGAGCGAGGGCTATTAGAAATGAAGGCAATGTCCCGGCTATACTTTACGGAAAAGGTGAAGAGCCTTTAGCGCTTGTCATCAACCCCGGCGAATTGAAGCAAGCTCTTTCAACCGAAGCCGGGGAGAACACTCTTTTAGAAATAGTCGTTAAAAACGATTCTGAAGAAATAAAAAAACTATCGCTACTAAGAGAAATACAATACGATTATATAACAAGTAAGCCTATACACTTTGATTTTCAAACGCTAGATGTCAGCAAGAAAATAACTGTAAGCGTCCCTGTATTGATAAGCGGCAGATCTAAAGGTGTTAAGGAAGGCGGTATACTTGAGGAAATATTAAGAGAAATTTCAGTAGAATGTCTACCAACAGATATCCCAAATTCATTCGAAGTAGATGTGACCGAGCTTGAGATCGGACACTCGATACACGTGAACGCTTTAGAGGTAACGGAAGGAGTTAACATATTACACGATGACGAGGATACAATCGTTACTGTCCAGGCGCCTAGAGTAGAGGTAGTTGAAACCGAAGAAGAGGAAGTTGAAGGTGAAGAGGGCGAAGAGGGGGCCGAGGCTCAAGAGGGAGAAGATACTCAAGAAGAAAGCGGCGACGAGTAGTCAGCAAAATGATATTGGTAGCAGGTCTGGGGAACCCAGGTAAAAAATATAGCAATACGAAGCATAACGTTGGTTTTTTAGTTGTGGACGAGATAGGAAAAAGGGTCGGAATAGAGTTAACAAAAAATAAGTTTAAGGGCATTTTCGGGGAAGGATTCACAGGCGGCAACAAGCTTGCGCTGTTAAAACCCGAAACCTATATGAACCTTAGCGGAGAATCGGTTTCAAGTGTAAAGAACTTCTACGACATTCCGACTGACAATATTATAGTGGTGTATGATGAGATGGACTTGCCCCTTGGAAATATCAGGATAAAATCTGGGGGCGGCAGCGCCGGGCACAACGGCATAAAATCTATAATTTCCTCACTTGGCTCAGATGAGTTCACTAGGGTCCGGGTAGGGATTGGAAAACCGCTGATGAAAGATAGTGGAGCGGGCCATGTGCTTAGCGGATTTAGGAAAGAAGAGGGTGAGATAGTTAAAAGCTCGATAATACGCGCGGCGGACGCCGTTTTTGCAATTATCGAGGATGGATTAGAAAGAGCAATGAATGAATACAACACGAAAAATAAACAAAAAGAGAATAGTAAGGAAATAGATTCTCATTAAATAAGGAGGTTTAATCAAATGGGTGAAGTAATAGCTGCCTTATTCGGGCTTATCTTAGGGGTAATCGTTTTAGGCTATGCCTTTTTCGTTTACCGCGAAATAAAGTCCTTGCCCGAAGGCAATGATAAAATGAAGGGAATCGCCGCTTCTATTGAAGAGGGGGCAATGGTGTTCCTTAACAGGGAATACAGAATTATCGGAATTTTCGTACTGGTCGTATTTATTTTATTAGGACTATTTATCGACTGGAGAACGGCTTTAGCTTATGTTGGGGGCGCAGTCTGCTCCGTTCTGGCAGGCTTTTTCGGAATGAAATCCGCAACTAAAGCAAACGTAAGGACCGCTCAGGCAGCGGCTGAGGAAGGACCGGGAAGAGCGCTTGCTGTCGCATTCAAGGGCGGAAACGTTATGGGGCTTTCAGTAGCAGGCCTGGGTCTACTTGGACTTTCGGTTGCGTTCACATTTGGTATAGGGCTCCCGGACAACCCGGAGGATGCCGCCGGACTTGCCGGATTTGCTCAGCAGTTTGGTGAGATAATCGGTGGGTTCGCGATGGGCGCAAGCTCAGTCGCGCTGTTTGCCAGGATCGGGGGCGGTATTTTCACGAAGGGCGCCGACGTTGGCGCTGACCTCGTTGGAAAGGTGGAGGCCGGAATCCCCGAAGATGACCCGAGAAACCCCGCGACAATCGCTGATAACGTAGGTGATAACGTAGGTGACGTGGCGGGAATGGGAGCTGACCTTTTTGAATCCTATGTAGGCGCTGTAATCGCTACAATAGTTATTGGAGCTGGAATGGGTGCTAATGAAATAGCCTATATGTCCATACCAATTGTTCTTATAGCAATCGGAAGCTTCTCTTCCATAATAGGCTCAAAGAGCGTTGAGTGGATGAAGGACCTCGAGCCGCAGTTAGTACTGAGACGCGCAACATTTTATGCTGGTGGAATTTATTTAGGACTCTCTCTCATTATTCTTCTAATGGTGGGACTCGTAGATGGAGTAGATAAAATTTTGTGGATATGGCTTGCATCCGTATTAGGGTTACTTGCGGGTATTTCAATTGGGCTATTGACCGAGTACTACACTTCGGGCTCGCCTGTAAGGAAAATTGCAGAGGCCTCTCAGACAGGTGTTGCAACAAACATCATCGAAGGGCTTTCCGTGGGTATGGTTAGCACAACTCTCCCTGTAATCACAATTGCTATAGCAATCGGCCTTTCCTTCGCATTCGCCGGACTATACGGGATAGGAATTGCGGCAGTCAGCATGCTTGCAACTATCGGTATTACGATGTCGGTTGACGCTTACGGCCCAGTGGCTGACAACGCCGGAGGTATTACGGAGATGTCTGAGCTTGGAGACGACGTAAGAAAAATAACGGACAAGCTGGACTCACTTGGAAATACAACAGCGGCAATCGGAAAAGGCTTTGCGATCGGCTCCGCAGCGCTTGCGGCTCTCGCGCTTTTCGCAGCTTACACAAAAGCTGTGGGACTCACATCGATTGACCTTACGCACAGTAATGTGGTCGTCGGATTGCTTCTCGGTGGAACACTGCCATTCCTGCTCGGAGCACTAACAATGGGTGCTGTAGGAAGAACAGCGCAGAAAATGGTAGAGGAAGTAAGAAGACAGTTCAGAGAAATACCGGGGCTATTGGACGGCGAAGCTAAACCCGACCACGCTAGATGTGTTGCTATTAGCACAGATGCCTCACTTAGGGAAATGGTAATTCCCGGAGTGATCGCTGTGGTAGCGCCTATAGTAATAGGCCTTATTCTAGACGCGGAAGGCCTGGGTGGATTCCTGGCCGGTGCTATCGTATCGGGCGTCATGCTCGCTCTTATGATGGCAAACTCGGGCGGAGCCTGGGATAACGCGAAGAAATATATTGAAGAAGGTAACTTGGGCGGTAAGGGATCCGATGCTCATAAAGCCGCTGTCGTAGGTGATACGATCGGCGATCCTTTTAAAGACACGTCGGGACCGGCAATGAACATTTTGATTAAGCTCATGTCAATCGTTTCGCTCGTTATTGCACCGCTTTTAATTTGACGTAAACTAAAAACAAAGGATGCGGTTTATAATGTGTAAACCGCATCCTTACCCCCCTGTTAACAAATCCTCGCACACCTATTCACAAATAGAATATTACAGGTAGAATAAGTTAGCTTTTTACAGAATCTGTCGTTCTGTGCTTGCCCCAATAGGTAGTGTACAGAACCCTAAAGTCCAAGACAGGAGGTATTAAACATGGCTTTAAAGCCTAATTATTACGAAACCCTCTATGTGGTCAGACCTGACCTCAAAGAAGAAGAACTCAGTAAGATCCAGTCAAAACTACCCCAGTTCATAGAAGCCCACGAGGGTGAAATAATGAAATCTGATAAATGGGCCGAGAGGGAGCTGGCTTATGAAATATTAGATCATAAAAGGGGAGTCTATTATATTTTAGTATTCAAAGCTCTCCCCACTGTTACAAGAGACATTGAAAAACATCTTCGGTTTTATAATACCGACGTGCTCAGGTTTATGACTGTGAAGATTACTGAGGAAGTAGCAGTAAGGGAAAAGAATGCCGCTGAAGAAAAAAGTAGCTCTGCAGAGCCCGAAGCACCGGCAACTCCCCCTGCAGAGACGGCTCAAGCCTCGGAGGCACCTGCACAGCCGGCAACTGCCGAGGAACCAAAATCTGAAACAGCAGAAACGGCGGCAGATCAGCCGGAAACTCCACAGGAGACGGCGGAACAGCCCCAAGCTCAAAAACAAGAGGCTACCAAAGAGGAAACTACGGAGCCGCAGGAGCCTGAAGCAGCAACCGAGGTGCAAAGCGCACCCGAAACCGCAGAAAAAGAAGGAGGAAAAGAGTAATGGAATCTCCAAGAAATAGAAGATATTTCTCTAAAAAGAAAATATGCAGGTTCTGCACAGAACCCCTTGAAATAGACTATAAGAACGTAGATTTAATGTCGAGATTTATAACGGATAGAAAGAAGATAGTGCCGAGAAGAAACTCTGGACTCTGCGCGTATCATCAGAGACAGCTCGCTACAGCCATAAAGAGGACACGCTACATGGCCCTTTTGCCCTATACAGTGCTTCATTAAACAGGCGGATGTTAGGCGGTTGAAGTGAGTGATTTAATGATGTTATTAAAAAAGAGTAATAACCAGAATTATCGGGAGGTTGTCAAAAAATGAAAGTAATATTGACTACTGATGTCGACTCATTAGGTAGAGAGGGCGATATAAAAGAGGTTAAGAGCGGGCTTGCCAGAAACTTTCTCCTGCCAAAAAAGCTTGCAGTTAGAGCAACTCCGGGAAATCTTAAAATCTGGGAGCAAAAAAGCGGAATAATTAAGAAAAAACAGGATGAGAAACAGGGTGAGGCCGAGGGGATAGCCCAAAAACTTGAGGGAGTCACTTTACTCATCCCGGTTAAAGTTGGGGAAGAGGAAAAGCTTTTCGGCTCAGTAACTTCTCAGAATATTTCAGATGAGCTGGCTAAGCAGGGGTTAGACATAGATAAGAAGCACATAGCTCTTGAAAGTTCTATTAAATCATTGGGCACATATGATATCAAAATAAAACTCTACCACGAGGTGGCACCGAGCATTACAGTGCATGTAGTAGACGAAGAAAATCCGGTACCCAAAGAAGATAAAGAAGAAGAGAACATAGAAGAAGTAATAGAGCAGGAAGCGGCCGCAGAAGAAGAGTCCCAGGAGCAAGAGGTAGTGGAGGAATCAGAAGAAGTGGCTGAGCGGACCGAAGAAGAGAATACAGAAACCCCTGAAGAAAAAGACTAAGAGATCTACAAAAAAGTCAGATAATTAGAAAGGCTCTCTTATAGTAGCCCTATAATCTAATTAGATCCCTTATTGTCCCTGCTGATTTACAATATCCTGATACGTAATCCTTTGATAACCTGCCGGGGGCTGAAACTCGCTTGCCGGCAGCTTCTTACTCTGAACGCTCAGAATTTCTTCTATGACAACAGGGCTGCCGTCTTCAGTGTGATATATGGTTTTAAGCGGATAGCCATTTTGATAAATTTCCCTGAATATCTGATACTCTTGATCGGAAATAGAAGCTGAGCCTCCAACAGTCTGGCTTATGTTTTTTACGTCGTTCATGAGCTTAGCCATCTTCTCAAAATTGATCTCATTATTAAACCCGGGCTCATTGCTAACCCAATATTCCGTCGCTAATTTGCCGTTTTCAAATATCGTATATTTCGTCGTGTTGTATCCTGCGATCTTGACAGATTCATCGGACTTTTCAAGAGTCAGCTTTTTGGCCGCTTGCTCACCTTCTTTTGTCTGCTTCATCATAGCTTCAAACGATTTTAGATGCTCTTCCATCGTAAGGTGTATATAAACCTTATTTTCATTGTTCACAAGAGTTATGTTGCTCGCCCCCAAATCAAAGATGACCGTGGGTTGGTTTCTATCACCTTTATCCACTTGCTTTAGCTTATTGTCTTGAACGTAGAGAGTAGACTGCTGCTTATTCGAAGAACCTTCTTCATAGACAACCTGTTCCATTATAAGACCCGAATACGCAACATTTGGCAGAACCATGAATATAGTAAAAAAAATGGATGATATTATAAAAAATGCCGTTTTATTGATCTTACTTAACATGTAACGTCCCTCCGAGAAATTGGCAGTAATGACCGTAATTAAAGTACAAATAAGATAACCTAAGTTTACGGCATTAGCCAACAATTAATAAATACAAACCTCAAAAATGAGTAGTTAGAATGTCTCTATTGACCCAGTCCCTATCTATGATAGAGTAAAACGGTTAAACGAGATATTTTACGGAGGTAGTAATTCATGGCAGAGATAAAAAGTAATTTTGCACCAATCGGAGAAAAAGAGGTAACAAAGGCCATAGTCGAGGGCTTTGCAGACGAATTCACAGAATACATTTCAAGCGATGTGATCGTTGTAGGGGCTGGACCGAGCGGTCTTGTAGCGGCAAAGGATATAGCAAAAAAGAAATACAAAGTACTTTTGGTTGAGAGAATGAACTATCTCGGCGGCGGTTTTTGGATAGGCGGATATCTGATGAACAAGGTCACGGTTAGAGATCCCGGACACGAAGTGCTGGACGAGATCGAAGTGCCGTATGAGGAAGTCGAAAAAGGGCTTTATGTAGCCGACGGACCTTACGCATGCTCAAAGCTCATAGCGATGACATGCGAGGCAGGGGCTAAGATTAGAAACATGACTATGTTCGATGACCTGGTTTATAGGGAAAACGGAAGAGTTGCGGGAATAGTTATAAACTGGACGCCTATTGCGAATATGCCAAAAGAGATCACTTGTCTTGACCCGATCGCGATTGAGTCAAAGCTCGTGATCGACGCTACCGGGCACGACGCGTATTGTGTCAACAGACTGTCCCAGCAGGGACTCTATAAAAAACTTCCGGGCCACGGCTCCATGTGGGTCGAGAAATCAGAGCAGGCGCTCGTAGAGTATACGGGGCTTGTACACCCGGGGCTTATCGCTTGCGGTATGTCTGTTAATACAACATACGGACTCCCGAGAATGGGACCTACGTTCGGCGGTATGCTGCTTTCAGGAAAGAAAGCCGCACAGGTGGCAATAGACGTACTCGAAGGAAAGGAACAAGAACAAGCAAGAGCGTAAACACAAAACTACAATACCGGGAGGCTCAAATAGCATGGGCCTCCCCTTTTTTCTTACCCGTTAATCAATTTCAGACATAGATCACAAGGCTTTCCCTGATACTGTACTGTCAGCACTTCCTCCTGCCAGTGTGAGTTATAAAGGCAGCACTCCTTATTATCACAAAAAGCTTTTCCGCTTATATGGTAGAAGAGGGCTTGAAGCGCGTATGAATATAGTATGGAGGAGATTTTAGGGTCGTCGTATTCTACAAATCTTCCCCTGTACATTTCATCTAGCACACCCACGTCCTTACCGCTTTGAACCAAGCCGCCTTTTATAAAGTAATATTCCCTGGGCTTTGCCGGAGCCTCGACCAGTCCCGAAGTGGATATCAAGGAGGGAACCCCGGTGAGCACTACTCGCGCGTGATATCTTCTGTCTTCAAAAGTCCCGAATAACCTTGAGGTGAATATGAGGTGTAGATAATCGTCCCCTGATTCAAGAGAGACTTTCTCACTCATCGCTCTATGAAATATCCTCTGAAGCCAATATCCGTCGTAAAGTACACCCTTAGGATCTTCTTTACCTAACAGTCTATTCATTTCGGAATTTACTTGGGTACTGTTCGGGACGAGAAGATTGACTAGATCCGACGATATATCATCTACCACAGCGCCTGAGAGTTTTTCAGCAATAGCTCTGATGCTATCATTGGATAGTCCGAGAAAATCGATGACGTTACCGCAGTCCTCTGTTTGAAATCCGTAACTTGCAAGATTGTCATGTATATGAGAGATATCGAGCGATTCTGACGGGTAGTCAGAATAAATATAGATTTTTATTTGACGGCTCATGTAATGTGTATGGGTGGTGCAGGTAGTGTAAAGATTTAACCTGAAATTTGAGCTATAACTTCTATTTCAACAGGCGCGTCAAGGGGAAGCTCCGAAACGCCTACTGCAACACGCGCATGGCGTCCAGCCTCACCGAAAACCTGAAAAAAAAGCTCAGACGCCCCGTTCATAATATTAGCCTGTTGGTTAAACCCCGGAGCGCTTGCTACATATCCTGTGATTTTTACGATCCTCTCGATCCGGTCTAGGTCTCCAAGCTCATTCTTCAGTACGGCGACAGCGTTCACAGAGGCTCGCCGCGCTGCTTCCATGCCCTGCTCTAAGGATATTTCAGATCCTACTTTCCCCTTTAGAGTCAGCTCCCCACTAACCATGGGGAGCTGGCCGGATATATAGATCAAGTGTCCTGTAATAACCGCAGGCACATACGCGCCCAGCGGTGTTTGAACCTGTGGGATATCAATCCCAAGCTCTTTTAATCGGTCCTCAGCCTTAATTGTCATCGGCATCCGCTTTTAGTGCTACGTAGATAGTGTTGGATCCGCGCTGAATTAAAAAGAGCACGTTTTGCCCGGGATCTGTGGAGTCCATTGTATTTCTGTAATTATCAAGATTAGCTATTCGGTTCTTGTTTATCTCAAGTATCACATCTCCTGCTCTGAGCCCGGCAACTGCCGCCGCGCTCCCATTCTGTACATCCGTAATAATCACGCCCATGGAATGCTCAACGCCAAAGCGCTTCTTCACACGAGGGGTAATCTCTTGAACTATAAGACCCAGATTCTGCTCAACCGCCTTCCCGGGAGTACGCCTTGAGCTCTGAGCGACCTCGTCCGGAAGCTCACCGAGCTTTATCTTCAGAGTCTTCTCTTTTCCGCCTCTTATTACCTTTACCTTAGTTTTAGTGCCCGGCGCGTAAGAAGCCACGGTTTTGGGCAGATCGGGCATTTCTTCTATCGTCGTCCCGTTGAATTCGACTATTACGTCTCCTCTCTTCAAACCCGCCTTGTCTGCCGGGCCATCGGGACTGACGTCTGCTACAAGAGCACCCTTCTCACCATTTAAATTGAGCCCCTCGGATATCTCGGGTGTAACCTCCTGTACGTACACGCCGATCCATCCCCTGACTACTTTGCCTGAGTTGCGGAGCTGCGCTACCACGTCCTTTGCCATATTGATTGGTATGGCAAAACCGATCCCCTGCCCTCCCGCTATAATAGCGGTATTAACACCGATTACCTCACCGTCGAAATTAAAAAGAGGCCCGCCGCTATTGCCGGGGTTAATTGCAGCGTCCGTCTGCAGGAAATCGTCATATGAGCCGAGCCCCAGTGATCTACCCTTGGCGCTTATTATTCCCGCTGTTACCGTGTGCCCGAGACCAAAGGGGTTTCCAATGGCTAAAACCCAGTCACCTATCTCAAGCCCCTGAGAGTTTCCGAACTTCACAGCCGGCAGCTTAGTTTTGGGCTCAATTTTGAGCAGCGCTAAATCTGTTTTAGGATCTGTTCCTATTACCTCTGCCTGATAACTGTCTCCGTCTTGCATTATTACCTTTATATCAGTTGCTCTTTCCACTACATGGTTATTTGTAATGATGTAGCCGTCTTCACTAAATATGAAACCCGAGCCGAGGCCCTTTCTCTTAAATTCCTGCTCAGGTGCGTCGCCGAAGTAACGCTTAAAAAAGTCTTGAAACGGGTCTCCCTGCTCATCTCCGCCGAAAGGAGATTGATATGAGAAGCTTCTTCCTTTACTAACGCTAGTGGTACTGATGTTTACAACCGAAGGACTGAGCTTTTTAACAAGTGGCGAAAGGGATTGATACTCACCGCTCTGGGCTAAAGCCTCCATTTGAGCTCCTGAAAAACCTACAAATAACACCGTGATTAATATGAGAATTCTTGCCAATTTCGGCATGGCTATAATACCTCCGACATATATTATTATTGATTAATTTATAGTGGTTAAATTAACTACCGCTCCCATCATATATAAATAATCTATATGCTCGCGCACACGTATCTATAAAAAATGTATGAATAAAATTATAACTGATGATTCCCTATCTTGAAGAAAATATTCACACCGAGAATTGAACGGGATGGGGCCTGTGTTATGCGGATATTAGAAGAACTATATGGGTTCCTTAAGCATGCTGTCCCAATAGTTGAAATGAATTTTTTGTGAATATAGCTTGAGTATGAGGTTTCTAAAAGAAGAAACAAGCTTATTGTCTGCATAGGCGAATTTGCCCATCATGCGAGACTGGTTTTGTATTTTATCTACCCGTGAGCGTCTCCTAGTCATGTGCGCCTCAAGAGTATGACTTATGTATTTTGAATCGGCCCTGCATAGCTCATCCGCCATGACAGCCGCTGATTCCATGGCCATCGTTACCCCGCCGCCTGCAGTGGGAAGAACAGCGTGTGCTGAATCCCCTATGAGCGCGACTCTCCCGTTATACCACTTGTCCATCTGGAGATCGTAATAATCACTATGATATATGGTAGTTGGGTCATCTAAATAGGAAAGTATCTCTGGTACTATTCCGTTAAAATCCTTAAAGTTCTCCCGTATTCTGTCAATTCTCCCCTCAAGTGGGTCGGGAATACCTTCAGGGCTTCTGATGCTGGTGAATACGGACAGGCGGCCTTTTGTGGGCCATATGCCTAGGAACTTGCCCGTTCCCCAGTACTCGGCAATCTGATTGGTATCTAAAATCCCGGATTTAACCCAAAAGTTCCATCCCGTCATACCGCCGAAGGTCGGCTTAACTTCCCCGAATATTTGTCTCCTGGTCTCAGAATTTACTCCATCACAACCGAGCACGAGGTCATATGTCTGCTCTGTTCCGTCGCTGAACGTAACAAATACCTCATCGTTTGTCTGATTAATATTCTGAACATGTGTATCCATAAGAATATATTCAGGATCGACCGCTTTTCTAAGAACGTTTATGAGCTCGGGCCTGTAAATGCTTATCATAGGACCGTACTTTTCTGTTACAGGAAGTACCGAATAGGAATGGAGCATTTCTCCGCTATCGTTCCACACATTGTATTTTGTGAACGGAAGCCCCGCTTCAAGTAATTCCTCATAGATACCTAAGCCCTTTAAGATGCGGCTTCCGGCTGGCCAGAGTACAATGATATAACCAACGTTGCCGTACTCGGGAATACGCTCTACAAGCGTAGGTTTGAACCCTCTCTGCTGTAGCAGTCCCGCAAGAGTTAGTCCTGCTATACCTCCGCCTACTATGAGGATGCGCATATCTGTGCCGTATCTGACTGGCAGGCTGTATTTTTCGGTATCTACCATGCTCATTATTCTATCCGCCTATTATTAAATTCATATGAATAAATTGCAACTTTTACTACACCTATGAATATATACATAAATCAGGATTTTTAAAGGCTTTTATTTTCTGAGTATTGATAAAAATGAGGATACATACCGGCTCTAATATTGTGGAATTTCATTTTCTGAAGCCATACAGATTTCAAGCTCGAGCCCGTCTGGATCTAAAAAGTGGTAAGCTGTGATTTTCCCGCTCTCGTCCTTCTTTTCTTCAATAAATCTGATCCCCTTTTCTTTTAATAGCCTGCTTGATTTCTCCAGATCCCCGACTAAAAAAGCTAGATGGTTCACACCCTCAACATATGCCGCGCCGCGTGCCGCGCGATTCTTATCCTCTGTCAACGCTATCAGCACTTGCTTCTTAGTTCCGAGGAAAGATTTTTTCTGCTCCCCGCTCTCTCGTCCGTCAAGTATAACGTCTAGTCCAAGCACATCTGAATAGAACTCAATCGCTCTGTCTATATCGCTCACGACAATTGCGGCGTGGTCTATTTGTTTAATCAAGCCGTCCTTGCCTATAAGTTTTCTAAGCCATTCCATTCTGAGCTCTACCCCTGAACATAATGAAAAAAAGTATATCAACTGAGACACTATATCATATTGAATTTACCCAGGATAACCCAGCTGGCCACAGCAATAACAAGTAATACGACAAAAGAGGTAATCCAGTAGCTCCCGACCAGAGAGCGCAGGAGACCCTCTCTAACCTTGACTAACTTTGTATACGTCTCATATTCGGTACTGGCCTGATCGTAAACTGGCTCTTCAATATCAACTATCACAGATAAAAGCAGGGGTTGGTACCCCGCTTTTACAGGTGTCACATACCACTGCCATTTTATATCCTCAACCGGTGCAACGGACTCGGACCTGGCGCCGTGGTCATCGGGAAAGAGCTCTCGTGAGTTAAACGATTCCTCAACCGGCTGTACTTCAAAGCCGTTTCCCGTAAGTAGTACCAGCATGTCCTGGCTCAGTTTCAGTTTATCTGCCTGGGGTTGATCATTGAGAGCGGATGTAAGCCCGTCTATAAAGCTTTTGCTCACCAGAGCTTCGACGAGGTATGTACCCTGGAGCAGCATGCTCCTGGGCGGTTCAAAAATGATCTCCCCAGGAGCGCTCTGATTAATTTCGCTTCCGATCAATTTAAGCAGAGAGGGCGGCGGCGTGGGTGGAGGAGGCTTTGGGGTTGCTACGGGCAGGGGAGCCTCTGCCGCGGTTAATTCTGAATCAGCTTCATCCGTGTCAGTAGCCCCTTCATCTGTCTCTTCCCCAAGAGGTTCTTGTATAGCAGTCTCAGTAGTGAAGGTCTCTTCAGACGTTTCTTCCTCGACTACAGGCTCGTGTGCAATAACGACCGGAATGTTGTATATGAGCCGCACTCTTCTGTTACTGGCAAGGGCTTCCCGGGTCTCGCCCGATGCAAAGCGGTCGGTACCTCCCTTGGGCACTATGCTCAAGTTTTCCGATGGGACGCCCAGACTGATTAAGTAGTCCTTTACGGACTGAGCCCTTTGCCCTGAGAGGGCAAAATTGTAATCATCGCTGCCCGTTGAGTCGGAGTAACCTTCAAGAGTAGCTACTATCTCAGGATTACTTATTAAAGAATCCGCATGTTGGTTCAACCCATCTTTGGTTTCGGAGCTGATATCATTATTATCCGCCTCGAACAAAACGTCGAATATAACTTGCTCAGTTTGTACATCCCCGCTTTGGGTTTGCGCCCAGGTAATTCCATATCCGGATGTTAAGAAGATATAACAAACCACGAGGGATATGACGATACTTATGTTTAATATTTTTGAAGCTTTATTCATTCTGCGATCAATGACCCGGTAGCCGGAATAGTAAATATGCTACTCAGAAATTTACCCTATGTGCTGTGCAATCTAAACCGTCAATTATTTACTTACACTCCGCTGTAGGTGCTATACTAATTTATGTTAGCGCTCAAGTGCTAATATAACTCACATATAGCCGGGTTAATAATGGATAAAGATATTCAGATAAAAGTTCATAATTCAATTTCGGGTATAGATAGAGAGCAGTATAACGCTATTGTGGACTCACAAAACCCCTTCCTTGAATATGAGTTTTTAGAGGCTCTCGAGAAATCTGGCTGCGTTGGGGAGGGAACTACCTGGAACCCCCGCTATATAGTACTAGAAGACGGGGGCAGGATAGTAGGCGCCCTCACTTCGTATGTAAGACTCGACTCTTACGGTGAGTATATATTTGACTGGGAATGGGCGCGCGCTTTTGAGAGCTCGGGACTGAGCTATTATCCGAAGATGGTTGTGGCAATCCCCTTTACCCCCGCAACAGGGGTCCGGATACTGGTGCATCCTGAGTATCTGTTTGAGGATTGCGCGGAATATCTGGTAAAACGCCTGATTGATGTTTCAATTGAGGAAAACTGCTCATCGATACACTTCTTGTTTTTAACCGATAAGGAAAAAGACTTCCTTCACAATATGGGATTTATGACCAGAAAGACCCACCAGTACCACTGGAAGAACAATGGGTATAAGAGTTTTGACGATTTTCTCTGCGATATGCGCTCGGGCAGAAAGAAACAGATAAGGAAAGAAAGAAAGTATTTAGAAGAGTCCGGGCTTGAGATAAAGATCGTTGAAAAAGACGAGATCAGTGATGAGCATATGGACGCGATATGGGAGTTTTATATGGACACCCACTCAAGAAAGTGGGGAAGCGCTTATTTAAACAGAGAGTTCTTTGATTTGATGTACAAGAATTTCCGTCACCGTATTGTCCTTGTAATGGCAAAAGACAGGGATGTTTGGGTGGGCGGTACATTCAATATAGTAAAGAGTGAGAGTCTTTTCGGGCGGTATTGGGGAGCTTTATACAACTATAAGAATCTCCATTTTGAATGTTGTTTCTACAAATTAATAGATTATTCTATAGATAGGGACGTTCAAGTATTTGAAGCCGGGGCTCAGGGTGAGCATAAATTTTTAAGGGGTTTTGGAGCGGTGCCCACGTATAGCTCACACTATATATTTCACAGGGGAGCCTCTACTGCGATCGAGGATTATTTAAGGGGAGAAACAGAGTATACGGATAACCTGATCAGACAATATAACAGGCAGTCGCCGCTCAAGTATTTATACGGAAAGTAATAGAGAATGGAAGACGGAAAAATTAGACCTGAAGACCTGGAAGGAAGCCTTCTTACCGAGGAAAGGCACAAGGTAAAGAAGCCCGATATGTACAGGGTCGTACTTCTAAACGACGACTATACGCCCCGGGATTTCGTGGTTTGGATACTGGTAAGAGTATTTTACAAAACCCAGCAGGAATCGACCAGGATCATGCTGGAAGCCCATACGACGGGGAAAAGTAGCGTGGGTGTGTATACTTATGATGAAGCGACAACGAAAATTGAGCAGGTAGACAAAATAGCAAAACAGTACGAGCACCCGCTCCAATGTGTGCTGGAAGTGGAGAGCGGCGGTGAGGAAGAATGACACTATCAAGAGAGCTTGAAAACACTCTAAGACGGGCGTTTGACCAGGCAAAAGCCAGAAAGCACGAGTATATTACGCTTGAGCACATACTGCTGGAGCTTACATATGATCCGGACGCCTCTCCCGTACTTATCGGCTGCGGCGTGGACCTTGACAACTTAAGAGATTCGCTCGATAACTTTATGAACGAAAACATGCCTCCGATCGAGTCCGAGTACCTCGGCGAGCCCGAGTATTCGGCTGGAAGCCAGTTTGTGCTGAGACTTGCCGCAATGCACGCTGAGTCTGCCGATAAATCGCAGATAAACGGCAGCAACATACTGATCGCGATGTTCAGGGTGGACGAATCGCACGCTGTGTACATACTCAATCAGCAAGGGGTTAGCCGATTTGACGTGGTACGTTACGTTTCTCACGGGGGCGGGGAGCAAACTAGAAAAGAGGGTTCTACAAGCATCGCCAAGACCGATGTCGACTCACAGCAGCAAGTAAAAGACCCTCTTAGCGAGTACTGCACGAACCTCGTGGAAAAAGCAAAAGATGGAAAGCTGGATCCTCTGATCGGAAGAGAAAGTGAAATCGACCGTACAGTGCACATACTGGCCAGGAGAAGGAAGAATAACCCAATATTCGTGGGGGATGCGGGGGTCGGGAAAACTGCTATCGCGGAGGGGCTTGCGCTAAGAATAGCTGAGAAAAAAGTGCCGGGGGCGCTTGAAGAAACAGACATATACGCTCTCGATATGGGTTCTCTCACAGCCGGGACACGTTACAGGGGTGATTTTGAAGAAAGACTCAAATCCATAATAGACAGCGTGAAAGGGGATGATAAAAAAGTTCTGTTCGTAGACGAAATACATACGGTAATCGGCGCTGGGGCAGTGTCCGGAGGCACGCTCGACGCATCGAACATGCTAAAACCCGCCCTTTCAAGCGGGGAGATCAGGTGCATCGGAACCACCACTCTTAAAGAATACCGGGGTGTTTTTGAAAAAGACCACGCGCTCGCCAGAAGGTTTCAGAGAATAGACGTTTTCGAGCCGAGCGAAGACGAATGCCTTAAGATACTCCAGGGACTAAAGAAATACTACGAAGAATTCCACGGTGTAAAGTACTCGACCCCGGCGCTTAAAGCGGCGGTCGAGCTTTCGGCAAAATATATGAACGACAGAAGACTGCCGGATAAGGCGATTGACTTGATAGACGAAGCGGGGGCGGCGGTTAAGCTCAGAAAGTACGACGCTGAGGTGAAGCAGGTCACTGTCAAGGACATTGAAGCCCTCGTATCCAAGATCGCCAAGATTCCGAGCAGGACGGTCAAGGTAGACGACAGAAACAGGCTTATGACTCTGGCAGGAGACCTTAAAAAGGTTATATTCGGTCAGGACGAGGCTGTGGATAAGCTCGTTACAGCAATACAGATGTCCCGCTCAGGCCTGAGCGAGCCCAATAAACCCGTAGGGAACTTTATGTTCGCCGGACCCACAGGAGTGGGTAAGACAGAGCTTGCAAAACAGCTTGCAGAAGCTATGGGGATTGAATTCATACGTTTTGATATGAGCGAGTATATGGAAAAACATACGGTATCTCGCCTCATAGGATCCCCGCCCGGATATGTGGGTTACGACGAGGGCGGTCAGCTGACCGAAGCTATACACCAGAACCCGCACGCAGTATTATTGCTCGACGAGATAGAAAAGGCCCACGAAGACATATACAACGTACTACTTCAGGTAATGGACCACGCCACCCTGACCGACTCAAACGGAAGGAAGGTCGATTTCAGACAGATCGTGCTGATACTGACCACAAACACAGGTTCCAGGGAAAGCAGTCAGAGAACAGTAGGGTTTGAAAAAGACGAGTTTGAGGATAAGAGCCTTATTGCCATAGAAAAATTCTTTAGCCCGGAGTTTAGGAATAGACTTAACGCCACGCTTCATTTCAGCTCACTTACTAAAGAAGTGGTCGAGAAGATAGTGGACAAGATGGTCGGGCAGTTGGCGGAGCGGCTGAAAGCTAAAAAGGTAACGGTCGAGCTTACTCCGAAAGCAAGGACTTATATTGCGGAGAAGGGCTACGACAAGCAGCTAGGAGCAAGACCCATACAACGGCTGATAGACAGCGAGATTTCGCAGAAGCTATCTAAAGAAATATTGTTCGGAGATTTGTCTACAGGCCGGGGCGGAAAGGTGAAGATAGTTGTTAAGAAGGGAGCGCTGGGGTTTGAATTCGGAGACAATCTGCATTAGATATGAATAAAAAATTTCAAGAAGGTGTGAAAATAAGAGAACATTTTTCTGTATTAAAACAAAGAGACGGGGAAAATATAGGTTATTCTGAATCCGATCGAGAAGGCACTACCGCTTCATCATATATTAACGAACACGACGACATAGAGTTTAAATTGGAAGGGAACTCTCCGCAAGGCGAACAAGATACCTTGAAGGTTTGCCAAATACTTCTGAATGTTCTAAATCAAAACGGTGGGAACTGGTCGAATCCCAAAATGAGTGATCGCGGAGTGGATTGTGTATCTGAAAACTTAAAAAATTCCTCTGAAATACTTGAAATTCAAGTTGTCAGAGCTTCCACAAACCCAGAATTATGGAAAAGCCTAGCAAACAAAGGACAAATAAACAATGAAAGAATATCTACCAGTGAAATAGTATCAGAAATTAAGAAATCTATTGAAACTAAAAGTAACGAGCGAACAATCCCTAGCAATATTCGCCAAAGCATTACACTCGCGCTTGACGCAAATCGCTTATCTGCTTATACACTGGATAAAGTAGTAAAAAAGTTTCACGAGAAATATGCCAAAGAAGTTATATCATTAGGGTTCAAATCTATTTGGATTGTCGGACCACGAGAAGAATTGACACACCGTTTAGACATACTCCCTGAAGAAAGTGACGACTAAAAATAGAGATAAGAATAATGCCTATAATATTTTTGTATATTTTAAGCATTTGAATGTTTAGATTAACCAAAGACAATGGAAATCTCATAAATGGCTAAATATGTTGCTCCTAAGGTAGATATTTCTGCATTTAATTGTCCACATTGTAACGCATATGCACAGCAACACTGGTACGACGTTTTTATCAGCATGTCAAGTTTGGGTAGATATACGTCTTTTCCTAGCGCAAGAATAAGCCAATGTATAGCTTGCGATGACTACACTCTATGGTATCGATTTACTCTTAAAAGTAATACTACAACGACAAGGAATACTTCTCCGGGAATAGGTATAGAAAGCCCAGAAGTACTCGAAATATTCAAAATAGTACTTCCTAAAAACTCAACAGCTCCACTACCCACAAAAGACATGCCTGATGAGATCACGAATATTTATAATGAAGCGAGAAACATATTAAATGAGTCACCACGTGGAGCAGCAGCATTACTACGACTATGTGTTCAAAACCTCATACCACACTTAGGTGGAAAAGGTGAAAATATTAACAACGATATAGGTGAATTAGTAAAACAAGGATTAAATCCAATAATACAAAAATCGTTAGATTCATTAAGAGTAATAGGTAACAACGCAGTACATCCAGGCCAGATTGATTTAGAAGATGATATAGACACTGCAAACAAGCTTTTCAAATTATTGAATACAATCGTAGAATTGACAATTACTAGAAATAAGTTTGTTGAAGAAATTTATGAGGAACTACCAGAAGATGCAAAAGAAGCAATAAAAACAAGGGACGAAAATAATGAAAAAAAATAAGATTATCCCTATTGTGATGATAATGTTATTAACCCAATGCAGTTTTGCAATCCTATCTCATGCCGGAAGCAAATCAAGCGGGAATGAGGCTGTACAGAAGATCCACGACGGACTTGTGCTGAAGGGGATGACCAAGGCAGAGGTAGTGGAAGCTATCGGAGAGCCATGGCAGAAGGACACAACTCCAGTAAAAGCCCGCTACGGTGAGAAGTGGATATACAGCTGTGAGACCGACAAAGGGCTTACATATGACTGCGTGTATCTGTATTTTATGGGCGGCAAGGTCAAAAACGTAGGTACTTTTTTCAATATGCCAAATGAGTACTAAGAAGCTTTAACTACAACCTGCAATTGTAGTATACTTCCTCTTACAACCCAATAATTTATAAAAACGGAGATGCGATGAAGAACTGTCCTAAATGTGATATTGAGCTAAAGGTGAAGGTAATAGGCGATGTTGACGTTGACGAGTGCGAGCGCTGCGGAGGGGTGTGGTTTGACCGGGGCGAGCTTAGTGAAGCCGAAGAAGTAGCAGACCCGAATCTTGGGTGGATGGACTTTGAGATTTGGAAGCACCAGGAGCATTTTAAGGCCAAAGATACCGAGTTTAAGTGCCCTGTTGACGGCACGAATATGATAAGTATCGAATACGGACACACCGGTGTTAGAATTGACCACTGCGGCTCGTGCCACGGAGTATGGCTCGACAGGGGCGAGTTCTCTAAAATTATCGAGTCACTCGAAGACGAGCTTAGTAATAAATCTTTCTCTGAGTATTTACATGAAAGCATCGAGGAAGCAAAGGAGCTTGTAACAGGCGATAAGCCCCTATCGACAGAGTGGAAGGATTTTACATCCGTGCTCAAGCTTATGCAGTACAGGCTTTTTGTCGAGAAACCCAAATTTGTCGAAACGCTAAGAGAGCTGTACGGACTAAACCCGTTTAAGTAATTTTCTTCACCAAAAACTTAAGAGCGGATAATTTTATTTTCATGCGGCGCTCATAAATACAACCTGACAAAAAAATCACGGTTATAATTTTTATGAGTTTAATAAAGAGGAGGATCCAACGAATATGAGAATTCTACTATCTAAAGCTACGGCGCTATTACTCACTGCAGTATTCGTAATAACTTTTGCTATTTCTTGTGATGAGAACAATAAAATGATCGGACCGTCAGACGATACGGATGATTTAATAGGCGAGGCCCCATCCCCCGGGAATGAGTTTGATATTGACACCGCAACCGAGCTTATGAGGCTCAGTCTCCAGGCATATCAGATGCTGATCGACTCTAATAATGGTGTGACTTTCACACTGCCAGAGCCATATACGCTTATTATACAGTTTCTTACGGGCGAGAATTTTTTAGGTATTGGACTCGAGCAAGAGGTCCCGATTGCATTCATAGCAACGGCGAACAATAACATATACGTTGTTTTCAGAGGAACTAAAACCATAGACGAATGGATAGCCGACGCCGACTTCCCGTTCGTTCCGTATACGAACGTGAGTAACGGTGGTATGACGGAGAAAGGTTTCACGGACATTTACGAGAGCCTGGGAATAGTTGAGGAGGTAAACAGCCTCGCAAAAATGGGGGACTTTGACAATGTCTATATAACAGGCCACAGCCTTGGCGCGGCGCTTGCCGGGCTGGCGCTGCCCGATATAGCCGCAAACACTGATTTTAACGATCCCGTAATCTATAGCTTCGCAAGCCCGAGGGTTGGGGATAGTGATTTTAAGAGCCGCTACGACGGTTTTGACACTGAAAGCTGGAGAGTATTTAATACGAACGACGAAGTACCCAAGCTCCCCCCGAGCGCGCTTGGTTATACGCATGTAAACACCGGGTTCCCAATCACGTTCGGAAAGCCTGTGTCGGGTCCGTTCGACTTTAAGGACATAGCGTTTAATCACGAGGGGTGTAACTACTACAACACACTCTGTGGTATGACTAGCGACCCCACTACGTGTATGCAGATGGCGGACGGCGCGGACGGCTGTAATGCCGGCATGTAGATAAGTCTAATTATAGAAGCTTGTCCAATATATCTGACGTGCTGTCGTTCCCGACCTCGCCGCTACGGTCGTAAACGACCTCCCCTGTTTTACTAACAATGGTTACGTGGGGAATGTAATTTCTGTAGTGCTTCTTTACGAGATTAGTCTGCTCTTTTGACCTGGGCGAGTCGAGGTCTATGATTATGAAATCTACCTTGCCCATGTATTTATCATATAGCTCAACTGTGCGCCTGGCCTGGCGCTTGGAGTTATAGCACTCACGATGATAGAAAATTATGTAGGTGGGTTTGCCAGCCTTAACTACACCGTTCCGCATATCTTTGCCTGTGATCAGCGGACCGTCGTTAGAATCGCTAGAGTAGTTAAGGTGCGGGTTTAATTTGAGGTCCGTTGCGGCAAACACCTGTCCTGAAATAACTGTTACAAAAATAATAAAAATAAGCGAAATAGCAGCTGTACGTAGCACCGTCATGAATGAGTTCTCCTTTATATGATGTGTCCCTGAAATATATTCAAGATCATGTTAAAGGATTAGATAAAAAAAAGGCGCACCTGGGTGCGCCTTTCTTGAAATTTAGATAACTATAGCTGTAAGTTTAATATCCGCTTTTTTCCTTCATTTTATCTGCGGCGTCATCCATCATACCTTTCTTCTCTTCCTCTACCATGCCGGCCTCGTCTTTCATCATATCGCCGCCTTCTTCCACAGCTTCTTCAGGAGCGTCAACCTTTTCTCCAGCTTCTTCCGCCATGCCCTCTTTCTCTTCCTCAACCATACCAGCCTCATCCTTCATCATACCTTCTGCCTTATCCATCATCTGATCGCTGGCGTCGTCAACCATACCTTCGCCCTTTTCCATCATCTTATCACCGGCATCCTTCATCATACCTCCCTGCTCTTCCTTGACCATGCCGGCTTCGTCTTTCATCATATCGCCGCCGGTCTCGTCTGCCGATACCGTCAGCCCGGCGAATGATACCGAAAATACTACCGCAAAAACAAAGAGTAAATTTCTCATAATGAACTCCTCCTGTAGGTTTTTGATTCCAATAATAACATACGAGGATAAGAAATGTGCAGTTTTATCGGAATTAAAGTAATTATACTACATATAGTCTAAAGGTTTAGCTCACAAACTCAGTTGTGTTATCATATGTGACGCATAAAGAGCTATATATACCCTATCACCACTTAAGAGGAAGGAAGAACTGTGGCAAAATCAAAAGCACGAATCGCTTCGAACGTTAAAGACAAGGAGCTTATAAATACCAGACGCGGAGAGCTGGTGAACGCGGCCGTAAAATTATTTGTGAAGAAGGGATTTCATAAAACCACTGTTAGAGAGATTGCGAAAGAGTTCGGTATGAGTATGGGAGCCCTTTACGATTATATTAGGACTAAAGAAGACATACTTTTTTTAGTCTGCGACCACATACACCAAAGTGTAAGGGACAAGCTCGAAAGATCTTTAAGCAGTGACAAAGACTCTAGAGAAAATCTGAAAAACGCAATAAGAGACTACTTTACTATTATTGATGAAATACAGGACTATACGCTTCTTCTATATCAGGAGACAAAATCCCTTAAGCACAAGGACAGGAGCTATATACTGGCCAAAGAGATGGAGCTTACAAATATGTTTGAGAATATTATCGCTCGGGGGATAAAGGATAAAACATTTAAGATATCGAAACGTACAGCAAAAATCGTGGCCAATAACATCATGGTTGAAGGGCAGATGTGGTCTTTCAGGCGGTGGGAGACACAGAAGAACTATTCACTCAGGAGCTACATTAATACTCAAACCGAGCTCATCCTGAACTCGCTCACGTAAACAAGTTGACATGGGCATTAAATGGCATTACTATTAAACCGAGCAAGCGCTCGGTCGGTTTGCTAAACAGGGGGTGACGTTTTAATGCCAACAATCAACATAACCGAAGAGCAGGGGATGGTAAGGAAAACTGCGCATGAGTTTTCCGAAAATGAGATAAAGCCCGTTGCTTCGGAGAACGACAAGAATCATACATTCCCTAAAGATATAGTCGACAAATTGGGAGAGCTAGGCTTTATGGGAATGGTGGTACCCGAGGAGTACGGTGGGAGCGGTTTTGACTATTTGTCATATATCATAGCTCTGGAAGAGATATCCCGTGGCTGCGCTTCGACCGGAGCCATAATGTCAGTTAACAACTCACTCGTATGTGATCCAATAAATGTATTCGGAGATGAAAAGCAGAAAAAAACCTACCTGCCGGCGCTAACTGCGGGTAAAAAGCTCGGCTGCTTTATGCTGAGTGAGCCCGAAGCAGGCTCTGACCCAGCTAGTATGCATACCAGAGCGGTTAAAAAAGGAAAGGATTACATCCTGAACGGAGTCAAATGCTGGATAACAAACGGAGCCGAGGCCGACTTGGCCGTGGTGTTCGCTTCTACGGACGCGACAAAAAGAAATAAAGGGGTTTCCGCGTTTATTGTGGAAATGAACTCCCCGGGAGTAATAGTCGGCAAACTGGAAGACAAATTGGGCATAAAAGCAACAAGCACAGCCCAAATATTTTTTGAAAACTGCAAGATACCGAGCTCTAACATACTTGGGAAAGAGGGAGACGGTTTTAAAATAGCCATGCACACGCTCGACGGGGGAAGAATAGGGATTGCAGCTCAGGCAGTTGGGATCGCTCAGGCCGCTCTTGAAGACTCGGTCAGATACGCGAAGGAACGAAAGGCGTTCGGAAGGGCGATATCGAATTTTCAGGGGCTCCAGTTTATGATTGCGGATATGGCGACCAGGATCGAGGCTTCGAGGCTTCTCACTTGGCAGGCCGCAATGATGAAGGAAAACGGAGGGAAATATTCTAAGAATTCGGCTATGGCTAAGCTCTACGCGTCAGAGACCGCAATGTGGGTTACGACAAAAGCAATTCAGATTCACGGTGGTTACGGCTACACCACAGACTATCAGGTAGAAAGATATTTCAGGGACGCGAAGATAACGGAAATTTATGAGGGCACTTCGGAGATACAAAGAAATGTTATTGCCCGAGAGACGCTCAAAGAGATTCAATAAAAAAAGGAAGCCCTTAGAACTTCCAAGGGCTTCCTTTCCTAAAGGAGGAGGGTATAGGATGTCATCTTACTACTATACTCATTAATGCTTACATATATTCAGATACTCAAAAAAGTGAAAAGGATTCACCTTACATAAAACCACCAGAGTCTATCATCCTTTATCGGACTCTCTAGTCTAAATAAAAAAAGGGAGCCGAAGCTCCCTTTTATGTTTTCTAAATGTTATAAATCTAGTTTCTGATTAAGCACTTACTTGCCTGCGGCGTAGGATCACAAAACCCGCTATTCCTAAAACTGATACCATCGCAATGAGACCCCACTCTGAAAGCGTTGGAATTGCCTCGGTTCTGGAATTAATAAATGTGCAACCAAGAAAACTGGGCTCGTTACAAGTGAGAGTTACACCTGAATCGACAATTGAATAACTTACACCGTTTTCTATAAAAGGCGCCTCAGCCTCGTTCTCTGCCATACCATTAAGCCCGCCACCGCAGCTTATGTCTCTGAGCACCCATCCGTTTACATCTCCCTGCGTCACCGTTACTGTATCACCGAACGGAATAAGGACCAATCCATCATACGGTAGAGCGAAGGGTGAAAGAGTGAACTCGCGTTCCTCAGCACCAGTAACGGTATACGGGAACTCCGTCGAGCTTTCGGGTATCGTTTCAACTCCTATCATGATGGTGCAGCCACGTTGTTGGGCGTTCACATCAGAGTTAAAAACGAGCGCGCCGGATGACGCAATAATAGCTAGAAACAAGAGATTTATTATATACTTCATTGTATCCTCCTTTCCTTGTAGTGGGCTTTATTATAACACGACCTTGGATATATGAAATTTTTGTTATTTCGATTCTCAAGGCTATAAAATAAAAAAGGGAGCCGAAGCTCCCTTTTTTAATCTTTTTAATTTTGTGAATTTAGATTCTGATTAAGCACTTACTTGCCTGCGGCGTATTACGAAATATCCCACTGCGCCTAAGCCCAGAACTAGAGCTACCAATCCCCATTGGGAGATAGTCGGTATAGCCTCTGTTTGGGAATTGATAAAAGTACATGATGCGAAACCGCCATTTTGAAGGCACTCAAAACTAATACCCGAGCCTACTTTGGTAATATTCATGTTGTTAATGTTTTCGCAGTCAATATCTCTGAGCACCCATCCTGCAACATCTCCCTGCGTTACCGTTGTTATATCGGAAGCCCCAATCTTCCTGGCTTGGACGGGATTGATAGTAAACTCCTCAGGGAATTCACCTGTAACCGTATACGGGAAATCTGTGTCGCTTCCGGGTATCGTATCTACGAATATAGTAGCACTACAAAAATTTTGGGCCTTTACATCAGCACTGAATAAAAACGCGCCGGATGACGCAAGAACAGCTACAAATAAAAGATTTACTATGTATCTCATAATTATATCCTCCTTAGGTTGATTGGGCTTAACTATATCACAATAAACCCATTCTGCATAGAAAAACTTAGTAATAATGAGCAATAAAGAGGTTTGTTATTAACAGTTCGGGTTAATTTAAATTTATCTAAGCATTAATCAGCCTGCGGCGAAGAACCATAAACCCCGCTAAACCTAAAACGGCTACGAGTGCTATGACGCCCCACTGAGAAAATGTCGGAATGGCTTCTGCGGCAGTGTTCGAAAAGGTGCAAAAAGCCTGGCCACCACCCTCATCGCAAGTGATATCAGCATTCTTAGCCGCAGTAGATACTGTTGTGCCTCCATTAGTCCTGCAGTTTATGTTTCTGAGTACCCAACCCTCTGGTGTATCCTCAGCTACACTTACAAAATCACCAACCTGGATATCGAAAAACTCCGTATTTTCAGGCTGAACTAGTATTTCTCTGCTTAAATCGCCCGAAACCGTGAACCTGAACAATGTACCGTCATCCGGAAACGCCTCTTTTGTTATTCCTACTTCGCATACAGAGTCTTGTGCTCTTACATCAGCACTAAACACTAAAGAAACTGAAAAAATAGCGAGTGTTATGACAAACACACCTACGAATCTATTTACATATCTCATTTTATCCTCCAATTGTTTTACTCGGTTAAATCTTTTTAGAAACTTAGGTATGATAATACCCGACCTGGATCTAAAATATATTTTTTTTAAGAGGACGATACTCCATGCCGACATTGATCGAAAAACCTGCTGTTATCGAAGCTGCGGGCAACGTGCCAAAGAAAATAGAGGAATTCGCGGGCAGGGTGAATTCAGGACATACCGAAGCGAGTATAGCGCGCATGACCTCTCCCGAAGGGTGGATTGAGCCCGGTCAACGTCCTGAATTTCAGGAAATTACGGTAGTTCTTGAGGGAACGCTTAATGTTGAGCATGAAAATGGAGAGTTGGAGGTAATCGCGGGGCAGGCCGTAGTAACAAACCCGGGAGAATGGGTTAGGTACAGCACACCTAAAGAAGGAGGGGCTAAATACATAGCCGTTTGTCTGCCCGCTTTTTCGCCCGATACGGTACATAGGGATTCTGAATAAACTAAAGGAATTAGAAATATGAGCAAACGATGCGAATGGTGCGGCGATGAGCCGATCTATCTGGACTATCATGACAAAGAATGGGGTGTACCCGTACATGACGACCGTCAGCACTTTGAGATGATCATCCTGGACGGCGCTCAGGCAGGGCTAAGCTGGATTACAATATTAAAAAGAAGAGAGACTTACAGAGAGGCCTTTGACAACTTCGACGTAGAAAAGGTAGCCAGATACAGCGATAAAAAGATAGAGCTTTTGCTTAAAGACCCCGGTATTATCAGGAACCGTCTGAAAGTGAATTCAGCAGTAACTAACGCCAAATCATTCCTCAAGATACAAGAAGAGTTCGGCTCGTTCGATAAATATATCTGGCAATTCACAGGTAACGATACTCTACATAACTCATGGAAAGCGATGAATGAAATACCGGCTAAAACTACAGAATCTGACGCTATGAGCAAGGATCTTAAGAAAAGAGGGTTCAGCTTTGTCGGGTCTACGATCTGCTACGCATATATGCAGGCTGCTGGGATGGTGAACGACCACGTAACTAATTGTTTCAGGTACAAACAAATTAAGAAACTTTAGGCTCTGACTAAATTTAGCCGCGGCCTCTGCCCTTTTTGGCTTTTGTGATAAACGGCCCCTTACCCTTCTTTTTCCCTTTAAAGTATGAAAGAAGCACCTCTGCCTCATGGAAAGGCAGGGTAACAAATGAGAAACTGTCCAGGATTTGTACATCTCTAATCTTTTTACTTTTTATACCGCACTTGTTCTGTATAAAGTGTGTAAGTTTCTGTGGTGTTAACCCGTCTTTCTTGCCCTGAGTTACGAAGAGCCTTGTCTTACCTTGGGTATCAACAAGATTTGTTTCTTTGTATGGGCTTCTGATTTGAGTGTAATTTTTCTCATCCAGCTCATCCTGAAATGAATACTCAAGCAGTGCCGCCACTATGTCCTGAGGCTCATTCGCCTCTAGAAGCTCCTGAGACATTTCTAAGTACTCGATCCTCGGACTTGCTTTCACTAAGTCGTCAAGGATATTACTTATCCTGAGCTTTTTAGACTTAATTACATCTTTAACGCCGGGGAGCTTAGCCTTTCGGATATCTGTCTTTGTTTCTCTGCTTATATACCTGAGTTTTCTGTACTCCTCTGGCGTGACAAATGTAATGGCGTTCCCCTCTTTTCCGGCTCTCCCCGTCCGCCCTATCCTGTGTACGTATGATTCGGCGTCCTGGGGAAGAGCAAAATTAATGACGTGTGTCAGGTCTTGGACATCAATACCTCTTGCGGCAACATCTGTTGCAACGAGTATATTAATCAGGCGCTTTTTAAATTTATTCAGTATCTTCTCTCTTTGCGGCTGAGATAAATCGCCGTGCAAAGCGTCTGCGTCGTACCCGCGCTCAATCAAGTGATTGGCAATGTTGTCAACGTCCTTTTTTGTCCTGCAGAAAACAAGGCCGTAAAACTCCTCTTCAATATCGATGATCCTGCATAGCGCTTCAAACTTATCCCGGGCTGATACCTCGAAATAGATCTGGTCCGTCTGAGATACCGTGAGCTGATCGCTCGTAACCTTTATCTCATCAAACTCCCTCATATGCTGGCTGGCGATCTTGAGAATCTCTTTTGGCATAGTTGCGGAAAAGAGAAGCGTCCTTTTCTCTGAAGCGGTATGCTTCATAATCTTTTTGACGTCTTCGAGAAAACCCATGTTGAGCATCTCATCGGCCTCATCTAAAACAAGGTGTGAAATCTCACCCAGTTGCAGAGTTCCACGCTCTATGTGGTCATACACCCTGCCAGGGGTGCCAATGACAATATCGACCCCTTTTTTAAGGAGTCTCAGCTGAAGGTTAATAGACTGGCCGCCGTAAATCGGGATTACGGTTAGCTTTCTCTTGCCCTTTAGGGAATGGATTTCCTCGGCCACCTGTATCGCAAGCTCTCTTGTAGGTGTCAGCACCAGGGCTTGCACGTGACCTCTGTTTTCTTCGAGAAGCTCAACAAACGGGAGCCCGAACGCGGCTGTTTTACCCGTGCCCGTTTGAGCCTGGGCCACTATGTCTTTATCCCCATCCAGTATTGCTGGAATGGTGGCTTCCTGTATTGGTGTAGGAACCTCAAAACCCTTTTTCTTAAGGACTTTAAGCGTTGATATGGATAATCCTAATTCTTCAAAAGATAGCATTTATTATATTACTCCCTTCATACACCACCGTTTCAGTGTGTATGATTCAGTTATTGTTCTCAATTTACCGGAATTGTCATAAATTATAAGAATAGTTTTTCGGCAATGACAGTAAGTTGTTTAGTTCTGGAAACGCATCCCGCCTTAACGATCAATCTACAATAATTTACATCAATTATATTTACCACTCACTTTTTAACTTGCTACATTATACCCGATATAATATAAATATTTAGATATGACGGCTAAACCCGTTTTCGGTAATATATTGTTAGAGCGGATATCATGAACCGAACCCAAACAGACCGAACAACATTTCGCCCGGCAAGGAAGGACGAGGGCAGACTGATTGCAGAGCTTTTCAGCATAGCATCTGACGGAGTTGCCGAGTACATTTGGACCACGTACGCCGAGCCAGGTGAGGATATATTCGAATTCGGCGCCGCGCGCTATGCTGAGGAAGATACGCCGTTTAGCTATAAAAACGCTGTATTTGCTGAGCTGAATGGTGAAGTCCTTGGGATGCTCCTTACTTTTCCGATGGAAGAGAGCGATGTGGAAGAGTCTGAAATTGACCCTGTTCTCCTCCCATACACAAAGCTTGAGCAGTACGGGAGCTTCTACATATGCGCTATGGCGGTATTCGATGAGTACAGAGGAATGGGGATCGGCACGAAATTCCTTGAGATCGCTGAGCAGCAGGCGAAAGAAAGAGGGCTTGCGCAGCTGAGTTTACTGGTGTTTGAGCAAAATGAAGGCGCGGTGAGGCTCTACAAACGAAACGATTTTTACGAGATCAAGCGTGAGCCGATGGTGCCGCACGAACTCATTCACTACACGGGCGATGTGCTTCTTATGGTGAAGGACCTTAAGTAATTCCAGCTATTCATTTGAAAATCCAAATCCACAGTTATTTATCACAATAGATACCAGAAAAAATTAACGTTTGATTTGACAGGTTTTAAATATACGCATATAATTGAGAAAGTTTCTCAATTAGGACCAATCACACAATCTATTGTAACTATTTATAGAGAACGGAGCGGTTAGCACGGTCGTGTATTATCTTTAAAAAATAGGGTTTTTAAGTTAATAATCGTGTCAAAAGATATAAAAAGCATATTCCACGAGCAGGGACTGAAGTTTACGCCGCAGAGAAAGGCTGTACTTAAAGTCCTTCAGGATACGCACGCATATCTGCCGATAAATAAAATTCATACAAACGTAAAGGAGATACTCCCCGGCACAGGCCTGGCTACTGTATACCGCTCGCTTGAAACATTGGTCGATCTCGAATTAGTCGTGAAAGTTCACCTCAAAGACGGCTGCCACAGCTACGCGCTAGCACCCGAAGGGCACCGTCACCCTATTGTCTGTACCGACTGCAGTAAGGTAATCGAATACACAGAGTGCCCTATTGAGGAATTATCGAAAAAGGTATCAAAAGACACCGGCATCCCTATTCAAAACCATTTCCTTCAGCTTTTCGGGAAATGTAAGGAATGTAGGGCGTAAGGAAAATAAAAAGATATGTCACATTTACACATACCCGACGGAGTGCTCCCCGGCTGGCTCGTATTAGCAGGCTGGTTATTCACAGCGGTATTACTCGCATTGTGTATATACAGAGTAAGGCGTGTAGAGCTGACCCGGAAGATCCCGCTCATCGGGATAATTTCAGCGCTCATGATCGTATGCATGACGCTGCCGGTGATTCCGTTTGCGTATCACGTGAACCTGAGCGTAGTGGCCGGGATAATCCTTGGACCCGCGCTTGCGTTTATTTCAATATTCATCGTAGACCTGATAATAGCGATGTTCGGCCACGGGGGGATAACCGTAGTCGGGCTTAATACTATTGTAGTCGGCGCCGAAGCAGTACTCGGTTATTACCTATTTCTAATGTTTAAAATGCTGATGGGTAACTATTCGGTCGGCTGGTCGTCGGGGATTGCAGCGGTGTTCAGCCTGATATTGAGCACAACATTACTAGTAGGTCTACTTTATGCAGCCCATGTGAACCCCGATCTAATGATAGAGGCGGAATCACACGTAAAAAACGGGCTTAACATTGGCGTGTTCATAAAAACAGCCCTGACCATACTATTTTTCGGGTGGATGATCGAGGGAGTGATTACAGGGCTCGTTATAAAGTACGTCTCGGGCATCCGGCCAGATTTGATACAGACGGACACAACATAGGAAACAGAGAATGGACATTGCACTAATAGATTATTACGCAAATCATGGAAAGAGCTTTCTCCACAGCGCAGCGGCACCGAGCAAGCTACTGTTTTCAGCCCTGGTCATAGCCTCTGTAGTGATTACAGAAGAGTTTTACCTTTTGCTCGCCATTTATCTGTTACTTGTAAGCATGGCCGTATGGACAAGGCTTTCAGTTACTAAAATAATAACTATTGCGGCTTATCCTGCTATATTCGCAATTTTATTCGTCATAGCAACCTGGGACGGAAGTCTGTTGAGAGCGGGGGTGATAATGTTAAAGGCCCTAACCGCCGCCCTTACTATGGTGATTCTCATAGTAACCACTCCTTACCCCGATGTTTTTAAAACCCTAAAACCTATATTGCCCGGGATAATTCACGACGGGCTGTATCTGACGTACCGCTCGCTCTTCGTTCTGCTTGAAATGACCGATGAACTGGTTAAAGGTCTTAAGGTAAGAGGCGGTCTGACAAAAAAGAAATATTTCACAAACATCGCCAATTTCTCGTCCGGCATTGGGCTCGTGCTGGTAAAGGGGTTCGACATAACGGAAAAGTATTACGGTGTGATGAAAGTAAGGGGGTATACAGGGAAAATTGCGGCGGATAAAAACAGCAGGAGATTTAGTACAGAGGACTTAAGGGCAGTAGGATTTGGTGTATTAATATTCTCCGTAGCGCTTGGAGTTAAGCTTTATGGAAGTATCTACAAATCGGGCTTATATGCGCTTATTCTTGCGGCAATCATTCTAATAATATCAATAGGATACATAGCTAAAGAGAGAAAATAAGGAGAAACTTTGGAAGAGCTTGTAAAAGTAAGTAACCTGAAATTCAAATACCCCGACGGCACCTCGCTCTCATTTGACGGGCAGGAATTTACTGTGGGAAAAGGTGAGCGTGTAGCAATACTCGGACCCAACGGAAGCGGTAAATCTACACTTCTCTCGCTCCTTTTGGGACTATTAAAATCAACAGAGGGCGAGATCAATGTGCTCGGTGTAAACCCTGGAGCAGACTATGAGAAAGTACGCGAGCGAATAGGGGCGCTCCTTCAGAACGTGGAGCTTCAGATCATCGCCCCCCGCGTATGGGATGATATTTCATTTTCTCCACGGAACTACGGCTACGACAAGGAAGAGACAGATAAGCTTGTAGAGGAGCTTCTTGTTAAGCTCGATATTGACCACCTTAGAGATAAAGTGCCTCATTACCTGAGCGGGGGGGAAAAAACCAAGGTTGCAATTGCGGGCGCTCTTGCCACTAGACCCGAGCTTTTAATCCTGGACGAGCCGTTCGAGCACATAGACCCCACTTGCAGAAAAGAACAGATAAATCTGCTGAACAGCGTAAACCGCGAGCACGGAACAGCTATAGTATTATCAACACACAACATGAATACAGTGCCTCTTGTCGCAGATACGGTCTATTTGATCGGCGAGGGAGGACATATAGTTAAGAAAGGCACCCCGAAAGAGATTTTCTCTGATGTAGAGTCTCTTTCAAAATGCCATATTGAGCCTCCTATATTGGGAGAGCTCTTCTCGGAGCTTAAGAAAAGCGGCATAGATTTAGATGTATCTTTAACAGTAGAAGAGGCCGCTTGCACTTTAAGGGATATCTTGCTATCATCTAAAAACAGGTCGGACGTCGGATGAATACAGTTAGAGAAAATATAATGAAAGGACCCGCAAGATTGTTACTGCCGATGTTGGCAGTCATCTTCGTTATATCTATCAGCTTACACAATCATGCTATAGGTATAGACTCCGGATCTGTAATTGAGCTCTCCGACGCGGCGCCCGACACGCACCATTCGGTCCAGGATTGCTCTGCCTGTTTACTGCAGGGAAACGTTAAGCTGCCGGATATGGGTGCCGTATTCATTGCACCTATCCCGCTGATTATCACATCCTTAGAAGAAACCGAATTTCTAATACCATCTTCATTCTTACAACTTAATAAACCCTCACGCTCACCGCCGACCGTATAGCTTTCAGTTTGCCGTGTGAGCACAAGGGTGAAATGAACCGATAAATTCGCCCCAATTATACATATACATTCATATGTTCGGACTAAAGTGCGGAAGTTCCGTTTTTAGCGCCGAGGTTTTTTCTATTCAATAAGAAATAGCTCACACCGGCTGATTGGTTACCGGAATTCCATACTAATACACATTTGGAGGTGAGTTATGCGTTTAAGAAGAATTATCTTTACAGCAGTCCTAATTCTGTTTATATCTCCGGATTTTACACAGCAAGCATTTGGAGATGAGAAAAATGATGTAAAGCAGGAACTAAAAGAGCTCAGGAAAATGATGGAAACGATGCAGCAAAGAATTGATGAGCTTGAAGAGAAAAATGAAACATTGGAAAAACAAGCCAAAGAAAAAGACGAGACAATAGTAGTCGAAGAGGAAACGGATTTAACCGTGATTGAGCAGCCTGCCACTGAGCGGGAGGGATTTTTCCAGAGAGCCCTCAATACCTTTAACCCCGAGATAAGCGTAATAGGTATATTCGCTGCCGCCTGGTATTCGCAGGACGACCCGATTGTATTCGCTGAGGCAGACCCTGAAAATACTGGCGTTAATCTACAGGAACTCGAGATCGGATTTCAGGGCGTTATAGACTCCTACTTCAGGTTCGATGCTTTCCTCTCTTTCGGAATCGAAGGAGTGGAGCTTGAAGAAGCATACGGGACAACGCTTTTCAGCCTGCCGCTTAACTCTCAGATAAGAGCGGGAAGAATGAGGGCCAAGTTCGGCAGGATCAACCAAATCCACAGACACAACCAGAACTTCGTGACTCTGCCGCTACCCGCAGCTCAGTTCTTGGGCGAGCATCTAAACCCAACGAGCATAGAGGCTAATTTTCTTGTGCCCGTTCCTTGGTATATGGAGCTAAGCGCTCTGGGCGGAAGCCCTGACGTAGAGACACCGACCTTTGACAGGGACGAAAACGCAAACAACCTGGCAAGGCTCCTTTATATTTTCCATTTGGCAAACTTCGTTGAGGTCTCTGAGGCGCTTGGCGTAAGCTTGGGCGGCTCGTTCGCTACGGGCGCAAACAATACCGGGCGTGATGAGAGATCAAACCTATACGGTGTAGACCTATTCGCCAAATACCGGCCGCTTAAAAATAACCCTTATCAGGAAGTGATGCTCCAGTCAGAGTTTATGTACCTAGACGCGGACACCCCTGAAGAGAACCTCGAGAACTGGGGCTGGTACGCTCAGCTCGTTTACCGTTTCGCAAAGAGATGGAATACCGGATTTCGGTACGGGATAATCGACACGAATACACCTGTACATGAAGAAGAGGAGCTAGAGGGTGATCCGGCCGGGCTGTTTAGTTTAATTAGGACAGGCGAGGAGGAAGAGGGACATGAAGAAGGGATGCTCGGTTTAGAAGGCAGAACGTACCGCCTATCGCCGATGCTGACTTTTAACCCGAGCGAATTCTCGCGCCTGAGAATACAGTACGACTACCTGAACCAGGACTTTGCCGAAAACCAGCACGCGATATTCCTTCAGTTCCAGTACTCGCTGGGAGCGCACGGGGCGCACCCGTTTTAAGAAAACGTAATAGGAGAAAAGAGCTATGAAAAACAAAATTTCACTAAAACAATTTGCATTGAGTGTGTTATTTGCAGCGGCGGCGCTTGTTATGACCGATATACCCGCGCTTGCCCAGGTAAAGGTAGTGACTTCAGTACCGGACTTTGCCGCTATCGCAAAAGAGATCGGCGGAGACAGAGTAGAGGTAACGAGCCTCGCCAAGGGTTACCAAGACCCCCATTTCGTAGACGCAAAGCCGATTTTTATTACAAGGCTTAACCAGGCGGATATGCTTATCTATAACGGTCTTGACCTAGAAGTTGGGTGGCTGCCGATTCTCATTACTGGGGCAAGGAACTCAAATATCTCCTCTCCCCACGAAATCGGCCACTATAACGCCTCTGTATCAATTAAGGAATTTCTGGAAGTGCCCACTATACCAGTCGACAGGTCGATGGGGGACGTACACCCGGGGGGCAACCCTCACTATATGCTTGACCCCAGAAGCGGTATACCCGTCGCCAGAAGCATCGCTGCAAGACTCATACAAATAGACACTGAGAACGCTTCATATTACGAGGAGAATTTCAACAACTTCGTCAGCACACTCAGGCTTAAGATAAGCGAATGGGAAGATGAGCTTGAGCCCTTTAAAGGCACTCAGGTCGTAACATACCATAAGCTCTGGAGCTACTTCTTGAATTGGGCGGGTTTTAAGAACGCGGGAACGATAGAACCTAAACCGGGAATACCGCCTTCGCCTTCACACACTGCCGAGATTATAAACACGATGGAGCGTAAGAATGTCGGACTTATTATAGCGGCTAACTATTACCCGGAAAAAACGGCTTCGATTATCGCCCAGAAAACAGGCGTCATTTTCCTTTCTTTGCCTGCGATGGTTGAGGGGAGAGACGGTATAGAGAGCTATATTGAGCTATTCGACGCGCTCGTGGGCGAGATTACGTCTGCGCTTCAGAATAGGACAGGCTCGACTGAAATCAGGGCAGGATTTAATGACGGATAAATAAGTTTACATATCTCCAAAGGTGCCCCCGGGCTGCCCTTGAGAAGGGGACTCAGTCCGGGGGGGTTCTCACTTTCTAAGTCTGGGATAAAAACGATGGCGAATCTCATAAAGCTTGAAAATCTAACAATAGGGTATGAAAAAAAAGCGCTCATTAAAACTTCTGATATATCCATAGACAGTGGACAATTTTGGGGAGTATTAGGGCCTAACGGGAGTGGGAAGAGCACTCTCCTTAAAACTATACTGGGATTAATACACCCTCTAGCGGGACAAGTTAATTCTAAAAAAGGTATAGTGCTGGGCTACGTTCCGCAGAGTGAAAAGTTTGACCCCATCTTTCCGGTTTCAGTGTATGAGCTCGTATCTATGGGACGATACAGCAGGGTCTCCCCCGGAAAGAGGCTCGGGATGAGGGATAGAGAAGCAATAGAGAGATCGATTGAAAAAGCGGGGATATCACACTTATCTAACCGCAAATTCCGCTCGCTTTCGGGAGGAGAGAAGCAGCGCTCGCTCCTCGCAAGGGCGATTGCTGGGGAGCCCGATATATTAGTACTAGATGAGCCAACGGCGGCGGTAGATATTAAGGGAGAGGCGCAAATAATGAGCCTTGTAAAAGATATAAAAAAGGAGAGCGGGCTTGCGGTTTTAATGGTCAGCCACTTTCTAAACACTATATCCGCATTTTCAGACTATATTATATTGATCGACAAGGACAAGGAGCTATTTCAGGCAGGCGAGAAGTCCGAAATTCTAAACAGCGAGAACCTGAGCGCGTTCTTCGGGCTGAACCTTGATATGGAGAGAATAAAGGAGATGCAGGCGATCGACCGCCTGACATAATGCTGGACTAATATGGCAACATTTGCTGAATTTATAAACAGCTACTTTCTATGGAGAGACCCTATGATAGTCGGGGCCGCCGCGGGTGCTGTGTGCGGTTTTCTCGGAGTATATGTGGTGCTGAGGCGCATAGTGTTCGTAAGCGCGGCGCTTACTCAAATATCGAGCTTCGGCGTTGGGTTAGCTTTTTATCTTGAAGCATACAGCATAGGGGTTTTCGCCTCATTATTCGATCCCTTTATACTGTCCTTGCTATTGACATGCCTGGCAGCCGTTTTCTTTTCATCAAAAAGGGATTTCTCACGGATAAGCACGGAAGGCGTTATTGCGTTTGGATTTTTACTGGCCTCGGGAGCAGTAGTTATAATAGGCGACAGGATAACAAAAGGGGCGCATGATATAGCAAATATACTTTTCGGAAGCGCCGTTGTAGTTGACCCTTCAGACGTTTTGATAATACCCTCTGTTGCGCTTGCAGTATTTATAATTCACCTGATCTACTATAAAGATTTTGTATTCGTATCCTTTGACACCGAGACCGCGAAACTGTTTAAATATCCTGTAAGGCTGCTGAACACCGGCCTCCTTATTACCATTGCAGTAGTAGTGGCTGTATCAACCAGAGCTCTCGGCGCGCTTCCCGTGTTTGCGTTATTAGCACTGCCGGCGCTTTCGTCGCTGCTCATAACGGAAAATCTGAAACTCGTTTTTATACTCTCCATAGTTATAGGAATCTTATCAGCAACTTTAGGCTACTTTTTCTCGTTTATTTTTTCACTCCCGACAGGAGCGTCGATGACTGTTTGTGCGGCAATCTTTTTTCTTGTAGCGCTTGGGTTAAGGGAGTTAAGAGCAAGGTAAATGAATATGCAAAGGGAATACTTCATGGTCATGAGAATAGTACACGTACAGATAATTTTGATAATAACAGTATTATTTATAGGCTGTGCTCAATATGAAACCGCCATAGAGAAGCTGGAATGGTTAGAGCCCGACACATTTACATGCGACGTAGTGCAGGTCAGTAGCGGAGACACCTTCCTCTGCAGATTTCCAGACCTTGAAATCGATACAATCAGACTCGCCGGGATAAAAATTCCGGATAACAAAAAAAAGGAAGCTGAAATATTCACAAAGTCGGTACTAAAAAGAGGAACACTCGTAAATATAGAGCCTCACAGGCAACAAAGAGCCGGATACGGCGGTATTTCAGCCTATGTATATGTACCGGGAGGAAAGATACTGAATATGCTTCTGTTAGAGAAAGGATACGCAGGAGTCGCCCGGGACGAGGTAAACGAAAAATACAAAGCGGAATTCATTAAAATAGAGGATAATAGGAGCGAGGAGACAGGGCTTATAGAAGAAGTAGAAACTGAAAAGAAACCCTGGGTTAAGTAATATGCAATTAATACGTAAACACTTCTTAATCAGGAAAGTGATTCCAGTGATATTGACTCATCAATCAGTAAAATCGGTATTCCGTCCCTTATTGGATAGAGGTATTTACGGTCGTCCTTTTGTATGAGCCCGCCGTTTATTTTCTCTCCGACATTTTGCCCGGAGCGGTTTTTTAGCTCCCCTTCTTCTATAAGAAGATTAATCTTATCAATAAGATCAGGCTCCGCAATCACCAAATCCTGCTTGGTCTCGGGGCAGGCAACTATTTTTAACAAATCCTCGCTTATCATACTTAAATCCGTGGCCGCAAATTGAGTTTGTAAGAAAATATAATTGGATTACAGTACATGGTAATTTAGAATACATTACATATATCAAACTCAAAGGGAGCTAAGAAAATGAGAAGAACAATATTGCTGTCATTATTAAGTATTTTCACTCTTGTAGCCGTAGGAATTACGGGATGCAAACAAGAAACAGGCGACGCAAGCAAAGAGGCTGTTGAGGATACAGCCGCAGTACAGCAAAACAACCCTGCACCTGAAACCCAAGTTGAAGAGCCTAAGGTAATAATTGAAGCAGGGGAAAGATCCCCCGCTTTCCCGGGTGCAAAAGCACTATTTGCAAATATAAAAGACGGAGATGTCCTGGAAGACAATAACGTCTCTGTAGTAGTGGACGTACAGAACTATGAGCTTGGCATACAAACAGATACCGAAAGGGCCTCTGAAATCGCAAACTCCGCAAAAGGGCAGCACGCTCATATAATTCTAGATAACGATCCCTACTTTGCCGATTATGAAGCCGGAGTGCCCTTTGATATAGGTACGCTTGATGAAGGCGCTCATACGATCCTGGTGTTTCCGAGCCGCTCCTATCATGAGAGCGTAAAATCAGAAGGATCTGTGGATATAGTAAATTTTTACATCGGCAAGGAAGACGGGGAGTTTATGCTCGACAAATCAAAACCTACTATCATTTACAGCAGGCCGAAAGGCAAATATGAGGGTAAGGACGCAGAAAAGATTATGCTCGATTTTTACCTTATTAATGCTGAGCTTGGCGATGATTACAATGCTAAATACACAATCCGTAAAAATGTAGCGGACGCTGTGGAGCATTCAATCACTATGACGGAATGGACCCCCGCGTTTGTAAGTGGTCTAAGTAGCGGAGAGTATGTTATTACTCTTCAGCTTTTAGATAAAGACGGGAACCTGGTTGATGGACCTTTTAACAATACCCAAAGAACAATTTCCGTTGTTACTGAATAGTGTGGAAGGATTAAGACTGGCGTAGAAAAAAAATGAAGGGGAGATCCTGCTTAGAATCTCCCCATAACTTTTCTAATTATCAGACCGAACTAGTTAACATAAAGAACCCAGGCGCCCTGATCGCCCTGGATCTTACCCTGGAGCTCTACACTATTCCTGTCTGAAGTAGCTTCTAATTTACTTATTGCCTCTTCTGACCCATGTAAAGCATAAACCTGACCGCCGCTTGTGGTAACAACGTGAAGGTGCTGATCCTTCTCACCACAAGGCGATGTTGCTACAACAGGCTGTACGCTTCCGTCCTCATAATTCGGTAGCAAGCATACTAATGTGCCAGATACAGAAGCTTCCTTTGCGCCCGATTCGTCAAGCGCTGAAGCCGTTCCGAGAATCCAACCCCTGGTATGTCCGGCGATTTCACCGCTTACAGTCTGCTTTCCGCCTTTCATACCCTTCATATCGTCCTTCTTAGCAGCAACCGCCGCCGCTTTGTCGGACCCGACCATGACTACTGTGCCTGTACACTCGGTAAACTCGGCCATTGTCTGAACATTGCCTTCCTCGTCTACCTGTACACAGATTAACGTACCTTCCATAGCCGCCATCTTATCACCGTCTTTCATACTATCATCGGCTTTTCCCTCGTGCTGGGCAGCAAAAACCGGAAGTGCTAATGTAAGAGCTAATACTAACATTGATAATGTTAAAGCTCCTCTCAACATATTTACGTACCTCCTAAGGTTTTTTGTTCCACATAATATCTAAACACATGATATTATCCATTACAAGCAGAATTATTCCCCCCTCTAATTCAGAATATTTTATAATAAAAACGGGGAAGAAATCCTAATTATAGGAACATACTGTAATTAGATTATAAAATCTTAGATTTGGATGCGTAATATTTTTTATTTACAAACAGGAAGTTTATGGGATAATATTAGGGAAATTGGGAATTTAGGGAGATTAGTATGTCACAGAAATGTATGATCACAGGTAAAGCACCGCTAACAGGCAACCATGTGTCTCACGCGAATAATAAGGTTAAGCGCCGTCAAAACCCTAACCTTCATTGGAAGCACATCTTTGTCCCTGAACTTAACCGTACGGTCAGAATCAGGATTTCCACCCGTGCACTCAGAACTATAAATAAAAAGGGTCTCCTGCCTTTTCTCAAAGATAACGGCCTTAAGCTTAAGGACCTTACTTAGCTTTTATACTAACAATACACCATCCTTTAGGGCAAATTATGAAATCTGGAAAGACAGATTACGCCTATTTGCTTACGCGCGCAACAAAAAGTGCGGGCTCAATTCTTAAAGATACCAACAAATTGAACCGCCTTGTCGATAGTGCTACGCTCAGCATAGACTCAGGCGTAAGCCGTATGAACGGCGTAAAGAGCGATCTCAGCACGCTTCTGAGCTTGATAAAAGCATGGGCGAGAGGTGATTACACAGGGGTATCAAAAACTACTCTGCTTCTGAGCGCGGGAGCAGTCGTATATTTCGTGAACCCCATGGACGCAATACCCGACATTCTGCCTGCTACAGGCCTGTTGGACGACGCCACTGTAATAGGGATAGTTATTACTTCTATAAAGAAAGATATCGAAAGCTTCAAGCTCTGGGAATCAGCCCGGACTGATATTGCAACGTCTAAACAACCTGAATCCGTACCCACTTAACCACTCAGCTATTCATTATCTTCATACTTCTCTTTGAGTTCCTTTACGACACTCGGGTCGGCAAGTGTTGTCGTATCACCCAGAACCGAGCCTTCGGCTATATTTCTTAGGAGCCTTCTCATTATCTTACCGCTACGTGTTTTGGGCAGCTCAGCTGTGAATATAATTTCATCTGGCCTTGCAATGGCCCCGATCTTCTTGGCCACGTGCTGCCTTAATTCTGCTACCAGCCGGGAGCTTGTCTCTATCCCTTTCTTGAGGGTTGTAAATGCTACAACGGCCTGGCCCTTAATTGGGTCCGCCCTTCCCACAACTGCTGCTTCTACTACTGATGGATGATCCACGAGAGCGCTTTCCACTTCCATGGTACTTAAGCGATGGCCGGCCACGTTCATGACGTCGTCCACTCTGCCAAGTACCCATATACAACCGTCTTTGTCACGCTTTGCGCCGTCTCCCGTAAAATAAATATCCGGGTATTTGCTCCAATACTGTTCTTTATAGCGTCCGTGGTCGCCGTAGATAGTCCTCAGCATAGAAGGCCAGGGACTCTTAATGACGAGATATCCCGCCCCCTCCTTAACGGTTTTACCTTCTTCGTCAACAACATCGGCATCAATTGTAGGGAACGGGACTGTAGCTGAGCCTGGCTTCGTCTTGGTTACTCCGGGCAGAGGAGTAATCAGTATAGAACCCGTTTCTGTCTGCCACCATGTGTCAACGATCGGACATTTTTTATCGCCTATATGCGTATGGTACCAAACCCAGGCTTCGGGGTTGATCGGCTCTCCGACCGAGCCCAGAAGACGAAGCGAGCTGAGGTCGTACTTCTTGGGGTGCTCCTCTCCCCACCTCATAAACGCTCTTATCGCAGTGGGTGCAGTATATAGAATATTAACAGCGTATTTTTCCACTATAGCCCAGAACCTGCCTATATCCGGGTAATCGGGTGCTCCCTCGTACATTAAAGACGTTGCCCCATTGGCAAGCGGGCCGTAAATAATATAGCTGTGCCCGGTTACCCAGCCTATGTCTGCAGTGCACCAATACGTGTCCTCGTCTTTCATATCAAAGACCCATTTTGTCGTGGCGTATGCCCCCACCAGGTAGCCCCCTGTGGTGTGGACAATACCCTTGGGCTTACCCGTAGTTCCGCTCGTATAGAGTACGAAAAGCATGTCTTCGCTGTCCATTCTCTCGGGGACGCAGTAAGCCGCCGCCTCATCCATGAGCTCATGCCACCAGTAGTCTCTTCCCCTTTTCATTTTTATTCTGGCTCTGCTTCCGACTCTGTCAACCACGACAACTTTTTTGATGCTTTTAGCTTTCTTTAGCGCCTCGTCAGCGTTCTTCTTAAGAGGTACTATTTTCCCCCTTCTGTAGCCGCCGTCCGAGGTAATAAGTACTTTAGATTTGGAATCTTTTATCCTGTCGCTCAGGCTCTCGGGGCTGAATCCGCCGAACACTATGCTGTGCGGGGCACCTATCCTTGCACAGGCTAGCATCGCAATCGCAAGCTCGGGAACCATGGGCAGATATATCGTCACGACGTCGCCCTTTTTTACTCCAAGCCCTTTTAAGACATTGGCAAATTTATTTACCTCCCTGTAGAGCTCCCAATATGTAAGTGTGACAGTCTTTCCGAATTCCCCCTCCCAGATGATCGCTGCTTTATTCTTTCTGTGTGTAGTTATATGGCGGTCAAGACAGTTATAAGAAACATTAATCTTCCCTCCGAGGAACCACTTGGCATGAGGAGGCTTCCAGCTTAGCACCTTCCTCCATTTCTTAAACCAATCGAGCTCTTTCGCAAAGTCCTCCCAGAATTTCTCAGGGTTGCGCTTTGCCTTCCTATATACAGCATCTGAGCTGACATGCGCTTTCTCTTTGAATTTCTTACTCGGAGAAAATGTGCGTTTCTCTTTAAGCAGTGACTCGATAGTTTTTTCTTTTTTAGCCATTGGTGCCCCCTATGGTGAATTGTAAGGAAGTAAGTTACTCAATAGTAACAAATAAAGGATTGGATTTGAAGCCTATGTTATGAAAGCGCCCGCGCATACTCCCATGAAATAGCTTTGAGACAAATGCAGTAACCTCTAATATTGTTAAAGGAATATAAAAAAAGCCCCTTACTCACTAGAAGCAAGGGGCTTTGGTCTTTTCTAAATTAGGTTATTTCTGTTAAGTCCTTTAGGCTTTCAAAGCGCGTTTTCTCATGACTACAAAACCTACCATTCCGAGGGCCAGAGCCATAGCGATAAGTCCCCACTCAGATAATGTCGGGATTTGAGCAACACTTTCTTTGACGCCTTCTATTGCCATCGAGCCTTGGAACTCAGGATTAAAACCAATACCGAGGGAGTCATAAAAATCTTCAACCTCACTATCTGAAACGAATATCGATGTTCTACCGTTTTTCACAAGCACTATATTGGGCTGATCACCGCCACCGTCTTCCCCGAGATATAAGTTATTCCGTTTATCCGCTGCGATTCCTCCCTCTAGGTCCGCTCCGCTTTCACCTGTCGCGTCAGTAATCTGGTCTTCTGTAACGAACACATTTGCCTGACCACTTACTGGGTTTACAACCAGCACGCAATCGCATTCTTCGTCATCCATTACATATAAAATGCCCTTTAAAACCATTCCCACGTCAAGATCATGTTGAGTTACTCCGGTCGCAGCTATTAACTGCTGTTGGGTGGTTAAGATCGAAAGACCGCTAACAGGCGAGTATTTAAATATCACGTTATTCAGGTCATTGGTGCTATCGTCGTTTGCAAAGTAGATATTGCCGAACTGATCTACGGAAAGACCACTGTCAAGGTCTATATTGGCACCAGGTCCGAGCAGAGCTTCTATTTGGTTCTCTGTAACAACTTGGGTGATGGGTCCAAGCGGAACCGGAATACGCAGTATCGAGTTACTATCGGAGTCGTTCACATAGAGCGCGCCGTCAGGGCCGAACGCCATACCGTTTTCAAGATCAATTTCAGCAGCGCCTTGAATTGCGGCTAAGAGCTGTGCGGGGCTCGCGAACTGACTAAGTGTCCCATCGGGTGTTGCCATTAAAATACTGCCAACATCAGGATCAGTAGCACTTAAATGATCCAAGCTGAAAAAGACGTTACCCGCCATGTCTACTGCGAGGCCCGTGTTTTCACAACTGTTGCTGCCTAATCCGGTTACGGCCTCGATTTCGGCAGGGGATATAAACTGAGAGAGGCTACCGTCCGGTTCGACTTTCAGAATCGAGCACTCGTCATTGTTTTCGGACGTGTTACCATTGTCAACCTGAACAAACAAGTCACCGTCGGCCGCAAGAGCGCCCGGGATAAATACCACTGCTAAAAGTAAAACTGTTAAAATACTCGTAAGCTTTTTCATGTTTCCTCCTTTAAGACACACCTCTAGATTCTAGTGATTTAATAAAACTCATTATATCACAGATATAAATGCATTCAATAGCTAATTTAGGGGCACAAAAACCCTTTCTTTCTAGTGAGTTAAGAGCTTTTGTTATGATTCCTCTACTGTTTATTTCAAACATAAGCCACTGTAACAGCAAATAATTATTTATCTGAACGCTCAAAGAAAGGAGGGGGCAGCAGAGGGAGTTTCTCCTTTTTAGAAGAGGTACGCTGAAACTCCATCTCGGACACTAAAATACTGGGAGCAATTGTAGAAATCGGCACGTAGCCAGACTCCGCTCCGCAAAATCCGTTAAATACAGCGTAGTCCTCGCCCGTAGCGATGATTTTGTTTATCGACACAAGAGGGGTTCCTACCATTTCTATATCCCTCACGGGGGTTTCCTCCCCAGTCTTGGGGTCTACCTTGTATATAACGGCGGGAGTGGCCCTGAACGCCTGGAAATTGTAAGAGGAAGTATTGGTCTCACCACCCTCCATTTTCTTTATTAATAGGCCAAAGGGTTTTTGCTGGCGTTTTACTTCCTTGATGAGGAGCTCTTTTAACTCCTCATTTGTGTGGGTGCTTTTAGATTCGATAATAGTATTACTCATCCTTGCAATGGGCGCTCTGCCATAAGAGGCCCTACCGTGACCGTTTGAGCGCTGGAATCCGTTTACAGGGGTTCTTGATAGCAGGAAGTTTCTGAGCACTCCGTCCTCTACGAGCACGACCCTTTGTCCCGGTACGCCCTGGTCGTCAAACGGGTAATAGCCCATCAGATGCGTACCCTCAAAACTCTTAAGTGTCGGATCGTCAATAATGGATAGAAACTGCGGTATCACTTTCTCGCCAACTTTATTTCTGAATGTCTGCCCCTCGTTATCGTCTATCTGCCTCTCGCCTTCGAGTCGGTGCCCAACGGCTTCGTGGAACACTACTCCTGCGGCCTCGGGCTCCAGCAGCGCGGGCACGCTGAGGGGCTGAAGCACCTGGGCGTCTCTCATACGGATAGTCTCGTCCACCATATCTTTTAACATAGATTTTAAGTCCTTAAGCGGGGGTATGTCTTCTGGGGTAACGTAGTAAAGGTTTCTGTAATTGGATATTTCCTTCCCGTCTTTTGCCCTGGCTGACACCTGGGCGTCTATAGAGTAAAGCACCTCATCCCTCACATAACGGGTCCCTTCTGTATTGACGAAATAAACAGTTTCTTTTTGAGCCGTGACGACAACGTCGCCGTTTATGAGTTCTTTATAATTTTTATAAACCGCGGATAAATCCCTTACCCTGTTTTCCCAAAGGGCTGTATCGAACGTAAGATTGAGCTCGGGGCCGAAAAAAGTATGTCTGTCTTCCTTTGTGAAACTCTTTATATCCTCATCCTTAACCTCATGAACTATAGTGGCTTTCTTATTGAAGTACTGAGTTAGGGCTTCTTTGTACGCGTGATCCGTTACCTGCCACAGTACCGCCCTGATGGCATCGGGATCATTATCAAGAGGAACGGAAGAGGCGTCGTGGAAGGGGACGACACCGCCCGAGCGGCCCTTTATGGAGTTATCGAACTCATAGTCCCCTACGCGTACGTCTACATAGAGGCGTCTTATCCTGTTTGTGTCCGAGTCTACTATCGCTCCGTACTTGCCCTGAATGCTCGTGTAGGAGTTGTCTTTTATTTGATAGCTTATGAAATAGGGCGCTTCATACCCCTCTAATTTCAGCTTTGTTTGAGAGCGCTCGAGCTCATCCGACATTGCGTTTATTACAATGACATCGCTCCTTTCTTCACTTTCTTTCGCCTGTAAAGAGAATGCGCCTTGAGGAATAAACAATGCTGTAATTAATAGGAGAGTGAATATAGAATGTGATATAGGCCTAATAGAGCACATATATAAAAAGGTTAGCTTTGACACCGGAGTATGTAAAGTAAATTCATATACCGCACCCTCAAATAACCTCTTAAATATGCGAGTTTTTGTATAAGTACAAAAATACTATTACCATGGCAAGCACCAAACGATAAACGACGAAGACGTTGTAGCTTCTGTGTCTAACGAACCTGAGCAGATACTTAATGGCGAGGAAAGCAAATACTGCTGAGGCAATAATTCCTGCCGCGAACGGGAGACTTAACACAGAGGATAGCTCTAAGTGGCGTGATTCGAATACTCCGGCCCCGGCTATGAGAGGGGCAGCCAGCATGAATGAGAATTTTGCGGCTTGATCTCTTTTATAGCCCCTGAACATAGCGCCGGTGATCGTGACGCCAGAGCGCGATACTCCAGGTACGATAGCAAAAGCCTGAGAGATACCAATGATGAGACAGTCAACAAGACCCATCTCTTCTACGGATTTACTCTTTTTCGAGTATTTGTCAGACGCGTATAGAAGCACTCCGAAAAATGACAGAGAAAATGCCACGTAAAGCGGGTTACGCAGAATGCCCGATGCGTAACTCTCAAAAAACACCCCGGCCAGTCCCCCCGGAATGGTTGCTATTATAAGATACAAACCCATCCTTCCGTCCGGATTGTCTGAGAAGCTCAACTTGGACAAGCATCTTAGAAATTCTCTTATTATACGAATCCAGTCCTGTCGGAAGTAGTAGATTATCGCAATCAGGCTCCCCACGTGAAGGGCTACATTAAAGGCGAGTCCCTCGTCATTCCACGAGAAAAACCAGGGCATGAGCACAAGGTGGGCCGTGCTGCTTATCGGGAAGAATTCCGTAATCCCCTGTATAGCGCCTAGAATGATAGATTGTATAAAGTCCATTTAATTCGCTGCCCCGTTTGATGAATGCTTTGTTTTAAGAGCGCTTTTGAGATAAGTCCCTGTGTAGGAGCCTTTTACCTTTGAAACCTGCTCCGGGGTTCCCGAAGCAACTATCCGCCCTCCCTCCTCGCCACCTTCGGGGCCAAGGTCAATCACATAATCAGCGCATTTAATAACATCGAGATTGTGCTCGATTACAATCACTGTATTACCCATGTCGGTAAGCCGGTCAAGTACCTTTAGGAGTTTTTTCACGTCATCGAAATGAAGCCCTATCGTAGGCTCATCCAGTATATACAAAGTGTTTCCTGTGTCTCTTCTGGAAAGCTCTTTTGTGAGCTTTATTCGCTGCGCCTCGCCTCCTGAGAGAGTGGTCGCGGGCTGTCCGAGCCTTATATAACCCAGGCCCACCTCCTCAAGCACATCGAGCTTTGATTTAATATGAGGCACGTTTTTAAAAAATTCTGCTGCCTCACTCACCGTCATATCAAGCACGTCGGCAATACTCTTATCGTTATATTTTATTTCTAGCGTTTCTTGATTATACCGGCCCCCGCCGCAGCGCTCGCAGGTTACGTACACATCAGGAAGAAAATGCATCTCTATCTTTTCAACACCGTAACCCGAGCAGCCTATACAGCTGCCCTCTTTTACGTTAAAGCTGAACCTGCCGGACTTGTAGCCGCGCGCATTGGCCTGAGGAAGCATTGCAAAAAGCTCCCTGATGGGCGAAAACAACCCTGTGTATGTGGCGGGATTAGATCTGGGCGTTCTACCGATAGGAGTCTGCTCGACGTGTACGACTTTATTTATGTCACCATCACCGGTTATTTTTTTATGGGCTCCCACCCTCTCCTTACTTCTGTACAGTTTTTTACTGAGCGCGTTGTATAGAGTATCTAAAACGAGCGAGCTCTTGCCCGAGCCCGAGACTCCCGTGACACAAGTCAACACTCCGATCGGGAATAGCACATTGATGTTTTTAAGGTTGTGCTCGGACGCTCCTTTTAGGGCTATCTGAGCTTTAGGCTTTCTCCTGCGAGAGGGTATGGGTATTGTAAGGTTCCCGGATAAATAACGTACAGTTATGGACTCCTTAAAACGGGAGAGCCTTTTTATATCCCCCTCAGCCATTATCTCACCGCCCTTTTCTCCTGCTCCGGGACCTATATCGACTATAAAATCGGCGTTTCTGATAGTGTGCTCGTCGTGCTCCACTACTAAAACGGTATTTCCGCTGTCTCTTAGTGATTTCAGTGTCTCGATGAGCCTGTCGTTATCCCTTGAATGAAGACCTATCGTAGGCTCGTCCAACACATAGGTTATGCCCGTGAGCTTTGAGCCAACCTGAGTTGCGAGTCTAATTCTCTGAGCCTCACCCCCCGATAGAGTGGGCGCCGAACGGTCCAGAGTGAGGTAACCAAGCCCTACATTTTGAAGAAAAGAGAGGCGAGATTCTATTTCTTTCAAAATTCTTTGTCCTATGACAAACTCTCTTTCCTTGAGCTCTAGATTATCGAAAAACTTAATACCTCTATCTACCGGCATGGAGGATATGTCGAAGATTGATTTCCCGTCCAATAAAACCGAAAGCGATTCTTTTCTTAGCCTTGAACCTTTACAATCCGGGCACTCGGCTGTGCGCATGTATTGTGAGAGTTTCTCCCGAACCTTAGCGGAATCGGTCTCTAAGTACCACTCTGCAATAATCCCTGAAACTCCCGCATAGGTATCCCAGTACTTGAGCACTCTGTCCCGTCTCTCCCTGTGGAACATCACCTTTTCGTCACCGGAGCCGTATATGATGAGCTTTTTAACTTTTTCAGGCAGGCTTTTAAATGGCTTACTCAGACTAAAACCATAAAAATCGGCTACTCCTTCTATAATATTTCTGAAATACCCCGAGTTTCTCCAGGGAATAATAGCCCCGTCCTTTATGGACATTTCCTCATCTATCATTAGCTCTGGGTCGCAAAACGAGGTCTCGCCTATGCCGTGACATACGCTGCAGCAACCGTAGGGACTGTTAAAGGAAAAGAGCCTTGGCGATATCTCCGGGTAGCTTAAACCGCACTCGGGACATGCGAATTTCTCACTAAATGTCATGCTCGCCCCGCTACCCGACTCAACGATGGCTACTCCGCCCGAGCGCTTAAGCGCAATTCTTAACGATTCACTCAGTCTTTCCCCTACGCCCGAGGAACGGAGGACTATCACATCCACGAGTAGCTGGATTGTGTGTTTCTTCTGTCTGCTTAATTTTATCTCCTCGTCCAGATCGTAAAGCTCACCGTCAATCCTGACCCTCAGGTAACCCTCGCCCCGAAGATTCTCAAGCTCTTTTCTATACTCACCTTTCCTGCCCTGTACTATCGGTGAAAATATGGAAACTTTCTCCCCCTCTCCGAGCTCAAGGACAGCTTCGGCCATCTTATCCAAACTCTGTGCGGATATAGGCGTTCCGCAGCTATAACAGTAGGGCTTTCCGAGACGGGCAAAGAGGAGTCTTAGAAAATCGTAAATTTCCGTTATCGTTCCCACTGTAGAGCGGGGGTTTCTCTGAAATGTTTTCTGGTCGACTGAGATTGAGGGGGATAGACCCTCTATCGAATCCACATCGGGCTTATCGATCTTCTCAACAAACTGCCTTGCGTAGGCCGAGAGAGATTCCATATACCTGCGCTGACCTTCGGCAAATACGGTGTCGAACGCAAGCGAAGATTTGCCGGAACCGCTTATACCGGTGATTACAACAAGTTTTCCCCGGGGCAGCTTTAGAGACACGTCCTTTAGGTTGTGTTCCCGCGCCCCCGTGATCTTTATGGATTCCAAGGTAGTAAAGTTTACCAGTAATTCGGGCGAAAGTTATATAAACAGATTAGCGCCCAAAGCTCCTTTATTTGAACGATTTAATTTCCTGTACAGTCTTCTTATCGAGCTTTTGAAGTATGTTCTTAAGCAGCTTTACCGTATTGTCGAAGTCGTCTCTGTGCATGATGGCGTTATGGCTGTGTATGTGTCTCGTAGGGACCCCGAGCACCACCGTAGGGACTCCTGTCTTGTGAAGGTGAATGACCGAGCCGTCAGTGGCTCCCCCTTCCATAGTAGTGAATTGTAGTGGTATTTTTGCTTTCTTCGCCGTATCTATTACAAGGTCTCTGAGCTTTAAGTTGGGAATCATACGCGCGTCATAAAGTAGAAGAGAAGGGCCTTTACCCATCTTGGTAGAAGACTCGTCGGGCTTTATACCCGGAACGTCCCCCGCTATATCTGACTCGAGTATGAAGGCTATGTCGGGGTTTACCATTTCAACGCTTGTGGTTGCCCCTCTCACGCCTACCTCTTCCTGAACGGTAGTGACGCCGAATATTGTATTTGGGTGCGTAGGTTTCGGGAAGGACCTTAGCGCCGAGATAACGAGCGCGCAACCGACGCGGTCATCAAACGCTTTAGACATATAGGTCTTGGTATTGGACAAAACAGAAAACTCGCTCACCGGGACTATTGGATCGCCCGGACGCACACCTGCTTTTTCGACGTCTTTTTCCGAGACAGCGCCGATGTCTATGTACATATTTTTTCTGACTACTACCTTGCCCCTTTCTTCCTGACTCAAGAGGTGGGGGGGCTTTGCGCCTATTACGCCCAGCACATCCCCTTTACTCGTTTTGATGATGACCCTCTGCCCGAGCAGCACCTGATCCCACCAGCCGCCCAACGTCGTAAAGCGGATAAACCCGTCTGTTGAGATGTGCTTGACCATAAACCCTATCTCGTCCATGTGTCCCGCAAGCATGATTTTTGGCCCTCCGGATTTACCCGGCTTCTCACAGATCAAGCTGCCCATATTGTCCTCGCTCAATTTCCCGAGGGGTTTTAAATGGCTTCGAATAAGCCTCCGCACTTCGGTTTCATACCCCGGGATACCGTGGGCTTCAGTTAATTCCTTTAGCAGGCTTTGGGTCTTGTCCATATCAAATGCTCCTTAATGTCATTGTAATTTATAAACCGGATCGGCTGTTGCTTTAAGATAACCAATCAAATGAATCACTGCCACTGTAATTTCTTGTAAACAATATCCGAACGCTGTATTATTCGACTTGGAAGGCTAAAACGTATTAGTAAAATACATGTGAGAGATAGGAGAATACTATGAGACGTTATTCACTACTTTACAGCTTTATTTTTACGGTATTGATCGCGGGAATTGCTCTTGCAGATGAGGATCCGATTATTTTTTACGATTCTTTTCTAAAGGTATCTACCAACGCAAAGTCTATTGACGAGTTAAAACCGTATTTATCTCAAAAAAACCTGAATGAAATGGGTCAGGTATCAAAAGAAGACGAGGCCTTCTTTTTAGAATTCATGCAGGAAACCCGCCGTACAATGAAAAGAAAAAGCATATCTAAAAAAGTGGAAGGAGATAAAGCTACGCTTACAATAGAGGCCGTAAGCACAATAGACAACACACCGATCGACGGCACCGCTATACTCGTCAAAGAAAATGGATCTTGGAAAATAGATAGTGAAGACTTCACGTCAAATATTGTAGTAGAGTAATTAACAAGTAACCAGGTGAAGAGACGAAATGGCGGCTGCAGTACCGTGTTTAAATAAAGCGACTTAAGCTCCATTTATAAAATATTATGACAGTTATAACAAAAGGTATAAGGTTTGAGACCATGGGCGAGACGGACGTGATAGACATCACGGCGGATGTGGCCGCGGCTGTGCGTGATGGAGATATATCATCCGGAACAGTCACTGTATTTGTCCCGGGGTCAACTGCGGGAGTTACGACAATAGAATTTGAGGAAGGTGCTGTAAGGGACTACCAGGAAGCTCTGGACAGGATAGCTCCAAGAGGCATTCACTACCATCATGACGCAAGATGGGGAGACGGGAACGGATACTCCCATGTGAGAGCCGCTCTTCAGGGAGCCTCTCTAACAGTGCCGTTTTCATCCGGAAGGCTTCTGCTCGGCACATGGCAGCAGATTATAGTCGTGGACTTCGACAACAGACCCCGCTCAAGAGAAATAGTGCTGCAAATAATAGGGGAATGAATTAGAGACGGCCCGTGAGGCCGTCCCTAAAAGTTTTATTTAAATTTTACCGAGAAATGCTGTTTATGCTTAACGTTTAAATTTACGATAAGCGGCGTAATCGCCTCGATCATGGAAGAGAGTTTTAACGGCCCCGCGTCCAGCACCCTCATGTTGGGCATATCTTCAGTAAGCTTAGTTATTACTTCCTTGGCTTCCTCGTCATCCCCGCATATTACCACATCGTAATCGAGCTCCTGCTCGATCTTACTCAGCTCCTTAGCCGGCAGGTTATGATACGCGGAAACAAGCTTTACCGTATCCGGCAGTGCTTCTTTGATCTCAAGCGCCGAAGAGCCGTGAGGAGGGGGGTTGAAAACAAAACTCTTATCCTCATGCCTATCCATCGCTACCACGGGAGTTACAACAATCTGATCCGTGAAGCTGTCACTTATTTGCCTCACAGTATCTGCAGCATACTCCGGGGGGATGCTTATTATCACAACTTCCGCTTCCTTGGCAGCATCTGCGTTTGGCATACCCTGAATATTTGATTCTACCCCGAGCTCATTTAGTTTCTCTATATACTCATTCGCAATCCCTTTTGCCTTCTCGTCACTCCTGGAACCTATAAAAATATCGTGTCCCGCTTTAGACCATCTAAGCACGAGTCCTTCTGCAATGTCTCCGGTGCCTCCTAATAATGCTATCTTCATTTTATTCTCCTATATTCGTAAAAGTTCCATTTAGTTTAACAAAATAGAGTGTCTAGTAAAGCTACCGCTGTGAGGATTCTATTTATCGGCATTAAAGAGAAATAATATTCAGCGGTACAAAATACAAAGATCTAATCAAAACTTCGTTTTAAAATAAAGGAAGAGAGAGAAGCTTTCTTCGTTAAAAAAGCTGTCCTCGGTCTCCAAATCGGCGTCAGGCAGGGCAACAAACGGCAAGACCCCCCCGTAGAGAATGGTGTCCCCCGAGTTGAATTTCTGAAAGTCTATATTCTCCTCATCAACAAACATGACCCCGGGATCAGGCAGGATTTTAGTTCTGTCGGTTGAATAATCGACCTCTTTATTCTCTTCAACAAACGGGGCAGGCTGATTTACATCCGCCTCTTCCGCTACCACGTAAGTAGCGCAATTATCCTTTACTTCGTAGTCTAATAAATCTGAGGGGTTCATAAACGACGCATTGGGGTTTATCCCGGAAAAAAGAGACGTATCAAATCCCTTGTTAGTCAATAAATAGTAATCATAACAGTAAATTCCCGACGCTAAACCCGGATCGCCAGCATGCTCTTTGATGTTATCGCCCAGAGCTCCGCCGTATATTGTAAACATTAGTAAGAACGTTAGTGTTGTAAGAAATACCCTCATCTATACCGCCATCAGACCCTATTAATATATGACCTATACTACATATTAATATAAATGCAGTCGGATGAAATTCAATAGTTAATGATCTTTACCGGTACTTGTATATGAACTCATTATAGGCCTTTTCATCAATGCCTAATACCCTCAGAGTCTTCAGCTTTGAAATTCTGCCCCGAACTATCTCAACCCCGGATTTGGGCACTCCGAGAGATTTAGCGATAAACGATATAGCACGCTCATTTGCTTTCCCGTCTACAGGGGGCGCAGCAAGCTTAATCTTAAGCCTGCCATCGTGGATACCGACAATTTCATCCCGGGAGGATTTGGGTTGTATTTGTACCTGAATTTCAACTGATTTTTCTCGGGCCATTCTCTTAGAACTGCTGCGCGAACTGCATCAGGGATTGAACCAGGAATTGCTTTAGAAATACGATTGCTACGAGTACGAGAATAGGGGAGAGATCGAGGGAGCCGCCTATAGGGGGAATAATTCTTCTTGCATAACGCAGTACAGGCTCTGTTGCTTGGTAGAGAAAATTAACTATAGGATTATAGGGGTTAGGGCTTACCCAGGAAATAATAGCTCGGGCCACAATTATCCACATGTAAACATTAAGTACTATGTCAATCACGGTTACTACTGCGACTAAAAAATTTCCAAATAAAACGTCCATTATTTATCCTCCCCGGACAGCTCTTTTGAGCGCTTTGTAGCAGCTTCGACTGCCGAGATTGTGCTAGAGCGGAAACCGCCCTCTTCCAGTTTGTGTATACCTTCAATAGTGGTTCCGCTCGGGGACGAAACCTTATCCTTAAACTCAGCCGGATGAGTCTTACCCTCTATTATCATCTTGGCTGTACCATATACAGTCTGTGCCGCAAGCTCGTGCGCCAGAGCTCTCGGGAGACCCATTTTTACGCCGCCGTCTGACAACGCCTCAATAAATATAGAAACATACGCGGGGCCGCTTCCACTGAGGCCCGTTACCGGATCAAGCAGACTTTCATCTTCAACTATGTGCGCTATCCCTATTGCCCCAAATACCTCTCTAATTGTAATCTCATCGGCTTCGCTTACATTCTCATTACAGTACAGAACTGATGCGCCTTCAAGAACAAGAGCGGGCGTGTTGGGCATAACGCGGACTATCTTTGCCTTTTTTCCCAGGCCCTTGGCAATCTTAGAAACAGGAACACCTGCAGCAATTGATACGATAATCTTTTTCGCTGTAACATTTCGCTTCACTTCTGCCAGGATTTTAGGGACCGATTTTGGCTTCACCGCAAGTACCAAGATATCTGACTGGGCGGCAACTTTCTTGTTGTCCTTAAGTGCTTTTATACCGTACGCGGAACTCAAATGATCGAGCCTGGCTTTACTTATATCGCTTGCCGTAATCTCGGTCTTCTTGAATTTACCGGTGGATATAAGACCCTTAATAAGTGCCTCGGCCATATTCCCAGCGCCTATGAATCCTATCTTGCTCATGTTTTTACGCGACATTCCTTTACAATTAACATCTATTTCATTAACAATCAATCCCTGGGCCCGAAAATAGAAGTACCGACTCTGACTATCGTCGCCCCTTCTTCTATCGCCACTTCAAAATCGCCGCTCATTCCCATTGACAGCTCTACAAGGCCGGGATGCTCGTCCTTGAGCCTGTCCCTTAGCTCCCTGAGCTCACGAAAGTAAGGCCTTGCCTGCTCGGGATCATTAAAATATGGGGGCATCGTCATAAGACCCTTTACTTCAAGTGAATCAAGACTGCTCACTTCTTCTAAAAAGCTTTCAAGCGCCTTTGTTTCTACCCCTCCTTTCGTATCTTCCCCGCCAGTGTGCACTTCAATGAGCACAGCCGCTTTTATCCCCAAGCTCTTGGCTTTTTTATCTATTTCCTCAGCGACGCTCACAGAATCAAGAGAATGTATAAGCTCGACGCTCCCGATGAGGTATTTGACTTTATTTTTCTGCAGGCTCCCTATGAAATGCCAATGAACCCCGGAGCCGGCGCTTTCTTCGACGATTTTTCTTTTATCCCTAAACTCCTGCGCGTAGTTCTCTCCGAAAGTGTCGATTCCAGAGTTAAGAGCCTCTATTACTCTTCCCGCTTGAACCCTTTTTGAAACCGCAATGAGTCTTATCTCGTCCGGGTCCCTGCCTGCTTTTGACGCAGCTACCCTGATCCTGTCTTTAACTTTATTAATATTACTTTTTAAATCCATTTACAGAGAAAATATTAAATGCCCCGTGTAATTTGAGCGCCTCCAGCAGCTCGACTAAAGGAAGTCCGACCACATTTGTGTAAGAGCCCCTGATCTGCCTTACCATAAACGCGCCGATACCCTGTATTCCGTAGGCGCCCGCTTTATCCATGGGCTCACCCGTCATAATGTAACCTTGTATTTCAGACGCCGCAAGATTTTTAACACCGACCAAAGTCTCTACGATTTCACTGTGGAGGACCTGAGACTTAGGCTTCACAATGGAAAACGCGGTCAGCACTCTATGCTCTCTACCCGAAATTTTACGGAGCATCGAGGCGGCATCATTTTCATCGAGGGGTTTGCCCAGAATATCATTACCCACCACTACGACCGTATCGGCACCTATCACGACCGTGCCCTCTTCGCATTCCCGGGAAACCGAGAGCGCCTTGTCTTTTGAAAGCCTGAGCGCGAAATCTTCCGCAGACTCACCCTTTAAATGCGTTTCCTCTGTTTCAGGGGTAATTATCTGAAAGTTGAGACCGACGCTTTCCAAAAGCTCTTTTCGTCTTGGGGAGGAAGAGGCAAGAATAATATTTACACTCATGTGAGACTATATACCTCTGGCGTTATTGAAGTGAAAATCATTCTTCCGGTTTTTTAGTTCCTCCCCCTGAAAACGGCCATGGGCCGGGTTTCGGGGGATTATAATTCTTAGGCAGATAATCATCTGGAATATTCTCCGCACCCTCCCTGAAAGCCGTAAGGCTCGGGGAGGCGATTTCGACGCCTTCTGTGTGAAAGACGTCTTGGATATTCCTGTGCATCTCGTTATATATAACGGCCATTTGTTTGGGCTTCTTGGTATATGCGTTAATTTCATACTCCACGTAGTAGTCATCAAGAGAGGTCTGAAGAACAAAAGGCTCGGGCGTTTTATCAATTCCCTCTGTCGCTAAAGCCGCTTCTTTCAATAGTTCATGCACCCGTCTCCAGGGAACGTCGTAACCTATGGTCACTTTGGTGTGCAGAATGAGACCCTCTCTCTCAGCAAGAGAACTGTAGTTGATTATATGGTTATTAAGCACCATGGCGTTGGGGATAGTTATCTCAACGTTTTTAATCGTCCTGATTCTTGTGACAAACATTGTTTTTTCAACCACGTCTCCCGTAGTGTCGGCAATCTGAACCCTGTCTCCATTCTTAAATGCCCTCATATACGTTAGCGCTATTCCGGAAACAACATTGGATACGGCTCCCGTTGAGCCAAGCGACACCAGAATTCCGAAGAAGATCGATACAGCCTGAAAGGCGGGGGATTCCTTACCCGGAAGGTACGGGAATGCCACGATGATGACAAATACGATTATCAGAAAACGGACAATTGTAAAAGTCGGACCAGCCCAGTCCGGGTAAAAACCCGATAAAGTAATCCTTCCGGCCTCGATTCCTTTAAAAAACAGACCGGCAAGCCTGATAGCGTAGTGTCCAAATGCAAATATCACAATCAGTGTGAGCAGGTTTGGTATGTAGTTCCAAATCGCTCGCAGCACAAATCCTACGGCGTTTAAGAAATGGGCAAATAGAGTAGTCGATATCCCTTCCGTCTCGGGAAAAAAGCTGAAAATAATATTTACGTACAGATAAAAGATAATGATGTAAGCTAGATAACGGAGCCATTTAAATAATTTCCGTATAGCCCAGTTTATCTGGTCTCCTGTCAGGAGCTGCTGGTTCTGGAGCTTAAACCCGCCCATGTTCTCAATGTGGAGGCTGAGTATTCTCCTTTGTATCCATGAGGTTACTCCCTTAACGATGAGAAATGCCGTCAAAGCCAGAACGGTGGCAACGATGGCAGTGATAATTAGTAATGCAATACCACTGAGCTCGATACCAGGCATGAGCCGAGCGATTATGTCAGCAAGGATTTCGTTAAAAGCGCTAACGTGCTTATTCATCTATATAAACTGCCCATAAAACATTTTCTATATTAACTTTTAATTGCAACTTACATTAAAAGAAGCCGGGACATAGTAAAGATACTTATGGATTGTTTAGCTCTTGGTCAATCCAGTACTTTGAGGCCCCAACCGTAGCCCTGAGCGCTATACCGTCCTGAGTCATCTGTATTACGACAACATCTGAATTCAGTGGTACTTCCCCACCGGTGGCGCCGCCCGTGTCGTCGTACTTTAGTGCCGCATCGCCCTGAGCGCCGTAATTCCAGCCCTCGGTCACGAATTGATAAAACACCTCTTTGTTGTTAAAGATAATTACTTCCCTGAAGTCCTTTAGCGCTACCCCTAAACCGACTCCTCCCTCTGCCATCTTCATATAGATCTCGTCACCGTTTGAATTATCCGTAACAACACCGTAGCCATTCCCCGAACCTACTACCAAGAGCTGAGTGTTAAAATTACTAAATACTCCGTAACCAACCGACTGCTTGATCAAATCTCTTGCAAAAGGTTTCTTTGCATAAAGCTCAGCCAGAGTGTCGTTCTTCATCTGCTGAACGAAGTCTCTTTTCTGCTGCGGGGTATCCCCTTTGGGACGGGCACAACCGTAAATAACGGTTATTACTAATAGCAAGGGCAACAATTTTATACATAATCTCATAATAGCCTCCGTAATTTCTTATTCGAACAAGCCAATTTTAGATTCAACAATAATCAATTATATCAAACTTGGGGAAATTCAGCCATCCGTATGAGCTAAGTATGCACATTTTTTTAGGATTTTAATATATATATTGGCTAAATCGTAATAAAAGGCTTATAATGATTTCAATTTACGCTTTCCATGAGTATACAATGTCCGAATAGAAAATGTACGAAAAAAAGACAAGCCTATTAGTAATACTCTCTTCCATCATAGCCGCCCTCGCGGGTTTACTCGCAGGTTTCGACACAGGGGTCATAAGCGGAGCGCTTGAGTTTATAGCGCACTCGTTCAAGCTGGGCACTGTCGGGAAAGAAGCTGTGGTCTCAATGGTACTGGTGGGCGGGGTATTCGGCGCGCTACTAAACGGGGCTCTGGCCGACAGAATGGGACGAAAAAATATGGTACTCTCGGCTGCGGTGCTTTATATCATGGGCTCCTTAGGCTCTGCGTTTTCTCCGGAACCCATAACACTTCAGGTATCTAGGTTTGTACTCGGCCTCGCCATAGGGGGCGCTTCAGCATCGGCTCCGCTATATATCGCCGAGGTATCCCCCGCAAGTATCAGGGGAAGCCTTGTAACACTTTTTCAGCTTGCAATCACTGTAGGGATATTGGGGGCATACTTCATTGATCTTGCTTTTACCTCTAGCGGGAATTGGAGGTTTATGCTCGGAAGCAGCGTAATACCCGCGGTTCTTCTACTAGCCGGAATGGTATTCCTGCCCAACAGCCCGAGATGGCTGATCAAGACGGGAAAAACCGAGAAAGCGCACGACATACTTACCAGGATATATAGCGGCGACAGCGCCGAGGCCGAAAGAGAGATCAAAGACATAAAAGAAGTGCTGACTATCGAATCAAAAGGGAGCTTCGGCGAGCTTTTCAAATCCCCGGTAAGCAGCGCGTTATTTATTGCCGTCGGGCTTTTTATAGTGCAGCAGTTCGTTGGGATAAATACGGTCATATACTACGCACCGAGCATTTTTAAAGAAGCCGGCATGGAATCCGCGAAAGCAGATATATGGGCAACCGTGAGTGTTGGCACCGTGAATGTTCTAGCAACATTTATAGCTATCTGGCTTATCGACAAAGTAGGCAGAAAGCCGCTCATGTACGCGGGGCTCATCGGGATGGCGCTTTCGCTCACGGGGCTTGGAGTAGCATTTCTTACAGAGCACGGGCCGGGCAGCGAAATCGGGAACATCACAGTGGCCGCCCTTTGGATTTATATCGCGTGTTTTGCCTTTTCGCTCGGACCCATACCGTGGCTTATGATGACGGAGATATTTCCTTTAAACGTAAGGGGCCAGGCAGTCAGCATCGCCACAATGACGAGCTGGGGATGCAATTTAATCGTATCATTCACCTTTCTGTCGCTACTTAAGGCTATCGGGCCTTCTTATACTTTCTGGCTTTACGGACTTGTAGCAATTATCGGATTTATATTCGTATGGACAAAAGTGCCTGAAACAAAAGGGAAGTCGCTTGAAGAGATCGAGGAGAAGTTTAGAAAGGGATAATATGAACAATAGAGGAGATAGGGGATTAATTGCTTTAATCGTACCAATAATCGTATTGCTGATTCATGCTATTACAGTGAAATGCGAAGAGCCGCCTGACACCCTTAACGCCGATTCGGGCGTTTTGGAACCAATCCAATATGATGAAAACACGCCCGATTATATACGTGACATGAATCCTGAAACAGTGCTGCTCTACCAGAATCATCCATCGATAAGGGAGTTCCCTGATACTTTTATAGAGAATAATGAAAAATCCTTTTGGAAAAGGAAATTCCTGACAGGCGACTGGGGCGGCCTGCGCACGAGGCTCAACAATAAGGGCGTAGTCCCTACGCTAACATATGTCGCCGATATTCAGGGAAACCCGGTCGGGGGCGCGAGGCAGGGGTTTAAATACTTTCACAATATCGGGCTGGATTTGATTATTCACACGGAGAAGCTGATAGGGCTTAAAGGCGGCAGGTTCCACGTCTCGGTATCTCAAAGGAGCGGAGAAAGCCTTACGCACAGGGATATAAAGAACACTTTTAATGTAGCTCAGGTTTGCTGCGGCGATACATATAAGCTCGTTAACCTTAGCTACGAGCAGGCGCTATTTGATGAAAAACTCAATATAAGACTCGGAAGGATATCAGGCGGAGACGAGTTTCTCTCATCACCCCTGTACTGGCTCTTCGTTCAGAACGGAATAGACGGAAACCCGGTCGGCATATTCTTTAACGCCGGTTTTTCGGCATACCCAAACGCCACCTGGGGCGTCAGGGTCAAATCGCATCCGACCAAGAATTTCTATATCATGGCAGGGGCGTATAACGCAAACCAGGAAAGAATAAAAAACAGTAATCACGGCGCCGACTTTACATTTGACGGACCGTACTTTTTCATCGCCGAAACAGGGTATCACTTAAACGGTCTTTTAAGCCAGAGAGGGCTTCCAGGCAACTATAAAATCGGGGGGTATCACCAGAGCGGAGACTATCAGATATTCTCTGATCCCGATAGGACTAAAAACGGGAAGTGGGGATTTTACGTTCTAGTAGACCAGATGATTTACCGCGAGAAAGGAGGTCACGGCATAATCGCCGATCAGGGGCTTACGCCCTTCGCCGCGTTTCTGTTCGCCCCCGACGATGAGATAAACTCAATACCGTTTTTCATGAATGGCGGGCTCGTTTACAAAGGGCTCATTCCCGGCCGTGACCAAGACTATGCGGGCTTCGCGCTTATATATGGGAAGTTCACCGACAAGATGAATCAGGATATGGCGCAAGCCACATCGTTCGAGCTGACAGATAACCCCATGCGTCCAAAGGACTTTGAGGCTGTATTAGAGTGGATGTACAAGATTCAGATTACCCAGTGGCTTAACATACAGCCCGACGTTCAGTACGTGATTAAACCCGGCGGCACAGGAGATATAGATAACGCCCTTGTGCTCGGGTTCCAGCTCGGTGTTTCAATGTAAGCTGTGGTTAAGCCCCTTCGTCTATCTCCTTGAATACCTCTTTTGCGATCCTGAGCCCTGTTAGCGCAGCGGGAAAGCCGGCATAAACGAGGGTCTGTATCAGCACCTCGATTACCTCTTCCCTTGTGCAGCCGCATGTGAGCGCCCCTTTAATATGCACCTTGAGCTGATTCGGCGCGGTACCTAAAGCAGTAAGAGCGGCCACGGCGGTAATCTCGCGCGCCCTCATATCCAGCCCGGGCCGAGAGGATATCTCGCCGAATACGAACTCCATCAGGTAACGGACCATATCTGGGGCTATGTCGTCGAGACTAGCCTTGGTTCTTGCAGCGGCTCCCGGTGAGATTTCCTCAAGTTTTTCCAAACCTTTTTTATATTTATCATCAGACATTTATAGCCTCCAAAGTATGGTTTAATATGGTTACTTTGTATCTTGATTTTTGTAAATTGTAAACGCAGTGCCTATACTACGATTTTTCACCCAGTTTGTAAAGGAGGCATCATGCTGATATTAATCGCAAAGCTAAGAGCTAAACCCGGACGCGCGCAGGAGCTTATAAACCTGGCAGAGCAGGCCATAGAACCTTCGAGAAATGAGGAAGGCTGTATTATTTACGAGCTCCTTCAGGACCCTTTTGATCAGGATTCATTTACATTTTATGAGAAATGGAGAAGCCGTGAAGACCTTGAGTTACATTTTAAAGAAGATCACTTCCTTGAGTTCGCAGGAAAGTCTCCCGAGATTACCCAGGGAGACGCCAGTCTGGTTTCATACGAGATTTCGAGCGAAGAAGAGTTATAGTGACTTTTATTAATTGCAGAGAAATGGCCGATTGATTATGATTAATGGCGTTATGATAAAAAACCTAACTACTATTTTTTTCGCAATTTTTCTGTTTACCGGCTGCACCCAAGGCCAAAATAAAAACGAAGACATAAGCTCAAAAGACACTATCAATGTTAACATAGGGAACGAGCCTCCTACGCTCGACTGGTCGCTCGCCACGGACAGCACGTCCTATTTGATTCTTAATAATATTATGGAAGGGCTTACAGAGTTCGGGGACACGTTCCTACCCGAGCCAAACCTTGCAGAAAGCTGGGAGATAAGCGAGGACGGCAGGACCTATATCTTTAAAATCAGAGATGACGTTCTATGGACTGACGGAAAGCCGCTTACCGCAGGGGACTTTGAATACTCCTGGAAGAGGATACTAACCCCCGCAACCGGAGGGGACTATGCCTATTTCCTCTACGACATAGAGAACGCTGAAGAGTACAATACGGGAAAGATAGACGATCCTGAAAAGGTTGGGGTAAAGACACTTAATGACAGCACCCTGCAAGTGAAACTCAAAAGAAAGGCTTCTTATTTCCCGAGCCTTCTGAGCTTCATGTCAACTTATCCAATGAGGAAAGACGTAGTCGAGAAATACGGTATTAAATGGACCGAGCCTGAAAACATAGTGACCCTCGGGCCTTATAAGCTTAGCGAGTGGAAACACCACAGCGATATATTGCTGACAAAGAACCCCGGGTACTACGGGGAGCAGCCGAAAATCGACAAAGTGAACATGATAATGAACGAAAACACTTCCTCCGCGCTGGCCCTTTATGAGAGCGGGGAGCTTGACTACGCGGACAGTAAGAGCATACCGCCCCTTGAAGTGCCGAGGCTGATAGACCTGGAGGACTTCACCACTACCCTTATGTTCAGAGGGAATTATATTGCATTTAACGTAAAGAAGCCGCCTTTTGACAACCCGCTCATCAGAAAAGCGTTTGCAGCGTCCATAGACAGGGCGAGCATAGTGGACCTGATACAGGGAGCGGGGATAGTAAATACGTCATGGATACCAAAAGATATGCTCGCCTATAACCCTGCGATCGGAATTAAGTTTGATCCCGAGCAGGCACGCAAGTGGCTCGCCGAAGCCGGTTACCCCGGCGGAAAGGGTTTCCCCGAGGTATCGTTCCTGTGGCCTGACGTGAGCTATAACCGCGTCATTGCGGAGGCGCTTCAGAGTATGTGGAAGCAGTACCTGGGAATAGAGGTAGAGCTCATGAACGAGGAGTGGAAGGTATATCTTAGCACCATTAACACAAATCCGCCTGAGATTCACAGGGCGGGATGGGGAGCAGACTTCCCCGACCCTCACAATTTCATGAGCCTCTTTCAGTGTAATACGGGTAATAACAGAACAGGTTGGTGTAACGAAGAATACGACAGCTTGGTCGATAAGGCAGCCGAGGAAACGGACATAGAAAAGAGAAAAGCGCTCTATGACAGAGCGCAAAAGATACTTACTGAACAGGACGCTCCGATTGCCCCCTTCTACAACTCGAAGCAGCAGAACCTGATAAAACCCTACGTAAAGGGGCTTAAACCCAATCCGCTTGATTTAGTTCTATTTAAAAAAGTATATTTTGAGAATAACTCGGCTGCTCACGTAGAAGGGCAGTAGATTGGGCAGGGGCAACCAGCCGATCGCCCCCGCCGTAATCTGAAACTTCTTTCAACACCCTCAATCTTTAAAATAAGGAATTATCTCTTTCGCGTATGTTTCAAGCGCCTTGGCGGGATCGGGGCTGAACCTGTAGAAAAGCACGAAGTGCCTCACGCCTTTATCTATAAATTTTTCGATCTTTTCAATGCAGTCTTTCTTAGCGCCCGTTATCGTAAAGTCAAGGATAGCCTCCCTCGGGAAGAACTGACCGATCTGTCTGAACTTCTCTCTTCCCTCCTCGTCCTGAGGTATGACGTTAAAGTAGTTAAGCCCGTGATACTCCTCAGGTATCTCCACGTCGTAGCCCGCTTTTTTAAGCTGCTCCTGCATCACAAGCACATACTTAAACGGCTCGAGTGTCTCATACGCGTGATCTACACTGTCGCCCACAGACGTGAATACCCAGAGCGCGGGGTCTATTTCGTCAGGATTTCTTCCAGCGCCCTCCGCACCCGCGTGGATTTCTTTTAAATACTCACCGTAGAGATAAGGGTTCAGGTCAAGCGGAAGCCATCCGTCCGCAAGCTCACCTGTCAGTTTAAGGCCCTTAGGGGTATGGGTAGCGATATAAATCGGTATTCTGTCTCTAAGATATGGTTTCACCTGCAAAAACGCGTCTTTTAAATTGAAGAACTCGCCCTTGAAATCACAGGGGCCTTCACTCGCCCAAAGCTTCTGCATTACGGTCATAGCTTCCCTCAGCCTTGCGAGCGGCCTGTTCCACTCTATACCGTATGCGTCCAGGTTCATCGATTCCCCCACTCCCAGGGTGAGCGTGACTCTGCCGTTTGATATATGGTCGATCGTGGCAAGCCTCTGAGCGAAGACCGCAGGGTGCATCCTGTGGGGATCTGAGACCGTGCCTATGCTAATGTTCTTTGTTTGCATGGCAGCCGCGGTCGCTATGGTCCAAGCCTCGTGAGCTTCTGTAGGCGATACAAATACCACGTGGTCCGGGATCCAAACAGTATCGAATCCAAGCTCGTCAGCCTGGACTGAAAAATCGAGAAGCCCTTTTAGGTCAGCACCCGGCATTGGCGCCGCAAGTCCGAATTTGATTTCTTTTCCCATATCACACCTCTTCTTTTTCTTGTCTCACTCATTATAAACATATGGAGTTATAAAAGACAATAGCAAAGAGCCATTTTTATCGTACATTTAAATCTATAGGGCCGTAAGTCTTGTAATTTAGACCAAAAAATAATGTTATAATCATTTCCTCATACGCAAATTCAGGAGGAATAAAACATGAAATTCGGCATCGGACTCTTCAGTATGCAAACCCATGAGGAGCTTTCCTACTCACACCCAGAGCTTTATAAAAATACTATCGAACAAGTGCAGCTCGCAGAGGACGTTGGATTCGACTCTGCCTGGATATCCGAGCACCATTTTCTTGAGGACGGCTACTGCCCTTCGCCTGCTGTTATAGCCGGAGCGCTTGCGGCAGTGACAGATAGGATCAGAATAGGGTCCGGAGGCATTATTCTTCCTCTGCACAATCCCGTCAAAGTCGCCGAGGACGCCGCAGTCGTGGATAACATCTCCAACGGCCGCTTCGACTTGGGTGTTGTGCTCGGCTATAGAAAAGAGGAGTATGAGGGCATGGGTATCGCCATGATTCAGAGGGCATCGCGCATGGACGAGGGTCTCGAAGTGCTCGAGAAGGCGTTTTCGGGTGATACATTCTCATATGACGGGAAAAGGCATAGTTTTGATAATATGACTCTCACTCCAAAGCCCGTCCAAAACCCCATCCCTATATATATTGGAGCGTTTGAAGAGCCCGCGATAAGGCGCGCTGGAAGGTTCGGTTATCCCCTTCTTATAGGGCCGGGAAGGACTGTTGATATGGTCAGGGACACGCTCGGTTTCTATAACGATGAGGCGGAAAAAGCCGGAAAAGACCCTTCAGATGTGGAGCATATACTCCTTAGGGAAACGTTCGTCTCAGAAGACAGAGATGAAGCTCTTGAAGGCGGCAACAAATTCATAATCAGTATGTATAAATATTACTTCACTCTCGGTGTTAAGATGTATGTTAGGGGCAAGCAGCTAAAAGACCTTGACGACCCGCTGTTCGAGCATCTCGCGGAGGAGAGGTTTATTATAGGCACCCCGGAGGACTGCACAAATGAGATCGAGATGTACCGGGACGAGCTTGGAATAAATTACATATCTCACCGCATGGTATTCCCCCAGGCTACCCATGAAGTGATATCGGGACTAATAGAAATTTTCGGTGAACAGGTGATTTCGAATTTCAGATAGCTTCTGAAACGTCTGAATTTAGTAGCGTTTTTTTGACACACTTGACAGATATTTAATTTAAGAGTTATGATGTAAACCTTGCTTTACGGATCTTTTACAATTTAACGTACAGGGCGCTTTAAGCTTAATAGGGAAATCCGGTGAGAATCCGGTGCAGCCCGCTCGCTGCTGTAAGTAGTCCAAAAAGTCCTTTGCATTATGTCACTGGAACTATCCGGGAAGGCGCAAAGGAGACCCGAGGCTACGAGCCAGAATACCTGCCTTGTAACACCCGTAAATTACTATTCTTCGGGGGGAGAATGTAAATGCTTATTTTAGTCAAGCCTCCCGGTTTCGCACGATTGAACCGGGGGAACAATTGATCAGATTTTTAATAGTACTATTTCTTATATTTCAATCTACGTCCGTATTTTCACAGGAAAACACAGACGAGACTCTTGAGACAGTTATAGTCGAGGACACTCCGATAGAGCCTCCTCTTAACTACCCGTCCGCCTTTTCTACGGTGATCGAGCTTGATAATTTTAAAGGCGAGTACAATACCTCGGCTGAGCTCCTGTCTTTCTCACCGGGCGTAGTAGTAAGAGACTTCGGTGGACTCGGACAACTCAAGACGCTTTCAATCAGAGGTTCATCCAACGACCAGGTCGTGATTCTTCTTGACGGCGTTAGGCTAAACAGCCCTATCGGCGGAGGTGTGGACTTATCTACCATTCCTGTTAGCTATGTAGACCGCTTCGAGGTTATAAGGGGCGGGGCCTCAGCGCTCGCAGGCTCTGACGCCATCGGCGGGGTTGTAAACATTGTAACTAAAGATACTGATAAACCTTTTACTTTCGGTTCGGCAACTTATGGCTCTTTTGAAACATTCGGTATAAACCTCGGTAGAGCGCAGAAGATAGGGAAATTCAGCTATCTGGTCTCATTCGCCCATGCCCAGAGTGAAGGGGATTTCGAGTTCAAATCGGTGAACGGTCTTGATGCCAAGAGGATAAATAATGACTTTCACTCAGAAAGTTTTCTCCTGAAAACGGATTATGATTTTGAGAACGGGTGGAAGATAGGGTTTTTAAACGAATTCTTTTATGATGACCGGGGAGTGCCGGGCCTGGGTGAGTTCCAGCAGCCCAACGCCAACCAAAAAGACCTCCGCAATCTGACAAGCGTAAATATCTCCAAGGAAAAGTTTATCAATCCCGAGCTTGATCTGAACGTCCTTATATTCAATAGATACGATAATCTTGAATTCAAAAACCCAACTCCTACCGTAGGAGTGCCGATAGATACTCTAAGTAAAACCTACTCGTTTGGTATTAACCCGAAACTCACTTGGTTTGCACCCTACAACCAGATATTTACATTCGCTACTGAGCTCAGGGGAGACATCCTTAAAAATGAGGACTTCGACAACCCCGAGCGTTTTACATACAGCGCTTTTCTTAGTGATGAAATAAGCTTCTTTGACGAAAAACTACTCATAAACCCGCTGGTTCGATTTGACCTATTTTCTACAAGAGAAGATGAAACAACTACCGACACAGGGTTTTCGCCCAAGCTCGGTGTGATTTACTCTCCTAAGAAATATCTCTCCTTCAAGAGTAACATCGGGCGCTCGTTCAGGGCGCCCAGCTTCGGCGAGCTCTTTTTCCCCGAAGAGGGGTTCATCGGTGGAAACCCCGACCTTAAGCCAGAAACCTCGTACGACTTTGATATAGGCGTTCTGCTGTCACATCCTCGCTTTGCGTTTGAGCTCACATACTTCAGGAGCCACATAGACGACCTGATACTTTTTGTATTCGTAAGCGCTTTGAGGATCGAGCCCCTGAACATAGGTGACGTAGACGAGCAGGGTGTAGAGACAAGCCTTGTAGTAAGACCGTTTGATTTCCTTGAACTATTCGCGGGCTATACGTTTTTGGACGGAGAGGTAGAAGACACCGGGGCCCAGCTTCCTGGAAGGCCAAGGAATAAGTTCGACCTGAGAGCTGTGCTCACTTACGATCCGCTAGCGCTGTTTTTTGAAACGCACTATGTGGACGAGATACCGCTCAGCGCTTTTCCGAACGCAAGGACCACCGACGCAAGGACAACTTACGATATTGGAGTAAAGGGAGAGTGGAAAAGTATTTTTGCGACATTTGAGATAAAAAACCTGCTGAACGACCTGGACGTGAGGGACGCACTTGATTTTCCACTGCCCGGGCGGACTTTCTTTATCACTGCGGGAGTTAACTTTGAAAAATAAAAACAGCTAAGAAAACAAATAATTAGGAGGACTTACAATGAGAACGTTTTTATCAGTGTGTTTATTTATCATAATTGGAGGAGTATTAGTGGGATGTGACAGCAGCGGCAGCGGCGGGGGCTTTATTCCGACGGGTGATATATTAGCCGTAGCCGAAAGAGGAGGACAAAACCAAACAATTAAAGTTGGAGGCACTGCGGGATCCGTACCTCCCGGAAGTACTGTTACAGTCACAAACCTCGATACTCAACAAGTGGAGACAACAACAGGTCTTGCAGACGGGAGTTTTGATCCAGAATTTATGGGAAATACAAACAATATATTTAACGTTCAGGTAACCAATAACGGGAACATAGTCCAGGACGAAAATATAGGGGTAACTCTTCTTAGGAACGCGGTCAGGCGGGACCTGGCTCAGCTTGGCAGTGTGCCGGCCAACATAATAATAAGAGGAGCCCTCGCATACGTTATCAACGGTTTTTCAAACAATATTCAGGTTTTTAACCTTAACGTAAGCCCGCCTCAACAGACAGGAACAATTGTAGTCCCTATGGGATCAAACCCCATTGCCATGGACTTTTTGAATGACACGACTGCTTATGTGGCCAATAACACCGGGCAGAGCGTAGCTGTGGTGGACGTTGTGAGTGGCGATTGCGAGACGCTGATTGTAGGAGAAGACGATGTAGACGAGACAACCCCGTGTGAAGAAGTGGTAGAGCTTTCGGGGTCACCGTTTGAAGAGCCCGCTGGAGTATTGGTTGCTAACGGCAAAGTCTATATATCAAACAACAATTTAGATGAGTTTTTCAGCCCGAACGGTAACGGGTTTATTACTGTTATAGATCCCACAACAAACAGTATTATAGATACCATAGACGCGTCCGGTGCGAACACTACCAGCATGCTGGAAATGGACGGAAGCATTTTTGCGCTTAATAACGGAAACGTGCTCTTTGACCTGGAAACTTTTCTATTTACGTGCGATGTAGAGTTTCCTCCCTCGGTAGACGAGATCGATCCTCAGTCAGATACCGTAGTTAATAACATAGACATTGGTCTTAGCGAGCAAAATACTTTGGTATGCCTGCCTAATAATTTGACCGCCACTGAAGAGGGTTTTGCGTACACGGGTCTTGGGCTTGTGGGAGCACTTCTTAAATTAGATCTACTAACAGGGGAGGTTATTAACGGCCCTGACAATCCGATAGTGATAACAGACCTCTCCGGTCTCAATAACACCGCGGATATAGCAGTAAAAGACAACTTGCTCTTTACTTCGCTATTTAACTCGGACCAGATAGCTGTGCTGGATACTGACACTGATCAGGTTAACCCGTTTCCCTACATAACGCCGTTTCCCGCGGGAATCAGGGGAGATGACCCGGGCGCTGTGATCTTTGACGGCGTACAGTCACTCGCTGTAAGAGCGGGCAATGATTTCTCGGGCGCGGATATTTTCTTCATCACCGGCTTAAGTGAGCAGCTGGGCTCAGTGGACTCAACTCTGGAGACTCAGTGATAGATGTTTGCATAAACATGCAGGTTACAGATAATTATAAGGGGGCCGGCAGCCGAGTAGCTGTCTGCCCCAAATAAATTATTGGGGGCGCGCAAAATGCGTATTTGTTCATTCCTTCCTAGCACTACTGAGATAGTTTACGAATTGGGTCTGGGCGAGTGCCTTACAGGAGTTACACACGAGTGTGATTACCCGCCCGAAGCGGTTGATAAAAAAAGGGTTATCATGAGTTTTATAAAACCTGAGGAAATGTCTAGCAAAGAGATTGACGATCTCGTTTCGAAGAACGCACAAGAAGGAAAGAGCACATACCTCGTAAAAAAAGAAGCTCTCATTGAAGCAGACCCCGATATTATTCTGACACAAGAGCTGTGCGAAGTGTGCGCTGTGTCAGGAAACCAGGTGCAGGAGGCGGTACAGGTACTCGGTAGAACGCCAGAAATAATTTCTCTTGAGCCAAAGACTATGGCGGGAATACTGGAGACCATAAATATAATTGGCGAAGCGACAGGAACTCAGACAAGAGCGGCTGAATTAACTGAGCAGCTGGGATCTAGGATAGAGAAAATCAGATCGAAACTGGGAAATGAAAGAGACCGCCCTAGGGTATTCTGCCTTGAGTGGCTAGACCCGCCGTATGTAGCGGGACACTGGGTTCCCGAGATGGTCGAGACCGCTGGGGGCGAGTGCGGCATAGGAAAACCCGGAGAGCCCTCTTTTAAGGTAACATGGGACGAAATAGTCGAGTTCGCGCCGCACATGCTTTTCGTAATGCCCTGCGGATACAATATAGATAAAACATTTAACGAAATCGATGACGCGTCAAAGAATGATGGCTGGTTCGCTCTTCCAGCGACTAATAAGGGTGAGATATACCTCTTTGACGCAAACTCTTATTTCAGTAGACCCGGCCCCCGAGTGGTGGATGGACTCGAGATACTCGCAAAGATTATGCACCCTGAGGCAATGAGAGGCTACGAGCCCCCTGCGGATTCTGTAATCAATCTTAGAAATTACATGCAGCTTGAATTCTTTTCAGGATAATGAACCATGCGAAAAACCGGCATCATAATTCTCATATATCTAGTCTTAATAATAGGCTTACAGGCAAGCTCCGCAGAGGCTCCCAGGAGGATAATTTCTCTATCCCCTAATATCACCCAGATCATTTACGCGCTCGGCGCTTGGGATAACGTAGTGGGTGTATCAATATACGCCGATTTCCCGCCGGAAGCTGAAGATATGTCAAAAGTAGGCGGATGGGTTAACCCTAATATGGAGGCCATAGTGGCGCTCAAACCCGATCTTGTCCTTCTTATGAAAGACCAAAACACTATATTCGGTCAAAAACTGGACAACCTGGGTCTTAATAAATACGTAATAGACAGTAACGACTCCGTCCACGATATATTAGAGTCAATAAGCGCCCTCGGAGAGGTACTCGATAAAAAACCCCAAGCGGATAGCCTGGTCGGCAAGCTCAGGAGCGAGCTTGACAGCATTACTGTTACTACTGATAAAGCAAATAGAAAAAGTGTACTAATTGTGGTCGGGAGAAACCCCGGGACGCTTGAAGATATCTATGTTATAGGAAGAAATAACTATATAGATGAGCTTCTAAATATGGCCGGTGGGGAAAACGTTATAGAAAACGACAGGCTCTCCGTAAAACTTACTAAAGAAGCGGTTCTGACGCTCAACCCCGACGTTATAATAGAGATAAATCACGACAAATCCAAAAGAGAATCTCAGATTCTGGAGACTTGGAGTAAATTAAAGCTTGCAAAAGCAGTAAAGGAAAACGAAGTATATATACTCCCGAGCACAGTGTTGCTCCACCCGAGCCAAAGAATACTCGAAGGGGCAAAAGTGCTGACCGAGATTTTGCATCCGGATTTAGTAAACGCCTCAAAATAAAATATACATATGGAAAAAATCATAGAATGCGGCAACATCCTCTTTTCCTATAACGGTGTTAAGGTGCTAAACGGAATTAACCTTTCCGTAGCCCCGGGGGAGATGGTAGGTATATTGGGGGCGAACGGCGCCGGAAAATCCACGTTATTAAAAATTCTTTCGGGTTTGCTGCAGCCGCAGAGCGGAGAGACTCTTTACAGAAATAAAGAGCTGTCAAAGCTCGGCAGAAAAGAGATCGCTAAGCGTCTTGCTTACATACCCCAGGACCCTGTGTTTGCTTTCCCGTTCACCGTTACTGAAACAGTGCTGATGGGAAGGGCTCCGTATATTGGCAGATTCGAGTTTGAAAGACAGGAGGACAGAGAGATCGCCGCAAAGGCAATGGATACAGTCGGCATAACGCACCTTAAAGACCGGCTGATATCGCAGGTCTCGGCTGGGGAGAGACAGCTCGCTTCGCTTGCCCGCGCGCTCGTTCAAGAGCCCGAGATAATGATCCTTGACGAGCCAGCTACTTTCCTTGATGTAAGACACAGAACGGAGATTATGAAAATCCTGCAAAAGCTCAAAGAACAAAGGGGTATATCCATTGTCTCCGCAACGCACGATATATTCGCAGCCCTCTATTACTTTGAGGAAATTAAAATTCTAAAGGGCGGGGTTATTTTCGCTCAAGGCCCTACGGAATCAGTAGTAACAGAAGAGAATTTAAGCTGCGCGTACGGGATCAATGTTACGGTTAAAAAAGAAAACGGACGGGTTTTTGTCTTCCCAAGCGACTGATCTCAGTAATTCAATCTATTCAGAAACAGTGGTTATATGAACGCAAATAAAAAATTCTATATATCTATCGCTCTTCTATCAGTGCTTTGGCTGGTTATAGCTCTCATCAGTATTTTTACCGGCACTTATGAGATAGGGCCTATTGATGCGATACTGAACCCGGATGAGCTCTCAAAAACGATATTCCTCAATATCAGAATCCCCAGAGTCCTGATGGCAACAATCGCTGGCGGCACACTGGCGATTTCAGGAGCCGCTTTACAAGCGCTGTTCAGAAACCCCCTTGCCTCACCGTTCACGCTCGGAATCTCGGGCGGCGCATCACTCGGAGCGCTCATCGCCATAAGACTGGGCCTGGGGATAGGGATTCTCGGATTCTCTATGGTGTCGATTTCAGCTTTTATATTTTCGATCCTCACAATGCTTTTCGTATACTCCGTTTCGAAAGTAGGGGGAGTGGTCGCTACAGGCAGACTTCTCTTGGCGGGAGTAGTCGCGAATTTTCTATACTCCGCAGTTGTAATGTTTATACAGTTTTTTTCAAACTTCACGGAGTCTCTTCAGACAATGAGGTGGATTATGGGGAGTCTCGACATCGTAGGTTTCGATACTGTATGGAAGACGCTTATTTTTGTAGTCCCGGGGTGCTTATTACTACTTATATCTACAAAAGATATGAATCTGTTCGGGCTTGGTGACGACGTAGCTACATCACTTGGTGTAAACGTAAGAAGGCTTGAGAAGAAAATCTATTTCGCTACCTCTCTTGCCGCGGGCTCTGTAATATCAGTTACCGGGCCCATAGGGTTCGTAGGCCTCATTATCCCACATATCCTCAGAATGATACTCGGAGTAGACAACAGAATAATACTCCCATGCTCGTTCCTCCTGGGAGCATCGTTTCTGACCGCGGCGGATACTGTATCGAGAACTGTAATATCTCCTGTTGAAATTCCGGTCGGTATTATTACAGCCGCGCTCGGGGGGATATTCTTCCTATGGCTCCTTATAAAAACCAAAAAAGAAGTGATAGTTTAAAATAAACTAACATCCTCCCCGCTCACATTTACAAGAGGGTCGCCTATGTAGTAATTGAAGTTTCCGCGCTAAATTTGCTACTTAGCCCGGAGCCTTAAACGGATCATCGTCTCCGCCACCGGCAGGAGCTTCAGCGGGTGCTTCTGCAGGAGCTTCAGCAGGCGCCTCTGCAGGAGCTGCTTGAGCCGATTCGAACTCACTGCCACCACCACCTGACTCTTCAGCTGCGGGCGGCTCGGGCGGCGCTTCGGGTGCAGCGGCTTCACCAGCATCAGCCTCACCCATCGGCCCCATTATATACCAGCCGAGAAATGCCAATCCTATAACAATTAAGGTCCACATCTTCAACTTCCTCCTTATCAAGTTAGAAATCTCTGGCTCTTAAAGCCCATCCCCAGTAACAACGACTATCTATGTGAAATAACGTCAATAAGTTGATATTAATAAATTTTATATGCTCATGTCAAGGACAAATTTTCAAGCTCAATCAGAATAGTGCTCATAGAGAAGGTGAAAAAATGTATATATCAGCAGTTTTTGAGCGCTTTACGATAGCGTCCGGGCATATTAAACTTCAGCGCAATAGCATGTAAAATTACTCACCGCCTGGTATTTTAATTAGACTTTAAAAGATGATACTAAAAAACGTATTAAACCGCATAAAGAGTAATAACGAGGAGACTGAGCTCTCAAACGATACTCTTATCACTCTCTCGCAAATCGAGTCAGGCTGTCTCTTTACCCAACATAAAGATAAAACGCTCATGATTATTATATGCACCGGGGAGGAGGCTTCGAATCTTAAAAACTCAGAGAACTTTTCACTTAAAATGGAGCTTATCGAAAAACTTGAATTCCCCACAATCGCCGCTTATATCAAAATTATGACCAAGAATAAGGACTCATATGATTTTGAATACTTTTTTAATATCGAAGCATCTGAAGAGTTGGAGCTTGTGGAGAATTTAAGCAATCAAAATACTATGGAAATCTTGCTATACGACGACGACGTTGTGCATTCGATGCTTTTAGGGCTGAGTAGAGAAGTAAGGTCCTTGTTGACATCAATGCACGAGCGGGCGAAGCATATGTTTGACAAAGCTTAACGGTTCCCTGATAATTACAAACTCTAAATGACAACCAAGGAGAAGTATTAAATTGGGTTTCGCTAAATTTATCGGTATCGGTTCATCAACACCTGAAAAAGTGCTTTCTAATTTTGACTTCGAAAAGATAATAGACACTTCAGATGAATGGATAACTACTAGGACAGGTATAAAGGAAAGAAGAATCGCTGAGCCTGAAGTGGCTACGTCGGACCTAGCTTATGAGGCATCGATAAAGGCTCTCGAAGACGCGGAGGTCGATGTTTCTGAAATAGACGGCATTGTCCTGGGCACTATTACACCTGACCATATTTTCCCCTCTTCCGCTTGTATGCTACAGAGCCGATTGGGAGCAAAGCAGGCTTTCGCGTTCGACCTGCTCGCGGGTTGCTCGGGTTTCTTGTATGCGCTTCATGCCGCTAAGGGTATGATCGAGGGCGGAGACTCGAAAAAACTTCTCGTAGTAGGGGCAGAGACACTTTCCAAGATAATGAATTATGAGGACCGTACCACTTGTATTCTATTCGGCGACGGCGCAGGCGCAGCTGTTTTATCCACATCTGACACTCCTGGGATACTGTCTTCATGCTTGGGCGCAAACGGCGATGACTGGGATCTCCTATACATGCCCGCCGGAGGGTCGCGCATGCCGACTACTAAGGAAACTATACAAAACGGCGGCCACTTTTTGAGGATGGAAGGAAAAGAGGTTTTTAAAGAAGCCGTAAAAGCAATCCAGGCCTCGTCTCTTCAGGCAATAGAAAAAGCCGATCTCACCCCTGATCAAATAGATCTCTTCATACCGCACCAGGCAAACTACAGAATCCTTGAAGCGGTAAGGAAAAGGATCGGCCTTCCGGAGGAAAAGGTCTTTTCCAACCTTGACAAATACGGTAATACTTCTTCGGCATCCGTACCGATTGCGCTTGATGAAGCAGTAAAGAGCGGAAGGCTTAAAAAAGGAGATATAGTACTCTTTTCCGTGTTCGGAGCCGGGTTTACCTGGGGCGCAGCCGTAGTCAGGTGGTAGTAAGCCGCTAAGTTCTTTAGATCCTAAAAACTCTATACCAATGTGAATAAGACCCTTATTCTCACTCCGGGGTAAAATACTCCCCATTAGAAAACCGGTATTGTAATTACAGTAGAGGAGATCCCAAAACATCTTACAGCAAATAGTAAATGTAGTGCTCCCGGTATTTCTAATAGCCTCCCTGGGGTATCTCTTCGGAAAAAAGAAGAAGATTGACCTCTCGGCGGTAAACGAGTTTGTTATATATCTGGCAACTCCCGCACTCATAATCTCATCTTTATCTAAGGACCCGATTGAGCTCAGCCTTGCCTTCAAGGTATTTCTATCGGTATGCCTCATAGTAGGCGGGTGCTCACTAATCGGTTTACTGGCGGTAAGAGCGCTGAGGATTCCGTTAAAGGTATATCTGCCTCCCGTGATGTTCGCGAACACCGGGAATATGGGGCTTCCCCTGGTGCTCTTTGCGTTTGGCGAGACGGGGTTTAAAGTAGGAATACTATATATGGTCTCTACCACCATACTTCACTATACGGTGGGGATATTGATTCTTAACTATGATGAAAGCCCGCTTGAGGTATTTAAGCTCCCGCTCGTTTACTCGGCTGTGGCCGGAGTTTTGTTGAGCGTATCGGATGTTATGCTTCCAACAGCTCTTGACAGGGCGGTCGACCTCTTGGGTGAAGCTAGTATACCGACTATGATATTCGCGCTCGGATATAAGCTTTCTGAAGTCGCGCTGAGACACGTGAGCAGATCGTTTATAATCGGCGCCTTAAGAATATTTGGGGGTGTCGCTCTGGGGATCGCCGCGGTCTGGATTTTCAACCTTGAGGGGGTAAAAGCAAGTGTTGTAATTCTCCAGTCAGCGATGCCCCCTGCGATCTTCAACTTCGTTCTTGCCGAAAAATACAATCAGGACTCGCAGTCCGTGGCTTCGATTATATTGGCCGGGACAATTATATCTGTCTTTACATCCCCCATTATTATTGCGTTTTTATTAAGTTAAAACTAAAGCAGAATTTGTTACTTTAGACAGCTGACTGTAACTATTGGGACTGAGAAAAATTTATACTCTGTACTGTAGATAAACCCGCTCCCGTCAGGCAGATACGATACGCTTTCCTGCTGAGGCAGTGAATTTATTCCGATAACACTATAATCGATACCTTCCTTCATATCTTCAGTATCTTTTATCTTCGACACCGAAAGATCGTGATTAAACTCAAACGCATCCTCATAGGTCAGGATCAAGAACCTCTTGCCATCGGGGGAAATATCAAAAGAAGTCGATAACTGCCCGTAAGTGGAAGCCTCGGGAGCTAACGAAGGTATATCAATTTCGCCCATATACTCAAGCATGAGCGGCCCTTTTCCAGTATTTTTTCGCTTTTTATATTCCAATCTGTAAAGCTTAGAAGGGTACGCCTCATCTTTACCGAGGTCTTCCTCTTTTGTTAGAATATATATATCACCGTTAGGATGAACCGCGAGACCTTCTGCGTTGTGCGCTCTGTCCGGGTAAACGAGCTTAAGGGCCTTCACCGGAGTAACCGGACCGCCATAATGTTCGAGCTCCTCTACGGCAATTACCTCCACATACTTTCTCCTCTCTCTATTGTCACCGATGTCAGCGATAAATAGGCAGGTTTTACCCGTGGCGCACGGACCTAGGCCCAAATCCTCGAAATCCGAGCGTTTATTCTTATAACCTTCAATCTTTACCTTTTTTGTTTGATTTCCCGACATGTCGGTTATATAGAAATAGGGCCCGCCCCCCGAGTCATTTACATGATATAACCTTCCTGGATATTCAGAGGAAACTGCTATGCCGCTCGCCTCTTTTATAATAGAGCTGTCCAATTGGCCGGCATTTTCCCCTTTATCCCACTTCCGGCACAGCTCTCCATAGCTTGGTTCTACAATACATATTAGAGCTGAAAAAATGAGAGATAGAAATAATAAATGCTTTGCCAAGATAGATTGATTTAGTGAGGAGATTTCAAAGCTCATAAACATGTTATACTCTGGTACAATTTTACCTGGGAGTAGAATCAGGCAAAATAAATCTTATCCAGAGCTGGAATATACAACATTAGACGGGTCCATGTCCACTGAAAAAATAATTGGAAATAAAGCGCCTATTCAAGGCGAGCTTACGCCTCCCGGCGATAAGTCCATCTCACACCGTTCGGTGATGATAGGCTCTTTAGCGAGAGGAACCACACTCGTAAGTGGGTTTCTTGACAGTGAAGACACTAACTCCACCATAAGGGCTATGAAGCTTCTTGGAGTGGCAATAGAATCACTCGATACGCATGTGGAAATAAAAGGGACGGGCCTCACCGGATTAAGTAAACCCGGTGATATCATTGACGCGGGTAATTCGGGAACGACGGCCAGACTCCTAATGGGTCTACTCAGCGCACAGGATTTTACTTCCGAAATCACAGGGGATAAATACCTGCGGGCAAGACCCATGAGTAGAGTTGTCGACCCTCTAAGGCTAATGGGAGCAGACATTACAGGCGTTGATGACGGAAACAAGCTCCCGATCAGAATAAACGGAGGGAAATTAAGAGGCATTTCGTATGCGTCCCCTGTCGCAAGCGCTCAGGTGAAATCCGCCGTGCTACTAGCCGGTCTGTACGCAGATGGTGTAACGGAAGTAAAAGAAGCTAAAGCTACAAGAGACCATACGGAAAGGATGCTCTCATATTTCGGGGCGCAAGTTTATACAGACGGCAATACTATACGAATAGAAAAACAGGACGATTTGAAGGCCCAAGAGCTGCTAGTGCCTGCGGATATATCTTCAGCCGCGTTTTTTATAGTCGCGGCCCTCATAAACCCGGGTTCTGAAGTGCTGATAAAAAATGTCGGCGTAAATCCACTGCGCTCTGGAATAATCGATATCCTTAGAGAGATGGGCGGTAAGATAGAGTTAATAAACTATTCAGATAGCGGGTGTGAGCCCATCGCAGATATTCTTGTAAGATCGAGCGATCTGAAAGCCCTTGAAATAAAGGGTGATATGATTCCTAAAGCAATTGACGAGCTGCCCGTTATTGCAGTCGCCGCGTGCTTTGCCCAAGGTGAGACTGTAATTAAAGAGGCGGGTGAGCTGAGAGTAAAGGAGACGGACAGGATAAAAGCTGTAACCACAGAGCTCAGAAAGCTCGGCGCGTCCGTAGAAGAGCTCGAGGACGGTATGGTGATCAAGGGAACGAACGGCCTTAAAGGAGCGAAATGCTCTGGATGGGGAGATCACAGAATAGCCATGGCGGTTGCTGTGGCCGCAACCCGTGCCGAGGGCGAAACCGAAATTGAGGGGTCTGATTGTGTTTCAGTATCATATCCGGGCTTTTTTCATGATTTGAGGCATTTGAGGAAATAGACTTGGGTTTCTAATCGAAAATTCCCCCAAAATCCGATTCATTAACAAACACTATGGATAAAAAAGCAATAATAACAATTGACGGGCCGTCAGGAGTGGGTAAGAGCACAGCTGCCAAGTCAGTGGCTGAGAAATTGGACCTGAGCTACCTTGATACAGGAGCTATGTACAGGGCAGTTGCGCTTCAGGCAAAGAGGGAGGGGGTAAATATAAACCTCGAAAACGAGCTAGAGTCTCTTTTGGATCGTACGGAAATTACATTCAGGAAAGACAAGAGCCACATTCTCCTTCTTCTCGTAAATAATGAGGATATTACGGATAAAATAAGATCCCCTGAGATTTCACGCCTCTCCTCCGACATAGCAACTAAGGGTATAGTTAGGACGAGGCTTATAGAGATTCAACGCAGGATCGGGCAGCAAGGCGGTATTGTCGCAGAGGGAAGAGACATGGGAACATACGTATTCCCTGATGCTAAATACAAGTTTTACCTTGATGCGGATTTAGACATGCGGGCACAGCGAAGGTGTGATCAATTACATGAATCCGGCAGCGATGCGAACATAGATGATATTAGCAAGCAAATAGCAGCCAGAGACAAGCAGGACATGGAGCGCTCAGAATCTCCCTTGCATCCGGCCCGGAATGCGGTCATAATAAATACAACCCATCTTAACGCTGATGAAGTAGTATTAAAAATAATTAAGGAAGTCCAAGGCTTGTAAAAATCCTGCGCTACCTGATACTAATTCATTAATGACAACAGATGGTTAACTGATAAATACTATATCTTACGAAAAAGGCGATTCTATGGTTGATGAGAAAAATTTTGCAGAACTTGTAGACGAAAGCATGAATGTTCCTGACCAAGGGAAGATATTTAAAGCGACTGTCGTTAGGATCGATAAAGACGACATATTCCTGGATTTCGGCTCGAAATCAGAAGGTGTGGCCGCCGTACAGGAATTTTTTAACAAAGAGGGCGAACTCGACGTCCAGGTCGGCGAGGAAGTCGAAGTCGTCATAGATAGCTGGATAAATGAAGGATTTCCAAGGCTCTCGAAAACAAAAGCCGGGTTCATTAAAGAAAACGAAATACTCAAAAACGCATATGAGAAGGGCGAGCTTGTAACGGCTATTGTACAACGAAAGGTAAAAGGCGGTTTGATTGCGGACGTTGGAAAGACTATAGAAATAAGGGCGTTTATTCCCGGCTCTCAAATCGATATTCGCCCCCAGGCGGACTTGGATAAATTCATCGGACAGAGTATCGAAGCCAGGATCATAAAGCTTGACGGTAGAGATGTTGTGCTGTCACGAAGGGCTTTACTTGAGGAAGAGAGGGAAGTGCAAAGAAAAGATACTCTCTCCAAGCTGGAAGAAGGAACCACAGTTTCCGGAAAGGTCGTAAACATAATAAACCAGGGCGTGTTTGTCGATATAGGCGGCGTTGAGGGTTTCATACCCATAAGCGAGCTCTCGTGGGGAAGAATAGCCCATCCGAGCAACGTAGTTTCCATCGATGATGACCTAACTGTAGGCATTTTAAAAATTGAAGGTGATGAAAAAATCACGCTCAGCCTGAAGGAAACCACTGCAGACCCCTGGGAAAATGTCCAGAATAATTACGCGCCCGGCACACAGGTTACGGGTAAAGCAGTATCTCTTACCGATTTTGGCGTTTTTGTTGAGCTTGAGCCGGGAGTTGAGGGGTTGGTGCACGTATCCGAAATTACCTGGACGAAACGTTTTAAACATCCAAAGGAAGTAGTCGAGCAGGGAAGCACTCTTCAGACTGTCGTATTGGAAGTGAACTCTGAGAATAGACGTATATCATTAAGCTTAAAACAGATAGAGCAAAGCCCCTGGCAGCTCTTTAAGGAGAATAACCCCGAAGGCTCTAAGATAAAAGGCACCATTCGCAACGTTACCGACAAGGGGATATTCGTTGAAGTAGCAGAGAACATTGTAGGTCTTGTGAGACCCGATAGCATATCTTGGGAAGGTAGAGTAAATCCTGAGGAATCTTATGAAAAAGGCAGTGAGATCGAGGTTGTAGTCCTAAATGTCGATGAAAAGAATCAAAGGATAGGTCTCGGGGTAAAACAACTTTCATCAGATCCCTGGGAAGAAGCAATGAAGAAATACAAACCTCGTCAGACCTCCGTTACGGGGAAAGTAAAGGACGTAAAGGAGTGGGGTATTGTGCTAGAGCTCGAAGACAAGTTAGAAGGGTACATTAGAGCCAACGAATATTCAGACGATAAAGGACAGAGCGATTTAACCAAACAAGTCAAAGAAGGCGATGAGATCACAGCCCTTGTAACAGGGCTTGATAAGAGAAAAAGGCAGATTAACTTGAGCAAGAAAAAGCACGAAGAGTGGCTGGAAAAGCAAAGGGTTTCCGATTTTATGTCCTCACAGGGAGAGGCTTCCGTTACTCTAGGAGACGTGCTCGGCTCAAAGCTAAAATCCATATCAAATGACGAGGTAGGTTAAACTGAGAAGCTTTTTACTGGCAATCTTAATACTCGTTTTTCTGTTTTTCACATTTCTAGCCGGCCTTGGGTGCGGTCTTTTAATTTCCGGAGAGGGCGGCTTCTCAAGCGGCGATAAAGTAGCCGTGCTGAGAGTAGAAGACGTCATACTCGACTCACAAATATATCTTGAAAGCTTGAAAAAGATTAAAGACGACGACGGCATAAAAGCGGTCGTAGTAAGAATCGATTCACCAGGCGGGGCTGTCGGCCCTTCACAGGAAATATACAGCGCTCTCCTTGAGATGAGGGAGCACAAGCCTGTAATTGCCAGCATTGGCGGAGTCGGGGCTTCTGGGGGCTATTACATAGCATGCGCCGGAGAGAAAATATTTGCTAACCCGGGCACCATTACGGGCAGTATAGGTGTAATTGCCCAATTCGCAAGCTACGAGAAGCTTCTTGCATGGGCGAAGGTGGATGTAGAAGTAATAAAAAGTGGGAAATTCAAGGACGTCGGCTCTCCGTTTAGAGAAATGAACGAGACCGACCGCGAATATATTCAAGAACTGATAGATAACGTTCACGTTCAGTTTAAAACCGCCGTCTCTAAAGCTAGAGACCTAGATATGAAACAAGTAGACGTAATAGCAGACGGAAAAATATATACTGGAGAGCAAGCAAAAGAGCTTAAGCTCATTGACGAGCTTGGGACTATAAACGACGCCGTGACCTTAGCCGGCACTATGGGCGGGATAGAAGGCGAGCCCTCGGTCGTAAACTTTCCCAAGAAACGCTCCGCATTCTTAGATATGATCCTTTCAAGAGCGAATATACACGGGCTGTCCGGGTTTCCCACAAAATCCAGTTTTGGACTTTTCTATCTTGTTGATATAATAAACTGAATATGAAATCGCTTTGGGCCCCATGGAGAATAGAGTATATTAAAGGGGAGAAAGAAAACGGATGTATCTTTTGCGAGAAACCCGAGCAAGAGGCAGACAAAAATAATCTAATTCTCTACAAAGGTAAAACAGGTTTTATAATCATGAATCGCTACCCGTACTCAAACGGACACCTTATGGCAGTACCGTACAAACATACGAGTAAGCTCTCGGATCTTAACTCTGCCGAGAGACTGGAGCTGATGGATCTCACGTCTAAGTGTATAGATATCCTGGGTGTGTTTAACGCCGAAGGTTTCAATGTCGGGATGAACTTGGGTATAGCCGGGGGAGCGGGAATCGAAGACCATCTTCATTATCACATAGTCCCCAGATGGAGCGGAGACACCAATTTTATGCCCGTAATCGCGGATGTAAAGATTATGCCTGAATTCCTGGAAGATACTTACGAAGCACTAAGTAATGAAATTAAAACTTTGGAGGAATGACCCATGCGTTATTTAAGAATAATATTCATCGTCATCATAATCATCTTTTTCGCAATTATTTATACCCAGAACTTAGACGTATTTACACATACGTTCGAGCTTAAGATGGATCTCAACAAGTATTTTGTGGGGCCATATATAACTAAGAATATTGTTCTAATACTGGGTGCCTTCGTAGTTGGAGCTTTCGTAGCGCTTGTGTTCGGAGCTCTTGGGTCTTTGAGCGCAAGCTCCGATGCAAAACGCAAGATAAGAGACTTGCAGGGCCAGGTTAAAGAGCTACAGTCACACATTAATGAGCTTACATCCGAAGCCCCGGCTGTTGTAGAAGAAGAGCAGAAAAGCGACTCACCGTTTTCTCCTCCTTCTTAAATCGTGCGCAAACATTGTGGGTTAAGAGTCATAAAAACTATCCTTAAAAAGCGATCTTGATTATACTATCATTATGCGAAACCGGGCAAAACCGAGCTGGATAAAAGCAAAGCTTCCGGCGGGTAAAAATTACACCCATCTAAGGGGTCTTATAAGATCCCTCCACTTAAACACTGTGTGTGAAGAGGCCAGATGCCCAAACATCGGGGAGTGCTGGGGAGCGGGCACGCTCACGTTTATGATTCTTGGAGATACGTGCACCAGGAGCTGCGGTTTTTGTCATGTTAAGACCGGAAAGGGCGGAGAGATAGACTGGGATGAGCCCGATAGAGTCGCAGAGGCTGTAAATAAACTCACCGAAAATAACGCCCACATAAAACATATAGTCATCACCTCGGTTAACAGGGACGATAAGAACCACGAGAGTGCTTCTATATTCGGCGAGACTATTAGAAAGGTCAGGGAGTCAAATCCTTCTATTAAGATCGAGGTCCTGATACCGGACTTCAAGGGGGCAGTAGACGCACTTGAGGAAGTTCTCGATGCAGGCCCCGACGTGCTGAACCACAACATAGAAACAGTTCCAAGGCTTTACAGACTTCAGCAAATCACTCAAAGCGGTAAGAAGCGTTCCGTGCGCCCTCAGGCAAACTATGACTGGTCTCTTAAGGTCCTCTCAGAGAGTAAGCGGTACGGAAACCCGGATATGCTCACTAAGTCAGGAATCATGGTCGGCCTCGGAGAAGAGACTGACGAGGTACTGGAGACACTAAAGGATTTAAAGGATGTAGGGTGCGATATTGTAACCATCGGCCAGTATCTACAGCCTACAGTCGATCACCTGCCCGTCTCTAAATTCTACCACCCGCTTGAGTTCGAGTCGCTAAAGAGCTACGGCGAGAAGTTTATAGGCATTCCTCACATAGAGGCCGGCCCGCTCGTCAGAAGCTCCTACCACGCTGAAAAACAGGTTGTAAAGCTTGGGGAAGGCTCTTTATCCTGATATAGAATCGACTCCGAATTTCTTCTAACTAACTTTTAGTATATTGATAAATCTCGTAGAGCATTTATGATCTTATCATCATGAAATACGTAATACTCCAGGGCGACGGCATGCCGGACCACAAGCTCCCCGAGCTTGACGGTAAAACGCCTCTTGAAGTAGCCCGCACTCCCAATCTCGATATGATGGCAAAACACGCCCAGATGTTCGGTATGGTAAAGACCATTCCAGACCCTCTGCCGCCTGGGAGCGACGTCGGCAACCTTACAGTGCTCGGGTACGACCCAATGGTCTACTACACTGGCCGCTCTCCGCTCGAGGCTGCAAGCATAGGGGTAAATTTGAGTGAGGGAGACGTAACGCTAAGGTGTAATTTAGTAACACTTGAAGACGTGAACGGCAGCACCATAATGGAAGACTACAGTGCCGGGCACATAAGCTCTGAGGAAGCAAGTGAGATTATCTCAGGCCTCCAAAAGGAGCTTGACCTTAATAGTTTCGCACTCCATCCGGGTGTGAGCTACAGGCACCTGCTCGTGTGGCCCCGCGGCAACATGGGTATAAACACCACCCCGCCGCACGACATTTCGGGAAAAGCAATAGAGTCATATTACCCCTCGGGTGAGGGCGCTGAAAAGTTAAAAGAGCTCATTGAAAATTCAAGAGAAATATTAAACGAGCACCCCGTAAACAAGAAAAGGATTGAAGAGGGTAAAAACCCCGCCAACAGTATATGGCTCTGGGGACAGGGTACAGCGCCGAAGATGCCTACATTTAAAGAGCTTTATGGTCTTACGGGCTCTGTTATTTCCGCAGTGGATCTGGTTAAAGGGATAGGGATATATGCCGGACTTGAAGTGATTGATGTTCCGGGAGCCACAGGCTATCTGGACACTAACTACGAAGGGAAAGTAGATTACGCGCTTAACTCCTTAGAGCGTCTTGACCTTACCATGATCCACATAGAGTCTACGGATGAAACAGGTCATGTAGGAAAGGCAGAGCTTAAGATTCAGGCCATAGAGGACTTTGACGGCAGGGTTGTAGGACGGGTGCTTGAGGGGATAAAACGGTTTGATGAATACAGGATACTCGTTATGTCGGACCATCCGACTCCTATTGACCTAAGGACTCACGTAAACGAACCCGTACCGTTCGCTATCTTAGATTCCAGGGATATGAGTCTGAAAAACGATTCATTCGTATATACTGAGGACTCTGCGAGCAAGTCAGATACATTCATACATGACGGGTGGAAGCTGACGGGAATGCTTACTGGAAAAGAAGTTTAAACCCTATTACCGATCCTCTTGATTCTTAACCTCATCCCAAAGCTTATCTAGCTCGTCAAGATTAAGATCAGCCAATTCTTTACCCCTTGACTCGGCCAGGTCTTCGATCTTTCCGAAACGCTCTATGAATCCGTCAATCGCCTTATGCGCCGCGCCCTCAGAGTCGAGCTTCATGTGTCTCCCGAGATTGACTAGCGAAAATACCAGGTCGCCCCATTCTTTTTCCACGCCTGCCATATTTGTGGATTTCATCTCTTCCTCAAGCTCGGCAATCTCCTCTTTTACCTTTGACAACACCTCATTCGCACTCGTCCAGTCAAAACCCACCTGGGCCGCTTTTTCCCCCACACGCTGGGCTCTTAAGAGCGAAGGCATTGTTCTGGGGATATGAAGAAGCCTCCTCTTGCGCGATTTCTCCTTTAGCTTCTGTCTGTGCCAGGTCTTTACAGCCTCCTCGGCATTTGCGGCTTTCTCCTCACCGAACACGTGTGGGTGACGCCTTACGAGCTTTATATGAAGCCTGTCGATCACTTCCTCAATATCGAATTCTCCGCTTTCATCGGCAATTTGGGAGGCGAATAGTATCTCATAAAGAAGATCCCCCAGCTCCTCGATAATCTCATCCCTGTCTCCCGATTCTATTGCCTGTACTACCTCATAAGCCTCTTCTATTATATAGGGTCTAAGGGTCTCTAGCGTCTGCTCCCTGTCCCACGGACAGCCCCGAGGGCTTCTTAAATGCTTTGAAAGCGCAACAAGGTCTTGAAAAGTTTTTTTCATCTTCACTCACTTCTGGATAATATGACTTATATTGATTTAATTAAAACCATTGCCGGAACCCAAGATGCTTTATGGTAAATACAGCTTATTTTAAACTTTGACCCTGAATCTCTTGGGATACTTAGTTAGATTGGTACACCCGTCCTTCTCTACAACTACCACGTCCTCAATTCTGACACCTCCAAGCTTCTTATAATAAAGCCCGGGCTCTATAGTTACCACGTTCCCGGCTTTCAGGACTTCATTTCCGAAACCGATCCTGGGAGGCTCGTGAATCTGAAGACCGAGCCCGTGGCCGGTAGAGTGAATAAACCCCTCGGCCCTGCCTCCGTTCACACCTGTCATAAAACCCGCCTTAGTAAAACAATCTACTACAGCGCTGTGTATATCACGTCCCCTAACTCCGTCTTTCACTAGGCTTAAGGCAATCTTCTGCCCCGTAAGCACCGTATTGTACATATGTATCAGTTCTGCTGAGGGCTCCCCTCTGATCACAGTTCTTGTCATATCACCAAAATATCCGCTTTGCTGAGATCTGGGGAATATATCTATTATTACTGGCTTATCGGAAAATAACGGGCCGTCTCCGGTATGGTGTGGAAGTGAAGACTGCACACCGCTCGCCACTATTGTATGGGCCGCTGTATACCCAAGCCTTGAGAGCTCGGCATTTATCTCACCTTTTACCCTTTCTGAAGTAAGCACCTGGCCTTCTAAATAGAGCTTATTTTTACGAATCTCAGAAGAGGCGATCATCCTTATCGCAAGATCCATTGCCCGGGCCGTTTTCCTGACGGCGTCTCTTAGCGCGGTAATTTCCTGTGGCTTTTTAATGAGCCTTTCCTCAAAAAAGGGCTCATTTTTACTTGAAGCAATGTTATATCCCCTTTTCCTGAGCTCGTCTGCGTATTTGACTTGGAACCTGCCGGGCACTGTCACTCTCTTAATTTTTCGCTCTTTAAGTAAAAGATCAGCTATATCCACAAGACCTATACTCTTTCTTTTTTTTGAGATTAATTTTTTCTGATATTCCGATAACGATAGAACCGTATCGACCGTAGCTTCATCCTTACCCCGATCAATCTCCAGATCGCTCAGCACAAGTATTTTTTCTCCTCTGTGCTCAAGATAAATAACTGGGTCGGGAACAAAAAACCCAGTCCTGTAGTAGAGGTCTGAATCATTCTCACTAGTATCTATTATAAGAAAAGTGCCCTTATTCATTGAAAAAACACTATACCCTACGAAGAAATACAATATCAAGTAGGAAGTATACATACAGGGAATGGGAGATTGTAATAATAAGGGCTTAGTATTGAATTTCCAGTCACTATAGCGCTACATTTTCATATTCAAACCCGAGCATGTTATAATAGGACGTCTTAGTCTGATATCAATCTAAAAACTACGGTGAAAATATGAATATAGTTAATATTGCCAGGAAATTCTCGTTTATTCCGATTTTAATTCTTCTATGTACAGGAACATTCAATCCGGAAAAAGCGCAGGGCGCGGATGATGTAAAAAATGTATCTGTAGATCAAATTTGCGGGTCTTACATGGACGAGCCTATGTCAGCGGACAGCCTATACCAAGGCAATACACTCAAGACCACTATTGAAGTGTCACATGTGAGAAAAGTGCACTCACTTTGCCACGACGCCCCTCAAGGAACGTTTACAATGGACGCGGTTACGAAAAACGGAACGATAGTGCAGTGTTTTTGTAACGCGCCGATATACAACAGCGTCCTCCACAATACTCCAAAGGGAAGTCACCTGATGATCCAGGGAGCGTACAAATCACTTACAGCATCATTTTTTGAAAGCGAAAGCAAACAGTGCACACTTACTCTAATGAACTGTAGTTTTAAGTAAAATGCAGATAACGCTAAAATTCATCTTAACTCTATCCATCTCTTTTTGGGTTGGAAGTATTTTTTTCTTCTCCTTCTTCGCTGCACCCAGCATATTTAAAATACTTCCGAGAGAGACTGCTGGGAACGTAGTGTCGGACATATTCCCAAAGTACTATATGGTGGCTTACCTATGCGGCATAGTTGCAGTTATATCGTCCTTACTGCTCATATTCATTGGGAATCATAAAATTTCAGGACTGCATGGTATTAAAACTCTTGGGATTCTTATTATGCTAGGCCTCGCCCTCTACGCGGGCCAAGTGATAAGACCAGAGGCTCACAGCGTAAGAACTGAAATGAGAAGCGCGGGCGAAAGCTCTCCCAACTACCCCGAATTGCGAAAGAATTTTAGCACTCTTCACATGAAATCAGCAATAATCAACCTGGTTATCTTTATAATGGGAATTGCCATAGTGTTCATTAACACATATACTTATAGGAACTGATAATTAATTAAAGTACGGAGGTAGTTATCATATGTTCAACGTAACTACAAAAGCGGCAGAAGAGATTAAAAAACTATTGTCTGAAGAAGATTTACCCGGCGCTTTTCTTCGCGTGAGGGTCATTCCTGGCGGATGTTCGGGATTTGAGTACGAGATGGGTTTTGACGATGAAACGGAAGATACGGATCAGCTAATTGAGCACGAAGGAATAAAAGTCGCCATAGATGAGCTTAGTTTCCCATATCTGGACGGTGCGGTTCTCGATTTTCAGGACGGGCTTAACGGACAGGGATTTGCAATTAACAACCCAAACGCTTCTGGGTCCTGCGGCTGCGGAAAATCATTCACAGCGTAACTAAAAAATAAAACACTCTACCGCGGCCGGTTAAAGTAAAATCTTTATCCGGCCGTTTTATTTTATAAACTTACCAAATACTAACCTTTCAGGTTATAATTATCCGAAATCAGACAAGTCAAAAGAGATAGACTCAAAACTGATTCATACGATCTGAGCGACAAACTAGCTATAGAATCGACTTTATTATCAGGAGAGATAAATGAGCCGGCCTTCAAAGCTGACATTAATACACGACCAAGCAAGGTCTTACGAAAAGATAAAATCAAAAAACATTATAGATACACTATATACCGATTTCATACCCTATAACGAGTTGCCGGATTTCCCGCTTCATATACACGCGCCGTCCGGAAAAACGATCGAGCTTGCAGATGACCCGGCGGTTATTGTAGGTACTGCGACGTTAAAAAAGACAAATAAGACAGTGGCTATTATTGCCCAGCAGATGCCTGCAAACGATGAAGACCGGATAAAGCTGAACTTCGGTCTTGTAAAGGCAGACGGATACGGACTCGCATACAACATGATGGGTTATGCGGAGGAGCACGGACTGATGCTCCACAGCTACGTTGACACCATTGGCGGTGATCCGTTTGAGTATTCGGCGGAAAAGCTTCAGTCTTGGCAGATATCGAATTGCCAGGCAAAGATGATCTCCCTTAAAACCAAGTCCATATCCATAGTGCTTGGCAGCGGTGGCAGCGGTGGCGCGATAGCGTTTCAGCTTGCACATAAAAGATTTATGCTCTCGCGCGCAGAGTACTCGGTAATTACCGCTGAAGGGTGCTCCGCAATCCTGTTCAGGAGCGCCGATAAGGTTGAGGAAGCTCTCGAGGTACTTCAGCCCACTGCAGAGTTCATGAAAAAATACGGAATTGTGGACAATATTATTAAAGAGCCTGCTATAAGTGGCTCTGATTACGAAAGGAAAATTCTGAGTAACATTGAAAAAGCGCTCCTTTCTGCTACAGAGGAGCTTGAGCGCTCTGATATGAAGTATCTTAGATCAAATCTAATTGAAAGAATACAGGAATGCGGGCAGATTGAAAAAGGCGAGCACCGCTACCATGCCATCGCGAAAAAAATACGGAGCTGGCTCCCGAACTACGCTTTTGGAAAAGATCCTACAGCTGCAATATCCCAAATGCAGATAGCCCTATACGGAGCAGAACCCCATTTCTGTAACGACGAAAAAGACGCCGAAGGCCAGGTTGTAAGACCCGGATGCAGAAAGCACTATGCCAGAGAGGAATTCCAGAAGAACTTTTATTCATGCCCGTATTGCGAAAAACCGAATCCGATAGGCTCTGATGACTATCTGGACCTGCTCCTGGACACAGATTCTTTCCACGAGCTTCATTCCAACTTGAGCACTGACAACATCGATTCCAGGTTTAATTTCTATGATTACAGCGAGAGCCGAAAGAAAATGTCAGGACGGGTCGATTCAAAGGACTCTCTGGTTGTAGGATATGGAACGATGTTCGATCTGCCTGTGGCAGTTGCGGTAAGCGAGTTCAGATTCATGGGCGGTTCTATGGGCGCCGTATTCGGGGAAAAACTTAAACTGCTGGTCAATTATGCTATAAGCAAAAACCTGCCTCTCATCGTCGTAACAGCATCAGGTGGCGCCCGGATGCAGGAAGGCACGGTAGCGCTATATCAGATGGCTAAAACAATATCCGCGATTCTCAGATTAAAAGAAGCGGGACTGCCGTACATATCGCTCTTAGGGCACCCAACTACCGGAGGGGCACTTGCGAGTTATGCTGTACAGGGTGATTTTATCATCGCTGAAAGGAAAGCTAATATCGCATTTGCCGGTGACCGCGTCGTTAAATTAACAAGCGGAGGAAGGGGTGTTGACCCAGAGACTATGACTTCTGAGTTCTATACAAAGAACGGCGGCATACACCTCGTGACCGAGAGAAGTCAGTTAAAATCCTCCATCGCGGGTGTGCTCAGACTCACGGCCTGGTATAAATCTCTTGAAAGCTCTGATAGCGCCGAGTAGCATCTACACTAATTATATATTGTACGGTCCCGCGTGTGCAATAATGAGCCTCTGCTACCATGAGATAGGCATAGGACCGTAAATGAGCAGGGTTTATGGATAAGCAATCGGAATCCCCGTCACAAAAAAATACATCGGCCCAAAAGGTTGTAATCATCGGAGCGGGTCCCGCCGGGCTTACAGCGGCCTACGAGCTATCGAAAGAAGGACTTAATTCAGTAGTGCTCGAAAAAGACAACGTAGTTGGCGGTATTTCAAGAACTGTAAATTACAAAGGCTACCGCTTCGACATAGGCGGCCATCGATTTTTCACAAAAGTGCGGGTCGTAGAGGATATGTGGGAAGAGATAATGGGGAATGACTTTTTAGAGCGGAAACGCTTATCCAGAATATTTTATAAAAACACCTTTTTTTTCTACCCATTCCGTCTGTCAAACGCCCTATGGGGCTTAGGGCTTGGAAACAGCATTATGATTTTACTGAGCTATGTAAAATCACAGCTGTTTCCGGTTAAACCCGAGGACACTTTTGATAAATGGGTTTCCAACCGTTTCGGTAAACGGCTCTATCAGCTTTTCTTCAAAACATACACAGAGAAAGTCTGGGGCATACCGTGCAGCGAAATCAGCGCTGAGTGGGCAGCACAGAGGATAAAGGGATTATCTCTTCTTGAGGCGCTTAAAAACGCCCTTTTACAAGATAGCTCTTCAAATAAGGATAGAGTAATAAAAACACTGATCGACAGCTTTCACTATCCAAAATTGGGCCCGGGCATGATGTGGGAAAAGGTATCAGACACGGTTAGTGATGAAAACAGCGAAGTCATACTGAACGCAGATGTTGAGATTATACACACGGGCTCGGGTAAAGTGGATAAAGTCGGCGTTAATGTAGAAGGGACTTTACGGGAAATAGAGGGAAGCGAATTTATCAGCAGTATGCCTATAAGAGAGCTTATCCATAAATTTCAGCCAAAACCGCCCGCTCAAGTCTATCATGCCGCGGATATGCTCAAATACAGAGATTTCCTTACAGTCTCGCTTATCATAAACAAAAAGAATGTATTCCCGGATAATTGGATATATATTCACGATCCCCGCGTTAAGATGGGAAGGATACAGAATTTTAAAAACTGGAGCCCGGACATGGTTCCAGACCAGGAAAAGACTTGTCTTGGGCTTGAGTATTTCTGTTTCGAAGGTGACGGTCTCTGGACTATGAGCGACCGGGATTTGATTGAGCTTGCGAAAAAAGAGCTTGAGATCACGGGTTTAGCTAAAAAAGATGAAATAGATGACGGCTCGGTAGTCAGAATGCCCAAGGCCTATCCCGTATATGATTCAACATACCTTGAGTCCATAAGAATTATTAGAGAATATCTCGCGCAATTTCCAAATTTACAGCTTGTAGGACGAAACGGTATGCACAAGTATAACAATCAGGATCACTCGATGCTCACGGCTATGCTTGCCGTGAAAAATATTCTTGGCGGAGATTACGACTTATGGAAGGTAAATGCGGATCAGGAATATCACGAGGAGCTTAGAGAAGATGCATTCCCAGATTCAAAAGAGCTCAAAGAGCTTGCCGCGACTCAGCCCCGGGTTCCCGAAGCTCTACCCCAAAGCGGAAACGGGGTCGAGCAGACAATCATAAGCGTATTCGCAAGTATCGATAAACTGGCTCTAGCATTATCTGTCGGAGCTGTATCGGGAGCAGCTATATTTATTGCAACAATAGTTCTAATATTAAAAGGCGGCTCAGTCGTAGGTCCCAACCTAAGCTTGCTCAATCAATATTTCATTGGTTATAGTGTGAGCGTAGAAGGAGCGTTCATAGGTTTAGGATACTCATTTTTATGGGGGTTTATATTCGGGTGGCTGTTCGCGTATCTCAAAAATCTCTTAACTGGATTCTATGTATACAGAGTAAAAAAGAGTGCAGAGCTCTCGTCTTTCAGGGATTTTATCGATTATATATAATAAGTATGCAAGTATGTGACAAATGACAAAAATTAGAACAGATGAAGAAAAGTTACAGCAGGCGGTCGCTTTTTTAAATGCCAAGGTACTGGGATTGATACTGGGCATCCTGTTGGGTCTTGCAATTTTTATAGCTACCAACTGGCTTCTTATTAAAGGGCCTCACGTAACTGTAACTGGTCGTGAGATCATAGGTCCTCACATGCAGCTGCTCAGTCAGTTTTTCATCGGCTATAAGGTCTCATTCGTAGGCAGTATCATTGGGTTTCTTTACGGATTCGCCATTGGTACTATAAGCGGTTCCCTGATCGGCTGGTTATACAACCGGATAGTCAGTATAAGGCATAAGATGTAAGCCCGGTGCTTTATTCCAGACAATCAAATTTTTAGTTAAACTCTTCCTCAAAAGGTCACAATACTAATATCTATTAACCAATGCCCAAATGAATGACAAAAATACATACATGTCACTTATAATACCCACTTATGAAAGACCTGAGCAGCTCTCAAAGTGTCTAAACGCGGTAGCCCGTATCGATTATGCGAAAGAAAAGTTTGAAGTAATAGTAGTTGACGACGGAAGCGCATCGCCGCCTGAGAAGCTAGTAAATTCTTTTTCGGACAGGCTCGATATAAAACTTATCACACAAGAAAACACAGGACCCGGAGGCGCGCGAAATACAGGGGCTAAAAACGCAAACGGCCAATTTCTGGTATTCACTGACGATGACTGCGAGCCCGACCCAACATGGCTGAAAGAGTATGAGGCTGCGTTCAGTATTTATCCTGATAATTTTCTGGGTGGAAAAACCATCAATGCACTCGAGAATAATCCCTATTCTTCAGCAAGCGAGCTTCTTGTCGAATATCTTTACTCTTATCATAACTCCGAGCCTGAAAGCGCATCATTCTTTAATTCAAGCAATATAGCCATACCTAAAGAGGCTTTTTTTGAATCGGGTGGTTTTGATGTGGCAACAATAAAGAATACAGCGGAAGACAGAGAACTCTGCGACCGCTGGCTAGATCAGGGGCGAAAGCTAACATACGTAGATCAAGCGCGGGTATATCACTCACACAAGCTCTCACTTCTATCCTTCTGGAGGCAGCATTTTAGCTACGGATGCGGAGCTTACTACTTCCGAAAGGCCAGAGCTCTGCGCGGTCAGGAAAAAGTAAAGCTCGAACCCGGGTCATTTTATAGGAACATGATCAGGTACCCTCATAAAAGAAAGGTCAAAAACCAACATTTCGTAATGTCCTTGATGATATTATCTCAGGTTGCGAACGGCCTGGGATATTTTTGGGAAAGGGCGGTCCAATCCCTTAACTCTACATAAGTGCTTAAATAATATAAACTGTCATAATCTACTCATAGGTGCTCGTAATTGAATAACGGCAAAACAGGAAATAAGTTTATATTAAGTCTGCTCAGACCCTACAGGGGCTTGATAGCGTTGCTCGTGCTGCTATTCCTAGTAGCCTCGGTCTTCGACGGAATCTCCATCGGTATGCTGGTCCCGCTTCTCGGAAGCATACAGCAGGTTCAGAACTACGGCGAGCTACCAAAGATTCTGCAGACTCTGATAGACATCTTCTCTAAATTCCCCATCGAAAAACAGATACTATATTCACTCCTGTTTGTAGTATTCGCTGTAATATTAAAAAACATCTTTTTGGCTATATCGCATTATCTGTCCTATTGGCTAGCTGTACGAGTTACTTCAAACATTAGATCCCAAATAATCAATACTCTTATGACTGTTTCAATAGGCTACTACAGTCATGTAAAGACAGGCGATTTGGTCGAAAAGGTATCTTACAACACAATCCTTACCGAAGAATTAATTCAAAACGCAACCAAGCTCCTGGACTATTTTGCTTCTTTTCTAGTGCTCCTGATTCTGCTTGTAATTTTTTCGTTGAAATTAACTCTAGTTACTATAGTACTCGCGGCAATTATAGCTTTTGCTCTCTCTTTGCACATTAAGAAATTATCAAAGATAGGCCAGAGGCACGTTGAAAGCTCAAGGGAATTTACGAGCACCCTGCACGAGAGCATTAGCGGTATAGAGGTTATAAAGTCATTTACTAAAGAAAATGCCCAGTCTGAAAAACTCGAGGGAAAAATAGAGAAAACCGCTAAATACCGTCTTCAATATATGTTCTCTGAATATATGGTACACATACTGACCGAGGCGCTCGGTGTAATAGCAATTGGGGTGCTGTTTTTAATAGCTATTACAAGCTCACAAATGGACTACAAGCTTATGCTCACCCAGCTTCTTCCGTTCATATATATACTCGCCCGCATGCTTCCGCTTATAAAGCTCATAAACCATGCAAGGGGTGCAATAGCGGTCAGATGGCCTGCGTTTAAATCTGTTCATGATCTCATGAGCCTGGAAAACAAACCGCTTATTAAAAACGGCATTATCCCATATACCGGACTAAGAAACGGAATTGAGTTTACATCTGTGACATTTTCCTATAACTCAGGAGACAAAGCGGCTCTTACAAACGCAAGCTTTAGTATTCCGAAAGGAAAAACCACTGCGCTTGTCGGTAAATCAGGCGCCGGGAAATCTACGGTAATCAATCTCCTCCTAAGATTCTACGACACACAGGACGGAAGCATACTTATAGACGGTAAGCCAATCAGCAGCTTCATTATTGAATCATACAGAAAAAATATAGGCATTGTAAGCCAGGATACTTTTATATTCAACGATACGGTAAAAAATAATATAGCATTCGGAGCGCTCAATACTCCGGACGACACCACTATTATTGAGGCTGCCATGAGAGCAGGGGCAGACGAATTTATAAAGGAGCTTCCAAACGGATACAACAGCTTGTTGGGCGAAAGAGGCGTAAGGCTTTCAGGTGGTCAGAGGCAAAGGATATCAATTGCCAGGGCCATACTAAAGAATCCCGAAATACTTATACTTGATGAAGCAACAAGCTCTCTGGATACGGAAACCGAGCAGCTGATCCATAAAGCCATCACTGAGCTCAGCCTGAACAGGACTGTGGTTATTATCGCCCACAGACTCTCGACAATAAAAAACGCGGATCAAATTATAGTATTAAAGGACGGAAGAGTGTCGGAGATTGGAACCGAGCCCGAGCTTATATCAAGGAAAGGCGAGTACTACAACCTATCGTCCATAATCAAATGAATCTTGTAGCAAATAGGGAAAACTTCATCCGGCAACTGCATAGTGGATAAAATCTGAGTAAGCTGACAAACTCCCGTTATGAATAAAAATCCTTACATATCAGTTGTGGTCCCGGTTAGAAACGGTGGTCAAGATATTTATGACTGTCTTCAGGCTATTCAGGCATCACATTATGAGCCATTTGAAACCATAGTTGTAGACGACGCTTCTACGGACAATACAGTAGAGATCGCCCAAAAAACCGGTGTTAAAATTGTAACTTTGGACAAACAGTCCGGACCCGCTGCGGCGCGCAACAGAGGTGCTGAGTCAGCCCAAGGCGATATTGTGCTGTTTATTGACGCCGATGTTGTTATCAGAAGCGATACTGTCGAGCTTATAGCAAAAGCTTTTAGGAACAACCCGGAAATTGCCGCCGTCTTCGGGTCATACGACGATAAACCCCAAGCGCCTGATTTCATTTCACAGTACCGAAACCTCCTTCACCACTATGTGCATCAGATAGCTAAAAGAGACGCAAAGACGTTCTGGACAGGGTGCGGAGCTATACGAAAAGCGGTATTCGATGATTTAGGAGGTTTTGATGAAATACGCCACCCGATCCCGTCTATGGAGGACATTGAAATAGGACTCAGGATGTCCGAGCGGGGACATAATATAATTCTTGACAAAAATATACAGGTTAAGCACCTAAAGCACTGGGGGCTTTACTCGCTAATTCAAACAGATATTTTTCAGCGGGCGGTCCCCTGGTCCCGGCTCATATTGGAAAGAAAGTTGCTCCCCAGAGACCTGAACCTCAGGTTCAGAGATAGATTTTCCACCGCTCTTGTGGGGATAATAATAATCGCGGTCTTTATCTACTTAATGGGATTAGTTACTCAGACAGACATCATCGCGAACGGATATTTACTTTTAACGGTACTCATATCGCTTAGCGTGATATTAATTCTCAATAGAGGCCTTTATCTGTTCTTCTTAAGAAAAAGAGGCGCAGGATTCGCGCTCCTATCAATAGCTATGCACTTACTTTTTTACATTTACTCGGGGATTACTTTCGGGGTCTTATGGATCGGGAGTAAATTACAGCTTAAGTAACCGGACTGCAGAGTAGAGTAGTAGAAGAAAACTCGAAAACTAAGATGAAGTGTACTCGCCGCTAAGACTTTTAACTTTCTCGGCTACTTCAGGGCTATCCAGTATCTCTCCCTTACCCATTTCATAAAGATAGTTGGCATTATCCCTTGGCGCCTCGCTCTTTACGTTTTGGTCAAAGAAAACCTCTTTAGTATGAACAAGACCGGCTCTGTTGTAGGATGCAAGCTCGTACTTCATTCCCATCCTGAGCGCGTCGCATGGGCAAGCCTCGACGCAGAACCCACAAAAGACACACCTCATAAAATCGATATTATAGACTTTGGGTCTTCTCTCTATCCCGTAATCATCGGCAGCCTCGGCTACAATTGAAATTGCCTGTGTGGGGCATGCTACCTCGCAGAGCTTACACGCGACACATCTTATCTCCCCGTCGTCGTCCCCCGGCATCACATGGAGGCCTCTATACCTAGGCGGAAGCTCTTTTACTTCCTCGGGGTACTGGACGGTTACAGATCTGAACCTGAGAAGGTGTTTTATGGTTATAATAAGCCCCCCGAGAACCTGAGGCAGGTACGTTTTCTCATACCAAGTAAGCTTGGGAGGTCTCATTAACTTTATTTTGATAGCCATATTCTAATCCTTTGATTAACGGACATAAGTTATAACATAAACCGGGAAATTTGGAAGCACCGGGCGCTTTTGATTAAGCATACCAGGTTATTGAGAAATAAGCTCACTCCTGAGCCTACGGTATACCAAGACACCTGAGATAACGGATACTGCCAGTAATAAGACACCCAATAGAACGGAGCCCAAGAGAAGCTTCCCTACTCCGATCATTCCGAACAAAATAAAGCACACCCCGAGGACCCAGTTAATCACCACAGGCGTAAATGAAGGAGTCTTTATCTCAGGATACAGTTTAACTACAGGTCTCCAGAAACCCCAGGGTCTCACCCGTTTGTAGAAATTACTCAGAGTCTCCTCCGGCTCAGGCGCTGTTAAAAACGTTACTACAACCCAGGTTACAATAGAAACAGGGATAACGATTATCTGGTGCTTAAGCTCAAGAGAAACGCCCTGTAATCTGGTATAGATAACTAATACCAATATTGTTATTAATGATGCGGCAAGCGCGGATATTTCTGACCACGCGTTAATTCTCCACCAAAACCACCTTAATATGAGCACCAGGCCCACACCGGCGCTCATTGCCCAGAGAAATATCCAAGCCTTGCCGATATTGTTAATATAAAGCGCGAAATAACCGGCCAACACCGTCAAGAGCAGAGTAAAAAGCCTCGCCATAAGCACATAGTGCCTCTCTGCCGCGTCTTTTTTAATAAAACGTCTGTATATATCGTTCATAAGATACGAGGCGCCCCAATTGAGCTGTGTGGACAGAGTAGACATAAACGCCGCGAGGAAACTAACGAACAAGAGCCCCAGCAGCCCCGGGCCAAGATATTCCTTTATCACTGCTACGTAGATTGCTTCCTGGTCTCCATCCGTTATCACTGCTCTGGGGTAGATAATCAAAGACGCAAGCGCAACCAGAACCCACGGCCAGAGACGTAGTATATAGTGGTTAATCGCAAACCACGCCGTGCCGAGCACTGCGTGACGCTCGTTCTTGGCAGAGCAGATCCTTTGAATGAAATAACCGCCCCCGTCAGCGTTATGGGACGACCACCAAATAATGCTCACATATACTAAAAACGCGAAGAAGCTAGAGGACCAAAATCCCTCTGATACGGGATCACCTCCTGAGGGCGACATAAAAAAGGAAATATGCTCTTGGTCAATAGTCCCGAGCTTTTCAATAAACCCGCTCATACCACCTATCTCTGGAGAGCCGATTACTATCCACGCAAGCGCCGCTGTGCCGAATAGCGCGATGAAGTATTGAAGGAAGTCTGTAAGCGCCACACCCCACATCCCAGACATCATCGTATAGAAAAACGCTATCGAAATACATATCACAACTGCAATCGTGGTATCCACGCCGAAAAACACCTTGAACACCTTGGCCATCGCGCTGATGACCCAGCCCATTACTATAAAGTTAAACAGGGTGGAAAAATAAAAAGCCTTAAACCCCCGCAGAAATGCGGCGGGCTTGCCGCTGTAGCGTATCTCTATCAGCTCATTGTCCGTAATTACCTCAGCTCTTCTCCAGAGCCTTGCGAATACGAGCACTATGAATACATGGCTGAACAGGTAGTTCCACCAGAACCAGTTCTTCCATATACCGTCCGCTCTAATCCAGCCCGTAACCGCAAGCGGTGTGTCTGCGGCAAATGTAGTCGCAACCATAGATGTGCCCAGAATCCACCACGGGAGGTTTCTGCCGGACACGAAATATGAGGACATGCTTCCGCTCGCCCGGCGTGTAAAATAGATACCGATAGCAAGTGACACTAAGAGATACGAAGCTACTATTACCCAGTCAAGCGGACTGAGAACGGACAGCGAGGAATTAATGGAGGCCAGCATTAAAGAGGTAATTTACCTGAGGGCACATTAAGAAAACAGTTTCACCATAAGTCATGGACAGAGGCTTAAATCTCTACAGGCAAATTACCTTCCGACTCTATTTTCCCCAAAAGCATGTCGGCAGCGGCAGACTGACAAACGCTTAATATGTCGAACACCGAGAGAACAGTGTCAAAGTTCATGAATTCCGATACAACATAGGGCGAGCCGAATGAAATCAGCACTTTCTCTTTAGGTGTGTTCTCGAGCCCCTTCAGAATACTCCTGTAGCTCTCGGGAAGCTGCAGCTCCTTCTTCCACGCGCCGACAGTTGTATAGATTAAGCAAATCACGGCGCCGTAGCCTTCCGATAAACCGAGTAAAGACTTAGTATCCTCACTCGATACCTCGCGCTTCTCACAGTTTACTCCCGATTCGTTCAGCCTATTCAGAAATACGGTCGATATATCCTGCCCCGAGTCCGTTACATCAAATACATATACAACAGCGTTATCGGATTTAAGCGTCCCGCCTTTAAGCTGGCACATTGAACGGTTTGCTATAGTTCTCACAAGACTTCCTGCATCCCGTTTAATATCCGTAGATTCAGATGGCCGGCCTGTAAGCCATTTGTCTTTCACTCCTAAAATCCTACTTACAGATTCGCTCAGCACATCACTACTCAGCTCCCCTGATTCCGCTATTTGAGTAAGTCTTTTAATCAGAGTCTTAGGGTCTTTCGGATCGAGAATAATGTCACAGCCCGACATAATGGCCAGCCTTGACATATCCGCCTCGTCCCCTGATTTCCCAATCCCGTCCATTCTGAATGAATCGGACACTATGAGACCGTTGAAGCCCAGTTTATCCCTCAGAATTCCTTTTATCACTGCATCCGATATAGTGGCGGGAATATTGTCATTGCTGATATTTGGGTAGGCGATATGCGCCGGCATGATAAATGTAACTCCACAGTCAACGGCGTTTTGAAACGGAATCAGATCGCACTCGAATAAATCCTTTTCACTCTGCTCAGAGACGGGCATATCCACGTGCGAATCCACCCCACTACTCCCGTGCCCCGGGAAATGCTTGGCGCAGGCCATAATTCCATTTTCCTGCAGCCCATTTATAAAAGCTTCTGTAAGGCGAGAGACAAGTGCAGGACTGTCTCCGTATGAGCGGATATTTATAATAGGGTTTGCGGGATTCGTATTAACGTCCGCAACTGGCCCGAAAACAATGTTAAGCCCGCATTCTTTCATCTCTTTAGCAATAACTGACGCCTGCTCGTAGACAAGGCCTTCATCCCCAACAGCGCCCAAAGACATCGTGAAGGGAAAGAGCGTCATACCGCTTACAATCTGTCCCACGCCGCGCTCCGCGTCACACCCGAAAAAGAGCGGTATCTGAGAAGCCGCTTGCAGCTCCTCTGTCGCTCTTCTCACGACATCCACAACACCACCGAAAATTATAAAACCCCCTACATGAGCATCATCCACCAGCTTTTTTGCAAGTGAAATTGATCCGGGATCGCTAAAATCGATCCTCGGCATTATCAGCTGTCCAATTTTTTTATCTATTCCGAGCTTATTTATGTCCAAGAATTATAGTCCGAAAGAATATTTATCTGCCCAATACGATTTTACCCATGGGAACCCAGCTGCTGGCGCCTGTTACCCGGGGCATATTGGTCTTATTCCCTGAGACGAGCTCGTTTGCTAAAACCGCGAAGGCAACCGCCTCTTTAGCCTCAGAGGGAATACCGTAATTATCCGTTGTCGTGCACTCATACCCATTAAGTCTATCCCTGAGCTTATGCATTAAGACAGGATTTTTACACCCGCCGCCGCTGAACACGATTTCACTCACTTGCCACTTAGGAAATATAAATTTTTCATATGACTGAGCGATCGTTTCCACAGTCAGGGTTAATAGAGTCTGCAGCAGGTCGGGTAATGTAACCGACCCTTTTTCAACCATGGAATAAAGCTCCGCTGCTTTTTCACTGCCGAAAAGCTCCTCACCCGTGGTCTTTGGAGGAGGCAGAGTGTAATAAGGCTCCGTCATAAGCTCGGTAAGTAGTTCACTCTTAACTACGCCTTTAGAAGCCAGTTTCCCGCTCTCGTCATAGCCCTCTCGTCCTTTTGTTGCAAGACTAATCACTTTATCCATAAGCATATTACCAGGGCCCGTATCGAACGCTATTACGTCCTCGATATTCTCTGTTACAACTGTGGCATTCCCGATACCGCCTATGTTCTGCGCAATCTTAACCCGGTCCTTCTCACTGAGTAACAAATAGTCAAAATAAGGCACGAGGGGCGCTCCCTCTCCTCCGCAGGCAATGTCACGCGTCCTGAAATCCCCAACCGTCGTAACTCCCGTACGCTCGGCAATCACGCTCGTCTCCCCAATCTGGAGCGTTGATGGGACACCGTCTTTGCGCAGTGGCGGGTTGTGAAATACTGTCTGGCCGTGCGAGCCTATGAGATCGACTTCACCTATATCACATCCGGCCTCGCTTGCTACAGCCTGTGCGGCATCTGCAAATTCCTCACCTATGAGAAAATTCAGATCCGAAATTTTCTGAACAGTGCAAGAGGGTAGTAGATCATCTAGCCTATCTCTTACTTCTGTACTATAAGGAACGCATGTGAATTTTACTAACTCTACTTTTGTATCTACACCCGAGCCTTTTAGCTTAACCAGCGCCGCGTCAATGCCGTCCTTAGAGGTTCCGGATATTAAGCCGATTGCTAGTCGGTCATTTTTATCTAATAATGAGAGGAGGTTAGTAGTCATAATAATGGCTGAATACAATGTTCATATCTATCCAAGCGCTTTTCTCAAAAACCCGTCATTATCGGCCAAAATCTTCTTGGCTTCTTCAAAGCTTACATCTTTTACTGCCATAACTACCGAAGACTTAACGTCCCACCCAGATTTCTCAAGCAGCTCAAGAGCACTCTTTTCATCCACGTTCCCGATATGCACTACAATCCTCTGAGCCCTGTCCCTTAACTTAGACGAGCGAGGCTGAACGTCCACCATCAGGTTCCCGTATGTTTTGCCCAGCAGCACCATCGAAGCCGTAGTCAGCATGTTGAGCACCATCTTGGTTGCCGTGCCCGCCTTCATCCGTGTTGAGCCCACCAGAGCCTCGGGGCCAACGAGTAGTGATATAACGACATCCGCTGAATCCTCCTGAACAGGATTACATGTCACCAATATCCTTCCGCTGCCCATTTCTTGAGCGTGTTTAAGAGCGCTCTGTACGTAGGGCGTTGTAGCGCTCGCGGCTATACCTACCAATACGTCTTCAGAGGACAATCCCGCCTCAGATAATGCTAGTACCGCATCCTCACCCCTGTCTTCTGCCCCTTCAACCGATTGCCACACTGCTCCCTTGCCCCCTGCGATGATTGCTTGGATTAACTCCGGATCTGTACCAAACGTAGGTGGACACTCGGCTGCTTCCATCACACCGAGCCTCCCGCTCGTACCGGCGCCTATAAAGAAAATACGTCCTCCGTTTCTAAGTTTGCCGACTATTAAATCCACAGCGGAGGCAATATCGCTCCTCACTTTTTCAATTGCGTCTGTAATAGTCCTGTCCTCATTCAAGATGAGTCCAACGAGCTCTGCGGAAGAGCACTTATCCAGGTCAACAGTTCTTGGATTTATCTTCTCGGTGATGAGATGTCCGGTTTTTCTACTTTCATTCACAGTAGGTATTATATCTTGTATTACGGTACAAATTAACCGGGCTTGGTATTAGATTGACTTTTATTACCGATTATAATAGATTTTGTTGAGTCGCGGGTGTAGCTCAGCTGGCTAGAGCATAAGCTTCCCAAGCTTAGGGTCGCGGGTTCGAATCCCGTCACCCGCTCAACTTAACATAAACTTTTACATTTACAGTAGTTTGAGATAGCGGATGGAGTTAACGCTACTTTGACTTAGTTTGTCGCGGAAGTGTTCCCGTCGGCCTGATTTTCCTTTTCCTGATCCACAAGATAGCGGACAGCGGCCCTTACGAACTTGCTCCTCTCAGCCTCTCCAAGTATTCCCTTCAGACTGTCATATATGCTCGGGTCTATGAGCAGCGCGCCCAATGTGCCGTCTCCTCCCCTCAGCATGTCTGAAATCTGCCTGAAATTTATCATGGTAGCTTGTAGCTCCGTGACCACGCCGTCCTCGCCGTTAAGCTTGCTTGAAGCATCACTAATGTTGGCAAACGTGTTGTCTATGTCCTCTGAGAGCTTGTCATTGTAAATGAGTTCATGAAGAGTCCCGTCCCCGTTATTGATCTCATTCATCAGCTTATCCAGCTTTGCCACGGCCTTATTGAGCCTTACCAGCGTATTCTCTTCGAGCGCTTTGCCTTTTGCGTCTTTCGGACCGTAAATCATTGTATTCAGTATCCCGTCCCCGCTCTCTATAGCTTGAAGGTTTTTCTGAATCGCCTCTGAGCTTGCCTTAACTGAAGCGATCGTTTTACTAATATTCGATATATTCTCCTCTTCCCCAAATCCTTTTACTATTCTATCCAGGTTCTTTGAAATACTTATTACATTAGCGAGTAAGTCTCCTGACTGCCCAAGGATACTTGTGAGCTCAAAAGGAGTTTCGCTCTGGATCTGCACTACATCCGGTGGATCGGTCAAAGGTTTTTCTTTACCGGGCATAATCTCAATATATTTATCTCCCAAAAGCCCTTCTGTCCGTATTGTTGCCTCAGAGTCCGGATTTAGTCTTTGCATCCCTTCTTTACTAATCTTCATGGAAACCTGGATAACCTTTTCACCTTGAGGCTGTTTTGCAAAGTCTATATCCGTCACAGCACCGATGCGTACACCGGAGAGTCTGACGGCCGCACCCCTAATTAGCCCCGCCGCGTTTTTAAACGAAGTATTCACAGTATAGCTTTTCTCGAAAATGCTCTGGTCCCCGGTCAGAAACATAACTATCATAATAAAAATGCTTACCGCTATTACAACGAATAAGCCTACTCTAAAATAAATTACCCTCTGATTTTTCATTCCATTTATCTCCCGAATATAGGGTTAAAACTTTTTATACTCAAATATTGTTATTTAGGTTTTGAACCCCGCCGTATTAAGTATAGAAGATTATACGTAACAATTCGGCAATTCTCAAAGCATATATGAGCTGTACACATCTATTTATTCCGAATAATCTCAATATATTATAAGTCACGTAATACACTCCTTAAATTGCAAACTTGGAATTTTCAAGCAGTCCGCTAAAATAATAGTCTTTATTGAAGAGGTCGGCGCTTTTTAATTACTACAATGTAATTGTGTTTATACCTTAGCTGCCTAACCCGTATCTCAGAAGGAGTAAGAAAATGCAAAAAATTACAAGGGCTGTCATAAGCGTCTCTGACAAAGAGGGAATTACTGATTTCGCCAAAGGTCTAAGCGATCTGGGTATAGAGATTTTATCTACCGGCGGAACCGCTAAAAAACTCAGGGACGAGGGGATAGAGGTAAAAGATATCTCCGATTATACCGGCTCTCCCGAGATACTGGGAGGAAGAGTCAAAACGCTCCATCCAAAGCTCCACGGCGGCATTTTAGCGCTGAGAGACGATAGTTCTCATAAACAGCAGATGGAAGAAAACAATATCGAACCTATTGATCTTGTCGTGGTCAACCTATATCCCTTTGAGGAAGTGATAAAGAAAGAGTCCACCGATCTTACCGAAGCAATTGAGAATATAGATATCGGCGGCCCCACAATGCTGAGAGCCGCAGCTAAAAACTATAAGCATGTAACCCTTATAACTCACCCTGAGGATTACGGGTCTGTACTTGAGGAATTAAATAAAGAGGGCGGTTCTGTAACTGAAGAAACAAACTTCAGACTTGCTGTGAAAGCATTTTCATACGTAGCCCGCTACGATGCAGCAATCTCAAACTACTTAGGCGCTGTGACTAAAGAGGGAACAAAAGGAAAATTCCCGGAGAGTCTGACCATACATATGAATAAGAGAATGAAGCTCCGCTACGGAGAAAACCCCCATCAGGAGGGATCGTTCTACGTCGAGTCGGATATTGACCGTCCTTGCATATCAAATTCTACGCAGCTACAGGGTAAAGAGCTTTCTCTCAACAATATATACGACACGGATGCGGCACTAGAAGCTGTTAAGGACTACCAAGAGACCGCCTGTGTTGTAGTGAAACACAACAATCCTTGCGGGGTTGCAACAGACGAGAAAGTAGTAGAGGCCTTTCTAAAGGCCAAGGCCTGTGACCCGGTAAGCTCCTTTGGCGGTATTGTTGCCTTTAACAGAGAAGTTGATGAAGCCACTGCTAAAGAGCTTGCAGCCATGTTCCTTGAAGTTATAATAGCTCCCGGCTACTCGGATAAAGCCCTTGAGATACTAGCCGAGAAAGGGAACCTGAGGGTCATGAAAACACCGCCTCTCGATAAAGGCGTGAAAACAGGTCTCGACTTCAAAAAGGTCGTTGGCGGAGCGCTTGTGCAGGACAGGGACGCGGGCATTGAAAATGACTTCAATGAGATGAGGGTGGAAACAAAGCGTCAACCTACCGATGAGGAGCTCAGCGCGCTTAAATTTGCCTGGAAAGTATGTAAGCACGTAAAGTCTAACGCTATAGTGTTTGCAAATGACGGACAAACTGTCGGCATTGGCGCAGGACAGATGAGCAGGGTCGATTCGGTCAAGATAGCCACGATAAAGGCCGAGCTTCCAACTAAAGGAGCCGTGCTTGCGTCAGATGCGTTCTTCCCCTTCAGAGACGGTATAGATGAGGCCGCTAAAGCCGGTATTACCGCGATTGTACAGCCTGGGGGGTCTATAAGGGACAACGATATCATCGAGGCTTGCGACGAGCACGGTATCGCAATGGTGTTTACGGGCTTCAGACATTTTAAACATTAATATACGACCAACTACAGCTCTTTAGTAAGCTAATATGAGCTTAATATCCAAAGCGACATAGCTGTATAAACAGGATCAGCGAAGAGCTATTTCTTTGCCGCTTAAACTAGCTATACAATCCAAATAGACACGCCCTATTTTGACCCTACTGGCAAGACACTATATAATGAGATTACACGATGAAAGTCACCGTATTCTACGACTACAATTGCCCCTTTTGCTACCTTGGGTCTATGAGCCTTAACGAGCTCTTAAAAGAATTTGAAATGGAAATCGAGTGGAAGGGTTTTGAGATTCATCCCGAATTCCCGCCAGAGGGCAAGAAACGCTCAAAGTCAATGAAGTCCCTCAGAGTCAGCGGCGGGGTCATGGAGATGGCCCGAGAAGACGGATTTCAAATAAAACTCCCCGGATTCGCGGCAAACTCAAGGCTTGCACTGGAGGGCTCTGAGTTTGCCAAAACCAAAGGTCTCTTCAAAGCGTTTCACGAGAGTGTATATGAAGCATATTTCAGGAAAGGCCACAACATAGGCGATATAAATTTGCTCCTCGAAATAGGTTCTATGATTGGTTTGGATAAAGAAGAGTTAGAAGATGCGCTGCTCAGCAGAAGTATGTACCAGAAGATAGAGGACAATAGGACGGAAGCTCAGTATAACCGTATTTTAGGCGTACCTACATATATATTCGGCAAATTCCCCGTACATGGTTACCAACCAACTGAAACATTCAGAAAAATAATCCAAAGAGCTATCGAAAGATCCCAATAAAAAAACCCCTTCTCCCGCGCTAGGCAAGAGAAGGGGCCAGAAAACTTTTACAAGGTGAACCGTAAGTAACCGGTTCCCTGGTTGTTTTTATTTGAAGAACTGATCTATGAAGATCATTAACCTACCCTGAATAGTCCAAGGAGTTTCGTCATAGTTAGTCCTGTCAGGATCAACTTGATTATCAGCTAATACGTCAATCGCCTGAGCAGTGAGTAACTCATCCAAGCTGTCTCCGGTGAATACTACGCCACCGATAAGATCAAAGCTTACTCCCGGATGTATATGCCAGGTAAGCGTACCTTCAAGCTCAGTACCCATGTATGAGCTAACGTTGTCAACAACTATACCGTTTCCGAGTATACCGTTAACTTCAACGTTGCTGGTCTGCTCGTTGAAAGCAACCAGTACCTGCGGTGTGAAGGAAATGGAGTCTATAAGCTTCACAGTTCCCCACAACCTTGCATAGTAAGCGTTTATAACGCTACCTTCCTGCTGATACAGGTTAGGTACTATGTGCTTGAAGAGAAGGTTGTCGATGTTGTAAGCCGGGTTAAACATAAGTCCACTACCGTTACCAGTTAAGGCATCGGAGTTTGCATTGTTACCCTGCGCCCAACCGAACTCAGCAGCAACGATCTTAAGTGGCCATCCCGGATATACTTCTGCGCGAGCTGCCCAAATCCAGCTAAGATCGATATCTAGATCAGATCCGTCTCCAACGCCTGTGCCCTGGAAGTTGATCTCACCCTGCCAAGCCTGGAACTCACCAACTAATCTCCAAAGGTCTGTCTTAACATCTAAGAGACCTGAGAAGAGGGTCAACCTGTCTAGATCAATACCGCTAACAGCAGTACCGCCAGCAGGAGGAGCCGGGTTAGTTCCACCTATGGTTAGGTTTGTCTGGTGAATGTATGGGAATACATAACCACCAATCGTTAAGTTGGTACCCATAACGTTCGGGTTGTTGAAGATAAGAGCAAATGCTCCACCGTCCCATCCGTCACCGCCGCCTGTAACAACTGAGTTACCCTGCGTGAATCTATCAGTAACGAATACGAATGTTATGGAAGATGAACCTGCAGCAAACGACTTAAGATACAGGAACCTGTCAAGAACAAAACCGAGGTCAGAATAAGGATCCCAACCACCGTTTGCCAGGATACCAATACCCCAGTCAAAAGGCTGACGTCCAACTCTTAAGAAACCGAGATTGTGCGGAAGCACTATATCGGCGTGCAACATTCTGACATCAAAGAATCCAGGATCATCAATCGCTCCCGAACCAGTCAGAAGTGCGCCTCTAAATCTATCGCTGAAAGATAGGCTAGAGTTAATGACTGTGCTACGTCCACCAACAAACTCGGATGTAGCTCCACCCCAGATGTTGTTATCAAACACGTTTAACTGTGTTCTGATTGTAACAGCATCGCTAAGAACTAGCTGTGGGGTTAAACGCAGCGTGGTGTCTGCGAAAAAGATGTTGTCATTATTATCATTAAATCCGAGCTGCTTCGCGTTGTTGTTGCTCAACGCAGAAATAAACGTAGCGTTACCGATGTAACGCGCTCTCGTCCTCATAAAGCTAGGAAAGCCGCCTAGGGTGAGCTCTACTGCAAAAGTAGGAGCGGCCATGGAAAGAGCCAATAAAAACATAATAAGCCATTTGGCTTTATTCATCTCTCCTTACCTCCTTTGGTTTGGTTTTTAAAGTTCTGAGCTTACTTTATATAAATTAAATACTTTTGTCAAGAGGTTTTTTTACCTAACGCACCGTACCTCTTGAAACTTCTTTAATCTTCTCTCCGATTCTTTGATTCTACCACATTCTCATTAAAAATCTAGTTCTAATTTCACATTTATGAAAAATTCTTCATATTGCTCTTTAATATTGCTTTCCATTCAAATGTATCAGAATTAATGCAGTTTTGCAAACCCAACTTTAACCATAACTTAACATCTACTTAATAATCGCCCGCTATCCTTGAGTGTTATGAAGCTACTGATACTATCTGACATACATGCCAACTGGCAGGCACTTGACGCTGTGTTAAACAAAGAAAGCTACGATGGACTAATATTTCTGGGCGATGCCGTAGATTTTGGTCCCGATCCCGGAAACTGCGTAAGGTTTCTGATGAATTCATCAAAACGCAGGTTTTGGGCCGTCAGAGGCGACCATGATTATGGGATGGCTTATGGTTTAAACAGTAAATGCACCAAAGAGTTAAGAGATATATCGGCAATCTCAAGAGATTGGGGCGAAGGTTATCTGGGTGGAGAAGAGGTCGGCTTCTTAAGAAGACTTCCCGCTGTTAACACTTTTAGCATTGAAGAAGACGATTTTGAGCTGGTACACGGCTCTGAGCTCAGTTCATGCAAGATTAGGTGTTTTTATGAGAGATCCGAGCCAAACAATGAACGCAGAAGATTTATACTCGTAGGCCATTCGCATAAACCCTATATAAAGAACTACGGTAATACAACCATTCTCAATCCAGGCTCGGTAGGGCAACCTCGGGATTTTAACCCCAGAGCCTCTTACGCTGTAATAGAAAACGGAGAGACCAGGGTCGGCAGAGTAACTTATGACATAGAAAAGACAGTAAAGGGACTAGAGAAAAGCTCTATGCCGGTGGATGTTACAGGAAAGCTAACCTCTGTGCTAATACACGGCGGAATAGTTAATTGATGTAGACGGGCTGTTTAGCTTGCGCATTATCTTTTCCCGTATTACCGCATATTTACACCTATTCCGGTTTAAATACTAAAAGTAAGCTTGGAACTGTATCCTCAAAGCTTTTTGAGTCATATCCGGTACCCCCTGGGTAAACGTATCGTTTATGAACGAATAGCTTAGCTGAAGCTTCCATTTGTTGCTTTTTGATATGTAGTAATTAATCCCGGTTGTAAGCTCCGAGCTATCATCTCTCAGAACCTCCCCAACTCCAGCTTCCGCAGGAGAAGTATCATAATCTACAAAAGCCCATCTTCCTGCTATCTCGATCAAATCCGGGACCATAAATATTCCTGTTTGTACACGAAATCCCTGATCGTACACGGTTTCAGTGCCGCCAATTTCAGGTTCTATCCACCTGCCTAGATAAGCGGCTTCAACGTTAAACATAGGAAGCTTATACGCAGCGTCCCCGGTAATCGATACTACATTGCCTTTCTCTATACCCAATTCGATGAATCTTTGGATTAAAGCTCCCGAATCACCGTCGTTTTCTTTAACGCTTAAAGCGGGCAAGTAAACCAGAGCTGCCCCAAGTACAGATACCGGCGCTTTCGTAAAGTCCGGTACTATCGCGTAATCCCCGCCTATGGGAAATCCTCCACTGCCGTACTCTAGTGTTCCTCCGAAATTTAACTGCACTCTTGCTGCAATTGTTTCAGAATCAATAGACGAAGCATCTGCCGTATCGTCTGTTGCGGGAGAGGTAAACACAGCCGTACCATATGCTAAATGACTGCCTAAAATACCGTATAGACCGCCGCCGATTTTTCTGCCTAATGAAAACTCGGAATTTACGATAGAGCGCTCGACGAGTAGCAGGGCTGTCCCGGAGTTTAACTGTTCTCTGTTAAAAGGAACCTTAAACTGTCCGATCCTGGGAAAAATCTTACCAAAATATACAGCGTCCACATAGAAATCCTTAAACTCTACGCCGCTACTATCCCCGCCTTGGCCAAGCTTAACATTATCTCTACTGAGCTGGAGAACATATTTAAGCCATGGTCTAAATACGTATCCGTCAAACTTCATCCTAAGCCTTCTGAAAAACAGATCGGTATCCGTATCATTATTATTATCTGTTAGAGAAAATTGGAGCTGGATGAGCGTTTTGTAACGTACTCTGAAATTCCCTCTTTTCGTCTCGAATACAAGACCGTCGTCATAATGAGACTTTAAGAAGTTATAGAATGCTCTGGGCCTGGAGATTAATTTTCTAACAGGTTGGGGACTACTCTCACTTTGCTCAGAAGTTACCTCTTCCTTTACGGCAGGATCACCCGTTCCTTCCGGCTGCGCATGGGAATAGGAACCGGACAGCGCTGCAAATACGGATGTATAAATCGCTAATAGTAATAGATACTTCATGTTATAGCCCCGCCGCGTTATATGATTTTAGCTCAGGGTGTTTGAGAATCAAAATGATGGTTACTCAAGGGAACTTCGTTTTTCAGCTATATTTCATACTAAAAAAAGGATTTTTTTATCAGCCCCGGAAAAAACGGGGTCACTACTAAACGAATATTCCATTCCGAACTGAGCGTGTCGGGTTGCACGACACTGTAGCTGGCTTCAAGCTGAATTCTAAACGGTACTTTCTTTAAATTAACTGTCTTTGCTACCCCAAGACCGATAGGCAGCGTGACTTCATCACCATCATCAGCCTTCCAGTCAATTAACACGTTCGGAGCCCCGGTCCCCACCTCCCAACCACCGTGAAGAAGACGCCAAAGATAGTACTGGATGTTTGCCTGACTGGTCTCAGATCTGTTATCCTTACCGCCAATTGACCACCATTGCTGCGGGAAAATACCTGCTGACCATTTCTTGCCAAAATATCCGACAAATCCGGTAGGGCCTAACTGCCACTTCTGCTGTCCAAGATTTTCTTTACTGGCTGTGGGGAGAATCCAAGTAGTTCCGACGGCCCACTTGAAACCCCCTAATGTTCTGGGCGTGAGCGCAGTAGCTATAGCCATATCCCCGAGCCCTGTTCTCCCTTTAAAACCTCCCCCTTCTTGTGCTATGGGCGTGCTGGCTACAAATGGAATGACGGAACGGATAACTAAAAACCACTTATCCTTTATCGGGATGGGAATCACCGGCTGAACATTTAAGGTATTACTATGTCGGGTCTTATCCGACGGATCACCACTAAGGAAGGTAAAATCATTCCGTAACCCAATGCTCCATATCGGGGCCACTGGATTTGCGAGTCTCTCACCCACTTTCTCGGTTATCACTTTTCTTGTCGGTTTAGATAATGATAATTCTGGGATCGACGCCCCGTTCTGCTGAGACCCCTGGGCAAAAGATTTTAAGCAAAGTCCCGGTAGAGACGCAAGCGTAAAAAGGCATACAAAGATAGCTGGTAGCAAATCTAAAAAAATTTTGCTGGGCATTTAACTGTTATCCCTTTGGCCGGCACATCAGATATTTTGAGAAATCAGTAAAAAAACAAGCCTGTCAATAAACATACACGCAATAAATATTCATTAGCGAAACGAGGCCTATCCAGATTATGTTAACACTCAAAAATTAAAATCAAAAAGATGAAGCCCTCGGAATAGTGATATTAAAAACAAACTTAAAGCCTCTTTTCAGCCTTTGGCCCAAATAACAAAAAACCGGCACATGAGCTGGTATCATGTGCCGGTTTTAAATGTTTCGGAGCCAGAACAAAAAGGGAGATGATTATAATTTAAGGAGAGATGATTAAATTATGTTTATTTCCTCTTGTCCGATTTGCATCCTAAAAATATGCCTGGAGCTGAGCCCTTACTACATTTGAGTCAATATCAGACTCGCCCTGTGTAAACTCCTGGCGCAGGAAAGAATATTGAAGCTGAACTTTCCATCTGTGATCCTTTGATATGTAATAGTTTATTCCAGGTGTGACAGCCCAAGTTGAATCCTGAACGCTCGTGTCAGCAGGTACTACGTTAGAGCCGGTATCGAAATCTACATAAGTAAACCTTCCGACAAACTCAACGGTTTTCGGCATTGCGAATACTCCGGCCTGTACGTTGAATCCTTGGTCATAAGCCGTACTCCCGCCGCCTTCTTCAGGATCTATCCACCTGCCGTAATAAGAACCCTGAACATTAAAGACAGGCATCTTGAAATTCACATCCCCCGTTATGGAGGTCAGATTCGCTTGCGTAACACCTAGCTCTTCAAATCTGTCCGTTAAAAGCGAATTGGGCGACTTTCTGTCTATATTTAACCCCGGTATACCGGCTGCGGCCAAACCGACAACAAAAGTGGGCTTTTTGGCAAAGTTTGGCACGATTTTATATGCTTTCGCCGTAGGGAATGTCGAACCAGGACTGAATTTAAAATCCTCTCCTCCCAAACCTAACTGAACCCTTCCCGCATATAAAAGGTTAGAATCCGTGCTTCTCCCATTTCTACCGTCACCGTTAAACACACCGGCTGCATAGGAAAAATTATAATTTTGTCCAAGCCCGCCGTTCAGCGTTACTCCGCGGTCCCTGGCATATGTAAACTCCGCGTCCGCGATTGATCTGGTTACTAACTGAAGCGCTGATGATGAGTTCAAAGTTTCCCTGCTAAATGGAACCTTAAACTGCCCAACCCTTGGCATTATGTTTTTATTATACGCAACTGTAAAAAATAGGTCTCTCAATGTAACTGAGTCCCTTGCACCCAATTGGAGCGTATAGAGGAACCAAGGCTTAAAGGCGTGCCCGTTCCATTTCATCCTAACCCTGGCTACGCTAAAGTTAGTCGCAGTATTCTCACCGTCCGTGTCGTCTACAGAGACCTGGAACTGTCCGCGTATCCTGAACTTCATCTTAAACATTCCGTCTGTCGTTGAGAATGTAAGCCCCTTATTATACTGCGCCTTAAACTTGTTGTACCAGGCGTCATCGTCTTTCTCCACAATTTCCGCCATCTTCTCGCTGTCTGCAGCTCTCTGATTCTCCATTAACTCAATCTGCTGCTGCAGCTGTTGAATTTGCTGCTGATTCTGGCGTTGAATCGCTTCTATCTGCTGCTTTAGCTCCTCGATCTGCTGCTTCGTAGACTGAGCCTTTGAATTAACAGCGCCAAAAGGCAATACGAGCAAAGTCAAGATAAGCATCTTTAATAGAAATTTCATCTCTGCACTTCCTCCTTTGTACAAATAGATTTTGGCCTAGAAGATATAGAAGTTGAGTTAAGTTAATGTGAAATAAGTGTTAAGATTGCGTTAAGACAAGCCGGGAGTTATTGCAACTGTAAACCTTTTATATACTCTATAAATAAAATTGCTTATAATAAACGGGAGTTAGGACTCTAGTATGAGTGAAAAACTAATCACCATCGTGGATGATGAAGAAGATATAGTGGAGCTTGTAAGCCATCATTTAAAAAGAGAGGGCTTTAAAGTAAAGGAGTTCCACAACGGAAGGGATTTTCTTTCCTACGTAGAATCGGTAGTGCCCGATCTTGCGGTACTCGACATAATGCTTCCCGGGATAGACGGGCTTGAGATATGCAGAATGCTCAAACAAAAAAGTACAACGGCATCGGTACCCATTATTATGCTGACAGCGAAAGCTTCAGAAGCGGACGTAGTTGTGGGGCTTGAGCTTGGAGCGGACGACTATATAGTGAAACCCTTCAGCCCGCGCGAATTTGTGGCCAGATGCAAGAGCGTCCTCAGACGGATCGGGTCAATGGAGGTCAAGGACAATGTCATAAAAGTCGGCCCGCTTGCAATCAACCTTGAAAAATACGAAGTAACGGTAGAGGATGAAAAAATCATTCTCACAACAACCGAGTTTAAGATCCTTGAAGTACTGGCTGAGGGAAAGGGCAGAGTGTTCACCCGGGATCAGCTCCTTAAAAAGAAGAGACTTTGGGGAGACGATAAGCTCGTATACGACAGAACAATAGACGTTCACATAAAAAACCTAAGAGAAAAACTTGGAATTGCGGGTAATTTGATTAAAACTGTTAGGAGTATAGGTTATAAATTAGAAGAGTAGAGATCTATTGAGTATATTCCGGAAACAGTTCATCCCCTCCCTTATAATCGTATTACTGGCTTTATTTATATTTACAGTAGTTGTATTGGCGCAGCTGAGTAAATATGACCACTCACTCACCGAACAGAATTTAGTCCGCTCGGCCAAAATGGTAAGCGCTGCGCTTGAACCCACACTTGCAGATAAGAACACAGGACAACTGCAAGATTTAGTATCCAAGCTCGGTGAAACAAGCGGGATCAGAATTACCATCACAGACAAATACGGGGTGGTCATCGGGGACTCGGAGAAAAACCCGAGAGAAATGGAAAACCACTCGGAAAGACCCGAGATCAAAGAGGCGCTAAATGGACATACCGGACAGAGCATACGCTACAGTAACACAATTCAGAAAGAGCTATTCTACATAGCCGTTCCCGTTTTAGGACCCGGTGGCAATGTCGACTATGTAGTAAGAACCTCCTTACCTCTGAGTATCCTGCAGCAGACTATATTGCCGATCGAAAAGAAAATTATTTACATATCACTATTAATCGCAATTATCGCGATCGCTCTTTTGTTTGCGCTTTCCAGATCACAAGCCAGATCACTTGCGCCCTTGATCAATATTTCAGAGCAATTAGCGGACGGGAATCTTAACGTGGATATCCCGATTTCAGAGCAAAAGGGTGAAATACCAAAAATTTCGAACGCGCTTAATCAAATGGCGCAAAAATTCAACGAGCTTTTTAAACAGCTTTCCAGTGAAAAAAATCAGCTAGAAGCAGTATTAAGCGCAATGAGCGAAGGAGTCATGGTGCTCTCTAGGGATGGGAAAGCTATTATCACTAACAACGCGCTCCTGGATATGTTTAACATTAAGGACGATCCCAAGAATAAGCTGTATTGGGAAATTCTTAGGAACAGAGAGGTTACGGAGGTTATCGAGAACGTGCTCTCAGAGCGCAGACCCGACACTAAAGAGATTTTCTATCTCTATCCCGAGGAGCGCTACTATCTCCTCAATGTCATCCCGCTTGAATCACCCGATGAAGAGGTAATAGTCGTTATGTTCGACATAACGGACTTTAAGAGACTTGAGAAGATAAAAGCAGATTTTATCGCAAACGTCTCACACGAGCTTAGGACACCTCTGACGGCGATAAAAGGCTACAGCGAAACAATTGAAGAAGGGGCGTATGAAAACACCGAGGATCTAAAACACTTTATAGGTATAATCAAAAGACACACAGACAGACTCATTAACATAGTTTCAGACCTTCTGGTGCTGTCCGAGGTAGAAAGCAGAGACTACCTTTCAGGCTCAGCGCCCGACAGCGATTTTGAATGGATAGATGTCGAGGAAATAATTACCTCATCCCTTGAAGCCATAAAAACAAAAGCCTCTGAGAAAGAGCTCAACATAGCATTTAATAACGGGGCTGAGCACCATACAGTAAAGGGAAACAGATTTTTACTGGAACAGATGTTCTTAAACCTTATAGATAACGCCGTTAAGTATACGCCTGACTCTGGCACAATTGGGATCGAGCTAAGTAATCCGGAAGATAATCTATATATTAAGGTATACGACACGGGAATCGGGATCCCCAAGGAGCACCTGCCGAGAATTTTCGAGCGGTTCTACCGCGTGGATAAAACCAGATCCAGAAAAATCGGAGGCACAGGGCTCGGACTGAGCATTGTTAAGCACATAGTGATACTTCACGGCGGTACAATTGATGTAGAAAGCGAAGAGGGGAAGGGGAGCAGCTTTAAGATAACTCTACCACAGTAGGCCAAATCAACACTCAAACAAGTGCACACCCTTATTTATTTTGTACTGGGAACCTATCCCGGACAGCCACTCAAAAGATAACCTCTTAATTACCGCAAGATACTTTTATATATTAAGAAATCCCAATGGAGCACTGCCTGAGCCTGTATCGTAGAAGCGCCCTATGTTCGGAAGAATTTGTGAGAGCTCAGATCCCGTTACCCCAAACCAAAGCGCGAGTTCAGCAAAAAACTCGTCCGTTGAGATTGTCGGTATAAGAACCCCTCTTCCGACATCAAGCGGATTATCCAAGGCGAGAACCGGATAGTCGCCGAATATCCTGCCTCCCTTCACACCCCCGCCCATAACAATCTGGTTACTGCCCCACGCATGGTCGGATCCTTTTCCGTTTGAGGTCAATGTTCTACCAAAATCCGATATTGTAAATGTTACTACGTCTTTGGTAATACCCATTTCGTTAAGCGCGCTATGAAATTCATACAAGCCTTTACTCACAACCGGGAGCATCTCCCCCTGAAGGGGCAGCGTGTCGTCGTGGTGATCCCATCCTCCGAAAAGTACAAAAAAGACCTGCCTTTTAAGCCCGAGACTATTACGTGCATTTATCGTGTTAGCGATAAATTTAAGGCTCTTCGAAAATTCATTTTCAGAGAATTCCGTGCTTACAGACTTAACGCTCATTACCGCTTCTCTGAAGGCCATTTCTGTATCAAGTGATGTGCGAAGCTTATTAGCGTAAGCCTGCTCAAATATATTCTTGTAATTCAGATTAAGCATGCTGTCTATTGACTGCGTAAGAATCTGCTCATAGGGATCCTCTCCTTGATAACCTATTATGCTGTTTGTACCCTCAGGACTAACGCTGAATTCTGTTGTTTGGTTTCCGGTCTGAAATATATTTGTACCGGAAAGAGAAATATTCATTGATATATTGTTATTGCCTATCAGACCCTCGAGCAGGTCGTTCATTCTGCCACCCCAGCCTATACCCGTTCTCTGATCAGGCAGGCTCGTTTGCCACTGCTCAATTTGGTCTGCGTGTGAAAAGAGGCCCAATGGTAGTAGCTTAGCTCCTGCCTCAACCTCCTGGACATTTGCCAATGGCTCTACCAGAGTTCCGACATTTGTAATAAAAGAAGCCGCTCCGCTGTTAAAGAGCTGGCTAAGCTCGCCCATGCCGGGATGCAGGCCAAACTCTCTGCCGTCACCCTCTATAATATTTAGTGAAAGCAGATCGTTTTGACTTAACGCCAGATCACCGCGCGCAGCCTTATATTCCTGATATTCCGCGTTTCCTTTTGGAACAAGCATGTTAAAAGAGTCGTTTCCCCCGGCAAGCAGTATGCAGACCATCGCTTTATACTCTTGTCCTATATTCGCAGCCGAAGCGCTGCTTATCATCCCCAGGTTAAGAAACGACGAAAAAAACGGTAACGATCCCATGGCAGCGCACGCCGCTCCAGTGCCTTTTAAAAATGTTCTTCTGCTAATGCTGCTTCCCTTATTCCTTTTCATCATTGCCCCCTAATTCTGAACTACGAACTCCGGTGAAATCATAAATAGGTAGAGCGCGGTTTGAACCCTTAACAGAGGATCCTCAAAATTATTTATCGCATCTATAATTATCTTCTTCATTCCCTCAGACATCTGCCCGTATGTGAGAATCAGATCCAGACGGTCGACCAAAGCGCCGGGGTCGTGTGCTAAAGCAATCTCATCACCAAAATCAAATTCCGCGTCATTTACGGGTAAAAAGAATGTGCCGTCCCGCTCGGGCAAAGATAACAATTCCCCGAGGAAAGCCATTATAAAAACCATGTTTGGATAATTAATAATGGTTGAGCTGGTAATTATTTGAAACTCCGGGGCAACCAGATTGTTTTCTCCGATTATTCCGTTCGGCTTAAAGTCCGGCAGGAAAAAATTAAAAACACTTGGAGAGCTAAGTACGTGCTGGTTTAAGAAAAACTGCGCCGCATAGCCGTCATTAAAGTAGTGACCGTCAGGTGTAACAGCATTAAACTGCCTTAAAACTGAAACGTACCTTACCCACGGTTCATGAAACTTTCCAAATGAGGCATTCCCCGTCTGCGCCGGGCCTGAAGCGTGCTTATCAAGAAGGATTGCTTTTATTACTGCCCTCAGATCTCCGCGCACTCCCGAGCCGTTATCCGCAAACACGTCAGAAACCCTTTTTATATACTCAGGCTCAGGATTTGATGTTACAAGCCTCTGGATCAGTTTTTTACATATAAAGGGCCCCGTGTTCGGGTGATTAAATAAATTATCTATTGCATCCTCAATATCCTTCATCCCGCTCTGGCCGGAGGGCAGTACCTGAGAGTTGAGTAAAATTTTCTCCCCGGTTTCGTGAAACTCCTCGTTCATCACCATAGGATCGATAAAATTAATCCTATCATCGTCAAAGAAAATGCTGCCTGACGGAGCGGACACTAATCCCGTAAAAACTTTTGCAAGCTCCGTAATATCAGTGTTATCGTAAGTAGCTATCGGAAAACCCTCGGAATCCTTCCTAATGGTTCCGTCTTGGTTTAGCTCATCAAGACCGATCGAGAATAGCTGCATAGATTCCCTTGCATAGTTTTCATCCGGGAAGCGGTTAATTTCAGGATCAGCTTTTTTGTTGTTCATGTGACTCAGGTAAACCCCCATCACAGGGTGTAGGGTGACATCCAGAAAAAGGTCCCTGAAATTTCCAAACGCGTTCCTCAATAAAACATCGTAGTAACTTGATAACCCCTCGGGATGACTCTCCAAAATATCGACCCTGTCAGAAACGACAAAGATTTCACTCAAGGCAAAAGCCACTCTCTGTCTCAACAAATCAGGTGACGTCATTGCCTGCTGCCACCAGCTGTAACGCCTGAAAGTTTGAAATTCCTCATACTTATTTTCGTAGGCAAGCTCCAGCAGCTCCAGTGTGTAGGGAAGGTTATATCCTGCGGGCTGGTTAAACTGATCCTCAAGCCACTTCTCTTTTCCAATTTCAGCTACTCTCTGTATCTCTTCGTAATCTGCGCCGAGTGTCGCCATCGACAAAAACCTTGAGGCCTCTTCCATTGAAATCGGCTCATTTGTGCCTTGATTTGTTTGGTCGTTTCCCCCTCCGTTATCAGACCCCGATCCGTTGCAGCTTAAAAGCGGCGCTGTGAAAAGCGTTAACAATACTATCAGTAAAAAACTATTCATCGATAGATATTTCATATTTGTTAATCCAACCTTTAAGAAACTTAATACCTCTTTTTGTCTTTCACCTAAAATTATAATGTTAAGTCTTTTGCGTTCTACTATTTTTTTCCATTTGCCCTAAACAACACTCATCGGCAAGTGAAGGTATGAGTAAATAGAAGTGTTCAGTCGATCAGTTGTATGGGGGTTTTTAGAATCTGTAGTACTACTTAGCTTTTAGAAACAAACGAGGATCTGGTGATCCGCTATTTTCTCATTCCGGTTCGGATCATAAACGGAGGCTTTAAATTTATTGCTTTCCGGCAGGGTAAGAGCCGAGGATTTTCAGATAAACCGAGTTTTTTCTTACTTTAGACAGCAGCCTCTTAATATTAGGATCCTCTGAGTGGCCTTCAAAATCGACGAAAAACAAATACTCCCACGGCCTCTCTTTTGATGGCCTCGATTCGATCTTGCTAAGATTCACAGACTCCTGAGCAAAGGGCTGAAAAAAAGACTTCTGTAAAGCCCCGGGTTTATCTTTAAGTGAAAATACTATCGAGGTCCTGTCGTTTCCAGAAGGCTTTGCAGAAGATTTACCTACTACAAAAAACCTCGTAGTATTCTGCACGCTGTCCTCTATATTTTTTTTAAGAACGTTAAGATTGTAAATATCCCCGGCATACTCACTTGCTACGGCAGCATACCCTTTTTTACGCGATGCAATCCTCGCCGCTTCGGCAGTACTCGCAAGCTCAGCCAATTCAGCATGTCCGAGGTTCTTACTTAACCACCCTTTACACTGTGCAAGAGCCTGAGGGTGTGAGGCAACGACCTTTACGTCCTTAAGCGATTTTGATTTAGAGAGAAGGAACTGATGTATCTTTTCAAATATCTCGTTTGTAATAACCAGGTTTGAGTGCGAGAGCAAATCAAGCACAGCTCCTACAGAGCCCTCAATGGAATTCTCTATAGGTATCACGCCAAAGTCTGCCCTTCCGGTCTCTACTTCCTCAAACACTTCGTCGAAAGTCCCAAGTGGAATGAGTTCGTTTGAGCCTCCGAACTCATTGAATGAGGCCTGGTGCGAAAAACTCCCGCGGGGTCCCAGATACGCTATCCTAAGCGGTTCCTGTAGTTTTCTGCAGGCCGAGATAATCTCACGGTACACACTCAGCACGGATTCACCGCTGAGGGGACCGCTATTCAATCGGGCAAGCTTTTTTTCTATCTCCTTTTCCCTCACAGGATCATAAACACTGTAAGAGTTCTCGCGCTTTAGCTCGCTTATTTTTAAAGCCACGCTTCCGCGCTCATTTAACAGCTCGAGCAGCTTCTTGTCAATATCGTCAATCTCTTTTCTAAGTTTGTTTAAATTTCGCGAGGAGCCCATAATTTACCGGTACTAATCAGGTCTTGGCACAAATGATAGCGAGCAGGGAAATAGATGTCAAATCAGCGCAGCGGCGTCGATAAAGATAAGTACGAACTTCCCGATCCCGCAAATATTGCTATCATCCAAAATATTTCAAAGTTCCCTTTTTTCTTTCCCGGGGTCAGACAGTGCGGCCTTATCTAATACCGATTTTTTTACATATATCGGCGCGCTCATCCTGGACGCAAGAGCGAGCGCGTCGCTCGGTCGTGCGTCAATTTTAGAAATCTTTCCATCCACAGATACCTCGACCTGCGCATAATACACCTGATCACGTATATCCACTACTACAATTCTCTCGACTTTCGCGTTAAGAGTCCTTAAGATAGCCGCTATCAAATCATACGTCATGGGCCTTGGCGGCACGGCGTCGGAGGCTCCTATTTCGATCGAGCGCGCTTCACAGAGCCCGATCCATATAGGAAGCACCACGCTGTTTTTCTCATCCGTAAGCAGTACAACAGGGGCCTGTGTATTTTGGTCAAACACTATGCTCTTAATCACCATCTCTTCCTCCAAGCCCGCGGGTGTTTTCTCCGCATACACGGAAAGCGCTGCTACATAAAGAAAAGCTATAAGCACTGAAACCGCCGGGAATATTGACATACGCATGACAAATACCTCCTGAATTCAAGAATATCACAAACAGGGGTTATGCATAAATACGAAATATTACGCTGATAATGATAGTTTACTGAACATTATGGAAGAAAGGTGTGATTATAAAAAACTGTACTCGGCTTGAGATGGAAAACTATTTTTCTCCAATCATGTATCTACACCCTGAAGAGCCGATACTCGCCGAATGCACAGCTCCCGCGGGAACATCGAACCTATCCCCCACCCTGTAAGTTTTAGTAGCGCCCTCTGAGTTAACGGTTATCTCACCCTCGAGCACAATGTGAGCCGTAACACCGCTGTGGGTATGATCTGGGTAATATGCCCCGGGTCGGTCAGTATGCACGAATATCCCCGAAAAACCCTCTTCTTTGAGTAATTTCTCAAACTCTTTCTCATTCATGATTGACTATACCCGGAACGGCTCGATTAATTGATGAATGATGCAGTTAAAAGCATTAAAACCTTTTAACTGATCCTTTTTCAAACTTAGGGTTATTAACGGTGCCTATGATCTTCCCGCCCAGACTCCCGTCTCTTTGTTGGGCTAGATAAGGACTTAACATGCCTTTGTACTTAGCGTACTCCCCTCCCGTGATTTCCAGACGATACCCAAGATCAATAACCCCGCCCTTTGATAGCTCCCAGATAAGTGGCGCTTTCCCAGTTATCTGAAGATCGATACCGTCGCCTTTTAGGTTTAGCTCCTGTACATTCGTTTCACGACCCTCGATATTGCCGCTGAAAACAGAGCGAAGCCCTTTTAGCGCCGGAAGCTTGATACCCTTTACCATGATGTTATCGAGCTCCAGCTCGTCCACTGTGAAATTAAACTCACCGAGGGCTTGAGGAGAAAAATCGATTCTCAGTTTCCCGTCAAGTGCTCCCCTTAGAGCGAGCGCGTCATCTGAGCCTGTCATAAAAGCCGTGAGGTTGTCCACGTTTACATGCTTTACCTCGGCATCTATTTCGTCAAGGCCGCTGCCCGACTTGTTTACTCTAAGTGTGCCTTTTATTTCACCGCCGTTAAGCTCGGCTTTAAAGGGAATTATATTGCTCGAAGAAAAGAGCGAAAACACAGAAGGGCTTACCTTCAAGCTATCTATCTTAAGCTTATTGTCCTTAGAGCGGTAAAGTGTTACGTCGTTTAATTTAAGGCTAAAAGGAGGTGCTATACCCGCACTTCCAATCTCTGCTTGATAGGGGGTGTTATCAGTTATCTGTGAAATAATCTGCTGCTTGATCCCCTCTGTTGGAAAAGAGGTATAAAGAAATATAAAGAACACAACTACAAAGAATGCTATATAGAAAAAGGGCTTAGCGTACTTTGACTTCCTTAGTCTTTCCTTCATCTCATATCACCTGCTTGAAATCGAATGTGGACACTCTCAGCTTTACGTTGACAGATTCAGGTTGTTTTACTTTCGTCGTGATATTCAGGTTAGACACCTTAAGAAACGATTGCTTTGTCTGTATTTTATATAGTATATCCACTAAATCATCCAATGAAACTCTTTTGAGCTCTACATCAACACTCTTTTCCTCAAACAGCTCTTCGTTATCCGAGCCTCTTGAGTTGACGTCTCGGATTGAGAAGTTTTGTCTCTGTATGTTCTCAGCTAAGAGCACTTTCTCCACCAGCGATATTAAGTCCTCGTCTTCTTTTTTGATCTTCCCTGCAAGCTCGGACATCCTTTTTTTAGATTGCTCATACTCAGCACTAAGGCTCTTCACTTTCCTTAGCTCTGACTCGAGCACTTCTGCCCTCTTTTCCAGACGCTCAGTTCCGGATGAGAAGAAATGTATAACAAAGTAAAGTATTAATACGCAAACAACTACACCCAAGGCCAACATAGCTCTCCTGTCCCTTTCGGTAGAGGAGACCTTAAGCAGCTTCTCGCGGCCCGCCTGAATGTAGCTTTTTATTCTCTCTATTATGCTTTGCAGATCCATATTACACGTTTGACTTTAAATACACGGATATCTCGAATTTTGTTTTCCCGTCAACTGCGGCCCCTGTCTGGTCCCGGTTAACACTCTCGAACATCTCAGACTTTGAGAGCGCTTCCTCAATCTTGGTAACCTCCTGGTACGTATCGCAGACCCCTTTTATTTTCACTCTGTTTTCACCCTCATACCTTATCTCATTCACAGTAAGCTTCATAGTGGGCGGTAGACTTGCGGATATATCCCTAAGTACATCAAGTGGTGTTGGCCCTCCCTCTACGCCTTGAATAAGATCGAGCTTTTCCCTTACCTTCTGAACCTCGCTTTCCATAAACTGAACAGGCCTTGGGATTGAGCGTACATTGGGAAAAGTGGCTTTAACAACCTCAGCTATCCGGGCCTCCCGCTCTTTCACTTCACTCTTAAGGCTAAAGTAATTAGAGACGGATCCGTAAATCAGCACTAGAACCAGTATAGCCGCCAGCACTGCGGGAGCCGTGAACACCTTTCTGAGCTCTCTATCAGCGCCGACGTACTTATACTCGTCCTTGCGGAAGTTAAGATAACCGCTCTTAAGGGCGCTGCCGTAAAGGGATAGTGCATAGGACTTTGCAAAAAGGGGCGACTTGTCAACGCCAAGCTCTGGAATATAGAGCTTTTTTACCTCTCTATTCAGCTCCGAGCTCAAATGCTCCCGTGTTCCGGGTATAAGCGACAGCGGGCCTGATATAAGAATGGTGTTGATCTTCTCTTTTACCTCAAGCTCAAAAAACTGGATTGTTTTTTTTATCTCGTTTACGATCGGCGCCGTACATTCTTTTCTCTGCAATTCTCCGCCTTCATCGAATAAGCTGCCCGAATAATCAATCTCGGTGGCGCCCGCTTTTTCAATTAAATTCTGATAAAAAAGCTCAATCGGCTGAGTGGATGATCTAACGCGCAAAAGCCCATCGCTATCAAAGAGAGAAAATCCCAGCTCCGTTTCTCCTATATCAATCAATAAAAGCGGTCTCTTGCCCTCAAGCCCATCGTTTAAGGCCCCGAACGCAAGCGGCGAGTAAGTTATAACCTTGGGATCAATACCGGCAGAGTTTAGGGAATCAATCACTGTCTCTACCTGATCGTTTTCAAAAACACATGCAATAGCTTCACTACCGCTATCTTTTTTTACTAGATGGTAGCTGTGTATTTTCTCAGTCGGATCAAAGGTGGATATGTTCTCAAGCTCGTACTCATAGACCTGGTCTATTTTCTTAGAGTCTGAAAACGGAAATTTTATAATTCTAATAGAAGTCGGGTTCTCGTTTATTGATGCTGCTACGTCGCCCCTTGGAAGTGAATTCTCCTTAAACAACTCTGTTAAGTATTCAGGGATTTGCAGCTGTTCTTCATTTATTGGAACACTCAGGGTTTGTAGAAGCTGTACGTCTCTTAAGCCCCTTTTTATTAGAGAGACACGCGCAGCAGTTTTACCTATATCTAGTCCGACAAATCTTCCGTACATAATTTTAAGTAAATTACTTAATCCCAGCCATAAATCTAAAGCACGTCCTTTTCAAAGTCAAATATATTCATATACCCCGGGCTCGCGCAAGCGTTAATACCTGTACGCTTAAAGCGCCTGACTTTAAAAGAGTTTTCGCGCACTCGTTGCTGGTGCTCCCTGTCGTGAACACGTCGTCTAGAAGAAGTACGGAGCATCCTTGAAATGTGTTTTTATCCCTTACTTGAAAAGCGCCCCTGACATTTTTACGCCTTGCAGCTTCATCCTTTATCTCAATCTGAGGCAAGGTGTCGCGTATTTTAGCAAGCCCTGTGAGATTAACATGAACCCCCATTCTCCTTCCAATATCAGCTGCCAGTACAGAAGACTGGTTGTACTCACGTTGCCTGAGCTTGCCAATATATAGCGGAACCGGAACCAGAAGATCTATAGTCTTCATATTTACAGGCATATTCTCAATCATCGTATCGCTGAGAGCTCGGGCAAGCTTCAATTTCCCTTCGTATTTAAAAGAGTGCAGCATTTCCCGTATCGGCCCTCTATAAACAGCAACTGAGCGGGCTCTTTTAAAGCTGTAATGTCCCTTTAAGCACTTAGCGCATAAATGAGGGTTTTCAGCCTCTTGGGGAACATCCATTGTTTGAGAAGATTTTGAATCAAAATAACCAAAAGGTACGCCGCACTGGGCACAAACAGAAAGCTCCTTCAAAAAATCGATTTCATCTTCACACTTTTTGCAAACTTCCTTTCCGGCTGCCGGCTGTAAACCGCATGAAGCACATAAATTCGGAAATAAAAGCTCGAGCATTGTTAATTATCGGCCAACTCATCTACCCGTTCGTACTAAGAGCTTTGTTTAGACTCGCAATCAAAATGAACGATATTACCCATGTACATTTACAGCGCTCTATACCCTCATTGGCATAATAACCGAAAGGTATACCTCTTCTCCCTCGGGCTTAATTACAGCAGGGCTGAGCTCATCGATTAGTCCGATCTCAACTTTATCCTCAGTAATAACCTCAAGTACGTCCATCAGATATCTTGCGTTAAACCCAAGCTCCACCGGGTCCCCCGAGTAGCTCAAGGGTACGGTTTCCTTAGCCTCACCTACTTCGGGAGATACGGAAATCAGTGTGAGAGAGTCTTTATCTATATTGAACTTAACGCTCCTTGTTTTCTCTGAAGAAAGTATTGAAACACGCCTGAGCGCGCTCAGTAAACTCCCTCTTTCAAGGGATAGAGAAAGCTTAGTAGAATCCGGAGTCACCTGTTTATAATCAGGAAAATCCGCGTCTATAAGCCTTGCAACCAAAATGATATCCTCCCCTTCAGCCATAAAAAAGTTATCACCAACGCCTATCTTTAATTTATCTGAAAGCTTAAGTACTTTTCTAAGCTCGCCCACCCCTTTTTTCGGAACCACGAATCCCTTTCCGAACTTAACTTTCGTATCAATCTCTTTTTCCACGAGTGATAGCCTGTGCCCGTCTGTCGCCACGAGCCTGATCCCCTTATCGCCCGCTTCTTCAAAATAAATTCCCGCCAGGTTACGCCTTAGCTCGTCAGGGGAAACTGCGAATATAGTCTTTGAGATCATCTCTTCAACCACAGAGCTTTGAACTGAAAACAGCTGATCCGAATGGAGCTCTGGAATTATCGGAAAATCCTCACTTGGAAGACCCGCAATTTTAAACACCGCAGATGATGCCCTTATCTCGACCCAATGGTTTCCGATCTCCTCAATCTCTATTTCCCCTTCCGGAAGCTCTTTTACTATCTCAAAAAGTTTTCTTGCGGGTATTGCAAGGCTACCTTCTCCCAACACTTCTGCATCACACCATGTGCTCATCGTGGTCTCAAGATCAGTCGCGGAGATTTCTATCTTACTTTTATTAACCGTTATAAGTATGTGAGAGAGAACGGGCATGGTAGCGCGTCTTTCTGAAATTCCCTGTACCAATGAGAGTTTCTGGGAAAAAGCTTCTGCTTGTGTCTTAAATTTCATTTTGTCTACTCCTGTTTACTAATAATAACCAATATACTCTATTAATAGTAGTATTAGTAGTAGGGCCTGTTGGTAACTTATTTCCCGCCCCAAGTGTATGAAAACATTAGTTTTTTTGTGTTGATAAACATGTTTATTGTTTTGGGTACCTATCAACATCTATCCACAGCATTTGTTCGTTTTCAGTGTGAGCATGAGTTATCAACAATTTCATACACACGCTTATACACCACCTATCAACTCATTAAGCTTTCAATATTGCGGGAAAGAGTTTTCACCGTGTTTGTTAAAGTTGGGTCATTCCCCATATTCTTTTCAATCTTCTTTACGGCATGTATTACTGTGGAATGATCCTTTCCCCCGAATTTTTCGCCTATCTCAGGATAGGAAGCCCCCGTGTATCTCCTAGCCAGAAACATAGCAATCTGTCTTGGGAGAGCGATGTTCTTCTGCTTCCTTTCTGATTTTAGGTCCTGAACCCTGAGCCCGCAGTAGCTTGCGACTTCCTTTTGTATACTCTCAATGCTGAGGAATTTCTTATCCTGCTTCTTGAGGATATTCTTAAGCACTTCTTTTGCCAGATCAATCGAGACCTCTGTTTTAAGAAGCTTTGCGTGAGCCATTAGGTTTGTAAGCGTTCCCTCAAGCTCCCTGATATTCGATGTGGTGTTTTCGGCCAGGTAAAGGGCCACTTGGTCCGGGAGTGAAAGGCCTTCGGTTTCAGCTTTGTTTTTAATTATCGCAATTCTGGTTTCGGTCTCAGGGGGCTGAATATCAGTGATAAGACCCCACTCAAACCTCGATCTTAGTCTCTCCTCCAAGTAAGACATGTCCTTGGGAGATTTGTCGCTTGTGAGGACGATCTGTTTTTTTGATTCATAAAGAGTATTAAATGTATGAAAAAACTCTTCCTGTGTGCTCTCCTTGCCTGCAATAAACTGTATGTCGTCAATCAGGAGCACATCGCACCCAAAGCGGTAGCGGTTTCTGAATTCTTCCATTTTGTTTGATTTGATGCTGTTTATTACCTGGTTTGTAAAATGTTCTGCGGAAATGCAGCACACCCTAGCCATGTTGGACGTAGCTCTTAGAACATAATTTCCTATAGCGTTTATTAAATGTGTTTTACCGAGCCCTACACCGCCATAGATAAATAGCGGATTATAGGCTTCTCCCGGCTTTCTTGCAACAGCTGTTGAAGCTGCATGAGCGAACTGATTGCTCGAGCCCACGATAAAGCGATCAAAGCTATAGTTTGGATTAATAACCCCCTTGTAAAGCTTATCTGTTTTTGAGGGTTTTCTGCTCTCAGGTATTTGCGCGCTTTGTGTTTTATTGCTCTCTTTAACTAAGGGCCCATCCTCGCGCGCTTCAATCATTACACTTACCCTCTTACCGAAAACCTCTTTTACCGTATCGTTAATAAATTCCAGGTAGTGGTTATTTATCCAGTCTCTGTCAAATTCGCTGTTCGCTTTGAGCACTAGGCAGTCCTCCGTTTCAGAAAGCGGCTCAAGAGGCGCGAACCAGAAGAACACTTGGGGGTTTGATTTTTTCTTAATTCTCTCAAGCACCGGCTGCCACTGGACTTTGTCGTCTGTGGCCTTTGGTCTGTCTTTTGCGACTTCGGGATTTTGCTCGAGTACGGATGAGCCCATAAAGTGCTCCAGACCTCTACCTTCTTCCGCTGAATCTGAAAAAAGAGATCTTAAATCGTGTTTAAGAGGCAGTCTTTTAGCACTCAATTTTACTTCAATCCTCCAAAATTAGAGACAACCCATCCACAAGTTATGCACAAATGTGGATAACTTTTAGCTTACAATTAAATGTGTTGTTTGGCCCCACCCAGATCCGTAAGTTACATCCTAACAGATACCAAAATACGTTGTCAAGTGTTTTGATTTAATCGCATGATTGCAGTGATTTGCGCCACCTAAATTTTGCAATCCACCTTCTGTGCGGAAGTACAATTCTTTAAATGACATAGTGAATATAAGTACCTTAGACAATCTATATGCACCCCTAACTCCCTGTAATAATACAATATATCACTCTAGCTTTAGATAGAATTCATTTGCTATAAATCTGTGCTTGCGTGCTCTATGCCTTTTTTTTCATCGACGCGCATAAGCAAAACCGCACCTCCGATAAAGAACACTACAAGCATTACAATAGCCAGGCGGCTGGAGCCCGTGATCTGAGACACCATGGCGAAAGCAAGCGGTCCGACAATGCCCGCAAATTTTGAGCTCATACCGTAAAACCCGAAAAACTCACATGTTTTATCTTTAGGCAGCATAGAGCCGAAAAGCGAGCGGCTGAGCGCCTGTGTCCCGCCCTGCACCGTGCCTACCATAAAAGCCAGGATCCAGAAATGAAGCGCACTCTGCATGAAATAGGCGCTGATAGCTATCCCCGTGTAAACAGCGAGTCCGAGCAAGATCGAATTTTTTGTCCCCAGGTAACCTGCCAGGCGACCGAACACAAAGGTAAAGGGGATTCCTACGAACTGGGTCATTAATAATGCGCCAATAAGCGCCGTTTCGTCGATACCGATTTCAGCCCCGTATATTGTCGCCATTTTTATTATAGTCCCTATACCGTCGTTATAAACCCAAAACGCAATGAGGAATAAAAATAGCTCTCTATATTTTCTCAGCTCCCCGAACGTAACGTAGATTCGTCTGAATGCCACCCTTACCGGGTTTACGCCGCTGTGGGTGTTATCCGTTTTACCCTCCGGCTCTCTCACATTTAATATAAGCGGGATCGTGAACAGCGCCCACCAAATTGAGACTGACAGGAAGCAAAGCCGGGTGGCGAGTATCTTGTCCGGTATGAGCTCAATCATAAGGACATTTATACCGAGCAGTATTCCTCCGCCCAGGTATCCGAGCGCGTAGCCCATTGTAGATACTCTGTCTATGTTGTCCGGAGTAGAAACGCTTGGAAGAAGAGAGTTATAAAACACATCGGACATAGAGAAGCCAAGGTTTCCGAATATGAAAAATAGTGAGGCCAAAAACCAGTCTCCTGTGGTGACGAAGTACAGGAGCGCTGTGGCGAATATGCCAAGTCCGGCAAAAGTTAAAAGGAGCTTTTTCTTGAGTCCAGAGTAGTCTGCGATTGCTCCCATGACAGGGGCCAGCAGGGCGGTTATCAGGAGCGCAATTGAAAGAGTGTATCCCCAGTACACGGTTGCTGTATTAGCGCCGAGCTCAGCTCCCGCGACGCGGCTGTAGTAGATCGGGAGCACAGCCGCCATTATAGTTGTGGCAAAGGCGGAGTTTGCCCAGTCGTACATACTCCAGCTTAAGATCTCTCGGCGATTTCTTTCTTGCTTACCCTTTTCGGCCATTTAGTATCTCAGATAATCCAAGTCCAGTTATTGATTCGAATCAGCTCTCTAATATTATCGGTTATGGATGAAAAGCCAACTCAAACACTATCACTATACATATAAGTTTTGAATATGCGGTGCTTGGCTCTGGAGTGTATACAGTCTTGGCTATTGTAGAGGGCTATCGGCAGGTTAAAATGGTCTGCGTCTCCTAAATGGTAATTATTCCCACCTAGTAATGACTTGATTTAAGTGTACGATTGTGCGATACTTAAAAAAAAATAGACTATTATCATGAAAACAAATACAATTCAATTCACCCTATATTATGGAGGTTTTTATGCTGAGTAAACATATTCAGGACGCGCTTAACGATCAGATTAAAAATGAGTATTTCGCATCTTACACTTACCTATCTATGGCGGCTCACTGTGAGTCCATTAATATGCAGGGTTTCGCGTCCTGGCTCCGCAGGCAGAGCGCTGAGGAGCTTACGCACGCCATGAGACTCTTTGATTATATGATTGATAGAGACGCAAAGGTAACGCTCCAGTCAATCAATAAACCGCAGGCCAAGTTCAAATCACTTACCGACATGTTCCAGCAGGTTCTAGACAACGAAAGAGAAGTCACAGGCATGATTAATAAGCTCTACGAGCAGGCTATAAGTGAAAACGATCACGCAACAGCCGTGGAGCTCCAGTGGTTCATCCAGGAACAGGTAGAAGAGGAAAAGAGCGCAAAAGATATAGTTGAGAAGCTAAAGATTGCCGGCAACAGCAGCTCCGCTCTACTTATACTGGACGGGCAGCTTACAGATAGCGGGACAGTTGAGGGAGCTTAATAGCTCAGCACCATAACACTACTATATGCAATCGAGCGTAGTTGAGAATAAGGCAGCTTCTTATGAACCCTGAGCTTGAGTTCTGGTATGAGTTTGGCAGCACGTACTCCTATCTTTCAGTCATGAGAATAGAGGAGTTGGCAAAGATGGAAGGGGTCGCAATTAAATGGAGACCCTTTCTTCTCGGGCCCATATTCAAGAGCCAGGGCTGGGCAACTTCCCCCTTTAATATATATGAATCAAAAGGCCGCTACATGTGGCGCGACTTAGAGCGTCTTAGCAGGAAGTACAATATCCCCTGGCAGAGACCCTCTGAGTTTCCGAGGAACGGTCTGAGGGCTTCAAGAGTGGCGCTAGTCGCTGAGCCGGAGGGTTGGTGCAATGAGTTTTCACTAATGGTATTTCAAGCAAATTTCGCCCAGGATATAGATATATCCGATGAAGCTGTTATAGCTTCCATACTCGAATCGCTCGGGAAGAGCAGCACCCAAGTGATCGAGCGAGCTAAATCGGAAGAAACCAAGCTAAAGCTAAGAGCTCAGACCGAGCAAGCAATGGAAAAAGGCATTTTCGGCGCTCCTACGTTTTCGGCCGGGGATGAGTTGTTCTGGGGTAACGACAGGCTAGAGGACGCTCTTAACTGGGTTAAGTCAGAGCGCATCTGAGTGTGCTCCATTCAGGCTATAATAATTTAATAGCCATCTCTTATATATTTCTACCATAGAATGTTTGTATGCTTTATACTTTAACTCCTACTTGGGTTTGGGAGAAAATAACGTTGAGAAAAAGTGATTCACTTAAGTGTATTGAGTGCTTTATCGCGCTCCTATTAATTTTGGTCACACATAGTCCGGTGTTTGCTCAGAACAATGCACCTTCTGTGGATAAGAGCTTTCTATGGAGTGTTAAATCAGATAGCAACACCGTATATATACTCGGGTCTTTACACCTGCTCAATAAAGACAGCTATCCCCTCGGTGAGGTGTTCGAGGAGGCTTTTAGGGACTCGGATGTAGTGGTGTTTGAGGTCGATCCCGGAGAATTGGAAAGCCCAGAAACAATAAAGATGGTGCTCTCAAAGGCTGCGCTTGAAAAAGGGAAAACACTCCGGGATACCGTGTCTCCCGAGACTTACGAGCTTGCCAAAGATGAGCTAAAGGATCTCGGGGTGGATATAAATATGTTCACACTCACAAAACCCTGGTTTTTAGCTGTAACGGCAACAATCCTCAAGCTTTCCAAGATGGGGTTTAACCCCGAGTACGGTGTGGATCAGCATTTTTACAAAAAGGCACAGGGTAGTGCTAAGGTGGTCAAAGGCTTAGAGACAGCTGAGTTCCAGATCGATTTGATCGCGTCTCTGGGAGAGGAGCATCAGGATGAGGTGCTTCTTCATACACTTAAAGACCTGGAGGTTATAGAAAAGGAGCTTGTCAGCCTGATCGATTCATGGAATAGGGGAGATGCCGAGGGGTTTCAGGAGCTCGTTCTAAGAAGCTACAGTGAGTACCCAAGGGTTTATGAACGGCTCATCGTGAACAGAAACAAAAACTGGCTCAAAGAGATCGAGGTTTACTTAAGAGGCAATAAGAATTATCTGGTTGTTGTGGGCGCGGGCCACCTTGTTGGTCAGCAGGGGCTCATAAAACTTCTTAGCAATAAAGGCTACAGAGTTGAGCAGATGTAGCTGATAGTTTATAGCTATCGAATTTTTTTATGTGCTGTAAAGTTCTACGCGTCTGTACTTCGTAAAAACCTATTAACGACTTCTCCAAGCTCTTTAAGTTTGTAGGGTTTAGCAATAAAACCCAAAAATCCATGCGTCTTAAAATCTGACATTACGGGGTTATGCGAGTAGCCGCTTGAGGCAATCGCTCTTACCCCGGGGTCAATTTCGATTAACTTCACCACCGTTTCTTTCCCTCCTATACCGCCCGGTACCGTGAGGTCGAGTATTACCAGGTCGTACTCCCCTCCGTTTTGCCCGGCGCTTTCATACATACTGATTGCCTCGGAGCCGTCTTTTGCAAATGAGACTTCATACCCAAGACTTGAAAGCATTTCGCCGGCGACTTCTCTTACAAGCTCCTCATCGTCCATAATCAATATTTTTCCGCATCCACTGATATGCTTTTCATGAGATTCAATATTGCCATTGCCGTTTGTGGATGATGCAGGCAGCAGTACTTTAACGCTCGTACCCAAACCTGGCTCCGACTCTACGGTTATCGAGCCGTCGTGCTTTTTAATAATCGAGTAGCAAGTGGCAAGGCCGAGTCCGTTCCCCTCTTGTTTTGTTGTGAAATAAGGGTCGAATATCTTTGAGAGGTATTCGTGAGGAATACCGATGCCCGAGTCCTTTATAGAAATCTTTATATATCTTTTTTCCGAGAGATGACCCCCATCTTTGAGCTTAAGGTTCTCGGCTGAAATGTTGACGACTCCTCCTTCGGGCATTGCTTGTTTTGCGTTAATAACCAGATTATTAATGACCTGACTGATTTGTCCCTCATCTACTTCAACTGACCAAAGATCTTCTGATATCGAGAATTCACACCTTGTATTAGATCCCCTGACGGCAAACTCCGCAGATTCTCTAAGTAGCTCTTTGACAGACGTAACGGATTTAATCGGAACCCCGCCTTTAGCAAATGTTAAGAGCTGCTGGGTCAGGTCGCGCGCGCGAAGGGAGGCCCGCTCAGCCTCCGAGAGCCTTTTCTCAAGTTTTTCCCGAGATTCATGATATGATTTGGCAAGAGAAATATTCCCCAGAATAGCAGTTAGAAGATTGTTGAAATCGTGAGCGATACCGCCCGCTAAAATTCCGAGTGACTCTAATTTCTGAGCTCTGAGTAGCTCTTCCTCCATCATCTTCCGTTCCGTAATATCCTCATAAGTACCCAAAAGACCTACGACTGTCCCGGTGTCATCGTGAAGGGGTATCTTGTTCATATCCACCCATGCGTCTTTACCATCGGCATGAAGCTGAGTCGTCACTATGTGATATTCCGGGTTGTCGTTCTCAATAACGCGTTCATCTATTTCTTCAAATAATCGGGCTTCCTTTTCTCTCCATGCCAAGTCGCTATCCCTCATTCCAATAATTTCTTCAGGGGAGTTTATGCCGGCGTGTAAGGCGAATGTCTTATTACATCCCATGTACTTAAAATCAATGTCTTTCCAGAAAATGGCCTGTGGTATATTTTCAGTTACGAGCTTTAACATCTCCCGCGATTCTCGAAGCTCGGTTCCCGCTCTTTTATGCTCAAGCACATTAACGAATATCTCTGCTACTATATTTAGAAGCGGTATGATGTCTTCTGGCCAAACTTTTTCCTCTTTTAAAGACTCCAGTCCAAGAAAACCGATTACCGTGTGTCCGAAGACCATGGGCACTGCTACCATGGATTTTATACCGGCCTTGTGAAATGCTTCTTTTTCGTAGGATGCTTCTTCCGGTAGAGTATCGAGGCTGGGGAAATAAATTGTTTCCCCTCTCATATGACGGTCGAATATCCAAGGGAGACTGTCCGAGCTCTTCTCTTTTAGAATTGTATTCCTCGGCTCAATTCCATCTTTACACCACTCATGGGTAGAGCTCAGGATTCCCGAGTCTTCTATATACTGGTAAATGTAACTTCTGTCTACGCCTTCAAACTTCCCTATTACACCAAGGGCGTAGTTAATACCCTCTTCAATCTGATCAGGAGAAAGGTTTATAAACAGATTTGAGAGCCCGGATATGAGTTTTTCAAACTCAAAGCGGTATTTAAGTGATTCCTCGGCTCTTTTTCGCTCAGATATTTCAAGCTCAAGCTCCTTTGTTCTTTCCCCAACTCGTTTTTCAAGCTCGTCCTGGGCCCTCTGAAGCTCTTGGTCTCTTTCTTCTATTTGTGAGAGCATTTCGTTGAAATGCTCGACTAGTATGCCGGATTCGTCATCACTCTCTCTGAAAGCCCTTATCGAGAAATCTTTGCTTTCCGATACGCGGTTTGCTATGTCTGCCAGATTAAGTATGGGCTGTGAAATCAGTTTCTGAAGCGCTGTCGAGAGCGTAAAAGCTACAAGAAAACATATGAGAAAAATTATAAGAATAATTGCGATTTTCTGTCTTAGCGACGAGTAAACAGCATTCATGTCGGCACTAATGTACATTGTTCCGATTTGCTCATTATCCAGAGTTATCGGGATATATATCATCATCAAGTCGTTTTCGATGTAAGTTCCGGGGGGTCTTGGTTGTGAGGAAATAATGTCTGCGGCTGTATTATTTGCAGAGCTTGCTTGCGCTCTGACTTTATCGCTTAGGGAAGTATACGAAGCAAAAAGCTTTCCACCTCGCGTGTATATAGCGGCGGATACTATGTTCGGGTTTTCCTTGAGTGCCGACAGCGTTTCCTTTCCCGCTTCAGGGTCGCCGAACTCAAGAGCTGCCGTGCTGTTCAAGCCAACTATTTTTGCTGTGCTGGTGAGCTCTTTTTGTATTTCCGAGCGAAATCTTATAAAATCATCAGTTATAAGCGCGATCGAAGCCAGGAATAAAGCTGCCCCTGTGGTTACAAGAACAATAAGGATTAATTTTCTTTTAATAGATAGGTTTTTTAAGAATTGCATTTTGTATATCCCGTAAATGCGTAATTTACCTAATTACATTTGTAGCCAGGTTTAGGAGCTTAGAGCTTATCTTAAGACCTGCCTGCGCTCCGGCATTTAGATTTATTTCGAATCTGATTTTATTATCCACTACAACAAAGTTTATAATCACTCCCTTCTGAGCGAAACCCTTTGTTTGGCCTACTGTCAAAATATTCGATCCCTTCACCTGATCCAAGATCTCCTCGTGGCTCTTTTCTTCAGAGGGACTGATAAATAAGACATTACAACTTTCAAGCTCTTTAGGCCCACTCAACTTTCTGACTACAATCTTGAGCCCCCTGACTTTCTTGCCCTCGATCTTAACTAGGGCATTAACCATCGGCCCCTTGCCTAAAATACCGAGTACTATAATGTTAGAGTCAGAGGGTAGAGAGCCCTCAGGCCATTCAATGAACTTAATGAACTTATGTATGAATGCCGCTTGTACGTCTTCCTGTGAAGCGGACTGGGCGCGAGCGTAATCAGCGCCGTCAACCGCAACTAGATGTAAGATTATAAAAATAACACTAAAATATTTCTTTAACAATGGATTCTTATCCTGTTTAACTAATTGCTATAGACCTTTCTATTTAAACTCCAAAGTCAAGGCACCGAATACGCTTCTCGGTATCCTCGTTGCATTACCGATAAATGAATCACTGAACTCAAAATGCTCTTCAATGAGGTTTTGTCCGACTACGCTTATCTCCACACCCTCGATCGGTTCCCATCCTAACTTGACGTCGAGCCTAGTGTATGAGGGTATATCGAGCGCAGGCAGTTTCTCTACCCAATAAAGAGAAGTATCGAGGCCTACGTCATAAGGCAGATTAATAAACGACTGTACTTTTATCTGATTATTTGGGCTTGCTCCCCCTCTGAATCTTGGCTCGGGGTTATCGGGGTCTTTCTCGAGATCGAGTTCGAGAAACGAGTAATTCACGTGGAGCCTGAAGTAATCGACAGGACTCCACTTTGTTGCAATTTCAAATCCGTAGCCATCTCCGTTCAGTCCGTTATTCAAAAAGAGCGGGACTACCAGGTGGGGTATCGGTTCGTTAACTATAAAAGGCTCTCCTGGTCTTATAGATTCAAGGTTTTTGTAATGATTATAGAAACCTGTGATATCAACGAATACACTATTTAGTGGGCGTGTTCTGTATCCAACTTCTAAAGCGAGAAGGTCTTCTGATTCAAAATCATCACTTCCCTGTACTACAACCAGAGTAGGGAGGCCCGTTTCAGGGTTAAGGAATGCGTCAGCTACAAAGCTCACGTCGTGCTCGGTGCGTGAAGGGGTTCTCACGGCGCGCGAGACAGCGGCCCATAATCGGTTGGTTTCGTTAACCGCCCAAAGAAGTCTTGCATCGGGCTGTATCTCAAAACCCGAAAAATCGTTACGCTCGAATTTTGAACCGATAGTAAGATAAAGCTTCTCGTTTATGAGAGTAAGCTCATCCTGAACGAAAGCGCTGTATAGATTGTCTGTACGGTTGTCTTGACCCGGATCGAAAATAAAGCCGCCGTTTACGTCTTCATTTATAACACGATAGCCAAGTCCCCATATAACGTCATGATTTGCTAAGAAATTAAAATTAAACCGGTTCAAGAATTCGATGTCGAAAGTCTGTCGTTTTTCTTTGGCGAATGTATCGATGTCACGGTCGACTATATCGTAATACGTCTGGAATACAGTATTCGAATCCTCTGAGAAAGCATGGGTCCAGCGAAGCAATATATTGCCTCCCGTGGTAGTGTTTTGAACTCTTGAGGTTTCTTCAAAAGGAGGGAACAAAGAGGATACCGTCAGCGAGCGGTGTGCGTCTATATTATAGATATCTCCTGTGAGAGTTACAGCGTCACTATTTTTATTATCCCAATCAACCCTTACGCCGCCCCTGTAGGATTTCCAGTCGTCGTTTCCGTCTCCTCCGCTGCGGCTCTCATAGCTGTCTCTGTTGTAGAATTTTCCGTAGCCCCTGTAATATAAGTTCTCTCCAACTTTGCCCCCATAGCGGAGACCCGCAAACCCCTGTTCCACATTTCCGCCTCCGCCCTGTAAAAAAATTCCCTCCGTGTCTTTAGCTTCTTTTGTGATTATATTAATAACTCCGTTTACTGCGTTAGCTCCCCATATTGCACCGCCGGGACCCCGTATAACCTCAATACGGTCTATATCCTCAAGTAGCGTATCCACCTCATCCCAAAATACTCCTGAAAAAAATGGCTCATAAACGCTCCTGCCGTCTATGAGTACCAAAAGCTTGTTAGCTGCGCTGTTATTAAACCCTCTTATGGTAACCGCCCACTCATTTGCGTTTATCTGCGCGACTTCCACTCCGGGTACAATGCGCAGGGCGTCCGGTATGCTCCTTACTCCCGAGCGCCGTATCTCTTCTCCCGTGACCACATACACTGCAGCCGGTGTATCGAACAGAGACTCCTCTTTTTTGGATGGCGTCGTGACCTCTACACCCATAAGCTCTTCTAGGCTGAGCTCAGTTAGATCGGCATCAGGCTCTTCGGCAATTACTGAGCCTAATATTAATAGATATGATAGTATTGTTAATGTAATAAGTCTGATTGGTATCCTCATCATCCGTCCTCATTTTATTTATTATTTCCATACGAACATCATAGGGAGATTCATGAAATATCTAATGCTTCTGTATGAACTTTAACGGTTCAAAGTACTTAGTGATGTAACATAAAATTCCTAGTTTCGCCTGAATAAGAAACTCGGCACAGTAGTAGCCATAGTTTATCTCCGTGTATGTAAAAAGATCGTAATAATTGAGTGTAGTTTGTATTTAAAGCAATATGTGTGCCGAATGAAAATATTAAGGAAATCCGTGTATTGATAGTGGGTTAGAGGACGAATTTTGAATTTAAGCGGATTGCTGTTATGTCTTTACTACAAAATTTGACTAAAAGTCACAAATATTGTTAGTGTAAATAGATACCTACAGCTCATAGTTAATACATCAAATGTTTAGAATAAAGTCCTGTAGGAACTTGAAGCTTAGTCAGTGTAACAGTAATAACAAATTGTCAAAATTCTGAGATTACACTCCGTCAGTAGGATAAAGAAGGGGCGCAGAAATTTTTCCTATTTCAGCGCCCCTTGATTGATTCATTAGATTTGTAAGCGGTTTCTAGTCATCATCCTCGTTTATTAGGAATAGTAACTGTCCTCCTTCAACGAGGTCTCCGTCCTCGATGCGCGAGTCAGGATTTACGTCTTCCTGATCTTCAATACCGTGCGCCTGCACATCGAAAAGGAAAAGCGTGCCCGCGTCTTCGTCAAAGAGCTCCGACACATCAAGTATTCCCGAAGACTCCCATTCACCTGCTGCTCCAGCATCCATATCCACTGGGGTGCCCGCAGTTGTGGGATCGAGAATAACGCTCCTGTCTATATTTGCAACCCTTTTAATCTTTTTGCCTTTCTTATTCATGCGTACAATCCCGGCTTCATTCGGGTTGGCCGCACCATCGCCGAATAGTACTTCCCCGCTTAGCGAGTCTTCTTCGGCTTCATCCTCTTGAATATAAATAAATCCGTCGTCGGCCCAGTCAAGATTGTCCGGAGACCTGAGTGCCCGCGTCGGATCAGCATCGCCGTCGTATATTATCTTTACCTTGGCCTTGAGTTTTTTGAAGTTTGTTCTTATTGTGTACATCGTTCCGAATGTATCAGCTCCGTCTCCGGTGACAGGGTCCACAGCGTACGTATCCACACCCGTTGAAGCTAAAACGACCTGGTTACATCTGTCGGGGTTGGTAGCTACGTCTTCTGGTCTTGAGAACCCGAACGCCCCTGCCGCTTTTGCCTGAAGCCATAGGTTGCACTGCGAAGGGTATCCGAAATCGTCGAATTTCTCGTTTTCTACAGCATTGCAGCCGTCGGCTATGCCTCCTGGATTGGCTCCGGGACTATTATCGATTTGAACCCACTTTCCGTTTTGTACTTTAGCGCCGCTTGAGCCGTTAAAATCTAGAGGTGTTCTTATGCCGCTGTTATTTGCGACCCACACGTACAGGTCTCCGCCCCTGAGACCGTTTCTTCCAAGGAAATCTCCGTCAGGATCTTTCTCGCCAATGTATAGGTAAAGAGGCGCAGCTTCTGGAATTTCATCTCCATCAAAATCAAACGGTGAAGAATCGTCTGCCAGAATAAAGGCAACGGTATCTTCATCCCCTGTGCAGACCTCGGTTATGTTCTCCCATGCTCCCCGTCCCATAGCCGGTACATGGTAAAGGCTCATCGTAGAAGGATCGAGCGCCCATTCGGCACCACCGTCCGAGTTAAATGCACCGCCGTCTTCTTCCCCTGTGAAATAGATGCGGTCTTCGAGCCCTTCGTCGTCACCGAACTGCTCAGCTTCAAATACTCCGCTTGAGCAAAAACGGCTGAAGCCGCCCGGGGTCGATGCTACGCAGGGATCTTCACCCTCTCCGCCGCAAAGACTGGGTGCGAAAAATTGGTTAAGAAACGATGTGTCAGTGGCCTGATCACCGTCTGCGTCAAATATCTTATTATACGCCGGCCCTGCATCTACTATCTGTCTGCTTTCTTTATCTATGTCGAAATACGAGATTCTAGCGCCGGAAAGTGTTATTGAAACGCCGTTTCCGTCGTTTACTTCATAATCATAGCCCCTGAAGTGTAAAAGCTCGTGGTTGGCAAGAATCCTGACCGTGTCCTCGTCCAGCTCATAAGCCCCCAGACCGTCCAATATTCCGGGTGGGAAATAACCATTTATCGATTCACCTACTGTGAATATATCCTCTGTCACAAAACCGTTTTGACCGATAGCCATAGGCTGTGCTATGGCTTGTGGTGCATGAAGACTAATTAAGGCAATCACCGCGGCCACAATACTAAAAAGCTTGTTTTTGTACTTCATTGAGTATGCCCCCTTTAAAGTTTGATTTGTAGAAGTGAGGGTAACTAGACGTGATGAATTTCAGGTTAAAGCGAGATTAAGGTTTGGTTTTTTTCAGGTGAATATTTTGTTTAAGCCGGATTAAGGATTGATTAAGAATCATTCAGCTCGGGAAATTGCATGCAAGCCTAAGTTCCCGCAGCATGGACATCTTCTTAAATTGGTGTGTTTCCATTCTTCTCAGTATATTGTCCAGTGCTGTTAAAGCATCCAGTATATGAGGGCCTTTATTCAGCATAACGCACTCGGCCCTGTGCCCCATGGCGGCATCCGTAATTTCAGCCCTCGTCGGCGCGCCCAGCTTTGCCAGGCTTTCAAGTACTTGAGTTGCCCATATTACCGGAATATGAGCGGCCTCGCATAGCCATAGTATTTCCTCCTGGACTTCCGCCAGTCGCTCGAATCCAGATTCGACTGCCAGGTCGCCTCTGGCAATCATAACGCCGCAGCTAGGGCTCTTCATCGCCTCAAGAAGCATCGCAGCGAGGTTCTCAAATCCACGCCGCGTTTCAATTTTAAGCACTATGGAGGGCTGCCCTTTACCAAGGGTCTCTATTTGATTTATAAGGGTACTTATGTCTTCTGGGCTATTAACGAACGACAGCGCCACAATATCGGCGTTTTGTACTATGTAATCCAGTACGGGTAGATCATTTTGAGTCAGCGCCGGCAGCCTGAGTTTTGTTAAAGGGAGGTTTATGCCTTTATCACTCCTTAGTTTCCCAAGGCGGGGGCCTGTATTTGTTATGCGTATTCTAAGTCCTTGAGCGCCCTTGGCCTCTATAACTCCGCTTATTTTCCCGTCATCAAACGAGATCGGCTCGCCGATTTCAACGTCGTTATAAACCTCAGGTATCGTACAGCCAATAACAGCATGTGACACAAGGTTTTTACAATCGTCATAATCCGCCGGGTGGCCCGGCTTCAAATCTTTGTTAAGCTCGAGCGTATCGCCCGCCTGTAGTGGGATGAAGTTTTCCCGGGGCGTTATATTCAAGACTTTAGTCTCGTGTTTATGGGGGCAGAAAAGTTTTGTATCAGGAGTGATATAAGCGGTTTTCCAGGCTTCGGCCAAGAGTCCTTCGTGAGCTCTTCCAATTACCTTGATATTTCGTTTAGTGCCTCGCGCGTCTGCAAATTTTATTCTGTCGCCCGGCTTGAGACGCTCGAGCCACTTATCTTCGACCGACAATACTGCACCGCCGGGTTTCTTAGAAATTAAGCCGGGATCAATTTTATCTGTAAGCAACACTGTTGCAGGTTTTAAAACCTTTCCGTATGCATTCTTTTTTGGGCGAATCTTTACAACTCTGGGTCCGGGACAAAGAGGTCCGGTACGGAGCTTAGGTCCCGGCAGGTCCATAATGATTTTACACTCAAGCCCTGTTTCCTTACGGGCCCGCTTAAGGTTCTCGATCATTTTAGACCATACTTCCCTACCGTCATGGGCGCAATTGATTCTCATGCAATTCATACCTTTTTTTAGTAGATTAAGTACAAGATCATAGTCAAAGGCTGCGGCACTCGGCATAGTTACCATAATGTATTGGTTTCTTCCGGAAGGCGAGGGGCCGAGCAGTATCCGGGTGTGCTGCTCCAGAATGCGCTTTGCCGTTATGAAGCCGATTTTATTTTTATCGGCATCAGCTACTGCGGGCTCTTGCTGAGCCAGGCGCGATAATGTCAGCAGCACAGCGTCGATTGTAGCGAGCACGTGAGACTCTGAGCGCCCGAGTGATGATAGCCCCAGTTCCGCCAGCTCCGATTGCAGTGATCTCAGATCGCGGCGTCTGAGCGCAAGATAGTGAATCAAGTTCACTGCGCTATCTCTATACGAAGGGTCAAGACCGGAGATGGTTCGCTCCAGTTTTTCAGCTAAGCCCAGCATTTCTTTGCGCATAACACTAAGCTGCTTTATCAAGTACAATAGTTCGTCTTTAGATTTTTTATACATCGCAATAATCGGCTAATTCGGAAGCTTATCGGGTGATTTTTATAGAAAGGGTATCGTAGAATTATTAATTTTATGTTAAAAATCCTATCGACAAGTGTGGTTAAATTATATTAAGATCTTCACCATAGTTGTTGAAGAGGCAAAGCCGATGTAGCGTCCCAGGTAGGGGTAACGATCTGTCTTGGTAGCCTTGAACCCCTGACTTTCATAGAGCTTTTTGGCCCTGTCATTGATGTCAATGACGTCGAGTCCTATCTTTCCGTACCCTTTCTCGGCTCCAAATTCACTCAGCTTTTTCAGAATTCCGCTGCCAATCCCCTTGCCTCGCATAGACGAATCCACAGCGATGCCGTCCATCAACAGCTCACCCAGTTCCGCTTTTCTCTCATATAATATTCCGAATATGAATACGGCCCACAAGCCTCTGAATAAACCTAGCAGTTTGATCAATCCGTAAGTACTGCCGCCGCTCGTGAAGTAGTCTCCTTCATGATGAAATCCCGCAAGTCCTACTAATCTATCGCCCTCAAACGCAGCTACTGCATATTCCGGCTTGATAGACTCTGTAAGAATCTCAACCATCTTCTCTTTGGATTTAGCTACTGGAAAGAATTTCTGACGGAAAGCTTCTTCATAAAGCTCAGCTGCTCTTCTGCGGGATGACTCGGGTATACCTACCCGGTATTCAATAGATTTACTCATGTTTATTTTAAAACATAGTCTACTTATATTCAGGTCGGATCAACATTACCTGCTCAAGCTATTCCGGCAGCACTTCTCCTGAGCCACCGGCCTCCTTAGGCAGATCCTTAAACTTGGTTAAGCCGTCTTTAATGTGCAGCACCGTCTCCTGATAATGAACGTGCGCTTGAGGAGTAAACGGAAACCCTGGAATCATAGCGGGATATACGTCAAAAAGTCCCATTGCCCGATGATCGGTAAAGATATGGCCCCCGCAGGTCTTACACCATTTCCGGTAGCTTTGAGGAGTTTTGTTGTAAGTGCCGATATTATCCTCGCCTTTTGTAATCTGGACCGCTCCGGGTATCCACAGCGTATACTCGGTAACAGGGCATGCCGACCAGTGGCGGCAAGACTCGCAGTGGCAATAACCCATCGCTATAGACTCACCACTTACTGTAAGCTCGACCGCTCCGCAAAAGCAGCTTCCTGAATAAATTTTCTCATCGCTCATAACCTAGCTCCTTATTTATTCTCATATATGGCGCAGTAAATTAGGCTAATTATTATACCACGCCCCTATCGAGCGAGCGGTACTGTATAGCTTCGGATATATGGTTTGACTTGACGTTGTCCGAGTCCTCAAGGTCGGCAATGGTTCGGGCTACTTTTAATATTCTGTCATAAGCCCTTGCGCTGAGGCCCAGCTTATCTATCGCGGTCTCGAGCAGCTTACTGCCGGTGTCATTTGGTTTTGCGTATTTTTTCACCTGCGTTGGGCTCATCTGCGAGTTTGAATGTATCGGAGAGCCCTTGAAGCGCATCATCTGTATCTCCCTCGCTCTGTTTACCCGGTCCTTAATATCTGAGGATGTCTCGCCTCCCGCCTCGTCCGAAAGCTCCTTATATCTAACAGGCGGCACCTCTACGTGAATATCAATCCTATCCAGAAGCGGCCCGGAGACCTTGGAGCGGTATTTGTGTATCTGAAGAGGGTTGCACGAGCATTCCTTCTGCGGGTCCCCATGGTACCCGCACGGGCAGGGGTTCATAGCGGCAACGAGCATAAAGCTTGCGGGATATGTGAGCGACGTGACGGCTCTTGATATCGTGACCATCCCGTCCTCAAGGGGCTGGCGCATAACTTCAAGTACGTTCTTTTTAAACTCGGGGAGCTCGTCCAGAAACAGCACGCCGTTGTGCGCGAGGCTCACCTCCCCTGGTTTTGGAATCGCGCCCCCGCCGATAAGTCCCGCGTCGCTCACCGTGTGGTGAGGCGAGCGATAAGGTCTCGTAGCGTAGAGTGACGAATGACTAGGCAGGAGCCCGGTCACGGAGTATATCTTGGTTGTCTCGAGTGCCTCTTCAAATGTCATGTCCGGCAGTATCGTGGGTACTATTCTGATTTAAATTAGTAATTTTTCCTTCATCAATAAACCTCTGCAAAATCTCTGGATTCCAATTTAGTTTGAATTTAATTTTAGGACCTCCAGGTCCGTCTATCTCATTGTCCTCCTGATAATCTATAACAACTTTATCCTTAAGCATAGATTCAACCAGTATTTTTTTGTCGTTTCCGTTCAATTTCTTTATTTGCTTTGCTAGTTTTCTTAATTCTTTTTTGTTATTGAGTAAAAAATCAGTAATATCGTTCTGTCTGTCAATTATGGATATGAGTTCTTCATATTGTGATTTAGTCTCATGTAACATGCCTTTAAGCTCCATTATTTCATCCTGGTTATTGCGTAATTTATCTTTTAGCTCGTTGATGTTTAAGTCATCATCCTCCATACATTTAAAAATGTTACTTCTAGCTCTATTCTTTTTATTTAACTCATTTTCCAACCTGTCCATTGTTTCCTTTAACTGATCCACTTTACTCTTCTGTTTTTCTGAATCAAACAAGAATTTGAAAGCGATGTCAGGATTTAATGAAAAATTTACCAAGATGTCAGCCCAAATTGCGTTTTCAATAGGCTTAGTTTTAATAAAAGGTAAACTGCACTTCTTCTTTCGTCCTGACGCAAGTAAGTTCTTTTTACTTGTACCAGCCCAATAACAAACATAATAACGGGGTACTGAACCATCTTTTCTAACATTACCTACTCTTGGTTTTACTCTACCACCGCATCTTCCACAAATTAGAACATCGCGTATTGTTAAGTCTTCTGTTTTAGTAGAACGTTTAGATTTACGTTTATTAAATTCTGTCTGTTTTTGTATAAGGTCCCATTGATTTTTAGAGATCAATGGTATTATTGGATAACTTATATGTTCGGAGCTAGGTTTTCTTTTTTTTGTTCTTTTCGTACCTACACCTCTAGCACTATCTTCATACAAATATTGATTAACCACGTAATTTCCATAATATGCTGGATTTTTTAGCACATAGCCTATTGTTGTGCCGCTCCAAAATGCACGTTTACATTTGATCCCTTGCTCTTTGAGCTTAATACTTATGTCCTGAAATGACATTTTTTGATTCAAGTACATATCAACAAGCAAATGATAGACTTTTGCTTCTTCTTTATTAATTTCTAGTTTTTGTGTTTCTTTATTCCAGTAATAGGCAAACGGAGTTCTGCCATTAAAAATGCGTAGTTCTCTCCACCTCACCATCTTGCTCTCATTCATTTGTTCCCTTATAGTGTCACGTTCCAATTCAGCAAATGATGCTAAAATTGTTGCCATCGCTTTTCCAGTATTTGTAGTTGGGTCGAAGTTTTCTTTTATACTTACAATTGATATTCCGTGCTCTTGAAGTTCATGAAATAGGTTCAAGTATTCTCTAGTATTGCGTGCAAATCTTGATAACCTTGTGAATATTACAACTTCAAACTTTCCTTGCTTAGCATCCTCAATCAATTTTTTAAAATCAGTTCGATGCTCAATTTTAGCACCTGACATACCTTCGTCAGAATATATTTTTTTCAATTCCCAACCTTTGTTCTTAGCAAATTCAGTTATCTGCTCTCTTTGTGTTGAAAGACTTTCACCTTCTTTTACTTGTTTGCTAGTGGATACCCTTGTATAGCCAACTACTTTCTTTATATGCATATAATATCTTCCTCTATTGCATGGGATTGGTTTTACTCACCAAAAATAAAAAACCAATCGACCTGACAATGCTACAATTAGCAGCACCTATCTTATTATACCGATGTGGTGGACTTTTTACGGGGAGTTATTTTTCGGGAAAATCTTGAAAGTTTATAATACTTCAATAATAACAAGCAGATACAAGGGCAAAAATTTTTTCTGGATTCCCATTTTCGGATGGCAATATGTCAGCATACAACACTATTTGATATAAAATGTAGATTTTCTATATAATAATGAAGTATTCAAGAGACAAAACAAGAAAAAGTTATCCCTTCATTAGTAAAATAAAGCTCAGACGTAAATCTATGCTTAGTCGCTAAGGATTAGTATTTATTATTTGCAGTAACTTTTAATAGGGCATAACGCTTTACGGTCGGATCACAATACCACTCAATTCTATCCTTTTTTGCTAGCGTTAAGAATATATCTATAAAAACACAAACTGATGATACTCAGAAGGCGAATATGTAGTCGAAGATATCCGCCTCCTTTATGCTTAACTATAAATACTACTATCACCTGACTTTTTCGACATCTGGAAGTGTCCAGGTTTTATCGAACAGCGCCTTCTCAGGCCCATAAAGACGGAAGATTAAAAAGAAGTCCTCGCCTGTAGGTAGCCAGTTTGATTCCATTCCCTCAGGCGCCTTTGGTCCAAAATATATATCAATTGTCCCATCCTCATTCTGCTTTAGATCAGCTTTTTGGACTGAACCTAGTCCGACCTTGCTTGCATTATTAATGAAGCCTTTGGTTTTCATGCTATAGACGATAGCTGACCAGAATTGGGCTGCAGGCACATCTTTTGGGACCTTAAGACGATAGAGAGAAGATCCGTCAAACAGCTCGCCTGATTTGTCTCGCAGACCCATTAGATAGAAACTCCCTTTTCCTAAACGTTTTGGCAAGAAGGTAGCCCAGAAGTATATCCCTCCTGCCCGCTTATCCAGTAACAACTCGTCCTTAGTTACCATCGGAAACCCTGCTTCAACTTGTGCTTTAGGGAAATTTGGTGCTTGCCATTTAACATCTGACCACCAATTTACAAGTGATTTGCCAGGTGTTGTGAAGTAACTCTGCATCAAATCATAACCAAGTGTGATAGACTGCTCCAGAGCTTTTTTTGTTTCTTCATCAGGCTTAAACTCTGTACCTTTTTGAATTCCAATAGTTGGCAGCATACCCATCATTACCAGATCTTTCTCCTGAACTGGTTCTTCGTTAACAACAGTGGCTAGGTCCTCAAAGAAGCTGATATCGTATTGTGGGAGAGTGTTCCATGTTTTGGGAAATGCATTTATATAGCGGGTTGGCTCAGGATTCTCCGCCTCTGATAGTGGATAGGCCTTAAGTTTCTTGGCATATGTTACAGCCTCTTCAAGTGTACCTCCGTTAACTGCAACTGGGCGAAGTCCAACATACAAATTGAATGTCTTGGGCCTTTGGACCAGATATCCTTCAGGCACCTCTCCCTCGTAATCCGGAGGTAAAAAGAGATACTTGCCGCCTTTACCCTTATCATCTCCTTCAGGTCCGACATCTGTCACAGGCACTTGCCATGCATCAATGACGCTTCCGAAATAGATAACCTTTTCTGATGCGGGTGGGACCTCAAGTATTACAGGGCCGTCCTTGGTGTTTAACACCGAAATTACATAGGGCACGTCGTTATTAGCAGTGAGAAATCCGTGTCTCGAAACCATAGGCTCAGAGAAATAAATGATATCGTTGAATGTAAAACCTAGCTGAGCTTCTGCGCTTTTTCGTAAATCCATCATGCTTACAGCCGGCATACCCCAGATAACAGCCTGTGTGCCGCGCTGGACAGCTTGCTTGTGCTCAAGCGATTCATCAGCTCCGTTTTGTGCCTGAGCCCGTCCCAGCTCCACAACTAGCATTATTGCTAAAATCAAAGTGAGACATGTAACCATCTGTGCTAATTTTTTCATTGTTGCTCTCCATGTATAAATTGATAAGCGAAATCATACCTAAAAGTTTAGTCTGATACTATTTAATATTATAAGTTTCGTGGTCTTAAGAAGAAGTAAAGCAACTGATTAAATGCAAATTCAATTTTATGACATAAAGGCGAAATTGAGCTCCATTTTTTTACTATCTGCTGGTAATAACCAAATAAAGACAGCAACTTAAACTAGAGTGCATCACCCTTACGTTATGCCCACAATACCACTCTTTTATACACCTTCTTAACTAGCATTAAGAACACATATAGACACGGAAACCGTACTTGACAAAAGAGGTATAGTACAGAAATACAAACTGAACAATTGGGTTGTATATTACAACAGGAATTACCTTCACTCGGCTCTTGGGTTCCGCACAACAGTTCAGGCAGAAGTGGAGTATCAAAAGAATACAGATGGAAATCTGTTAAATGCTGCTTGACAAAGAAGTTCATTATTATTTGGTATTTTTCCCGACTGTATTATATTTCTTCTTTATATCTCGTTTTAAAGGAGGAGTAAATGAGACTAGTCCTATTGATAATATCTTCATTATTACTGTCTGTGGGTGTTTCAAATGCTCAGGATGTGGAATTGTTTAGTGTCGCAAGGAATGAATGTGTTGAGGGAATCCCCCCACTTGGTAGTTCACTTTTTAGAGTTGACCCGGATACTGCAGAAACTGAAATTATAGGTCCTATCGGTTTTGGTGGTGTAACTGGTTTGGCATTTCTGCGGGGACGTATACTAGTGGGTAGCTCTAGTGGAGGAGTTGATCCTAGAACCGCCACTCTTATAAGGATTAATCCTGAAACTGGGCAAGGGTCAATAATAGGTGTAATAGGTAACGAATCTGTAGATGGAGAATGCGGTAGAGCTCCTGATCTAACTTATGAAGCAGCTACTAACACTTTATTTGCGTCAGGTGATGTTTGTGATGGGGGTGACTCTTTACAAACCGTAAATCCAATCACAGGTCAGGGTACAGTTATTGGAAACTTTGACGGTGGCATTGGCAGTCCGGGAAATGGACTTGCAATAAGTGATACCGGTGTACTATTCCATTCAGGTAGTGGTGTACTGTCCAACATTAATCGCAATACTGGTGAGGGGACATTTATTGCCAATCTTACGCTTGTTGGCAGGGTTTTTGTAAATGCACTTGCTTTCCATCCGGTTACTGGAGAGCTTTACGGAACTACAGTGGATTTATCAGATCCTCCAACTGAAAGATCATCTGCTCTTGTAAAGATAAACACAGAAACAGGTGTAACTACTGTAGTCGGGGACTTACCTAACTGTTCCGATGGTCTGATATTTTTTCAACAACCCGAACCCATCCCGACCCTATCCGAATGGGGACTTATAGCCATGGCGGGTGTGCTGGGAATAATAGGTCTACTAGCTCTCCGAAGAAGAAAGGTAACAGCTTAATCAGAGACTAACTGATACAGTAAATTAATACACTAAGGGGAGCTTTTATACTGCTCCCCATTAAGAAGTAAGTATAGTTAAGTTGGTAAATTATCCGTAATACACAGTGGGAGAGCAGCCATGAAACGAAGAAGATGGGACTCTAAAACCAAGACTAAGATAGTACTCGAAGGTTTATCTGGCAGACCCGTAACAGAGATTTGCAACGAGTACGGAATACATCAGAACCAATACTACCTCTGGCGTGACAAGTTTTTATCTGATGCTCATAACGCTCCTCCTTATTTCTTTTAATAATGGTGCTATTCAAATTCCACCGGAGATTGTGGTTTGGTATTTACGCGAAGTTTAAATATGTCAGGGCGTGAATAATGGCCTACCACGTCAAGTGCTCGTTTTGCCTTAGCTGCACTGTTACAGTCAACATCATAATAGATAACCCCTTCTTCTTTTCGCATAGGGCCAACAACTATATCACCACCCGGGCCGATAACAATAGAATCACCTTGGTTTATCCATTCGTTATTATCAGGGTATAGCGTGGATTTCTCAGGGAAATCATTTGGGATATCTTTGCCCTTCATAACATTACCACAACCCACTACCCAGCAACAGCCTTCTCGTGCGATGTGTTGTAAGGTTCCAATCCACGCATCTCCACTATCATATGTTGGTGCAATATATATCTCTACACCCTGTGAATAGAGTGCGTACCTTGCCAATGGCATGTAATTTTCCCAGCATATTAGTGTTCCTATTCGTCCAACAGGAGTATCAACAACTTTTAAACCAGAGGCATCACCAAACCCCCAAATCATCCTTTCCGGATTGGTAGGCATCAATTTGCGATGCCTATTTAACAGTGACCCATCAGAGCCAATAACAATGGTAGTGTTATAAATAGTTGCACGACTTAGGTTACTGTCCCTTTCGTCCATACCACATACAACTGTTACATTACATTTTCGAGCAGCTTCATAGAGGACTGATAAGTCGTCACTTTTCAAACTAACGGCATTTTCCAAGAGCCTAGAGTATAGTTCTTCTGATAATTTCCCATCTTTCCCCGGCCTTAAACGCCATATCCACGCTGGATAACCAGGGATAAAAGCTTCTGTGAATATTACAAGTTCAGCGCCTTTAGAGGCCGCCTCATTAACTGAATTAACAGCACTAGCTATTGTTTCTTCCTTATTCAAGAATACAGGTGCTTTTTGAACAATTGCTAACCTAGCCATTGTTGATACTCTCCTCCCTTTTTAATCTAAGTCTGGTTAATATACATAACCCTGTTAATGTTTGTACAGTATGGGCATTGTCTCTTACCCCTTGGGGGGCATCGGCTCCCTTTTGTGTTTGCAACCATTCCACCTTAAACCAAGCTTGACAAAAGGGGTGCAGTACAGTTACTTGCACCCCTTTAACGGGACTATAGAATAAGTTAGATTTTTAACAGGAAAAGGAACGATAGCACTCTCATTAAAGTCAACAATCACTGGGACTTAATATAGAGCCGAACAGGCTTACGTTATGTTTACAAAACCACTCATTTTTACCCCTTCTTCTCCATTGTTCTGCTGCAGCTCTGAAATACTAAATGAGTTTCCTAGAGATCGTAGGTTCAGGTTTTTATCACTACAATTCAAATTAAGCGCTTTATACTGCTCCCCATTAAGAATCTAGTAGGATTAAGATATTTAAAGAGTGCTTGACCGAAGAATAGCGGACAACTATTAGTTTCTTTCTACTTATAGTATAATAAAGCCCACAATTTCTTATTTAGGAGGACAGAGCAGATGGCAAATAAGCTGAGCAAAATACCTGGTTGTAAGGTTATCTGTAAACTGCTGGTTGTTATCGCTGTGCTTGCGGGAACCTTGCTGGCGACCCAGGGTGCGATGGCAGCCGTAAAGAAGGTCTACTGGACTGACCGTAACAACGGGACGCTTTCGGTAACGGATGTTATCAACGGCCAGACCCAAGTCTTGGCGCAAAACTTTTCACGTCTCCAGGACGTCGATCTTGACACTAACACGGGCATTCTGTATTTCGCCGATTGGGGACCCGTTGGTCCGCCTGGAAACGAGGGTTCGATAAATCGGGTTAACAGTGACGGGACCGGTCTTGCAACCGTGTTTAATACGGGGGACGCGGTGCACCAGCTAGCGTTGGATCAGGCCTATCAACTCATCTACTTCACAAGGGCGGTAAGCTACGATGGCCGCGAGGTTTCCGTCGTGGATTATACTGGCGGTAACTACACGATCTTACTCACAGGAGCTGGTGGCGGGCCGGGATGGTTCTACTCGGGTCTTGCCGTAGACCTCGGGAACAACTTGCTCTACTGGGGCGACCCCGGCGTCATGTCAGGTCCCCCGGACGGTTCAGTGAACAGGATGACCACCGCCGGGGTGGCGCAAACTCAGCTAACACCCCACGTCGACGGGCGAGGTCGGGGCTACGCGCTCGATCCGGTTACCCAGACAATCTTCTTAACCTCACACGATTTCCAGTCGCCTGGGACAGGGGGGGCGCTCTTCTCCTATGACATTGGGAACAACATTGAGACGCTTCTCATAAACGATCCCAACACCGGTTACTGGGACATCGAAATCGACCCGATCAGTCAGCGAATCTGGTGGACCGATTACGGGCGCGGGGAGATCCGAAGTGCCAGGTTCGACGGCTCTGATGTGCGGGTTGAGCTGTCCAACTTGACGAACCCCTACGGACTGGCACTGGAGCTTATCCAGCCTACCCCCACCCCCACTTTATCCGAATGGGGACTTATAGCCATGGCAGGAGTTTTGGGGATAATAGGCTTACTGGCTCTACGAAAAAGAAAGGTAACAGCTTAACAAGAGACTAACTGTAACAGTAAAATTGAATACCAAAGGGAGCTACGGCTCCCCTTTTTTGTTCCAAAATACTCAATAACTGTAGCTTATTAGAACACCCGGATTAAGTCCACATCCCGCTTACGTTATGCTCACAATACCACTCATTATTACAAATTCAATTGTAACTATTGGATATTTTGCTTTATTTTTTACTCTCTGATCTTATTAGCCAGATTACCATTTTCTGATGGCAAAACATCAGCATAAAGTACAGTCATGCTTATTTTGCTATGTCCAAGTTGTTTCTGAACATACCTTAAATTGTTCGTAGCATGAAGCAAAAAGGTAGCATAAGTGTGACGAGCACAGTGGATTGAATAATGTGAAGGTAAATGAGATTCTTCGATTGCCCTCTTGAATGATTTCATAAGAGTTATTGCTGCGGAGTGTTTTCCATTTCTACCCATAAATAACGGACTGTCATTATCAACTTCTTCGCCCATTGTTTTCTTTTTCCAAGCTATAAATCTCTTTAAATGGTTTACAAGTTCTTTGTCCAAATAAACATCCCTTTTTTTACCTCTCTTTCCATTTCGTACAATTAAATATGGATCTTTAGTTGTTAATTCAATATCACCGATTTTTAAGTTAGCAATCTCTGCTACACGCAATCCGCTAAAAAGTGCTAAATCCACTAACATGTAGCGTTTTATCCATGTTTCACGACCGTGTAATAAATCCAACTCCGACTTATCTTTACAGGTTTTTAACAGTTTTGATCTTTGATCAGAGTCTAAAATCTTTTCTCTATGGATGTTGTAAGTAGTAGAATTCATGTTGTCGCCCTATATTTTATAGCCTATGGGTAATACTATATAGTCTAATACGTTTAGGACAACGGTATTTTATAGGTTATTTATGTTCTCTATAAAATATTCTGAATTCTAGATATTAAACAATACCAAAGGAAGAGATTAAATCTACTTGGGCAGGAAATATGCAAGAAACATTTTCGACGTACATTATTCGTTCTCTATTTTTTCCCAGTCATAGGTAAATTCTACATTTTCAAGAAACTTCAGCGCTTTACGCCTCAAGCTCAGGGTCACTGTTTTGACTAGTAGAGATATGATAAAAAATAACTCGATAGAACATAGCTCCTTTACCTATCCAACTCTTGTACGGACCTTCTATAACATTAATTTCAATATATTCATAAAAATACCGTTCACTCGGGTTTAATGTAGATTCTAAGAATCTTATTGACGAACCGCCCTTCCCGAGCCAAATTGGTTTAGATGAGGAATAGTCAGTCTTTGATTTAACACATATATCTTTAATCCCATTTACCACTTCTAAGTTGTATCGATAGTCTTCAATACCGAACTTATTGTCCTTAAGAGTTGTATTTTGGACGGATTCCAGTTCTTTTTCTATTTTATCAAACAAATATTTATCGCTTAGCTTATCGTTCCAAGATCCTATATAACTATCGAAACCGATGAAGTAAACATCATCCCCGTCACCGCTAGCAAATTTAGCTTCATTTTCACACTTATCATTTAAAGCATCCAGGGAATAACTCCTCTTATGCCACTCACCATCTTCGGGAAGCACTATTGAATAACAATTAAGCTCAATCTTGGTAGACGGATTTTCGATCTCAACATATTTTGCCGAACAGCTGAGAATAAATAAAAAGAATGGTAAGAAGCCGATAAAGAACTTGTAGCTTGGCAGTATTTCTCTATTTAATATACGCCGATCAATGTTCATTTGTTCTTTCGCCATAAGTCAGAGTCTATGTCCTATGAATAATTCCAATTGTTGGTACATAATATTCAATTGCACTGCATAAGTGGCAGGTCATTACTCTGATTGTGAAAACACCTGAATGCGATTATTAAACGAATCTACTACGTATATATTGTTCATACTGTCCACTACTATGCCAGCTGGAGAATCAAACTGCCCAATCCCATTGCCGTTTATACCTGCCTGGCATGGAGTATCTTCAGTGGTACAAACTTGAAACTCATTAGTACCATCATCTACCCCCCACCCAAACATAAAAAGAAAATTAGCTGAAGAATCAAACACCTGGATGCGATGTCGTCTCGTATCTGTTACGTATAAATTATTCATACCGTCTACCGCTATGTCATCAGGATCAAAAAACTCTCCAGGCCCATCACCGAATGAACCAAACATAAAAAGGAAACTACCTTCAGAATCAAACACCTGGGTGCGATTATTAAACGAATCCACTACGTAAATATTCTTGATACTGTCTACCGCAATGCCAAAAGGGAGATTAAACTGCCCTGCTCCACCACCTTCTAAACCTGCCTGACATGGAGTATCTTCAGTGGTACAAACTTGAAACTCATCAGTACCATCATCTACTCCCCACCCAAACATAAAAAGAAAATTCCCCGCGGAATCAAACACCTGGACGCGGTGATTAGGAAAGTCTGAAACGTATATATTATTCGAATTGTCTAATGTTATACCAGCAGAACCATCAAACTGCCCTGCTCCACCGCCAACTGAACCTGCCTGGCAAGGAGCACTTTCACTGGTACAAATTTGAAACTCATCGGTATCATCATCTACACGCCACCCAAACATAAAAAGAAAATTCCCCGCGGAATCAAACACCTGGACGCGGTGATTAGTTGGATCTGAAACGTATATATTATTCATACTGTCTACTGCTAAGTCATTAGGGAAATGTAACTGCCCTGCTCCACCACCTTCTAAACCTGCCTGACATGGAGTATCTTCAGTGGTACAAACTTGAAACTCATCAGTACCATCATCTACCCCCCACCCAAACATAAAAAGAAAATTCCCCGCGGAATCAAACACCTGGACGCGGTGATTTATGTTATCTGCAATGTATATATTATTCATACTATCTAATGCCATGCCGCCGCTGAGTGAACTAAATATGGATTCAAAAAGCACGGGAGATCTGTCTCCGTCTCCATCACCTTCTCCATTTTCGATGTCTCCATTTCCTCCGCTACTCTGACTACATCCACCGATATTACCAAGAGCAAATACGACAAGCAATAAAGAAACTACTATATGTCTGGTTATATACATCATACACCTCCTAATAGCCTCAATCTCATCAGATGTAAATAATAACAAAGAAAAACCTAGCTAGTCTGAGCCAACCGAAAGATTTTCCGCAAAATTAAAAATATTCTTTTTACCGATATTAAGGCTTTTGACTCCTTTAGCTTTCATCTTATCTATAATCATATTACGAGCCTCGTTAAGGTCTGCAGTAACAAATGGCACAACATCTTCACAGTCACCACTTAGGTCAATTCCAAATGGGATATCGGCAACAACTAAGTCGTTAACTTCAAGCATTTCTCCGTTCTCCAGCCTAACGCATTCTCCACTAGCATCAGAAAATACGTCCAATATCAATGCTGTAAAAATATCGCACATATTCTCTCCTTGAGCTGAAGCACCTAAACCAATGACAGCCCCAGAATCTGGTATGTCCGACAAAGTTAAGGCAACATTCTCTCCATCAGAGGTTAAACCAATCAGGACAGCATTATTTGCATCAACAAAAAAGTATCCTGTATCACTAAAGTCTGTATTAAGTGGTGGAGCTTGACATTGAGTCGGTGGTGAATTTGTAGGTGGCGGTACAATACCACATTCGGGAATACTATTACACATCCTCCCAATTTGCAACTGTCCGCCGAGACCGTCACATTCAGCTTTATTAGTACCGTCCAAGCAGGCGTTCTCTCCTATTACACAGCAGCCTTCATTTGTTCCACCACCACTGCTTCCGCATCCCCCCACAGTTGCAAGTCCTATAAAAACAAACAAAACAGCAATTCCCAATAATCTTAGATAACTTATGATAACCTCCCCAATACCTTAGTAATGTCTAAATATTATTGCATAAGTCATACCAGAACTATTTGTACAGTAATTAAGGTTTAAGGAGGGGCATCGCATGGAGTCCCGTCAGCTAATCGACATGGTTCAAACATAAATACATCAGTCGCAACAGAACTTAAATTACCGAGGTTATCTTCCGCTTGTACAGTCCATATCCAGTCATTGAGGTTACTATCTATTACAAAGGAGTTGCAGCTCAATTCAGTAAAATTTGAATCCTGCACAAAAGTATCGATAATAGGAAAAATAGCACCAATGCGCATTGCGAAAAGGTGGTAGCCTCTTATTCCGTTTGGCGAAGTGGCATCTGTCCAATCAAAAAATAAGCGGAAGCCAAACCCACGTGTCTGGTCAAACGGGCAACCGATATTCGGATTGTTTTGTTGAATGATATCGTTGTTAATAGGAGTCAATAGAATAGGGGTTGTTACGGTTGGTGCTGGTGCATTATCTGATAGCACTTTCATTAAATCTTCTATCATCTCTCGAATTGCCATTTGTGCCTCATCAGTGGGTAATGGTGGAGGTTCTGAATCTTGGATTTCGTAAGCCCCAATATCACAAGCTACTCCATTTGGACGGGGGAAGCCACGTTGATCTTCATTTATTAACAAACCCTGTGGATCAAGGCATCCCGAGGGATCTCCCATATCTATTGCAGGACTTCCTTCAAGTAGTGCGTGTGTATTTGTTGGACCTCCATTGGCAGCAAGTGTGTCCAACAGCGGGTCAGTAAAAGGCTTATCACCCTCTTCAATGAGGTCGCATGTTCCATCACTATCAATATTATAGCCATTTGAAAATATTACACCGAAATCTCCGTCACAATCTGTACCAAATAAATTGTTTGCGATAATAGTATTACTAAGTTCCAGGTTGCCATTACTAAAGATACCGCTACCTTCTGTACCCGCAGAGTTACCGTATATAGTGCTGTTTGATATAAAAGAATTTCTAGAAAATATAAAGATGCCACCTCCCTGAGTGTCTGAAGAATTTCCTGATACCGTGCTGTTTGTCATATCTATCGTGCTTCTGAATGTAAAAATACCTCCCCCATCAGAGCTACTAGTATTTCCTGATATTGTGCTTTTGTTTATTTTTACTGTATTAAAGTCAGCGGACACTCCACCTCCAAAAGTTGCTGAGTTTCCTGATATGGTACTGTCGTTAATTTCTTGGGGACTAGTTAACATTACATATGAAATGGCCCCTCCGTGGCTGCCTGCAGAGTTTCCGGACAATGTGCTGTTGTTAACTATTAATGTACCTTTGTTGTTATGAATAGCTCCACCAGATAAGAGTGCAGAATTCCCAAACAACATACTGTTGTTGATTTCTAATCTGGCTAAAAAGCAACAGTCTATATAAATACCACCACCGTTGCTGTTATTTCCACTAGCACAACCATTGCTTACTGATATATCGTTCAGTATTAGGTCTCCGGTTTGGGACACATGAAAGATACGGAATTCAACGCCCACCCCATCACAAGGAATATTGCTCGCACTTCCTACGATATTTGATCCGTTACCGTTGATTGATAGCTCGCTCGTTATGCTTGGAAGACCATTAACTCCATCAGCTGGAAATGGAATCCTGCCATCATTAGCTGGCGATAAGGTATAGGTGGAACCGTTAGCAAGATTGATAGTATCTACTTCACCATTAGAGTTAGATGTAATAATGGCATCTATTAGTGCACTAACATCACCAGGTGGAATATTGAATACTGCGGAATGTGATGAAACTGGGAGTATCTGTAAGAATAAGATGAAGGCTATGACTAATATTGTTAAGTTTTTCATTTATCCTCTCACCCTGAAATAAATTCACTTATACAGTAAGTCAAATAGCCTTTTGCTTATTCCACTCTAGTATACTGCACCCAAATTGTCAAGCATTAGTTACCTTGGAGTACTAGATGTTAAACAATACGAAAATAAAGATTAACAATTGCTGGGTAGGAGATCAGTTATAGAGAGGTTTGATATAATGGGGAGCAGTATAAGCAGTATTACTACACCAAAAACGACCATATCTTATAGATTATTTATATTCTCTATAAAATTTTCTGTATTCTGGATTTCTACTGCACTAATAAAACTAAGTTGCATGAAACATCTGTCCTACGATCCATCTCTCTATCTAATATTTGAGAATGGGTCATTCTTCCGTCTTCTGACGAACCATCAATGCTAAATATCTGCCCGAGTCCATAGTTGTCGGGACTTGATATACTTATAATTCTGCATCCAATTTGTCTCCAAAAGAACGAGCCACCGATTTCCATATTTAATTCACTTCCTTCAAAGACCAAGCCACCGAATGCCGTACTTTCTCCTGTCCCATCAGCGTAAATAGAGAGCTCGTATTCTTCGTCAAAATCGTTAGTACAACTCCAGAATGAGTTTGCTTCTTGAGCATTGGGTCCGTTCGTAATATCAACAATCTTGAAGTCTGTTAAATCACTGCAACGAGGAGGGGGGTCAGGACAAAATCCTCTACAGTCATCTCCCCCACAACCACCTATTACACCAAAAGCTATTATTAGGATGAGAACTGCAAAAGATATATCAAATCTATTCATACTACTCTCATTGTAACGCAATGCTAATACACTGTAATTGAATAACCTCTTTCATTTAAGCATTCTCGGTAATATTTATTCGACTTCTTGAAAAACTTAACGCCTCCTGGCTTTGACTTAACATTATCATATGTAAGCCTCATACATTCATCCCTGTCTTTCTGCCACTTAGTTTTTTCATACTTATCCTTTGTAGGATGTACGTTTACAAATGGATTTAATTTCCCCGACTCGCATATTGAATAATAGCTGCCATCTGAGTAATAGCCCCCTTCTACATGCTCGGCAATATCACCGACAGGATGTCCTTTCTCTATGCATTCAAATTTGCAAGCCCGTGACTTTTCATGGCATGATAGAAGCCCCTTAAAATATTTTTGCCTAAAATCCTCGAGTGGACCGCCACAAGTGTTTGAATATTTAGAATCACATTCCTCAATACACATTCTTTCATCAATACCTATGTATTCGACCACATAAATACCTTCATATCCGAATTGATTTTCATAGATTCCGTATGTTCCAACTAATCCTGTTGCGAACTCATCTCCAAGGTGGAACTCAGGATAATACGGCTCACACCCCTCACCCTCAACAAAACCAGAAACCGCTCCTAGGGTAGAAGAGATAGCTGCTGACTCCAGGCTTATTGCTCCAGAATAAAGAATAGCAGCAGGAGGAGCTAGAATAACCGCAGATGTTACACCGACCGTAAGTATAGTAATCATGAGAGCGTTTTTCCCAGCACTAACAGTCTCTTGTTTCATCCCCGTTATATCGCTTAAGAGAACTTTTATATTCTCTCCGAATATGGCTTCATCTGTAACCTCTGTAACCTCAAATTCTGTCTCTTGGTTATCCTTGGTAACTATTTTTACCGTATCACCGGGTTCAATTACGGACTGGATGTTCACAGGGTCAGGGTAAACTGCGGTATGGGATGCACAGGAGGCTAATATTAAAAGAAAAGCTGCTAAGATAGTTGCACCAGTCCGCATTAATTCACTATCTTTATATTGATTAGCGCAGTCCAAAGTTTTCTTCATTGGTTATTTTCGTTATAACATTTACGTATACATGACTCGAGAGGATGGCATAGTTCCATACCTTCAAGTTTAGCACGACCGTAACTAGCACGACCGTAATATTGTTGCATTGTATTATCCGTATTACTCACTCTATTATTACAATTGTGATTTTTATCGCACTCTTGGGCACATATTTCTTCCTCTATAGTTCTTTCTTTATAAGTGTAGAAGTCCGGATGGTATTCATAACTGGTGCCGGTAAATATCAACAATTCTCCAGCCTGTTCAGCAGTAGACCCTAGAGTATCTGATAAAGCTTCGTATTTTGAGCCTCCATACGGCGCACCAAGTACACCTAGTGCCAGATAACCAGCTAAACTAAATGTAAATATAGAAATTAAAAGTGTTTCTTCCCCGCCACTTGCAGTCTCTTCCTCTATGTCTGTTATATCTGTAATAGGAACCTTTATATTCTCTCCGATTATATATTCGTCGTTAACCTCAATAACCTCAAATTCAACTTCCTGGTTATCCTTGGTAACTATTTTTATTTTATCACCGGGTTGTATCTCTGATTGTATGTTCGCTGGGTATGGATGAATTGTTTTGTTTGAGGTACACGAGGCTATAAGAAAAATTATTATTAAAAAATGAATATAGAGTAATTTACGTATTCCACACCCTCCAATGGTGCCTAGTGTAACAAATATTAATAGAATAAGTTTAAGTTTTTTCATACTATCATTACCCTTATTAAGGCGTAAAAGGCTGCCTTTCACCTTCTCCAATTTTGTTATATTCAGGCTGTTCTATTCCAACATGTTCATATTCAATTATTTCCATTTGAGGACTGCCTAATGCATTGGTATCGCCATCTTCATATCTTTCTATTCTCTCATCGCATAAAGCATCATCATCTGCCCACTTTTTATCAAAGTAATACTTTTCTGTACACAAATCTAAAGGCGGTAGTCCTTGTTTTTCTCTCTCAATATTCATTTCATTATATTGAGCCATAAATCTTTCCTTACCTGCTCTAGTTTCAGCTTTTTGTGCTTCAATAGCTGTACCTGTTGCTATCATTGCTGCAGATAAACATCCTGTATTTAGGATACAAATTATTAAAAGTCCAATCAGTTTTTTCATAACCTAAGACCTCCAGTTTGTTAGTAATCCAGTAAAACTAATCTCATTAATGCCAGAAGGCACTATAAATAAGTCGTAAGGTTTCAATTATTAAGGTTCCACTGGTTGCTTGTCTCCAGATCTTTGATAATTGGGCTCGACACTATGGGGATTAACTTGGTTTGATTCGTCAACTTCTCTATTTCCCAGAGCCGTGCTATCACCCGCTTCATATCTAATAATTCTTTCTTTGCATTCTGGATCATTATCCGCCCACTTTTCGTCAAAGTGATATTTTTCTGTGCACAAATCTAATGGTGGTAAGCCTGCTTTTTCCCTTTCAATATTAGTCTCGTTGAACTGTTCCATGAACTTTTCATTTGTCCTATTAGTTTCACTACGACGATATGTATCAACAACTACTGCCTCTATACATCCAGTACTTAAAATTGAAAGACATGTTAAGAGAATCAGATGTGTATTTATAAGATTCATTAGCCTCTCCTTTTCAGTCTATGAATTGCCTATACGGTGCTATTATGGACCGATACCTGTATTGTGATCAGAAATGATTGTCCGATTGCCGGTGAATTGATCTACGTAAACTACTGCATTTAGACCCGAGTCAAGCACTACAAAATCCCCATTTGCAGTAATCGTTATATCAATAGGAATCTGAAAGAACGGTCCACTTCCCCTGCTGTCATCGGAAATTATTGATCGATCTCCCGTGAACTGATCCACATGCACGACCGCGTTTAAGACACTATCAACTACAACAAAATCCCCATCCCTAGTAACTACTAAATCTATAGGGTGTTGAAAAGTGATGCCGCTTCCAGTTTCCATATCGGATACAATCGTGCGATCACCAGTAAGCTGATCAACATACAATAAGTCCATTGAATTTGGATTTACTATCACAATATTCTCATCTGCCGTGAGTGCCAGTCCAAAACCAAAGGGTATTGGACCACTGCCATTGCTGCTATCGGAAATTATTGTACGATGGCCTGTTTCATGGTCTATATGTGTTACAGCGCCGTCACCCACAACAACATAATCCCCGTTCTGAGCGACAGCTACATCTTGTGGGAATATAATGTCGGGGCCAGTACCTGTTGCTAAATCGGAAATTATCCTACGGTCCCCTGTTATCTGATCTATATGGAATATTGCATTTGATAGTAAAACGGCCACCACAAAATCTCCATTTGGTGTTACCGCTATTTCGAAAAAGCCTGTAAATATCGGGCCACTTCCTATGTTTATGCTAGAGACAAATGTGCGGTTGCCTGAATCAAAATCAACACGTATTACGGAACCAGGACTCAGTGGAGCAAGCAATCGATTTTCATTGGTTTGATTTTTACCTACAAAATCATCTGTAACTATAAAATCCCCATCAGTGGCCATTGCTATACTAGTAGGAGATCTAAAGCCCGACACTCGGACATTATTACTTTCTGATTCTTCTGACATATCACAGGCTGTCAAAGCTGTAGTAACAACCAAGACAAATAGGATTAAAACTTTAAGAAAATTCAGTTTTGAGCTAATCATATGAAACAACCCCAATGTCAAAAATTCATATTAATCTTTCATTCTATTTACTACTTCTAATGTAAAGAAGAAAAGCGCTACAAGTACAGGACATAAACCGTAAATACAAACATCTATAATCTCACTAAACCACGCATCCATAATCACACCTCGCTCCTGTAATCTATTTTTAAAGACCCTTATCCATAATTCATACGTTTCCACTTAGTTATGTCTATTAATGTGCTCACATCTGTAATTGAATCGTGGAGCAGTGTATAGATCCCGAGGGTGTAGAAGCTGAAGAAAATGAGAATAAGAGAGCAAATCCCCAGGATTTGAAGTAGATATTTAAATCTTTTAAGTTCGTTCATTTCTTACCTCACTTTAAGTCGTATTAAATTTCCCCTTCAAATAATGAACACCGTTTAATTTCATCATAGCACATAATTGAACACTGTTCAAGAGGTAATTTAACAATGTTCAAAAAAATCAGTTATACTCATGAATATGGGAAGAAGAAGCGATCATTCGCGTGATAAGATTAAACAAATGGCTATAGATGCAGGAAGGAATTTAATAGAAACTAAAGGGTTTTCAGGGCTTAGTGCAAGGAAGGTTGCAAAAGAAATAGGGTATACGGTGGGAACTCTATATAATGTATTCGATAATTTCACTGACCTAATCTGTCATATAAACTATGAAACATTGGATAGGCTAAAGACACATCTTGAAGAAAACTCCAAACCCGGCAAAAACAGAGTCGATGCGCTAAAACAGTTAGGAGAGTCATATGTTGAGTTTGCCAGAGATAATACTCACCTTTGGTCTGCTCTTTTTGAATTTCAGCATCCAAAGGATTATCTATTACCAAAATGGTATTTAGATAAGGTCCGCAGCATTTTCGAACTGCCAGTAAAAATTATAGCCCCTATATTTAAAGGAGATATGAAAAAGGCAGAATACGAAACAAGGGTAGTATGGGGAGGAGTTCACGGTATATGCCTTCTAGGTATAAGCGATAGACTTGGTCTTGGCAGTGACGAATTGCTCAAATCAAAAGTAAATTCTCTTATCACTAATTATATGAGAGGAATGGGTGTTGAAGAATGAATTCAGCTAGATAATTCCTCTTTTATTCATGAGAGTTTTCTCACGCTAACAGCCTTATGTAATCTGACACGTGAGCACAGATCATGGTTGCATATTGAGCTGTCTTCTTGGTGTAGTTGGTGTATCATAAAAACTTCTAAGTAGAAGTGGAAGCATTACTAAATCACCAATTAAGATTGCTATAACTGAAAATGTGATTAATAATCCAAAGTAAAACACAGTTTTTATACTAGCAAGAAGTAGTATTGAAAAGCCTAAAAACAATATTATACTGCTAATTACAATAATTCTGCCTACCTGGTAATTAGCTTTTCTAAGGGCGGTAAATAAGTCCACACTACGATTTCGCTCTCTTAGATATCTATTCATATAATGTATAGTATCATCAATAGATATACCGAGTACAATTGCGGCAATAGTAGAAGTAGTCAAATCCAAATTGATTTGAGAAAATCCCAAAAACCCAAGAAAAAGTACAATCGGAAATATATTTGGGAGTATGGCAATGAAAGCTAGTTTAAAGCTTCTCAACATGAACAGCATAGTGATAAAAATGAAAAAAAATGCTACAAATAGGCTTTTTTTCATTGATCCGAAAGCATAATCCATAACTTTAATAAATAAGGCTGGATAACCTGGGATGGTTAGATCAGCTATATCTTGGAAGTATTTGGTGCCTAACTCGCTAATATTGTTGAGATTCTTTTCAAGTTGCTTGATACTCATAGTAGATCCAATTAACACATTGATCCTTGCTTTAGTAAAATTTTTGTTTATGAAACTACCAGAATCTTCGCTCTCGGTTATAGACTGAGGCAAACTTCTAATAAATGGATCTGATAAATACGGGTCGTAAAGGGTTTCAAGCAATTCCTTATTGTAAAGTACGTTCGAATATCTTTGTAAAAAGTGAACATAGCTAAATGTGCTTTTTATCTCTTGCATATCCGTTAATTCTTGTTCAAAATCATGGATGGCTTTGATCAATTTAGGATCTTTCAGGTTTTGGTTCTCTTTAGTTAACACCATGAGGTCTATAGGGTAAGCATCGCCACCCCAATTCTCACTTATAAATTTGTGGTCTTTCATGACTTTAGAATCTGCAGAAAAGTAACCCATGGGATTCATATCAATATTGATCTGTGTTATTCCATAGGCAGAAATAAACAGTATTAATAATAAAAATGCCCAATAAGCTTTTTGATGTTTAAAAATTTGAGCTAGAAATTGTACTAGGCTATTTGCTATGTAGGTTTTAGGATTGAACTTTAAGGATGATAGTTTTATAAAGTTCAATAATAATGCACTATATATAAATGCACATATAAGCGCTATTAAGGTACCAACCGCAGCAAAAACTCCGAATTCCTTTATAACAGATGTCGATGAAGTGAGTAGGGATAAAAATCCTATCATAGTAGTTAGGGTAGTGTACAAACAGGGTTTATAGATGTTTATAAGTGCTTGTATAATAGTCTCAGATTTTTTCATTTCTGTTTTTTGATTTTGATACAATAGCTCGAATTCATTGACTATGTGCAAAACAATAATAAAACCTAAAACGATTATTAATGTAGGAATAATCATAGTAAAAATGTTCAACCTATAACCCAGATATCCATAAATTGAAAGGGTAATAATCGTAGAAGTAATCGTTGTTGCAAAAACCAATAATAAATAGAGCACTCTAGGAAAGAACAAAAGAGTAAGCAGGAAGGTCAATAAGTATGTTAAACCTAAAAATAGAGCAACATCATGTCGTGTTAACTTGTTTAGGTTATATGTCACTATGTCCATACCACCCAAATGAACGTTTTCAGCACCTAAAATATTTATGGACACTTGATGAATTTTTTCCACAATATTGTTTCTTTTATCGTCAATGTCCTCTAGTGGATCAAGTTCGATTATTATCATACTAGCCTTACCATCATTATTGATAAAACGATTTATTAGCAAAGGGGATGATAGAATTGATTTTTTATACTCTGACAATGTTTCTTCTAATATAGGAATGCCATTTTCAAAATAAGAAGTAAATTCAATCTTGTAAGCACCATCTTCTTTAATTCTCCTTACATCCTTAACATTAGTAATTGACCAAACTTTTTTAATACCTTCAGTGACTTGAAGTTTCTCAGTTAACGACTTTATTTTATGTAGAGTAGTTGGTTCTATTACTCCAGGACTTTCAACAATTAAAAGAAATATCATCCGGTCGTTACCGAATTCATTTGTGAATTCGTTGTATAATTTTAGTGATGGGTCATCATCAGCAAACCAAATATTGATTTCACTATTTGGAGATAAAGCATGTTCTAGATACTTTGCACCAAATAAAGCTATAACTATTAATATGATTAGAATTACTAACCTAAACTTATAGAAATAGTAAAAGAATCTTTGTACTCTGTGCATCTTTATACTATTCTCTCCCCATTAGAACTAGTTCCTGTTCATGAAGTGAAACCAAATCTTTCGCTATATTCCGTAAAGTGTTTGGCTATTGTAGAGTCCGTTAATCCAAAATCGGCTGAACTATAATCTTGCTTTCCAAATCTATCCTTAGGGTTTTCGATCAAATATGATTGCAAACGCTTCTCAAAACTATCTGACCAAATTAATCCGAAATGATTATATATACCTCTTACTGTGTCTATTGGGTCAGATATTAACTGGTCGTATTGCACGTCATAAATTTTGTTTGGATTAGTAGCACGCACATTAAGACTTATGTTCGCCCATTTTTTAAGACCTAAAATATTTGTCTCTGCCATTTTTTTGATGTTTAAATCATCTGATACAATTGCATGATTGGAATATATTAGTGTATTTAAACTATTACAGACTTTAACCGGGTGACGGTGCGTCTGGATTAACAAAGCTTCAGGTATAGCCTGTAACAGGGTCGGAATTGAACCTGTGTGTGAAGGAGCTTTAAGTATTAAACGACGTTTTGGATCGACTGATTGTAGTATATGCAGTAGTGAGCGATATTCTTGATATGCTTTAATGTGATCATGTGAATTGAACCAGCTTGCGTAGCTATATACTGGTGCAATAGTCCAAAAAAAAATACTCGCAAATGTGCTTCCCTGGAGCAATATACATTCTTCGGGAGTATCGGCTCGTGAATAATGCAAACGATCAATTTTGGGAGTCAGTTTTAATCTCATCTTTACATCGTTTTCACAAAGTTTTATACGACGATCAGGTTTGCTTAATGGCAATGGTCGCAACAATTCCCACATAGGAACTCCACGATGTACTGGATCAAGAGCTAACATGCGATGAAGAAGAGTAGTACCAGTTCTCGGTAAACCTATAATTATGATTGGTGGTATTAATGGGAGCTGAAACAAAGACGCATTGCATTTTTGAGTCTCTATGAACAATAGCCTATTTGAAAGAAAAAGTTTAATTATTGCATGTACATATATTTGTCCAATAAAGTGAAGATTTACATCCGTTTTGAGGGAATCAAGTAAATATTGTAAACCCTCCCTAAAATATGTATCACCAAAATCCTTCAAACCTGTATGTCTTCTGGCTGAGTCATATAAAACGTCTTCTTCAAAACGTAAAAACGGCAACTTACCTGCCATCAAATAGCTAGATATTTTGTTCAAGAGACGGTAATGCCAAGCCAAACTTGATCGTGAATTTAACATTTAGCTAACTCAAATTTAATGTATTGTTCCTTATAGATTTAACTCCATACTAGATTCAACTTAGTTCCATACAATCTTATAATATGTAGGATACGAATGCTCAAATTAAATGTTATTGGATCAAGTTGTGTTAGTATTGTTGCTGAAATTTTGTTTAAGTTGGTTAATAGTTGATTTGCGTATTTCAGCCATATTCATTTTTAAATTGAAACCATATTCCAGTGCAATCAATATTTCAACAGTCATAAGTGAGTCCATACCTAATTCGAATAATGGAGTATCCATATCAACCTGACTTTCATTTTGAAATCCAAAAATATGTAGTATTACATTTACTAAGTCTGTAGAAGTCTTTTTAGAGTTGTTAGCAAATTCTTTGTGACGGTGAAGGTCTAATGTAAAACTTGTTACAACTGTTTCGTCTTGACTTAGTAATATGTCAAGATTTTCAATACAGGAATGTATACTCTGCAAACCGAGCAAAGTATTGGAAAGATTTACATAAGCATTTTTCTGAATGAAACCTACATCACCAATAGGTCCCCACTGTATTGAGATTGCAGGTAGACCATTTCTCTTCCTTTGTTCACATAATCTATCCATAGCTGCATTGGCAAATGCATAGTTAGTTTGCCCTTCATTACCTTCGGTGGCTACTATTGATGAAAAGCAAACGAATTGATCAAGTTTTTTACAATACTCCGAGCTGACTTTACTAAGATTTTCAGCTCCATTCAATTTCACTGAACAGACTTTTTCAAAGGTGTGTTTATCCTGATTGAGAAATAGTGCATCGGACATGACCATCGCTAAATGAAATATCCCACCAATTGGCGCAATTTTTTCACATTGCTTAATAAGATGCAAAGTTGATCTATAATTTGTTACATTTCTTTTACTTATCGTTACATTAGCTCCGAGATTTTGCATTTTATCTATTTTTGAGGCCTGGTATCCATTTTTGATACCTCTTCTACTTGTTAAAACAAGATTTTTAGCACCTCGAAGAACTAACCAGTATGCTAATTCAAGCCCGAACCCACCTAGTCCACCAGTTATTATATATATCTTCTTCGAGTCACATGAGAATTTTGGTTTAGCGAGTACCTTGATTTTGTCTCTATTATTCTCATCTCGAATGCGAATGAGTACTTTCCCAATATGCTTTGCTCTAGCCATATACCGAAAGGCATCTTCTACCTCATCATAATCAAAAATAGTTCTATCTAATGGTTTTATTACTCCACTTTTAATACCTTTATCGAACAGTTGTAACAGTCTTTTTGTTTCATCAGGATTGTGCAAGATAGTACTACTCAGATCTACTCCATGGATGCTTATATCTTTCAAAAATATAGACATGCCCAAGGGGGTATCCTGAATCCTATCAAATTTCCCAATTTCCACAAAATGCCCATTCATAGCAAGAACTCTCAGACTTGCAAGCATAAGCTCACCTGATAGTGAGTTAAGAACAATATCAACTCCATGACCATTTGTTTGTTGAAAAACCAACTTTTCAAATGATGTATCTCTACTATAACCTATATGATCATCGTCTATTTGAGGGAATTTTTTCTTGATATATTTCCTTTTTTCTTCGCTACCAACTGTTGTAAATACTTCACATTGCATTGATAGAGCTAGATTGATTGCGGCAATACCAATACCACCTGACCCAGAATGGATTAGTACTTTTTGACCTTGTTTCATACCAGCCCTTATGATAAGTCCCAGATATACAGTAAGATAGACAAGTGGAACAGTTGCTGCTTCTTCCAAAGTCCAGGATTCTGGGACCTTCCAGGCCCGGTCCACCTTTCGTTGCAATATAACTTTTGTTGAAAGCGCTTTTACGGCAATACCCATTACACGTTGACCATCACGATTTCGTATACCGGAGAATTCCATTCCTGGACAATCATGATATGTTCCACCTGACTCTGCTGGCAATTTTCCAGAAGCAAGCATAATGTCTTTAAAATTCAATGCGCAGTAGTTAACATCATAAACATCAGATTCATGACATAGATCTGGAGCACTTATCCATCTCATACTTGAAAAATCACCTTTTGTCATGACCTGCATGTAGGCGCTATCGGTCTCGACCATATCTGTTTCGGGTAACTCCCTATATTGGTATGATCCCCATATACCGTTTTTGAATACATTTGTGGCTAAATCATGTTTTAGAACCTTGGATATCTGTCTTTTACTAACTTTATTAGAATCATCTACGAACAGACACCGAACCCTATCTCCGTTGGGTTCCTTGCGAAGACTTCTTACTAATCCGGTCAAACCAGGTGCAGAAGCTGAATTACCCATTAACCACAAACGTTTGTTTGTATTATCATTAAGAGCATTATAATAATCTTGACATGTTTTTAAGTCATCTTTATTAAACTGCAATCTCTGATGGATAGATTTTTTATTATATGTTTTACGACAAAGGATCATTTTTTGTTTATAAGTCTCTTTAATAGCTACTATATCAAAACCGCTATCTTGTAGTAGATTGTTCCAATTTTCTTGAGATAAATTTAAACCCACATCCTGTCCATCAACATCCCAGTAATTCCAGAATTTTTTTCGTAAGCCCCAAGTACAAAGAATTGATGCTAGATTGGCATTTTCAATATTTAACAAAAGAAAACCGCCATCTTTAAGACTCTTTCTAATATTTTGTAATGCTTGCATTAGTTCACTATTAGTGTTAAATGTTTGTCCGGTTATTACTAGATCATAAGTCTTTTCATGGTGAGTTCTTGTGAAATCCCAAATCTGATAATCCGTTACCATTGAAAAATTACTAAGTTCATTTTTTATCCTATCAAAGTAGGAATCATCAAAATCTGTGATTACATAACGATCATTAATAGATCTAAGATTAGTTAAAACCTTCCGGCTAAATAAACCTGTTACTGGACCTACTTCACAAATATGAATAGAATTTTGAGAATTGAGATTTTCTTGAACTATGTTCAGCATCTCACGAATAAAATAATCACTATGAAATAAAGTGTCTGCTAAATCTCGATTGTACAGATCATCATATTCCTCAAATCCAGCAATATGCTTTTCTGTATTTCTAATTAATTTTTCAGGCTTTTTGTACAAATATTTGATAAATCTAAGATTTACACTATTAGGGTGCTTTAAGTATTTATTAAGACTTTTTTTATTCGGGATTTTCTTATCATAACCTCTTAGCATATCCTTTATTCTCAAAAAATGTGAAGGTATATCTTTGTCACAAGTTTTAAGGTGTCTGTAAAAATGTAAGAATTGAGTTATAGCATAAGAATTTTCAATCTCATTATATACCTCGATGTTACGTCCTTCCCGCAATTTTTCGTAATATGGCGAGAAGTGCATTGAGGCTAAAATTGGTGGTTTCTCAATTCTCTCGGAAAGTGAAAGACCTACAAAACCTTCCATAACAAATGAAGAACAATATTTTGTAAAAAGATGTTGGTCGAAATGAATTTCAACAAACGACTCGTTGTAATTATGTTTTAGTGGATCAATGGTTACGCGTCTATAATAGGTAGGTAAAACAGTAGATCGATTATTCACAAGAAGTATGTTTGTTTGTGCCATACTGTCGAGAAATGTAATCCAATTTCCATCCCATTTTACTTTTGCCCAATTGCCGTTTGTTGAGGATTCAGATATTACTTGAAACTTTGGACCATAGTCATAGCCACGTAATCTAAATTCTTGATAGATATCATCTTTAGAAAGTATGATTTCATATTCATTTCTGTACTTTTGCTCAACAGTATCAGGCCATCGAATGTCATCTCCAATTTTTAATTTCCCACTCGCCAGCAAAGTGTCTTTTTCTTTAACCTCAAACATCTGGCTTTCTTTAAGATAACTAACATTGAATTCAAATTTCTCGTCACTACGAATCATTGATGCTCTATGTAGTTTTACATCTTCAAACTGTACAGGAAGTGTTTCTTGAGGAACCTGTAGATTAAGAGATGCGGCTTTCCAAGTTAAATATAAATATCCCACGGCCGGGAAAACTATTTTTCCATTTAGTCTATGATCACTCAAAAAATTGTACTCTTCTTCCTTTACATCTATATCAAATGTAAATTGCACCCGTTCTTCAGCAATCTTCGGGACAGGCCATGTTTTGTGATGATCCCATGCCATTAGATTTGGTATTCTAGGCAGACTTTTAAAAGATGGTTTGTTATTGACAAGATTTTCATAATTCATATCAAGCCCTGACACATAACAATGACTAAGTCCATCAAATAGGTTAACAATGTTGTTTGAATTCCGCTGCATAAAACTAATGTGAGTGATATTATTTAAACTCTCAATTAGTATCCCTCGAAATAAGGCATGAGCGCCGATCTCAATTACAATAGATCCATTTGGTATGTATTTTATTCCTTCGTGAAAATATACGGGATTAAGCAAGTTATTTTTGAAGTAGTTAGCAGAACAATACCTAGCACGGTGCCATTCACGTTCAGGACGAGAAGTGCAAATCCATCGCTTACTGCGTTCTAGAGGTTTTGGTATGATTTCACCGAGTTTAGAATGAAACTTTTCTGCTGCTGGACTAACCATATGAGAATGGAAAGCTTTTCTTGTTGATCTTATTACTTTGGCCTCTATATTCTTTGTTTCTAATTTCTTCACAAACCTGGAAATTGCTTTTTTCTCTCCTGATACAGTTACATTGTTTTCACCATTATGACATGCTACAACTACATCTTTTGGGCATATTTTTTCAGTTTCGAATAAATTTAGACCTACATATGCCATGGCCCCTGCTTTAACTTTGGTTTCAAGCATAGACCTTCCACGCCAGTAACTAACTCGCATTGCTTGTTCCCGGGTCAATTTTCCATCTGCATAGGCACATGCTATCTCTCCTACACTGTGTCCTATTAAAAAGTCTGGTTTTAGTCCGGCTAAATTTAAAATATCAACTAGAGCAATTTGAATCGCCGTCAAACAAGGAAATGTATTCACTGTATTTTCAAATGCTCTTTCGTCACAATCCGATAAAAGTTCTATTAAATTTAACTCTGTATGCTCAAGAGCATTGTTGCATAGATTAATTGATCGCCTGAATACTGGCACATTAATTAAGTCTGAAGCCATACCTGTCCATTGCGCACCTATACCATTAAATACATAACAAAGGCTTGGCTTCTTTAATGGCGTTTTACCTCTAATAATTCTGCACTGGTTGTTTTCTGTTCTATAAATTACTGCTCGATTGTTCATTTTATTCAATTGAGTAGAAGCTAGGGGTTGTAAAAATGACGCTATATCATTGCGGCATCTAATATTCTCTAGATATTCTAAAAATGTGTCAAGCCCATCCTCAGTCCGAAAGGAGCAGGGGGCGATTGAATATCCTTGTGTTAATTCTGGGATTTCTTTATGAGATTTAGCCTGCCCTTCTAGAACAAGATGAGCGTTTGCACCACCAAACCCAAATGAACTGATTCCTACCAGTCCACCCTTCCATGGAGTTCTTTCTAAAACCACTTTTAATCTGCCCTCTAAAATTCCTTTCATTTCAGGGTTTGGCTCTGAAAAGTTGATATTTGGTGGGATTTCTCCATGATACATGGCAAGTAGTATCTTTAATACACTGGCGAGGCCCGCAGCACCTTCCGTGTGTCCAATATTCGATTTTACAGAACCAATAAGTAAAGGATTCTTTTTATTTCGATTTTGACCTAAAACTTCATCTATAGCAGCTACTTCTTGAGGATCTCCTGCTGGTGTACCTGTTCCATGAGCCTCATAATATTTTATTTTGGTAGTATCAATACCAATGTCATTATATGCTTTGCGAAGGAGAGACACTTGAGCTTGTTTGTTAGGAAAAGTTACACCTTCTCTATTGTAGCCATCGTTGTTTGTCACACAATTGAGTATGCGAGAATAATTTCTTCGTGCTAAATGTTCACGTGTTATTAAAGTAGCTACAATTCCATCTGATCGCACATAACCGTCTGCAGATTTATCAAATACTTTGCTCTCACCTTCTGGTGAAAGCATCTGAAATTTCGTCATCGAAATAGAAAGGTTCGGGGTAAATATCAGATTAGCTCCACCAATTAGTGCAAAATCACACCTTCCTGTGATAATTGCATCTATACCAGCACTTAGAGCAAATATTGAAGATGAACATGCTGTGTCTATGGTCATACTGGGGCCATTGAAATCGAAGAAATATGAAATACGGTTAGAAAGCATAGCAAGCGATATACCTGCAGCCTCATACCCAGTAAGACGATTAGCGTCAGCTACATAGGTACCAGCTGCTTCACTACCCATGCATCCCATAAAAACACCTGTATTTGAGTTTCGTAATTCCAGAGGGTTATAACCTGCATCTAGAATAGCTTCATAACAAACCTCTAGCATTAAACGAGTCATAGGATCGAGTTTTTCAGCTTGTCTTGCACTTATTTCAAAAAATTGGGAATCAAAGTAATCAGGGGTTTTTACTTTTCCGAAACGCTTAGGTGTGGAAAATATACCATTTGGCCAGCGTTCTCTCTCAACTGAAGTCATATCCTTAGCATTGATCAGATTTTCCCAAAATTCATCAGGACTATCTGATTCTGGAAGTCGACAAGATATACCGCCGAATACTATATTTTCTTTACTCATCCTACCACCACCAAATTTAATTTTTCCTACTAACTACTTCTCTATAATTGAATAGATATAACTTTAACGCCCCCCCCATCAAATTTAACACTGTTCAATTACTTTATACTATATTGATTCAGTGCAGTCAAGAGGTTCATTTGCAGCGATGAATAGAATTAATGAAATATTATTTCAGGTGAATATTTTATAGAACTGGAAATCTCAATCCTAAATAATAAAGAGAGCCTAAGATTCCCTTTGTATATTCAAAATAGTCTAATACCAATAGCCTTAGATTAAGTTCCTACCTTTCTTCTTCGAATTGCTAAAACTTATTTAAACGTTTAGGTGTAATCTAGATTAAATGAATCTATTGTCGACTCTAGAAAAATATGCTATTAAGGAAATAAGGTTCATATAAATGAAAGTAGATTGGCATATCTCAATATGGGGTTTTTATATATCTCGGACATGGTATTTTTTCCTTTTTTCTATATCTTTATTTATTCTAAGTTGTTCTGCTAAATACGTTGATATAGATAATCCATCTCGTCGGGTTGATCTTAATTGTTTCTCTATAACACTTCCCGTTAATGGTGATTGGTATAAGAGAAGTTACTACGTACCAGAATTACAAGATAAGTGCGAAAATGAAGCTAGATTTGCTAGTGGTAATGAGGAAGGGGTCTACTTCATTGGGTTTGAGAGTTATATAGGAGACTGGAAAGAAGAATTTAGCAATAAATACTTATTAGATAAAAAAGTACAAGAACTCGAAGATGAACAAAATGAAATTCTTAAAGATAACAGGTTTGGTATTGAAGACTTTCGTTATAATGTGGAAGTAGTTAGTGGAATAAAAGATATTTCCGTAAAATCAAAGACCACCTATTCCTCATCCAAGCCAAATTGGCATGGGTATGGTGGTTCTTCAGTAGAATTTTTGAAATCTACACTAAAACCAAGTGACCGATACTACTATGAATTCATAGAGCTAAGTGTTATAGAGGGCCCTTATAAACGTTGGATAGGACAAGGGGCTATCATATATCGAGTAATTTTTTACCATATATCAGTTAATGAAGACGGTGACCCGGAGCTTGAGGAGAATTCGCTGAAGTTTCTAGAAAACTTAGAATTTACTGACGACTGGGAAAGAGTAGATAAAGATTAAAAAACCATTCAAAAGACTACTATAGATCATATTCAAAAAGTGAGATTTAATTTCGGTTATCAGATTATAAGCTACAGATTGGGATTGAAATACAGAATATACAGGGCTAAATATTAGCGTAAACAGGCCTATATTGGGATTTTATTTAAAAGCAAGGGGTATATGTCGCTTTATTATACAAAGCCATTCTAAGTGGATGTTTGAGATTTTTCAAAAGTGATCTGGAAGTATTAAAGCGTAAGGTGAAGATCAACATGTTGTTGAAAATCCAATTTATGATGAATTGAAATCATCATCAGATTAAGAATAATAATTTTGACTAGAGGTTTAGTAATACACTAGGAAAACGAAATAAAAGAAATTTATACTCACTACTGCATCATAAATACACATCATATAATTAAATCCTATTAAGTGTAAATACTATTAAGTTCACTCTACATACTATGATAATTATCTAACTCATACAATCTAATCTTTACATAACAATATTATTCAAGAGAGTATAACCTCAACTTGTTAGTAACTGCCCATAAAGTAGCAATCGGATGACTAACTCACTTATTCATGAGTCTCGATACTACGGGCCTTACCCTCTCGTTCATTTCGAGGGATGAACATATCAATATATACATCTTTGTAGATATGCTTCGTCAAATATTGTATAGCTCCCCTAGTGGGGTCATAAATTTTTATCACTGCGTTTCCGTTAACAATACGATCAATAAAAGGTCCATTTTTCCCAATGCGTTGTCCGTTACACTCCCAGAGCTTTGCCATATACTTCCTGCTAAGTTCTAATAACCCTTCTGCACCTAGTAGAGCATGAATGTGAAGTGTTCCCCTCTTCTGATACTCGTACACAACCGCATAACGTATACCACGCCCCCTCAGTTTATAGCGCCAGCCAAATAGACTACAGTTAAGAGACCCAAGCCACTTATGGAATCTCTGCTCAGCTTTCATAAGATCTATATCTTCTATAAACGTCAAGGTAACAAACATGTCATAATCATAGCGAGAGATAAATTCTTGCCAGTCCATTTGCAGGTCTTTATTAAACCAGCCTGTCTTTAGAGGTTTATACTCCCTTTTGTTTTGCTCACTTTCAATTTGAGAATTTATGATATGATGAGAGGATTTATCATAAGCTAAACAATTATCTCTACCCTTTATTCTTCTTCTTATTGATTGTTCTTCTCTTAATTTCCGAAAAATGCTGTTCTGACCATCCACAAGTATCTTGTATGCAAGTTTAGAAATCTTCTTCTTCATTTTTAAACTTCCTCCTCACTAGGAAAACGAAATAGAGCTCATTTATACATGCTAATAATTTATGAGCAGGGTTAACCTATGCTGGTTTATTGTTTTGTGAAAGGAAAAGAAGTTTAATTACATCAGAATAGTAGGCAGTCTCCGCGCGAGCATGGTCTTTCCCGCTCCTGGGGAACCTATCATGAGTAAGTTATGCCCACCGCTCGCGGCAACCTCAAGAGAGCGTTTTACGTGCTCCTGGCCTTTTACCTCGCGAAAATCGACCTGGTGCTCCCTTGCTTCCTTGAATACCGATTTTATGTCTACTTTGGTAGGTTTTATCTCTTTCTTATCCGCAAAGAACTCCACCACGTCCTGAAGCGAATCAACTCCCAGCACATCAATACCGCTTACCACCGCTGCTTCCTCGGCGTTTTCCCTGGGGAGAATGATGCCCTTTAGCTTTAGGTCCCTTGTGCAGATTGAAGTCGGAAGAGCGCCTTTGATCGGTTTAACCTCACCGTCCAGTGAGAGCTCGCCCAGGATTATATAGTCTTTTAGCTTTTTGTGATCGACAAGACCCATTACGGTAAGGATGCCGATTGATATTGGCAGGTCGAATGCGGAGCCCTCTTTTCTTATGTCCGCAGGGGCCAGGTTTACCGTGATTCTTCTGTATGGGAACTCATAGCCGCAGTTCTTGATCGCGGCGCGCACCCGCTCCTTGCTCTCTTTCACGGCCCCTTCGGGCAGGCCAACTGTATTAAAAGCCGGAAACCCTAGCGCTATATCCACTTCCACTTCCACGAGATAGGCGTCAACTCCCAGCACTGCGCTGCTCAGAACTTTAGCTATCATAACGGTCGGGGATTATTATAACCTGACTTTGTTCTAATATATAAGGTAATTAAATAAAAATTTGGGGATAGTGTAAAAGCTCACACTTATATTGAAAATTACATCCGTGTAAAATGCGGAGCCACTGTACCAATTAATATAAACAAAAAAACTCCCGACCTGGTACAATCAAAATTATGGCGGAAGGTAAAAAAGAGTTAACTCTAAAAAGGGGTTCACGAAAAAAGAAGAAGATCGCAGTGCTGGGTGCTACCGGTTACGTTGGCGCAAGGCTTGTGCAAGAGCTTTTGAATAAAGGATATATTGTAAGGGCCTGCGGCAGATCGTTGGACAAGCTCAGGAAGAGACCCTGGAGCATTGATCCGAAGGTGGAGCTAATTGAATTCGACGTTTTCGATACGGAGTCTTTAACAAATGCATGTAAAGGCTCTCAGGCCGCATACTATCTCATACACTCGATGAACCCGGATGAAAAGGAGTTCGCGCGCGCCGACAGACAGGCCGCCGAGAACATGGTCCGCGCGGCTGAAGATGCAGGTCTAAAGCGGGTTATCTACCTAGGAGGTCTCGGTGAAAAGAACGAAACGCTAAGTAAACATCTCCTTTCAAGAATTGAAGTAGGTGAAATTCTCTTATCGGGTGAAGTGCCCGCTACCGTGCTTCGCGCGGCAATGATAATCGGTGCGGGAAGCGCCTCTTTCGAGATCCTCAGATACCTTGTCGAGCGTTTGCCCGTAATGGTTACGCCTAGATGGGTGAGGATTTTATCTCAGCCTATCGCAATAAGAGACGTACTGAATTACATGACAGCGTGTTTGGACCATCCGGAAACGCAAGGTCAAACTTATGATATCGGCGGTCCGGAAGTCATAAGCTACCAAAGTCTTATGCAATTATACGCAGAGCTGGCGGGACTTCACAGAAGATGGATCATACCGGTCCCTGTGCTCACTCCACGGTTAAGCTCATATTGGATAAATTTGGTAACGCCGGTTAATGCTTCTATAGCAAGACCTCTGGCGGAAGGGCTTAGCAGTGAGGTTGTTTGCAAAGACCAGCGCATAAGAAAAGTTGTTCAGCAAGAGTTGTTAGATTACCGCTCAGCCATTCGTATGGCGCTAGATCAGTCTCAGCATAATTTATTACTAGATGTGGATGAAGAGGCCGATGAATCGGCCCCTGTGCCAGAATGGACATATCCGGGTGACGATGCGTGGGCCGGAGGAAAGGTGTTTGAAGACCATAGGAGGGTCCTATTAGAGGCCGATCCGGAAGATATCTGGAAACACTTACAACTTATAGGGGGAGAGAACGGTTGGTACTACGCCGATTTGCTCTGGCAGCTTAGAGGGTTATTAGATAGGCTCATAGGGGGTGTAGGAATGAGACGGGGCAGGACTGATCCTGATAACTTAAACGAAGGGGACATTATAGATTTCTGGCGTATCAAGATAGCCGAGCCCGAGCGGAGGCTTTTACTGGTCGCGGAAATGAAGGTACCTGGCAGCGCCATACTCGACTTTTCAATCATAAAAAGAGAAGGATCATTATCCGAGCTTCATCAGATTGCCAGATTCATCCCCCGCGGTCTGAGCGGCATATTATATTGGTACGCTGTTTCACCGCTCCACGAGCTTGTGTTTAACGGCATGCTGAAGAGAATTGCGAAACTCGTTAATAAACCTGTGATATTAGGACCCGAATTCGTAAAACAAAAAAGCTGAATACTATAACTTTGAGCAATTAGAACTGATTCAACGATAACTCTTCTGTTATTTTTTCAAGCAGCCGGGGAGCGTTTGGAGTACCGAATCCCGTGGTCATATCCCAGCCCGGTAAGGTAGGGAAACCCTGAACAGGACCGGGACTAACGCTGCCGTCCTCGTTATACATAAATTTTTGGTTATCGACTAGCTCGCCGCTTATTACTTTTCCTTGCTCCATAGCCACTATGTCGTTAAACGCATCACTATTGCCTATTTGATACAATAGAGGATTAAAATGACCTACAGGGTCAAGCCCGAGCTCCAGTAAATGTTGGTTCACAAGCGCCGTTAATGCCGCCATCTGCGGCGTTGCAGCGCTGGTACCCCCTATGGGTCTCCAACCCGGCCTTTGATCATCTGGGAAGGCTGTAAGATAAACCAATACACCTCCGTTTACCGCTGCGTTCATAGCAACATCGGGGACGCCGCGCGCATCGACGCCGATAACATCTCCAACAGAATCCTGCCATGTCGGACGCTCGAATAATACGCTTTGCCCACCTCCCGTCGCAAACGGACCCCAAGATTCATTCCAAACGACTTCAATCAACCTAGCAGTCGATCTGAATGAAAAGTATGCCGGATTAGGTTGGTTATCTTCTAAGAACGGCGTATCGCTCACCGGGAACCATCGCCAGCCCAACTGCAGCTGTGTACCGCCCACCGCTGTAACATAAGGGCTTGATGCCGGCCATTGAACAGTTGGTATCTCGAAGTCCTCGTTGGTTGAAAAATCAGTGCCGGTTGTGCCGCAATCACCGGCAGCCACAAAAAAGGTATACCCCTTGGCGCTACCTCGCTTAAGCACAACATCAAGCTCGGCTACGAAATCTTCTCTTGCCATCAAATCTATTAAGATTTCGTCCTGCTCAACAATGCCCAAGCTTAACGAAAACACCGTACCCGGCGGAAAATCGAAGTCATCGACTAAGGTTGTCATGCCCTCCACAAGATTGCCTATATCTGCGTTAGGCAAGCTGGCCAATACGATTTTCGCAAGCGGCGCTACGGCATAGGACCATTGTATGTCCAGAGTCGATTCCGACGACCAGCTCACGGCGTCCGGATCAGTTTCGTCAGGCATACCCAGCGGGAACACTTCTTCAAAGTCAGGGGGCGGTAAATGAGAAAAAAATGTTTCATAGAAAAACTGCAGGTCGTCCGCTGCCGTCGGGCTGCCATAAGCATCAATCAGTACGATTGTTTGCCCCTGCCCCAATAGGCCCCTATCAGCCAGTTCATCTATACCGTAAGCAAAACGGATTTGATCCGGGGTGTAGCAGTGAGCAGAATCATTCGTATACACTTGGCCTGAGGCATCAGGCGGCGACACACATGGAACGCTAGGACCGTTATCATCGCTCGGACATCCGGCTAGATTTAAGAAAGCACAAATTAAAACAGCCCATAGTTTGTAATTCATGTTAGTTGTTTTTGGCTTAATACTGAATTTTGCGGTCTCTTTCTTAATCATACAGCCGTAATACCACAGGCTCAATACGGCTTCTCCGAGCTGGGTTAAAGAAACTTCTCTATCTCCTCCGCGGGCCGGGCGAGGATTACTTTGTCCCCTTTGACCGCTATAGGGCGCTGGATTAAATCCGGATGCTTTACCATTAATTCTATTATCTCGGAGTCTTTAAGCTCTTTTTTGGATAATCCAAGCTCTTTATATACCTTTTCGTTCTTTCTTAGAAGCTCTCTTGGAGGAAAACCCAGTTTTTTGACAAGCCCTGTAAGCTTTCTTTTGGTAAATGGTGTTTCATAGTAATTTACCTGCTCAAATTCCGCCTCGTTCTCCCTCAGAATCTTAAGCGCCTTTCTCACCGTGCTGCATGTAGGTTTTACGTATATCGTTATCTTGTCTCTACTCATGAAAGCGGATTATACCTTAGCACTGGCGAGTTTAAAAATGTTTCGGGCTAAGCTCCAACCAAAATTGTAATTGACAAATTTTTATGAATATCATAAACTTAAGGCAGAATATAAGGAATTGGTGATAAAATATTCTGCCTTATGAAAGAACCTGACCCTCATTTGTGTAGTTACAATTTAATTTTTCTTAACATTCCAACCCTTAGCAATCCTATATACATTTCAGGAAATTCGAGCGGAAAAAGTGTGTCCGGGATTTAATTGATATGATTGATGAGCTGAGCGCTCTTCGAAGAATAGAAGAGCATTTTAATACTGCATCAGATAGCGTAAAGGTCGGCATCGGTGATGACGCGGCAGTGGTGGACGTCACCCCCGGCATGCTACTGGTAGCTACTACCGACTCACAGGTGGAGGACGTGCATTTTGTTAAGTCTCTCATATCTCCTTCGATCCTTGCCAGAAAATCTGTCGCTGTCTCGGTGAGCGATATAGGAGCAATGGGCGGTGTACCCAGATACATACTCGCCTCGGCAGGGTTCTCGGCAGGAGAAGATGAGCACTATCTCGCCCAGATAATCAGCGGATTCAGAAAGTCCGAAAAAGAATTCGGTGTGAAGGTCATTGGAGGGAATCTGAGCGCATCCGATAAAGTCTTTTTGGATATTACCGCGCTTGGAGAGATCGAGCCTGATAAGGTGGTAAAAAGAACCGGCGCCCGCGAAGGCGACCTTATTTACGTAAGCGGTACACTGGGGGATTCCGCGTTAGGCCTCAAACTACTTAGGCAGGGAGCAGCGAGTGAAAGTTTAGTTGAAAGACATTTATCACCCCAGCCAAGGCTCGAATTAGGCAGGCAGCTTGCCGTAAGCGGAGCGGTTACTTCAATGATAGACGTAAGTGACGGACTTTTATTGGATCTGGGGAGGATTACGGTCGATAAGGGGTTAGGGGCGCGGATAGATGCCGATAAGCTCCCTTTGTCCGAAGAGTATAAGAGCTTGGCTAGTGAATATACAGAGGAGTTCTTCGAGCTTGCTCTTTGCGGCGGTGAGGACTACGAGCTTCTATTTACAGTACCTGCGGAAAATATAGATATGGTCTCGGAAATCGCGTCATCAGTCGAAACCGATGTAGCAGAGATCGGTATCGTTACCCCGGAGCAGGCAATACATATCTTAGATTCAAACGGGGAAGAGATTAAGCTTAAACAGAGGGGATTCGTTCACTTTAATTAATAAGAAGCTAAACGTAATTGCGCGGACGAAAAAATGGACGAAATTTCTTATAGCTACAATTTATTTTTAATACTGCTTCTACTATTTCTCTCGGGATTTTTCTGTCTGTCCGAGGGCTCTCTCTTTTCTCTCGGCAGACACCAGCTCGAAAGTCTCAGGAAGGAAGGCAAGAAGAGTTATAAGATTATAGAGAAGCTTTTGAAAGAGCCCTATAAGCTTATTATCACAATTCTATTCGCGGACGAAGTCGTAAACGTCGCCTACTCCAGCATCATCGGTATCACCGTAGCGGGTCTCCTGGACGGTTACTCGGAAAGGAGCGTCATGTTAATCTCCGTTGCTGTAGCGTCTCCGAGTCTACTTCTTCTAGGTGAAATAGGCCCCAAAACACTCGGGGTAAAATATCCGAGAGTTATCGCAACTCTAATATCCTACCCGCTTCATTATTTTCATATCCTGGTTACACCGATCAGATGGGTACTTGTGGTACTGTCTATCGGCTTTACGCGAATCCTGGGCGGAAAGATCGAGTATGAGCAGCGAAGGGAATTCACACCCGAGGAAGTAAAGGTTCTGGTCGGTATGGGGGGTGAGGAAGGGGTCGTTACAGACATAGAGAAAAAGCTTGTCGGAAGCCTCTTTAAGCTCGAGGAGGTGCCTGCCTACAGGATCATGTCCCCCGGAGTGGAATGCTTCCTGCTCCCCCAGACACTCTCACGGAAAGAGGCTCTTTATGAGATTAAAAAAAGAGGGTTTTCGAGAACCCCTGTGTATAAAGATAACAAAGACAACATCACAGGCGTGCTGTACGCGAAAGATCTTCTATCCTTTGACTTATCCGAATCTAAAAGCATTAAAGGGGTGCTAAGGGCGCCCTATTTTATCCCCAGGACAAAGATGGCATTTGATCTGTTGAAGGAGTTTCAGGTAAACCGTAACCACATAGCGATTGTAGTGGATGAGTACGGGCGATTCGACGGAATAGTAACCATGGAGGATATACTCGAGGAGCTCTTCGGCGAGATCGAGGACGAAAGGAGAGTTGTTTTAAAGCCCCAGGTAAGATGGGAGGGGGAGACCCTCATAATCCCGGGGAACATGAAGATAGACGAGTTTAACAACACGTTTCTCTTCACTGTGCTCAGGTTCGGGGGGCTTGATAAATTAGGTCAGGATTTACTTGAGTCCGTGCTCCCCTCTGAAGAAGACCACGAAACAGTGGCTGGGTTTATATTCGATATGTTCGGTAAATTCCCGGAGCAGGGAGAGAATGTAAGGCACGGGAGCTTGGTCTTTGTGGTAAACGAGGTGTCCGGGAAGAGAATAACCGAGATTAAAATTAACCGGGTAGACAGAGAGGTGGCCGATGTCGCTTGAGATTGTTATAGCCGTCATAGTGTTAACACTCATACTGCAGGGATTTTTCGCGGGCTCTGAGATCGCTCTCATCTCCTGCGACAAGGTAAAAATGAAAGCGCTTGCAGACGGTGGTTCAAGGAGCGCTAAGCTTGTTATGACCTCATTTTCCCAGATAGAGCGTTTTTTGAGCACTACGCTTGTCGGAATTAACCTTTCATTGATTACAAGCACTATAGTGCTGACTTTCTATATTCAGGAAAAATACGGTGCTGGTGGAGAATTGTATACAGTATTAATTCTCTCGCCGCTCATAATAATTTTCGGCCAGGTAGTACCCAAAGCCGTATTCCAGAAAAAAAGAAACACGATTGTACTCTGGGCTATATACCCCCTTTGGGTAGCAACAAAGATATTCTATCCCATATTGATATTCGTAAACATTTTTACAAAGAACCTCCTTAACCTTATCGGTAGCACCGAAAATACTTACATTACAAGGGAAGAGCTCATAAACGTAATAGAGGGAGATTCTAAGACCCCGACTGTCGATTATAAGGAAAGGATTATAAAAAGGATCTTCCGCTTTTCAGAGACGACAGTGGAAGAAATAATGATACCGCTCGTACACGTAAGCGCGCTTGGCGAAGATACCAAGGTTGGAGACGCGGTGAAGCTCATTAAGGAGACAGGGCACTCTAGAATACCTATATTCAGAGAGCGCGTGGACGATATAACCGGGATGTTGCACTCGTTTTACCTCCTGGGAGCCGATCCGAACGAAGCTATAAAGAACTATAGCAAGCCTCCTTTCTATGTTCCCGAGTCAAAACCGGTGGACGAGCTTCTCGACGAGATGAAGGAGGGTAAGGCGGGTATGGCTGTGGTCGTAGACGAGTACGGCGGCGCGGTAGGCGTTATAACGCTCGAGGATATACTCGAAGAGGTTGTCGGCGAGATTGAGGACGAATACGATAAGGGCATTAAGCTCTGGAGAAAAACCGGGGAAGGGCAGTACCTTATCAACCCGAAGATAGAGATCGAGATGTTAAACGATGATCTCGGGCTCGGTATTCCGGATAGCGACGACTATGAGACTCTTAGCGGTTTCCTTTTGTCCGAAGTAGGCGCTATTCCCAAAACCGGGGATAAAATCAAACACCAGAACTATGTCTTTACGATCACAAAGGGCTCTACCAGGTCGATTGAAGAGGTTAAGCTGTCAATAAAGAAGGCAAAATAGGCACGCATGTGCCAGGGGTCATTTGAGGCTGAGCATAACTTCATTTTCTTTGTCCCTCATTTCTTCTCTTTCCTTTTTCTTTTTATGATCATATCCGAGTAGATGGAGTATCCCGTGAACGATCAGTTTTTTAATCTCCTCCTCACGCTCCACGCCGTAGCGCCTGCTGTTGCGCTCGGCTGTATCGAGCGAGATAACCACGTCTCCTAGTAGCGTTGTGCCGGGACCTTCTCCCTGAGGGAACGAAAGTACGTCTGTTGTACGGTCTATATTTCTGTAGGTACGGTTAAGCTCTCTCATCTTTTCATCCTTAATAAACGATAAAGAAAGCTCGGAGTCTTTAGGAGAGTCCATGTGCTTTAACACCGAGGCTGAAATTTTTTTAATTTCCCTCTTATAGACTGCTCCAAGCTCCCCTGTTTCATCCAATATCTCTATAATCATTTTATATATATTACTTGTGCCGCGGCTTGCGGGAAATATCTCCTGTTTATCTCAGCGATATGAAAATTTTGGACAGTTCATAAAATTCAGATAAGATTCTAACCATCTATGAGTAAGAGAAAAGCTAAAGTAGAGAGAAAAACCTCAGAAGTCGATGTCACGGTCGATATAAACCTTGACGGTAAGGGGAAGTACGAGATCAATACGGGCATACCGTTTTTTGATCACATGCTTTCGCAGTTCGCAAAACACGGTTATTTCGATCTTAAGATTAAAGCCGTAGGAGACATCGATGTGGACTTCCACCATACGGTCGAAGACGTAGGACTTGCGCTAGGCGAGGCCATTCTAAAAGCGCTAGGCGATAAAAAGGGAATCACCCGCTTCGGTGAGGCCACAGTACCTTTTGACGAGACTCTCGCGACAACAAATGTTGACCTGAGCGGCAGGCCTTACCTTGTGTTCAAAGCACAAATCCCAAAGAGTAAAGTAGGGGATTTTGATCTTGAGCTAGCGGAGGAGTTTTTTAAGTCCTTCTCTAACACTCTAATGTGCAATCTCCACATTGAGCTCAAATACGGCGACAACCTTCACCACATGGTAGAGGCCGTATTCAAATCCGTTGGGCGCGCGCTCGATAACGCGACCAAGCTCGACCCCCGCTCAAACGAAGTTCCCTCCACAAAGGGCAAGCTCTAAGCCATGATTGCAATAGTTGATTACGGAATGGGTAACCTTAGGAGTGTTAGTAAAGCCTTTGATCTTCAGGGGTTCCCCGTAGTGGTTACAAGAGACGAGGACGTGATAACCAGCGCGAGCGGGCTTGTTCTGCCCGGAGTAGGTGCGTTCGGAGATTGCGTACGTAATCTGGATGAATACGGGTTAACTGCGCCTATTAAAGAATTTATTGATTCGGGAAGACCTTTTCTAGGCATATGCCTCGGTCTGCAAGTTCTCTTTGAAGGGAGTGAAGAATCCCCGGGTGCAAAGGGGTTCGGAGTTTTTAAGGGCAAGGTCGTCAAGTTCCCTAAGTTTGAGGTTGAGGGACTGAAGGTGCCGCACATGGGTTGGAATGAAATTCTAATTCAAAAAGAGGCGCCTGTTCTTGAGGGTATACCAGAGAAGAGCTGGTTTTATTTTGTTCATTCCTACTATCCTGCGCCAGAGGACAAAAGGATCATTGCCGTTAAAGCGGATTACGGTATCGAGTTCACAGCCGCGGTCAGTAAAGAAAATATTTTCGCCTCGCAGTTCCACCCTGAAAAAAGCAGCGATTACGGCCTTAAGATGCTGAGAAATTTTGCCGCCCTATGCGGTGAAGAAGCACAAGCAGCCTCTGCCTAATTAACCGGGTATTCCTTATCGGATGCTCCCGGTGATGTGCTCGGGGCAGACTCTGCCGATGCGGGCCCATATATAGCTTTATATGCTCCGTAGCTGCGCAGAATCCTTCTTATATAATTCCTGGTTTCCCTGAAAGGAACTTCTTCGATGAACTCGTCTTTTTCGAGACCGTAAAACCTCACTTTCCAATCCGCCGCCCTGTGAGGCCCCGCGTTGTAGCTTGCGAGCGCAAGCTCCACGTCCCCGTTAAATTTGTCGAGTACCTGCTTAAAATAGAAAATACCCATCTCAATGTTAATTCGGGGAATTGTTAGCATCTCCACTGTGAAACCGCTTATGCCGATCTGTCTTGCCACGGATCTAGCAGTCGGTGGTATCAGCTGCATAAGTCCCACGGCGTCAGCCGGAGAGACCACGTCTTTTTGGAAGCGGCTCTCCTCTCTCATAATAGAATAAACCAATAGCTCGTCCACCCCGTATTTTTTGGCATAGGCCCGCACAATGTCCTTATACCCCCTGGGGAATGAGAGCGTGTTCGCCTGTGGGAGCCCGATTCCCTGAGCGACTTTTATCGAGTTATTGAAGTCGTCCACCTTAGAGTAAAGGAGACTGACCACAACGAAATCCTCCTGTGTGCTCGCCTCCTCCTGCATCTTCTCGGTTTCGAGCCTCGCCTCATCGAGCATTCCGAGCCTGATCAGGAGCATCGTCTTTTCTTTCCTTGTGTTTGTGGTTGAGCTAAGCGGTAAAGATTCTGGGTTCATATTCCGATAATTCGGCCTCGTACCGGTTTTCTGCTGAGCCAGATAGCTGTGATACGTGGGTGTGGTGAGTGCGGCAAGTGCTGTGTATTCGGCCTGCGCTTCAGTTGTCTTTCCCTGCTTCTCGAGCGTTCTTGCTTTCCAATAGCGGGCGTTAGACGCATTAAATGTAGAGCTTGAGTCTGTAAACGCCGAGAATGTGCCAAGCGCCTCTCTGTACATACCCTTCCTGTAGTAAATCCAGCCCAGATACCAAGCGCCGTCCTCAGCATATTTATTCTTAGGGTACGTCCTTATCAGCTCGTCGTATATTTTCACCGCTCGATCCGTGTTGCCGTTTATCTGATACAGTCTCGCGGCGTTGTAGAGCCCTTCCGCCGCAAGCTCGCTTGAGGGGTATTGCACGTGTATTTGGTAATAGAGTTCTGAAGCCTGGGAATCAAGCCCCTGTTTGGATTTTAATTTTCCTCTCCAGAAAAGTGATTCCGGGGAATTTATACCCCTTAGCATATTTTCAGCTTCGTTAAGTCTTTTGGTATTGACCATGGCAATACCCATTTTTGTTCTAATGTCCGCAGATTTTGAGGGTACCTTGTCGTAATTGTTCAGTGCGGCATTCCATCTTGAGCGACTGAAAAGAGTGTTGGCCCTCTGATAATAATCAGACTCTGTTGCCATCCATGCAACCCCCTGAGTCCGGCTCAGGTTCCCGGAGGCTCTATAAGAGTCGCTCGATGCCTTCGTTTCCGGATATTCTACCCATACCCTCTTATAAATTGCCGAGGCGTCACGGTATTTCCCCTGCTTTTCCAGTGCGTTGCCGAGACTGTAGAGATACAATGCCTTTTTATGTCTTTTACTCTCCTCACTGTAAAGCGCACGGAAAGTTCTCTCCGCGTTTCCGTAATCTCCCGTTTCTGTGTAGATATTCCCGAGTCGCTCAAGGGTTTTTTTATTTACCCCGCTTCCCGGATATTGGGTCAGCACTTTATTGAACGCGGCCGATGCGTTGCCAAAATCCCCCATGTTCTGATACCCCGCTCCCTGATAATACAAAATGTAGTCGGCCACAAGCGGAAGCTCGTTCTCGACTCCGTTAAGTCTTGCGACGCCCTCCTCAAATTTCCCCAATTTTATGAAGCAGTAGCCTTTTTTGAATTTGTCTAAAGGATCTTCAGTCGCCTGAAGATATATCTCGGACTGACAGTTAATCTGCGCCCCGGCCTCAGACGAATAGGCGCTTATTAACAGGAGTAACAGTATTAATGTCCCTTTTATTGATGGTTCTAAGCTATGCTTCTCTTTCATATTCTTGCCTCCCTTTTTAATTTTGCCTCCTGTTTTGCGGGTCAAGCAAATCCCTTAGTCCTTCTCCGAAAAGATTAAAAGAAAAAGCGGTAATGAATATTGCCAGGCTCGGAAATACTATCAGGTGCGGAAACGTCCTCATGCCCTGCCAACCGGTACTTGCCAACGTGCCCCAGCTCGATTCGGGGGGCGCGATCCCAAGGCCCAGGAAACTCAGAGTCGATTCAGCCAGTATAGCGTACGGCACTGAAAATGTAAGCGTTATTATTAGCGGGCTTAGTATATTGGGGATTATATGTACGCCCAGAATTCTTGAAGGACTTGCGCCGAGCCCCCTCGCCGACTGTACAAAATCCACCCCTTTTAGCTGCAGCACGCTTGCCCTTACTATCCTCGCGACGCGCATCCACGCGGTCAGCCCGAGCGCCAGCACTATGCCCAGCACTCCCCTGCCGATAATCAGCGTTATCAGCACTATGAGCAGTAAATCGGGGAGCGAATAAAATATATCGACGAGCCTCATCATCACCTCGTCCACCTTTCCGCCCAGATACCCGGAAATCGCTCCGTAGAGTGTTCCGATAATAAGCGCAATAAGCGCCGTCCCGAGCGCTACGGTAATAGACACTCTCGAGCCGTAAATAACCCGGCTGAGCAAGTCCCGTCCCTCTTGGTCTGTACCCATAAGGTTCTCGGAACTGGGCTTACTGAGAGCGTTCTTAAAATCCGTCTTGTCGTAACTATAAGGCGCAACCAGGGGTGCAGCTATAGCTATAGCGATGATTAAGATAATAATAGCTGCCGTAATTACTATCTGAGCCTTTAGAAGCAAGTCAGCTTTCCTTTTCAATTAGGCTTTGTGGAACCGCACGTTACAAAAGAATAAATGAAAATTTACTTAAGTTCGACAGATTTAAGCTAAAAACCGGCTTTTCCTTCGCCTTCTCTGTAATAAGTTGCTTTGACTACGGTTTTTATGCCGCCCCTGACGTTAAAATCGCCCGTGACCTCGGCCTTAATTGGCCTGCAGGCCTCGACAATATCATCAAGAATTTTATTGGTCACGTGCTCGTGGAACGCGCCTTCGTTACGGTACGCGTATATATATAGCTTTAGAGACTTAAGCTCAATGCAAAGCTCCCCCGGCACGTACTTAAGATGGATAGTCGCAAAGTCAGGCTGACCCGTCTTGGGGCAAACGCAGGTAAATTCAGGGCACGAAATATCTATCTCATATTCTCTATCCGGATATTGGTTCTTAAACGTTTCGAGTATTCCGGCTTGTTTATCCATGTCTCGTTTTAGTTTAGCCAATAAGGGATAGCTATCAAGTACTTGACTGACGGGGGTTTATTATAAATACTAAATCCCTCTACTGGGGCATAGTATAATGGCAGTACGTCGGTCTCTGGAACCGAAAGTCAAGGTTCGAATCCTTGTGCCCCAGCCACCTACTCTTGTTTTCAAAATCAGGAGGAAATATACATGAGCACAGTTCTTATAGTAGACGCGAAGTTAAAGCCGGAGAGTATTTCAGACGCGGTGAAGTTTTTTGCCGAAATTGTTCCGGACACCAGAGCCTTCGATGGTTGTCAGGGTGTTGAGGTTTGCATCGATTCAGAAGATGCGGCTAACTTAGTGCTGGTTGAGAAGTGGGTCTCTATGGACCACTATCATAAGTACCACCACTGGCGTGAAGAAACAGGAGTGCTCGATCAGATACGCGCCTATCTCGACGGGCCCCCCAGCAGACGTGTTCTAAACGTTGCCGCTTAAGCTCTCTATCAATTGGTTACGATGGGGCTGTAACTCTTTAGGTTTTCTTCGCTTTCAAAGTAATAAATACTTCCGTCGGATGCGGCTCCGATCACTGCCTCTGATTTATCTACTTTGTTCCCGCTCACAGGGTCTGTGGCAACGCGGCTTTCGGGGTTGTCCTTCAATTTCGCTTCGCACATCTCACAGCATCCGTAGTATGTCTTACCTTCAAGATCAACAGGTATCTGGTCTTTTACAAACAGCTGGTTTGTAATCATACAAACCTTTTTACCCTCTACTTCTTTGAGGGAGCTCTCGGGAGATTCATCCGCAATCGCGCTTCCTGTCATAAATAACGCTAGAGCGATAAAGCTCAGTACAAATAGTTTTAGTGTATTGGATTTTTGCATATACAATCGCCTCCTTATGAATATATAAATCTTAAATGTGTTTTCCCCGTAATCAAGTTCTTTTTAACAAACAAGGGCTTATTTTAACAGTTCTTAAATAGATTCAATTCTGACGTTCATTCGCACTCTGTGTTCTTCTCCGGGCAGGATTGTAACCGTATCTTCATCGACATTTGCCGTTTCTATACATACGAAGTTTTTGTATTCCTCTTCGCCCAGGTCCTTCATTTCCCGTGACTTTTTCTCCCAGGGGTTCCAGACTACGGTTGAGCTGCTGCCCGATTTTTTTATATGCAAAGACCTCTTGAGGCCCGGGTCTTCTATCACGCAGTCACTTTGGGTATTTAGATATATCCTGTCAGTTTCACTCACAACACTAAGCGGTCCTTCTTGCCTCTTCGTCGCAAAGTCGTCCACTTTATCTACGTAGGCAGTGTCCTCAAGACCGCGTATCGAGATATCTGAAATATCGTGCACTCTATAATAGCTGTGAAACGCGCTCGATATAGTAAATTCAGAGCTGCCTATATTTATAGTTCTGAGCTCGATATTTAGCTGGCTTCCAATAGTAAATATAAGCTTCAGATAGAATTTGTGTTCAAAGAGCTTAAGGGTATCGTTACTGTTCGTCAGACCGAGCCTGATCTCGGTTTCACTGTCCGAGGGCTTCTTTGTCTCTCTTACGTGCCACTCTGAAGTCCTTGCAAAGCCATGCGCGGGCATAGACTTATCGGTAGGGTGGTTCGCAAACCACGGCCAGCTTATTGGTATACCTCCTCTTATCGCTGCCCCGGGCTCAAAACAACTGCGCGGGCTAAGATAAATAACCTCCTCCCGCCCTAGTGGTTTAAAAGAGGTTAACTGCGCGCCGTGTAAAAATACCTCAGCCGATGCGCTTTCATTATTTATCTCTGCAACTATAAGCCCGCCCGGCCCTTCTTTGAACTCCAATTGCCCATTGATGGCAAATTCCTTATTGAGCTTATCCAAACTTTGCATGCATGCTCTCCAATCTACGTCTTTACTTAGAGTATTTAAATTACTCAAGCCCCATTCTATTGTCCATCGGGCCATCTTTTGAACTTTATCTAAAAAAGTAGTAGTATCTCAACAGTAAATATGGTGATTACTCATATATACCCAAAGTTAGGAGGATAAAGTTATGGAAATCATTTCCTGGATTATTTTCGGTTTGGTTGCAGGCGCTGTCGCAAAGTTTTTAATGCCCGGGAGAGACCCCGGAGGGTTTATCGGTACTATAGTCATTGGCGTAGTAGGCGCCTTTGTCGGCGGTTTGATAGCCAATATGACAGGATTCGGAGCAGTGAGTCCGGGTTTTAACCTGAGGAGCTTCATTTTCGCCGTAATCGGCTCAATAATACTCCTTTTCGTTTATAGGCTGGTTAAAGGAAAATCGTAATTAGTTTCTACTTTGTACCTATAGCAGAAAAGTTATATGCCTAGACTAAACCGGATAACGGAATTTCTGGACAAATACCTCGCAATCGATGACATCGACGACACGTGCTGGAACGGCCTTCAGTTTGAAGGCAGGTCCGAGGTAAAGAAGATAGCATGCGCAGTAGATGCGGGGGTTGAGTCATTCGAATGCGCAGTTAAAGAGAATGCCGATATGTTAATCGTTCACCACGGGCATTTCTGGAGCAATCATGACCCATCCATTAGAGGATGGACCAAAGATAGGATTGACCACCTTTACGAAAACGGACTTTCTCTATACGCATGCCACCTGCCGCTTGACCGGCATAGGGAGGTTGGGAATAACTCTGAGCTCCTTAAGTTGCTGGGTGCCAAAATTGTGGACGGGTTTCTTATGCAAAACGGTAAAAATATAGGATGGACTGGTAATTTTAAGGAAGCTGTGCCGGTCCTGGATATAGTCAGAAAACTGAACTCAGAGCTCAAAACACAGTGCGTGTTTCTTCCTTTCGGTAATAAAAAAGTTAAATCTCTGGCAGTATGCAGCGGTGGCGGCGGTTACGGGGGGTTTTATGAAGCGCTTCGGGCCGGAGTGGATTTATTCCTCACCGGGGACGCGGTTGAAATTTACTACACCGCTAAAGACTCGGGTATGAACGTCATTTTCGCAGGGCACCACGCAACCGAAACAGTAGGTCTAAAAGCCCTATCCAAAGTGCTCAGGAAGCGTTTTAAGGTAGAAACCGTTTTCATTGATCTGCCCACAGGGTTGTAGAAATTACTCGCCGCCTCTACAACGCATGTAATACCCCGTAAACAATTGACAAAACCTATAGCTACTCTTAGACTATCTGATTAACCAAGCGGAGGCGTAAGAAATGAGCAGCGACAACGTTGTAAAGATATTTGATACCACTTTAAGAGACGGAGAGCAGGCCCCGGGCTGCGGGATGACCGCGGAAGAAAAGCTCAGGGTAGCGCACCAGCTCGAAAAGCTAGGAGTCGATATCATCGAGGCCGGTTTCCCGATCTCCTCGGAAGGGGATTTCCAATCCGTTAAGATCATCGCGGATACCATCCGCGGGTGCGAGATCGCGGGTTTATGCCGCGCCAATTATAACGATATAGACAGGGGCTGGGAAGCGGTGAAAGGGGCCGAGATGCCGAGGATTCACACCTTTATCGCTACCTCCGACATACATCTTCAGCATAAGCTGAAAAAATCAAAAGATGAAGTGCTCGAGATCATTAGCGGCGCCGTAAAGCACGCGCGTAACTACACGGAAAATGTCGAGTTCTCTTGTGAGGACGCAACCAGGACAGATCTTGACTATCTTTGCCAGGCCGTAGAGCTTGCTGTGAGAGCAGGGGCCTCTACTATAAATATCCCGGACACCGTGGGCTACACTGTGCCCGAGGAATTTGTTCACATCATCAGAACCCTTAAAGAGAGAGTTAAGGATATAGATAAAGTCACATTAAGCGTGCATTGCCATAACGACTTGGGTCTTGCAGTAGCGAACTCGCTTGCCGCGATAACTGAGGGCGCAAGACAAGTCGAGTGTACTATTAACGGGCTCGGAGAAAGGGCGGGCAACGCTTCCCTTGAAGAGATTGTAATGGCGCTTAAGGTCAGAAACGACATGAACCCCTATACCACGAGGCTATCGACCGAGCAGCTTTACCCTTCCAGTAGAATAGTTTCACAGGTAACGGGCATAAACGTCCAGCCCAATAAAGCCATTGTCGGTGCAAACGCCTTTGCGCATGAAGCTGGCATCCATCAGGACGGAGTGCTAAAGGAAAGAATCACCTACGAGATAATGAGCCCCGAAGAAGTGGGCATACCATCAAACAAAATTGTGCTCGGAAAACACTCCGGGCGGCACGCCTTCAGGACCAGGCTCGAAGAGTACGGGTATTTCCTTGAAGACGAACCTTTTAAAAACGCGTTTAAAAAGTTTAAGGATCTTGCGGACAAGAAAAAGTACGTATTCGATGAGGATATAGAAGCCCTCATAAGTGAGGAATTCGTTCGCTCATCCGATTTCTACGAACTTGTTTCGGCAAACTACTCCGGAGGCTCGGACATGCACCCGGTGGCAACTGTAAAGCTCCGTGTGGACGGTGAGGAGTTTACGCTTTCTGAGAGCGGTGACGGTCCTGTTGACGCCGCCTACCAGGCGGTTTCAAAGCTTACCGGTCTTAACCCGACGCTTGAGCACTACATCGTAGCATCCATTACCGAAGGCATCGATGCGCAGGGTGAAGTGAGCGTAAGGGTCGAGGACGAAGGTGTCATAACTCAGGGGCAGGGCGCAGATACCGACATCGTCGTCGCAAGCGTAAAAGCCTATGTAAACGCTTTGAATAAGCTCAGGTGGCGTAAAGAGCACCCCAAACGCGTAACTTCCAGGGGCATGATGTAAGGCTTCTAAAAAACTTCACATCTTCATCCCATATGATGATATAATTCCTTTGTGATTGCAGCTGGATTACAACAAAATATCTGCATCATCATATAAAGATATGCCTTTTCCCACAGAAGACATAGAACAATTCGTTAGAGCCGGGTACCCGATACTGAACCTAGTTTCCTGGGAAGAGGAGCGGGTACAAAATAGCCTTAAATCAATCGGAGTCAAAGTCCACGGGGATAACTGCAAATTTTACGTGTGGTCTTGCACCGAGGGGGCCAATAACGGTCACGGCAGTGTAAATAAGGAAGACCTTGTTGTAGAAGCTCTTTCTAAGGTTGCGGAAGATACGGGCCCCGGGTTTTATATATTCAAGGATGTTCATTATTATCTCGGCGAGCCAAGGCTTATAAGAAAGCTCAAAGACCTATATCAGAGCCTAAGAAAAAGCTCAAAGACCCTATTTTTATTGTCAAACTCCGTATCGCTTCCAAACGAGCTGGAAAAAGAGGTATCGGTTATCGATGTCGACCTGCCTGACCGGCCCGAAACGGAAAAGATTTTCGATTTCGTCATTAAATCCTCTACGTCGGAAAGTATCCGCGAGTCGCTTAAACCCGGTATGCGCGAGGCCAGTATTAATGCTCTATTGGGTCTTGGGGCGCTCGAAATGGAGCTTGCTCTCCGTAGAGCGCTCGTAGGCAAAGAGAGCATGGATGAGGATACGATAGATGCCCTGCTCGAGGAAAAAGCCCAGCTCGTCAGAAAGACGGGTACTCTAGATTTTGTAAGGAGCCGTGTGGACATAGATGATGTCGGTGGGCTTGAGAACCTAAAAGAGTGGCTATACACAAGGCGTATGGCGTTTTCAAAGGAGGCCCAGGAGTTCGGACTCGACATTCCCAAAGGCGTGCTTCTCATGGGCATAAGCGGCTGCGGTAAAAGCCTCTGCGCAAAAGCCATCGCCACAGCGTGGAGTCTTCCTCTCCTCAGGCTCGATTTAAACCAGGTATACAGCGAAACGTTCGGAAGCCCTGAAGAGGCGTTTCGAAGAGCGATAAAAACAGTTGAGGCAACTGCGCCGTGTGTACTGTGGATCGATGAGATAGAGGCAGGTATCACGAGGAGCGGAGAGAAATCAGGGGACAGCCCCACATCGAGAATATTCGGGTACTTCCTGACTTGGATGCAGGAAAAGAAATACCCTGTATTTATTACCGCCACCGCAAACCAAATCGATCTGCTTCCACCCGAGGTACTAAGGAAGGGCAGGTTCGATGAGATTTTCTTCGTCACACTACCGAACAGAAAGGAGCGAAGGGAGATTTTCAAGATTCACCTTGAGAGCCGCGGTAAGGACCCCGAGCACTTTGATCTTGACTCACTGGCCAAAAATTCAGAAGGCTACAGCGGCGCGGAGATAGAGCAGGCCGTAGTATCAGCGCTCTTTGAATCCTTCTCGAATAAAAGAGAGCTAAACGACAGAGAGCTCATCATAGCCTCTTCGTCCATTGTTCCCCTATCCACCACTATGCGTGAGGAAATCTCCTCGCTTGAACGCTGGGCGTCCAACAGAGCCGTCAAGGCTTCAAGGTAAGCTAATTTTTCTGCCCCGTTAAAGATTACCCGTTTTTATATTCGAACTAGCAGGTATTATTTTAATCATTCAGGACCCGTCCTGATTCCTTGATTTATTCTCAGTGGGGATGTAGCTCAGCCTGGGAGAGCGCAGCGTTCGCAACGCTGAGGTCGGGGGTTCGATTCCCCTCATCTCCACCAGTTATAACAATTCACAAAACGATTTAAAATTTGTCCATCCGTGCTCTTCAATATAGTCTATAGAATAGGAGTTTAAATATGGAAAAGAGACGCTTAGGCAATACCGATTTACACGCTGCTCCACTTGTATTGGGAGGGAATGTGTTTGGTTGGACTATAGATGAACAACAGTCTTTTCGCATACTTGATGAATTTTTCGATTTAGGTTTTAACGCGATCGACTCTGCCGACGTCTACTCTCGCTGGGCAAAGGGAAACCAGGGCGGTGAGTCTGAGGAAATTATCGGCAAATGGATGAAAGACAGGGGCAAACGGGATCAGACTCTGCTTATTACCAAAGTAGGGTGGGACATGGGCGGTGGCCATAATAACAGTAAGGACTATATTCTGGAAATGGTAGACAATTCGCTGGCGAGGCTGCAAACAGACTATATTGACCTTTACTTTACACATATTGACGACGAAAAGACAGACGTCGAGGAGACACTTGAGGCCTACGATAGCCTAATAAAGTCAGGGAAAGTGAGGTGGATAGGTGCCTCAAACCTTTCTCATGAGAGACTGAAAGCATCGCTCCACGCAAGTGAGAGCAAGGGCCTGCCCAAATATCATGTATTTCAGCCAGAATACAATCTCTATAAGAGGCAGGGATTTGAAGAGGGCACCTCACCCGTGTGTGAAGAACACGGTTTGGGCGTTATTACGTATTTTTCCCTGGCGAGCGGTTTTCTTACAGGAAAATATAGAAGCGAAGAGGACCTCCGCAAAGGCCCGCGAGGAAGGATTGTAGAAAAATACCTTAATGATCGGGGAAAGCGCATTTTAAAAGCATTGGATGAAATGTCTGAGAAGTATAATTCGACACATGCCGCGGTTTCTCTGGCCTGGCTGATAGCAAAACCAAATGTGACTGCGCCTATCGCAAGCGCGACCAAAGTGGAACACCTTCACTCCTTCACTGAGGCTGTGCGGATAAATCTTAGCGAAGAAGATGTTTCAAAGCTCGACGAAGCGTCAGCTTATTAATCGTCTGGAGTTCGATTCCCCTCATCTCCACCAGCCTTCATTAAACTTGACTTACACTTTTCCAAAGGGACTTTTATGGCGGTAAAAGATAATGGGTTTAATTTATTGAAACCTGGAAAGAATATCTCAGTACGAAATACCGGCAACGTGTTTTTTACAGCTCTTAGAGATGTCACCATCAAACGCAAGCAGCTCTTCATGCATACCAAGGCTTGTGGAAAGATATTTATTTGCCAGGACAACAAGTTTCTCGCTTTCATCTACAAGCTCAATCGGCTCGCTCTCTTCACCTTCGTATTTGCCCAGATATATACCAAGCGCCCTCTCTATGTTTCGAGCGCTCTCGGTGTATGTGTTCACCGACTTAACTAACATTTGATGCGGCTCTTCCATCGACTCCGGCACGTATATATCTTCAAGTTCTTTTCTTACCTCATTAAAAGCGTCTTCTGCGGCTTTACTTGCTTCAAATATTACCGTTTCATCTTCGTTTATAAGTATTTCCCCGTACTTAAAGCTTATTGAATGTAGCTGTGTATATATACTAACAATCTCACAGCGGTATTGCAGAGCGTCCGCCTTTTCACCGAGCGATACGCCCTCTGCTGCAAAGGAAACTCCCGGCAGCATCAGCATCAATATAAATAGTTTCTTTATTGTAGATAAAATTTTCATTTTAGACCCACACAGCTTATGATTACTTTTCCGTGTATTAAGATGCTCAATATATCTGTAGACAGGATTTTTACTACGCTCACATCCCTATGTCCGGCTAACCTCCGCCCTTTCCGACCTACTTTAAGTATACGTCTGATGTAATAAATGTGTTAGTTACGATCTAATTCGATAGGGGGAAATGACCCGTTGGTATAGCGGAACCGATCTTGAGAAGGACCGGCTCGGGTTCTATATGAACGACCAGCGGTGTAGATTGTAATAGATTTGAATTTGTGCTATAAGAAAATATATATTCACGCATACTTACGCTGATTCTATAGCTCACATTGTGCGTAACTTATGAGCCTAGTAAGCAAATTGAAAGGGGGATTTATATGAATAAGTTGAGAGTTCTGCTCGTTTTAGCCGGACTATTAGTTTTAGCGGGCTGCGACGAGAACAATAATTTCTTTGTAACAGAGAATAACGCCCGAGTTGAAACGGCGCCCAACGACAGCGCTCCTTTAGTAAGGGTACTAAAACTGGAAACCCCGGAGGCTACAAGAGTGAGGCTGAATATTACCCAAGGTAAAGATTCCTGGGTGATAGAGTTTGATGAATTAAGCACTATACATTCGCTCCCGGTGTTGGGACTTCGTTCTGGCAAGCTGCACAGTGTTTTAGTGAGCGCTTTTGATGAAGAAGGAAAGAGAGTGTCGGAGCGGGTTATAGAAATTATGGCCGACGCCTTGCCCGAAGACTTCCCTCAACTCAGCACAACTAGCAATCCGGAGCTTATGGAGCCCGGTGTAACTTTGTTTGAAGCAGGAGGTTTTCTTATAGCCGTTGACGAGACTGGCGAGGTCGTTTGGTACTACAGAATACCTTCTCCAGGCAGTCTGGACAGAGATCTGAGGAGGATGGCAAACGGCAATCTGCTTTTATTATTACCCCCGTTCAGGATGATGGAAATTGACATGCTGGGTAATACAATAAGAAGTTGGCATGCAGCAAGATCGACAGAAGGAGACGAAGGGAGTATACCGGTTGATGTCGCTGCGTTTCATCACGAAGTGTTCGCGATGGAGTCAGGCAACTTTTTGGTTCTCAGTCTTGAGCTTAGGGAATTTGAGGATTACCCATCAAGTGCAGAAGACCCGGAAGCCCCTACAGACAACGCCTTAGTGGTTGGGGATGTTATAGTCGAGTTCACCCCGGAAGGTACTATAGTAAATGAGTGGTTCCTCCTTGATATACTGGACCCTTTTAGAATTAATTACAGCTCTCTACTCGGTATTTGGGATCAATTCTTCAGTGATACCCAGGGGGTAATTCCTCCAACGAGAGATTGGTCGCACGCAAACGGAGTGATTCATGACACGAGAGACGACTCACTCATAGTTTCCCTGCGCCATCAGGACGCGGTAGTTAAAATTAAAAGGCAAACGGGCGAGCTAGTTTGGATTCTTGGCCCTCATGAGAACTGGGATGTAGATGAGTTCGGCGAATTTCTTTTAAACCCCGTAGGTGATGACGAATTCTTTTTTCAATATCATCAGCACGCACCTATGATTACCAAAGAAGGGAATATCATCCTATTCGATAACGGCAATAACAGGGCGAGCCCTTTTGAACCGATTATAGTAGACAATATATTCAGCAGGGCCGTTGAGTATAGTATCGACGAATCATCGCTCGATGTGGATTTAGTGTGGGAGTCAACAGGTTTTAGTGAAGAGGTGATTTTCGCTGGGTTTTTAGGTGATGCCGATTGTCTTCCTCAAACAGGCAATGTGCTCATTACGTTCGGCGGCAAGCTGCCGGCTAGCATAGTAGAGGTAACGCGGGATATTCCAGCGGTGGAAGTCTTTAAAATTGATATTACTAACAGTGAAGGAAGCGTTTTTACATACAGGGCCGAGAGGCTGCCGAGCCTTTATCCCTAGCGACTGTAAATTGGGGTCATTTGGTAGATGTCCAGGCCATTACTTCAAAGAAAGAGGTTTGTATCAGGTATAAGTTCTGTGCTTGCTTAGTACAGTAATCTTAAGTCGATTGTTGTCCTAAGCCCTGATTTCAAGGGGAGCATCAGCTACAGGCTCATCGATGATGATAGAGCTGTCAGAAAGCTCTTTATGCGCCTTCCCATTGTGCTTCTTAGCCGTCTCCGATTTTAGGTACGCATATGGGTCGTGGTAATAAGCTCTCTCCGGCAGGTATTCCCACAGCGGGCCCAGATCCTTTTTCATCATATTTATATAAAATTCCGGAATCACCGTTGTCTCTTGTTCAAAGAAGTCTCTGAATTTTCTGTCCTCATCCAGCATCCTTCTGATGTTTTTATAGAACTTTATCCTTCCTGAACCCTCTGTGGATATTGCTCTCATAAAATTCATCCAGCGGGGGATCCTGGTCCTGGTCGTGCGGAATCTGTTATAGATAGCGCGCCAGGAGTATGAGTACTGTGCCAGATCGATTATCAGGTCATAAAACTCGGGCCATGAATAATTTTTTGGTATGACATTAGACGCGTGGTTGTTATTAAGAAAATGGAACGGGAACCCAAGCACCCTATTTTCTTTCTGATATTCCAGATTGAGAGGTGCGGCTCTCCCAAACGCCGTAATCAGCGGGTATGCGGGAAAAGCTGCCGGTGCCATATCCACGAACCGCTTAGTCAGCTCATAAGACTCGGCTCCGTTATCGCTATCCAGTCCTACAACAAAGTTTGTCTGCATGTACGGAATATAGCTCAGGATTAAGTTTATATGCTCTGATACCGCCTTAACTTTTTCAATTCCCTGCTTGGCTCCGGTTTTTGATTTATTCCCCATGTCGAACCAGGACTCAATTCCCGGAAGAAGGGCTTGAAAACCGTTTTCACGCAGGCGCTTTAGGTGGGGCTCAGACAGAAGTGAAAGACTGCTCTCCGCAATAAAATCGATGCTGTTTTTGGGTACTGCTTCTTCTATTACGTTCATATAGTCATCAAACCGGACCCCGAAGTTCGGATCGTACCAGCTAACGAGCGGCCGCTTTATTTTTGTTCGTACGAAGCGCAGGTCTTCTTTAAGCGCCTCAAATTCAAGAGGCTGATAAGCTTCGCTTGCGTCTATACAAAAGCTGCAAGTGTAGGGGCATCCAAGACTCCCGATCATAGGGACGACTCTGAAAAGGGATGTGGCTTTTTCAAGCGCTTTGGCAATATACTTCCAGCGCTCCGTCACCCCCGGAAGAGTTGTAGGCTGGCTCTTTGCGGCAAGGTGCTGGCCGATCGGACTGTAGTGTGAGCAGTCCTGAAGCACTTCCCGGCATATCTCCTTGTCCGTAAGCCCGAGCACGTAATCAAAATACTTGACGGCGTCCTCCGGATAACACCGGGCATGCGGTCCTCCTAGTACAGTGACAACTCCGTGTTTCCTATATTTGGCGCTTAGGGCATAAGCTTGAATAGCTGACTGTGTGAACGCGCTTATGAATACTATGTCCACATCTTTTGGAACATCGGTCACAAGGTTCTCAAAACCCGTATATATGAAATAATCTACGTCATGACCTTCGGCTTCAGACCATGTGGCTATGACCTGAGGCATAATACCCGCCATGTTGGCGTGCATTACGCGCGACCACATAGAACGGTTAGGGGATTTCGTAATAAAGTCTACTACGCCGACCCTGAGTTTTCGCATATATCTCCTCGCATAGCGATGCAGTAGATCCGATCTGGTAATACTCAGGAAGGGCTAAGTTCAGATTGGGCTACCATTATTGGCGTACCTTAGTTCCAATAACATCCGCAACAACACTGACACAATACACAATTTATTGCCTTTAATCAAATTGTGTTTTTCTATAAGGGGTTATATCAGCCCTTAGCAGATAATGTCAAGGAGTTTGAAGTGGGGCCGCATTTTGATTGGTGTGTAAAGTATTGCGGCCCCGGTTTTCGTTTTATTTCTTAGCGGCTTCTGTGGTGTATTCATTTACGACTTGATATTGGGGATATACGAAACTCCCCTTAGTCCAGATTGCCCACGTTGGATCAGCAATAGGTTTCAGCTTGGCGAGTGTATGATCTTCGGGCGCCTTGATTTCCACCTTAGCGTTTGTGGTTTCAACCACACCGCCGTTCCAGGGTATGGGATATTTAACTACCTTATTTGTCGTTTTGCCCTCATCTTCGCTCGTAATCAAGCCGAAGTAGTTTAAGTGGCCACCGCCGAAGTTTCCGAGCTCCGATCCTACGTCAGCAGTGGATACAATATAAGGCTTACCGTCGACCGTAAGAGTGGCAGTGAGCTTTCCGTCCTTTACGTCGGTCGTAGTCATAACGTTTGTATTCTCATCAACCGGTATTCCGATCTTCTCTGTATGCTTTCGCATCGTCGGTGAGCTGTTGAAGTATTGAACAAAGTACCTGCCCGGATAAGTAATATCCGATCCCATTACATAAGAGTCCTGTCCCGCAAGCTCTACGGTAAGGTACGTGAGCGTGTACGCCCCGAACCCTGAAGTCTGAGTAGCTTCAGGAACCGTATACATATTTATTACAACCTGTCCTTCGGGGTTTGGCTCGAGCCCCTCGGGAAGCATGGCTTTAAGCGTCTCAGGGTCGGCCTTGTAAGCCGCAATGAACATCCAGGCGTCCGTTACAAGCTGAGGGCCCGGAAGCTCCTCTGCCTGTGCGTTATTACCCATTGCAAAAGGGCTCAAAGCAATTGCCATTATAAACAAGCCAATAATTAATCTTCTAGTGATAATAGTCATAACCCTATCTCCTTAAATTCTATTTTTGGTGATTGAAATCAACCCTTTACTATTCTAATATGACTCAGTAAGACGTTTCAAGTGTTTTTAAACCGAGTTTTATACGGAGGTTCAACTATGAACGCTCAGAAAGAAACCACGGGCATTCACTATTTTACGGACAAGGGCATTGAGGTCCCGTCCGTCACCGAGGCCCAAATGCGCGAGGTGGACAGGATTGCAATTGAAGAGAGTGGTCCCAATCTATACCAGATGATGGAGAACGCCGGCAGAAACCTTGCACTAAGGGCTATTGATATGCTCGGTGATGACTGGAGTAGTTCCAATATCGTTGTGCTTGCCGGTACCGGAGGAAACGGCGGGGGAGGTATATGCGCGGGGAGACATCTGGCGAACAGAGGCGCCCGAATTAAACTTTGTGTTTCTGACACAGAAAGGTCAAAAGAGGTGACGGCATTTCAATATAAAGTCTTTCAGAATACCGGCGGGGTTGAGATCGGGCTCTCGGAACTAGAAAAAGAGTCCCCTGATCTTATCATTGATGCCATAGTCGGCTATAGCTTAAATTCAGCTCCACACGGAGCCGTGCTTAAAATGATTAACTGGGCTAACAGCTCCGGGGTTCCGGTACTTTCTTTGGATATACCTTCGGGAGTAGACTCCACTTCGGGTGAGTCACCTGGGAGTTTTGTTCGTGCAAGGAGCACTATGACTCTGGCACTACCAAAAACAGGACTATTACCCGAAATTACGGGTGATTTATTCCTTGCTGATATAGGTATTCCGGTTACGGTTTTTGAGAGGCTCGGGCTTAATTATAAACCTCCCTTTGATAATCGGTATCTGACAGCGCTTCTATACAAATAAAAAAGGCCGGTTTTTGTCCCGGCCTTCGTTACTTACTAATTGTTTGTCACAATACTATAAAAAGATAAGGAGAATTTCACAATCACCCTCCAATCCTCCAAATCAAGCTTGAAGAAAGGTCAATTGACTACACCTTTTATTGTTGTACAAATTGTTAAGTATGTCAAGATCTTTTAAATCTTAATTTAGCAAACTTGGGTGGTTTTACATGCTTTTAGGTTAATAGAATGATAAAAACTAAAGGATTTTTCCGAAAAACGAGTCTCAGATTAGGCTTTTTCACCCTGATAGACAAACGCGGGGGGTACGTTGCTCCAGATGATCTTACTTTGCGTTACTTTATCAAAGCGCGCATTCAGCTTCTGCCTGAAACGCCAGGCAGCGGGGAATATGAGTCCCGGTACATAAGCGTATGTAAAAAACTTTCCGCCCGGATGAAGCACATCATAAATCGTATCAATAAGCTCTTGCTGAGTGTCACCGTCAAAGGTTAACCACGGCAGGCTGCTCAATATTCTGTCACAACCACTCTCGCCATGCATCTCAAGGTGCTTTCTTGCGTTCTGCGCCGGTGATTGGTATACGATCGCATCCGGACACCTTGTTTTTGTAGCTTCTACAAAAGCCTCATTAATCTCAAGCGCGAAGAAAGTCGTATCGGGCGATTTCTTCTGCATCACCTTTTCTGTTATAACCCCGGTTCCGGGGCCGAACTCTATTACTGTTGAAACCTTATCGAGCTCCGCAATTTCCGTCATAAGCTCGCAAAGCTTATCACTCGAGGGGAGTATCGCACCTGTTTTTGTCGGGTGTGTAATGAATTGGGTTACGAATTTAATACTGTGTTCCAGATCCGTTACATTCTCAGGGCTTGTTCTCTTCATTTTAAGTAGCTTCCAGTCGCAGCAAAACGCTTGTGTGTGAAGAACCGTTTAGCAGCTTTTATGTATTGTTGAAGATATTTTATACACCGCGCATGTTAAAAGTCAATTAATTCCGTGTTAAGAACCTGCGCTCTGTATTCGTTCGCGATAATGAGAGAATATTTCAAATAATATGAGTTTCAAGGGTTGGACGAAAAATTTTGACAAACCGCGGTTGTATATTTAGAATGCATAGGTCTCATTCAAAGACTCTTAAGCCTGTATTTATCATATAAGCTGACACTGAATAATGGAAAACGGAATAATCGTAGATATAAAGGACGTCTATAAGTCCTTTGGTGAAAAAGACGTACATATGGGAGTCACTCTTTCCATAAAAAGGGGTGAGAACATAACAGTCCTTGGCGGCAGTGGTTCCGGGAAAAGCGTACTCCTAAAGGAGATCACGGGGCTTCTGAAACCAGACTCCGGTGAGGTATTAGTAGAGGGTGAGAGTATAGGTCCCATGAGTGAAGCAGAGCTTGTGAACGTGCGGAAGAAGATGGGAATGCTCTTTCAGGGAGCGGCCCTTTTCGATTCGCTTTCGGTATATGAAAATATCGCTTACCCGCTTCGTGAAAATACTGATTTTCCTGAGGATAAAATTGCCGAGATAGTTGCTAAAAACCTAAAGAACGTGGGCCTTCCGGGTATAGAAGACAAGATGCCGGCAGATTTAAGCGGAGGTATGAAAAAACGAGTCGGACTCGCAAGAGCGCTTGCCATGAATCCCAAGATTTTACTTTACGATGAGCCTACTACCGGCCTGGACCCGCCCAATATAAGCAGAATCAACCAGCTTATAAGACACATGCAGAAGGAGTTCGGTATTACGGGAGTAATTATCACGCACGATGTAGAAAGCGCATTTGAGGTTTCCGACAGGATCGCATTCTTACATCACGGCAAGATTGTATTTACAGGTACTGTCGAAGAGGCCAGGAACACCGACATCGCTGTGCTGAAAGATTTTATAGAGGGCAGAATGGAAGGTGAAGATTAGTTTAGTCTGAGCTCTATTGCTCAGTAAGCGCCTGTTTTCCCATATTTATCGACGCCCTCTATCTCTATTATTTTCCACTTTCCGAAAGAAGCTTTCTTGAGCGTGACCATAATTTCGTCGTGCGAGTCGTCTGAGCCGAGCAGTGTTTCGGGTATGCCTCCCTTAACTCCCGTTGCCTTCACGCCCACCTTTGTATGCGCTAGCTTATCCCCGTTTTCATCTTCGCCCAGGGATACTGAGATATTATCGAAGCTTCCGTCCAGAGTGTCGAATCGGGAAAACGCGTTTTCTATAATTCTTTTGATTACCAGATAGTTATATCCCTGCTCGTCCTGGTAATGAATTGAAAAGTGCTCCAGTACCCCTTGCTCATCCTTTTCCTTCACAGATTCGATAATCTCGTTAAACACAGCTTCGATTTCGCTTGTATCATCCCCGCCTGAGAATATGAAATAGATCAGAAGCACGCCGAGAATGATTGCGGGGATTATGTATCTCATAATATAAAAAGTTTACTCCCAATTCTCCCATTATTCACTGTTAAAAGTATTTATTTCGATATTGTATTTGTCTTGCTCAATTGTCACTGTGCCGTCTTTGCTTGTTTGAAATACGCTCGTCAGTCTTTCAATAGGCGGCAGTTCCAAGCCATCGACCGAATTTGTGACCAAAACCTCTGGTGATACTGTAGCGAGGAAAAGCTCCAGCGAGTCGTTTGTATTTAAGAGCGGCATATAGAGCACTGTACTTTCTAGGCTCGAGCCTTTTTTAATAATGAGGTTGTTTTGGACGGTTTCAAGGTGAAGCGCTTCGCCGGTTAGAAAGCCCAGGCCCGGGCCTCTTAACTTTAATGCGATTGGATAGGGCAGGGATGTGTCTATAATTTTAAAATCTTCTTCAGGCTTTATAATTTCGAGCTTATACTCGGAAGTAATGGGAAGCTCTGTTATTTCGAGAATGTCATGCCACTCTATTCCTCTCTCATAAATTATTTCCCAGACCCCTCCTTCAAGCTTATCCCCGTTTGTGAAGAAGTTTTTAACCGAGAAATTCTCAAGTAAATATTTAACCCCTCGCAAATGGTCTTTATCTGTTGATGTCAGTATCAGGTAGTCAATACTTCTAACGCCTCTGCTAAGTAAGTACTGTGAAATGACCCCTCTCTCCGTATACCCGCTTCTGCCGAATCTTTTGTAACCCCCGTCAATCAGCATGTTTTTCCCCTCCGGGAGCAAGATAAACACAGCGCTTCGGTTAGCGCCGGCGTCCAGAATATTTACTTCAGCCCCACCATCGGGTGAATTGTCCGAGGTAGTTGCAATAGCGCTTACAAAAAAGCCTATGACAAGAATAGGCAAAACGTACTTGAGTTTTCTGTATGTTCCCGCCACAAGCACAGTGAAGCCGCTCGCGATAAACAGCGTCCAGCTAACCGCTCCGAGCTTGGGCATGATTATGTAAGAATAGGGAAGCTCTGTCAGCTTTCCGATCCCGAAAACTACCATGTCTATGAGCAGCAGGTTGAATGAAATAATAGGCTCCGCCAGGTGCGGGGAAACCAGGAAGGTAAGTAAAGATATAAGCCCGAGCGGTATGATCAGCAGTTCAACAAAAGGAATTAAGATTACGTTTGCGGGTATGGATACAAGCGGTAGAATGCCGAACGTATTTACGACAAAAGGTAAAGTTGCAAACCCGGCTGCGAGGGCCGACTTTACCAAAGAATAAAGTTTGTCTCTAAATGTTACAAACCTAAAAGGATAAAATATGTGAACCAGAAGTATTCCGAGAACCGCTGAAAACGAGAGCTGGAAAGAAAGCTCAAAAAGCGAGAACGGGTGCCAGATTAAAATGATAAGCGCCGCCGCTCCCAGAGTGTTAATCTTATTTTCGTCCCTTCCGATTACAATTGATATCAAATACAGCGAGATCATTATGAAGGCCCTGACGGCAGAGGTTGAGAACCCGGCAATTGCCGTATACAGGAATACAGGAGCTATTGTTAACCCGGCTACGACTCTGGGCATTTGAAAACGGAGCAGCAGATACTCTGAGCGTGAGAGTGCAAATCTAAATAAAAAATAGAAGAACACCGCGACTGCCCCTACGTGTACCCCGGATATAGCGAGTATGTGGGCCACTCCCGCCTTTGAAAACTCTGTCCTCAGCTCTTGAGGGATACCCCCTTTGTACCCGACCGTAATCGCGTTTAGTACGCTTGTTTCCGGAAATTGGAAATTTTTGCTTACATAGGAGGCGAAACGTATTCTGACCCTATCTATGTAATGAAGAAGGGGGCTTGCTGAGCTGTCTCTGCCAAACGAGATTATCTGCTCCTCTCCCTCAACGAACCCAAGAGCCCGAATACCCTGTCTCTCATAAAAACTCTTAACGTCAAACCCGCTGGGGTTCTGGAAATTCCTTATCTCTCTTAGCTCGATATCGAGCACACGAACCCTATCTCCATTGGCAAGTCCTTCTATAAAGTCCCCGCTCGTTATTATCACTTTCCCTTGAACGGGCAAAGAGTGCTCTTTGGTTAAGACGGTCTTTGTATCGAGAAAAAGTCTGCTGCCGTACTCTCTTTGCTCGGGCGATTTGTAGAGTGTGCCCTCAATTGCTACTTTTGTATCGATGAAATGCGTTATTCCGGATTTCTGATCCAGGGTAGCGCTTGATGCAAACAAAAGGCCGATCGGGATTAGAAGGAGAAACCTCAAGTTTACGAAAAATACAGCTAATACCCCGAAAATAGCGCCCATAACCAAAATCGGCATCCATACCTGTACTAAATACTCGTTTAGTACTATTCCCAGAGCAAAACCCAGGAGAGGGGGGAGAATACTGTATTTGTATAAGAAGAAGCCAGCCCTATCAGTCGTTAATTTCATTACTCTTTAAGAATTATAGTAGAAAGGACTGATTTAACAAAAATAGTCAGAAAGGATTTATAAACGGGGAGTCTACAATTTATTCTTCAAAATGCTGAATCTTTAAGAGCCGGGGCTCTTGATAATAACTACGGCATAAGCCGCAATACCTTCGCCTCTTCCGGTAAAGCCCATACCGTCAGTTGTCGTGGCCTTAATCCCGAGCGCACCGCTCTGTAGACCGGTAACGTTAGATAGCTTTTCTTTTATTGAATTTATATGGGGTGCGATCCTTGGTTTCTCGCATACGATCGTACTGTCTATATTCTCTATTTCATATTTTTTCTTTCGCACCTTAGCCATAGTTTCTTCTAACAGAACGAGACTTGATACGTCTTTCCACTTTGGGTCGGAATCCGGGAAAAAACTGCCTATATCTCCTAGCCCCAGAGCGCCGAGAAGGGCGTCACATATTGCGTGGGTCAGCACATCGGCGTCTGAATGGCCGCTCAAACCAAGCTCATGCGGTATCTCCACCCCGCCTATAATCAGCTTCCTGCCTTCTGTAAACCTGTGCGCGTCAAACCCAAATCCAATTCTGTGCATCGTTTTATACAAGTCCCTCTTTAATCAACAGCTCTCCCAAAACTATATCGTCTTTAGTTGTAATTTTTATATTGTACCGTGAACCCTGTACAAGTTTTACCTTCACGCCGGTCCTTTCGACCAGAATAGATTCATCCGTTCCCATGTAGCCGTCTTCCCCGGCGCACCTGAAAGCTTCGTCCAATATTTCATACTTAAAACCCTGGGGAGTCTGTGCGAGCCATATGTTATCCCTCGGCAGCGTGCTTTCTATATATCGCTCAGGGGAAGACTGCTTTATGGTGTCTGTGGCCGGAGTAGCGCAAATAGCGGCGCCGGATTCAACGGCCCCTGCAATTACACTCTCTATTGTCTCGGGCCTAACGAACGGCCGCACACCGTCATGAACTAGTACGATGTCGGGTTTATGGTTGAGCGATCTGAAACCGTTCTCAACCGAGTGCTGTCTCTCTTCGCCGCCGGGAGTGAGTTTTTTCACCCTGCTAAACCCATACCTCTCTACAATCTCACTCCGAGTATACTCAAGCTGCTCAGGAGGAACCACGACTACAATCTCTCCTATTGAGCTGCAGCCCGAGAAGCTTCTGATCGAATATGCTAAAAGAGGCTCGCCGTTTAGAGGCGCGAACTGCTTGGGTATCCCGCCCCCACCTTCACCGAACCTCTTTCCCGAACCTGCCGCCGTAATTATAACAGCTGCCTGAACGTTAGCCACGGATATCGGAAACCGCGTGTTTTCTACCCGTTTCTTTAACCTTAGAGAAGATCATTCTCCCCGTCGGAGTCTGAAGAACACTTGTTACGGAGACCTGTATCTCGTCTCCCATATGTCTCTTAGCGTCATCTACTACGACCATTGTGCCGTCTTCCAGATATCCGACTCCCTGGTTATTTTCCTTCCCTTCCTTTACAACGTGTATGGTCATAGTCTCCCCCGGTAGCACTACGGGCTTAAGCGCGTTTGAAAGCTGGTTCAGGTTCATGACTTTTACGTTTTGGAGTCCGGCGACTTTATTTAAATTAAAATCATTTGTGATAATGACGCCCTTTAGCTTATTTGCAAGCTCCACCAGCTTTAGGTCAGCCTCTTTTATATTCGGGAAGTCGTGATTTGTAATCTTGATCTGTACGTTGGGGATATCCTGCTGCATCCTCTTCAGTACGTCCAATCCGCGTCTACCGCGCACGCGTTTTATCGGCTCAGAGGAATCGGCAATGTGCTGCAGCTCCTTAATAATAAACTTAGGGATAATCATGGTGCCGTTTATAAACCCAGCTTCTGCTACGTCGGCGATCCTGCCGTCGATTATTACGCTTGTATCAAGGATCTTAGTCTCGTCCGTATGTTTGGATTGCGTTCTTCCGCGTCCTCCTGACTGAACGGTTTCTTTCCCTTTTTTAAAACCCAGAGTTATGCCTATGTTGAGTAACACAAAGAAAAAAGCCGCAGAAACAAACGGAAGTGCGCTCTCGGGGATAGAAAGCCCCGACAACACGCTGTTAAGAGCAAAAAACACTATTGAAGCAGAAGCTACGCCTATTGCCGCGCCCTGGAACCCCTTGGCGCTTGTTCTTTTTAATAAACTCTCGACTCCCCATGCGAGCCCTACTGTGATCACGCCGAAAACCAGGCCCGCTATTGCGGAAACTACCAGACTGTACTCAGATTGCGCGATTGCAAAAGCCGCTAGCGCGCCTAATACGAAAAATATAATTTTTAATATCATAATCTACCTCACCTCGATCCCTGCCCCTCTTGCGTTGGTCCGGCAAAAATAAATATATGTAAAAGCCTAAGTTTTCACAAGGATATGAAAATTGTCTATTCAGTAATCTATGAAAAACCCGACTAAGAGTGCCTTCATTATCCGGACTTACATAAATCTAATTACTTCAACCGGCAAGAGAGATAGAGAGTATTTTTTGTAAACAGCTCTTTAAGACTGCCCGCTGTTTACGGTCTCAATTACTTTTACTATCTCATCAACGACTCTTAGATATTTACTCCTGCCGTATCCGGGCTCTTTGGCCCTTCCGTCTATACCTACGTCGGCAAGGATTTCTCCTGTCGTACTATCAATCAGGGTAACCCACACCTGAACCGACATCTTTCCCTTGTCTTTAATTCCTCTAAATGCATACTCGCAATATTTACATCCCCGGACGTAGCCGCTTACGGTGCCCCTGACAATCAAGGCTCTTTCATCAAGTTCTGCGTTATCTATAGCGCCCCGGCTTATAACCTTGAACTCGTTATCCTTGCTAAGCTCTTCGGCAACCATGCTGGCTATCTCACTGCCCGAATCATACGGTACCCATTCTAAATCAGTCTTCCTGAAATCAGGAATCACGACCACCTGATAGCTCTCGGATCTTACTTCGGGCGCCTTGTATACATTCACGTTTGTGGGCGAACAGCCCAAAAATGAGAGGAAAATTAGGATTACGCTAATATGTATCCAACTATGAAACATTCCATTCCTCCTTGCATATAATCCTATATATTGTATACGAATTTGAGATTAGTAAAAGAGCCTGGGGATTTTAACTTCCGGTCGTTGCAATAAAAATTTTATCTTACTCAAATACAGCCCTGTGGTAACGCGTAGTGCTTAGCCGGCAATAATTAAGCGCGTGGCTTGTTATTCTGTGGCGTAATTGCGTATAATGAGCTTTCAAGTATTAAGCTCTTTTTGATCGATTCGAGAAATATTAATGAGTGTTTATAACCTAATAAGCTTTCTGGGAATATTCGTGCTGCTCGCTGTGGCGTGGCTTTTTTCGTCCAACAAGAGGAATATTAACTTCAGGGTAATCCTCTGGGGAATCGGGCTTCAGCTCATTTTCGGCGCGTTTGTTTTTCTTCTTCCGGCAGGGGCAAAATTCTTTTTATATCTAAACGATATAGTTGTGGTTGTACTCAACTCAGCCTCTGCGGGCGCGGAATTTGTCTTCGGTAGGCTCGCTCTCCCGCCCGGAGTCAGTAACGAGCAGGGCGAGCAGTCGCTAGGGTTTTTTCTCGCATTTCAGGCTTTCCCAACGATAATATTCTTTTCAGCACTAGTCTCCATCCTCTATTACTACAATATTATGCAGCGGGTTATAAAAGGCTTCGCGTACGTATTTACGCGCTCGATGAGGATCTCCGGGGCTGAATCACTCTCAGCTGCTAGTAATATCTTTGTGGGCATCGAATCCACGCTAACTATTAAGCCATATCTTGATAAAATGACCCGTTCTGAGCTCTGTACTGTGCTTACGGCAGGTATGGCGACGGTATCCTCTAATATTCTTGCTCTATACGTATTCAGCTTGCAGGACCAGTTTCCTACTATTGCAGCGCATTTAATCTCGGCCTCTATCCTCTCAGCGCCCGCTGCAGTGGTTATGTCCAAAATTCTTCTTCCCGAGGACTCCGTACCAAAAACCCTCGGAACGAATGTAAACCCTCATTATGAGAAAGAGGGCAGTTTGTTCGAGGCCGTAATAAACGGTTCAGAGAGCGGTGTAAAGCTCATAATCGGCATCGTAGCGCTCCTGATAGCGGTTCTCGGGCTTGTAGCGCTCCTAGACCTTGTAGTTGGGGGTCTCGGTGGGCACATAAACCAATTTATTGGCATAGATATCGACTGGTCTCTTAAGGGTCTTCTCGGATATCTATTCTACCCCGTAACTATTGTAATAGGCGTACCGTATCAGGACGCTTATACAATTTCCAAAATTATAGGAGAGCGTACGATTTTAACCGAAGTCGTGGCTTACCAGGACCTTGCCCGCGTTATGGAACAAGGACAGGTCCTTCACCCGCGCTCTCCCGTTGTCACGGCCTATGCCCTATGCGGTTTCGCTCATGTGGCTTCTATGGCAATATTCGTCGGTGGAGTCGCCGCCCTTGCCCCTTCCCGGAAAAAAGATGTTGCGGGAGTAGGTCTTAGGGCGCTTGTGGCATCTACCCTGGCAACCCTGATGACTGCCTGTATAGCGGGCTTTTTCTTCAACAGTAAATCCATCTTGCTTGCTACGACCGTAGTACCTTAATAGAAACCCGATAGAGCCAATGTCCGGCCTCTTTTTGGCTAGGTATTGACAATAAGTCTTACGGGCTTACATTAGAAATACGAACAACTGTTTCAAACGGTTGTTCGTATTAAAAATAATGTCGCCTAAGGGGGCTAGTAAGAAATGAAAGAGGCTAAAACTAAAGAGAGGATATTAGATTCCGCTGAGAAGTTGTTCGCGAATAAGGGGCTGAAACACACCTCTGTCCGTGATATAACAGGCGAGGCAAACGCGCACCTGGCAGCGGTTAATTATCACTTTCGCTCCAAAGACGGGCTCCTAAGAGAAGTGGTTCAGCGAAGAATCGTCCCGCTTAACCGCGAAAGGCTCAGGCTTTTGGATAACGCGGCAAAAAGATACGGCAAAAAGTCCGTGCCAGTTGAAACTGCGCTGCATGCGCTCTTAGCGCCCGCGATTAAGCTTTATTTTGAAAGGCCGCATTTCTTGAAAGTTACAGGGCAAATTGTCTCAGATCCGGATGATGAGGTTTATAAGATATTTTTACTTCATTTTCAGGAGGTGTTTTCAGGGTTTAAAGAGACATTCTCCCAATCTCTACCCCACGTCGAAGAAGAAGAGATTATGTGGCGGATCCATTTCCTTATGGGTGCGATGATACATACATGGACCAACCACACGGGTTTGGAGACTCTCTCGGGAGGGGTATGCAGACTCAGCAACGAAGAGGAAACATTGAATCGGTTAATCGCTTTTTGCGCAGCAGGCCTTAAAGCTCCCAAATACACTCATCCCCATGAGGATAGCGGTGAAATAAATGCGGCAAAACGCTCTAAGAAAAAGGATTAACGCTTGAATTCATATGCCAATAGAGGAGAAAGAAAATGTTAAAAACAGGCTCTCATGAATCAATACTTGATAATTTCGGCAGTGACTCCATAGACACCGTATCTTCGGAATTACATGAAAATTTTATTCCCGATAACGATGCTGTCGAGCAGGATTATCTTACTGCCGAGTCTGACGACGACAAATCAGATACAAAAGAATCCATTACAGTTAAATACGAGAATATCAATCAGGAGCTGAGGCTCGTAAACGCTTATTTTAAGGAAGTTGGCACCGAGACTCTTTTAACACCGAAAGAGGAAATTGTTATAGCGGCTAAGATTAAGGAGTGCGAGGCTCAGATCTTGAATATTTCTGAGTCCCTAACCCGAATATTGGGATATGAGATAAATGCGGATAATGGCAATGCGCTAAATGAACTGACGGAGTTTACGCACAATACCCCCTGTTCCGAACAAGATAAAGAGTCTAGGGGACGTGTTATGAGACTCGCGGCTCTTTTAGACGCCTATATCAAGTCTTCGGCACTGCTCAAAAACCGTTTTGTTAAGTCGAACCTCAGGCTCGTTGCCAGTATGGCTAAGAAATATGTTGGCCGCGGCGTACCGTTTCTCGATCTGATTCAGGAAGGAAACCTTGGGCTTATTAAGGCTGTAGAGAGGTATGATCACACCAAGGGCTTTAGATTCTCGACCTATGCATGCTGGTGGATAAATCAGGCCATGACAAGAGGGGTGTTCAACCAGACAAGGACTGTGAAAATACCGGCGTACGTACTTGAGAAAGCGGGTAAAGTGTGGACCGAGCGCGCGAAGTTCATAGAGGAAAACGGTCGTGAGCCAGAGCCCAGAGAGATCGTGAAAAAAGTGGGCATGAGTCTTGAGAACGTAAAGCAAGTACTGGAATCCAAAAATGGGAACAACATGGTCTGTCTCGATTCCCCCGTGTGGAAAGGAGAAAGAGCAACTTTCATGGACTACATGGAAGACTCGGTTTCACCTCCCGTCGATTCATTGATAGACGAAGTTTCAATTCCCGAATGCGTAAAAGACGCGCTATATTTACTTGATGAAAAAGAGCGGGAGATAGTTGAAATGAGATTTGGTATCGGAAGCGATGCTGCATGCACGCTTGATGAAATCGGAAGAAAGTTCGGTCTGACCAGAGAGAGGATCCGGCAGATAGAAAAGAAGGCTCTTAAAAAAATACGGGACTCCGAGTCGGCCCCCGCCCTTAGAAGCTTGATTGACGCTTCTAATAACTAGTAACACGGATAACCCCGGCCGCGCGCGCCTATATAACGATTTTCAGGATATTTATAAATATTTGAAAAAACCTCTTGACAATAAATTCTACGGTGATATTATTTTACTGACTGGTCAACTATAAAGGCCGGTCAAGAAATTAAGATTTTTGGCTGGCTTTTGTTTTGTAGTAATATAGGAGACAGGTAAAACGAGCTATTAAGGTGAAATATGGGCCGTACAAGTGATGCAAAAGAAAAAATAATAGAAAGCGCAATGGAGCTCATCGGTTCAAGAAGCTATAACGCAGTAGGCGTGCAGGAGCTTTGCGAGCATGCGGGGGTAAAGAAGGGCAGCTTTTATCATTTTTTCCCTTCAAAGAGAGAGCTTACAATAGCGGCTCTCGATCAAACGTGGTCGATGTTTAAGACCGAGTTCTTAGATCCTATATTTACCTCCGATATGACTGCTGAGGAAAAATTGAACACGCTCCTTCGGAAATCACACGAATACCAGGTGGCTTCAAAGGATTGTAAAGGCTGCGTTACAGGATGCGCAATGGGAAATCTTGCGCTAGAGCTCAGCACACAGGACGAATCCATTAGAAATAAAATTGAGGAGATATTCGAGGAATGGACTAAGTATTTTGAAAATCTTGTTTCTGACGGTATAGAGGAAGGGTATTTCCCGTCCGATACTGATATTAGGTCTACATCTCAGGCTATGCTCGCATACATAGAGGGGATTTACCTCGTCGGAAAGACGTTTAACGACCCCGAGCTTATAAGTCGTCTGAGCGAAGGTGTTTTACAACTCTGTATAAAGCGAAAGAAGGTTAAGCAAACGGTATAAGATCACCGGTCCGGAAGCCATATATTTTTTTGGCAACCAATAAACCGACCGGTCAACTAAAAAGAAAATAAATAGGAGGTATTAACGATGTATCAAAAAAATACTCGCAGCGAAAAGCCACTTCCCGGGTTAAACATTATTGAAGGCGGTGCCCTAGGTTTTCCAAAGGATATTTCAGAATACAAAGACGAAGAGCTTATCGAGAGTTTTGTGAGCACTCAGGATGAAGAGGCATTCAGTGAGCTCGTAAACCGTTACAGCGATAAAGTCTATAGGCTTGCTTACAGGATTACGGGCGATCCGACCGATGCTGAGGAAGTACTTCAGGAAGTATTTATAATACTGGTCGAAAAGCTTGGTACATTCCGCTCAGAGTCTAAATTCTCAACCTGGCTCTACAGAGTGGCTTCCAATGCAAGCTACATGTTTTTAAGAAGCGGGAAGAAATTCCAAAATGGCAGCCTGAGCCTTGATGACTACAAGCCCTATAACGATTACGGCGTACTTGAAGGTGTTGAGGAAAAAGACTGGAGCGCGACTCCCGATTACCAGCTCCTAAGCCGTGAGGGAACAGAGAAAATCGAGAAGGCTATAAACGAGCTGCCCGAAGACTACAGGGTTGTTTTCCACATGAAAGACGTGGAAGGCCTTACAAGTAAAGAGATTGCTAAAGCGCTTGGGCTTTCGCTTCCGGCGGTAAAATCCAGAGTACTCAGGGCAAGGTTGTTTTTAAGGGACAGACTCTCGGATTATTTCTTTGAAGCGGGAGAGGAATAATCTCTATTTTCTTAGCGCGTTCTTTTTACTTGGCCGCTTCTTGTAGAATCGGGCCGAGCTCCCCGCTTAGGTCCATTTCAACGCATATGTCGCAGCCGCCGACGAACTGCCCGTCTACGTATAGCTGCGGTATGGTGGGCCAGTTTGAGAACTCTTTTATTCCTTGGCGTATTTCAGGGTCCTCCAGTACGTCTACAGCTTCATAATCCACTCCGTGTGAATTAAGTATCTGTACGACTCTTGCGGAAAAACCGCACTGCGGCATGTCCTTAGTGCCCTTCATATACAAGATCACTTTATTCTGCTCTATTTGTGAACCTATTTTGTTCTTAATATCTTCTGACATTTCTCCCTCCTGATACTTTATTAATATGTTATATAGAAGATAGGTAAATAATCGGTCTTATTTCATATTGTTCCACTGCTCGGGTGTATAGGTCTTAAGTGAAAGAGCGTGAATCCTCTCTTTCATAGCGTCGCCCAGCACCTTATACACTAACTGGTGTCTTTCGAGCAGCGTCTTCCCCTCGAAATCCTCTGAAACTATCACTGCGTCAAAATGAGTACCGTCTCCTTCAACGCTTACTTCCGCCCCCGACATGCCGCCTTCAATCATCATCTGTATCTCTTTTGGTTCCATGGCGTTTAGTATAAATGCTTTTTGTTTCCTTTCAAGGAGTTAGCGGTGTCAGGGGATTGCGATTTAACAGTTCGGGCGGTTGTCTAATAGATAAAGCGAGCCTATAATTTCACATATGAATATCAAGACTCTGGCCCTTATTCTAATAGCCATACTTATAGTAGTCGGTTTCTTCAAGTTTTTAGGTTATCAAAAGGAAAAACACGCGGGCTCTTCTAACTATCTCCAAGAGTCGGTAAATGCGGTGAAGAATGTGGAAGCTATGCAGGATGAAAGAGAAAAAACCATCCAGGAGCATGAACGCGAGCTCGAAAACTGGGAATAGATTAATTCCGCTGTTTGCACCCGCTTAATACTTAGGTAGCCTTCCAGAATCAGTAACCCCCATAGCGCTCAGGAGGAATTATAATGAAAGTTAGTGAGATCATGTCTTCTCCCGTGAAAACCCTAAAAGGAGACAAAACGCTGGAGCAGGCCGCTCAGCTCATGCTTGATAGCAGTATTGGGGGAGTCCCGATAGTAGATGATGACGGCAAACTTATAGGTATGGTGACAGAATCGGACTTTTCAGCAAAAGAGCACGCCATTCCGTTCTCCAGGGTCTACGCCCCGCAGCTGTTCGGTAAATGGATGTCCAAAGAAGGTGTCGAAAAGGCCTATGAAGCGGCCCGTAAAATAACTGTAGATAAGATCATGAGCTCCCCTGTTGTTACTGTAGAAAAGGAAGATACGGTTGCCGAGGCGGTAAGGAAAATGCTCGAGTACCGTATTCACAGGATAGTGGTTACGGAAGATGGTATCCCCGTAGGTATAGTCTCTAGACACGACCTCCTGAAATTAGTCGTTAAAGATATATAGGACCGAGTTCCAGAACATGAGCAGGTTCGGTGTAAGCCCGGAGAAAGAATCAGCGCTTGAAAAAAAGATGGCAGAGCTCGGTATTCGTGAGCAGGATATCGAAGAAAAGTTCACCCGCTCGGGTGGCCCGGGCGGTCAGAACGTTAACAAGGTCGCAACCTGCGTTCAATTAAAACACATTCCGACTGGTATAACCGTAAAAGCCCAAAAAGACCGCACCCAGGGTGTAAACCGGTTTTTGGCCAGACGCTCTTTGCTCGAAAAATATGAAGGGCAGGTCCTTGGCATAAAGTCTTCGGAAGACAAAAAAATAGATAAGATCAAAAAGCAGAAGCAAAGAAGAAAAAGACGCTCGAAAGCAAAGGCCCAGTCTTGTACTGACGCTTAAATATCATTACTGTCACCATATTTAATAACGCTCAACTTTAATATAATTCCTCCCCCTTTTCAACACAGTGAAAAACCTTAGGTACCTTATTATAGTGGGCTTATTGACATTGTTAGCAATAAGGGCTAACAATTATCAATAAGTACTAATCCATTCTTGATTTCCGGTTTTAAAGGAGGGTAGTTTCAATGTCTATTAGAGGGAAGAAGTACCCGTCTTACCTACTTTTTATTCCGTTTTTAATAATTTTCGCAATCGCCGTATTGGTGAATTTCACAAGCGCAGTCAGCGGGCCTGTAAAGGTACTAACAGAAACAGACTTTGTGCAGGACTCTGCGCTCTTCGCTATACCGGAGGATGAGATTGTTGCGGTATTCCTGGAATCCCCTCTTTCAGGCGGCGCGCCTAATGATACGGGAATTATCGGAATTGACGTAATTCCCTATGCGTATGAACAGGATATAGAGCAAACGTTCTGCTGGGACGACGATAGCCCTAATTCAGAACATTACGTGGCGCTTATAGATAATTCAGGCAAGGAAGTCATGACAGTTTTCTCAGGCGGCGAATGCGTTACGGAAACGATTGCCGAAGGTGATTACGAGATGCGTATCATGCACGACGGCAAAAGTGATAAACAAGTCGCAGTATTCATAATTCCTGAGGGGGACAAGGCGCTTCTTAATTTAACCTCTGTACTGAACTCTGATAAATGTATTGAGTGCGATCTGAGTAACGTAAATCTCAGCAGCGTGGATCTGAGCGGCGTGGACCTGACAGACGCTATCCTTAATAACGCAATACTTGTAGACGCTGACCTATCTGGCTCCAATCTAAGCGGGGCGGATCTAAGTAACGCCGACCTCAGCCGCGCCAACTTAAAAGGCGCTGATTTATCTGGTGCCGATCTCACAAGCGCGATATTAATAAACGCCGATCTGTCGGATACCGACCTTACGCTAGCGAATCTTGAAAACGCTGACACTAAGGGCGCGAATCTCAAAGGTTCTACGGGAGTACTTATTACTGATAGCGGCGGGAGTGAAGCTGATGTCAACTCTGAAAACGTGACAAAAGTCCACGATGCAGTAGTGGCAACCATTGAGTGTAACGGCGGCGCAATCGCTGCCGGTTCAGGAGAAGACCTCCTCGTTAAAGGCGCCTGCACTGTTGGAGCCGGCACCTATCATTACCGGAACGTAAATATTATCGAACCCGGCTCTCTTACATTTGACGACGCGGTAATAGATTTCTGGGCTTACGGCATAATTGTCGAAAACAAAGCCAGCCTCATCGCGGGCTCTGATACGGCTCCCATAGGCATGGCGGGCGGTAAGCTGACTATCCATCTATACGGAGAAAACCAGGGCGTCGGAGGTTCCGGTGTTCTATGTAAAACCCCTACATCGGCAACGGTCGAAGTCTGCGGAATACCCAAAACGGTTTGGGACTCAAACGGCGCGAGTAAGCAAATGATGGGGGACGGATCCATGGACTATTTCTATCAGTATAAACCGCTCCCTCAGGACGACGGCGATCCGAACGCATTCTTTGGCTATAAGGTGCTTGCAGTATCTTACGGCGGTACGCTTAATCTGTACGGTAAAAAAGGCTCGACGCTTCCGGATAATTTAATGTCAGATAATTCCGGCATGAGCTGGGCCAGGCTCGACGGCTCTGTTAATAAAGGAGCCACTCAGCTCAAAATAGACAGAGAGGTAGACTGGGAAACCGGCGACCGCATTGTTGTAACCACGACCGACTATCTGCCCGGACACTCAGAAGTGCTAGAAATAATAGACCCGCCGGTAGACAAAATGACTTTTAATTTTAAGGTGGTTGATCCGTTCACCGGCGCGGATATACCCGGGGGTCTTCAGTATCCTCATAACGGCAAGCCGTACGAAATTGACAGCGATGTAGCTGATAATATAAAGTGGGAGACTACAATTGACGGCAAGCCGGCGGCTGAAACAAGGGCTGCTGTGGGTCTCTTGACAAGAGACATCATGATTGTGTCCGCAGGCAATACTTTCAATTCGGACTTCCCTCCGGTTGCCGGGAATCATCTTGGGGGCCACACTATCGTGCGCCAGGGTGTAGAGGAATTTAAGGTGCAGGGAGTGCAGTTCCACCAGCTCGGCCAGGGCGGCAAGATGGGGCATTATCCGGCCCATTTCCATTTAACCAGAAAAATGCCGGAAGGCACCTTTATAAAAGACTCCTCGATAACGGATTCCATGACCAGGTGGATAACCCTTCACGGTGCGCAGGGAGTAAAGCTTGCCAGAAATGTCGGCTGTATGTCCATAGGCCACGGCTTCTATTTAGAAGACGGCACGGAGATAAACAACAAGCTCTACTCAAACCTCGGTATACTCGCGCGCGCGGCGGTAAAGAACGCGCAGAACCCTCGCCAGGTTCCTGGCATCCTCGCCTGGGACGGAAGGGACATTCCATTCTTGCCTTTTAATTCCGACATCTACAATCCTACGGTCTTCTGGATCATGAACGGATGGAATGATTTTGAATACAACATGGCCGCCGGGGCCACAGGGTGCGGGGTATGCTACTGGCTTCTTCCCGGCACGAACAGCGGGCCCTCCCAGGGTATGAAGTGGGAAGGCTACGCCTCTATGCAGAGCGGTCCTATGATGACTGAAGGCGATCAAACTTATCAGGTAAATATGATCCGTGCGGCAATGACCCCGCTTAAAACCTTTAAGGGTAATTACTGCACTAGCGCGATGATGTCCTTTAATACAGTGGGCGCGACCGACACTTGCCTCGGTATAAATGCGTTCGGCACCGCGACAAATGCCAACAACCCAGTGCCCGCCGAGCTCCCGATGGATCTGGGCGGCAAAGGGGACCCCAATAAAGAAACCTTTTATCCGAAGATGCTCGGAGGAGGAGGAGGACGGTTTGCCACTGTGTGTCCGGGTACGGATGAGACCAGGGACTGCGGCCCGGCTGCCGTTGCAAATAGGTGTGACGTGGGAGAAGCCCGCAAGAACTGTGCGGTCACGGTTCTCGATAAGTACACCTCGTCCTTTCACTGGCCGCAGCAGAATTTCGCCGCTATATGGCTCCGCCCGCAGTGGTATCTATATATAAACAGCTTCCTTTCCGACACTCAGAACGGGGGTCTTGGCTTTGTTACGGGGGGCGACTACACCCTAGGCAACATAGTCCCGGGTCAGTGGCAGCTCGCGGCAAAATCAGTTTTTGTAGGCCAAACTCAAAATGATAACCCTCTTGCCTCAGAAGCGGGGCCGTTTAACCCTCTCATGAGTGGTGACGGGATGATAAAAGGTCTAGTTTGCGATAGCGGAGACGCCAACCACTGCCGCTTGGCTGCACAAGGTATAAGCATGCCGCTTGACAACTTCGCCGTGAATCAACGCCTTTTCAATATATATGACGGTCCCAATTATCAGGACTCAAACGCCTTTCTCGATATCAAAAAGACCGATCTCAGCGATCTTTGCAGTCCACCGGACGATAAGTCCCCCACCGGAGTTTCTAAATGTCCTCAGTTCGGCCCCGGAGTCGGTATGCCTGCCTGGATGTACACGCGTACTATCGGAATTCCGGTCGATAAGACTACAAATTCGTGCGTACTGCCCAATGGGGCAATAGGTTGGAAACAGCCAAACGGCTTTTACTATCCCCCGGGTTTTCACTCGCGCAATCTTCACTTTAAAAATGTGGATATACGTCACTACGTACTGGAGCCTCTCTGGGCGCCGGGCTCTTACGACACCATAGAGGGACAGGTGAGAGAGGATTACTGCACATTTCCCACTAACAATATGTTCGGCAACTTCAGCAGCGTTGACCGTCAGACGGTTGTAAACGACAATGACGGCTCTCTTACAGGGCTCTTGAGTCCGGTTGCCTCATCAATGGGCGAAACCATATCGGTCAACCTCGATCCGTTTTTCAATGCTCCGATAGAGGCTATCGAGTGCGAGTCGTTTGACACCGCGAAAACAAGCCCTTACGAGTATATTACGACAGTCGTTTACCCGGGGTGCGCTACTAATAACACGTGCCTCGGTGTGTGCTCGAACAACCCGGCTGTAAAATGCAGCTCAGACCCTGAATGTGATTTTGGACCTGGTAACCGGGGGACTTGCAGCGCTATTTGGGGTAGGCCCTGCTCAAACGCCGAGTGCTACGGCGTACCGCTTGAGAGACAGCTTCTTACATCAGATGATGCCCCTGACCTCTCTACAACAGGAATCCGAATGGCGGGGATGAGTCTCTTTCAGAGGAGCATGATGACCCTGAACGGAGCTACCTATTACATCGATACTACGGTTTCAGAAACCGAGCAGAGAAAGAGCGCCAAGAGCCTGAACGTGTTTAAAGGTGGGGATACTTACTATGTATTCTTCATCTATCCCAAAGTGAGCACAAATCAGACGTACCAAATATACGTCGGCAAGAATGGATTCAACGAGGATACGGACGTATCGTTCGTTCGGGCTGAGCTTAGGTCCCCGATAATTTTCACTCCCGAGAGTTTCGATACCCCGAACAAACTCCCGGTCGGGTGGGACAAAGATTACAATTCCGCAACAGGCATCCTGACAGTAACGGCAAACATGCAAACATTTGAGAAAGATTTTATTAAAGCCAGAAATGATTTTTGCCAACCCAAGAGTTTTTGTACGCTAGACGGCAATAAAGACGATGCCAATGCTCAGTGCATTTGCTCAGACGACCTTACGGGAGATCAGAAGACGCAGTGCGTAGATGGAAATATATGCGGCAGATGGGCCGGGAAAGATATTGATTGTCCTGAAGGCGGCTGCCCCGGATTTTCATTCAAGCTTCCTTCAGGCCCAGACGGGTTTGTAGCGGACGACAAAGGGAACATTTTGGAGGCTAACGGAGGCCACAGGCCTCCACCTATGTGTTTCCCTAAAGAGGCGCCATGGACGGCTGAATTTATACGTGCCGATATGGATGTAGCGGGCTCGTGTAAGACTACTCCAATAGATAATGCTAAATTCTGTACCGACCCCCCTGGGGGCGGCGGGGGAATACCCCCAACGGGACCGCCTGTAGGCGGAGGAGCGGACAAGGACGGGGACGGTGAGCCTGACGCCACAGACGTCGATTCTGATAACGACGGAATACCTGACAGCAGAGAGCGTTCAAACTTTGTAATAACCTCAAGTTCTGAATCAGCCTCAAGAGCAATTGTGATTCCGGCTGATCCCGACGGCGACGGCATACCAAACGAGCTCGATCTTGACTCAGACGGCGATTGTCTCCCGGACCATTTAGAAGCAGGGGGCACTAACGACACTGACAGAGACGGTTTGGTCGATAATTTCGCCGATGCCGATGCAGATGGTCATCACGACGCTCATGACACCGATCAGGGAGGGAGCGCTCTTCCGCTTCCCGATACGGACGGCGACGATATCCCGGACTTTCTGGATCATGATTCAGATGGCGACGGTATGACGGACACCGAGGAAACCGGGGGCACAGTGGATGCAAACGACGACGGTATTCATGATAATACGGTAGATGTAAACCAGGACGGCATTTCCGACAGCCTGCATCCGGATACAGGAAGTGTTTGCGTTATTCAGGATACAGACGGCGACGGACTGCCCGACCACCTTGATCTCGTACCGCTTACGCCTGCAGACCCGCCGGCTGACGGTGAGGGAGACGGAGGCACAGGTAACGGTGCTTGCGCCTTGGCGTCAAGCGAAATCGGCAGTCAGGGCTTAACCGGGCTTGCAGTGTTTGGGCTTATTCCGTTTGCAGTAATTCTCCGAAGGAAGTTAAGAGTCATAAGAAAGCAGTAAAATAGAGCAGATTTAATGAAAACTATCAATTGCCCGGTATCCCTATTATGTGACAGGGATACCGGGTATTTTACAAGTTCAGTCCTATGCCTCTATTATCACGACTGCGAAACCGCATTGAAAACCCAAAAGAAGACATCTCAGCAGGCTCAAACTCACTGGGTTTTATGGACGCTTTTTCTATCGGGATCGGTGGCATTGTCGGGGGCGGAATATTCGCGACAATCGGCCTTGCTATAGTCGAGTCCAAGGGCGCCACCTATATGTCTTTTTTAATCGGGGGCGTAGTTGCCCTGCTCACCGCGTACTCTTACCTCAAGCTATCTGTCGCTTACCCGAGCAAAGGCGGTACCGTAACTTTTATAAACCGCGCTTTCGGTGAAGGACTATTCACCGGGAGTTTGAATACGCTTCTTGTCATAAGCTATGTTGTACTCCTGGCTGTCTATGCCTACGCCTTTGCCACATACACGGCGGCTACCTTCTTCCCCAAGTCAGAGTATGAGTTCTGGCACAAAGTGCTCACCTGCGGGATCATGATACTCCTTACCGTCATTAACTTCATAGGCCCCAGCATTGCAGAGCGCTCAGAGGGCTTTTTCAATATCTGCAAGCTCCTTATTCTGCTTACTTTTGTAGTGCTCGGGCTATTTGCGGGTGATCTATCTTTTGAGCGGTTAGGCCCCGCAGACTGGGTCTCGGCCCCTCAGATCGTAGCCACGGGGATGCTCGTATTCATAAGCTATGAAGGTTTTGAGCTCATCGCGAACGTATCGGATCAGGTAAGGGATAAAGAGAAAAATTTATCCTACGCCTATTTCGGAAGTGTTATTACGGCGATGGTATTTTATATGTTCATTATCGTAGTCGTCATTGGTCACCTTTCTTTTAGCGCTATTACAGACTCTCGTGACTATGCTCTTTCCGCGGCCGCAAATGTCTTTATGGGTAAGGCTGGGTTTGTGCTTCTTTCGGTTGGAGCCATACTTGCCACAGCCTCCGCCATAAACGCGGGCCTCTTCGGCGCCTCAAAGCTGCCGCTTATGCTTGCAAAAGAGGGTGAGGCCCCCGAGCGGTACGAGAAGAAAATTTGGGGACGCTACCCGGTAGGGCTCATTGTAATTGCAGTATTGGTGCTCTTGATAGCGAATTTCCTAGAGCTCCACGCACTCGCTGCTGCTGCCAGCACCGGGTTCATCCTTATGTTCTTAATGGTGAATATAGCCAATGCTAAACTTGCCAAAGAGACCGGGAGTAAGAGGTGGGTTTCTGCGCTAGGAGCGCTTGTATGTTTTGCCGCGCTTTTAATACTGCTAATCCAGATTGCCCGCGACCCCGCTCACCGCTACGAGCTTTGGTTCATCGCCGCGCTAATCCTCTTCCCGTTTACATATCAGTCAATCTTTAACGCCTATAAGTATTTCCATAAACCGGAGTCCCGGTAATTCATTTTGTGAACTTGGAAATAAGTAGCTATAGAAAGTTATGGGCGGGTTTATTAAAAGTCTCTCAAGTCGGCTACGTCTCTATTGCCGTTATCGAAAAGCTCGTTAAACCTTTCACGGCTTAAATCTACAGTAACAATGCGGGAATTGTCGCCTGGATGTGCTCTATTAGTGTCCGCAGCCTCAAAAGTTCTGAATAGATGGTTTGCGTTATGAGATTTTGCCGCGTTTGATCCCCTTCTTCCCCTGAGTGAGAGCTTAAACGCGGTCCTCCCATTGGCCCCAGATCCCGAACCGCTATCGTCGCAGGATACAACCATCAGGGCCACAGCAGCAGCGCTTAATTTTAAAAACTCTCTTCTTGTGAAGCCGCCGATACTCATAGTAATAACCTTATCTATTAGTGCAGGCACGGGGAAGAGCCGACTTCCCCGCCGGTTCAACAAAACAAACGTTTTGTCGGCCCAGACTTTGTACCAGGACCTCTGATAACGGAACAAACAGCACCCCCCGGACTCCCCGGGGAACGTCGAAGGGGAAAAAGTGGCCCCTACTCGCTCCTGTTTGCCGACCTCTCCTGGCCTATGTGCTATTTTCAATTATATGACCGCTAGTTATGCGTGTCAACAGATTTAAAAATTCTGTGTTAAGATTCGAAATAGCAGTTAACTGGCCTAGAGAACAGGTAAATATGGAACAAAAACGCTGTAAAATAACTTAGCATTTACCTGCATCCGCAGTCGCAGTCGAGCACGCCCCTTGGCGCGACGCTCAGGTCGCACTGGCAGAGCTCCTCACCGGCGGCACAGCCGGGAGGTCCCGCTGCTCCGGCAGCGCAGCCTCTGATATTTACGCTGACAGAGTTCCCTGAGTCAAAGACTGCTTTACATGACCTTCTGCTGCAAGAACCCGGCCTGCAAGTCGTGCTATAGGACTGGTTACAGTAATGCTCGGCTATTTTATTTTCAGTGTTCGCGTTTGTCGCTACGCATTCGCCGATCGGTACGCATACTTCTCTTCTTGCAAGAGGAGTAGTAGCCGCCTGATTTCTGAATGCTGGTGGGTCAATCGATGTGCAAGGTGTGGGTGTCGGAATCGGCGCTCTTGCAATCTCCTGTTTTTCCTTCTCACACCCTGATGTGAAGACTACGCCTACAACTAAGAAAACAGCTAATGCCGAAATCCTAAAAAACCCTAAAGCTAAACTCTTGCCTTTGCCTCTCATTTAGCTTACCTCCTACCTGTTTGCTTACATTATCCGAGTATAGAACATCTGTTCGGACAATGCCAGATATTTTTATGTTAGGTTGGGCTTGAGGCTTGTTCAGTAATTACTTCGGCTCGAGCTGGGCAACGGGCTTGGAAATGCTCTCTGAGATAACTTTAGGATTCCACGGTTTTATTTTTGGATATTCTGGTATTTAGAGGGCCCGTAATTTTCAGGATCATAATCCTCGCTCAAATTATTAGAGCTATCTTTTATTTCCTTAGAGTCCGGGCGGATATTTGCACATTGTGTAACGTTAGCTGCTTCATCGGTTCTCTTTGTCGACGTGCAGTCAACCCTTTTTTCGCCATAGAGCTCCCGCTCGCTGACTCCGGTATCTTTCGTGCCGCCCGAGCACCCGGTTAGAAACAATACGCATAGTAGTAAAATTAATCTTTTCATATCGTCAGCCTAAATGATAAATATATCCACTATATCTTACCCGGACTTTGGTAAATTCAAGCCCTAAGCGATTTTAATATGCCAGACATCGATGCTCCATCTCATCAGTATTGTATAGAAATTCGCTATCTATACAGTCAAATACGTAAGCTATATTACGGTATATTAATGATAATTATCTACATTTATTAAGGAGGGTTAAAGATATGGGCACATTGTCAAAGGCAGTTTCAGTTTTGGTATTTACCGTTTTGGCTCTTTCACAAGTCTCTTGTAATAATTCGAGTAACGCGCAGTCTAGCTCTCAAGAGATAGAAGCCACTTTCTCTGGAAGCTTCATCACGGCGACCGTAAATTCCGATACGAATGACGACGGAAGGCCATCTGCGCAGAGGTGGTATGAGGGCGATAGCAATCTCGGCGAGCTAACAATTTATATGCTCGATGAGTTTGCTCAGCCGATCCAGCCTGTCACATGCCCGGAGGATACGCTCGAATTTCTGCTAGTGCGGGGAAGCTTTGTATTTACAGCGCCCGATGGAGACCTGCTCATGGGCGAACTTTTTTCAGGCGTAAGCTGTTTTGACCCGGAAACGAGAACGTCGGTAGTAAATTACACAGGGGAATTTACCATAGGCACAGGTTCTTTCGAAGGTATTTCCGGTGAGCTTGAGATAACAATCGATTCCGATTTCCTGAACCTTACTTCGGAAAACGGTTTTGCATCGGGTGGATCTACCGGTTCGATGTCAGGAATAATAGAATTTCCCTGACGGTTGAACATACTAAAACTCAGTCTTTTCTTATTCATCCGACCTTTATGATATAATAAGGATTAAAGAATTTGTAAGGTGGCTGGGGAAAAGACAACTTATAAAAGGTATGTGTCGTAGGGTTCGAACTTCCTTACGGGATAAGACTGTAAATAATATTTATCAAGGAGGATATCATGTTAAATTCATTCAAGAGTACTTTTCTTTTAATGGTGTTTATAATCGGCAGTACAGGTGCATTAATAGGCTGCGCGACACAACAGACGCCGGTGTATGAGCCACCCGCCGGCAAGATCGGTCAAATTTCAGAATTCGATATTACCCAGGCGTCTGAGCAGGACATTGCCGATGCTCTTCAAAGGGACGGGCGCGTCATTATCAGCGGCGGGCTTTTGTTCGCCTTTGACAGCGCAGAGCTAAATCCTGAAGCTCAGCAAATAACGGCAAAATTGGCCCAGGTTATGTTGCAGCACCCCAATCTAAAAGTGGCTGTTGTCGGAAACACCGATAACACCGGAAACTTCAAATATAACATCGGGCTTTCCGAGAGGCGCGCAAACGCCATAGTCAAAGCGCTTGAAAGGGACGGAGTCGGAACGGACCGCTTGGTCGGCGTGGGCGTAGGTTCCCTTATCCCGATCGCGTCTAACGACACTCCGGAAGGGCAGGCGAAAAACCGCCGCGTAGAGCTCGTCCTTATTCGCTAAAACTTAAAGGATTTAATTTTGGCGTGATATTCAAACTAGATAGAACCTAGCTTAAAATGAGGACAGCTTTTTGGGTGTCTTACAGCGGCCATGGCCTGGTTTTGTATTGATGCGCATCGTTATCTTTGATAATGTGAGAGCGGAATTGCATGTTTATCGTCAGGCTGCTTAAAAAATATCCGAGAGTTGTTATTTCACAACGAAACAACGGTCTCGGAGACAATCTTCTCGCTGCCGCCAACGCTTGGTACTATGCCAAACGTATGAACAGGAGCCTGGCTATAGTATGGCAGCCTTCGCGCTACCTCGCCGACAAAAAGGTGAACGCATTCAGCCGCTTTTTCAGCGTACCCGAGAAAATCGAGGGTGTCCCAGTTGTCGCGGAGCCTAGCATTGACTCTGCTTCGACGTTCCTTATCTCCCACCCTCTTTATTATCTACCTTCCCCCGACCCGGTTTTGCTTATCTATAAGCTATTTAGCCGGATAACAAAGTCGGTCGATAGCATTTTCAAAAAGAGACTTCGCCAGAGGCAGTGTATCACGGATAGGATCGTCGAAAATCTGGAGGACACACAGCATAGGGCTCTGATAACGCGCGGCTGCTATGTCCCGCACGATTATTTAAAACCTTTTTTTGATTCACTCAAATTAAATCCTGAATTTCAGGAGAAGGTTGACGGATTTGCAGAAAAGTATTTCAAGAATAAAAAGGTCATAGGCGTTCATGTACGCTATTACAATCAGAGCATGGCATCTTCCGAACACACCGGATATTGGCAGGATCAGGTAAATGCTTTATGTGAGTGTCTGAATAAGATTAAAGAAGCGGCGGCAGGGTTGAAACACTCAGACTACGTCGTTTTCCTTTCGACCGATGCCCGCTTAGTTCACGATTTTCTCTCTCGGTCAGTTGAAAATGTGGTCTTTTATGACAAGGAATTCGGCTCGGACTTCTCAAAAGAGCTACATCAAGAGCTTCCCATTGAAACTGCGGCATCCACCTTGGTTGAGATGTTTTTGCTGGCTAAAAGCGATGTACTGGTCCGCTTCCCGCCAGAGTCATGGTTTTCTTACTATGCGAGCCTTTATGCAAAGAAAGTCATAGTCTGAAAAATCATTCGATAGATAATCTATGGTAGCCCCTACGTGATTTGAACCCGTGTTTTAGCCTTGAGAGGGCTTCGTCCGCAAGCTCCTTGTATCTGACAGGTGGCATCTCCACATGTATATCTACCCTGTCGAGCAGCGGCCCAGAGACCTTGGAGCGGTACTTGTCTATCGGAATCGGGTTGCAGGAACATTCCTTCTGGGGGTCTCCGTGATAACCGCAGGGGCATCCGTGCGGTTATCAATCATAAGATTTATAAACTATGTTTAGATTAATAACCAATGAACCGCTTCTAATTATATGTGTACACTGTAAGGAATTCTTACAGGATTTTTCTTCTTACGACCGTTCTATATAAATAAAAATTCGATCATTTAGATAAGTTATGCAAAATTAAGTTTTATGGCATGGTGATTGCGGGATGCCACTATGCAATATTGGGTTTTATTGTGGGGGTTAAAATGGAAAAAAATTATGGAAAATAGAGATCAATCAAATTCTTTCTTGTATTTACAAAACTCTTTCTTCTCGAGCAGGAGTACTTTACTGATTGTAGGCTTTTTATTGATACTCCTTTCCAATATGAGAGGTAGTGCCGGCATTTTCGCATGGTTCATGCCGGTGCCATTTCTACTCTATGTAGTACTTTATCATGGAGTCAAAAACCACCTCTGCTTGCTGCTTAGCCTCTTAGCCGGTTCGATATTCTCATTTATGAAAGCTGCATCAGACCCATTCCTTGATCCCGTATTATTTTCAATCATGATCGGTATAGTGATAGCTTTGCGCTATTACCTGGCTTTTCTCTTATGGAGTTACATTCGAAGATGGGCAGGAGACCTTATCAGCCTGATCGCCTTTCCTGCAATAATAGTAAGTTTAGAGTATGTTCAGGCATTTTATTTACCTTTTGGAGATTGGGGCTCCCTGGCCAATACCCAATTGTATAATCTCCCTCTCTTGCAAACAGCCTCACTGTTTGGATTCCTGGGGATATCCGCCATCATGTCATGGGCAGCCGTTCTTTGTGCATCCATAATTTTAAGAGGAAGTTTTGTAAGTAGTGAAATACGGCTGTCGATATTCATCCTTATACTTACTGCTTTGTACGTATATGGTGATCTACGCCTGAACAAAGTGCCGGAAGGAAAACATATCCTGGCAGCAGCAATTATGGTAGATACTGAGTTTACAGGTGTTTTGCCAAATCCTGAATCTCCGGAGGTAATGCAAACAACAGATACCTTAATAGAAAAAACCCGAATAGCTGCAAATAGAGGGGCCTCAATAGTCGTTTGGGGTGAAATATCTACTGTGATTTCAGAAAAAGGTGAAGGCCGGTTTTTAGAGAAGCTCTCTGCCGTGGCAAAAAGGTATGAAATTACAATTGTAGCAGCTTATGCAGTACCGGCTCCGAAAGACGAAAAAGAAAATTACAATTTTATAAACAAGTTTACCTGGATAAATGAAAATGGAGAGATAGCCGAAACGTATCTCAAACACCATCCCGTACCAGGTGAAGGGAGTGAGAAGGGTGTTAAACCATTGAAAATTATCCATACTGAATTTGGTAAGATGACGGGAGCCATTTGTTACGATTATGACTTCCCGCAAATGGCGCTTAGCCAGGCCAGGCTGGGAGCTGATATAGTTGTAGTGCCCGGACAGGATTGGCGGGGTATGCTCATGCAACACACACTTATGGCACGGATAAGAGCCATTGAAGGGGGATTCTCTGTTCTCAGATCTGCCAATGAGGCCACCTCAATGGGCTTTAATAATTACGGCCAGATCCGGGCTGCAATGTCTGATTTCGGAAACAATGACAGAATACTTATCGCTTCTTTGCCAGTCGGGCAAATAAAGACTCTATACAGCATGATTGGTAACCTGCTTGCGTATATCGCAATTGCTGCGCTTTTATTCTCCTTGTTTATGACAGTTCGTAATTATCGGAGAGAAAAAAACTCCAAGCCATGAGTGCCAAAGGAGCTTTAATATGACAGATAATGCAATAATGCGTAAACGACTTCTTATTCTGGGGATCATTGTATCCATCCTTATACTCTGGAATGGGGTATGTGATTATCTTTATGCATACTCTTCCCAATTAAGTGGATCAGAATACAGTTCATCTGCAGTTTTCAGAGTTCTCCTTAGCGCAAACGGCCGTCCTCACTGGATGGTGATGCTTGCGCAAACAGCCGGATGGCTTTACCCGATATATGCCCTGTCGTACTATCATATGTGGATTGGTATGCGCAGAGCCGGTTTTTGGCTTGGCACTGTTCCTCTCTTAATACTGGCCTATGCTATAGTGATGATTGGCGGTATTCAACATGCAGGCTTTGCATTTATAAGTGTGCTGGAACAAGCGAAAGCAGTAGTTGGATGCACTGATATGAAATTCTATGCTTTAGCAAACCAGTATATTCTCGAACATTTTATATTCGGAGATCTTACGGCAATGATTGCATTCAGTCTTGGAACATTATGGCAGGCCGTTGGTATTTTAAGTGGAAAAACAATGTATCCACGCTGGTTTTTAGTAGTATCTCCACTTGGCGTACTAACTATTACTCTGGTACTAGGATCCTTTCTCCCTGCACCTGTTGCAGGATATGTGCTTGCACCTTTCGGGACCTGGTTTATGTTAATTCCACTAATAGCAAGTACGGTATGGCTGTGGAGGAATTATGATTATTAACAGCTAATTGAATATTGATAATTGATAAAGGGAGACATTGCAATGAGATATTTAAAGAAAATTGGAGTATTTGCCGCAGTCCTAACCTTATTCTCCGGTTTAAGCTTTGCCGAGCATGTAATCGATGATTCCAAAAATACGAGTTATTTATTCGTTATAAGCGGGAGCTCAGGCTCTTTGGATGGAGATACTTTAACATTAAAAGGAGTGCCGAATATTGTCTATTTCTCAGACCGTCCGGCAAGGCAGGCGGGGCATCTATCGCTTGATAAGTTTATGGATATGAGTAGTGATAGCTTTAAAGCAGACCCTCCGAACGCTGTACTCTCAATACTAAATAACAATGAGAACATTGTTGTAGAAATTCAAGACCCTAAACTTCAGGAAAACGATATATTGTTTAAGATAAAGATATTGCAAGGAACCGCGCAAGCACAATTCAAACAGTCGTCCTTGTTTATTGATACGATCTGCGGCTTGATTTGTGATGGGGCAGGTGGTGGGTAACAGCGGACCTGCATAAATGAGGCATTAATCATTACTTGCTTTAAAAATGGTAGCCCCTACGGGATTTGAACCCGTGTTTTAGCCTTGAGAGGGCTACGTCCTAGGCCAGGCTAGACGAAGGGGCCACAGTCAATAAAGCAGATTTACAATTTATCATAACACGAAAGAAAATCAACGATCCCCGCAATTAGAGCTCTATATCTAGGAGAAATATTTTATTTTCCCGTTAAACTAATTGTGAACGTATAATTAATCAGGTAAAAAGGTTATAGAGGATAAGCCTTTGAAAAACAAATCAAGCATATACTTAATTTTTGCCATACTCACCGCGTTTCTCATCGCCTGCGACGGCGGAGGGGAATCTTCAGATACCAGCGGCGTTGTAATTGACGACTCGGCGTCGGGTGGGAATGGGGGCGGTAATCCTGCACCTACAAATCCCGCGCCTCCCGGATCTCTAAATAGCTTTCAAGCTTTTATGCTGGGTGTGGTCAACGATGTACGTGCCCAGTCCAGAGACTGCGGCAATCAGTTTTTCGCAGCTGCGCCTGCTGTCATCTGGGATGAGAGGATAGAAGCCGCGGCCCAGATGCATAGTGAAGACATGGCAGCCAATCAGAATTTTAACCACATTGGGTCTGACGGCTCTGACGCGGGTGACAGGTTGCTTATGGAAAACTACGACTGGTTCACCTGGGGCGAGAACATTCTATTTGGACTTAACGACGGGGAAGCTGCAGTGGACGCGCTTTTAGATTCTCCTTCACATTGTGCGCTTATAATGAGCCCTGACTTTCAAGAGGTTGGAGCGGGCTCTGCCAAAGGAAGCATACAGGGTGGCTCATCCACTTTCTGGACGGTATTGTTTGCGACCGAATCTAACTGATTCGGACTTTATCACGGAAATTCAATCTTCTCTTCTAAGCTCTTTTTTAAACCGCTTGAAATTACCGACATAATGCTCGGCTGAAAATCTGAGGTACTCGATCTCTTCTTCGGTTACTTCCCTTACCACCTTGCCGGGCGAGCCCAGCACCATAGAGTTATCCGGGATTTCCTTCCCGTGTGTGATAAGACAGTTTGCCCCGATTATGCAGTTCTTTCCTATTTTCGCATGATTCAATACAACAGAGTTTATACCGACAAGTGAGTTGTCTCCTATATCACAGCCATGGAGCATTGCCTGGTGTCCTACTGTTACGCCCTTACCTATGCGAAAGGGAACCCCTTCATCTGTATGTATCACCACAGCGTCCTGAATATTGCTTCCCTCTTCAATTACAAGTGGCTCATTATCCCCTCTCAGCACCGCGTTAAACCATATGCTCACGTCGTTGTGAATTACGACAGAGCCTATAACAGTCGCGTTTTCAGCAATAAAATAGTCATCTCCCTTAATCTCAAGCTTTCTCTCACCCAGTGAATAGATCAATATTCTTCTCCTATTGGCGGACTCCTTCTATTCTACCTAACTTAATCATTTGCACTCTGATTAAATCACAAAGTGCCAGCCCTTTATTCCCCCTGCTAAAACCGATTTAAATGTAGGGCTTGTTTTCAAATAATCATAAGCATCCACCGCTTCGTCTTCATCCTTGAATAGCGCGTAGACAGCAGACCCGCTGCCCGTCATCAACACTGACTCCGCTCCCATTGACGACAATATTTTCTTATACGAGCCTATCTCCGGGTATAGGCTTATAGCCGCCTCTTCAAGGTCATTTCTCAGAGGGGGTGTTGTGCTATCTCTGAACATAGATACCGTCTCTTGAATATCCGGACCCTTGGCCATTAAGCTTTTCTGATCCTGTGATGTATGTAGCTTGTCCCATTTCTTATAAATCTCTTGAGTCGATACTTGGAGTTTCGGGCACAGTACTAAATAATAAAATATAGGGAAATCTCTAAGCAGCGTAATCTTCTCGCCTATACCCTCGGCCACACATGTTTGAGAGCGTATAAAGAAAGGTACGTCTGCTCCGATTGTACTTGCGATATTCAGTAGTTTTTCTTCTGTAAGGGCGTTTGTGAGCTTGTTTAAGCCCACCAGCACCGCCGCCGCGTTCCCGCTCCCGCCGCCGAGCCCCGACCCCGGTGGGATCCTTTTCTTAATGTGTATTTTGACGCTCAGTGATAACCCGCTCTCTCCGAGATATTTCTCAGCCGCTTTCCACGCAAGGTTCTCGCTGTCCAGCGGAATTTCTATACCGCTCGATTCAATGGATACACCTTCCCCGTCTTCCACATCCAGCCTTACCTCGTCAAAAAAATCTATAGGCTGCATTATGGAGCGCAGCTCATGATACCCGTTTGCCCGTACACCAAGTATCTCTAGAGTCAGGTTTATCTTTGCCGGAGAGAGTAAATTTATCGTGCCCATTTTCTGTATTCCGAGCTAGAATTTAATCCAAAATTCCGCGTTTTGAAAGAGTATCTATATATATAGCCCTACGTCAAAAAAATAAATTTCCGTAAGAGCTATTTTGATAGTGGAAAAATCGAATTTTTTGCAAAATAATTTACTTATATGTGCCAACAATAAAGTCAGTCATATTAGGGGATTACAAGGGATTTAAATGTTCCTCAGGAAATATGTGAATTTTAGTACAAATATTCCTTGACATTTTAAGTACCATACTTTAGTTTTATATGTAAAGTTAATCAGCAGAATTAAAATTCATCCTCCATCCTCCTTTAAGAGAACGGGAGTGCTTCTTGCAAAAGAAGTACTCCCGTTTTTCGTTATATATACATTTGGCTTACTTTTATTTGAACATCTATCATATAGTAGAGTAAAGTAAATAACTGACTTATAGCATTTGGTTAAAAGAGCCCGGATTAATCACGATATGACTTTGCTTCGAAAAACACCGCATCTTACTCTAATACTTATTTTACTCCTCACATCCGGCTGTGTGTTCCTTAGGCTCCTTAAGGTTAAAAACCAGTTTAACGATTTCGATACCAATTTTGACCTCCATGACCAGAGGGGTCTCACGCTTGTTTTTAAAAACCCTGTGCTTGGCTCAGAAGATATAGTCTGGTTAATGAAAGGAGAGCCTTCGGGTAATAAGAAAATAGAAAAAGGAGAGCTCTGGACTTATGTGCTGGAGAAAGAGTATCTAGCATCCAAAGATGAGGAGGAAGATTACGATATCCCTATTATAATGGTAATGGAATACGACAAGCTTGCCGAGATAAGCTTCCCCGAGCGTTTCCTTAAAAACCTCTCCCTGCCGCTTCTTAAAAAAATGTTTGCCTCCCTTGGAAACGCCGATGTCAGTAAGTTCAGAAAAAGCGCGAGCTCAAAGTTTCAGGGCGCTAGCGCAAGCGAGATACCTACAGCGGATAATGTAGTCGAAACTCTCGGGAAACCATATTCGATTGAAATCTCTGAGGACAAGTCCAGGTACTCATATCTTTACTACATTAAAAAACCCGAAGGGGACACGAGTGAAAAGAACTTTAAATTTGAGCTCGTATTTACAGTAAAAAACAAAGATAAATCCTTACTTCAGGCAAAGGGGATAATTAGAGGTCTCAAGCTGGCCCTGGATTTCGATACAGTTCAAAACTAGCTCCTTTTCATCCTGAGACCGAGCGGCACAACAAATCGTTCAAGCAGATCAAAAAGTCCCTGTACTAAGAGCGCAAGCACTGCAGCCGGAATTGCGCCTTCGAGTATGAGCCCGATGTTGTCCAGTCTGATCCCGGTAAGAATGGGCTGGCCGTATCCGCCCGCGCCTATCAGGGCGCCCAGTGTCGCCGTTCCAACATTTATGACCGCGGAGGTTTTTATACCCGATAATATGGAGCGCGCAGCAAGCGGCATCTCTATCAGTCTTAACCTGGCAAACGAAGAAAGCCCGAGCGCCTCAGCCGACTCCCTTATATCGGCGGGTATGTCATGGAGCCCCGAGTACGTATTCCTCACGATCGGAAGCAGGCTGTATAGGAATAAAGCGACAATCGCCGGTACTGTCCCGATTCCGAAAAAAGGGATCATAAAAACGAGTAAGGCAAGAGAGGGAAGGGTCTGTATAATTCCTACAATCCCTAAAACCAGCTGGCCTACTTTTTTTACCTTATACGCGAGTATCCCAAGCGGTATGGAAATGATTATTGCCGCGGCGAGCGATACGCATACCAGGAAGAGGTGCTGAAGTGTGTTTTTCTTTAGCCGGTTCAGGAATGATTCGCTGTCGACTTCGGTTTCTATGGACAGGTTTTCTTTTAAAAACCCCTGCGCAGCTCTGCTCTCCGGCACTCCATCCAGCTTCACCGATGCGTTAAGCCCTATTATCAACTCTTCGGGCAGCTTATCTTCTAGGCTCAGTACTGCTTTTAGCTGCTCAGGGCGTGTGTCCTGAAGCTCCTCGCGGTAAAGAATTACGGCGCTATACTGAGTAAAATGAGAAAGGTCATCTTCCAGAACCTGCAAATCGTAGTAGCTGATTTCGGCATCTGTGGAGTATAGATCTATAACGTCTATGCTTCCGCCCTCAAGCCCTCTGTACGCAAGATCATGGTCAAGGCCCGTGACGCTCTTTTGACGAAGTCCGTAAGAATCACGGAGACTCGGCCACCCGTCCCCTCTGTTCAGAAACTCATTTGTGAATCCGAATCTAAGCTCGGGATGATTCTTGAGATCGGATATTGTCTTAATCCCGAGCCTCTCTGCAAGCTCCTTTTTCATTCCGAGCGCGTAAGTGTTGTTAAACCCAAGTGGGGCGCTCATTCTTATCCCGTCTTTTGATAGCTCCCCTACTAGCTCGTTTTCATTATCTATATTTTTATCAGAGAGTATCTCTTGAACAATCGTTCCCGTGTACTCGGGGTAGATATCTATATCACCTTTTTTAAGCGCGTTCCACAGAACCCTCGTGCCGCCAAGCTCCTGTAAGTGCCGGGCGTTTTCGCCTTTGTTCGAAGCAAGCTGAGTAATTAATTCTCCTAATATCACCGATTCGGTAAATTTCTTAGAGCCAACCTTCAGCCCGTCATCATCTTGCCTTGAACAACCAAAGCCAATTAGAATCAAGCAGGCAGCAAATATCCTGAGTAGTGTCATTCAGTCCTGCCCCCGCTAAATTCCAGAGGGTTTTTCTGAGCGTTAATAAAGCGGGTAATAAAGGGGTCTTTCGGACTGTGTAGCAGCTCTTGAATCTCGCCCGTTTGCACGATTTCTCCCTCGTTAACAAAAACGATTTTGTCCCCCAGGAAGCCTGCCTCCCCGATATCGTGCGTAACCATTACAACCGTTTTATTTAAGGTCTTAAATATGTCTTTCAGGTCGTTTTGAAGCTCGCTCCTGATCAAAGGATCAAGAGATCCGAGGGGCTCGTCGAGCAAAATAATTTCCGGATCCAGCATTAGGGCACGCATAAGGCTCACACGCTGACGCTGTCCTCCCGAGATCTGAAGCGGGTATCTACTGAGCGCGTCCTCCGGAAATTTTGTCAGTCCGCAAAGCTCTTGGGTTCTTGAATTAATCTTTCTTTCATCCCATCCTAGATACCTGGTCATGAGCGCAATGTTCCCCATAGTGCTAAGGTGAGGAAATAGCCCACCCTCCTGTATTACATAACCCATCTTCCTTCTTTGGTCCTGTAAGTTTGAGGTGGTTAAGGTTTCACCATCGATCATTACCTGTCCGCTATCAGGTGTTATTAATCCTATAATGGTCCTAAGGATAGTGGATTTCCCCGAGCCGCTCGGTCCGATAAGAACAGTGGTGCTTGCGCTCTCACAGGTTAAGTCGACCGAGCCTATGGCCTTTTTATCTGCGTAATCTTTGGCTATGTTGTGGAGGCGTATCATATATTTCTCAAATGGTATTAGAACGATAATCCTAGCGCGTATTTCTTTTTGTAGTTAAGCCTCATCTTACAATACTGTATTTTTTTCTTAAACTTAGCTTTGTCGGTTTTAGATTGAGCTTGTCTTGAGGCTATTTCGTAATATTTCAGCGCCTCTTTATATTCATGAAGACGCGAGTGTAAATCACCAAGCTTCTCAAATAGACAATGTTCTGTGTCCGAGGCGTAGTTAGCAATTATTTCTTCAATTGCCTTTATCTCGGCGCGGGCTCCCTTAAAGCTTGCGATAACCTCCGCGCGCTCAAGAGCGATTTCTACGGAGTGATTAAATTCAAGGTAATGCTCGTAAAGGGACAATATTTGCTTCAGGTCTGTTGATCTATGGTCTTTTGCTAGGGAGTGACAGGCCGATACAGCAGCTTTTAAATGATATACGCTAACTGTATTCCCCTCAGCGGACTTATTTAGATAATCCAGCCCCTCCTCGATGAAAGCCTTGTCCCAGAGCGCGCGGTCTTGGTACTTAAGCTCCCTCTTTTGTCCCCTGACGCCTATCATTGCCGGAACCCTTGAATACTCAAGGAGCATGTAAGAAAGAAGCGCTAAAGTCTCAGGTTTATTCGTCAGCGGGTCTGTACTCAGGCTTCTGGTTTGTTCTATTGTCTCACTACAGATTTGTGTATCAATTTCACAGTCTTGCTCCTTTGCAGCTCGAAAAGCTTGGTCGAACGCACTGTAGAGCTTGCTCAGAGCCACCGCAATATCCTCTGAGCTTTCTTTAGGCTTAAGGTCTCCCTTGCTTCTCCTTTTGCGATTAAGTTTCATTACCTTACCGATCCCGGAGCTCATTACAGAGTTATATTATAAACCGCTTTAAGTGATTAACATATCGGCATGTAAGTATCGGTCTGATAAATTGAAAGTGTTAATGAAATTTGCAGTCCTTGGTTTTACCAACCTTCGGTGCCAGGCTCACCTTTAAAGGGGCCCACGATGTCACTTGTAATCCAGCCCCCGTAAAATGTACCGTGCTGAGGCTTAACAATCTCTCCGTCTACGAAGCACGTATCCATTAACTGTGCGTAAAAAGCGATATGACCCTTTATAGCTTCATATCCCCGGGTAGGCTCGGGGTAATGCCAGGCGGCGTTTATTGCTTTTTTATCATGTACTTCTATATCGTAGTAATGCGCGAGACCCTTCCACTCACAGAGTGTCTTGTGAGCGCTCTCAAAAAGGTATTTCATCTCTACGTCGGCTTCCGGTATATAGTAAACAGGTGGCCCTGAAGTCTCTATGACCCTTTTCACCTCGCTTGAATCCGCGATCAGAATATCGTTAAAGAATACTTCTACATGCTTTTCGCTATTCTCAAGCGCGGGCGGTCTCGGATAGTCCCAAACCGATTCCTGCCCCGGTCCGGGTTCTATACGCTCAGGCATAATTCGTCTGCTCACAATTATTTATCCCTTTTATCTTCTGATTCGAACTCTTAGTACGCAACAAGGTATTGCATGCTAAACAGACTGTTCCGATCTGTCCACACAGTCTCGACTTCGTAGAAATCTGAAACAAGCTCTCTGAACGCCTCAATCGTATACTTATAAGAATATTCCGTAAGGATGCTCTCTCCTTTTGCGACCTTTACGCGTGTGCCGTTAATTTTTACAAGTTGGTCGCTTCTGCTCTCAAGGTGCATTTCAATTCTATTTTCTTCGCTGTTATAAAAAGCGTTATGCTCCCATTCATCAAGATTGAAATCTGAGCCTATCTCACGGTTTATCCTTCGTAGTATGTTCAGGTTGAAATCGGCCGTAACGCCTGAATCGTCATTATAAGCTCTATTCAGAATATTTTTATCTTTCACCAGGTCCACTCCAATCAAGAGACCACTTCCTGGGCCTGCTATTTGAGAGATTCTTTTTAGGAATTCGTACGCTTCGTCAGGGCTGAAATTACCTATTGTCGAGCCCGGATAGTAAACGACTTTATTTGAGTACGGGAAATTAAAAGGGGGAAGGGTAAAGCTTTTCGTGTAATCAGCGTAAACTGGCATTATCCTCAAACCCGGATAATCGTTCGCCAGGGTTTTTGCGGAACTAAGTAAGTGCTCTTCAGAAATATCTATAGGTACATAGCCCGCAGGGTTATTAAGATTCTCCAGTAAAAGCCTTATTTTTTTTGAGCTTCCGCTTCCAAGCTCTATAAGTAAGCAGTTCTCGCCAAGCGCGTCTGCGATTTGCTCTATGTTGTCATTAATGATCAAAATCTCTGTACGAGTGAGGTAATACTCCTCAAGATTTGTAATTTGATCGAATAGCGAAGAGCCCTCTTTATCGTAAAAGAGCTTACTCGGGAGCGCCTTTTGAGATCGGGTAAGACCCTCTGTGATCTCAGAGACAATGTCCTGGGTTTCGGGTTCAAATTTTTTAAGTTTCAGTAGGTTCTTATGCATGGTCTTATTAATTAGATTATGTCAAACGCCTATAGATTCAGCTACTTAACCTGCGTCTTTTGCGAGCCTTAGGCCCATGAACTGCCAGCGGGCATCAGGCGGGAAGAAGTTTCTATAAGTTTTTCTTATGTGCGATTTCGATGTAGCGCAGGAGCCTCCTCTAAGCACCATCTGGTTACACATAAACTTCCCGTTATATTCACCGAGCGCTCCGGGAAGTGTTTTAAATCCCGGATAAGACACATAGGGACTAGAGGTCCATTCCCATACATCGCCGTACATCTGCTTAAGCCCCTTGACCTTGGAGCCTCCATTTAGGGCCGAAGGGTGAAATTTCGTATCCTCAACGAAGTTTCCCTCTACAGGCAATCCGGATGCGGCCACTTCCCACTCCGCCTCTGTTGGAATTCTGGCGCCCGACCATCTGGCAAAAGCGTCCGCCTCGAAATATGACAGGTGGCTTACAGGTTCCGAGGGATCAATACCCTTCATCCCGTTAAGAGTGAACTCTTGCCATTTTCTACCGGTTTTTTCCCAATAGAAAGGTGCTTTCCATCCGTTTCCCTCAACTGTCGCCCATCCCTCAGAAAGCCAAATCTCGGGTGTTTCATATCCGCCGTCATCTATAAATTCCATATATTCGCCGTTTGTCACAAGTGTAGTCTTAAGCGAGAACGGCTCGAGATAAATTTTATGGAGAGGGTACTCGTTGTCATAACCGAATCCTTCTCCCCCATGGCCGATAGAATATACTCCTCCATCGAACCCCACCCAGGCGCTTTTAGGTTTTTTGGTAGATTTGCTGCTATTTTTCGTTTTGTCTTTTACGTATGCGGGCCTCAGCGGGTTCTCGGAAAGAACATGCTTTATATCGGTCAGTATCAGTTCCTGATGCTGCTGTTCGTGGTGGATGCCTATTTCAATTACATGGGACAAATTCTTCCAGAACTTTCCGTCGGCATTTTCCATAAGCCCTATCATATTTTCATCCACATGGTTTCGGTAGCTGTAGGTTTCCTCCACTGTAGGTCGTGAAATAAGACCGCGTTTAGGTCTGTAGTGCCTCTCCCCTGCTTGCACGTAGTATGAGTTAAACAGATACGCGTATTGGGGGTTCGGGGATTTATAGTTTTTGATAGATTTTGCCAGCACGAATGTCTCAAAAAACCAGCTTGTGTGCGCCAGGTGCCACTTGGTAGGGCTTACGTCTGGCATAGATTGTATTACATAGTCCTCAATCTCAAGGGGCTCAGCCAGTGTATGCGAAAATTCCCGGACTTTTTTATAGCTCTCTATCAAGTTCTGCTGGGTGAGCTGAGCGCTACTCTTCTCTTTTGTTTTTGATTGCTTCTCTCGGGCCGTCATTTTTTCTCCCGGCGTAAATATTTATCCCTAAACTGCCACGGGGGTTATTAACTACGACTAATACATAATGTTCCTAATCTATATTAGATAGTAAGTGTAGCAAATGGGTGCGTTTTTTCAAAGAATAAACTATTTATTAACGCTATGTTTATAGAGCAATAATATGCTGAGAAGCCGATACTGGGCTTTTTGAGATGTTATCGGACAGCGCTACTTTCTGACTTTTTTAAGCTTTGCAATCAGCTCTTTAATCTCTTCCGATTTGACCTTCATGCTGACCCTGTTTACGACGAGCCTTGCGGTAATATCTGCAATGTTCTCAAACTCAACCAGGTTATTTTTCTTAAGAGTTTCCCCTGTGGCGGTAAGGTCTACTATGACGTCCGAGAGCCCAACTATAGGAGCGAGCTCTACAGAGCCGTACAGCTTAACTATTTCAGCGCCTACCCCTTTTTTTGCAAAGTGCTCATATGCTGTCTTCGGATACTTGGTTGCTACTCTCAGAGCCTTGGTCGAGTTATAGCCAAATCCCTTGGGTGCCGCCACAACAAGTTTGCATTTACCTATGCCCAAATCAAGAGGCTCATACAAATCGTGTTTTTCCTCTATCAGAGTATCTCTACCCACCACTCCTAAATCGGCGGCTCCGTACTCCACATAAGGGGGGATATCAGTCGGCCGTATTATCAGAATCTTGAGTCCGACCGAGGGGTATTCAAATATTAACTTCCTCGAGTCCTTAAGCACATCATCCACGGGATAACCCGCTTTTTTAAGTAATTTACCTGCCTCAGTGAGCAGTCTTCCTCTGGCTATAGCAAGTGTTATCATTCCTTTTCCCTCCAAATTCTGGCTCCGACTGTTTCTAGTTTGCGGTCCAATTTTTCATATCCTCTGTCCAGGTGATAGATACGGGATATTTCTGTCTTTCCTTGCGCGGCGACCCCTGCTAAAACAAGAGAAGCGCTGGCTCTCAGGTCGCTCGCCATGATAGGTGCTCCGCTTACATGTCCGACTCCTCTCACGACTGCGCTATTGCCTACGAGTTTTATATCCGCTCCCATTCTTCTAAGCTCGCCCGCGTGAAGAAATCTCTGAGGGAATATGGTCTCGGTTATTATGCTCAGACCGTCAGCTATACTCATAAGCGTCATCATCTGTGCCTGCATATCTGTCGGAAAACCGGGATAAGGCAGAGTCGTAAAATCAATGCTCTTTAGCTCACCTGAGCTTTTTATTCTGATCCCGCCGTTTTCTCTTGTGATTTCCGCGCCGGCTTCGAGAAGCTTTCCTATCAAAGCCCCCATATTCTCAAATCGGCAGTTTGTTAAAAATATATCTCCACCGGTAAGGACAGACGCTATCATCAGGGTGCCCGCCTCTATCCTGTCGGGCATAACTTCGTGGTCTTTTATGGGCACAAGCTCCGTGACGCCGTTAATTGTTATAATATCGGTTCCGATCCCCTGAATGTCCGCTCCCATTTCATTTAAAACCCGTCCGAGCTCGGTTACCTCAGGCTCACACGCGGCGTTTAGCAGTATCGTTTCCCCCTGCGCTAGTACGGATGATAAGATCAGGTTCTCCGTTCCAGTAACGGTAGAGACGTCAAATGGAATAACTCCGCCCTCTAGTTTGGGCGCTATCGTTTCAACATAACCTTCCTCTATTTCTATTTCAGACCCCAGTATCTGAAGTCCCTTAAGATGCTGGTCGATAGGTCTCTCACCGATCGCGCAGCCCCCGGGTAAAGACACTCTTGCCCGGCCAAATCTCGCGGTCAGCGGACCCAGAACCAATACAGATGCCCTCATGGTTTTTACCAGGTCATAAGGGGCAACCCATTTATTTAAGTTCGTGGTATCTATTTCTAGTGATCCGTCTTCAAATTCTACGCGCGCGCCGAGGATCTCGAGCATCTTGCACATTGTCCTGACATCAGCAAGATCAGGCACGTTTGTAAAACTGTTTACGCCCTCTGTCAGTATGCACGCCGCCATAAGCGGGAGCACTGCGTTTTTAGCGCCGCTTACGACAAGCTCGCCCTCAAGTTTATTTCCGCCTTCTACTATTATTTTTTCCACTGTGCTTTTACCACTCTCTCCGTATTACTTATATCCCTTAAGGCACTAATTTCACTAAATCCTCTTTCATGGAACAGCCCAATAACTCTCTCAGACTGCCCTTGACCGATTTCAAGGAGGCACCAACCTCCGTCTTTTAGAATGAAGGGAGATTCGTTAACAATGTCCTTTATGATACGAAGGCCGTCTGAACCGGCCAATAGAGAAAGCCTGGGCTCATAATCTCTTACCTCGGGCCCAAGCGTTTCAAAATCCGACTCAGATATATAAGGCGGGTTAGAAACTATTATATCAAAAGCGTTTTTTTTAAACGGGCTTAACAGGTGCCCGTTCACAAAGGAGATTCTATCATCTACTTGGTGCATACGTGCATTATTTTCAGCCGTCCTCAGCGCCTCGGCTGATAAATCGGAGGCGTATACATTAGAGAGGGGCGTTTCTGCTGCAATCGTAACGGCAATACAGCCGCTTCCGGTCCCTAAATCAAGTACGGCGGGGGATTCCATAGATTCCACTATTTTGATCGTCTCCTCGGTTAAAAGCTCGGTTTCGGGCCTCGGTATTAGCACTGATGGATTGACCTCAAAGCGTCTTGAATAAAATTCCTTTTCTCCCATTATGTAAGCCGAGGGTTCGTTATTAGCTCTTCTTCCGAGCAATTTAAAGTACTGCTCTACTGTTTCACTTTCCATTTCTTTTTCAGGGTGTGTATATATCTCAGCTATGTCCGATACCGCATTCGCCTTCGATAGCAGGAGATACGACTCGAGCGCCGGATTTTCCACGGAGCTCCTTTTCATATTCTCTTTCCCTGATAAATAAAGTTCTCTTAAGTGCATTTGCTTAAATCCCTGAATTTAGTGGAAAAGAGTTTATCTGTCCGCAGTACGTTTTCAAGGGAAGTTAAGTACAGAGGCAAATTAAATCTGATCTGAGCTCTCGGCTGTGCTGTCTATACGGATCGGGAACATCATAAACTTAGCGGTTAATTATCGTTTTATCTCTCTTGAGGATGTGGATTGATATAGGGGCATGCATCTAATCTTGCTCAAAAGCATGATGCTTTAGTGTCTTGCCGCTAGCTATATAGTATGTGTCTTCTGCAATATTAGTGGCCAGATCAGCGACCCTTTCAATGTCTCTGGCAATAAGTATCAAGGTGAGCGCCCGGTCTATGGTCTGGGGGTCAGAGATCATATACGTTATTAGCTCCCTTACGATCTGAGGCTCAAGTGCGTCTACTTCGTCGTCCTTTTTACATACGGCTACCGCAAGCTCGGCGTCTTTGTTTACAAACGCGTCGAGGCTTTCCTGGAGCATTTCTATTGCCTTATCAGCCATTCTGGGTATATCAATTAAAGGTTTTACAGGCATTTTGTCGGCAAGATATATAGCTTTTTCCGCTATATTGGCAGCATGGTCACCGATCCTTTCAAGCTCGCTGTTTATTTTCATAACCATGGTTACCGTTCTCAGGTCTTCGGCTTCCGGGTGTTGAAGAGCCAATATCCTGATACACTGCTCGTCAATTTCAATCTCCATCTGATTGATTTTGGCATCGCTCTTTATTACCTCTTCGGCCATTATCATATTGCTGTCTTTGAGTGCTTTGATACTTTTGGCAATCATCTCTTCTATAGACGTAGCCATTTCAAAGAGCATTTTTTTTAATTTGCTGATTTCGTCTTCAAGTTTTGCCATATCTTCAGTTACCGTCGAATATGATTAATATAGATTGAGAGCATTGTGCTCAGGTACTGCTAAGAGTCTTTAAACTCATCGTCTATCCAGCTTTTTATCTCATCCCTTACATTTCTAAAGCCGGAAAGTATCTCTTCGTCCTTCCCTCTGAATCTTGAAGGATCAGTAAACCCCTTATGTAAATACTTTTTTGCTCCGGGAAACGTAGGACATGTCTCCTTAGCATGGTCACAAACTGTGACTACCGTATCAAAATCCTGCCCGTCGAACTTCTCAATATGCTTTGAGGCGTGATCCGATATATCTATCCCAATTTCAGCCATTGCCCTTACGGCATAGGGGTTAACTCTTGATGGCTCTGTACCCGCGCTAAACACTTCATACTTGTCTCCATGGGATGATCTCAATATTCCCTCCGCCATTTGGGATCTGGCTGAATTGTGAGTACATAGAAACAACACTTTTTTCTTCTCATCTGACATAATACTTATTTATTATACTAATATTTGGAAATAATGCGGCGAAATTCGCTTATCCGAATTTCCCTGAAACATAATCTTCGGTCTGTTTGAGTTTTGGATTCAGGAATATATTCTCGGTACTGTCGTATTCTATGACCTCTCCCAAGTACATAAAAGCGGTGTAATCAGAGACGCGAGAGGCCTGCTGCATGTTATGAGTAACAATAACGATCGTGTAGCTTTCCTTAAGCTCGTTTATAAGGTCTTCAATCTTTCCTGTCGCAATCGGGTCAAGCGCCGAGCACGGCTCGTCCATCAAAAGAACCTCGGGTTCAACCGCAATTGCCCTTGCGATGCAGAGCCTCTGCATCTGTCCCCCCGACATGCCCAGAGCGCTCTCATTCAATCTGTCGTGTACCTCGTCCCAGAGAGCAGCTCCTTTTAAGCTTTTTTCGACTATTTCATCGAGTACGGACTTTCTGTTCTCACCGGCTATTCTTGCACCGTATGCTACGTTTTCATATATAGATTTAGGAAACGGATTTGATTTCTGAAACACCATTCCGACATTCTTTCTAAGATCTGTTATATCTACCCCGGGATCGTGTATGTCCATACCGTTTATCTTAAATTCACCCTCGACTCTCGCGGAGTCCACAAGGTCGTTCAGTCGGTTAAAACAACGAAGGAGCGTAGATTTTCCGCAGCCTGATGGTCCGATAAACGCGGTCGCTTTGTTTTTAGGTATATCCATGTTGATATCCTTAAGCGCTTGCTTCGACCCGTAGTAAAGGTTTCCGCCGTTTACTTCAACCACAGGGTCCGGGACTTGAAATTTTACAACACCTTGAGGCTGTTCTAAGTCTTTGGGCAGCACTTCACGAGCGCTCACTGTTGCTTCTGTAACATTCTCAGTCGACATTCTGTGCTCAATCTCCTTCATGATTTACCCCGGAAGTATCAATAATAATAACATTTATTATACTGCCGAGGTAGTGTATTTCTTTTTTAAACGGTTTCTTATAATTATCGCGCTCAAGTTAAGTATTATAACAATCAATATCAAAAGAAGTGCTGTTGTGAATACCATAGGCTTTGCCGCCTCCACATTAGGTGACTGAAACCCTACATCATAGATATGAAAGCCCAGGTGCATGAATTTTCTCTCCAAATGAACGTATGGGAAGTACCCGTCTATCGGGAGCTGGGGCGCAAGTTTCACTACTCCTGTAATCATAAGGGGCGCAACCTCGCCCGTTGCCCTGGCGATTGCCAATATCAGCCCCGTTAGGATCGCGGGCATTGCACTTGGGATTACTATTTTCCACGTGGTCTCAAATTTTGTGGCACCCAGTGCCAGAGATCCGTGCCTTATTTCCTGAGGTACGGCGGCAAGCCCTTCCTCAGTTGCCACAATCACAACCGGCACCGTAAGTAATGCCAGTGTTAGGGAGGCCCAAAGGATTCCGCCCGTACCGTAAGTCGGGGTAGGAAGCGCTTCGCTGAAAAAGAAGCTATCTATATTACTTCCCAAACCATATATAAAAAATCCTACGGCAAACACTCCGAATACGATAGAAGGTACGCCGGCAAGGTTATTCACGCAAATCCGCACAATTCTCACAAGCGTGCCCTGCCTGGCATATTCCCTCAGATAGAGCGCCGCCAGCACTCCGAACGGAAGCACAACAATGCTCATAATAAGGACCATGAACACCGTCCCGAATATTGCGGGGAATACGCCTCCTTCCGTATTGGCTTCCCTGGGGTCCTCTGAGACAAATCCCCAGGCTCTAGATAGATAAAGCGAAGCCTTTCCAAACCAGCTCATTGCGTTTGGTCTGTAGGCCCTTACAACGTTGCCTATGGACATCTCTTTTTCCCTGCCGTCCACCGACACCATTACAATCTTGTCTCTCTCAAAATCCTTATATAGTGTGGATAATTCTTCTTCCTTCACCCGGTACTTGGCTTCTTCCTCTTTTACCTTTGCTTCATAGTCTTTTATCTGAGCCTGACTATCTCCGCCTTTCATCTCAAGCCCGCGGATCTTGAGCCTGTAGTTTTCAATTGAGTGGTTGATGCCCCCGATTTCGCCTTTTTCGATATCCTTAATCTCTTTAAATATCTTATGATACTCCGGGATTAGCGACTCAAGCGTACTCCAGCACTCCTGATTTCCTGTGCATACGGTATTACCGTCTTCCTTTATCTCTTTTATGAACGCGTACATATTGCCCCATTCCCTTCTTTCCAGCACGACTGCAAACTCAGGGTATGTAGTGCTTGCAATCTGGTCGTCGTCAATCCATCTGAAATCAAGGCCGTAAAGATCGCGGTTTCCGATTTTCAGCTGAGTCCTAAAGGCATCGTCAGCGCTCTCTTTCTTGCTGAACGTTTTAATCTTTTCGTGACCGGTAATTTCTCCCATCACTCTGGTTCCGTTTTTGAGCTCGAGCTCGGCCACCGAAGCGGGCCAGAAAAACCCGAGCCCCTTGGCCGCTATCAGCCACAGAAGCCCCGCGATCATGAGCAGACTGAACATAAGCGCAACGCCTGTCAGCCATACGAATGGGTCTCCGCTTCTCCAAAATTTATTATTCATATCCAATATCCGTAACAATAAAATTTCTCATATCAAAGCTGTCCGAATTTCTTTCTCAGTCTTTGCCTCACAATCTCAGCCGCTGTATTAATAAAGAAGGTAAAGAAAAACAGCAGCAGGGCTGCCAGGAACAGGATTCTATAAAGCGTGCCCCCGTGGGGCGCTTCAGGTATTTCCACGGCAATATTCGCCGATAGCGCTCTGAACCCGTTAAACACGCTCCAGTCCATGATAGGCGTGTTCCCTGTAGCCATAAGAACGATCATGGTCTCTCCGATAGCTCTTCCCAGGCCTATCATTACAGCCGAGAATATGCCGGGGCTTGCCGTGGGGAGTATTACTCTAATAGCCGTCTGCCAGCTGTTCGCGCCTAGCGCCAGAGAGCCCGCGGTAAGGTGTTTCGGTACGCTCGACAGGGCGTCTTCCGAGATTGTGAATATGATTGGAATAACAGCAAACCCCATTGCGAAACCTACGATTAAGGAGTTTCGCTGATCATACTGAAGACCTAAAACGTTATACAACCAGCTCTTATAGTCTCCGGCGAATAGAGCGCTTTCGATCGGACCGTTCAGCCAGAGCGAAATCAGCACTCCGATTATTATCACCGGCACTAAGAAAAATAGCTCTGTACCGTGTTTAAACCTGCCTTTGATTGCTCTTGGTGCTTGATGCCATATAAATACGCTTATTATAGTAAGGATTGTTAGTACGATCGGCATAGTGAACACAGCGGGTATAACCTTTTCCAGCACCGGTGCAAGCCACAGACCTGCAAAGAATCCGAGCACAACGCTCGGGAGCGCTGCCATAATTTCTATTATCGGCTTTATCGTATTTCTTAGCGTAGGGTGCATAAACTGCGACACGCAGAGCGCCCCTAAGATAGAGATAGGAATCGCGAAGATTAACGCGTATATTGCCCCTTTTAACGTACCGTAAGCAAGCGGGGTCAGGCTGAATTTAGGCTCGAACTGGTCGGTGCCTCCGGTTGACTGCCACACATACTCCGGTTTCTCGTAGCCTTCGTACCATACTTTTCCGAACAGAGTCTTAAAATTAGTTTCCGGGTGCTCGTTCTCAACGTTCCAATTGTAGAATTTACCTTCCTTGTCTATTGCCGCGATCCCGTTAGCTTTTGGCGAGAAAGCCAGCCTCTGAATTGACGAGCCGTCTCCTTTAAACTCTGCTACTTTTTGGTTCGAAGTCGCGTGATACAAGTTAATATTGCCGCCCGTATCGGAAGCCAGAAAACCCCTGTCTCTCGCGGACGCTGTAATTTGAGTAACCGGCAATTCCAATGGGCTTAGCTCGTGTATTCTCTTGAGTAAATCTCCCGTCGGAGAGGTCTTGTCCGGCACTTCGAACCATACTGAAACCTGGCCCGCTTCGTCTCCCACAACGAGTGAGCGGTCACCGAGCAGGAAAGCAAGAGCAGTTATAGCTGTGTTTGAATCCTTTGTCGCGTCAATTGCTCTTAAAAATTCCGGGCTACCCTTATCACTCACGTCCCAATGAAAGAGCTTTCCGTTATCAGTGCCCACAAAGAGGTTCTCAAGGCTGGAATCCAGCTCAATCGCCGTAACGCCTGCTTGCTCGAGCTGTGAGGTGAGATCGGTGGTATGATTTTCACCAGTACTTTCCTCTTCCCCAAATCCAAAGTCGTCCTCTTCTGACTCCGCTGCCGCTACAAACAATAAAGAGCCGCTCTTAGTATATGCGGCCGCGGCTTTACCGCCGTCTTCCTCCGACTCCTCGTAAGCTATATTTACCAGGGGCGAGTCAGCTACTTTAAAGAGCTCACCCTGCGTAATATCCGGAGTGATAATTCTTTTTTGGTCTGAGAATGTGATCTTATAATTAGTGCTTACAGGAAGTACAAACCCGTCGCTTGTTCCAAAGCTGTAAAGCTCGTTGTTAACCGATACGAAGCTCGATGTAATCTCGGAGCCCTCGATATCTGTAAGCGGGATAGATTTTAATACACTCCCGTCTTTTAATGATAAGAATCGGAACACCCCGTCATCGGTCACAATGAAGCCGATTTCCTTATATTCCTCTGTACCCGTTGCAAGATATGGGAAAGTAGTTTTATCCGGGCTGTCCAGTGAATAAGAAGAGAGCTCAGGGGATTCCTTTAATATAAAAGAGCTCGTAAGCTCGGATTTAACACCCTGCCACAGGGGCACGGTCTCAATACCTATGAAAACGAGAATTGCCAGTATACTTAGGATAATCGCGATACCGCCTGTAGTAACGACACCGGTCGCGATAAAATCCACAAGCTTCCTCCGTCTTACTCCGGAGGAAGCTTGGGATGTATCTTTTTTCTTAAGTCTAGTTTGCGCAGTCATTTAATTCCAGCTGAGATAGAGTGTAGCGTATAACTGGTTATGAGTGAAATCGTTACTTAGCTCCAATTTTAGACATAATTTTTTCGTCAACGCTAGCAGGAAGCGGAAGATAACCGTCTTTTACCACAACTTCCTGTCCCTCTTTACTTAAAACGTATTTTAAGAACTCGAGGCGGAGCGGATCGAGCTGCTGCTCAGGGTTCTTATTTACATAGAGATAGAGGTATCTTCCGAGCGGATATGCTTTGCTTACAACGTTCTCAAGGTTAGGCGCTGCGCACGAGCCTGCTTCTTTGCCCAGCTCAAGTGCTTTAACGCCAGAGGTTTTGTAGCCGATTCCGCTGTATCCGATAGCTGTAACGTCCTCTGTTATACCCTGAACGACCGATGCCGATCCCGGCTGCTCTTTTACGCTGTCCTTATAGTCGCCTTTACAAAGAGCTTTCTTTTTAAAGTAACCGTAGGTGCCTGAAGCGGAGTTTCTGCCGTAGATGCTTATCGGCTTATTAGCCCACTCGCCTGTTGCTCCGAGTTGGCCCCATGTGGTAATGTCTTCAGCACCGCCGCATTTTCTATTCTTGGAAAATACCGCGTCTACCTGATCAATCGTTAAGCAGCTGATGGGGTTATCTTTGTTTACGAAAACAGCCAGTGTGTCAATAGATGTAGGAACTTCAGTCGGCGGATAACCAAAAGCCTTTTCGAACTCGTCTACCTCTTTACTTTTCATGGCTCTTGACATTGGTCCGAACTGAGCCGTTCCTTCGATTAATGCCGGAGGAGCTGTGCTTGAGCCCTTACCTTCGATCTGGCATTTTACGTTCGGATAATCCTTTGTGAATCCCTCACACCATAGTGTCATAAGGTTATTCATGGTGTCAGAACCTACGCTATTGATATTCCCCGATACACCGCTGGTTTTGGTGTAAGAAGGGATAGCAGGGTCAACCTTAACAGGTTCATCTGCACTGCTTACATTCACGGCCAGTGCTACCAAGAATAATGCGGCACTTAGCAGTAAACTGCCTTTGATATATTTTTCTTTAACCATTTTCTACAACCTCCTATAGATTTTCTGAGTTAAGAGTTAACATCAGTAATGTTAAGATTGTGTTAAGAGAGGATTAAACGCCAATTAACTGTTTGGGCTAATAAATAGCGGGCATGTTATGATATATTTTATAAGAAACAACTCAAATGCCCATTATTATAGAGGTAATCCGATTTAATATTTTGAGAATTAAATCTTGTAGCTGTATAATGTCGGGTGTTTGTAAATTGCTGTAAAAATAATATCAGTCCGGAGAAACCAGAATGCGTCTACATTTAACGATTATTTCTCTTTTATTGCTAACTCTCTTTATTACCGCCTGCAGATGCGATGTCGGCTAGTAAAAGAATGAAGATTACATTATTGGCTGATATTTCAGCAGGCCTCAATAAATGGTAATTATCCTGATCGGTGTTGCCGGGTCAGGTAAAACTACAATAGGAAAGCTCCTGGCTAAAAGAATCGGCTGGAGTTTCTACGACGCCGACGATTTCCATCCCGAATCCAATATTGAAAAAATGTCACGGGGAGTTCCGCTCACAGACGAAGACCGGATACCCTGGCTCGAGTCCATTAGGAAGTTCATTGACGAGAGGGATGAGCAGATGGTGTTCGCCTGCTCTGCGCTTAAAAAGACCTACCGCGACTTTCTTAGAAAAAGCAGGGCAAAGATCGAGTTCATTTATCTCAAGGGCGAAAAAGAGGTAATACTCCACAGACTAGAGGACAGAAAAGGCCACTTTGCGGGCGCAGACCTTCTACAAAGCCAGCTCGAAGATTTGGAAGAGCCCAAAAATGTGCTCACCGAGGAAATAACCCAAAACCCCCAAGCCATAGTCGCAGACATTATAAAGCTCCTTGATGTATAGAGATATTCCCTGTTTATCATCCTGAACTCGTTTCAGGATCTCATCCTCAGCCTTTTACTTTATTTTCTCTTTCAAACTTTTTGCCTTAGTAAGCTCATCCAATAAAGCGCTCTCATCTCCCTTCTCAATAGCGTCCTTAATCCTCTCGAGCGCTTGCTGAAACCTGGATATAGCCTCAAGCGTTGGGCTGCTGTTAGCCTGGAATATGCTGACCCACATCTCAGGAGAGCTTGCTGCGATCCTTGTGTAGTCCTTTAGTCCCCCGCCGGCAAAATCAAAAAGCTCTCCGTTATTCTCAGCGGAGAGAACGGAGTTAATAAGCGCGTACGCGACCACGTGCGGCAGGTGGCTCACGGCTCCGAAAATTCGGTCGTGCGCGACCGCGTCCATTTCAAATACGTTCGCGCCCACAGCCTCCCACATCGACGCTACAGTTTTCAGGGCTTCTTTATTAGTATTTTCAGTTGGAGTGAGTATGCATCTTCTTCCTTTAAAGAGTCCCGGGCTGCCTGATCTAACGCCCGAATTCTCAGTGCCCGCGATTGGGTGGCCGCCGACGAAGTTTAGGTAAGATGGCAGAATTCCGTCTACATCATGCAGAACCTTTTCTTTAACGCTCCCTGTATCAGTGATAACGGCTCCTTTCGGCGCAGTTGAAGATGCGGATATTGCAGTCTCTTTTATAGCTCCCAGGTGTGTAGCGATCACTATTATATCCGCAATACGTGAACACTCTTTAATATCAGTGGATCCTTCGTCGATAATGTGCTCCGTTACTGCATATTCTACAGAGTCCTTATCCCTATCGACTCCTGATATTGTCTCAGCAAAATCAGATTCCTTCAGCGCCCGGGCGAGCGAGCCGCCTATCAGGCCGAGCCCCACTATTGTGATTTTTTTTACCGACATTTTCTTATCCCTTCAAAACTTTCTTGAGTGCCTCTATAAATCTCACATTTTCGTCCATCTGACCAACTGTAACCCTAAGATGAGTTTTCAGCCCATACCCCGCTACAGGTCTTACAATAACCCCTTGTTTTAAAAGCGAGTTATATACGGGCATCGGGTCAGACTCAAGGTCTATGAGTATGAAGTTCGTATACGTGGGCGCCGATTTGATACCCAATTCACCAAGCTCAGAAGACAAGTACTTAAGCCCTTTCTGGTTTATCTCTTTAGACCTTGCAATATGCTCTTTGTCATCAAGCGCGGCTATGCCGCCTGCCTGCGCGAGGGAGCTTACGTTGAAGGGGTGTCTTACGCGCTGCATTTGAGATACGATCTTTTCATTCCCAACGCCGTAGCCGAGCCTGATACCGGCAAGCCCGTATATCTTTGAGAAGGTCCTGACAGTTAATATGGACTTACCGCTTCCGTGATACTCCAGCGTGTCCGGGTAGTCCGGGTCCTCTACGTATTCAAAGTAAGCCTCGTCAAACACTACCAGTACGTCCTCGGGCACACTGTCTATAAACCATTCAATCTCGGCTCTTTTTACCATAGTCCCCGTAGGGTTATTCGGGTTAGCGATGAATACAATCTTGGTTCTCTCGGTTATTCTCGAGTGCATATCCCGCAGGTCATGCGTATAATCCAGCATAGGGGAAATCACCGCGTTTGCCCCGACTGCCTGAGTCGCTAACGGGTAGACGATAAACCCGTACTCGCCCATAATAGCCTCATCCCCCGAGTACATGAATGTTCGCGCGGCTATATCCAGCACGTCGTTTGATCCGTTCCCGAATATTATCGTCTCTTCTTTTATCCCCAGCTTCCCGGCGAGTTTTTGTTTCAGATAAAAAGAGTCTCCGTCCGGATAGCGGTGCGTCTCACCCAGCGATTCTTCCATAGCTTTCAGCGCCAGCGGGGATGGGCCCAATGGGTTTTCATTTGAGGCTATCTTTATTGCGCCCGATATTCCCAGCTCCCGCTCGAGCTCTTCGACTGGCTTTCCGGGCACATAGGGGATTAGGTTTTCTATATGAGGCTTAGGTTTTATCATATTTTCATTCGAACTTAATTGAATATTATCGCGGGTTAGGGTTATAAATCAATCGGTCAGGTTATAACAAGCTCAATTGAATAAATCCTTGGTAGAATAGGCGCCTTTATTGAACCCCGTGAAAAACTCCTTAACTAAAGGGTGTTTAACGGGCCGTCCTGACTCATCGGGCTCAAGATTCCTCTCTGCTACGTATGTTAGATGCGAAGCGCCGTCAACGAGTACGTGATACCAGGGCTTGTCCTTTGGCGGCCTCGATAACGCTACCTGCTCGTACCACTCCTCCGTACCCGAAAATACAGGGTCTACGTCCACAATAACGCCCCTATAGTCAAAGAGTCTGTGGTGAATTACCTGCCCAATTGAGAATTTCACTCTATCAAGTTCTGTCATGATTATATCTGCACCGTTTAATCAACAGATGGCTGACAATATTCTATTCTGCTAAGCCCGCCTGCGCAAGGAATTCTCTTCTTAAATTGAGACTTTCAGAGCGAGACGATATAATCTCTTTACACCATGGCAAGCCAAACCCCCATGCTAAAGCAGTACAATGAGATAAAAAGAGAATATCCGGACGCGATTCTGTTCTTCCGGCTTGGGGATTTCTATGAGATGTTTTATGACGATGCCAAAGTGGCCTCAAAAGTTCTCGGTATAGCTCTCACTTCCAGGAACAAATCGGACAAGAATCCTGTTCCCCTTTGCGGGGTTCCTCACCATAGCGCCGAGCCATACCTTGCCAAGCTCCTGCAAAGCGGACACCGTGTGGCTGTATGCGAGCAGGTAGAGGACCCAAAGAGCGCAAAGGGCGTTGTTAAGAGAAAAGTGGTACGGGTGCTCACACCGGGCGCAATTCTCGATTCTGAAAAACTCGACTCAAAATCCAATAATTTTCTCGCAAGCGTATGCGTAGATAAATCCTCATACGCAAATAAAGTGAAGTACGGGCTGGCCTATACGGATATTTCCACAGGGGCTTTCCGCGTGACTTCATTTATGAATCTTGAAGACCTGACAGATGAGCTCCTTCAAGTTGAGCCAAGCGAGATACTACTTCCAGACGACCTCTACCAGGGCGAGGTCTTGAGCGTTTCGGTTATATCCTCGCTAAACCCCGTAATCACTCCCCTTGATTCATGGGTATGGGATCAAGACCGTGCCGAAGAGCTGCTAACGGAGCATCTCAAAGTAAAGTCGCTGAAACCTTTCGGGCTTGATGGAAAACCCGAATCTATCTCAGCTTCTGGAGCGCTAATTCATTATCTGATAGAAACCCAAATGGACGATATGCCCCCGCTCGACGAGCCCGGCTATTATGAGAAAACCGAGTATCTTCTTATAGACGAGTCCTCAAAGAGAAACCTCGAGCTCCTTAAGTCAAACTCCGGCGAGGCCGCAGAGGGCACGCTCCTATCGGTACTTGACCATACAAGCACTCCTATGGGGGGGAGGCTCCTTAAGCACAGGATTGTCAACCCAATTAAAGACAAGAAAAAGATAGAGGAGAGGCTCGACGCTTTAGAAGAGCTGCACAAGTCTCCGAAGCTGCTAAAAGAGCTCAGGGATACGCTCGGCCAGATAAGCGACATTGAAAGACTAATAGGCAGGATCTCGACAACCTCTGGAAGGCCAAGGGATCTTGGCGCCTTAAGAGACTCTTCCCTATACATAGCTAAGCTCAAGAGCGCTCTGTCGAAAGATTCTGGGGTATTGGGGGCCATCGGCAAAGATTTAGACGAGCTTACGGACCTGCGCTCTACAATTGAGAAATGCTTAGTAGATGAGCCGCCTGTATCCCCAAATGACGGAGGCATAATCCGTCAAGGCGTCAGCTCCGAGCTCGATGAGCTCCGGACGATAAGAAAAGACGGCAAGAACTGGATTGCCGAGCTTGAAAGCAGGGAAAGAGAGGCAACCGGCGTAAAAACGCTCAAAGTAGGCTACAACCGCGTGTTCGGCTATTATATCGAAGTCTCTAAAGCAAATTCAGCCTCTGTCCCGGAAAATTTCATCAGAAAACAGACGCTAGTAAACGCAGAGCGCTTTATTACTGACGAGCTAAAGGAGTTTGAAGACAAGATACTCGGGGCCGAGGAGAAAATACTTGAAATAGAAAGGGAGCTCTTTCAGCAGTTAAGAGTAAAAATCGCCCGTGAGTCGGAGCGCGTTAGAAAGTCGGCTTCTATTATTGCCGATATAGACGTCTTCTGCGCCCTTTCAGAGGCGGCTCAGAAATACGGCTACGTTCGCCCCGTGATTACGGACTCAAAGGTTTTAGAGCTTAAAAATAACCGCCACCCCGTGGTCGAAAGGATGGAGCTTGGCGAGCGGTTCGTTCCGAACGACATCAGGCTGGACGGTGATGACAGCCAGTTCCTTCTCATCACAGGCCCTAACATGGCGGGTAAATCCACCCTCATACGCCAGGTAGCGCTCACCGTGCTCATGGCTCAGATGGGGAGCTTCGTTCCCGCGGACAGTGCCGAGATCGGGCTCACAGACAGGATCTTCACCCGTGTGGGGGCTACCGACAACCTGATGAAAGGCCAGTCCACTTTCATGGTGGAGATGGTCGAGACCGCATATATTCTCAGAAACGCAACCGGGCAGAGCCTTGTAATATTGGATGAAATTGGTAGGGGCACCAGCACCTTTGACGGCATGAGCATCGCCTGGGCGGTTTCAGAGTATCTGCACGACAAAGGCTCCCGCACCCTATTCGCCACCCACTACCACGAGCTTGCAGAGCTCGCCATGTCCAAGAGCAGGACGAAGAACTACAACATATACGTAAAGGAAAGCGGCGATAAGATAGTATTTTTAAGAAAGCTCATCCCCGGTGCCGCGAGCCACAGCTACGGTATTCAGGTCGCAAAGCTCGCCGGAGTGCCGGAAATAGTAATAAAAAACGCCAGAAAAGTGCTCACTAACTTAGAGAAATCCCAGGAAGGGCTCAAGACTTCCATACTCGGAGGCCAAATCTCTCTTTTCAATGACAACGGTGGCAGCGATAACAATGAGCCCGATCCCGTGCTCGAAGAGCTAAAGGAGATCGACACCAACTCCATCACCCCGCTCGACGCGCTCACCAAGCTCGCTGAGCTTAAAAAGAAACTCGAGGGTACGTAATCCTTCTTATAAACTGTGCTATATTATTAGATAAGAATGTTTTCGGGAGGAAAAAATGAGGAAATCCCTATTAACACCGATCCTTTTTATAGTAATCAGCTTTGTTTTTACTCTCAGTGCCGCTGCTCAAGTATTCACGGTTAACGACTCGGGCGGCCCTAGCTATCTTTATGTGCTCAGTAGTACGTCCGGAAAGATGAAGGATGACACTCTCATACTCAACGGAGTGCCCAGCGTTGTTTACTTCTCTGACCGACCAAGCAGAATTGCCGGTCACGAAAGCGTCAGTGACTTTGTGGAGCTTTGGAATAAATCCTCAGACAGCTTTAAGGCCGATCCCCCGAACGCGACGCTTTCAATTCTGGACGTTGCTGAAAATATTGTAGTTGAGCTGATGAGTGTCGAGGATAAGGACGACTCGGTTACTTTTAAAGTCCGCGTACTTCAAGGACAAGCTCCCAAGACCTTTTCAAATTCTTCGCTATTTATAGATGAATTTCATTTTGGTCCCAATCCCGGTGACGGTTAGCTCGGTTACTATTATGAAAGACAGCCGTACAATCGGGCAGCATGGCGAGGATATCGCCTCAAAGGCCCTAAAGCGGAGTAAGTACAAGATTCTCGAAAGGAATTTCCGGTGCCGTCAGGGGGAGATAGATATTATCGCAGAGGATAAAGATGGAGTTCTCTGCTTTGTAGAAGTGAAGGCCCGCTCATCAGACGCATTCGGCCGTCCCGAGGAGGTAGTTAACAGCCATAAGCAGAGAAGGCTCACAGCGGCGGCTTACGTGTATCTCGAGAAGAACCGCTTGGAGCTGCGGAATATGCGCTTTGATATAGTCTCCGTTAATCTTAATTCAGGGGAATCAACCATACTCAAAAACGCGTTTGAAGTAGGTTATTAGGATAGATTTTTCCTCCCACCTCTTGACACAAACGATTTCATGCATAGTTTATATCTGTTTTTATAACGATGGGTTTGCTGTAACTTAATAATTTCAATCTCAGGAGGCATTACAATATGGGTGTAAGACCACTTCAAGATAAAGTGTTGGTAAAAAGAATAGACGTTCCGGATACAACGGAGGGCGGAATCATCATCCCCGATACATCTGGAGACAAACCGCTTGAAGGCGTAGTGGAAGCCGTTGGACCCGGCAGGGTTAATCCCGACGGAAGCGTAACACCGCTAGAAGTAAAAAAGGGTGACAGTGTTCTGTTTGCTATGTATGCGGGTAGCGAAATCACGCTCAAAGGTAAAGACCACATAATCCTTAATGAAAATGACATCTTAGCAGTAATCTTAGATCAATAATAAAAGGAGGCAACAAACAAATGGCAGCAAAGGAAATTAAATTTGACAGAGAGGCTCAGGAGGCAGTACTGAGCGGAGTAAACCAGCTGGCAAACGCGGTAAAAGCCACACTGGGCCCCAGGGGTAGAAACGTACTTATAGAAAAGACATTCGGCGCCCCCGTGGTAACCAAGGACGGCGTAACGGTAGCCAAAGAGATAGAGCTAGAGGACAAGTTCGAGAACATGGGCGCTCAGATGGTAAAAGAGGTAGCGTCGCGCACAAGTGACGTAGCCGGAGACGGCACGACGACGGCGACAGTGCTTGCACAGGCAATATTCCGCGAGGGCATTAAACTCGTAGCCGCGGGCCATGACCCGATGAAACTCAAAAGGGGCATAGACAAAGCCGTAGAGGTAGTGGTAGAGAGCATCCGTAAGCAGAGTAAGCAGGTAAAGGGCAGAACAGAAATAGCCCAGGTAGCTACGGTATCCGCAAACGGCGATGCGACTATCGGTAACATCATCGCGGACGCAATGGAAAAAGTTGGTAAAGACGGCGTAATCACCGTAGAAGAGGGAAGAAGCCTCGACACAGAGCTTGACGTGGTTGAGGGAATGCAGTTTGACAGAGGCTACCTAAGCCCCTACTTCGTAACAGAGCCTGAGAAGATGCAGATCGAGCTCGAAGACCCTGTCATCTTAATGTACGACAAAAAAATCTCCAACATGAAAGACCTGGTACCTCTCCTTGAGGAAGTAGCCAGGAGCACCAAGCCTCTTTTAGTAATGGCAGAGGACATAGAGGGCGAGGCTCTCGCAACACTCGTAGTGAACAAGATCAGAGGCACGCTTAAAGTGGCCGCAATAAAAGCCCCTGGGTTTGGCGACAGACGTAAGTCAATGCTAGAGGACATAGCGATACTCACAGGCGGTAAAGTGGTAGCCGAAGAGGTTGGTATGAAGCTAGAGGGCACAAAGCTCACCGATCTTGGAAGAGCAAAGAAAGTAGTAATAGATAAAGACAACACGACAATAGTTGGCGGAGCAGGCAAGAAGGGCGAGATCGAAGGAAGAATAAAACAGATCAAAGCCCAGGTAGACAATGCTTCAGGTGAGTATGACCGTGAGAAGCTCCAGGAGCGTCTCGCGAAGCTCGCAGGCGGAGTAGCGGTAATAAGAGTAGGAGCAGCTACAGAGGCCGAGATGAAAGAGAAGAAAGCAAGAGTGGAGGACGCACTGAACGCTACAAGAGCCGCGGTAGAAGAGGGGATAGTCCCCGGTGGCGGCGTAGGGTTCATAAGAGCCATTAAAGCGGTAGACGCGTTCACCGGAGCTGACGAAGAGGAGAAAGCGGGAGTACGTATAGTTAAGCGAGTTCTCGAAGAGCCTTTAAGGGGCATAGCGGGCAACGCAGGCTGGGACGGCTCCATAGTAGTAGGCAAAGTGAGCGAGGCCAAGGGCCCTGAGGGGTTTGACGCAGGCAAGCTAGAGTACACAGACCTCATAGCAGCCGGCATCATCGATCCTGCGAAGGTAAGTAGGAGCGCCATCCTTAACGCATCCTCAGTAGCAGGACTCCTCCTAACAACAGAAGCGCTCGTTGCTGAAAAACCTCATCCGGAAGAGGCTGGCGGTGGAATGCCAGGTGGTATGCCGGGCGGAATGGGCGGAATGCCGGGAATGATGTAAGAAGTATCTAAAAGAAAAACAAATTCAGTTGAAAAAGTTAAGCGGGCTTTCCTGTCTTAGGTCAGCCCGCTTTTTTTATGATATTTACCTTGTCATCCTGAACTTGTTTCAGGATCTCATCTTTTGTCCTTTTTCCCCTCCCCCCAGCGTGGGGGAGGATTAAAGGTGGGGGGGGAATCTGTTGCTATATTCAATCAGTCCTTGTTAAAATATTTATACCCCACCGCCTTATAAGCAAGCTTCGCCGCAAGCACGTCAGGTCCCAGTATGCCCGCTACCGGAGCCAGCTCCACAATATCCATTCCAATCACATTTCTGCTTTCAAACGTTTTTCTAAGGAGTCCGACAACGTCATACCAGGTAAGACCCCCCGGCTCGGGCGTTCCCGTCGAGGGCATTACGGAAGGGTCGAGTGAGTCAACGTCAACGCTGATGTATACGTCTTGCAATAGTGAAGAGACGGCGTCATCAATCCAGTCGTTATTTTCGGATTCATGAATTTCTCTTGCGTGGATTATTTTTACGTCGTCCCGGGTTTTGATAAACTCGGCCTCTTCAATCGAGTAACTCCTTATCCCGCACTCTGTAAGTGGGCACCCCTCGTCGAGCGCTCTTCGCATTACGCACGCGTGGTTATACTTTGTTCCTTCGTAGGAGTCACGTAAATCACAATGCGCGTCAATATTCAGAACAGAAAACTTTTCTCTACCCTGACGGTGTGCTCTAACTGCGCCTAGTGTGATTGAGTGCTCTCCCCCGAGCGTAATAATAAATTTATTGTTATCGATAAGCTTAGTGCATACTTTCTGCACATCACTTACCATAGCTTCGGGGTCTACATCGCACTCAAGCTCAGGCAGAGTATGGATACCGACCTTATAAGGCTCGCACTCCAGTTCGTCGTCATAAAGCTCGACCGATCTTGAGGCGTATATTATGGAATGTGGTCCTTTTGACGTGCCTCTTCCGAACGATACCGTTCTCTCGTACGGTACAGGGAGTATGACCGCTTGGGAGTTTTCAAAATCTGATTCCTCGCTCTCAAGCCCCAGGAAATTGTGCGGGAGAAAATTGCCTTCTATCATGACCACCGATATTTAACAGCTTAAGAGAGCCTATGTCAATTGATATTGCCTATAATACGTGATATAAATTCACGACCTTTTTAATAATTTAAAACGACCTCAATAAAAGTTAAAATAATTGTCCTAAGACCATGAACGACAAACCTCACTATATTAACCACCGTGCAAGACTCCGCGAGCGCTTCAGGAAAGCAGGCGCAGACGGGATGCACGACTACGAGCTGCTAGAGCTGCTTCTTACCTACTCTATACCTAGACGGGACGTTAAGCCTGTTGCGAAGAAACTTATTGAGAAATTCGGGAGTCTCTCGGGTGTTCTCGATGCTGAGCAAAAAGAGCTTGAAGCGGTAAAAGGACTCGGCGCGATGTCGGCAAGCCTTATCAGGCTCGTAAAGGAGCTTTACTGTACTTACCTGTCAGAGGATATTATGCAGGGTGATGTGCTTTCTTCTCCCGAATCTGTTCTCAATTTCGTAAGGGTGAAACTGGCCGGTCTTACGAACGAGGCGTTTATGGTCATATACATGAATGTGAAAAACGAAGTAATAGAGCATGCGCTCCTCTACGAAGGCACTGTGGACAACGTAGCCGTATACCCTAGGCGTGTGATTGAGTCTGCGCTCTCTAATCACGCCTCGGGAGTAATTCTCGTTCATAACCACCCGAGCGGAAACACCATGCCCTCAGGCGAAGACAGGGTGCTCACACAGGAGATTGCGGAGGCTGCCGGCACTTTAGATATCAGAGTCCTTGACCATCTCATCGTGGGTAAGGAAGGTTACTTCAGTTTTATGGAGAACGGCCTACTGCCGATAGAATAAAAAATGATATAGTTTGATGTATGACCTCAGAGACTTTTTTATACTGTACAGGTTATAAAACTTCTTTTTAAATAAGGGAGCCAGAGTTGGAAAGCTCAATAAAAGAAGAAGAGGTGCAGAGCAGCAATAGTCTTCACAAAAAAGCGCTCTATCTATCAGTCTTCACCGTATCCTATAATTTCTTAGAAGGAATCATCTCAGTTCTGCTGGGATCGCTTTCAGGAAGTGTAGCTTTGGTAGGGTTTGGGCTCGATAGCTTTATTGAGTCTCTTTCGGGAACTGTGATGATCTGGCGTTTTACTGCGGGAGCAAAGCTTTCACCCATAGAAGAAGAGAAAATAGAATCAAAGGCTGCAAAACTTGTAGCATACACCTTTTTTATACTGGGCGCCTATATTCTATTTGAATCATTGAAAAAGCTTTACCTGCGCGAGCACCCGGAACCCAGCGTTTTTGGAATTATCATCGCAGTTGTCTCTCTCATAGTTATGCCGCTTCTTTTTTACCTTAAATACAGGATCGGGAAAACTATAGGGAGCAGGAGCCTTGTTGCCGATTCAAAACAGACTCTAGCCTGTATGTATTTGTCCCTGGCTCTTTTAGCGGGGCTCGGCCTTAACTACCTGTACGGTTTCTGGTGGGCCGACCCGGTTTCAGGGCTTGTTATAGTGGTATTGCTCATAAGAGAGGGTTACGAGACGCTTAAGGAAGAGAGGCTTTGCGGCTGTTAGCTTAATTCAAGTAAATAAATTTTTTGAGTGTATTTTGAAATCCATGGTATATTAAAATCCCGAAATCAGAATCTATCAGCAATCTCTCAGAACGAATAATTAAATATTAAGCGAGCACACTCATGACAGATAATAAAGAAGAGTCCGCAAAAAAAGATACATCCGGCTCCATCAGTATAATCCGCTTCATCGTTACCTACGTGGTTTTGATGGGGGTGTTCTTTTTACTGCTTGGCCTTGCGCCGGTAAGAGAGGTCATAGACGTAAACGGCGCGTATTCTAACGTAATCGTCATAATTACAGCGAAGATACTCGGGCTTTTCGGTATCACCTCCACCTATGCCGGCACTCTTATAAACCTTCCGTCCATAACGCTAGACGTAGAATTTGGTTGTAACGGGCTTGAGGCCGTGATGATTTACTGCGTCGCGGTACTAACGTTTCCGGCAAGCTGGAAGAACAGGATCCTCGGAATCGTTCTCGGGTTCTTAGTCATTCAGGTTCTTAATCTCATACGAATTGTTGCGCTTGCATACGCGGGCGTTTATCATAAGGACCTCTTTGAGCTCGTTCACCTTTATGTAGCCCAAGGGGTCATGATAGCCGTTGCGTTAGGCACGTTCGTTCTTTATCTGACATATATAAGCAATGGAGATACAAAGCCAAAAGAAGCTTCTGCCTAAAGGCGCTATTTTAAAGGCCGGGCTCATATTCATAATATCCTTTTGCGTATTCCTCGGAGGATGGCTTGTAGTTAAGGGCTACTACGGAACTGCTATTACTACCGTATCGTCCTACGCCGCCGCCGCGGTAAAGAACGCTCAGGTTGTGGATATCACCCGAGACAAGGACGTTGTTAAGGTTGGATTCATTCCCAAGACATATGGCGTAGCCCAGGTCTATAAAACCTCAATTGACGTTCCTGTGTCGAATTACGCGTTCAATGTACCTCTGACGCTCGCCATAATGGCCGCTTTTTTCCCTTTTCTCCGCTCAAGGCGGGTCTACATAGAAGCTCTTGTTATTCTGGTCTTCGTGCATTTCCTTTTCATCTTCACCCTCGAGGGCGAAAGGCTCACCGGGGTTTTCGTATCCCAGGGATATGAAAAAGAAAGCACGATCAGTAATATCTTTTGGCAATTCTCCTGGGGTTTCCTCGACAATATGGTCGTACGCTTCGAGCCGTTTCTGATCGGGGCATATCTATTCTTCTTCAGAAACAGGGTCCCGAAAGTTAAGAAGCAAAAAGCTAAAGTGGCTAAAGGTAAGGATAGACAGAGGTCCGCAAAGTCAAAGGGTAAGAAATCTAGAAGAAAATAAAGCCTGTATTTTAACTTTCGCTCCGGCCAAGAATAAGCCCGCTGAAAAGACTTCCCAAAAGATATGTAACATATATAAGCACAATGCCCAGTAGGAATGAGATAGCCACACCTGCAATATCTCCCGCAGTATACGGCGCACCGCTGAAAAATATATCCTGAGCGAGTTTAAACAAATCGTCGCTCCTCCATGTTTCTACATCAAACCCTGGCGAGAAAGTTTTTACTACACGCGTAACCACAATAGACCCCATCTCATAATAATCCCCGCTAAAAGATATAAACGGCGCAAACGCGATAGGAAGGCCGAACCCAAGCTTAAGGCAGGCGGCTATCGGTTTTGAGCGGGCGGCGGATTTTACCAGGGGCACGCCAACAAATATAGTCAGAAGGAAGGGAAAGAAATCCGTAAGCAGATAAATAAGGTCGCTCCCCTTAGTGTCAAACCCCGTAAGCTGCCCTGCGTAATCAGACCCAACGGTTACAAAGGGGAATATCTTTTTAAGATACGCCGCCCCGTACATAGGGCTTACCTGAAGCTCGCTCACCGTGCCCCCGCCCAGTATGCACCCCAGCGCGTGGCCTAGCTCGTGCAGCGGAACATAAATCCACCAGGAAACTGCAAAAGCAATCAGCACGATGATCAGGTAAACTGCAGAAACTTTATCAATGCACCTCTCGAGACCAGAGAAAAAGTCCTCAAACGGCAGAGCCAGAATGTGAAGCAGGTTTTTCATGAAGATGAACCTCGATTGATTGTATATAAGTTAAAGAAAATTGTAAACATTCGGCTCAAAAAGACGCCATTTTAGCCCTAAAAATATGTTATTACATTAACTTATAACCATAAGCTATAAAAGATATTGACAAAATTCCAAAAAAGTTATACAATGTGGGCATAAGAGGATGAATTTTTAATATAACCGAAAAGGCAAACTATCCGAAAGGATAGGACGCAAAGCCGACGGCCTAAGGGCTAGATGGAGCCTAAGGCGGCAGGGTTGCCGAAGAGATGGAGGATGGGTCTCTAATAAATTCCGCTCTTCATGATAATTTAAGAGGCACGTCTGCGCAGCTTTTCGGTCAAAAGCTTTTTAAAGGAGCTTGGACATGAAAAGAGGATGGAGAATAAATAATAAGCTTTCTATATATACGCTTGGCATAGTCGGGTTTGTGCTTCTCTGTATAGTTTCGTTTCCAAAAGAGACGCTTGCCAATACCTATTACTATACAAAAACAGAAGACGGCACATTTCACTACACCAATATCAAGCCTAAATCTACTGAATATAAGAGCGTAGATAGCCCTTGGGGAGTCCTTAAAACAGCGCCAAGAGTAAATAGAATAAAGAAAAGCGGTAGCTTTAAGTACTCCAGGGTTTACGATCGGCATATTCACAGCACAGCTAACTGGTACGGGGTAGACCCACTGCTAATTAAAGCGATTATAAAGGTAGAGTCCGATTTTAACCCTCATGCGGTTTCATCCAAGGGGGCCATGGGTATGATGCAGCTTATGCCCGGCACGGCCAAGAAAAACGGGGTTAAAGACGCGTTTGACGCGCAAGAGAACATTGAGGGCGGGGTCAGGTATTTCAGTAAGCTCATGCTCATGTTCAACCACAGGATCACTCTCGCTCTGGCAGGTTACAACGCCGGTGAAAACGCTGTTATTAAATACGGCTACAAGATCCCTCCTTATCCCGAGACCATAAATTATGTTGAAAAGGTCTATATACACTACGACAACCTCAGGAACAAAAAGGTGAAAAGAAATATAGACTCCATGGTTGCGGAAAGATTCGATAAGAAGCCGATTCAAACCGTCGCGAAAACAAGCAATAATAATAGGACCAAAAAGAAAACCAGCTCTTTTGTTTATGTTGAGACGCTTGAAAGCGCAACAGTGGTTACAAACACGACCCGGAAAAATATATCTCCTCAAAAGCCAAAGGTTATCTCAAAGCCTACGGTAAGAGCAAAATCAAGCACTGCCAAGTCCCCTGTTTATGCAGATGCCAATATAGACACTAACGCTAGCAGCCCTCCTGCCAAGGAGGGGCGTTATACTGTTCAAATTGCCTCATTCCCACAAGCCCGCTTTGCAAAAGAGATGGAAGCTGAGCTAAAGGCAAAGACATATCCTGCCTATGTTCAGAAAACCGATATACCCGGCAAGGGCACGTGGTATAGGGTAAGAGTAGGCCATTTCGGCACGAAAGAAGAGGCGCGCAGATTCGGTGATACAATAGTAAATAAAGTGTCTTCGGTAAAATCCATATATGTCGCTATGAATTAATTATTTTAAGTTCCCTAAAGGTTTTTTCCTACATTATATCTGTCTCTTATAACAATACGCGGTTAGCTCATTTCTCTTTGATCCGGTAAAATACAATTATCCGGACGATTTAGCTTGACTAAGTTTACGCTTTTTTTTAAGATAATATGGGCGTCCGGAAGACTAACCCCCACTGACTTACACGGCTTACACAATGGAGGCATTGACATGAAACCTATTATTGTGGCGATACTGATTATAGCGGCATTTGCGTTTTTTGCTTACAACATTTGGAATCTTATAAAAATTCTCCGCATAGGTAAGTACGAGATGAGGTTCGACAATATTCCAGAGAGAATAAAACTCGTTCTCATTTACGTGTTCGGTCAGAAGAGGCTCGTTAAGAACTACACGTTCGCAGGCGTTGCGCATTTTATGATCTTCTGGGGATTCATCATTATTACCATCGGGACAATTGAACTTTTGGTCGGAGGGGTATTCCCCGGGTTCAGGCTCATTCCGGGCTCCGCTCATCATTTTTACGAATTCATACTCGATATAGTGCAGTTCCTTGTGCTCGTAGCGATTATAATGGGGATAATAAACAGAACGACTATTGCGAAAAGAAGGGAAGTAAACGGGCTTGACGCGGTAGTTATTCTAGGACTAATATTCGGTTTAATGGTCACAGCGTTCGGATTTACCGGGGCCCAGCTGGCCATGGCCGGGGAAACCACAGGCTGGATGCCCGTATCGAGCGCTTTTGCGTCCATATTCTACACAGGCATGAGTCAATCGGGCCTTGCGTATTCAGGCGAGTTCTTCTGGTGGTTCCACGTGCTTATCGTACTCGGATTTTTAAACTACCTTCCTTACTCAAAACACAGTCACGTTTTTACTGCTATACCGAACGTATTCTTCCAGGACTTAAAACCCAGAGGGGCATTGAACCCTATAGATTTTGAGAATATTCCGGACGACATAGACCACTTCGGAGCGGGGAAACTCGAAGATTTCACATGGAAGGACATCCTAGATTCCTATACATGTACGGAGTGCGGCAGATGCACTGACAACTGCCCGGCCTGGCACACGGAAAAACCCCTGTCACCAAGGGAAATAGTTGTAAAGATAAGACACTACGCTTCAACAGAGGGCAAAGAGCTCCTAAACGGCGGAACTGTAAGCGGAGACGGCTTCATTCCCGGACCCGAGTGGGTAACTGAGGACGAGCTATGGGCATGTACCAGTTGTAACGCCTGTGTCGAGCAGTGCCCCCTATTCATTGATCAGATGGGTAAAATCATGGAAATGCGCCGGTATCTCACACTAGAGGGCAGGATTACTGGATCCGCAATGAAGACGCTCCAGGCCCTGCAAACTCATGGTAACCCATGGGGCTTCAGCGAAAGCGACCGAGCCAAATGGCTTGCGGATGTTGAGGATATTAATGTTATAGGCGAAGAAGGTGTCGAGGACGCGAGTGAGTTCGATTTCGTTTACTGGATGGGATGTTACGGCGGGTATGACCCTAGGGGACAGAAGATAGCAGATTCTGTAATTGCGCTACTACAAAAAGCCGGAGTGAAGTTTGCGGTGCTTGGTCCTCAGGAAAAATGTACCGGAGACCCCGCTAGAAGGTTAGGGGAAGAGGCCCTATACCAAATGCTTGCAATGGAAAATATTGAAAACATGAATGCGCTCAAGGTCAAAAAAGTCATAGCTAACTGCCCGCACTGCTTTAACACCATACAAAACGAATACCCTCAGTTCGGCGGAGATTTCGAAGTCATTAACCACACGGAGCTTTTAAACGAGCTTGTGGCGCAGGGAAGACTGACGCCTAAGGGTGAAGTGAACCAGGAAGTAGCCTATCACGACCCGTGTTATCTCGGTCGCTACAACAGGGTGTTTGACGCGCCCCGCGAAGTGCTTCAGGCTATCCCGGGGCTAAAACTGGTCGAGCTCGACAGGAAGAGAGAAAGGAGCTTCTGCTGCGGCGCCGGAGGCGGAAAGATCTGGATGGAGGAAGAGGCTCCTAGGGTCAACTGGAACCGCTTTGAAGAGATAGCGGATAAAAACCCCGATACCCTTGCCGTGGCGTGCTATTTCTGCGATACCATGTTTGAGGATGCCGCTAAGCACGCAGGCAACGAAGATTTTGAGATTAAAGATATCTCTATGATCCTCAGAGAATCCATAGAAGCAGAAGAAAAAGATCAATAAATAGGCCGTTATTGTGATCTGAGCGAGGCAATCCCTCTCAATAACGCGTCCGAGCCTGAGACTTACCATTCCTGAACGTCTTTATCAGGAATCCACTATCCGTCATTGCGAAGGAGCAAAGCGACTTCGGCAATCCCCTCCAATCAAGCAACCTATTGTCCTTGTAAATACATATATTAGGGTTAAGATACTTTCATATGGGTACATTTCCTTCAAACCCCTCAATCTTTTTAGATTCCGGTAACGGCTGGCTCGGGGAACCGGGCCAAATGAACAGATATATACTTTTCGACTCACCAGTCGCAACACTCTCTTTCCAGGACGGCGAGACTGAAGTTGTCAAAGACGGTAGAGCTACAAGATCAAAACGCGATCCACTATACGTCCTGGAGGGCTATTTAGCGCAGGGGTACGCTGCAGCCGGATTTATCGGATATGAGTACTCAAAATATACCGATTCCGGGTTTATGCCGGAACATAAAAAAGACGGAGAAAGGCTACCTGACATATTCTTTAATATTTATAAGCTGAACGAGAAGAAAATGGGCGATATTACACAGCTGAAATATGACGTAACTCACTTAAAACAAACAGAATATTATTCAAATATGTCCTGCGAAGCAGAATTAACGTCGAATATGGATAAAGAGGCATACAAGAATATGGTGAAGCGGGCAAAGAGCTATATAGAGGCGGGTGATATCTACCAGGCAAACCTATCACAGCGTTATATCACACAGTTTGATATGTCTCCGCTTGACTTTTTCCTTAGATTTTATGAGGCGCAGCCTGTACCATTTGGCTCCTACATGGATTTTGGCGATTTTCAGGTAATAAGCGGCTCAATGGAGCTGTTCTTAAGAAAAACTGGGAAAAAACTTCTAACCAGGCCCATAAAGGGAACGAGAAGGAGGGGGCAGACTGACGAGCTCGATATTGTAAAGCGCGCTGAGCTTGTAAGCAGCGACAAGGAGAGAGCAGAAAACCTGATGATAGTGGACTTGATGCGCAATGACCTCGGCAGGGTCTGTGAGAAAGGCTCTGTTAAAGTTAACTGTCTGTTCGATATTGAAAGCTACTCGACCCTTCATCAAATGGTCTCAGATGTTGAGGGAAATCTCAATAAAGACAGTATGATAACAAAAATTATAGGAAATGTATTTCCTCCGGGCTCTGTGACCGGGGCGCCAAAAAGGAGGACGCTTGAGGTAATAGACGAGCTTGAACCGCACCTGCGAGGGCCTTACTGCGGAGCGCTAGGGATATTTTATCCAGACGGTGATTTCGTGTTGAGTGTCGGGATTAGGCTTTTGGTAACAAAAGGGAGGAAGGCTACCTTCTGGGTAGGGGGAGGTATTGTGTGGGACTCTGATCCTGAGAAGGAGTATGAAGAGACAGTCCTTAAATCATACGCTATAAAAAAAGCTTTGGGAATTACAGAATAAGGTATATAATTACAAAAGAGTGCAAAAGGTGGAAGACCTCTTATATCTGAATGGAAATAATGTAGGCAGCGAGCTCCCGCTTCGTTCACTATATTTCGGTGAGGGAGTGTTCGAGACCTTTCGTTACAATTCAGGACTCCCGAAACATTTCGACAAGCATATCAGACGTCTTAAAGAGGGTACGACTCTTTTAAAGATGGAAATGCCCGATGAAGGCTACATTGCGCAATTAATTAATCAGGCTGCAAGCGGGGCTACTCGTTCGGATCTATATATTAAGGTCTGTTTATTGTCCGAAGGGAGCAATCCATTTTACGAAAATTCTCAAGGAACACAGGTGCTTATACATGTAAAAGCATATCAGAGCCCTAAAGTAGCCATTAAAACGGGCGTGGGTTCGTTTACGAAAAACTCAAGCTCGCCTATTCTAAGAATTAAATCTTTTAATTACCTTGAAAATATCCTTGCGAGGCGCGAAGCTCTGAGCAAGGGGTATGACGAGGTCTTATTTCTAAACGAGAAGGGAGATATCACAGAAGGCGGCGCCGGTAATATCTTCTGGTATAAAACCGGAATACTTTATACTCCCTCTGTTGAGTGCGGCATTCTTCCCGGAACTACTAGAGAGATATTACTTGATATAAAAGACAGGTTAGGTCTTGAAATAGAGGAGGGCGGATTCTCGTTAGAGGAGCTACTGAGCTCGGAATTCGCGTTCTTCACAAACTCTCTTACTGCCTCTGTGGCTATTTCGCAAGTTGAAGATAAAATGATTCCTATGAACAATCCGGTTTACAGGATGATTCATAAAGGATTACTAAAGGAATTGGGGTGGTTTTAGCTTTTTAAATCTCATAAAAAGAAGATGTTTATGCCAACCCCCTGTAATTAAAGAAAAAATAGAAAAGTGGAAGGATTGTGGATAAAATATCACAAATATTTCATATTAAATCTCTAACCCTCTGAAATCATTGACATATATGTCTTAACAAAGTCTTAATAAATGTGGAAAAATCTATCCACAAGTGTGGATGTTTCACGTGAAACATGTGAATTGGATTATTTGCCTACGCAGAACTTGCTGAATATTCTGCCTAGTACGTCTTCTGTTGTAACTTCACCGGTTATTTCTCCCAGTGAGTTTAGGGCGCCCCTTAAGTCGAAGGCTGAAAATTCGGGAGACTCCCCGGCTTGAAAGGTTTTAAGAAAAGTCTTTAGGCTTTCTTGGGATGTTTCTAGTGCGCTTTTGTGTCTTAGCTCTGTAAGAATGATTTCGCCCTCTTTAGAGTAGTTTTGGCGGCTTATTAATGAATCTCGTATTATATCTTTAAGCTCGTCTATTCCGCTATTATTTTTTGCTGAAGTTCGTGCTATTCTGTTGCTGTCTATATACTCTACAAGCTCTTTTTCGCTGACATTGAGCCCCAAATCAGATTTGTTGATGACTAAGACGGCATTTTTATCTTTTAACTCTTTCAGAACTTCTATATCGTCTTGATCAAGCTCCGCGCTGCCGTCAATTACCGCTATCAGCAGCTCGCCCTCACTTGCTTTCTTCTTTGCCAGCTCTATCCCAGTTTTCTCTACATGATCTGTTGAAACCCTTATCCCCGCCGTGTCGATTAACTTCAATGGGATACCTCTTATATCAATGCTCTCTTCTATGAAGTCACGTGTTGTCCCGGGATGTTGACTTACAATAGCCCTCTCACGCATTAGCAGACTGTTCAGCAGGCTGGACTTTCCGACATTTGGCTTTCCAAGTATTGTAGTGATTACACCGTATTTTAATATCCTGCCTTCGTCATATGTAGCCAAAAGCTTGCCAATTTCAAAGATTAATCCCTCAGCTCTAGATACTATGTCTTTTTTGACTAGGGGATCGATGTCCTCCTCAGGGAAGTCCACCTGTGATTCTATTTCTGCTAGTAGGTCGAGTACAATGTCCTTAAAACCGCCGATTTTCGTGGATAGGATACCTTCTAGTTGCATCTCGGCCTGCTTTAGGCCCTCTTCGGTCTGGGCGTTTATTATATCAACAACAGCCTCTGCCTGTGTAAGGTCCATTTTACCGTTTACAAATGCTCTTAGTGAGAACTCTCCCGGCTCCGCAGGTCTTGCTCCATGCTTAAATAACAGCTCCACTATCTTTTTCGGAACCAGATATCCCCCGTGCGAGTGAATTTCTGCGACATTCTCTCCCGTGTAGGAATTCGGGGCCTTCATTAGTACGCAAAGTACCTCATCTACTGCTTTACCGGCGTCCGGGTCTTGAATAATTCCATGGTAAAGACGGCGAGACTCCATTTTACTTGAGTCGATGTCAGCGTCGCCTTTGAATATTTTGTTAATAATTTCAGTTGTTTGCGGGCCGCTTATGCGTATTACAGCTATCCCGCCCTCACCCTGAGCAGTCGCGATTGCCGCTATTGTATCCTCGTTAGGAAGTATATTTCTATTCATCGATTAGATACGCTACCATATTTGTGTTACCCGCACTAGAAGGCTTATGCTACGTCGAAGCTAATTTTAAAGGGCGATTCCGGGTAAAATCCCTCGGCTATCTTTCCTAGGTTCTTTTCCTGTATTAGCACTTTAAAACTATTTCCCATAGATCCCGGCAAAAAGAGGTTTTTTACCGCCGCTACTTTTTTCTGTGTAGATTCGTCACCGGCTTGAGACATCTTCTCAACCACGTCCAGGATGCCCCAGTCTAAAAGAAATTGTCCCTGCGTAGTGTATACAAGTTTATTTAATCCTACAGCTTCTCCCTCGCTTATCAGGTTGCTGAAATCTACATGTGCCGTAATATCCTGCTCACCAATATCCTGGTAAGGGTTCTCATTAATTGTATGGCCCTTCATACATTTATATGTGCCATTTATTCTAGATGGGCTATAAAGATCTGAAGCCGTATAGCCGTAGTCAATGGTTAGTATAAAACCCTTTCTAAGAATGCGGTATATCTCTTTGAGCGCTTTTCCAGCTGCTAAGCATATTTCCATCTGTTGCCCTTCAATGAGCTCTAACTCATACTTATCTATATATTTTTTAAGCTCCTCTGTGCTCAAAGCGCCGCTAGTCTCAATCAAATTATCGTCCTTAAGTGATACATATACCTCACGAAGTCCGCTGTTTTCGACAATTACCCTATGAAAGGGGATAGAGTCAAAGAGCTCGTTCGATATGACGATACCCTCCAGGCTATCATTCTCAATTTCAGTAATATCCTGGATAAACCGGATCTTCTCTTTGTGCTCGCTCAGTGCTTTGTGTGCTTGCTCAATAAGCGCCGGGCTCTTCTCTATATATGTATAAATTAATTTATCATATATTGCTACATTCTTTCTCTTGATTGTATCGAGTATGTCACAGGCAAGAATCCCTTTGCCTGCGCCTAGCTCAACTATTGTCGGAACCGGAGCGCTTATAAATGAAAGACTTTTTAGAAGGAATTTTGATATGACCTCACCGAACGCACTATGCACGTAAGGGCTTGTATAGAAATCACCCTCGCCTCCTATGCTCACATTGCCCGATGAGTAATACCCAAACTCTTTATGATAGAGAGCGAAGTCTATGAACCTTTCGAATGTCATCGGGCCCGCGCTCTTTATCTTCGATTTTATAATATCTTCAAGCCTTTTCATATCAGCAATATATATTTTAAGGTCTTTTTATTTGTTCTAACTAAAGTAGATTATATCAGACTAAGAATATGGGGACAGAGGCGAGCGCTTCACGGCGATGCCAAGGAATTAATAATAGGACAGAGGCTGGGGGCCGCGAGAGAAAGAATTGTGTGAGCGAGTACAGGAATATAATCGAACTAAGCGATGCCGGGGATTTTCCCGAGATTGTCCTGACTATTTAAAGTTACTTAATCTATAGGTGCTATGACATTTCTAAGAAAATATACGAAAGCACTCTTTACTTTTCTTCTTGTTATCACATTTCTTCTGGTCTCTTCTTTTGTGGATTTAGTCATCAGAGACAAAAAGAAGAAGCTAGAGTATTTTTCAAAGATTGCACCTTTTTACTCAAAACTTGCTCTTATTGTTTGGGGAGTGCATGTTGAGACCACGGGATTAAATAAGCTCATTAGTAAGAAGGAAAACTATTTAATCGTATCAAACCATCTTTCCTACATTGATATACAGGTGATTTACTCTGTGGTGTCCTCTGTATTTATTGCGAACTCTGAGCTAAAAGAACAGTTCCCATTGGGAGCGGTCACAAAGTACTCCGGAGGAGTGTTTGTTGAAAGGAGAAACAGGGCGAGCCTTATGAAAGATATAAAAAATATAAGGGATATACTCTCTATGGGTTTTGACATGGTGCTATTCCCTGAAGCGACCACTTCAGACGGGGAGAAAATTTTGAAATTCAGAACTCCTTTTATAACGTCGGCAATACAAAGTAATATCAATATACAACCTATTTGTATCAAATATAAGAAGATTAACGGCTCTGAAATAACGGACTCTAACAAGCACTTAGTTTATTTTTACGGAGGTATCGGGTTTTTTGAGCATTTTTTCAGGATGCTGGAACTTAGGTCGATTTCAGTCGAAGTGAGGGAGCTCGAGACGATTGAGGTCACCCCCCAGAGCTCAAGGAAAGAAATAAGCGATCTTGCATATAAGAGAATTAGCGATGCATATTTCCGCAATGAGAATCTCGTATAAATTAATTGTATAATCGTATAGATATATGGTATTTATAATTGTACTTAAGCGCTGGTAAATATTGATTTACGTCTTGCTCAGGCAGCATACGTTAGTTATGATAGAAACTTCCGCGAATGGACGTTCGAGATTATACAATACAGGATTGAGGGCGGATCGGAGCGAGAAACGCGTTCGGAGGGGCATGCATAGACTTGGAATGAGCGCCCCACAGCGATGCCAGGGAGTTAATAATGGGGACAGAGGCGAGCGCCCCACAGCGATGCCAGGGAGTTAATTAGAGGAGAATCAGAAATGGATATCAAATGGTCAAAGAGGATTGAAGATTTACCGCCTTATTTGTTTGCGGAGATAGACGCTAAAAAGAACGAAATGCTGAAAAAGGGCGTTGACGTTATAGATCTCGGAGTAGGGGATCCCGATATACCTACGCCTTCAAATATCATAGACGCGTTGAAAGACGCTGCGGATGATCCCGAAAACCACCGCTACCCTTCATACCAGGGCATGCTTCCTTTCAGACAGGCCGCGGCTGAATGGTATAAGGTAAGGTTCGGTGTGGATCTTGATCCTGAGAACGAAGTCGTGGCGCTCATTGGCTCAAAAGAGGGTATAGCCAATACTCCTCTTGCATTCATAAACCCTGGAGATGTAGGACTTTTCACCGATCCGGGATATCCTGTGTATCCTACTTCTATCAGTTTTGCCGGTGGAGAGCCAATTAGCGTTCCCTTATATAAGGAAAACGATTTTCTTCCTGACCTAAAGGCGATTCCTGAGAGCACTCTTAATAAGAGCAAACTGATGTTTTTAAACTATCCCAACAACCCTACCACTGCCACGGCGGATAAGGCGTTTTATGAAGAGGTTGTAGAGTTTGCGATATCCAACAATATACTTATCTGCCACGATGCCGCTTACACTGAAATCGCCTACGACGGTTACGTTCCACCGAGCTTTCTGGAGGTAGACGGGGCAAAGGAGTGCGCGATCGAGTTTCACTCCCTTTCCAAAACTTTTAACATGACCGGGTGGAGGATCGGGTTTGCCGTGGGCAACAAAAAGGCTATCGGCGGCCTCGGCAAGATTAAGACGAATATAGACTCGGGAGCATTTCAGGCTATTCAACACGCAGGTATTGAAGCGCTAAAGAACCACACTCTCGGGCTCGACGACAGAAGGAAAATATTTCAGGAAAGACGCGATATTTTTTGTGATGGACTCGACGCACTCGGGCTTGACTATACTAAACCCAAGGCTACGTTTTACGTTTGGTTTTCAGTCCCCGATGGTATGAGCTCAAAAGAGTTTTCATCTAAACTACTTGAAGAAGCAGGTATAGTAGTAACACCCGGAAACGGATTTGGGGATGCTGGTGAGGGTTATGCCCGCGTCTCTACAACTTTCAGCACTGAGAGGATTGTTCAGGCTGTGGAGAGGCTTAAAGAAGTGAAATTTTAGTGTGTATTTGATAAAATGGGGCAAGATATTAATTAAGGCATACAGGGACGAGCACATCACGGTGAAGTCTGGGAATATATAAAGTGGAATACTTTCTTTTATCCTCTAAAATCGTAGTTACAGTTATTTATTCTTTAGCTCTCACACTGCTGTGCGTTTTTGGAATTCACCGCATTTATCTGACAAACCTTTATAGCAAGAATAAAAACAAGCTGCCCAAACCAAAGGGCAATTTCGATAAACTCCCTCTTGTAACCATACAGCTCCCGGTCTACAACGAGATGTACGTCGTAGAGAGGCTCATATCCGCTGTGTGCGAGATTGATTACCCAAAAGAGCTTATGGAGATCCAGGTCCTTGACGATTCCACAGATAATACGACTAAGATTGTGGAGAGGTGTGTAAACAGGTATCAGGAACTCGGTTTTAGAATCCGCACTATTCATAGAAAGAACAGAGAGGGGTTTAAGGCGGGAGCGCTTAGTGAGGGGCTAAAGCACGCGAGTGGTGAGTTCGTCGCGATATTCGATGCGGATTTTATTCCCCCGAAAGATTTTCTTAGAAAAACCGTTGACTACTTCACGGATGAGCGGGTCGGTATGGTGCAGGTCCGCTGGGGGCACCTGAATAAAGACTACTCACTTCTTACTAAAGTCCAGTCTATACTGCTCGACGGACACTTTATGATAGAGCAGACCGCGCGCTTCAACGGGGGCTTATTTTTTAACTTCAACGGTACAGCGGGGGTGCTGAGGAAAGAATGTATAGAGACCTCAGGCGGCTGGCAGCACGATACGCTCACAGAAGACCTTGACCTTAGCTACAGAGCGCAGCTTTCTGGGTGGAAGCTCGTGTACCTAAAAGACGTTATAGCGGACGCGGAGCTTCCAGTGGATATGAACGCTTTCAAATCACAGCAGCACCGCTGGGCAAAGGGCGGCGTACAGACTGCAGTTAAGCTCATTCCTCAGATATTCTCAAGAAAAGACCTGCCCTTCAAAATTAAGTCCGAGGCGTTCTTTCATCTATTCGGCAATATTTCATATGTGCTTCTATTAATGCTCTTGTTACTAATGTTCCCGATGGGATATTTCTGGGAGTCTGTCGGCTGGGAGAAGGTGGTTGTGCTTAACCTGTTTGCTATATCTGCCGGTACGCTGAGCTTTTTCAGGTTTTACGTTATCACTGTAACGGAAGTGCATGGCAAGGATTGGGGCAAGTACATCTGGTACGTCCCGATAGCTATATCTGTCGGAGTAGGTATGGCCATCAATAACTCAAAAGCTGTCCTGGGTGCGCTTCTCGGCAAGCGCTCCGAATTTGTAAGGACTCCTAAATTTGCTGTTACTACAAAACAAGACACCTGGCGCTCACGCCATTACGTTTCCTCAAAGGAAATCACCGCAATCATCGAGCTTACTCTCGGCGTGTTTTTCTTTCTTCAGACTATATACGCGGTATATGTAGGATACTTCGGCTGGATACCGTTTCTCATTCTCATTCAGTTCGGCTTTCTCTATACCGGTTTTTTGTCCATCTTCCATAGCTCTGGAAAGAAAGCCGCGTCAGGACCTGTAAGCCCAATCCTTACCGAACGAGCTCTTCACAGGGAAAAAGATTATTAGAGATTACCCCGTATAGTTTTATCTCTCCACGGTATCGCTGTAAGGCGCTCGCCTCTGTCCCCATATCTTCATGCAGAATTCATAATTCTAAGTTACAATTTCCGTCACTTTAAGAAATTATCAGGAGGTTTAATATGTATAGGGTTATTTTTTCAATCGCATTATTGTTTGTACTTATAGGGCTTGCAGCAGTTGATACGGCTTATTCCCAGACTGTGGGATCACGTTCTCAAACGCTCGCCGGAATCGAGGGTATAGCTGTTTCGGGCGATGATGTAAGCCCCGAAGCCATGAAAGACGGACTTAATAAATCGGGTCTCGTAACCCAGACTATACAGGATTTAAAGAACGCCGGTGTAAAAGTGCTCACAGATCAGCAGTTAAACTCGGCCCCGGGAAGACCTACTCTTATAATTTCGGTAAACACGCTTAAGCATGCAGGCGGCGTATACAGCTACACGGTAAGCCTGAGCCTTGACCAGATAGTGATGCTTGAGCGTAACCCTGCAATCCGAGGCGCCGCGCCCACATGGTTTGTACTCGCCACAGGAGCGTGTCTCCCTGAAGAGCTTAACGCTGACGTTACGGCATATGTAAAACAGCTGGTAGATCAGTTCATTACGGATTATAAACTTGCAAACCCTGAGCAAGCTCCTTCGAGCGCTAAGGATGCAATGAGAAAGAAATAAGCCGGCTCTTTCCGAGTAGGGGCTTATGCAAAGTCAGGTGTGTTTGGAATATTGACTGTATTGGTTATACGAAGAAGGAATGTACTAGCCTAGTTTAAATCAATCGGAAATTACAAATATTCAGTTACAAAAAAGGGGAGCCACGGCTCCCCTTTTTTATGTACTTTAAAGCTTTGATTTTACTTTTATGCTACCGCTCTTTTTCTTCTGATTGCTACCAGGCCGATTATCCCAAGTACTCCGGCCATTGCAATAAGCCCCCATTCGGAAAGCGTAGGGACAGGGCGTATAAATTTTAGATTACACGAGGCAACTACTAGCTCCTGGCAAACCTCAGACTGAAGGTCTGAAAGTATAAGTATTTGGCCCTTTGCTCCTTCTGCGAATAATGAGCAGGCTGGGTTGCCCTTGAAATATTGAACACTAAAGTCGAGGACCTCCTCTTGAAAAACGGCGACTCTAGTGGTCGACAATACATACTCGGTACCGGCACCTAGCTCACCACCCGGGCATAATTCGGCTAGGATATCGTTACCCGAGAGTCCGTTAGATAGCACTGCAGTTTCGCACGGGCAGTCAGACCCTTGTGGCGGTAATGGTTCAGAGTAAACGTAAGCAGGTACGAACAGAACTGCTAATAATAAAATCAAACTAAAGTGTTTTGTCATCCTTCATCTCCTTTCCTTAGTTCTAACAAGATTAAGTTAGGGTGATTTTACATGGATACAAAATATTGTTCAACAACATACTGGTCGTGAACAAATTACATTTTGATGCGATCAGAATAAAAAAGGGGCAGGTAAGGTTGAGGACCTGCCCCTTAAGAGCACGGAGTTGATAGGGTATGTATATATAATCGCAGCAGATTGTTAAGCCCGTATGAACAGAGGATTAAGGAGTGATAAATTTTGAGCTCTTTTTAGGTGTTATAAATTGTCCCATAAATTAAGTGAGTTACGGGTGGTGTTGACTCCAAAGTTTGACATTTGAGTTAATTTAAATCCATACTACTGTCTCGTAATAATTCAAGTTCAATTTCTACGCCAACTATGAAGGTATGCACGCTTGCAAGCGGGAGTTCCGGGAACTCTCTTTTAATCGAGACAGAGGAGACAAAGATACTCGTCGACGCGGGAATCAGTCTCAGGCAAATTAAGTTAAGGCTCGAAGTTCTAGGGGTGAATATCGAAGATATAGACGGCGTAATAGTGACTCACGAGCACAGCGATCACACGGCGGCTCTGCCGAGGCTAAAGACCCCCGTTCACGTAGTTTCCTCAACCACCCACTTATGGAAGGACAAGCTTCACAGTATGGTCGAGTTTACAAGCGACTGTGCTTTTTCGATAAGAGACCTGATGGTAACACCCTTTTCCGTACCGCACGACGCCCTTGACCCCGTTGGTTTTACGATCGAGTCCGAGAAAGGCGAGAAGATCGGGCTTGTTACAGACATAGGCTCAGTGACAGGGCTTGTGAAGGAGAGTCTTAAAGGGTGTAATATACTTGTGATTGAGTTTAATCACTGCAGCGATATTTTGCTTTATAGCCACTATCCCTGGGACCTTAAGCAGAGGATAAAAGGCAGGCTCGGACACCTATCGAACATTCAGGGGGCGGAGCTCCTTCAAAACCTTCTGCACGGGGGGCTAAAGCACGTGGTGCTTGCGCACCTCAGCCAGGTAAACAATAAGCCTGAGGCCGCATTTAAAGCTGCAAGAGAGGCCCTTACAAGGTTTGGTGCGGAGAATGATGTAAGTGTGTGTGTTGCGCCGAGAAAAACTATAGGAGAGGTTTTAGCGATTTGATAGAGAGATATTCAAGACCACAAATGACCGCCATATGGAGCGATCAGGCAAAGTACGAAAACTGGCTAAAGGTCGAGGTCGCGGTGTGCGAGGCCTGGGCTAAGCAAGGGCGTATTCCGAACGAAGCTGTATCGGTGATAAAAGAGAAAGCTGGTTTTAACGTAGACAGGATTAACGAGCTTGAAAAAGAGCTTAAGCACGATGTGATCGCTTTTCTTACTTCGGTCTCTGAGCACGTAGGTGAAGAGTCTAGGTTCATACACCTAGGGCTTACCTCCTCAGACGTCCTCGATACGGCGTTTGCGCTGCAGCTAAGAGATTCTGCCGTCATATTAATAGAGGATATAAAAAAGGTGCTCGAAGTGCTGAAGCGCCAGGCCTTTGAGCATAAAGAGACCCCGATGATCGGGAGGACTCACGGCATACACGCAGAGCCCAAGACCCTAGGGCTTGTCTTTACGCTTTGGTACGATGAGATGCGCCGCAACCTCGCTCGTATGGAAAATGCAAAGGACATTATAAGTGTAGGCAAGATCTCGGGCGCGGTGGGTACCTTTGCGAACGTTACCCCTGAAGTCGAAGCCGAGGCATGCAGGATTTTAGGCATAAAGCCAGCGAGCATTTCAACTCAAATAGTACAGCGTGATATCCATGCCGAGTTTTTCCTGACCCTTTCTATCATAGCTTCTACAATTGAGAAAATAGCTGTTGAGATTAGGCACTTTCAAAGAACAGAGGTGCTTGAGCTTGAAGAGCCTTTCGGTAAAGGGCAAAAGGGCTCCTCTGCAATGCCCCACAAGCGTAACCCCATACTTTCAGAGAACCTCTGCGGGCTCTCAAGGCTCGTGCGCTCTTACGCAATTTCGGCGCTTGAGAATATTCCCCTCTGGCACGAGCGCGATATAAGCCACTCTTCGGTTGAAAGGGTGATCGGCCCAGACGGCACGATACTGCTTGACTTCATGCTCTCCAGACTAGAGTACTTATTGGACGGTCTTCAGGTTTATCCCGAGAACCTGGAAAAGAACATTTGGCAGACCGGAGGACTCGTGTTTTCGCAGAAGGTGCTACTTAAGCTCGTAGACAAGGGATTCTCCAGGGAAAGCGCCTATGCCGCGGTGCAGAGAAACGCTATGAGGACATGGGAAGAAAAGGAGGACTTTAAAGATCTCCTTCTCAAAGACCCCGAGATATCTAACGTAATAACGCCTGAGGAGCTTGAGGAATGCTTTGACGTAACGGCTGATCTCAAGAACATAGAGGTCATATATGAAAGGGTATTCTCTTAATATTCTTTCCCGACCGGTTATTTGATTTTATACCCCCTGATCGCACTTCGTACTCCGGCCCGCCCCCATCAGCGTCGCTGTGGAACGCTCGCCTCTACCCTCTTGATTTTATACCCCCCGATCGCACTTCGTACTCCGGCCCGCCCCCATTGGCATCGCTGTGGAACGCTCGCCTCCGCCCCCCATTATTCTGTTGCTTTGTAAACATTCAGTGGTATAGTTTTAGCTAACAAAAGTTAGGAGGTAAGTAATGAGATTTAGACTATTTGGAGTGGCACTACTAGCTCTTACGTTATTTACGATTGGAAATACCATACCGGCTTCCGCGATGTCCGCGGACGAGTCTGCAAGGCTGGTAAAGTTTTTTCAAAACCGCTTTGGGACCAACATGCCTCCCGGAACGGAGATAACCGTTAAAGCCGATAAGACTAGCGCATTAAAAGGTTTGCAGACAGGTAATTTTGTAATCAAGACAGCTGACGGCCAGACTCAAGACGTAGCATTCGTAGCCAGTGAAGACGGGAAATATGTGCTGGTCGGAAGTCTGGGCGACACAAAGAAATTTGAAGATACACCTATTAAAGGTCTTAAAAAGGGCTCTATCCCTATGGCCCGCGGTGAATTTCCCATATTTGTATCCGCGGACGGTCAGCATATGATAGTGGGTAACGAGATTGTATCGATAAAGTCATTTAAAGAATCAAAGCTTACAGGACTTAAGGAAGGTACGTTCAACATGGGAAACCGTGAGGTGCCTATATTCGTAAGCAGCTCCGGACAGTATCTAATACTAGATGTTACTGGCGGAGGAATTTACGACTCTACAATAGATCCTCACAAAGAGGCTATGGAAAAGATTTCGCTTGAGGATGTTCCCACTAAAGGCGCTGATGATGCGACTGTGGTAGTAGTTGAATACTCCGATTTCCAGTGCCCGTTCTGTAAGCGCGGAAAGGATATGCTCCCGGAGCTCCTGAAAACTTACGACGGAAAAATCAAAATTGCATACAAGCAGCTTCCTCTGAGAAACCATAACTGGGCAATGCCCGCTGCGATAGCTTCAGTATGCGCTTACCAGCAGGGTAACGACAAGTTCTGGGAATTCCATGATTTGGTATTCGACAATCAAAAAGAGATTAAGCTTGAAAATTCAGAAGATACATTTAAAGGATACGCAAAGGACCTGGGGCTCGATCCCAAGAAATTTGATGCCTGTATAGCTGATGAAGCAGTAGCTGCGAGGGTGAATAGTGAGGTTGAAGAAGCCATTTCGATCGGCGTTCAATCCACACCTACTTTCGTTGTAAACGGCATGATAGTGCAGGGCGCAAATCCTGACGGTCTGAAATCAGCAATAGATTTGAAACTGTCTGAGGGTTCCTAATACGCACCACCAGACGCTCAAACTGCACCTCATCCCAAAAGGTATATTTGATTATATTTATTCAGCAGTTCCTTGGGGTAAGGTGCAGTTTTTTATTTATGCAGTTATTTATAGGCAAAAACAGCCATGAAATGTCCCAATTGCGGATTCAACAGTTTTGATTACTTAGAAGAATGCAAGAAATGTAAACTGCCTCTAAACCCGCCTCAGGAATATAAATCCCTTTATAAAAAAGTCCCGAGGGAAACGGTTGCTGACTCTATAAGTCTTGAGGAATCTAGGGTAGAAAAGACCCGGGGTTATGGAGAAGTTGAAAACGGTCCGAAATATAAAGCCGCATCGGACAGTATTCAGGACAATTCACAAACCACATCCTCCGACAGCGAACCTGATTTAGAGCAGGGCTTGCCAGGTTACTATAGCCGGGGGCGGAGGCGAGCGATTCACAGCGATGCCGGTGGGGGCGGGCCGGAGCGCGAAGTGCGATCGGGGGGTATAAAATCAAGAGGACAGAGGCGAGCGCTTCACAGCGATGCCGAGGCGGGTATAAAATCAGAGCGAGCGATTGACAGTACACAGGGTGAAGGCCCTGAAATTCAAGCGCCCGAGCTTGGTACGGAGTCCGGGGTTCCTGACGAGCTTGAGCGCCGTTCCCATGATCCTATTTTATATTCTGAATCCAATGTCTCCCAAAGCGCAACTAACTTAGCAGGAGCGACTGATTCAAAGGAGGAAACGGAATCATACAGCATAGCAGGACTAAAGCTCAGAGCTGCCGCATTTGCAATTGATCTTGTGATAATAAGCTTTATAACCTATCTCACCATCGGAGCCGGTTTCCTTCTTCTGGGTGATACAGCTTTAACACCAACAGAGCTCAGTAGAGTGTACCTGCCAATATTCGCGCTACTGTTCTTCCTGGCTTCCACGTACTTTGTGTTCCTTCATTACTATTCGGGAAGGACGCTCGGGAAGATGGCTGTCGGTATAAAAGTAATAAGCTCTGAGGGGGATGAGCTTGGACTCTGGGAGTCTTTTATGAGGTGGGTAGGGTACTATATATCAGCTGTTTTTTTATTCGCCGGATTTATCTGGTCTGTATTCGATCGCGACTCTCAAGCATGGCACGATAAGATCGCAGGTACATACGTAGTAATAGGATGATACATATATGAAACCACTTGAAATTTTAAACGAACGAATAAGCGAAAAGAAAACGGAGCTTGAATCCTGGGTAGCGGCACAGACTGAGAAGGTGCTCGTTCCTCTTTACACCTCAGTTGATTTGAGGGTATCGGACTACAAGATTGCTCCTGTGGATACCAACGTATTCCCTGCGGGGTTTAATAACCTGTCTCAAAAATTCAGAGACCACGCCTCGGAGTTATTTAGGGATTATATAGTAAGGAAATATCCCAAAGTAAAGAGCATACTTATCATCCCCGAGCTCAATACCAGAAACCAGTTTTATTGGGAGAATATTTCCGTACTAAAGTCGATATTAGAGAAAGTGGACTACAAGGTGCAAGTGGGAATAGTAAGTGACGACTTCTATCACGACGAAATGAGCTTTAAAGCCCTGGATGGAAAAGAGGTCTTGGTCTATAAAGTTATAAAAGACGGACACCGGGTAGTGACTACTGCAGGCGATCCAGATCTTATACTTATCAATAATGATTTCTCGGATAAATGCCCGAAAACGCTTAGAGATATTGTTCAGCCAGTGGAGCCCCCGGTTGAGATCGGCTGGCACACCAGAAGAAAGAGCGTCCATTTTGAGTACTACAATAAGCTTGCAGGTGAAGTTGCGGATATTTTAGACATCGACCCAGCTACCATATCTATCAAAACTGTTCCTGAAGAAGGAGTAAACTTTGACAGCCCGGAAGACCGCGATAGAGCGGCTAAGTGCGTTGAGTCAATCATGGAAGAGCTCAAGGAAGAATACGTCAGAATGGGTATCGATTATGATCCCTATCTTTTTCTTAAGAGTAACTCCGGCACTTACGGGATGGCTGTAATGAGCGTTAAAGACTCAGAGGGAGTGAGATCGCTTAACTCAGAGGGCAGAAAGCGCATGAGGGTAAGTAAGGGCGGAAAACCCGTAAGGGATATTGTGATACAGGAGGGTATACCCACATCACTTACGCTTAGCTCGGGCGCTTCGGCCGAGCCTGTGATTTATCTTGTGCAAGCGCAAGCGGTCGGAGGATTCCTCAGGCTCAATAAGTCCAAAGACACACTTGAGAACTTAAATACTAGAGGGATGGAGTTTTCTGACATGTACTCCCCGGATGATCCGTTAAATAAAGAAAACGGCGGAGCGGTATTAACACCTGCTTATGAGCTGCTTGCTTGCGTTGCCAGTATAGCAACAGGCTACGAAGTAGAAAAGATACTTGAAGAAGGCGGCTGTAAAGAAGAGGTATCTTAACCTTTTCCCTTAGAATCAGTGCATATCTCGGATTTAATATATAAACTATGCGGGCTTTTTGGCTTCTTCCGCTTCTTTCGCTTTAGCAAGGTCGATAGTACGTTTTAACAGAACAGTATAGATCGGTCTACCACCTAGTCCCTGCGCGACTATTGATGCTGTCATACAGGTAATTATGAGTGGGAGAATCAGCCAGTAATTACCCGTCATTTCTATCGTAAGCACTATACCGGTCAGGGGGGCTCTCACTGTCGCGCAAAATAGTGCAGCCATACCGGCTACTGCAAATATCTCGGGTTGTACAACCATGTCCGGCAGTAGAAAATGGGCGAAGTTCCCGTACCACATGCCGAATAGAGTGCCCAGAGCAAGCATGGGGGCAAAAATGCCGCCCGTAGCGCCGGATCCGTAGCTTATCATTGTGGTTCCGAAACGTATAATGAAAAGTAAGAGCAGTATCATTACGGGGATAGAGCCTGAAATTGCCTTTGGTATAACGATGTAGCCCCCGCCAATCGTGTCCGGGAATAGAAAAACCAGTGCGCCGATCAGCCCTCCCACAAATATTCCGGAGTATGTGTAGAGCCATCCTTTAAGGTTAGTGAAAAAGTCTAGCGTCCAAATAAGCAGCCTATTGAAAATAAAGCCGAATATGCCGAATACAAAGCCGAATATTAAGAATAACCACAGTGACTTAAGAGGCGGTACGGGCAGCATGTGCATCTGTATATCAGGCTGCTGGCCCATGAGTAGGCGGAGAACTATGTCCGCCGATGCGCAGGCAATGAGCACGGCCTGAACCGACAGGAAATTATATTTAAATTCGGGGCGCATCTCCTCGAATACGAAAAGAATTCCGGCAAGCGGGGCGTTAAACGCGGCCGCCAAACCTCCGCCTGAGCCTGCCGCGATAAGCGTATGAGTGTCGTCTTTATTTAACTTAGTGAAGTCAGATACCATCTGGCCCAGGTTACCGCCCATCTGAATCGTAGGGCCTTCACGACCCATTACCAGTCCGCTCCCTAGGGAAAGGAGACCTGCAACAAACTTCACAGGGAGCACCCTTTTCCATCTTACGGGTCTGGCATCTTCGAGTGCACCTTCCATTTCCTGAACACCGCTCCCTCCTGTCTCCGGGGCAATCTTTCTGACCAGGAGGAGAGCAAGAAACACCATAACCGCCGAAAGTACAATCGAGGCAACAAGCGGTAAAACGGGGGTACCTGAGAAAAGAGCCATGAAAGCGTCTTTCATATCGGCAAATCTGGCAAGAGCAATTTGAAAAACTCCGCCCACAAAGCCGGTCAGTGCCCCTACAAGCAATGCCCAGAACATGATCGGGCTGTTGCGTTTTTCGGTCTCCAGGAACCTTCTGACCACTTTACCTACATTAGTGGAATCCTCAGGTTTTCTTGAGTGGAATTTCATCCATCGCTCCTATTTCATTAACAGCTGCAGGCAAATTCTGCATAGTATAAGAATATACTCAATATCCGATGCGCGATGCGAGTAGTATGTTTATAATCTAATTTTAGCTCAATATCAATATCGGCGCGGGATTTATTTAAGCTCCCCGCGGTTGTGGGGTGCGGATAAGTCGATTTGTGGTCCTAAAGGGACTATGCCTGTAGGGTTTATAGACTTGTGGCTCTTAAAGTAATGCTCTTTAATATGTGTGAAGTTTACGGTGTCCTTCACACCCGGGTACTGATAAAGCTCACGGAGATAGTGTGAGAGGTTTGGGTAGTCCTTTATGTGACGCAGGTTGCATTTAAAGTGGGTGTAGTATACGGGATCGAACCTTAGTAGTGTGGTAAAAAGCCGCCAGTCGGCCTCGGTCAGCCTTTCGCCTAATAAATATCTTCTGCTTGAAAGCCTCTTGTCGATATCGTCTAACGTATTGAACAACGCGTAAAATGATTCCTGGTACGCCTCCTGGGTAGTCGCGAAACCGCAGCGGTATACGCCGTTATTTACGTTTGCGTAAACAAGCTCGTTAATCTCGTCTATCTCATTCCTAAGCTCAAGGGGACAAAAGTCCAGATCTTCGTCACCGAACTCATTGAATTCAGAGTTGAGCATACGGATAATTTCTGCGGATTCATTGTTTACTATTGTTTCGGACTTCTTATCCCAAAGCACCGGTACGGTTACCCTTCCGGTATAATTTGGCTCTACGGCCGTATAAATCTCATGCAGATAGCGTGCGCCGTTTATGTTATCGGGCACTGAGCCAGGATAGTCCGTGAATTCCCATCCTTGAGCTCCCAGGATTGGGTTAACTATTGAGACGGAGATTATATCCTCAAGCATCTTAAGCTTTCTGAATATCAGAGTCCTGTGCGCCCAGGGGCATGCGTAGCTTACGTACAGGTGGTAGCGTTCCGGCTCGGCCTTAAACCCAGAAGAGCCGTCCGCAGTTATGTGGTCTCTGAAAGCGGATTTCTGTCTTACAAAGCGCCCGCCTGTGGACTTTGTATCGTACCATTTATCCTGCCATTTACCGTCAACAAGTAGACCCATGTTTAAGAGTAGTCCTAGTAGTCAGTGATATTTTTATAAGCAAGCACTTTTGTTGGTGAGATTCTTACAGTTAGCTCACCCTCTGATGAGTTTCTTTTGCCGAATTCCTCAGCCCGGTCTTCTCCCATGTACTTTCTTCCGATACGAGTGGCCCAGTGAAGCGCCTCCTCAAAGTCGTCTGACATCTCAGCAATACCTTCGACTGTGACAAACGAGTACGGGGGAGCCTGATCGTCCATGCTCATCGATACCCTAGGGTCACGTATCATGTTCTTTGCTTTTATTGATTGTGGCCCGGTATTAAATACTATCTTGTCACCGTCGAGCACAAACCAAATCGGCACAACGTGGGGCCTGCCGTCTTTTCTTACCGTTGCCAGCTTTCCCGTCTTTGTTCCGCTGTGTAGAAATTCGGAGATTTCTTCTTTAGTCATTTCCTTCAATTTCGCTTCCCTTACCCCATGTTGGAATTCTTTCTATGAATCTAATAATTATTGTGATGTTCTTTACCATCCCTCTGATTCTTTTTTCGCTTTCTCTATCATAGAAAGTACGTTTTCTCTTGCGGTGCCCCCGTAGGACTTTCTACTTTCAATTGAGCCGTCAAGGGTAATATACTCAAACAGATCATCACCGAACTCCTTTGAGAACATCTGGTATTCCGATATATGAAGGTTCAAAAGCTCTCTACCTTTTTCTTCCGCATAGCTTACTATCTTGCCAGTGATTTCATGGGACTGCCTGAAAGGCACTCCCTTGCGTGCCAGATAGTCCGCGACATCGGTTGCTGTGATGAACCCGTCGTCGAGCGCCTGTTTCATGTTGCCGTGCTTAAACTCAATATTGCCCATCATCTCAAGAAGTACTTCCAGAGAAGCCTTTACTGTGTCAACTGTGTCAAACATCGGCTCTTTATCTTCCTGCATATCACGGTTGTAGGAGAACGGAAGTCCTTTCATTATGGTGAGTATGGCCGTGAGATTGCCGTAGACGCGTCCCGTTTTGCCCCTGATTAGCTCTGCCATATCGGGGTTTCTCTTCTGCGGCATTATGCTCGAGCCCGTAGTGAACTCATCTCCCAGGTCAGCGAAATCAAACTCTTTAGTGCTCCACAATACCAGCTCTTCTGATATCCTGCTCATGTGGTTCATAAGGGTTGCGGATACGGAGATGAATTCTATTATAAAGTCCCTGTCACTTACGGTATCAAGGCTGTTCTGGGAGATCTTTGGAAACTCAAGGGTGCGCGCTACGTGCTCTCTATCTATCGGGAAAGTCGTACCCGCGCCCGCGCCCGCGCCAAGCGGCATCACGTTTACCCTGTCCAAACAGTCCAGATACCTTTCTCTATCTCTCTTGAGCATCTCATATAGCGCCAAGAGGTGATGTGAGAGTAGTATGGGCTGGCCCCTTTGAAGATGGGTGTAAAGGGGTATTACAGCGTCGATATTTTCCTCGGCCTGATAGACCAAACACTCGGAAAGCGCTTTTAAAAGGGCGAGTATCTCGTTTATCTCGCCTCGCAGATAAAGGCGCATGTCTAGCGCAACCTGGTCGTTTCTGCTTCGTGCGGTGTGGATTTTCCCACCTACGTCGCCGATTTTTTCTATAAGACGCTTTTCAATATTAAGGTGAATATCCTCAAACTCTTCCTTAAACGGGAATTTGCCCGCCTCTATCTCTTTTTGTATAGCTATGAGACCTTTTATGATCTTATTGGCCTCTTTTTGACTGATGATCTCAGTCTCTGCCAGCATCTGGGCATGAGCTATGCTCCCCTCGATGTCTTCTCTGTACAGCCTTTTATCAAAGTCTATTGAGGCTGAAAAGCCTTCCGCTACTTTATGAGTGCCTTTTTTGAAACGTCCTGCCCAAGGTTTCTTAATCAATAGCTTTCTCCCGGTCTCTGCTGAATATCACAATATATTACCAAGAATTTCCCGATCATCTAATCGTAATGCTTAGAACTGTATCATTTTTGAGAGCTTTGTGCACACTCGTTCACATAGATAATTGTCCCCTGGGTAAAAGGAAAAGCTTAAGTCCGGTATTAAAGAGATTTAAGTGACGATAGTGCTTCTTCTACATGTTTTCGGTAGTTTAGCTGTGAGGAGAAGATACGCCGCACTGTGCCGTCTTTATCAATCACGTATGTTACTCTGCCCGGGAACAGCCCGAGCGTTTTGGGAACGCCGTATAGTTTTCTGACTCTACCACCGGGGTCGCTAAGGAGGGTAAAGGGCAGGCCGTAGTCCTCCGAAAACTGTTTGTGAGACTCTACGGTGTCAGAGCTAATCCCAAATACTGTAGCGCCCTGAATATTCCTGAATTCATCAAAACTATCCCTGAAAGCGCAGGCCTCTTTTGTGCAAACTGTAGTATTATCTTTTGGATAGAAGTAAAGCACAACCGGGCTCTTGCCTATAAGTCCTGAAAGATAGATCGTTTCGTCGTCTTGAGACTGTAGACTGAAAAGCGGAGCCTTGTCACCTACTTTTATACGGTTTGACATTTGAGCCTCGCGTCCTTTCGTAAGGGATTTAAATACAGGGCTGCGGTAGTCATACTATGATTGTTAGTATAGAGTTTGCTATTAAAACCGCAATCGTTTTGGTGCACAGTGATTACTAGTAACTCGATTAAGAGAGAGGTGAAAACAATGGAAGTATTTGAGTGCGTGAGCACGTTAAGCTCGATTAGAAATTACATCCAGAAAGAGGTGCCCGAGAATGTAATAATGGAAGTGCTAGAGGCCGGAAGGCTCGCTCCGAGCGCTCATAACGATCAGCCTTGGGATTTTGTTCTGATACGCGATAAATCCGTGCTTAAGGGTATGGAAAGATTTTGTTTGAGCGGCAAGTTTATATCACAGGTTAGCTTCGCTGTCGTAGTCGTAACTGATCCTTCCTCCAAATGGCACGAGATAGACAGTACGCGGGCCGTGCAGAATATGGTGCTCACTGCGTGGGCAAAGAAGCTCGGATCATGCTGGATCGGGAGGCTCGACAGGGAGGGGCTCATGAATTATCTTGGAATTCCATCTCACATGAATGTGCTAACTGTGCTTCCTTTCGGGTATTTTGACGAACACCTCGGGGGAGGCGGAAAATTCAGGAAGAGTCCCGAAGAGGTGTTTCATCTAAACAGGTTCGGACAAAGGATTTAAGTCCTGCCGCATCCTAGGTTATAAACGTCAATGACAGCGCTAGCTCCACAACATCCTTATTTTCAACGCCGGGGGTGTTTTGTGCTAGATAGTGATTATTATATCTATTGAATGGTTTTAAGCTTTTATTATAGGTATGAGAAATGGATCAGATAATAGAACAGATTATTGATTTCCTGACAAAAATTACGGACTCGGTAGTGATCGATGTGGTCTCGACGGTGCTGCTACTTCTGGGAGTAATAGTGCTCAAGGCGCTGTTGATCCGAGTTTTTTCGTCCGAATCACGCCTTCCCTTTGAGAAGAGGAAGAGAAGGGCGATACACATCCGGAACCTGATGATATTCATATTTATAACCGGTGTGATTTTCATCTGGTCAAAAGAGCTTCACGCTTTAGCGCTTTCTTTAGTCGCTTTGGCGTTTGCCATAGTCATAGCTTTTAAAGAGGTGATATCAAGCGCAAACTGGGAGATATTCAGAGCCGCGACAGACGCTTACTCGGTTGGTGACTATATAGAGATAAACGGCATGAGGGGCGTCGTGCTCGACCATAACTTTTTATCGACGACCATACAGGAATTGGGGCCGGGTAAGAGGTCAAACCAATTCTCGGGCCGCTCGATAACGATTCCAAATAATATATTTCTGACGGCTCCTTTGATTAATGAGTCCTACATGAAGGATTACGTTCTCCATACTCTTACAATACCGATGTCGGTTGATGATGATATAGAAAGGGCGGAGGAAATATTGCTCAACGCCGCGAATGAAGAATGTGAAGGGTATCTGGATAGCGCAAGGAGGCATTTCGACTCCCTCCGCTACAAGCTTAACATCGGTCTTTCCTCAGTCGAGCCGCGCGTGACGATCGAGATGTATGAGCCTGGCAGAGTAAACCTTATACTCCGGTTCCCGACGCCTTTTGCAAAAAAGTGGGTACGTGAACAGCACATTTTAAAACGCTTCCTGCGCGATTTTAAGTCAAATGGGAGTTCGGGATCGGTAGATACTCCTCATAATCATTCAGATTAATAAAGCGGAGCGAAAATGTGCTTTTATGGAAGAGTCGGCGCCGGTCAAGAGCTTGATTTAATCTTCTTTATAATCTAAGAGCTTGTACTGAGGAACAGTCGAGGGTCCGTCGCCGCAGCTTTTAATTGTTTTTACAGCTTTTTTATCCTGGCCGATTTTAACTCTATGGGGTTTTTTATCTGGTTTTGAGAGAAATTTTACGCTGAATTTCCTATCGCTTTTTTTGGAGTTTTTGAAAACGAGCTCAGATATTCCCGCGATACCTGTTTCTTTCCTCAGATAATATTCTGCAGCTTGAACTTCGCCCCTGTGGCACGAGCGGCCACGGAAGCTCTGAATGTTTACTTCTCCCTCCTCGTACTGCTCCATAAGTTCCTCCGCTGTCCTACCATCCATTACCCTTCCGTATACCAATCCGTGCGGCAGGCATACGAAAGTGGACGCGAACCTATGCCCTCCTATGTGGTTCGCCTCCCAGGTCTGAGGTCCGTATTTTCCTTTGGAAACGTCAAGGTAGACGGGCATGCCGATCTTCCCGCAGCACGTGTCGTACTCGCCGTTTGTGCAAATGATAAATATTTTCTCTTTTGAAATATATTTCTTGGATTTCAGAATTTTTTTAATGTTAAGCGACTGCAGCTCTTCGTAGCCGCTGAATTTAAACTCGTACAATCTGGGATCGGTTTCATCCGAAACCGCGATATATAATTTTAGCTGCTCGTCCGTATTCTTATGTTTTTTTATGAGCTGAAGCCGCGCGCCGGACACCTTTTTCAGCTCTTTATTTAAATGGGATTTTACGGCCTTTGGTATTTTGCTGTCTTTGTACGCCTTTCCCGACCAATGCCCTCTGTATTCGAGTAAAATCCATACATCTGCCTGCGGCGCAGTTCCGTGCATTTTCTCTTTTGATTCAAGAGAGCTTAAGTAGCATAGTGTCTTCGAGGCGCTCATTTTATGTAACCTTGTCTTCTTTAAGTATGTTAAATCTTGTGCGTTTTAGAAATTACCGCAGAACATGATATTTTACAGCAAAGGAAATAATTGCAAGACTAAAGGAAAATATAATGGATAAGTATGTGATTGGGCTGGACATTGGCGGGACGAATATGAGAGGGGCGTTGATTGACGGGGACGAGGAGCAGGTCGATGAGCTGAAGATTCCCTCGGAGGCGAGTCGGGGTATCGAGAAGCTTATAGGTAATCTGGTGGAGTTTATCGACAAGATACGCCGAGGCAGGGAAATCTACGGTGTCGGTATCGGGATTCCCGGAATAATAGACTCGACGACAGGGGTGATAACGGCGGCGCCCAATATTAAAAATGTCCACAACTACCCGATCAGAGACGTGCTGAGAGAAAAGCTTGGTGGGAACATCAGGCTTGTTGTAGAAAACGACGCCAATATGGTGGGGCTTGGGGAGTGGCGAAAAGGTGCGGGTAAAGATGTGGATTCTATGATTATGATGACTATAGGCACCGGTCTGGGAGGCGGACTGATACTGGGCGGTGAGCTGTGGAGCGGGGCCCACGGCATGGGGGGCGAGATCGGGCATATGACCATTAACCCACAGGGGCCGAGGTGTAACTGTGGAAATTACGGGTGTTTAGAGTCTTATGCTTCGGCTGTAGCCATAAGACGAATGGTGTCTGAGGCGATTTCGGACGGGAGTATAACGAATGCTCTTAGAGAAAGGATTAAGGACAAAGGCCCGGGAGAGATACCCGAGCTCGTTATGGAGACCGCGCTCAGTGGTGATGAGACGGCGCTAGGCATATGGCACGAGGTTGGTAAAGCGCTTGGAATCGCGGTTGCTTCCCTGCAAAACCTGCTCGATGTGGATATGGTGGTACTGGGCGGGGGCATCGCGAACGCCTGGGATTTATTCATAGACACAGTGAGAGAAGAGGCGGACATGCGGGGATTCGATGCGCCTATGGGAAAGCTCAGAATAGAAAGGAGCGTCCTCGGTGACGACGCCGGTATATTAGGGGCCGGATATTTGGCTCTACAAAGCTAAGATCGGAATTGGGGGCTCTTAGAAAGGGTCATTCATAACGAGCTTGAATCTAAGTGTATCTTCGTCCTTTTTATTTACTTTAGCCCGCTCGTCGATCCTCATGCCCCCGATCCAGAAGATTTCTCCCTGGCTGATAAATATGGGCACTCTGCCTCTAAGGAATCTCGGCAGTTTTACGTCTGTAAAGTAGTCCTGCACCTTTTTAAACTTTTTCATACCCAGAGGCATAAACCTGTCTCCGGGCTTAAAGCTTCTTACTTCGACAGGGAACCTGATTGCGTCTGAAGAGAAGTACACAATATTTTCATCCCCGCTATCCAGTTCCGCAGAGCCTGCAGGCTCAATCTCAACATCAAACTCAGGGAAAGCGGATTTTCCCGGGGTTTCGATCACGTACGAAAACTCATTAGATAAAAGGGATTTTTCCGTTACCAGGAATTTGTCGTAGCTCTTTGCTATGACAGCCCCTCCGGGGAATTCTGCCTCGCCGGATGCTGAATCTGAAAGTAAGAAATCATCCGCCGCCGTAACATGTGTGTAAGAAACGGCGTTTAAGCTCTCGCTCACACGCTCAATTGATAATCTGAGACAAGAAAGCCTGAGCGATCTCGGGCTGTTTTTGAATGCGTCCAGACTACCAAGGAATTCTCCTTTACTGTTTTCATCGAAAATTTCATTATAAAGCTTCTCCACTTCCTCACTTATGTACTCCTCATAGGAGCGTAGTATATCTGCTGTTCTTGTAAGCGTATCCGTTAGCTGAGGGTTATACTCCGTTAGCACGGGGATCAGCTCTCGTCTCACCCTGTTTCTCAGAAACTCTAAAGAGGCGTTTGTGGAGTCCTCCACCCACCCTACGCCTTTTGATTTGAGGTACTCTTCGATTTCGCTCCGGCTGCAGAAAAGAAGCGGTCTTATCAAATAGCCTCTTGAGACAGGCGGGATTCCCGAAAGTCCCCTAAGCCCGCTTCCCCTGAGTAGTCTCATGAGCACAGTCTCCGCCTGATCGTCCTTTGTATGAGCGGTCGCAACTTTGGATGCGCCCAGCTTTTCCCGCACTTCGTCAAAAAACTCATACCTGAGCTCACGCGCCGCGTCTTCGAGCGAGAGTCTCTTCTCTTCTTTATAGGCTAACGTATCGACTTTTTTGTGCTCGAATCTTATTCCAAGGTCGGCGGCGGCTTGTTCAACGAACTCTGAGTCCCTTTGTGCCTCATCCGCCCTGATGCCGTGATTCAGATGCGCTGCGGTAATTTCAAGGTTTAGCTCTTTAAGCTCGCTTAATATATGAAGAAGCGCGATGGAATCCGCCCCTCCGGATACGCCTACTACCACTTTTTCTCCGGCGGTGAGCATATTATATTGCTCAATTGTTTTTAGTACCCTTTCCACCATTATCAATCTGGCTTGCTGCGAGACCGGCGGACATTATGATCCTAAAAGCGTCCTCTACCGATATCGAAAGCTCCTTCACGTCTTCTTGCGGGATCATGATATAATACCCGCTGGTTGGGTTGGGTGTGGTGGGGACGAAAATGCTGACAAGCGTTTTATCCGTCTGGTTATGCTGCATTCCGGGCTCGAGCGTGCCCGTGATAAACCCGATCGAATAAATACCCTTTCTCGGGTATTCGAACAAAGCTACCCTCTTCAGGTTTTTCATGCCCGTTCCCATGAAAAGGGTTTCTATAATTTGCTTGATTGCTATGTATATGGTTCTCGCAAGCGGTATCTTTGTTATAAGTAGCTCACCGAAAGCGACCAATTTTCTACCCAGGAAATTCCTTGCAACCGCACCTACTATGAGAACGATAATAAGAGTGGCGAGCACGCCTATAATAAAAGTGATTGTCTGTGATACAAATGGATGGAGCTGGTCCAGCAAGCCGCCCGTGAATATTTGTGTTTTGGAATTGACAAACGCTATAATCCATTTGCCGATTGCGAATAGGATGAATAGAGTGAGTATGAAGGGTACTGTGACTAAAATACCCGTCAGTATGTTTTGCCTGAAGAAACTATAGATCTGTTTCATTCATTAAGCGGTTTGCTTATCTATTGCGTCGCGGAGGAAACGGCTGGGTTTAAATACGACAGCCTTTCTCTCTGCGATTTCAATAGTATCGCCGGTAGCGGGATTTCTTCCCTTTCTTGCTTTTCGGTTCTGAACCCTGAAGCTTCCGAACCTAGGGAGTTTTATCCCTTCTCCGCTGCTGAGTTTGTCTTTGGCTATATCAAAGAAGAATTCGACTATCTCTGCCGACTCCCTCTTTGAAAGCCCTATTTTAGTATGAATAACATCAGCCAGTTCTTTCTTTGTCATTATCCTTACCTCTCCCTATATTGTACGCAATTGAGCTCCGAGAGCCAACTCGAGGTTTCGAACTGTTTTTTCTTGCGCCTTGTTAATTTCTTCTTCAGTAAGTGTTTTATCAGCCGCTCTCATTTGAAGCGATACGGCAACACTCTTTTTTCCTTGCTCTACCGGGTCTCCCGTGAATACGTCGAACACCTGAGCGTCCTCTATCAAATTAGACCCTGATTTTTCAATTTCATCAAGTATTCCGCTGGCAGGAGTTTGCGCATCCACAATAAGAGCTATGTCCCTTCTTACCGATGGGAACTTCGGAAGCGTGGTAAATGTCGTCCTATGAGCTTCAGATACAGACGAGATGATGTCCAGATCTATCTCGAATACATAGAGCCTCTTAGAAATATCAAGCTTGTCACGAAGATCAGGGTGTATTTCCCCAATATAGCCCGCGCCCTTACCGTCAATTTCAATCGCCGCGGATTTTCCGGGGTGTAAGAACCCGTAGCTGTGATTGCTTTCAAACTTAATATTATTGTTTGCCAATAGGGATTCAAAAGCGTTTTCGAGTACAGATTTAAGGTCGAAGAAATCAACCTCTTCTTTTTCCCAATACTCTGCGCCCCTTCTTCCCGCAGCCACAGCCGCGATTTTATTTACCTCTTTCGGAAGGTTGTTCTCGTCTTGGGGATAGTAGGACTTACCGATTTCGAACAATTTAATATCCTGAGCCTGGTGGTTCAGGTTTAATACGGCGTTTCTGATAAGCCCGGGCATAAGGCTTGTTCTCATCGCCGAGCTTTCTGTCGTAAGCGGGTTTAATATGCTGAGCGTATCGTGTTTTTCGAACAGTGTAAGAACTTCGGGGTCATCAAAGCTGTAATTTATAACCTCATAATAACCTCTGGAAGTAAGTATGCTCTTAAATCTTTGCTTTACTTTGTCACCCGAATTCTTGGTTTCGGTTTTCATAGTAACAGACGGGAGTGTCGTGGGAATGTTGTTATAACCATGCAGCCTGGCTATCTCTTCGATTAAATCTATCTCTCTTGTAATATCGACCCTGTACGTAGGCACCAAAAAGTGCATTTCGCCCTCTTTAGTCTCAATGTGCTCGATTCCAAGCTCTTTCAATAGCCGTGTTATATCTTTTTCATCTAAAACGGAGCCCAGCATTTTATTGGCTCTCTCAATTGAGAGTTTTGCTTTTTCGGGCTCTATCGGATTTGGGTATTCGTCTATTCTTCCCCCGGATACCTCGCCCCCTGCGAGCTCTCTTATTAACTCAGAGGCTCTGTCTAAAGCGTTTATTATGCCGTTTGGATCGACTCCCCGCTCGAAACGGTAAGAGGATTCAGATCTTAGCCCGGTTGATTTTGATGTTTTTCTCACGGTCACGGGGTCAAAGTAGGCGCTCTCGAGCAGTATATCTGTTGTTCCCTCAGATACCTCAGTCGTAGCTCCTCCCATAACGCCCGCGAGCGCAATTGGTTTTTCGGCATCGCAAATCAAAAGGTCTTCTTCAGTTAATTTTCTCTCAACACCGTCCAGTGTCTCAATAGTCTCGCCTTGCGCCGCAGCTCTTACAATGATTTTATGATCTGAAAGTAAATTATAATCAAACGCATGAAGAGGCTGTCCAAGCTCCAATAGAACATAGTTCGTAACGTCAACGACGTTATTTATGGACCTGATGTCTGAGGATTCGAGTCTCGTTTTCAGCCACTGGGGCGAGGGGGCAATCTTAACGCCCTTAATTACCCTGCATGAGTATCTGGGGCATTTCTCTGAATCCAGAAGTTCTACTTTCGCAAGCCCTGTTATTTTGTCCCCAGATTCCTGAACACTTAAGTCCGGATACTTTACAGTAGTGCCTGAAAGAGCGGCTACTTCTCTTGCTACACCTGTAAGGCTAAGGCAGTCGGGCCTGTTGGGTGTGATGCCTATCTCGAAAACGACGTCGTCGAGCGCAAGCTCCTCAATTATGCTAGAACCGACTTTAGTTGCTTGGGGCAGAATTAAAATACCTTCTGACTCCTGGCCGATTCCTATTTCGTTCTCAGCGCAGAGCATGCCTTCGGAGACTTCACCCCTGATCTTGGCTTTTTTTATCTTTAATCCCTCCGGGAATTTGGGTCCCGGGGGCAGGTGGGCGCCGATTTTCGCAAGCGCAACCTTATCGCCCGCTTTCATGTTCGTCGCGCCGCATACAATCTTGTAATTTGTTTCGCCGTCTGTAACATCGCAGAGAGTAAGCTTGTCAGCGCCCGGATGAGGTTTTGTTTCCAGTATTTCGGCCGTTACCACATCGTCCAGGCCTTTTCCCTGATACTCTACCGCTTCCACTTCAAGTCCTCCCATTGTAAGACTATGGGCAAGCTCCTCCGGGGACATATCGAAATCTACGTATTCTTTAAGCCAGCTTAGTGTGAATATCATGGTTACTCCCGACGTAAAAGTTAATACTTACATATTCTTAGGTTAGGGTCAATACTGTTTTTGTTCATATAGTGTGCGTTATAAAATCCTCGACTCTATATAACGCGAATTATAAAAAATGCGGTGAAGCCGGTATTTTACCAGACATCACCGCATTTGTATTTAATTTGTATTTTTCTTGCCGGAATAAACTACTGCTTGCTGCATTTTTCGAGTCAGGCAAGGTCGAAGCGGTCAAGATTCATCACCTTGGTCCACGCCGCTACAAAGTCCTCTGTAAACTTCTCTTTAGAGTCTTCAGTCCCGTAGACTTCAGCAAGAGCCCTGAGCTCTGAGTTCGAGCCGAATATGAGATCGACTCGAGTGGCCGTCCACTTGAGCTCGCCTGTCGCGCTGTCACGGCCTTCAAACGCTTCTTCTGCCTCCGAAGTCGCCTTCCATGTCGTGTCCAAATCTAGCAGGTTTACAAAGAAGTCATTCGTCAATGCCTCCGGGCGCTCGGTGAAGACGCCGTGCTGGGACTTGCCGAAATTGGTGTTCAATACGCGCATGCCGCCAAGGAGAACCGTCATCTCAGGAGCTGTGAGCGTCAAGAGCTGCGCCCTGTCAATCAGCATTTCCTCTGCCGATACCGGGTACTCCGCCTTCATGTAGTTGCGGAATCCGTCCGCTGCCGGCTCGAGAACTGCAATGGAATCAACATCGGTCTGCTCTTGTAAAGCGTCGCCGCGTCCGGGCGTAAAGGGTACTGTAACATCGCCGCCTGCATTCTTAGCCGCCTGCTCTACGCCCGCGCATCCGCCCAGGACGATCAAATCTGCGATTGATACCATCTTGCCCCCTGTCTGCGCGTCATTGAACTCCTTCTGTATTCCATCAAGCGTGTTTAGTACTTTTTGTAACTCATCAGGATTGTTGACTTCCCAATCCTTCTGAGGCGAAAGCCGAATACGCGCGCCGTTTGCGCCGCCTCGCTTATCCGAGCCCCGGAACGTCGATGCCGACGCCCAAGCGGTCGATACTAGCTGGGACACCGTTAGTCCTGACGAAAGTATTTTACTCTTAAGCTCAGTGATGTCCTGATCGTCGATCAGCTCGTGAGTCACGGCCGGAATAGGGTCCTGCCAGATCAGCTCTTCAGCCGGTACCTCCGGGCCGAGATATCTTGCGCGCGGGCCCATATCGCGGTGCGTAAGTTTAAACCACGCCCGGGCGAAAGCGTCTGCGAACTCATCCGGGTTCTCATAAAACCGTCTTGAAATCGGCTCATATACAGGGTCCATCCGGAGCGCAAGGTCCGTGGTGAGCATTATCGGAGCGTGCCGTTTCGAAGCATCGAAGGCATCTGGGACTTCGTCCGCTGCGGCAGGATCGGTAGGAACCCACTGCCACGCGCCGGCCGGGCTCTTCACAAGGTCCCAATCGTATTTGAACAGGACATCGAAAAAGCTGTTGTCCCACTTCGTCGGGGTGGGGGTCCATGCTCCCTCAAGCCCGCTGGTGATCGTATCACCGGCTTTGCCGCTGCCATAGCTGCTCTTCCAGCCAAGGCCCTGCTGCTCAATTCCGGCCCCTTCGGGTTCCGGACCGACAAGCGCCGCATCGCCTGCGCCGTGGGTTTTGCCAAAGGTGTGTCCGCCAGCGATGAGAGCGACCGTCTCCTCATCGTTCATCGCCATGCGGCCGAAGGTCTCCCGGATGTCCTTGGCCGCGGCGAGCGCGCTGGGCTCGCCGTTCGGACCTTCCGGGTTTACGTAAATAAGGCCCATCTGGACCGCGCCGAGAGGATTCTCGAGTTCTCTGTCCCCAGTGTAGCGCTTATCTCCCAACCACTGTGCTTCAGAGCCCCAATAGATGTCTTCCTCGGGCTCCCAAATGTCCTCACGCCCGCCGCCGAAGCCGAATGTTTTAAAGCCCATTGACTCAAGCGCGCAGTTGCCGGCGAGGATTAATAGATCGGCCCAAGAGATTTTCCTGCCGTATTTTTGTTTGACCGGCCATAGGAGCCTGCGCGCCTTGTCGAGGTTTGCATTGTCGGGCCAGCTGTTGACGGGCGCGAAACGCTGGTTGCCGGAACCTCCGCCCCCTCTGCCGTCAGCAATGCGGTAAGTACCGGCGCTGTGCCACGCCATGCGGATGAAGAGCGGGCCGTAGTTACCGTAGTCAGCCGGCCACCAGTCCTGAGACTCGGTCATCAGATCGAAGATGTCTTTCTTCACGGCATCCAGATCAAGGGTCTTGAATTCCTCGGTATAGTTAAACCCCTCGCCCATCGGGTTGGATAAGGAAGAGTGTTGGCGGAGGATGTTCAGCTTCAACTGATTCGGCCACCAGTCTCGGTTCGAAGTGCCGCCGCCGGCGCTGTGCTTTAGCTCGCCGTGCGTAAAAGGGCACCTGCCTTCACCATTTGTATTGTTTGTTGTATGTGTTTTTGTTTCAGACATAAACTTACCTCCCAGACATAAGATTTATTTTCGCTTGTCTATATTATTTCAAAATTGTGTATAGTTGTCCAATATTGAGTTACTATATATATTATAGGTAACACCTATGGGTAATGGTTCACTTTATCTACTAGTAAACACGCGTGAGAGGCCGTACATATAACACTATGGAATTACATCAATTAAGATACTTTGTCGCAGTCGCCGAGAGCGGAGGATTTAGTAAGGCCGCAAAGAGGTGCTTTGTTGCCCAGCCTTCGCTGAGCCAGCAGATTATTAAGCTTGAGGCCGAGCTTGGCAGTAAACTCTTTGACAGATTGGGCAGGAGCGTCGTGCTTACAGAAACAGGTAAAGCGCTGTTGCCAAAAGCAAGGCTTATACTGTCTGAGGCCGATAATATTAAGACCGGTATAGCGGAAGAAGTGGACTCGGGAGCGGGAACCCTGAGCGTAGGAATTATCCCGACAATCGCCCCTTACATGCTGCCTGGCTCATTGAAGAGGTTTTCTGAATCTTTTCCTCGGGCCAAAATGGCGCTAAGTGAAAACCTGACAGAGAATCTTGTTGAAGGACTGCTCGATCTTGAGATCGATATTGCTGTTATGAGCCTTCCGATCGACAATAAGCTTGTTCAGACAGAGGTTTTATTCGACGACCCTCTGGTGCTGGCGCTTTCTCCTGAGCATCCTTTAGCTAAAGCCAAAGAGATTAGTATTGGCGATCTTAAGGAAATCCCATTCATTGCTCTTGGAGAGGAGCAGTGCCTTGGGGAACAGGTAAAAAATTTTTGTTATGAAAGACAGATCAATCCCGATATAATTTGCAGGACCTGGAACCTATCCACCATACAGCAGTTCGTATCGCTGGGGGACGGGGTGTCGCTAGTGCCAAAGATGTTTGTTAATACGGACACTTCCGCCACTTGTATTTATAGGAATATTGAAGACCAGACGCCTGCGCGCACGATCGTTGCGGCCTGGCATAAACATAGAAAGCCTTCCATGCTGGCTAAAGGTTTCATCCGAATTATTCAGGAGGAATACGAGTCCCTGCTAAGGTCTCGGGATATTTAGTAAACTTTACATTCTAAGATGAAAAAAATATATCTGGACAATAACGCGACAACCCCTCTTGACCCAAGGGTTTATGAGGAGATGCTCCCGCACTTAAAGGAAAATTTCGGAAACCCCTCCAGCATTCACATGTTCGGGCGCAGCGCGAAGGCCGCGCTTGATACGGCAAGGGAGCAGGTTGCGGGGCTAGTCTCGGCAAGACTCAAGGAGATCGTGTTTACCTCAGGCGGTAGCGAAAGCAATAACTACGCTATAAAGGGTGCAGCTATAAACCAGAGAGACAGAGGGAAAACGCACCTCATTACGAGTAGTGTAGAGCACGAATCCGCCTTATATACTTTCAGATACCTTGAGTCCGAGGGATTTCGGGTTACGTATCTTGGTGTAGATAGTCAGGGAATGATAGATTTAGATGAGCTCGGGGATTCCATTACGGAAGAGACTGCGCTTGTCTCCTGTATGTACGCGAACAACGAGACGGGCGTAGTGATGCCCATTTATAAAATCGCCGAAATCGTGAAGGAGAAAGGAGCGCTTTTTCATACAGACGCGGTTCAGGCCGCAGGAAAGCTAAATGTCGATGTTACTCAGATACCGGCGGATTTACTCTCTTTATCGGCACACAAGATCTACGGGCCCAAGGGCACAGGAGCGCTCTTCGTTAGGTCTGATCCCGCTCAGGAATCAGTCCTTCGAACTTTAATTCACGGCGGCGGACAGGAAAGGGGTAAACGCTCAGGCACAGAAAATTTGACGGGGATAGTCGGGTTTGGCGAGGCGTGCGAGATTGCTCAAAAAGAATTAGCCGGCGATAGGGAGAGAATAAAGCCTTTAAGAGATATGCTTCTTGAGAGAATAACAAATGAAATTGCAGATGTGAGGTGTCATGGAAACCCTGACGATACGCTCTGGAATACACTAAATTTGAGCTTCAGCGGCGTAGTAGGGGAGTCGCTCGCCATGAACCTTGATATTGAAGGTATTGCCGTGTCCACTGGGGCCGCTTGCTCGGAAGGAAAAGTCGATCCTTCGCACGTACTAAGAGCTATGGGGGCCTCAAAAGAGGATGCTGCGTCTTCAGTCAGATTCAGCCTGGGCAGGTTCACTGAAAAAGAGGATATAGATATAGTTACAGAGAAGCTTCCCGGAATTGTGAGTAGAATAAGGTCAGTCTAAGGGAATACGGGGGGGCCGCTCAGACCTTCGCTCTCGTCCCAGCCCATCATTATATTCATGTTCTGCACGGCCTGCCCTGAGGCGCCTTTTACCAGGTTGTCTATTACGGAGACGATTACAGCTGTGTTGTTCTCAGGATTTACACGAAGCCCGATATTGCAAAAGTTAGAGCCTCTTACGTGCGCTGTCGAAGGATATACGCCCTCTGGGGATATCCTCACAAATTTTTCATTCTCGAAATGCTCCCTGTAGAGTTTTAGTAACTCCTCGGTCGTAGTGTCTTTAGTGAGGCGTACATAAATAGTCGAGAGGATGCCCCTGTCCATCGGTATAAGGTGTGGTGAAAACATGACTTTTACGTCTTTGCCCGAGTAATCTGAGAGTACTTCCTCAATTTCCGGCATATGACGGTGCTCGCCTATTTTATAGGCCTTAAGTCCCTCGTTTACCTCACAGAAATGAGTATCCAAAGAAGGGGATCGCCCCGCGCCCGTTACGCCCGATTTAGAGTCTATTATGATTGAATTACTCTCAATTAACCCCTCTTTTAATAAAGGGGCCAGCGGCAGTATTGACGACTCCGGATAGCAGCCCGGGTTTGCGACAAGTTTTGCGTCTTTAATTTTATCCCTGTTTAATTCGGGCAGTCCGTAAACAGATTGATCTATAAGCTCGGGGCAAGGATGCTCGCCGTACCATTTTTCATAACGCTCCCGGCTCAGCCTGAAATCTGCTCCCAGGTCTACTATTTTGATGTCTCTACCATATAGGGCCGAGATTATTTTCGCCGACGCTCCATGAGGCAGCGCGGCAAACACAATGTCTGTATCGCTCGGAACAGAGTCTGCATCCAGGGGTTCTAGTTTTAGATCCAAATACTCCCTAAGGTGGGGGAATACCTCGGATAGTTCCTTGCCCGCGTGTTTTTCCGCTGTTAGGTGTGTAACAGTGACGCTGGGATGCACGAGTAAAAACCTGAGAAGCTCGCTTCCTGTGTATCCACTCGCTCCTAATATGGCGACTTTATTTGTTTCCATGGAGATTGAAAAATATCAGGGAATACAGGTAATTACAAGGCCTGGGATTGAATTTTTACCTAATTTGGGAATAATAGTATACGGGTCAGGGTCGTATTTACGAATTTTGACTAAGGTTACCCGGTGAGTAATTTTTACAAAAATAAACTCACCGTATAAAAAATATTAACTTATTTCGGGGGAAGCACATAATGTCAATCAAGGTAGGAATTAACGGATTCGGAAGAATCGGTAGGAGTATTCTTCGCATAGGACTAGAAAGAGGAGGGATGGACTTTGTTGGAATTAACGATATATCCGACTCCAAAACACTGGCGCATCTATTTAAATACGATTCGATTTTCGGTACATATAATGGGGATGTTACCGCCGAGAACGGTCACATAGTTATAGATGGGAAGCCTATTAGGGTATTTTCAGAAAGAAATCCGGCGGATATAGCGTGGCAGGACGTAGGAGCCCAGATTGTAGCAGAATCAACCGGCATATTCCGCTCCAAAGATACAGCTGCGGCTCACTTGGGCGAGACTGTAAAAAAAGTCATAATTACAGCGCCCGGAAAATCGGATATCGATTTTACTACTGTGCTCGGAGCGAACCAGGATGAATATGACAGCGAAAACCACAACATCATTTCAAACGCCTCATGCACTACTAACTGTTTTGCAATGATAGTGAAAGTGCTTCATGAGAACTTCGGCATTAAACAAGGTCAGATGACGACGGTTCATTCATACACGAACGACCAGCAGATTCTTGACGCGCCTCATAAAGATTTAAGAAGAGCCCGGGCCGCGGCGCTTTCAATCATTCCTACCAGCACCGGAGCCGCAAACGCTATAAACATTATTTACCCAGAGCTCAAGGGTAAAATGAGCGCTGTCGCCATGAGAGTGCCTACTTCGGATGTTTCGGTCGTTGACTTTACCTGCGAAGTGGATAAGTCCACCTCAGCCGAGGAGGTTAACGATAAATTCAGGGAGGCTTCAGAGGGCTCTCTTAAAGGATATTTAAGATACTCAGAGGAAGAGCTTGTTTCCTCTGATTTTGTGGGAGATCCGCACTCCGCAATTTTGGATGCGCCTCTTACATCTGTTGTAGGCGGCAATTTGGTAAAGGTAATAGGTTGGTATGACAATGAATACGGTTACTCTACAAGAGTAGTCGATCTAATAGAATATATTGGGGAGAAGGGTTAATGAATAGGCTCGTTATATCGGATGTTCCGGACTCAATGCTTGAGGGAAAGCGCGTATTCGTGAGGGTTGACTTTAACGTGCCGATAAAGGGCGGGAAGATCAACGAAGACTACCGAATCCGTAGGGCAATCCCGACAATTGATTACCTTATAGAAAAAAAAGCAAAGGTTGTTCTTGCCTCTCACCTCGGGCGTCCGAAGGGGAATGTGATATCAGACCTATCCCTAAAGCCAATTGCCCTCAGGCTTTCTGAGCTTTTGGGCAAATCCGTACAATTTACCGGTAAGGTAAGAGGGGAAGAGGTAAGAAAGTCTATAGAGAATCTAAAGGGCGGGGAAGTTATGCTGCTTGAGAACCTGAGGTTCCATAAGGAAGAGACGGATAACGACCCAGAGTTCTCAAAAGAGCTCGCGTCTTTTGCGGATATTTATGTAAACGACGCGTTCGGCACATCACACCGTAAGCATGCCTCTACGTATGGTATGGCCTCGTATTTCGATCTGAGACTTGCGGGTTTTTTGGTTAGCAGGGAGCTTAAATTTTTAACTAGGATCCGCGAAAACCCGGAACGCCCGTTTATAGTCATTGTGGGTGGCGGAAAGATTAAGGACAAGATCAACGCGCTTAGCAATTTTATAGAGAAGGCAGATAAGGTGCTTCTAGGAGGAGGGGTGGCGTATACGTTTCTCAAGGCAAAGGGGGTTAATATAGGTAACTCTATTGTCGATGACGAGAAGATAGACTGGGCAAGGGAGTCTCTCGAAAAATACGGTGATAAGATCTATCTCCCTGTGGACCACGTAGTTGCCGGCAGCTTTGAAAGGAGAAAGAACTGTATGGTGATGGACGAGGAGATTCCGGATGACCTGCAGGGTTTTGATATCGGTCCAAAAACAGCCGCACATTACAATCATCAAATTAAGGGTAACGGCTCGATATTCTGGAGCGGACCTATGGGAGTGTTTGAAGTAGATGATTTCTCAGCCGGAACGACTCAGGTTGCTCGCACCGTCGCTCTCGCCACATGGCGAGGAGCTACAACAGTGGTAGGAGGCGGAGATACTATAGCCTCTATCAGGAAAGCGGAAGTTCTGGACTCTGAAATTACGCATATATCGACTGGAGGGGGCGCGCTGCTTGAATTTCTGGGCGGAGAGGAGCTCCCGGGTATATCTATTCTTAACAGGAAAGAAGAAAATATATCATTAGCTGCAAACTAGGGTTTTACTTCGTTGGCCTCTGAGGTTTTGGTGAGTTCGTATATAAAATTAGAAACGGTAATGATAAAAGGGGTATGAAATATAGATATATGGAGATGAAACGATGGCAAAGGGTGATATAAATTCCATAGAAAAACTACTCGGCAAAGAAGCCGATTACCTTTTAAATCATAAATGTAAGACGGTCTCAAAATCGAATCTCCATCTACCGGGACCCTCTTTTGTAGACGATATATTTATTCCTTCTGACAGACCGAACTCTGTATTGAGGAACCTTGAGCTGATGTACAACACGGGCAGGCTCGCGGGTACTGGATATTTGTCCATATTACCAGTTGACCAGGGAATAGAGCATTCTGCGGGAGCGTCCTTTGCTCCTAATCCTATGTATTTTGATCCTGAAAATATTGTGAAGCTCGCGATTGAAGGAGGCTGTAACGCAGTCGCCTCGACACTGGGAGTGCTTGGATCCGTATCGAGGAAATACGCCCATAAAATCCCTTTTATTGTGAAAATAAATCATAACGAGCTTCTTACTTATCCTAATACGTTTGATCAGATTATGTTCGCAAACGTAGACCAGGCTTTCCAGATGGGAGCGGTCTCTGTAGGCGCGACGATTTATTTTGGCTCTCCTGAAAGCTCTAGGCAGATACAGGAAGTGTCGGAGGCATTTAGCTATGCCCATTCTCTCGGTCTCGCAACGATCCTATGGGCTTATCTGAGGAACCCCGCGTTTAAAACCGAGGACGCAGACTACCACCTGGCTGCAGACCTCACAGGGCAGGCAAACCACATTAGCGCTACGATTGAAGCTGATATTGTGAAACAGAAACAGGCCGAGAATAACGGAGGTTTTACAGCTCTTAATTTCGGTAAAACCGACCCCAAAGTCTATTCTAAGCTAACTTCATCTCACCCGATCGATCTTACCCGTTATCAGGTTGTGAACTGCTATATGGGAAGAGCGGGGCTCATCAATTCCGGTGGAGCTTCGGGGAAGAATGACCTTGCGCAGGCCGTACGTACCGCTGTGATTAATAAAAGAGCGGGTGGTATGGGCCTGATTACCGGCAGAAAATCTTTCCAGAAGCCTATGAAAGACGGTGTTAAGATACTAAACGCCGTTCAGGATGTATATCTGAATAAAGATATAACGATTGCCTGATAGAAGACTTACCTTTCAAATTCTTGCCTAGTAGATTCACTCTCTTGGATTTATAATTAATCCGGTTTACTGTAGGACTTTATCCGATGAATTGGAAAATAGAGGGACTTAAGAGATTTGACGGGATATTCGGGAGGCTCGCGTGCTCGGCGGCTAAGCTAATCGCAGCTCCGAGAAAGTATGAAGATACCGATAGCCCGAGGATTCTTGTGATCAGGCCCGGAGGGATCGGGGACGCTGTCCTTCTGTTCCCGGCGCTTAAGGAGCTCAAAAAGCGCTATCCGGAGTGTGTAATAGATATTCTGGCCGAGAAAAGAAATTCGGGGATATTTTCCTTGTGCCCTTATATAAATTCGGTAATTTGTTACGACGATAAACCACCTTCGGGGATTTTCTCGGCAATCAGGGGAAAGTACGATATCGTAATCGACACAGAGCAGTGGCACCGACTGACTGCCGCTGTGTCTTATCTGACTGGCGCTCCGGTAAGGGCAGGCTTTCAAACAAACGAGCGCTCAGGGCTCTACAGCCACCCGGCGCCTTACAGTCAAAGTGACTATGAGGCCCGAAGCTTCTTGAATCTGGTATCGGCGGTCACGGGAGAGCAGTATGAGTTTAATCCTGAAGAGCCTTTTGTCCCGGTCGATTTATCAGGTTCGGGAGATATCGACTCTCTTTTAAACGATTTCAAAAAAAGGAAAAAAGCTATTGTTGGGATATTCGCCGGGGCGACTGTGAATGAGCGGCGCTGGGGCACGAAAAATTTTGGTGAACTTACAAAGGGGCTTACTGATGATGGTTTTGGCGTGGTATTGCTAGGCGGCAAGGTCGATCTCGATAACTCTGCAGATATCAGGGAAATATCAGGTGCGGAGAATCTGATCGATTTCACAGGGGAAACTACCTTGGCCGAAACCGCTTACATTTTATCTCAGTTGAATCTGCTAGTCTCGGGCGATACGGGGCTTATGCATATCGCCTGCGGCGTGGGCACGGCGACTGTGGCGCTGTTCGGCGCCGGAATTGAAGAGAAGTGGGCACCTAATGGTAAATCTCACGTCGCTATCAATAAGCACCTTAGCTGCAGTCCCTGCACGAAGTTCGGGTACACCCCTTCGTGTCCATACGGTGTAAAATGCCTGAGTGATATCACTGTAGAGGAGGTTTCGCTCGCAGTACAGAAAAGGCTCACAGGCAGAAAAAGGAAGCGAAAGGCTACTAAGGGCTCCCCAGTTTGAAGTTTACAATGTCAATCCTATCTTTAATATGATAAGATACCAAAACTTGTTTGATAAGAACGTTGAGGGTTGGATAGATGAATAGGTTGTTTCTGATAAGTATTATCACAATTCTTACCTTCTGTGCCTGTCAGCACATCTCTTTTGCTGTGTGCGTAGAAGGCCCGCCGGATACATTTACCTGTGACTCAAGCCCGCCTAACCCTGATCCCGACGGCATACAGCAGAGCGCTAACGATAACGGCGTCCAGGTGAATGTGCTTCCCAATGGGAACATAGATACGAATAACATGATTGCAATCGATTTAGGTAACGGGGCAAACCATGTGAACATTGACAGCGCTTCTGTAACCGGGCAAGACCGGGCTGTAACAACAGGTGATGGGCCTGACGAGATTTCGCTCCATAAGGCAAACGTGGAAGGCCAGGGTTCGACCCTTTTCTTTAATGACGGCGACGATAATATTGAAATAAAAGACTCTTTGGTAACGACTACGGTCGGAGGTGTCACCATAAGCGTGGGTTCAGGAAGCGACACTGCCGTAATCAGTAGCAGTACAGTTTCCACAGGCCCCAATATCAGCCGCGCTTTCACCGGAGGACTCGGCAGAGAGGACCTCACTATCATGGACTCTGTCATAACCAACTCCTCAACAGACGTAACTGTCTCACTAGGGGCGGATGACGACAAGGTATTTGTTACCCGCTCAACAATCACTAATGCAAACAATAATTTCCCCTTAGGCGGCGCCGCCGGGGATGATGAGCTAACCATCGGTACAGGCGCGGTAATACCGGGCGGTATTGACTGTGACCTTGATATTGACAACGTACCCCGTGGCTTTGATACACTTATATTCGCGATGGAGGTCCCGCGGAGCCAGATCGCCATGTTCACGGAGCAGATTGAAAATGCACCCACGCCTGATGGTTCTGTCACTATTAACGGCATATTTTATCTTTACAGAAACTGTGATCAATTAGTAGCGGACCTGAGAGTACCCGAAGGAAGACCCATCCCCACCCTGTCTGAGTGGGGGCTTATCGTGATGGCCGGAGTGTTGGGATTAATAGCTTTGGTTGCTATAAGAAGAAAGAGCGCAGTTCAATAAATAGCAGAATCAAAGTATAAAATTTAAAAAGGGAGCCGAAGCCCCCTCTTTTTTAAGCGCAAGCTTCTATCTAGAAATTTATCGTTACCTAAACGCCCTTATCTTCAAGGCCTTCGGGGACTTCGCCGTAATAAATGGAGTCTTCTTTGTAGAGCTCTTTTATCTTTTCCTTAGGCATGTCGGGCATCCCTTCGTCAAGTCCGAACATCTTGCAAAGGTGCTTTAACTCTTCATCTCTTCCGGGATGCGGCGCCATAGGCTGAATCATATGTTCCTCTTTTAGCTCTTCCCTTACCTCTTTGTCTTCATTAAGAGGGGTTCCGTACTCGTTATAGTGATAGAGCTTGTCAAACCTTTTTCTCGGTCTTTGTCCCGGGCTCTCGGCAGGATATCCCACGGCCATTAGCCATATGGGCACTATGTTATCAGGGACGCCGAGGATCTTGGGAAACTCTGCCGGTTTTCTTCCCGTTGCCAGCAAACAGCACCCGAGCCCGAGCTCAGTAGCTGCAAGAAGAGAGTTCGCGATTGCCTGACCGGCCTCGATCCTAAGCAGGTCTTCAGCCCTTTCCCTCGGAAAGCTCATTAGGCGAGGGTATGTGGTTTCAGTAAGAATCTTATAGGTCCACCCATAAGCTGCCGTAACCGCTCTTGCCGGAAACAGCACCGAGAAAGACTCGACCAGCTCCTTATACCATGCGTCCATATTAATTAGCCAGGCGATAGTAATGGGCGCCTGCCTTAACTGCTGTTCGTTAAAAGTTGAGGCGCATTCTATTATCTGCTCGAATTTCTCTTCCGGGTATGTCCTTTTGTCTATTACTATTGCCTCTGTGGCGCCGCAGTTGCCCTGACACGAGGCGTAACGAGCCGCCTGCAGCATCCTTTGAATCTTCCAGTCCTCGACCTCTTCCCAGGGCTTGAAAAACCTGATGCTCCTTCTGCTACCTATAGCTTCTAAAAGTTCCATATTTATTGCCTCCTTATTTGCGAAAAGTAATTTAGTCTAAACGGAATTTAAAAAAATGTCTCCTGAGACCAGTTGTTTTAGTATAACTGAACGAGCGCTTGCTCGCCACATGTGATGGAGCATGGGAGTTTAATGTAAATAATTTGAGGATTAGGCCTGAATCAGATATCTATTTCTAATAGATCCTGAGCCTCGATGACTTTTGCCGTGACATTTTCCCTAATCTGCTGAACAACGTTTTCTTGGTCGCTTACGGGATAAAGATGTGTGACGACAATTTTTTTAGCACCGCACTCATTTGTAATCTTTATCACTTCTTTTGGTGTGAGATGACCTTTTCTCTTGTGCTGGTCAGGGAGCGCACATTCTATTATAAGAAGGTCCGCGTTCTGGGAGAGTTGTATTAGATTCTCTGAGTAATCGGTGTCGCCCGAATAAACGAGAGATTTCCCTTCTGCATCGATTCGGTACGCGAGACTGCTGTCGATATGGGGAACCTTCACGGCTGTAATATCTAGCTCTCCAGTACTAAGAGAGCCAGGCTCGATCTCTTCTATCTCCATACCCTCAGGCGCAATCCAATCTTTATACGCACTCTTAAGATTGTTGAAGAATTCAAGGAATCCTTCACCGCCCCAAATGCGAAGCGGCTTCTCTCTCTTCACGCCATAAGGGGACCATTCCGTGTATTTTCTTGCGAATAGAAACGGTACTAAATCACCTGTGTGGTCGGGGTGCAAATGGGAAAGAAATATATGGTCGATCTCCATATAGTTAATGCCGGCATGAGCCAGCTTCCAGGTGGAGCCATTTCCACAGTCGAGCAGCAGCTTTGAGTTCCCGGTCTCTATAGCATAGCCAGATGAGCCTCTCTGAGCGGAGGGAACGAGAGTCCCCGATCCAAGAATTATGAGCTTCATTTTTTAATCACCGGCAATTGGGTTAATCTAATTAAGGACTGTAGCACCACTTGAGAGAAAGGGCAACATATATGAAGCGCGTAATTACAATAAGTACTGACTTCGGTGTAGTGGACTACTACGCCGGCGCGATGAAAGGGGTGATGCTGGGTATAAACCCGGATGCTCTGATCATTGATATAACCCACTCTATACCTAAGTTCGACGTTCTAACAGGTGCCCTCACCCTTAACGGCTTTTATAGCTATTACCCTGTGGGGACTATCCATGTTGCCGTCGTAGACCCTGGGGTTGGAAGTGAGAGGAGGCCCATAGCTATTGAGGCTGACGGCAATTATTTTATTGGCCCGGATAACGGACTGTTCTCAATAATCTACAGCAGGAGCAAGAAAACTCATATTAGAGAAATTACAAACCCGGATTATATGATGAAGTATGTAAGCAGCACATTTCATGGTAGGGACATCTTTTCACCAGCGGCGGCTCACATCTCTAAAGGTGTGAATATTAACGAGCTCGGGGATGAGGTCGCCTCACCCGTAACACTTGAGCTGCCCCAGCCCGTGGTTTCACCCGGAAGAGTGACGGGAAAGGTTATACACGCTGATTCGTTCGGCAACCTTTTGACGAATATACCCCATGAGATAGTGAAGCCGGGCTCGGAGGTGTATGTCGGTGATATAGCTCTAGGTGCTCCGAAGAGCTCTTACGGAAGTGTAAAGAAGGGTGAGCTGCTTAGTATAGTGGGGAGCTTGGGTTTCTTGGAAATTTCCGTGAATCAGGGAAGCGCTTATGAAGCGCTTGGCAGGGAATTGGCCGTAACTGTAGTTACGGGTTAGTGCTCTATGGGTTTAGGAAAGTGTAGCGGTATTTACTAAGGAATAATCAGGCTTCAAATTCTAATAAATATGTCTTCCCTTTCATTTCTATCTCTTTGGCCGAGCGGTAAGTAAAGATATTTTCCCAAAAATGATCTTCGGGCTCCTCATTACCCTCTAGTCTTAGCTTTTTTATTAGCTCCCAGTACGCTTCATCATCGGGAAGATCGGGCAGTAGATCGAATAGAGTCGCTATGTGCGGTCTGTCGGCTTCATCGACGGTTTCCCAGCTTACCCACTGTTGATTTTTCTTCGATATGAAGAGCTTGTCCCCGGGATTATTATGCCGGGTTTCACTGAGCGTCCAAGCCGGGATGTACTCTGTATAGTAATAATCAAAAGCACTTTCCAGAATGTCGCTCCATTTAAGCGTTACGGAATTGGATTGTTCAGAATCTGTCTCTGCGTGGTTCGTGGCTTCTTTACACATTTTGCTTCTCCAAGCTTTAGTGCGCTACCCTTACAGTGATTATATAACATGCATAAATGCCCAAATCTACAGGAATTTATGTTACCCTACCTGATAGTGCAAAAACTATGCCAGGAGCATGCATTTGTGTAACTTCCCTCAATTGTTTGTTTTTTCACATTCGCTTGTTTTGATATAGGGGAAAATCTTAACAAATTTCGTCAATAATCGATGGAAGTTTGCATTATATTGAACAAGAACGGTTTTTTTTATAAACTTAGAGTCCGAGGTAATAAACCATGCCTGAATCTATTCCCGAGCCCCTAAAAAAGTATGTAGACCGCTCCGCGCCAAAAGAGCTCCGCTTAACGGCGGCCCGGGGTTTAATACCTCTAAGCCCAAACGAGCTTGCGCACCTTTTGTACTTACTTACTCAAGACGAGGACAGAGAAGTTGGGGAGGAGGCCAAAAAATCTTTAAGCGAGATACCAGAAGCGGTAATATCCACGGTACTTTCTGACGTAAATTCACCTCCTGAGGTTCTTGACTATATAGCAAGAACATCGCTTCAGGAAGCGGGGCTTGAGAAAATAATCGTGAACAGCTCTACCCCTGATCTCACAATATCCTACCTCGCGGAGCATACAGACTCTCAAAAGCTTCTTGAGCTTATATCAACTAACCACCAGAGAATAGTACGTTCATCTGAAATTGTAGAAGCTCTCAGTAAAAATCCCATGGTCAGCCGCTCCACACTTGACAGTGTTATCGATTACCTGAGTCTGTATCTAGGTGAGGATGCCGATATTCCCGTACGCGCTGATAATATAAGCACGGAAACCACGAGCGAAGATCCGCAAGTTGAGCCAGAGCCCGGCAGCTCGTTTTTAGACGAAGCGGAAGTTAACGAAGAGCTCCTTGAAGAAAGCACTGAAGCGCAAGATGATGAAGCGGAAGGCAAGCGTGAAAATATTCAGGTTGAGATTAGTCAAATGAGTATTGGCGAGAGAATTAAGCTTGCAATAAAGGGAAACAGGGACGCAAGGACAGCCCTTGTCCGAGACCCTAATAGAATAGTGTCAAGGGCCGTACTTAAGAACCCGCGCCTCACAGATACTGAGATTGTGCTCATATCGCAGTCAAAGATAGTTAATGATGAAATACTGAGGGAAATATCCGATACGAGAAAGTGGTCCAAGATGTATCCTGTGAAGCTTGCGCTTGTCAGTAACCCGAAAACGCCGCCCCACATATCCGTCAATCTGGTAAGGCATCTAAGGGATCATGATCTCCGCTCTATCATGTGGAGTAAAAACCTCCCCGGTGTAATCACAAGCGCCGCAAAAAATATTATGCACTCAAGAAGAGACAGGAAGTAAGCGGGGTATTCACATGCCCGGTTTATGGTTATATATGACTGAAGAAAATAAAACGCAGATACTAAAAATAACAAAAGAGCTTTCAGGTAAAAGGGCGGACGTCGTTCTATCTGAGTTTTTGTCCGAGCAGACGCGATCACAGATTAAAAAGCTCATAGATGACAAGATGATCGTGCTGCAAGACAGGGCTATAAAACCCTCAACTAAATTTGACGAGGGCGATGTGGTGCAAATTACTCTGCCCGAGCCTGAGCCGATGGATCTTGCGCCGGAGGATTTGTCTATCGAGCTGCTTTACGAGGATGAATGCATAGCGGTTGTAAATAAGCCGCCGGGAATGACGGTGCATCCGGGCGCGGGTGTTAAACACGGCACTCTTGTAAACGCGCTTCTTTATAAATGTAAGGACCTGTCCGGAATCGGTGGGAAGATCAGACCCGGTATAGTGCATAGGCTGGACAAAGATACTTCGGGGGTAATGGTCGTCGCGAAAAATGATAAGGCGCATAACTCCTTGGTCGAGCAGTTTAAGACAAGAGAAGTCAAAAAGAAATATATCGCCATAGTCGAAGGAAAAGTGAAAACGGACTCTGGTGTGATTGAGTCAGAGATCGGCAGGCATCCTACGAATAGAATAAAGATGTCCTCTAAAGCTAAAGCAGGAAGAGTTTCTGTTACAAAATGGAAAGCGCTCGAGCGCTACGGCGCCGCAACCCTACTCGAGGCCGAGCCCAAAACCGGCAGAACTCACCAGATAAGGGTCCATTTTTCAGAGTCTGGTTATCCTATTTTGGCCGATAAGGTTTACGGAACGAAAAAAGTTAGAAACGATGTGCTAAAGAGCGCTTCTAAAATGATGGGAAGACAGGCCCTTCACGCGGCTGAGCTCGGGTTCAAGCATCCGGTCACGGGTGAGCTCTTAACATTTAAATCACCACTGCCACAAGATATGGAAAACACGATTGAATATTTAAAGCACATTGAAGGATAAATTAGATTAATGAAACTTGCCGAATCAAAGCTCATTTCCTCAATTAAAGGGGTTGCGCACGGGTTCTCCGATAAATCCCTCGGTGATAACGCTTCAGAAATAGCCCGCCTACTTAATTTATCAAAGATTACTCTCTTAAAGCAGGTACATAGCGACAAAGTGGTTATTGTAGATGATATTAATGCCGAGACCGCCCGCCTGGAAGGGGACGCTTTAGTAACCGGATTGAGCGGCTTTGGCGTAGGAGTGGCCACAGCAGACTGCGTTCCTATATTGCTGGCGTCCGGCAACGCACGGGTAGTGGCCGCAGTGCACGCGGGGTGGCGCGGGACATTGAGTGAGATTATCGTCAATACAATCAAGGTTATAAGAGACCGATACGGAATAGAGCCTGAAAACTTAAAGGCCGCGATTGGCCCATCTATAGGAAAATGCTGTTACGAAGTAGGTGAGGAAGTGGGCTCCGAGTTTAGTGGGAAGTATGAAGATACAAGTGAATATTTGGCTGACAAGGGTAATGGTAAATACATTCTTGATTTAAAGAGGGCTAACAGTCTACTGCTTAAGAGAGAAGGAATATCGGAAATAGAAGTGCTGGATGTATGCACAAAGTGCAGTGAAGATTATTATTCCTACAGAGGAGATGGTAAGGGCACGGGCCGCCAGCTGAGCGTTATCGGTATAGTCCGCTAGGCCCTCAAAGTGTGTTAATATTTTTCTGAGAAGGTATAATGTTTGGAAATTTCGTAGATTTCAATTCAATTTGATTGGAGACAATTATGCTTCAGATAATGTGCTGGGTCGATTCGGAAGACTATTGGTATTTAAACTCGATGAACGAGAAAAAAGAAGCTATAGATTACTACGTTTACCGCTTTGTAGTTGAGGGCGGGGGCGAGGGTATGGGCAGCAGCGCTATAACTCTTTTGGTCGCGGAGTTTAATAACGCCAAGATGTCGGTTGGTTTTGTAATCCCAAACGATTTTAAGCTCGATAAGGACATAACTTTCAGGTTTATCTGTAACGACAGCCCCTCAAACGATATCGCGGTTGAGACAAAGCTTTCCGAAGAGGTGAAAAAAGCGTCTTATATGGGTAATGATCACGAAAAAATCGAGTACATAGGCTTTACGCTAGAGAAGTTTTACGAAGGTCATGACGCGAAATTCTATCTGAACGATCTAAGGCCAAAGACTGAAAATAGCAGCGAGGAAAGTGGGGAAGGCCCTCAGCCTTAACCGCGCTAAATCGTCTAATCAAGTTGTTCTTAACTCGAAAAAATAACAGATTCTAAAGGTACTTGGACTGACCCGGTTTTAATCTCGTTACGGCGATTTATGTTCCAGGGTCAAATGGTTTAGGGAGGAATTATAAGATATGAGTGATACTAAAAAAATAGTGCTGGCTTACTCGGGGGGGCTGGACACCTCGGTTATTCTGAAGTGGCTTGCCGAGGAGTACGAGGCGGAGGTGATAGCCTACGTTGCAGACGTGGGACAGGGGGAAGACCTTGAAGAGGTAAGAGAGAAAGCGATCAGTACGGGCGCAAGTAAAGTGTATATAGAGGATTTAAAGGAAGAGTTTGTAAAGGACTTCGTATTCACAGCTATAAAAGCGGGCAGTATTTACGAAGGGACTTATCTTCTCGGCACCTCGCTTGCCCGCCCGCTAATCGCAAAGAGGCAGATAGAGATAGCAAACGAAGAAAATGCATTTGCAGTCTCTCACGGCTCCACGGGGAAAGGGAACGATCAGGTGCGGTTCGAGCTCACTTACTACGCTCTTGATCCGCAGATACAGGTGATCGCCCCCTGGCGGGATTGGAACCTTAACTCGAGAACCGCGCTATTAGCGTACGCAGAGAAGAATGGGATTCCTGTACCGGTGACTCAGAAAAAACCCTATAGCTGCGACAGAAACCTGCTTCATATAAGCTACGAAGGGGGGATACTCGAAGACCCGTGGTCTGAGGCCCCTGAGGATATGTTCGAGATGACGGTGTCTCCGGAGAACGCTCCAGACGAAGCGGTTTTTATAGATATAGATTTTGAGAACGGCGAGGCGGTAAAATTGGACGGAAAAGCCCTTAGCCCGGCTGAGCTGCTGGGCACGCTTAATAAAATCGGGGGAGCAAACGGCGTAGGCCGTGTGGATATGGTAGAGAACCGTTTTGTCGGGATGAAATCGAGAGGGGTGTATGAAACCCCCGGCGGCACAATATTACTTGCTGCCCACAGAGCGCTTGAATCTCTCACGATGGACCGTGAAGTGATGCACTTAAGAGACGGTCTTATGCCTAAAATCGCAGAGCTCATATACTACGGGTTCTGGTACTCGCCCGAAATGGATATGCTTAAAGCAGCGGTCGATGAGTCTCAAAAGAACGTCACCGGAACGGTGAAGCTTAAGATTTATAAGGGAAACGTGATTATTGCCGGAAGGAAATCTCCTTACTCGCTCTATCAGGAAGACCTGGCTACTTTTGAGGAAGACAGCATTTACGATCAGTCAGACGCTACCGGATTCATAAAGCTAAACGCGCTCAGGCTGTCCGTCAGGAAAATGCTCGAAAAAAAGGGCGGTTGAAAGGGGCTTCATGAAAACGTCTGATTTTGACTACGTACTGCCAGATGAGAGAATCGCTTACCACCCTTTAAAAGATAGACAAAACTCAAAGCTTATGGTCCTTGATAGGCAGGATCGTAGTATTCTCCACAAAAGATTCTACGAGCTTACAGAGCTGCTACGTCAGGGAGACTTGTTAATATTTAATAACACAAAGGTGATCCCGGCCCGTATTTTCGGTAAAAAGAAATCGGGGGCAGAGATAGAAGTACTGCTTCTTGAGCGCATTGATGGAAACAAGTGGAAGTGTCTTGCAAGAAATCCTAAAGAAGGGGCCCAGCTTGAGTTCGAACAAGGGGTAACGGGCAGGCTTAGCAGCTTGAACAGCAGTGAATGGACTATAGAATTCAGCGAAGATGTCTCCGCATTCTTAAATAAGCATGGGCGGATGCCGCTTCCTCCGTATATAAAAAGAGAAGCGGAAGAAGCGGACAAAGTTACGTATCAGACTGTTTACGCACAGAGGGAGGGCGCCGCCGCGGCTCCTACAGCGGGACTCCATTTTACCCCCGGGCTTATAGAAGAGATGGAAAAAAGGGGTATAGAGACAGGGTACGTCACGCTCCACGTAGGGCTTGGCACGTTCTTGCCCGTGAAGGACGAGAATATTGCAGACCACGTTATGCATAGCGAGTATATAGAGGTGCCGGAGCGAACCGCTGCCCTGGTGAATGAAGCGAAGCGTGAAGGTCGCAGGGTGATAGCCGTAGGTACAACTGTGGTAAGGACGCTTGAGTCTTGTGTTAATGAGGAGGGCCGGGTTCATGAAAACTCCGGCAGGACGGAGCTTTTTATTACGCCCGGGTTTAAGTTTAAAGTTGTGGACGCACTGATTACGAATTTTCATCTCCCGCGCTCAACACTACTGATGCTGGTGTCGGCTTTTGCGGGTAAGGAGTTTATATTTAAGGCTTACGAAGAAGCGCTTCTCGGAGACTACAGGTTTCTTAGCTACGGGGACGCTATGTTTATATGCTAGAGAGGAGTGTTAAGTGCAAGTAAAAATAGAAAGCTTGGCCGCTGGCGGCGCCGGAATCGCAAAAGTAGACGGGAAGGTTTATTTCGTTACGGGAGGGCTGCCGGATGACCTTTTGGAAATAAAGGTAGTAAGGGATAGGGGGAAGTTCGCAGAGGCCGTGATAACTGAGATTGTTGAGCCCTCAGAGCACAGAGTAGAGGCCCCGTGCCCTGTTTTCGATAGCTGCGGCGGGTGTCAGCTCCAGACTTTGGATTATGACTCACAGCTAAGGGAAAAAGAGAGTATAACCTGTGAAACACTTAGAAGAATTGGAGGTTTTGAGAATTTTGATATAGAGCCTATAAAAGCCTCTGCTGAGCACTACGGCTACAGAAACCGGGTAACTCTGAGCACTTTCTTTTATTCCGGGATGTGGCATATCGGATATAATCAGAAGAGGAGTAACCGTAAGGTTAAAATAGAGGGCTGCCCGGTGTCGGATAACCTGATTGAATCTGCGATAGGGCGTTTGTCCGGCGTACTGTCGTCAATAAGTGATCCTTCATACTCACTTGAAAAAGTTCATATCTCTTCAAACGGTCTCAAGCCATACATCACATTGGTCACTAAGCAGGGTAGGAGGCCCGATACGCTGAATGTGCTGATAAAGCATCTTAAGCGATATGAGGAGACAGAGAACATATCTGTATTGGGTCAGAGAGAGGTCGAGTTTGAGTACGAGAGCGCCGGGTTTACATTTATATCAAGGCCCTCTGTATTCGCTCAGGCTAACTACAGCGTGAATGCGGCAATGGTGGAGACGGTTGTCGAATGGGCCGGTAGTGATGGCGCAGACCGTATTCTTGATCTTTATTGCGGGACAGGGAATTTCTCTTTACCCCTTTCCCGGCAAGCGCTCTCAGTGGACGCCGTCGAGATTAACCGAAGCGCGGTGAACCTGGCGAAAAGGAGCGCCCGGTTGAACAAGATAGATAATATCTCCTTTCATGTCTCTCCCTCGGGCCATTACATACAGGAGCTCGATAAGGACAATAGCAAGTTTGATACAGTTGTGCTTGATCCGCCGAGAGAAGGGGCCAAGGAAACCCTGGAAGGTATAGCGAGGCTCGCGCCTTCTAAAATCATCTACGTATCGTGTGATCCGGCGACACTGGCGCGGGACTTAAAGAGCTTGGCTGCTTTCGGGTACGAGCTTACCGCAGTCCGTCCCTTCGATATGTTCCCCCAAACCTCGCATATAGAATCTGCATCATTATTAGTGGGCGCTTAATATGAGAAGCTGTCGCTGGGGACACTCTTAACTGCTGTGTACGTTTTCTCCTGGTACTCCTTGGTTTTATAGTCATAGATTTTATATTTTTCGGTTAGATACTCCTTTTGTATAGCGCTAAAAGCCTCCCTGGCAAGCTCTTTTCTGCATACCTTCTCCTCTGTTCCTATCGGTTCCAGAACAGATAGTTCTACGTCGATTGATTTTAGAGACAAGAGCTTGAACAGATGCTTAAAGAAAGTGATCTTGCCGTAAAAGAATACGGAAAACATATTTTCTGTTGATAGCGCTTCTCCGTTTGCTTTCGTATATTTTATACATGTGGGTAGAACGTCCGCGCGCGATAGCTGAGGCGTGCGGAAAAAGGGAGTTTTGAACGGCAGCATTCCCGTTCCGTCAGACGTTGTGCCTTCCGGGAAGAGTACTACGTTGAATCCCATGTCCATGATGCTGGAAATTTCCTCTATCTCTTTCAAAATCCCCCACTTCCATCTTCTCTCTATAAAAACCCCGCCTGAAAGCTCGGTAATCTTTCCTAGTATTAAATTCTCCTTAACCCCGTCTACGCTTGCTACGAACACGGAGGGAAGGGCTGAGGAAATAACAAAGATGTCCAGGTATGAGAGGTGGTTCGCGGGTACAAAGAAGCTCTTGGCAGAGGAGTATGAAGAATGAATTTTAGTATCTACTCTTACGGCCAGAGCTTTTAGCAGCATACGGCACCACTGCGAGCTTAGCCTCGTGGTCAGGGTAAGTTTTTTCTTTTTATCTTTTATGAAAAGCGACAGCGGGTAGGTAACTAAAAAAAAGGAAAGAAGGAGCAGAGCGCAGAGGAAAAATCTATAGAGCTTTCTAACCATTAACCACTTTGTACCTTTTCTCATAAGTGTCGGTCAATATCTGAAGGTCGAGCACCGTGAAAAAGTCGGCGCACTTGAACTTCTTGTCCAGAGCAGGCTCGCCGCATATCACGGATCCTGCTTTAAGATAGCTCTTGAGCAAAGCGGGGATGAACTGTCTTATGGATTCTGACTTTATATCGAATTTATGAAACGCGTCCAGATGGTAGCCGATCTCTTTAAGCTTAAATTTCCCCTTCGGGTATACCCTCATGCTTTCAGGAGACAGATGAAGCTCCTTAATGTATTTATAGATGAGGCATATCTCGACAATGTTGGTAGTGCTTACGCTCGAGCAGCCGAACAGGTATTTTGCTTCAAGGGTTTTGATGTATTCTGATAACCCTTTCCAGAGAAGAGCGATCGCGGTGCCGTTACGGTAGTCTCTGTGAACGCATGCCCTTCCGAGCTCAATCTTAATTCCCGCCGCTTCCTTAACGCTGTCTATGGAGAATTCGGTTTCTGAGTAAAAACTGTCTGAGAATTCCGAGGATATAAGTCTGTATGTCCCCACTACTTTATTTATATTCTTGTCTATGATAATCAGATGGTCGGACAGGAGATCGAATTTATCGATATCTATCCCAGTCAAAGTATCTTTATTTAAAGTCTCTCTGTAGAACACTTCGTAGCGCAGCTCAAGCGCCTTCTCGAGCTCGATTATATTATCAACCGTTTTAATTATGTATTTCCTACTGTCGATAAAGAGCCTTACCTTGGGTTTGAATTCGCGCATCTTCCAGTAAATCGCGCGCTTAAGCACGCCTGCGTTGGTGACTCTGTCTTTAAGAGAAATGACTTTATCTGCTAACATTCGTCTCTCCTCTGAAATGTCATAGTATAGAAATACCACGGTTGTATTTATGCAGTGTGAAGCCAGGGTTAAATCTGTGTTTAACACTCTTATCGTTATGTCTGTAACGTGTATAATTTTTATATTGGTCAAAATGAGAGAATATGAAACGGCGGGCTTGCTTGAGATGGATGCAGTTTGTAAAAAAAGGCGCCTAATATTAAAATAACCATATATCACAGGTAGACGATACATTTAAATTTCATAATCTGAGATAGGTATCAATCTCATTTGCTAACATGAAGATATTATTTGGTATACAGGGAACAGGCAACGGTCATATCTCCCGCTCAAAAGAGATCGTTAAGGAGCTCATGAAATCCGCCAGCGTCGATGTGCTCTTAAGCGGAACACAGCACGAAGTGAACGTGGATTTTGAGATCAAATACAAATACCCGGGACTCGGATATACGTTCGGAAAGAGGGGCGGGATTGATTATATGGACTCTTTCAGGACTTTTAGTCCCTATAAGCTGATTTCAAATATCCGGGGGCTGCCCGTACGTGATTATGATCTTGTAGTTACAGATTTTGAGCCCGTAACAGCATGGGCCTGCAGGGCTAAGGGAGTGCCGTGTATCTCAATTTCACACCAGGCCGCTTTGCTGTCGCCCAAGACCCCGAGGCCCCAGGAAAAAAACGGTTTTCAGCAGCTGGTGCTCAAGTGGTACGCACCGGGGACTACTTTGATCGGGCTCCACTTTAAGGAGTATGACGATTTTATTAAAACACCGGTCATACGTAAGGAGATGCGCTGTACCGATGTAAGCAACAACGGCCATTATACGGTCTATCTGCCTTCGTACGATGATAAATTCTTGTGCGGGATCCTGAATAAAATTGACGTGCCCTGGGAAGTATTCTCAAAACATCATAAAGGCCAGTCTTACAGGGACGGCAATGTCCGGGTATTTCCTGTGGATGGTAATAAATTTGTGGAGAGCTTCTCAAGCTGTGAGGGGATAATCTCAAACGCGGGGTTCGAGACGCCCTCCGAGGCTCTTTTCTTCGGCAAAAAACTGTTAGCCATACCGATGCGAAGGCAGTACGAGCAGGAGTGTAACGCCGAGGCGCTTAAGCAGCTGGGCGTAAAAGTCGTGTATTCGATCGGTCCTGATTTTGACAAAACAGTTGCCGAGTGGATCGAGTCCTCTTTTGTGTATCATGCCGATTACGGGGATAATCTGCCGGAGCTTGCAGAAATGATTTTAGCGCACGCTACGGATAATGAAGTTGTGGAAGAGCCCCTTACGGTTACAGAGATCGAGCAGTAAATATATTAAATAAAGCTTAGTCCCAATCTATCCGGCTCAATTTTCCTCAATATAGTCCTGAAGAAGCGACAGACTCACCAGCTTTTCGGCGATGTTCTTGTACAGCTCGCCTATCTTGAGAAGGTTGATCACTTCGTCCATGTTCTTCCAGTCCTGGATAAGGTATGTCAGAAGTATTCTCTTGTGCTGATCTTCAAGATGCTCGATATACGTGCAGTCTTCCTCAAGCTTTTTGGTGTCCAGGTTGTTGGACCAGGAGTCGTATGAGGTAAGACACTTGATGTTGGGCAAAATGACGTCAAGCATCTTCTTCGTATCGAACTCCTCCAGCAGTGGCTTTACGGATTTGAGGTTTTCCATCAGGTCTACAGAATCGCTGAATTTATCTATGATCGACAGCATCAGCTTGACCGCGGTCTTGTAGTTGATGTCACGGTTGTTCTTACAGTCCTCAAGGGCCGCTCTGAGGTTCTCGCCCAGCAGATTTATCTCTTCCCTCAGGGATTTAAGCTCTTCTTCGTCCCTAGTGGTTATGTAGCTCTTTGATTTAGAGACAAAAGACTCGAATTCACTATCTATTAGCGATCTGTCCAGTGTGCCAGTTCCCATATGTAATCACCCCTCAGTTGATATTGAAACCGAGAGATAATATTACTATATCTGGATATTTTTGTGTTAAGATTGTGTTAAGATAGTGTGGCCTTTAGATATTTATTTAAATGCAGGCCGTATGTTGTGTTTTGTCTGAGAAGATTTGAAAGAGCAATAAAAACGGGTGAGTCCCGCGGGTCAAGACCCACCCTGTTTTTAGACTCGTGCCTGGAGAGAGGCAGGTAATTAAATAGCAGATAGTCTTAAGAGTACGGCTTGATTGTTAAGAGGCTGTGTCGGGCGGGTTAACAGGATATGAATAGCTAAATAAGGTGGCTTACAAACTGGTCCGCAATAGAGCTCCAGCTCTGCGTCTCCGCGTATTTGCGGGCGTTTTCTGAAAAATCGTCCAGTTTATAAAAGACCTTCTCTATATTGTTCTCAAGATCGTCCCCCAGGTGCCCCGTGCATCCGTCCAGCACGATATCGCTAGGGCTCGGCACATTATACGCTACGACCGGGAGGCCGCAGGCCATGGCCTCGAGGATGACGAGCCCGAACGTGTCGAGCTTGCTCGGGAAAACAAATACATCGGCCTTGGTGTAAATATCCTTAAGGTTCTTGTGCGCTACGTAGCCCGTATATTCAACGTCCGTATATTTTGATTTCAGTGTTTTTAAATATGGGCCGTCGCCGACGAGTATTTTTCTATAGCCCTTAATTTTACAAAAGTCCTCGAGGTTTTTATCTTTACTCACCCTGCCGACGGTGATGAGGGTTTTCTCTCTTGAGCGCCGGGCCTTGCCATTGGCATTGAATATGCTCGTATCTACTCCCCTGCCCCAGACGATCGAGTTTCTCAGCCCCAGCTGCTTTGCTATGCTTTTGGTGGTGACCAGCACTTTCTTGCTGTAGCTGTGAAACCACCTTACGTACAGCCAGGTCATGAACCTCGGGACGCCGTAGAGCACCCAGCCGTACTCTGCGAGCCTGGTGTGATAGGATGTGTTGTAGTTTATGGCGTTTGCGCGGCAGTACTGTCTCATCGCGAGCCCAAGGGAGCCTTCGGTCGCTATGTGAATCCTGTCGGGCTTTACCTGTTCGTAATATTTTTTGACTATCTGCGGTGCGTTTATGACGACCGGAATGTTGCCCTGGATTTTAAATATATGCTCCGCTCCACTGACGTAGGGGCTGAGCACGAACACGTCGTGCTCTTCTTTTATGAGCTTGGTGATGTAGCTCCAGGTGTAGGTTACGCCGTTTACCTGGGGGTGCCACGCGTCAGTAACGAGCATTATTTTCATATTCATACCCGGAGAGTAAATCTATAGCGGATATGTTGAGGATATAATTTAAATATTAAGGGTGTATGTTAAAGGGATTAAAGGGGGGTTAATAAACCTATCCTGAACACTAGGGCTTTTAAATGATGTTAGTGAAATAAAGAATGGACGCGGCTGTCGCCCCTCCAAGAAAAATGCCCGCTATACTCTGTGAAAAGGTGTGTCTGTCAAGGCGTACCCGGGACCATGCTGTGGCCGGAATAATCAGAGATACGGGCAGTAAGCTCTGTCCGAATAGCGCTATCGCCACAACGGCAAGCCCCGATGCCGCGGTACAGTGACCGCTGATCTTCCACCTGAAGGTTATGAGCACTATCAGCATCAGCTGAATTATGGCTACTGAGCTTATGATCAAGAGCATTCTCGGAGCGCCCCCGAAGTAGAGCACGGAGAATACTATAGAGGATATAAGCAGAATAATAATAAGCGGCCAGGCGCGCTGCTCCCTGATCTTCATATGAAAATCGGTTACGTGCCCCCTTCTGACAAGAGAGAAAATATATATGCTGGGTATCAGCACGAAAAGTACTATGGATATAACAGTCCAGTAGAGCACGGGCTCGTTTTCAACAGCCTGGGCCGCTAGAATGAGGCTCGCTACCGCAAGCAGGGGCGGGCTGAATATTGTGGATATTATGCGTGCCGTTTTATCTCTCCGGTGTTCCGATATTAATATAGTGTCAGCAATTCTCGAGTAATAGCTTTTATTTGTCGCCATCGTTCTTTGTTTTAACCGTTTTGCCGTCCATAACTAATAGTATAATAGCAATTAAGTATTAAGCGGTCTTTAATTCTCTATTAAAGCGGCGTTAACGTAGTACCATCTGCAAAGGCGCGTATAAGTCCCGAATATTAAGAATGCTCGACCGCTTATTTCTTAATAATGGCCCCCCATAAACATATTATAGTCTAAAAATCCAAAATTAGTAATAGGCAGTTTGGATTGGGCCGCTGTCCCTGTAAACAGCCCGCGTTTTTGGGGATTGCTCTTGAGCCGGGCATTGGGATGTACCGTGTGCAGGAGAGGATACTTGAGTTTCTGGACGGCGAGACAGAGCCGGTGCATAGGAAGCTGATATTTGAGGACGTGCAGGACGAGACCGGAGCTAAGCAGAGAACAGTTGAACGCGGGATTGAGGAGCTTATGGCCCTAGGACATGTTACAAAGGTGAAAAGGGGTTACTACATGCTCTCAGAGTTCGCGCCGCAAGCGCCAACCCTAGGGTTTGGCGGGAATGGCGGGAAGTGAGGGGGTATCTATCAAAGAATATCTTTTTCTACTTCAGGTGCTTCTATTCCTAAATATTCTCTATATATTCTCTCCCTGTAGACATTACCAAGCTCATTTACAGCTTCAATGAATGCTTGGTAAGTTCCAGTACCACCTATTTTGTCCCAAAATTCATTTCCAATTAGGACAACTTTGTCCTCTTTCATATCAAACCATCGTGCAGGAAAACTCCAACTATAGTTTTCTCTAGTGCCATATGGGTTGTAGGGCAAAGCATAAAAAGCATCATCTATTTGCGGATTTGTCATACAGTAGAGTTTCAATATTTTTTCTTTACTTACTTTTGTCTGATCACTATTGGGTAGAGGTGCTTTTAATTCAAATGCATATTTTTTGTCGTTATTATGATCTTCAGTGTAAACATCACATACAACTGTAATAGGAATTTCTTCACCTTTGCCTTTCAGAATATAATTTATTTCAGTATCCCAATCGGGCCGTTTCCGCTTTTGTCCTTTCCCAGGGTGTTCCAATGCATTAAGGATTTCAGTTATACGTCTAAGCCTACCCTGTTTAATTGTTCCACTTATAGTATGATTTAATTTTCCAAAGCCAAGACCATGTTGTGCCGCAACAACAGCTAATTTTTCCCAAACTCCACCAAATGGAGTTACAAATCTACGTTCAAAATGAGACCCTTGAAATATTTCATAAGGCACTAGTGCCGCATATAATGGTTTCTCAGCTTTAAATTTGTCCAGTAGAAAAGGATCTTCAACTAATACTTTCTCTAGAACTCTATCCATCAACAAATTGATAACTGATTGTATAGATGTTTTGATCTCATCATGAACGCTCACAACTTTCTCCATATGAATACTGATTCATAGAATTCATTAGACCTTCTGCCTGTTCTGCGATTAACATGTCGTTGTACAATGGCTTCGATTTCAACATCTACAAGTTTAGCAATTTGCTCATAAAGGTTTTTTGTATCAGCAGCAATAATTATCATCCTGCCACCAGGTGCTAATGCATTTTTTGCATTAATAAAAACATTAGCAAGTGCCTCTATATATTTTTGTTGTGCCTTCTTACTTGCGCCATTTGCAGCAGGACCAATTTCATCCTGGCTATTGTCTTCAAGTCCTAACAAATGATATGCATATTCATGCTGTAAGTGGTAATCAATCAAACCAACATATGGTGGACTTGTAATAACACCGTCTATTGGTGGGTATGCGGCTTGTCGACTATCCTGATGATGAACCTCTGATAATGCATTGGTTCGTAAATGTGAAAATTCCTTTATACGCCTTATAGTATCAAGGCTATATCTAGAGATAAATTTAAGAGCATCTTCTGTCGGTGTACACGTTCTAGAATGCTTATAACACCAATATTCAGTATTTTGAGGAAACTTAGGAAAATCGAGGTCATAATGTGTTGTTAATCGTGCGGATCTTGCGGAACGGGAAAGTATTATTTTTAGAAGATCTTTGTATTTATAATTTCCTGTCTCTAGAAAGAATTTATAAGCTAACAGCTCATTTAAGGCTTTTGGTTTGTACCACTCTTTTAAGTATTGATTAGCAACAAATGTAGGGTTCTCTAACTTTAGATTTTCTTTCCAGAGACTTAGCTGGTTCTTATCTCTTTGTGAAAACTCGTTTACCTTTTTTAGGATATCTAATACTTCTTCGTTTAAACTAGAAATATCATATTTCTCTATCTTAACTTTAGACAATAATACATTGAAAGCCGAAACATCATAACCAATAGTATTTATTCCTAACTCATTTGCTTGTATTAGTGTAGTACCTGAACCACAAAATGGATCTAGTATTGTTTGCCCGGGTTCAAAATACTTCCGTAAAAATATTTCTACTAACTGTGGGATAAATTTGCCCAGATATGGGTGTAGACGGTGAACATGCTTAGTTCTTTCTCTTTCTGGAAGCTCTTTTTCGTTCCAATTTAAGTTTAAAGATTCAAGTTTTGTATCTTTACTAACCCTACTAGGTATAGTGGGTGTTAACTCTTTGTATTCAGTTGTTTCTTGTGTCAACTGCAATTTATCTGACCTTTAAATATTTTGTGGTATAACATACTAGATTGACTAATATACTTCAAATGTAAATGATGTTCCCGCCAATCGCGCCAAAGTATGGGGACAGAGGCGAGCGTCTTAATGCGATGCCGGGGTGTTAATTAGAAATTGGCGCTTGCGGCGCTAACTCAAAAGACAGAAACAAAAAAGGGAGCCGAAAGGGAGATAATCTCCCTAAGCTCCCTCTTTCATACTTTAGTTTTTCTATTTGTTACCGCGAGTGGTTACGCCGCGGCTTTTCTTCTGCGGACTGCTAACAGCCCTACAATGCCCAAAACTCCCGCCATGGCTATGAGTCCCCATTCAGACAGCGTAGGGATGGGGCGCGCACCTAAAAAATTGCTAAATGTACACGATATAGCACCACCACCGCCAAAGCAGCCGATGGTCACAGTAGCGCCGTCAATGGAAAAATTAACATCTCCCTCAACCCCGCACTCTATACCCTGAAGCTCCCATCCGTCTAAAGGCTGTTCTGTGACTGCGAGTGTGTCGCCCGGGTCTATGCTAGTTGCGAAAGAGTCAGAATCGGGGTCACTTAAGGGAACTTCAAAAACAATCTCACCGGAAACGTTTTCAAATGTGAACACCGTGTTGTTTGCGGGAGTGGACGATTTAACAATCTCTATATCACAGTCCGTTGGTTGAGCCCTGGCATCGGGGCTGAAACCCAAACCAATTCCAACGGCAACATACGCGAAAATAAATACCGCAGCAATTCTGTAAGCGATCTTCATGATGGATCCTCCTTTATGCGTAAAAAATTCAGATTTTTTCTACGCTAACATATTTTACTGCCTTTTTGAAGATATATCGGGCAAATAGAGCAGAAGAGCCGCGCGGTTTAATCAGGGGCTTTCTCGAACGTTACGCGGAGCATGCCCCCTTCGAGGCTGGCGAAGCCCGATCGGGGGGGGAGCCTAAAATCAAGCTGGCCCGGGACGACTTAAACACGCGAAGGGCGGTTAAAACAATAGACTCTTTTAATTATTATTTATACCTAGCGTTGTTTTTATATAATAGATTTTAATCTACTTAAAGGTGAGATTGCGCTAGGAATTTAATCTAATAGTGTTATAATTGGATAAATATTCACAATAAAAGGGAGGTTATGGGATGAATCTATTAAGAATAACAATTACAGCTTTTTTCATTTTTATGCTCTCCTACGGCGCAGCGAGTGCACAACATGCACTCTTGATTTCCGTCGACGATTTCTGCATACAAGACGATGTGGGTAGTGAGCAGAGCAGACTTTTCAGAGTTGACCCGGAAACAGGGCAGATAGTAAGTATCGGACCAATCGGTTTCGACGCCGTAACGGGCATGGCGCAGCTCGGTGACGGGAGACTCGTGGGCAGCGCAAGAGCGGACGCGGATGGGGACAGGATATCTATCCTTATCGAAATAAACCCGCTCACAGGCACGGGTACACTCATCGGGACCATCGGTAACAATAACGAGGGCGGCTGCGGCAGAGTGCCTGACCTTACCTACGACGCTGCTACGGATACGCTCTACGGAATAGGCTTCAGGTGTATTCCGGGTGACAGCCACGGCGGCATAACAGAGCTGCTTACTATAAATCAAAATACCGGAGAGGGCACTACAGTCGGGCAGACCGGGTTTTTCGGGGGCGGGAACGGACTGGCCATCAGTCCCGGCGGTACGCTGTTTTCTTCTGAGAACGAAGAGTTTTTAACCCTTGACCCGGATACAGGCCAGGGAACGCTGGTTGCAAACCATCCCCCACCGGGTGATTTCGTTATGTCTGCAATGGACTTCCAGCCTGAAACAGGTGATCTCTTTGGGGTTGCATTCAGATTTGGCGAAGGGTTCCCGACCGATCTCGTAACCATAAATACTGCAACAGCCGTGTTAACCACAATACTCGAGTTGCCGGTCTGTTCAGATGCGATGGTGTTTATTGAAATTCCACCGAGACCCATCCCTACGCTTTCCGAGTGGGGACTGATCGCTACAGCCGGAGTGCTGGGCATTATCGGCTTCTTTGCGCTCAGGAGAAGAAGGGCCGCGGTTTAATCAGGGGCTTTCTCGAACGTTACGCGGAGCATGCCCCCTTCTAGGTTGGCGCTCTCCACATTTAGCTTGGCGAGGAACTTGGGCAGGAAAATGTTCCGCCTCTGGTTCTCGATCTGAATAGTAAGCTCGTCCCCTACCTGGTGGAGCTTCAGCTCTTCCTTTGTAATGAAAGGGAGCGTCATCACGAGCGAGTAGGTGTCTTCCTCTTTCACAATCTCATAGGGCTTACCCTTGAAAAATACCTGCGAGGGGTCTTCGCCTGAAAACAGGGACTGTCCAAACCCGGTAAGCGCCTGTGTGCCCAGGACCTCTTTTGACGAGAGCTGGGCCTCGTGTATGGGTATCCGGTTGAACAGCTCCCCTATCTCCTCGCGGTAAGTGTCCTGGAACTTGCGCCACTCTTTAAAGAACGGGTGGTCGAGCTCAACGGGCATGGTGCGGTTTACGATTATCGAGTCCACGGGATAGCCGTAGAGGTTGAGGTAGGTGTACGCCCTCTGGGTCTCCTTGATAACCATTTTCTCAAGGTTCAGGACGAGGCGGATGGAGGTGATCTCGGGGTCTGAGAATACCTGGTGTATGGCGTTTAACTGTACAAAGAGCTGCTCTATCGCCTCATACGTGTCCTCTTCGGGAAGCGGCATATCGGACACCACTTTCACGGCGGGCCTTACGACCTTTAGCACTTTGCGCTCTATAGGGAACACCTTCACGAGCCACCAGCGGGCAACGTCGGGAAGCGAAAGGAGCTTTAGGGTCTCGCCCGTAGGGGCGCTGTCCACGATGATTACGTCGAAGTCGCTTTCCATGTAGTGGTTATAGACCCAGAGAAAGGAGGCTACCTCTTCCATGCCGGGGAAGACGCTGAATTCTTCTGCCAGTATGTCGTCAACGTTCATCCAGCTAAAAAGGGACTGTATGTAGCCCGTGAGCTTTCCCCAGTATTTATTGACAGAGTAGTAAACGTCTATCTCCTGGGCGTAGAGGTTCTTCATCACGCGCACGGGCTCGGGCCCGAGCTCTCTATCGAACGCGTCGCGCAGGCTATGGGCGGCGTCTGTAGAGACAACGAGGGTCTTGTGCCCCATCTTGGCAGACTGTATGGCAGTGGCCGCGGCAACCGTTGTCTTGCCGACTCCCCCTTTCCCGGTGTATAGGATTACTCTTTTCATGTGTTTGTCTCTTTAAGCATTAGATTTAAGTGTGTATAAAGAGTACCAGGTAATCCAGCGGGCTTGACATAAATTCTCACGCGCTTAATATAATAGTCCGAAATCTTTTAGCGAGGTTTACATTATGAGTGATAACAACGCTTCAGACAACAACGTACCAAATTCCTACCCGGGGCTATTTGCGGTTGCCTCTTTTTTGATCTTGCTGGCCACAGCGCTCTTGGCCGTAGGCGGGATCTACTTTAGCTTCATCAATCCTTCTTTTTAGTCCTCTCTATTAATTTACACAGGGCATTCTCAATTCTTTAAAAATATTGTATGATTGAACTGTAATCTATTTTTAAAGGGGGAGAGAAAGAAAGCTCTATTCAAAAAAAGTCTCAGGGCTATTCGCTTTAACCTTTTTACTATTACAAGCGTTTATTATGCCTACACAGACTGCACAAGTGCAGCAGCCTTTCTTGAAATAGTAGGGCTCTCCGAAGAAGAAAGGTTACGGTTTAGTATAAGGAAAACAGTACAAAATCTATTATTTTTTTTTAAAATAAAGCCGACTATCCAGTCTAAAGGAGAATGGAAAAATGAGAAAGTTTCTATTATTAACTTTAATGTCAGTAAGCGTTTGCTTTGCATACAGCCAGATTACTTTTGCTGCTTGCGGCGGCGGACCTACGGTATATACGTGCGACACTGCCGATCCCAACCCCGACCCCACAGGTATTCAGGAGGAGACTAACGACAACACCCTTACCGTTAACGTATTGCCCGGAGCTGGCATTGATACCGCTTCGGGAAACGGTGGAAGTGCGATTGATCTGGGCGACGGCGGAAATACCATAACAGTAGACAACGGAAACTTAATTGGTGCAGATGACGCCGTCGAATCCGCATTTGGTAATGATATGGTAGACATTCTTGGCTCCGACTTAACAGCAGGTGACGACTGTGTAGAAACCAGTAGTGGAAACGATACCGTTAACATGACTGATACGACCTGCTTACTAGTTGGTAATGCAGGCGATGGGTTGGAGCTAGCCAGCGGTAACGACACGGCAAGCGTTCTGCGCTCAACGATAACATGTAATCCTACCAACTCTGGCTGCGAGGCGATAGAAGGCGGTAACGGAGAAGACGATGTAACCGTTGTGGAATCAACACTCCGAGGCGGTGGTGTCAATCCGGATGCTATTGCGCTGGGCGGCGGTAACGATATTGCAACATTAGGCACAGGGTCTAACCTTGAAGGCTTGATTGACTGTGGTAGCAATTTCGACACTCTCATTTTCGCTATGGACGTGCCTGAGGAAGCGGTCGGTCTTATTACTTCGCAAATTCTAGCAGCAGGTCTCCCCGACGGCAGCATCAGCATAAACAACCTTTTCTATGAGTGGGAAAACTGCGAGCTTCTTGTACCGCAATTAAACGGCGTACAAAACGTGAGACCAATCCCCACCCTATCTGAATGGGGACTTATAGCTATGGCTGGAGTATTAGGTCTGGTTGGTTTACTCGCTGTCAGAAGAAAGAAAGTAACAGCATAATCAGAAATTAACTTAAACAGTACGGTTTATACTTAAAAAGGGGAGCTTCGGCTCCCTTTTTCACATGTATAAGTAGACAGTTCCGTTGTACTTGGGAACCGCAGCTTTAGCGGGAAAATGTTTTGTTAATAAGCAGATGGGGGCAGACCGAAGCCTGCCCCATCCGCACAATCGCCGAGTTCTGTAAATTATCGTCAGTTAATAACAGCGCCGTCCGGTATATTAGCAAACGAGCGTATCCTTACGCCATCGCCTATGGTTACATCCATGCCGATTCGCACAAAAGCGCCGATCCGTACGCTGTTGCCGATCACGGTGTTTGCTCCAATCCTCGTGAATGCTCTCACTCTGGTTCCGTCTCCGATACTGACGTTATCACCGATCCTGACCGCGAACCCTATTCGTGAATTCATTCCCACTGTGACACCTGAGCCAAGGTTTGAAAATGCCCGGACCCTTGCGCCGTCGCCTATTTCAGAGCCTTCTCCGACCTGCACGAATATGCCAATAAGCGCGTTGTCACCGATTGTAGAGTGATCGCCCAATACGGCGCCGCTGCGTATTGTTGCACCCTCGCCAATTAAAACTCCTTCACCGATAGTTACGTTATTTCCGATGTTGGCAGTCGGAGAAACGCAGGCGTCGCCAAACCCGTCCATATTGGTGTCTTCCTGGCCGGGGTTGGCAAGGAACGGACAGTTGTCTACGTCGCCGCAAACGCCGTCGCCATCTATGTCGTTATCCGGGTCGGCAGGGCACGCGTCGCAAGCGTCCCCAAGCCCGTCACCGTCCTCATCTTCCTGCCCCGGGTTTGGATCGGCAGGGCAGTTGTCCGCGCTGTCCGGAACGCCGTCGCCGTCACTATCAACGGCTGTTTCCGTTCTCGCGGGCAGACTGTCGTTTATCCCCAGCCTTACGAAACAGTAATCTTCCGAGCCGCATGATATAAAAACCTCTTCGTCATCGAAAAGACCTACCTCGTAATTCGAAACCGCACCAAACGCGAAGTACGGAGGGCCGTAATCATCCCGGATGTTCATCACCACTACATCCGATGCCGTCTCAGTGCCTACCGTGCTGTATAAACCGTAAACCTCGTCGGGAAGAAAATCGTCCAGGCTCGAGCCCGGAGCGCCGGTGAGTATCCCGCTGCAGCCAGGAGCCGTGCAGATGGCTTGTCTTGCGTACATATTCGCACCGTACGTAAATCCGAGGGAATCGGAAATATGTAGATTCCCTGAAAGGAAGTCGTGATCTATAACGCTGCGCGGGCTGGGACAATCATTGACCGGCGTTATGACCAATATTCCTTCTTTGTCATCTAAGTCGGCCTCCGGTATATCGTTGCCATCGTTAGAGACAATGCTGCTCAAGTCGTACACGTGCGTGTCATTGGCTGTATATCTGTCGCAGAAGTCCCGTATCTCTACGCAGTCTTCGTTAAGAATCTGGATGTGCACGTTTAACACTCCTCCGGGGGTTAGCATCCCTGAGTTATCGGAAGAGTTCGTGACCTGGATCTTAGTGTTTCTACCCTCTGTGCGGGTCCACCATGTTATTAGCTGTGTCCCTATTTCGTTTGAGGGCGAAGAGGTGGCTATTGAGGATGTGCCTCCTCTTGTATGCATCCAGTCCAGACCTCCCGTGAAGCTTGTGGGTGTGCGCTCGAAAACGCCTATCATCGCAGCCGAGAAATTAGGGGTAGTCGGAGTGATGTCGAGATTTAACATCCCATCTGTATAGGGTACGCCCGAGCAGAAGAGGTTATTGTCACCTACCTGAGCATTCGCGCGTATAGTTGTTACGCATATGAACACCAGTAGTAAAACCGTCATGAAAAAACGTCCGGATAAAATGTTCATTGCCGGTCCTCCCTCTTTAAATACTTTCTTCAAACCTCTTGTCGTCTCTGATGCTTTCTTTTTTATTTGTCCTTTTCTCATGGCGTAGTACCTCCTTCCCACCAGGAGTCAAACGAGCTTGAGCTTGCGCCGTTCGTAAGCCCGATAAACCCCGTGAAATGGGTATTAAACGCGCAGGTACCGTCCGCCTCGCCGACGATTGGGTCGCTGCAGATAAAGTCCTCAAACGGCATGTATAGATGGCCAGAGTCATTGGTGGCGCTGATCGTACTTGAGAGGCAAGCTTCGTTTGGGTCTCCCTTGGTGTTAGGCAGTGAGAGGTCTATGGCTATGTTCGCGCTGCCGTCGCTGCAGTTAAATTCCCTGGGAGAGCATGAAGACGGGGTCTCGTTTTCATCATAGATTATTATCTGATCCGGGGTGGTCGCTCCCCCGAAGACTGAACGAACGCCGGGGCTTGCGTAGACGGTGTCGTGGGTAATCTCCGCATAGGTGAATCCTATGAGCTCTGAGAAACTGCTGCCGTTAGCGCTGCTGAAATTGATAATGCCTGCCGCGCTCGAGTCGGTCGATGTCGACTCGGGAGCCGCGGCGTTTGCCCTGTACTCATAGCCAGCGTCGTCGATAATCCGCATCGTCCCGGTAAGCGAGTTCGAGGGGCCCGACGACAGCGAAATCACCACAAACCCGTAGAGGTCAGGATCTAAAGTAATTCCGAAAGCAGCATCGTTCAGGACGATATTAGACATATCGTACGTGTGAACGTCTACAGCCGTGTAGGTGTCGAAAAAATCAATTTCTTCGCAGCTGACTATTGTAGAATTAACCGTAAATATCTGAACGTGGACGGTTAACGGGGTGAACGTCAGATTTGCGAGCTGGATATAGCTCTTTCTCGCCCTTGTGTCGAAATAATACACCAGTCTGTCAGCCCCCCCGTCGGTCAGCTGTATCGGACCCGGGGACCCCGCACCGGCCGCTGGCACCAGTGTGCAAAAAAGAATTAAAACGGGAAAGAAATACTTACATAGCAAACGCTTAGAATATACTAAGTGTGTATGCTCCATCATACGCCTCCATTAATAATAGATTTTTACAAAGCCGCTAACTTTGACGTTTATGCTCAAAGAAAAAAACAGCCATGACTTAAACTGCAAATTTCAAATCTATTAGTTCGGCGGTCTAATGAACGTAATTATTCATTACCCGGAGAGGCAGTGGTGCGTATTCCTTTAATGGAGTGTGTGCCTTAGCTTCTCTGTATAAAACCCTGCTGTGCCTTTGCTGAACTGATATGTTACTTATACGCGATCTTAAATTATAAGACCCGTTGACCCATCATTCCTCTCCCCCCAAAGGGGATATCCCGATTATATCTTATTCTTTTTTTTAGAACAAGTGTTTTAAAATTACTATATGAGATTTAATTATTGTATATAGACAATATGTCGTTGATCTCAGTTTATCCGCTTAGAATGCCGGAGCTCTGAAGCATTGCAATCCCTTTATTGCGCATGACTTAACATGTATTCTATGTTGCTAAGTAATCAAACTGAGAACTGTGATAATTAAGGAGAGTGAGCGAATGACAAATCCTAGCCCGTCCGAGTTTAGCGCCGGTAGTACAGATCAAGAAAGCGCGCTTGCCAAGCGCATACGCGTTGACGAGGCGCTTTTTCTGAGCCTGATCGCGCTATCGACCATAGGTATAGGGATTACCAATTTCTGGCCTGTAGAGAGTTTTTGGTTCTGGGCCGCCATGGTGCCGGTGTTCGGCTTAACGAGCATTTACCTGGGCTGGTCAAAAGCCCGGCAAAGGGGCGAGGGAGTAGCCAGGATCATACGCATCCAGGTGCTTCACTGGATCGGCTTATTAGCGGCGCTAATTCTTATTTATTACCTGTTCAAGCCCACGGGGCGGATAGATTACAACCAGCTCGCTCTTATCACGCTCCTGGCGCTCGCGCTAACCACGTTCCTTGCCGGGGTGCATTTTGACTGGCGCTTCATGGTGGTGGGGGTTATTCTCGGGTTTGCTGTCGCCGGGGCCGCGTTCCTGGAGCAGTTCATATGGGTGATCATCATCCCCGTCGTAGCGGCGATAGGGCTTATAGTCTTTTGGTGGCAGAGAAAGCTGTAGAGCGTCTGCAAGTGCGTAGCCGTTATCGTTTACTCTCCTGAGCGCTTCGCTGCTTAAACACTATAAATTATATAATACATCGGTAGACTATCCGGGGTTTCATTATACAATTACCTGTCAATTATGTTCCTGATTGTTGCTATTAGTTAACCAGTTTGGTGTGAAATGAATCGATGGTTATGTGTCTAGGTCCTGCCGCCGAATTTTTAAAGTAACTACAGTGATTGTTAGATCTAATTTTAAGGTGTATATAACATGGGAATTGAGCTTCTGACCGATATTTTAATCATATTTAGTATTTCCGTAGTCGTGCTTTACATTTGTCATCGTCTTAGCATTCCTACAATCGTCGGATTCCTCATAAGCGGTATATTAGCCGGGCCTCACGGGCTAGGGTTGATCGGTGCGGTTCATGAAGTTGAGCTTTTAGCGGAAGTCGGCGTTGTGTTACTGCTTTTTACTATCGGGATTGAACTATCTTTCGCAAAGTTACTGAAAATTAGAAAAACAGTCCTTGTGGGCGGCGCTATACAGGTGTCCCTGACCATATTGGCCACATTTTTAGTAGCTAAGCAACTTGGGTATGGTCTTGGCGAGGCTATATTTTTAGGGTTTCTTATCTCTCTTAGCAGTACCGCGATCGTACTAAAGCTGATCCAGGAGAGATCGGAAGTCGATACCCCCTATGGACGCGCAACACTTGGTATTTTGATATTCCAGGATGTAATTATTGTCGCAATGATATTGGCTACACCCCTTCTTTCCATAGCAAGGCTAAGCCTTGACGGGTCTGTAATGCTTGCCTTATTAAAAGGAATCGGGGTAATTCTGCTAGTGATCGTAGCCGCTAGGTGGATTGTGCCCCGGGTTTTGTATCAGATTGCCAAGACCAGAAACAGAGAAGTCTTTTTGTTAAGTATTTTTGTAATATGCCTCGCCGTTGCCTGGGCAACTTCCAGTGTGGGGTTTTCCCTTTCAATAGGCGCGTTTTTAGCGGGCTTAATTATTTCGGAGTCAGAGTATGGTCATGAAGCTCTGAGTAACGTGCTCCCATTTCGCGATATCTTCACAAGCTTCTTTTTTATCTCCATCGGTATGCTGCTCAATATCGGTTTCCTTTTCGAGCAAACAGTGCTCGTCGTGCTGATCGCTTTTGGGGTTCTATTTGCCAAGTCCGTCATTGCGGGTTTGGCGGCGGTTTTGCTGGGACTCCCCCTGCGCACATCGCTCTTAGTCGGTCTTGCGCTTTGTCAGGTGGGAGAATTTTCGTTTATTTTATCCGAGACCGGTATCGAAAACGGATTACTTGATGAAAGTTCATATCAAATGTTTCTTGCGGTATCCGTGCTTACAATGCTGGTAACGCCGTTTATCATCATTTTAGCTCCCCGCTTTGCGGATTCAATTTTACGGCTGCCAATTCCCGGCAAGTTAAGATCGGGTTTCTATCCGTTAACCGAAGTCAATTTTCAAACTAAGAAAGACCATCTTATAATCATAGGCTATGGATTGAACGGCAGAAATATCGCGCGAGCGGCCAGGGCAGCCGGCATTCCCTATGTAATTATTGAGATGAATCCCGACACAGTAAAAAGCGAGCAGGCAAAAGGTGAGCCGATTTACTATGGCGACGCGACTAGGGAGACAATACTTGAGCATGCCAACATCAAGGATGCGAGGATTGTCGTGTCCGTAGTTAACGACCCTGCTTCAAACCGAAGGATTGTCGAATTATCCAGAAGACTTAATCCGGAAGGTTATGTTGTCTCGAGAACTAGATATGTTAACGAGGTGAAACCACTTTATGAAATAGGTGCGGACGAAGTCGTCCCTGAAGAGTTTGAGACGTCTATCGAGATTTTCACGCGGGTTTTGGAAAAGTATCTTATACCTAAGGGTAATATTGAGGGGCTTATAGCCGAGGTGCGCTCGGATGGGTATAAGATGTTCAGAAATGCTTCCGCGGACGTGTTATCAGCTCCGGATTTGAAGATTCAGCTTCCCGATATAAAAATTAGTACGTTATCGGTTGCCGAAAATTCCCCTTTAGTGGGGAAAAGTTTGGCTGAAATGAGGTTAAGGCAAAGATACGGCATCTTGGTTTTGGCGATACGTCGAAACTCGGAAATCATATCCAACCCGGACAGCAATATGGAGTTTTTAGCCGGGGACGACCTATTTGTGCTGGGAGCGCCGGATAAGATAGCGGAAATTGACAGTTTAGTACTAAATCCCGAATAGGGCGGGGGCTGTTATATTAAAACTTGCTCCGCTATTACTAAGGCTTAAGTGATTGTTGATTATATCGCCGGCAGCCAAGTTTTATAAAAAAGGAAGTCCCTGTTAATAAGTAAATCCCCAAACGCTCTGTATTATCAAAAAGCACAGGCACAACAGGAACCCGGTTACGGGGATTGCTGTCGGGTAGGTCTTTATTCCCTCCGGGTGAGGGTCTTTTTGCTTCAGCCTCCAAAGCGATAGGTTCATGAAGGCAAACACCGTAAGGGTGATAAAGCTTGATATCTCGGCGAGGCGGAGCAGAGGGAGCCAAAGAGCGAGCGCCAAAATGAACGCGGTGATGAAACACGTGGCTACAAGCGGCGTCCTGGTAAATCTGTTCACGGATGAGAACACGCGCGGGGCCATCGAGCGTTTGCCCATGCCGTAAAGTATACGAGAGCCCATGATTATCTGAATCAGCGCGCCGTTTACTACGGCAACAATGCTTACAAGGCTTATCGGCTTTGATGACAGGTTCGATTTGTATTCGTATATGGCGGCAAGCGGAGCGTCGCTCCCCGAGAGTACGTCAAGGGGGACTGATAGCACCGCCGTGAGGGAGACGAGGAGATAAAGAAGCGTAGAAATACATAGTGCGAATATAATTGCTTTTGGCAGGTTTCGCCTTGGCTCCTTGACCTCCTCCGCTACGTTTACAATATCCTCAAACCCGACAAAGGCATAGAACGCGAGAAACGCGCCGAGCGATACGGAGATCCATGCCTGAGCCTCAAGGGGCGGGATAAATTCAGAGAACCTATCCGGAAGCTGGGTAAAAGAATCACCCGCGACAACGATTACCGAGAGGAGCCCCACTATCTCGATTAGCGTTATGATAGAGGCGGCGGTGACAGAGGTCGTGATTCCCCACGCCGCTACGATCCCTAAAAAGATGAGCAATGCGGCGATAGCGGCCCAATCCGGAATGTTGACGAATATCTTGAAATAGCCGACAAAGCCGTTTGCTATTGTCGCGGCGGACACAGAGCCAATCATGACCACCGACCAGCCGATCGCGGCGGATATCCAGCGAAGAGAGAACGCCTCTTGCGCATAGGCAGCTTCACCCGCGCTTTGGGGATAGCGTGAGGATAGCTCGGCGTATGAGAAGGCGGTGAAGCCCGCGATGACAGAGGCCATCAGAAAAGAAAGTGGGGTAAACATTCCTGATTTTCCCGCGACTTCACCTATCAGAACGTATATGCCGGCGCCGAGGATCGTACCCAGGCCGTAGAGTGTGACCAGCGGTACGGACAGTGTTCGTTTTAAGGATGTTTCTTGTGGAATATTTACGCACCTCTACTTATTTATAGACTACTTAATATACTGGTAATAAATAACAGCTAAGATTCTATTTGACTAACTTTAGCAATAAGCACAGAAATTTAATACAATATTATAGTGATTAGAAAAGATAAACAGCACATCGTCTTTAGAGCCAGCGACGGTTTTGAGATAGACGGTCTCTTGCTTCCTCGGGATGCTGACTCTGAAGAAGAGATATTAGAAACTCCCATAGTCTTAATTATCCACGGAGAGCTGGGTCATTTTCTCTCACAAGGCACTCCGAGACTTTTGCCTGATTACTTGTATGATAAGGGTATAAGCTCTTTCGCAATTAATACCAGAATGGCTAATATCGGACAGAAGACTGGTGGGGCTATATTCGATGATGCGATAATGGATATAGAGGCTGCTGTCGAAATACTTAAAGAGGCAGGTTTTCATCGAATATATTTATTGGGTTACAGCCTTGGATCAAATTTAGCTGTTTACTATACTTCTCAATCTCCAGATCCTAATGTTAAAGGAATAATTCTGGAAGGCTGTACATACTCGCTTCCTGAATCACACAAAAAACGCCTGATGAAATGGGAGAGCGTCCCTTCATATGATGAGATATATGAGAAAGCAAAGGAGATTTTAAAGCCGGACCCGTATACAAGCTTAAACGATACTCTTTTAGTGGTTTCCCGTGCTTGGGGACCCACATTTAAACCTACGCATTTTGGAATATATACCTATAGAACATGGTGGTTTATGAAAGGTCCGGAAGCTACAAAAACCAGAGCATACAAACTAATCTCAAAAGTTAAAGTGCCGATTCTTTTTCTACGCGGTGAGAATGACCGAATTGTTGAAGACCGGGAAACTACCGAATTAGCGAGCATAGCTCGTGAGGCTGGAAATTCTGATGTAACTATAAAGTACATTCCGGATGCACGCCACGACTGTATGGAGAATCCCGGTAAAACTATAGAGACAATAACCACCTGGATATCTTTAGTTGATTCGCTGTAAAAATCTTATGGCAATATTCCGCTGTTAAACTAGATAGATTTACAGGGAAACAAAAAGGGAGCCGAAGCCCCTTTTTGTTTCATAAGTGTAATTGGTCACATTAAGATGTGTATTTCCTTCTTCTCATTACGAGTAAACCGATTATCCCGAGTACTCCGGCCATAGCTATCAGACCCCACTCAGACAGTGCGGGGATGGGGCGCGCCACGATTTGGTTTGAAAAAATACAGGTTGCCTGATAGCCTGATAAACACTCAAGCTCTATAAAAGAAAGAAGCGAATCAAATTATGCTTTGTTTTAGATGCTGGTTGACTATAATAAACTCTAAACGCTAAATAAGCTGGAGGATGCGACATGAAAAAGTATATTGTTGAATTTATCGGGACCTTAATATTTGTACTTACCATAGGTTTTGTTGTTTTAGAGCCCGGAGCGGGCGTGATGGCGCCGCTTGCGATCGGATCGGCTTTGATGGTGATGATATATGCCGGAGGGCATATATCGGGCGGGCATTATAACCCAGCTGTAACAATTGCCGTCTGGCTAAGGGGCAGGTGCGCCGGGTCCGATGTGCCGGGATATATAATTGCCCAGATTGTGGCGGCGGTAGTGGCCTCGTTCATAGTCCTGTACGTAAAGGGTAACCCGGCGGTAGAGCCTATGACGCTAAATCTGGCCCCGGCGCTGTTAGTGGAGTTTCTCTTCACGTTCGCACTTTGTTATGTGGTTTTAAATACGGCTACTTCAAAGAATACTGAGGGTAATTCATATTACGGGCTTGCTATAGGGTTTATTGTTGTTGCCGGCGCCTATGCCGTGGGTCCTGTGTCAGGCGCTGCGTTCAATCCTGCCGTGGCTGTGGGTATATCCGTTATGGGACTTTCGGTCGTAAGTAATATCTGGGTATATTTCGCGGCAAATTTCGTTGGGGGAGCTATAGCGGCGCTGGTATTCAACGCCCTGAACCCTGACGACAAGTAATTTTGATAAACTATGCGTCAATACGACGCATAGTTTTTTTTGCAGCACAGATAGATTCTCGGGCAAATAAAAAAAGGGAGCCGAAGCTCCCTTTTTTTATTCTTTTAAATTGTGAGTTTAAGAGTTACGCTTCCGCTTTCTTTCTGGTTATTCCCCAAATGCCTACCAGTACTAAAATTCCCGCCATTGCTATGAATCCCCACTGCGAAAGAGTAGGTATGGGGCGGGGGCCCGAATTGGAAAAAGTACAGCTGCCTACACCGTCATCGACGCATGTTATAGCAACTCTTTGTTCGTTTACGAACTCGGTCAGAAAGAGACATGGGCCACCACCGCAGTCATCTTCTTCTACCGTACATTCTATACTGCCCAGTTCCCATCCGGGAGGAACTAACTCCGTTAAACTTACCTCATTACCGTTTTCTATAAACATCAGCTCTGTATCGTCGCTTGGGTCTGACAATGTAAAGCTGAAATTTTGATCCCCGGTGACTTCGAAAGTGAAAATTGTGTCGTCCGGTGGTATAGCCGCCTTATTGATTGTTATCGGACAGAACGCGTTTGCCTGGCCGGTGCCGAGCACCAAAAAGCCTGCGCCCATTAACACGGTAAGTATGAATAGACTTATCAAATTTCGTGTATATCTCATTTTAATCCTCCTTAGTTATCAATGGTAAGGCTAGGAATATACAAACACTATAAACATAAATACGGAGCGATTGCAACCATTTGTTTGGATTCGATATAAAAGAGGGGGCAAGAGAGTTTGGTAGATCCTGGAAAATCGGCGGCTTTCTATTTAACGCTATAAAGCATCCGGTTCTGTGTTTCCGGGAAGCTCCGGGACAGCTTTTCTGCTCTTGCGCCAGTTGGTCCATTTCTTGTGAATGTGGAGCTTGGCGTCATCGAGGATCAGGTAAAGACACGGTATCAGCAGTAGAGTTATAAGCGTTGCGAACACGAGCCCGAACCCGAGCGCTATGGCCATAGGGGCAAGGAACGCCGCCTCTCCCCTGAATTTAATCATAAGAGACGCGAGTCCGCCAAACGTAGTGACAGTTGTCAGGACAATCGGCCTGAAGCGGTGCTTCGCAGAGAAAGCGACCGCTACAACCCTGCCCATTTTGCTAAACCTCGAGTTTATAAAAGTCATCAGGATAAGGCTGTCGTTTACCACAATTCCAAGCAGCGCGACGGTGCCGATGAGCGCCGGCAGCGTGAGAGGCTCGCCCCTTAAAAGTATCCCGATCATCACCCCTATGAGCGCAAAGGGGAGGACGGCCATAATGATAAAGGGTTGTGTGTAGGACTTGAGCATGCTCGCAAGGATTATGTATATGAGCAGGATCGCGATTATAGCGGCTCTTTGTATGCTCGCTAAAGACTCTCTGGTCTGCTCCTCCTCGCCGCCGAATACGTATGAGTAGCCGGGGAAACTCTTAAGTGTATCGTCAAGATAGGCCGAGAGGGAAGCATTGACTTCGGTCGGCGTGGTAACATTCTCGTCAACCTCAGCCGTTACCCTGACGGCGCGCTCGTTATCATAGCGGGATATAGTAAGCATGCTGGGCTCGGTCGTCATGCTGACTATGCTGCTTATGGGCACCCAGCCGCCTCCGGGCGATTTTATCTGATATGACTCCAGAAGTGAGAGCAGATTTCCGGAAGGGAGCTCGTATTTAACTATTATGTCTGCTTCCTCAGTACCGAGGCGGGTTTGCGCTACAGTAAGACCTTCTGCCGCGGCCCTTATGGCCCTTGCAATAGTGCGTGTGTCGAGTCCGTATACAGCGGCTCTTTGCTCGTCAACATTTATTCTTATCTCGGGTTTGCCCCAGATTAGATCATCGCTTACGCTGTTTACGCCGGTGGTGGTTTCAAGATTTTCAGAAGCTATCCCAGCGAGCTCTTTTAAGGACTCGAAGTTCTCTCCCATTATTCTTAGATCAACTGCCTTCCCGGTCGGCGGACCTCCTGACTCGACAAAATCCACCCTTACGGGTCCGACTACTTCACTCTCTACTCTTTTTCTAATTTCTCTTGCAAGCTCTTTTGCGTTTTCTTCTCTAACATCGAAGTCTTCAAATTCCACTATTACCGTTGCCAGGTGATCTCCGAGATCGGATTCCTGTCCTGTCAGGTCTATACCGATCATCGATATTGTGTTTTTGTGCACATGATCGGGCACTATTTCCTTAACAGTGTCTTCGATCTTGGCGACTGATTTAATGGTAGAGTCGATACTTGACCATGAGGGGTTCTCGACCCTGATATAGATTTCCGCAACGTCCTGGGAATAGAAAAGAACCCTGGGTACTTTCATGAAGATGCCGAGAGTTAATATCAAAACCAGTACGAAGGTTGTAACAGTTATATATCTGTGCCTTAGCGCGAAAGTTAGCGCTTTCATGTAGTTGAACCGGATTTTGTATACCCAGCTTCTATTTTGCCTGTTGGCGTGTCCGGGTTTTAAGAAGTCAGCGCAGTGAGAGGGCAGTATGATAAGTGCCTCTATCAACGAGACAAGGAGCGCGAATATCGCGACTTTTGGAATAATGGACATAAACTTGCCTATGAGCCCCGTCGCAATGAGAAGCGGTATGAACGAGGCTATGTTGGTGAGAATAGTCGCCACGACAGGCATGGCTACTTCCTTGGTCCCCTTTATTGCCGCATCCTTGGCGGAGTACCCGAGCTGTAAGTAGCGCTGTATGTTCTCGGCTACGATAATCGCGTCATCCACAATTATCCCGAGCACTAATATAAGCCCGAACATCGAGAGTACGTTGAGGGTGATCCCGGAGAACTGCATGAGTATAAAGGCTCCGAAGAAGGCCACGGGAAGACCTACAGCGGCAACGATGGCGGCCCTCAAATCCAGGAAAAGCGCAAGAATAATGAGAACGATAACAAGACCTATGAGGCCGCTGTTCACCATTGTCTCGAATCTTTTTTCTACCCAGTAAGAGGTATCGTTCGTGGTATATAACTGTATTTCCTCGGGTACTCTTCCCCTAAATTCCTCGACTTTGTTTTCTATTGTTGTGACAGTTTTAATTGAGTCCGTATTCTTTTGCTTATTGATCCAGAAGTTGATGGAGGGGAGGCTGTTTACCCGGGCTTTTGTCCTGGTTTTCTGCTCGCCCTGCTCTATTCTCGCGATGTCCTTAAGTAATATATGCCTGCCTTGATCGCTTTGTCTCACAGGGATATTGAGAAGGTCTTCGACCTTCTGAACCCGGCCCGTGACTCTTACGAGTATCTCGGAGTCTCCCTGCTCGACGGCCCCCCCGGGCAGGTCGAGGTTCTTCTGGTTGATTACTGTCGCGACATCTTCCAGGCTCACTCCGTACTGGCGCAGTTTGTCGGGATCAACGTATACCCAAAATGCGGGGTCGCCGAGCCCTGAGGTGATGATGCTGTCTACTCCGCCGATGAGTTTGAGCTCATTTTCAAGTAAAAGTGCGTAGCTCCTAAGGGTTTCCTGAGGGACGTCGCCTGCTATGGCGACGCTTATGAGAGGGAAATTGGCATCGAACTCCTCAACAATCGGGTCTTCCGCGTCCTCCGGGAGCTTGTCCTCGATCCTTGAGATTTCAGAACGTATTTCCTGCGCGAGCTTTTGAGTATCCTCACCGGTGTAAAGCTCGGCCACAACAGAAGAAAGCCCTTCCGATGAAGTCGAGCGCAGCACTTTAATGCCGCTGATACCGTTTATTTCGTCTTCGATGGGTATGGTAACGAGCTTTTCAACGTCCTCAGCCGAGGCTCCCGGAAAAACAGTGCTGACAGTTACGAGCTCAAGTTTGATGGAGGGAAATAACTCAAGAGGAAGCCTCGTCGCGGCAAGTATTCCGACAACGAGTATCGAGAGCATAAGGAGATTTACAAGTACGGGATTTTTAACAGAGAATTCGGCAATGTGCATTAGAGGCTCTAAAGAGTTACGGCATCAAGCGGACTAGCTGCCCGCCGGCAAGTCCAACGTGGCCTTCTACGATGACCTTGCTGTTTTCCGGTATCATGTGTGAAGGTATACTGCCCTCGTTTTCGTTTATCCAAACAACCGAGACCGGGATCTTTTGAGCTTTCCCATCCTGGTAAACAAAGATGAAAAGATCGCGGTTATCGGACAGTACAGCTGTCCTCGGTACTATGATTACATCCTTTAGTAATTCAACAGGTACCTGCATGTTAACGATCTCGCCCGGCCACCAGTTGTATTTATTATCAATAATTTCAGCCTCTACTTCATAAGTGCCCGAAAGAGCGTCCATGCCGGGGCTGACACCTATTACGCGGGCCTGTGTTTCTTCATATGCCCCGTTTAGTGTGGTGTTGAGGTTTACGGTCATTCCGGGCTTAATCACCCTGGCCCACCTGGGCTCGACCCCCGCTACTACGCGCTCGTTTGAGGTGCTTACCATCCCGGCAACCACCTCGCCGGAAGTTACTTCCTGGCCGATATCCGGGATTATCTCCGATACCTGCCCTGAGATAGGGGCCTTTACCGTAAGGTGCTCTACATCCCACTTCATCAAGTTATAGGACGCTTCCAGGCCGTCTACGTTTGAGGCTTCAGAGGATACCTGGTTTGACAGAGAGTCCAGAGTGTCCTTAGCCACAATGCCTTTTTCGACCAGCGTTTTGTTCTGCTCGTATTTGCGTCTTAGCTCGTTAAGGTTTGCTTTTGCGGACATGAGCCGGGCCTCGGACTCTTTTAGCCTGTACACCTTGCGATCGTCCTGAAGCACTATAAGGGGGTCGCCCTTTTGCACTTCCTGGCCCAAAACCGCTTTCCTCTCGACGACCCATCCGCTGACGTCGGCTTTAATGCTTACCGTTTGCCCTCCCTCTAGCCGCGCTAAAAAGCTGGTGGTTCTCCAAACTTCTGTAACCGATGAGTCCTGAACTCTTACGGGCGCAAGCTTTTTTTCAGCTTCCCCTTCAAACGCGGAAGTGCGTACAGAGATCATGCGAACGTACAGGCCTATGGTGAGCACAATAAAAGCCGCAAGGAATCCAAAGAACCATATCCACTGTTTTTTCTTTTTAGCTCTTATCTTTGCCGTAGGCATCGAGTTAACCTCTTGGAATAATTCTACACAATATTTTCCGGATTGTTATACTAATTATACTAAGACTTCATAATACTTAAAATTTCCGTACGATTTTTAAAACTTGCAATGCCTCCGGCTACTTGTGGTGACGATTTTAAAGTCTCCTTTATTTTTTTCTCAGAACATGTTGATTTTTCAGGTATTTTTCTGTAATATGACAAATTAAGACTAAATCCAAAGGAGAGGGATGTAGTAGGGTATACGCCTATGACAAAATCACAATTATCTGCCCACATAGCCGAGAAGGCTGGTATCACAAAAAAAACAGCTGCTGAGATTATTGACGAGCTAGCTGCTGTTGCTTATAGCGAGGCCAAGAAGAACAAGCAGTTTACTCTTCCTGGAATAGGTAAATTGGTTCTGAATAACCGGAAAGCGAGGAAAGGAAGAAACCCCGCCACCGGTCAGGAAATCGATATACCGGCCAAGACTGTAGTTAAGTTCAGGGTAGCCAAAGCGTGTAAAGACGCTGTATTGGGCTAATAGCTAAGACCTGAGAAGAGCTACTTTTTAAGTTACAGACTGTATGAGTTTTGAAGTGTCCTGGATTTGTTCCACTAGGATGGATGTATAGTTATGCACATTACAGTACTAGTTCAAGAATATATGGGACGAAATCTTGTATTACATAACAGTCTAGATTGGCTGGATACTGAAAAAACTTCGGTTCTTAGCTTTTAAAGGAAGAAATTTTGTCAAGAACCCTTTGAGCAAGGTCTGATTTTGACATAAGAGGTAGCTCTTCGGTTTCAGAGCCGTATAGAAGATGCGCTTTATTTGTATCTTTTTCAAATCCTGATTCGGGCTCAAGAATATTGTTGGCAACGATCATATCTGCTTTTTTTCTCTTTAGCTTATCCTTAGCGTTTTTAATCAGGTCCTCACTCTCTGCAGCAAACCCGATGACAATCCGGCCGTTCTTATTGCCCCCGACTTCTTTTAATATATCCTTGGTTTGCTTGAGCTCTATGGTTTTTTTGCCGCTTTGTTTTTTAATCTTGCCGTTTTGTCTGGTTTTTGGCGTGTAATCTCCGACTGCCGCGGCTTTAATTACAATCGTAGACCATTTTAGGTGTTTTAATACAGCATCATACATATCTGAGGCGCTTTCAGTTTGAATTAGCTCCACTCCATATGGGGGCGTTAATTCAGTCTTTCCCGATATTAGTTTTACCTGGGCCCCTCTCATGCGCGCCTCTTTTGCCATGGCGTATCCCATCTTTCCGCTCGAGGGGTTTGATATAAATCGGACGGGGTCTATGTACTCTCGCGTTGCTCCGGCTGTTACTAGTACTTTTTCACCGGTTAAATCTTTAGGGGTCAGCGCTGATTCTATTTCATCTGCTATATCATCAATTTCAGGGAGTCTTCCCTTGCCTTCCCAGCCGCATGCAAGCTCACCCTCGCCAGGCTCAACCACTATAAAACCGCGACTCTGCAGTTTGGTGAGATTCTCCTGTACTGCCGGGTTTGAATACATGTTCACATTCATGGCGGGGCACAGTATTACGGGGCATTGTGCGGCCAGAATGACTGTGGCCAAAAGACTGTCCGCTATACCCGAGGCGACTTTGCCGATAAAGCTCGCCGACGCTGGGGCAACAACAATGACACCTGCTTTGTCCGCCAGGCTTATATGGCCGATCTCGGCCTCCCAGACAAGATCGAAAGTCTTCAGTGCTACACGGTTTCCCGAGAGCGTCTGCATCGTAAGAGGTGTGACAAACTCGGTCGCATTCTGCGTCATTACAACCTGTACTGAGGCATTTTCCTTGACGAGCCTCCTTACAAGGTCGCAGGACTTATAGGCTGCTATGCCTCCCGTGATGCCTACTATTATATTTTTCCCTTCAAATTTACTCATTTTTTTAATACCCCGATTACCTATAGTATAGGAAATAAGATTTAATAGGGCAAACATTCACTTATCAGACGTTTGGTCAAAATGATAATTTTCCAAGATTAAAAAAACTCTTGACAAAATCATAATAGGTGTATATACTCCTATTATGATGAAAAAGAACGTTAATATGAACGAATTAAGCAGACACGAAGTTTCCAAATGCAATGAGTGTACGGCGTTTAATTTAAAGAAAGCGACAAGGATTGTGCAAAATCTTTTTGACGAGGCTTTTAAGCCCATAGGTCTTGAAGGGACTCAATATACTGTTTTAGGCCACATTTTTGTGCATGGGCCGATTTCTTTGACTAAGCTTGCAGAGTTGATGCATGTGGACAGGACCACACTTGCCAGAAATCTAAAGCCTTTAGAGAAAAGAGGCTTATTGGAAATAAAACCCGGCAGTGACCGCAGAGCCAAAATTATAAACATAACGGACAGCGGTAAGGAAGTTATGGCAGAGGCCCTGCCTCTATGGAAAAAAACGCAGAAAGAAATTAAGACCGCGCTTGGTATTGATAATTGGAGCTCTATGATATCAAACCTAACAGGTCTTGTTGATGAGCTTGAAGTGAGATAAAAAAATTTAAACATATACGTGTATATACACGTTTAAGGAGCGTTAATATGAGTAAACCAAGGATTCTTGTTACATCGGCTGCGGGGCATACAGGGTCGGTAGTAGCAAAACAGTTAATTGAAAGGGGGTTTCCTGTACGCGCTTTTGTCCGCACAGAGGACGCGCGCTCCGAGCGCCTAAGAAAGGCCGGAGCGGAAATATTCGTCGGGGACCTATTAGATATAAGAGACATGAGAAAGGCGCTCGTGGGTGTGGAGCGTGCTTATTACTGTCCGCCCTTTGCTGCAAATGTTTTACACGGCTCTATGCTTTTCGCCCTGGCTGCGGAAGAGGCGAAGCTCAAAGTGGCAGTGATTATGGCAGCGTGGAATCCGCATCCGACTCACCCCTCTATTCACCAGCGCGAGCACTGGCTAGCGGATAATATCTATCAATGGATGCCAACGGTCGATGTCGTTTACGTTAACCCCGGGGTATTTGCATTCACATATTTCTTCAGCCTTCCCGCCGCTGCTCATTTCGGAAAGCTTTTGCTTCCTTACGGCGAGGGGCTGAACGCGCCGCCCTCAAATGAGGACATCGCCTCTGTGGCGGTTTCGGTACTGGCTGAACCTGAGCCACACATAGGTAAAAACTACAGGCCTACCGGACCAAAGCTTATTTCAGGCAGTGATGTAGCAGAGATATTCGGCAGTATTTTGGAACGTAAAGTTGACTACGTAGATGTTCCGACATCGATGTTCATCAAGGCCGCCAAAGCCTTAGGGTTTTCGAATTTCGAGATAGCCCAGTTCCGTCATTATGCAGAAGAGATGCGAGGAGGTACATATGCGCTCGGTGCGCCTACGGACCACGTAGAGCTGGTGACAGGAAGGCCGCCTGAGGATTTTGAAGTAACCGCGCGGCGTTACTTTGAGCGCCCCGAGCTGGTATTCCCGGGCTTAAAGATCGGAAATAAATTTGAGGCTGCCTGGCTCATGCTTAAAACAATAATGGCCCGGGTGCCTGATTTAGATAAGTGGGAGTCTGAGCGTAGTTACCCGCTTATCAAAGAAGGGCTTCTCGCGCACGATAGTGAAGAATGGCTTTACACTGCCAGGCGCAAGCGCCTTTCTCTCCTTGATATTAATAAGGACGAAGGGGCCGGAGAGGCGGCGCAAATAGCGGTGTAAGAACAAGAATAATGAATTTAAATCAAATAAATAAGGAGGTATTTAGCATGAGTAACGAAGGTAGATTTAAAGATAAGGTAGTAGTCATAACAGGGGCATCGAGCGGAATAGGACGAGAGACGGCAATACAATTTGCCCGGGAAGGCGCGAGGACCGTACTCGTATCCCGCTCCAGGGATAAGCTGCAGAAAGTAGCGGCTGAGATTGCTAAGTTCAATACGAACGTATTGGTTATCCCAACTGACGTCTCCTCTCCCGAGCAGGTAAGCGCTATGGTGAAGGAGGTCGTTTCAAAATACGGTACAGTCGATGTTCTATTTAATAACGCGGGCAACTCGTACGTAGGAGCAGTAGGAGGCAAGGACTTTATCGCTAACGCCAAGAAGATGATGGACGCCGATTACTTCGGGACATTATATGTTACGACCGAAGTTCTCCCGGTCATGAAGAGACAGGGGTCGGGGCATATTATGAACATGTCCTCTGTAGTGGGTAAAAAGGCATTCCCGCATTTTGGCGGATACTCTGCTGCCATGCACGCTATTACCGGGTTAACCGACGCACTCAGGCAGGAACTCAGGGGTACGGGGATCAATGTCTCAACAATTCATCCCGCCCTAACACAGACCCCGCTCCTTGACAGCGTAAGGCCTGAGGATATGCCGCCGCCGTTCAGGCGGTTTACGCCAATTGCCGTTGAAACCGTTGCCAGGGCGGTGCTTGACGGAGTGGAATATAACAGGGCGCGTGTTGTAGTGCCGTTTCAGCCGAGGATGCTTTTCCTTTCGGACTTTATCTCGGCCCGCTTCGGGGACTTGGCGGTTAGGCTCATTCAGAACAAGCTGTTTGCCACTCTGATTGGGACGTACCGGGGAAGGGTGTACCGGCACGGTGTATCGTAATATGATGTGAGCGGTGAAGGTATATAAACTGCTCTCCGGGTTTTTAATACTGTTATTCTAGTTGCGTCTTTTTGTGTAGTTCCGGCTCTAATGGGTAGATGCGTGTTACATACTACAACTTGAATCTACCCACTTTGAGCAAGCGGGGCGTTTATAGGTTATGTTTAAGGGGTTCTAAGTTTTATTTCTCGGTTGACAACGCGGCTGTGATTATGAAACTTAGTGGGTCTAAATATGCCTGAGGTTATGAAAAAAACGCCCGAGCAAAGCTCATTAGGTGAAGTATCCGGCGTAAGCTTTGTAAGTAAGAGCACAGGTAGATGGGTATTGCTGGTTGCTATTATAGGATCGGGAATGGCCTTTATTGACAGTACCGCAATGAATGTTGTGGTGCCTGTGCTTCAGCAAGAGCTGAACGCGACCATTCCGCAAGTACAGTGGGTTATGGAGGCGTATGCTCTTTTTATGTCATCGCTTATGCTCCTTGGCGGCGCGCTCGGCGACAGGTTTGGCAGAAAGCGTATATTCGCTTTAGGAGTGGTTGTCTTCACCGCGGCCTCCATGTGGTGCGGTCTTTCTCCAAATACGAGTCAGTTGATTGTAGCAAGGGCGTTTCAGGGAGTTGGGGGCGCGCTGCTTGTGCCGGGCAGCTTGGCAATTATCACAGTATCGTTCAGTGAGGAAAACCGGGGGCGGGCAATAGGCACGTGGTCGGCGTTTACGGCGATCACCACAGCTATGGGCCCGATACTGGGCGGTTGGCTTGCTCAGAATATTTCGTGGCGCTTGGTATTTTTCATAAACTTGCCGCTTGCTCTTATTGTTTTGGGAGCGCTTTTTTGGCGCATACCGGAAAGTAGAAAGGAAAACGGCAGCGGGGGGTTGGATATATTGGGGTCTTTATTCGCTACTCTGGCACTGGGCTGTATAGTGTTCGCGCTTGTTGATTCGGGTAATATAGGGTTTGGGCATCCCAAGGTTATTATTCCCCTTGTAGCTGGGGGGATTTTCTTTATCTCCTTCATTTTGTATGAGTGGCGCGCTTCATCGCCGATGATGCCGCTTTCACTCTTCAGGTCTAGGACCTTCAGCGGGGCGAACCTGATATCGTTTTTGTACTGGGCCGCTTGGAGCAGCGCAGTATTCTTTATCCCCTTCAATTTAATACAGCTTCAAGGCTATTCGGCTGCCGGTGTGGGAGTCGCTTTTGCCCCGCTAGTGATAGCGCTCTTTCTTTTTTCAAGATGGGCTGGGGGTACAGTGGCAAGGTACGGAGCTAAACCAGCAATTATGGCAGGGACAATCCTTGCCTCAATTGGGTTCTATCTGTTTACTCTGCCTACTATAGGCGGGAGTTACTGGACTACGATTTTCCCAGCTATTACGGTGCTTGGGATCGGGATGGCAATCGTCATCTCTCCGCTAACGACGGCTGTGATGAGCTCGGTCGAGCTCGAAGAATCGGGCGTGGCCTCAGGCGTGAATAACACTGTGGGAAGGATCGCCGGGCTTTTGGCTATCGCCGTTATGGGCGTGTTCGCTTTAAGCACTTTTAACCGCAACCTCGACCGTGACCTGGACCGGCTCGAGATAACAACAGAGACCAGAGAGTCCATCGATTCGCAGCGAATAAAGTATTTACTAATTGAGATACCCGAGAACGTTGAGCCTTCTACCCGTAAGGCCATCCGCTCGTCTATTAACAACTCATTTCTGGCAAGTTACAGGCTTATTATGATGATATCCGCGGGGCTCGTGCTTATCGGGTCGGTTGTGGCCTGGCTTACTATAGAGAAACGAAAGCCCGGCTAGCGGGTTTGTGTGTTACCCATAAGACTGCAACCTTTTTCCCTGAACTGGTATCCTATATTTATATTCTGAAACGGAGACCGATATGGAAAAGAAAGTGAAAAAAACGGACGATGAATGGCGGAGCGTCCTAACTGATGAGCAGTACCATGTAACAAGAGAGAAGGGTACGGAGAGGCCCTTTACCGGTAAGTACCACGACCATAAGGAAAAGGGCATGTACGTGTGCGTAAGCTGCGGCGAGAAGCTCTTTCACTCAGATACCAAGTTTGACTCGGGTTCGGGATGGCCAAGTTTTTACAAGCCCCATGGGGATGACAAGATAGCCGAGGAAGTTGATCAGAGTCATGGGATGGTGAGGACCGAGGTTCTGTGCAGCATGTGCGACGCGCACCTTGGACACGTGTTCCCGGACGGTCCGAAAGAGACAGGACTCAGGTACTGCATAAACTCATGCGCGCTTGAATTCAAAGGGGACGAAGAAGAGTAAGGCTAAGTAGCATGCACTCTGTTGTTATTTTCTATTAAGCTAAAGCGAGCTAAGCCCAAAATCTGAATTGCCTTAACAATTCAGTTTGCCAACATACTTGTGTAATCACCTATAACTACCGAAGGATAGAGCGCCGTTTGTAGATGCAGCCGTATTGAGTGGTGGTGGCGACGGGTGGATTTGAACCACCGACACAGGCCTTATGAGAGCCCCGCTCTGCCCCTGAGCTACGCCGCCGTTTGTTTTGGTTAAATGATAAATTTTCGGCAATATCTTTAGAAAATCCTTTTTGGCCAAAGGGCAAAATATATCATGACTGATGCAAGTTTCAAGATTTTATAAAGCAAAGCCGCACTTTTTTCTAAATACGGTTTTTTGTACAGGCATACCAAAACGGCTCTTTGAGAAAATTTATTCGTGATTTAGAGTAAATTAATTTTGTGTTGTTTAGGGCGGTTACGTGTAGCTGCAAATTATTTGCAAATATCCTCTTGACAGCTTAAGTAAAATACTTTATTTTTATTGTGAATCTTAACACTAAAGCTTAACAATTCATCCTCCATCCTCCTTTAAAAGAGGGAATGCCTTAGAGACAATCTGGACATTCCCTCTTGTTGTATCTAAAGAGTTTTTTCCTAGGGCAATTTATCCCATATCTTATATTAATAGCTATCCAGATTTGAAATAAAGGGTAATATATTATTCTCCGAAAGGGACAATGTCTGAGGGAGTAACAGCTCTTTATGAATAGAAAAAAGGTATATTACGCGCTGGTAACCGTACTGGTCCTGATTGCAATAGGCTGGGGGATAATACTCTTTGTGCTTTTTATGGAAAAGAGTAAGGCTGATTTTTACGGAAATATTTATGATAAAGGCAGAGCTCCCGAGTTTTCACTGACCGACCATAACGGAAATAGAGTGAAGATGTCGGATTTTAAGGACAAAGCGGTGCTCCTTTTCTTCGGATATACGCAGTGTCCCGATATATGCCCTGTTACAATGGGAACGCTGAAAACTGTCATGGATAATTTAGGTGAGGAAAGTAGCCGTGTGCAGGTGCTTTTCATTACAATAGATCCGGAGAGAGACGATCAGGAGAAATTAAAGGGCTACGTTCCTTATTTTAGCGAGAGCTTCATCGGGCTCACGGGAACTCCTGAGGAGATTGACAAGGTAGCCGATGACTACAACGCGTTTTATATGAAAGAGGAAGTGGACTCCGAGTCAGGCTATCTGATGGGCCACACCTCTGCTGTTTATCTGGTCAATCCAAAGGGCAAGTTCGTATTGAGATACCCGCAGAACAGGATGGACCCCGTACGCATAGCTGAAGACATAAGGAATATCCTGTAATTCCTTTTATGTAAATTCTATCTAGAGAGGTTTTCACATATGATAAAGATTCTAGCAGTGATAATGTTAAGTCTTGGTTTTGTGAGTTTTTCCTACGCTCAGCAGCAAATTGAAATTACCGAGGGCTGGGTGAGAGGGACTCCGCCGGGGACTACGATTACCGCCATGTATATGAACGTTGAGAATAAGGGTGAACAGGAAGACGTTCTTAGCAGTGTGTCGTCAAAAATATCAAAAAGCGCCGAGATTCATCAAACTTCAGTCGACGATAAGGGAGTCGCAAAGATGGAGATGGTTGAAAGTGTTGCCATACCCGCCGGTGAGGCCGTTCAATTTAAGCCTGGAGGTATGCATATAATGCTGATAGATTTGGAGGAGCCTCTAAAGAGTGGGGATGAGGTGGAAATAGAGCTTGTGTTTGAGAAAGCAGGCAATATTAAAGTGCAGGCAGAAGTTGTAGGTGTTGGAGAAAAACGCAGTGGGCAAAAATAACTGACTTGCTGTCAGTTTGTTTCTTCGACGTCGATTGTGGTTGATGGCAGCTCTTTTGTCGGTGCGTTTGATTCAAACATTATATTTTCCGGAGTATCAGCCATCTCGCATCTTCCGTTAAACGTAGCGCCGTTTTCAACGGTTAGCTTTTCTATGAATACATCGCCCATTACCGAGCCCGAGCTTTTAATCTCCAGCTTGCCGGACTCAATGATTCCTTCGACCCTGCCGTAGACGATGGTTTCGGCTGCTTTGATCTCACCCTCGACCACACCGTTTTCACCGACTATTAGATTATATTCCCCGGCTATTTTCCCCTTAAGCTGACCGTCTATCCGAGTTGAAGATGTGGTTGTAACGTTACCCTCAAATACGCAGGACTCTCCGATCAGCGTAGTAATTTGGTTTGCGTCTGTTTTGCTCACAGTCACAGGCCTCTCTTCTTTCTTTTTATTTCCGAACATTCCCATAATTTATTTTAAGGTCAGATAATTTGCCGGGTCTATCCTCTTTCCATTCTTAACCACTTCGTAATGGAGATGCGTTCCGGTAGATCTTCCGGTAGAACCCGCTTTCCCTATAACCTCCCCTACAGTGACTTTTTGACCTTCCTTAACGTTGAGAGCGGACAAATGCCCGTACAGGGTCTCGTAACCGTCTTGGTGGTCTACTATCACGGTTTTCCCGTAGCTGTGGTGCCAACCTGCTTTCGTAACCGTGCCGTCAGCTGTTACTACTATGGGATCACCATGATCAGCGTCAATATCTATTCCCGAGTGAAAACCGTATTTAGAGCGGAACGGATCGCTTCTATAGCCGAACTTGGAGTTTAATTTTCCATCGAGCGGGCTTCCAACCGGTATGCCTTTCATCGTATCGTAAATCTCTTCTATATCTTTCTTCATGTACTCTACATATGATATGTTAAGCCTGTCGGGAGGGATAAATTCTCCTCCTACGGATAGATGTTTTTTTATTCCTTTTTTGTCCAGAAGCTCCTGCATTTCTAAAAGTGTTTCCTCTATGTCCGTTAACCTGGTTCTGAGCTTGGTTTCTATAACTTCGCTTTCTGTTATGTCTTGGTTCATTATATTAATAGCGCTTAGGAGCTTATTTACCGAATCTGATTTTATCTCTGAGTCTTTATAAAACATGTAGGTCGAAGTGAAAGAAAGAAGGGAGAAAATTGTGAAAACCGTGAATGCGAATAGTGCTACTTTTAGGTGAGAAACTTTCATGCTGAACGATTTAGCCCCTTTACTGCCGGGTTTAACCAGCATGATGGTTATACGATTACTATCCATTAGTGCCTCCAGATGTGATTGGTCAACCAGACAATCGGTATACGAATTCTGATGAATTAACCCAATTTAATAAAAAGCAAGAATACATTTTATATGAACGGAATGCAACCCTATATTTCACTACGGTTAATCTGCCCTTAGCTGCCTTACCCAGTAGATATGGGGACGTGGGCGATCCTTCGACTGCACACTTCGTGTGCGCTCAGGATGAACGGATTTTGTGAATGATGCAGTAGGAACGGACGGGAGCACTGAGCACGATCCGGGGAATTGGTAAGCAAGCCCGCCTTCGCTAAAGCTGCGTCGAGTCTGGCCGTCTTCCCGCTCCCTCGAAGTGACGCAATGGATAAATCAATTCGAGCTTGCGGTGAATCAGGATTCTGGATAATATCATATTAGAAGTATTCGTGTCCGGAATACTCAACTGGGTTACGGGCTCTTTTCCATAAGGGGTAATTGAAAATTAAAATTACGGTGCCGACAAATGGGTAAGGTAATAAGTGTTTCAAATCAAAAAGGCGGGGTCGGGAAAACGACAACAGTAGTAAACTTGGCCTCATCACTTGCAGCTGCCCAAAAGAAAACATTAATTATAGATTTTGATCCCCAGGCAAACGCCACTAGCGGTGTGGGCGTGGACAGAGAGGGGATTGAGAAGAGTATATACGACGCGCTTGTCGGCGAGACGGACATTAAGGAAATGATAATTGAAGTCGAGCCCGACACTCTAAAGGGTTATTTGTGTATTGTGCCCACTACACCCGAGCTTGCCGGAGCAGAGATTGAGCTGATACACTTGGAGCAAAGGGAGTGGAGGCTAAAGCGCGCCATTGAATCCGTAGCCGCAGAGTTCGATTTCATACTAATTGATTGCCCTCCTTCATTGAGCCTGCTTACCGTAAACGCGCTCACCGCTTCGGATTCTGTATTGATTCCGGTCCAGTGCGAGTACTATGCCATGGAGGGTCTTGGGCAGCTTAAGAGAACTATATCGCTTATTAAACAGAGGTTAAACCAGGGGCTTGCTATAGAGGGTTATCTGCTTACGATGTTCGATTCACGCAATAATATCTGCCACGTAGTGGCAAACGAGCTCAAATCATATTTCGGAGGCGATGTGTTTGAGACAATAATAAACAGAAATGTAAAGTTGGCCGAGTCTCCGAGCCACGGAAAGCCCGCGCTTCTCTATGACGTAAAGTCTATAGGCGCGCAGAGCTATCTGGCGCTCGCTCAAGAGCTTATTAATAAAAACAGCCCCGTTAGCATGGAAGCGGAGGAGGGCCTAGGAGGTGCGGGAGTTGAAAAAAACTACTTTGGGTAGAGGGCTTGACGCTCTTATTCCTAAGGAGACTGTGGAGACAGGTTCTTCTGGGAGAGAAGGGTTTATAGTTGCAGGTGTTGAAGAGGTCGCGCCAAACAGGACCCAGCCCAGGAAAGACTTTGACGATGAGTCGATAGCGGAGCTTGCTACATCAATTAAAGAAAAAGGAATAATTCAGCCGATCGTAGTTAGGAATACCCCGGATGGCTATGAGATAATCGCGGGAGAAAGAAGGTGGAGAGCGGCCCAGAGAGCGGGTCTTACAAAAGTTCCTATCATAGTTAAGCACGCCACCGACAGAGAAGTGCTGGAGCTTGCCCTAATCGAAAACCTTCAGCGTGAGGACTTAAACCCTATAGAAGAGGCTATGGCGTATAGTCAGCTCATTGAGGATTTCGGGCTTACTCACGAAGATGTCTCGGGGCGGATCGGGAAGGACAGATCAACCATAACAAACCAGCTGAGACTTCTTAGGCTAACAGAGCAAGCCAAACAGGCCCTTGTTGAAGGAGAGATCACTGCAGGCCACGCGCGCGCTTTGCTCAGCATCGAGTCTGAAGACAAGTCCTTGCAGGTCTTAAGCGCGATTATAAAACAGAGGCTTTCCGTGAGAATGACAGAAAGCCTGATACGGAAACTGTCGGAGGAAAAAAAACCTGTGGCGCAAGAGCCTTCAGAGGACGATATATATTTAAGGCGGATGTCCGATGAGCTTAAGAGAAACTTGAATACGAAGGTAAGGATTGTAAATAAGAAGGGTAAGGGTAAGATAGAGATCGAGTATTACTCACAGGACGAGCTGGACAGGCTCTGCCGTTTATTGTTAGATAGCCAATAACTCACTTATTAGCGGGATAAAATGAAAGAGTTTAAAGTTAAGATAGAGGTTAAATTAAAACCGGTTGTTTTAGACCCTCAGGGCAAAACCGTTCTTCAGGCCCTAAATAATTTGGGGTATGAAGAGGTAGAGGACGCCAGGATCGGAAAGCTCATTGAGCTTAGGTTAAGTGACGGAAGTGAAGCGAATGTAAGGGAGAGGGTAGACGAAATGTGCGCGAAACTCCTGTCAAATCCGGTGATTGAGAATTTTGAAGTAAATATAGAAGAGCAAAATGCTTAAATTCGGAATTATAGTTTTTCCAGGGTCCAACTGTGACCACGACTGCTATCATACTGTAAAACATGTGCTCGGACACGATGCTGAGTTCATCTGGCATGAAGAGACGGATCTTAGGGGTTTTGATTGTATTATAATCCCCGGGGGGTTTTCCTACGGTGATTACCTGAGGACGGGCTCTATTGCGAGCTTATCTCCGATTATGAAATCGGTCTCTGACTACGCATCCTCAGGCGGAGCCGTAATAGGCATATGCAACGGATTCCAGGTGCTTGTGGAGGCGGGACTGCTGCCGGGCTCACTCATAAAAAACGCCTCTCTCAAATTTATCTGCAAGTGGGTGAATTTAAAGCTCGAAAATGACGACACATTGTTTACATCGAATTTGAATAAAGGGGATGTGCTCAGGATACCGGTGGCGCACGGGGAAGGGAATTACTTCTGCACGGCGGAGGATTTAAAGGAGCTTGAGTCTAGTGCCCAGGTTGTGTTTAGGTACTCAGACCCGGCGGGAGATGTGAGCGAGGAGGCAAATCCCAACGGCTCATTGAATAATATAGCTGGTATAACGAACAAAGAGGGTAATGTGCTCGGGATGATGCCCCATCCCGAAAGGTGCTCCGAGGGGATAATGGGCGGTGAGGATGGAAGAGCTATTTTCGAATCCCTTATATCGAATCTTCATCAAAAAGGTAGGGTAAAGAAAGAGGCCTGAAAATATAGGGCGCAGAGTTTATTATGATAAAGCTCCTTATTCTAGTATCTATAGTCCTCATCGCTTTTTGGATGGGCAAGCAATCGGCAATGTTGGGAAGGAAAAAAGTACAAAAAAGAGATACTGAAGATAAACCGCCCGTTATAGATATAGAGACCGAAGATTAGCTAAGCCCAAAACACCATTGTTTGTACCGTTTAAGCCTCTATGGTACCCTTAAACGCGGTAAATAATTTGCATAACTCATCTAGATTATTAGAGCAAGGCTATAATCTATGGAGAATAATAAAGTTAACGCCCAGATCGATATAACTAAAGAAATCTGCCCTATGACATTTGTAAAAACAAAGCTGAAATTGGAAACAATGTCCGCTGGGCAGGTACTCGAAGTTACGCTCAGGGAAGGTGAGCCGCTGATAAATGTTCCAAGGAGCGTTGAGCAGGAGGGCCACAAAGTCCTAGATATACACAGGGAGGAAGGGGACGTATTTAAAATCCTAATTGAGCGCTGCTGATGGACTTATCTCTAGCCAGAAAAAAACCTTTAGAAAGCGGTTTGAAAAGAGTCGACTCCGTAATTGAGCTTATCGGAAACACGCCTCTTATAAGGCTTTCACACATGAGGGAAGGTCTGAGCCCGGACGTAGAGGTCTATGCCAAAGCTGAGTGGTTTAACCCCGGGGGCTCGGTAAAGGACAGGCCCGCGCTTTGGATGATCCTTGACGGTATACGCACCGGGAAACTTACTCACGATAAGATACTCATGGATTCCTCCTCAGGTAACACAGCTATAGCGTACGCTATGATTGGAGCTGCCCTTGGCTACAAGGTTGAGCTTGTCATTCCGGAGAATATAAACATAGAAAGAAAGAAAACCCTAAAGGCGTTTGGGGCTAAGGTTATTTATTCGGACCCTCTCGAGGGCTCTGACGGCGCGATCCGTCTTGCGAGAAAGCTCAAGAAAGAAAATCCCGATAAGTATTTTATGCCGGATCAATATAATAATCCCGCTAACCCAAAAGCGCACTACGATACTACGGCAATGGAGATTTGGGATCAGACTGACGGGCGCATTACGCATTTTATTGCGGGGCTTGGGACGAGCGGCACGTTTATGGGAACATCCCGGAGGCTTAAAGAGCTTAACCCGAATATCCGTACAATCGCGGTCGAGCCTGCAGAGGCCCTGCACGGGCTAGAGGGGATGAAGCATATGCCGACATCCATTGTCCCGGGCATTTTCGACGATGAGTATCCGGATGAGATTTTCCGAGTGAGCACCGAGGACGCCTACGTTACAATGAAAGACCTCTTAAAGAAAGAAGGTATATTTATAGGGCATTCGGGCGGAGCGGTGGCGTATGCGACACTCGAGCAGGCAAAAAAGCTTGAGCAAGGCGTACTGGTTACAGTATTCCCGGACGGCGGCTATAGATATTTGAGCGGAGGTCTCTGGTGGTAAAAATTAGCGAAAGCTCATATAATGCGATCATTAAACACGCGGAAGCCGGGTTTCCACATGAAGTGTGCGGAGTGCTTATAGGACAGGACCACACAATTACCGACTATAAGGAATGCAATAATTTAAATACAGAGAGGGCTCATGACCGCTACGAGCTCGACCCGCTCTCATTTAAAGAGGCGGATGACTATTCAAGGGAAGTGGGAAAGGAAATAATTGGTATATATCACTCTCATCCCGACCACCCCTCTATGGCTTCAGAGACCGATAGGCAAAGGGCGTGGCCCGAGTGGATATACATTATCTTCTCTATAAACAGTGGTAAATATAACGACGCCCGGGCCTGGATACTGGAGGACTCGGGAGAAAAATTCTACGAGGAACCTATAGAGGTCACCCCTGACTAAGAGGTAGTCCCCATGCGTCTAACAGAAGAACAGATATATAGGTACAGCAGGCATATACTCCTACCCGAAGTAGGCGGAGTAGGTCAGGAGAAGCTCCTTCGGGCTAAGGTCTTTTGCGTGGGTGTGGGAGGTTTGGGCTCGCCAGTTGCGCTTTATCTGGCCGCGGCGGGGCTAGGTACTTTAGGAATCGCGGATTCAGACCAGGTGGATATCTCGAATCTCCAAAGACAGGTGCTCCATTACACTGATGATATCGGCAAACCGAAAACTCATTCCGCCAGAGATAAGCTGCAAAAGCTTAACCCGGACGTAAACGTTATTGTATATAAGGACCTGATTACAAAGGACAATATTAGAGAGCTGGTCAAAGATTATGATATTGTGATCGACGGCTCAGATAACTTCCCTACACGATACCTATTAAACGATGCCTGTTACTTTGAGAAAAAGACCCTGATCTCGGGCGCTTTATTTCAATTCGAAGGGCAGCTTTCGGTATTTAAAACGCATAAGGGCGGGGCGTGTTACAGGTGTCTGTACCCTGAGATACCACCCGCTGGAATGGTGCCTACATGCGAGGAAGCGGGCATACTGGGCGCGGTCGCGGGCACAATAGGGACTATGCAGGCCGTAGAGACGTTAAAAGAGGTTCTCAATATCGGAGAGCCGCTCGTGGATAAGCTCCTCACGATGAACGCGCTTAATATGTCATTTAATACCGTTAAGATTAAAAAAGACCCGGGGTGTCATTTATGCGGAGAAAACCCCACGATTCTAAGCGTAGATGAGTACAAAGAGCGCGGGTGCGATTTATAGGATTGGCCTATTTCATAAGCCGTTTTTTTCTATGCTTTGTGTCTAAAGCTGAACTTAACTTGACAACCCTTTATAGCTCCCACATACTACCTACTCAAATCGCCATCTAAACGTATTATTACACCGAAAAATTTGGAGAATTTCCTAAATGGATTTAAGTGATGTTTTTAAAAGTACTCTGCTGATAGGGCCTGAGATTTCACTGATAGTAGCAGGGATAGTGCTCATCATTTTGGGCCCGATTTTAAAGAAGAAAGCCGGTATTTACGTGTTTGTACTGGCTCTGATCGGTTTAGGAATAGCTTTTGGCTTGAACATCGAGAGGTTCGGGACCGCGGAGCTAGCCTTTGGGGGCGCTCTCTCTCTCGATCAGTACGCAGCTTACTTTAACGTAATATTCCTTATAGGCGCTCTTGCCGCAGTAATATTTTCAAAAGATTATCTATCTGCTACAGATGAGTACGCAGCTGAGTTTTACGCCCTTATACTGTTCTCAACGTCGGGGATGATGATATTGTCGTCCGCAAAAGAGTTTATGTCTCTTTTTCTAGGGTTTGAGATAATGTCGATATCGGTTTACGTGCTTACGGCTTTTAACAGAAAGTCCGCGCGCTCTACGGAAGCCGGAATAAAGTATCTTGTACTGGGCGGGTTTTCCTCGGCGATACTGCTATACGGTATAGCGCTTCTTTACGGGGCTTCGGGCACGATATACCTTACTGAAATATTAAAGAGCTTCGATATGACTAACCCTCTGTACATTGCGGGCGCTGCGCTCGTGCTGATAGGGTTTATATTCAAGATCGGCGCATTTCCCCTGCACCAATGGGTGCCTGATATCTATGAAGGGGCGCCTGTGAGCGTGACGGCGTTTATGTCGGTTGGTGTAAAGGCGGCTGCGTTCGCGATATTGCTGAGAGTGATTTTTGAGAGTTTCTATCCGATACAGGTGAGCTTTATGCCGCTCCTTTGGGTCATTGCCATATTCACTATTATAGTTGGTAACGTGGCCGCTATCGTACAGAGCAGCGTAAAGAGAATGCTTGCCTATTCGAGTATTGCCCACGCCGGCTACGCGCTAATAGGCGTAGTAGCGGCTTACGGCGGGCAGGTGCTGGCAGTAAGCAGCGTTATATATTATCTATTCGCTTATACGTTTATGAACCTCGGGGCTTTTGGCGTACTTACCTATTTGTCACGTGACGGAAAGGAGTGCGAGACGTTCGATGACCTCTCGGGACTCTGGAGTAAAAGGCCGTTCGTTGCGCTTGCGCTTGGTATTTTCATGTTCTCGCTTGCCGGTATACCTCCGACAATAGGGTTCTTCGCCAAATACAGAGTGTTTCTCTCTGCCGTGCAGGCCGAGTTTTACTGGCTTGCGGTAATCGGTATCGTAGGAAGCGTGATATCCGCCTACTATTATCTACGTGTTCTCGTATACGCATTTATGAGACCGGAGACAAGCCCGTTCCCAACGTTTAAGGCAGCCTCATCCATAGCTCTTATAGTACTTTCTGTCGCGACTGTGGCTCTTGGCATATTCCCCTTTGATTCCTGGGACTTAGCGCTTAAGGCCGCGGGCACCGTGCTTGCCGCCGCGCGTGGCGGGTAGTATAGTCTTAGCGGTAATTCTCCGATAATTTAAACCCAACAATTTTGCATACTTAAACTGTATATTGTATAATTAGCTTTAACAATCCATGGCTAAAAGAAAAAACCGCTCCACAAAAGAGTCTCCAAGTACCATAGCAAGGGAAATATTGGCCGCATTTCTGTTCGCAGTAGGTCTATTTTCCGCACTCAGCCTAATATTTTACAGCTCGTCCTCGGGGCTTGACGTAAAAGGCGCTATGGGCACTATCGGAGTGTTCATATCGGGAATGCTCGGTAAAGCGTTTGGCATATGCGCGCTCGTTGTGCCTTTTGTCCTTTTCTACACAGCGATAATTGTGTTTATGAATAAGAAGGGAAGCGGGATTTACAGAAAATCGATATCGGCTGTTATCTTCCTCGTATCCGTTATGACTTTCCTTGCTCTTATATTCGGGCAGGGGAGCTTTCTCGGTTACAGCCCTGCAGGCGGATGGGTGGGCGGCGCAATCGCCGAGACGCTCAGGGGCGGGGTCGCCGGGACCGTAGGGTCTTACTTAATTGTAACCATATTACTTTTACTCAGTTTAATAATAATAACGAGCCTTACATTAACTCAAATTATAGGGACTTTAGGAAAAGGACTTATGTTTACTGCCGATAAAGCGTACGCGATCTCCAGGCTTCTTGTTATTAAAGGAAAAGAAGCAGCTATGGATTTGAAGAGTACAATCCAGGAGAGAAGGGCCAAGTCCGCGCTCGAGCCCGCGTATTCTTCGGCAAACGGATCTGCCGCCTTGAGAGAAGAGCAAGAGGGGACTGAAGAAATTATTAACCTCGTAGATGAGGTAAAAGATGACGGCGATCAGGATGAAGCAACACCTACCATACACCCGCAGATTGTAGTGGAGCATGAGGCTGAGAACGGCACTCTTGAATTCGAGCCGAAAAAGGAAGTCGTTTACAAGGACTATAAACTCCCTCCGTTTGATTTGATGGACGCCAAGGTGGAGACTGCGATAGAGGTCGACAGGGACGCGGTAATTGAAAAAGCAAAGCTCATTGAAGACAAGCTCAAGGACTTTGGAGTATCGGGGAAAGTAACTGAGATAAGGCCCGGTCCTGTCATCACTATGTTTGAATACAAACCTGCCCCCGGAATTAAAATAAATAAGATCGCCGCGCTTGAAAACGATCTTGCCATGGGGCTTAGCGCGTTCAGTATCAGGATAATCGCGCCTATACCCGGCAAGGACGTAATCGGCATAGAGGTGCCGAACGCGAAAAGAGAGCTGGTTGTCCTGCGGGAGCTTATCGAAGACCCCAAGTTTACGCAAAGTAAGTCAAAAATGACAATCGCCCTGGGTAAGGATATTTCCGGGCTCTCGTTTTACATGGACTTAAGAAAAGCGCCCCATCTTATGATAGCGGGTACCACGGGCTCGGGTAAGAGCGTGCTCTTAAACGCTGTGATCACGAGCATGCTGTATAAGGCGAGTCCCTATGAGCTGAAATTTATTATGATAGATCCGAAGATGCTGGAGCTATCTGTATATGAGGATATACCACACCTGCTTCACCCTGTGGTTACGGAGCCCAAGAAAGCGGCAGCCGCGCTCAGGTGGGCTGTTGAGGAAATGGAAAACCGCTACAGGATTCTTTCCGAAGAGGGTGTTCGTGATATAGAGACGCATAATAAAAATGTGGAGAAGATGGATGTGGAAGACAAGCTGGACAGAATTCTTCCTTACATAGTAATAGTGCTTGATGAGCTTGCGGACCTCATGATGATTGCTCCGAGCGAGATAAAGGAATCTATTACGAGGCTTTCCCAGAAGGCGCGCGCCGCGGGCATTCACCTGATAGTGGCGACTCAGCGTCCTTCTGCGGACATTGTAGCGGGCTTAATCAAGGCTAACTTCCCTGCGAGAATCTCATTTCTTGTCTCATCCAAAATTGACTCCCGCATCATCCTCGACACCGGCGGGGCCGAAAGGCTGCTCGGCAAGGGGGATATGCTGTTCCTTGAGCCCGGGACATCAAAGCTCCTCAGGATTCAGGGGGCGCTTATTTCAGATGAGGAAAGAGAAGGGATTACGGAGTTCGTAAAATCTCAGGGATCTCCTCAGTACAATGCGGAGATCACTCACATTGAAGAGAAAGAGGGGGGGAGTGATCTTGATGAGGATAAGGACGAGCTATACTACCAAGCTTTAAGAACTATTGCCGAGACCAGGCAGGCATCTATATCTATGATTCAGCGTAAGCTTAAGATAGGTTATAATAGAGCAGCAAGGATTGTTGAGGTAATGGAGAAAGAGGGAGTTGTAGGACCTCAGGAGGTCGCTGGTAAGCCAAGAGAGGTTTATATAGACTTAAGTCAGATAGAAGAGAGGCCGGAAAGTTGAAAATTTTAACTTATATTACGATTGCAATTTTAATATCGTTTTCAAGCGTCCACTCCTCCGTTGCAGAGGAAATCGAAGCTGTGGTGGATAAGATCCAAAATAAATACGAGGAGATCACGGATTTCCATGCCAAGTTTACTCAGGAAGCCGCTGTGAAGGCGCTTGATAAGGTGCAGAAATCAGAGGGCGAAGTGTGGTTCAAGAAGCCCGGGAAAATGAGATGGAACTACTATACGCCAGAGAAAGATGAAATAGTCTCGGACGGTAGAACTTTATGGTTCTACGACGTTGCCGAGAAGCAGGTAATCGAGTCTCCGCTCGCTCAGGTCTCCGACACTCAAAATACCACTTCTCTTCTTTCAGGGCTCGGGAATATTAAAGAGGTCTTTAACGCGAGCTTTGCGGATGCGGCGGAGCTCAGCAGTAACGGCAACTATATGATAGAGCTAAAACCTAAAAGCGAAGAGGAGCAGTATAATAAGGCCATAGTAGCATTTGATCAAAACACTATGGTTATAAAATCTATATACCTCTACGACCCGTTTGGAAATTTAACCACTATCTCCCTGACAGATATCAAGATTGACAACGGGGTTCAGGACTCACTTTTCAGCTTCACAGTTCCAAGCGGCGTTGAGGTAGTCAGGCCGCCTTCGTCCGTCAGCCCCCAGTAAAGTACAAGATGTCCGCAGCAATACAAGGAGGGAAGTCTCAATGAAATATTTCTCTTTAAGCTTAATATCAATATTGCTGGTTTCAGTAGTAATTCTTGATATTTGTTATGCAAATCCCGAGAATAGCTTTACAGAGACCGAGCTTCAGGAGCGCTTCGCAAGCTCAGTACAGTCTATGCCGGAGGTAATTCAGGCCTCCTGGCAGTCTAAGCTCGATCTATGGGTATACGCGGACGGCGTAAGTAAAGAAGGCGCGCAGGAGCTTGCCCAAAAGGTCGTAATGCTTTCTCAAACAGAGTACGGGCAGGGACTCTGCGTGCATGTTCATAACGGGAACTACGAGCCCATTGCCAATAAATGCTCATCCCCTTGAACGTGACTTCCCCTCAAACTTTCCAACTAGTCAGAAATACTGTAGATATAAGTTTTAAGTGATATTTAAACTGCGGATATATAAAGCTATGTTTTTGAATGTGGATGAAGGTTTTGGCTACCTGTCTATCTCGCCGAGAACGATGTCGAGGCTTCCGATAGCGGCAATCACGTCCGCTACCAGGCTTCCCTGAACCATCTGCGACAGAGCCTGCATGTTTACGAATGAAGGCCCCCGCACGCGCATCCTGTAGGGTTTTCCGGTGCCGTCACTGACCAGATAGTAGGAAAGCTCACCTTTAGGGTTTTCGACCGCGTGCTGCACCTCACCCGCAGGGGGTTTGAATCCCTCGTATACAATAACGAAGTGCCTGATCAAAGACTCCATTTTTGTATAGGTAAGCTCTTTTTCCGGGAGCACTATGTCGGGAAGATCGGCAATATAGGGGCCGTCGGGAAGGTTTGCTAAGGCCTGTTCGATTATCTTAAGGCTCTGGTGCATTTCCTCGAGTCTGCAGAGGTAACGAGCGTATGCGTCCCCTTCGTTTGCCACTGGTACCTCGAAGTCGTAGTTCTCATACCCAAGATACGGCATCGCCTTCCTTACGTCATAGGGAACGCCGCTTCCTCTGAGCGCGGGTCCTGTGAGTCCGAGACTTACCGCGTCTTCAGCGCTAATAACAGCGACATCCCTGGTGCGCTCTATCCATATCTTGTTCCTCGTCAGAAGCTTGTCCACCTCTGTTAAAGTCTCGGGGAATACTTTGAGGAAATTTCCGACTACTTCTTCAAAATTTTCCGGCAGGTCGAGCGGCAGCCCTCCTACCCTGGGATAAGAAGTCGTAAGCCTCGCTCCGCATACGGTTTCCAGTATGTCGTAAATCCTCTCTCTTTCTTTAAAACAGTAGAGAAAAGCGCTCATAGCGCCGAGGTCAAGAGCGTTTGTACCTATTCCTACTAGGTGTGATTCAATGCGCCCGAGCTCAAACAGTATTACTTCAGCGAATTTCGCGCGCTCGGGGATTTCGTCCTCTATACCAAGTAGCTTCTCAACGCTCAGAATGTATCCGATGTTATTGCAAATAGAGGCCAGGTAATCCATCCTGTCGGTATAGGGGATGCACTGCTGGTACGTAATGTGCTCACAAAGCTTCTCAATGCCCCGGTGGAGGTACCCGATGTAGGGCACTGCTTTTACCACCACCTCGCCGTCCAGATGAAGCACGACCCTGAGCACGCCGTGTGTAGCCGGGTGCTGCGGGCCCATGTTGAGCATCATGGTCTCCGTGCGCTCGCCTGTTTCAGGATTATGGGTTGCTTCAGCGGATATAAATTCGACTCTTTCCATTACTCAGGTCCCTGCTCAAGCTCTTTTTTAAATGATTCTTTTGAAGCCTCACGGTCCCTTACATCGAAGTCTTTTCTTAAAGGATAGGGGCCGTAGTCCTCCGGCATGAGGATCCTTCTTAGATCGGGGTGACCTCTAAACTCGATCCCGAACATATCGTATACCTCTCTCTCAAGCCAGTCGGCTCCGCTCCAGATTGGCGTCAGTGATTGTATACTCAAGTCTTTTTCTGAAACCTCGGTCTTAATTCTGATACGAACGTTTTCCTCGCAGTCCGCTCCGAACCGGTGAATGTGGTAGACGACTTCGTAGCGGGGGGATTTAACCTCCAGATAGTCAACCGCGGTGAGATCTGCCAGGAAAGTGAATTCTAACTTGTCTTTAAGGAAACTGAATATACTACGCAGCTTATCTTTAGAAATAAGTATGGTCGTTTCCCCGCGGTACTCCTTTACGTCGAGAATGCTTTGGGGAAATTCGCTGTTTAGAGCATCAAGCGCCTGGGCAAAATCAAAACTCATAAAATCGGGGCCCCTTCCATTTCTATCTTCTTCTGGATTTTCATAACGGCGTCAATGACAGCTTCTGGTCTGGGGGGGCATCCGCCTACGTACACGTCGACCGGAAGGAATTCGTCAATTCCCTGCACTACTGCGTAGCTGTCAAATGGGCCACCTCCGCATGTGCAAGAGCCCATTGCGATTACCCACTTGGGCTCGGGCATCTGATCGTAGATTCGTCTGCAAACTGAGGCCATTTTGTATGTAATAGTGCCTGATACTAACATGAGGTCTGCCTGCCTCGGTGAGAACCTGGCTACTTCAGCGCCGAAGCGGGACAAATCGTAGCGAGACGCGAATACAGCCATCATTTCGATTGCGCAGCATGCCGTACCGAAAGGCATTGGCCAGAGGCTGTTTTTCCTTCCCCAGTTGGCCAAAGATTCTACTGTTGTAGTAATAAACCCGTCTCCGCCTAGCGAAGGGCTTGAATTTACTCCCATTCGAGCGCTCCCTTTTTAACTACGTAAAAGTATCCGCCCAATATAACTATTAAAAATACTATGATTTCTATAAAAGCCAGCATCCCGAGATCTTTAAATACAACGGCCCAGGCAAATAGGAACACAGCTTCGACATCAAAAAGGATGAAGAGAGCCCCCACCAGATAGTAATTTATAGAGAACTTTCCTCTGGTGTCTCCTGTGGGCGGTATACCCGACTCATAGGGCGAAAGCTTGCCCTTTGCCCTGCGTTTTGGTCCCAATACAGAGGACAATCCGAGCATTGCCGCTGCAAGTCCGATGGATAGAATTAATATGAGTAAAATCGGGATATATTGATTGAGCACAGCATTATGTTAAGTGCTCTGAATAAATTGTCAAGATCGTCTAAATAAGCACAGCCGCGCCCGCATTGTATCTTGAAACAAGAGTGCTTTTCGTAATCTATGTGTTAGAATTTAGCTAAAATTTCTGAGGAGGCGCAAAATGCTTAGAACTACTATGGCATTAATATTGGCGGTATTTTTCGCGGCAAATTCATACGGGGATGTGATGTTTGATATGGACCAGAAAGACCCTGGCAATGAGAACACAGGAAGGTCCGAAGGCAAAGTAAAGGGTAAAAACATTAGACTCGATTATTATGAGAAAGGGGACGTAATTGACGGCTCAATGGTTTTCAGGGGCGATCAGGACAAGATGATAATGATTAACCATGAGGAAAAGACCTATATAGTGCTCGATGAGGCTGCAATGGAGGCACTGGGAACCAGAATGGATCAGGTAATGAATGAGATGGAAGAGGCTCTTAAAGACGTGCCTCCGGAAAAAAGGGATATGGTCAGGAAGATGATGAAGGAGAGAATGCCCGGGATGGCTGGGGACGAAGAGGAAGAGCCGCAGATAAAGAAAGTAGGCAGCGGCAAAGTAGGCACATATGACTGCACAAAGTACGATGTTTATAAGGGTGAGGTAAAGATTATGCAGCACTGCGTTGCGCCTTGGTCCAAGATTAAGGGAGGGGATGAAATGAAAAGCGCGATGCTCGCTATGGGGGATTTTATGGACCAAATGGCGGAGAAGTTCTCCAGCTCCAGCAGTTTCGCGGGACCCGGGGTTCAGAGTGAAAGGAATATGTTCAAGCAGCTCCGTAAGCTCGATGGTTTCCCGGTACAGACCATCATGTATCAGCAAGATGAGGTGATCGGGGAATCAAGTCTGGTTTCATCAAAAGAGGAAACGGTGGATCCGGATGCATTCGAGCCGCCTGCGGGATACAGCCTCCAGACTTTTGATATGGGACAATAGTTATATTCTGTAAAGGGGATACAAGGAGAGAAAGAATGTACGGAATTGGAAAATATGTGTTTGTGCTTATTTTAATATCGTTTTCGGTTTTGCCCCTGGACAGCGCTTTTGCCGGAAAATCCACCTGTGATTTTCATCACACGGAATGTTTTACAGAGGAAGGTTATATCGCATGCCTTAAAAGGGTGGATATTGAGAAGTACTATGAGTTTCTTGACAAAGGTGAAGCTGAGCTCGCAAAGCAGCTTAGGGACGACCCTAAGCTCTGTAAGGTGCTGAGAGCAAATAAAAAAGCGTTTATGGTCGACAAGAGCGCAGGTTTTGTGAAATTCGGCATCAGGGGAGAAAATGTTACCTATTGGGCGAAAAGAGAGGCGCTCTTTACAAGGTCCAGGTAGCATTAGTTTCAGGTTTAATGAGATATATATTCTCCTATTTGACGCATCCCCGCTTGGTTTAAATTTATCATTGATTATGGGAGCAGGTGACACGAATTGAGGGTTAGACTGAATAGATACCTGTCTCAGTGCGGAGCGGCATCGAGGCGGAAAGCGGACGAGCTGATAAAGAGCGGGCAAGTGAGTGTTAACGGAGAAAAGCTCAATGAGCTCGGCGTCACAATCGATACGGAAAAAGATACGGTCGAGCTTGAGGGCAGGGTTATAAAGCCTGAAAGAAAGAGGTACTTGATCCTCAACAAGCCAAAGCTCTTTATTACGGCACTTGGGGAAGGGGATGACGATAAAAACACTATACAGGAGCTGATAGAAGATATACCCGAGAGGGTTTATCCGGTGGGGCGGCTCGATTATGATGTGGAAGGGCTTTTGATATTGACTAACGACGGTGAGCTTGCAAACAGGATTCACCATCCCCGATATGAGCTTTCAAAACTATATCGTGCTGTCGTAAAGGGGAAAATCACAACAGAGAAAACGCTCAGAATGAGTGAGGGTACAGAGCTTGAGGACGGTTTCGTGAAACCGGATTCAATTAAGATTATAAAGAGTGAGAGCGAATTGAGCACGGTGGAAATCGCTTTTCACGAGGGCAGGAACCACCTGGTCAAGAGGTTTTTTGAAGAGTTCGGGCACGCTGTGCAAAAGCTTCAGAGGATATCCGTAGGGCCGATAAGCCTGGGCGGGCTTCAAAGGGGGAAGTGGAGAGAGCTTAAAGCTCACGAGTTAGCGAGGCTAAATCAGGCGCTGGGGCTATAATCCCGGACATTTCTCGCGCAATTTTCTAATGGGGCTTGTCGGGACCCGCTCTTGAGTCCGCACCCTTCACACGGTATCATAACCGCTCATAATCCAGAGGCCGGGAATTTCTTGATATGTTTATTACATTTGAAGGTATAGAAGGGTGCGGTAAGAGCACACAGGCAAAGCTGCTTCACGAATTTCTTGAAGCGCAAGGGCACGATGCCGTATTGACCAGAGAACCCGGATGGGGACCCCTGGGAGAGCTGATAAGGACCCTGATTCTGGACGAAAGAAAGCTCGAGCTGGACCCTGTTTCAGAGCTTTGCCTCTTTTGCGCGGACAGGGCTCAGCACGTAAAAGACTTTATACTACCCTCACTTAAGGACGGGAAGATAGTTATCTGTGACAGATATTATGATTCTACGGTTGTGTATCAGGGCTATGGTAGAAAGCTCGACATGGGCTTTGTTAATAAAGCCGCTATGGCCTCTACTTTGGGGACGGTTCCAGAGCTTACGTTTCTCCTGAACCTACCGGTAAGGAAAGGACTTTTGAGACTTAAGGGAAGAGAGGAAGTTACAAAAATGGACGAAGAGCCGCTTGAGTTTCACGAGTTGATACGGCAAGGCTATATGGTGCTTGCAAGACGCGAGCCCGAGAGGATAATTAAAATAAACGCTGACCGCGGAGTAGAGGACATTCACGGGGATATTAAAACTATAGTGCTCTCCGGCCTCAGCTAGCTAGTAAAAAAACGGTCATGCTTAATAAAATCCATGTTTAAAAACATTATTGGCCACGATTTTCAAAAAAGCTTGCTTCAGAGGGCCGCTAAAGAGGGGATGGTATCGCACGCGTATCTATTCTCGGGACCTGATGGAGTGGGTAAGAAATTGGTCGCGTTAGAATTTGCAAAGCTGCTTAATTGTACCTCTGACAAAGTGGATGCGGTGACTGAGGAATGTGAGTGTGGCTCTTGCAGGAAGGTGGAAAGGGGTATACACCCGGACGTTGTGTTGGTTGAGTATGAGGGCGTTAACGACATCAAGGTAGATCAGATACGTGAGGGGATTGAAGATAAACTTTTCTTAAAGCCATTTGAAGGCGCTTTTAAAGTCGTTATTGTAGACGAATCCGAGAGAATGAACCGGAGCGCGCAGAACGCGTTTTTAAAAACCCTCGAGGAGCCGCCTCCTAACTCTGTTATCATTCTTCTTACTTCGAGGGCTACAGCGCTACTGCCCACAATCCGCTCGAGATGCCAGATAGTCAGTTTCAGCCCACTTCCCTTAGAGAAAATAGCCGCGATATTGGAAAAAGAATCAGAGCTCTCCGAGTCTGAGGTGGAATTAACCTCGAGGCTTTCGGGAGGCAGTCCGGGATTAGCTCTTAAGTTCGATAAAGAATTAATAGATTGGAGAAAGGAACTGCTGTCAAGGATCGCGGAGCTTGATTACCGCTCTGCGGCTGAGGTAATGGAGCTTGCGGATACGATGCCGACGGAGTCTACACCTGAGGATTCCCAGAAACTAAGGTTCGCAATTGAGTTTATCTCACTTTGGCTCCGTGATTTGATTCTGATAAAGATAGAGGCGGATAATAAATATCTCACTCATACGGATATTTTTGAGAAGAGCCAAGAGACTGCGAAGGGATTGAGCACGGATGATATATTAGAGAGGCAGTCGAGCCTTCAACACGCGTGGAACGATATTTTTTATGCCAACGCGAATAAGCGGCTATCTTTAGAGAACTTATTCATCAAACTCGCAATGAACACCGGAGCAGGCTGATTCTGATAAAGAGCTATGAATAAATGCCCGAGGACGGAGGACTAAAGAATTTATGTCTGATACATTTTACGTAACAACCCCTATTTACTATGTAAACGATGTACCGCACATTGGACACGCCTATACAACAATAGCGGCGGACGTTATAGCAAGATACAGAAGACAAAGGGGCGAGCGGGTGTTTTTTCTAACCGGTACGGACGAGCACGGTCAGAAGATCGAAAGGACCGCTGAAGCCGCGGGGGAGACGCCGATTGAGCTTGCGGACCGTGTGGTAAAGAGATTTGAGCAGCTCTCTCAGGCCCTGAATATAACAAACGACGATTTTATTAGAACCACGGAGAAACGTCACGAGACTGCGGTACAGGAAATATTTAAGAGGATAGAGGCGGCGGGGGATATTTACCTTAGCGAATACGAAGGATGGTATGACGTCAGGGAAGAGGCATTTATAACCGGAACACAGCTCGAGGAGATATTGAGCCTTCCGGAATCGAAAAGACCTAAGATCGAGAAGGTAAAAGAAGAGAGCTACTTCTTCAGGCTATCAAAGTACCAAGAGCCTTTGCTTCGTCATTATGAGGAGCACCCCGAGTTTGTAAGGCCCGGGTACCGACTAAATGAGGTCGTTAGCTTCGTAGAAAGCGGGCTCAAAGATCTGAGCATAAGCCGGACCACGTTCAGCTGGGGTATTCCTGTGCCGGGAAACCCTAAGCACGTAATCTATGTGTGGTTCGATGCGCTTACTAACTATCTTACAGCTACAGGATTTCCGGGCGATACGCAGACATATAACGATATATGGCCCGCGGATATTCACCTGGTCGGAAAAGATATTCTCAGGTTTCATGCGGTTTTTTGGCCGGCGTTTCTTATGTCGGCTGGCCTCCCGCTCCCAAAAACCGTGTTTGCGCACGGGTGGTGGACGGTTGAAGGGGAGAAAATGTCTAAGTCAACGGGTAACGTGGTCGATCCGTTTCAGGTTGCAGATGAATTCGGCGCGGACGTATTCAGATATTTTCTACTGAGGGAAATCCCTTTTGGCCAGGACGGGGATTATTCGCATGCAGCTATAATCTCACGTGTGAACGGGGACCTCGCAAACGCTCTCGGCAACCTCGTGAGCAGGACGCTCGGGATGATAGAGCGGTACTATGAGGGGAAGGTGCCCCCTCCGGGCTCGCTTGAGGAAGCGGACGAAAACATTAGAGACAGCGCTTTATCCGCAGTTTCGAAATTCGAGAATGCAATGAATGAAACCGCATTTCATAAGGCTCTCGTTTCGGTCTGGGATTATCTTGCCATAGCGAATAAATACGTAGACGATCAGGCTCCCTGGGTCCTGGCTAAAGAGAAAAATGGAGAGAGACTCGGGACTGTATTGTGGAGTATCGTACAATCAATCGGCGTAGTTACAATTCTCTTATACCCCTATATGCCCGAATCAACAGAGGAGCTGTGGCGTAGACTCGGAGCGTCTGAGCCTCTAAGTGCTGTAAATCTGTCTCATGCCCGCAGTTGGGGATTTATAGAAGAAGGCTCTAAAGTGGAGAAGGGAGAGAGTTTGTTTCCGAAATATGAGGAATCTAAATAGCCCTAAGTTTTCTATTATCTCAAGCTTTTTATAGCGTTCTGTTTTGATGTACTTTCCAAATGTTATATATCCCCAAATTTAATGCGATATTACTAAACCGCGCAATTTTTGTACATTTCGCGCAAATTTTGCATGAAACGGCTGCTAACTGCTTCTTCTGAGTGCAGAATTGTTATTGATTACAGATAGTTATATCTAATGCCCTGATGGCATGCTTATTGCCAATTATATACATGTATTTTTTCTGAGGTAATAATGCGAACAATAAGAAGCGACAAAGGGTTTACATTCATAGAGATAATCATTGCGCTTTTGATTATGACTCTCGGGTTTCTGGCTATGTCACAGATGCAGTTTTTATCTTTGAGACAAAAACAGCTGGCCGAATCCGGGACAGTTGCCACGAATATGATCCAGTTCATAGCTGACAGGGATATGGCTGAGCTCAAGCGTATTCACCTTCTAAACTCTGTAGCTTTTATCGAAGCTCAAGCTGGGAGACTTGATCCTGCAAGCTCAAGCGAGCCCCATCTACAACATTGCACTGGTGAGACAAACGTTTGTACAACCTGCCCGTGTAATGCTTTAGGAGCTATAACGATTGACCCCAATCCGCAAACGGACGGAGGTGGAAATCCGGTCTCTGAAACGACCTGCGCAGTAGTTAATGTGCACGGTTTTGATCCGAACGAGATTGAATTTAAATACGAATCTCCCGGGTGTGACGCAGGTGATCAAAACGCGTTATACGCGGTGAAACAGGTGCTATCGGAGGTTGACAATACAGTTACTCCACCCCAGATTACGCTTACAGTAACTTATGGTATTAAAGATGACGTGCAATTTCATCACACGGATTTTGAAAGTCTTGACATAAAAGACACGCTCGCAACGCAAAGTTTTGTAATTACAGCTCATCAGGAGGATTGGTCTGAGATACTGGGTGCAGGCTGGAACCAGGTCGTTGTACCGCATATCCCCTAGTTTCTAAGGAGCATCAAGAAGATAACGCTATGAATAATAAAGGTTTTACAATGATTGAAATGATGATTGCTGTCACGATACTGACATTTATGATTGCCGGTATGACTATAGCATTTCAACAACAGCAGAGGCAGTTGAATTTCACAAAAGAAGCAGCGGATATAGATCAGACAGTTCGCTCATCGATAGATTTTCTGGCAACAGAGATGAGAAATGCAGCATCTAGGCAGGGAAAGAGCTTTGCTCTCGAATTCTTTAATGGAGGAAGCGCTACAAACTGTGCGTCTGATACGAACCAAACCGGTGTTAATTCCCCGCCCGACTGTTTTACCGTTTATACATGGGATATTACGAGAGGGCAAAACGGAAATGATCTGCCCTCTGTTCCAGCAGTTGTACAGGTTAGTCAGCAAAGCCCGTCATTACAGCTCATACTTCCTCCGCAGTGGTTTAAAAACGGTGTGCTCATTGGTGAAGAAGACGAGCCGGGTAATCCGGAGATTCTTCTTGGTTTAAGATCAAGAGTCAATCTGTGCAATCCGGATAATACCGTTAGCTGCGGTGTTTCACCCGAAAAGTGCACCGAATGCGCGGTAATTGTAAGAGCAAGCGTTAACGAGAGTACTCAAACCGCTACAGTTGATTCATTAAGTGACTTAAAAGAACAGAATTTCCCTGTAACCAGCTATGCAAGTTTGTCCGAATTTATTAACGGAACTACGGTTGGAAATGTCTCGTATGGTTTTATACCGACTTTTTCCGCGCAGCCTTCAGAGATGACTATAGTGAACTCTAAGATGTTTACAGTTAACCAGTCGACAAGAGAGCTTGAGCTGTCCATTAACGGCGATACCCCTGTGCCAATGGCGGGCGGAGTTAATGCTCCGGGTATTGTTGACCTGCAGCTCGTTTTTAATCTACAGGATGAAAATGGGGAAATTACCAAGGTAGGAGTACCTTTGTCAGCCAATGATAATAAATTCCCGGACTTTAGCGATAGCAGCTTAGTTGGGAGGGAGCAGGACATCAGATCTGTGGAGATTAATGTTGTAGTGAGATCGAAGATAAAGCCGCAAAAGATCCAAAGCGGTAGACATAGCCAGACATTACCTGCTATTGGTGATGTCAGTGAAAGGACGACAGAGAGCGGCACGATAGAACCTGAAGAGGGTTATATATATAGAATTCTATCTACCACGGTTTACATGAGAAATCATTCAAGAGAGGAGTTCGGTTGATTATATGGAGATCATGTTATGAGTAATTTTCAAATAACAGCAAAGAGGGCAAAGAAAAAGGGCTTATATAAAAATGAGAGCGGAGTTGCAATTATGATAGCTCTCATCATGCTGCTTGTCATGTCTGTACTGGCTATCACTGTTTCTTTCAGCTCAAATATGGATTTTAAGGCTATGAGTAATTTTAAACGCGGTCAGGAAGCATTCTTAGCTGCTGAAAGGTGCATTCAGGAAGGGAGGAACCGCTTTGAAGTAATAGGTATAGAAGTATTATTTTTTCTTTTGCAAAACAAGGAGACCGTTGGTCTTTCACAAGGGGGAGCCGGCGAGCTATTGCTTTTGAATGAAGATATCGATAACGGGGCTACCTGTAGATCCGGTTACAGGGATTTGGACAGCGCTGACGGGCCGGCTGAGCTGATCGAAATTCCGCCCATTACAAAAACGATTCAGAGGCCTTTGAAAAATACAAGCATGTCCTCGAGCGCTTCCGGAGGCGCGGGTCTAGTGCCTGTGACATTTGTAGTAACCGGTAAAGACGCAAGGGACAAAGATAAAGACGATACGAATGACAGTATAAATACCGGGACGGAAATTGCGGTAGGGTTTGAAACATTCATTCCGGGAAACGCTAATCAAATGTATTCACAATAGTAAGGAGTAAAAGTTAATATACGGGATTGGAGCGACGATGGCTAAAAAAGTACATAGAAATATTCATAGATTCGGTTTTTACAAAGCGCTGAATTTTTGTTTAATACTACTTTTGTTAATTGTTTACGGTGCGCAGGCTGAGCCTATTAAAAAGAACGAAGTTGAAGACCTAAACGTAATCATATCTCAGATAGTCGGAGGACAGCCCAATGCGCTTTTCATTATGGACCTTTCGGGTTCAATGGCCAGGGCATTTGGCGGAACGCAAATTGGGAACTGGGACATTGATGAGGGAACTTTAACAGAGTGCGAAAATCTTCACTGCGGGAGCAGCTGTAATAATTTCACCGAACGTGTTTTCGCAGCGCACTGCGCTGAGAATGTGTCTAACGTATCGGTCTGCGGCTCCAAAACATGCATAAGGGGTTTCGGCACATGTGATAGCCAGGAGCAGTTTGATAATTTTATGCAGTGCATAGATGACTCGGGAGCATTGACCGACGCGGAAATAGAAGATGTGCTCGATTTGTGGTGTGGGGACAATGACGGCAACTATGAACCGTTTTCCGACGACAGGTGCGGTGTTAATGACAGCTCAACTCCTAACGGAACACAAGAGTTCGAAGGGGCGGCTGCTGCGCTTGATGCGAGGGCGAGTTTGACGGAATGCTCTGCGGCCTCTTGTACCGCAGATGATGACAGCGATCCTTTTAACGACTACGCATGTGATCTTTCCTCGGAGTACACCGATTTCAGGGGATGCATGCTCAACTTGCAAGCAATCGATATAAATAAACTAGAAAACTGTACAGGCGGAACCGATAATCCTCCTTATTGTCAAGGTGAGCCAGCCTACGGGACAAGCCGTATGGATATGACTCTTAGTGTTATTTTCGATTTCCTTGACGCTGACGACTCGCTTGCGTCAAAGATGTGTGATGATCCGACAAAACTCTTTGACGGAACGAACAGCTCTATTTCATGTCAGGATTTTATGACCACTCCCTTTAGAGACGTCCGGAAGATCGCTAGGCAACAGGGGAGCGGCAACTCGAAAAAGCTCCCTCTGACAGGGGAAGGCGATAAAAATTTAATACGTCAGCTTACCGATGATGATGGGGACGCCTTGGGAGTGAGGCTCCGTCCGTTATCATACTCTGGCGAAGGGAATTGGGATGGTTGCACAGACTCAAACACTTTCAGGCTTGCACAGGGCGGATTTGCTGGTGCCAGTCAAAGTCATCTTAGAAATGTATGGAAGTTTTTCAGAAGACAAGAGGGCGACGGAGGTACTCCTCTTGCCTGGGTCCTGGGTTTTGATGACAGCAACAGAAACGGCTCTTCAGGCGGTAACGTGATTAATAACGATGCTTTGGGGGCTTACAGAGTGGAACTCCAGTCAGACCCTGCAATTGACTGCAGACCGGAATTTGTAATTATCCTTACCGACGGCGAGGACACATGCTCGGGTGAGCCAGGTGGTCCCTCAGGAAGTAGTCAGACTTCCGGAGGCCTGACTACTAACGCAAACCGAAGGAGCTCTATTCAGGCAGTCAGTAACCTGAGAACCTACTATACAAGAAATCCCGTATCGAACCGCGGGCAAACATTTAAAAAAGAAGTACTGACATTTGTAATTGGGCTCGGAATACAGGACCCGGCGGCTAAGAGAACTCTTAACGCAATGGCACTTGCCGGAGGTACTCATACAGATGGTATCATAGAACATATAGGGCCTGATGGTTTCCCTGTGCCGGGAAACGTAAGTATGGACAACTCTGCCATATTTCCTCAGAGTTCCGAATTTGATGTGTTTAAGGATTTGGCTGAAGTTAAAGATATAGATTCCGGTAGTCCTACTCTTGCACATCTTCAGGATTGTAAATCCGCTGACAGAAGCGAATCCGGTCATTGCCATTTTCAAGGCACAGATATATTCAATAATACATTTTTCGATACCGGAGCGCCCTTTAACGATACTGATAAAAAGCTTGAAGATTTTGCATTTTTCGTAAATAACGCTGATGAATTGACAGCGGCACTTCAGGAAATAACCGACTTTATCAAGGTATTCAGTACTTCGGGAGTTTCACCTGCAGCCCCACAATCCTCTACAGCTGTGGCGCTGAGAGACAGGATTTACCTATCTATATTAACCCCTCTGACTACGGAGCGCTTCTGGCAGGGAAGGCTGGGGGTATTCGGGTTTGTCAACAAGCCTGGTAACGTAGGGAATAAGGAAGTCATACGCAGACCCCCTTCCGGTGCTGATCTCGACAACGCTTCGGTAGTGGAGAGTCTGGCTATTTTTTCAGATGACGGCACACTGAACGATAACGCAAAGCAGTTTTTCTGGGACGGCGGCAGAGAGCTTGCTGAAAGAGACATTGTAGCGTCTCCGAGAAATCTTTTTACAGTTGAGTCGCCTGATTTGAGCCTATTTGACCCCTCTGCACCCGAGGATCATCCGTTTGATCCACCCGATTTTAGTACATCAAACGGAGTGATTAGATACATTGGTGATCTAGTGCCGTTTGGTCTTGAGGAGGACGAAGACAATCAGCCTATAAAGCCGGGACAGTTCGGCATAAGGGATGCGGACGTAACGGATCCCATACCTGACTATTGTATGCCGGAAGCAGGTCCTACCACCGACTGCGAAACGCTCAGCGGCACGGCGGTAGACTGTACAGATACATCTGATGCGGACTGTATAGCTTGTGTTAAGAAGTGTATGAGAGATGAAATAATAAATCTGTTTATAGGTAATACGGGAATAGCTACAGTGGGCGACCCTATGGGAGAGCCGTCAATAGAGTCACAGTCAAGACAGGACGACGGGGCCGATCCGTTTACCTCAATGGGTTTTGACTGTCCCGACCCTGACGATGAAGACGGAAACGGAGATTTCGGAAGTTTGGCCACCTGCTCTGTGCGTTTGGGGGATATATTCCATTCAAATCCGACAGTTGTCGGATCGCCTTCACCGCTTTTCTTTGACGCCGGGTATCAGCAGTTCGCATTCAACTTCAAGGACCGCTCGGCGGTCGTATATGTGGGGGCTAATGACGGAATCCTTCACGCGTTTCACGCGGGCGAATTCAGGGATCCTAACGCGGAGGGCGCTCAGCAGGACGATAAAACAAATCCGTTTACTTTAAAAGAAGAGTCGTTCCCGTTCTTTGACGAAGGAACGGGGTACGAGCTTTTTGGAGTCGCAATGCCTACCTATCTTCCTGACTCGCTTGCCACTCCGTTCACCGATGCAGATTCACCCGCGGATATAGTATTCGGTACACCACCTCCGCCGGATTACAGGACGGGGGACTTTAAGACATTTGTGCTTGATAACATCACGCAACGCTCTTTTTCGGACGGCTCACCAATAATCGGAGATGTATTTATTGACGGTTTTCCAAATGGTATACCAGAAGACTCCGAAATATGCAGCGGGTCTGTAAACACCCCTGACGGGGAAATCGATCTTTGCGGAAGAGAATGGCATACCGTATTGCTCGCGGGCTCGAGAAACGGTGGCGGAGCTTACACTGCGCTTGATGTGACGAACCCGGCTTGCGGTACCGATTGCGGAGGTTCGGATGCGTTGCACGAGCATGTGGACAACGGTACGGATGTACTCGAATATCCTACGCATTTATGGACTTTGTTCGACCCTGATTTCGGAAACTCCTGGTCAACTCCTTCGATGGGAAGGGTTAGATTGAAGGTATCGGACTCTGGTACGGTAACTACTGTCGATAGGTGGGTAATGTTTGTCGGAGGAGGACTCGACCCTGTAGATGTCGACCCTACGGACGGCGTGAACGTGGGTAACGCTTTAGCTGTGGTAGATATAGCTACGGGTAAGGAAATATTTAAATTCCATCCTACCAACTCAATCCCATCCGGAGCCTCGGCACCCGATAACGCAGATCAGATGGTTTGTGACGTTGCAAGCCGTGTAGGGGCTTTTGATATAAACGGAGACGGTTATATGGATCTTGCCTATGTTGGTGATACATGCGGAAGGATGTGGCGGTTTGACATATCAGAGCCTATAAATGTTACAGGGAGCCTGGCCCAGAGCGGGCGGGACGGAACACTGGATATCGTGGCTGATGACTGGACAGGAGAGATTGCATTTTGCGCGAATACCGATGCGGAGTGCGAGAACAATGAAGGGAACGTTACGGTTCCGCAGAATAATCTCGAGCCTATTTATTTTGCTCCCACGATTGTACTGGATGACCTTGGAAGGAGGCATTTAATATTTTTGACCGGGGACAGAAGAGACCCGAGCAGTATCACAAAATCCGGAAAACTTTATAACATTATTGACGGTTATATACCTTCATTTCTAGCTGGCGGCACCGCTGCAGGAGGAGGTACAATGAGGACGGCTAGTGATTTAATTTCTGCCGGGCAGGTGATTGAGCTCGAGGAGCAAAGTGGATTAGATGAGCAGTTTATTACTTCAACAAGCGGGAGCTTTAGCGCGGACCAGGGAGAATTCTTGGTTAAGTTCCCCGGTAACTTGGATAACCCCGAAGAGGGTGAAAAGGGATTTGGAATCCCGGTGGTTATAAACAGGGTGCTTATATTCACAACCTTTGCGCCCGAAACGGAATCGACCAACCCGTGCTCCGGAGGCACAGGTCTGGGGCGCATTTTCGCGCTTGATTTTATCACTGGAGAGTCTGCATTTGCACGTATTCCAGGTGTTAAAAACAGCGATTTATTGGAGGGAACTAGCGCTCAAAAGGAACTAGCGGCAGGAGCGACAGTCGCCGAAGGAATGCCTACTCCCGCGCAGCTGACCTTCGGGACCAGAGGCTCGGTATTGATGTCGGTCGCTTTTACCGGCGGTCCGGTAGCAGGCGGCTCTCAGTTTATCGTATGGGAGCTTCCTCCTTTACCTACAAGAACACAAACTCTATTCTGGGAAGAGCTTCTATAGGGGCGGCTACATTATGGAATATCTAAATAAAAAAAAAGGATTTAGCTTAATAGAGCTATTAGTTGTTGTTTCGGTGACTGGTCTTGTGCTGCTCATGGGCGCTACGTACTTTTCTGGGGATGTTGCTTTGAGGAGGTCCGTGGACGAAATAACCAATAGCATAGGCACAAGCCTTAATCTTGCAAAGATTCAATCTACTAGACAGGGCGTGGAATTTAGATTGGTGCTAGCTGAATGTACGAGTGTTGATACTACAGACCCAGATTGTGAAATATGTAATTCGTATACCGATTACTCTTCAGGTGATGAGACGGTTAATTTGATTTTGGAAAGAGGGGACAGCAACGTTGGCTCGGGTGTTTGGTGCATGCAGACTACGCAAAGTAAAAAGTTAGGGTCGACTACGTCTAACATAGCTATGAGCGCAAACGTGGCAACATCTCCCTTAAATGTATCCTTTTTACCCTCTGGTATGCGAAGTGATTTCAGGGCCGACGCTAATGTTGAAACAATTTCTGTTGTTCCAGGTGCCGGTGCTAAAGTCGATAAGTGCGGAGTGGTTGGAGTAACCGCTACGGGAGGGCTGAGGGTCATAGTAGGAAGATGGGATGGTACTAATTGTAACGCGATACTTGACCCTCAGCCAACGCCAGGACCTTAAATTTTTTACATGATGGAGAACAAGTAATGAGAAAAACATTTAAAGTTGCGATCTTAGTATTGATGTCATTCTCTCTTTTTTCCGGAGCCGTATCATCTAGGCAGGCTATAAACCATAATGACCCTATCTCGGTTCAGGATGAAGGGAATCTGCCGTATGATGAATGGTACGGACCCGATGATACCCTTGATAACGGGGAAGATGGTAGAACCGATAGTGTGGTTATACCCGAGGCCCCTGAAAACGATGCCAGAGAGGCTCCCGAGGAAGATACCAGGCCTCAAGCACGCTAGTATTTTCTGATAATGTAATAGTAGTTTATAGGGTCGTGCGGTAGCTCTTTAATTTCTATTTTTCCAAAACCTGCTTCGATGAGCATCTCCGAGGCAAGCTCCTTACCCCACATTGCGCCAAGCCCTTTCCCTTCCTGAGCGAGAGATACGGTCATACAGTGCATGCATGAAGTTGTATATAGTAGAGTGCCAATAGGGTGATTCATATTCTTATGAACGTGGCTTGAGCCGGCGATGTCCTGCATGAAATATAGTCCGTCGTCTTTTAGCGCTCTTTCTATGTTTGACAATACTCGCGCCGGGTCTGCCTGGTCGTGTATAGCGTCAAACGTCATAATCAGATCAAACTTCTTTTCGTCATTAAACTCGGCTACATTTATAGCCTCAAGATTAATGTTATTAATCCCAAGCTCCTTAGCCCTTGCCTTGCCCCGCTCTATTGCTTCGGGCGACAGGTCGTACCCGGTAAACGTGCTGTTCGGAAATTCCTTGGCCATCTCCACCATGGCGTATCCGCTCCCACAACCTACATCGAGTACCTCGATACCCGCCTCTAGCTTTTCCCTAATACCGGGAATTAACGGAAGTAGATCGTCTATGAGCGGCACAATTACGGTTTGATGGCTTTCCTCTGACATCACTTCGTGGAAGCGCTCAAAATCTTCATAGGGTACACCGCCCCCTTTGTGGAAGCACTCGACTATCTTGCTTTCCACACTGCCAAGAAGGGATATCCACTGGCTTGTAACTCCTAAGTTATTAGGGGCTGCAGCTCTGGTTAGCCAGACCGAGTATTCTTCAGGGAGAGAGTAGGTGTTTTTTTCATGATCGTGCTCTATTATTTCGCCCGTGGTCATGGCCCCTAACCATTCCCTAACATAACGTTCGTTTAATCCTGAGGCCTTAGCAATCTCATGACTCGTAGATGGCGGGAGACTGCTCATGGTATCGAATAGTCCCGTACGGTGACCGACCGAGATCATTAAGCACAGCGCGCCGTTATTTAATACAGAAAGCATTTTTTCAGCAAACTGCTCAGAGCGCTCCTCGTTAAATGCTTTATTGTTAGCTTCAGACATTATTAATTCCTCCTGTAATTTCGACTTATATAGACAGACATGTCTGTCTGTAGTTTGGTAAAAAATTATTCTACTAATTTCTCTACAGCAACTATGGCCCTCTCGATCGGCCATGTATCATTGTAAATCTTGCCCATAACAACCGCACCCTCAACAATGAGGTTGTACGAGTCTACTATCTGGTCAACGTCGATTTTCCGGTACTTGAGGTCTGAGTTCTTTAAGTCCGTAATTACATCTTTGAGAATAGAGCGGAACCCGTCCTCATGATGTTTTACCTCTTTTCGAATAGGATGAGAGGACTCTGTAACCTCAGCTGTGATGTTTCCGAAGGCGCAGCCTCTGAAATCAGTCTCTACCATATAGCCCAGTATGCCTTTAATTATAGACATATACCTTTCATAGGGGGCTTTGATTCCGTTAATCATGTTTTTTGTCGCGTTTGTATCCATTCGGTCTCGTTCCCTTAAATACTCGATACAAAGCTCTTCCTTCGACTTGAAGTTGCTATAGAAAGTAGCTTTCGCAACTCCCGACTCTTCAATTATCTGATTTATACCGGTTTGGTGATAGCCCTGACGGTAAAATAATTCATTGGCCGTGCTTATAATCCTTTCCCTGCTCGAGAGCTTTATTTGCTGCTGCATATTTCAAATTATATAATAGACAGACCGGTCTGTCAAGTGGTTTCTTAATTCTATAAAATTACCTCGGCTAATTGAATTTCGGCTTATTATTCCAATGTACTAAGATTTGAAAGCAGTAGTCGAAAGTATTTGTAGGTTATGCTCCTATGACAATCTCAGTTACTATTTATCATATAGCTAAGTATCATAAGTTAGTATGGAGGAGAACATGAGCGATAGAGCTAATATCGGTGTTTTAGACGACGGGCCATACATTGTAGAGGGACTGGAGGAGCTGAGTAATTCAAAGGAAGATAGTCTTGAGATAAGCGCCAAGGTGGCCCTGTGCCGCTGCGGAGCCTCGGCTAATAAACCCTACTGTGACGGAACCCATAGGAAAATAGGGTTTACGGATAAAGTCGAAAAAAATGAGTCAGGCCAGCAAGTTGTGGATGGAGAGAGCAAGATAAGCGTAACTCATAACGGTCCGCTCGAGGTCTCGGGCGCAATTGAGCTTAAAGTGAAAGATGAAATGAACCTATCTGAGGATAACCCCTATTACCTCTGCCGCTGCGGGGCATCGGAGAATAAACCCTTTTGTGACGGCTCACATAAGAGAATCGGGTTTTCTGACGATAAAAATTGAAATTGGAAATTGATACTGAAGGAGAGAATAAATGGCTTTGACACCCTCGACTATGCTGCCGCTTGGCACAAAGGCGCCAGATTTTACACTCTGGTGCGTTGTGAACGAAAGGCACTTTAGCCTGGATGATCTGAAATCTGAGAAGGCGACGGTAATCATGTTCATCTGTAATCACTGTCCTTACGTTAAACATGTACAGTCGGGGCTTGTCGAACTGGTTAATGATTATACCCATAAAGGCATATCATTTATCGCAATTAACTCAAACGATGTGGACAATTACCCAGCTGACTCTCCTGAGAATATGAAGCTTGACGCTGAGCGGCTCGGGTACACGTTCCCATATCTGTTTGATGAGAGCCAGGAGGTAGCCAGAGCGTATGACGCCGCCTGTACGCCCGATTTCTACATATTCGACGGAGATTTGCTCTGTGTTTACAGGGGGCAGATGGACCATTCAAGGCCCGGAAACGGAAAGCCCGTAACCGGGGAGCATCTGAGAGACGCACTTGACCGGTTACTGGAAGGCAAGTCCGTAAGCGAGGAACAGATACCGAGCATAGGCTGTAATATTAAGTGGAAGTAAAGATTTTCAATCGAATTAACGGGAAAGAATATTTACCTTTTGAAATAGCTGCCGGTAAGCAAAATTAATGCTTTTCACCTTCGTCCCTCTTATCGCCCTCTCTAATCTTTCTGAATTCTTCGCTCACCTCTTCCATTGTTTTAAACTCGTAGTCTCCGGCCTCTATTGCCGCAGTGCCTAACGCAAGCAATGCCTCCCCCGCATTGTCTATTACATTTAGCACCTGAGCGGGTCCCGAGTACTCGATTAGATTGGCAGTGCTCCCCTCCTCCAGGAGAACGGCGCCGTCTTTCTCCAAATAGAATTTAAATCCCATCTCAAATCCGAAGTATACGGATAAATAAACGATACCGTCTTCTCTAGTCCCGATAACATAGCTTGAATCGTCTAGAGAAAACCTTAGCTGGAGGTTGTCGTCTCTATAGTAAGCCTCTTTGTCGGCTAATCTTACAAGCTCCTCAATTGCGTGTATCAGTTTTTCTGCTTTCATTCATACCTTCTTGCCTATTGCCTCACTGAACTTATATCATAGACTAAAACCATGCTTAAATACAATGTATCTTTAAACAGGTTTTATTGGAGCGCGGTTGTTAGAGTTTTTGTATGCGGGCGGCGGCTTGAATAAGCAAATCAGTTGACTATTATCTTAGCTTGAATGAGAAACGGGATGAAAAAGATATGACAAAAGGACCTAATTCTATAACGCTAATACCTATTGCGGGGATTCCAGAGATCGGGGCAGGCGACGATCTGGTAAAGATAGTGTCGGATGCCACCGCCGCGTCAGGTCTCACAATTGAGAGTGGTGATGTGCTGGTAATCGCTCAGAAGATAGTATCCAAGTCAGAGGGGCGGATTGTTGATTTAAATGATATAGAACCTAGCGACTTTGCCCATACACTATCAAAAGAAGTCAGCAAGGACCCAAGACTAGTAGAGGTCATACTCGGTGAGACTACCAAGATAATCAAAATGGACCAGAGAAAGCCCGAGAAGGGGAGGCTTATAGTTGAAACCCGGGGAGGCTTAATATCCGCAAACGCGGGTGTGGACGCTTCCAATGTTTCAGGGGGAGATAAGGTTACGCTTCTGCCGCTTGACTCAGACCGCTCGGCCCGTGGATTAGCTGAGGGATTTAAGTCAGTGTCCGGTAAAGATGTGGCCGTTATAATTACAGACACCGTGGGAAGGCCTTGGCGGCAAGGTCTAGTGGATGTGGCTATAGGCTCCGCCGGTATAAAAGCGCTAAGAGACTACAGGGGAGATAGGGACTCAAAGGGACTTGTGCTTGTCGCGACGGAGATGGCTGTTGCTGATCAGATTGCCGCTGCCGCGGGGCTTTTAATGGAGAAGGCGGGCTCGGTTCCGGTTGTGATCGTGAGGGGTTATGATTTTGAGAAAGCGGACACAGGAGCAGCGGAGCTTATAAGAGATCCTGAAGAAGATTTATTCCGTTAGTCGCTACAGCTTTTTGATCTTCAATTTCTCGGCCTTCTCCTAGTACTTGGTGATATAATTAGCTTAACAATGGAAGTTATATCTAATTTAATCAGGCGAAGAAACCTCTCTGCAGTATTTCTTTTTCTCTTCTCTTTCGCTCTATTCTCTCCTTCACTAGTAAACGACTTTGTATGGGATGATGTGGAGGTAATTTCAAAGAGCCAGGTTTCTTTCGATCCTTCAAGCATTATCAATGTAATAGTCCCGGCAGTAGACACCAATAAAAAGGCCCGTTATTACCGCCCTGTTGTACATACCTCCGTGGTTTCGGACAAGGGGGTCTGGGGGGTGTCTCCTTTCGGGTTTCATCTAAGCAATTTAGTGTTTTTCTCAGTATCGGCGGTCCTCTTGTATTTCATGATTATTGCGCTTTTACGGGGGTTAAATAAGAACTATGCCGAGCCCGCAGCGTTTGTCTCCGCACTGATATTCGCAGTCCATCCCATACACGTGGAATCCGTTTCGTGGGTGGCGGGAAGAACAGACGTCTTGTGCGGACTTTTCTTTTTTCTTGCTGTACTGTGCCATGTCGTCTCGCACAGGCGAATGTGGGTTTTAATTCTCGCCGCGCTTAGCTTTTCTCTTGCGCTGTTGTCAAAAGAGGTTGCAGTAACGCTGGTTGCCATGGTGCTAGTGTACGATCTTTTAAGCGGACAGCTGATCAAACGGAGCAGTATTGTGAGATATATTCTCTATATTGCTATACTGATCCTATATCTTTATCTGAGGGGAAGGGCGTTTGTAAATATCTCGGAGGTTGGTGAGGCTGTAATGTCCGGCGTGTCCCCCCAGGTTTCGGGCGGGACTGAGCAAGCTCTGGAAGTATCAAAAGGCGCGGTTTACACACAAGCCCTAAAAGCTCTTTTAAATTCGACCCTTATATATATCAATAAGCTCATTTTACCATTTAACCTAAACGCCTTTATCTCACAGGTTCCAAAGGAGATTTACTATACGGCTGCCGCATGTTTTCTTGCTTTAGTACTTGCGGCGCTAAGCATTTGGTCAATATTAAAGAGGGAAAAAGTGACCGCGTTTAGCATTCTCTGGATCTTGATTACTCTTAGTCCTTCTCTTGTTGTCGCAGTTTATCCTATCGCCTCAACTCCGATGGCCGAGCGGTATCTCTTTATACCCTCCGCCGGGTTCTGCCTGTTTTTGGGCTATCTGCTAATTCAAGCGGGCAAGAAGGCGGAGCTTAGGAGATTGGCATGGGCACTCGGCATTATTATCATAGCGGTATTTTCGATACTAACAGTTCAGAGGCAGTCTGTTTGGCAGGATGACCTGTCACTTTGGCGGGATACAACCCTTAAATCCCCCTATCATCCGCTGCCCCATACGAACTACGGGATTGCGCTCTCAAATGTCGGGGAATATGATGAGGCTGTTAAAGAGTACAAGATTGCTCTATTGCCCGAGATGGGAGACAGCCCGAGAGGTAAGTCCGTAACCGCTAATAATCTCGGCCTGGTATATATAGAAACTGAGGATTACCAGAATGCTGAGAGATGGTTTAAAATAGCGCGGGAGTTTGATCCTGGTAACGGCAGGACATACTACCACCTGGGGCTGATATCGTATATAAAGGGTGAGATGGGAGGATCTCCGGACACATATGATCAGTCGGAGAAATATTTGAGGCAAGCTTTGGAGCATTACTACAGCTTTGGCAAAGCGAATTTTCTTCTCGCAAAGATTTATCTAAAACAGGGTGAGATTGAAAAAGCGAAAGACGAGGCTGAAATCGCTATACGCAGCGGACTGCCAGCGGAGTTACTCGACCAAGCCCGAGATATCCTGAAAGTAGATGATAAGGGAAGTCGTCAGTAACCATATAGCTACGCATAAAAAGAGCCACTTATCCTTTAAAAGAGCCTCGGTCGGGTCGCCGCTTTTATCCGTTTGTACCAGATACATATAGCGAAGGATCCCATAGCAGGCAAACGGTACGGTAATCAGAAATATCTTTGAATCCAGGCTCACGGCATATATCGAGTAAGTCACAAGTGCCGAAGTTGCGAATATCCCGAGCGCCGTATCTAAGAATTTTTCGTTATAGTGCGCCAACACATCCCTAAACTTTACTCCCTTATTTGTTGCCATAGCGAGCTCAAAGCGCCTCTTACCAAATACGAGCAGTAAAGATAGGAGAAATGTGGTGAGCAGTAGCCAGCTTGTCACCTCGATCCCGGAGGCGAGCCCTCCTGCTTCTATCCTGATCACAAACCCAATGGCAATAATAAAGGCATCTACGATTACTATTCTTTCAAAATAAACGGAATAAAGGAGGCTGAGTACGAGATATACTGCGGTAATCAATAAAAACCCCTTATTAACCAATAAGCTCAAAACAAGTGAAATTATGAGAGTTATTATTGCAAGCACTGCCGCTTCTGTAACGCTCACTCTGCCGGAAGCGAGTGGTCTGAGCTTTTTTTTCGGGTGAAGACGGTCAGACTGTATATCCGAAATATCATTTGTAATGTAAGCGGTAGAGGAGGCCAATGAAAACGCAATGAAAGCTACGATCATGTTTGTGACCATCTCGTAGCTCGAAAACAGAACGCCACCGAAAAACGGGGGAGCCAAAACGAGAAGGTTTTTCAGCCACTGCTCTGGTCTAAGTAGGTAAATATAGTCTTTAAGGAGTCTAGGCATTTAAAATAGCATTCTACAGATTTTTCCCCGATTTAGCAAAGCTTGTGTGAATATATGTATACTAATGCTATGCGGAGCAATGGAAACGATTATTTTGTGAAGATAGCACACAGGGGCGCAAGCGCGTATGAGCCGGAAAATACTCTTGCGTCTTTTAAAAAAGCAATTGACATGAATACCGATTTGATCGAGTTTGACGTCAGGTGCTCTCAGGACTCACAATTGGTGGTAATCCATGACAAAAAGGTCGATCGTACAACAGACGGCACCGGGCTTGTCGGGCACAAAACGCTTTCTGAATTAAAAGAGCTTGACGCCGGTAACGGGGAGCAGATACCGACTCTGGACGAAGTGCTTGATTTATTTCGAGGAGAAACCCGCTTCGCGATAGAGATTAAAGAAAACGGTTTAGAGGATAAAGTCGTAAAACAGATAAAAAAACACGGTTTGGTGGAAGATAGTTTCGTAATATCATATAAACCCAACCGCCTTAAATTGATAAAATACCTTGAGCCGTCGATCAGTACGGGTCTGATCTCATTTTCTTCGTTAAATTTTATAAAAAATGCGCTGAGCTGCGGCGCGGACGCGGTTGCTCCGTTTCACTGGTTCATTTCAGATAAAACAGTCAGGCGCGCGCGTGAAAACGATCTGCATCTGTTTACTTACGTCGTAAACGAATCCGTTAAAGCAAGAGAGCTTAAAGATAGAGGAGTTCAAGGCATAGTTACAAACAGACCAGATATTTTTTAGTATAACCATAGAGCATAATCCTTCTTATTAATATCTCACGTATTATCAAGATATTAGATGTAATACTCAGGACACTCTCAAGTCTTTGCGAGAAGCCCCGCGGATATGACAGCGAATACTACGCCCGCGATCTCCCTTGGTCCCAGACGCTCGCCCAGGAATATAAGCGCGAGCACGACTGTAAGCGCGGGATAGACAGCGGATAAGGGTACCAAGACCGAGAGCTTTGCGTACTTTAGAGCCAATATGAAGAGCACCGTACCGATACCCCAAATAAGTCCCATCAGCAGGGCCGGAAAGTTGATCGAAAAGTTGCTGAAAATCGTGTCCCTATAAAAAAGAACGAATGTTGTAAAGATACTAAGAGTGCCGAGCCCTTCAAAAAAGTAGACGCGGTGGGGAATGTCCTTAAATGAACCGAGCTTGCCGAAGAAGCTCCCGAAAGCGAAGCAAATTGTCGCGAGTATTGTCAGTAAATACCATCTTTCAATCATAAACCGCTCCTTTTAACTCTGTATTTTGGATAACGATTAGATAGTGTTAACTCAATCACAACCATTTTACAGTAAGCTCATAATCTTTCATAGATTCAGAGCATTCACTTTTGCGATTTGATCTTTAACACGGAATTAACAGCTTCTGAATACGGGCTTAATCCTGTCGTGTTGTACTGATTATGCCACCTAATATCCGGGCCGTAACCCTCCCTAACGCCTAGTGTCCGTAATGGAGACAAGGCGTCCTTCTTGGCTAACGGGGGATGATTGATAAATCATCCCCCGTCTTTTTTCTTTCTTAGCGGGTGCTTAACCCGGCAGTAATTATCAAAAGTTATGGTAGAGGCGAGCGATATCAATTAGACTTTATCATATAATAGACTGAATTTTCCGGAGGTTGATAATATGAGTGAAAGAGCGGAATATACACCTGGCACTTTCTGCTGGCCCGAGCTTGTAGCGGCTGACGCCGACAAGGCAAAAGAGTTCTATAACGGCCTCTTTAGCTGGGAGATTACGGATAATCCGATAGGTGAAGACCAGGTCTATTCCATGGCCGCTATCAGGGGAAAGGCAGTAGGGGCTATGTATCAAATGTATCAGGAGCAGGCCGAGCAGGGCGTGCCAACTTATTGGGGGAGCTACGTGTCGGTGGCTAATGTGGACGAGACAGTGGAAAAGGCAAAATCTCTGGGTGCAAATATCATTGTAGAGCCCATGGACGTATTCGATGCGGGGAGAATGGCGGCGATATTAGACCCTATAGGAGCCGTGATATCATTCTGGCAGCCTTTTAAGCATATAGGCGCGGAAATAGTAAATGAGAACGGCGCCCTTTTATGGAATGAGCTAGCTACAAATGAAACTGATAAAGCAAAAGAATTCTACTGTGACCTGCTCGGATGGACCGCACAGGATATGAGCTTAGGCGGTATAGACTATAAGCTGTTAATGAACGGGAAGACTATGGCGGGCGGTATAATCTCGATGCAGGAGGAATGGTGCGATATGCCGCCTGTTTGGTTTGTGTACTTTGCGGTCGATGACTGTGATGGCACTGTTCAAAAGGCGGAGTCCCTGGGCGGTAAGGTTGTAAGTCCGCCAAAGGACCTTGAAGGAATAGGGAGGATTGCTATGCTAACCGATTCTCAGGGCGCTTTGTTTGGCATAACTGAGCTTAACCAGTTGCCGGACTAAATTATTAGCTAATCCTGGATGGAATAGGCACCTAGTCTAGCTCCACCCTTAAGTCTTATCGATTGTTATTCAAAATTCTGGAATTTATAAGGTTTATAACATTCTATGATCGGTTTCAAGGTTAGCCCTTGTTGTTTTTTCGGTGAGTATTTTTAGTCCTTACGTGAAACCCCGGCGGCTTGTTTTTTATCCATTTAACGAACTTTCTGATATTATAGTTCTCAAGAATCCTGTCGATGGTATTGTAATAATTGTAGAGCTCGCGCTCTGTAAAAGTAGCGTGTATCTGTCTGTGGCACACACGGTGGAGAAGCACTATTTCACGGCCTTTAAGCGAGCGGGGTATCAAATGGTGCTTGCTAGGCTTTTCGGGAAGCTCACGTCCGCATAGTGGGCATATGCCGTTATCATCCATAAATTACACTATACTCGATTGGGTTTTATCTATTAAGGGCTCAAGCAGGACAGGGTTAATTGGACAAGACCGTTAAAGCATCTGCCTTTTCTTTATAAACGGCACGTGGATCTGGTCTTTCTTATAGTTTCCGGTAAGTGCGTACATGACCATATTTATACCAAGCCTCATAGCAAGCTCTCTTTGTGATTCGCCGCCCGGTATGCACTCATATTCCCACTTGCCGAATTCGTCTTCAGACCATGCGCCCCCAAGATCGTTCCTGGAGTAAAAAACCGAAGTACGGTCTTCATCCGTGAAAGTAATGCCCTCTAAGTAGGGTGAAATCAACTTGCGCCCGCCAGCGGAATGGAGGAGATAAAAGGATTTATATACAACGTGGTCCTGGGGGAGCTTAGTCAGTTGAATCTCAGGAATAATGTAGTGAAACTCTTTTCTTATCTGAGCGTCAAAAGCACTGTCCCTTGAGCCCGATACGTCGTCCACGATCAGTGTCCCGCCTAATTTTAAATATTTCCTGAGGTTCCTTCTCTCTTCATTAGTGAAAGGCTCAAAGCTGCCGGTGCCTGCTAAATATAGAAACGGGTACTGGAAAAGATCGGAATCGCCAAGTTTAAGCACCTTTTTATCATAGGACGTTTTAACGCTGGTTCGAAGCTCGATCGAGCTAAGTAGTCTATTGTGCGCCCTTGGTCTTGGGTCCCAGTCGCCGTCGTAGGAAAGTTGAGCGAAATGGAATTTCGAGCCCTCGTTAAATCCGAGAAGGGGAAGCGAAAGCGCGCACACCGACAATGAGAGTGCATTTCTTATGAATTTTCTTCTATTTAACACTGTGAAATAATATAGGGGGGATTACCCAAGTCTGTCAAGCGGATATAGAAAACCTTCGTCCTATACCCACACCCTAACCAATGGGCATTAGAAAAGAAAAATAGCGTAACTACCTAGAGCGGCAACTCTAAAAATGAATATCTATAACTAAGAAAGCAGCTATTCGCCGCCGGCCTTAACTACACTTGTTGCCTGAGGACCCTTCGGTCCATCTGTTATCTCAAACTCTACGGCTTCGCCCTCTGTAAGGCTCTTATATCCATCGCCTTCTATAACGCTGTAATGGACAAAGACGTCCTTATCTATCTCATCAGACTGGATAAATCCGTAGCCTTTTGAACTGTTAAACCACTTTACTGTACCCTGCATAAAACGAACTACCTCCTAAATTCTAATTCGAGCCTTATAATCGCACGATTTAGCAGATTTGTCAAATGATATTTTTGCGTAAATGTTTGATAGGGGGCGGCGTTTACGTTAGTTTAATGTTCCTATGCTGGACAAAAATATGATAGATAGATACAGAAGTGAGTTTCCCATAGTTAAGAGCTCTGTATATCTTGACCACGCGGGTGTGGCCCCTGTCCCGCTCAGGGTAAAAAATGAAGTAGAGGGGTTTTTAAGCCGCGCATCTGAAAAAGCAATACTGGATTATGATTCCTGGATGGACAGGGTCGAGCAAGTAAGGGCTGCGTCTGCGGCACTAATAGGCTCTCAAAAAGATGAAATGGCCTTTATAAAAAACACTTCCCACGGGATCTCTTTGGTGACGGGCGGACTTGATTGGAAAGAGGGGGACAATGTCATTATTTCAGACAAAGAGTTCCCCGCTAACGTGTATCCGTGGCTCGATCTGAAAAGCAAGGGGGTTGAAGTAAGGGTCGTACCTTTTACAGGCGGGATAATAAGAATAGAGGATATTGAAGGGCTTATGGACTCCCGGACCAGGGTTCTATCTACAAGCTCGGTGCAGTCCGTAAACGGGTTTAGGATTGATCTGAAGAAGCTCGGAGAGATTTGCAATAAACGCGGCGTACTGTTGTTTGTGGACGCAATTCAGAGTCTTGGTGTAGTGCCAATGGATGTAAAGGGAATTGGGGTAGACTTTCTTGCAGCCGACGGGCATAAATGGCTCCTTTCGCCGGAGGGCGCCGGGATATTTTACTGCAAAAGGGAACTTGCTGAAACTCTCAAGCCTGCTTTGATCGGCTGGATGTCGGTTGAGGGTGAAAACGAATTTGAGAAAATTGATTACAATCTGAAATCTCATGCGGGAAGGTTTGAAGAAGGCACTTATAATGTCATGGGAATCCACGCTCTAGGCGCTTCACTGGATATGATTTGCGAAATCGGTGTAAGCGATATATATGAGCGGGTAATAGGCTTGGGAGAGTTGATAATAGAGGAGTCCGATAAGAGGGGTTTTGAGATAAAATCTCCGCGTAATCACAGAAGTAGAGGAGGAATTGTCTCATTTTCAGGTGATTTTGATCCCGCGGATATTCGGGATAAGCTAATGAAATCAAATATAGTTATAAATGAGCGGGGTGGCGCTTTGAGGTTAGCTCCCCACTTTTACAATACCGAAGAAGAGATTCTGAGATTCTTCAGAGAGCTCGATACACTCCTAGGTGAATCATGAACACCTTGAACGCAAATTGTGTAGACCACCGGCTTGTTTTTACGTTTTAATGAAAGAACCTTGCGCCTGTCATACCTAAAACCGCTCCAACCAGGATGCCGTAGACAACATGACCCGCGAAATGTCCGATAGCCACTTGAGAGCCCGCATTCCTGAACTGCTCCAAGGGGTGGTGCTCCGCGACGGCAACTACCAGAATGAAGCCGAACGCGACACCGTGAAAAACCCCGATCATGGTCCCCGCTCCAATGTATCCTGCAATCGAGGTCGGTGAAAAAAGGCTTATGAGAAGCGCGTAAACAAAGGCGATGAGAATTCCCGCAATGAAGTGGATGATAAGCCCCGGTGTGAAAGAGTTGTCATAAGAGCCCGTGAGCATACTGCCGATAGCCCTTATCATGGGGGCGGGAGCAATACCAGAGCGTGTAACAGCCCAGAGCACAATGCTCATTCCCGCAGTCCCTACTATTCCTGCGATAATTGTTGCAATAACGTGATTCATGGTGCCACCTCCTTAGATGGTATGTGAGACCTTCTATCGTTATAAAGCCCCTGTGTACAGCCATAATCTCGTTACTAACTTGCTATATTCATAGTGTCCGAATGCGCTTCGGGCACAGTCCTTTGTCTTAACTAAATATTCGCCTTAAAATTTTATTCCGCCTATTATTAAGATGATAATGTGAATAGGGGGGTTCTTTCAAGTATTATTTAAGACCAGTGTGATTTCGATTGACATAGTTTTTAATGTATAGATAATAATTCAATCTCATACGTATATTCAGGGGGTTTTAATGAGTAATAAAAAGAGTTCAAACGGAAAACCTGTTAATTTTAGAAAATTCTCTTCTCTGGTAGTAGAAGGCGCCGACAGAGCGCCCAATCGCTCGATGCTCAGAGCCGTGGGTTTCAAGGACAAGGATTTTAAAAGACCTGTAGTAGGGATCGCGTCTACCTGGAGTATGGTTACCCCTTGTAATATGCATATAGACAAACTTGCTCGTGACGCCTCTCAAGGGGCAGACAAAGCCGGGGCAAAATCTATAATATTCAATACTATTACGGTTTCAGACGGAATATCCATGGGTACTTCGGGGATGAGATACTCGCTGGTTTCAAGGGAAGTGATCGCGGATTCAATCGAGACTGTCGCGGGAGCAGAAGGGTTTGACGGGCTGGTTGCCATTGGCGGGTGTGACAAGAACATGCCCGGTTGCCTTATAGCTATGGCGCGACTTAACCGCCCATCGGTATTCGTGTACGGCGGCACTATTATGCCTGGAAATTATAAGGGCCAGGACGTGGATATAGTATCGGTATTTGAAGCTGTGGGCGCTCACGCGAATAAAGATATTTCAGACAGAGAGCTTAAGGCAATCGAAACAAGCGCTATTCCCGGACCGGGCTCTTGCGGTGGAATGTACACGGCCAATACTATGGCCTCGGCGATTGAGGCTCTCGGGATGAGCCTCCCTAACAGTTCTGCGCAGGCCGCAATTTCCAGAGACAAGGAAAAAGACTGTAGGGACGCCGGCGCCGCTGTTATGAACCTGCTCAAGAAAAACATCCGTCCAAGCGATATCATGACCAAGAAGGCATTTGAAAACGCAATTACGGTTGTCATTGCGCTCGGGGGCTCGACAAACGCGGTGTTACATCTACTCGCAATGGCAAACGCAGTGAACGTAAAGCTTACAATCGATGATTTTACGAGAATCGGTAAGAAGACGCCCGTATTGGCCGATCTAAAACCGAGCGGCAGATATATGATGGCGGATTTTTGCAAAATCGGCGGCATCACGCCTCTACTCAAAATGCTTTTACGCGCAGGCCTCCTGCACGGCGACTGTCTTACTGTTACGGGTAAAACAGTTAGAGAAAACTTGAGAACCGCGGGCTCATATCCCAAAGGACAGGACCTGGTGCACTCGCTTAAAAAACCGATTAAAGAAGATAGTCATATTGTTATTCTAAGAGGTAACCTTGCCCAGGAGGGCGCCGTCGCAAAGATCTCAGGCCACGAGGGCCACTCGTTTACGGGGAGAGCCATAGTGTTTGATTCCGAGGAATCCTGTCTTAAAGCGATACTTGGCGGAAGGGTGAAGGCGGGTCATGTAATTGTAATTCGCTACGAAGGGCCCAAGGGCGGGCCTGGAATGAGGGAGATGCTGGCCCCTACTTCGGCTGTTATGGGTAAGGGACTAGGAAACGACGTCGCGTTAATTACGGATGGGCGCTTTTCCGGCGGCACACACGGGTTTGTCGTGGGTCATATTACTCCTGAAGCGTTTGACGGCGGCGTGATTGCCGTAGTCAAAAACGGGGATGAAATTACAATCGACGCTAATAAGCGGGAAATCAGCCTTAAAGTATCAAAAGCGGAAATAAAGAAAAGGCTTTCCGCATGGAAAAAACCAAAGCCAAAAGAAAAGCGGGGCGTCCTGGCTAAGTACGCAAGGCTGGTATCTTCTGCCTCGGAAGGGGCGGTTACCGACAGAGGGGATTAATCCGTCAGCGGCACAAGGGTTCATATTTTAGCTCGTAGATTTAAATATTCCCTAAGAGCGGCTGAGTTGTTATAAGTTTCTTCCTTTGATGCGAATACGAAGGTGACTGTCTCGTTACCGGGTATCTCGAGTATAGGCTTTAGTGCTTCGGGGTTTGCGTCAAGCTCTGCGAAGTAACGCTTCTTAAACTCTTCCCATTTTGAAGGATCGTGGTCAAACCACTTTCTGAGCCCGGTTGACGGTGCTGCTTCTTTCACCCATAGGTCTACACACGCTTTGTCTTTCGACAGGCCTCTGGGCCATAGCCTCTCTACGAGCACCCTCTTGCCGTCACTTGTTTGTGGTTCTTCATAGACTCGTTTTAGCTTAATTGGCATAGTTCTTCTATAGAGATTACCTGAGGTTCTTATACTTCTTGGGAAATGTGACCACCCGCTTCTATTAAGAACTATTCAAGATTAGCTGTATCAGTGGTGAGCATGAGCTTCCAGTCTTCAATGAACGCGGTGCCTGAATCATCGGTAGCATTTTGAGTGTTCAGGTGGGAAGTTATATAGTAAAGGCGCTCGATATTGTCCTTTTCGGCCACTCCTACGTTTGCGTCATTAAACCTCTGCTGTAAGTAAAAGGGCGGTATCGACTGGTTATAGGCAGTTACTTGGACATGATCCACCTGCGCCAGTGTTGCCGGATCGAGCGTAACGAGATATTCGATTTCATCCGCTCCAGTGAGTGAAGGGTCCGTGTAGTAGGGGTCGAACTTGGCCTCTCCAGGTATCTCCGCAAGCTCCTTTACAAACGGCGATGGGTTATTAAAGAAGAAAGCGGGGTCAAACCCTACCGGCCTTATGCGGTTGTTCTTCAGAGTAAACACGCGCCGTAGGAAACTCGTTGTGATATTGCCGTCCGTATCGGCAACAAGCTCCTGATATATCTGGACTTGGTTCTGCTCTGTTATTTGCTGATAGTGCGGCTGGAAAGCCTGCGGGTTCTCAAGTACAAGCTCACTCGGAAGCACCGGGCCGTCAACGCCCTCGATAATGGCGCCCACACTATTGGTCAAACCCGAAGCCCACAGTATATTCCCTTCGCTGTCCCTCACTGTGAACTCAAGGAATACGCGCCTGAAGTTAACTCCTGAAGGAAGGTAGTGGCCTGCGTGATTTGTGACATTTACTACTGCTTGCAGTTTCCCCTCGGGCGTAATCTCGAGCGATTCTATATCGATATCTGCAGTTTGGTTACGCGCCATCTCTAAAAATGATTCCCTTGCCGTAATTAGCGGCAGCTCGGTCGCTACGCCAGACATAAAGTCGATCTGCCTGCTGCCCAGTATAAGGGGGAACTCCTGGAACATCTCATTTAAAAATACGTTTAATCCATGCAGTGAATGGCGGGAGTATTCGCTCCGCTCCCTAAGTTTGATTTCACTGTCGGGCAGGCGATTCTGCACCGGCGGGAGCGTGTCGTCTTCGATATTGGCTATTTTAAACTCTAGCTTCTGTCCATGAAAAGTTTTGGGCATGTGACAGTCCTGGCAGGTTTGGTTTAATTTTCTGCCGGGCGCGTAGTCGCTGTTGAGCCACTCGAGGTGAGTAGTTTGCTCATAGCTGAACCCGAGCAGGTCTCCCTGGTTAGTAACTATAGGGAGGAGAATGTTATGGCACGTGCCGCAAAGGTCAGCTTCCTTAACCTGTGCCCCGAACTCAGGGATTATTCCAAGCGCGTTCCACATCGGGACTGTGACGACCTCTTCGTACGGGCCGTAAAGCTCATCGGGAGGACCTGTAACAAAGTTCCCCGTGTAGATATTATCGGTGCCGAACCCTTCGCTTACTATATGGTGGCAAACCGTGCAGGAGATGCCGTCGCGGGCAAGTGAGCCGTAGCGCTGTAGGTCTGTGTTGTCGGATCCCGGCCACTGTGTTACAGCGTCCGCGCTCAGCGGGGCGCCTACCGGAACTTGTGGAGGAGGCGCGATACCAAAAAGGTCTATACAGCCCTCGTCGTCCTGGCCCTCAGTGTCGATCTGAAACTGGCGCTGGCCCATTACACCGTGGCAGTGAAGACAGGTGGTCTGTATGCATATCTTAGGGTCTTCGAGACCGGCAAGCCCTGTCTCGGAAAAGAAGTTTGTCTCGCTCTCCACCTGTGCGAAGAATATCGGGTCCCTTCCAGCTTGGCCAAGCGGAGAGGCTTTCCATTCGGCGTAAGGAGAAAGGTTATATCTCTTGGTGGTGTCGTCAGGCTGTTCCTCTGAGAATATCATATTGGGCAGGAATAAATTAAAGAACGTAGCGTCGTGACATCCGATGCACTGATCCGAGGTAAGGAACTGGTCCGGGCCCTCAGCAAAGGAGACTTGATGGTCATATGTCTCCGCCGGAAGCCTTGTTTCCCAGGCAGTTTCAAAATCTACCGGGGGAATCTGGTCATAGAATTCCAAAAATTCCTCAGTCGGCTCTGGAAGGGGATCAGTAAAAGGCACCTCAAAACCCGGGCCCACCAGGCTTTGTAAGAATTCAAGAGCAACCCTCTGGGGTAGGTGCAAGTCTCCCGTGAAATTTATGCCGATTAGTAATAGCAGATCGGGGCTGTATTGTATAAATTGAGTGCCGGGGGTAATTACATTTACCAGAGTTGAAAAAGTAGATTCGCTTGTGGCGGAAGCATGGCAGTTAATGCAGAAGTTTCCGTAAGCGTTGTAAGCCCAGGCAACGTTTGGGTTCTTAGTATTGCCGTCTACCTCCTCATCGCTGATAAACAAGTAACCTGTCGGATACCAGTTAGGATCGCGCTCTATCGGCGGGTTTCCGGTATTAGCAAAAAAACCGGGGTCTGTTATCGCTGAGGCGTCTAGTATCGGCGGGTTTCCTATTTGCCATAGAGGTGCCGGGTTTTGTGTTGATGCCGCCCTGACACTGCCCTGATACCACCCGTCAAAAGAAGCGGAATTCTTTTTTATGTAAGTAGTCCAGTTCGTCGGTGTAACGCTTACGGGTATTTCCATACAGCCGTCTTCGTCTGTTAAGATGCCTAACGACTCATTAATAGGATGCTGTTCCTTTATTATCATAGCGCCGTCCGGAATCTCTCCCACACGACCGTCGCAAAGCCACTTTATTACTTCAGGGGAATAGTAGATGCGTACAGCAGAGGAGTGGACCCCGAAGAACTCTCCGAACCCGAATGCTCCAAGATACGGGCCGGTCATCCTCCAGTTGAGGTCGCGGTTCCAGTCAAGCTCGTTAGCGTATTCAAGGTTTCTGATAAAATCTCTGAACATGAGATCAAATTCGTTTTTCGCCTCTATATCCGAGAGAGGGGGAGGGTTTCTAAGCTCGGGCGGTGCCGGCTCACCACGGTCTTCATTTGCGTCGCACCACGCGTCTATCTCATCCTGTGAAAGGTTCACAACAGAGCCCGGACACACCCAGTCTTGCGGGTTAGGGGGAATAGGACTATCATCCGGGATCGTAGAGTTATTGTTGTTGTCACAACCTAATGTGAAAATGAATAAAATCAGTATAGTTATAAGGAGCTTGTATGAATTCAGCATAATAACCCTCTCGTTCGTTTAGATATTAAAATGCGCCGGAAGACGCGTTATGTTTTTGCCCCAGCCTTAATCCCTCTTAATCTAATCTAATATATACATCTAACTTTTACAACAAAACGCCTGTTCGAATAGTACAGCGGGGTGTTGAATGTGCTTATGATTTATTTATTCGGATTGCGGGGGGGATAACTTTAAAAGATGGGGTTAATCTTCGATGAGTATAAATATATCATCACCCTCGATTTTGAGCTCAAAAGTCTCGACTGCGTCTACAGCGGGGAGGCAGAGTGCCTCTCCGGTTTCCACATTGAATTCGGCGCTATGGTAGGAGCATGTGAGTGTTTTTCCATCGAGCATGCCGTCTGAGAGCGGCAGTGCTTGGTGAGTGCACTCGTCTCTGAACGCGTAGTATGTACCCTCTACGTTACACACGGCTATCATATCCGGTCCGACGACAAAAGACTTTATTTCTCCGGGTGAAATGTCACCCGTCTTTGCTATTTTTTCAAACTCTGACATGATTTGAATTACCTACTTATTAGTTTCCAGCTTCCTTTGCAAGAACCAATCCTCAACAAGTTCGGAGCAGTAATTTTTAACCGACTCTACGCTCATGCTGTCAAGCGTCTCATTTGTAAAAGCGTTAAGAATTATATCGCGGGAGGCTTCCTGGGGGATTCCTCTTGAGCGAAGATAAAATATCGCGTCCTCGTCTATTTGCCCGATTGTGGCTCCGTGTGTGCATTTAACGTCGTCCGCATATATCTCAAGCTGGGGTTTTGTGTCGATCTGAGCATTGTCTGAGAGCAGCAGGTTTCGGTTGGTCTGTTTGGCGTCTGTTTTCTGAGCGTCTTCGTGGACCACGATGCGCCCGTGGAATACCCCCCTTGAGCGGCCGTCAAGTACGCCGTTATAGAACTGGCGGGAATCTGAATGAGGGCTTGCGTGCTCGACCTTCATGTAATTGTCCATGTGCTGACGCCCCTTGGACATAAAGAGCCCGTTAATTAAAGAGTCGCACCCTTCACCCGCAAGCACGGGGTGAACGTTGTTTCTGACAATAGCTCCGCCAAGGAGTACCGAGTGCGATCTGATATTACTGTTCCTACCCTGCTGTGCCCTTAGTGTCGAGACATTAAAAGACTTTTTACTCTCACGTTCGATCAGATAATGTCCGAGCGTGCTGTTTTCCCCTACAACAAGCTCTGTGACAACATTTGATAAGTACACACTCTCTTCAAGCGATACATACTGCTCTACAATATTTGCTTGAGCGTTTTCTTCAGCGATTATCAGGTTGCGCGGACTCGTAACACGGGGCTTTTCGGTCGGGGCGGATACATAGAGCAGATGCACCGGGTTTTCAAGGACTGTGCCGCTTGGAATATAGACAAATCCCCCATCCTCAAAAAACGCGTTATTAAGAGCTGTGAAAGCCTCGTTTTTTATATCCGCATACTTTGCCAAGTGTTCCCGCGCAAGCTCTTCGTGTTCCCTTAGAGCCTCTGCCAGACTGGATACGATTACACCCTGGGGCAGGCTCTCAGTCCTGGATAATTCCGGCGCGTAGTAGCCGTTAATAAATACAAGTGTAGCGTTGGAGCCGTCCTCGAACATGAATTTAGCAATTTCATCCGAAGAGGGTTCTATGTACCCGTTTCGAGAAATTTCAAAAGCTGATCTTGCGATCGGGGCTACATTGGTAAAGCGCCAGTCTTCATCCCTGGTTGTAGGGAATCCGAGCTCTGCAAATGTGGAAATGCCTTCTTCACGTATGGATTTAAGCCACTGCGGGTCTTCTGATGCTGTTTCATTTAAGAACTTTGAAAATCCGCTCTTATATCCGTCATCTTTTTCTATTAAGGTAATGCTCATAAGCTCTGTGTCTCCAAGTGCAGTTATCGTTTAAAGTGCTAATCGTTTACAGCCGCTTTTGACTCGTCCTCAATCCATCCGTAACCCTTGTCCTCAAGCTCAAGCGCAAGCTCTTTTCCGCCTGATTTCACTATCTTTCCGTCAACCAGCACGTGAACATAGTCGGGGACGATGTAATTCAGCAATCTTTGATAGTGAGTGATTACAAGAAAGGACCTCTCGGGGCTTCTTAGCGCGTTAACTCCGTCTGAAACGATCTTGAGCGCGTCTATGTCTAGTCCCGAATCGGTCTCGTCAAGAACAGCGAGCTTGGGCTCGAGTATCTGCATCTGAAATATTTCGTTCCTTTTTTTCTCCCCGCCAGAAAAACCCGCGTTCACAGCGCGTTTCAGCAGGCTGTCATCCATATCCATTACCTTCATTTTTTCTTTCGCGAGTCTTCCGAACTCAACGTGTTTTAGGGGCTCTTCTCCCTTGTATTTGCGAATGGAATTGAGCGCTTCGCGCAAAAGATATGTATTGGCCACACCGGGTATCTCTACCGGGTACTGAAATGCAAGGAATATTCCCTCGCAAGCCCTCTCCTCGGGGGCAAGCTCTAATAGGTCCTTACCCTGGAAAAGTATTTCGCCCTCAGTTACCTCATATGTGTCACGCCCTGCAAGCACCTGAGCGAGCGTGCTCTTACCCGAGCCGTTAGGGCCCATGATGGAATGGACTTCGCCTTTGTTGATTGTGAGATTAAGTCCTTTTATGATTTCCTGATCCTCTACATTTACATGCAGATTCTTTATTTCAAGCATGTCATTCTCCTTGACAGTGTTCTCTTGTAATTTAATGAATTTAGGTAGGAATTTTTATCCGACGCTACCCTCTAGACTGATGCTCAAGAGCTTTTCAGCCTCAACCGCAAACTCAAAAGGAAGCTCTTTGAATACATCCTTGCAGAAACCGTTTACGATTAGAGAAACGGCGTCCTCGGCACTGAGACCCCTTTGCTGGCAATAAAATAATTGATCTTCTCCGATTTTAGATGTCGATGCTTCATGCTCCATATGAGCCGTTGAATTTTTTACTTCTATGTACGGGAACGTATGAGCCCCGCATTTGTCTCCTATTAACATTGAGTCGCACTGCGTGTAGTTTCTGGCGTTAGACGCTTCATGACCGATCTGCACGAGCCCCCGGTAAGTGTTTTGTCCGAGCCCCGCCGAGATCCCCTTGGATATGATCGTGCTCTTAGTGTTTTTTCCTATGTGTATCATCTTAGTGCCGGTGTCTGCCTGCTGCCGTCTGTTCGTAAGGGCTACCGAGTAGAATTCTCCGACCGAGTTATCGCCTTCTAGTATGCAGCTTGGGTATTTCCACGTGATAGCGGAGCCTGTCTCGACCTGTGTCCATGAGATATGAGAGTTGTTTCCGAGGCATCTACCGCGCTTTGTTACAAAGTTGTAGATGCCGCCTACACCTTCCGCGTTACCGGGATACCAGTTCTGAATGGTCGAGTATTTAATTGTTGCGTCCTTATGGGCGACGAGCTCTACTACTGCCGCGTGCAGCTGGTTCTCGTCCCTTTTTGGAGCGGTGCAGCCTTCGAGGTAACTAACGTAGCTCCCTTCCTCAGCTATTATGAGCGTTCTTTCAAACTGCCCTGTGTTTTCAGCGTTGATCCTGAAGTAGGTCGATAGCTCCATCGGGCACCTTACGCCTTTGGGAACATATACGAACGATCCGTCCGTGAATACGGCTGAATTAAGAGCCGCGTAGAAGTTGTCGTCTTGTGGTACTACGAAGCCCATATACTTCTTTATGAGCTCCGGATGGTTTTCCACAGCTTCAGATATGGAGCAGAATATAACGCCCGCCTCAGCAAGTGTCTCTTTAAAAGTAGTTATAACGGATACGCTGTCGAACACAGCGTCTACAGCTACGCCGGCAAGCATCTTCTGCTCTTCTAGCGGAATGCCGAGCTTGTCGTAAGCCTCTTTAATTTCAGGGTCAATCTCGTCAAGACTTTTAGGCCTCTCAATTTTCTTGGGTGCAGCATAGTAGCTTATGTCCTGATAGTCTATCTGCGGGTAGTGAACGTTAGGCCACTTGGGCTCTTCCATTGTAAGCCAGTGCCGATAGGCTTTGAGTCTCCACTCTAGCATCCATTCGGGTTCATTCTTTTTACTTGATATCAGCTTGATGGTGTCTTCATTTAGACCCTTAGGGGCGATTTCCTGATCGACGTCGGTCACAAACCCATATTTATATTCCTGTTCGGCTAATTTCTCGAGATCAACGCTCATAACAAATTCTCCTTGGATAATAACTTATGCTCTATCTAATCAACCCCGGTGTATTTCCCTTAATTTCATACCCATGATACCCAGAGTTCTACGGACATCCATTTCACGTCCCACCTAGTTTGGGTGGGTAGGCATACTAGCTCCTTTGTTTAGCATGTCCTGAAGAGTCGTATCTTCTAAAATCTTAATCATTGACATCTGTACCTTGTCCCATACGGGAAGCTGTGCACAGTTGTCGTATAAAACGCAGATATTGTCTTTGTCCATACAGTCTACCATTCTTATTTCACCCTCGATCGCTTCGTAGACATCCTTGAGCTTAATTTCATCAGGTGTTTTCCTGAGTACGTATCCGCCATCGGGGCCTACCATTGAACGCACTAACCCCTTTTTTACGAGCCTCCTCATAATCTTGGCGAGGTAACTCAGAGGTATGTTCTGGTGTTCCGAGATATCTTTCATGCTATGTCTCAGAACCGGATCATTCCCCATATAAGTTAATGATCTGACTGCGTAATCTAGTGTTTTTGATACCTGCATTTTATGATTATACCTAAACTATCCTGGATATCTTGCATCCAGAATATACATGTTACTAACTGGTAAAAGTTACCAGGCGAGAATATAGGTGTCAAACTCAGTGCTTAAGGGATAAATTTGGGCTAAAATTACAGTATCTTGTGATTTTTTTTGACATAACCACATTATCTTGTTATAATGAGGAAGTTGGCGGCACAAGACGCCGTACTAAAAAAGATTCTATCGGAGTAAGAATTTATTGATATTTCTTTTAAAAATTACCGATAGCGCCGGTTTTCAATTCAAAAACAATTCAGATCAGGAGGAGATTTAATGCCTTATGAGTTACCCAAGCTACCCTATGATTACAGCGCTTTAGAACCACATATAGACGCGCGAACGATGGAGATTCACCATACCAAGCATCATCAGACTTATGTTAATAATTTAAATGCGGCTATCGAGAAACATCCAGAACAAGGCGAGCGGAGTCTTGAGGACTTGCTTTCTGACTTAAGCAGCGTACCTGAGGACATAAGGGGAGCCGTACGCAACAGCGGAGGGGGACACGCGAACCACAGTCTTTTTTGGGAAATAATGAGCCCGAGCGGTACAGAGCCTTCAGGGGAGCTTCTAGAGGCTATAAATTCATCCTTTGGGAGCTTGGACGCTTTTAAGGAGGAATTTGCGAAAGCGGCTGCTACAAGATTCGGAAGCGGTTGGGCGTGGCTGTCTTTGGACGGGAGCGGTAAATTAGTAGTGACATCGACCCCTAATCAGGACAATCCCGTCTCTGATGGTTTAAAGCCAATACTCGGACTAGATGTGTGGGAGCACGCATATTATCTTAATTATCAGAACCGGAGGCCCGATTATATCGCAGCTTGGTGGAACGTGGTTAATTGGGATAAGGTAGAAGAAAATTTCAATGCAGCAAAATAGGTTGAATTAATTTTTAGAATTTGATAGAATGGCGGTAACCGGAAGATGGATCAGTATTTGCAGTGCCTATTTTTGTTATAAGGTTGAGGTTTAATCTGGTGTTTCGTTGCTAAATATAGATAAATAAAGAGCGCGAAATTTACGCTGTTTATTTTGGAGGTTGAGGATTTCCCCACCCCATACGTTGCTTAGGTTTAAAGACGAACTAAAGAGTGGAATCTCATATCTAGAGCTGTATATAAGATCTAAAATAACTCTTAAAGGAAGAGGGTATGGAGACAAAATTTAAAGAGTTTGACGATTCTGTAACTGTTGGTGATTTTGAGGAGTTTTCAGAGGAACAAGAGGATGTTAGCAATGTAAAGCGCATCGATAGCTACATGCAGGAAGAGGATTCAGAAAACGGTTACACTCCCCCTGGTTCAAGAACAAAATCCAAATCAAACGATACTCCCGACGAGCAGCTCAGACTCCTCTACGTTTACTTCAAGGACATGTCGATAGAGCCTCTATTTACCGCTCAGGAAGAGGTGGAGATTTCTGCCAAGATTAAAAAGTGCGAGGCAAAATCAAGGGAGCTAGTGCTTATTGTAGACAGGCTAACGGTTGGAAAATTCAAGGGCGCAAGATTAAACGGTCATAGAAACGGACGTAACGGCCACTCTCACTCTAATATACAAAAGCGCATTAAGAGCTTAAACGGTTTCATCAAAGCCTATTCTGAGAACGCTAAGAGGCTTAAGCAGAGGTTTGTGAAGGCAAATCTAAGGCTCGTAATAACGATATCCAGAAAGTACATGGGACGTGGTCTACCTCTGTCGGATCTTATCCAAGAGGGTAATATGGGGCTTATGAGAGCTGTAGAGCGTTTTGATCACAGAAAAGGGTTTAAGTTCTCAACCTACGCTTCATGGTGGATACACCAGGCAATACTGAGAGCGCTTCAAGGGCAGACCAGAACGATTAAAGTGCCTGTATACCTGCTTGAGCAGGCGAACCGCGTATATAAGGTAAACGCAATATTGGCAAAGCAGTTTGGAAGAAAGCCCACACCAAAGGAGATCTCCCGTAAATCCGGTATTTCCGTAGAAGTAGTAAAGCGCATATTGAGATCGACCAAGGACGCTATCAGCTTGGATACTCCGCTCCTTGACGGAGAGAAGACGACGCTCCTTGATTCTATAGCGGACAATGAAACGGTAATCCCCGACACCCTAGTCGCCAAGTCCGACCTTACGGATAAGCTGAGAGAAGCGCTTACGCTTTTAAACCCGAGAGAGGAAGAGATTCTGAGGCTCCGCTTCGGTATAGAGCAGCAGAGCACCTATACTTTAGATGAGATCGGGAAGCGTTTTAATCTGACGCGTGAGAGGATACGGCAGATCGAAAAAGCGGCACTCGGGAAACTGGCCAATTCTGAAGTAAAAGACCATCTTGAAAGTTTTTTAAAATAGGGGCGCCTTAATTAGCTTTGCCGGGTTTTAGCTCAGCTCAGTGCAATGCGGCGCTTTCCTTTTTTCTATGCTGGAGTTTCTTTCAGGCTTATTAGGGGCTGTTTGAGATGCTTCCGACAGCTCTCCGCCCGGTAGGCTATCTATCAATCCGTCTGAATAACCCTAATCTAATATGCCGCCTATGATTGCGCCCAGAAGTAGCGGGCCTACGTTTGAGAGTACTAGTATAAACCCGCCGGTGCCAGCAACAAAGCCTATGAGAGGGGCTCCTGTAAGTGTCGATGCAAAAGCAAACAGCAGTATTCCCAGCACTACGGCCGGGAGGAATACGGCCATGAGAGCGTTTTCTACGTTACCCGCTTTTTTCCCGCCAACTATGCCAGCTATGAGCGGACCCACGAACGGGAGCCAGAAAAGGAGGATAGATATCAGGAACATCCAGAACACTCCTGAAATCACAGATCCCTTTTTCTCACTCTGCATTCTGCCCTCCTTTATTTCTTGTCAATTAAAAACCCCCAAGCTCTACTAGAGGGCTTGGGGGTTTTATATTCCAACATCCTACATTAATTTCTTTTTTTATATCTCTAACTGCATTTGGAATATCCGCAGCTCCTGCACGTTACGCACCCTTGTTCAAAAGCAAGCGCACGGTCCCCGCAGTCAGGGCAGTTTTCAAGATATAAATCCGTAGCTTTTTTCGTCTCAAGCTCTGCTTGCTCGGGTGTGACAAAATGTTTCTTTAGTACTGTGGCGATCGCGTCCGGAATAGACATGACGAGCTTGCCGTCAGAGAACACAGGTGAAGACCCCCCAATGCCTTCAAGCTGCTCGACTACTTCTTTTACGTTTACTCCGGAGCGGAGTGCGAGCGAAACGAGTCTTCCCGTTGCTTCTGCGTCCGCCATAGTGGAATAGCCGGATTTGCCGATCTGTACGAATACTTCTATGGGTTTTCCGTCCATGGTGTTGATTGTCACATATAAGTTCCCGTAGCCGGTTTTAATAACTTCGGTAAAGCCCTCAAGAAACAGAGGTCTCTTTATCGGGGTTATCTCCGGCAGCTGGGGAGAGGAGGAACGAAGGGATGAGATGGGGTTGGGGTGATGGGTTTTGTTCATCCCTTCGTTCTGGGTCTGGGTCGGAAGCTTTTTTTCTTCTTTATTTTCCTTGGCCTGCTCTTCTGTAATGAGAATGCCTTCTCTTGAGCCTTCTCTGTAAACAGTTATACCCTTACAGCCGAGTTTCCAGGCTAGGAAGTAAATCTTTTCTACTTCATCGAGCGTAATATCGGCCGGAAGATTGACCGTGCTCGATATACATGAATCTATGTGCTTTTGAATAGCGCCCTGCATACGTACCCTCATTTCGGGTTTTATTTCGTGTGAGGTTACGAATGTTGACGGTAGATCGCTCTCGTCGTCTATACCGAACTTCTCCATATATTTTCCTACGAGCGGATGGTATACCTTGAACTCTTCTTTGGAGAGCGATTTTGAGTGCCTGTAGTATGAGAGCGCGAATGTGGGCTCAACTCCGCTTGTGGTGCCTGCGAGCACTGAGCCGCTGCCTACAGGGGGAACAGTTAATATGCATGCGTTTCTAAGCCCCTGGTCTTTGATTTTTTCGCCGATGCGCTCGTCTATGCTCTGTAGAAACGGTCTTGACATATGGGTGTCGAGATCAAAAGCCGGGAAACTGCCCTTTTCGGCTGCGAGGTCCGTGCTTGCCTCGTAGACTATGTTTTTGATGTGCTCAAACATCTTGTCCGCAAATTCCACAGCTTCGTTAGTGTCATATTTTATATTGAGTTTTGCCAGCATGTCTCCAAACCCCGTGAATCCCACGCCAATGCGCCTTGAATGCGTGGAGGCTTTGGTCTGGAAATTGAGCGGGTGTTTCTTCATGTTGTAATCGAGTACGTTGTCTAAGAACCGAACGCCGTATCTAAAAGCTTTTTCCATGTTTTCCCAGTCAATTGCAGCGTTTTCGGTAAACTCGTCTGTTACGAATGGGGAAAGGTTGATGTTGCCGAGGCAGCAGTTGCCGTAATCCTCGAGCGCTTGCTCGCTGCATGGGTTTACACCGTTTACTTCCATGCCTGCGTATTCGGTCGGGGAGAACCTCTTAACGGCGTCCCAGAAAATCACTCCGGGCTCCGCAGAAGACCAGGCGGATTTCACAAGTTTTTCCCAAATGTCTCTAGCGCGTACTGTTTTTTTGAATTTTACTTTCTCGTTTTCAAACTTGAGCTCAAAGTCCGTGTCGGCTTCAACGGCCTCCATAAATTCATCCGATATCTTGATCGAGATATTAGCGAACTGGACTTTTGATCTCTCCTCGTCGTTCTTAACGTCAATGAATTCAGAAATGTCCGGGTGGTTTACGTCTATCGTGATCATTAGAGCGCCGCGGCGTCCCGCCTGGCCAATTGTGCCGGTGGTTGTGGAAAGCAGGTCCATAAACGATACGGCCCCGGTGGAGTAGATCGCCGAGTTGTTCACCGGCGCTCCTTTGGGTCTTAAGATCGATATGTCTGTGCCTACGCCCCCACCGAAAGAATAGGTCCTGGCAGCCTCTTTGCACCATTCGAAAATACCTTCGATCGAATCTTCTTTTATTGGCATGTAGTAGCAGTTAAGGAGTGTCGCTCTTCTTTCCTGCCCGGCGCCAAAGAGGATTCTGCCTCCCGGTATGAATTTGAAATTGGATAAAAGCCAAAAGAAGTTGTCATTCCATTCTTGCTTGAGCTCTTTTGTTTTTTCGGGGGATGCTATTTCTCTTGCGACCCTGTGCCACATATCCTCAGGGGTATGCTCTACTATTTTGCCCGATTTATCTCTGAGGGCGTATTTTTCGTAAAACACTCTTGCGCGAAGCTCGTCACCGTCAAAAGCTTCTATAGTGGCTTCCGGAATTTCCATGACCCCAACGGGTTGCTTGACTACATCCTGATCTTCATCAGTACTTTCACTGAGAGTCTGTTCAAGCTCTGTATTCAGATTCTTTTCTTCCGATAAATTCTTGGAGTTCCCGTTCCCATTGGTCTGTTCAGAGTCAAATTTCTCAGAAGCCATTCATACATCCTCCTATCTCGATTGGTTGTGTAATATCTTGTGCTATGAATCGATTGAACCACAATATGTTGTGGTTGTCAATAGGCTATTTTGGGGTATTTTTGAAATGAAAAACAAAATCAAATGAAATCAGCGGGTTATAATACGAAAAAATTTTTCGCCGATAAAAAATAATTGTAAAAAACAGTTTGGGCGATATTCTTAAAGTTTAATTTGAATATAGTTCAAGGCAATTCTGAGGTTTGGTTCAGGCTGCGTATCGAAGATTTTTTTTGGTTCAAAAATAGGTTCGATCAGGATAGCATTTTTTTATCTTTTTGGCAAGAGGATAAGAAAAATATTTTTAAGATTGTGTTAATATGGGGTTAATATACGGTTTAGATATAATAAATACTCTGATGTAGGACTTCCATTATGAATATTCCTAACATAGGCAATTCCACACTATCGAGTGAGACCACAGATAAAGTCTTAGGCTTTTGGTTTGGTGAATTAAAAGAAGGGGAAGTGCCAGGGGGTGAGTACAGAGAGCGCTGGTGGCTTAAAGACGCAGCAATAGATAGTTTGATAAAAGAGGTGTTTCAAAGGGATCTTGAAGCAGTAAAAACTCTTAAGGTGGAGGATTTTACGTTGACGCCGAGGGGAAGCCTTGCGCTCATCATACTCCTGGACCAGTTCTCGCGCAATATTTATAGAGACACGCCCGCTGCGTTTTCTCAGGACAAGCTCGCCCTTAATATCGCCCTCACAGGGTTAGAAATGGATCTTGACGCAGGGCTTCACCCATTTGAGCGGATATTTTACTATATGCCCCTTATGCATTCAGAGGATCCGCAAATACAGAGCCTATCCCTTAAATGTTTTGTAAATCTTGAGAACGAATACCCAGAGCCTCCCGAACTCCATGAGAAACTGCACGGTTCCAGGGAGTACGCACAAAAGCACGCCCGGATTATAGAACGGTTCGGACGCTATCCTCACCGAAATGAAATACTGGGAAGAGAATCGACTAAAGAAGAGAAAGAATTTCTGTCAGAGCCCGGCTCATCATTTTGAGTTTGAATTCTCTGTGTAGTGAGCTATGACCTTACTTATTTTTCCCTCATCATTGAGCATCATGACTTCGGCGGCCAGCATGTCTTTTACACTCTTGTAGAATAACGTGATGCTGTTCACTCCGCTCAGAACCCGGAGCAGCTCGAATTTAAGCTCAGGGTACGCGCTAAGGCCCACCCCGAAATATTCTCTCAGACGGTCTTTACCGTAAATAGTGCCCGATTGCTCTCCCAAGAGTTTGACTACGAAGGGGGAAGTAAATTCCACATCGTCAGAATAATGGGATAAGATGGAATCTAAGTCGTGGCTGTTCCAAGACTGTATCCACTCTTGGGCAGTACACGCGCTCTTTTCTAAAGTGACCATTTTGCTTAACTGGAAAGGTATATATCAGATGTTTTTACATATTCCCCACTCTCCCCGTAAAGATAGAAGAGAGCGGGGGCTTTTTAACTTACTTATAGGTTGGCTTGAATCTTGTTCAGAATGTATCTGGACAGGGCTTCGTCTCCGAAGGTGTCTACACGAATTTTAATCTCCGTTAGATTGTCGGCGATTCTTTTAAGCTCTATATGTACGGTTTTGTTATCCGCTGTTTGGCATTTTAGCTCCGCGGACACGGCGTCCTTTACCTTATTGATTACGATAAACTGCAGCTCGTCTATAGCTGTTACTGTAGCCGCCCATGTCTCGTCTATCGAATGTCCTTCGGTCGCTTTTAGCTCCCCTTTTATATAGGCAATGGTCCCTGCTCCCGCTACTGCTCCGCCGCCTACCGCCGCTGCGGCAAGGCATCCTGTCAGGATAAGCGGGCTTATAGCCAGCATGAGAGCTAATATTACTGCTTGCTTCGTTAATTTTTTACTCCCCTCGGGTTTCATTAGAGCCTCCTTACTATGGAATCTGGGTTTTAAATATCAAGTATATCCGGTGATGGTTCAAAAAGACAACACTAATAATCTCTGCGGCGCCCGGGTGTTTTATATCACTTTTAATTTATTGCGGCTTTTCTTATATAATATTCGGATATGTTTATCGCTTACCCGTTTTTGAGTGGAGGTAATACTAAATGAGTCCAAAGGCAAGCCCTCCGGGACCGAGCTCAAAAACGCTACTAGGAAAAATCCCCGGATCGTTTGCTAACCCGGCAGAATTTCTACTGGGTCTCAAGCGTGAGTACGGCGATCTCACATGCCTTAAGCTCGGGATAAAAAACGTATATTTGATCGGAAGCGCCGAGTTCGCACAGGACATTCTGGAAACACGGCAGGACGAGTTCTCAAACTGGATTTCATGGTTCATTAAAAAGGCAGGAATCCTAGAGGGTGAGGGGCTGATTGCTACGGAGTCTGTCGGGCACGCGCCCCGCCGAGCCCTCGTTGGCCCGAGTTTCACACGAGAAAATGTTTCTAAATATACAGATGCGATAATATCTTACGGACTAAGCCAAAGAGAGCTTTGGGATCCGGGACAACCGAGCGATATGGAAAAGGACATGGGAAGGCTTACGCTTTCTATAGTCCTTAAAACTTTATTTGATTTGGATCTGGACACAGACGGTAAAAAGATCGGGGAAGTTATAAACAGACTAATGGTTCATTACAACGCTGTGTTCCCGCCTGTGCTCCTTGCTCAGTCGGTTCTTCGACATTTGCCTCGGAACCATGTGCGCGGGCTCATTATAGAGCTGAGCGAAGTTAGCAAAATAATATACGGAATCATAGAAGAGCGGAAGAAAAACTCAGAAGAAAAGGGCGATCTACTCTCCTCGATGATGGCGGCGCGCTCAAATGATGAAGAGCTTCCTCGAATGACGGATACGCAACTGCGGGATGAATGCGTTTCAATGTTACTTGCTGGTCACGACCCTATGGCTAAAGCCCTCACATGGACCTGGTATCTGCTTTCTCAAAACCCTGAGGCTGAGCGGTGTTTGCATGATGAAATAGATACTGCCCTAGGCGGGAGAGTCCCGGGTCTTCAGGATATCGAGAGACTTCCATATACTCAAAGAGTGTTCAGAGAGTCTATGCGTCTATACCCGCCGGTCTGGATGATAATAAGACAAAGCCTAATAGACCTTAAGATCGGGGGATATGATACGCCCAAAGGGTCATTGTTTCTCGTAAGCCCCTACATTCTTCAAAGAGACCCGCGCTATTTCCCGGATCCGCTTTTATTTAGACCCAATAGGTGGCAAGGCAGGGTCGAGGAGTCCGGGCTCTCATACTTTCCCTTCGGAGGTGGCAGGCGCATATGCACAGGTGAGCCGATGTCCTGGATACAGGGGGTTTTACTGACTGCTATAATCGCTCAACACTGGAGTTTCGAGCTTGCTCCCGGGCAAGTCGTCGAACCTAAGCCTCAGATTACACTCGGCACAAAATACGGGGTCAGAATGGTACCCCGGAAGAGAGATTACTGATTCTCCTCCTATTTACGCTTAAATAATGCTGCTTATGATACCAATATAAGCATATATGTATTGAATTATCCTCCCTGCCTAATTAGAATTAGAATATCCCTCGTTTATTGCATAACGGCGCGCTATGAAAATGCCTAAAGAAGGAATTCCCGGAGTCTATCACATAACTTACGGCGGCGGTTTTAAGGCCAAGCTCGGAGATTATTTAACGGAAGACGGGCACCTTGCCTGCTTTGACACTAAAGCCGAAGCAATAAGAGCAGTCCGAATGAGGCAGACTCATAATTTTGATTCCGAGGACTATGCTGTCGTTAGGGAAGGTAGTGGGTTCGCGGTAAGAAAGATTCATACCGTAAATGATCCGATTGCAGACGATATCGATACTTTGAAGGATCTTGATAGCGTGGTTCTATCCGATCAGGGTAAAACCGTAATCGCCTCTGTCATCGCTGACACTGGTGAAGTGAAGAATTTTCTCCCGCTTCCCAAATGGAAACAAGCCCGTGAAATAAATAGCGTAGAGGAAGTATGGGAGAGGCTTGAGGATATGCATGAAGAGCTCTCACACCGAGGGGACCACCGGGCCGTGTTCCCATGCAGCTACATTGCGACTACAAAGAAGGCGAGCGTCGTAATAGAATCGATCCGAAATAAAAATCACCCGGATCACCGAAAATTCAGAGAGCTCGATGACAACCTTATCGAAAATATAGTGATAGAGTTTGCAAAATTCTACTTTGAAGCTTTTGATAATTATGAAAGTGGGGAACGCTCAAAGGTGCCGCCCGTGTGGAGAGTTAATTTTGACGAAGCCAAGGCTCAGACTACTAGCGTGGTAGAGGATATGCTGCTTGGTTATAACGCTCATATGAGCTATGACCTTAGTATTATCCTCGCTAAAAAGCTTCCGGACGGAAAACCGCTTTATGACCCGGAGGACTCAAAACAGGTAAATACTTTTAATGCGTTCAATCGTATATTAATAGAAGAGACGGATACGATAATAGGTTATGTAACGGAAATTGATGACAGGCTTGGAGGCAGATCGACCGAGGTAATAACATCGGGAAAGGCTATCGGCGTAAAGCTCCTTGGAGAAGGGGGGCTTGAGGATATGCTCCTAAAGCTCTTCTCAAAGGCGCGGGAGGAAGCCGAAGAAAACAGCAAAGCGCTTATGGAAGGCCGGATTACCCAGGAAGAGTTTGCAGAGAAAATCACTAAACGCGCCAGGGCAATTGGGCGGATGCTGCCCAATAGCGGCCGTATATTCGATAAAGAGAGCTAGTTATAGATCACGAGAGCAAAATATGAATGCGGACAGCGAAAACTATTTAATTCCCATTGTGCTAGGCGTGTTGGCGGATAACGGCGTCGATGTCAACGATCAGATATTAGAGAAATTAATCACACCCCAGCTCGTTAAAATTAAAAATACATTTCCGAGCTCCCCGTTTTTCGTTATATCTCCCCTGGCTAATGATAAGGAGAGTCTGATAGCGCGTCTTGCCATAGACCGCTTGGATGCAGACATTGCAACAGCTTCTAAAGAGCCTGATGATAAACAGATCGAGATTTTTAAAATGGAACTTCAGAAAGGCGGTTACGCCCAATCTGATATTAAGAGGATAGGGCTGGCAAATGAAGCGTCTAAAGGAAATAATCAAGTACTCAGTCCTTCAAAACTCACGGCCTCTCAATCTCAGATACTCATCGTGCTTAAAAACGGAGTAAAGGACAAAGCGCAGAGTGAAGTTGAAAGTGCCTTGGAGCTTAGAAATGAAGGGCGGTTCCACGAAATGTATTCCGGACGGGACAAAGATCAAAACACTTTAGATGCGCCGGATCTCGGACTCACTATCACGATCAACCCGGCGACATTTGATATTAGCACACAGATAACCCCGGTACAGGACGAGGCGCCGGAATCTCAAGAGCTGAAAAAAATAAATACGACATTTACCGAGAAGCTGTCTTTTGCTTTTAATAGGCATATTGAGCGCGTGACCGGGGTATTTGATAGATTCTATACCTCTTACATCGAAATTCCGGATGACGGTGATAAGGACAGGCTTGCCAGATCGCCGTTTGTTGAAATCGCCGAGAAAATAGACGGCTATAATAAAGATGTTGCCGGTTTTATAGAATCCAAAGGTGTCGAGACGGCACAACAATCCAAGGATTATTTACTTTCAGACGAGCGGGATAATCCAATTATATCGGAAGATCCCACCGTAGAGAAAATTATAGCTCCTTACAGCGGGGCCGATGTGCTTTCTCAGTTCTATCAAAAGAAAACCAACACTTATATAAACTGGATTTATATTCTTTTTTTCGCGGCTGTACTCCTATACGGAATTATCGATTTAAACTACTATCTGGTGCTGTGCTATATAGCCCTGATACCTGCGATCGCGTTTCTTGTGTACCGCTCTAAGGCTGAGAAAATCGAGGACAGATTCCTTGATTACAGGGCGCTTGCCGAGGGACTCAGGGTTATGGTGTTCTGGAGGATTGCCGGCATTGATGAGAGGGTCTCCGACAACTATTTGAGTAAATACGCGGGCTTGGTTTCTTGGATAAGCCGCGCTATTAAGAATGTAGAGGTTGTCGGCCTTACAAATGGAGCAGGCCGTATAGAGAACAAAAAAGAGCGCGTAGAGATTACGAATAAACTGTGGATCGAATCACAGCTTGAGTACTATAGAAGGAAAAGAAATCCGCTCTATATGCGCTCTCTCGATCTGGGCAACCTGGCGCTTGTATCGTTCGTTCTCACACTCTTATTCGCGCTTTTGTTCGGCATATACCTTCTTTTTGCAGGTTTAGGCAACGACGGGGCGATAACAAGGTTTGAGGTTATGATAGGCGCTGCCGCCGCGATCGGTGTAGCCGCTCAGGCGTATAAGAGTAAAAAGGCGTATGACGAGCTTGAAAGACGCTATACTCTGACTCAGCATATATATATGTCCGCAAGTAAAAAGCTTAAGACGAACGCAGGCTCTCCGGACAGTATCCTCATTGCGGTAGGTAAAGAGGCGCTCCTTGAGAATAGCGACTGGCTCTGGACCCATAGGAATCTGCCGATCGAGCTGCCAAAGGGGTAGGTAGAGAAAGAAAGGATTGAGTATTCAATGAGTAAACAAATAAAAACGCCTCCGAAAGTTGCGCTTACGCTAAGAGTCGGCGTGACAGGTCACCGACCTCAAGGACTCGAAAGTTCGGACCTCCTATCACTCCGCTCAAAGCTGGATCATGTCCTTAGTGAGTTAAAACGAATTTTGCATGAGATCAATAATACTCCTAGCATGTACACGCCAGGGGATCCGCTGCTTAGAATTATATCTCCACTAGCAGAAGGCGCCGATATGCTGGTCGCCGAGACTGCGCTGGAGAGCGGGTTTGAGCTGCAGTGCGCAATTCCCTTTGAAAGAGAAGAATATCAGAAGGATTTTCACAGTCCGGATTCGATACGCATGTACAGGGATATGCTGGAACGAGCAACGGCGGTTTTCGAGCTTAACGGCTCGCGCCGCACAAAGGCGCTTGAGAATGAGTCCTACCAGGCGGTGGGAAGGATGGTGCTCAACCAAAGCGATGTAATTATAGCCGTATGGGACGGAAAAGAGGCCAGGGGAAAAGGCGGGACCGGGCAGATCGTCAAAGAGGCAACGCAGCTTGAGATTCCCGTCATCTGGATAGATACGGCGCCTGAGCATGAGATACGCGTCCTTACGGGGAATGAATACGGAACGAGTGAGGGAGAAGACCTGGATGGTCTCGACAGGAAGTTAAAACAACTGCTGGCGCCTAATAGCCTGAATGATGTTGAGATTAGAAACGCTTATTTTGAAGAAACTCAGCCCCAAAGGTCTTGGGGGGTCATATTCGAGGTTTTTTGTGATTTCTTTTCAGGTGATAAGATAGACGCAAGCGGGGTACATGTAAAAAACTTTGAGAAAAAGACGAGAGAAGAATGGCGGCACTCAAATGGCTATTCCGATGAGAATTCTCAGTCCGCTGAATTCCTCAATAATATGGAAGAGCAGGTGGACGAGAAACTTCTCCTTCATTACAGCTGGGCGGATAATCTGGCGAATTATTACTCAAACGTCTACAGGAGCTCTTTTGTCGGCAACTATTTGTTGGCGGGGCTAGCCGTATTATTCGCACTATTAGCCGTAACTGTTCCCTCCTATGAAAAAGTATGGATTACAATAGAGCTGCTTATTATCGTATCGATACTGGCTGTAACAAGAATCGGGAACCAAAGGAAATGGCACGAAAGGTGGATTGACTACAGGTTGTTATCAGAGGAGATAAGGCAGCTCAGGTTCCTGGCCCCGCTTGGATTAACGACCCCGGCGTTCAGGGTTCCCGCACACGATACTCACGGTGATCCCAGGAATACCTGGGTGAATTGGCATTTCAGAGCTATAGTGAGAAATCTGGGGATAATAACGGCAAGAATTAATAAGGAGTATCTGGAGTCCTACAGATCACTACTATCCGGGCGTGAAGTTAAGGGACAGATAGGATACCACGATAAGAACTATCCGCGTTTCCATGAAATTCATAAAAGGCTCCATTACCTGGGTAATGCATTATTTGTCTTAACCTTCTTTGCAGTGCTTTTACATTTTTTGTTTTCCTCGGAGTGGCTTACTCTTTGCGCCGCGGTGTTTCCGGCCTTTGGAGCCGCGTTCTACGGGATCAGGACTCAGGGGGAGTTTGAGCAGATTGCCAAGCGGTCCCGGGCAATGAGCGCTAAGCTAAAAGATATAAAGGAAGAGCTCGATAGTCCCAGCTTTACTCCGTCATATGGTGATATGTCTTTAATAGCAGAAAATACTGCAGAGATTATATCTTCGGAAACTCTTGATTGGAGAATTGTATTTCAGTCGAAAAGGTTGGTGTTGCCCGTATAATCAATCGCTGATATAATCCTGATTTAGTTATTGTTTAGGTAGATGGGAACAAAAATGGCACACGACGTATTCATAAGTCACTCGGGAAAAGATAAGACTGTTGCAGACGCCGTCTGCGCGACGTTGGAAAGAGGCGGTACCCGGTGCTGGATTGCGCCTAGGGACATAGTGCCCGGCACACAGTGGGGCGAGGCCATTATCGACGCCATAAGTCACTGTAAGGTGATGGTGCTCGTTTTTTCCTCTAACGCAAACGAATCGCAGCAAATTGTTCGTGAGGTCGAAAGGGCAGTCAATAAAGGCATACCCGTTATACCCTTTCGGGTCGAAGACGTAGACCCGAATAAGTCGCTTGAATACTACATCAGCGCCCCTCACTGGCTCGATGCACTGACACCCCCGCTTGAAAAACACATTGAGCAGCTTAACTCAACTATTAAGCTTCTCCTTTCCAAGCAGGAAGCGGCGGCTGGACCAACTGAGACCATACGGAGCGAGCCTGAACCCACTCAAACTGAAACCGATATTCGTAGTGATAAAATCGAGACCATACGTGAACCATATCAGGATAAAGGAGGGCGTAAACAAGGTTTTAATCCAAAGTTAATTGGAGGCGGTATTGCTGTGTTGCTGCTCATCATTATAGGGTTTTTAGTGTTCTCTGGTGATGAAGGCGATAATTTCGGCACGAATGACGATGTAATAACTACTGAACATGATACTTTTACAGATGACGGCAAGATGTGGGGAGCGCTTGCTCTCACCCCTAGCGGCGGATGGGGATTCGCGACGAATCAGCCCTCAAAGCGTGCGGCTGAGCAAGAAGCCATGGTAAAGTGCAGCAGTCAGAACCCTGACTGTGAGCTGAAGATATCATTTGATAACTGCATGGTCTACGCAAGGGCCGCGGACAGGACTACGGCCTGGGGGACTCATGAAAATATCGATACGGCAAGGGAGGCGGCTGTGAGTAAGTGTCACGAGTTCACTGCCGACACGTGCGGCTCGCACGTCGAGCTCTGTGCGGATGGGAGCGTGAAGAGGGTAAACGTATGGGGAGCAATCGCTACCGCTGACGAAGGTAAGCACGGAGAGTCTTGGAATTATCCCACCAGGGCGGAAGCAGAAGCTGCGGCCTTAGAGGAGTGCCAAAAAGAAGGACCCAACTGTTTGCTCAGAACGTCTTTTACCAATTGTGCCGCTGTAGCCAGGGGGGATGACGGCGCTCTAGGATGGGCCAATTACAATTACATGGACGATGCCGTAAACGCTGCCTATAAAGAATGTGAAAAGCGGAGTAAGGAAGAATGCCGCCTACTCATAAAGATCTGCGCCAACGGCAAAGAAGACAACTAAGCTGTAAACTGTCTTACCCCATCACTTAATTTAAATCTCATTTCAAAATTTCTGAGAATAAATCCAAACTATTCCACTGAGTTCTTAAAATTCACCACATTCATTATTACCTCGGGGGAGTTGCGGCCGTTTTCATATCCGACGTATCTTATCCAGCTATGGGGCGGGGCTACAGTGAACCAGAAGTAAGTCTTAGGGAAAAATACCTTAAACACTCCGAGCACTCCTAGCTTGGGGACAAGCTCGACCTTGTAGCATTCGACATCGCCCTCGGGGGTGCTGAGTGTTTCAATTCCCTTTAGCTTGAATTCCACATTGTAAAGCTCTGGCTCGTTCGATAAAAATCCAGCCTTAACTTTGTCTCCGCTTTGGAAGGGAAAAGTGCGAAGGGCCATAAAAACGCCCTCTACTATCAGGGTTTCAGGTGTAAAATCAAAAGTTTCCGTAAGTGATCCTACTCCATCTGCGTTATTTCTTACAAATGTCGCTGTTCCGAGCTCCAAATCGAGGGTCTTTTTGTCGGTGTTGATGATTTCCCCGCGCGTGTTTTTAACTGTGCTATTGGTGCTTATCGGATAAAAAGAGTCCTGAGCTTTAAATATTGACTCCGATACCCAAGTTGCGTTTTCAGAGAAAGGATACAAAAGCCCTTTTCCCGTAAATGTCAGCTTTAAAAAGTTCTCTCCGTTCTGCGTGAATTGCTCGGCGGTCCAGTCGGCAGTCCACTTCGTGCCCCCCTCTTTGTAGTCAACTATCATCGTCCCGCTCTCCTTTGGGCTCATAGGCGGGACTTTAAACGGCTCGGCACGCACCGCTAGTACAGACAAAAGGAGTGCTGCGGTAAGGGATAAATAAAATGATTTTAGTCTCATAGTCAGATTCCTCTCAAGAGATTATAAATTTTAAATACTGATTTTGCGAATAAATCCTGGGTGTTTTGGTAATATCCAATTAAAAATGCTAATATGTCACAGATAAATACGCGCTTTTGCGTGACTTTGGTTCTCTGGTTTAACATTCGATCGATAAAACTATCTTGCTATAACGTAACGTAAGTTAAAGCAGCGGTCACAAAGCTGATCAGGAGACGGATATGAACAAGCAGTTCGGAGGTAATTATCTTATCTTCGGCATAATTATAGGAGTCCTGCTGGGTGGGTTAGTAGGATCGTTTTTCCCCGAAACAGGGGTTATGCTCGGGTTTTTAGGTACGCTCTTTTTAAACGCGCTCAAGATGATTGTGCTCCCGCTTATCATCGTTTCCATTACTCTCAGTATTATGAAAGTTGGTAACCTCGGCTCCCTTGGTGTGAAGACCCTCATCTACTATCTGTTTACAACATGCATTGCAGTATTTATCGGTATCCTTGTCGTCAATATGATTCATCCGGGTGTAGGCTCGGCGGTCTTGAGTGGCGAGATGCCCGATATTGTTAAAGCTAAGGAAAACATGAGTCTCTTTGACGTGTTACTCCTAAAGTTCATATCTCCGAATCTTTTTAATTCTGCTGAGGAGTTTGAGATACTCCCTCTTATCATCGCATCAATTTTGTTCGGAGCGGCGTTTGCCGCGCTTGGCAGAGAGAGCAAGCTCATCGAGGATATTTTCACTATATTAGACAAGGCTATAATGAAGATCATACACTGGATAATGATCTTTACTCCAGTTGGAATATTCGGGCTCATAGCAGAGCGAATAGGCGTGTCGGGAGGCGGGACTGCGGTGCTCGAGCTTGCGATGGAGCTTGGCAAGTATGTGCTGAGTGTCGTGGTGGGTCTCGCAATACACGGTCTTATTGTTCTTCCCCTGATACTGTATTTATTTACCAAGAGGAACCCGCTTGGATTCGTAAAACACTTAAGCAAGGCTCTCCTTACTGCTTTCTCCACCGCCTCGTCCTCCGCTACTCTTCCGCTTACAATGGAGGGAGTGATAGACGAAGCCAAGGTGAATCCGAAAGTGGGCAGGTTCGTGCTACCGCTCGGAGCAACGATTAATATGGACGGCACGGCGCTATATGAGGCTGTGGCCGTGATATTCATAGCACAGAGCTACGGTATTGACCTTAGTATCGCACAGATGGTCATAGTATTCTTCACGGCCACACTGGCCGCTATTGGGGCTGCGGGAATACCCGAGGCCGGGCTTGTCACCATGGTTCTGGTTCTCCAGGCCGTGGGGCTTCCGCTCGAGGGCGTCGGGCTGATACTTGCCATAGACTGGCTGCTCGATCGTTTCAGGACAACTATCAATGTATGGGGGGACTGCATCGGAGCAGCCGTAATTGAGCGCTTCGAAGGCGATGACAAAGAGACTCCATAATTTCAGGGCTGCCGCTTAGTTAACTATGTTATAGAGTGCGGGCTTCGAATGTATTACAGGAATTAATATCACCTGATTGTAATCCTATTTTAAACCACCTTACCCTTTGCTCGGAGCTTCCGTGCGTAAACGAATCGGGAGTGACGTAGCCTCTTGACTGTTTTTGCAGACGGTCGTCCCCGATGCTGCTTGCGGCGTTTAAACCTTCTTCAATATCGCCCTCTTCCAATATGTCTCTTGCTTTGTCCGCGTTACTCGTCCAGACTCCCGCCAAGCAGTCTGCCTGAAGCTCCTGCATAACGGATAGCTTGTTGCCCTCAGCTTCGCTCAATCTCCTGCGTGCGTTATAAACCTGCTCTGAGATTCCAAGCAAATTCTGTACATGGTGTCCCACTTCGTGCGCAATGACGTATGCCTGGGCAAAATCTCCAGGCGCCCCAAGCTTGTATTTAAGATCTCTGTAGAAACTGAGGTCTATATATACCTTTTGGTCACGGGGACAATAGAATGGGCCCATAGCCGACTGGGCGAAGCCGCAAGCGGAATCAACAGCTCCTGAAAATAGCACTAGTCTTGGTTCTTGGTATTGTGAGTTAAATCCCCGGAAAAGCTCATTCCAGGTGTCTTCAGTGTCTGCGAGAACAACCGAAACAAAATCCGCAAGCTCGTCATTTTCCCCAGGACTTACACCTTGCTCGTAGGATGATGTAGAGACGCTATCGGTGTACGACCCGTCGTTGAGCAGTTTACTGGGGTCCGCGCCAAGGAGTATGGCAATCACGATAATTACTAAAAGCCCGATCCCGCCCCCTGCGGCTCTCCTGCCTCTCGGCATTCTTACGTGCCTTCTATCCTCGACATTACCACTTCTTCTTCCTAATCTCCAGCGCATGTACCTGTCCTCACAATGTATTTTGTATGAGAACTTAACATACTCTAATTCTGAAATCTATTCCAAATTCAAACTCGTTATCATTCGGCGCATACTTTGTTTGAAAGCACTCTCACCAGTCAGTAGAATTCACATTGGCTAATACTAAAGGGACAGTATCGTATATGAACGGCAGACCAAAAGTGCTTTTTTCATGGAGCGGAGGTAAAGACAGTGCACTTGCTCTATATGAAATTCTCAATTCCGGGGCATATGAGATTGAATCATTGATCACAACCGTGACGGTTGATTACGGCAGGGTAAGCATGCACGGATTCAGGACCGAGCTTCTTCACACTCAAGCCGGCTCTTTGAACATTCCGCTTGAAGAGGTTTATATTTCAAAGGACGCTTCAAACGAGGAGTATGAGTACAGTCTGACGGATACGCTTTCAAAGTACCGTGAAGAGGGGGTTAACAAAGTGGTGTTCGGGGACATCTTTCTACAGGATATTAAAGAGTACCGGGAGGCCCTCTTATCCGGCATAGGAATGGAATGCGTGTTTCCTATCTGGAAGAGGGACAGCTCGTTACTCGCCCGGAACTTTATTGAAGAGGGGTTTCGTGCGGTTATCGTATGTGTGGATACAGAGCAGCTGGACGCTTCTTTTTCAGGCCGGGAGTTTGATGAGAGTTTTCTTTCGGACCTGCCCTCAGGAGTCGATCCGTGCGGAGAAAACGGGGAGTTCCATACTTTTGTTTAAGTAATGGTGTAACTCGCTAATTATACTGAACTATCTATTAAAAAATCATACCACATAATGATGAATTTAGCAAGCTGTTTTTTCAATCTTTAGGATATAATATTTTAGATCATCATGACATGTCTTTGCTAGAGATTAAGACGAGAAAATGTCACAGTAATAAAAACGTTCATCCCGTAAGACTATTTCGCCTAATCTGTGTTCGATTGGATTATTGAAGATCGGGCCATCGTAGGTGAAGGTATGAAATTCTCCGTTCTCTCCACAGGGATCAATTCCTGATGGAAGGTCATTCAAAAACTGTTTATCGAATTCTCTTCCAACAAATTGCCCATCCAACTGGCTAGAATCAACACATACTATCACTGCTTTGAACCCAGTATCAATAAAGTTTTGAGCTAATTTAGCAGTATCTAATTTCCAAATTGGAAACAAACACTTCATCTCAATTTGTCCAAGAAGTGTTTCTCGATATTTCTTTATATCTTCTAGAAACAAATCGCCAAATACCACCTGGCTAATACCGACCTCTTTAAATTTGTTTAGAACATCAATAAATCTATTTTCATATTCATCATTAGCAGCATTCTTCGAAATTAGAACCTTTTCAAGCGGAATATTCAAAGACTCCGCCTGTTGCTCGAGTAAATCAGTGCGTAAACCATGTATGCTGACTCTATCAAAATCACTCGTCACAGTAGTTATAAGAGATATAATTTCATATTTCCCGTTTTTTTGAATCTCATGTAGTGCTAAAGAGCTGTCCTTACCACCACTCCAGGAGAGTACTAAGGGCAATTTTTTCATCTAAATTAATCCTGTATATCTATATAATCTTCCAGATACAAAGCGCCCCCATGCCCATGTAGCTCGAGGTTTCTAAATTTATATCTCAGCTTTTTTATATATTTACTTTTCATGAGCTGTATGATTCCAGGTTCTACTTCATCGTACTCTACATATTTATCTTGTAGTGGATATACCCTTATCCATTCAAAAATATTTTGTATTTCATGCCTTAGCTGCAATCTTAGCTTAGCAAGTTCTTGGTCATCTTTAGCAGATTCTAGAAAGTTATATGCTTCCTTTATATTGTCTTTTTGTTTTAAAAATCTGTTCCTTTGGTCAACTAAATCTTTTATTTCCTGTCCAAGGCTTTTGTTTTTGATAAGCAATTTTTGTTTAGCTGTTCGTTTTTCTGTAACTTCTTTGTCATATATTTTCTTATTCTCTTCGTCATCTGTAATACTGATTGTTTGTAGTAAATTTTTAATCTGAGAATCCAGATCATTTAGTATAAAATTGTTCTCTGATATTATTTGTTCTTTTTCTTTCTTAAGCTTTGTCGTTTCATCTTCATCTGGTAATAGTTTGTTAATATCCAGTTCATCAAAATTCTCAAAGAATATCCTCTCAAATTCATTGTAACGTACTGACTTAGCTGTACAAACCATGTCTCTTCTACTAACTTCTAAATCCGGTATTTTTCGACGGTTTAATTTAGCTGCAATCTTTGCATCAATTTGTTTTTGATCTTTTTTTATGTCTATTGAAACTTTATTTTTTCGTCTTCTGCTATCACAAATAAGGTATTGAACTCCTTTATCCACAAACTGCATTGAGCTTCCACATATACCACATTTAACAACATGTGAAAACAAGTTATTCCCTTTATCCTTATTACCTCCTCCACCACCATTGCCAGGGAATTTACTATTTTGTCGAATAAGCTCTTGTACCCTGTAAAATAAACCTTCTTCAATTACCTTTGGATAGTAATCTTTTATGGGGTCACCTTTCGCAACAGGTAATTCCCTTTCTTCCTCGTTACCGTTTTTGATGATCGTTTTAGTTTTCATTTCATGTGGCTGGTATTCTCCGATTAATTTCCTATTTTTAAGTATTTTGCTTATGTATGCATCGCGCCAACCGCCAGACTTGTTTCTAGAACTTTTAGGTGGTTTCCAAACGTCTGGATCAGCATTTAGTTCTTTTTCGATCTTATAACTCCCTTTGCCTTCGAGTCTTTTTTGAAAAATTAATTCTATTGCTTTACATGCTTTCTCTATTGGAACAAATTCAGGTTTGTCAGCCGATAATTTAAGCCAGAGAGGACATTTAGCACTATATATTCTTAGTTCTTTTTTACGTAATTTCTCCCTTTTTTCTTCTAATGCTTCTCTTATACGTTTTGATTTTTTTAAAGATTCATTGTGAGCTGCAGTCATTAAGTAAATACTATTAGTAAGTAGATTTGAATTCTTATTGATACTGCTTCTGTCGTATTCCTGATCATCTTGTAATGTTACAATTTTGATCCCTTTTTTTATCAGTTTTATAAACAATGGTAAGGCGTCTAAGACTTTTTCACGTGACAGCCTATCTAGATGTTCAACTATTAATACTGAACCTTTAGGAATCTCACCTTTATCAACCAAGTCAATAAATTCTTTAAGGGCACCGTAATGTCTGTTAAAACCTTTATATCCAGATTTTCCAAGGTCTTTGAATTTTTGACTTTCATCGAGTGTTAATTCATGTTCTCTAGCATAATCTTCTGCCTCTTTTTCTTGTCGTCTTAGAGAATCCCCTTTCTCCTGTTCAGGTGTTGAGAAACGTATGTAACTGTATGCTCTTGGCTTATTATCCATATTTATTCAGAAATACTGCTTTATATATAGGCTTAATATAACTGTTTTGACCACCGAATCCTCTACGATCTTATACTAATTTATCCTTATGTGTGTTTTAATTGAATCCCGCTTAGAACAACAAAGTATTTTCTAATATACAAGATTATATTCTCTTCTCTTATTATTAACTAGACTAACGTTTCAGATGACAAAACGTCAGCATATTATGCTATTTGATAGAAAATGTAGATTATCTATAAAATATTTTGGGGTTATTGATAACATGACGCCTCAGGAGTATGCGAAAAAAAAACACAAAAAACCCATAAATCTCTAATTTACACGGTACAGCTTTTGGGTGAGGCTCATTCTCTCAAAAATCGAACTTATACTTTGGTCCTATTATAGGGGGGGCAGGTCACAAATGGCTGCGAGGTCATGACCAAGCCGCCGCTGTCAAGGAAGATATCCCAGACCCAGATGAGCTGAAGACCGACATCGACGCATTAGAAACGTGGGTCGATGAAATAAGGAAACGGCGATGATAATTATCTGTGGCTCTAGCTTTATATAGAAATAATAGACGATCTACAAATCCGTATATGAATTTATATTTTTAAAGCCCCTTGAATTCCTTGCTCATTTTTTCAATTCACACAATCTCAGTGTATTATCTGATATTAAAATGAAACTATGAACACGCCTATAACGGCTTCGATGCTCTATGACTTTTTATCTTGTCCCCACCGGGTTACAAATGACTTGTTTGAAGACCCGTTAAAGCGGGACAAACCAAATCCCTTTGTGCAACTTCTCTGGGAAAAAGGAACCCTCTACGAAAAAGAGGTCATGGAGAACCTAGAGATTCCCTTTCTCGATCTTTCCGTATTTAAAGAGGAGGAAAAAGAACGGCTGACGCTCGATGCCATGGAGTGCGGTGAGCCGTTAATCTATAGTGGGCGTATTCAAGACGGTGACCTTCTTGGCATACCAGATTTACTCAGAAAAGAAGATGGAGGGTATATTGCCGGTGATATTAAATCCGGTGCCGGAGAAGAAGGACCAGAAGACCTTTCAAAACCTAAAAAACATTATGCCGTACAGCTCGCTCTTTACACGGATATCCTAGAGCTTAAAGGGTTGTCGGCAGGCCGCCGTGCGTTTGTCTGGGATATCCACGGCAAAGAAGTGATATATGATTTCACAGAAATTTTAGGCAAAAGGAATCCAAGAACTTTGTGGCAGGACTATGAAGATTGCCTGGCAGAGGTCAGGTCTATAGTTGAGAAAAAAAATACGACTCTGCCCGCTTACAGCAGCGCCTGCAAATTATGTCATTGGAATTCCACTTGTACAGACCAGCTGACAAAAGACAATGACCTGACACTGATCCCAGAATTAGGGCGGTCAAGGCGTGATTCCATGCTTGATCACTTAGCCACAATGACTGACCTTGCCAGATCAAATCTCACATCATTCATACAAGGTAAAAAAACGATTTTTCCTGGCATTGGACCTGGTTCTCTACAAAAATTTTATGAGCGGGCCAAGCTACAAATTTCGGAGAACCCAATACCGATAATTCGTGACAGCATCGGCTTTACAGATCATGAGTTAGAGCTGTTCTTTGATATTGAGGTCGATCCCATGCGGGATATCTGTTACCTGCACGGCTTTGTTGAGCGCCGAAATTATGATATATCAACGGAAAAATTTGTCTCTTTCTTCGCAGATGATGTATCCCCGGAATCCGAAAAAGCCACATTCGCTCAGGCGTGGGACTACATTCAGAACAACAGACCGTGCGCGATTTACTACTATTCAAAATATGAACGCACAATTTATCGCAAACTTCAGGAAAAATATCCTGATATTTGCAGTGCGCAAGACATTGAAGAGCTTTTTGATCCGTCCCATGCGATCGATCTTTATAATGATATTGTTAGAAAGTACACGGAGTGGCCGACTAAAGATTACTCAATAAAAACATTGGCCACCTTTCTTGGATTTAAATGGCGGGATACGCACCCATCAGGCGCGGCTTCTATTGAATGGTTCGACCGATGGGTCAAAACCGCCGATCCTGACGTGCGCCAGCGCATCCTTGATTACAATGAGGATGATTGTATCGCAACACGCATATTGCTGGACGGGATCAGACAATTAGTTCAACCGTGAAGCATAGTTATATTTGACATGCTTGTTTATAAAACTGTTCAGTCCCATTCCGGCTATAGCCAAGTCTTTCATTTGTTCAATGTTGCTACTTCCCGCACTTTGATAGGTATATAAATAGACTGACCTATCATTAAACTCGACCTTTATAAAATCAGTGCCGATTTCATAAGCTGCGACTCCGGAATCCCCTCCCAGGTTTTTGTAATGTGTCATGTATATTTCTCCTTTTCGGGTCATTCAGTCCCGAAATTAGTTTTTATTGCACGCTCCTGTGAATATCGCTCATAGTGGACATTGATCTAACGATAGCAAATTGTTGTTCCACTCTCCGTCCGCGTATGTACGAAGATACGGTGCTCTTCCAGCCGGACGCACTATTCCCACATCGGAGCGCTTCCCAGTTTGTGGGTCGGTCACATAAAACGTATTCGTCTTCGCCTCGATGCTGGCGATTACCTGCTCGCGGCTCCATATCCACCCGGTGACCGGATTGCCCAAATGAGTTATATGCTCATGTGGGCTCTGTGTATTTGGTTTGGTGATACAAGTCACTTTAACATCAGCCATATTTTTCTCCTCGGGCCAGCAACGTCTTCAGATATCGGCCCTTCATTATTTTTTTACGGACGCTATGCCCGTTTTGGGAATTTTACATTTACCCTTAGTTATTAAATGCTCATTTTTGGCTTATCATTGACATTGGGGTAAAAATATTTGTGTCTGTCTTGTCAATGACCGTTCTGAAACGAGCATTTTAATTTATGGGGCTGTGGATGTTAAAATGTTCAGAGGGCTTGAATGACGAATGAACCTTCACGCCGCGTACCGAAAGAAGCGGCGGCAACACGTGCGGAGATTGAGGCAGAGATTGAGGCGCTCACTGACGATCACTGGGTCAGATTGAAGCACTCTGCGGATATATATGTATATAAATTGGGCTGGAAAGCCGATGGTAGAACGGGCGACGACCTCATGCAGACGGCGCTAATACAACTCCTAGAAGACACACGGCGGTGGAATAAAAATAAAGTCGATTTTTTTCAATTTCTGATCTGGGCCATGAGAAGCATATCGAGCAACTGGGCAAATACTTACAAAAAGGATAAAACTCCCGTTTTGGAAGCTGATCTTCGACGAGAAAACAAAGAAGGTAAAACTTTCAGCCCGCTTGATCATGAACATGATCACACTCCAAACCCCGAAAACCAGCTGATCAACAGGCAAATACTCAAAAAGATTGATGGTTTATTCAATGACGATGATAGAGCGCAGATGGTATTGGAGGCATGGAAGGAGGGATGTGACCATGCCGGTGTGCGTGAGCTTTGGGACCTATCCCAGAATGAGTACAATACAATCGTGCGCAGAATTCGCCGGAGATTAATTACTGCCGGTATCACGCCCGACTAAGCTACAGGGGAGAAACAATGCCTAAAGATAGGACTGACGAGGAAAAATTAAATGCTCTCATCGATGCTCTCGGTGACTCTGTTCTTGAGGCAAGAAATGATGAAATCCTCGAAGAGTTTCGCATGAGCGGGATTGATGTGGATGAGGAACCAGCACGCCTGAAAAAAATGATGCTGGAGACGGTCAAAGTGTTTGGCCAACGCTCCCTGAAAGCTGCCCGTGCAGCTTATGATCGAGAAATCGAACAAATGGAGAAAAAGCCGTATACAATTCCGGAAACGGCACCAGAGCGTCGAAAACTATTCACTTTATTTACAAAGAATCCACGATTTGATCAATTTGTTACTGCCCAATACCGCAACTTGGAGGAACTTACCGACAACGACATCAAAACCTATCTGGAAGATCTTGCCGAGCTGGGCATACTGCAAGAACTTGAACCTGAAGAACCCGATGGAAAAGAGTAATCATTTATTGACTCCAGACGAGCTTTTAGACGAGCTCGGTATTACAACCGCGGATGAAATTGATATCGAGGCAATCGCTTTCCACTGTGGTGCAACGATCCGATACCGTCCGCTGACTGGTTGTGCCGCCCGTATTGTAGGAAATGGGGACAGCGCCATCATCACGGTTGATTCAGGTTCCTCCAACCGCGAAAGGCAACGTTTTTCTGCCGCCCATGAGCTTGGCCATTGGATGTATGACAGGGGTAGCATATCCTTCAGCTGCCAGGAATCACAATTCGTTGAAAAGTGGTTCCAGCACGATCCAGAATCGCGGGCAAACAGATATGCTGGTGATCTCCTGCTCCCAGTCTCACTTTTTAAACCAGTTGCATCCACATTCAATGCAATTGATTTCGATACAGTTAAAAGTCTGGCCAGGTCGTTCGCCACGAGCTTGACTTCCACTGCGATCCGCATTGTAGAGCATGGACCGCTCCCGGCAATACTTATCTGTTACAGTGATGCGGGGCGGCAGTGGTTTGTACGCGGTTCTTACGTTCCCGATCAGCTATGGCCACCTCAAAAGCTTGAATCGGGTGCGTACGCTTATGATTTGCTTAAAGGTGGAGCGGAGCGTGAGTTTAAAGGGCAAGTTTCGGCAGAAGCTTGGTTCGATCACCCGATTGCCGAGCGTTATAACATTCAGGAACATTCTTTGCGAACAAGCTATGGCGACGTATTATCTCTTCTTTGGTGGAAGAACGAGCAGATGTTGATAGATATTGACGAATACGAGGAAAAAAGAGCATACCGCAAGTGGGATGAGTAAGCTCAAGGAACGTTTATGTGCAATAAAACTATAACTATGCGGAAGGGAGAATAAACAGAAGGAATAGAGTTTTACAGGCTGCTAAGGGCAAAGCCTCGGTTCTCCTTGTCGGCACGGAGCTGCACTGGCGAAAAGGCGATATTTACTATATGAGTTTCGGGAAAACTTCTGAATAATTGCATAGGGATATTTTACTAATCATACTTAATAAGTATTGGATAATAAAATGTCCTTGGGCAAAAACGACAAAGCCGATTTTTTAATCAGTTATACCTCTGTAAACGAAGATATCGCTGAGTGGATTGCGTGGCAGTTAGAAGAAGCTGGCTATCGTGTTGTGATCCAAAAATGGGATTTTATTCCGGGTTCAAGTTTTGTAAGAGAAATGCGCAAAGCATTGGAAATTGCTCATAGGATGATAGCCGTTATTTCTGAAGCATATTATAAATCAACATATGCCATGTCCGAATGGGATGCCGCTTTTGCTGAAGACCCGGATGGAACGAACAGAACACTGATCCCCGTTCGCATTGAAAATTTTGATGTTAGCGGACTAGCAAAGCCGCGAGTCTATATTGATATCGTCGGTTGCAATGAAGACAAGGCAAGGCAAAAGCTTCTGGATGGTGTACAGGGAAAGCGTCTAAAACCAAGCAGCCCGCCAGCATACCCTTTTCCAGATCAGCCCGCTGATACACAGCAAGCCGGAAGGCATACACCCCGTAAGCCGCGACCAGCGATGTTCTCTACAGACACCGAGTCTGATGACGATGTCTATGTACCGCCGGTAAGGAAAACATGGACGGATCAGGACAAGGATGTGTTTTTAAAAGGCGCTTTTGAGACTATGTATGATTATTTTGAAAAAGCGAAAGCGGCTCTGGAACGTGAACATTCGGAAATCGAAGTGAACTTGGAGCAACAAACATCACGAAAATTCGTCTGCCGACTCTACATGAACGGTTCAAAAAAGAACAGTTGTAAAATTTGGATTAGTGAGAGTTACGGTCATGGACAGATTGGATTTTCCGAAGGCTTCGCTGCCGAGTCAAGTAACGACAACAGCTACAATGAAATCCTGACTGTCCGTGAAGCGGATAATGAACTATTTCTTTCTGCCAGTATGTTCACCTCGATCGGAGCAACATATGGCTTAGATAAAGACCGTCTGGCTCCTAAGCAGGCTGGCGAATATTTGTGGAAGCGTCTGACTGCAAGTCTTCGTTATTGAGCAGCTTGCTCAGCTATTCTTATAAGGGAAGGATAGGACAATTTCAGGATTTACCGGATCGGTTGTTTGTATCTTCCAGCTTGTAATGATAAACCCGTGACGTTCATGTAATCCCCTTGTAATTTCCCCAGTTTCAACATTAAAATATGGTCGCCCTAAACCGTATTCTGTGTTTACAAGAGCAAGCAACATTTTATCTTGTACGAAAACAAGCTCTCCCGGTCTGGGGTCAGCATAATAAAACGTCTTCGTGTTTTCGAGCTTTATTGAAGGAGCAAGCTGTAGCTGTGTGTGTAGATCAAAAACAGGTTGGCCACTTAGGACCGAAGGATTATATATAAAGGGGCTGGAAACCTTTCCGGAAGGATGTGGCAATGGTCCCAAGACAACAATAAGATCGGATTTTGTCTCATCGGTTTTTTGGTCAAAGCCTTTAGCTCCGTAAAAGTTTTCTGATGCCCCTAACGAGGCCATAAAAATATTTGTGTATTCAATATCTTCGAATGATTGTACATTACCAAATCTTTGCAAATTCATGATTGTAGCTTACCATTTTTATGGATATAGGAATGTACTAGACAATCGTCTCACCCGACAAATACAGTGTTAAATTTTGACTAGTGACAACTTCCGATAAGAAAGCTTATGCAAACTCGTATATCGTATACCCCGCCCTCTAATTTTAAAATTTAAAATATTTTCGCATCCTCACGACTTTCTAAAATCTTTCAAATCAGTATTCTGATAGTATTTATTCTTAAAAGGAGCCGCCTATTTTTTATGGCCTTTGAACATAATAGTTTTATCAGCAAGCCTTTCCTGCGCTCTTTGTGGGCGTTGGATTATGAAGCCTATAAAGACACAGCGCAGGAAACAGAACTTATTAATATGCTCCGCGCCTGGGCGAAACGCTCCGATCTGAAAGAAACTTCGGCGGAATCGGCCTTTATAGACAGCTTCTTTAAATCTTTATGGGGCTATAAGCAGACCGGCCAGGATAGCGAGCCGGAATTTTCCCTTTTTCCTAAGTTCTCTGTGCCGGGAGGTGGTGTGAAAGGTGGCACAGGAGAAGCCGATCTTGCGATGGGATGGTTCGACCGTGATGGTGTCTCCCCTGTCCCGCAAATCCTTTGCGAGTTTAAGGATATAAAATCAAATCTGGACGCCCCGCAGAAAAGCCGGAAATCCAATCCCCGTTCCCCGGTTAAGCAATGCCTTGATTATCTGGGGGCAGCGCGGCGCGGATTATTCGGCAATGAAGCCATCCTGCCGAGTTGGGGCATTGTCACGGATATGAATGAGTTTCGGCTCTATTGGTATGACCGCGCCCCGCAGCAATATTTCCGCTTTGTCATCCGCCCTGTCGATTTATTCCAGGGCGAAGGCTTGCTGGCCGATACGGAAACTGCGCGATTTGAGCGTTTTTTATTCTGGAGGTTGTTTCATAGTGACACCCTGCTCACTACAGGCGGACGCTCAAAATTAGAGCAGTTAATTGCACAGCAATGGGTCAAAGAGCGCGAGATTGAAAATACGTTCTATAAAGAATACCGCACCTTCCGGGAAAAGCTTTATCAAACCCTGCTCAAACATAACCCGGATTTTCCCGGCACCAAGGGCAGGCTTGTGCGGATCGCGCAAAAAATCCTCGATCGCTTTATCTTCATTTTTTACTGCGAGGATATGGGACAGGCGTTGAGCTTTCCTCCGCAAATATTACGCGATTTTCTCATTGACCGTAGCAATAATCAATATTTTGATCCCGGCGGCTTCACGATCTGGTCTGAAATAATCTCACTGTTCAAAGCGATGAATGAGGGGCGGCCCTTCGGCGGCAAGAAAGTCAACCAGTTTAACGGCGGACTATTTGCCGATGATCCTGAAATGGAAAGCCTTTCCCTTCCCAATTCTGTATTCTGCCATAAAGGACAGGGGCAAAATGAAGCCAGCCTGAATGCAGACAAGCAAACCGTTTTATATCTGTCCGCTGCCTATAATTACGCATCCGATTTTTCGCAAAGTTTACATCACTTGCCCGTCGAGGAAAAAGACCCGGCAAAGGCTTTAAAGCGCGACCCTTCCCGCAGCCTCGGGCTTTATACACTGGGCCGCATTTTTGAGCAATCCATCACAGAACTTGAAATCCTGGAAGCGGAAGCCGATGGCTTATTATCGGTTAACAAAGAATCCAAACGCAAACGCGACGGCGTGTATTACACACCGGAATGGGTGGTCGAGTGCATTGTGCTTGAAACACTCGGGCCACGCCTGGCGGAGATCAAATCAGAATGCGGCTGGCCGGATACCGGTCTTCCCGATGAACAGGCCATTGATCAATACCAGGAGCGCCTGAAAATGCTTAAAGTCGTTGATCCCGCCTGCGGCTCCGGGGCTTTCCTGATCACAGTATTGCGTTTTCTTATGGATGAATGGCACAGCATGATCGCACTGCGCCGTGATGTCACCGGCAAAGTGACCAAACGCGATGATGACACCCTGATCAAAGATATATTGAGAAGCAATATTTACGGCGTTGATATCAACCCCGCTTCTGTAGAAATCACACGCCTTGCCCTTTGGCTGCATACGGCCAGCGGCGATAAGCCTTTATCCTCACTCGATCACACCATCCGCGACGGCAACAGCCTGATCGGACCAGATTTTTATAAAGGGCAAATAGACATGGCTTTTTATGATGACGTGCAAAAAGAGCGCGTCAACATTTTTGACTGGAAGGCGGCATTCCCGGAAGTGTTTGATACTGGCGGCTTTGATGCCGTGATCGGCAATCCGCCCTATGTAAAGCTGCAAAATTTCCGAAAAGTCCATGCCGACATGGCAGAATATCTAAAAACAGACAGGCTCGGTCATCCCACCTATAAAAGCACCCAGACCGGAAATTTTGACCTCTATCTGCCCTTTATTGAAAAGGGCCTGCAATTGCTCGGAGAAAATGGCAGGCTCGGCTATATCGCCCCCAGCGTGTGGACAGTCAATGAATACGGCTCCGCGCTTAGAACTTTAATTGCTGATACACAACAACTGGAACGCTGGATTGACTTTGGGGCCTTCCAGGTTTTTAACGAAGGGACATCCTATACGGCCTTGCAGTTTTATTCGAAGCAACCAAATGATTCCTTAAAAGTCAGCTTCGCTCCAGATGGTATCATTACTGATAATCCCTGGGAGGATAAGGATTCAGAGTTACCATACGATAATATAGATTTTGGTAACCGATGGCTGTTGTTAACAGGAAAGGAAAGGAAGATCATTGACTACCTGTACAAGAAATGCGCACGTCTTGATGATCCATCAACCACTAATAATATTTTCGTCGGTATTCAAACGAGCGCTGATCATATTTACCATCTGGAATATATCGGACCTGGACGTTATCGCTGCCACCCAAAAGGAAAGAATGCTTCTCCTTACGAGGTTGAGTTGGAAGATGAGATTATGAAACCTCTGATATCAGGCGTTGATGCCAAGCGCTATATTCAGCACGAAACTAAAACTTACTTGCTTTTTCCTTATCAGAACGAAAATGGAAAAGTTATCCTTATAGATAGAAAGATTTTTCAAGAACAATATCCGAAAACCTGGAAATATCTTAAATCCTATGAGACCGAGCTGCGCGCGCGTGAAAATTGCAAAATGGATCATGATGATAGTTGGTGGGCATATAACTATCCTAAAAATCTCGATAAACAAGAGATTATAAAGTTGCTAGTTCCTCGCCTCGTCAGTGACCTACATTGTTCAGTTGATTCATCTGGAGAGGCTTACCTCGACAATGTTGATGTCGGCGGTGTTGAAGTTGCAGATGATCAGGACCCGTTTTTCATTGCAGGTATTTTGAATGCGCCGGTCGCCAATTTTGTTTTTCAGCGTATTTCAAAACCGTTTCGGGGAGAGTATAGATCAGCAAATAAGCAATTCATAGCGCCGCTGCCAGTTCCAAATGTTAGTGAAAAAGACCGCAATGTTGTTTCCGGCCATGCCAAATCTCTGCAAACTCTCTACACAAAGCGCAGGGATATTATTGCACGGCTCGAAAAACGTATGGAAACGGTGCAGCTTAAATCACGCCCTGAAACCTTCCTGTTTCCAGACCTGAAAGCCGTAAAGGATTATGTGGAGTTTGCCCCGAAAAATCTTTTAGAGGTAGAACGCAAGAGCTGGGCGAAACAAAAATACCAGGAGGATTTACAAGGCCGCTATGATGAGATTTCAGACCGTATCCATCCCGCTGCCGGTCTGGACGCTGACTTTAAGGACGGAGAACTGGTCTTTTCAATAGACGGCATTTCTGTTCTCGAAAATATATTTTTGGATGATAAAGACGGCGCATTCATCCTGGCCCAATGGAAAGTACTGGCGCAGACTTTCTCGATCACGGACAAGACAGACGGTAAAAAACTCTGCAACGCTTTAAGAAAACTGGCCGTTACGGACAATGCCGCCCTGGTAAAACAAATTATAGAACTTGAAGGTGAATTAACCCGGCTTGAAGCTGATATTGCCAAGGAGGAAGAAGACATCAATCAAATTATTTATTCATTATACGGCCTGAACGAACAGGAAATCAATCTGATCAAAGCCGGATAGTCCTTTACATGGGGGCTATTTATGATAGCTCCGAGACTTTTTTAATTTTGTTTTTATTGAGGGGGAAAGCCTTCCGCGATTAGGTATGTGGGGGAAGGTCTCCCCCTGGCTTTAACCGCCGCCATGTGCCGTTTTCAGCACACCCTCTTCGAGCGGGGACAGCCCGTAGGCACCCCGCTTTACTTCAAAACAACCGCGATACGCATTTTGATTGAAAATTACCAAAGTGTCCACGCTGCTGAGCATGCTCATTGGTGTCCACAACTCTCATGCCGTATTTTGTACGATCTAACATTAACATATACAAAAATACTCATTTTAAATTATCGCCGCTTAAAACTACTAATATCTTGGTCTAATTTGCTTTATTTCTTATTCTCTAATCTTATTGGCCAGTTTACCATTTTCTGATGGTAACACATCTGCATATAATGCAGTCATACTTATTTTGCTATGTCCAAGTTGTTTCTGAACATATCTAAGGTTGTTTGTAGCATGTAATAAAAAAGTAGCATATGTGTGACGAGCACTGTGTATTGAAAAATGTAAAGGCAAGTGCGATTCTTCGATTGCCCTCTTAAATGATTTCATAAGAGTTATTGCTGCACAGTGTTTTCCATTTCTACCCACAAATAACGCACTATCATCTTTAACTTCTTCGCCTATTGTTTTCTTTTTCCAAGTGATAAATGTCTTTAAATGGTTTACAAGTTCTTTGTCCAAATAAACGTCCCTTTTTTTACCTCTCTTTCCACTTCGTACAATTAAATAAGGATCTTTAGTTGTTAATTCAATATCGCCGATTTTTAAGTTAGCAACCTCTGCTACACGTAATCCGCTAAAAAGTACTAAATCCACCAACATGTAACGTTTTACCCATGTTTCACGACCATGTAATATATCCAGTTCAGATTTATCACTACAGGTTTTTAACAGCTTTGATCTTTGATCAAAGTCTAAAATCTTTTCTCTATCAATGCTGTATATGCTAGAACTCATTTTTGCTCTCTTATTTTATAGCCTATGGATAATATTGTATAGAATAATACTAATAGGACAACGATATTTTATAGATTATTTATATTCTCTATAAAATTTTCCGAATACTACAACAGAACGGATATAAAATTCCGTTATTGTGATTACAATGTAAGCGTGATTGGCTCTATATAAAGATGCTGTGATTTTTGATTATTATGAGTGCTATTGCTGTATATAATAGAGAATATAAGGAATCAATATATGCAACGACAATCAGTTATTAAATGCCCAGAGTGCGGGTTCGAGAAAGAAGAGACTATGCCTACTGATTCATGTCAGTTCTTCTATGAATGTACAAATTGTAAAGCACTGTTAAAACCCAACCCCGGCGACTGCTGTGTGTTTTGTTCCTTCGGAAACATCAAGTGCCCCTTAGTACAAGAAGGTCTTTGCTAGTATACTGCTCCCCATTAAGAAGCGGCTAGTATTAAGCTAGTAAAATAACCTGAAATAGTTGAAGGAGTGGTAGCAGTATAGCATAATCCAGCTAGTAAATTAAAATTCAAGGGCTTGTTGACTTCTAGTCATTAACCAATATATTTAATTTGTATGAGATCTCTGAGTCTATTACTAATTTTTAGTTTGGCACTTTGCTATAGTGGCATCTGTTCGGCAACAGATTTAATTGCTGATAGTACGGCTGTAACAAGTTCTCATTGTGATATGGCAAATCATGATGCTGCAGATAGTTCAGACGAATCTCTAGTATTCATTCAAGATATAAACACTACTGATTCACAAAATTCCCAATGTTGTTATGAGGGATTAACAAATTCATCAATTGACGATAATTTAATCAATACCGATTTAGTCGTAGTATTTTTATTAGATTTCCCTGACTTTTTAGAAACCAAGAATTCAAAATCCATAGATTTTATATTTACACAGAGAGTTCATGGTCCTCCGGATATATACTTATCCGTTTCTAGATTTTTACTATAATTCCCACCTAAATATTTTTTGGACGATGATAGTTTCAAATAGCTATCTACGTCATTCTATTTTATTCCTTCACAGAGTTTTATCAAAACTATATGGCCACTAATTTGTGAGGCCGTAAATAGTTGTTTAGAAACGGAGAAAATAATATGAAGTTATTCTACATTATATTATTCGCTGTATTAGTTTTAGGAGTTAATGTAAGAGCTGAGACTGTAAAACTTGATTCTTTAGTTAAAGAAGCTTTAGATAATAATCCTGAGATAAAAGCTTCTACGGCTAGATGGGAAGCATCAACAAAGCGCCCTTCTCAGGAGGGTTCTTTACCCAATCCTATAATTGGGGGAAGAATCAAGAATGTCAGTTTCTCTGAAATAACCTTAGGAGAAGACCCCAGGTCAGATCTTCAAGCCTTTGTTAGCCAAGAAATACCTTTCCCTGGAAAGCTTTCATCAAAAGAAAAAATAGCAGAGGAAGAAGCAGAATCGCAAAGATGGATTTCTGACGCGATTACAAGGAAAGTCGTTGCCGATCTGAAAGAAGCATATTTCGATTGGTTCTTTGTAAATAAGTCCATTGAGATAACAAATAAAAATAAAGAGTTATTGGAGAAATTTGTAAGGATAGCAGAAGCAAAATACGAAGTAGGAATGGGTATTCAGCAAGATGTTTTAAAGGCTCAAGTCGAGGTTTCAAGCTTCATAGAAAGACTTGAGCTATTAAGAGAAAAAAAAGAAATTATAGAAACTAAGATTAAGAAAATATTGAATCGTTCATTGGATTCTCCCCTCGGTGAACCTGAAGAAGTAACAAAATCCGAACTTGCCCAATCACTGACAGATATTTCGAATGCAGCGTCAGAACAAGCACCAGAGCTCAAGTCAAGCGCCAAGTTAATTGATAGCCGGAATGAGAATTTAAAACTTGCGAAGAAGCAATACCTTCCTGACTTCATATTGGGAGCCACTTATTTTAACAGGGACGGGAGTAACGGTGACTTGGATGATATATGGCAAGTTAGTCTTGGATTAAGAGTTCCACTTTACTATTGGAGAAAAGAAAGGTTTGGAGTTCAAGAAGCTGCACTGGAGGTTTCTGAAGCTAAGGAGAATTTCAATTCCGTTAAGAACAATGTGCTTTTTACGGCAAAAGATAACTACATTACTGCAACCACTTCAGACAAGCTTCTTGAACTTTATAGAACTGGGATAATTCCTCAATCGAGTTTATCGCTTGAGTCAGCAATCTCTGGCTATCAAGTTGGCGATGTAGATTTCCTTACCCTGCTGGACAATCTAATCACACTATTCAATTTCGAGCTTGGATACTTTGAACAACTAACTCTATATCAAAAGGCCTTGACCAGAATCGAGGAAGTAACTGGATTGGATTTGGTTGCGAATAATTCAACCATTGGAAATGAAACTATTAACAATAATGATGTCAGGAGTGAGTAAAAATGACGCAAACATATAAAAAGAAACAATACAAGATTTTGGGCATATTAATTGTGCTTATACTCGTATCTTTGGTTTTATATAAGTACGGCTCAAATATTCCCTTGATCAACAAAATCCCAATTTTCGCTGATGATCACGAACACGAGTACAGACCTGTGTTCACAGAGGAGGGTGAAATAGATTATTGGACTTGTGCTATGCATCCCTCTGTAAGATTAAAAGAGCCCGGGCAATGCCCTATCTGCGGTATGGAGACTACTCCTGTACTAAAAACAGACAATTCTCAGACCGAACCCAACTCACAAACAGGAATGGAAGAAAAAGATAGTACAAAAAATGGAGAAGATATGACTGATATGCAGGGTCATGATCATAGTACGATGGGAGTTCGTACAAAAAAAGACAATGGCGGAGAAGAGAAATCAGTTTTTTCAGTAACTCCAGAGAGACAGCAATTAATAGGTATAAAGACTGAACCTATTATGATACGAGCTTTAGATAAAAATATACGCACAGTTGGAATGGTAGAAATCGATGAAACTAGGATTGACCATATTAATACCAAAATAAAAGGCTGGATTGATAAAGTCTTTGTAGATTACACATGGCAATACGTAAATAAAGGAGACCCGCTGTTTTCAATATACAGCCCCGAACTCGTTTCTACTCAGGAAGAATTTTTACTAGCTCTCAGGTCAAAAGATCTTTTAGGGAGTAATCAATATAGTGAAATAGCACGTGGTTCTAGTTCACTTCTTGAAGCTACTAGAAGACGGCTCAAGCTCTGGGACGTTTCCGAAAATCAGATACGTGAGCTGGAAAGAACCGGAAAAGTTAAAACGAGCCTTATTATCTACTCGCCCGTTTCCGGCAACGTTGTTGAAAAAAATGCTTTTGAAAATATGTTCGTAGAGCCAAACACTACCATATATTCCATTGCTGATCATTCATTAGTCTGGGTACAGGTCGATATCTACGAGAATGAAATCTCCCTAATCAAATTAGGTCAAAAAGCTACTATGACATTAGCTTCTTTTCCGGGAGAGGTATATGAAGGTGAGGTCACATTCATCTGGCCACATATAGATCCAAAAACGAGAACTGTAAAAGTCCGTCTCGAGTTTCCTAACCCCGATCTAAAACTCCTACCCGAAATGTATGCGAATGTGAATCTGGTTATTCCTATTGGCGAAAAACTAACGATACCTGAGAGCGCTATATTAAGGACCGGTAAACAAGATATTGTTTTTGTCGACAGAGGCGCAGGGAATATGGAGATTAGAAAAGTTGAGCTTGGCCAAAAGGCAGGGGGTTATTATGAGGTGCTTAGAGGTTTAAAAAAGGGTGAACAGGTAGTTTCGAGAGCTAATTTCCTTATCGATTCGGAAAGTAAGATCCAGGCAGCGGTAGCAACTTGGGGAGAAGAACAAGAGAGCGGTCAGGAAACAACTCAGAAATTAGAACTCCAATTGGAACAGGAAGTAGATGACAATTCGGCGACTCAGCAACCTCAACTTCACCAGCATTAATTTTTCGTGCGAGACTGATTCGCATAATCAAATGGAGAATAGAAATGATAGAAAAAATTATTGAGTTCTCAGCAAGAAACAGATTTTTAACAATATTAGGTGTTCTTTTCATCGCTGCATGGGGTTTCTGGGCAATGAAGCAAACTCCGCTGGATGCAATTCCTGATCTTTCGGACGTCCAAGTTATAGTCTTCACAGAATGGACTGGGAGAAGCCCTGACCTTGTCGAAGATCAAATTACATATCCGATTGTTACTACTATGATTGCTGCACCTAACGTGAAATTTGTTCGCGGTCAATCCTTCTTTGGTCTTTCGTTTATTTACATCATCTTTGAAGACGGAACCGACATGTACTGGGCAAGAAGCCGAATTCTAGAATATCTTAACGAGGTCTCTGGGCAACTTCCTGAAGGTGTAACACCGACATTAGGTCCAGATGCGACAGGTGTAGGATGGGTGTATCAATACGCACTGGTTGATAAAACGGGGAATAACGATTTAGCTGAGCTTAGAACATTTCAAGATTGGTATCTTCGTTACTGGCTTGAATCTGTTCCAGGTGTAGCAGAAGTAGCGAGTGTTGGTGGATTCGAGAAGCAATATCAAGTTGAGATTGACCCTAATAAATTATTCGCTTACAAAATCCCACTGGACAAAGTTATTAACGCCATTCGAAGAAGTAATAATGATGTTGGAGGAAGAGTGGTCGAGTTTGCTACTACTGAATATTTTGTGAGGGGAAGGGGATATATAAAATCTGTAGAAGATATTGAGAAAATACCTGTAGGTACGAACGAACTTGGAACACCTGTATATATCAGAGATATAGCTAATGTGCAGTTGGGACCGGAAATTAGAAGAGGTCTCTCAGAATTGGACGGAGAGGGTGAGGCAGTTGGCGGAATTGTAGTTATGCGTTACGGGGAAAATGCCTTGGATGTTATTGAAAAAGTTAAACAGAAAATCGAAGATATAAAACCGTCCCTTCCCGAAGGAGTCGAAATTGTAACTACTTATGACCGCTCCGGTTTAATAGAACGCGCTATAAACACATTAAAGGAAAAACTAATTGAGGAAAGCATTATTGTAAGTATTGTCATAATTGTATTCCTTTTTCATCTTAGAAGCGCTTCAGTTCCTATTCTGACTATTCCTTTTGCAGTCTTGATGGCATTTATACCAATGTACTATATGAAGCTTACTTCAAACATAATGTCACTTGGAGGAATTGCAATCGCAATTGGCGCTATGGTAGATGCCTCAATAGTTCTTGTCGAGAATGTGCATAAAAGACTTGAACACTGGCAAGGAGAAGGTGGTGAAGAAGGAAGAACGAAGGTAATGATAGATGCTATGAAAGAAGTTGGGAAACCAATTTTCTTTGCTCTTCTTGTCATAACGATTTCTTTTCTTCCCGTATTTACACTTGAGGCCCAGGAAGGGAGGCTTTTTAAGCCTCTAGCCTATACTAAAACCTTTTCCATGTTTTTCGCCGCACTTTTGGCTATTACAATGACACCGGCATTAATTACTCTATTAATAAAGGGCAAGATCAAACCAGAGATAAAAAACCCAGTCAACAGATTACTTATCAAACTATATGACCCTGTTGTTAAGGTCGCATTGCGCTTTAAGAAGACTGTGATAGTAGCGTCGATTCTCATACTCCTAGTAACAGTCATCCCATTCATGAAACTTGGATCTGAATTTATGCCGCCTCTTAACGAGGGGAGCATTCTCTATATGCCGACCGCTGTTCCCGGAATGTCGATAACGGAGGCAGCCAAAATTCTTCACTTACAAGATAAAATGCTGATGCAATTTCCGGAGGTTGAAAGAGTGTTTGGCAAAATCGGAAGGGCAAGAACAGCTACAGATCCTGCTCCTCTTAGTATGGTGGAAACAATTATTACACTTAAACCTGAAGAAGAATGGCGAGAGGGGATGACTTGGGACAAATTAATATCAGAGATGAACCAGACCGTAAAATTTCCGGGAATGGCAAATATATTTTGGATGCCTATTCAAACCAGAACAGAGATGCTTTCTACGGGATTCAGAAGTAATCTCGGCATAAAAGTTTTTGGCCCTGATCTTAAAATTATTGAAGACATTGGTGTTAAAATCGAGGGGGTTTTATCCGAACTCCCAGGTACTAGGAGTGTTTTTGCTGAGAGGGTTACTGGGGGTTATTTTCTTGATTTTGACATTGACCGGGAGGAAGCTGCAAGATACGGCCTAACAGTCGGGGATGTGGAGGATGTCATTGAGACGGCCATAGGCGGAAAAAATATCTCACAAACTGTCGAGGGTCAGGAAAGGTATCCGATAAACGTTAGGTATCAAAGAGAGCTCAGAATGGATATAGAAGAATTAGAAAGGGTCTTGGTAGCTACTCCCACGGGGGCACAAGTTCCCCTATCACTCTTGGTTGATCTTCAATTCACAACTGGGCCCCCTCAAATACGAAACGAAGATGGGCAGAAGGTCGGATATGTATTTGTCGATGTTGAAGGTAAGGACTACGAAGGTTTTGTAAATGAGGCTAAGTCAATTGTCAGGGAAAACGTAGATCTTCCACCGGGGTATTTTCTCGAGTGGGCCGGACAGTATGAATATCTGCAAAGAGTAAAAGAGAAACTAATTTATGTAGTGCCACTCACAGTATTTATTATTTTTCTCTTAATCTTTTTGAACTTTAACTCAGTGATAGAAACCTTGATTGTATTACTGTCTATTCCATTTTCCTTAGTTGGCAGTATTTGGCTCCTTTATATACTGGATTACAACCTCAGCATTGCAGTATGGGTTGGGATTATAGCTCTAGCTGGGCTCGCTGCTCAAACAGGGATTGTGATGATAATTTATCTTGATGAATTTTATGAAAAAATGATCAAAGAAGGAAAATCAGGCTTAGGTGACTTGGCCAAGGCTATACACGACGGTGCTGTACAAAGGGTGAGACCCAAGATGATGACTGTTATGGCATTGATTCTGGGGCTTCTCCCACTTATGTGGAGCCAAGGTACTGGGGCAGACGTTATGAAAAGAATTGCTGCCCCGATGGTCGGAGGTCTTATAACTTCAACAATACTTACTCTTGTTATCATCCCGGCTATATATGCAATATGGAGAGGGAGAGAATTAGATACAATAAGAAACAAACAAAAATAAAAATATGCAGGAGGATTAAATATGAAAACTGTCATTGCTATTTTAGTTCTTGTCATCATTATAATATTGGGCGGGTTGGTGTTTATTAATTCCGGCCTATATGATGTTGCAGCGACAAAACCTGAAACAGGAATTGTAAAGTGGGTCCTTGAAACAACTAAAGAAAATTCAGTCAGTTCGCGTTCTAAGGATATACCCGTCCCCAACCTCGATGATGAATCCCTTACAATGACAGGCTTCCATCATTATGATCAAATGTGCGTTGGGTGTCATGGTGCACCTGGTATATCTCCTTCAGAGATAGGGGAAGGTCTTAACCCTGAGCCTCCGGACTTGGCTGAAGAGGCTGCACATATGTCCCCTGCAGAGCTCTTCTGGATAACTCAGAATGGAATTAAGATGACAGGGATGCCCGCTTTTGGTCCTACTCACAGCGATGAGGAGCTTTGGGGAATTGTTGCAATAATGCAGAAGTTTCCAGACATGTCACCTGAATATTATATGCAGATGAAACAACAAACCGAAACAATGTCACATGAACATAATCACGGACACGATTCACACCAAGATGGAGAACAAAACAGTCTAAACCATGAAAATACCGACCAGACTGAGGAGCCGGATGTCCATATTCATGAAGGCGGTGATGAACATGTGCACTAAGGCGCTGTTCTCAAATATACTGGTTCATAGGTTTAAGAAATCAGTAATAACTTAATAGGAGGCAATGGCGAATGCAGCTGCGTAACAAAATTTTTGTATTTACGATTACTATAATTCTTATAACCCTAGTGGGTGTAATACCTGAACTTAACAACATTGTTTGGTCTCATGGTGAACTGACCGGCAAGGGTTATAAGGAACATGAGAAAAAAGGCCCGAATGATGGGAAGTTGGTTGAACTAGAAGATAAATACATAGAATTTGTAGTCGACCATAAGAGTGGAGAAATTGCTTTAATTGTGCTGGACAAGAACATGAAACCTATACCAGTACCGGAAAATATAACTGGACTTGGTTATCTCCGTATAGTTAATAATCCAGTAAAATGGTTTGATTTTAAAAGGGGGAATCGGGATCAAGTAGCATATCTTCATGCTGCAACTGGAATTGAAAATATTGGTCCATTTAATGCAGTAATACGCTTAAATATAGGTCATAAAAGAAAGAATATTCGATTTAGTTGGTCACCAATAATTCATAAAAATAGTGAATAGAGTAACCGGTGTAACTATAGGAGAAAAAAGATTAAGAAATAAGTACTAGAATAAAAATCAAGGAGGTTAGTTATATGACCAGCAAGAAATTTACAATTTCCATAACCGGGCTTCTGGGCCTTTCTTTAATTTTAGTTATAACTGTTTTCTTTTCACAGGCATGGGCTCAAGATTCCAAGAAAAGCGATTTCGACAAGACGACACCTAGCCTATCTGAAGTAGAGTCAAAATATGTATGCATGATCAACGATCAAATTTACAATAAAGAACAAATACCCGTTGAAGTGGAAGGAAAAACCTACTACGGTTGCTGTAAAATGTGTGAAGCTAAGCTAAAGAGTGATCCTAATAGTCGTGAATCCATTGATCCAGTAAGTAACAAGAAAGTGGATAAAGCATTATCTGTAATAGGTGCTACACAGGACGGCAATGTTTATTACTTCGAGAATGAAACGAATCTAAAAGAATTTAGTGACAAGAATACGAATAATATTGAGGAGAATAACTGAGTGAATTGATTTATATACACTTAACTAATTTTGTGGTGATAGATAAGCACCTCGGAGAATTAGAGTTTGTGTTCGGCTGAATTATTGAATAGAAACTTGTGTATTTCTGTTTAGAGACCACTTTAATAGTAGTGGTGTGATCAGTGTAGTAACTATGACCATGAAAACAACTGCGGAGAATATAATATCATTAAACACACCTAAACTTTTTCCTATAATTGCAAATATTAGACCTACTTCACCACGAGGGATCATTCCGAATCCTATAGACAGTCGGTCATATCGGCTACCGGCGAAAATTCCGGAGAATAGTTTCCCAAGTATAGCCACTATAGTAATGGCTAAGGAAAACCATATGGTTTCTGATTTAAAAAAAGTTGTCAAATTTACTTGCATCCCCATTAGGACAAAGAATATTGGTGTAAATACAGCCTCGAGAGGAGCTATTAACTGTCTTATAGTTTTCTCATCGCCTGGGGTTCTCGTAAAATATTTTTCACTGAGTATCAATCCTGCTGCGAATGCGCCGACAATAGAGGACAGTCCAATAAAATTTGCGACCAAGGAAAGAGTAAAAGCAAGAGATAGTGAATACAATAGTTTTTGGTTCTGCTTATCGAGTCTCTTAATTAAAGTCCAGTGAACTAAGTGTTCGCCGAAAAAAAAGATTGTACCTAAGAACATAATAGAAAGTATTAATATACGTAAGATATCATACAGATTTATACTACCGGTTGTCGCAATTGCTATTACAATAGCTAGAAGTATCAAACCAACTATGTCATCTATTACTGCAGCACCTAAAATTATTTTCACGGTTTTGTCTCGGACTTTATTCAAGTCTTTGAATAACCGTGCTGTTATTCCGACACTCGTTGCCGATAGCGCGGCTCCTAAAAATAACTTGAATGATGTAGATGATTTCGGCAGGAACCAATAGCTGATTACAATTCCTAAGATAAGAGGAATTACTATACCAAAAATTGCGACCATAGTAGCCTGTCTCCCTACATTCCTCATATCAGCAATACTTGTATCAAGTCCCACCATAAAAAGTAATATGATAATTCCTAGGCTTGAGAACAACCATAGAGTAAATCCCATAATTATGTATTTAGGGGCGTGAATATTTGTAAGTATTGACAGTAGCCGATTTCCAACTTCACCATCAGTTAGTTGAGCTGAAGAGAAAACATGTTTTACTGCCTCTTCAACGGAGAGCCCAGATGAACAGACTGATCTGAATATCTCCTCTGCATTACTAAGCTGCATAATTAAAGTAAAAATGGGTAACCCCAACCAAAAACCTATATTGCCTATAATTATGCCTACAACCAATTCACCTAGAACTGTGGGTTGTTTTGATAACTCTGCCAACCAGCGTCCTACTACTGCTGCCAGTATGATTAGTACGATTTCTAATAAAATTAGTGATAACGGATCAAAATGTCGCTCGATTATCTTATTCTCCAGGTACCAACTAACGAGGGTTTATTGGTATATATGCATTAAGATGGCAATTTAAGTGCCACATGAAAAATATATCTTTGACAATTCGTACGAGGATGCAAGTCAATTTAATATCTGATCTGGGTCAATTGGCTTCATAATGATAATGATTCTCGACAATATTCAAATTTCTCTTTATCTATAAGATTAATCAAGCATGTGATTGTTGATAATTCAACAGCCATCGTTTGAAAATCATCAACTTGAATTACTGTTATTATCTAACAATCATGGAGAATCATGCGGTTTCTATAAAATTTGGAGATTTGGAATCTACGAAGTTCAACGTTCAAAATTGGCATATTAATTGCCATAAATTAAATTGAACTATGGAGGCTTATAATGCGATTTTTTCTCATAACTTTTACAAGTTTTCTTTTAGCAAGTTGTTCAGTAATTTCATTTCAACCGACACCTACAAAAGACTCTAAGAATTATGGTTCACAAGAATATCAGGACTGCATAGATAAAAACCCCTCAGACAAGACAAAATGTGAGATGATAAAACCCAACACTATGGAGCCTAATTTAACTGAACATAAAGATAGAGAAGGGTATCATTAAATTGTTAAAGGAGTTATATGGATTATAACAAAAACTGAATCGCAAAATTATTAAATTGCCGGAGGTTTATACAATATGCTGCAAAAATGGAGTATACGTATAGAGTTCTGATCTGAATATTAATGAAAATAGAAACAAGAAAGCCTTATTCTACTAGTTATTGTTTCTTGGCCCTACTTGCTTGATGCCATATTTATTCATGCTATAAATCAAGGAATTTCGTGAGATGTTGAGTAGCTTAGCTGCCTGAGTCTGATTCCAATTCATCTTTTCAAGAGCTTGGAGAATTAATTCTCTTTCCAAATTCTTTAAATCTATACCGGTTTCAGGAATAGGAACTGTAAAATTAACCGTCTCTAATTTTTCCCCATCCAGGAACTCTTTGGGTAGCTGATCTACAGTAATAATTTCACCTTGACATAGTACGACTAACCTATGAATCAAATTTTCAAGTTCTCGAATATTGCCTGGCCAATGATATTTCCTAAAGATTTCAATTACTTCATCATCAAACCTCATACAACTTTTGCCAAACTGTATCGAAAATTTATTTAGGAAACTTTCGGCTAGAAGAGAGATATCCTCTTGTCTTTCCCTGAGTGGCGGTAGAGTTATCGGAATAACGCTCAGGCGATAATAAAGATCATCCCTAAACATTTTCTCATCTACTAATTTTTTAAGATCTTGATTTGTAGCAGCAATGATTCTAACATCGACTTTACGTGGAGTTGTTTCACCAATTTTATCAATCTCCTTATTGTGAAGTGTTCTTAGAATCTTGACTTGAAGTTTTAAGGGTAATTCGTTTATTTCATCAAGGAAGACAGTACCACCTTCAGCAGCTTCGAATTTCCCGGTTTTATCCGTTTTGGCATCAGTGAAAGTACCCCGCTTATGTCCGAAAAGCTCAGATTCAAGTAGGTTCTCAGGAATTGCGCCACAATTTACAATAACAAAAGGTTTGGTGGTTCTGAGACTATTAAAGTGAATTGCTTTGGCCATTAATTCCTTCCCCGTGCCGCTTTCGCCTAGAATTAAGATAGAAGAGTCGGTTCTAGCTACCTGACTTGCAATCTCAAGGACTTTTTTCAAAGCCGGTGAACTACCTATCATATTATTGAAATTTAACGATCCCGCTAAAAATTCTCGGAGGGTCTTATTTTCAATCAATAGATCCTTATACTTGAGAACTTTTTTAACTTTGAGTATGAGTTCATTTTTATCTACTGGCTTTGTTATATAATCATTAGCTCCTAACTGCATAGCTTCTACTGCTGATTCTATTGATCCGTATGCAGTTACCACAATTACGCTGACATCATACGAAATTTCATTTAATTTTTTGAGAAGTTCCATACCACTCATTTCGGGCATACGAATATCTGTTATAACCAAGTCAATATTTTTATTATTTATAATATCGAGACCTATAGCCCCATTTTCAGCAGTAATCAAATCATATCCAGCTTCAATGAGTTGATATTCAATCACTCTCCTAAAGCTTTTATCATCGTCTATCAATAAAATAGTTTTAGTTTCCATCACTCTACTCTATAGGTAAATCCACAAAGAAGGTTAAACCTTGCTTAGTGTTTTGTTCAATTCTAATATCCCCGCTGTGTTTTTTAACTAGCTGATAAGAAACCGCTAAGCCTAAACCTGTACCGTTTTCCTTAGTTGTGAAAAAGGGGTCAAAGATTTTAGGTAGATTTTCAGCTTTAATTCCGATTCCCTCGTCCTCGATTGATACTTCTAAATGATTGTTGTTTCTTGTAGTTCTGATTTTTAGGTTGCCCCCTGATGGCATCGACTGAACACCATTTAGAATGATATTAAAAAATACCTGTTTGAGTTGTTCAGAATCCACCCATAAAGCAGGGAGGGTCTTATCGAATTCCGACAAGATTTTAATGTTTTCCTGTTTTGTCGTAGCTCTTATAAGGCTTATAACAGGATCAATGATTTCATTGATATGAACTTTACTTAATTCTAACTCAGGAGGTTTTGCATAGCGTGTAAAATCCCTTAAGAGATGGTTGAGCCTTACAATTTCATCTTTAATTATGAGCACAAACTCATATTTTGGATTTTCTTTACCGACCTCATTCTCAAGTATATCTACTGCTCCCTTAATAGAACCAAGTGGATTTCTAATCTCATGTGAAAGTCCTGCGGCCAGTTCTCCTAAAACAGCTAATCTGTCTGATTGTCTAAGCATCTCAAAAGTTTCTTGAAGCTTAGTATCGACTTTATTTAGCTCTTCGGATGCCCTTACCAGTTTTTCTTTATGTTTTTTCTCCATATTTACTAGAAAGCCAGTCCCCGTACCAACAAGAATATAAAAAATTATTTCAGAGTAGAGCCCCATATCGTTAAAAGGACTTTCAATTAATTCGACTACATATGTTGCAGAAATAATTAGCGATACAATTAAGCCGCCTACTACACCAAACCAAATACCTGCTATCATAATCGGTATGTAATAGAAGTGCTGATATGCCTCAAACATCTCTTGATCAGTAAAAAAATGAAGAGAGCTGATTCCAACAATTAAAACTACAATAAGACCTAATTTAAGAACAGGTTTGTTGTTGTTCAATCTGATAAACATCATAACCTTATAATTTTACTACGAAATACTAGGATAGGCACATTGTAGAGCCTTTATTGTAAACCTATCTATGATGTCTCCTAATAAATTTAATCTTTCACGCACACATATTGTAATAACTTTCGGCAAGTTCTATGCCATAAGAACTGCCGAAGGTTATTCCACTTAAACAGCTAAATTTACAAGGGCTTTATAATTTATATGAGTTTCATAGAGGTTTTATGTTGTTGATTATCCAACACCATGTGTTGTGTATTCAACAAATAAAATGATGTAATCAATAGTGTTTGCTTCCCTGACCAAGAAAATTTCTATAATTGCAACAAGTTATAGCAAGGACAGAGAATTAAATATCTCTGGTATGTAACTTGCGATAATAAAATTGATAACACGATAAATGTTATAAATCCAAGATCAAACGACACAGCAAAGAAGTGTTTTTTTGGAAAAGTTGCAATAAGGAGGTTGGTAAAATGAGGTTAAGCGAGTTTATTGTAATCCCGCTGTTGATTATTTCCTCCCTGTTATTCTTCGGATTAAGCTCAGCCGAAGCTCAAAAGACAGATAGTGAAATACAGACCTTAAAAGAGGAAATAAGAAGGTTAAACCAGAGGGTCGAAGAACTGGAGATACAAAGAGCTGAAGATAGGAAGCTAGCAGAAGAAGCTCAGCGTGATCAGGAAGAAGTTCAAGAACAGACTTCTGCTTCACTCGGGTCTTATGTAGACCAAAGGATTAAAAAATTCGGTTTATTCAATACGAACAAAACACTTTTCACGGGTTACGGTGCTGTTGGTTTTAATGATGTGGATGGTAAACCTAGTACATTCAGTGCTGTGTTTGCTCCTATATTTCATTATCAGTTATCTAGAAATTTACATGTAATAATAGAGCCTGAGTTCGAGCTAGAAGACGATGAGCTCGAAATAGGCTTGGAAATTGGGGAGATAGACTATTTTCTCAACGACTATGTGACGTTGAGCGCGGGTAAAATACTGCTTCCGTTTAACGTCTTTTCACAAAGATTCCACCCGACATGGATCAATAAGATGCCATCTCTTCCGATTATTTACGGATCTCACTCCGACGATGGCCCCACACAAGGCATAGTGCCCGTACTCAGTGATATTGGAGCTCAGGTCAGCGGCGGCTTAGCGCTTAACCTCTTTGAGGGGTCGAAATTAAATTACGCGTTTTATCTTGTGAACGGTCCGAGAATTGAATCAGAGGATGAACATGATGAGGGCGATGAAGAAGCCGGAGATGAGCATAATGAAACAACCACCACTGCTAATGAAGGCGATGAACTTGAAGAAAACGGGCACGGCGGCGGACAAACAGACTTAATATTCGGGAATAACTTCACAGATATAAACTCCAACAAAGCCTTTGGGGGAAGGATAGGCTTCCTGCCCGTATGGAATTGGGAAGTCGGGGGATCGCTTATGTTCGGCGATGCCGAAGATGACATAGATTTCTTCATGTACGGTTTTGACACGGAATTCCAGTATAGGGGATTGTTAGTGCTCGCAGAGTTCATACACCTTGAGAACGATAATGTAGGCGGAGGCGAAACTGAAAAGAACGGATATTATGCCCAGGGTTCTTACAGGCTGTCAGATATTCCATTACAGAACCGTTATATCGGGAGTTTTGTAAACGGGCTTGAGCCAGTATTCAGATATGGCAAAAACTATCTGCCAGGTAGAGACCAAGAGCAGTATGCAATAGGGCTTGATTGGTGGCTTCTCTCAAGCGTGCCTTTGAAAATTGCTTATGAATTTAATGACGGATTACCCGATAGATTCTTAATGCAGTGGGCATTTGGTTTCTAAAATATAAGGTTATAGATATGGAAAGGAGATAAAAAATTATGAATAAACCCAGACTAAAAAAAATATCATTACTTTTTGGTTTAATCATTATGATCCTCTCTATTATGCTGGGAGACTACGCTCACGCTCAAGGAGAAGATAAAGAAGAAATGCAAGAGAGTGAATTAAGCGGTGCGGATCTTTGGTCACAGAACTGCAGCAGGTGTCACAACATCAGAAGCCCGCAGGAGTTTAACGATGCCCAGTGGGAAATCATTGTGAGCCATATGCGTATTATAGGCGGGATACCCGCAGCTCAAGCAAGAGCTATAACCAAGTTCCTTCAAGAAACAAATAACCCTCCCCTACAACCTATAGAGCCAATATCTACTGATAAGAAAACCGGGGTAAAAGGAGAGGAATTAATAATTGATATAGAAAAAGGGGATGCTATAAACGGAAAAGCATTATATGAAAAAAACTGTGCAGCATGTCATGGAACTACAGGTAAGGGAGACGGGCCGGCCGCGGCGAGTATGAAGCCTAAACCCAGAAACATTAGAGACAGAGAATATATGCAGAATTTATCAGACGCGTATCTTCTCGAGATAATTACTTACGGCGGAGCCAGTGTAGACAAATCACCCTTAATGCCCGGTTGGGGAAATGTGATGAATCAAAAGGAAATTATAGACATTATCTCTTATATGAGGCAATTAAGCGAGCAATAGTAATTTTAATCAAGTCGTAAGATTATTTTTAAAATGTAGGTCGGTAATAGGTCACACGTTGTAAACAGGAGATGAAGATTATACTGAATCGATAATTAACATGCATGTACAAGACATATTGGAGTTACACTGGGGCATGTGGGTATATGTGATAGTTTTTTGGCTCCTGCTTATCTTGGGGATCGTAGCAATTATAAAATGGTTCAATGCTAAAACTCGTCTTAAAAAATCATATCTTCAAATTCTGGAGAAGAAATATGCAAATGGTGAGATAAGTAAAGAAGATTTTGAGAAGATGAAAAAACAAATAACGAGAGAAAAGGATTGACCATGAAAAGATTAATAATGCTACTGACTATGTTGTTGTGTTTTACTAGTTTTTCTTTTGCCCAAAAAACCATACAACAAGATGGTGGCCTTGAAGATAAAGGCAAAACAATGAAAAAGAGAAAGATGGTAGAAAGTTACAAGTTGGTTCAATACTTTCTTATAAATGCAGAGAGTCTAGATTTAACCTATCATCAGAGACAAGAAATAGAGAATATCAAAAAAGATTATCTTTACCCAATGATTCAAAATGAAACGGATTTTCAGATTTCTAATTTGGAGGTAATGGATCTGTTAAAAGAACCGGATTTTGAACCTGAAGAGGTAAAATCGGCAATCGAGAAATCGATTAAAATCAGTTTGGAAAACGCACTTATGTCGGTAGATGCACTTGCAGCAATAAGAAAGGCTGTCGGGATGGATAATTTTAACAGATTACGAGAAATGATGAACTTGTCGCCTAGTGAAATGCGGGATAACGACGATAAGAAAAAGAATAATCAGGATCCGTCAATCGAACAAAATAGATCATTATAAGGATAAAAGATGGAGTTTATAAAGTTTAACAATATATCTAAAAACAGGGGGTTATGTAAATGAACAGGTTACATCTATTTTTAAAAGCTGTTGTTTTGACAATGTTGGTTGTTCCTCTCATAAGCGGCATTTCAACTAACGCAGCAGAGGAAGAGGAGATTCTGGTGCTGATAGAGACTGCGGAGACCCCAGAGGACCATATCAAGATAGCAGAGTATTACGAAGGGCAAGCTTCACAAATGCAAAAGATGGCGAACATGCATGAGTCTATGGGGCAATCCTATAGCAAGAGAAGCAAGCCTATGAGTGGAATGGCTAAGCACTGTGCTGACTTATCTAAGGAGAATAAGGATTCAGCCGAAAAATATAATGCTATGGCAGCACACCATAGGGAAATGGCGCAAGGCATGGATGATCACGGATCACATGAACACTAATTTTGAGTATTCCTTCCCTGGGTTAATTCCCTTTCCCTCCACTACCGCCATAATGGGATGGCCTGGGGAAGGATCTTTAGAGAGAGGCGAAGGAAATGACAATCCCTAGTAAACAAGACCTTATCAAATTGTACCGCAAGAGGGCTGGGAATTATGATATTACGGCAAATCTATATTATTTACTTGGTTTTCGAGAATGGGCATATAGAAAAATGGCAGTAAATGCTCTGAATCTTAGTTTAGGCGACACTGTTGTTGAGATAGGTTGTGGGACGGGTTTAAATTTTCCACTTCTACAAAAATTCGTAGGCTCCGAGGGGAAATTGATAGGGATTGATTTAACCGATGATATGTTAACTCAGGCAAAAAAAAGAATAGATAAGAATAACTGGTCCAACATTGAGCTTGTAGAGTGCGATGCTGCTACTTATAAATTCCCAGATGGTTTAGATGGGATTATATCGACTTTCGCAATAACACTAATACCCGAATATGACCATATCATAAAAAACGGTTCAGAGGCACTTGCTCCCGGAAAACGATTCGTAATTCTGGATTTTAAAATGCCGTCCAATTGGCTTTCGTTTCTAGCTCCATTAGCTGTGTTTATTATGAGTCCATTCGGAGTTTCAATCGAAATGGCAAATCGCAGGCCTTGGGAATCTATGAATAAATACTTTGAGAAAACATCTATAACTGAGCTATATGGAGGATTTTCTTATATTGTTACAGGGAGAAAAGGGAATAATGAATGATTGCATTGAGTAGGTCACGAATGGCTAAAGACCCTGTTTGTAAAAGAGAAATAAACATCAATAAGTCTACAAAGCATTCTGAGTATAGAGATAGAATTTACTTCTTCTGTTCACATTACTGTAAATATAAATTCGACATGAATCCTAGAAAATATGAAGTAAAAGTAATAATAAGAAAAAGGAAAGGGTAAAAAGTATTGTGATACACCATCAACGTATGAATTTAAATTTATTAATTGTACTGAATTATATGGACCAAAAATGATTGAAAAAGAAAAACATATATTAACAATAAATAGTGGCTCATCAAGTTTAAAGTTTTCGGTATATGTAATAGGGAAAGACGAAAAATTGATAATAAAAGGAGGCATGGACAGGATTGGTTTGGGAGATAGTAACTTTAGGGTTACCGAATCATACAATACAAAACTTATGGCACGAGAATTCGACCTACCTGACCATGAATCCGCATTAAAAGTTTTACTTAATTGGCTGGAGAAAAATGAACTTAGTAAAAAAATAGATGCTGTGGGTCATAGGCTTGTAAATGGCGGGTCAAGTTTCACTGGACATCATTTGATCACCTCTCAGTTAATATCAACATTGAAAAGAATGTCTTATCTTGCTCCCGACCATTTATCTCAACAAATAAAAGGGATGGAGACTGTTAGCAATTTATATCCGAATCTGAATCAGGTTGCCTGCTTTGATACAGTGTTTCACAGCGATATGCCCAGGGAAGCAAAAATGTTTGCCCTTCCAAGAAAATTATGGAAAGAAGGTGTTATGCGCTATGGCTTTCACGGTTTGTCATACGAATACATAATGCAAGAACTTAATAAAGAAGTTGGATCTGGAGGGGTTGATGGGCGAATAATTATTGCTCATCTTGGAAACGGTGCAAGCATGGTTGCAGTTAAGAATGGGAAAGGAGTTGACACTACAATGGGATTTACACCAACGGGGGGACTTATGATGAGCACGCGTTCAGGTGATTTAGATCCTGGGATTATAACTTACTTACTTGAAGAAAAGGGAATAACTCCTCAGAAGTTAAACGAAATGATTAACAAAAAATCCGGCCTGTATGGGGTATCGGGAATAAGCTCTGATATGAAAGAACTATTAGAAAAAGAAGCAGAAAATCCACATGCTGCTGACGCAATCAATCTTTTCTGCTATCAAGCAAAAAAATATTTAGGAGCTATGGCATCCGTTTTAGAAGGCGTGGGTACTATAATTTTTACAGGTGGTATTGGGGAAAATTCGCCTGAGATCCGTAAACGAATTTGTAGCGGAATGGAATTTCTAGGCATTCAGCTAGATCTTAGTAAGAATGAAACTAATTCTTCTATCATATCAATTGCTGAAACCCCAACAACAGTGCGCGTTATAAAGACCAATGAAGAACTGATGATCGCTAGACATACATACTGTATCATCAATAAGAATAATCATAAAGACGCAAAGAAAATGATGCACTAAAAGGTGATCTATGAAAGATATTAAAGATGAATATTTAGAAAAAATGCACAGATATTGGCAAGCAGCGAATTACCTTTCTGTTGGACAGATCTACCTTTACGATAACCCACTATTGAAAAAACCTCTTAAACTAAAACACATAAAGCCTAGGCTACTTGGGCACTGGGGAACAACACCTGGACTGAACTTCATTTACGTCCATCTTAACCGTGTTATTAAGGAAAGGGATCTTAATATTATTTACATCGCTGGCCCAGGCCATGGAGGTCCTGGTCTAGTAGCTAATACTTATCTTGAAGGAACCTACAGTGAGTACTACCCCGATATCAGTCAAGACGAGGAGGGTATGAAAAAACTTTTTAAACAATTCTCATTTCCCGGTGGTATTCCAAGTCACGTCGCCCCTGAAACACCAGGTTCTATTCACGAGGGAGGTGAACTAGGGTACTCACTTTCCCATGCTTATGGGGCAGTATTTGATAATCCCGACCTTATAGCTGCTTGTGTGGTTGGTGATGGTGAGGCCGAAACAGGCCCGCTTGCAACTGCTTGGCATTCAAACAAATTCCTCAATCCTGCTAATGATGGTGCTGTGCTGCCGATATTACATTTGAACGGCTATAAGATTGCCAACCCATCGGTATTAGCCAGAATTAGTCATATGGAACTAGAGAGCTTGTTCTTTGGCTATGGTTATAAACCATATTTTGTTGAAGGATCAAATCCCAAAATCATGCATCGTTTAATGGCTGAAACCCTCGACATCGTAATTGACGAAATTAACAAAATCCAGTTGGAAGCCCGCAATAAAGGTGTTACCACACGTCCCAAGTGGCCTATGATAATCCTGAAATCACCAAAGGGATGGACGGGTCCTAAAAAAGTCGATGGTAAAAAAACAGAGAATTTTTGGCGATCCCATCAAGTTCCACTTAGCGAGCTTTCAACAAAACCAAGTCATGTGAAGCTACTTGAAAACTGGATGAAAAGTTACAAGCCAGAAAGACTATTTGATAAAAACGGAAAGCTTATTCCCGAATTGTCAGATATCACTCCCAAAGGTCATCACCGCATGAGTGACAACCCTCATTCAAATGGCGGACTATTACTGAAAGAACTAAAGATGCCAGATTTTCAAAAATATTCTGTGGAGGCATCAAAACCCGGTCACGAAAAAGTAGAAGCTACTAGAATTATGGGGCATTTCTTACGTGATGTTATGAAGTTAAACATGAACGAACGCAATTTCCGTGTATTCGGACCGGATGAGACTGCATCGAATCGATTAACTTCCTTATTCGAGGTTACTAACAGGGCATGGGTGGCTGAACGCTATCCTGAGGATAGCGACAAAGATTCACACCTTGATCCTAATGGCCGTATCATGGAAATACTCAGTGAACATACGTGTCAGGGATGGCTCGAAGGATATCTTCTCACCGGTCGTCATGGACTATTCTCATGCTATGAGGCCTTTATTCATATAGTTGATTCGATGTTCAATCAACATGCAAAGTGGCTTAAGGTTACATCCCTAGAAATACCTTGGCGTCGCCCAATAGCTTCCCTCAATTATTTGCTAACTTCACACGTTTGGAGGCAGGATCACAACGGCTTCAGCCATCAAGATCCGGGCTTTATTGATCATGTTATGAATAAGAAAGCAGATATAATTCGGGTTTATTTTCCTCCCGATGCTAATACATTACTTTCTGTAACCGATCATTGCCTAAGAAGCAGGAATTATGTGAACGTCATTGTGGCAGGCAAGCAACCCGAATTACAATGGCTTGATATGGATGCTGCAGTGAAGCATTGTACTGCTGGCATAAGTATATGGGAGTGGGCAAGCAATGACAAAGGGACTGAACCGGATGTGGTAATGGCGTGTTGCGGTGACGTCCCTACTTTAGAAACCCTTGCAGCTGTAGACATTCTACGTAAAAAGCTTCCGGAACTCAAAGTGCGCGTTATAAATGTCGTTGATCCTATGAAGCTGCAGCCAAGAGAGGAGCATCCTCACGGCTTATCAGATTGGGAGTTCGATTCATTATTTACGACTAATAAGCCTATAATCTTTGCCTATCACGGATATCCGTGGCTTATTCATCGTTTAACTTACCGAAGAGCAAACCATAACAATCTCCACGTCCGAGGGTACAAGGAAGAAGGAACTACGACTACATCATTTGATATGGCGGTACTTAACGATATAGATCGTTTTCATTTAGTTGAAGATGTAATTGATCGAGTTCCCATTTTGAGATCTATAGCAGCTTATACGAAACAGGAAATGCGGAACAAGATAATTGATCACAAGCAATATATCGAAAAATATGGTCAGGATATGCCCGAGATTCAAGAATGGACATGGAGGTAGTAAAGGTTTCGCCCTGTTAAACGATCTTACTGATTTTCAGACTGAGGACTTAATTAGAATTTGAGTAGTTGCACATAACAGTTCGCAGCGGAGAATAAGTTGAAAGAAGATAGAACAAATAATCTATTAGGCAAAGATTTAAGAGTACATATCATTGGTGCTGGTCCTGCATCTTGTGTTGCTGCAATTAATCTAGCTAAGGCAGGTATAGCTGTAGTAATTCATGAACAAAAAAGTGACGTCGGCTCAAGGTTTAACGGGGACTTTCAAGGTATTGAAAATTGGTCTACTGAGATTGATGCTCTTGAATTTTTATCCTCTATCGGAATTTCAATAAATTTTCTTTGTGAACCCTATTCAATTGGAAATTTTTACGGGCCAAGTTTAAAAAAACACGTTATAAAAACTTCAAGGCCCTTATTTTATTTAATAAAAAGAGGAACGGATAGCAACTCTCTTGACCAGGGGTTAAAACAGCAGGCAATTGATGCAGGTGTGAAGATAATATGGAACGATAGAATTCAACATACACATTACCAAACCACAATAATCGGTACTGGACCCAGAGCCGCTGATGTTATTGCAAAAGGAATTACATTCAAAACATCGCACCCTGATGCATATTTTGGTTTTTTGAATAACAGGATAGCACCAAAAGGTTATGCATATCTTTTAGTTAATAAAGGTCAAGCTACATTCGCAACGGTTTTGTACGAAGAATTCCGAAAGACTCAAACCTACTTTCAACGAGCTCTCGAAACTATGCAGAGCGTACTAGAAATCGATATTGTAGAACCTATGGAGTTCGGCGGTTTTGGGAATTTTACTCTCAATCAAGATACGAACTATAATGAAGATGTTCTCCTCATCGGAGAAGCTGCAGGTTTTCAGGATGCCCTGTGGGGTTTTGGGTTAAGATATGCGATGCTATCAGGTTATTTGGCCGCGCAAAGTATATTAACAAGCAAATCATACAACCAAATGTGCCGTGAGGAAATCTTGCCTTTCATGGAAATCTCTCTTGCCAATCGGTGGCTCTTCGCAAATCTGGGCAATTATGGATATGACATAGTTCTTAATGTTGTTTCGAAGCGCACAAACATTATTGAGTCACTGCGCAGACAGCACAAACCCACACGGTTTAAAAGATTGGTATTTCAAGTCGCGAAAAAATGGTATCACACAAGACTAATTGATAAACAGTGCATGCATAAGAACTGTGATTGTATTTGGTGCAGGCATTGTAAAGAAACTTATAAATTTGAGGAGGTTTTGCCGGTATGAATCATAAGGAACACCCTAACGATAAAAATTCCAAACAATCGCACCAAGATAACCATAAACATCACGACCATCACGCACATATGGTTGCGGATTATAGAAAGCGATTCTGGATTTCATTGATAATAACAGTACCAATTCTTGCTTTATCTCCCATGATTCAAGAATTTCTAGGTATAAGGGAGTCTATAAGATTCACAGGCGATATCTATGTTCTCTTTGCTCTTTCGTCGATTGTCTTTTTCTATGGTGGTTACCCATTTCTCAAGGGGATATTCAATGAACTGAAATCTGCAAAGCCGGGCATGATGACCCTTATTTCCATAGCAATTGCTACCGCCTATATATACAGTAGCGCAGTGGTATTTGGGTTATCGGGGGAAATATTTTTCTGGGAGCTTGCAACGCTAATTGACATTATGCTCCTAGGCCACTGGATTGAAATGAAATCAGTTATGGGCGCCTCTAAAGCACTTGAAGAATTAGCACGGTTAATGCCCTATGATGCCCATAAAGTTATGCCAAATGGAACTATTCAGGATGTACCGTTGAGTGATTTAAACTCAGGCGACAAAGTGCTCATCAAACCCGGCGAGAAGATTCCAGCCGACGGTGAGGTGCTGGAAGGGGAGACCTCAGTCAATGAATCCATGCTCACAGGCGAATCTGTTCCGGTATCAAAAAAACAGGGTGTAAAAGTTATAGGTGGATCAGTGAACGGAGAGGGTTCAATTACTGTAGAAGTTCAAAAAACTGGAAAAGACTCTTATCTTTCGCAGGTAATAGATCTGGTAAGACAAGCACAAGAAAGCAAGTCAAAAACCCAGGATTTGGCCAACCGTGCAGCGGTCTGGCTAACGATTGTAGCACTTGTGGGCGGGGCGTTAACATTATTTGTATGGCTTGCAATAGTCAATAAGGATTTTGCATTTGCTCTTGAGCGGACTGTGACTGTGATGATTATTGCCTGCCCTCATGCCCTCGGTTTAGCTGTGCCATTAGTAGTAGCGGTATCGACTGCAATATCCGCTTCTAACGGTTTACTGATACGAGACCGAGTCGCGTTTGAAAGAGCAAGAAACATCCAGGCAATTATATTTGATAAAACCGGAACATTAACACAGGGCAAGTTCGGTGTTACGGATACAATAAAATTCAGCAATGATGTTAACGAAAAGGAACTCCTTAAATATGCCGCTTCTGTTGAAGCTCACTCGGAGCATCCCATCGCAAAAGGTGTTGTCTTATCCGCAGAGGAAACTTTTCCCGTTCAAAGTTTCAAAGCCATTACAGGTAAGGGTGCAGAGGGAAGAGTAAATGGAAGAGATGTAAAAGTAGTTAGCCCGGGATACCTGAAAGAACAAAATATAAGTATGAACGATGAAAGAATCGAAGAACTTTCATCGCAGGGGAAAACCGTTGTGTTCGTTTTAATTGATGGAGAGTTAAAAGGAGCTTTAGCGCTCGCCGATATCGTGAGGGCAGAATCAAAAGAAGCAATATCTAGACTTAGGGATATGGGGATAAAATGCATGATGCTTACTGGCGATAATAAACAGGTTGCGAAATGGGTATCTGAAGAAATAGGTCTTGATGAGTATTTCGCTGAGGTATTGCCTGATGAGAAGTCGGCAAAAATTAAGGAGGTTCAGTCGCGAGGACTGATTGTCGCAATGACAGGTGATGGAGTAAATGACGCTCCAGCACTTGCACAAGCTGATGTGGGTATTGCAATCGGAGCTGGTACAGATGTAGCAGTGGAGACAGCGGATATCATCTTGGTAAGGAGTAATCCTATTGATGCTGTAGCGATAATCGGTCTTGCTAAAGCAACATATAGAAAGATGATACAGAACCTCATTTGGGCGACCGGGTATAACGTTATTGCTATTCCGCTTGCAGCAGGCGTTCTCTATCCTAAGATACTTCTTGGTCCTGCTTTAGCAGCTGTGTTCATGTCCTTAAGTACAGTCATAGTAGCAATAAATGCAAAATATTTAAAAGTTGAGAGGTAAAGATCGTTTGATGATTCTACGGAAAGATCATTCTAGTGCCAAACAAATATCTTTTTAGCCAAGGAGGTTATAGATATAATGGAATACAAAAAAATCAATGCAATCATACGTAAAGCTGCTTTAGAAGAAGTGGAAAATCAACTCAAGGAAATCGGGGTAAAGGGTATTAGTGTTAGCACTATTAAGGGTTATGGCGAGTATGCCAATTTCTTCAGCCATAAATGGTATGTCGAACATGCAAGAATAGAAATTTTTGCTGGTAAAGATTATGTTATGAAAATAGTGTCAACAATAATAGAAGCTTCTCATACTGGGACGAAAGGAGACGGAATTGTGGCCATCCTACCGGTCGAAAAGTTGTACCATATCCGAACTAAATCCGAAGTTGAATACGTTGAAGAATAAAATTGGAGTCTTTAAAAACAAGAAACTGTGTAAATGATATAGCAAGCTTCGGTAAATTTTTTATTAAAATGTAAATCAAAATAGGAGCATTATTGCAACTATGAATAAACAATTCAAATTGATTTCCTGGCTTAGTTCGAGGACTGGTCTTATCGTGACTGCCTCCTTAGTTATCCTTGGTTTCTTTTTATTTGCGGAGCACAGAGTACATGTTTTAGGAGCATTGCCCTATATTTTACTGGCGTTATTTTTGGTTTTACATCTTTTTTTGCACAGCGGGCACGGAGGTCATAGCGCAAAAGACTCAGAGAATGAAGGTGACAATAATTCTTCAAGCGGAGATAAAACGTGAACAGCACACCTGCTTACGGACTTTGGTTTCTTGTAATAATAAATTCCCTGATATTTATAATATTTGCGTTTAGTTTTGCGCGTCCAAAAAGTTCACGGGATTGGCGTTCTCTTGGAGCTTTTTCCGCCTTTATTGTGGCACTTTTTACGGAGATGTACGGTTTTCCATTAACAATTTATCTATTGTCCGGGTGGCTCGTAAGCCGCTATCCGGAGCTGGACCTTTTTTCTCATGAAACTGGACATCTTTGGCATTCTTTACTCGGCATAAAAGGCAACCCTCATTTTGATGTATTTCATATAATGAGCAACATACTGATTGTAGGAGGATTTATCTTGCTTTCCGCGGCATGGAAAGTTCTTCATGAAGCACAAAAAAATCACAAGTTAGCTATCACCGGCCCTTATGCATGGGTACGTCATCCACAGTATGTCGGATTCATTATTATCATGTTCGGATTCTTACTTCAATGGCCAACGATACTAACATTGCTGATGTTCCCAGTACTTGTATACATGTATATTCGGCTGGCACGGTGGGAGGAACGAGAGGTGGCAGAGGAATTTGGAAACGAGTACAAAACATATGCTGAGAAAACCCCTTCTTTTATTCCACACTTTGGTAAGAAGGGAGTCAGAAAAATCTCCATATAAAAACAAAAGGAGGCAACAAATGTGGGAATCAATTATATGGTTTTTAATATTCGGAGGGATTTTTTATGCCATTATGCGCATGGGAGGTTGCGGGATGCATTCCCATGGGGGACATGGAGACCACGGAAACAAAGAGCATAAAGAAGAATCTGAGAAAAAATAAATTGTCTGATTAATGTTCCATATAATCAGCAATAGGAGGATTGTCATGAATTCTAGTAAATCGGATCATTACCATACCCTGGACTGGAGACCTCTAGGTCTCGCTCTAGGATTATTCTTCGTGATTAGCTTTATATTATGTGTGGCATTTGACCTGATTTTTCCAGGGCAAGCTATGTACGAGTCATGGATGAGGTTGCTTCCTGGCTTTACGTGGTTAACATGGGGAAGTTTCATTCTTGGACTGATCGAGAGCTTTGCATATGGATTATATATAGCTCTTGTTTTTTGCCCACTTTATAATTTTTTCGTGGGTAAATTTTCAGGATAGCAGTATGCCAATTACTTAACCATGTGAGGTAGTTAACTCTGAGGATTTAGAGTAAATAAGGATGATGCTACAGACTCTCAAAATAGTACTTGTCATGTTCTTATGGTCGATATGCTTCCCTTTGATAACCATGGGTCTTGAGTTTGCGCCGCACCTAACTTTTGCGGCTATCCGAGCAATTATTGCTGGAGCGACTTTACTTGTAATAGCTTTGATTCTGGGCCGCACATTACCAAAGAGCTGGAAAACCTGGGTTATTCTAACGTTGGTCGGTCTGGGCGCAACGACGCTTGGTTTTTTCGGTATGTTTCACGCTTCTGAATTTGTTTCCCCGGGTATTGCAACTGTCGTCTCAAATGCACAGCCATTGATGGCAAGTCTGCTAGCGCTTTTCATTCTAGGAGAGTATCTAGATACACGCGGCAAGTGGGGTATGCTGCTCGGATTTTCAGGAATAGTACTAATTGCGATACCGGGTTTATTGTCTACATCCGGTAACGCTTATCTTGCAGGAATCGGCTATATCCTATTGTCGGCATCCGGGATTACCATCAGTAATGTATTAATCCGATACATCGCTTCAAAGATTGATGCCCTAACCGCCATGGGCTTGCAACTCTTTCTTGGGGGCTTGTTTCTTGCATTGATCGCAATCGTAACGGAGGATACATCGACCGTAGAATGGTCTCCCGCGTTCCTGTTCAGTTTGCTTGGCTTAAGCTTGCCTGGTACGGCATTGGCCTATTGGCTGTGGTGCCATGTCCTAAAAAAAACAGAACTAAATCACGCGAACGTCTACAGTTTTCTAGTCCCGATTTTTGGATTGATAATTGGGATGTTGTTTTATGAAGAAACCTACGGTCTTTTGATTTTAGCGGGTATCGGTTTGATATTAATAGGCATAATTTTGGTCAACTGGCCTCAAAAAAACTGGGCTTGGGTCACACAACTATTTTCTAGTGGGAAATAATTTATTGAACATGAATAAGATCGTTATAACTGCAATAATGGGCATACATTACCTAACCTAATGGTGTAAATATGACGGAAAGTAAAATCTTAGTTATCGGAGGGTACGGGGCAGTTGGGCAGACCATCTGCACTGTTCTTGGGAACAATTTCCCTGGAAAAGTTATAGCCGCGGGTAGAAATTATAAAAAAGCTAGTGAATTCTCACGGAATACTGGTAAAAAGGTACTAGCTATGGAATTGGATATAAATAAAGCTCAAAATCTTAAGCTCCCTGAGGATGTAAGTCTAATAGTCATGTGTATAGAACAAACGAATACAGAGTTCGTTGAAAAATGCATACGTGAAGGTATTCACTACGTCGATATATCTGCCACATATGAATTCCTTTCAAAGCTTGAACTACTTGATAATGAGGCTAAAAAACATAATTCCACGGCTGTACTGAGTGTTGGATTAACACCGGGTGTGACAAACTTGTTAGCTAAATACCTTAAGTCAAAGCTAGGTGATATACATAGGATAGATTCCTACATAATGCTAGGTTTAGGTGAAGCTCATGTGGAGGCTTCTATTCGCTGGGTTCTGGAAAATATAAATAAAGAGTTTTCAATAAAGCAATCTGATGGGTCCAAACTCGTCAGGAGTGTTGATATAGGCAAGACTCCGTTAAAAGCTGCTTCATTATTTGGGAGTATATCAGGTTGAATATGAGGTGAATATGATAGGAAAAATAATTCGCAAATCTAAATCAACCTTAAAAAGATATATTATTCTATCAAAGTATAAATATTTTATCGAATGGTATATCAATCACTATGGCATAAGACTAGCATTAATAATATATATACAGTTGCTTTTGAAATCAGTCTTCACACAACAATTAACTATAAAAGCAAAAATTCCAGATTCAAATATCTATATATCATTAAGACCGTTACTGCCCGATCTCAACACTTTTGACGAAATATTCATGGATCACAATTATGATTTTGATTGTGAAAGCGCTGAATACATAATAGATGCTGGTGCGCACATAGGTCTTGCCGCGGTTTTCTTTGCCTGCAAATACCCGGAAGCTAAAATATTGTCAATTGAGCCTGAGGATTCAAATTATGAAATTCTTGTGTCTAACACTAAACATTTTCCCAATATAAAAACAATCAAGGCAGCGTTATGGAGTCATCGGACACTTGTTAATATTGCGAATCCAAAAGCCGCATCATGGGCATTTCAGGTGACCGAAGTAGCTGATAACAATGAAACAATAGCAATTAATGTTGAGGACGCTATGTTCGAACTGGACACTGACTATATCGATATATTAAAAATGGACATAGAAGGATCTGAAAAAGAAGTATTTCAAGGTTGCAGCTCATGGATAGATAGAGTGAAATTTATAATCCTTGAATTGCACGACAGATATTGCCCGGGATGTACACAGGCTATGGAGAATGCAATAAAAGGTCGTAATTTCCTGAGACAAATACATGGTGAGAATACATTGTTAACACAGCAAAACCATAACCTTTAAACGATGCTCAAGAATGAATTTAAGAGGTCTGGTTCAATACTAAACGGGCTGCAAGAAAGGAGTATTATAGTATTAATAATTCCAACTTAAACCGGGCTTGACAAAAGGGGAGCAGTACAGTCAGAGTAACTAATATTCTTCAACCAATTTATACATTTTCCACTATCTGCAATATCAATTACAAATAGCTCGTACTTTCATACAATATTTACCTCGAAGTTGTTTTAAGCCAAAGCACCCCATAAGGTTCCATATCGATAGAAAGCTTTCCTTTCTCTGATGAAAAGGATTTTTCTGATAATACATCTTTCCAGTGATCGGATATCAGTTCATATTCTCTGGTATTAAATTCAAACCTCTGACCATGTTCTGTAATATTTGTTATAGCTAAGATTTGCTCTTTTCCATCCACAGATGTCCTAAGTATAGAAAATAGAGAGTTGTATATATCAAGAACCTTTTGAGACGCATTAGGATTAAACGCTTTTTCCTGTGTGCGTTTCTTAATAATTGGGCCTAAAAATTTATTTATTCTATAGGTAGTTGTCTCCTCATTTTCTAATGCTTTATTACATGCTTCTTTACAAATCGTCTTCCTATTGATTATTCTTGGGTTTTTACCTTCCATCACTGATTTTACATCATTTTTTGATCCAAATAGACTTAGAAGGTAGATACCCGGGACACCCATTAGAACCAACGCTATCGATCTGGAAGCAATAAATCTTTTTATCTGTAAATCGACTTGTTCATCACTGTCTTCTCGGTTAAGAGCACTATACCATGTAATATTTAATTCATATGGACTAACTGTTCCATCGCCATTGTCTTTGTAAGAAATGAGTCCACCGTGTTCCACTGCTTTTTTCTCTAACAGTTGGATTTCTTCTTCAGTTAGTATATTAACAGCTCCCTGTATGCTTACTCCGTCATGGGAGTCAAGAAAATTAAAATAGGTGGCAGTATCAGACACTCTTTCAAGTGATTGCGCCCATTTCGTAAGCTTTGAAGAGTTTCCTGTGTAAAATGCATAAAGAACAATTGGCGGGAGTGCAAAATTATAAACCATTTGGGCTTCATCGCGACCGTTCCCAAAATACTTTATATTCTCCTCATGTGGAACGTTCGTTTCGGTTACAATCGCTGCTTGTGGAGCGACTGCATCAAGCACGTCACGAAATAGCTTCACAATCATATGTGTCTGCTTTAAGTTAGCCGAGGAAGTTCCTAACTCATTCCACAGGTAGGTGACTGCGTCGAGCCTTATTATATCCGCTCCCATTCTCACATAAAATAGAAGTATTTCAATAATTTTGATGAGAACCTTCGGATTTTTGTAGTTAAGATCAATTTGATCGGAGCTGAAAGTAGTCCATACATATCTTTCTCCTTGAATAGTACCGAACTTCGTCAATAAATCCGAAGTACGAGGTCTTACTACTGACTTCAAAGCATTTTCTGGAATGTCTTCTTTTGAAGGAAATGATTCAAAAAAATCTTTGTAATCAGGGTTCTGATTTAGGAATTCTTCAAACCAAGCACTTTTAGACGAGATATGGTTAAATACTCCATCAAACATAAGACGGTACTCAGTCTTTAAATTCGCAATATCCTCCCACGTTCCAAGGTTTGGATCAACTTGTTTAAAATCTATTACAGAAAAACCGCGATCCGAGGAATACGGGAAGAATGGAAGTATGTGTAAAGTATTAATTGTGCCTTTTATATATTTGCTACTAAAATCTCTCAGACTCTGGAGAGGTGACTCCTCATCACCGCAAATAAGGTCACCATATGTTATTAATATTATATCTTTTTCTGTAAATCTACTTGAGGGATCAATGGTCTTCTCAATATCTATCAATTCTTGAGATTTATAAGAATAATAAACCTTCATTATTCTACTTATTTCATTAAACCACCTTTCGGCAACTTCTTCTCCATATAGAAGAACAAGCTTTTCAATAATTCTTTTCTCCAATTCATCGGGGATTGTATAGGGCAATCTGCTATAATCAGGTTCCATGAGGTGAAACATAGAATGTTCTATCTTTTGTGAAGGTTTTAAATCTTTTTTACAGGTATCCATGATATATATAGATTATATGAATATATAGAATTAACTGATGCCTACTATTTTAACATGATACCAACAAAGGAACGACAAACTCAGGAAAATATCTTTATCAAACAAACACTTCAACCCACTTGATTAAGTTTTTCTCTTGACCTTTAACCCTACTCTCGGTGATAGAATAAAATATTGAACAGAAAAATGAGATTGTTTTATTCTACTATTGAGCTATATACTATACCTAGGTATATTATTGTATTATTGTTTAATATTAATATGGAGAAGAGTTAATGGCTCATACAATCAGGGACAAAAAGAAGCTTATTAACCGTGTGAAGAGAATTCGCGGTCAAATCGAAGGCATAGAAAAGTCTCTCGAAGATGAAAAAGATTGCTCATTGATTCTTCAGACTATTGCAGCATGTCGTGGTGCAATAAATGGCCTAATGGCTGAGGTTTTAGAGGGTCACATTCGTTTCCATGTTGTTGATCCAGATGTGAACCCAACTTCGGAACAGTCTAAGGCTTCCCAGGAAGTAATTGATTTAGTTAAAACGTACTTAAAATAGTCCAACGATATAGATAGAGGATACTTAGTGCATCAAAAACCTGCCAAAACGCCTACTCCCGGAACTACGCCTGAGCCTTCAAAAAACTTGAAAGCTTTCCCGGCTTCGAACAAAGAAAACAGCGGCAAAGTCGACACATTCAACCATAATTACGAAAGACATATCCATATTGAATGGATCGATTTAACCCGAATAATCTTTGTCGCACTTGCTATAATTACTAGCTGGTCCGGCATTTGGAGGAACTTTGCACCCTTTGATGTGATTAGCATAGCAGCTGCGCTAATAGGTGGTTATCCAATCCTCAAAGAAGCATTAACTGCACTTATCTCCCGTCGAATGACGATGGAACTTTCTATGACCATCGCCGTCATAGCAGCTCTGGCAATTGGTGAGTTCCTTACATCCTTGGTAATTATACTATTTGTTCTGATAGCCGAAGTTCTAGAGGACCTCACGGTCAGAAGGGGTAGGCACACTATAAAAGAACTACTCGATCTCTTACCACAAAACGCTACTGTCCGTAAAGAAGGAGCGACTAAAGAGGTCAATTCGTCAGAATTGCAAATTAATGATCATGTAATCGTCAAGCCTGGTGCTCGAATTCCGGTAGACGGCGAAGTTATACGCGGGAATTCCTTTGTTGACCAATCCACAATCACCGGGGAATCAATGCCTGTTGAAAAGATTGTGGGTTCACAAGTCTACGCCGGAACTATCAATCAGTCGGGTATGATAGAAGTCCGCACAGTCAAATTGGGTCATGATACTGCATTTGGAAAGATCATCGAAATAGTTGAGCAGGCTGAAAAGTACCGCGCGCCTATTCAAAAAACTGCTGACCGGCTTGCGGGATACCTTGTGTATTTTGCCATTGCTTGTGCTGCCCTGACTTACTTAATTACCCGTGATATGCGCTCTACCATCTCAGTTATCATTGTAGCGGGAGCATGTGGAATCGCAGCTGGAACTCCTCTTGCGATACTGGGTGCAATTGGCAGGGCCGCTCGTAACGGAGCAATTGTCAAGGGGGGACTCTACATGGAAATCCTGAGTAAAATAGATACGGTTTTATTAGACAAAACGGGCACATTAACATTCGGAGCACCAAAAGTTGTCGATGTGAGACCGAGTCTTGGAATATCACCTGAGGATGTAATAGAAGCGGCCGCCATTGCTGAAAAGCCATCGGAACATCCACTAGGACAAGCTATATTAGTGAAGGCATCCAAAATGTCTCTTACTACTGCAGAGCCAAAACAGTTCGAGTACATTCCGGGGAAGGGTATCATCTGTACGGTAGAGGATGAGGACATTATTGTTGGAAATAGAATTCTTTTTGCAGATCAGAATATGCGTGTAAGTGAATTTACGGATAGCTTTAATCATCTATCAGAAGTTCTTGTTGCACGTAACGGGAGATTCTTGGGTGTTATTTCTATCGCAGATGTCTTGCGTCCAGAAGCTGTAGAAGCAATAAATGCAATTCGGGAAATGGGAATTCGAACTATGTTATTAACTGGGGACTCATCTGCCATTGCAAATGTAATTGGGAAAGAACTTGGTGTCGATGAGGTGTATGCCGAACTTCTTCCGGATCAAAAGCTTAAAAAGGTACGTGCACTGATGAACGATGGGAAAAAGGTCGTGATGATAGGTGATGGTATCAATGACGCCCCGGCTCTAATGCAATCGAACGTGGGGGTTGCAATGGGTTCAGGAACAGACGTAGCACGAGAAAGCGCAAGTATTGTTCTAATTGGTAATGACCTTCTTAAATTTGTCGAGGTTTTACGAATTTCTCGATGGTGTCGTCGTATTATCATGACAAATTTCACAGGGACTTTGATAGTGGATGGTATTGGAGTAGGACTTGCTGCTTTTGGATTGCTAAATCCAATGCTCGCAGCTTTCATCCATGTTTTTTCCGAATTAGCATTTATCTTAAACTCGGCTAGGCTGTTCCCCGCCATATCGAAGAATAATTCTGACTAGTAGCAAATCACATACTTTAGTAAAAAAGCATGTTTGATTAGTTGCTTTAATATTAAGGATAAAACACATCAAATGTGGTTGTCTATCAGCAAGACTCAAAGTTAATCTAATTAGAGAGAAAAAGTTGAGAAAAATCTAATTTATTTTTTCTATTGACCTTCCACCTTACTGGAAAGAGTAAAATACATTATAGAACATAACTAAACAGTAAGGAGGTGATAAAAATGCAGGCAAATAAGACTATTACTCTTTGCCCCGAGTGCGGGGCTTGTCCCGAAATTGTATTCATCGATAATGAAGTAAGAATAGGAGAGGAAGGAAATCTGGTCAAGCTCAAGCTCGATGAATGGAATATGATTGTAGAAAAGATTCAAAGTGGTGAGATTGGGAAGCTTTGAGTCAGATTTTATGGGAAGGTGGTATCTATTCTTCCTTCCCATATTTATAATATATCAGGGGGTATAGATATGGAAGACAACAAGCTCTCTATCGGGGAATTAGCCAAACAATTGAGTATTAGCCCTAAAACAATCCGCTATTATGAAGATATTAAGCTCTTGCCCAGACCGGACCGCGGAAGTAACAACTACAGGGTTTATTCAGAAGACACCTTAAATAGACTTCATTTTATTAAAAAAGCCAAAAGCCTGGGCTTTACATTAAAAGAAATAAAAAAAGTTCTGAGCATAAGTGATAGAGGTAATGATCCTTGCGAGCATATAGGTGAATTATTAAAACTCAGAATAGTTGCTCTTGAAATGAAATTAAAGGAGCTAAAAGAACTCCGGACAAAGCTTATGAAACTTGAAAAGGAGTGGTCGGGGATGCAAATACCCGAACAATGCAATACAGATGATTTAATCTGTCCCAAAATCGAGAAATTTTTCAAGGAAACTTGACCTACATACAATCCAAGACTTTACCTTACTTAGTGGATATATAAGTTAATCAAAAAAGACTTGACTATGTACCTAGGTACATAGTTTAAACTGTATTATGAGGTGTAAAAATGGAAAGTATAACAATTGGTATATTGGCAAAGAAGTCGAATGTGAAGAAAGAAACTGTGCGTTATTATGAACGCCGCGGTTTGATACCCGAACCTATGCGTACTGAGTCTGGATATCGACAATATTCACAGGACACAGTTTCACGTATTAAGTTTATTAAGCGTGCCCAGGTGTTAGGTTTTTCTCTTAGGGAAATTGAAGAGCTTTTATCACTCAGAGTTGATAAGAATACTACCTGCGGTGATTTTAAAAACATAGCAGAAATCAAAATTTCAGAGATAGAAGTTAAAATCCGTTCGCTAAATGAGATTAAGAGGGGTCTAACCAAGTTAGTCGCTTTATGTAGTGGGGAAGGTCCCACAAGTGAATGTCCTATAGTGGATGCACTGGATACTGATTAGAAAACTAGTCACAGTGAGTTAGAAGGAATAGATATGATGAATAAAGTCGAGAAAATAAGAGTCTTTTCATATTTAGGGTCAGTAATCTCGGCAGTCCTAGCATCCATATGTTGTATAGGTCCGCTTGTGTTTGTTTTCCTTGGATTAAGCGGGGCGGCGTTCTTTGCGAATTTTGAGGCTTACAGGTGGGTTTTTGGAGTAATTGCCTTAGGATTCTTGGCACTTGGTTTCTTTTTTACTTACAGGAAGAACAAAGAATGCGCACCAGAATCAAGTTGCGCTGTAAATCCAAGTAGAAGAAAGCTGAACAAAATCCTTCTATGGGTATCGACTGTTTTAGTAGTAGTATTCATTTTTTCTCCGAATATTATCGGTTTCTTTATAACTTAGCGATTAGAGAAACAATTAATGGAAAAGTCTAAAATAGAGATGATAAATATTATAAGTTCGTTCCCGGCAGAATTACTTAACCTAAGCATAGATGAACAAAAGATTTCTATAGAGCTATATAAGCTTTTAGCAGCTGGAAAACCCGTGTCGATTAAGGTGCTTGCAGAGAGTCTCGGTTTATCAACTGAAGTTGTAGATAATGTTTTGAATAAGTGGCTAGGTGTGTACTTTGATGACGATGATCATATAATAGGTTATTGGGGACTCACATTGACTCCTACTCCCCATAGCCTTCTAATCGATTCTCAAAAACTATACACATGGTGCGCCTGGGATAGTTTATTTGTCCCGGAAATCCTTGGAACAACTGCTTTTGTCGAATCTGAATGCCCTATTACAGGAGAAAAGATAAGTTTTACTGTGACGAAAGATGAGGTTAAGAGTATTAATCCGATTGGTGCAGTTATGTCTCTTATAACACCTGAGGAATCTAAGTTAAGAGAAAACGTGCTCCTTAATTTTTGTCATTATGTACATTTTTTCAATTCTACTGAAACTGCTACTAGTTGGACCTCAGAAAGACCTGAAACATTTATCATTTCAATTGAAGAGGCTTATTATCTTGGAAAAAAGAAAAACGAAATTCAGTATAGACAGGCTTAATAGGCTTATGGGAATTTAAAATTATGAGAACCTCAATTATGTATACCGTTATTCTATTATCAAGTTTGTATCTAACTCTTGTTAATATCCCCGCTTACTCATTAGGTGAAGAAAATATAGATACACATGAGACTACATTTAGAATAGAAGGAATGACATGTAAAGTCTGCTCACTTACTATAAAAAAAGCTTTGATTAATCTGAATGGAGTGATAGATGCTGAGGTGCGTTATAATGAGAGAATAGCTACTGTACAGTTAGATAAGTCTGAAATTGATCTTGAAGATATATCGAATACTATAGAGACCTTGGGTGACTATAGGGTTACTGTTCTCTCAAATAGCAAATTTCATACAACTACTATTGATGTTGGCAAGGGACCCGATGCACTATTCCTTACACCGAATGAAAAGATTCTATATGTAGCCAATGTAGAAGACACTTTTATTTCCGTTATCGATACAAAAGAAGATAAAGTAATAAAAAAGATAGATGTAGCTGACTATCCGTGGGGATTTACAAGATTAGGCAATAAGAATCTAGTCGCGGTAAGCAGCTGGGATAAGGGGATTGATATTATTGATTTTACCAAACATAAGATAGTTCAAAGCAAACGTTATGAGTTCAACCTTGGAGGTATTGTTTCAACAAAAGACGGAAAGTATATATTTGTAGTTGCGCCTGATAAAAACAAAACTTTTAAAATTGATGTAGATTCTCTGGAAATTCTCGATGAGTATAAAACAGGTGATGGCCCGGACGGAATTGGAATTTCAAATGATGATAAAAAGATTTACACAGCTAATACCAAAGATGGAACTATTTCAATCATAAATTTAAGCAACAAATCCGGCAAGGTTATCAAGACTGGAGGCAAACCGGAACTTGTTCATGCTAATCATGACCGGACTAAATTGTTTATAAGCAATTTCTACAAAAACCATGTTCATGTCATAGATACAGAAAGAGATGTAATAGTCAGAGATATAATAGGTTTGGATGGGCCGGAGGAAGCCGTCTTATCAAAATCTGAGAAAGTACTATATGTTGTCAATTTCAACGGGTCAAAGGTATTTACTTTCGACGCCAATTCATATGAAAAATTAGACGAGGAATATGCCACAGGCAGTAAGCCCATAGGTGTTATCTCTGTGTTAGAAGATACAAAACTCTATATAAGCAACTATGGAGATAACACGATTACCGTAATCAAAAAAGATTCAACTAAATAACAATGAGAAAAGAGGTATCCAAGATGCAATTAGAATCAGTAATTAAATGTCCTGAGTGCGGGTTCGAGAAAGAGGAAGCTATGCCTACTGATTCGTGCCAGTTTTTCTATGAGTGCACTAACTGTAAAGCACTATTAAAACCTAGGCCTGGTGACTGCTGCGTCTTTTGCTCCTATGGCAGTGTAAATTGCCCACCGGTGCAAGAAGGAAGTTGCTAAGGCCAATTTGTATTTTTGTAATCTTCATCTATAATTTCAGTTATCGTTATATTTCTAAGATTGTGAAATGAAAATGAGCATTCAAAAGTTTGACAATTCAAGTTTCGGAACATTTTGCAGCTTTGCTATTCCATTAATTTTACTGCTGCAGTTATCTTTACCCGGTGTTGCTTTGTGTTTCGGGTCAGATGGTCATGTTTCGCTTGAGAGTAATGAAATGGGAGTTTGTTGCGATTATCTTTCAGATTCCGATTATAGCCCCTACCTGTTTTCAAAAACTGAAAATTATTTAGGTCCGAATCACTGCGGAACTTGTGTTGATGTCCGCATTTCCGATAACAACTCGGAGAATAAAGTTACATCTTCAAACAACTTGACGCCAGAAATTGATTTACGTGCTTTAGCGTCATATGTACTTCCATCTTTGTTGTTTCAGGAAAACTCAAACCAAAGATTTATAATTAAGGACATACCAACCAGCGATACATTTCTGGACTCACTCCAGACCACTGTTATTACCTGCTAATTATTTCTAAACCCTCTTAGTACATACCCGGCTCAATAATTGAGTCCGGGGATCATTGCGTATTTCAGTCAGTATAGCTCCGCATATTTTATTTGAACTTACTGAGGAGGACTCAAATGTACGTGAGATTTTTAGGAATATTTTGTTTGCTAATTATTATAAGTTTCAGCAGTTTTGCACAAGAAAATGTAAAGATCAAACCCCGGGAATTGGGTAAAGATTTTAAGTCATTTCATTCGGAAAACGAGGATGAGGATAATGAAATTACGACTCCTCAGGATTTCGATGAGCCGACAGGCATATTAACACTAAGTCAAACCCTTTCTCTGGCACTCATTAGAAATCCAGAGCTTAGGGCGTTTTCATGGGAAGTCCGAGCTCGTGAAGCCCAAACCCTACAAGCGGGATTGCCTCCTAACCCTGAAATAAGCTTTGAGCTTGAGGACTTTGGAGGCACTGGCTCAGTAGAAGGCTTTGATGGAACTGAGACCACAATCCTATTAAGTCAGTTGATTCCCTTGGGAGGAAAGCTCTCAAAGAGGAGAAAGGTAGAAAGCCTAAATACCGACCTTGCCGAATGGGATTATGAAACTATAAGGCTTAATGTGTTAACTCAGACAGCTCTCAACTATCTGAATGTGCTTGCGGCACAGAATCGGCTTGCTCTCGAATTGGAATTAGTCAAGTTAGCTGAGAAAGTCCACACCACAGTTTCGGAGCTAGCCCGGGAAGGAGAAATTTCACCGATACAGGAAAAAAGATCTCAAGTAGTGCTCTCCCAGACTAAAATAAATTTAGAGCGGTCTAAACGTGAGCTTGAAGCAGCTAAGAAAATACTGTCGTCAAGTTGGGGCGGTAATGAACCCCAGTTTGAAGAAGTAACAGGCAATCTCGATTCAATTTTACCCATTCCTACATTCAAAATGTTGACGGAACTGCTAAGCGAAAACCCCGATATAGCACGATGGGTGACTGAAATGGAACAAAGAGAAGCTGCACTTAAACTTGAGAAGGCTAATGCAATTCCTGATCCATTTATAAGTGGGGGATACAGGCATATAAGTGAAAAAGATGACAATGCATTTGTTGTAGGACTATCGATACCAATCCCGATTATAAATCGTAACCAAGGCGCTATTTCGGCAGCCGCCCGCAGATTGAATAAAGCAGTTGAAGAGCGGCACAATGCAGAAGTCGTTGTCAATGTTGCCTTGGCTAGAGCTTATGAGACTTTATCCGCTTCATATCAGGAAGTGATTTTATTAAAAGATGATGTATTGCCCCAAGCGGAGAGTGCGTATGAATCAATTTTCGAGGGATACCGGGAAGGGAAGTTTGCATTGCTTGACGTATTAGACGCTCAGAGAACTGTGTTTGATGCAAGGATTCAATATATTGAGGCACTACTCTCTTATCATAGCTCAAGGGCAAATGTGGAGAGACTTATCGGGACCCCAATAGAAGAGATTCAGAATTATCAGGGAAACGTTACTGAACTCAGTGAAGATGAAACAAAATATCAAATAGATGAGGAGAAAAGGGAGAGACAAAATGATTAAGAAATGGATATTTGTGATTAGTTTAATTTCGGTAATTTTTGCGTCAGCCTTTGTTATTAGTTGCGGCGGGCCTGATTCCGACAAAATGCAGGCTGACGAAAATGGGCCTGAAGATCAGGCAGATGAGCATTCAGAATTAGAAAATCATATAAAACTCTCTCCCGAGGCTCTCGAAACATTGAATCTCAAGACCGCTCAGGTCAAGCTACACAAGCTCGGTGGTGGAATTACAAGTACTGCTGTAATAGAACCCGATCATACAAAAATTGCTCATGTAAGCCCGCGCATTTCGGGCAGAGCAATAGATATCAAAGCCCATTTGGGGGACGACGTTAAGAAAGATCAGATTCTGGCTGAGCTTGATAGTATAGAACTTGGTCAGGCAAAGGCGAATTATCTTAAAGCTAAGGCCAATCTTCAGGTCGCCCGCGCAAATTATAGTAGAGAGGATCGGCTATTTAAAAAAAAGATATCATCCGAAAAAGAATATCTTGATACAAAAGGAGAGTTTCTTCGCTCTCAAGCAGAAATTAATGTTGCACGAGAGACCCTTAAGCTATTGGGTCTGACAGACGAGGAAATTCAAAAGCTAACATGGGGAGGAGCAGAGCATCCACCTTCTCATTTTCCTTTAGTGGCGCCTTTCACAGGCACAGTGGTCGAGCAGCATATGGTATTAGGGGAGTTCATTAAACCGGAAGATAATCCTTATACAATTGCGGACCTCACTCAACTCTGGATTCAGGTCGATATATATGAGAAAGACCTGGCCTGGCTGAATACAGGCAAGGATGTGACTTTGATAGTTGATTCTTATCCGGATGCTCGCTTCAAAGGAACTGTCACATATATAAGCGACATCCTCGATGAATCTACCCGGACTGCAAAAGCAAGGGTCGAACTCAATAACACTGATCGTAAACTGAAGCCGGGCATGTTCGCTACTGCCATTATTTCAACGCCATCTGTAATTACGAAAGAGGTAATTGTAATGCCCATTTCAGCAATTCAAGAAATACATGGAAAAACTTCTGCATTCCTAGTGGAAAATGAAAACAATTTTGAATTAAGAGAAGTTGAACTGGGTACGGAATCGGGAGAGTTTGTAGAAGTTTTAAGTGGACTCAACTCCGGAGATAGAGTCGTTACGGAAGGCGGCTTCTATCTGAAATCTGTCCTACTCAAAGAAGAAATAGGAGAAGGTGATGATGACTGATAATAAGGAGAAGATAAATTGCTAAACCGAATACTGGAATTTTCACTCGCTAACAGATTTCTTATCATAATTATTGCGCTAGTTGTTGTGGGGATTGGAATACGCTCGATGTTGAAGCTTCCTATAGATGCAGTGCCTGATGTTACACCTAATCAAGTACAGATTCTGACTAATTCCCCTGGATTAGGTCCTGTTGAAGTGGAACGCTTCATTACTTTTCCTGTAGAGACAGCTATGTCGGGATTACCTGGTATTGAAGGTATACGCTCGGTCTCACGATTCGGTCTTTCTGCTGTGACAGTAACTTTCAAAGAAGATGTTGATATCTACTTTGCCAGGCGCCTTGTTATGGAGCGTCTTCCGCAAGCCCGTGAAATGATTCCCGAAGGATTCGGTACTCCTGAGATGGGTCCCATATCTACAGGACTTGGCGAGATATATCAGTTTGAGGTCAAGGGCGAAGGTTATTCTCTAATGGAGCTTCGTTCTATCCTTGAATGGGATATCGCATTTAAATTAAAGTCCGTTCCAGGAATTGTTGAAGTCAATACTTATGGAGGAGAGCTTAAAACTTATGAGGTTCAACTTATTGCCGACAAACTTGTGTCTTATGATCTATCCATTGACGAGGTGTTTCAGGCACTTGGGACTAACAACTCCAACTCGGGTGGAGCATACATAGAGCGTAACCAGGAACAGTATTTAATAAGAGGTGAGGGCTTAGTCCGTGGATTAGAAGATATAGGCAATATCGTTGTTGTCACACGCGATGAAGGCACGCCTATTTTTATCCGAGACGTCGCTGAAGTTACTTTTGCCCCAATGGTGAGACAAGGTGCTGTAACTCGAGATGGTGAAGGCGAAGCAGTCACAGGGGTTGTAATGATGCTTATAGGGGAGAACTCCAGGACTGTTGTAAACCGTGTAAAGGAAAAGATCGAAGATATCAAAGTATCGCTACCTCCGGGTGTGACAATAGACGCCTACTATGACCGCACCGAGCTTGTGCGAAAGACCATAAAAACAGTAACTAAAAACCTTGGTGAAGGAGCGCTGCTCGTCATTATCATTCTTTTTCTCATCCTCGGAAACTTTAGAGCAGGACTCATTGTCGCAGCCGCGATCCCACTCTCGATGCTTGTAGCCTTTATTGGCATGAAGCAATTCCGTATTTCTGGAAATCTCATGAGTCTTGGCGCAATTGATTTCGGTCTTATCGTAGACGGTTCAGTTGTAATGATCGAAAACATAGTACGGCATTTATCTCTTAAGCCGGGGGGTGGCACAGCAAAAGAGTCCTCCGAGAATGAATCCTCTGGCAAAACCAATATCATTGAAGTGATTCTAAAAGCAGGTAGGGAAGTGCTTCGTCCAATAGTCTTTGCCGTCGGCATTATCATAATTGTTTACATTCCGATTCTTGCCCTTGAGGGTGTTGAGGGGAAAATGTTCAAGCCTATGGCACTTACTGTCATCTTTGCACTCATAGGCTCACTCGTCCTCTCCTTTACGCTCATGCCTGTTCTTGCGTCATATTTCCTTAAAAAGACTACTCACGATAAAGAAACTTTCATTATCAGAAAGGTAAAACAGTATTATTTGCCACTTGTCCAAAAGACAATAAGGCGGCCTAAAATTACTGCGACTGCCGCAGGAATAATTTTTCTCCTGAGTCTTATATTTGTTCCCTTTATGGGTGCTGAGTTCATACCCAGGCTTGATGAAGGTTCAATCGCACTCCAGGCATGGAGGCTTCCGAGCGTATCGCTTGAAGAGTCTGTTAGAAACTCAAGTATGATCGAAAAAATCCTTAAAAAATATCCTGAAGTTATAACTGTAGTTTCACGAACAGGAAGAGCTGAAATTGCTACAGATCCTATGGGGGTTGAGATAAGTGACATTTACGTAATCTTGAAGCCTACCTCCGAGTGGGAATCAGCAGAAACCAAAGATGAACTGGTTGAAAAAATGAATGCCTCTCTTACGGAGTCACTTCCCGGAACCATGTTCAGCTACTCCCAACCTATTGAGCTCCGGGTGCAGGAGCTAATTGCAGGAGTGCGCTCGGATGTCGCAATAAGTATTTACGGGGATGATCTTGAAACACTAGAGGAGCTCGGCGGAAGGGTTGTGAATGTTATCTCTCAGGTTTCTGGGTCAGCAGATACAAAAGCTGAGCAGGTGGCGGGATTACCCTACTTAAGAGTAATTGTAGACAGGGACGCAATTGCTCGTTATGGAATAAATGCGAGCCAGGTACTCGACACAGTAGAGGCAATAGGAGGCAAACAAGCAGGGCAGGTGCTCGAAGGACAGAAGCGCTTTTTCATACAGGTACGATTTTCACCCGAGGACAGAGAAAGCTTTGAAAATATAAAAAACATTCGGGTATCTAATCAAAATGGACAACTTATTCCCTTAAACCAGCTTGCCGATATTCGGGTAGAAGAAGGTCCTGCACAGATAAGCAGGGAGAACATACACAGACGCCTTTCTGTGGAAACAAATGTTAGAGGGCGTGATCTTGCAAGCTTTGTTGGAGACGCACAAAAGGCTATTGATGATCAAATTGAGCTTCCTGCCGGTTATTGGATTGAGTGGGGAGGACAATTTGAAAATCTAGAGCGTGCAAGCTCAACTCTGGCAATTGTAGTCCCTATGGCGCTATTGTTGATATTCGTTCTGCTCTTTATAACATTTGGCTCTGTACGTCCGGCTCTCATGATTTATCTAAACATTCCATTAGCTGCAACGGGTGGAATAATTGCACTGTTCCTGCGAGGAATGCCCTTTAGTATCTCTGCAGGAATAGGTTTTATTGCCCTTTTTGGTATTGCGGTCTTAAACGGAGTTGTTCTCATGTCTTACATAATTCAGAAGAGAAAGGAAGGAAAAGGCCCCACTGAGGCTGCTAGGGAAGGAGCTGAAATACGTCTCCGTCCTGTGCTCATGACTGCACTAGTCGCAAGCTTTGGTTTTATACCGATGGCACTATCTTCAAGTGCCGGTGCAGAGGTGCAAAGACCTCTTGCTACAGTCGTGATCGGGGGTCTTGTTACATCGACTCTGTTAACTCTGCTGGTACTTCCAGCAATATACAGCTGGCTCGGAAAAGAAAAAGCTGAAGTAGAAATTTAATAAATGGAGGTTCAACCATGAAAGAGATAAAAGCTATTATACAGCCGTTTATGTTCTCGAAAGTTATAGACGCGTTGAAAGAAAGGGATGATCTGCCGGGTGTGACTGTTTCAGAGATAAAAGGTTTTGGTAAGGCGCGGGCGGAAACAGCGAAAGATAAAATTATCGAAGACTCGATAGGTTATGTGAAAAAAATCAAATTGGAAATCGTTGTTCCGGATAAGATCGCCGATGAAGTCGTAAATATAATTTCCACAAATGCTCATACTGGACGTCCAGGCGATGGAAAGATCTTTGTGTACACGGTTGATGAAGTAATGAAAATTCGTACCGGAGAAACAGGAGAGAGTGCGATTTAGTAAATACAACATGATTATGACAAAAAGAGCTTAAATAACAAAAAAGAGAGGTAATTCAAATGAAAAGTTTACTTTATTTGCCGGTAGTTTTGCTATTGTTTCTCAGTGTTTCATTTGCTCAAAATACTCTAAGAACCCAAAACAATATTGAGAGGGTATTAACGCCTTTAATGAGTAAGGTACTAAATCAGCTGATTATTAAGGCTAATACACTTGACCTAACTGAAGATCAAAGAGAAGGACTTGATATGGTTCAAGAAAAATATGTTTTCCCGTTGGCAAAAAAAGAAGCGGAACATAATATCTCTCGTATGACCGTTATTAACATTATTCAAGAGCCTGATTTTGATCCTGCTGAGGCTAAAAAAGCTTCAGAAAAATTAAAGCAAACAGCTCTTGAGATGTCCGATATGCTTATTGACGGACTTGTTGAAATAAGAACCGTTATCGGCATAGAAAATTACACAATTATTACTTCTAGGGTGAAGATACAATAAAGGGGAGTGCTAATATTAGTGATTTTTCAACTAAAAGTTGCTTGATAAAAGTGAATCTAATACAGAGGAAGAAAATGAGTAATAGAGATCATGATGAAATTTTTGAAGGGAAATGGTATATGCATCCTCCACTTAGGAACGCTTTGATCGCAGGCGTGATAACTGGAATTACATTTCTGCTGTCTCACATTGACAGAGTTATTCCACCGTCATTTGAAATCACAGTCTACATTATTGCCATTATCTTGGGTGGATACCATTGGGCAAAGGAAGGATTAGAAGAATTAATTAAAGAACATGAAATCGGGATTGAAATTCTTATGCTAGCTGCAACAGCGGGATCGGCAATACTCGGGATGTGGGATGAGGCTGCATTTTTGGTATTTCTCTACGGTGCTGCGGAAGGGATTGAGGAATACACCTATGCGAGAACAAGGAGCTCTATAAGGAAGCTTCTTGATCTTGCCCCAAAAGAAGCCACGATTCTCAGAAACGGAAATGAAACTACCGTAAGAGCAGAAGATTTAACGGTAGGGGATATCTTTATTGTCCGCCCGGGTGAGTCCGTTCCGACAGACGGCGTCATTGAGAAAGGACGGTCGAGCATAAATGAGGCTCCCGTGACTGGAGAATCTATACCAGTCGAAAAGAAAGAGGGCATGAAGGTGTTTGCCGGTACGATCAATCAAGAGGGTGCTCTTGAAATTAAGACTACAGCGGCTTTTAAGGATAATACTCTTTCAAAAATGATCCATCTTGTTGAGGAAGCACAGGAAAAGAAAGGCAAAGCGCAATTATTTATCGAAAAATTTGGGAATAGATACACCCCTCTGGTTCTATTGGCTTCATTATTACTATTTGTGATTCCTATTCTACTCGGATGGGACGTTTCCAAATGGGCTGTACGTGCTGTTGTGTTATTGGTAGCAGCAGCTCCATGTGCACTGGTTATGTCGACTCCAATTGCTATTGCTGCAGGGATTGGGGTAGCTGGAAGAAACGGAGTACTTATCAAAGGGGGAATGTGTCTGGAAGACCTCGGAAAGATCAAGACGGTGGCTTTTGATAAAACAGGAACCCTGACAAAAGGCGAACCCGTTGTTACAGATGTAATAGCTCTTAATGGTGATGAAAATAGTGTGTTAGAAACAGCTTACAGTTTAGAAAGACTGTCTGAGCATCCTTTAGCGCAGGCAATAGTTAAGAAGGCTAAGGATCTCAATCAAAATTGTTGTGACGTTACTAACTTCGAGTCACTTACAGGTTCAGGTGTTAAAGCTGTTCTTGATGGTGAAACAACCTATATAGGCAAACCTGAGCTATTTAAGGAACTAGGTTTTAACTTTGAAAAAATAAGAAGTAATATCGAAAAACTAACTCAAGAGGGGAAAACAGTCATTCTGGTCGGATCATCAGAGAAAATTGAGGGGATCATCGCTCTCAGAGATGACATAAGGGCTGAGTCGAAGGAGATTATTGGTGATCTACACAGTATGGGTATCAAGGTAATAATGCTTACAGGAGATAATGAAAATACCGCCCGCGCTATCTCTGAAGAAATTGGTATCGATGATTATAAAGCCGACCTCAAGCCAGAAGACAAAATTAAAGAAATTGAAAAATTAGAACGTGAATACGGGGCTGTTGCAATGATCGGAGACGGAGTCAACGATGCACCTGCTTTAGCACGCGCTACTGTAGGCATTGCTATGGGAACTGCGGGGACTGATGCGGCTATCGAAGCAGCTGACGTAGCATTGATGGCAGATGATATAAAGAAAGTTTCATATGCTATACAACTCGGTAAGAGAGCAAAAAAGATAGGTTTTCAGAACATTGTTTTTTCATTGCTGATCCTCATAGTTCTTATTCCTTCTGCTCTCATAGGGATAATGACAGTTGCAATAGCAGTCTTATTCCACGAAGTCTCTGAACTACTGGCTGTTGCAAATGGGTTACGTGTAGCAGCAGGACGACAGTGATTACGATTATATGTTTATATCGACCAACATGATAGGAGGTTCAAGATATGTATCCGACGCTTTTTAAGATAGGAAGTGTAACAATATCCTCTTGGGGTGTCATGGTAGCAATAGCATTTATAGTTGCTTACATGGTTTCTGAGTTTGAGTTTAACAGGAAAAGGATGGACAGGAATCTTTTACAACCCCTTTTTATCGCTAGTGTTGTAGGAGGATTGGTAGGAGCAAAAATCCTTTTTTTAATGGAGAATGTATCATTGTCAGAATTTCTTAATCAACCTACAGAATATCTAGCATCAGGGTTCACTTTCTTAGGTGGATTCCTGGGCGCGCTTTTACTGAGTTTACTTATAATATGGTGGGAAAAAGCTAGTTTCTGGCTTATTGCTGACGCAATAATACCCGCAATAGCTATAGGATATGGAATAGGAAGGATAGGATGTTTTTTAGTTGGTGATGATTATGGAGTCCCTTCTAATCTACCCTTTGCGATGGCATTCCCTGACGGTGCGGTTCCGACAACTGTTAAAGTGCATCCCACTCAAATATACGAAACCATTATAATGGTAGGAGTTTTTCTATTACTCTGGAATCTCCGTAAAATACCCGCTCCTATTGGTTGGCTTGCTTCAGTGGGTTTCATATTTATGGGACTTGAGCGATTTTTAATTGAATTTATTAGGGTAACAACCCCTAGTTCTATCCCGGGACTAACGGTAGCTCAGCTTATGTCTTTGGGAATTATTGTTATTGGAATTATCAAGATAATTCAACTGCAAAAATACGATTTAAAATACTTTAAAAGGAGGGGAGAATCATGAGAACGGATTGGTTTATGGATGGAGGTATGGGAATCTGGATGCTATTCAATATGGCTATCTGGATCATTGTGTTTGTAGGTATCGTTTTACTGGTAGTATGGGCAGTCCGTAAAACAAGTGGGAATGGGCAAAAGAAGGTCGAAGAGACTGCTTTAGATATTTTAAAGAAACGATACGCCAGCGGGGAAATTACAAAAGAGGAGTACGAAGAAAAGAAAAAGGATATTTCATTATAAATAGGGGGTGTTGATTATGGGTAGAATAAAATTTTTTATGATTATTCTTAGTCTGTTTTCAGTTTTTACCATTTGCATTTTCTTAGTGAATAAGCTCGGACATTCTCAAGAGCCGTGTTGCAGATGGGCTAATCAGGACAATATGGAGATGATGCAGGATATGATGAGCGGACGACTGCCACCCGGAATCGAACCAGAAGATTTGCCTGAGCCTGATAGTAAAGGAGCTAAACTACTAGTCCGGTACTGTACGCAGTGCCACAACCTACCCAGCCCATCAATGCATACTTCGCAAGAATGGCCAGAAGTCGCCCGGAGAATGTTCAACCGACTGTCATGGATGTCTGGTATGAAAGAAGAATGGATGGGCATGATGTGGATGAAAGCACCATCTGCAAATGAACAAAAAGACATTGTGGCTTATTTAAAGGCTCATTCTTTAAAGTCTATTACACCTGATTTAGTTCCCTTACCTGAATCCCCAGGTGCAGAGTCTTTCAAAAATGCATGTTCTCAGTGTCATGCATTACCTGATCCCAAACTTCATACAGCCGAAGAGTGGCCTGCTGTAGTAGAAAGAATGCGGGTTAATATGAAGATCATGGACAAGCCAGTGATAACGGATCAAGAAAAAGAAAAGATAATTACCTATCTGGAAAAGAATGCAAAACAGTAGAATGGTCAGAAAGCTTAACATTCTCTCTGATTCCAACTTAAACCGAGCTTGAAAAAAGGGGAGCAGTACATCGTACTTACATAGCTTATCATGATCAATTGTAATTCTTACTTACGACAAATGTCACAATCACTACTGGAATGCAACTCCTAATAACGGTTTACACATGCAGGTATGGAATTAAAACGGTTGCTATTACAATCACTCGTGTACTTCTTTCTTCTTACTAAGCAGGTCTTATGCGTTTTAATATCTTCCGAATTTCTGTAAAGAACGGATATAGAATTCCGTTATTGTGTCTACAATGTAAGTGTGATTGGCTCTAGGTTTAGTTGCCGAACATCTTACTTATTCTTACTCATCAAGCTTTTTATCAATCTTAAATAAAAACCCTATAAGCCATAAAATCCCTAATATTGTCAGTAGTCCAGGAATACCTATAAATATTAACCACCCTATAGCAAAATCCCAATTTACGTTCTTAAAAATATCAGAATTTCTCTCAAGGATATCCCATATATATAGAGCCAACCACACAAATACAAATAATGAGCCAATTATATAGCCAATTGTTTTCAAAAAGCTTTTTGTTTTCTTCATATCGAAACCCTTCCCTTTTAGATATAAATAACTAGTACCAACTCTAGCGATTTAACATGTCAAATTAATTCACTGAAACAGCCTTTTTCATCTTCTATTCAAATTATCTATTTGCAAAGAATTAGTATTTTCACCTATTCAGGACAATTTTATAATGTATTCACTAGTCTATGGATTTAGTCACAAAAAGTCAAGATCATATATTGCTTAGGACTAAATCAAAATGGCTACTCGGATTAACAAAAAATTGGTCTCAGCATTTGCTCGGGCTTTGAAATCAATTCGGAAGGAAAAAGAGCTAACACAAGAGCAAGTAGCTTATGCAGCAAAAGTACATCGTACTTACATAGCTTTTTTAGAAGGTGCGAGAAAACAACCTAGCATAGATGCAGTATTTAAAATAGCAAAGGGACTTGATATTAGTCCTGGGGAATTAGTAGAAAGAGTAGATAGTTACTATTCAAAGAAGAGATAAATCAAACGTAACTATTCAACTGACATATTAGAAAAAAACATTAAAAGTGCACAATATAGTATACAAAGCACAGAATATTCTGGGCTAAATCTTAGCGTAAACAGGCCTGTATTGTGACTTTATACAAAAGTAGGGGGTTTGTGCGTGTTTATAGTTAAAAACTGCTGTAAGTAGGTGATTTGAGGTTATGTAAGGTGAAGTTGAAAGAAATCAAGATATGGATGGTATTGAAATTGTAGTTTTTTATCTGATGGGGAGCAATATATTTAGATATATATCAGAAGTAGTGATAATATCTTAGAAGCAACATTTCTGTATATAATATAGACGCACGGTCATTCTAAATGAGAAAAAATTAAAGTAGTATGGAGATGGTTGAACTTTACAGTTCAACCATTTCAAAACTTATACAAAATCTTTTTTTTACTTATTGGACTATTCTTATATATATACTGACAATTTATAGTCGCAAGACTGAAATTATATAGATACAAGTTTGAATAAATATACTAGCCACACTTAAATTTTATATGAGCCAATCTTAAAATTTATACTTTATTTGATCTCATATCCTTGGCTTTAGAAAGACTTTAAAAATACTCTTTTTTTCATCTATTCTCTCTATTAATCGGTGATTTTCTAATTGTTCTAATATGGGTTTCAGGTTAATCGGTTCTATGCCAATATTTCTGCATAGTTCAACTAAAGTTTTATTGCACACATCCCATTTGCGATTTTTGTAATCATTAGAATGGATAAATTCATGTAACTCATATCCCTCATAAATGAAGTCCGGTTCAATATCAAAATATAAATCAGATACAAAATATGCCTTCATTCTCATGGATATATACAATGCTTTAGCTCTGGGTTTGAGTTCTGCCCATACACCGCTTTCAACAATGCATTTGTGAAAAATAAAATATGCTCCGCGTTTCATATTATTTTTTCGAATAAAGCTGACTTTATAACTATTAAAACTACGTTGTCCATCAGTATTTTTTTTCTTTTCCAAAAAGCGTTCTTTGCCTAAATATAGTTTTTCCAGATCCTTAATACCTTGAGAAACTGTGTTGGCAGATAAACCAGCCATTTTTGCTATATTTTTCTGCGATATTTGAAACCAATTACTATCTTCATAATCTGATTGTAGACATAATACGGGGTATATTGCTAGGGAAGGTAAAGACATAAGGGATGATTCATCAAACTTAGGGAAGCAAAAGAATCGATTCATATTGATATCATCGACTTCAGGAAATTCATATTCCTTTAACTTGTTGTATTTTTGGTTGAAAAGATTTTTCTGATATTCTCGTTTCTCACGTAGTTGTTTTTGAATATCAGCTCCTATCTGTTCTTTAAAATTATATTTCATATGCCTGTCCTCTATTTTACTTCCTGTCCAATTTTGATATCACTGGGGACATGCGGGACAGGTCGCCTCAGCAGCTTGTACAGAGCTACGTAGTCCCCAGTATTTTATAAACTAGATATCTTCATCTAATACATTTTTATTCGACTATACTTTCTTGTTTCCTCTAAATTCAATTGCTGTATATATAACTTTTCAATTGTGTAGAAATCAAAAATTTGTGCAGAACTCTCCTTATACATTTGGGAAAACGAAATTTAAAACTTTTACGGAGGTATTTATCATTTGTTTCTAATCATTTTTCCGATATCAGTACTTCTAACTTTCAAAAATGAAACAGTTTCATTTATGAATCATTTACACTTTTCATCTAGCTCTTCTATCATCGTATCTATTTCATCTATAGATTTTTCAACTTGTTCTATAATCTTATTTTGTACCTGTTCTCTGATTTGTTCTTCTTCATCTGTTTGTATCTCTATTAGTAGATTCATTGAATCTTTTGTTGATATTTTCTTTATTCCTTCTAATCTTTTGGATATCAACTGATTCAAGGCCTTGAGTTCACTTTTGTATACTTCTAAAATTGAAATATCTCTCTGTCTTATCAATAAATCTTGCACCTCCTTGTCTGTGATTTTAAGTTCTCCCTTTTTAAATTTTAAAGCTAGTTGGACTAAGTCTTTCTTTTTGATATCAACAGGACCCTTAACACCTTCAAACAAGGCTTCACGTAATCCACAAGGGAAATCTGGTTTTGCAATAAAATATAAACATGAGGGTTTAAAATACTCAACAATCTCAGGATTCCCCATACAGACTGTATATACTTTCATATAGTTAAGAGCTGTCTTATAACTAAACTCAAAGTTATCGTTAATCCATGGTTTGAATTTCCCATGAGGCAAAATCTTTTTAACCTCAAATAGGAGTTTCCCAATTTCAAATATTTGGAGTTTGAGTCCACTACATCTAGCTTCTAGTTCTTCTTTTATAGAAGCTAAATACTCCTGTGTTTCATCAATAGTTGAAAGATCTTTGTATGACTTTTCTATTCCATGTCCATGATCGATTGCCTCATTTAATTTTTTAAGTCTAAGCTCATTAGTTCCACGGCCTTGTGCTCTTGTAATATCTAAAGTTTCTAATGTACTCATCATGCAAGCCCCCTTATATTTAGTATTTCAATTTCACGTTTCAGTTCTTTTTTTCTCCTTCCAGATACCCCAATTATTTTTCTTCTTGAAATCTCCTTATTAGCAAATTTCTTCACTTCCTCTTCTGAATCAGCCAGGTAATATAGTTTTTCATCGTACCAATCACCCTGTTGTCCTTTTATTCTTTTTCCTCCAAATTTACTTTTTACAACTCTGTTCTGAATGCAAACTTCAAATAATCGCATATAATACACCTCCTTGATATCTTATTATATATTGATATCAATGAGTTACACTATTTATTATACTTTTGTATACGACGGGCCGATCTATAGCAAAGCTATTTCTCATTCATTGGGCGAGGTCGTTATGCGAGACGGGCGTTTTTGTTACTGTGACGTGCTGTCCGGGTAGGGGCAGACCTCACATGTTTTTATTAGCTTTGTCCTTTTATTAAGATCTAAAATCTTTTCTCTATATCAATTCATCTTCACTAACTAGTTTTTCATACGAACATATGTTTTTTTGTGCAAAATAACACAATCATTGCGTATAGTTACACATTTTTATTAAAAAATAAAATAGTGCTTTGATCTATAATTTATCTGAGTTAAGCTCGTTAAAAATTCTATAGGAGTGTGCAAAATTATGAGGTTATTAAACTTTACATATTTACTCGTGTGTATTGTTGCGTTGGGCATTGTATCCGATCAGTCCTACGGGCATGGGTCTATGGAGACACCGATTAGCAGGATTTACAACTGTTTCTTAGAGAACCCGGAGAATCCAAAGTCGGACGCGTGTAGGGCGGCAGTTCAGGAAGGTGGAACACAGGGGCTTTATGACTGGAACGGGGTCAATCAGGCCAACGCCAATGATATGCACAGAGACATTATTCCCGATGGGCAGCTTTGCGGAGGGGGTAAAGAGCTATTTAAGGGTATGGACCTGGCAAGAAATGATTGGCCCGCCACCATGATCGCACCTGATGAAAGCGGAAGGTTTGAGTTTGTATTTCATGCTACTGCCCCTCACAGCACAGACTATTTTAGGTTCTATGTTACAAAGGACGACTACGATCCGCTAAGTCCTCTTAAGTGGTCTGATCTTGAAGACACTCCATTTTGTACGATAGAAGAGGTGACGCTTGAGAACGGCCGCTACAAGATGGACTGCCCTTTGCCGCCGGATAAAACCGGTAGGCATGTGATATATAACATTTGGCAAAGAGACGACAGCACAGAGGCTTTCTACACCTGTATCGATGTAGAGTTTACGGGAGGCACTCCCATAGTGTGGAAGTCCCTTGGGCAGGTGCGCGCTCAGCAGGATCTTAAGGTGGGAGATAGCGTAACATTTAGACTCTTTGATTCGGCAACGGGGGGCGATCTTGAAACTCACACATTAGTGCTTCAAAACGGTCAGAACGCGGCAGACCAATGGCCGTTTTTCTTGGCGGAGCATGTAAATGTAGAGTCGGCTTTCGTTAAGATCGGCGTTCTAGATTCAGACGGGAATATAAATCCGGTATTTAGCTCACAAGACAATAATGTTTATATACCCTCGGATGAAGAGCTTTCTTTTCAAATTGATATAGATACCTCTGGCAACCCTCCGAGCGAAGACCTCACGACCGATATTGACGTCACCTCCGATTGGGGTGCGGGCTATTGTGCTGAGGTTAGTGTTAGCAACGGCGGAGACACTCAGTCTGACTGGACTGTCACTATTACTGTTGAAGGGAGTATAAGAGAAATATGGAACGCTACATATACTCAAGACGGCAACCAAGTGACTGCGGACGGCGTGGAATGGAATAATGTAGTCGATCCCGGACAGTCAACAGGGTTTGGATTCTGTGCCGACAGGAACTCTACACCACCCCAGCCTACACCGGAGCCAACTCCGGCGCCGTCATTTGCGTGCTCTGACGGCATCGATAATGACAGTGACGGACTGGTCGATTTTCCGGATGACCCGGGGTGCGATAGCGCTAGTGACAACGATGAGTTCAATGAAACGAGCGGCGGAGAAGTAACCGCCGATGTATTTATCAATGACGATTGGGGCAGAGGCTATTGCGCTCAGGTAACGGTTACGAACAATTCTTCGTCCCCTTCGGACTGGGTTGTATCCTTCCCGATTGAGGGAAATATTAGAAACCTATGGAGCGCCGTATATGAGCAGAACGGAAATACTGTGACTGCGGAAGGTGTCTCTTGGAATAATATTCTAAACCCCGGACAGTCGACAGGGTTTGGGTTCTGCGCTATTAGATAATCCGTTTAGATGCTTAAGGGAGGAGAGTGCGCCCGCACTCGCCTCTCTTATTTTTTCGACGATATATATGATAGAAAGGTTTAGGAGTTGGAACTGAAACTAAATCATATAAGCTTATATTAGAACAAGATGGATGGTCTCTAAGCTTAGTGAATGGCGGGCCGATTTACAGAAGCGCAGTTTCTCATTGCTTGGGCGAGGTCGTTATGTGCAGTGGGCGTTTTTGTTACTGTGACATTTTATCCTGATCTTAATTTGACGTTCTGTAAACGTATTTCTTATTTATTTGACATATCAAGTTCCTTTTGTAATCTGAGCAACTTATTTATAATAGTCCTATGGCTATTCCTTCATCAGATTTACCAGGACATAAAAAAGTTCATGATCTAACCATTACAGCACTAGATACTTGCCAAGAAACTCGATCAGTTGATTTTAAAGAGTCCTCTGCCTGGGAAAATATAAAAATAAAAATTATAAAAACTGCTATGGCTATGGGTAACCTTCGAGATGGTGGTCTAATAATTATTGGAGTATCTGAGAGGGATGATACCTGGGATTTGACTGGAATCAGTGAATCAGATCTATCTACATATGATTTAGATAGCATACTAGATACCATGAATCGCTACACTTCTCCTCCTTTAAATGTTGATATTGTTACAGTAAAACACAGTGATGATAAAGTATATTTAGTTATCTACATATACGAGTTTGATGATAAGCCCTTTGTTTGCAAAAGAAACGGTCCAAACAACGAGATAAAAGAAGGAGATATATATATAAGGCCTTTAGGAGGAAGACCTAGAACAACAAAAATTCAATCAGCTGATGATTTACATGATTTATTAGAACTTGCCGCTGATAAAAAATCGAAATTATTTATTGAAAGAGCTAAACGTTTAGGTCTTATAACTGAAGTAACTGGTACTGATCACACTGATGAAACAAGTACGAAAAAATATGACGAAGAGTTAGAGGGATTATGAGTAATGATATAAAAATACCGGTACCAGTTCTTGAAAAACCTCACTGGAGAGTTAATTTCCGTTCCATACCCTATAAGGGGAAAGCAGCAATATCGCTTAAGGAATGCAACGAAATAATACAAAAAAATAAAGTTAGTCTAAGAGGGTGGGATTATCCACATATCGACCCAAAAAATAAAGCACATGGAAACAATTGGGTAGCCTCATGGACTATCTTTAATGGGCATGTTGAATATTGGAGATTTTATCAAAGCACCCAATTCATACATTTATTTAGTGTACTAGAAACTACAAGACCTGAATGGAAGGCAAAAATAGATGAAGCTATGGAATGGCATTTAGGATATAGAAAGGACATAGATTGGAATTCAGTCCCAGGTTATTTTTCAATAATCAATTTTCTTTACACGGTTACTGAAATTTATGAATTTGCAACAAGATTATGCCAATCAGAAATCTATAAGGACAAACTCAATATAGATATCCAACTAAATAATATTCATGGATTTATGTTAGCTGCAGATAAAAACCGTAGATGGGATCAAGACTATCATTCCGATGAGGATACCTTGCTTTTTAACAAAGAATATATTGCTGATGATATGATAGTATTTAGTCATAAATACGCCCTTGATACTGTTATACATTTTTTTGAGAGATTTGGATGGCTATCACCAACAGAATCTTTATTAAAAGAAGAACAGGACAAATTTCTACGTGGAAAGTTCTAAAACAGAAGTTTTTATTTCAACGGTGAGACCGTAATCATGGACGGGTGCTATAGCTTCTGCGAAATCCTGTCCTAGTGATTTCAAACCTCTATAATAATTTTGTTGGAATGACTTTTAAGCACCTTAAGAGATTTTGTATCAAGCATAGTGTCCGGTACGTTTCTGAGTATCAGGTTCGAGTTAAACATCCTAGCAGCCTCTATAATCTCCTCTATTTCGCCCTCGCACGAGGCTGCGTCCAGCGATACACCGAACCCTAGCTGAAGAAGCTCGATCGCTTTCTCTGTGTTTTTAATGTCTGCCATTACCGCATCTCCTCATCTAATTTGTAATTTGCTATTGATAATCGGATTCTAACCTAATACCGCCGCCAAGTTATGCCGCGGACGGCCATACAATTCTGATGACTATCTTGTTACTCCACGGGTGCTCGTCGAGTTTTATGTCGCATCCCCTTTCGCTCCAGAACCTCATAATCTCCTCTATGTGTCTGACTGCGCTCTCGTGGCCGACTTCAAGAGGCTTTTCTTCCCCGGGTATTTCTATCTTATACATCTTGTACCCGTACTTGCTCACGCTCGGAGTGATCGTACAGACGATGTCGTTCATGACCCTCTTGCCTTTGATATAGATATGTGACGTATCTTCCAATTTACTTTCCCGCATCTCCTCATATTTTAATGATATACTGATGGGAACTTTCTGAATAGCTTACGATCCGGAAGGTAAATCATAATACTTGAAAGGTGAGTACATGAAAAGGGTGCCGGAGCCTGAACTAATGACTGAACAGGAGCAAGTAGAAGCTTACGGGGGAGCCGACTTTGAAGAGCCGCACTCTAATTTTATGGCTCTCCTTGGGTCCACATTCCCGGATATTCCTTCCGTAAGCACCGTTCTTGACCTGGGCTCGGGGGCGGGGGATATTGTTCTCAGGTTCGCAAAGGAGTACCCCGGCGCGCGTATAGACGCGGTAGACGGCTCACCGGCGATGCTGGAGTTTGCCGCGAGTCTTCTAAGCCCCTACCCGGACATAGAGGGGCGGGTGAGCTTCATTAACTCTTTTATTCAGGATTTTATCCCGGAGAAAATATATGACCTCATTATGAGTAACAGCCTCCTTCATCACCTCCACGACCCCTCTAATTTTTGGAATAAGTTAGGGGAGGCTTCAGGGCCGGGGACGAGGATATTCGTCATGGACCTGTTAAGGCCCGCCTCTGTTGAAGAGGCCGGGGCTCTTCTTGAAAAGTACACTCAGGGCGAGCCCGAGGTACTTAAAAGGGATTTCTATAACTCTCTTCTGGCCGCGTTTGAGATTGACGAAGTTAAGGCACAGATTGGTAATGCCGGTCTCGGGAACCTTGAAACGAAAAAAGTGAGCGACAGGCATTTAATAGTTTTCGGTAGTGTTGAATGACTATAAGGAAAATTTGAGAAAGCGTTTAGAATATAAAAAAGAGTAAACAATCGAATCATACGGAGGCTCCAGATTGAGTAAAAAGTCCACGAAAAGAGCAGTTGAAGTTATAAATACCGAGCTAGTGTTCCCCACCCATACCAATCACTACGGTACGATTTTCGGCGGACGGGTGCTCGAGCTCATGGACACTACGGGGGCTCTTGCGGCCATGCGTTTTGCGAACGAAGAGGCTGTGACGGCGTCGATCGAGGCAATCGATTTTAAAAAACCCATAAAAGTGGGTGATATTATTGAGCTCAAGGCAAGGGTTATATATACAGCCAATACATCTATGGTTGTTAAAGTAGACGTATTCAGGGTCAATAAGTTCAGCTCAAAGGAGGAGTTCGCATGCAGCGGCTATCTCGTATTCGTAGCCGTAGACTCAAACGGAGAGCCAAGGGTCGTGCCTCAGCTCCGGTGCGTGACTAAAGAAGAAAAAAAATACTGTAAGATCGGCGAAGGGATTAAAAAACGCTCACAGGAAAGAAGAAAGAGAGAAGCTGAGTAATAAGGGTTGTTCCTGAAATAGACGCATCGTCTTTCACTGCCGATAACTATTTTGTGTATTTATTCCTACTCAGGCATCTGAGATTCCATCTCAGAGCAGTTCACTGCTCCGTCAGGGCCTGAGAGGCGGCTGCAGCTATACGTCCTTCCGTTACATAGCGCTTGCCAGGTGGCGCTTCCGTCATCGTGGATTACATGCTGTATTACTTCAATGTGGTCTGCACTGCAGGGTATATGTGGCACCGACTCTTCCTGAAGGGACTGTATTACGTAAGGGTTTCCGCAAGAGAAAGAAGCAAGCGCAAGAACCGCAATTATAAGTGTCTTTTTCATCCTTCACCGCCTTCTGAGTTTTGTGTTCTGTCTGCTAAAGTGTTGCGTTACCAAATTGATTAATCATAATAAGCTACAATGATGAAACTTTCAATCTTGGCAGGATCGAAAATAAAGTGAAGGCTATAGTGCTAACCAAAACGGGCGGCCCCGATAAATTGGTTGTTTCCGACGTCGGCGAGCCTGCTATCGGCCCCGGCGAGGTACGTGTGAGGGTTCACTATGCGGGGATAAACTACGCCGAGATACTCTCCCGTAAGGGGCTGTACGGATGGGCTCCGAAGAGGCCTTATATATTGGGCATGGAGGCTTCAGGTGTGATAGAGGAGCTCGGGCAGGGAGTGGATAAGTCGCGTCTTGGCCAGCAAGTAATGGTGGGGACAAAAACCGGGGCCTATGCCGAAGAAATAGTCGTTCCAGAAAATCAGGCGATCCCTTCTCCAAAAGGCTTTACAATGGAGGAAAGCGCGGCGTTCCTGGTTAATTATTTGACTGCCTGGGTTTCGTTATTCACCATGGCCAACACAAAGCCCGGGGAAACGGTTTTGATAACAGCGGCGGCAGGCGGGGTGGGTACGGCCGCGGTACAGCTCGCCTGTGCTCATGGGTGCAGCGTGTACGGTATGGCCGGAAGTGAGGAGAAGATAGATTTTATAAAATCACTCGGCGCGAAAGATGCTTTTAATTACAGATTGTCCAATTGTTTCGAAGCTTTACTCTCTCAAACAAATGGAGTTGACGTAGCGCTCGAGACGGTTGGGGGAGAAGTTTTCAAAAAGAGCTTAAACAGTTTAAATCCGTTTGGCCGGATTGTTGTGGCCGGTTTCGCGAGCCTCGACCTTAAAAAATGGAACCCGTTTTCTTGGTACAAGACCTGGCGGGACTTGCCCGGTGCGGATATAAGAATAATGTCTCAGAAGTCTGTCGCCGTTATGTCGTGCCACATAGGTTATCTATTGGAAGAAGAGCCGAAAAAGATAGAAGAAAATTACGGAGAGCTTAAAGATTTTGTTCATAAACACGGGATAAAACCTTTAGTAGGCAAGGTGTTCTCATTTAAAGAGGCGCGCGATGCGCACAGTTACATTGAATCGAGAAAAAGTGCCGGGAAGGTTCTTTTAAAACTTACAGACTGATATGCGCAGATTATGGGTCCTTGGTTTTTTTGTGCTGTTAAGAAAGAAGAATATAGTGGATGCTATGCCATTTCTTCTTTTCCTGAAATCAGGCGGTCGAGTATTTCTTTTTGTATAACTTCGATATCATCCCTTACTTTCGCAATATCTTCTGTAGATTTACCCCTTTCCTCACACTCCTCTACAAGATCATCTAGGTTTGCCCCGATCTGCTTTAACTTTGTCTGAGCCTCAATGTTTGCTTTTATGAGCATATCCTCGCTTTCCCATTCACGCTTTGAGTACTCATCCAGCTCCTTAGCCTGGATCAATAGCTCTCTTACCCTGTCTTTGTAGCCGTAAAGCGCTTGGTGAATGACGGATTGTATCTCTGTTATCTCCCCGGGCTCTCTCCATAGAACATTTTCGAAAAACCGTAGGTCATCCTCACCGACCTCTTGTCTTCCGTCGAGATAAGCTTTTGCTTTAAGAAGGTCTACGGACTGTTTGAATCGTCTGTCTGAAGGAGTAATACCCTTTTTCGCAAGCTCTTTACGTATTCTCGCTGTGAGCTTAAGTATATTGGAGGGGACGCTGACACTCTGTGTGCCAAGCCTGCACTCCTCAAGCTCCTCGGGTGTTATTACCGACTCCTCAGCTTGGGTTCCCTCTCCGTCCAGCATTTTAAGGAACCTGAAGTCTTCTTTTATATAGTCAACCACATATCGGAGTAAGAATCTGTCGTAGAGCGCCTCAAGCTCGTCTTCTTCACTTGGGAGTTCGTTACTTGCGCCGAATAGTGAAATGAGGGGGATTCGGAGCTTGTCTGAGCCGTTATAGTAAACTCTCTCGTTCATGATTGTAAGAAGTGTGTTCAGGATCGAAGAGCTTGCCTTAAACACTTCGTCCAAAAACGCGATATGCGCCTCGGGCAGCTTCCCCGTGATTACCCTTCTGTACTCATCATTCTCTAAACCTTTCAGGCTCACGGCTCCGAAAAGCTCTTCAGGTGTTGTGAACTTTGTAAGCAGCCACTGAAAGTAACTTGCACCCTGGATCCTGCCGCACAGCTCACTCACAATCTGAGACTTGGCTGTACCCGGAGGACCGACAAGGAGCAGGTGGTTCTGAGTTAGAAGCGCGCAGAACGCGCCCTCTATTACCTGATCCCTTTCAAAGTATTTTGACTTTAACTCTTTTTCGATTTGCTTTAGTTTTTCTAGAGCTCTTTCCATGATATTATGTCCACGACCTGTCTATTGTCTATATTGTTTTTTCTGAGAACAGCTTCAATGACTCTTTTGGTTGGATTATATTCTCCCAGGCTTCCTACAGCTTTTACAGAAAAGACATCGCTCTTTCCGGAGCTATATGCAACTCCAACAAGACCCGCGCTGATTTCGGCCGTGGGGTCGGCGTCCTTTGCAACCTCTCTTGCTCTACCTTGACCGATTATCGTGTGTTCCTCTCTTGCCGCTATGATGTCATCCGCTATCTGCTCGGCGATGTCGTCCGTAACTTCTATAGGCTCGCGGTTCTGCTCTTTATCATCATCTTCAAGATCGAGCGCTGGCACGGTCGCGGCTTTTACGGCGGCCATTAGTACGACTTTTGGCGCAGTGGTGAAATTAATTTTTTTGTCTTTAGGATAGATAGTCACAAAATCCTTTATCGTATTGTAGAATTCATCGTCCATTCCGTCAATCATACGAATCTCATTTAAACTGTCGAGAGGGCCGTCTTTTATGCCGTAGGGCTCTTGCAGACCAGAGTAAAAACCACTGTTTGCCCCTTGGGAGTCCTGGTCGTTCTCTGCTCCCGACAGAGGGGCATCAAGCCAATTGGTCAAGCTTGCTATAAACCGCTCGGACTTGCTCTCATCCACTTCGAGATAGGTAAAAAGCTCCTGGAGCTCGGTGAGTACCTGCTGGTCCACCCTGTTTGTAGAAGGATTTACTAGTGCGTTTAGGTTTATCTTTGCTCTCTCGTCGACAACCGTGACCGCTACCCCGCCCTCGCCAACCGGGAAATAGGGCACGTTTATGGCCCAGTAACCCTCAGAGTTGTCCGCACTAAGACTCAGGGTTGTTGAAACGTCCGTTAGCTCTTCCAGCGCTTGAGCTTTCATGGTGCCGGCAGCTACGTGAATGCCGGATTTTGCTATATAGCGAGCCCTCATTTGATCTTTGGTATTGGCGGATATCTCGGTGTCAATATGGGTGAAATATATCATGTCTCCAACCACGATTGTCAGGATGGCTACAATGATTATCACCAGGACAAGCACAATACCTTTTTCAGACTCTTTTTTCTTAACTTGTTTAAGTTCGTACTTCATACCTTTTGTTTGCCTACGTAATTGCTTTTTATATTAGTATAGCTAATTTGTGTCTACGACCGGTATTACTACTAGTGAGTTAAACTCCAAGTCCTCTCCCCTGGGGCTTCTCATTATTAAGTTGATATTCACGGCATCCGGTAGTGACAGTGCAGTATTTGAATCCCACTCTAAAGTTATATCTTCAGCTTCGGGCTCAAGCCCCGGGCTGCCGATGTAACTTAGTGTAAACCCGACTACGCGCTCAGACAGAGGGTACTGAGTCCCCGCTCTATCAGTTCCCATTCTGGGGTTATCTCTTCTCATCAGGGCAAAAAGATCGGAATCTGCTATGGGCTCGACAAAGTAGCTGATCTCCGTTTGGTCCGACTCCCTTGCGTCCGGTGTCGGGGTCCTGGAGAGAGAAGTGAATGTAAGAGTGCTGAAATTCCCTTCTTTCGAGCCTTCAAAATACCGGTAGACTGAATCCTGTGAATCTGAGGTTACAATTCCCCTCTCAAACGCGGTCGCAATATCTGTTGTCATTTTCGACATTACCACTCTGGATTCATGATAGAGTTCGAGCTCCTGCTCGACCCTTTCCTTAGCCTTCATTACCTGAAAGAACGAGGCATAGAGAATAGTCAGAACAATAGAGCCGATGAATACTGCTACCAGTACCTCTATTAGGGTAAATCCTCTATCTGTAGTTTGATATCGCAGTCGCAACGGTAAACTCCCTCTGTCCTTCATCCCAGGTTACAGTTAGCATCACTATCCTGATCTCAGTGCCCAGCTGCTCGATATTATATGGCAGCACGGTTAAGTACCAGCTGAAACCGGGGGACTCTTCAAACACTCCCTGCTCCTCTCCCTCTTCGGGATAACCGGATAGCTCGATTTCGCCCAATTTTTGCTGAGCCAGGGAGGATGCGATGGATAGATTCTTCGAGCGTGAGGCCAGTATCAGGTTTTTGTTGACCGCTCCGAGCAAAATGGCAAGGGACGCTCCGAGTATCGCAACGGCAATAATGACTTCAAGAAGGGAAAAGCCCCTCATCCCGGATGCAGCGCGCCCACTGACGGTATACTTGTGCGTGTTATTATGAACTTGAGTTTGATTATTGCCTGAGGAGCTCGACATATTCGTTATATATCCTTGTGCCGCCGGTATAAGGTTTTGTTTCTAGAGTATAGTTTTTATCTTCGTCATCGGTTCTTAAATGGATCACCGCGGGCTCTACGAATCCAGTAGGTAAGAAGAGTATGAATTCCTCGTCCTCGTCAAGAGCACTCCTTCCGACACTCCTCTCAGTAATAACGTCTTGGAAGTACACACCGCTTGGAAGCTTTCGCCTTCTGTGGTAGGGGTCTGTCGATTGTACGTATTCTCCATTATTCAGAGTCTCTATCCAGTACTCATTCTCCTCCAGATTGAAGGCGAGCTTATATATGTTTTTTTTGAACACCGCTTCGTTATAGAGATATTTTATGGTAGCCGTCAGGTTCCTTGAGGCGCTCTTGATATTTATCTCAGTCCCGGTTTTGATTTTCGGGACAACGATCATAACAAAAGTTCCTACAATAAATATGACCACCAGAAGCTCTATAAGTGTAAAGCCCCGGTCTTTATTCATCGTATAGTGCGGCTTGAGATGTCATCTTCGGTCTGCTCCACACCGTCTTCACCTAAAGATATTATCTCGTATGTGCCGTCACCCGTCTGGTCCGGGCCTATGTAAATGTATTCGCTCTTCCACCCATCGAGCGGTACCTGGTCGCCGTCAAGATATGCTTCCTTGGAGTAACAGCACGTTTCTCTTCCAACAGTGGGCATCTGTATTAGAGCGTCCAATCCCTGCTGAGTTTCCGGATAAAAACCATTGTCCAGCTTAAAGAGCTTTAATGCGCCCTCCAGGCTCTTGATCTGAATCTTGGTTTGTTCTACTTTTGATTTATTGAAACTGCCCATAACATTTGTGCCTACTATATAGGCCAGTCCCGCTATGATCAGCAGAACCACCATTATTTCGATTAGCGTGAAACCGCCTTGTGCCTTCATTTCAGTACTACCTCCTTAACCAATTGTTGATGTCAAATTAAATATGGGCAACAGCACAGCAAATACTATGAAGCCCATAATTGCGCCTATTATTACTATCATAACAGGCTCGAGCAGAGATGTCAGAGTCGAAACCATGGTCTCGACCTGCTGGTCGTAGATGTCGGCAACCTTAACCAGCATCTCTTCCATTTCTCCCGTCTGCTCGCCGACCGCGATCATGCGGCTTACAAGCGGCGGGAATACGCCGCTGTCTCTTAGCGGCTGCGCAAGGCTCGCCCCTTCCCTTACGTTTGTCCTTACTTCTTCGAGAGTTCTGCAGTATACCTCGTTACCCATAACCGCCTCACCTATCTTAAGGGCTTCAAGGAGTGGAATGCCGCTCGAAAGCAGCGTCCCCAGTGTGCGTGTGAACCTGGATATAACAACCATTGTCGTGATCTTACCGAACACGGGAAGCTTAAGTGACAGGCGGTCAAAAAACATCTTTCCCCGTTCCGTTTTATAAAAGCGGAGAGCAGCCAGAACAACTACGGCTGTGAGTATAAGCATTAACAGTATATTGTTACTCAGGAATCCGCTTATATTGATAAGTATAACTGTCATCATGGGCAGGGCGCTATCACTCTCTTCAAATATTTTCCCGATTCTGGGTATTACGTAAGTCATTGTGAAAAATAGCACTCCACCGCCAATAACAAACATGAAGATTGGATAGATCAGTGCACCTCTAACACGAGAGGTTAGAGCAGCCTGCTTTTCCAGAAAATCCGCAAGTCTCAAGAGAACAATGTCGAGAGTACCGCTTGCTTCACCGGCTCTTACTATATTTATGTAGAGGTCCGAGAATATATTCTGATGCTCACCCAGAGCGTTCGCCAGAGAGCTTCCCTCGCTTACTCTGTCTTTTACCTGTGTGAGTACCTGGCCGAGCCTCTTGTCCTCGGTTTGCTCGGAAAGCGCGGTGAGTGAGGCCTCCAGAGGCAGCCCCGCTGAAATCAAAGTGGAAAATTGTCTTGTGGTTACAGCAAGCTCCGAAATATTTACGCTTTTAAAAGGAATAATACTCCGTGCTCGCCCTTCTTTTACTTCGTTTAAGGATGAGAGAAAAACACCCTGACGTTTCAGCTTATCCGTAGCGCCTTTAGGTGAATCGGCGTCAATAACGCCTTGAACCGATTTTCCGGCCTCATCTATTGCTTTGTACTTATATACCGGCATATTTTAGTGTGTTGATATTTTATATTAACCCATCTGTTATAGTTATTATTGCTTAATCTTTAGCATTCTCTTCATCTGTCACGCGCATCACTTCATCTATGGAAGTCTGCCCTTTTAATACCTTGTCGGCTCCGTCCTGTCTGAGTGTGGTCATTCCGTGCTCGACAGCGTTTTTCTTTATCTGCCCAGAGTCTACATGACCCAGGGTTAAATTTCTGATTTCGTCGTCGATAAGAAGCATCTCGAATATCGCCATTCTCCCGCTGTAGCCTGTGTCAAAGCACTTTTCACAGCCTTTAGCGCGGTAAAGTATACCGTCAACCAGATCTTCAGGCTTAAGACCAACCTGCAGCAGCTCGTCCAAATGGGGCTGATACGGCTCTTTGCAGGCGTTGCATAGAAAACGCAGGAGTCTCTGCGCGATTACCGCCATAAGGGCTGAAGCTACCAGGAACGGTTCGATTTCCATATCTATTAATCTTGTTATTGCGCTTGCTGAATCGTTTGTATGCAAAGTCGAGAAAACAAGGTGACCGGTAAGCGACGCGTGAATCGCTATGTCGGCGGTTTCTTTGTCACGAATCTCACCCACGAGTATTACGTCCGGGTCCTGACGCAGTATGGACCTGAGACCGTTTGCGAAGCTCAAATTTACTTTAGGGTTAACCTGTATCTGATTAATTCCCTGTATCTGATATTCCACCGGGTCTTCAACTGTTATGATCTTTTTATCCGGAGAGTTAATTCTCTCAAGACCCGCGTATAGGGTGGTGGTCTTACCGCTACCAGTGGGTCCTGTTACGAGTACTATGCCATGAGGGCGATGAATCAGGGTTTCCACAGTATTGAGTTTTTCCCCATGCAGACCCAGGTCTTCAAGGCTCAATAGAACCGATGAGCGGTCGAGCAGCCTCATTACCACGCTCTCGCCCCAGGTGGTTGGCACGGTAGATATCCTGACGTCTACGTCCCTTCCTGCCACTTTTACTCTAATTCTCCCGTCCTGGGGTTTTCTCTTCTCCGCTATGTCGAGCTCTGCCATAATCTTAACCCTTGAGATTATAGAAGCCTGGAGTCTTTTCGGAACAGAGGTGATCTCGTGAAGCAGCCCGTCCTTTCTAAACCTTACGGAAACTTCTTTTTCAAAGCATTCAAGATGGATATCGCTCGCTTTTTCTTTTACCGCTTGAAAGAGAAGGGAGTTTACAAACCTGATTATAGGGGCTTCGTCTTCAGCCTCAAGTAGATCTTTAGGCTCGTGTAAATCGTATTCTGCAATTCCCGCTGTTTCATCTTCCTCGATCCCTTCGGTCATTTCCTTCCCGCGCTCATATATGCGGTTAATGCTGTTTATGACGACATGGTTTAGAGCCAGGACCGGCTCGATCTCACGGCCGAACAGAGATTTCATCTCATCAAGTGCGTAGAGATCCACGGGGGGCGCAAAAACGATGACGACTTTATCGTCTTTTGTCTGATATGGGATAAGCCTGAATTTCTTGGCAAAGCTTATGGGGAGCGTCTTAATGAGCTCCTGGTCAATTTCTTTTTCAGAAATACTGAGCGTATAGGGAAAATCATAGAACTCTGATAGGATTTCTAGTACTTGCTCTTCTGTTAAAACTTCTGACTTGAGGAGAGTTTCTTCTAAGCTCTCACCGTTTTTCTGAAGCAGCTCGTCTATTTTGACGAGCGCGTCAGGATTTTTCTCGCTTATAATTTCTTGTATGCTTTTCATGATAGCCTGAGTGGATCAATTGGGCTCTTCTCTATTAAAGCCCCTTTCCTGAAGAAGCATATTGCGTTTTTGTCGCTCTTCCAGTATACGCTGCATATCGAGCTGTGTCTCTACAATTCTTGGTGTGAGGAGGATCATCAGGTTGAGTTTCTGGCTCACCCTCTGCTTAAATTTAAACAGGTTGCCCAGAACAGGGATCCTGCCAAGTACCGGCACTCTGTTTTGCAATACACTCTCACGGTCCTGAACCAAACCTCCAATTACAATAGTCTGGCCGTTTTTCACAACCACTGAAGAATCTGCAGTCCTTGTAGTCGTAGCAATACCGAACTGTGCGGTGTTTAGCCCCGCTACAGGCTGCTCTCTTATGGCTGATACTTCTGTAAGAATATTCAAGTTAAGAAAATCTCCTTCGCTTATCTGGGGAGTTATGGCAAGTCTTATACCTACAGGCTCCCTCTGAATAGTCTGTACAGTTACGCCCCCGTCCCCTACGGTGCTGCCGGTCGGGAAAGGTATGACGTCTGCGACTATGATTTCGGCAGGCTCATTGTCAGTGGTTATGATGCTTGGCGTGGATAGCACATTTACGTCGGTCAGCGATGTAATCGCCTGAAATAGAGCTGTGAAAGAAGGTATGGGCGGTATCGGCCCAGAGCCGTCAGGATCGACCTCTTCCCCTACAACTCCAAGGAATAGCCCGGAGAGGCTTCCAAGCAGGTTTGCGGAGGCTTCAGGGTCGGCTGCCACTCCAAGCAGGCTTGGGACACCCGGAAGCACCGTACCTCCGAAGCCCAGTGTGCTGTCGTTTACCGTAAACCCGATGCTCAGATTGGTGCCGAACGAGCGGAGCTTGTCCAGGCTTACTTCAAGTATTGCAGCTTCGACAAACACCTGCTTTCTTCTTATATCTAGCTGATCAATTACCTCTTTTATCGTCTCGTAGTCCCTTCTTGATCCTATTACTATTACGGAGTTTGTGGCCGGGTCTGCCGTGATCCTGAGCTCGTCGGTCTCGGCTACTATGCTGGAAAGCCCTGCAGTGGTTTGACGTTGTATAGCCTGTCTTGATTGTAGAGTACCGGTGCCGCCGCCTATTCCTGTTTGTCCGCCTATACCCCCAAGACCTCTAGAGCCGGTTCTCTGAGCCCTCTCTGAGATGGTGCCTCTTCCGATTCCCCCTCCGCCTCCACCAAATAGAGCGGAAAGAACGCCTACCAGCTGCTCCGCGTCCGCATTTAGCACTCTTATGACAAATATGCCGTCCTCAGGGATGTCCGTTTTCACATCCAGTATCTCAACCACCGCTTTAATCTTTGCCATGTCTTCAGGGTAGGCGATGATAATTAGTGAATTAGTCCGCTCATCGGTTATTACCTTAAACCCTACGGCTGAGGAATCGGCTGTAGACTGAGAGGTAATCTGCGGCTGCTGTGTAGTTGTTTCTCTGGTTCTTCTCGTAGTGGAACGGCTTCTCTGGGCCGAGGTCTGACGCTGGGCTGTTCTCGTAGTACGTGCCGTAGATGTAGTGGAACCCCCGGTCCCGCCGAATATTTCAACAAGCTTTGTGGCGACTTCAGAGGCTTCGGCGTTTTCAATCTTAATGAATTCTATCTCAGTCTCAACGTCGAGATTCTCTATAATCTTCAGCACTCTGTTAAGATTATCCCCTGTTTCAATGATGATAAGCATATTCAGGGCCGGGTAAACCACTATGTCACCCTCCCTGGATATAAGGGGCTTTAATATGTTTGCTGCGTCGTTGGCTTTGATGTTGTCCAGTTGGATGAGTCTCGTTATGAAACTATCTGAAGGCTCTCCATAATCGCTGCCGACTTCTGTAGGGATACTTTTAATCTTTATGTCCCTTTTCGGTACGATGATATTTGTGCCGTCTTTTTTAACTATAGAAAAACCGTTTAAGCTTAGAATTGTCTCAAAAAGCCTCATTGCGTTTTCCCGCTTAAAACCGCCCGGCGCTATGACAGTGATCTTTTTACCTTTCACCGATTCGTCTAAAATGAAGTTTTCTGAAGTAATCTCGCTTATGGTTTGAATCAGGTCCTGTACGTCCATCTCGGCCTGGAGATTTACGATCTCGCCGTCTGTAATAATTACCTCGGCCGGGGCGTCAGGTGATGTTGCCTCTGTTGTTTCAGGAGATGTTTCGGATTCTCCGTTTATCGCTTGTTGTCTTCTCTCCATCCGCTTTTGCTGAAGCTCCTCCCGCTTCTGCATCATCTCGCGGCGTCTTCTCTCACGCTCCGCCTTACGTTCTTCCTGAGCCCTCAGGTCCTCAGATGCCTGGTTGTCTTGAGCCTCACTACTCTCATTTTGATTTTCAACTACCTCATCCGCCTGAGCTAGCACAATATTACTTTTTAGAGAAGGATCGTTTCGCGGGGTTTGGACTACGTTCTGAGGAATATCTATGTAGTCACCCGCGACTATTTCATTACCTCTTAGACCGTTTAGTTCCATAATATCGTTCACAGATACCTGAAACTTCTCCCCGATTGTTGAGAGGGAGTCACCGGTCTCTATTTTATAGCTGATGTCAGCGTTTGTGAGCCCGTTGGCAGATGCCGTCTCTTCAAGCTCTGTAGTTTGAGCGAAGTTCTCTTGTATGATTGTCTTGTTGTTATCTGTATTAATGTAAATGTAGAGGGTCAATAAAAAGCCAAGAATTAAAACGTTTATGAAAATTCCTTTTATCATTTAAACCTCGCTTTGAGGGCGCTTGTAAGAACTCTAGTATTCAATAAGGTCTCTCACGCTTGGGTGAAAGTCAAGAATAACTTGCCTCTTAAAATTGATATTTACTCGGTCACTGTATACTCGTTTGTGTACTTTTGTCCGGCTCTTGTGTATTCGATAGTGAAGTTGCTTTCTCCCCTGAGCTCCTCAAATACTCCCAAAGCTTTTTCGACATCGTTAAGCTCGACGTTATTTATCTGATGTAGCGTATCTCCGTTTTTAATTCCTATCTTCCAAAAAATACTGTTTGATCGTATTCCGAAGAACCTGAGGCCGTCTTTTTGTGGTATAACTCTTGCCTCCTGCACAATCTGAGTCGGATCACCCAGGACCTCCTCGAGAGTATCCCGGCTAATCTCAAATTCATTTTCGCCTATTTTATTTATCCCCTCATCATTGGCTTGTGATTCTTGATCTCCATTATCCCTCTTGTTCCTGCTGTTTGCCCGGCTATTCTTTCTTTTCTGCCGCTTGTTATGTTTTGTAGCGGATGCGACTTCGTCTCCAAGGTTTTTACATTTAATCGTCTCTCGTTCTCTTCTTCCCCTTTCAATAACCGCTTTGCAGTTCTTTACTTTGACCAAGGTAACATTCTCTTTTTTGATTATATCTATTTTGTCCCCGCCCCTGTATCCTTGGACTTTGCTATTGTCAGGGTTTTTGATTATAGCTACTGACTTTGCGTCGGGGTTCATAATAGTTCCCAATAGTACCAAGTTGAGACTAGACTCCGGCAGCTCTTCAGTTGACCCGAGCGGTGTGCCTGGCCTTGAAGCGCCTGGGCCGCTTGATGTAATGCCGAATATATTCCGGGTCGCGATAACCTTATAATATGACTCGGGCTTTGTTCTGTGTGCTCTTTTTGAATTGCTCGGATCGATAACATCAAATTTCTGGGACGCTACGGCGTCAGTAGGCTTCAACTTACCTTCAATTTGTCCGTTCACTGTAGTTGCAAGAAGATATGCAAGGCCGGTGAGGAGGATAAGATTAATAACCCAAACGTATTTTTTTAAAATAGTGACCAGCATTTAAGTAGAATAGTTAATTTTACCTTAAAAAATAAAGTCTTATACTTTAACTGTCAAGCATTACTTATCTTTTACGCTCAAAAACCGGAAAGTATTCTGAGAATTAAAAATCATATCCTTTTCGCCAAATCAATTGAAATAAGCCTGAAAATTATTGATAAATTGTACTCTGATTGTAATCTCCGCAGCAGTTTACAAGCTCACTCAGAAGCACGCTCTGGTACTCCTTGGTTTTCCATCCGTATCCGTTTGAGAGTATGGAGAAAACGAGTACGTCCCCTTTCTTTGTAAATACGTAGCCCGAGAGTGCCCTTACATTCTTCAGATATCCTGTTTTAGCCATTACTCTTCCCTCAAGCTCAGAATTCCTGAACCTTTTCTTTAGAGTGCCGTCGACCCCTGCAACAGGGAGCGATACTATGAAGTCAGAGGCGATCAAGCGGTTTCTGTAAGCATACGATAAGATTTCTGTCAGAGTGTCGGGGGAAACTCGGTTATTTAGCGAAAGCCCCGAGCCGTCTGCTACTCGGAAGCCGTTTTCAATGCCCGCGCTTCTAAGGAACTCGGAAATTACGAGAGAGCCGTTTTCCCATGTTCCCGGGGCGCCTTTGTAGGTGGCTCCGAGAACCTTTATTAAATTCTCACCGATAATATTTACGCTGTTCTTATTGTATTCCGTAATTATAGAAGAAAGTGGGTCAGAGTAGTGAGTGTAAAAAGCGCTCGCCCATCTGGGGATTTCCCCTTTACTCACAGTACCGTCTACCTTTATGCCCGCTTCCTGAAGCGCGCTCTTGATTACATTGCCTGTTACAAGGGCGGGATCCTTAACCGGAATTTTAAGCACAACGTTTGCTCTAGGCTTTATCACTCCGCTCAGCACTATGGTGCCTTCGTTCTGCCAGGTGGTTCTGAGCGCTCCCTTCTTGCCGCTGGTGAGGGCTTTATTGACGATCTGTATATTGGTGCCGGCAGGCTCTATTTTTGCTGTAGGTCTCTGGCCGGATTTAGCGGCGTATACCTTAAGCTCTATTATATTATAGTTAAAAGAAAGGGCGCTTATATGAGGGCTGTAGAAATCATCTTTCCACTCCTCTTTCCATCCTTTGGCGTGCCGACGCGTGCTGAAATAGCTGTCGTCTACGATTATTCCGCCTCTTATTTCCTTAATTCCCCTTCTCTTTAGTTGGTAGGAGATAAATCCCAGATGCGCCGCTTCAAGCGTGGGGTCGCCGTAACCTTTTATATATAGTCCCCCGTGTAAGACTCCGTCCGATACTCCCCCTCCTGAATAGAATTCTGTTTTGAAGCGGTAATCGCTCTTTAGAATCGAAAGCGCCGCAACAGAGGTTATAATTTTTTCGTTTGAAGCTGGGATAAAGAGCTTCTCTCCGTTATGCTCGTATAATGTCTCACCGGTTGTGAGTGATTTCACCACAACTCCGAGCTTCGCGGTATTCTTCGCTTCGGCTGGGAGAAGGGGGGCGATTCTGGAAGTGTAAGACGAATTCTCGGCACCCGCAGTATCCACGGTTATAAATATCAATAAAAAAGCTAGAATAGGGAGTAAAATCGGTCTCATAATAAGAATTATATATTAACCGTAAGCGCTTTTTATTTCAAAGAAAAATTTCAATTTTTTTCTAGAGCGGTCAAAATTACCGTATACACATTAATTCCCCCGGGAGCGCCGCGCCGGAGTTCATAGATAAAATTGACATCTATGCTATGATTTATTCTGTAGCGTTTATTACTACTTTTGGGAATAATTCGGGTCTGGCCACATACATCAAGCGATAAAATAAAATGCGAATCAGCAATAAAAAAGGGATTTTCTTTGATTTCGGAGATACTCTGGCCTCTACAGATCCGCCGTTTATTACTCGTATAGCAATGTCTATGAGAGAGGCGGGGCTGGATATCTCGAACAGGGAATTTGAGGTTAAGTACGTAGAGGCTGATTACAAGCTGTACTTAAAACATAAGGTAAGAGGCGGAATGACTCCTGAAGACTATAGACAATGGTTTCTGCCTATATTGTATGAATCGTTATCCATAGAAAGTGATATTCAGGAATTCCGGCAAAACGTAAGAGCCGCTATGAGCAAGATCGAGTTTACAAGGATCGCTCTTCCGGGCGCTCTGGACCTTCTGGACGATCTTAAGCGAAGGGGTTATAAACTCGGGGTTATATCGAATAATGACGGATACACAGAGAGTAAGTGTGAAGAGGTTGGGATCAGCGGTTTTTTCGATTTCATGCTGGATTCTACCAGGCTTGATATGATTAAGCCCGACCAGCGGATTTTTCGCCATGCGCTCAAGCGAGCAGAGCTCTTACCCGAAGATGTTGTTCACGTTGGGGATATGATCGGCTCAGATGTGATGGGGGCCGATAATGCGGGGTTGGACGCTATATGGGTGAACTCAAGGGACGTCGATAACGTGAGCGGAAAAGAGGTAAAGCAAGTTAATAATCTGGCCGAATTAAAATCCATTATCTAATTTTCTTTTGTGAATTATCCGGTATTCCCTAAAATATTGATTATTACCAGTACTCAATACGGTGCCTGAGGAACTATTTATGGAAGGTAAGATAAAGATAGAAGGGGCTAGGGAAAATAACCTCAAGAATATCAACGTTGAGGTTCCGTGGCACAAGTATACTGTGATCACCGGGCTTAGCGGCTCGGGAAAGTCCTCACTTGCGCTCGATACTCTTTATGCCGAGGGGCTGAGGAGATATATCGAATGCCTTTCAACGTATGCGAGGCAGTTTCTTGAAAGAGTAGACCGCCCGGACATGGACGACATTACGGGCCTTCCCCCGGCTGTCGCAATTGAGAGCAGAAATACGGTAAGGAACTCCCGCTCTACCGTGGGCACCACGACAGAGATATATGATTATTTGAGGCTTCTATACGCCAAGATCGGAAAGACCTATTGCCCGGACTGTAATAAGCTTGTGAGTCTGCGCTCAGCCTCGGATATAGCCCGGGAGTTATTAAAGAATCACCCGGGAGAGAGGGTATATATTACATTCCCTTACGGAAGCACAGGCTATACACAGGCCGAGCTATTATCCAGAGGGTACGTTAGAGCGCTGGTCGACGGGGAAATGCGGGAGATAGAAGAAGCCGACCTGACACCCGAAAACACAGAAGTTTTGGTTGACCGCGTCGCGGTAGATAAAAAATCACTCCCAAGGATAGTGGATTCCATTGAGACCGCATTTTCGGAGAGCAGGAATATTCACGTTATTATCCACGGCGGCGAGACTCTTTATTATTCAAAAGAGCTTGAATGCGTTTCTTGCAAGAAACGTTTTTTAGAGCCTACGCCTTTACTGTTTTCATTTAACAGCCCTCAGGGGGCATGCTCTGAGTGCAGGGGGTTTGGAAACATACTTAAGCCCGACCCAGAGCTATTGGTGCCCGATCCCGAAAAGAGTCTGTCCGAGGGCGCTATAGAGCCCCTGACCAAGCCCTCGCTTAAAAGCAGAGAGAAAAAGATGCTCGAATTCGCAGTGACTGAGGGGATAGATACGGATAAACCTTACAAGAAACTCACCAAAAAAGAGAAGGATCTAATATTCAACGGAGGCGAGGGGTTTAGAGGTATAAACGGCGTCTTCAGATACCTTGAGGGTAAGAGCTATAAGATGCATGTTCGGGTGTTTCTCAGTAAATACCGCTCGGCTTTTGACTGCGATATGTGTAAAGGGTCGAGGCTGAGGGAGGAGGCGCTGTATGTGAAAGTCGGCGGAAAAGATATTTCAGAGCTCTCTGAATTATCCATCGATAGGCTGGAGCAATTTTTCAGCAAGTTGTCACTGAGTGGCTATGAGAAGAATATCGCGGATGAAATATTAAAACAGATCAATTCCAGAACTGATTTTCTCCTAAAGGTAGGTCTTGAATACCTTACCCTTTCCCGGCTCACGCGCTCTCTCTCGGGCGGGGAGGCTCAGAGGGTAAGCCTCGCCTGCCAGCTGGGTTCTAGCCTCACGGAGACTCTATATATTATGGACGAGCCTTCTATTGGTCTTCACGCGCGCGATATCGGTCGTCTGGTTTCGCTCATTCATGAGCTCAGGGACAGAGATAACACAGTGGTCGTAGTAGAGCACGATTTTGAGATGATAAAGTCTGCTGACCATATAGTGGAACTCGGGCCGCTCGCGGGAAAGAAGGGCGGGGACATAGTGTATCAGGGAAGCGCGAAAAAGCTCCTCAGCAATTCCAACAGCTCCCTTACTAAAAGCTATATGCTGGGGGAGGAGCGGATTGCGGCGCCTTCAAAGAGAAGGAAGGGGAGCGGAAGAAAGTTAACCGTTAAAGGCGCTGCCGAAAATAATCTTAAAAACCTTACAGTATCGTTTCCTCTAAGGACTTTCATATGCGTTACGGGAGTCTCGGGCTCAGGCAAAAGCTCCCTTGTGAACGATGTTTTGTATGCGGCGCTTGCGAGGAGCTTCAGGGGAGATGTAGAGAGAGTGGGCAAATTCAAGGAAATTAAGGGGGCTGAGCTGCTTTCAGACGTAGTAATGCTCGATCAGAATCCCATCGGTAAGACTCTCAGATCAAACCCAGTGACATACATAAAGGCTTATGACGAGATAAGAAAAGCCATTGCCGGCACTTGGCAGGCGAAATCAAAAGGTCTTACCCCGTCTCATTTTTCGTTCAACGTCAAAGGCGGGCGGTGCGAGACGTGCGAAGGCGAGGGCAGACTCAAGATCGAGATGCACTTTCTGGCTGACGTCTATGTCGTCTGTGAGGACTGCAGTGGGCTCCGCTTTAAAAAAGAAGTGCTCTCGGTCAGATACAAGGATAAGAATATTGACGATATTTTAAAACTCACTGTGAATGAAGCTATAAACTTTTTCTTTGAAGTTCCCGCCTTGGGCAGAAAATTAAAAATTCTTCAGGACGTAGGGCTCGGTTATCTGAGTCTCGGTCAGCCTGCGCCCACACTATCGGGAGGGGAAGCGCAGCGTATAAAGATTGCAAGGGAGCTCGGCAAAAAAACGGGCCACGACATACTATATATTTTGGATGAGCCTACGGTAGGGCTCCACGCGGAGGATGTGAAAAAACTCCTGGAGGTTATAAATAAGCTCGTTTACGCGGGCAACACGGTGATCCTGGTCGAGCACAATATGGACGTGATAAAATCCGCAGACCACGTGATTGATCTCGGTCCCGAGGGAGGGGAAGCGGGCGGTAATATCGTCGTCGAGGGGACTCCCGAGGTTGTGGCGGATTCTATGCGGTCATATACCGGCAAATATCTGAAAGAGGCTCTATCTCTGTAGAGCGTATTGGGCTCTCTTCATCAAAACGTAATTCAGCTAAATAATCTCGGAAATAAACGGGAAAAACTTGAAAATCTTATAATAAGGTATATATAAGTACTGATAAATTCGCACGGAGTAACTTTATTAAATGGCCAACGGAAAACGGGATTACTATGAAATACTTGGTGTTTCAAGAGACGCCAATGCAGATGAGATAAAAAAAGCTTACCGAAAGCTCGCCCTCCAGCACCACCCCGACCACAATGATGAGCCGGGTTCTGAAGAAAAGTTCAAAGAGCTATCTGAAGCCTACGGCGTGCTTTCAGACCCTGAAAAGCGCGCGCGCTATGACCGCGGCGGGTTCGAGGGACTCGATGGCGTATCGTTCGAGGATATATTCGGCGGGATTAACTTCGGGGACATATTCGGGGGCGCAAGAGCCGGTAGAGGAGGCGGTGGAGGCGGGTTCGGCAGCGTCTTCGACGACCTGTTCGGGTTCGGCGGAAGACGGGGCCCTCAGGGCGGAATGAGCGTTCAGACGGAGGTAACCGTACCGCTTAAGACAATACTCACCGGCGGAGATGAGAAGATTAAGTACAGCCGTACCCAGACTTGTCCCGTTTGCGACGGGTCAAGAGCAAAACCGGGAACAGAGCCTATTAGCTGTGAGGAATGCGGAGGCGCCGGACAGAAGGTGTTTACCTCTCAGCAGCAGGGAATGGTGTTTCAGCAGGTTGCTGTGTGTGAAGTTTGCGGGGGGCTCGGTTCGATAATTGAAGACCCCTGCACCGACTGCAGAGGAACCGGGAGCGTCGAGCAGGAAACCGAAATCGAGATAAAAATTCCACCCGGAGTAGACGAAGGGACAGCGCTAAGAGTTCCGGGACATGGGAATCTGAGTCCCGCGCCGGGAGGGCCGCCGGGGGACCTGATTGTGGTTATTAATACGGAGGATGATCCCAGGTTTGTGCGCAGAGGAGACCACCTTCAGCGTACGGAAAATATCAGCATATCAGACGCCGTACTCGGCACAAAACGAGACGTACCTACTCTTTTAGGTGAAATAGAGGTTAAAATACCCGCGGGCACGCAGCCGGGCACGGTTATGCGTCTCGCGAACGAAGGTCTCCCCAATTACGGCTCGGGCAGACGCGGCGATATTTACCTCAATATCCAGGTTGAAATACCCAAAAAACCATCTAAAGAAGAAAAGAAGATATTTGAGCAGTTACAAGAGCTGCAAGATAAGAAATAATCTTTTTGCCTGCCTTTGATCCCATTTAACTATGGAGGACGGAGCATGAAATATTTACAGATGAGCAACAAAGAGCTTGCCCTGTTCTTATTTCGTATTGTTGTGGGTGTTAACTTTCTCATGCATGGGGCGGTAAGGGTCTTGGGCGACTACGGTGGATTTGCCTCAGGCATGGTGAGTGATTTCGGAGAAACCTTTCTTCACCCTCTGTCCGTCATGGCTCTTGCTTATGTGATACCCATAATAGAGCTGATTATCGGTATAATCCTCGTGACAGGCTATAAGCTCAGATACGGACTGATCCTCGGATTCCTACTGATGGCTGTTCTGATCTTCGGAATGTCTTTACTTCAGCAATGGGCGGTTGTGGGTACTCAAATGATATACGCGATCTCTTTATTTCTTCTCCTGTATTTTCAGGAAGACGAGACTTAGCACAGATACCGGCTTAAATTTTTACGCTTACATTACTTGTATAGCCCAAGAGTAAATGGGAAGCTCAGCACCTGCGTGTCGTTTGGTTTTTCAGGGTCTCTCCAGCCTACGTCCAGAAATACCTCGGGCACTTCTCCCGGCAGGTGTCTGAAATAAACGTAGCCGCTGACATTTGAACCCGGATAAACAGGACCCGAGACCAGAGCGAAGGTGAGGATGTCTTTGGTGCTCACGGGTTCTGCCTGATAAGCCGTGGGCGGTGCGTACCAGCCCGGATAATAGTTATAAATTCCGACCGCGGGCCCGTAGTATCCTCTCCTGCCGTAACCTCTGCCGTAACCATATCCCCCGCCGAATCCAAACCCAACGCCGACCGATACCCTGGGGTAAGAGGGCGCGTTGTATCCATACGCAGGCTCGGAGGTCGAAACCGCGGATGCCACAACTTCAGGCGACAGCGGGTTATACTGGGTACGGTAAGGATCGAACAGCACTACGTCACTGTAATTAATATCAATCGTCTTGCCTGACTGATTATCTATCTCCACAAAATAAGGGGTTACGTAATCGGGCAGGTTGTGGGGAGTGTATGGCCAGTAATTAGGCGTCACTTTGACCGTTACACCGTTTTCACTGCTAAGAGTCGATGGTATCGGGGCTTGAAGCTCATCTCTTCCTCCGTAATAACCAGGAGCGCAGCCCGCCAGAATCAGAAGTGATATAAATACTCCCGCGCTGAGAACCCTTGTTCTGGAATTTAGGTATTTCATATTTGATAGCCCCCCGTGACCTGCGTTTACATCCTTTGCATAAGTATAAAGAACAGGGGAAGCGGTTTCTACGAAAACTTTATACAGTTAAATCTACTATATTCGAGTGTGGATTTGGACAAAGGGGTCATATTTGCTACAATAAAGTTCAAAAATCAAATAGGAGACTTAAAAAGAAAATGGGTAAATATCCGCCTGGTCTCGACGTTACAGTAGATTATAAATTTATGGACGCTGTTTTTCAGCGCCGCTCCCGAAGGTTCGGTCTCGGAATGGAGATCGAGAAAGGCCCTCTGGCCTATAAATCCAAGCATGATCATGTAGGGCTCTCAGAGCTTGAAGAAGCGATAATAGTATGGAACGGGCTTGGAATTAAGAATATCAACCTTTCCGATTTCCCGCCCCACGTAGGGCTCGATCTTGAAATGCAGTTTACCAGTAAAACTATTCCTGCTCTCGGAGACGTGCACAGAACAGAGCTCTTCTATACGAACGACGAGGGCACTTATATGATAAAGATGCACGATAAGCAGCCAGACGATTTTAAAGGGCTTGAAGCGCTCAGCCGTGAGGAGAGGGTAGATCGTATACTAGAGCTTTTCAGGGAATCGAGGATAAAGCTCGAAGACGGCAGAGCGGACCTCCCATCCCAGCCTCCGGGACTTGCGGGGCATAATCTCTGGAATGTCAACAAACCGGGAACTACGGTGTTTATGCCCGTCACCGACCTTTCGGCCTGTATCATTAACCTCTATTTCTTTTACATGAGGCCCGACCACCGCTTTAACTTTGTGGACGAGCTTCACGGCATGAGACCGCCGGGTACTTCCGAGTGGTTGAAAAAGGGTTTTCTTGACGAAGGAAAGCGTATGCCGCTCATTGAGGCCGAGCTCCGCTTCGCAAACGGCTACATCGCGGAGCAGGCGTTTATGGGTCAGAACATGGTGCTCACTTTACAGACTCTGGGGCTCGGTGGATGGCTCTTTAGTGGATTCGCCAGCATGTTTATGCTGGGCGGTACGCCATTTAACAGAGGACTCGGGTTCAGGTTCATAACTCCAGAGATTACAGGAGACACGGGTAATCCCAATCCTGTGGCTGTAGGAAAAGACGACCTCTTCCACGCTTACTGCCCTCCTTATTATAAAGATATGGGGGAGGCTGTAGAGGCCTTTAACGATGCTAAATGGACGAACTGGGAGTCTCACGATATGCCCTACAAAAACCCTGAGAGCGTGCTAGAGACGGTAGAGAGACCGAGTAAGGAAGAGATACAGGTAGTTAAGGATATCTGCAACTATGTATATGACACTTACGGTAGGTTCCCCGCGTTTTCAGACCCTATGTTCCTTAGGTTTATGGTCCAGGCCCATCACCTAGATCTTGATTTCTACGACCAGTTCTACCCGGAAGGGGCCTATACGGAGAACCATAAGAATCATTTCAAGCTATGGCACCCCGATATAGCAGACCCGTTTGAGAAATAGGGTTGGGCTTAATTACGATTTAACATTTTAGTTTTAGAATATCTAATGGTCTTAGATCAATTGAAGTACCGGTAAATCGTTTATGAAAAAAATTTTTGTTAGCGCAGTGTATCCCGGAAGCTCAATAGACCGCCTGGCCCAAAAGTACGACGTCTGTGTGTTCGATAAAGAACGCTTGCCTACAGCTCAGGAGCTTGCCCGTGAGGCAGAAGGCTCATCCGCTCTAATTACAACTGTCTCCGATATCATCGACAAAAAGCTGATTGACCTCCTCCCTGACCTTAAGATAATTGCCAACGCGGCGGTCGGTTATGAGAACATTGATATTCCATATGCGACTGAAAAAGGTATTTTCGTAACAAATACTCCGGGAGTGCTAACTGAGGCAGTAGCGGATATGGCCTGGGCGCTAATCTTATCGGTCGGAAGGAGGGTTGTCGAAGCGGACGAATATGTGAGGGGAGGGCAGTTTACGTGCTGGCTGCCGGATCTCTTGCTGGGCCTAAATATTTACAATAAGACGCTCGGAGTTTTCGGTATGGGCCGCATAGGCAAGGCTGTTGCCAGAAGGGGGACAGGGTTCGGCATGAAAATCATATATAACAGCAGGAGCGTAAACGAAGAAGCGGAAAAAGATATCGGGGCACGCTTCGTCGATTTTTCCACTCTCCTAAAGGACTCGGATTATCTAGTTGTCACGACCCCGCTAACCCCGGAGACCAGAGAAAGAGTCGGACTTGCGGAATTTAAGCAAATGAAAAAAGAGTCTGTAATTATTAACGTCGGAAGGGGACCGATTATTAAAGAAGCCGAACTTGCTCAGGCTCTAGAGCAAGGGCTTGTTTGGGGAGCGGGTCTGGATGTATTCGAAAATGAGCCCGATGTGGACACTGAGCTATTGAAACAAAAGAATGTAGTCTTGGCACCTCATATAGCGAGCGCTTCAAGGGAAACGAGAGAGAAGATGATCGATATGGCGGTGAGGAACGTCGAGCTTGCTCTTAGCGGTGAGGTCCCCGAGCATTTGGTAAATCCCGAAGTGGTTAGCTCCTAGATAGAAACTCTCTTAGTCCTTATCTTTTCCTTTTTTATATTCGGAGCTCTCAGAGTCTTTTTGAGACGTCTCTTGTTTTGACCCGAAAAGGAATTTAAACGGCAGCTTTAGTATGAAAAGTATTACAGAGGGACGGAGGAATATTGAAGTGAATAGCCAAATGTCTGCCGGCGTTAGATAAATCTTGGAATCCCACACACCCATCTGTCCGGTCATTACCACGTGGTCTTCTTCGACAGAAGAATCCTTCACTATGAATTCAAACTCACCTGCAGGGCTTACGACTTTCATATCTCCTCCGATTTAAATGGTATTGATAGGATTATCTCATAAAGGCCGGAACTTTTCCAATGCGGATTATCTGACGGCTATGCCTGGAGTAGGCTTATCCGAACGACTTTTTCATTACGTCCACAGGGGCCGTCTCACCGGTCCAGATTTCAAAGCTCTCAGCGCCCTGATAAAGGAGCATGCTTAGTCCTCCCGAAGCCCTGTGCCCAAGCTCCCTTACCTCGTTTAGCAGATTGGTGTCGGGCGGCTTGTATACGAGATCGTAGACTACCGCGCTTTTATTCAGGCTCGATGTAGGGATATCGGGTTTACCCTCACCGTCCATACCCGCGGGGGAGGCGTTGACCAATATATCGGCCCCGCTTAGCTTCGCGGCAATACCGTCCTTGTCTTCCATAGGGAGGGGCCCGATTTCTATATCAGAAAAGCTCTCTTTAAAGTCCGCGGCTAACGCTTCCGCCTTATCCGGCAATATATCCGTTATGGAAATTCTGGAAATCCCGTTCATACAGCAGGCGGACATAACGGCGCGCGCGGCGCCTCCGGCGCCGACCAGAAATAGCGTTTTCCCCTCAGGGATGAAATCAAGGTCTTCTCTAATGGCTCTCAGGAAACCGCCTACGTCAGTATTGAACCCGGTGAGCTTTCCTCCCTCGTTCTTAACTGTGTTAACAGCGCCCGTGAGCTTTGCGTCCGGGGATACTTCGTCCAGGTGCGGGATGATAGTTTGTTTATGGGGGATAGTAATATTAATGCCTTTTATGCCCATAGTCCTTATAGCGTTTGTGGCCTCGCCGATATTCTCAGGCTCTATATCGAACGCCACATAAACCGAGTCAAGCCCCAGAGCCTCAAACGCGCTGTTATGCATGTTGGGCGACAGGCTGTGTTTTACCGGGTGTCCGAATATACCGTAGATCTGTGTAGTTGCTTTTACGCTCAACTCTTCGCTCCCTGAAACTTTTCTCAAATATTACTCGTTTTATATTAGGATGCCGCCAGAATATCTTTTACCTTTAACACGTCTTTTTTAATCTGATCGACTAAAGCATCCGGACCGTCAAATTTTTGCTCGTCCCTTATCCTTTCCACAAATTCGACACGCACCCTCTTTCCATAAACTTCCTTGTCAAAATCAAAAACGTGGGTTTCTATCAAGAGCTCATCACTTCCAAAAGTAGGTCTGTATCCGACGTTGGTAATGCTCTCTTTATTCTCTCCATCTATGTGCGCTCTGGTCGCGTAAACACCAACTTTGGGAAGGATATCCCAGTCGGTGTCAAGGTTTAAGGTGGGGAAACCGATCTGTCTTCCTCTCCTCTCTCCTTCTATCACGCTGCCTTCTATGTAAAAGTCGTAACCAAGGAATTTTGAAGCTTCCCTCACATTTCCTTCTCTGAGAAAATTCCTAATCGAGGTCGAGCTCACAATCTGATCGTCAATGAGCTCGGGTCCGACCACCCTGGTTTCAAAACCGAGTTGCTCTCCCATGACTCTTAGAAGCTCCGCGTTCCCCTCGCGCTTTCTACCGAATGCAAAATCCGGTCCTACGATCAGGTGCTTGAGGTTAAGCTTTCCAACAAGAATATTAGTTATGAAATCTTTGGCTGAGATTTGAGAAAGCTCTTTTGTAAATGTATAACACGCTACATAGTCAACCCCTTGTCTCTCAAGCAGCTTCAGCCTCTCCCTGATCGGTACCAAGAGAGGGATGTCGATATTCTGCAGCACTTTTTGCGGGTGAGGATGAAAAGTTATAACGCATGAGCTGAGCCCTTTTTCCAGGGCCTCTTTCTTAACAGAGTCTATGATTTTCTTATGCCCTAGATGCACTCCGTCAAAGTTCCCAATGGTTGCGGAAGTAGGGCTTTCGATAGGCTGTTCGGGGTCGAATATTACTTTCATATTATTGGGCACAGAATATTACCATAACTTAAGTAAAAGTAGAAAATTTTCATATACGGGGGACTGTTTTGGGGAAATATAAAATATTGATCCTGCTTTGTACATTGTATTCGGCGGTTATTCGCAGCTCTTTATCGGTACGAGGATTAAGAATTATTCGTATTACTGGCCTACAATATTTTCGACCTTTTTTAGGGCCTCGGGGAGCGTAAAGATAATAACCTTGTCGTCAATCTCGGGCACATAGTCTCCTCTTGGAATAACAACTTCATTGTGCCTGAGCACTATGCCGACTATCGAGCCTTCAGGGAAGTCTATGTCTTTAAGCGCTTTACCCAGGATTTTACTCTTTTGAGTGATATCGACCTGAATTACCTCAGCTCTTCCTTCCTCAACTAGCGCTACCTGCGCTACTCCTCCGATGTGAAGCAGACTGAGTATTTCGTTGGCTACTGAAAGTCTGACGCTTATCGCTCTGTCCACGCCGATGGCCTCAATTACGTCGATATAATCGGGCTTGGTATATAGAACGGTGGTTCTCTTGGCGCCGAGGTTTTTAGCCAGTAGCGCGCTCAGCACGTTTTCTTCGTCATCACCCGTGAGCGCTATAAAGTAATCAGCTGACTCTACGCCCGCTTCCTTAAGCGTCTCCGTGTCTGTGGCGTCGCCCTTGAAGACCAGCACGTTGTGCATCTGCTCGGCTGCGACAAGAGCTCTCTCGGGATCGCTGTCAATGAGTTTTACCTTTATTCCTTTTTCGGAAAGCGCTTTTGCCACACCGAGACCTAATCTCCCGCACCCTACGATTACAACGGATTTTACTGGGGTATCCTCAACATTGAATAGCTCTTTGAGCTTGCTTAAAACGTCGGGTTTGCCGAGCGCAAAGATATAGTCTCCCGACTCGAGCCTTGTGTCACCTGTTGGTATCATTATCTCTCCATTCTTCGAGAGGGCTACGAAAATCCAGGCTTTTGCCGGGCCAATGTCCTTGAGCCTGCTTCCGACAATCGGTGTGTCCTCTTCAACCTTGAGCTTGAGCAATTTGATCTTGCCCATGGCCAGGGTTTCGGTTTTCCAAGCGTAGGGCGAGCTGATCAGGCTTATAATCTTCTCCGCCATGATAGCTCCAGGATTTACGATATAAACTTTCGGTCTTTCTAGTATCTTCGGATAGTCGAGATAATTTCTGTCCCTGATCCTTACTATGATCTTGGCTACACCCACGGAGGCTGACCATGAAGAGGCCAGGATATTGGTTTTATCATCCCCTGAGACCGCGAGCATAATGTCGCACTTGTCTATTTCGGCCTCTTTTAATATTTGGGGGTTATCTCCGTCTCCTTCTATAATGAGTACGTCGAGGAGCTCTCTCAGCCTCTCAACCGTGGCTTTGTCTTTCTCTATTATTACAATCTCGTGCTCTGATGAAAGGTTTTTAGCCAGGAAGGACCCGACCTGCCCGGCACCTAAAATCACAATACGCATGGACTTTTACCCCTAAGAGGACTTTGCCTCGCTTATTTTATTGCTGCGCTGATATATTTTATAAAGCATTATAACTCCAATAACAGTTAAGCATATGGAGATAACCTGGGCTTGTGATAATCCGGGTATAAAGCTCGGTGACGTGCTTCTAAGAAATTCCATGAAAAACCTCTGCACGCCGAATATTATAAATCCTACTGAAGTCATCCATCCGAGCGGCAGGTCCCTTTTTCTTATTCTCCATAGTATCGCGAATATGATTAACATACTTATTGTATCGTAAAGCTGCGTCGGATGGACCCTCAAAATAGTCGGTGGAGAGCCGTCAGGGAAAGAAATCGCCCAGGGGAGATTGCTCGGGATTCCGTAATCGTCTCCCACGAGCAAACATCCGATCCTGCCTATTGCATATGCCAGGATCAGGGGCGGCATTGCGGTGTCCAATACGGATAGGAAACTGACCCTCTTCATCTGAGTCACGAACCAACCTAAAAGAATTGCACCTATAAGCCCACCTAAGAATGTAAAACCCGAAGCCATATACCTAGTTGGGTTGGCTAGTAAATCAGAAAGCGTTGCCTGCTGGAACAAAAAAAGTATCTTGGCTCCACCGAGCCCTCCGATTACGCTTGCAATTAGCAGTAAATCCACCAGATTAGGGTCAAAGCCTTTTCTCTTAAACTCTGCCTCGCTTACAAAATATGCGACCAGAAAAGCTACGAGCACCATGACTGAGAATGAAGAGACCTGTATATCTCCGATTGTGAATAGAATAGGATGCATATTTATTGGCTCCCTTGCGTTGCGCGCTTTAGGTTCAGGCCCTTTAATATCAAATTACAGGAGATTCTTGTCGCTAAAATCTACTGTTTGTTTATAAGGGTTAAAGTCTTACATGGTTTATGCGAGTGTGCAAACTAATGCTATATAGTTTAGGACTTCCGGGGCGTATAGCCGGTTTGGTTAACTAAGAGCCCAGCCTATTATGCCTTTGAAGAAAATTCCCCTTTAAATTCGTCCATGATTTTTCTGACCGCCTGACCGATTGCCTGGTAACTATGCTCAGTTAAATTTGCCAGGGAAACCCGGGCTGAAGGGTGATCTACGTCAAACCCTTTACCGGGGAGCAGCACCACTCCGGTTTCATCCGCGAGGCGAGTTATAAACTCGGCGCCAGTGTATTTCGTCATAAGCCATTTGGTAAATTTAGCACCGTGCAGCTTGAGAGATAACTCCTCAAGATCAATAATCGAATAGTAATCAACGCTGTTACTGTCAAAGTCAGGTGTATAGCCTATGGCGTTGTGAAGTATCGCGTAGCGTCTTCTTATCAAGCGTTTTGCATCGGCTTTATAGTCTTGGCGCTCGTCCAGAATATTCCCGATTGCAAACAGCATCATTTGCAGCTGCTGTGGACAAGATAGGCCTGCCGTATGGTTTAATGCGACAGCCCGGCTGTCAGCTACAAGGCGGTCTATGAATTTCAGCTCCCGGGGTTTGTCGGTAAGCGAGCTGTAGCGCTTGTCCAGCCTTTTTTTGACAGTAGCGGATAAATTCCCGATAAGCTCGTCAAATATATTGTCGTTACCAAGAACTATAGTTCCCAGTCTCCATCCGGTCGCGCCGAAATATTTTGAAAACGAGTAGACGCAAAGCGTGTTATAAGGGCATACAGAGAAAATAGACAGGAAATCGTCGGCAAATGTGCCGTATACATCATCTGTTACGATCATCAGGTCCTTTCTCTTTTTAGAAACAAGCTCGGAAAGATTTTTCAGCACAGTGTCGCTCATTTTTACGGACGGCGGGTTCGAAGGGTTTACCATGAAGAGCAGTTTTATTTCAGGATCAAGGAGCTTTTTTAATTCTTTTTGCGGGACCTGCCATGACTTAGCTTCGTCCGCTTTAATATCGACAATTTCTAAGTCGTAAGCAGGTATTCGTGGAATCTCAAGATAAGGTGAGAAAATCGGCGTTATAATAGCTATCTTATCGCCTTTGCCCAACAGGCCGTTTGACTTCATTGACTCGAATATATATGTCATTGCCGCGGTCCCGCCTTCAGTGGCGAAAATGTCGAAATCTTCCGTCGGCATTTGAGCACCGCACATTTGATTGGCTAAATAAACTTTTACAATACGCTGGCAAAGTGTGAGCATCTTTGGAGGGACGGGGTAATTACAGCCTAAAAAGGCTTCTGTTATTTCATGCAGGAGCTCTGCCTTCTTAATTCCCAGATGGTCATCTGCAAAAGACAGAACCGAGCTGATAAAATCAATGCCGGGAGAGCCTTCATTATGCAGAGCGTAAGCATCAAAACGCTCGACAATACCTTCTTTATCAGGCATCCCACCGAAGCTGGCGCTCAAATAGGAATAGGAGCGCTCGGACTCCCGTAACGCGAAATCACCGACGCGCAGAAAAGCGTGGCGTGCCTGTGTTGCCAGGAAATTCGGATTTCCCCGGCCGGCATTCAGCATCATTCTGTCCTTGTCCGAGCTCGCCATCTTTATCAGCAGGTCCTTGAATTCAAACGGGCTTAAATTTTCCAGGTTCTTCGGTAACGTCATAATTCCCCTCCCTTGTTAAGTTGCGTTTTTAGATACCAATGCCACAATGATCGGCCCCCAGAGGGTAAGCCAAATATTTGCGATCGCGTATGTAGCTGTAAAAGCGACAACGGGCGTCGAGTTGCCTGCCTTTTCCAGAAGCGCCGCAAATCCCGGATTAGCACTTCTGCCGCCCGCGATGGTGGCTAAAAGCTCGATCGGATTTTTTATCTTCAACAAATAGTAAGAGATATAAAAAGTTATTATCTGAGGAATAATCGTGACTCCTACTCCCAGAAGAAAGAGCTCTGTGCCATGCTCTTTAATTGCGGTCAGAGCTTGTGGCCCGGCCGTAATACCCACTGTGGCCACAAACACCGCCAGACCGAAATCACGCAGGAAATTAGAAGCACCCGAAGGCAGCGCCCCGATTTGCGGATGGCGGGAGCGGAGCCAGCCGAAGACCAGTCCCGAAAGTAAACAGCCGCCCCCGGAGCCTATTGATATCGAAACACCGAATATCTTGATCGTAACCATACCGATCAGTATCCCTAGCGCCATTCCGATACCGAAGCTTATGAAATCTGTGAGCCTGGCAGCCGAAATTACACGCCCCAATTTTGCTGTCGTGCTATCCAGGTCGGCGGGACGTCCTACAAGCCTTATCTCATCACCCCTTCTCAATACCAGATCGTGATCCGGCTTAAGCTCTTCACCGAGTCTCGACACGCCCCTTATAAATAATCCCCTGTGGTATTTATCTACCGTTTTGCTTTGAAACTCTTCGACCGTTTCTCCGTCAACTTCGGGGTCATGCAAAACAATATCTCTTTCCTCTTCGGTCAGCTGCATTATTTCGGGCTTGGGCACTTCCTTTTCAAATAATTCGTATTTTTTAGAAAAATTCTCGGACCTTGCGGTTACAGCAACCACATCGCCGGCCTTTAAAACAGTATCGGGCTTCATATCGAACAATTCGCCGTCCCGCATCAACCCTTCTACCGCCATACGATCCTTGCTATCAAATAAATCATCGATATTTTGCCCTATCAACTTGGAACCCTGGAGAATTTCATAGACCCGTGTGTCTATATCGGGGATAGCCATAAATTGTCCGGGCTCAAGTTCAATATGAGTACCGGACATTTTCTTTGCCAGCTTCTTGGCTTCTTCGCGAAGGTCCCATTTCATCATCGCTGGGAAAATACTAGCCAGCATAATTATCGGACCGAACGATCCGAATATGTAACAAACTGCGTAACCAACAGCTATATTAGCCTGCATTACCTGGGTTGCTTGAGCCGAGAGGCCTAGCCTTGCGATCGCGTCGCTAGCGGTTCCGATCAGAGCAGACTGGGTCAGCCCGCCTGCTGCCAAGCCTGCCGCAGTACCCCTGTCGAGCCCAAAAGTCCAGGCGGCGGCCAGCACACAAAGAAGACCGAGCACGCACGTAATAGTTGCGGAAATCAGCTGAACAGCAGTTTCTCGGTTAAGTGAGCGGAAAAACTGAGGCCCGCCCTGGTAGCCCACAGCATAGATAAAGAGTGCAAAGAAGATAGTGCCGATAGCGGGGGGCATCTTTATACCTAGCTGGCCGATTATCACTCCCATTATCAGAGAGCCTGCAATTCCACCCAAGACGAAAGTCTTTACGCGGAACTTACCAATGAAATAACCCGACGCTATGGTTATGAATAATATGAATAGAGGGGATTCAATTAATAGGTGATACAGTTCGCTAATCAATGAGCTTGCCTCTTAATAACTCCTCAACTGTAACGTTCTGCTATATGTGATCAACCTACTAAAACTATAGTAAATAAGAATTAAGAACTTGTCCAAAATTACTATGCCTTTTACCACTGAATTTCTATCTATATTTACAACTCCACCTCGAACTTAAAACCAAGTACGAGAGCGTTATCTATATCCTCTCTTCCGCTCGGATGAATAACGTACTGCATCTGAGGCTGTACGATGAGCCATTTTAATGTTTCCATTTTGTATGTAAGCTCGAGGACCGACTCGTAGTCCTGCTCCGGTAGGTCGTCGCTGTAATCGCCGATCAGGAAGCCGAGCCCCGTTTTATCGCTATTGCGGTTTTTTATCAAGCCTACATAAGCGAGCCCCCCGGCATAGTAGAACGGAAACGAGTTAATTTCCTCCTGTGGTGAATAGGTGAATACGGAGAAGAATATCAAGCCCTGATTGTCTAGGCCGTTCTCCTTATACAGTGTTTGCTCCATAAAGAAATAAAAGCCGTAGTTATCAGACTTAGTCCTGCCGGGTTTATTAAAGACGTCAAATTCACTCGTATCCAGAAGCGCCCCCAGCTTATATGTGCCCGGAAGTCCGTGCCTTGAGATTTTGAGTTTGGGACTGTATCCGATCTCCCCGAGCCAAAGTGCTCCACCGTCAAACGAAAAATCTAGTCCGTTATTGTCCGCGTCTTTATTGTCCGGGTTCGACGTATACACGCCGGACATTATATAAAACTCTTTTACGGGTTTGATTTTTACCCTTATACCCCACGCGGAGAAAGGATCGGGAGTGATGGTGGGTATGTTTTTCTTTATACTGCCGGCGTTTGCATTAAACGCTGTATTGACGTAGTACTCTAAAACGTCCAGGGTCGCAAACTCGGTAAGAGTTGCCATCCTTCCGGCGGCAACGCTCAGCTTGTCTCCGAAAAGTGACTGCTCCATAAAAAGCTGGTATAGACGGTATGAATCTGCACCGAACGTGAACCCGAGGTTTAGGTTAAAAACCTCAGACACGTCGAACTCGTTCCCTATGTGCTCTTCAGAGAGGCTCCATCCCGTGATCCAGGTGCCTGAGACGACAAATCTAAGACCGTTAATCCCTGCAATTTTCCCGAGATCAAACTCTGAGCCTATAACTAGCTGGCCCGCGTATTCAAATCCTTTGCTTTCACCGCCGACGGGGTTCCCCAGAAAGGTAGTATGGTAATTACCGAAAAACGTTATTCCTTTGTCAACAAGCTCATTACGTTTTCCACCCCAGCCGCCTGTCATATACTCACTGTCAAGCCATTTACCGAAGGCGTTTTTCTCATTAGATTGAGAAACCGCATCGTTAATTGGGACGCAAAAAAAGAGAATTGATGAAATAATAATTATGAATCTCATAATTGGATTTGCGCATAGTCTGGTGCAGCTGAAATTAAATGAAAAATAATCGTGATACGCAAGCTAAGTTCTGTAATATATTAATAATATCATCCTTACTAAAACAAGCAATTTCAGGCTTTTATGTAGTGGTAAATGCTCAACGATTTCAGACACTTAATCTATAGTTGAAGCGCCTAGTATACGATTCCGCATCTTAATAGCAATCTAAAGGATGTTTGTCAGGGCTTCCAGGGTGTGTAGTCGATATTATGGATTATATCCATAGAGTAGCTCACGGAGCTTGAAAGCTTCTCACCATACTCTGCTACCCACTCGGGGGGCGCGTTTGAGTAAAAATCATTAAGCGTCATCCAAGCGCCTCCGCTTAGTAAACCCCCGTCAACTACACTTACCAGAAAAGCGGTCATGTCGCCCCCGTCCATGGCGTTTATAATCTCACATTCGGCATAAGAATGGGCGTCATCGAGCACTGGGCTTCCGGTAACGCCTAAGCTATAGGATATGTCTTCAAACTTATCTTTTTCCCTTCCTGTATAGAAGCCGAAGTTTTTCACAAGTCCGATCTGGTCTTTTCTAAGTAGGTGTATTGTGAATGCTTTACTGTAAGTTATGAACTCGTGCGTGTAGTTACCTTTCCAGATTCCCACCAAAAGCCTGGGAATCGTGTGAACTATGGAAGAAGTGACGGCAGTGACCGCTATCTGAGCGTTTACTTTGTCCTCCATAGAGCTTGCTATGACGACTACGGGGGAGAGTGTCCAAAAAGCGCCCGCTACAGACGCCCCCTCTTCCCTACTCATTATGTTCAGCCTTAAGATTCCTCATAGTATTTTCCAAATTACCAATCAAAAGCTATAACAACCTGACCCGTGACGAGCGGGCCGAGGTTAACTTTGTCCCTGTCGGGCACGATTATTTTTACCGGGTTTACTATATAGCTCGCAGCTTTTAAAAACCCGCTGTTTTGACTCTCAAGCCACTCGGATGTTTCCTCGAGTACCACCCCGGCGGGTATTCCTATGCCAGGCGTGACAATAAGGTCTTGAATCGATGGGGATTGTATTACCCCCTCTATTGTGTATTCAAAGAGTGTGCTTTGAATTACGGATCCGAGCGCGGAGGTGTAGAAGTTATATCCCTTGGCTCTGTAATAAAGGTATGAATAAGCTCCAAACGCAGGATGAGCGATCCAATTGGTTTTAAAGCTATCCCCGTCCTCCACCTCGAAATCACCCCTTTTCCTGTCTTTGTTCTGGAAGCCTAAAACGTTCTTCCACCACCTGAATGGATCTATCAGCATCTGCTTGTCCTTATTGGTTATATCCATCATGTTTACCTGCACGATGCGGACTAGCCAGAGTGTGAAGTAGACGTTTCGGGTGGCGCGGAGAAAATCCTCAAAATCGGCAAGGGATTTTCGGTCCGCCTCTTTGTAAAATTCAATATCGGCATTTCTGTATTCTGCCGAGTTGATTAAAACAGAGCTGTTAACCGGGCTCATTAGTACGGGAGGAGTGTCGCCGAAAATATTGTCAGCGCGGGCAATCCCGGCGGATATTATAAATACGGGAGTTAATAAAATTAAATAAATCCAGGCGGGAAATAGCTTCTTCATCATTTGAGACACCCGATCTTACTAACCTCCTATAATAATAACATAGACGTGCTTTGAATTGGTACTAAAATCTTAAACGTGGCAAAATATCCAAAAGGCGTTTTATATCGGAAAAATAATGTGTTTCAGATAAAAAATAGCTTGACTTCGCCAATAAAATAATGTAATTATCTGGGGTATAATATTCCTAAATTCCGCAGGAGGAGCTTAATGCAAAAGGTGAAGTTATTTAGTACTGTAATGCTCGTTGTTTTGGCGTCGGTGTTGGTTTTTGGTTGCGGATCTAATGTAGATAAAGAGATGGCAGATGCGGAAGCAGCTTTACAAGCGGCTAGAGACGCCGGTGCTGAGGGGCTCCCGGAATATCAAGCGGCAGAGGAGCTTATAGCCAAGGCAAGAGAGATGATGGCTGCAGGAGATACTGCAGGCGCACGCGCACTACTCGAAGAAGCCCGCTTCAAAGCTATAGAAGCTGAAGGAAAGGCGAAGCAGCAAGCCTATGTGGAATCAGTGGACATCGATACTGTAGAAGAGTCACTTTCATCGCTTAGTCCTTCAGGATCGTCCTACGGGCTGGTTGATGTTTTCTTTGCGTACGACCAGTCGAGTATCACCTCGGAATCAAGAAGCACTCTAAACGATAATGCTCGTATAATTAGAGGCAGTTCAGGTAAATTTCAGGTTGTTGTGATTGAAGGTTACTGTGATATTAGAGGCACTGAAGAGTATAACTTGGCACTCGGTCAGAGAAGAGCGGAATCTACTAGGAACTATTTAATAGGTCTTGGAGTATCTCCTTCTATTGTACAGGCTGTAAGTAAGGGAGAGACGGAGCAGTTTGCCTTTGGCACTTCGGAATATGATTATCAGCAGAACAGGAGAGCACATTTTGTGCCGGCCGTATCTTCTCCGAGCTTTTAGGTATTGTCTATGAGACTTAATTCAATTATCATGTTGTTATCTGTAGCTTGCATTTTGAGTGCGGGTTGTGTAGCTTCGCAGGGAGATATGAACAGCGTGTATGCCAGGCAGACTCGCTTAGAAGCGAAGATGGACAGTCTGACAAAACAGGTTCAGTCCATGAAAGGCTCAGAGGGAAGTAGCGCTACAGATCCGGCTCTCAAAGAAGAGGTATATAGGCTGCAGCAGGAAGTAAATGATCTAAAAAGATCTTATTCTGACTTGAATGCAAAGGTAAATAAATCTGACTTAGATCTTCCCGTGTCTTCAGAGGGCGGCTCGACTGAAATTGAAACCGCGTCTGTGAACACGGAGGAAGTTATATACAATCAAGGTTACACAGAGCTCAGCGAAGGCAATTATGAGGAATCGAGGAAAAAGTTTAAAATGTTTTTATCAGAGTATCCAAAATCCTCAAAAGCAGGGGATGCTACATACTGGATAGCGGAGTCCTATTACAGAGAGGGTGAGTTTGAAGAAGCGATCCTAGATTATCAAAGGTTTATAGATACTTACCCAAGTGATGACAGGGTCCCGCTCTCATATTTAAAACAGGGATTGTCGCTAATGGAAATAGGTAAAAATGAAGAAGCGCAATTATTTTTTGAGACACTCATTGACAAATACCCTCAATCAGATGAAGCTAATACAGCAAAGGAAAAAATAAGAGAACTTGCAGTTAACGGTTAAACGGTTTATTATTATGTACTCAATAGGTACTCAAAAAACTCTTAAAGGAGGTGCAGTAGAATGAAAAGGGATAAAATGATGTTGTTAGGTATGCCCTTATTAGTTGTTGCATTGCTATATTTAGCCAGCTGTGCGACACCCCCGCCAACAAAAGAGCTAGCAGCTGCAGAATCGGCAACAGCCGACGCACAAGCAACGTGTGAGCAGTGTAAGCAAAGAGTTTGCGGTGATGATCCTACAAGAGGAGACTATTGTGGAGCCCCATGTGGTGAAGCTGAGCTTGCGGCAGCGCAAGCAGCCCTAGCAAAGGGTAAAGCTCTTGCTGGTGAATTCTGCAGTGAGCTAGAAGCACGCAGAATGTTAATAGATGCAAAAGCTAAAGCAGACGAGGCTAAGCTGAAATGTTCAGCACCGCCTCCCCCACCGCCTCCACCGCCGCCTCCACCCGCACCGGATCTAAAAGATATATTCTTTGATTTTGACAAGTTCAATATCAGACCGGATGCAGCAGCTGTTCTCGAAGAGAACGCTGGAACATTGCAGGCAGATCCTAATCTTACTGTGCTTATCGAAGGTTATGCAGATATCAGAGGTACACCTGCATACAACCTGAGACTTGCTCAGAAGAGGGCTGATTCCACAAAGGCTTTCTTAGTCCAGATGGGAATCGATCCTTCAAGGATTTCAACTGCAAGTGGTGGTGAGACAACTCAGTTCGGCGCTGGGACGACTGAAGAAGCCTATCAGCTTAACAGAAGGGCACACTTCATAGTAACCTCACCTACCGCTAAAGTAGGCGCAAGGCTTATATTTCAGTACGCTAACTAAATAGACTTCTTGCCCTATTTGCGTTGGTAGTATAGAAAAGAGAGATATCTCATCTATTACGTTTCAGATGAGAATACAAATTATGGAGAGAGACTCCTAGTGGGTCTCTCTCCATTTTTTTTATATTTTAATCCCTGACTTCTTATAATCTTTCCAGTCCCTACTTGACAGCCATGGGTGATCCATGTTTACTACATCTCGTTTTCCTAATTCCTGCAGTGTAATTTATTAAAAATTGAGCAATAAATCTCAGATGGAATTCAAGCTAACAAAATCGAAGAGGTTGTATAAAGCCGCGGAAAAATTAATGCCGGGCGGTGTGAACAGCCCCGTACGCTCTTTCAATGCGGTATCCGGAACCCCGGTATTTATTTCCCGAGCCAAGGGCGCCTATCTGTATGATGAGGACGGCAATAAGTACATAGATTATATGTCTTCATGGGGGCCGCTCATTCATGGCCATGCAGACCCGGATGTCGTAAGAGCGGTTAAGAGCGCGGCCTCTAGAGGAACTAGCTACGGAGCCCCTTGTACAAATGAGATTTCCCTTGCAAAGCTTATAACCTCTAGTTTTAAGTCCATAGATAAGATCAGAATGACTAGCTCAGGTACTGAGGCCACAATGAGCGCTGTTCGTTTAGCCCGGGCTTATACAGATAGAGACTATATAGTAAAATTTGAAGGTTGTTATCACGGCCATGCGGATTTCCTCCTGGTTAAAGCGGGGTCCGGAGCGACTACGTTTGGCGCGCCCAGCAGCCCGGGAGTGCCCAAGTCCTTTACAGACAAAACTCTTTTAGCCAAATACAACGATTTAAGCTCTGTAGAGAAACTTTACCAAAAATACGGGGACAGGATAGCAGGGGTAATTTTAGAGCCCGTCGCGGGCAACATGGGCGTTGTAACGCCGGCGCCGGGTTTTTTGAAAGGGCTAAGGAAAATTACAAAGAAGAGCGGATCGCTTCTTATTTTCGATGAGGTGATTACAGGGTTTAGATTAAGCCCCGGAGGCGCTCAGAGTAAATACGGTGTTACACCCGATCTGACGTGTCTGGGTAAAATTATCGGCGGAGGGCTTCCGGTCGGTGCGTTTGGCGGGAACAAAAAAATAATGGATATGGTTGCCCCCGAAGGGCCGGTATATCAGGCCGGCACTCTTTCCGGTAACCCTCTTGCAATGGCCGCGGGACTGGCATCGCTTACAAAATTAAAACAAAGAGGTAACTACGCTAGACTTAGGGAGCTTACCGAAACACTACTCTATGGTCTTACGGATGTGATAAAAAGGACAGGCGTAAACGTCTCCGTAAATTCCGTAGAATCTATGTTTACGCTCTTTTTTAATGACGCTCCGCCCACCGATTATGAATCAGCTCTTAGGAGTAATACAAAAAAGTACTCGAAATTTTTTGATAATTTGCTCAAGGCTGGTATTATGTTTCCGCCTTCTCAGTTTGAGGCTGTTTTCTTATCACTCGCCCATACTGAAAAGGATATAAATAAAACGATTGAAGCAGTGTATAAATCACTTAAAACAATCTGATTGAGGTACTCAATTTTAAGAAGCAGCAGAATAAGAATAGATATAAATGGCTCGTATTCATAGCAGTAGGTTTTGAGCTAGGGTTTACGGTAGTAGCCGGTATAGTACTCGGGCATTATGTTGATAAGTGGGTTGGGACCGAGACTCCATGGTTTACGATCTTAGGGCTGTTAGTGGGTGCGATTGCTGGATTTAGCTTGCTATTAAGGATGATTAAAAAGATTAAATGACGGAAAGTAAAGAGAGTCTGATTACATTACCTCAGATAGGAAGAGTTGAAAAAGCGGGTTTAGTAGTAACCATCTTACTTACGGCCGTAAGCTATGTGCTGGGATCAACCGAGCTTGCGTTCGGAGTGCTTGCTGGCGGCGTTCTCTTTACGGCGAATTTCATGGCTATACGGTTTTTGGTTAACTCCCTTGTTACAAACGCATATCCCACGGGATTCGGCATTTTTATATTCATAATAAAGATGCTCATATTCGTAGGAATAGTGGTAACAATATTTTTGTTTGCGGATGTAAATATTTACGGATTTTTTATCGGTGTTACAGGTGTTGTTCTTGTTATCATTGCTGAGAGTTTAAGAGGAGGTAAGGATGGGTCACTTTAGCTGGTTTAATTTAGTGGGGCTAGAAAAATACGATTACATTCTGGGTTCGATCATTGTTATCATACTGCTTGCTTTAGCGGGTCTTAAGATTAAGAGCGCTCTTTCAAAGGATGATTCGGTTCTACCAGATGAAAAGTTTTCCATAAAAACTATATTTGAAATACTCACTTTAGATTTTCTCTTCGATCTCTTAACGAACGTGCTGGGCTCAAGAGAAAACGCTAAAAAGTACTTCCCGCTCCTGGCAGGTTCTTTCTTCTTTATAATGTTCGCCAATTTGCTCGGAATAGTGCCCGGATTTTTGCCGCCGACCGGCAATTTCAATACTCCAGTCGCGTGCGCACTTGTTATATTTGTCATGTACAACTACTATGGGTTTAAGGAAAACGGCATGAGTTATCTAAAGCACTTTGCGGGTCCTGTGCTTTTTCTTGCCCCCCTCATGTTCATAATCGAGCTTGTGAGTCATTTTGTGAGGCCTGTATCGCTTTCCCTAAGGCTCTTTATGAATATCTCGGGAGACCACTTGGTGCTTGGAGTGTTCACAAACCTGGTGCATTATGTCATACCGGCAATATTTGTCGGACTTGGTATTTTCGTTTCACTTCTTCAGGCTTTCATCTTTACCATTCTCTCGACTATCTACATTACTCTTGCTACGGCACACGATACAGAGATTGAATAACAGAAAAATGAAAAGTTTAAAAAAACGACAACGAACTCAATTTATAAGGAGGCACACAGATGTATAAGGCTATTTCGTTACTTTCGATATTTGGAGTGGCTGTACTTACCGCTTTTGTCCCGAATGTTGCTATGGCTGCTGAAGGAGGCGGGGGTGATCTTACGAAGCTCGGTCTTGCGTTAGGCGCAGGCATAGGGATCGGTATTGCGGCAGGTATCGCAGGTTACGGTCAGGGTATCGCGACCGCAGCTGCATTGACCGGTATTGCAAGGAACCCAAGTGCAAGCTCAAAAATTCTTACTCCGATGATTATCGGACTTGCTCTTATCGAATCTCTCGTAATATACGCTCTTTTGATAGCATTTTTGCTACAGGGAAAAATTTAACCTTAAAGTCCGTGAGGGAGCTTTACTAAAGCTCCCTCACTTAGCTTTGGGCTAATTCTAATTACGTAGACTTTTGATAAAAAATAGAATATGATATTTCTTCAGTTATGAGGAAACCCTTCTTCTTTTATGTCCTTACGCTTATGCTCGTACTTGGCTGTGGAACAGCTAAGGATCTTATGCAACAGGACGATAGGGAGTCATTTCAGTATTCATCCGACCGGTATTACAAACTTATCCAGTGGAAGTACTATGAGAAGGCTGCGCAGTTTGTGGACCCGGAGAGCGCCAGGGAATATGAGAGCTTCGTATTCAGGAACCAGAAAGACCTGAATATTACAGCTTATCAAATTAAGGACGTTACATTCATAGATCCCGGAGTTTTAGATGAGAGTGAGGGCGCGTCTAAAAGTAATAATGACGGTAATACTGACAGGGCTACGATTAGAGTTTATTTTACATACTTTAAATACCCTTCAGTAGTTGAAGAAAGCGTGATGGTGGAAGATACCTGGATTAAGATCGGGAAGCTTTGGTATGTTTCATCAGACTATCCTGAAGGAACTTTTAAGTAAGTCCCTATTCTTCTTAAGAATAAAGACATTGCTAGCGGCCCCTAGAGAGGGTATTTACTGCTGACGAGCTCAAGGGCCTCTTCATGGCTTGCGATTTCTCCTTCGAGCTGGGCTTCCTCTACAGCGTTGAGTATCTCGCTAAATAGCGGTCCCGGTTTATAACCCATATCTATTAGCTCCTGACCCCCGATAAGAGGCTTTGGCTTAATCTCCTCTTCTCCAAGCTCTTCTAGCTTCTCCACAACAAAGTCATAGGCATCTCTCATGCCGTGGCTTGCCTGGCAGTCCGCAAGGTGAAGCGCAAGATGAAGGTCAAAATCTTCCATTCCGATAAAACGCTTTAACGTGCTCTTTCGCATTTTGAACACGTCTTTAAATTTTAAGTGCTCTCTTATAAGCTCATAAATCGTGTCTGACTGCTTGTTCGACAGCTTTAATTTTCTACAGATAGATCTGGACATTTCAGCTCCCACCCTGTCGTGGGCGTTAAACCGTATCCTGTCGGATACGCTGTAAGTTGGGGGCTTGCCGACGTCGTGAAGAAGAGCCCCTAGCGCAAGCTCGGGCGGTACCTCTCCTTGTGCGTTCTCGTATAGTTTGTCGAGTACAAGGCAGGTATGGACAAATACGTCCCCTTCGGGGTGAAACTCTGGTGGCTGCTCAACCCCGCGCATTTTTTCTATTTCGGGCAGTATCATGTTTAACAGCCCGGTTTCGCTAAGAAGCATGAGTCCTGTGCCTGGATTTTCCTGGCTTATTATCTTAATAAGCTCATCACGCACTCTCTCTGATGAGACTTGGTAAATCTCTGGTGCAAGCTCGAGTATTGCCTCGTAAGTTTTTTTCTCTATCTCGAAGCCGTACCTGGAGCAAAACCTGACGGCGCGCATCATTCTGAGCTTATCTTCTGTAAACCTCTTAACGGGCTCCCCGATGGCCTTTATGATGCCTGCGTCTATGTCGTCCAGCCCGCCGGTGTAGTCGATTACCTCTTCTTTAATCGGATCATACAGCATTCCGTTAATGGTGAAGTCCCTTCGTAGTACGTCTTCTTCTACGTCCCCGCTGTACGTTACGCTGTCCGGGTGTCTTCCGTCCGAATAGCTTTCGTCTTTTCTAAAAGTGGCGACCTCGAAAGTGAACTCGTCTTTCAATACGAGCATGACCCCGAAGCTTGCTCCAATAGGGACAGTGTGGGAAAAAATCTCGGTAACCTGCTCCGGGGTTGCGCTGGTAGTAATATCATACTCCCAGGGAGACTTCCCCATGACCATATCCCTCGCGCAGCCCCCGACGCAATACGCGCTGTAACCCTTATTATTAAGAGTTGTAACAACCTGTTTTGCGACCCGGTAAAGCTCACTCTCCCGAGGCTCTAATTTTATTACTCTCTTCATAGTTCCCTATTTCGGATTTTATAGTATATTTTACACGCTGTCCGAGACTCGGATAGCTAAATAACTCTAACAGGAAACTAATGTGAGCGAAAATACAATTCCCGGGCTTATGGAAAAACGGGTTAAAGACCATGGTACACGGCTCTTGTTTCAGCGAAGAGACGGCTGGAGCTGGAAGCAGATCACATGGCTCGATTTTGACAGGGAAGTTAAGAATATTGCGTCTTTTCTTATGGATTTAGGCTTTGGCGAAGGAGACAGAGCTCTATTGGTATCGGCCAATACTCTTGAGGCGATTTCAACAGAGATTGCGGTGTATCATCTCGGCGGCGCTGTTGTATCGCTTTCCCGAGACTCTGATGAGGACAAAATTAAAGAAACTGCAAGGGAGCTAGACGTTAAGTTCGTATTCATCGAGAACCCTGAGCTGCTCGATACTGCTACAGCAATACAGGACGATCTTCCGGGCGTACTAAGAACCGCATTCTTTAAGGACGTTAAAACAAAAAATGAAAAGGTGTTAAATTTCAGGAGTATTCTCAAATTCGGGCTAATGAAGAGAAAGAAACTTCAGGACGAGCTCAAAAAGGTGTCGGATGAACTTGAAGCCGATACGCCTGCCGCCATATTTTTAGCTCCCGGGAAAAGCGGGTTCAAAACAACTGAAATCACTCAAGGCGATATAATGAGCGCTCTCAAGCTCATATCGTCTAAGACTAACGGGATAGGGGACGAGGACCAGTCTTTTTCCTACATAGCCTCATCCAGTCCCTACTCAAAGATCATAAGCTATTTAAATTTTTACAATAACACCCGCGCCGCAACGGCTGAGAGCAGAGAAGAATTCTACAAGGATATTCCTGAGGTCATGCCAACTGTTTTATATGAAACACGGGAGGGCCTTTCAGCGTTATACGACCAATCACAAACGAGCCTGAGCGGTCTTACGCCTGAAAAGAAGCTTAAGAAAGACCTGGGGGGAAGGGTGAAATATATTTTCGTAGACGCGCTTCCTGAATCTCAAATCGAGAGCGTTTTCAGGAGTGTAGGGGCTACTTTTAGCCTCGTTCCCGAGCTCTGCGCTACGAATTCCGAATAGGCCGCGTGCAGGGCCCGAAGTATCCCTATTCCTCGGTCTCATCGACAGAGCACTTGGCTTTGCCTTTGGCAAAATTTATAAGTACTTGGTCTCCGCTTTTTAGCTTGCCCGCGTCCGTAACGGTTTTCATGGAGGGGAGCTTGTATGTGATGCTGTAGCCGCGCTCCATGACCTTGAGCGGGCTCAGGGCGTCTAGCTTTCCCGTGAGGGCGCTGAATTCAAGCTTGGCGTTATCGAGTTTGTTTGTAAAAATGTAAGTAAACTCTGACTGCATTTGATCCACTTCTCTGGACACTGCCTCTATAGTGTTTTTAAGGGTGCGTCCGAGCCTGCCTTTTAAGTACAAAAGCTCCTGGGTGAGCTCTGTTTTTTCTCTTACCGCAAGCTCAGCGGCCATGGAGGGTGTAGCGGCGCGCAGGTCTGCTGCAAGGTCAGAGAGGGTGAAGTCTATCTCGTGCCCTACCGCGGAAATCAGCGGTACAGGCGATTTTACAATCTCTCTTACCACCGCTTCATCGTTGAATGAAAATAAATCCTCCGCAGAGCCGCCACCTCTGGCTAGTATGACAAGATCTATTCCCTTAATACGGTAAATCTTTTTAAGAGCGCTTACTATATCGGCAGGGGCCTCATCGCCCTGAACCCTGGCGGGAGATACTATGATTTCAAGGTTCGGGAACCTTCTGTCCAGAACTTTCAATATATCCTTCACGGCAGCCCCGGTAGGTGAGGTCACGATTCCTATCTTATGCGGCAAATACGGCAGGGGACGTTTTCTCTCTTCATCAAAAAGCCCTTCTTTAAAAAGCTTCTCACGAAGCTTCTCCAGGGCAAGCGCTTGGGCTCCTACGCCCTTTGGCTCCATGTGCTTGATATTGACCTGGTATACGCCTTGCTTCTCGTACACACCGATTTGCCCGGCGCATATGACCTCCATACCGTCCTCAGGCACAAATTTTATGCCCTGGTTGGCCCACTTGAAGCATACGGCTGAAATCTGAGCGTTCTCGTCTTTAAGTGAGAAATACCAATGGCCGCTTGCGTAATTCCCTCTAAAATTGCTTACTTCTCCTGTGAGCCAGACGTACTCATACCCAAACTCCTCTTCGATTGCATCCTTTAGCTTTAGTGTGATCTGAGATACGGTATAAATGCGCTCTTTTAAGAGATCACTGAATGAAGGCGTGTCTTCCATTACCGAAAGTATTTTTGATGGGGCTTAAATAGTCAAGACGCGATGAGTAGATTCGAGTTGTGTCTAACTGCCCGGTTCCTTAAAAAGCTCCGGATACTGCTCGTCGATCATTGCCATAAGCTCTTCGTCGAGCCTGCAGCCTGAAAGGGTCATTACCTCTGAGAGCTGCTCTATATCGAGCCTGGTGCACCCGCGTAGGTCTGAGTTCCTGAGCTCTGCTTTCCACAGGTTCACAAGCTTCAGATTGGCTCCTTTTAAGTTTGTGTTTATAAATACAGCTTTTTTTAAATGGGCCCCTTCGAGGTCGGCCCCTTCCATGTTCACGTTCTCTAAATTGGTTTCTTCAAGGTTTGTTCCGTAGAGCGTAGCGTTTTGAAAATCAGCTCCTTGGAGGTCCTCCCCCTTACAAAACGCAAGCTTCATGTTTGCGTCCTTGAGGTTTATACCCCTCATGTCGGTCCCTATAAGGTTAGCCCACGATAGATCGGGTTTAATCTGAGGATTGTCCTCTCTCCACTTATTCCAGGATTCAGCTCCCGATTTTAATATCTTTTCGTGTTCCCTGTTTGCCATGTTCTCTCGGTAAATTTAGAAAGTATGATTTATTCTCCGAATACTTTTATAGCCGAATACAATATGTACGCGGCCATGATAATTAAAATCACCCGGGTGAGTAGCCCTTTAAGACCGCCTATCTTTATGCCTATCGGCTCACCGCAATTGGGGCACGTATCGGTCTTAATGCTTATCTCGTATCCGCACTCGTTGCATTTTGAGGTTTTCATAACTCACTTTACCCGGCCAAGCGCGGGCGCTATAAGGTGCGGGTGATGACGGCCTATTTCATCCGCAAGAGTGCGGGTGACGTTCTTGATGTCCCACTGCGCGCCCTCTGACATTCTGAGGTTTACAAGATGGAAGAGCTCCCAGAGATCAAAGCTTCCCAGAAGCCTTCTGTTATGAGCGTTCGTTACCACGTAGCTTGCCGTAAGCGGAAAGCCCTCTTCCCTTAGCCTGTGGTAGAGCTTCTCGGACTCTTTTACTGCGGTCCTTAAGTCCCCTGCTATACCGGCGCTCTCAACATTCGGCGGCATAGTTATGCCGTCATACACTCCGGGCTCCTTATATATCCAGTCCGTCTTTCTGTGCCTCAAGAGCTGATGCCAGCAGGCCTCGCTTATCACAAACTCTGCTTTGTACTGTACGAGCTTAAAAGCGTTAATGGGGTTATCGAATTTCCCAAGTTTCTCTATCGACTTTTTCAGTATTTCCAGTTTATACGCACTATCCTTGCCTGTAAGCTTTTTCTCAATCTCGTCGTAGCTTAGATTTGAGTGCTCGAAAAGTATCGCGCGTACCATCTGATCAAGCGCGGTTCCTTCTGGGCTCTCAGAGTCTTTGCCGGTCCACTCAAGGAGGTTTACCGAAGGCTCCTCAGCCGGGCTTCCCGATTTATCCCCCTCATTTAAACTTCCACCAAGCTCTTCGAGTTCAGCTCTTGTCCCGGCGATATATTCATTTTCATTTGCGTACTTAACGAGTGTGGGGACGGAGAAGCGGACTTCCTCCTTTATTTCCTCGGCGCGCTTCCTCACTTCGGGATATTGACTCGAGAGAAGCTTTGTGAGTGAATCCTCTATAGCCCGGGCGTTTGCGGTGAGGCCTAGGTTTGTAAAAGTCGCCAGGCTCAGCGCGTAGCGCGCGTCTTCAAACGCGACTTTCTCGAGCGCTCTGTGGTGTATTCGCTCCTCCGTTCCCTCTTCTGTGGGAACGGTGTCTTTCAGATATTCGAAGAGTGTGTCGTTCAGCCCTGCATATATATCGTAAAGATAGTTATTGAGCTCGATAAAGTCATTATTTAGTGAAGGCTTCTCACTTAGCTCCTTGGGCAAGTAGAAATCGCCTTTAACGGGTTTTTGGTAACGCTGAGAGTACTCCGTAAACGACATGTACTCGTTTGAGAGCTCGAGCACCGATGAAAAGAGCCTGGATACCCTCTCGATTCCCACGTGTACGGCTGCGTGCTCTGCTACGGAGGCGTGGCCGTAGTTAAGTACCCACTTCTCATGAAATTTAGCGGCCCTTTCCTGACCGAGCTGCTCTTCCTGTATGACCGTGTCTATATTCTCTCTAAATCCTTTGGGACTTCGGCTTACGTATGCGAATATTACTGCCACTACCTCTTCGGGGATATTGCTTACGGTATATATGTCCCTGTCTGTATTGGATACGTATTTATTTACATCATCTAAATTTGATTTTTCCTGTGCCATTAGTCCTCCTGATATCGGCGCGGGCGGCGAGTAATGCTTGAGTCTCAGAGTTACGGAATCTTATTATACCGGGTCAAGCTAAGTAATAGTAATTCCCTCTTTCATCTTGCTTAAGATGTAGGTGAGCACCTGTCCCGGCGTTCCGTATATTACGGCGTCCACGTAGTCGTCCGCCGGGCCCTGCTTTTCGCTTATTATAACGACTTTGGCCTCGTTCTCCTTGGCCAGAAAAGGGTATGAGGCAATGGGCTCGTGCTCTAAAGAAGCCCCTGCGATTAAAAACATATCCGCGTTATGAAGCCTTATCCACGCCTCTCTTGCTTCCCAGTGCGGCAGAGGCTGGCCGGGAAAGGATACGGGGGGCTTGATTTGGTCGCTTCCGCACTCGGTGCAAAGCGGTATTTCGTTTCCTTTTTCCACAACGCCCAGAATCTCGTGCATCGGGTAGTCCTTCCCGCAGCTCGTGCACGTAGCCCATTGCATCGAGCTGTTAAGCTCGATCACTGTCGTGCTCCCGGCTCTTAAGTGCAGCCCGTCCGTTGTCTGTGTAAAAATGCAGTCCAGGTTTACGAGCATCTCAAGCTCCGAAAGAGCTCTGTGGGAGGGTCCGGGCTCTATAGTGGAGACAAGGGGATATATCTCGCTTAATTTTTTCCAGTATTCCTTCCTGACACTTTGGCTTTCTCTGAAATCTCGTATGTGAGGGTTTAGACGGGGGTCTGACAAGTCCGGCAGTCCCGCTTCCTGAGAGATTTCCGCACCGGTGAGAACTACAATTTTTTTTGCTTCCTGTAACCAATCGGCAACCGCGGCTGCGGCATCGACTTCCATAGTTTATGGATTATACAACCCGGGGCTAACGGATGTCAACGTAGGAGTGAACTTGCTTAGTGTTACTCAAACATTATGGTGACCATTAGCCCGCAGCATTAGGTAAACTAACGGGAAACGGAGGTTTACCCTGAGCATGGAAGAGAGCTTGCAGTACAGACCTGAAGAAATTGCCGAGTTTAGCGATACGGCGTTCATGATACACTGGAGCGACGGGCACCAGAGTATCTATCTATATGAAGAGCTTCGCCAGGAGTGTCCTTGCGCCACATGCAGAGAGCTCAGGAAAAAATCCAAGACCGGAAAGCTCCCGTTCAAAAAGACCATACCTCTGGGGGCTAAAGCAACTAACGTCAGGCCTATCAAGATCGATCCCGTAGGTCAGTATGCCTACAAATTCACCTGGAACGATAAGCACGACACGGGAATATACACCTACGAGTTCCTTAGAAACCTATGCACCTGTGAAGCGTGCCTACCAGAGCGTTAACGCCTTATTGTATTTCGAATACCATAGTAACTGACGCGTTTACAGTGAGCTCTCCGGGCTCTATCGGCGGCGGGGGAGGGGCCGCTTCAGCATACGCCGCTTTTCCCCTGATCGCGTAGTCTCTGTATACGGGCATCGGTATCTCGGACGTGGGTCTGATGGAAAGTATCTTTACGATCTTCACACCGGCAGCCCCGGCTACGGTCTCTGCAGTGGCTTTGGCGTCTTTCACGGCCAGCTCGAGCGCGCGTTTTCTGTAAGCGTCTTTTTCGGTCGTATCGAACGAGAGGCTGTCGATCCTGTTCGATCCCGCTTGCGCAACGCTGTCTATGAGCTTTCCGAGATCATTTAAGTTGTGGGTTTCAACGATAATTTGATTAGAAGCTGTGTAACCCTTGAACTCGGATTTCTTGGTTTCGTTATTGTATTCGTATACAGGCGACAGCGTATATCCCGCGGTCGAGATTTTGTCTTTCTCGCCAAGACCTGCTTTAATGACTTCCATAACTTTGTTTGTCTTCTCTGAATTATCTTTAACAGCGCCCTCCGCTGTGTCGGACCTGCTGTCTACCGCTATGCTGATACTAGCTTTGTCAGGATTGGCAGTTACTTTCCCCTGCCCCGTAATGCTCAAGGTGTTTTTTTCATATTTACCGTTCTGTGCGTATGTGCTCGAGAACGCAGTCAGGACGAGAATAAAGCAAATCGCTGCAACAGCCGTAATCTTGAATCTCATTTATCACCTCTTACTAAGTATTTTTAGAGCTTTTCCAAATCATGCTCATAGTATACGGAATTATCCGTAAAAATTTAATGTGTCTTCACTACGATAATACTACGAACAGGTAGTTGAGATAGCTCTAATTATTGATTTTCCTACTTCTTAATGATAATTTTGTAGGTCAATGATTGAAAAGAAGCTCAACTATAAATTTAAAGACCGTAAACTCTTAAAGACCGCTCTAACACACAGCTCATACGCAAACGAAACCTCTGTCGAGAGTAACGAAAGGCTCGAGTTCCTGGGAGACGCGGTGCTCGGGTTCGTCGTAGCCCGCGTTTTGTATGACCGCTACCCGGATGCGACCGAGGGTACGCTTTCAAAAATGAGAAGCGCGATTGTAAGCCGCATGAATTTTGCTCACTTTGCCCAGGAGCTAAAAGTCGATAAGCAATTACTACTTGGGAAAGGAGAAGAGAATACAGGGGGGAGGCTCAGGCAATCGAACCTTGCAGGCGCGTTTGAATCCATAATCGGGGCTATCTTCATAGACGGCGGGTACAGAAAGGTTTACGGCATAATTACCAAGTTGCTAAAGGACTGCCTTAACGGTGATGAGGAGATATTCAAGGACTACAAGACAAGGCTTCAGGAAATAGCTCAGAAAAAGTTCCGGAAAGTGCCAAAATACAAGGTGGTGCTTGAGGAAGGCCCTCCTCACGACAAGTGTTTTCACATTGAGGTTAAGCTCGGAAGAAAACTCTTTGGAAAGGGGACGGGAAGGAATAAAAAACAGGCCGAGCAGGAAGCGGCCAAAGAAGGGCTTGAGGCTATCTCGCTCTTAAAAAAGTTGTCCTGATAAAGACGCTATTCTTTTTCTTTATTATTAAGCCCAAGCTCATCCATTTTCTTAGACAGAGTGTTTCTATTTATTCCCAGTATCTGGGCCGCTTTTTTCTTGTTCCCCTTAGTCAGCGTAAGTATTGATTCTATAAGTGGCTTCTCAACTCTCTTGATAACAGTCTCATAAATGTTGCCGGAGTCCTCCTCGTCCCCGGAACTTAGCAGATACTTAATCTCGTTTGAAATAAGGTTATCGAGTGAGGAGCGGTCTTTTTTAATCCTGCCTTCCAGGTGAGGGGCGGCTTCGAGAAGTGTTCCTTTAGTGATGATGCTGTCTGAGGACAATACGAGTACGCGCTTAATAATATTTTCGAGCTCCCTTACGTTTCCGGGCCAATTGTATCCGAGTACCGTGTCTTTGGCCTCATCCGAGAATGTTCTGTTTCCCACGCCGAGCTCTTTTGAGTACTTACTCAGGAAGTGATTGATTAGCGGAATTACGTCTTCTATTCTATCCCTTAACGGGGGTATCTCGATTGTAATGGCGTTAAGCCTGTAATATAGGTCTTCCCTGAATTTGCCCAGGTTCACCTCTTCTTCCAGGTCTTTATTGGTAGAGGCTATTATCCTGACGTCCACAGGGGTTGGCCTCTCGCTACCCAGACGGTAGAACTTTCTTTCCTCTAGAATTCTCAGGAGTTTTGTCTGAAGCTCGGGCGGCATATCACCGATTTCGTCAAGGTGAAGAGTCCCCATGTGAGCCTCCTCAAACCGTCCCTGCTTGGGTAAGGAGGCTCCGGTAAAAGCCCCCTTCTCATAACCAAAGAGCTCGCTCTCTAGCAGATCTTTAGGGATTGCGGCAATATTTACTGCCACAAGCTTCTCATTTCTCCGGCTGCTGTTTGAGTGTATGGAGCGCGCGACAAGCTCTTTTCCTGTCCCGCTTTCCCCAACTACCAAAACGGTGATGTCCCGCTCCGCCACACGGCCGATCATCTTATAGATATTGAGCATGACCTGGGACTGCCCCACAATATCCTGAAGGGTGTCGGTTTCCCCGCCTTCTTTCCTGAGCATCTGGAGCTTCTTGGTATTCTCATAGCTCTCGATTGCTCTTTTGACTGTTATATTTACTTCATCGAGGTCAAAGGGCTTTGCTATGTAGTCATACGCCCCTTCTTTCATAGCGTCTATTGCGTTTTTAACAGTGTTCTGGGCTGTGATAATGATTACGGGGGGGTCTATTCCCTCTGCCTTAAGCTCACCCATAACCTCAAACCCGCTCATATCGGGCATAGTCAGGTCAAGTATTATTGATGAGAAGTCCTGAGAGCCCGCTTTCTCAATTGCGCTTGCGCCGTCCTCAGCGTACTCTACGGCATATCCCGCTTTCTGGAGGCTCTTGCCTAGGACCCACCTTATACTCTCTTCATCGTCAACGACCAGTATTTTCCTTTTCATATCCTCGGTTCAATTTTGCTCGGATTTTAATATTGCAATAAAAAGCATGATGTCTTTTAGCCCGGCAGGCTATATTCTCTCACTATTATGAAGCGATAGGGAGATATACCTTAAACACCGTGCCCCTAGCTACTTCACTCTCTACAAATATCGCCCCACCGTGCTTTGCTATTATTTGATAAGCCAGAAAAAGGCCCAAGCCCGATCCTTCCTTTTTAGTAGTATAAAAGGGATTAAATATTTTATCCAGGCAATCCCCGGATATGCCCGAGCCGCTGTCTCTGATTTCTACAGCCATTGAGTTTTGTCCCTTAAGCTTGTGCTCGGTGATCCACCTAGTGGTGATCTCGACTTCACCTTTGCTTTTTATCGCCTGGGAAGCGTTTTTAACGAGGTTCAGAAATACCTGCTTTAACGAGTTTGCGTCTCCCTGTACGGCAGGGAGCGTGACGTCGTAGTTTTGCTTATATGTAATGCGCTTGTCCGATATGGATTCCAGGTATATGATCTCCATCAGGATTTGGTGAATATCCACGGGCTCAATTTCCTCGTCGGCAAAGGGCTCAAGCTGCTTGAGCGTATCAAGGAGAGAGCGCAGTCTGTCGGCTTCTTTTGTGATAATCCCTGCGCATTCTATGGTCTCTTTATCCTGAGCGTCATTTGCGAGTAACTGCGCCGCGCCCCTGATGCCCGAAAGCGGGTTCTTAAGCTCATGCGCCAAGCCCAGAATAAGGTTCTCGAACTTTGAAGCGGAAATTTCCTGAATGCTTTTACTGCTGAGGAATTTTGTTCCCACAAGGTTTCTTATCTGCAGAATAACTCCAGATAAAGTCCCTTTTTTATCAAAAATCGGAGACGCTGCAGACTGAACGGATATTTTGTCGCCGTTTCTTAGCACAGGGTTGAGCTCGTCACTTATAATAGTTCTCTCTTCCTCAATCGCCATATGGGCAACGTTCTCCACCTCTTCGGGCATAAAGATATTCGAGGGACTGCCGCGCGCTTTCTTTCTGGATATCCTGAAGACGGTCTCGGCATTATCGTTCATATCGAGCACCGTAAAGTCTTTGTCGAGTATGATTATACTTTCGGGAAGGGAGTCGAATATCTCCTTAAAATCTACTTTCTTCGGTTTTGCCTCGTTTTTAGCCATAGCTAGGCTCTTGAACTGTTATGTTTTTACAGTTTGTATGAAATAACCCCTTGGGCATGAGTTGCGGCGGAAGCTATTTATCAATTGGACGCATTAGCGCTAGTCATATTAAACTGTAAAAAGGTACTTATTGAACCTCCTCGATTCTTATAAACGTGGTCTTAGAGTTGTTGTTTAAGAAGGAGTTCGTTTCCTTGATAGCCGAAAGAAGGTCCTTCTCCCTGGCCTCGTGTGTCATAATTACCACAGGGACGTCTCCCCCACCGAAGTGTCTTCCTTTTTGTATCACAGATTCTATACTAATGCCGTATTTCCCCAGACACCCCGTAATTTTCCCCAGCACTCCGGGGCTGTCTTCCGCCTGAAACCTGAGGTAGTACTTGTTTGTCGTATCGCCCATTTTTATAAGGGGCTGGGTTTTTGTGTTATCATAGAACCTGGGGACTGAATTGTTTGCGTTCTCAGAATTTTTTTGTTTTGCTCCGATCTCTTTTGCTATCTGAATCGCGTCGCTCACTACGGCGCTCGCGGTAGGCATCATGCCGGCTCCCATACCATAGAGCATCGTCGGGCCTACAGCGTCCCCCACGACGTATATAGCGTTAAAGGCGTCAGACACATCGGCGAGCTGCGTGCCCTTTCTGACAAGCGCCGGGTACACCCCGGCTTCAATTCCATTGTCTTTGGATTTAGCGATCGCAAGGAGCTTGATTTTATATCCAAGCTCGTCCGCGAAAGATATATCGAGGGGCGTGATCCCCCGTATCCCTTCGACGTGAATCTTCCCGAAGTCGAGGAAAATACCGAATGAGAGCATAATTAATATGGACAGCTTGTGCGCGGCGTCTACGCCGTCAATATCAAATGACGGGTCTGCTTCCGCGTACCCCTCATCTTGAGCCTGCTTGAGCACGTCTTCAAACTCAGAGCCTTCGTCTGTCATTTTGGACAGTATGTAATTCGAAGTGCCGTTCATGATTCCGTGGATCGAGAGTATATTGTTTGCGGCATAACCGACTTGAGCTGATTTTATAATCGGTATACCGCCGCCTACGCTCGCCTCGAACCCGACTTCCACACCCTTCTTAGATGCAAGGGCGAATATGGCCTTGCCGTGGTGCGCGAGTAGCGCTTTGTTTGCCGTGACCACGTGCTTTCCACTCTGTAGCGCGCCCATCACAAAATCCTTTGCGATCTTCGTGCCGCCGACAAGCTCGATTATTATATCGATCGACTCGTCTTCCAAGAGCTCGCTTGCGTCTGTCGTCAGCTTTTTCTTTGGCAGCCTTACCGGTCTTTTCCTTTCGGGGTCGTTATCCGCAATCCTCTTCAGATTGAGCTTTACGCCGGTTCTTTTCTCTATAATATCTTTATTTTGATTCAGTATCTTAATGACGCCCGAGCCTACTGTGCCCGCGCCTATTAGGCCAATATTCACTACACTCATATATACTTCTCCTTAGCTCTGTTTAGCATTCTTGATTAAACGGGAAATTATACATTATTATATTTGACTTTAAACGAAACCGCACTTAAATTTAATGTCACCCCGTGGGGCCGTAGCTCAGTTGGGAGAGCGCATGAATGGCATTCATGAGGTCGAGGGTTCGAATCCCTTCGGCTCCACCATTAATTTCAGTAACTTACAACACCCGTTCAACTTTCCATATTAGCTATGTCAGTGGATTTGTCAGTAAATGATTCTGGCATATAAGCTGCAAGTGCTTCAACAGCGTCTTTTAGAGTATCTTCTGGATGTGCATAACGCATAGTTGTTTTTAGGTCGGCATGACCTAAAATTCTAGACACTGTTACTATTGATGCACCTGATTCAATCATCCTAGTTGCTGCAGTATGACGAAGGTCGTGAAATCTAAGTCCCTTAATTTTTGCTCTTCTACAAGCTCCAGCAAATGATTGCTTTAATGAGTCATGCCTTTTATATGGAGAACCTTTTGTACTTAAGAAAACATAGTTCGATGAGCCAACTTTTAGTTTCTGTTCTAGTAGTACCTTTCTAAGTATAGAGTTGATAGGTATACGTCTTGTTTTTTTACTTTTTGTATTAGTGTGTTCGAGGGTGATTAGCTTCTTGTCTAGGTCTACATAATCCCATTTAAGACTTAGTACTTCATTTTTCCTCATTCCTGTATGAAGTGCACAAAGTAGGATTGATTTTAGGGCAGGGGAACTCGTTTCTAATAGCCTGGCCTCTTCCTCTTTGCTAAGTATGCGTTCAATTTGATTATGTTCGGTTAGTAATTTTGAAATTGATACAGGATTTTCTCCAAAGAACCTTTTTTGTCTCTTGGCAAAATTAAATAAATGACTTAGACATGCAAGGTCTCTATTAACTGTTGCAGGTTTAACTTTTTTTAGTCTATATAGCTTGTAGTCATCAATATCACTTGAGGTAATATCAGATAGCCTCTTTCCATCAAAAAACGTCTCTAGACGCTTTAATTGAGCTATGGCTAACTCCCAAGACCTGTTTTGTTTGACATCCCTTATGTGTCTAATATATTCATCTTTAAACTGTGCTATTGTAGGAATATCAGTTTCTATCATTTCATATTGACCAAGTTTTATTTGCTGTTCTCGTTGGCGTAGAACCTCTTTAGCCATGGATTTAGTTACAACTCCTGCTCTACCTATAGATTCCCGTTTAATCCTGCCATTAGGCTTTTTGTACTCAATTACCCATCTATCTCTTATTCTGAATACACTTCCCATAATTACTTAACCCCCTTATCAGTTTTTGTTGATTCAGGTAGAGACGGTTCTTTAATCTCATACCCTTCTCTCTTCATAACTTCATGTATCCAACCCCTGATTAATTCGGAACCTGTCATATGATTTTGCTCGGCATATTTGTACATAAAATCTAACTCTGTTTCATCCAACCATACCTGAAACCTCTTTAATTTTTTCTTCTTTCTCATAGAGGATATTATACTCTATTTTAATCCATTTATCTAGTTCAATATTGATAAAAGGCTATTCTTGGAAAAGAATATATGTGTATGAAATACATATATATTCTAGCTGTAATACTGAAAGAACTTTTATATTTTTATTAAGTAAAGGTATCCGACAGATAAACCTGAATCAGAGACTAGAGGAAAAGAAGATATAGAAGTTTAATCCAATTCTTAGTGAATACTCAAAGGATATTAACGAATGGGAAAATACGGATTATCACTATTGTTCATTATCTTATTGCTTTTGCCTACAGCCTCTTTCGCAGATGGAACACTGAAGTGTGGAATAAAGCCGATACCTAAAGTAGGCTGTCTAATCGGTCGTTGTGTAGACGGTATGTGGGAACAGATATGTGATACTTCACCTATATTGAATTGTGGGATAAGACCTATTCCTGAAGTTGGCTGTAGGATAGGTCAATGTGTAAATGGACAGTGGGAACAGGTGTGCGATACATCTCCCATATTATCCTGCGGCATTAAACCAATACCTGATATTGGCTGCAAAATAGGTGGATGCGTAAACGGAAAATGGGAACAGATATGTGACTGATTGATTTTGTTCATTATTTGACTTATCTAATAAATACAATGTGTTACGAATGAGCTGTGATTGTAAAAGGTGAACAATCCACTATTTTTAGCTATTTTTTTTACGTTATTTGTCTGAAAAATCGTTTTCCTATATAGATAGCGATAGCTCCGGTTCTTCCGTTCTTCTGCCTTATAGCTTAAAAGCTTACTTCAGCAACCCTTCATTAATCTTTTTATTTCCCACCTCTAGATATATTTCGGGCTTCCTTGCTTTCGGACTATATATCCCTAAAAGATTTCCATTAGTGGAGAAGAGAAAACTTTTATCATAAGTCTTACGATAAATATATTCTATTACTTTCCTAAATAAACCTGTATCTACATGCTCTTGAGATTGGTGTTCTCTTATTTTCTCCCTTACAGTTTTGCATTGCTCAGACCATTGCAGACCAAGAATATCCTCTGGGAGAGTTATTACCTTAAAGTTATGTATACCTACAAAAGCTACCTGACATATACTTCCTACTGGTGGGTATTCTCGCTCATGTTTTATCCATATATGAGGTCGAAACATTCTTCTTTCATAACTCTCTCTACTTTTTCTAGCTTTTTCTTCCTGTTCTTCTAGTTGATTAAGAGTTAGTTCATATGCTTTCTGGTGAACTAGAGGGTCTAGACCTAATGCAGTGGGTAGCTTTTTTCTTAAAGAATCCGGACATTGACCTGTTTGGATAAGGTGGTCTAAACGTCGAAAACCCTTATTTAGGTTCTTATACCCGAGCTTTTTTACTATAGTGAGTTTGTCTTCTTTACTTCTAGATGTATACCGAAGTATAAGTTTGGAGATTTGGTACATTTGTTCACCTCTTTAGCTGAATTTATTAAGCACCCGCAATCTGGTGTTTCAAATCAGTGCTAATAATATTTTAGTCAGAACTAATGAGTATATCAAATATCACAAACGTATATATCGGTGGGAACTATATTCAGTGCCTATATATGGTTTGCCGGTTTAGGCTTGATAGTCTAACCTCAAAACTAGATTAAAATTGTTTGATATACAGCTCATATGGGATGTAATGCTCCCCTTTTGTCAGGACCGATTTAATTTGGAATCATGAACAAAGCCAACTAGCCTTCATGACCTTCTATATAGGGTTTCTGTCAAAATTCTAACTTATGGACCTATTATTGGGAGCAGGTCAAATTGCCTTACTCGGAATGCACTTAGATTTTACTCATTTCAACAGATCACATATTACCTATTACATTATCGAATCCAAGAATATTGGCGAGCTCTCATAGAACTATGTTCGTTTTACGTCAAGGATTCGAGATAAGATTTCATGTTCTCGATCTTCTCGCTGTTTAGTGAGTAAAGCCGGTTTTGTCTCACCTTGCGCTCGCTCACTATATCGGCTTCCTTTAGGATTTTCAGGTGATTAGATATAGCTGGTTTTGAAATCTCAAACTTGCTGGCGATTTCTCCCGCAGCAGTCTCACCCTGACTTAAATATTCCAGAATCTTTCTTCTGGTATCGTCTGCAATAGCCTTATATGGGCAACCCATAATTGATTCCCTCCTTGTGATTTTATTACCCTCTCATGGCAATACTTTGAACGTCAGACGGTTGCAGTGACGTTCTACAGCTCAGCCAATTGTAGTACTGGGGGAAGCCTGGACATTAGATAGGGATGAGCCAAAAACCGTACATATAAGAGTAATCACTACAATCAAAAGCAGCTTTCTCATAATGAACCCCCTTACATTCACTATTTTGCCTGCTGTCTTGTCTTAATTGAAATGACTTTCTATTAACTACTATATATTAGTTATAATTAGATTACAACTTGGAGAACGGTATAATGGCTTATCTTGCTACATTTCAATTATTTGCAGTACACATAAAGCTGAATTGGGTTGACTTGAGGGGAATAGTAGTTGTCAGCAATTTAAATACTTAATGTGAAGTATCTTTCAACACATTAATAATAGTTTCGCTAAGCACCTCTATTCTATAAGGTTTTTTTACAATAGCATTGAAACCAAATTTTTGATAATCCGACAACACTGGGTCATTATAGTATCCGCTCGAAACAACAGCTCTTATATTCGGATCTAATGATCTTAGAATTTTAATTGCTTCACTGCCCCCCATACCACCTGGAATGGTAAGGTCCATAATTACAACGTCGAAAGGATTATTTTCTTTTGCCTGTTTATATTTATCTATCGCCTCTACACCGTCTGATGCGTAATCTACGTCATAACCAATTTTCTTTAACATGCGTCCGGTTGCTTTCCTTATTAACGCTTCATCATCCATTAATAGTATTCTGCCTTTCCCATACGAAACGCTCTTTTTGGGGCTACTTTTACTTTTGGCCAATTTATCACTGGAAGGGAGGTAAATATGGAATTTAGTTCCTACACCAAGTTTTGATTCTACATCTATATTCCCTCCATGATTTGTTACTATTGAATACACACTTGAAAGACCAAGACCGTGTCCCTGCTCCTTTGTTGTATAATAAGGATCAAATATCTTATCCAAATCTTTTTGATCTATGCCTATGCCGTTATCCTCAATTGTGATTTTAATATACTTGCCACTCCCTGGTTGAATTTTATCGGTTTTTTTTACTAATAGATTAATTACGTTCACTTTAATAGTCCCACCATCTGGCATAGATTGTTGGGCATTTATTACTATGTTTTCAATCACCTGACTTATATGACTTTCATCTAGTTCAATATTCCATAAACCATCCTCTATGCTAAATTCACATTTTGATTTTGATCCGCTTACAGCAAAATTCGCTACATCACATATAAAGTCGTCAAAGTTGGAGACCAGCTTTTTAACTGGGGCACCTCCCTTTGAAAAAGTTAGAAATTGTGCTACTAAATCAGAAGCTCTATCTGTAGCATCTTCTATTTCAGAAAATAATTGAAGTAACTGATCGTCAATCTTAGGGTGAGTCTTTGCAATGCTTAGATTCCCAATAATTGAAGTTAAAAGATTGTTGAAATCATGTGCTATACCACCCGCTAGAACTCCAAGGGACTCTAGCTTTTTGGCCCTGAGCAATTCTTCCTCTATGTTTTTTCGCTGCGTGATGTCAGCTACAAAACCGACCATTCTTGATTTTTCCTCATCACTGTCCATAAAGAAAAATCCTTTGTCTTCCACTACTATATAGTCCCCCCCCTTTTTTCTCACTCTGTACTCTAAGTTAAATGGTTCTTTTTTGTTTACCACTCTATCTAATTCATCTTGAAATTGTTCGATGTCTTCAGGGTGGATAAGCTCTAACCAATGATTTAGATCGTCTTGAATTTCGTTTTCAGAGTAACCTAGTATCCTTTCCAAGTCTCCGCCGTAAGTAACTTTATTCGTTAATGTATCCCAATCATATAGAAGCTGGCTGCTTGCATTAATAGCTGCCTCGTAGCGGTTCCTCCACTCTACAACGGAGGCTTTTGCTTTTTTCTGCTCACTAATATCTTCGCAAATTATAAATATGAATTTTTGACCATCTTCTGAAATCACACGTGCACTTTCTTTAACCCAGAGGACATTCCCATCTTTACGAATTTTGCGTAATTCCCAATTGTGTATTTTATTTGGTTCTTTTAGGCACTCTCTGATTTGTTTGAGTACTAGCTTTTTATCATCAGGATGAAAGACATCAAGAACCTGTTGACCAATAAGTTCATCATGCTTATAACCAAGTACTTTCGCCCCGTTTTTATTTGCCGAAAGAACATAACCTTCTGAATCAATGATGAAGTGCATCAAAGGACTAAATTCATATAGCTCACGAAACAAATTATCGTTAAAGCCTACTCGGTCCTTTCTTTTTATATTTTTAATATTTTCAGCCATGAGCTTCAGGTATTTTTATTAATCCATTCATTATTAGTTGTTCAATATAAGCCTTTATACTGAATACCCTTATCTGAGCATGTCAGTATCTCAACTAAATCACATCTAAGATACCTTGTTTCAATCTATCTTATTTAGTTTAGCAGAAATTCTAAAATTTAGTAACTATACTGCTCCCCATTAAGAAGTGAGTATAGTTAAGTTGGAAAAAAAGCTATACGGAGGGAGCAATGAAGCGAAGAAGATGGGATTCTAAAACAAAGACTAAGATAGTACTTGAAGGTCTTGTACTGCACCCCTTCTTTTGTCAAGCTCAGATTAAGTTGGAATACTGAAGATTGTGCACTCTTCTAAGCCAATCAAATGACTTCCTGTATATAGGGTTTTCTGGCAGTAGTCCAAAATGGTAGAGGAAAATAATTTCTTGACTGGATATTCCACATTGTGATACGATGAGATTTTGTAGGAGTCATTTAATAGACTCTGCTTTTATTCCAATTGGCTAATGGAGGTACCCATGCCAAAGTTTATAGATGTACATGATATGGAGCCGTTCACTGCAGAACAGCTTAAAGAACTTCAGGATGCACCTGCAGACGAATTTGGAGTCACGCATCATGATATTCTATTTAACGAGGGTGAAAACAGGATTTACTGCATCCTGGATGCTCCCAATGCAGAAGCGATTCACAAGCATCATGAAAAGGCTGGCATCAAATGTGAATGGGTCCATGAAGTGAAGTCGACACGAACCTGACTGGTCCTTGGTGGTTTCACCACCACAATCGACCTTTTCGTCAAGCTGCGTAAAAGTGGAGCAGTATAATCTGCCCACTATAATAGGTCCATAAGTTAAGTTAGATTTTTATGGAGAGCAGGTCAAATACTATTGAAAATATATCCACCTGTGATACTATTATAGTTGCTAAGTTGTTAAATTTAGAAATCTGTATTATAGGGGGATATAATGAAAAAGTTTATAATTAGTATACCCGTTTTACTGTTGTTGACCGTATTTTCCGTCCGTGCCAATGCCGATTTCGGCGATCTTTTTATCCAGGTAGAGTTGAATACCTCTCCTCAGGGATGTTCGATATTGAAAGTAGATCCGGCTGGAGGACTTTCTGAGTTTATTTCTAATGCCGAGATTCTAACTGTTTCTGGAGCTGCTAGTGCTGACTGTGATGACGCTGGACTTGCCGCAGGCTTGGATGGAAAAGTTTATTTCAATGAGGACATCTCCGACAATATATTCGTTGCAAATCCAAACGGACAGCTAGGACTATTCATCTCTGACGATGTGGTAGACAGTATAGTGCCTGGTAATGATGATGTTGATTGGGATAACGGGCTCGCTGTGGGCCCTCGATCCGGAGACCTTTTCGCGGCCGATGAGGACAATGAGATAATATTTAAGTTTTCTACGAATGTACCCACTCCTATTATAGACACGGCTTTTATAGATATATTAGCGACTGAAGCGGATTTTGAAGCTCTTGTTTCAACAGCAGACCTTGAAGGTGGAATTGCTGTAGATTTCGAGGATAATGTCTATATCACTAACGACGGCGGCGGTACTTCTGACGTTATATTTAAGTTAAGCCCACTAGGTGATGTCTCTATACTATGTACTAATGCGGAGCTAGAAGCTGTTACAGGTGGGGATATTGATCTGGACGTAGGCGCGGTATTCGGCGGCAGCTTGTTCGTTAGTGACGACGGTGATTGCGACTGTGTCCTGGAGATTGATACAGAATCCTGCAACCCAAGGGTTATAATTACTGAGGATGATATTACTGCGGCCACGGGGAATTCATCTGCAGACCTCGAAGGCGGTCTGTGTATAGGTCCGAATAGAGCTTTGTTTATTGGGGACGACGCTTCAAGTGGTAATGGCGACATACCTAATATTCTGAAGTCGCCCATTACTGAGCGCTCGGGAGTCTCGATCTTTGTGTCTGACACTGCAATCGATTCTTTTTATGCTATAGCGGAGCCGGGTTCAGATCCACAGCTGAGGGGCTCATGCAGTGTAGAGGGAGGTTTTGATAGACAGGCTTCAATCCCCACACTTTCGGAATGGGGTCTAATAGCAATGGCTGGATTATTAGGAATTATTGGTCTATTGGCTATTCGTAGAAAAAGGGTGACAGCTTAAACTTAAACAAAACTAAACAATACAAATTGTATATAGAAAGGGGAGCTTCGGCTCCCCTTTGTGTTTTGAATTGATATCCTAATTCCAACTTAATCTGAGCTTGACAAAAGTGGAGCAGTCCAAACTTACCAACTAGCAGGTTAAGAGTAAGACTTCATGGCCTGAGTTCTGACATGCCCCCCATAATAGTCCATAAGCTAGCTTCTTGAAAGGAAACCATACGTACAGAATATCATCAGAATCACCACTAAACGTAGCATTCTAGCTTAAACCGATCTTGACGAAAGGAGGAGCAGTACAATAGTTCCTTCAAATTAACTATTAATATAGAAAAATTATGGCTCTATCAAACTAGACATAAGGCTCAATAATTATCCTCTGCATTGTAGAATTATTCTTAGAAAATACTTAGAAATGAAACAGGGGCTAACGGGTAGCCCCTATAATGTTAGTGAGAAATGTTTGAATAATGCAGCTTACATGTTTTCAATCTCACAATACGATAGATTAATTTCTTCGGCTTTATTTGTTTTCATCCATTCTTCTACCTCACTCAGCTTGAATCGGATTAATCTGCCAATTCTTTAGAGAAAATTTGAGGTTTGTCCGGATTTGCACAACTTGACAGATTTATAACTCGCCTTCTCTCTTTTTGCTTCTATCGGTGTCTCTAAACGATACCAGATATGCGGTTCCACTATACCATTCTATCTGCACTACTTGCATCTCCATTACTACGTTAAGGCCGCATTTGTGACTGATGTTGACTTTTGTCCTTTTGCCCGTATTCAAAGGAAAATCAAAATAACTTCCGTGCATTTCTTCTTCATTACGGCCAAAGAGAAGCTCGGCGGCGGCGTTGATATATTGGACGTATCCATTCTTATTTACTATTACTAAGCCGTTGGGGTTACCGTGCAGTGCATTAAGGAAATAGTCTACGCCCTCCGGGTCTGATACTTTAGAGTGTCTATTACTTTCCATCATGAATCTGAGGTAAGAATGTAAAATGCTGCGTGCCAGATTCACAGTCTTTATCTCGTTTTTTATAAGGTAACCTTGCGCACCCATCTGAATTGATTTTATTGCCATTACTTCATCTTCATTTGCCGTCACGATGATAATTGGTGTATTTGGTGCGTGCTTTTGCAATTTGATAAATGTATCAATTTCTTGACTATCCGGGAGATTGAGATCTAAAAGAACCAAGTCGATATTTTCATGTGTCAGTTGTTTAAGTCCTTTTGAAAGACAATCAGCCCAATCCACTTCGAATGTTACCAGTTCTGACTTATGAAGCTTTCTTTTAACTATTTGTGAGTAATCATAATTGTCCTCAATCAATAGGACTTTTATATATTCGTTTTGCATATGGCTTGCTCCTCCATTAATGTTCGTTATGTGCTTTCTGTGTACTGCTCCCCAGTATGATGACCAAATTAAGTCGGAATTATGAAGTTTACATTACTCATTCTAGAGCCTTATGTCCTAGGTTGTAAACACTCTTTCTGAAGTGAACAGACAGAAATGGCGACGGTAAAAGATATAGCTCGGAATCGCCTGACTCTATATAGATTTTAATGCTCTGGCGACATAACCACATCGTGTAAAACTTTACTCACATTATTAATATTATAAGGTTTTGGCATGAAAGCTTTAAATCCATATTTATCGTAATTGGATATGCCTCCGTTCTCAGAGTATCCACTTGATACAATAGCCTTAAGATTCGGGTTTATGTCGAGCAATTTCTTCAAGGTCTCTTTTCCTCCGATGTCTCCGGGAATAGTCAAGTCGAGAATCACCGCATCCAATCTATCGCCGGATTCTACGGATTCATTGTAGATTTTTATTGCTTCGGAACTGTTTTTAGCTAATATAGGATTGTATCCGAGCTGTGTTATCATTTCACTAAGAGTTTCTCTGATCTTCAACTCATCATCCATTATTAGTACATTCCCTTCACCTCTCTTGAGATTAAATTCTTTATCCTCCAACTCAGAGGGAGACTCTTTGATTGCGGGAAGATAGATAGTAAATGTCGATCCTTCGTTTACTTTAGAGTCTACGGTTATATGTCCGTTGTGCTGTTTTACAATGGAGAATGAAGACGCAAGCCCAAGGCCGCTCCCATGTTCTTTTGTGGTGAAAAAAGGATCGAATATCTTCTGCAAGTGCTCTTTGGGTATACCGCCTCCGCTGTCTTTTACGTTTACCTCTACATATTCCCCCTGCGGCAGATTTAGATTATTTCCTTCCTCTAATATAACGTTTTTTGCTCCCACTTGTATTGAACCACCATCGGGCATTGCATGCTGGGCATTTATAATAAGATTATTGATAACCTGGTTTATCTGTCCCTCGTCAATCTCTACCGGCAGTAGGTTGTCTTCTATAGAGAAATCGCATTCTACGTTTGAACCTCTAAGGGCGAATTTTGTTGAATCTTCTAGTATTTCATGAATAGTCATAACTTTTACATTAGGCTCACCGCCTTTAGAGAATGTAAGAAGCTGCTGAGTTAACCCAGTTGCTCTTTGAATTGCGTCTTCTGCTTCCGAAAGCCATTTGGACATATAATCATTCGGGTCCGTTTTAGGCTCACATTACCCAAAACTATAGTTAAGAGATTATTAAAATCATGCGCGATACCGCCAGCAAGCAGGCTCAGTGATTCCAGTTTTTGAGATTTTAGGAGTTCTTCTTCCATTTTCATGCGCTCAGTGATGTCTGTTGAATAAAGAACAGCCCGAGTCTCCCCGGACGAGGTTGTAAATGGTGTACCTGTGCTTTCAAGCCACCTATATTCCCCATTTTTATGTTTGTATCTAAGGTGCTGGATACCAGCATTAGAAAAATTCTCCAGTCCGGTAATCATACTATTAAATACGGCGTTTTTGTCTTCTGGATGAATATTATCAAATACACTTGTGCCAATAAGTTCCTCAGGGTCATAGCCCATTTGATCTTTATGATTCTTGTTTACGAATAAAAATTCGCCCTTTGTATTTATTTCAACTATTAAATCATGTGAGTACTCAACTAAGGCGCGGTACCGTTCTTCAATCTCCCGCCTCTTTTCTTCCTCAAGTTTACGCTCGGTAATATCACGAGATGTTATAACGCCTCGATCTTCTCCACTTGCTGTTTTAAATAACTTGCCGATGCTATTGAGCCACCGCCAGGAGCCGTCTTTATGCCTATATCTAAAACTTACTTCATTGCTGGAGGTTAAGGTATTCTTCGCGTGAATAAATTTACTAAGTACATGGTTTTTATCATCAGGATGGACGAAATCGAAAATACTTTTGCCTATAAGCTCTTCTGGGTCATAGCCCAGATATTCTTTATGATTCTTGTTTGCGAATAAAAATTTACTGTCTGCACTGACTTCTACAATCAAATCGTACGAGTGCTCAACAATTGTGCGATACCTGTTTTCGCTTTCTATTAGCGCATCTGACTGTTTTGTATTACCGATTGCGGTTTCGACCTGCTGTGCAACTATATTCAGAAGGTATATTTCATCGTCACTAAATGCGTTTTTCTCAAAAGAATGCAAATTAATGCAACCTATTACCTTACCCTTGTAATGGAAGGGCATGGACAAATAACTCCTTGTTCCGACCTCTCTCCCGGCGGGTCCAATATATTCGTCCTGGTCTACATCCGGACAATATCTCAGCTTCCCTTCCATCAATACCTTCCATGTAAAGCCCTTAGGGTAGGGAATTTTTCCTAACCGCTGAACAAACCATTCTGGCAATCCTTTTGAGGTTTTTAATACGGCATCATCCCCCTCAATCATAAAAATTGATACGTGTTCAGCTATTTCCATATTCCTGCTAAGTGATTGAGCCGCATTTTCTAGAACGTCTTCTAGCCTGGTTGATTTGTGCACGTTACGTGTAATCAAGCTGATAATAGATTCATACTTACTCTTTTTATATAACCTATTGAAGTTTCCCTTTATTTCGTTTTCCGCAATCTCTTGATCTATGCGCGTGGCAATCATATTAGCAACGGATTGCAAGAAATTAATGTCATCTTGAGTGAAATTTCTTAGCTTTTTAGTGTGAGCGCCTATGACGCCATAAATTTTTTCTTTGCACTTGATGGAGGTGCTGATCCCGCTTATAACGCTATGATCGTGAAGAAGAGCAGGTCCTGAAAATCTTTCTTCTGTTTGCAGGTTTTTTACTGTAACTGGATGTTCTGAATACAAGGTATAACCGGCCTGGGAATCGTCGCCGCCCGGAACGACGGTCTTACCCACACTTCCGTCTTTCCATCCGATGCCGGCAACAAGCAGAAAATCCTCACCGTCCGGTAGGAGCTTTAGAATCTTGCAGTATTCAATTCCTAAGCCCCTAGCAACTAAGTTTACTGTTTTATCCATAAATTCCGAAAGATCATTGATAGATAAGGAAGATTGTCCGAGATTTGCAATTATCTCATTCTGGTAAGCCCGGATTCTTAGCTCATCTAAAATCTGTTTCTTTTCTTTGATTTCATTCTTAAGTTTGATTCTATGACGAACTGAGAATATGAATATGATGAAAAAAAATAATGCCGCTGTACCTATAAATTCATCTAATTCCCACGGTTCGTAACTACTAATTAACATGTGGATTATTTCAAATAAGTCGAAATACGAGGAAATGATATAAACGGACAAGAATAAAACTAATAAAGCTGCTGGTTCCTTGTTATTGTTTGCAAATTGGAAAATTCTGTCTTTAAAATTAGTCATAATATGCTGTTTTGCTTAACTCACCAGACGGTATTGGTTACGCCATCCTTTTCCCTCTGTACATCTGGCTTGTTCAACCTTTATTCTTTAGCCTCATAACTTTAATATTTTTGAAAAAGCAGAGTAAAAAATTTATGCTAACACCTACAAAAAATTAAATCGCACATTACATAGAATGTATCTGCAATCTTTATGCCAGTTGATCTAGGATTTGTAAGAGACTAGAATTATTACACATTGATGATAAAACCTTATTGCTATCTATTAAAGATGTTTAAGGGCGACAAAGTTTGTCACAATATAATTCACTTTTTTGTCAAGAGTGGTTAAAGTTGGAGTTTTTAAGACTTTGTACTGCACCCCTTTTGTCAAGCCTGATTTAAGTTTGATTGAAGAATATTTGAACGAATTAAAAGGTCTTGCCTAATCATAGTCTAAATAACTTAATTTCTGTAACTCACTTTCGATACCAATAACTTTATCTTATAGAGAATGTAAATAATCTATATAATATCCTTGGCTATACCGGATTAGCCTATATAATTTAATCCATAGGCTATAAAATATATTGAGCAAAAAATGCAATCAACCGCATACAACATAGATAGAGAAAAGATTTTAGACCTTGAACAAAGAGCAAAGCTATTAAAAACATGTAAGGACAAAGCTGAACTGGATTTATTACATGGTCGGGAAACATGGATAAAACGTTACATGTTAGTAGATTTGGCTCTATTTACTGGATTACGTGTTGCCGAGATAGCCAATTTAAAAATTGGGGATTTCGATATAAAAGCTAAAGATCCCTATCTAATTGTTAGAAAAGGGAAAAGGGGTAAAAAAAGAGATGTTTATTTGGATAAAGAACTCGTTAGGCATATAAAGGCTTTTATTAGTTGGAAGAAGAAAACAATGAGAGAAGAAGTTGAAAATGATAGTCCTTTTTTTACTGGTAGAGATGGAAAACACTGTGCAGTTATAACTCTTATGAAATCATTTAAAAGGGCAATCCAAGACTCAAACTTACCTTTACATTTCTCTATACACAGTGCTCGTCATACATATGCCACTTTCTTACTACATGCAACAAATAATCTTAGATATGTTCAGAAACAGCTTGGCCATAGTAAAATAAGTATGACTGCACTTTATGCGGATGTTTTACCATCTGAAAATGGTAACCTAGCTAATAAGATTAGAGAAAATAATCTAACAGATTAGCACACATACGGTTGTATTAAGCGTACTTAATTTATATTGATTATCATTTTTCTGTAATCATATTTCTCCTAATCCATCCCTCAGCTTCAAAGGCATGTACGTAATCCATGTAACTTACTAGACACCATCCATCTTCTTCTCTGATTAAAGTGACTACCATATTAGGCTGCAATATTCCCAGTGGTTTAGCATCATAAGAATTGGCTTCCATAACCTCAGATTTCTCTATTACTACATAGTCGTCAAATTGGCTCTTATTCTCCTCTTCTTCGCACGTATTTTCCATGTGTTCTTTCAATTCATTGAACTTTTCTTGTTCATAAATTCTATCTCTTTCTTCCATCTCTTTTAGTTCTTCAATGAGTAGTTCCCTAGTAACCACATGTTCTTGACTCATTTTTTCTATTATTTTATTAGTGGATTCCTGAGACACATAGCAGCTATGTGATAAGCTAATAAATAAAAATACTGCCGATACAATCACGTTAAGTATCAGAGGGTTTTTAGTACTTTTATCCCAAACATTCTTTATAAATTCAAAGAAGCTATCTCTTATCTCATTACGTTCTGACTCTTCTTCTGCTGTTAGGATTCGGGAGCAATATTCTGTGTACTTATTGCCAAATGTATTTTGGAATTGTTCGAATAAATCCTGACTGTCAACTAATTTGTTAAGATAGTCTCTAGCATAATTTATTGGAATGTTATTAGCAGTAACCATATTTATTGCATCCATCATATTACGTTTGGCTTCTAATGCTTCTTCAAATTGAAGTGCGGCCGTTGATGGTATATCAAACGCATTAAAGGTCTTGGAGAGTAAATCATTTGTTTCTTTTAATGTCCTAAGTGTTTCAGTATCCAAAGTTATTTGATTAGGTACTAAATATCCCCGACTAAGGCCTGCAACTAATCCGATATCAACAGCAGCTTGTTGTGCTAGTTTGATTTGGTCCTCAAACAAGTCACGTTGTTGAAATATTGCATCGCTTAACCCGTGATCTGCGACCAATCCCATATTTGATGCAGTCTTTTGTGCTAGTTTGATTTGGTCTTCGAACCACTTGGGTTGTTGCAATAGTGTATTTTCAATATCCATCATCTCTATTTGCTTACTAACGGATTGCAACGTTTCTAATTGGGGAAATGTATACCTCTTCATTCTTTCACTTAGGTCTTTAAATGGTCCCATCAATTTCTTATCGTAGTCTTTAAAAACTTTTCTGAGCTTATCGAAAAAATTTCCATATTTATGTTTATTTTTTATTTTGTTGTAACGAGTCTTAAGTGCATGACTGTTTAACAAAATTATTCCAATATTTTTCAATTGATACTCTGATAGCTCAGATAATTTATCTCTTGGTAACTTAGGTTTGATTAGTAAGGAATGTGCAAGGTCACGAAATGCCTCTCTCGCATTTTTTCTACTAGATGCAAACTTCTGTATGATATTGTGTTGCTTTAAAGTAGGATAACGAAACTCTAATTCACCAATGTTTTTAGTTTTAATTTTGAATGACCCAGGAATTTTTACTTCTAAGTCTTTGATATCTACCATACGCCTAATATAACCAAATTTTTAGGAAAAGTTTATTTAATATGTACTGCTCACAATTACTATTAAGTTTTAAGAATCATACTTCCAACTTAATCTTTGCTTGACAATAGGGGAGCGGTGTACTGCTCCCCTTTTGTTTAGTCGGATGTAAGATGGAATCTTGAATATCTATACTAAGAAAAAGAAGCCGGCAAAAATAGTACTAAGCTAGCTTATTTCATTTATTATATTAATAATAAGTGGCTCCTACGGGATTCAAACACGAATAACAGCCTTGAGGGGACTATATCAACAGCCTTTATCTGATTACCGATAGCATGATAGATTAATAATATTATATAGATAATCTACATTTTCTATCAAATAGCGTCATATTCTGATATATTGCCATCAGAAAATGGCAGTCTTGCCAATAAGATAAGAGAAAATAATCTAACAAATTAGGACAATATAGCTGATTGGATGGGAAAAAATAATAATTATTTTGAACTAAGATCGATCTGCCCAATTGTCATCAAACCAAATACGGGGAATACCGACCTTCTTTGAGGCTTGATATAAAGTTTCTTGTACATCATAAAACTTTTTCTTTGTATCAATTTCTTTAATAGCATTAAAGGGTAAATTATATTTGAGCTTCTTGAGTTTTTTCATCACGATCCCATCGATTGGGACGTAAAGATAATTACTGAGTCTTGCCACTTCATTCTTTGAGAAACGACGACTGTGTAATACCGTATCGCGAAGGATAAGACACAAGATTTTTGTGCCATGCCCCCATTTATAACCAGGGTAAATTGAGGGTTTGTCAGCCTGAGGACTCGTCCTTTTTATAACTTCAGCAAATTTAGATAAATTTTTCTCAAAATATGCCTTAAATTGTCGCTGACTTTTGATAGATTGAAGTTCCTTAACATCAATTTTGATTAGCGCATCAACCAACTTGTTCTTTGTGCCACTTTTAAACACTCGTATTATTGATCCACCTAGATTTATGCGTGCAAAGAAGTATAGTTCAGATTCCCAATGGTGCTTTTTTATACGCTTGTACTCTTCTTGTATCAACTCGTACTCTTGTATCAATTCGTTCATTTCCGCCTCCCATTATAATTGATAAAAATCAAACTATAAATATTAAAGAATAAAACTGAAATAATATAGAGGGGGACGGCAGGTTAAAAGTTATAAGAAATAATTTGATTTATTTCTTCTCGTTATGATATATTGAATAAAATGTACGAATTGAAGTTCCTTCATTGTGCAGATCTTCATATCGATAGTCCTTTCAAGGGCCTTTCATCTGTAAATACTGAATTAAGGGATATTCTCCATGAATCCACATATAGGTCTTTTTTAAATATCGTAGATTTAGCCATAAACGAAAAGGTTGATTGTGTCTTAATTTCTGGGGATATATATGATGGAGCCGATAAAAGTCTGAGAGCTCAACTGAGATTTCGAAATGGCTTACAGAAACTCTCAGATGAGGACATACTAACTTTCATAATACATGGTAATCATGATCCATTAGATGGTTGGTCAGCAACAATAAAATGGCCTGAATTAGTTGTCATTTTTGGTGGTGATAAAGTACAAAAATATCCAGTCATAAAAAATGGACAAGTTATAGCCAATATCTTTGGTATAAGTTTTGCAACTCGTGATATATACGAAAATTTAGCGTTACAGTTTGAGAACCTTGAAGAAAATATTCCTTCAATTGCCCTCTTGCATACCAATATAGGAGAAAATACTGGCCACGAACCTTATGCCCCTGCATCTGTTGAAGATTTAATATCAAGAAAAATGAGCTATTGGGCATTAGGTCATGTGCATAATCATAAGATATTAAAAAACGAATACCCAGCAATTGTTTACCCCGGAAATACTCAAGCGAGAAATTCTAGAGAAATAGGAGAAAAGGGATGTTGTATTGTTACATTAACATCTCAAGGAGAATGCAATATTAGTTTTGTGCCAACAGATGTTGTTAGGTACAGCACTCATACCCTAGACATTTCAGAAATTGGGAATATTGATGATTTAATTGAAGCTGTGAAAGAGAAATGTGAAGAAATAGCTCAAGAAATGGATAAACGCCATACAATAATTCGGCTTAAAATTATTGGCAGAACAGATTTACATCATGAGATTAATAAAGAAAATGTTTTAGAGGACTTAATCGTATCTATTAGAGAACAATTTGAAGATGCAGATCCAATAATTTGGCTGGAAAAATTATTGATCAATACCAATGGTATGTATGATCTAGACAAAATAAGAGAAGGCAAGGATTTTATTGCAGATATTGTTAGGTTGTATGATGAACTTAATGTACCTGAGCAGATAATTCTGGATGAGTTGAGGGAGGAACTGAGTGTTCTATTCTCATCCTGGCAAGGGGCAAGAAAATATTTAGATCAATTGTCGGACGGGGAACTATTAGAAATAGCTAAGCAAGCTAGGGACTTAACACTAGATGATATGTTAACTATAGAATAATATGGAAATTCAAGAAGTCATAATAGATGGTTTTGGCAAATTCGCCAATATAAGAATTTCTGGTTTCAAAAAGGGTGTTAATATCCTTTATGGACCTAATGAATACGGTAAAACAACTTTATTGAATTTCATTAGGCGAATGCTATTTGGATTTCCTAGGAGCTCCCCCAACGTAAATCCCTATCCTGCTTTGAATGGTGGATCCTATGGAGGCAAGTTAATTTGCAAGCTGGATAATGGGGATGCTGTTATTATATCTAGGACCGAGGGGCCTCACGGTGGAAAAGTTTCAATCCAAAATAACTCCTCTGAATTAAATGATCAAGATGCATTGAACAGGTTGCTTGGCAATGTTAGTGGAACTTTATATCAAAAAGTATATGCAATTAGTCTCGATGAACTACAAGCTATTCAATCGTTGAGCACCGAAGAAGTAAAAAGTCGCATCTATGGTGCCGGACTTGGTTTAGGAAACAAATCTCTCACAACAATTAAAAAAGATTTATTAACTCATCAAGAGAATATTTTTAAGCCCAGGGGCTCCACTCAAAAAATTCCCAAATTATATAATGAGATTAGAGTATTAGAAAATGAAATCAAAGAAATGCAAGAAAATTTATCAAATTATGATGGTTTAGTTGAAGAATTTAATAAATCTAAGAATGAAATTGATACACTTAAGATTGAAATAACTAACCTCGAAGCAAAGAAAAATTTATCAGTAAATCAAAAAAAATTGTATCCAACTTATATTGATATTATTGATTCAGAATCTACTTTGTCTCAACTTGGAAAATCTGAGAATTATCCTGATAATACAATAGAAAGATTAGACAATTTAGAAATTGAGCTGACTGGCATACATAAACGTATTGATGAGCATAAGAGTGATCTTGATTTCTTGAATAGTAAACAGGAATCCATTAGTTTCAACAAAAAACTTATAGAATCTGAATCAGATGTTATTGCTCTTCAACAATCTATAGAGAACTTTAGGACAGCTACAAAAGACATTGAATTAGAAGAATCAAATAGAAGTGCATTAGTTGATAATATCCAAAGAGAAGTTAATCAGCTCGGAGAGGGGTGGTCTCTTAGTCAAATAGAACAGTTTCAACTAACCCACGAACAAAAAGAAACTATCAACTCTTTTAAAGATAGATTTATTAATGAAAAAGACAGGGCGCGGACTATAGAGAACAAATTAGAACTTTATAGGGATCAAAAATTAGCAAATTTTTCTAAAGGTTTTATAGGGCCAGAGTTTTATAAGTATGCTATTTATGCAATAATTCTTATTGGGTTATTAGGTGTAGGTTTTGGTCTTTATTCTTCACAAATTAACCTTAACAATATTCCTTCTCTCATAAATTCACAACATATCTATCTAATTGGATTTTCTTTTCTTATTTTTATTATTGGAAGTGTAATAGCATGGCATATGAAAAGTAAGAGCACTTTAGATTCAATTGATCCTTTAGAACAGGCTTACTTAAATGAACTTCAAGAACAAGAAACAACTTTGACAAACATTAACATGGAATGGAATAGATTTCTTAGTACTTTAAATCTGGAAGAAGGTACAACGGTAGAAACGGTTTTAGATATTGTTGCTTCGATAGAATATATAAAAAAGCAAGTTGCTACTTTAGATCAAAATGAAAAAAGGATTCTTAATTTGGATAATATTATCAATAATGTTAAACAAATACATGACAAAGTTATCAGTGTTATAGAGGAACCAGCCGTTAGCACTGAGATAAGTGCTAACATAGAATATATTCAAAGAAAATTTGCAGAAAGTGCTGATAATAAGAGACAGAAAGAAAATAATGAGAAACTTATTACAGAGTTAGAAAATAAAATCGATAATCTTAGTAGCGAAAAACAATCAAAACTTATAGAAAAGCAAAATTACATTAGATCACTTAATGCGAATGATGAGGATGACCTCAAAAATAAGTACAAAATATTCAAAAAACGAGAAGAAATACTCGAAAAGATTAATGGGTATAAAAAAATCATACAATCAAATGTAGGAACCAACAAAGATTATGAAGATTTCCTAAATTACCTAAAAGTCACTAACCCAGAGACGATAGAGAATGAACTAAATAAGATTATATCCCATTTAGACGAAATCAAAGAAGAACGAGATACTAAAAACCAATATATTGGGGAACTTAATAACAAAATTGATGACATAGCGTCTCATCAAGATTTGTTGGTTAAGCAGAACGAAATTGAAGTGAAAAAGCAGCAATTGAACGATCTTTCAGTCGAATGGACTAAATTTCAAATAGCTGGAGTAATGCTTAATAAAGCTATTTTTAAATATGAAAATACACGTCAACCAAACGTAATCAAAGCGGCAGAGGAAATATTCTTTCATCTAACGGATAAATCCTATACTAATATTACTAAACCAATTGAAAAGGACGATCTTTTTATAAGTGATGAATTTGGAAATAGAAAAGGTGTGCTTGAATTGAGTAGAGGTACTAAGGAGCAGCTATATTTTGCTATGAGACTCGGCTTAATTAAGGAATATGAAAGTCAGTCAGAATCAATGCCAATAATTATGGATGATATATTCGTAAATTTTGATGATGATAGGGGACCATTAGCTATGGAAGCATTACATAATTTTGCATTATCGCGTCAGGTTATTGTACTCACATGCCATAAAAATATGTGTGAGTTATACAAAGGTTTAGGCGTAAATGAAGTTGCAATTATTTGACGCCTTGTTGCTGTTAAGTATTGAGTAGTATTATCAATATAGAAATAATGAAGTATTATTTCTGAAGTTTTCAACATATTAATGTTTTAGTTTCAAGTTCTTCATTTCCACAGATCATGGTCTATATATAGTTTCGTATCTAAATAATCGATAGTGAACAATATCCACAATATTGAAGTTGTAATAAATTATATGTATTAAAAATAAACATTAACTTATAGTTATACTATTCAAGAGGGGACCTCCCCAACTTGTTAGGAACTGCCTACTACGTAGAATCGGGTGTTTAACTCACTTATTCAGGAGTCTCAATGCTACAGGCCTTGCCCTCTCGTTCTTTACGAGGGACGTAAATGTCAGGTTCTCCACCTTTATATATACTCTTTGTCATGTAATGTATTGCACCCTTTTTAGGGTCGTAAGTATCTATAACTGCGTGTCCGTTAACAATCCTATTAAGCAAAGTTCCGTTCTTCTGTTGCCCATTACACTTCCAAAGTTCAGCCATATACTCCCAATAAAGCTCACTTAGCCCATCAGCACCTAGCAAAGCGTGAATGTGAAGGGTCCCCCTCTTCTGGGTTTCGTATACGACTGCATAGCGAATACCACGACCTCTTTGTTTGTATCGCCTTCTAAAGAGTTTTTTGTTAAGAGAGTCAATCCACTTCTCAAATCTCAACTTAACCAACCCAAATTCTGTATCTTCTCGAAACGTTAAGGTAACAAATAAGTCGTATTCATAGCGTGAGATAAGTTCTATCCAGTACTTCTGCCGTTCACTCTTTTCAGAGTACAACTTTCTAGATTTATATTTTTCAAGTCTACGCCTACAGTCTGCTACAACTTTACCAGCAAATGAACTCATAATTACTATCCTCCCAGCTTTCGCTTTTGGCTTATAATCACATTAAGTCTAGAATGTTCTCGAAGCCAGTTATTTAAATCCTCTGGAATTATTAAACAACGTTTTCCCACTCGAGAGACAGGCAATCTGCCCTCCGCCGAGAGACGATACAGATATGAAACACTAAGACTAGTGAGCTCTGCTACCTCTGGGATGGTATAAGCAAGTTTCTCATTTTTATGACTTTCATTCATTTTAATACCTCCTATTTGATAATATCAACTACAATGTGTAGAATATAACACAAAATACCACATATATATAGTATTTATGGTACAATATTACACACAATGGAAAATCGGCTCTCAAAATCAGATACAGAATACATAGCGGACAAGTTTAATTGGTCAGCAAATGAAGCTAGCAACGCTGTGATAGAGTTTTTGGAAAAACCTTCATTTGCCAATAGTGAAGAGATATTGAGGATATGTATTGATGCTAAGACCCCTGATGAAAGAAAAGGAACAATATATGAAAGTTTAGTAAATGCTCAATGTAATGATTTAGCAGAACACGTCTGTAATCAAATTGTTCGTCCAGACCCTTGTTTTGATATACTTGCCACTTTCAATATTAGTGAACTAAACTCGCCATTTATTACATTAAAAAAGAGGCCGAATAAAGGACCATATGAAGCCTCATTCTATTTAAGAAACATAACTCCTGGACATATTTTGGTAAATCCAAGTTTGGGCTCTAACCTTGTTTATTCATTATGCTATGAATATTTGGATAAGCTTTTAAAAATAAAATTTAGACAAGGATTAAATTCTGAATCATTACTTACAGATATTGTATCAAGAGTGGGCTTCAGGGCATTTGAAATAACTTGTCTAAAAGATATGGCAGTTTTCTATAGTGCGGTCCCCGTTTTAAACGATAAGGCGACTCGATTAGCTAGAGCTATTGCATCGGCGATAGACAAAAAAGAAATAACACAAATGGGTTACTGGTTATATTACGTAGTTATAGAAAGAAATAGAGAACAATATGGTTTAAGAGGGGCGTTCAGGGAACTAGCAAAAGTAACAAGTCAAAAAACAAGTACAATACACACTACATACTTTGATAGAAAAAAGATAGCAAAAAAAGAAGGTTTAACTCTTGATGATATAATCCATAAATGTTCACTTCAAAAACCAATACTTGAGATCGAACAAACGTTGCAGAAAATGTCAGTGGATTTGTCAGTAACTGAAGAGTAGAATCTGTATAATGCTATATGAAGACATATAAAGCAAATTCTAAATATCGTGTAATAACGGAGGGTTGTAACAACTCTATATCAACACATATAAAGTGATATAATAGAAAATCAGTATGGCATTCATGAGGTCGAGGGTTCGAATCCCTTCGGCTCCACCAGTAATTTCAGGAACTTTGTGCAACCTCACTCACATACTCTATAAATATAAAGTCCATGTGATATATAATTAGTCTATGTGCCGGATTGTAACCATCGCATTTGTAATGCTGTTTTTATCGCTGGCAAGTACAAGCGAAGCGCAAAACTCTGCTGAGAAGAGATGTGATATACCAGGGGAGCTTACATTTGACCGGCCCGATCCACAAGGGACTCCCACGGTCGTAAACATAGAGCTATACGTTATAGATGTAAATCAAATTAAAGACGCGAACCAAACTTTTCTGACCGACTTTATTTTCACGCTCGACTGGAAAGACCCGCGCCTGTCTGAAGCCTCGTTGGGCAAGTCCCTTGAGTATTGCAGAATCGATATTAACAGCGTGTGGAATCCGGCAATTAATCTTGTTAACATGTCCTGGCCTATCAAAACGTTCTATGACGACGTCGTAACCGTGGATGCCGAAGGTAACGTTCAGTTCTATCAGCGGACACTGGGATTTTTAGAGTCTCCCTTAAATATTGAGAAATTCCCATTCGACAGACAGATACTACCGATTACTTTTGCGTCGATTGACTATAACCCCCGGCAATTGACCCTGAAAGTAGACTCTAAAGACAGCGGAATGAGAGAGAAGCTCTCAATTGTGGGATGGGATATAAATCCTGAGCTTGGTTTTGAAAATAAAAATGAGAGTGTGCCGGTTTTGGGTGAAGTGCCGCTCGTAGAATTTCAAATTAGCGCAAAGCGAGTGTCGAGTTATTTTGTTTTGCTGTTCATGTTTTCACTCAGTCTCATTGTTTTGATGGCGTGGTGCGTGTTTTGGATCGATCCCTCGCAGCTAGGACCGCAGATCGGCATATCTACCGCCTCGGTATTCACTCTAATAGCTTTCCGTTTCGCGATATCAAACCAGCTGCCGAAAGTCTCATTTTTAACCGTTATGGATAAATTCGTTTTGTTCAGCACTATCCTGATTTTCCTGGCGCTTGGTGAATCTATACTCGTAAGCAGGATTGCCAGGCAGGGTAATGAATCATTGGCGCGAAAAATTGATAGTACCGCAAGATGGGTCTATTTAGGATTTTTTGCTATCTTACTGCTATATATATTCATTCTTTCCCGCAGTTGATTCTCGGGCGTTTCTCACAAGTTCTCATATCTTGGCACAATTAACCAAAATTCCATAAAATAGGAATGGTATTCATGAGGCCCATGTTTCGAATCCCCTCGGCACCACCAGTTTCACTCGATACTCTCTTTCAGGATCATTTTTGATCATTTAATACAATATATATTGTGCCACCTGGCACTTTATATTTGTGCCTATTTCATAATCATCCATAATCATTGCTTATTATCTTTTGGCACAAGATTTGAATAAAAGTATTAATAATATTGATGCGAGGCCGCAGTCAAGAGAGGGTCTTTCATATTTAACACTTACAGGGGGGAATACATATGATGTCATGCAAAAGAGTGATAGCAGTACCGCTTTACGTTTTGCTTAGTCTTTCTTTTGTTCTCCTATCGGATTTCTTTCCCATACCTAGCGCACATGCTCAGCTTACCGATGAGACGCAGACTTTCCCGAACGTCCCGGGCGGGACAATCGGGAAATCGCTTGAAGAGCAGATAGGCGCTGGCACTGGTGATGAGTTTACACCGGGCTCTTCTACCTATCTTATTAAGCGCGATCCGGCGCGCTCAATCCGCCGCGGGCGCCAGCTCTTTCAGCGTAAGTTCACTGAGGCCCAAGGCCAAGGACCGCGCGCGAGCGAAGATTCCGCTGGAAACATACGGGAAATGCGTGAGCTCGGCGCTGGGCTTGCCGATAGCTGCGCCACTTGCCACGGACGCCCAAGGGGAGCCGCCGGGTTTGGCGGAGACGTCGCTACGCGCCCGGACAGCCGTGACGCCCCTCATCTTTTCGGACTCGGGCTTGTGGAGATGCTCGGGGATGAGATCACCCGGGACCTTAGAACCATAAGGGGCGAAGCCATCACCCAAGCCGAGGTGCAGGGAAGCGCCGTTACACTTGAGCTTAAGAGTAAGGGAATCTCATACGGCTTCATTACCGCAGTGCCCGACGGGAGCGTCGATACGACGCAAGTAGCCGGCGTAGACGAAGACTTGAGGGTACGCCCGTTCTTTCACGAGGGAGGTACAATGTCGATACGCGAGTTTATCATAGGCGCTTTTAAGGCAGAGATGGGTCTTGAGACCCCGGATGACCTTCTTTGCAGAGCGACAGACCCTGATAACCCTGAGCTTGTAATTACCCCTTCAGGGATGGAGTTTGATCCCGAGCTCGATACGATTGAAAGGCCTCCAGTGTGTGACGCCGCTGAGGACGGGGACGGAGACGGCGTGGTTAACGAGATAGACCCTGCGGTTGTGGATCATTTGGAGTTTTATCTCCTTAACTACTTCAAGCCCGGTACCGGGAAGATGACAAAACGCGCTGAAAAGGGACTCGAGCTTATGGAAAGTATAGGCTGCACCTCTTGCCACGTGCAGAGCTTGACTGTCGAGAATGACAGACGTATAGCAGATGTGGAGACCGTTCACGACCCTGAAAAAGGGATATTCAACCGTCTGTTCGCGACAGCAACGACATTATTTAAAACAGTTGAGGACGGTGAGGAGTTCCCTCAGCTTCTCCCCAATGAAGAATCTTTTGAGGTAAAGAATATCTTCACCGATTTAAAGCGCCACGATCTCGGCCCCGCGTTTCATGAGCGGGAATATGACGGCAGCACGGTAACGGAGTTTATGACAGAGCCCCTTTGGGGTGTAGCCACCACAGCCCCTTACGGTCACGACGGGAGGAGTATAAACCTTGAAGAGGTGATCCTCCGCCACGGCGGCGAGGCTGAGGAATCAAAGAGAAAATTTGCGAGATTGAATGCTAACCGGCGGGGTATGGTGCTCGAATTCCTGAGAGCCCTTGTTCTGTTCCCGCCTGACGACACGGCCTCTAGCCTGAACCCCGGAAACCCCGGGACTGCTAACCCGCAGGACCCTGTGGAGCACGGATCCATTAATCTGGGCGCGCTCTTTCAAATTGAGTCCGAGGGCGGGGAGTAGTTAGTAAGATTGACAACCGGGCATGACTGAGGTTAGATAGTCACGCTATGGCACAGAGCGACAGAGAGCGGCTTAAGGAGATACTGAAAGAAAAATCGATACTCCGGGGCGAGTTCACCCTAGCCTCGGGCAAAAAGAGCGACTATTACATTGACGCCAGGCTCACCACGCTCGACCCTGAAGGCGTTTACCTGATCGGGAAAATATTCCTTGAAGAGATAAGAAAGGACTCGGACATCAGCGCCGTTGGCGGCCCTACTATGGGGGCTGACCCGATCGTCGGCTCTCTTCTGGTCCTAAGCCACCAGAGCGGCTCCCCGCTTCCGGGGTTTCTTGTCCGCAAGCAGGAAAAGGGCCACGGCACGGGGAAATTGATCGAAGGGAACTTAAATCCGGGTGATATAACCGCCGTTGTAGAAGACGTTGTAACCACTGCGGGCTCCGTGATCAAAGCCATACACGCAGTGCGTGAGGCGGGCGCAGAAGTGAAAAAAGCTCTCGTTATTGTAGACAGGGAAGAGGGCGGACAAGAAAAATTCAGCGAGATCGGCGTCCCGTTATACTCCATATTTAAAATCTCAGAGCTTCTTTAGACCTCAAGGGGCTGCGATGTCGAACTCTTCGAGCTTTCGTCTGAGAGTAAGGCGGTTTATTCCAAGAGTCCTTGCCGCCTGAGAGCGGTTCCAGCCGCTTGCCTCTAGCGCCTCTACGAGCATTATCCTCTCGGACTGTTTTATTATACGCTCGTAGACGTTCGTGTTGTCCCCTTTTCTGATGAGCGCCTTTACGGACTGCCTGAGCGAGTCCTGGTATGAAGCGGGCTCGGGCGCAAGCTCGCGGGCGGGCTTTAGATGTATATCGAGATCAAAGGAAGTTAAGTAAGGGGTTTTGGTAAAAGCGATAGCTTTACGTATGACGTTTTCTAGCTCCCTGACGTTCCCCGGCCAGTCGTACTCAAGGAGTCTTTCCTGAAACTTTTCCGTGACGCCGTGAATATCTTTCCCGATCTGGTTTGCGTGCCTTCTGGTAAGACACTCGGTCAGAAGGGCTATGTCTTCCTTTCTTTCTTTAAGCGCCGGGAGCTTAATATTTACGACGTTTATTCTGTAGTAAAGGTCCTCTCTGAACCTCCCTTGAGAGACGAGGGTATCGATGTCTTTATTTGTAGCTGTAATGATTCTTACGTCAACGGACTGCTCCGTGTTACTTCCCAGTCGGTGAAACGCGCCGCTCTGTAGTACACGCAGCACCTTGGCCTGGAGCGAGAGCGACATATCGCCGATTTCATCCAGAAAAATAATGCCGCCGTCGGCCTCTTCGAATTTCCCGATCCTTGACGTATCAGCCCCTGTAAACGCGCCCTTATTGTAGCCAAATAGCTCGGCCTCGAGAAGGTTCTCCGGGATCGCGGCGCAGTTAAGCACTACAAAAGGCTTCTCCCATCTTGTGCTTACTTTCCACACGGACTCTGCCACAAGCTCTTTTCCTGTTCCGCTCTCGCCTGTAATGAGCACGGGGACGTCCACCCTGCCTACCTGTCCGATGAGCTTGCATATATCCTGGAGCATCGGAGAGTCTCCGACTATCGCGCACGTGACGCTAGAGCCCTCTACCTCGCCCGGAAACTTTATTACGCTCTCTTTGGTCTCTGAGTTAATACCGAGCGCCCGGTTTACGGATTCGGCCAAATGGGAAGACTTAAGTGGTCTAAAGACACAGTCAAACGCTCCGAATGTCATCGATTCTATCAGATACCTGGCGCCTTTCTCGGCGGTTATTACGACTACAAATGCCTTTTTCTTTAAGCTGTCGAGTCCGCTTAATCCGGCGCTGTCCACGTCCAAAAGCACTACGTCGGTGTCCTTTATATCTTCAATACACTCAAAGACGGATATCTCGATTGAGCCAAGTATCCCGTTTATTTCCGCGATTAATCCGGTATCTTTACTAAGAATCGATACTTTTCCTGGTTTAGACATAATGCACCCTTGACTGTTACAAAAATATACAAGCTGATTACAAAATAATCAAGGACTTGCAGTATCTTCTTGAAAACCGGCTTAAATCCCTTATATTAGCACCTGGCACTTTAATTGCCTAAAGTATTCGGATTCGGAATCTATATATATAAAATCATTATCATAACTCTTATGCAATATAACTCACAGGAGATAAGTAGTTGGAATTGATACTGCCCATAGCGCTTGTGCTCTCGGCGTTTCTGGCATTGAATATAGGTGCTAACAACTCAGCCGCCGCTATGGCTACCTCTTACGGTGCCGGGGTAAGGTCAAAGAGGCAGGCCACTATACTTATAGCCATATTCGCCTTACTCGGCGCGGTGGTAGCAGGCGCCCCGGTCGTCAGCACGCTCGGAAAGGGGCTTGTACCCAGCGACGTACTGTCCGCTCACGTCGGGCTTGTATTAATAATATTCGTAATCGCCATATTATTCGTATCCTGGGCCAATGTGGCTCGCGTGCCTATCGCTACCACACATGCGATAGTGTGCGCTATAGCGGGCGTAGGTATATACTCGAGCGCACTAAACGGCCAGAAATTTATAGAGATAATCATTTGGTGGGTATGCGCTCCTATTATCGCGTTTGTAATTAATTTTGTTGTAGCGAGATACCTGTATTTCAGAACGCTTAAGTATCTGACAGACCGTTACTCGGAGACGAATATAAACCGCATTCTTACTATTTTGATTACGGTTTCGGGTACGTTTCTGGCATTCTCCGCGGGGGCCAATAACTCGGCCAACGCCGTTGGACCTATAGTGGGGCTCGGGCTGATCAGCTCTTACTGGGGAGCGGTGATCGCGGGTGTCGCCATGGGCGTAGGAGCCATATTGTTCGGAGGCCGGGTGCTTGATTCTGTGGGAAAGGAAATAACCGAGATTTGTATCTTAAGGGCTGTTTCGGTTGAATTTACCGCGGCTGCGCTCATACTGATAGCGTCGGTGTCCGGTATTCCCGTATCTATAGCGGAGATCGTGACATCGGGTATAATTGGTTTTTCATGCGCTCAACAGGGTTTTGGTGTTACGGCGCGGAACCGGCATGTAATGAGGATCGCGTTTTTCTGGATTGTGATTCCGTTCATAGCCGTCGGTATGGGTTACGCATTATCGTCCTTATATTTTAACTATAACGTCGGGGAGATAATAAGTATGAGTATCGGTCATTAGACCTTGTGCTCATATCATAAGCTTTTTCTGTACGGAGGTGCTTTACTATTAACGTTGAAGCGGATTTATCTAAGGATTCCCTTGGCTCTGATAACACGGGCATAAGGTTTAACGCCGAGCAGGTAAGTGAGCTGAACCACGAATTTAAGGACAAAAGCCCGCACGATGTACTAGAGTGGGCTCTTGAAACCCTTCACCCGAGGCTTGCCATGGCATCGAGCTTTCAGTCCCAGGGTGTCGTGCTCATTGATATGTTCATGAAAGTCAGCAATGAAGCCAGGATTTTCACTCTGGACACAGGAAGACTGAACCAGGAAACCTACGACGTTATGGACAGGATAAGGAGCCACTATAGTACACAGATCGAGGTTTTGTTCCCTGATAAAGACGAAGTGGAAAAGATGGTTACCGAGCGTGGAATGAACCTTTTTTATAAGAGTAAGCAGAACAGGTTCTTATGCTGTGAAGTAAGGAAGGTCTACCCTCTCAAACAGTTTCTGGTCGGTCTAGATGGTTGGGTAACCTCAATCAGACGCGGGCAGACAGAGAACCGGGCCCAAGCCCAAAAGTTCGAAATAGACGAGCTTCACGGCGGCATATTAAAGATCAATCCGCTTGTAGACTGGAGTTCCAAACGTGTGTGGGACTACATAAACGAGCACAAGGTTCCTTACAATAAGCTCCATGATCTCGGCTACCCCAGCATCGGCTGCGCGCCGTGCACACGCGCCGTAAAAGAAGGCGAGGACTCTAGAGCAGGCCGCTGGTGGTGGGAAAGCGACTCGGATAAAGAGTGCGGCCTCCATATCGAGCACGATATAAGTACACCCAAGTAATCACGCCGGACTCCTGAGCTGCTAATTCCTATTATTGAAGATTAGAGTTTTCCCCGGACTCATCTGACTCTGTGGTAAAGGGAACGGGAGAGGCGTGGTGGATCAGCATAAGCCATCCTGAATCGGTTTTCTCAAAAATGTTTGTCGATACCGAGACGTTCATCATTACAGGGTCTCTTCTGATATAGGTAAGCTCCTGGATACAGGTGACCCAGGCGGAATCACCTCTTAAGTCGACGGTGACGTTATGAAGGTTTATATGAAGTTTGTCCTCAGGGTCGAAAACGTTCTCCCAGCTTTGAATTATTGCGTCGTATCCCCTAAGCATAATCCACCCTGGGTGTGTGCAGCCTGCCCTCTCATCAGGGACGAAGACTGTTTTCATAAGCTCGAGGTCTCTGTCGCCCAGAGCTTCGTAAAACCGGCTGTTAGATTTAATGATCTGGTCTATATCATGTTTGTCTGTCATTTGCCTTTCTAATTTATACCCGATTAATCAACAAAATTCTTATAGTTTGTTATTGATATAGGGCGAGATAAGCGAGCACTGCTTTGGGTGACCTGCCGATCTGGTTCGGGGAAAATGTCCTGTCGGGGGTACGGAATTCTATATCGAAACCTTGTTTTCGGAGCTCTAAAAAGGCCGAGGCCACACGGCTAATTTGGCGCTCTAGCAAGCCTATATCCTTATGGGGAACAAATTTCAGCACGGCTTCTTTGTTCTCCGTCTCTTCCTCAATCTCTCTCACCATCACTCTCCCTGTCTTAGCCGTAGTCTTCCAGTGAATAAGCTTTGGGTTGTCTCCGGAGTTATACTCTTTAATAGAGCGAATATCCTCTCCCGATCCGCTTCTTTGTTTGCTGCTTCCTTCCTGATCGGGGTTTCTGTGCTCAGGATTTTTTCTTATGTCTTCATAATCCAGTGAGACGTTTTGCAGTCTCGGATAGACCAGAACATTATTTTCTCCAGTGTCTACCCTAATCCATTTTCTAAAGAATCCGAACGGGAACCTCGTAGAGAGCCTTGCCTCGGGGATTTTATTCCAGCCCCTGCGTCTGAATAAATAACTTACACCTACTATGCTTTCTTTTTTCGCCGGTAGGTAGGGTATAAATACTTTTTCGTTTTCAAGCTCAATAGATATGGAATAAGAGGGTATCAAATACTTCTCGTTCCTAATAGAGAATTTAAGTTTTGAAGCTGATGCGGCAAACGCGTCTCCGGTGGGTTTCACTGTGACTTGGATCCTGGCGAGATTGATCATGGACATCACGCCCGAAGCTACTATGAAGCTGAGCATCATTCCGAAAGCAAGATACAGTAGGTTGTTGCCGGTATTGAGCGCCGCGAACCCAACGAAAAGGCTCAGTCCCAGGAACACCATTCCCTCTTTGGTCGGACTCGTCCTTGCCCAGTTGTCTTTTCCCAGCCTTAGAAGACCCATTTTCTTAGTTTAGACCCGGCGCTTGTGATTAAGCTTGTACCCGCGTGGTTCTATATAGGAAATTATACAGCCACAGCGGTTTTTCCGCCCTATTGCTTTAGCACGTCCACTATCCTGTTAAAGGAGTTCAAAAGATCCCCTTTGACTCTTGATATGTCGTTGTAAATAGCAAGGAACATGATAAAGATCAGCAGCGTGAGCCCGATCTTCTGGCTTATTTCCATTGAGCGCTGACTTAGCGGCTTTTTCTTAATGGCTTCAATCGCCAGGTACACAACATGACCGCCGTCTAGCATCGGTATAGGGAACAGATTGATTATCGCAAGGTTTATGCTGATAAAACATGTGAACTGCAGAAGCTGCGCGATGCCGCTCTCTGCGGCAGAGCCTGAGACCTTGGCAATAAGTATGGGACCCGCCAAGCTCTTACCCGCCGTACCCAGGGCTATCTTGCCCGTGACCAGCTTGTAAAGGAACCCGAACAGAAGCACAATAACTTCTATTATCATTTTTGCGGCTTCTTGTACGCCTTTTACTATCGATTCGAAGAACCCGTACTGCTTTACCACCTCTTCAGTGTAGATCTGTATGCCGATAGCGCCCGCACCGTCTTCCCCCAGGGGCTCTGGCGTGATTGATATGTCAAAAACTTCCTCTCCCCTTTCAATAGCCACAGTTAGCTCGTTTCCTGCGTTTTGTTTTATAATAGACGCCATCTGGTCCCAGTCCGCGATACTGACCCCGTCTATCTCCGCAATCCTGTCACCTTTTTCAAGTTTCACGGCGTCGGCGGGTGTGCCGCTTACCACGCCTCCCACTTTTGCCGGAATCGGCTCGCTGAACCCTATTGCCACTACACCTTCGGGCGATGCCTTAGCTATTACAGGGATCACCTGCTCCGTGCCGTCTCTGTCGATCTTGATATCAATCTCTACATCCGGGTTTGTTTGTACTGCGATATTGACGTCCCGCCAATTAGAGACTTCACTGCCTTCGATTTCAAGTATCTTGTCCCCTTTTACAAAACCTGCTTCAGCGGCGGGAGACTCGGGATTTATGTAGCCGATCTCAGGCGCGCGCTCCAGATAAGCCGGCACCGTAATACCGATCATGAATACCAGCGGCAGGAATATAAAAGGGAGTAGGAAATTCATAAAGGGTCCTGCTACCACTATTGCAAGCCTGTTCAGGATAGGCTGTGTCGAGAATCCGCGCGGGTATTCTTTCTCAGAGTATGTATCATTGCCTTCCAGGTCTCTTGCCTTTACCTGGATCTCAATTGGTTTTCCGTCCCTTTCCACAGTTACTTCGTAATCCCTTTCAGGTTCTTTTTCAAGAACGGCTTCAAGCTGTTTCCACCGCTCGTATTCCTTGAGATCGAGCCCCTCGACATTCACTATTCTGTCGCCCGATTTAAACCCGCATCTCTCGGCCACGGATCCAGCTTCTACCTTATCTACTATGAAGTTGCCCTCAGAGCCCTCCCCATACATCTTAACGTAACCTCCGAGAGGGAGCATGCAGACCAGGTACTCAGTCTCGCCCCTTGTAAACCCGAAGAGCTTTTTCCCGAACCCGAGAGAAAACTTTTCGACCCTCACACCGCTCCACTTGGCTACCAGGAAATGCCCTAACTCGTGTATGAATACCAAAATCCCAATTACAAAAATAAAAGCTATTATTGCAGTCATATTAATACGCTCTCCAATCGTTATTTATATATTCTAGTTTTTGATTAAATCCGCCGCCTTCTCTCTTGCCCATGTATCGCTTTGTATTACGGCTTCAAGTGTATCCGCCTTAGCTATTTTGTGAAGCTCCATAACCCTGTCCACTGTTTTTACTATATCAGTAAACCCGATCTTTCCTGTAAGGAAAGCCTCAACCGCCACCTCATTGGCTCCGTTCATTACTGAAGGCATTGTTCCGCCCTCTTCGAGTGCTCCGAACGCCAGAGCAAGGGACGGGAATTTTTTAAAATCCGCCTCCCTGAAGCTAAGCTCTGAAAAATCTCCCGGCCTGGCATCGTCTCTTCGCATGTCAGTCCTTTCTGGATACGAAAGCGCGTAAGAGATCGGAATCCTCATATCCGGTATACCCATCTGCGATATAATCGAACCGTCTATATATTCTACCATAGAGTGTACAATGCTCTGGGGATGTATCCAGACAGATATTTTCTCAGACCCTAAGCCAAAGAGCCATTTTGCCTCTATTATTTCAAACCCCTTATTCATAAGTGTAGCTGAGTCTATAGTGATTTTCTTCCCCATCACCCAGGTAGGGTGGTTGAGCGCAACCTCGGGGGTGACGTTCGTGAGCTCCTCCTCCGGAGTGTCCAGAAAGGGCCCGCCCGAGGCCGTGAGTATCAGTCTCTTAACATCTTTTTTCTCTCCGCACTGAAGCGCTTGAAAGAGCGCGCTGTGCTCGCTGTCCACCGGCAGGATAGTGACGTTACTCGCCTTTGCCTCTCTGGTTATAATCTCCCCCGCGATCACCAGGGTCTCCTTGTTGGCAAGCGCAATATCCTTGCCTGCACGCACGGCGCTAATCGTGGGTTTTAGTCCTGAGGCTCCGACCATGGCCGACACTACAGTGTCCGCGTCCTCAATCGATGCCACTTGGGACGCCCCCTCATCTCCGTGCACAATCTCGGTCTCAGAGCTGTTCACCGCGGACTTAAGCGCGGAGGCAAGCCCCGGGTCTTTTACAGAAGCTACGGCGGGCTTGTATCTGAGTATCTGCTCCATAAGTAACTCCAGATTTTCCCCGCACGAAAGACCCACGACATTATACTTGTCGGGGTTGTCCGAAATTACTTCGAGGGTTTGTCTGCCGATTGAGCCGGTTGAGCCCAGAATGGAGATGTTTTTCAAATGACTTCCCTTTTTTGGACCTGCTCTCCGGTGAGGCCGAATCTGCGTTCGCGTCTTTGGTAATTGAGAATGGCTTTTATCAGGTGGCGTTTTCTGAAATTAGGCCAGAGAGTTTTTGTGACATAAATCTCCGTATACGCAAGCTGCCAGAGCATAAAATTTGATAGCCTCATCTCTCCGCTAGTACGTATCAGGAGGTCGGGCTCAGGGAGATCATCGGTGTATAGGTAGTTTGAGAAATTCGATTGATTTATTTTCTCAGGGGATATTTTGCCGTTTGAAGCGATTTTTTTTACGGCGTCCACTATTTCCTCTCTGCCCCCGTAGCTCAGAGCCAGGGTAAGCGTAAGGTCTTTGCAGTGGCGGGTTTTCTCCATAGTTTCTGTGAGAACTTCGTACACGTCCTCGGGAAGCTCCTGGAGCCTGCCAATTGCGTTAAGCCTGACGTCGTTTTCCACCAGTCTTTCCCCCTCTTTTACTAGATACTGTTTAAGAAGCTCCATAAGAGCCTTTACTTCCTCTTTGGGTCTATTCCAGTTCTGAGCCGAAAACGCGTATAGAGTAACGTGCTTGATGCCCAAATCTCTTGCCCCTTTCATAACGGCACGCACCGATTTCATGCCTTCTTTATGCCCGCTGATACGGTCAAGATTCTTCTTCTTGGCCCACCTGCCGTTGCCGTCCATTATGATGACCACGTGCTGGGGGAGTTTTTTAGGATCGACGTACGATTCGAGTTTCCCTTTCATCGAACTTGTAATTATAACACCTGAGCCATATTAACAAAGTAGGCACCGCTGGTGGAAAATCGCGAGTGATATATTTGAGAGGTATGAGCAAAAACAGAACTATTTAAAGAACATATTTGAGATGAAGGAAATCGGCCGTGCTATAAAAATAACAATTAACAGCACGCCCGCAATTACAAAGAACGCGAGAAAGTAGATTAAAAGCGAGACAGGGATAAATACAATCTTATAGAGAATAAACCAGTCCTTTGAGACCTCGAGCACGACGGAGGTATAGCTTCCGATAAACCTGCTTATTACTGTGAATACCATATTCAGCATAGTGTCTTTTCCGATAAGTAAAATATATTATCCGTCCGATAAGATCAAGAAAGCGAAAACTAAATACTACTAAATAATGATACTTTGACCCCCCCTTTTTTTTAATTTTTATATTGAAGTGTCCCCGGTTATATATGGGTGTTGGTGATATACTCATAAATAATAATTAATAGGAGAATGATAATGGACATAGATGAAAAAACCTATGCCGAGATAGCTAAAATGATTCATAGTGACGATAGTCCGGTTGGTATAGATGCCAAAAAGACCCATATCTACATTATTTACAAGCTTACTCAGATCGAAAAAAGGCTGGAAGCCTTGGAAAAGGAACAAAGTTAAATCTGGGCCGTTATTTGAAAGAGTTAACCATACTCAAAATAACTGCCATGAAAGACTGCGGCGGCAAAGCGAGATTTAAATGGGACAAATGGCAATTGACCGCTAAAGAAAATTAAAAAATAAGGAGCTTCGGTTCCCTTTTTTCTTTCATCAATCTTTAGACCCACTCAGGGCTAAACATATTATTAATACGAAAAATTATATTTGCGAGCTTAAGCATGTTTAGTTACCCTGTTCATAGGAGCTAAATATGAAAAGACTCGTTTTAATACTTGCTATTTTTCTTGTTTTAAGCGCCGGTGCGCGTGCGGACGAAGCCGTATATCAGGGACTTTCCAACTTTACCAGAGTGCTTGATCTGATAGAGCGCAATTACGTGGAAGAAGTAGACTCAGAGCAGCTTACAGAGAGCGCTATAGAAGGAATGCTGAGAACGCTGGACCCCTATTCCGCATACCTTACTCCTGAGCGTTTCAGGGAGCTTGAGATCGGTACAACCGGAGAGTTCGGCGGTGTGGGGATGGAGGTTACAGTCGAAGACGGGGTGCTCACGGTAATTACGCCTATAGAAGGCACGCCCGCGGAAAGGGCCGGAATTAAGCCAAGGGACCAGATCTTAGAGGTAGACGGTAAGCCCACAAAGGGTTTGGTCGTGCAGGAAGTAGTAAAACTCTTAAGAGGCCCCAGAGGGAGCACGGTAAATGTAACGGTTAAGAGTGAGGGCGATAAAGAGCCCCGTGTGGTAACTCTTACAAGAGACAAAATAATAGTTAAGAGCGTTAAACCCGAGCTTTTACCGGACGGGATCGCTTATATAAAGCTTTCACAGTTTCAGGATAATACTTCACTTGAGCTTAAGCAGGCTCTCACAAAGCTTGAATCCAATAACAGAGGCAACTTAAAGGGTATCGTACTTGACCTTAGGAATAACCCGGGCGGGCTTCTCAGCGAAGCCATACAGGTGGTGGACGAGTTCGTCGATGACGGCCTTATCGTAAGCGTCAAAGGCCGCTATGAGGGGCAGTCAAGAGAACACTACGCGACAAAGAACGGGGATTATGAGGAGCAGCCAATAGTAGTGATTGTAAACGACGGCAGCGCAAGCGCGTCAGAAGTTGTAGCGGAAGCGCTCCAGGATTCAAAGAGAGCCACCATACTGGGCACTACCACTTTCGGCAAAGGATCGGTCCAGACCATAATCAAGCTCGAGGACGGTGCGGGTCTTAAGCTTACGACGGCTAAGTTTTACGCTCCGAGCGGAAGATCGATAAGCGAAGTAGGCGTAACTCCGGACATAGTTGTAGAGAACGAAGAAGACGCGGACAAACAGCTCGAAAGCGCAGTGAAAATCATAAAGACCTCTAAAGCCCCGGGCGGCGTTCCCAAAGGCTAGGGAGATTCCTTTTTTTGCCGACTAAAAAAAATACGAGCAGGAAACCCAGAAGAACGAGAAGAAAAAAAAGCGCGAAGCTGACGCGGATTGCCCTATTCACCCTTGGGTTTTTACTCGTATTATTCATAGGCGTATACGGTTTATATCTGGCTAAAGACAAGGCTTCAGGTCCCGGCATTTCTCAATCCGAGCTTAATGACTCTATAGAGAGCACAGACTCCGATTTGAGAGGAGCCTATTTCGATATGGGCATTTCCTCTGAGCACGTACTCTCTGAGAGAGCTCAGAATAAATCCCGGGACAATTTATATTGGGAATTCAAAGAAATAGTAATCCAAGCCCCACAGAAGCTTTCTCAAAAAGAGGTTAAAGAGACTATGAAAAAGTCCTTCTCAACTGTAGCGGGTCTGGATAGCGAGTTTAAGGAGCGCAAGGACTCAATCACCGCTTTACTAACTATAAACGGCCTGGAAACACACAGAATAAAGTTTAATTTCAAGCCGCCTGCGGACACTCAAAAGATTGTAAAAAAACAATCTGAAGAAACCGCTGAGGAAACTAAGAAGCTGCAAGATCGGGACAAGAAATCCGCGAAGCTACAAGAGCATATTCAGGAGTATAAGCAGTCCGCATCCGTTAAACCAAAAGTAGTGATTATAGTAGACGACATAGGTATGAGTAAATCCTCCATAGACAAGCTCCTTCAGATACAAGCGCCCCTTACCCTTGCCGTCCTCCCGAATCTGCCTTATTCGGAATATGCCGCAAATGAGGCCCATAAAAAAGGCAGGGAGGTTATGCTTCACCTTCCTATGGAGCCTAAGGAGACATCGGGATATACGGCTGTTGACGCGGGCGAGGACGCCCTTATCGTCGGACTGCCTAAGTCTGAGATACAAAGGAGGATCGATAAAAATCTATCCTCAATCCCCCATATTCAAGGGGTCAATAACCACATGGGCTCAAAATTTATGGAAAGCGGGGAGCTTCTTGAGCTTGTGATGAGGGAGATTAAGGCTAAGGACCTGTTTTTTGTGGATAGCATGACCTCGGGCGCGAGCATGGGCTCTGAGGCAGCTTCTAAATTCGGCGTACGCTCAGCGGAAAGGGACGTGTTCTTGGACGACGCATCAAAGGGCTCATCCTATGTTAAGTCACAGCTCAGACACCTGATAAAGGTGTCTCAGAAAAAAGGTTACGCAATTGGAATATGCCACCCATATCCGGACACGGTTAAAGCCCTTTCCGAGATGCTGCCCAGGATGCAGGAAGAGGTAGAGATAGCTTCTGTGTCTACTCTCCTTGACCACTCGCTTCAAATAGGAAAAAATAACTAGCGATTTCGATTGCGTAATTAGCATGTATAATATTCTAAGGAGTTTGTTAATATGGGTCTTATAGACGATACGAGAAAAAGAAGGGATTCCTGGATTACGCGTTTTGAAGAGATGCGTCAGGAAGAAGAATATGAGCCTGATAAAAGGAGCGCTGAGGAAGTGGAAAAGGAAATCCGGGAAAACTGCAGCAAGGTTGGAGTGTTTCCTAAAGTTGACAACAATTAGTTAAATACTATTGATTATATTGTTCCGGGACGGATGCGGTACTTGACAAGTAGGCAGCTTTACATTAATTTTTCATAGCGCGATTCTAGAATGTCCCGCGATCAAAAATATAGCTGGAGGGGTATTATTTATGCCAGGAATTGTGGTCGGAAATAACGAAAGCATCGACAGCGCCCTTAAAAGATTTAAAAAACAGGTTGAAAAGGGTGGTGTGCTGTCAGAAGTAAGAAGAAGGGAATACTACGAAAAGCCGAGCGAGAAGAAAAAGAAGAAGCTTTTCGCAGCTAAAAAACGTGTTATTAAGCGCACGAGAAGGAACTAATAACTAATCTTCAGTGTAAAGATACAATACCGGAAGGGGGACACCGAATTGTATTTATTTAGAAGTCAAATTGAATCTTTAAGCCATTCCTATACAAATCCGAATAGAACTATACAACCGCAATCATTTATAGATGGACACTTTTAACAATGATGTAATTGTTAAAGAAATAAAAGGGAGGTTGAGTATTATTAACCTCATAGAGAGTTACACATCTGTAAAAAAATCAGGCCGGGGTTTTGTGGGATTATGCCCTTTTCACGATGACAAAAACCCGTCCATGCACATAGATGAGGACAAGGGCCTGTTCCATTGCTTCAGCTGTGGGGCGGGCGGCGATATATTCGGATTTTATATGCGCTACAATAATCTCTCATTCCCTGAAGCTTTAACGGAGCTTGCAAAAAAGGCTAATGTTGAGATCTCAAAAACCCCCGTTAAACCAAAAGTCAGTTCCCGTCTCGGATCCCTGTATAAGTTAAATCAAGCAGTGCTCAGATTTTATCAGAAAACTTTGGCCCTTAAGGAAAAGGGTAAGGCGGCCAGAGAGTATCTGAAGAAAAGAAGTATGCCCGAGGAGCTAATAGATGAGTTTTCGCTCGGCTATGCTCCTTCTGAATGGGACGCTCTGGCTAAGTTCTTGGCTAAGAATAACATTCCGCTCAATCTGGCGGAAAGGGTTGGACTCATTGTAAAGCGCAAACAGGGGGATGGGTATTACGACAGGTTCAGGGACAGGATAATGTTCCCGATAAAGGACCTTGAGGGAAAAGTGATTGGCTTTGGGGGCAGAGTGATAAAAGAGGATGAGCAGCCAAAGTATATGAACTCTCCCGAGTCTCCCGTTTACAGCAAGCGTAGAAGCTTCTACGGGGTAGATAAATCAAGGGATTACATAAGGCGGGAAGGCAGAGCCGTATTGGTAGAGGGCTACACCGATTTTCTGGCGCTGTACGCTTCGGGCATTAAGAACGCAGTCGCAACGCTCGGCACTTCACTTACGCACGACCACGGAGTAATTCTCAGGCGATACACAGAAAATGTGGTTGTCCTGTTTGATAGTGACGAGTCTGGAATCAAAGCGTCTCTCCGATCACTAGATGTACTATTAGAGGAGGGGCTAATGCCGCATGTAGCGCCGCTTCCTTCCGGAGAGGATCCGGATTCCTTTATTAAAAAACACGGGGTAGAAAAGTTCAGAGAGCTTATCGAAAACTCAGAGAGCTGGATTGATTTCTTCATAGACAGAACGCTAAACCGCTACCGTGAAGGCTCTCTAACCATGAACCAGCTTGTAAAAGAAGTGTCCGAATTATTAATAAAAGTGCAAAACCCCGTAGAGAGGAGCCTCAATATTAAAAAGGCCTCTGAAAAACTGGGTATTAGAGAAAACGAAATACTTTCATATGTAAAACACGGAAAGGGCAGAGGACGAGAAGGGGGCGGTAAAACCGCTTCTTACTCAAGCCACGAGAAGCTTTTACTCACCGTGCTTCTCAAGTTCCCTGAGCTATCGAGCATGATCGCAGATAAGAATTGGCAGGAATTTATAGAGAATCCTGAAGTTAAGTCAATTTTAGAGCAAGTAGTTTCGGGTGGAGCGCACGATGTCTCAAATCTTCTGGTACATTTTAATAACCTCCCTGAGCAGGATTTGATATCGGAGTTTGTCCTCTCTTCGGATGGGATTACAGACGCCGATACTGCGGGAAACATGCTTGAGAGCTGTGTTCGAAAGTTAAAAGCCGGCAAGCGCGACTCCAGATTAAAAGCGCTCAGGTTAGAGATTGACAAAGCTGTAAAAGATAAAGATCAACAAGCTGAGAAAAGATTGATCAAAGAGTATTCTGACTTGAGGAAGCAAAAATAATATTTAAGGAGCGTAAATGAGTAAGAAGAAAAAGACCGGATCCAAGCCCAAAGCTTCCAAGAAGAAGCTTGCAGACTCCATAATAGAGCTGTCTCAAGAAAGCGATGTAGACGGCGAAGATGATTTCCTTAAGGAAGGTGAGGCTCAGCAGCTCGAAACCTCCAGGGAGGAAAACGGTGGTGAGTCTGAGAGCAAAGGGTCCAGCACTGGTTATGTCTTCAATCTCGGTAACGCTCAAAATAACGTTAACGAATATGATTTGATAAGATTTTATCTTCATGAGATAGCCGACCATTCCCTTCTGTCCCGTGAGCAGGAAATTCATATAGCAAAGGAAATAGAGACCGGCAAAAGAATAATCGCCAAATCGATACTGAGCTCATCGCTTATGCTAAAAGAGATATTCGAGCTAGGTGAAGAGCTTCGAAACGGCAGCCTGAATGTGCGAGATATAACGAACCTTCTGGACGAGTCCGACAACATATTGGAAGAAGAGGTACAAATTGGAATAAATAATTCGATAAACGCGATTAACGAGCTGCACAAAGACAATGAGGTTACCAAAAAAGAGATTGAGAAAGCTTCCGCAAGAAAGAAGAAAACCCTACAACAAAAGGTCAAGCGCAATAAAACCAAGATGGTCGAGTATTTGGAGGAAATAAATTTAAACGGCTCTCAGATCGAGAGAATACTCTCAGCGGCTCAGGGTTACGTTGACCGGCTCGAAAAACTGAGAAAAGAATTCAATGATATCAAGATCAAAGGTACTTCGAAAGTAACTAAGACGAAAAAAGATATTAGGAAACGAATGGGCGAGTTCTTAGAAGAAGCGGAGGTGAACACCGGAAAGCTCAAGAAGTCGCTAAAGAGAATTGAGCTCGGTGAGCAAGTTACATATCAAGCCCGCAGAAAACTCATCGAATCGAATCTCCGTCTAGTGGTAAGTATTGCCAGACGTTACATAAACCGAGGTCTCCCTTTCCTGGACCTGATTCAGGAGGGCAACATGGGGCTCATGAGGGCGGTAGAGAAGTTCGAATATAACAGGGGTTATAAGTTTTCAACCTATGCCACTTGGTGGATCCGCCAGGCTATCACTAGAGCGCTTGCGGACCAGTCTAGGATTATCAGGATTCCGGTGCATATGACCGAGACCATAAACAGAATTGTAAGGACTTCAAGACTGTTGGTGCAGGAGCTGGGGCGCGAGCCTCAGCCAGAGGAGATCGCAGAGAGGGTGGGGCTACCGGTAGATAAAGTCGCACGCGTGCTTAAGATATCAAAAGACCCGATCTCCCTTGAGACTCCGATAGGGGATGAAGAGGACAGTAAGCTCGTAGACCTGATCGAGGACGCGAACACCACTTCGCCCTCCAAGATCCTTGAGATGAGTGAGTTAAAAGAGATCATAAACAGCGCTCTCTCCTCAGTACTCAATACGAGGGAGGAGAGCATTGTGAGGCTCCGTTTCGGTATTGACGATGAAAAGGAACATACGCTTGAAGAGGTGGGACAGGAGTTTCAGGTAACTCGCGAGAGGATAAGGCAGATAGAGGTAAAAGCCATCAAAAAGCTAAAGCGCGCTGGCCGTGTGTATCCCTTTAAGAGCTATGTCGAGAAGACGTAAGCACAGGGCTTAGGGCAGTTAGGGGCAGGGGGATGGCAACATAGCATGCCCTGATTTATTTGCAGCACTATTACGTTACATCAAGAGAGCTTCTTCTTACTTTTTCTTAAATTTTCTCTTACTCTCTTTAGCTTCCTCAAAATAAACAAGCGCGGACGCAGTGGTTTTGAGCCGTAGCATCTCCTTTACTTCCGAGACGCTCGCGCCCCCTTCTATGGCGAGTATTGCCGCAGTGTGCCTCAGGCTATAAGGGGTAATGCCTTCTCTTTTAATTCCCGCAATCTCAAAGTAGTGGTTGACCCGGGCCCTGATTCCACGGGTTGTGACTCTCAGGTTTTTGGCCCTGTTTCCTATACCCCAGAATAATGGTTCTTCAGCATCAGAGTCTGCGCGCTCGGACAAATATTTGTTCAGAGCCGCCGCGACTTCAGGGCCGAGCGCTACGTATTCATCTTTTTTATCTTTGCTCTTGCCCTGTACGTATATCACGGTTTTTCCGCCCCTTCGTTTTACATCCTCTAAGTTTGCCCTTATTATCTCAATCTCGCTCAGCCCAGAGCGGACCATCAGGTTCAGCATGGCGCTGTCCCTGACCCCTATGTCAGAGGACAAATCTATTGCGCTGAAAAGTTTATGGACCTCAAGCTCGGTTAACGGCTTGGTCAGGTGTCTCTTGGGCCTTGAGCTCCCCTTTATTTTTTTAGCCGGATTCTCCGATACTTTCCCATTATTAAGAAGGTGCTCGTATAATCTCCTTACCGCAGTGAGGTAAGCAGACATGGAAGTGGGCGAGAGGTTCTTTGAAATAATGAAATCCTTGTACCTCTCAATGTCCTTTGAGGTGAGGCCCACTGGGGATGTGCCACCGAGCCATTTGGAAAATTCTCTTAATGCTTTTCTGTACGTCTCCTTTGTTGTCTCGCGCCTGTTTAGGGAGTCGATGAAGTCGTCTATGTAATCTGCCATTAAGGAGAATTAAAGCATTATTGGGGTCTTTTTTCAAACCTAGAGGCAATAAAGCATGGCAATAAATGTTTTTTCCTGAAAAGTCTTGACATGGTATTGAAGCACTGTAATATATAAAGCCTGGGTGGCAATGCTGAAGAGGTCACACCCGGTCCCATATCGAACCCGGAAGTTAAGCTCTTCGAGGCCGATGATACTGCTCTTGTACAGGAGTGGGAAAGTAGGAAGCTGCCCCGACTTTTTTTTCTTCCCTTAGGGGGGTGAGACGAGCCCTCCATTCAACCTAGCGATCACAATAATATTGTTTTATTTATTCTATTGATGTAGTATTCCTTTTCGTTTTCAGATAACACTGCAAAGGGCCGTCTATGTCAGATACTAAAAGATTATGCGTGTTTGTTTCAGGGAGCGGTACTAACCTTCAGGCTATGCTCGATGCCGATATCGAGCCTGCCGAGATTGTGCTCGTGTTCAGTAATAACCCCGAAGCCTATGCGCTTGAGCGCGCCCGAAATCATAATATCCCAACTGAGGTAATCAACCACAAAGGCTACGGTACAAGAGAAGAATATGAAGAGGATATCATAAGGACGATTGAGCCTTACAATATCGATCTCATAGCTCTTGCGGGGTTTATGCGTATCCTTTCCCCACTATTCGTAAGGCACTATAAAAATAAGATATTGAATATACACCCGGCGCTCCTGCCATCATTCCCCGGTATTCACGCTGCACGGCAGGCCCTTGAGTACGGGGTTAAATTTACGGGCTGCACAGTTCATTTCGTGGATGAAGGGGTAGATACTGGCCCTATCATACAACAGTCGGTAGTTGAAGTATTGGAAGACGATACCGAAGACTCTTTGCAGGAGAGGATTCAAAAAGAGGAATACAGGATTTATCCCGAAGCAGTCCGAATGGTCGCCGAAGGCAAGGTTAAGCCAAAGGAATAATACAACGGCAATAACCTTTAGGCGATATTCTAGTGCCGCTATTGCCGCCAGCTATGTCCTCTTGTATTTGGGGTTTGGCTGCTAAGTTATAGATGTTATCAGTTTATAAATCCCTTCCGACAGCTTTCGCTACAGGCGCCGCCTTTTCCATGAGCTCTTTAAACTTGCGGGGCTTAAGCGACTGACCTCCGTCACTCACGGCAATTTCAGGGTTGTTGTGGACTTCTATGATTATCCCGTCCGCCCCTGCGGCAATCGACGCGAGCGCCATTGGGGTTACGTACTGCCAGTAGCCTGTTCCGTGGCTCGGGTCTGCGATGATAGGCAGGTGGGTTCTTTCTTTAAGCACAGGGATGGCGTTTAGGTCAAATGTGTTTCTGGTTGCCGTCTCGAAAGTCCTGATACCCCTTTCGCACAGCATTACATTTTCGTTACCTTCAGAGAGAATGTACTCCGCGCCCATCAAGAACTCTTTAATTGTGGTAGACATACCGCGTTTCAGAAGCACGGGCATTTTGGATTTGCCGACTTGTTTTAAAAGCGCGTAGTTCTGAGAGTTTCTGGCGCCTATTTGAAGGACATCGGCGTACTTTGTTACAGAATCCAGATCGTGAGGGTCGAGTATTTCGGTCACAATCGGGAGCCCTGTCTCTTCCCTCGCCGCGGCAAGGATCTTAAGCCCCTCAACGCCCATACCTTGGAAAGTGTAGGGTGAGCTTCTTGGTTTATAGGCTCCACCTCTGAGCATGCTTGCGCCTGCTTCTTTTACGGCGCGCGCGATCTCCATGACCTGCTCTTCGCTCTCGACCGAGCAGGGCCCTGCAATAACAGGAATTTTATTGTTCCCAACTACTACGTCTCCAACTTTTATCTGTGTGGCTTCGGGGCTAAATTCGCGACTGGCAAGTTTGTGCGCGGGAAGGATCGGTATGACTTTCTCCACCCCGTGTAGTATGCTTAGCGCTTCGACGTCTTCGGGTTTTCCCCTTTCGTCTCCTACTGCGCCGATGACGGTCCTGAGCACGCCCTCGATCGGGTGCGGCTGATAACCGAGCTCGATCATCGTGTCCTTTGCGTTTTGAATTTCCTCGGGCGTTGCGCTACTTTTCATTACAACAATCATTACCGTAAAACCTCCGCGTCGTTAAAAATTTTTGATTTTTTTAGACCCATAGATAAAGGTGCTAGGATACATGAAGACCTAATGTTGTCAACACGCAAAAGCCTCAGTGAAAAGGGTATGAATCGCTGATTTTACTAATCCCTTGGAGAACGGGGATATTTCTTGGCCTAGGCTCTTGATTCTTGGCTTATAAGATAGAATAATATAGTCCTTACCCCAAGGGCGGGTGGTGAAATTGGCAGACACGACGGCCTCAAAAGCCGTTGGACTCACGTCCGTGGGGGCAATAAACTACAAATTTCATTCTTGTCTAATTATGAGCCCACTCAGTTTAAGGTCAGACATTGAAATGCGTTTAAATCTTAAATTCTTATACGATAATTACGGCATATCGACGTATCCGTGATATTTCATATGCTGCCGAAGCCTATTAAAAACCATCTTTCCCCATAACAAAACAAATATTCTCATTAATTCGAGATAGTTAAGAAGATTTGTTAACTGTTTTAACAAGTTGGCATCCTATTTGTACTACTGTCATATTAAAAATATCACTAGGAGGTGATAAATATGTCAGTAAATAATTCTGAGCAGTCAATGAATAATTTTGAAGAAGGCCAAGCTTTAGAGCAGCAGCCTATTGTTGTACTTCCGAACGCAGGTGAAAGTTTGGTTATAGGAGGAGGAGAATTTATCCATAAGGTAAAGAGCGGAGATACGAATAATGTGTTTTCTGTTATTGAGATTATAACTCCTCCCGGGCAAGGCGTATCGGCTCACGTACATGAAAAGGAAGACGAGCTCGTCTATCTATTGCAAGGCGAAATTGAGGTAACACTCGGTGATCAGACAATGAAGGCGGTTCCTGGTGTTATGGCGCTCTTACCTCGTGGAATACCTCATAGTTTTGTAAATGTGGGGGACACCCATAGTATCATTATAGATACGATACTGCCCGGAGCATTCGACAACTACTTTGTAGAAATGGCAGCTCTATATGAATCGGGAGAGCCGACGCAGGAACAAGTCGATGCGCTTTCAGTAAAGTACAGCATCAAATATGTATAAATGGGTATATAGCCGTTGTAGAATATCAAAATCTTATTTGGAGGTAGTCTAATATGAAACGTTTGAATCTTGTATCAATGTCTTTGGTTTTAGGAATTATATTTTCAGTTGTTATTTGTACTTTCAGTTATGCAGAAGATGAAGGTACTAAGAGCATACAAGGTAATGTAATATGTCTCATACCTGATTATGCCCATGGAACGGTTAAGCCGGTTATAGCAACGCATCCTTGCGACGGGCTGCCAACACATCAACATGTTCTGGTAACTGAAGATACTGTTTATTCTCTTCAAGGACTGCAGGACGGTTTAAGGAAGATTGAGCAAAATCCTAATAGAACTGATGTGGTGATTGCCGGAAAAGTTAAGGGAAGTGAACAAACAGGTTGGGTTCTTTTTGTAAATTGATATAAATTGCTGAGGTGAGATAGCCCGTCTTGTGTTCCCTAAGTCTATGATTAAAGCAGATGCATAGAAAGCTTATAAGACAGAGGACTCAGTACCTTACAAAGTATTGAGTCCTCTTCATTTCTAGTTTACACCCTACAAACTCGTATTCTTCAAAATAACTTAAATACTCAACGGTTCTTGCAGTTCTGATACTAAGTACTAAGATAGTAAAACAGCATCTTTATTATACTGCTCCCCATTAAGAACGAAGTATAGTTAAGTTAGTAAAATATCGGTAATACACAGTGGGAGAGCAGCTATGAAACGAAGGAGATGGGACTCTAAAACCAAGACCAAGATAGTACTCGAAGGATTATCTGGTAGACCCGTATCAGAGATATGCAACGAGTACGAAATACATCAAAATCAATACTACAGCTGGCGGGATAAATTCTTATTTGAAGCACATAAAGCGTTTGAATCTAAAAAAGATGGTGGAGAAGTAAGTCGTCTTCGTAAGAAGAATCAGGAGCTAACCCAAATAATAGGTTCACTCACCGTTGAATTAAAAAAAATAGAGGAAGACATCATATGAGAAAGAAGTCTGACTCTGTATCCCTTCGAAACGAACACTTACTTGAAAGAATAAAAGATATAAAAGCAGAACATCCCTTCTGGGGTTATAGAAGAGTATGGGCATATCTAAGATATATAGACGGATTAATAGTAAATAAGAAGCGTGTATACAGGCTTATGAGAGAGCATAACCTTACTGTCCAACCGAACACTAGACTAATAGCAAAGAGAGTATCAGAAAGACCAAAGCCCAGAGCAGATAGACCTATACAGTGGTGGGGCATAGATATGACAAAGGTCATGACTGAGAGTGGCTGGGTATATGTAGTAATAGTACTGGACTGGTATACGAAGAAGTTAATAGGTTACTACAGTGGAACAAGAGCTACAAGCAGAGATTGGTTAGAAGCTTTAGAAAAAGGACTTAACAGGGAGTTTACCGGGGGAGTAATGGGACATGGATTAAAGCTTATGAGTGATAACGGAAGTCAGCCTACTTCACTCAATTTTATGAAAGCCTGTTCTAATCTCGAAGTGGAGCAAGTATTTACCAGCTACAACAACCCAAAAGGAAATGCAGATACAGAGAGGATGATAAGAACAATGAAAGAGGAGCTCTTTTGGCGTAGGGAGTGGGAGGGAGAAGCAGAGTCAAATAAGGAACTGGATAAATGGGTTGATTATTACAACAGACATTACCTTCATTCAGCACACGCATACCGAACACCGATTCAGGCAGAAGAAGTGTATTATAAGAATCATAGCTCACATAAAAACGCTGCCTGAAAATAAGGGGAGCAGGTCACCAACATTACAGAAATTGAGATAGGCTGTGCCTTCTCCCATACTATTTTTCCGAAATGCCTCTAACAATAGCTTCTAGAAAAAAGCAGTGACGACCCTTGAATATGTTGTATTGACCTAGTTTTGACAAAGTTCAGATATAGAGTACTTTTTATAAATAAGAAAACTAACCTTTGAGAAGTATAGAACTCTCCAGACGATTGAACACTCCTTTCCTGATAACGTAAGAAGTTGCGACAACCGAAAAGGGAATTTTTCTTAAAAATATCCCTGTGATAAATACTCGAAAAAAGATAAACGTGCTCCAAGTAGCTACCCTAAACCGGCCTATCAAGCAGGATTTGGGTTACGGTCCTATCGAATCGGTTATTTACAATATTGATAAAGGCCTACATAAGTCAGGTCATCGTTCGATTGTCGCCTGTTCCGGTGATTCCCGTGTTATCGGAGAACATTACACGACTATTGACAAAAGTTTCAGTGAGTACTGGAGTAAAGACACAAATGTACAGCGTGAGAATATGCGCAGACATCTTGACCTATCACTACAAAGGGCAAAAAAAGGGGACATCGATATCATCCACGTACATGATGCCAATATGGCTGAATTTATTTATAAGGGAGTTTTTAAAAGCCCGGTTCCCATTGTTATGACGCTCCATGTGCCTGCTGAAGACAAAGGAGCATTCAAGCGGTGGAATGAATCGCTCACTTCCAATTCCGACGCATATTTTGTCCCGATCAGTAAATATCAGAGAAAACAGCATGCGGGGTTAATCAATGCGCAGAAGGTTATTAGTCACGGTATTGACGTGGAAGATTATCCATTTAAAAGCAATCCGGGAGAACAGGAATATTTGTTCTCGATCGGAAGAATCACCCAAGATAAAGGGCAGGATAAGGCCATCGAGGTAGCTAAAAGAACGGGTTCTCGGCTTATCCTCGCAGGCAATGTCCAAAACAAAGAAAAAGACCGGGCATTTTTCAAGGGACTGGAAAAATCATTCGACCTTGTGACCGATGAGGGCAAACCTTTCGTAGGTAGCGAGTATTACGAAAAAGTCATGAAACCTATTTTGGATTCGGACAAGCAGATAATCTATATTGGTGAAGTTGACAGCGCCCAGAAAAGACTGTGGTACCGGCACGCTCAGGCGACACTCTTTCCTATTCAATGGGGCGAACCCTTCGGACTTGTCTTGATTGAATCCATGGCCTGCGGCACACCGGTGCTGGCCTTGAATAAAGGCTCGGTCCCGGAAATTGTCATTCATGGCAAAACAGGCTTCGTCGTAGATTCAGTCCATGAAATGGCTGAGGCTGTGAAAGAGATACACCTTATAGATCCCAGTGACTGCCGCAGTCACGTTAAAGATAATTTCTCAGTCGCCAGTATGGCCGGGAAATATTCCGAGTTGTATCAGCATATTATGGGGGTAAGCGCTTCATGCCAAAAGACATACCAGTAAGTAACGGGTCCTTTCTTTTGAATTTTGATTCGGACTATCAGATCCGAGACGTTTATTTCCCCTATATCGGGCAGGAAAACCATTCAAGCGGACATCCATTCGGCTTTGGGATATGGGCGGACGGACGGTATTCGAAGATTGGGCCGGAATGGGTAAAAGATTTAAGATATCGTCACAATAACCTAGTAACTGATGTATTTCTAAAAAATGAAGCCTTGGGTTTGGAGCTCCGATGCTCGGATGTAGTAGATTTGGATTTGAACATCTATATCAAAAAAATCGAGGTTATGAACCTTAAAGACGAATCTCGTCAAGTCCGGCTCTTTTTCAGTCATTACTTTTCTCTTTATGGAAATGACATCGGGGGTACGGCTTATTTTGATCCCCGCAGTTGTTCGATTGTCCATTACAAAATCAACCGGTACTTTCTGATCAGCTCCTGGGCGCATGACCAATGGGGTGTGCAGCATTTTGACTGTGGTAGAAGAGATGCTTCGGGAAGTATGGAGACCGTTAAAAAGACAGGAAACGGAGAACTTAGCGGGGTGGCCGCCGCATGGGGCTCGCCTCATTCCACCATCGGCATTTGGCTGGAATTGCCCGCCGGGGGCTCAACAAATGCATATTATTGGATGGTGGCGGGCACAACCTATGCTGAAGTCGCTAAGCTCAATTTGGAAGTCCACGATAAAACGCCTGAAAAACTCCTTAAGCGCTCGTCGAAATACTGGCAAACATGGATACATAATGATTCGTTGAAGCTTCAAGGCTTGCCTAAATCCATGACCGACATTTATAACCGAAGCCTGCTTATATTAAGAACGCAAATTGACAACCATGGAGCCATTATTGCCGCCAATGATTCTGAGATTATTCGATTTGGAAAAGATACTTATTCCTATATGTGGGGACGGGATGGCGCTTTTGTCGCAGCCGCTTTATCAAAGGCGGGTTACTCGCATCCGTGTATGAAATATTTTGATTTCTGCGCGCGCATTTTATCTGACGAAGGCTATTTATTCCAGCATTATAATCCGGACGGATCCCTTGCAAGTAATTGGCATTCCTGGTTAGTCGAGGGCAAAGAGGTCCTTCCCATCCAGGAAGATTCAACCGCCTTAACTATTTGGGCGCTATGGAAATACTATGAGAGCATGAAAGATGTAGAATTTATTAGGCCTCTTTACAGTAAGCTCATTAAAAAAGCCGCCGACTTTTTAGTCAGTTACCGTGACCCCCAAACTCATTTGCCTTTACCTTCCTATGATCTTTGGGAAGAACGTTACGCGTTGCACGCTTATACGGTTGCATCAGTGATCGCCGGTCTTAGAGCGGCCGCCAATTTCGCGAAGCTCTTTAAGGACACCTCGTTGGCTGAGAAGTATGACTCCGTGGCCGATGAAATGACGGAGGGAATTATTCAACACCTATACCATAAAGACCTAAAGCGATTTGCCCGTTCGGGCTCCAGAATAGAGGGAGGGTATAAACTTGATGAAGTCATTGATATTAGTCTGTTAAGCTTGGCAACACTTGGAGTTTTGAATTCCGATGACCCGCGAATGATTGAAACAGCCCAAGCTATTCACGAGCAGCTATGGCTTAAAACTCCTATTCAAGGTTGCGCCAGATACCAGGGTGATTTCTATCAGCGTGCGGATGATAGCCCAAAGGATATTCCCGGTAATCCATGGTTTATTTCGACACTTTGGCTGGCAGAATATTTTATCGATAAGGCTGGGAATCAAGAGCAGCTTCAAGAGACCCTTCCATATCTTGAATGGTGTGTTGAAAATTCACTTCCTTCAGGCGTTCTTGCCGAGCAAGTACATCCTGTTACCGGTTCACCTCTTTGTGTTTCGCCTCTCACTTGGAGTCATTCCGCTTTTGTTTGGACTGTTCTGCGATACACTGAAAAGGACAAGACGCTCAGAAAACAATAATTATCAGAGAAGGAAATATGTTTTTGCTTGATTTGTGTTATGTAGATGATTTTTGCTTCTTTTCATCCAGGGAAAGAAGACGGGCAGCCCCCCTGGCAAGATGTTTCTTTGAAACTCATTTACTTTAGTTTGGTCTCACCCAAAAGCTGTACCGTGCAAATTAGAGATTTCTGACGTTTTTGAATACCTTTTCATATAATCCTCCAGTGTGATTAAATCCAACTTAAACCGAGCTTGACAAAAGGGGTGCAGTACATTATCTACATCTACCTTAAGCAGATTTCCCAACTTATTTAGTAATTCACAGAAATTACAGTTCTATTGCGCTTACAACGTAATTGTGATTATATAACTAAAGGTAGGTAAAACTTATGAATAATAGAGAGTTATGATGAGTAGCAATATATCTACAGATAAAGAATCCCTACAGCTATTTACATCTGATGGGGAATTCTCTGATGAATCTGTGAAATTGCTGATTGAAAAAACTATTTCTGTTACAGGTAAAGACTTTTTTAAAATTCTTGTGAAAAACCTCTCAGAAGTATTGGGAGTGAATTACGTCTTTGTATCAAAATGTCTAAATTTGGAAAAAACAAGAGTAAAAACTCTGGCTTTTTGGGAAAATAACAAATTTGGTAAAGAGTTGGAGTATGACCTTGAGGGTACCCCTTGTCGGAATGTTATATCAGGTAAGTTTTGTTGTCATGATGATAATGTCATAAGTTTATATCCTAATGATAAGGATTTAATCTATTATAATGCTAAATGTTATTTAGGTATCCCCATTTATAATTCAAAAAGTTTAGTCGAAGGACACTTGGCTATATTTCACGATGAATCTTTTAAAGATATCTCCAGATATTATTCGATTTTGCAAATTTTTGCTCTAAGAGCTGGTGCTGAAATGGAAAGAATTGAAATAGAAAACTCATTAAACCAGAGCCATGCTAAATTGGGAAAAGCATTTGAGGAAATTGAAAAACTAAAAGACCAGCTTGAAATGGAAAATCAATCTCTTCAAGAAGAGATAAAGGAATCCCATAACTATGAAGAGATAATAGGCGATAGTAAGGTTCTAAAAAATGTTTTAAGCAAAGTTGAACTGGTATCTGATACAGATTCCACAGTGTTAATCAGAGGAGATACCGGAACAGGAAAGGAGCGTATTGCAAGGGCTATTCATAATCTGAGTTCGAGAAGTAAAAGAGCTTTAATCAAAGTTAATTGCCCCGCTATCCCATCAGCACTAATTGAAAGTGAATTATTCGGACACGAAAAGGGGGCATTTACAGGAGCACTTGCTAAGAAAATTGGAAAATTTGAGTTAGCTGATGGCGGTTCCATATTTCTTGATGAGTTAGGAGATCTTCCGCTCGATGCCCAAGCAAAACTGCTTAGAGTACTTCAGGAAAGGGAATTTGAAAGGGTTGGAGGCACTGAAACACTAAATGTGGATGTCCGGATTATCGCTGCAACTAATAGGGATTTAGAGACTGCCGTAAAGGACGGGACGTTTCGAGCGGATCTGTATTACAGATTAAATGTGTTCCCGATAGATGTTCCTCGACTCGAAGAACGCAAGGAAGATATCCAACTGCTCGCTACGTATTTCACACAGAAATATGCACGTAAAATTGGTAGAAAGGTAAAGTCAATAAAAGAAAAGGATATCAAGAGGTTGAAGTCTTATTCATGGCCCGGAAATATAAGGGAATTGGAAAACATAATTGAAAGAGCTGTCATTCTTTCAAAGGGTCAAAACCTTGAGATAAGCGAAGACTTCTTTAGTGCCTTATCAGATGCGCCCGGTTTAGAAGCAAGGAGTTTGAAATTGGATGACAATGAGCGAAATCATATTATCAACATTCTAAACAAAACCAAGTGGCGTATTCATGGGGATAAGGGAGCAGCAAAAATATTGGGCATAAACCCAAATACCCTAAGAAGCCGTATTGTAAAATTAGGGATCAAAAAAGAAGAATTATAGATCTATTTGAAACCAAATATTCTGATATCTCAATGTACTAAGAACTTTCATGTTTGTATCCGTATTTCTGATTCTTAATAGATTAAAGCACTTGTATAAAGGGTAAAGCCGGAAAAGATAGAAAAACTCCTAGTAATGATATATTATATAAGACCCTAAAAATCAAATTCAGAGATTTTAGTTAGCTGCGCAGTTAACCTATCTAAAAAAGTCAACAAGGGCGGGTGGTGAAATTGGCAGACACGACGGCCTCAAAAGCCGTTGGACTCACGTCCGTGGGGGTTCGAGTCCCCCCCCGCCCAGATTCAAACATGATTCGTGATATAAAATACATTATACAGAATTAAAAGGCTGGATCCTGAAACAAGTTCAGGGTGATAGTATATATGGATAGGTTCCGGGTCGGAGTCCGGAATGACAAACAAAAAAGGGAACCGAAGCTCCCTTTTAGTGTTCTGAATGATTTGGATTTAAATTCTGTTTAAGCGGTTACTTGCCTGCGGCGTATTACGAAATAGCCTACTACACCAAAGCCCAGAACCAGTGCTATAGCCCCCCACTCTGAAAGCGTCGGAATCGTCTCTGTTCTGGAATTTATAAAAGTACAAGTAGCATTAGCATTTCCATCGCACGCGATAGTAACTCCTGAATTGACAATGGTAGTAGTTACATCATCTTCTTCCCCAAACTCGCAGTCTATGTCTCTGAGCACCCATCCGTCAACGGCTCCCTGCGTGACCGTTACGGTTTCGTTAATCAGTAAGAATGCCTTACCTATGCCAAGCGGTTGAAGAGTGAACTCTTCTGTAACAGCACCCGTAACTGTGAACGGGAACTCCGTTTCACTCTCGGGTATGGTTTCTACATCTAATAAGATAGCACAACCCTGAGCCTTTACGTCAGCGCTAAATAGGAGCGCGCCGGATGACGCAATAACAGCTACAAACAAAATACTTATTATATATCTCATAGTACCCTCCTTTATTTTATTGCACTCTATTATAACACGGCTTTACATAATCAAAATTCTTGTAACCTCGGCTAACAAGGCTATATGATAAAAAAGGGAGCCGAAGCTCCCTGTATGTTTTAATTTCCCTATTGCAATATTCTTCTCTCTGTAGTATTTATAATCAATACCAATATTCATTAGAAGCAGAGAAGGCGGGTAAGAGAAATAAAGTCTAAAGGGGGACTCACTGTGAGAGCCATATTCTCTAAACAACGCGCCAATATTTCTCTTGGAATCTTAGGTGTTTTCTTAACTTCATTATTCATACTTTCAGTCTGCTACCAACAAACAGCAACTGTCCACGCACAGCCAAATGAACAAACGGACATTTGCGTTTTACAGCAGAACGCTCAAAGCCCAATTTGGGTTAAAGACGCTACACCGATGAAAAAAGTGGCCGTGCTGACTGGACTCATTAAGGGCCGGGACACCCTTAAGGGCGGGAAGTGCGCCGGGACTGAGGTTGGTATCAACCCCCACAGAAAGATCATAACCCTGGTAATGAATGAGGAGGGCGAAAAAAAGGGAGAGATATATATTCCGCCAACATCGGCATACAGTGGATTCATGCAGATGGTTGACCTGGCGAGCTGTGAGGCAGGGGATATAAAAAATATTATATATACCGACACTAAGCCTGGGGATAGCTGTGTTTATTCATTCCCCGGCATCGAAGATGTGGAAATGACGTTTTCCGGCCAAGTTTCCGCCACCGGCACAGTATTCCAAAGCAAGCCTTTCTGCGCAAGCGCGCTGAACATAAGTGGAGATGCCGCCATCACGATCTCTGGTGGAGAAGCCCAAGTTGTACAAAACCTTACCAGAGTATTCGGAACACCAGGAGACGGCTGCTACGCGGGATTTACCGATAATTTCCAAAGTACCTACAGTCTCAATGTTGAAAAAGTAAAAGGGTCTGTAAGTACAAAAGGAGTTTTAAAGGGTCCTGATGATACGTATAGTTGGTCGTTGACCGGTGATGAACAAAGCCTGTCGGGGTCCTTTGTCAATGACCACCATTATTGCTGCGGGAGGGGCAATCATACCGGGACCGCTACGGGAGATGTTACATTGCCCAGACAAAACCAGGGCGAGTAAGCCTGTCTAAAATCTGTCTTATACGCACATAGAAAAGAAATAAAAAAGGGAGCCGAAGCTCCCTTTGTGTATTGTTGTTGAGTTTCTAGTTAAGCTGTTGCTTTCTTTCTGCGGATCGCCATAACCCCAACGATTCCAAGAATACCGGCCATTGCGATAAGACCCCACTCGGACAGGGTTGGGATGTTTCTTGCTATAGTTGCCACACCGCAATCAAAAGCCAATCCCTTAGCTTCATGGTCCATTTCACCAATGAATGTGAAAATACCATCTGTAGTTATAGAGTGTAGTGCGTTTGGGATGCCAGCCGACTCTCTTTCTCTCTGGGATGAGAGCAAGATATTTCCAGACTGATGCACAAGAGCGAGCTGCTCAAATAAAGTAGAAGTGTCTCCTGATAGGTTAATCTGATTAACATCCATATTAAGTGGATTTATAGACTCAAAAATCCAATCTACGTTTAATACATCGCCAGAACCTGACATCCTATATAAAAGTCCGTCATTGGGATTGAATGCTAAGGTTTCACCTGGATCATCATCGTTATCTAGATTCTGAACAAATGTAGACGATCCATTTTGTTTGCTAAGTATCACAAGTTTTGGTATGAATGCATCATCTCCATCACCAGTAATACCGTATAGAGTGTCCCCGGTTTTATTAAAAGCTAAGCCCGCAATACGCTCCCCTGTATTTCCAACCAGAGTGGCGACCCCCGTATTATGATCTATTGTCGCCAAAAGTCTTTGAGCATTTCCGCCGGTACCATCCCCACCTGAACCCGGTGTTGAAAATGCAATCCAGCACACACCGGTGAACGGGTCTTTTGCCAGTCCGTTACAACCCCTTATATTTACTCCTGGTAGGATTATAGGGGTTGTTGTTAGCGTAGCTCCTGTATCGGGATCGATGGTATGAAGCAATGGTAAACCATTTGGCGACTCGCAAGAATATAAAGTTTGTGCATACGATGTGCCATATGAAAGTAAAAATAGAGTAATGATATAAAATGATAGTTTTAATAATTTCATCATCCACTCTCCTTTAGAAAACAATTATTCTTAGTTCTTAAAATAACACATATACAGAGAGATTTTCAACACTCGACGAAAATCCGTCTCAATCGCACACAGATGATACTTATAGCGTACGTAGGCATGGGGCCTGCTCAGTACCCCAGAAGTGTGCAGGCTTGCAGATTCCCCACCCAGACTTCAGAGTTTTCATTACCGTAATAAACCGCTCAAAGATATTCGGGCTGCTGTAAACATTGTATCTTTTTCCGCAACTTTTTTAGTGGCGAATTTAGGAATTACTAAGTATTTTTGATATGAGTTTCTATTAAACCACATGGCGGCAGTGAGTAGATAATCTACAAATAATAGGAGGGATAACGATGACAAGAGAAGAGGCGGTGACTTTTCTTGATAAGATGTTTCAGGAAGTATTCACAGAGTCCGGTAAGCCTGAATACGCCGACCGTTACTTCAGCCAAGACTATCGGGCCGAAAGTAATTGCAACTTCCTTGACCGTAAGATGTTCGACGACCACGTCTTGGCACTACAGAAAGATATTCGCGTGCTTGAATGTGCGTACGGTGACGTAATTACAACACCAGACCGCATTGCGGCAGTGCTGACATTTACAGTTCATAAAACGGACGGGAAAACGGCTAAAGTCCGCTCACACGCGTTCTATAGTCTAGAAGACGGGAAGATTGCCAGGTTGCAAGAGCTTACGCACGTAATAGAGGGCGGAAGCGAAGACACGGACATAGCTTCACGTACCTCATGACCTAGGCGCATAAAACGAAGAAGGGTGCTGCCTGCTTAATTGTGTAAAAGATTATGCCTGATCTTTATGATGCTTCTGGCTCTTTATCCTTTTCCCTTTGTATTTCCGGTTCCTGGTTGGGGTTATCGTCTGCTTCTTGTATACTGCCCACGTAGGTGTAGATCATCGGGTCCTGGCCTTCCTTGGACCATATAAATGTCCCAGTGATGTTGTCACCTTTGACAGCTCCTTCCCATTCTGCTTTTCCCTCTTTCTCGCTGGTGAGAGTGGATTTGAACAATGTAGCTCCGCCTTTTGACTTTGATTCATACTTAGCGGGTGTAAAGCCGTATTGTTCGCAGTCTGAAGACATGAATTTCCCATCTTGAAAAGTTAGGCTGTCGTCCATGGGCTCACCGTCTTTATTGTGCTCTGAAATTTTGACTGAAAATGTCTTTCCATCCAGAGAGTCGCCTGCGGACGCGGTGTTCTGGCCCGCGCCGATTACAGATAGGCTTAAGCCAAGGACAAAAAGGTATACTGCTGAAATTAGTATAAATCTCATAGTTTCCCTCCAACTAACCTGTATTTTGACTGTAAAGTGATTCTACTAGAGTTTGCGGAGCAGTGTCAAGGAGGTAGTGCTTAAATAAAAAGGGAGCCGTAGCTCCCTTTGTATATTGTTATCTAGTTTCTGGTTAAGCGATTGCTTTCTTTCTTCGTATTGCAAAGAGGCCGATTATACCTAATACTCCCGCCATCGCGATAAGCCCCCATTCCGATAGGGTGGGGATAGGTCTGGCTGCTATAGTACCAGGAACATAAACAATACGCTCATATTGGCCCGTATTATTCAGGTCTTCTGTCGCACCGCATCGATACCCGCCAACATCATCCTGTAAGTGCCAGCACAGCCTTTGATCGTTAGCGCCGCTTGTATCAATATCGCAATTGAATTTTTGTACAGTATCCCCTGCTCTCACAAACCCCCACGCGTTTTCGCCAGATTCAGAAGCATCACCGCCTGCGAAATTAAAATACCAACCAACACCATTGGCTATATGCGTTATGTTACTATTGGCACCCGTATCATTAGTAACATCACTTCGCTCACCTTGGGCAAGCAGGGTCAGGGTAGAGCTTCCCCTAACTCTACAGGCCAGCATCAATCTATCACCAGTGCATTGAGAAAGAACTACGTCAGGGTTTAAAAATCGATTGCCATAGGCATCCCTGTAACACTCAGTCCATCCGCCTGTGATTACTTCTTCGACTGCCACATTTGTCTGCGGTCCAACAGGTAGATAGTCTTGAGCGTTTGCTTTAAGGTTTAAAAAGGTGAGAGTCACCAACAGAAAAAGTAATAACTGTAAACTTTTGATAGTATATTTCATTTCCATCCTCCTAAAGATTCTCAATTGCTATTTGATGATTATAATTCAAACATGAATTTTTTACAATACACCCGAAAAACCAAGTCTCATCGTATTGTGAAAGAGACTCTATGTGTAAGTGATCTGGTTATTATTATGTTAAATTTTAGTAATAAGAAATCCTAAAACTCGGATTATGGGAAATAGAATGCTAATGGCGTCAACATGGTTTCTGAGGATCGCGCTTGCGGCGGCGTTCCTGTCAGCGGTGGCGGATAGGTTTGGTCTGTGGGGAGGGCCGGGGGCTGACGGTATCGCTTGGGGGGACTGGTATTATTTCCTTCTGTATTCTGAGGAGCTGACGGGGTTTCTTCCCTCTTTTATGCAAGAGCCGGCAGCCTGGGTCGCGACAGTAGCAGAGGTCGTGCTGGGCATCGGGCTTCTGATAGGCTGGAAGCTCCGCTACTTTGCAGCGGCGAGCGGAGTGCTGCTGCTCATATTCGCGCTTTCCATGACTCTTGCCTTCGGTATTAAGTCGCCGCTTGATTATTCCGTGTTCACTGCCTCGGCGGGTTCGTTCCTCTTGGCGGCTATTCCTGACGCTCCGTAGCTGAAACGGGTTGCATTTAATCACCCAATATATTAAACATATTATAGAGTCTGATTTGTGTTGGGTGCGGAGGGAAATCGTATGACTCAGAATAGTAATGAGTTATCTATAAACCACTCACCTTGGGAGCGGATGTCTCCATCAACGAGAAAGAGGCTCGTTTGGAGTCTATGGTTTATAACGTGGCTTGGCTTGATGGCGGGGTATTTTTACCGGAATTTCTATGATTATGTAGTGATTTTCAGCGCGTTTCACGTCTTGCTTTTCTTTTTCCTCTTTCAATATCAAGTAAAACCGTTTCCCGTACAGTTAAGGCTCGTGTATCTTGTTTGGGTTATCATAGGAACGTACGTCCCGCATATGGTGATACTGATGTACATAACCACGATCGGGCTAGCTTCAAACCTATTTTTAAATTACTGTCCGCTTGCCAGGATGATGTACCTTCTGCCGTGGAACAGGGAAGAGCCTTTTTCTTTTAATCTTTTGATGCGGGTGATTCTTACCCCTCCGGTCCCGGGTCGTTTTAAGCCGGTGTCCTGAATCCTTATCAAAATTTATCTATAGATAAAATGTCTGATCAATATTATTGTTCTCTTCTTGATATAAATCGGTCTATTCGTGTAGTATTGCTGAGATAATGATACGATGGGAGAATCTGTTACCAGAGGATCTGTGCCGAGCGTTCAATCGGTATCCTTATAAACTGCTCGTATTGTTAGTAGCCGCAGACTTTGTGTTTGTAGTATTGCATATACTGACCATAAACACGGATTTAATTCACCGTAAGTTGTTCTTAATTGGCAAAGACTACGGCTATGCCGAGGTATATCAGTACATAAAGGAGTTTTGGGTAGTGGTACTCCTGTTTTATCTTTTCGTTAGAAGGCCCTCTTATCTTCTTATATCCTGGTGTTTTGTGTTCAGTTATATATTCGTTGACGACGCATTCAGAGTGCATGAGCAGGTGGGCAGCTTCCTCACAGAATATTTCGGTTTCACAAGGGCTTTAGGTCTTCCGGGATATCAGTACGGTGAATTTGTCTTTGCGACTATTGTCGGCGCTGTGATATTGATAGTGCTCGGAGCATCATATTTTCTGAGCGACAGAAAGCATAGGGGCGCGTCAAATAGCCTTTTATTTTTGTTAGCAGGGTTTTTCTTCTTCAGTTTCTTCATCGATTTTATACATGAATTTTTTATGGATGCAGAGCTGGGGTGGGTATTCACAGCTATAGAGGACGGAGGCGAGATGGTGGTTATGAGCGTGGTTGCCTGGTACGTATTCTATTTGGAGCCGGAGGATATGGGTACCTGATCCGGTATAGGTCAGGGTCTCTTAAAGTTACCGGTACTGTAGCTGTATTGTTGCGCCAGCAAAAACTTAATACTCTTCCGGGTCTAGCTTGAGCGCTTCGTTAAAGCGGTTGATCATGTTGTAGAGCGCCGCTATGGCTGTGATCTCGACTATCTGAGACTCGCTGAAATATTGTTTCAGGTCCTCGAACACTTCATCAGGGATGTCACCCGGGTTTACCGTAAGAGCTTCGGCGTATCTGAGCGCTGCCTTTTCGGACTCATCTATATTCGCTGTAACAGGGTTATCCATTTCATCGATCTCTTCTTCTGAAAAACCCATCTTGGCGCTAATTTGCCTGTGAGCGTGTGAGCAGTAAGCAGAGCAGTTTATTCCCGAGACTCTGAGAATGATCCTCTCCTTGAGCTTGGGATCGAGCTCGTCGGGCTGCTGCACAGAGGCAACAAATGGCCCGATGGTCTTGAGTATATTGGGTTTATGGGCGAGCGCCTTATAGATATTGGTGACCTTGCCCCTTTTTTCTATCATTCTCCCGTACGCTTCCTGAATGACGGGATTGTCGGACGCGCCTTCCTCTATATATTTGACTCTTGCCATTCTTAAACCTCCTCAAGTTGTGATAAATATGATTTTAATTCGGATGCGGTAATATGACAAGGGAGATAATCTGTTGCTTGGGTCATTCACAATGACGGCTTATCACCCCCTCCTTAATCCTCCCCCGTCAAGGGGGAGGAAGTTATTGTATCACCCTTCGAGAGCCTCAGGGTGAGCGGGGATTAAGTGCCTTTGTCCTCTTCCCTGGCGATTTTTACGCCTTCATCGACGTTTACGCGGGTGAGCAGAATCGTGCCCGCAAGGAAGAATATAACGATCGCTACGATGCTGAATCTGGTGTTGCCTGTGATCTGAGCTACCAGCGCGAATACAAGTGGGCCAAGGAACCCCCCTATCCGTGAGCTCATTCCGTAAAATCCGAAAAACTCAGCCGTTCTGGACTTGGGTATCATAGAGCCGTAAAGCGAGCGGCTAAGTGCCTGCGCCCCTCCCTGCACCGTTCCGACCATGAACGCCAGTATCCAGAAGTCTATGGGTTTGGTAATGAAATATCCGCCTATGGATATTAAAGTGTAGACGGAAAGGCATATGTAAATACATCTCTTTGCGCCTATATGCTTTGCGAGCCAGCCAAAGAAGAAAGAGAAAGGCACGCCTACTATGAGAGTAAGCAGAAGTGCACCGATGAGTGTACTCATACCGAGCCCTAGATCGGCGCCGTAGATGGTGGCCATGCGTATGATGGTGCCGATGCCGTCGTTGTAGACGAGGAACGCTATTAGGAACAACAGCAGCTGCCGGTAACGCTTAATGTTCTCAAATGTATTTCTTAAAAGCCTGTAGCCCGCGAGTACTGTGCTGTCTCCAGGGGATAGGCTGCCGTCAGCTTTTGGCTCCTTTACATTTAATATGAGAGGGATAGTGAAGACGGCCCACCAGATGGAGACACTTAAGAAAGAAAGTCTAGCGGCAAGCCCTTTGTCCGACATAAGCTGAATCATGGCGATATTTATGGCGAGTAGAATGCCGCCTCCCATATAGCCAAACCCGAACCCCCGGGTCGATACTCTGTCGATGTCCCCGGGTTTCGCCACATGGGGGAGAAGGGAGTCGTGCATGACGTCAGCGAGAGCAAACCCGGTGTTGCTTATAATGAATATCAAAGAAGCCATGGCCCAGTCGCCTGTTTTTACAAAGTAAAGGAATACTGTAGTAAAAATGCCTATGGCCGCGAAAATGAGAAGGAGCCTTTTTCTGAGACCCATGAGATTAGCAAGGGTGCCAAGCATCGGGGCGAGGAGGGCAGCCAGGATTACTGTGATTGTGGTGCTGTATCCCCAGTACGCGGTCGCAGTGTTGGAGCCGAGTGTCGACGCCGCTACGTGGCTGTAATATACGGGCAGGATGGCTGAGACTATTGTGGTCGAATAACCGTTTTCCGCCCAGTGATAAAGCGCCCAGGAGTTTACGGATTTTTTGTAGGTTATTTCATTTTCTTTAGGGCTTGCCATCTGAATTACTCACTAACCTTAAAGCGAGAGAGTTACCAGCTAATACTAATAGGAAACCGGGAGAAAATACAATAGCGGGCGCTATCTCAAAACCTCAAGCGCTTTACATTCGTGAAGGGCGCGGAATATGCGGGTGATCATAGCTTTGAGGAGCGGGACTCCTCTTGATCCTTCGTGCGATATAAGGTGGTGGGCGGTAACTGGCACGTAGGTATAGAATAGCAGGGCGCTTCTGTAATCGCGCCACGCCCCGCCGAGCGAGTAATCACTTACCCCTGAGCCTGCTAGCTCGTCATACCACATATCTACAAACCCCAGGTGATCTTCATAGGAGATTTTATCTTTAAGGCTGCCGCACACTACTCTTGCGACGTCAAACGCGCCTGCTGATCTGCACGCGACCTGCCAGTCGAGCACAAGCACTTGGCCCTCTCCCTTAAACATGAGGTTGTCTGCCCGAAAGTCCGTGTGCGCTATTGTCATCGGGGCGGAGTGGAGAAGCTCTTCTATTTTCTCGCCGCTATTGGATATGAGATCGCCTGCCTCGATATCCCGCTTACTAAGGACGTCTCTGTGCTCTTCTTTAAATTCAGGCCAGTTCTCCTTGTAGGAATCTCTAATATTACGGTTTTCACGAGGCATCCAGTCAAGGCTCTTAAGGTCGTCCGATTCCCACCAAAGGGCATGAAACTTCGAAATTTCCCGCACAGCTGTCTCCACCCGCCCGCGGGATAGCCCCTCCACCTGGTTGCCGGGCTCCCAGTCTTTTTCGTCTTCGAGCACAAGAGTGTAATTTTTGGTTTCATCGTCCAATACGCTGTAATAGCATTTGGGCACTCGTACGGGGGAGCTTGGGGCGATCTGCCGGTAAAACAGAAGCTCTCTTTCATTCGCGCGGAATGTCTGAGCGAATTCCTTATTTATCTCTTCCGCCGGGGGAAACTTAATTACGTAGCTTCCCGGCATACCCGGCTCAAGCGAGTCGTAGCTGACATTTACTCTGCAAATAGAGCTAAGAAAGCCCAATACAGCTCCATCCAGAGGCTTTACATCGATTGCGATTACCTGGCTGTTTTTGCAGACTCCGGCTTTTTCCAGCGCAAACCCGATCCAGTCGCGGGTAATTTCGTCTGCAGTTATTGGATGATCTATACTCACAAGTACAGCCCCTTAATAGTTAAGAGAATATTTAGCCTTTAATAATAAGTATCTTATAATACTTATAGTAACTGATCACGGAGGGGGCGATGACAAATATATATATTAGGCTGGCATTGGTTTTAATAATTATCACAATTCCTGCTGTTTCTTCGTTTGCGCAAGAGCAGGGTATAGACGGCACGTATGTTCTCGAATCCAGGGTGCTCGCCGACGGCACCGTGATGAAGCCCCCCGAGCTTATGGGGCTTTATAACCTAGAGGCCGGATACATAAATTTCAATCTCGTGAATAGAGACAGCGGCGGCAAAGTGCAGTCTGTTTCGTACATTGGCAAGTATAGTTTTAACGGAGATCAGTACTATCAAGAAATACTTTTCGTTAGCGTGAGTAATGAAATAGACGGTGTGCCTGCAAGTTACGATTTTGAAAAAAAATCAGGCACTTCGGAGGTTAAAACCGAGGGCGGCCGGATCGAGTTTACCTTCCCTCCTCAAAACCAGATCAAGGCGGTATTTGATTCCGGAACATTTAAAGCTCAAAGAGTAGACGGCGCGTATACAGACAACTGGAAAAAGATCGACTGAGTCAAACCCCCATCACACAATATTAGTTGAAGCATGTATATAAAAAAGGAGCTTTCTGTCGTTTACCCGGACATTGTGCCAAGCGGTTAATAATCGTGCACATATGTCATTTTAAGATCCCAATTTTGTGAGTCTAATAAATTTAAGCCTTGATGTTCACATCTATTATTATCTTTGCCTAATGATTTGATCAAGATAGTTTGAGTAAAATCTTTAACGCTTTTTCTCAAGTTGCCCTCTATAAATCCTTGTGAGATCAAATAATCGATACAGTCTTGGTCCAGCATTCTTTCCCAAACCGATATTGTTCCAGAATCCATCATCTTTACAAGATGATTCAAGAGTTCTATTTTTATTTGGGAATTAGCCGCTTCTAGTTCAAAAATATTGTACGTATCATAATCTCCCATAAGAAGCCCGTTATTTCCTAAAACCAAATAACCCTTTAATCCTTCGTCGTAGAGGTATAGGAATATATATTTTGACATCGGATTACTGTATCTCCAGCTAAAGTACGTTTCGTCCCTGATCAGAGTAATTTTATTTATCGGTACGAGGTCTTTTACGAGAATTGCCATTTCTTTAGGCTTTGGTCTATCCTCAACGACTAATCGTGATTGAGGCTCCGTTTTTGATCGTTGATGAATCCTGTTGATCGATTGCCTCATACCCAGCAAATCTTTAAGCCTCTGAGCAGCTCCCGTCTTCCACAGTATCTGTCTAGCAAATTTAATGGGGCCGGGCTCATTTCTTTGGATTTGTTTCGTCATCATAATAGAATGAATTTCTCCGATACTTTTCCAGCCCATTGCAAGAGAGTTCAGTAAATTAACAGTGCCTGCGCTGAAGTTAAATACATAACCGTAACCCCTTTCGTTAAGATCGCGCAAAACGAAGTTCATCAAATTCGTATATATTCCCTTGTTTCGATGGTCTTCATGTATATGTAAGTCCATAGAGGATAAGGCTATAAAACGATTCGGAGTTCCCCCTATTTGCCAGTGCATATCGTGCATTCCCCTGAACCCAATAAGCTTGCCTGCGCTAAGAACTAAATAAATTTTGGGTGATTCGGAAACCGGGTTATCAATGTACTTCCATTTGAAGTAGTTATTGTTTAAGTTTGAATCGGCAGTCCAGAGTGGTTTTTGAAATTCACAAATCTCATCATCGTACTTCTCGTCATATTTAATGATTTTGTAATCCATAATATTCTCTCTTACTTGTGCTTATGTAGTTATTGCTGTTACTTGTCGTGGAATGTGCGAAATTGACTATACAGTCTAGGGTATCCCACTCTTGGGCAAAATCCACGGTAGTCAGATCAAGCAGTACTCCGATTTCCTCTTCTGACATAAACGCGATCCAGTCACGGATTGTATCGTTTATTGAATTGGGGTGGATTAGAGTTTCCAAGTTAATAAATCCTTCTGATTAACGGTAACCTTTTAAATTTATACATAAATAGATCGATCATATCGTATATAAATGGAACTGGATCACGCAGAGACAGTACTGCAAAACTTTTAACTCCATAAATTGACTTGAGCGATTCTGATAAAGTTAACCTTCTTTGGAGATAGTTGGCCCAGGATGCGAGAAGGTATGTGCGTATACATATCCATTTAGCACCTCGCTTCTTAATCTTAATGCCGTTTTCTAGGGGTAAGTTCAAAGCATCGCAATAAAGAGCGTGCAGAATTGGCACCCCTACTGCTTCAACGAGTCCGATGCTGGTGTTAGGTCTCGAAACATCCGGTTCGATAATATAATGATTACCATTTTTTTCATCAATCTTTATTTCAAGGGATGTAATACCTATAAAACGTATAGTAGAGTAGAATTTGAGAGCTTCTTTGATGAGAATTTCATTATGATTATCCTCGACTAAACATGCCTCTCCCATATCAACGGGCCATTGCCTTATCTTACGGGAAGTGTAGCTGAGTAAGGGTTTATGATTGGTATCGAAGTAGAAATAGCATTGATAAATATTCGATTCTTCACCCTCAATCCACTCCTGCAGGATTGGCTCAACACCGGAGTTTAAGCATAGCCCCAACGATTTATATAATTGCTCAGGGTTATCTATCTTAATAGCTTTATGTTCAAAGAGTGACTGCCATTCTATATCGTTCTTTTTAGGTTTTAATATGCAAGGATATTTGATAACACGTTCTATATCATCGAGGTCTGATTCGTTTTTCGGGAAAAATGTTGACGGGATGGAATAATTATTATCAATGCAATATTTATATAGTTTTTCCTTATCGGTTAATAACTCTAGCGTATCGTGTTCCGGAAGGACGAAATGAAACCATTCCTTCAATTTTTCTCTATGAAGTGATATGACATTTATGCTATCATCACTACAAGGAATAAGTACAGACTTTTCACTTAGCGTTTTTCCCAAGCCAATCAGAGTCTGTATCAATTCTTCATTCGATGTTTTTGAGGCAATTACTCTCTTACACGAATTAGTCTTGCAGCAATAGTGATTAGGATTGTCTGCAATGCCAATTACCGGTATTCCGTAGCCTGCCAGTATCCTCGAAGTTTGCAGTCCTGTGGTGTAGTCAAGTTTTATTATTATGGCGTGTGGATATTGCATGTTGTTTGATTTTGCCGAGTTGAATTTATGCTGTTTTACTTTGCTCAATAAACCCTTTATGAGTAATGTCTGTCGGGCAACTAGAAATCATGCATATAAAGCATTTTGAGATCCCAGGATTCAGGGTTGAGTAAATTGATGTCCTCGTACTTAAAGCTATTGCCACCCAAAGGTTTAACTAATACGGTCTGAAACCCGTCCTTAACACTTTTATTGGATATTTGTTCCGTAAATCCTTTTGCTTTCATGTACTCCAAATTGTTTATATCCAGCATGCTTTCCCAGACTGATATTGAGCCGGGATGCATAATCATCATCAGATGGTTCAATAGTTCTATTTGTACAGATGCATCAACTGCTTCTAAATCGATTATATTGAAGTTGCCTATAGACGGCTCCTTATGGCTCTGTATTATGAGATACCCTTTTAGTGAGTCATCATAACAGTATAAGAATAGGTATTTTGAAAGTGGGTTTGAGTATCTCCAGTTAAAGAAAGATTCATTTTTAGGAAGAAAAATTTTATTCTTCGGTTTTAGATCATTAATAAGACGTGCCATTTCTTTGGGTTTTGGTTTATCAGTTACGAGAATTCGGGAATGGATTCCGGCTGCTGATCTATCATGCATTATTTTTAACATATCGGAGTTATTTTTTAATTTGAATATTTTTAATCCCAATGCTCTGATTGAGTTGTATATACCCGCCTTTCTGAGTATAGATTTGGCATACTTTACCGGAAGGGGGTCTTTTAAGGGGATTTGTTTGTGAATAGACTTTATTCTGCCGATGCTTTTCCAACCCGTTGATAAGCAGCCTATAAGGTTTGTGGGGGTGGCGTTAAAGTTGAAAAAATATGGATAGTCCGAGTCTTCAAGATCTTGAGCGGTATAATTGAGCATTTTGCTGTACAGTCCAGTATTTCTGTATTGTTGTTTTATTAAAAAGTCGGCGGGACTTAGTGAGTGAAAACTTTTTGATGAGTTGCCTAACCGCCACTTGGATTCATAAAATCCCCTCATCGCAATAACTCCTTCTTCTGACCGGGCTAAATAGAGTATCGGAGGATTAGAATTTGGGCGGTCAATGTAGTTCCACTTAATATAGGCTCTGAATAAATCTACATCTAGATCCCAATTGGTTGCTTTGAGTTCGGCGATTTGGTCTATATGATTTTCAAAGTTCTCTGAGTACCTAGTGATGGTATATTGCATCTATAATGAGGCCATAGATAAAAATTATGGGCTGTAATTGTCTAAGAACTTTGCTATAGCGTCTATGGAATCCCACTCTTTGGTGAAATCCACGGTAGTCAGATCAAGCGGTGTTCCGGTTTCCTCTTCTATGAAAACGGCTAATTCGAGTAGATACAACGATTCTATAAGACCCGAAGTAATAAGAGGCGTAGTGTTGTCAAAGTTTTCAGGAACGCCCTTACCTGAATCGTTTAATTTGCCTGTGATAAATTCTGCGATTTGTGCTTTTAATATCTCGGACATGGTTTGATTTTGTTATTTAGTTTTGGAGCTCCTTCCAAGCTATAGGATTTGCCATTGCGACAACGACTTCTCTGGTTCCTGAAAATGGTCTTCTGCCGTGAGCGACCATCATGTTATCCAGCATTAGAACGTCGCCCTTTTCCCAGGGGAATGAAAAGGTTTCGTCATCATAAGCTTTTTTTAGCTTTTGAATTGTTTCTTGGTCTATACTTTTCCCGTTTCCATAATACGTGTTGTTGGGTAAGTCTTTTTCTTTAAAGAATTTGAGCATCATTTGCTGAAGCTTAGGCTCTATGGAAAATACATTGAGAACTGTGGCATGATTGATCCATAAGTTCTCGCCTGTATCCGGATGTTTTACAGTAGCGGGTCTTTTCTGCCAGGTCTTTACTTTATCCTCGCCGATCCACTCAAACTCAATATCGGATTCAGTGCAAAACTTCTCCATTTCGGATTTGTCTTCGGTTTGATATACTTCCTGCCATTTGAAGCCGAACGGGCCGCCGGTGAAATTTCTGACATATAGAACTCCATTATCCACAAACGGTTTTCTGATAGAAGGCTCGAGGCGGTTATAAACCTTTCTGACATCGGCGATCGGTGTTTCGCCGCCTTTGTCCGCAGTCTCGATACTATAGAAAAATATTTTCCTTGGGAACTTCGCGGCGAAAGAACTCTCATTGTGAAGTAGTATTTCCTGGTCCGGCGGATAATCGGTTGCAGTAAACACTTTGCCCTTTACTCGGGATCTTTGAGTTGCCCTGTCGTTATATTCAAGCGCATTACCGTAGGACTCTTCTATCATGTTTTGAAACTCATCCACTCCATCTAATTTAAATCCCCTGAATAGGATGCCCCCATATTTAAGCAGGCTTTTATCGATTGTCTCTTTATGCAAATCGAACAAACCCGATAACGACATATTATCCTTATTCGGGGTAATAACGAGTGGAAGAACCGATTGGTCGTTTATAAAAGATGCGCTAAAATCTGTGTTCTCATTCAATTCACTAATCATGTTACCGTTTTGAAGAAATAAATCGATCAACTTTGCATAACCGCATATTTAACACTATACAGTTGGCACTTCGTTAGTGCAATATGTGCTATTAAATACCACAGCATATGAATTTGGATTAAAGATGGAGAATGCCTTAACGTTATCGTGCTTCAAATAACGCATTTATCAAAATTCGTCTTTGCTCTGTTCCGAAAAACAGGAGATTATATGCTCTCTGGTTACAGAATGTGAAAATCGGAGAGCCCGGTATAGGCTCCCCGGTTCATTGGTAAAGTTTAGTATCTAGGCATATCGGGATCGAATTTCTCTGCCCACTCGTCTATGCCGCCCGCGAGGTTCTTAACGTTCTTAAACCCCTGGTCTTTGAGGAAGTTCGTGGCCCTCATGCTGCGACCGCCTGTGTGGCAGTGAACGACGATCTCATCGTCTTCGTTTAGCTCATCGAGTCTATCCGGAAGCTCGCCGAGCGGGATGAGTACTGAGTCCTCGATGTTAGCGATATCGTACTCATGGTATTCCCTTACGTCGAGCAGTACCACGTTGTTGCCGTTCTCGCGTTTTTCTTTGAATTGCTCAACAGAGATTTCCAATACATCTTCTGAAATCTCGTTAACGTTTGTGGTTTCTTCCTGCCCGAGCTCGCCCCTGCCAATACCGCAGAACGCTTCATAGTCGATAAGCTCTTTTATTGTGGCGTTGTGTCCGCATATTGGGCAATCGGGGTCTTTACGGAGCTTCATCTCGCGGGGCTGCATCTCCAGCACGTCTAGGAACAAGAGCCTTCCTATGAGCGGTGTGCCCTTGCCGATGATGAGCTTTACCGTTTCAGCCGCCTGTAGTGTGCCTATTACTCCCGGGAGTATTCCAAGCACTCCTCCCTCTGCGCAGCTCGGTACGAGTCCGGGCGGCGGGGGCTCGGGGTAGAGGCAGCGGTAGCAGGGCCCGTGCTGGGCGTCGAATACGCTTACCTGCCCTTCGAAGCGGAATATGCTTCCGTAAACGTTTGGCTTTCCAAGGAGAACGCAAGAGTCGTTGACGAGGTAGCGGGTGGCGAAGTTGTCTGTGCCGTCTACCACGATGTCGTAATCCTTTATAATCTCCATCGCGTTCGCCGAAGTAAGCATCTCGTTATAAGTAGTAACTTTTATGTCTGAGTTGAGCTTTAGGATCCTGTCCTTGGCAGACTCCACTTTAAGCTCGCCGATGGTGTCTTCGCCGTGGATGATCTGTCTTTGGAGGTTGCTGAAATCCACAACGTCAAAGTCCAGTATCCCCAGGTGGCCAACGCCCGCGGCGGCCAGATATAATGCCAGGGGAGACCCGAGCCCGCCCGCGCCTATGCACAGCACGCTTGCGGCGGCCAGCTTTTCCTGCCCCTCTACCCCAACCTCGGGCATTATTAAATGTCTGCTGTAACGTTTAATCTGATCGTTTGTAAGACCCATATCTTTACCTTCCCGTATATTATAAAGTGTAAAAGCCACTATAAATTAATACAAAATGAGATATTTTCAACCTCTGGGGATTATTAGAGTTTTCGGGCTTTTATTCGATACTGTAAATATAACATAGCCAAACGAAATTTATCAGGTATAGTAATTAAGCGTTGACGATTTATTTGAGTTGTCATCGCGCGTTTTCAAGGGTTTAGATACACTAATGTTGCCTAAGGATTCGGGGTAGTTTACAGAGCTAGTTTCCTCCCTTTTGCGATTTAAAAAAAGTTTTCAAAAACACCTTGACAAGCATTTTCAATGTTTTATATTATATGTCCCTTTCACGGGAGATGTCTTCTACAGATATCCTGATCTTTGAAAATTAAATAGCAGATAAGCGGGCGAATTAAGAGCTAAGCAATCCTTTATCAAACTATCATGAAGAGTTTGATCCTGGCTCAGAGCGAACGCTGGCGGTATGCTTTACACATGCAAGTCGAGCGCGAAAGTGACTTCGGTCACGAGTAGAGCGGCGGACGGGTGCGTAACACGTGGATAATCTGCCTTTAGGACTGGGATAACTCAGGGAAACTTGGGCTAATACCGGATAAGACCACAGCTTCCATGGAAGCAGAGGTAAAAGGCGGCCTTCGGGCTTTCACCTAAAGATGAGTCCGCGCACCATCAGGTTGTTGGTGAGGTAATGGCTCACCAAGCCTAAGACGGTTAGCCGACCTTAGCGGGTGATCGGCCACACGGGGACTGAGACACGGCCCCGACTCCTACGGGAGGCAGCAGTGGGGAATATTGGACAATGGGCGAAAGCCTGATCCAGCAATACCGCGTGAGGGATGAAGGTCTTCGGGTCGTAAACCTCTGTCAGTTGGAACGATGGGTTCTGTAGGTAATATTTACAGAACTTGACGGTACCTTCAAAGGAAGCCCCGGCTAACTCCGTGCCAGCAGCCGCGGTAATACGGAGGGGGCGAGCGTTGCTCGGAATTACTGGGCGTAAAGGGTCCGCAGGTGGCTTAGTAAGTTAGATGTGAAATCTCAGGGCTTAACCCTGAAACTGCATCTAAAACTGCTTAGCTTGAGTACAGGAGAGGTTGGCGGAATTCCCGGTGTAGCGGTGAAATGCGTAGATATCGGGAGGAACACCAGTGGCGAAGGCGGCCAACTGGCCTGTTACTGACACTCAGGGACGAAAGCGTGGGTAGCGAACCGGATTAGATACCCGGGTAGTCCACGCCCTAAACGATGGATGCTAGGTGTGGGGATGAAAATCTCTGTGCCGTAGTTAACGCATTAAGCATCCCGCCTGGGGAGTACGATCGCAAGATTGAAACTCAAAGGAATTGGCGGGGGCCCGCACAAGCGGTGGAGCATGTGGTTTAATTCGATGCAAAGCGAAGAACCTTACCAGGGTTTGACATGCTAACTTAAGCCTATGTGAAAGCATTTGGTGGTGTAAAGCTTGTCTTTATACAGTTAGTGCAGGTGCTGCATGGCTGTCGTCAGCTCGTGCCGTGAGGTGTCCGGTTAAGTCCGGTAACGAGCGCAACCCCTATGTTTAGTTGCCAGCACGTAAGGTGGGAACTCTAAAGAGACTGCCGGCGACAAGCCGGAGGAAGGTGGGGACGACGTCAAGTCATCATGGCCCTTATGCCCTGGGCTACACACATGCTACAATGGTTGGTACAATGGGTTGCGAAACCGTAAGGCGGAGCCAATCCCATCAAAGCCAATCTCAGTTCGAATTGCAGGCTGCAACTCGCCTGCATGAAGTTGGAATCGCTAGTAATCGTGGGTCAGCAATACCGCGGTGAATACGTTCCCGGGCCTTGCACACACCGCCCGTCACACCACGAAAGTTGGTTCTACCCGAAGTGGCTGAGCTAACCCGCAAGGGGGGCAGGCTCCTAAGGTAGGGCTGGTAATTGGGGTGAAGTCGTAACAAGGTAGCCGTAGGGGAACCTGCGGCTGGATCACCTCCTTTTAACGGAGTTAAAGAGCTTAGACTTATGTGCTCGCTTCATCTGCTATTAAATTTTGGTGCTCTTTTTAGATCTGTATCAACGGCCATCTTGGTTTTATTGCTAGCCAGGCCCGTGATATGTAGTCGAGTCGCTGATTAAACTTATTATAGGGCCTATAGCTCAGCTGGTTAGAGCGCACCCCTGATAAGGGTGAGGTCGGTGGTTCGACTCCACCTAGGCCCACCACCTTATACTTTTTCAGCGTTAGTTCTGGAATCTTCCGGGGGTGTAGCTCAGATGGGAGAGCGCCTGCCTTGCAAGCAGGAGGTCGGCGGTTCGAATCCGCTCACCTCCATATTGATTGCAAATCAGGTCGATAAAAGAGCATTACGAAAAGTTCATTTTGCAAATACATTTTGCAACGATCTTTGACAATTTCATATTGTGCTGAGTAAAATCGAAGCGTGTTTTATTATATTTTTTACGGCTTATAAACTGTTTGTTTGCGTAGTTTGTGAACAGAGTACGGCGATTTTCGTACCTTGCAGTTAAGATACTCAGGGCAGATAGTGAATGCCTTGGCGACGGACGGCGATGAAGGACGTAGTAAGCTGCGATAAGCCTCGGGGAGCCGCTAAACTGGCTGTGATCCGGGGATTTCCGAATGGGACAACCTAACCGAGCAAACCTTGGTTATATTATGGTGAACACATAGCCATAATAAGCTAACGGGGGGAAGTGAAACATCTCAGTACCCTCAGGAAAAGAAATCAACCGATATTCCCTTAGTAGCGGCGAGCGAACGGGGAAGAGCCTAAACCCTATTTGTGTTAAAGCGTACGGGCCTTGCTTATAGGGTGTCGTGGGATGCGATTTGAGATATCCGTATATATCTCGGGGAGTTACAAAGCTATTTGTTAGTAGAACAGTCTGGAAAGTCTGACCACAGAGGGTGACAGTCCCGTATACGAAAACATATAGCCTCCCTTATCGTATTCCCGAGTACCACGGACCACGAGAAAGTTTGTGGGAATTTGGGAGGACCACCTTCTAAGGCTAAATACGTGCCGTCGACCGATAGTGAACAAGTACCGTGAGGGAAAGGTGAAAAGAACCCCGATGAGGGGAGTGAAATAGAACCTGAAACTGTCTGCCTGCAACCAGTGGAAGGGCTATATCCGAGGAGCTTGCTCCAAGGAAATGCCTGACCGCGTGCCTTTTGCATAATGAGCCGGCGAGTTGTCTTCAGTGGCTAGGTTAAGCCGATAGAGGTGTAGCCGTAGCGAAAGCGAGTCTGAATAGGGCGTTGAGTCACTGGAGGCAGACCCGAAGCGAGTCGATCTATCCATGGCCAGGGTGAAGCAGAGAGAAAACCTCCGTGGAGGCCCGAACCGGTTAGGGTTGAAAACCTATCGGATGAGCTGTGGATCGGAGTGAAAGGCTAATCAAGACTCGTGATAGCTGGTTCTCCCCGAAATATATTTAGGTATAGCCTCGCATGATGGCGGGCGGAGGTAGAGCACTGAATGGGCTAGGGGGTTGAAAGATCTACCAAACCCAATCAAACTCCGAATGCCGCCTTGCTAAGTGCGGGAGTCAGTCCATGGGAGATAAGTTCCATGGGCGAGAGGGAAACACCCCAGATCGTCAGCTAAGGCCCCTAAATCCAAGCTAAGTGGGAAAGGATGTGAAGTCGCATTGACAGCCAGGAGGTAGGCTCAGAAGCAGCCACCCTTTAAAGAGTGCGTAACAGCCCACTGGTCGATGCGGCTTCGCGCCGAAAATGTAACGGGGCTAAGCTTGGTGCCGAAGCTACGGACTGTGCTTGCACAGTGGTAGGGGAGCGTTCTCAACGGGCTGAAGGGTTACCGTAAGGAGGCCTGGACTGTTGAGAAGTGAGAATGCCGGCATGAGTAGCGATAAAGGTGGTGAGAATCCACCTCGCCGTAAGCCTAAGGTTTCCTGGGCAAGGCTCGTCCTCCCAGGGTAAGTCGGGTCCTAAGGCGAGGCCGAAAGGCGTAGTCGATGGAAAACAGGTTAATATTCCTGTACCACTCAATTTGAGCGAAGGGGTGACGGAGAAGGATAGGTCAGCCGGGTGTCGGATTACCTGGTTCAAGCTCGTAGGAGGAAAGAATAGGCAAATCCGTTCTTTCATAACTCTGAGAAGTGAGTACGAGGGGCGATAGCCCCACAAAGTGATTGAGTCCAAGCTTCCAAGAAAAACCTCGTAGTGTTGATAATTGAGTGCCCGTACCGTAAACGGACACACGTAGGCGAGTAGAGAATACTAAGGCGCGTGAGAGAACTCTGGCTAAGGAACTCGGCAAATTTGCCCCGTAACTTTGGAATAAGGGGTGCCCGCATTAAGTGAAGGTCCTGCGACCGGAGCTGAGGCGGGTCACAGCAAAGAGGTGGTGACGACTGTTTACTAAAAACACAGGGCTCTGCAAAGGCGTAAGCCGACGTATAGGGCCTGACACCTGCCCGGTGCCGGACGGTTAAAGGAAAGTGTTATCCTTCGGGAGAAGCTCTGAACTGAAGCCCCGGTAAACGGCGGCCGTAACTATAACGGTCCTAAGGTAGCGAAATTCCTTGTCGGGTAAGTTCCGACCTGCATGAAAGGTGTAACGATTGCCACACTGTCTCGGCCAGAGACTCAGCGAAATTGTGGTTCCGGTGAAGACGCCGGATACCCGCTACGGGACGGAAAGACCCCGTGCACCTTTACTATAACTTAGCATTGAATTTTGGTGCTGCACGCGTAGGATAGGTGGGAGACTGTGAAACTTTGCTTTCGGGCGGAGTGGAGTCAACCGTGAAATACCACCCTTGTAGTATTAGGATTCTAACTGAAGCCCGTTATCCGGGTTCAGGACAATGTTAGGCGGGTAGTTTGACTGGGGCGGTCGCCTCCTAAAGAGTAACGGAGGCGTACAAAGGTTACCTCAGCCTGATTGGAAACCAGGCTTAGAGTGCAAAGGCATAAGGTAGCTTGACTGCGAGACTGACAAGTCGAGCAGGAGCGAAAGCTGGTCTTAGTGACCCGGTGGCTCCGCGTGGAAGGGCCATCGATCAACGGATAAAAGGTACGCCGGGGATAACAGACTTATCTCCCCCAAGAGTCCACATCGACGGGGAGGTTTGGTACCTCGATGTCGGCTCATCGCATCCTGGGGCTGGAGAAGGTCCCAAGGGTTGGGCTGTTCGCCCATTAAAGCGGTACGCGAGCTGGGTTTAGAACGTCGTGAGACAGTTCGGTCCCTATCTGTAGCGGGCGTAGGAGACTTGAGAGGATCTGCTCATAGTACGAGAGGACCTGAGTGGACGAGCCTCTAGTGTACCAGTTGTCGCGCCAGCGGCAGCGCTGGGTAGTTATGCTCGGACGGGATAACCGCTGAAGGCATCTAAGCGGGAAACCCACCTCAAGATTAGGTCTCCCAAATCATAAGATTTCTTAAGGTCCCTCGAAGACGACGAGGTTGATAGGCCGAAGGTGTAAGCACAGCAATGTGTTGAGCTGATCGGTACTAACTGACCGTGCGGCTTAACTGCGGGGTTTGAAAATTTCCGTGCTAACGTTTACGAACTTAAAACACTAAGTAAGCCAAAGCGCGCCAAGATTTCTCAGCACAATATGTAATTGTCAAAGGTCATTTTTTCCTTCCGGATTAAATTCCTAAATGCTTGTCTTAACGATCTGCTATATTGCTTAGACGGGTTGCGTAATGACTAAGACAGACGATCACACACATAATCAAATCATCATAGATCAATTTTCCAAACAATCTGTACCGTTTGCGAAAATACCGGGGCACCTGGATTCAATTGAAACACTTGTTTATATGTCCGGTGCAACAAAGTCCGACAGGGTTTTGGATGTTGCGTGCGGTCCAGGAGTGGTTGCCTGCGAGTTCGCAAAATCCGCCGGGCACGTTACCGGAATTGATATTACGCCTGAGATGATTGAACAGGCAGAGCTGCATCAAAAGGAAAAGGGAATTGAGAATGTTTCATGGCACATTGGCGACGTGCTGCCACTGCCGTATCCTGACGATAGCTTCACTGTAGTTGTGACCAGGTATAGCTTTCACCACTTTCTAAGTCCGAAAGAGGTGCTAGTGGAAATGCTGAGGGTTTGTAAGCCTGGGGGTAAGGTTGTAGTCGCAGACGTTGCTGTCTCATCGGAAAAGGCTCAAGCATATAACTCTATGGAAAAGCTTCGTGACCCCTCTCACGTGAGGGCTTTGACTGAATCCGAGCTTGAGGGCTTAATGAGTGAAGCCGGTCTGGTAAATGTTAATAAAAGCACATATGAAGTTGAAATAGAGCTTGAAACACAGCTACAAGCGTCATTCCCGTTACCGGGAGACGATGATAGAATTCGAGAGCTGTTCCGCCGGGATATAGGTCTTAATAACCTCGGTGTAGGCGCGCATATGATTGGTGATGAAATCCATTTCGCCTATCCTATAACCGTACTTGCCGGTGATAAAAGGGTTTGAAACCGTAACTTAGAAACACTAAGATTTCTACATAATATCTAATTCACAAAAGTCACTTCTCCACGGCTGACTGCTTACTCACTCTGTTTACAATGAACCTCTTTATTTCCACATTTACAGCTTGTAATTAAAGCCCTCGGGATTAATATAATATATACGGGGGTAACACGTCATGAATGTATTTCTTATTACCTATGAGCTTCATTACAATAAGGATTACCAAAAGATTCAGGACGCGATACAGTCGCTCGGGGGCTGCATACACTGCCTTCGCTCGGTGTGGCTTGTGAATACCTCGTTCTCACTCGCTCAGGTCCATGAGCTTTTGAAAGATAAAATAGATGATGACGACTCGCTCCTTATCCTTAAACCCTCAAAAGAGTGGGACAGCATGAACCTTCCGCTTAAATGCAAGACTTGGCTCAAGAACCATCTTTAAGTTGATAACAGGGGTGTTGTTATGATCTTATGCTCTGTGATGAGGCCTGAAGTATGTTTGAATACTCACTTGACTTTTTTTATGCTCCCGTCCAGCCCTACTATGATTTCACTTGCTCCGGCAGGTATATTGGATAAAGTGGTTTTCCCTCCGGGCCACATTATGCTTATCTGACTGGGAGCTTCGGGGGTTCCCATAACCTGCACCGCCGAGTCCTGCGACCAGTAACCCGAGCCCGCGTGCACTTCCCTGGCAGGACCGTATCTCTCCCCGTATACAAGTCTTATTATAGCCCCTACCGCGTCCGGATTTTCCTCCGACCCAGAAAGCCTGACTCTCAGACCAGGCTTTGCTAGTTTGTTTCTGTAGAGCACGGTTTGCGCCCCGTTCTGTGTAACCACCAGGTCCACTCTTCCGTCGTTGTCGAAATCACCCGAAGCCGATCCTCGCTGATCGCCGTATACTTTGATGCCGGATTTCTGTCCCGGGATCGGAACAAGGCCACCCTTACCGTCCCCCTTTAAAAGGAGCCCGCGTCCGGCGTCGATGCGCGGGGTTTCAATCTGCGAAGCGAAAAAGTTCTGAGTAATAAAAACGTCTTCATTCCCGTCCCCGTCGTAGTCCGCAGCACTCACACCGAAAGAAGGGGCAAACTGAGCTTCAACCGGTAAAGAGACTGCCTCGAATTTCTCGCTCATGTTGAAAAACACCATGTTGTCAAGGGTGGTTGCAGTGGCCACTCCTGAGTTTTTAATCTCTGACCCGTAGATATCCATTATGCCTGCTGAACCGTAGTCTTCATAAGTAGGCGTCTTAGTCTTTACAAAGGGCATAGCGTCTGACGAGCAGGACAGGCCGCGCTCGGGCACGAGCTCGGACATCGCTTCATCGTAGTGCGCTTCTACAATATCAAGCGTGCCGTCGTCATTGAAATCATCGTAGTAAACGTATAACGGATGCTCTTCGTCGAGATGGTATTTATGGTTCCTACCCCAGTTAGTGGCAATTATGTCCATCCTTCCGTCCCCGTCCAGGTCTGTCGTTGTGACGCCGTTCCACCATCCTGTGTAGGCAGAGAGACCGAGCTCTGAAGTTGTATCCCTGAACGCACCCTTGTCGTTAACGAAAACGCTAAGTGGTCCCCACTCGGGTGCAAGCACTAAGTCTGGGTCTCCGTCTCCATCCAGATCGCTGAATACGGCGCCGCTTACCATGCCTAGTGATTTGAATGCGGCATTGTTACTTGAGTCGGGCTCGAACCCTGAGCCCGAGTTTCTGTATATTAACGATGAAGCTGGCTCTGGATATCTTCCGGGTATAGTGCGTCCCCCGACAAATAGGTCTAGGTCTCCGTCACTGTCTATATCCGCCATGGCAACTGGGCCGGTTGCGGACTCCTGTGCAGGGAGCACCTCTTCTATGCTGAGAGCCCCTTCCCGTATACTGTATTTCATGGCCGAGGGAGCGGGACTTTCGGGATTCTCAAAATTGGAAATCCCGATGACCATCGAGGACGAGTCCCGAGCACCGCTCCAGGCTACAACCGATGTCTGGTCAAGCTTAGACACGTCTGTGCTGTCTCCCATATCAACTGGTGTAAAACTCCCTTGACCGTCGTTTATATATACGGCGAGATTACCGCCCTTTCCACTCGTAACAATGAGGTCTTGATCCCCGTCCCAGTCCAGATCATGCCACGCTGCTCCAGGCCCCAACTGGCTCAGTCTGTTGGGAAGGAGCGACTGCACAGCAAAATCATCGAACTCTTCCTCTTGGTGTGTATGATCGATTCGCTCGCTTACGTCCTCGAAGAGCGGCTCTGCTATCGGGGGCCCAGTCTGAAGTGCTTTTTCGGCATACTTTTCGTCTATTATGTAAGTGTGATTAGGTTTGACATTATGAACTACGCTTTTTTTACCGTTCCGCCATGTGACTTCGATCGTCATCCCGTCTTGTGTGTCTCCAGGAGCAAAAGTGAGAACAGGGTCTGAGCCCGAAAGATATCTTCCGCCCGCAATCACTTCCTGGCTCTGCTCGACCGGGCCGCCGGTGAATCTTATCTCCGCTCCCACACCCTGAGTGTTGGGCGGGAGGCCTCTTAAACGTACAGAGACTCTTGGGTCTGCGGAATTGTTCCTGTAAACGGAGGCCGGGCTCTCGAGGTTATTGAGCACGAGATCCAGGTCGCCGTCGTTATCGAAGTCGGCGAGCGCTGCACCGTGGGATATACCTTTATAATCGAGCCCCCATTCTGCGCCTACTTCCTCGAAAGTTAGATCGCCCTTATTCCTGTAGGCCAAGTTCTCGGTTTCAAGCCTGGGGTAAAGCAGTAGTGTCTGCCGCTGCGCTTCTGCGTCTTGGAGCTTTAAAGACTTTATATAGTTTAAAGTGTCTGAATCCTGAACGTCTCTTGCATGACCGTTAGATATAAACAGGTCTTCATAACCATCGAGGTCGATGTCGAAAAAGACCGTTGACCACGACCATTCGGAGCCCTGGAGGCCGCTCAGGTTGGCGATCTCTGCATATGTATCGTCACCCCTGTTAAGATAAAGCGTGTTACGCATAATCTGAGGGCGGTTGTCGATTTCTCCTATACTGGCAGGGGTAGGTTTCATGGTTCCCATCTGCATTTTTCTTAACTTGTGATCCCGGCTCAACATGTCAACGACGAAAAAGTCGTAGTCACCGTCACGGTCAATGTCAGAGAAGTCAATGCCCATCGATGTTGCGCTCGTATTTCTTAAAGCGAGCTTGTCTATAGCTCTAAAGCGGCCTCTGCCGTCGTTTATCCAAATACGGTCGGGACTCCAGAAATCATTGCACACGTAAATATCCGGGTCGCCGTCTTTGTCCATGTCCCGGAAAGTTACGGATAGACCCCAATCGAGCGGAGGCCCTGTGAGTTTGCCGCCGTCCTCGTCTAAAAACGAGCCGTCAGTCCATGACAGAGGCTTAAAATTCCCCCTTCCGTCATTTATGTAGAGCTGGTCGGGTTCTCCGTATTCCTTTAACCTGCCGTCAGTGATTACGATCCTGTTTTTCAGTCTGTCGGGGACAGTGAGCTTGCCGTTAACCCTCTGAAGAGTGATCTCTCCCCCGTAATCCCTCAGAGTCTCCGTACGGTAGTTTGCGGCGTATAAGTCAAGGTCGCCGTCGCCCTCGATGTCGGCAAGCGCTAGGGAATAGGTTCCGTACCCGGTCTTAAGTCCAGAGGGCTCGGTAGTTTCTTCGAATTTCCCTCTGCCATCGTTGAGGAACAGTCTAATCCCGCTCCCAAGACCGCTTACCAGAAGGTCCTGGTCATAGTCACCGTCCACATCGGCGAGGGCAGCGCCTGTTGAGAATTGTTCCGCAAGGGCGATATCGGCCCCGGCTTCAGCAGTAATGTCTTTAAACTTCCAGTTTCCGACATTCTTATAAAGAACATTGGGACCGTCGAGCCGCGGGAAATAGATGTCGGTAAGGCCGTCGTTATCAATATCGCCTGCGGCGACTCCAGACCCATTGTTGCGGAGCTGGTTTGAGGCGGACTGAGCGTCACTCAGTATATTAGAGAATACAATACCTGTTTGCTCAGACGTAAGCGCAGTGAAGCCCGTTTTTCCTTTCGCTGGCACGACCAGGGGCCTTGATGCGAACCCCTTTTCAACTCTCCACCCGTTCTCTTCGGTAAAGAGGCCGGGCTCATCGCCGGTACATCCGGAAATAATCAATAACCCCGATAGTAATAACGAAATATATATTAAAGCTGATATACTTTTTGTATTCATTTAACCATACAGGAACCTAAAAACGACTTAACCGTTAGTTTTTTTAATAGTATACACTAGGCTTTAGTGCGGTGTGAATACGATATATCGCGGTTGTAAATATTGTGAAAAAGTATGGTACTGGAGTGTATTACGGGGTGTGCCGGATACTTTTATTCTTTTTTTTGAACGGTTGTTTGCTTTTTTACCGGTTTTGTGATATTGTGAAAAAAGATTAGTATTTGTTAATATATACAAAAGAGGATGGGAATATGAAAAACTCAAGAACAGTGTATACAGCGTTATTCACGCTTTTAGTGTGTTTTCTGTTTGCGTTGCCAGGCTATGCTCAGGTAACGGAGACTTACTGTAGCACAGACGTGCCGGTTCAGATATTTGATAACACTACTGTAACGTCCGATCTGAATGTGCCGGTTGCAGGAGAGATAGAGAATGTTATCGTAAAGCTGCAAATAGACCATACATGGATAAGCGACCTGGAAGTAGACCTGACATCTCCACAATCAACTACTATTGATTTATTCACTGATATAGACGGATCTGGTGACGATTTTGGAACCACCTGTGTACCGATGCCTGATTTTATATTGGACGACGATGCAGTAACGCCGGTAACTTCATATACTGGCTTCTCGGGAGGTACGTTCTCACCTGAAGAGCCTTTAAGCACGTTTGCCGGGGAAGGGCAGTCTGGTCAATGGACTCTGTCGATATTTGACGATGCGGGCGGAGACGAAGGGTTTTTAAACTGCTGGTGTCTTCAGATTACGAGGGGTCAGACACAAGGGTGCTGTGTGATCGGCAACAGCGACTGTTTGGTAACTACAGAGGACGAATGCGCGGCAGAGGGTGGCTTATATGAGGGAGACGGCACTACCTGTGACGACGTACAGGCGTGCTTCATACGCCCTATACCGACTATGAGTGAGTGGGGAATGATGGCGTTTGCGGGAATATTGGGTGTTTCGGGATTAATATTCCTTATGTTACGCAGGCGAAGAGAAGCTGTTTAATCAGAAAATACAAAAGCCATATAAATAATAAAAAGGGAGCTTCGGCTCCCTTTTTTGTTTCCACATGTACGCTAGATATTAAAGGGTGGAGTAGAAGGAAAGACTCGTTCCTTATCCTTAAGCCCTCAAAAGAGAGGGACAGCATGAACCTGCCCCTTAAATGCAAAAACTGGTTAAAGCATCATCTCTAATTATCCTGTTATACCAGGGTGTTATAGCGCTTAATTGTCAGAATTAAGATCAGGTGCTATTATCATTATTATGATCATAGGTGTCCCCAAAGAAAGAAAAGTACAGGAATATAGGGTTGCGCTTACACCCCAGGCGGTACGGGTACTGACCGAGCACGGTCACAAAGTTTTTGTCGAAAAAGGCGCGGGGCTCGGCAGCGGAATTTCAGATCGGGACTTCAAAAAAGCGGGCGCTCAGATTGCGTCCTCAGAAAAAGCGCTATTTCAGAAATCTGAGCTGATCGTAAAAGTTAAAGAGCCTCTTCCCGAAGAGTATCCCCTGATTAAAGAGCACCATATTATTTTCAGCTATCTTCATCTAGCTGCAGTGCCGAAGCTAGTGACAGCTCTTAAGAAAAGTAAATGCCGGGCGATGGCATTTGAAACTGTGGAGCTTCCGGACGGCTCTCTCCCGCTCCTTAGTCCCATGAGCCGTGTTGCCGGTAGGCTTTCGGTTCAGGTGGGAGTACACTTCCTTCAGAAGTCAAAGGGTGGTAAGGGAGTGCTGCTGAGCGGCGCCGGGGGAGTCAGGACGGGGCGTGTAACCGTCATTGGAGGCGGCACAGTGGGTTTCAACGCCGTTCTCTCCGCGCTCGGGCTGGGGGCCGAAGTGACCGTGATTGATATTGATCAAAGGAAACTGGAGTTCTTTTACGAGCATTTTGAGGGCCGCGTTAAAACACGCCCATCATACCCTGAGGTTATTGAAGAGGAAATGCAAAGATCGGACCTGGTCGTGGGGGCTGTACTGGTAACCGGGTTAAAGGCTCCAAAGGTTGTAACTAAAAAGATGATCTCTCAGATGGAAGAGGGCAGCGTGTTCGCTGACGTCGCGATTGATCAGGGCGGGTGCTCAGAGACAAGCAGACCCACTACGCACGACGCTCCGGTTTATAAGCAAAACGGCGTAATCCACTACTGTGTTACCAACATGCCCTCCCTGGTTTCAAAAACCTCGACATACTCACTGTCAAATACAATCCTCCCATATGTCATGAAAGTTGCCCGTGGCGATACCGATGGAGACGAATCTCTTAAGAAGGGTATAAACGTAGATAAGGGCAAACTGCTTATAAAGTTAGTATAAAACTCATAACTCAATCTTGCAACAAAATTACGGCAGGTGGTGGTGTATTTTGTTGCAGGTGACAATATTTGTTTTTGACTATGCAATCTTTGCGCGGATAAAATCGTTGATCAGTACAAATGGTCTCTCTAAGTTATTGCAATTATTGCATATTGTGCTCTGCTCTACGTGGCATAAACATTGCACCTAATTACTTGCTGGGTAGTATGATAACTAAAAAATTTATGTGGATATCACATAAAATTTTGATTATTGTTATTTGAGGTTGGATAAAACATACCAAAAGATTCGGAGGATGCACAGATGTTCAGAGCGTTTATACCAACTAGAAATTATTTAATACCTCTTGCACTTATTCTGATCATAGCCTTAGGCTTTCAGTTCTCCTATGCGCAGAATGAGGAGTCCCTAGATGGAGAATTCATTGACGGAGAACTCGTAGTCAAGGTTCTTCCCGGTGCGGACACAGAAGCTCTTGAGCAGGATCTACAAGCCGATGGCAATACTATAGTTGAGACAATTCCTGATCTAGGCGTGATTGTGGTTGAGGTTCCTCTGAATGTTCCCGTAAGCTCGGCTGAGGCCGTGATTGCGGAGGACCCTGACGTTGAATACGTCGAGAAAAACTTTATCGTGCACGCCGATGTAACCCCCAACGATTCCGGATACAGCCTGCAGTCAAGTTACTTCAATGTAGTAGACGCCCCTCAAGCCTGGGATAACATGACTGGGGATGCTGACGTGGTCATAGCGGTCCTTGATACTGGCGTTAGAAGCACTCATCAGGATATAGGGAAGCTGGTTCCGGGGTGCAATACGCTCGGCAGTTTTACAGAGAATAGCTGCGGAAGCAACACGGGCGATGTCCACGGCCACGGCACTGGTGTTGCGGGTACCGCAGCCGCGCTTTCGAACAACGGAACGGGCGCTGCCGGTATGTGCTGGGGCTGCTCTGTTATGCCCGTGAAAGTGCTTGGTGACAACGGCTCCGGACCGACAACGGACGTGGTGCAGGGCATAATGTACGCCACTAATTACGCAATAAATAATCCGACTAAAAGAGTCATCATAAATATGAGTCTCGGGCGCAGCTGCACGAGCATTTCATCTTTAGAGCAGGATGCTATCGACTTTGCGTGGAATAATAACGTACTCGTCATAACCTCGGCTGGTAACTCCGGGAACGATAACACGCAGTGTCCTGCGAGCGCCGCTAACGCTATAGCGGTGTCAGCGACTACAACGAGCGACACGCTAGCCAGTTTTTCTAGCTTCGGCAACTTTGTAGACCTGGCGGCTCCGGGTGTGAGCATCTATAACGCCAGAGGTACAGGGAACTCCGCATATACATTTTGGTCGGGAACATCGTTCTCATCACCGAATGTAGCGGGTGTAGCAGGGCTTATTTGGTCCGCGAACCCTAGCCTTACAAACGCTCAGGTCGATCAGATTCTTAGAAATACCGCGGATAATATAGGCAGCTCTTATTTCTTTGGGGACGGCAGAGTGAACGCCGATAAGGCTGTAGATGAAGCGCTTGGCGGGGGACCACCACCAACTCCTCCACCGGGCGGGGGCGCGGTACTAGCTCAGTTAGACCCTGGTGCTACAGGTGGTAATACGATTCAGGTAACGGGAGCTCCTCCAGGGGCTACAGTGAAGTTTAAATACTCGTTTAATAACGGCACAAAAGTAATTCCGGGCTCGGTATGCGCGGGTGAAACACTTAATCTAAGCCAGCCTAAAACGCTGGGCAACACTACCGCGGACTCAGAGGGGAACGCGACGCTGAACGTCAACCTGGACAGCAGTTTCTCAGGAAAGACCATGCACATTCAAGCGCGTGTGGAAACGGACGTGTGCGATATTACGAATAAAGTAGTACAGGCTATAAGTGGATCTCCACCGCCACCACCACCACCTCCTCCTCCGCCTCCACCTCCACCTCCTCCTCCACCTCCACCTCCACCACCACCACCGCCTCCTCCTCCCGGAGGTGAAGCAGTGCTCGGCGGATTAGATCCGGGCTCTGTAGGCGGTAACGCAATCACCGTGACGGGAGCTCCTCCAGGGGCTACAGTGAAGTTTAAGTACTCGTTTAATGACGGCATAAAAGTAATCCCGGGCTCGGTATGCGCGGGTGAAACACTTAATCTAAGCCAGCCTAAAACGCTGGGCAACACTACCGCGGACTCAGAGGGGAACGCGACGCTGAACGTCAACCTGGACAGCAGTTTCTCAGGAAAGACCATGCACATTCAAGCGCGTGTGGAAACGGATGTGTGCGATATTACGAATAAAGTAGTACAGGCTATAAGTGGATCTCCACCACCACCACCTCCTCCTCCGCCTCCTCCTCCGCCACCACCACCACCTCCCCCTTCCGGAGGTGAAGCAGTGCTCGGCGGATTAGATCCGGGCTCTGTAGGCGGTAACGCAATCACCGTGACGGGAGCGCCTCCAGGGGCTACAGTGAAGTTTAAGTACTCGTTTTTTAACGGTACAAAAGTAATTCCGGGCTCGGTATGCGCTGGTGAAACACTTAATCTAAGCCAGCCTAAAACGCTGGGCAACACTACCGCGGACTCAGAGGGGAACGCGACGCTGAACGTCAACCTGGACAGCAGTTTCTCAGGAAAGACCATGCACATTCAAGCGCGTGTGGAAACGGACGTGTGCGATATTACGAATAAAGTCGTGCAGGTTATAAACGAATCGGGCGGGTCACCACCTCCGCCACTTGATATTCAAACTCAGGTGCTCGATCTTGTAAATCAGGCCAGGTCCCAGCCCAGAAACTGTGGCAGCACATTTTTCCCCGCTGTTTCTCCTGTCAGCTGGGATGACCGGGTAGAAAGCGCAGCCATCGTACACTCGCAAGATATGGCTCAAAATGAGTTTTTAGACCATACAGGCTCTAACGGCTCAAGTGCTGGTGACAGACTTCTTGACCAGGGTTATGACTGGAATGCCTGGGGCGAAAATATACTGGTCGGTTCGGATGATGCAGCCGGCGCGATTAATGGTTGGCTAAATTCCCCAGATCACTGCAGCGCCATTATGGATCCGGTATATCAAGATATAGGAGCGGGTGCCGCCGAGGGAGTATATAATGGTGTAGCAGCTACATACTGGACGCTAGTTTTCGGATCTAACGGAGGCTCTTAATCTGTAAAGAATACAGGAGTGTTTTTGGAATCCGATCTATGTGATAATAAGAATAAAGTCGTGCAGTTTATTCTATGATATTAAAGTAAGCTAGAGTTTTGAGTACTTTAAATGAGAGGCGCCCCATGTGAATATAGCCATGGGGCGCTTTTTTTATGTCCAAGGATATCCTTAATATAGGAGTGGCTGTTAAGCGTAGGGCCGTAATTACTTGACACTTATATTTTTATCCAAATACTATAGACTTCATGAATAGAGTGATTGCTGAGAATAAGTTGTTTGTAATTTTATTCCTTACGTTTTCTATGCTGTTTGTTATAAGCTGCGGTTCGAAAACTACTCCTAAAGATATGAATGACGAGCAGCTCTACGAGGCTGCCGTAGAAGAGCTTCAGGGAAAGGGTGGGGGATTCCCGTGGATATTCGGGGGAAAGGACTACGATACTATTTTGAAGCTGCTTAAGGAAGTACAGCTACGCTATACATATAGCCCCTACGCGACCCTCGCGGAGCTCAGAACAGCGGATACGTATTTTGATAGGGGAGAGTATGAGACGGCAGCGATTGAGTACGAAGAATTCTTAAAGCGCCACCCCGGCCATAAGGAGGCCCCCTATGCAACATACAGGCTTGGCCTCTCCTTTTATAAAGAGATAAGAAGCCCAGACAGAGACCCTACGTTTACAAGACAATCGCTTAAGTGGTTTACAATATTTGTAGAAGAATACCCCGGCTCTCCGCTAGTTCCGGACGCGGAGCAGAGGATCCAGAAGTGCCGTGACCGTCTTGCCAAGAGGGAGATTCTGATTGGTAATTTCTACAATAAACGCAAGAACTATAAAGCCGCGGCCAGCCGCTACAGTGTCGTGGTCGAGGAATACCCAGACAGCAATAAGTTCGAGGAGGCTCTTTACCTACTGGGAAGGGCCTATGCAAAGGCAGACCAGTACGAGCTCGCAGAGGCTACACTGAACACTCTTGTAGAACAGTATCCGGACGATAAGTACTCGGGGAAAGCCTCTTCGCTTCTAAACGATATACAGGGCAAGTCCGCTCTACCACCCGATGTAGAGGTTGAAACGGTTGAACAGATCGACGAGGTTCAAGAGATAGAGACTATTGAAGGCGCTGACGGGACCCCGGAAGTCGAAGAGATAGACGAGATCGAAGAGGTTCAAGAGGAAGAAGTAATAGAGGAAGTACCTCAGTAAGTATGAAATTCCTTTCTTATATCGTCTTAATTCCCCTGTTATTATTGCTCGCTTGCACAAACTCCCAGAATAAGGAGATCGAACAGGTCCTGACTGTAAGAGAAGAGGCTCTTGAGTCAAAGAATGCTGATTTGTATCTGACTCTGGTCTCACCGGATTATAGTGAGGAGCGGGACGGTAAGACTCTAGGGCTTGAAGATATGAAGAAAAATTTTCTTACCAACGTCTCTCTATTTGATGATCTGGAGATTTCTCACTCTGATAGAAGCATATATTTAAAAGAAAATAAAGCGGATGTGTTTCAGATAACCAAGGTTACAGCTTCGATTAACGACAGCAAAAGCGTGTTCAAATTGAGTGAGAAGATCGCTATTGAGAAGATAGGGGGTAAATGGCTTATCGTTAAGGAATCGGACGCCGATTACTTTGACGGGTACGTGTTCGGCGGCAGTAAGTAACCCAAATTTACATTCCAAACTGTTTTTCTACTTGTTCCTGCTCTTCCTTACAGTCAATACAAAGAGTTGTTTCGGGCCTTACTTCGAGCCTGTCTTCCGTAATTTCTTCATCGCAGACTTCACAGATGCCGTAGCTTCCGTCCTCTGTCCTCTTTATCGCTTCCTGTATCTTTTTTATAAGTTTTCTTTCCCGGTCTCTTTTTCTAAGCTCAATGGTTCTGTTGGATTCGTTAAGGGCCCTGTCGAGCGGGTCGGGAAAGGTCCCGTCCCCTCGGCTCAAGCTGCTTACCGTATCTTCAGCTATACCCAGGAGGCTGGCTAGTCTTTTGATCAGTACGTCTCTGTAGTGCTCGCGCTTTCCATTATTCATACGGTGAAATTATATCATCTATGGCGAATGCTGTAAATCATAAAAAGCTGTGTAGTAGGCATGAATACTGTGTAAATAGGTGTTACCGCGCCCTTGTTTTTAATAGATATGGGCAAATAGATGTTTTTATAAATACAGTTACTATTATGTGCAGGGCACATACTAAATAGCATACAAGAGGCAAAACATTTGAGTAGATTGATACAACTTACGTTCAAGGCGTCCGAAGAGGCTCGCGCGCTTCTCTCGGATTATCTGTTGGGACTCGGCTCAGAAGGAGTGGCGGAGGATATCGGGGAGGGGGGTATGTATGATTTCTCGGCCTATTTTCCTATGGACGAGGACCTGGGGGAAGTCATTAAAGCTCTTAAGGGCTATTTCTCTATACTAAAGGACAGTATGCCGGATATTGAAATAAGCGATATTAAGGCGCGCCAAATACACAGCTCGAGCTGGATGGTGTGGCGGGAGCTGCTGAATATGGTGCGGGCAGGCAGGAGGATCGTCATTATCCCCCCTTGGGTAGAGCATAGTGCCGTAGATGATGAAATTGTATTAGAGATAAACCCCTCGCTTGCTTTCGGCACGGGGCATCACGAGAGCACCAGATTGTGTCTTGCGGGGATCGAAGAGATCATAGACGGGGGCTCGGTCGGGAGTATACTTGACGTAGGGTGCGGGAGCGGCATCCTGTCCATTTGCGCAGCGCTTCTCGGAGTGCCGGATATAAGCGGTTTTGACATGGACCCGGTGGCTGTAAAGGAGTCTCACAAAAACGCCGGGAATAACTCGGTCGGGGGCAAAATAAAGTTCTTTACCGGACTCATTGACAGCGCGGAGGGAAGCTATGACTTAATTGTCGCTAACGTCTATGTTGAGCCAATACTCTCGATGAAAGAAGCTTTTAGTGAAAGACTCGCCCCCGGCGGGAGCCTGGTTGTCTCGGGTATTCCCGTCTCCCGCGGTAAGGAGGTTGTAGAGGGGCTCGGCAGTGAAGGGTTTAAAGTGCATAAAGAGCGTACTGAGGGCGATTGGATCTCTTTTGAGCTTAGAAAAGATTAATCCCATGTGTTATTTACTAGAATTATTGATATACACGGTGCTCTGAGTAAACTCATAGCCCTTTACTAATACATTTTATCAAGGTGAGTGCAATGTCGTCCTTTAAAACAATAGAATGGAAAGATGATAAGGTAGTAATGATCGATCAGCGCAAGCTTCCCGGGGAAGAGACCTATAATGAGTACACCACATATGAAGAGGTAGCTGAGGCCATAAGGAGTATGGTCATAAGGGGCGCGCCCGCGATAGGCGTCGCCGCCGCGATGGGTATTGCAATCGGGGCTCTTCATACGAGTGTATCTGACAGGGACGAGTTCGTATCTGAGGTTAAGCGGATAGCGGAGGTCATAAAGGGTACAAGACCCACAGCGGTCAATTTGTTCTGGGCGGCGGACAGGATGCTCGGTGTGCTTGATAATAACGATAAAGATGTCCAGGGGCTTAAGCAGGACCTGGTGGAAGAGGCCAAAAAGGTTCTGGATGAGGATATAGAGACGTGCAAACGGCTCGGCTACATAGGCTCTGATCTTATCGATGACGGAATGACAGTACTCACTCACTGTAACGCGGGCGCTCTGGCCACCGGTGGCTACGGTACGGCGCTTGGGGTGATCAGGGCCGCAAGTGAAGCGGGTAAAAAGATAAAAGTTATAGCCACCGAGACAAGACCCTTTCTTCAGGGGGCAAGGCTCACGGCCTGGGAGCTTGATCAGGACGGGATCCCCGTATCTCTGATTACCGATAACATGGTCGGGCATATGATGAGCAGGGGAGTAGTGGACGCCGTCGTACTGGGCGCCGACCGGATTGCGTCGAACGGTGATGTGGCCAACAAGATCGGGACCTACACAATCTCGGTGCTCGCTAAATCTCACGGTATACCGTTTTACGTCGCGGCTCCCGTGTCAACTATCGATTACGAGTGTCCTGACGGTTTGAGCATCCCTATTGAAGAAAGAGACCGCAGTGAGGTGACGCACATAAGGGGAGCTAAGATAGCCCCGGACGTAGACGTTTTTAATCCTGCGTTTGATATTACGCCAGCCGGCAATGTAAAATCGATAATCACAGAGGCCGGGATTGCCCGGGAGCCTTACAAAGAGACGCTTAAGGGATTAAAGAAATAGCATTTTCCAAGATTAACCCCTTTCAAGGTCTTCCTGACAGGACAGGCATAGTTTTGTGAATAGCATGGCGCTCAGTCTTTCTTTGTCGATTTCCTCATCGCATGACTCGCATACGCCGTAGGTGCCTGCTTCGATTCTTTTGAGCGCGTCGTCAACTAAGGTGAGCTTTTCCCTCTCTCTGTCCGCAAGCATGAGAGCGAGCTCACGGTCCCTGTCGCTTGAGGCATGGTCATAGAAATCGCCTATATCGTGCTTAAGATGGTCCGATTCCGCGCGCATGGACTGCGATACTTCCTGAAGGAGCTCCTTTCTCATCTGCAGGAGCTGCTCTTTGATTTGGTTCTTCCAGGTTCTTTTGGGCTTCCTGGTTTGTTTTTTCTTAGTTTCTTTAGCTTTAGCCATCTGAAGGATGTTTCTCCCTGAGAGTTTGATTGTTAACGTACAGCTTGAGATAAATGCTTAGAAACTACACATTAATTGATGCTAAGAGATACTGTAACTAACCGCCACAACACAATATACAGCCGAAATCCCGCTTCTCCGCTTATCCCCGAAGGGTATATTAAGATAAGTACATAAAACAGTTTGTCAAGTCCCGATATTAAAGCGGGTTCTTATCGCGCGCGCGGGCTCCTGTATTCAGCGTACGGTCCCAGGCGGCAGTTGCTGTCCGTCTTGCGTAAAAATATTAATTGCTTAAAATAACGTAGCTGAGGTTCAGGAAGCTCATATGAGAAACTCGATAACCGGCGCGCGCGATCTATGGAAATCCAGAACAGGTCTCATACTTGCCATGGCCGGAGCGGCTATTGGTCTTGGCAACTTTCTACGCTTTCCGGTACAGGCGGCTGAAAACGGCGGCGGCGCATTCATGGTGCCCTATATCATCGCGTTTTTTCTCGTCGGAATACCGCTTATGTGGGCTGAATGGGCAATGGGGCGGTACGGAGGGCAGAGAGGGCACGGTACGACTCCAAAGGTGTTTGAGCTTTTGTGGAAGCATCCGGCAGCGAAATTCGTCGGGGTGCTCGGTCTTTGGATCCCGCTTGTAGTTTCGATCTATTACATATATATAGAGTCCTGGACGCTTGGATACTCGATTCATTTCCTTCTGGGCTCATCCCCAAAGCTTGCAGACGGGGCTTACTCGGCTCAGGAGTATGTGGAGCCTTTCAGTAACTTTTTGGGCTCCTATATCGGCTCCTCGGAGGGCGGGAGTTTTTTTAGTCCCTCTCTGATGGCCTACGGCGCGTTCGCCGCTACGCTCGCGGCTAACTTTTACATACTGCTAAGGGGTATTTCACGGGGTGTGGAGATTTTCGCGAAATTCGCTCTGCCGGTGCTTTTTATCATGGCGCTGGTACTTTTGGTTCGCGTGCTCACCATTAAAACCCCAAGCGGCACCGCGTGGGACGGGCTGAATTTCCTGTGGAACCCCGATTTCAGGGCTCTTATGAACCCTGGGGTATGGGTAGCGGCCGCGGGACAGATATTCTTTACCCTGAGCCTAGGGTTCGGGGCAATGATTACATACGCTTCCTACATAAAGCCCAAACAGGATATCGCGCTTACGGGTCTTACCTCGGCTACCCTTAACGAGACGGCTGAGATTGTGTTGGGAGGTACAATCGCAATACCCGCCGCTGTGGCTTTCTTCGGAATAGCCGGTGCTGTTTCCATAGCGCAGTCGGGCGCGTTCAGTCTAGGGTTTATAAGCCTCCCCGCTATATTCGCAAGTATGCCCGCGGGACAATTCCTTGGGTTTTTGTGGTTCTTTCTTCTCTTTTTTGCAGCACTCACATCTTCTGTCTCAATCACTCAGCCGGTGATCACATTTTTTCAGGACGAGTTCGGTATCAGGAGATCGAGCTCTGTGATAATAACAATGCTCATAATGTGCGTCAGTGTTTTAATGGTGATATTCGTAAACCAAACGCTTGACGAGTGGGACTTCTGGGCGGGCACGATAGGGGTGGTGCTTCTGGGGTTCTTGGAAATACTGATCTTTATGTGGGCTTTTGGAGGCGAGAAGGCCTGGGCCGAGATAAACCGCGACGGATTAATTAAGGTGCCCCGGTTTTTCTACTATATACTCCGCTACGTTACACCATTGTTTTTGCTTATAATACTGGCTTGGTGGAGCGTCGAGCTTTTGCCTAATCAGCTTCAGAAAACAAGCTGGACCATTTGGGCCTCTCGCGCTTACCTGGTATTTCTCTTTTTATTTCTGGGTGTTATGGTATTTATAGCCAACAGGAGGAATTCCCGCAACAATGGAGCTTGACGCGCTTTTATTCATGCTGTTTTCCTGGGGATTTGCGCTCGGGATATTAACTTTTTGCGTAGTGACCCTTTCTAAGCACAGAGGGGAGTGACTTACGCTTGCCATGCGAGGCGTAAGAGCCTGTCCTTACTGCTTGTAAAACTTCTTCTCCCACTCTTTGTGTTTTCCTTCGGCCTCTTTAATGAAAGGCGCAAATGCCGCGGCGTTGACCACAAGGTCGTTTAGAAGATTGAACGGGAATTTAACGGGTCGCACGAAGTCCACGAATAAAACGGCCCTGAAGCCGTCCGTATCGTTCCAGACCTGGTGAAAGTACGTGTCGTCGAATATAATGCTTTCCCCTTCGTCCCAGTTCTTTATCTCTTTGTCTATCTGTATGCGGCATTTCTCTTTAGGCTGGGGCACAAGTAGTCCCAGATGGTAACGGAGAACTCCGTTATAAGGGCCTTTGTGGAGCGGAATATGCTTGTTCGGAGAAAGTATGGAGAAGAATGCCGTTTTCATGCCCGGGATCTTATTCAGAAGCTTTGTGGTCTCGGGGCACCTTTTGGCGTTCTCTTCGCTCGCCAGACCGTATCCTGCGAGAAAATAGGTCTTCCACATGTTGTCTGAGGTTATGGTTGTTACCTGAGGCATAATATCGTGAAAACTCGGGAGGTCTTCACGTCTTTCCATGACCGCGTCGAGCTCTTTACGTATAACCTCCCAGTTCTTCTCGAGCTCAAGCGCCCAAGGGAAGGTTTTATTTTCATATATCGGGGGGTTGCCGTGTTTTGCAAATTTGACGTTTGTTTTTTCAACCATCCGGAGAAAGGCCGATATTAGTCCGGGTGCAAATTCCTTTTGGTCATAATCGGCGGGAGAGGGCTTTTCTCTTTCCTCGCCTACTTCCAGCTTTATGTCTTCATTTTTATCGCTCATGGTTCTTATCCCCGTTGCGTATTTATTTTAATGTGTTCGTATCTGGATTAATTCTCCTGAGTTTAAGTATATCCTCTAATTGGTGCAATAAAAACATTACCGCTCCGAGCGTCGTGGCCCCGAGTACCCAGGGGTAACCGCCGAATATCGCGAGCCCTAAAAACGCGAGAGAATATACGTTCCTTCGGCCCATAGGGCGCACAATCTTGATAAGCTTACGCATGAATGAAGTCTTCTTTACCTCTACGAGCTTATCCACTTCAAAATATGCTACCAGGCTCCCCGAATTTGTATACCTTGTGAGGAAATAAAACGACCAAATTACGAAAAATACGAAAATCGATACGTTTATCCCACCCAGAACAAGAGCGATCTGAGCTCCTGACGTATAGTAATAGCCTATGGGAACACCTATGAGGAATGAAAGCATCGTAAACTGATCCGAAATGGTATCCACCCACTCGCCTTTCTTGGTCTCCATGAGCTTAACGCGCGCGACCTCTCCGTCGCAGCGGTCGAGTATGGTCGCCGCGTGCAGGCAGAGCGCTCCTATGACCGGGTGGCCTATTGCGTAGAACACTCCGCAAAGGGCCCCTATAACGTTAATAAGAACGCTTATCATGTTGGGAGTGAGCGGGGTTTTTATGAGAAGCCTGCTTGTGGGAAGGGAAAACTTGCTATTAATATTTCTGGATATCCACCCTGTAGCCGTTTTGCCCACGGTCGTGAATATCAGGTCTTCCGCTCTTTTCGGCGCGTCCTCCGCCGAGTCGAGCCTCATCCAGTAGCCGTTCTCGAATCTTTTGTAGCGCACCTTATCCCTTGGTACGAGCTCCTCTACGAGGTTCTTTATAGACATTGAGTTCGTAACGGCTTTGTCGAGAAGGGTGTGTGAGGCGATAAACGCCCCTACGGCTCTGCCACCGGTGCTGAACAAGTCGGACACTACTCCAGTGTCTCCCTTAATCCAGGCGTCTCCCTCCATATCGACCAGGACAGCGATTTCGTCCTCTTTTATATCCTGCCCGCTTTCCTCTGTATCTATGAAGCTCTTTAGCGCTTTTGGAGTTGTAAGGAGGTTTGACTGAAGAACCAGCGAAGGGCCTTGTTCTGCAGGCAGCTCGGTGCCTAGCTCGTGCCACCTGATTTCACTTTCTATCCTTTTGTCGCCGTATAGCAGATTTTTTAGGGAATGGTCACCTGGCCGGGTGATTATGGTAAAGATTTTTATCCCGGCTCTTTGGGCGGTAATTACAAGACGTTTTATCTGTGGGAGAGCCCCGAATACTTCTGACCCGTGGGAGCTCAAACTTTCATCTTCTATACCCGTTCCTGCTGCAACAAGTATTGCATGGTCCATTTTTTTATCAGTTCGTTTCTACAACTCTGAGGACCCTTTCCTGATAAGACTTTTTAATGAACTTATCCGAGTTGAATCTGGCTTTAAATAAGTCGTTTGGGTAATCAACGTCCATCCAGAACAGATCCCCTATGTCGAGCGACTTTACTTTGTATCCTTTTTTGATAAGCCTGTGAATTGCGGAAATATACCATTTGTTCTCTGCACCGCCGGTCCTCATCTCTTCCTCTATACCCCTCCGCATGAGTTCGACGCCTGTATCTCTGAACACCCTCACTCCCACGGATTCCGCGGAAGCCCGGTTGGTCAGGGCCTTGCTTATGTTTACAATTTTACTCTCTTTAATCTCGACTTTCATATCCTCGTCTTCATAAGCGGATTTACGCTTAACCGGAAGACAAATCTTCTCGTCCCTCATACGGAGCGCCTGCTCGAGCACCTCTATCTCAAACACATCGTCCCCGTTCATGACCACTATGTCGTCGTCCATCTCTCCCCTGGCTATCCATAGCGAAATCAGGCTGTTTGTAGTCTGGTAAAACGGGTTGTACAGGGTTTTTATTCTCATTCCGAGCCCGTCATAGTTGCGGAGAAAGTTCTCGACCTTCTCAAAACCAAATCCCACTACGATCACCACCTCGTCAATACCGCAGTCACGTATATGGTTTATCTGGTGCTCCAGAATAGTTTCTCCACCTATATCAAGCAAACACTTTGGGATATATTTTGTGTAAGGGTAGAGCCTTTTTCCTCTACCGGCTGCAAGTATGACCGCTTTCATGTTCTCTTCTCCGCTTTAGAAGGATATATTCGATGCCGTAAAAAACTTCAGAAAGACTATGGGGAGTGTGAATTGAATACATCTTCACCTCCTTTTCCTCCCTTTAATACTAGCTACAATTTATAACCTCATTAAGACCTTCTGTCAATATTTCTGATGTAATTTATGCTGTTAAGCTTCATATTTTAACTAAATTCTCGAAATTCCAGTGCTTGATTGTAAAAACGCCGCGCCTGCCGACTTTCATTCTTACTGGCTAATTATATGGCCGTATGCTGATACTCTACTTTAAAATAAGCTCTTTATCAACTGACACTATTAACTTTTCGCCACTCTCAGTTGACCTGTATCGGGTTTTATATCTTTTATCTTATTAGCGTCGTCTACATATACGAGCTTGGGCGCGTGGGATTTGCATTCCTCTTCGTCGTACGAAGAGAAGCTCGCTATGATGAGAATGTCGCCCTTCGTGGCAAGGTGCGCGGCGGCCCCGTTTACGCATATCTCACCCGAGCCCCGCTCTCCCTCGATCACATAGGTCACAAGTCTGTTCCCGTTTGTAATATTAAATATGTGTACCTGCTCGTAGTGATAGAAGTCGGCTGCGTCCATAAGGTCACGGTCTATCGTGACGCTCCCCTCGTACTCGAGGTCAGCTTCTGTTACCGTCGCTCTGTGTATTTTAGACTTAAGAAGTGTTCTGTGCATATCTCTCCCTCGTGAAAATAATAATTTAAAGAATGATGTTATCGATGAGCCTGGCTCCTCCCACTCTAGCGGCCACCGCGGCTACGTCTCCGCGGGCGGCTTGTTTCTTGTTCTCGAGCGTTTCCCCGTCCCTAATTTCCAGATAATCTATGTCCTCTATAGATGACTGCTCAAGCACCTTTTTAGCTCTGTCCACCAGGTTACCGGTCTCGTGATTCCCGTTTGCAAATTGTGTTTTAATCTCCAGGAGCGCCCTTGAAAGACAAAGCGCCCTCTGGCGGTCTTTATCGCTTAGGTACGCGTTTCTGGAGCTCATCGCAAGCCCCGTCTGCTCCCTCACGATAGGAAGCCCTATGATCTCGATATCAAGATCGAGGTCCCTTACCATCCTCTGTATTACCTTTAGCTGCTGATAGTCCTTTTGCCCGAACACGGCAATGTCCGCCTTGACTATATTAAAGAGTTTAAGCACCACTGTGGCAACACCCTTGAAGTGCCCCGGACGAAACGCTCCGCAGAGCGGCTTTTGGAGCTCCTCCACCTCCACGTATGTCTGAAACCCCGGTGGATAGATCTCCTCCGGCCCGGGTATAAACACAGAGTCTACGCCGATGCCCTCCATCTTCTCAAGGTCTCCCTCTCTGTCCCTCGCGTACTTTTCATAATCCTCCCCCGGGCCGAACTGCGCCGGGTTTACGAATATGCTCACGACCAGTACGTCCGCCCTCTTGCGCGCCTCTCTCATGAGGCTAAGGTGTCCCTCGTGCAATGCGCCCATCGTGGGTACTAGAGCAATAGACTTACCGGCCTTTCTGAGCGCGTTTGAGTACGCCTTCATCTCCGCCGCGGATTCGATTACGGTGATAGCGCTCTTATTAGTCATATGAATGAGCCTCTTCAGGGAAGGTTCCCTGTCTTACCTCACTTATAAACTCTTTTGTAGCGTTTTCCATTGTTTCTCTTACGTTTGCGTACTTCTTTACGAATTTTGGCATAGGCTCGGGGGACAGTCCGACGAGATCGTTAATTACGAGCACCTGGCCGTCGCACTCGGGGCCCGCTCCGATTCCTATTGTGGGGATTCTGATCGAGTCCGTAATCTCCGCCGCGAGCCTTCTGGGGATGCTTTCGAGTACTATCGCGTACGCCCCGGCTTCTTCTGCCTTTTTCGCGAGCTCCTTGAGCTCCTCTGCGTCTTCTGTATCACGTCCCTGTATCTTGTAGCCGCCCATTTTGTGTACGTCCTGAGGGCGTAGGCCGATGTGCCCCATAACGGGTATGCCTATTTTCTGTATTTCATATATCGTATCTAGGAAGTCCTCGGTGGTCTCGAGCTTAACGGATCCGGCTCCTGCTTCCTTTATGAACCTGGAGGCGTTTCTCACCGCTTCCTCAGTTGAGAGCTGGTAGGACATAAACGGCATATCGGCGCAGATGTGCGCGTTGTGGGCGCCCCTGGATACGAGCTTGGTATGGTACACCATCTCGTCCACCGTAACGGAAAGAGTATTGGGCATCCCCTGTACGACGTTTCCGAGAGAGTCTCCGACGAGGATAATATCCACCCCGGCCTCATCTACTATCCGGGCCGTCCCCGCGTCATAAGCCGTTACCATGACGACTTTGTCGCCCCGCTTTTTCATCTCCCGTATTTCAGGCACCGTAATTTTATTCATATACGCTCTCTTTAAAATAAAAAAAGCCAGATAGGACCGTATTGTCCCTACTGGCTTATCGTATTCTCTATTTTCCAGGTACGGCCCGCGCAGTGGCAAGTGCCGTCCGATCTATGTTTATTCACCTTGTCCTCCGTCTCGGTCCCGCACCAGGGATCCAAGCGGTTACGCTAGGTACTGCTTATATAATAACACAAGCGCACATTTACCTTAAAGAAATTCGGAAAAATGTCAAATGTTTTTGTATGCTGATGAATGAACGCTCCCTCAGCCCTTAAGCCCGGGGCGAGACTGTTCATGTTTAAATTTGTATGTACAATTATCTCTCCCGGGACTGCAGAGAGGAGAAAAGATAAAGAAAATGGGACTCACTGTATATCAGGTAGACGCGTTTACATCAGAGCCCTTTAAGGGAAACCCCGCGGGAGTGTGCATTCTTGACGGGCCCGCCGGGGAAGAGTGGATGCAAAGCGTAGCGCTTGAGATGAATCTTGCGGAGACCGCGTTTCTTTACCCTAGCGGGGAGCGCTATAAACTCCGCTGGTTCACGCCCACGGTTGAGGTGGACCTGTGCGGTCACGCAACGCTCGCAAGCGCCCACGTGCTTTGGGAAACAGGACAACTCGGGCGTGAAAATAAAGCCGAATTTGATACCAGGAGCGGGCTTCTTACTGCCTGGACTGAGAACGGCGCTATAGAGATGGACTTTCCGATGGATGAGAGTAAGGAGTGCGCCCTACCCGCGGAGCTTGCGCGGGCGCTCGGGGTAAAACCGCTGTATACCGGAAAGGCGGCGTTTGACTATATACTCGAGCTTGAGTCAGAAAACGAAGTGCTTGAGCTAAAACCCGACTTTGATTTGCTGAAAAAGGCTCCGATGCGGGGCGTGATGGTTACGAGTGTGTCCTCGTCAGATAAGTATGATTTCGTCTCCAGGTTTTTCGCTCCGGGATCGGGCATAGACGAAGACCACGCCACGGGCTCCGCGCACTGCTGCCTCGGCCCTTACTGGGAAAAGCGTCTCGGAAAGAGCGGTCTCAGGGCGTATCAGGCCTCGCCGAGGGGAGGGGAGATTCTCGTGCGCACAGAAGGCGAAAGGGTAGTCCTTGGCGGAAATGCCGTCACAGTGCTTAAGTGCGAGCTTTTGGTCTAAGCGTTAGTTCCTCACCCTTAGAAAAAGGGAGATGGATAATGAAAACCGCGCTTGAAAATCCCGCAGAATAGTTCATAATAATTCCCCTGTTCGACGACACTAATTAGGCGGCGTAGCCAAGTGGTAAGGCAGCGGTCTGCAAAACCGCAATGCCCCGGTTCGAATCCGGGCGCCGCCTCCAAATTTCCTCAATTTAATACGGTTTCCATTGTCCCCCGCAGGCCACGTTGCCAGCTGAAGTAGTGCGGCAGTCCTTTGCCATACCTCCGCAGGCGACCTCTCCTTTACTGGTAGTTCTGCAATCTTTTGCCTTACCTCCGCAAGCTACATTTCCGGCGGACGTGGTGCGGCACTCCTTGGCAAGCCCGCCGCATGCTACGTTACCGGCTGAGGTGGTCCTGCACTCTTTCGCAAGCCCGCCGCATGCTACATTACCAGCAGACGTTGTGCGGCACTCGGTAGCCATACCTCCGCAAGCGACCTCGCCTTTACTGGTAGTCCGGCACTCTTTGGCCAGCCCCCCGCAGGCTACTTTCCCGTCTGAAGTAGTTCTACAGTCCTTTGAGCCGCAGAACACCAGCCCCTCTTTTATTACGCACTCGTTGGCCGATGTAAGCCCGGGAGCGAAAAATAATACGGCTAGTGCTGTAAGACATCCTATTCTGATAAATGTGATCATAATGGTGCTTCCTCCTTGGGGAATAAGGTAAAAGATAAGGAGAGGCATTACCACTAATATTCTGTTAATTCTCTCGACCCCGAAAAAAGCCTGTGGCAGATACGCCTGCTTAGGGTGAGGTATTTGGAGAGGGTGAGGGATAATGGCACTGATGGGGGCAGACCCACTTGTAATAAAGATACAAAAAAAGGGAGCCGAAGCTCCCCTTTTTTATAATCGATTGCTCTCTTGATAAACGCACTGAATTACTAAATTAAAAAGCCCAATAAGAAGCGGTTAGTGCTTGCATTCCCCCACGGAGCCGGGTTTGCACTGCTGGCCGTTAACCCAGTATGTATTGTCGAACCGGGCGCCGTTTAGCTTTGCGCCTCCTATAAGTGACTTTGTCATATAGGCGGACGTAACGTTCGCGTTTTCAAAATTCACTCCCTGAAGGTTTACGCCCAGTATTGAAGCTCCGTCTAGATTGGCCCCGGATAAATTAGCGCCTTCAAGGTTAGCGTGTGACAGATTTGCCCCTGCCAGGTTTGCTTTGCTTAGGTCCGCATCTTTCAAATATGACCCCATCTTATTACATCCCTGCCAGTCAACGCCCGGAGCCGGAGGATCGTCACAAGTTGCGAGGGCGGCGGATGAAACCGATAAAACTAATAGGGAAGCGAGCAATGCTCTTTTAATAAACCACAAATAATTTTCGTTCATTATCATAGTCCTCATTTATATAGACTTAGATGCGATCTATAAAAATAGAGGTGCATAGGCGCTCCTACTTTGGTTTATTTCCCGGCCACATAACCGCCCTCACGCTGCCCTCCAGGATCTGGGGCATTTTATAGTCGGGGTAGAGCGTCTTCATTTTTTTTACAGCCTCATCGATAGTTTCAGAATTATTAACCGTTTCCTGAAAATTGAGTAGATATTCCACAGCCCGATCTAGAATATCCGCGCCGCCCGCCGGCCCGTGCCCGGGATAGACTTTGGAAATAGGGCCGATAGCGCGGATTTCGCTTAGCTGCCCGAGCCATTTCTCGACATTGTTCTCTCCGACCCACATGTGAACGCCGCCGCTTGCCAGGTCGCCTACGAACAAAGTTTGTGAGGAAGGGATGTAAACGACCGTATTTTCAACACTCTCGCCGCCTTTGAATATCCTGTAGGTAATTTGAACGTCCTCAAGTTTTAACTCTCCGTTTTGCAGCACTGTCAGATCACTAAAAGCCTGCCGCTTATCGTCAGAGCCTGTCCAGTACTTAGAGGTATTCCTGACGCCCGCTATAGTCTCTGGGCCCCCGGTTATTTCGGCGCCCCCGAACTCCTTTCCTATAAACTCAAGGCCGTAGTAGTGGTCCGGGTGAGGGTGAGTGATAATTATCCCGACCAGCTCTTTCCCGGTTGATTTGATTAACTCTCCGACCTTCTTTCCCTCAGCCGGGGAAAACTGGGCGTCTATTAAAATCGCCTCATTCTCTCCAATAAGGATGTGGGAATTACTCATAAACCCTTCAGCAGGTGCTGCGTAGGTGATTACAGAGAATTCGGGTCCAGAATCGGTTTGAGCTTCCAGTGCCGCTGTAGAATAAGAGATAGCAGAAAATAAGAGAAAAACAGCTGCAAAGATAGGCATAGCGTATCTATCTAAATTACACCTATCCTCACAGCAATATAGCCAACAGGTCAATGTTCTAGTTTACAAAAAGTACCCAGCCGGTTTGCTCGTTCCCCTGAACTTTACCAGCGATTTTCACATTAACTCTGTTGGGGTTTTGCTCAATCTTCATAAGACCATCCTGAAGCCCCTGGAGTACATAAACCTTGTCTCCACTCACTAATAAATGCTGATGTGGTGGTAATGTGTCACACGCATGAGTGGCGATTACCGGTTTGACTGTGCCTTTGGCATAATCCGGGATCAGGCAAATTACGTTCCCCTGTATAGTCGTGGTAGCTTCCTCATCAGCATAACTAGCTGTCCCAGCAAAAAGAACAAATGAACCTATAATCATCAAAGACAAAAACATTGTTTTAAATCCACGCATAATTTAGCCTCCTAAAACTGTATTTTGTATGTTTAAGCGCTAAAAAAATTATTAGCAACTCTTAGGACTGACTCTGTTCCTGTACAAGCTGAAAAATCATTTTTTTAGTACCGGATAACCTTCTATATAGATCCAATCGGTTTGCTTTGCCGGTACGTGACAGCCAAGGCAATCCTTTTTATAGTCCGTTGCCACATCCTTGGAAGGGTCCTTGGCGTAATAAAGAGCCCATCCCCATCCGTCCCCCCATTTCGGGTTGTCCGGGAACCTGCCTTTTTCGTCTTTCACCATGACGAACCACAGAACGATATCCTTGGCGTGGAGCACCCCCTTTCCCGTAGTCATATCCTGGACGCCTTCCGAGAGTACTTCTTTTACCAACACCGCTCCGTCAGGGAATTTCCCGTTCTTTTTATAACTCTCGGCAACCCCGGGCTCGGTGTATACGTTGTGTATGCCGCTCTCCCTGTCCTCGGGGTGTACCCAGGAGCCCAGGTAAGTCCATTTTTCCCTAAAATCCGCCGGTCGGGTGATGTTGCCTTCAGAGTCCACATAAGGTGAGAATGATCCATTCTCATCCGCCTGTGCGGAAATCATCAGTCCGAATGTAAATAAGGCTGCAAACATTAATAAAAAACTGTTCATGTACGACTCCCTTTATTTGTTTTGATTTCACCGCCCGCACAACCGATCACCTGCACGGACGCATTGCGCGCGCGTGGAGAGCGTGGATCTTTTTACTGCTGTTGAGCACGAGGCCGTCGAAAAAATTCACGGTCCAGGCATTTTGTGTAATGATTACGCTTGGAGTAGAAGTCCAGTAGTAGGTCGTTGCCATTTCTCCGTGAACACTGCTCGCTGGACGAAACGAGCCGTAGTCCACGATGCTCTGCAGCTCCTTTACATCCGGTATACACCAGTCTCTGTGTCCGGTGAAACCACATTTCTCACCTTTAGCGCAGTCTTCGTCGCTTTTACACTCTGTTGCGCCTTCTCCCTCGCACGTGCTGTTAAGCGCTCTCAGAAAAACCTCAAACAGAGTGCCGTCGGGCTCTGAATCACTTTCCTCTCTCTGCGTCCATGTATATGTGTTGTCCACGTCGTGGACGCTTTCATCGTCTGTTTTAATCTCCCAGACAATCTTCGTTTTCTCATCCGTAAACGTTCCGTCTCCGTTGTCCTTGTAATGCTCCGCCGGGCCGTACCTTTCCAAGCCAAACGCATCTGGGATGAAAAACCCGGAGTAAAGAAAGTGACACACCGAAATGCAGATTAAGCCTAAAAAAAGCGGCAGCGATATTTTAAAAGAAAGCTTCTTCATTTAGCTCCTACTCCTCAAAAGTGGATAGGCGGCAATGAATCGCCTCGCAAATAACCCACCTGAAAAGGAGATTTAATTACCCGGTAATAGCTGTGTCTGCGGTAATCATGCCTCTATTTCTTTTTCACTGCCGCCTTTGCCGCTCTTAGAACAGGATAGAATTGTGTGAATACCCAGTCCTCACCCGCAGTTGCCTGATGACAGGCGTTGCAAGACGCCGTTGGCTGCAATTTGCCGGATTCGGGGTAGGGAGGCGGTTTATGGCTGAATGAGAAATACACCCAGTTCCCGGGCTCGTCGGGATAGCGTTTTTTACTTTTATACGCGGCTTCGAGTCCGATGAAATCACCTTCAAAAAAGCCGTTTCCGCTAGAGGCTTTTGTTGCCCCAACGCTCACAAGCTCCTTAATCAGCAGAGTCCCTTCGGGGAATTCCCCTGTTTTTGAATAATGATCAAAGCTATTTGGGTCCATGTAGACATTGTGAAACTCTGGGAAGGGCGCTTCGGGCGGATTGAGCGAGTTCGGAGTAACGGGAGTGCCTACGTATATCCACTTCCTCCACTCATAATCCTTGGGCTGAATCAGATTCCCATCCTTATCGAACTTGGCGTGTTCTTTAGCCTCCGCTTGAGGCTGGGCAAGAATCATCATGCTAAGAAGAAGTATTAAGGACGCGCATGCCAGTACGCTTACAAACAAATACTTTGATCTCAAATTTAACATCTGACACCTCCTAAAAAAGATTTTTTAGAAAATCTTATTTGACGGTGAGTATCAAACCTAAATCCAGTATTTATACAAAGTATCTACATTCCGATTCGAATTTTAGTTTCTATTGAAATAGTGTTAGAGACTCGTAAGAGCAGAGCTTGAAAACCGACCTAGAAATTGAGACCCGCCGTGGCTCAAATTCTTAGCTCTCCTTAATATTAGGATCACTAACTAATTTTGACGATAACATATTGACATATTCAAATCAAGGGTTTTTAAATAGTGATGGGGAATTATAAAAAAGGGGCGAAAGTCCCGCGCCCCTTTTTGTAGTCGATTGCTCTCTTGATAAACGCGCCGAATCGCGGAAAGCCCGCGCCGAACCCCGGCAGGATTATTTTGCTACGGTGATCTGCGCTTTCATATTCGGATGATAGCGGCAGAAATATGTTTCATACATGCCTTTTTTAACAACTGTCTGCCACTTTCCTTCCGCCTCGATGAGTCCCGAGTCCCAGCTCTCGTCATCGGCTGTCACCGTATGCGGGATAAAATCGTAGTTTATCCATGTGATTGTGTCGCCGGGCGTTACGGTCAGCTCCTTGGGAGAGAACTCCAGGTTTCGTATCTCGACCACGTGCTCCTTTGCTACGGAGTCACCAGCCGCAGGGGGCTGGACGGGCATTGATAATAGGACTGCGGCCGCAATCGCAACCACAGTCCTAAGTGAGGATGATAGTATGCTCATTTTATTTGTTGACCGCATCGACCATATTCTGGGCATGCTGCTCGTGGCTTTTGAAGATTACGATAGCCTGACCGAAGAGCTCTTTCATCTGAGGGTTTTGAATGTTGGGGATGAACGTGCCCTCAACTAAAGAGTTAACGGCCTGATGGTAGGCAAGCTCGTTCTCCGCATATCTCTTATCGAACTCAGCTCCACTCAAAGCGCTCATCTCTTCTACAAGCTGGTCAGCCTGCTTGTTCAGGTTCTGGCTCAAGAAGTTGTCCTGAGGCTGTGCGCCCAGTTTCTGTAAAAGCGCGAGGGCCTGCTCGTTAACGCCGGTGTGGTCGCGCACCATGGTCTCGGCAAACTCTATCACGACCGGGTTCTTTGACTTAGCCAGCGCCAAATGCGCGTAGCGGATGTCGATGTTGTCCGCCGTATAGGCTACGTGCGCTATCTCAAGGTCGTTAAGGTCCGCAGGGGACGGAGCCTTGTCGGCCGATGCAGAGATGGAAGCTGCGGCAAAGATAATAGCCACTGCCAAGAAAGCGAAAACTGATCTAATAATAGTTTTCTTACTCATAGTTGTTACTACCTCCTAAGTGTTATTGGTTAAACAACTTGATGTCGTACCAAAATATCAGAGATCCGCCGGGTTTTTGTCTTTAATTCCTGGCCAGTTCTGATCGGCTTTGACGATGTTTCCGGGGATGTCTTCAAACCACATTTTCTGAATGTTTCTGTCTAGGTTCAAGTAGAGCTTACCGTCAACTATCTTCCAGACTTCGGGGTCGCCTACGAACTTCTTATTGACTGAAACACCGAAAGCGCAGTATCCGCCGTACGCGGGGAGATACTTCTCCGGGTTCTTCTCAAACGCCTTTTTATTTTCCTCGTTTGCGAAAAGGTAAGTAACACCGTCTACGACCACGAGGTTGTTGCCGTCGCCCCTCACTGGTTTTCCTTCCGTGTGGTAGGAAACGAGGTCGTATCCGAGCACGCCCGTGGTGCTAGTTTCAACGCCCGCTGCAAATGAGTCAGCGGCCCAAAAGCTAACTGCTACTACAAATACCGTTAATATTAAAGATTTGATTCTGTTCATGATAATCTCCTTATAAGTTTATTTTTCGGAGAGGTTTACTCCCCTATACCTTTTAAATCTCTACTTACACATATCTGATGTGGTACTTCTCTGAGAGCGCATCGATTTGTTCCTGAGTGGGCTCGCCTTTTGCGTAAAGTGCGGCCATCTCGACGAAGTAGTTATCGAACTGCCCCGGCAGTATGGTGTCTATAACGATGCTAGGCTTGTCGCCTACGTTTGTGAAGCCGTGGGATATCCCGCGCGGCAACAGCGCCGTAACGCCCGGAACCGCAAGCATGGTCTGATCGCCGAGGGATACCTCGATCTCGCCCTCGAGCACGTACACGAGCTCGTCTTCGTTCTCGTGTACGTGGGAAAGGACTCCCTTGCCCGGAGGGGTTACGATCTGGATCACCGAAAATACGTTATTGGTATCCTGGCTCTTCACCTTGTGTATGAAGTCGCCGCCCGCTATGTTTAGCACGTCGCCGCCGTCCGGTACTACAATGATGGGGTCCTGCGTGAAGGAGTTTCCTTCCCCGTCTACAAAGTAGACGCTGTCCTTTGCTTCAGCTGGATTGTTTACTGACATGTTTATCACCTCCTAGTGATAATTTATGACGTTTGGATTTTGAGATCGTCATAATCATGCCCTCTATAAGTACAAGAGCCGTGCCAAGAGGCGCGCGGTTTGTGAAAAGCGGGTGTAACACCCCTTCATCATTCAGTATTGTGTCGGTCCGGAGGTGAGTCTGCCAAGCTGAGGTACACGGTGGCCGTTACGGAATATCACAACGTACCGATATGCCACGACTTGGCGGGTGGGTGGAGGGAAAGCAGGATAAAATAAAGATAGCGATTGCCGGAGAGATCCAGAATCAAGTTCAGGACATGGTCCGGGATGACAAGTAGTGCTGGTGCCCGGGGCCGGACTCGAAGCGGCGGGGGGCAGAGGCGAGCGCTTTATAGCGATGCCTGCAGGATAAAATAAAGATAGCGATTGCCGGAGAGATCCCGAATCAAGTTCAGGACATGGTCCGGGATGACAAGTGGTGCTGGTGCCCGGGGCCGGACTCGAACCGGCACGAGCGTGAACTCGAGGGATTTTAAGTCCCTTGCGTCTACCAATTCCGCCACCCGGGCACAGTAGGGCGGGCTCACTATTATAAAAACAAGAAAGAATAATAGCGGGAAGATTTGTATTTTACAGTTTTTACAGAGTCATTCAATAGCGGGCGGCTCATTACTTAAGAGAAATGATTGTTTAATTCCAGGGATCGGCAGAATTTACAAATCACTTTTCATCTCTTCTATCTCTTTATTAAGGAAATAGGACAATATGGTTCTTATAACTACGATACCGCCTAGAAAAATAAGCTCTTCCGTTGTTTGATGCAGAACCGTTTTTATTATATCGGCGACTATCATTATTTCTAAACCCAGCAAAAGATAACTGCCCAAAAAACACCTGATAGTTTTTATATCAGAGCTGCTAAGAGTTTTATTCCTTATCCTCAGCGCAAAATAGTCATACATTGCTTTTATGAAACCCCATAAAATAAATAATATCGCTACTATATCTATAATCTCTGTTACCGGAGTAAAGATAGATACGATGAATTCTTCAAAATGAAGCATGTGTGCCCCCCTGATAATTATTTATTTTCATATCCTGAAGCGAAAGCCCCGGAGTCCTTTCTCTAACCACATTGATATCATCTAATTTACTTTACTCCGATTGCTATTAAAAACTTTGAGGCTTATATGACCTACTACTTTAGACTTCGTATGACGAAATAAGTAGCGTCCGCCTGCCCCTGCTTATTACCCCAGTATCTCCAAAATATAAAATTCACCAAATATCGTGGATTCACTAAATATCCAAGATACCTCTAACTCACCAAAATTGTAGAGAACCCCTCCGGAATTAAGCATTATCACGTCATTCTAGAGGCTTAGAGCCCTCTTCGCTCATCAGAGGAGCCGTGGCACGCGCGTTGCACTTAAGGGGCGTATCAAAAAAATTCAGGAGGCAGTAACATGACTTACATTATGAGACAAACGGTTTTAGTTTTATTCGCCATTGTGATGATAGGGCAAGCGGCGGCATTCGCGGGAGAGCAGACAGCACCTCCCACTCAGACCCTTCATAAGACGGTGAAGATAGACGGGCTGGACATATTCTACAGGGAAGCGGGCCCTAAGGACGCACCGACGATCCTTCTGCTGCACGGGTTCCCTACTTCATCGCATATGTTCAGGAACCTTATCCCGGCCCTTTCGGACAAGTACCACGTGGTGGCTCCGGATTACCCCGGATACGGGTTCAGCTCTATGCCCACGGTGGACGAGTTTGACTACACTTTCGACAACTTGGCCGCGGTAATGGAAAAGTTTATAGATAAGCTCGGGCTGGATAGCTACAGCCTTTACCTTCAGGACTACGGCGCGCCGGTAGGTTTCCGCATCGCCGCGAAGAGTCCTGAGAAGGTGGAAGCGCTTATCGTCCAGAACGGAAACGCCTACGAAGAGGGGCTGCGCGAGTTCTGGGTTCCGCTGAGAGCCTACTGGAAGGACCGCTCGGAAAAGAACGCCGCTGTGCTAAGAGAGTTCCTTACACTCGATACTACCAAGTGGCAGTACACCCACGGCGTCAGGAACGTCGAGACGATAAGCCCCGACAACTGGGGGCACGTACAACCGCTGCTTGACCGCCCGGGCAACCAGGAGATACAGCTTGCGCTATTTTACAGCTACGGCTCAAACCCTCCGCTCTATCCCGACTGGCAGGCGTACATGAGAAAGCACCAGCCCCCGACGCTGATCGTATGGGGTAAGAACGACTACATATTCCCGGCTGAGGGCGCATATCCCTACAAGCGGGACCTTAAGAACGTTGACTTCAATATACTCGACACCGGGCACTTTGCCCTGGAAGAGGACCTTGAGGTCATTACAGGGCACATTCGGAGATTTATGTCTGAGAACGTAAACAAAAACTCCTCTGCCAAAAAATAGTTTCCAACTAAAAGACAGAACGAGCAGGCCGCGCTCTGAAAATGGCGCGGTCTGCGTTTCTTATGACAAACAGGCTCTGCTTACAGGGGCTAAATCACATAAAACGGAGGTATTCAAAATGGCATTACCCGATCCCGGAGTAAAAGTAGATAAGACTAATACGGCACTGCTGATTACGGACCCGCAGAACGATTTCCTCAGCCCCGAGGGGGTTACGTGGGGAGTCGTCGGCGAGAGCGTCACGGAGAACAATACGGTCTCGAACCTTGAGCAGCTCTTTAAGACGGCTAAGAAAAGGGGCATCCCGGTATTCATCTCTCCTCACTATTATTACCCGACAGACCACGGGTGGAAGTTTGAGGGAGCGCTCGAGAGACTGATGCACTATTTAGGTATGTTCGACAGAAAAGGCCCTCTCAGTCTGGAGGATTTCGAGGGCTCGGGGGCCGATTGGCTTGAGCGCTACAAAGGCTATATAAACGACGGGGAAACAGTAGTTTGCAGCCCGCACAAGGTTTACGGCCCTGAGACAAACGACGTCGTTCTACAGCTCAGGAAGCGCGGCATCGGAAGAGTGGTACTGGCCGGGATGTCGGCAAACCTGTGCGTAGAGTCGCACCTGAGGGAGCTGCTTGAGACAGGGTTTGAGGTCGCGGTTGTAAAGGACGCCACCGCGGCGGCCAAGGTGCCCGAAGGCGACGGCTATGAGGCCGCTCTTACGAATTTCCGCTTTCTCGCCGGAACCGTCTGGACTACGAAAGAAGCCGTAAGGCACATGAATAAAAGCTGATATCTGCGGCTCTTAAATAATTTCTCTAAATCCAACCAAACACCGTCCCGGCTCTTTGGAATTATTAACAGGTTCTATGCCGGGGCGGGTTCCGTAAGTACCTTTTCAATATTTTTAAGCGCTTCCCTAAACGGCTTTGTCGAGCCGATTCCTCTTGAGAGCACTAGTCCTCCTTGAAGCAGAGTCAAAGCGTTTACGGCTCTTGACTGAGCTTCCTCTTTACTAACCCCATTTTCCTCCAAAACGCCAGCAATCGTGCTTATTAATGTCTTGAAACCGTTCTTTATAGATTTGGCGAACGGCCCCTTATCTATAGTGGGATGAGAGAGCATGTTCAGCAGGCAGGACTCGTTTCCGCCAGCGTAGAGGTTGTTAAGCTCCTTTACGAGGTGCTTGATTTTCTTGTCGGGAGTGAGCTTGCCGTCTTTACTCCTTAGGGGCTCAATTATGTTCTCGGCTATCCACGCGTCGGCAAAGTCCAGCACCGATTGGGCCATCTCTTCCTTGCCACCGGGAAAGCGGTGGTATAGGCTTGCTTTCTGAAGCCCCGTTACCTCGGCGAGCACGGTCATCGACGCCCCTTCGTATCCGTAGTTCCTGAACACCTTGGCCAGTCTCTCCATGAGTTCCTGATCGCTTACTTTCGCAGTTCGAGCCACATGAGCCTCCTATTCTTTACTGAACATTCGTTATAATGTACCTGTAATCACTCATAAATAAATAATTTTTACAAACTACTGAAAAAAACTATTGACAAACTATTTGTATTTCACTACAATAATTATACCGAACGTTCGGTAATTATCAAGTAGAGTTAAGGAGGTTTCAGAATGTCTTGCAAAATAGCCGATATGAATTATCTCTGTGAGCGGGGTAAAAATTCTTCACCGGCCGTGCGCTATCTAAAGCTGTCTAGGGCAGGAGATTACTCGGGTGTGTTTAATAATATCGTAGGTAAGAGCACGGCGCTAAGGGCTGTGCTGAGTAAGGCAAGGCTCGTAGCGGGAACAAACGCTACAGTGTTGATTACCGGGGAGACCGGTACGGGTAAGGAGCTGATCGCCAGGGCCGTTCATAACGAGAGCCCGCGAAGAGAGCGCCCTATGGTAAAGGTCAACTGCTCGGCGCTTCCCGCAAACCTCATAGAGAGCGAGCTGTTCGGCCATGAGAAAGGAGCTTTCACCGGGGCCATAGATAAAAAGATAGGACGGTTCGAGCTTGCGGACAAGGGTACGATATTCCTTGACGAGATCGGGGACATGCCGCTTGAGCTTCAAGCCAAGCTATTGAGAGTGCTTCAGGAAGGTGAGTTTGAGAGGCTCGGAAACCCCAGGACCATTAAAGTGGACACACGCGTCATCGCGGCCACGAACCTTAACTTTGAAGAGGCGATTAAAGAAGGAAAATTCCGTGAAGACCTCTTTTACAGGCTAAACGTATTTCCCCTCCACGCACCGCCCCTCAGAGAAAGAAAAGAAGACATACCGGGGCTTGTTTCTCACTTCAGCGTAAAGCTGGGCGCGAAGGTAGGTAAGGAAATACATTCCATAAGTTATAAAGCGCTCGATCAACTCTCGCAATATGATTGGCCCGGTAACGTGCGTGAGCTTGAAAACGCTATAGAAAGAGCGATTATCACAGCCGAGAATAGCACGATACAGCCCGGGGAATGGATACCTCAAAAGAATAAGACACCGCTTGCTTCGGATGAAATATATACTTTAGAGGAAAACGAGAAGCGCCTAATCATGAGGGTCACCGAGCTTACGGGTGGTATTTTGAGCGGCGAAAGGGGCGCGGCAAAACTGCTCGGAATTAACCCCAATACGCTGCGGAGCCGAATGGAGAAACTTGGTATAAAAAGACGGCTCAGTGTTTGTTAGGCTAAAAGATAAGTTACTTCGAGGGAACGCGGTGACCACCGCAATCCCGGACACTCACGACTGCTCTATAGTTTTACTCCCATAGATCCGCTACATATTCCGGTCTGTCCTCGGACTCTGATTTGATTCCTGCCCCGGCATCGCTGTGAAGCGCTCGCCTCTGTCCCCTGATTTTATTCCCGCGGGCATCGCTGTGAAGCGCTCGCCTCTGTCCCCATTACGATATATCACAGAATTATTTTATTTCGCTATTAAATCTCATGATCCAAAGCTCGTGTGCGGGCGTATTATTGTGCAACTGATCAACATTGTTTAACGATAACAGGCGCTTGTATGGCTTAAATCAGCATAAAACGCACGTTTGGCACAGGGCTTGCACTTATCACGAATGTAAAAATAAAGGTGTTACGGAGAGTTAAGATGAGCAATACAAATTTAGCGCAAACACAAAAAACAAAAGGCTACGACATGCCGGCGGCGGACCCAAAGCAGTTTAGCGGAGAGCCCGCAAGAACGGAATATCTGAAAGCGCCTGACGAGCTGCTCGCAGAGCTTTACGTCAGTAAAAAAGCACAATGGGCCTTCAATGAGCTCGTAAACCGGTACAGCTGCAAGATCTATAAGCTCGCATACAAGTTTACTAAGGACGAGAACGGCGCCAATGACGTCCTTCAAGAGGTCTTTCTCGCATTGTTTCAGAAGCTCGATACATTTAGGGGAGAGTCAAAATTCTCGACCTGGGTTTTCGGAATCACCAGGAATACGAGCCTCATGTATCTGAAAAAACAAAGAAAGCACCTTAGGGACCTATCGCTTACTGGGGCCCCAGACGCTGAGGGCGATACGCCCGAGTTCCTGGTGGAGGACTGGAGGTTCATACCGGACACGCTGATTATGGAGGAGGAAAAGCGGTACAAAGTTGAAGAAGCGCTGAGCGCGATACCCGAGAAGTACAATACCGTGCTCCGCATGAGAGACCTTGAAGGCCGGACGAACCTTGAGATCGGTGCGATATTGGGCATTAGCCTATCGGCTGTAAAATCGCGGGTCAGACGAGCGAGGATGCAGCTTAAGGAAAGTCTGGTGCAATACAGGGTGAATGAGCTTTACTGAAACTCGCGCTTATTCCGGTTTTTCAAAGGGAAAATTGGAACTTTAGAACAATATTCTAGAGTCCCTTGTATATGGGTTTTAGAATGCGTTAAGGTTTGGATAGATATACGCGGGTAAGTATTCTGCGGCTTTAGTGGTAGTTTCGGTTAATTATCTGCTCTTCATCTTCGTCGTCGTCCCAGTCCTCGTCATCATCGTCGTCCCAGTCTTCTACGTCTTCGTCGTCGAACAATCCGTCTTCGTCGTCCAATTCGTCCCAGAGCTCCTCGTCTTCGTCCTCATCCCACTCGTCCTCATCATCGTTGCTCCACTCATCGTCTTTTTCAAGAAGCTTTAATTCTTTAGTCATTAAATACCCCCGAACTACAGAAATCTAAGGAAAAATTTGCACTGCCTAATTTATATCTGAAAACATACATCTTGGCATAGAAATGTCAAGCAAAATTATAGACAGTTTGTAATGCCTGGAATTTCCGTTTAAATGCAATAATATTTAAATATTACAGGGTGTTAGAGGTGTCAAGTTGCCGGATGGCAGGGGCGAGTAGGTATGCTGTCCGGGCTTATTTCTATGTATCGTCCGCCGAGCCCGGATCGCTGTGGTTATTTAAGAATTCCTCGGCCTTTAGAACCATTTCTTCAGACCCGGTAAAAATCGGGGTTCTCTGGTGAAGCTCTACGGGCTCGATGTCCAAAATACGTCTTACACCGTCAGTAGATCTTCCCCCTGCCTGCTCTACTATAAAAGACATAGGGTTGCACTCGTACACGAGCCTCAGCTTGCCGACGGGGTGATCGTTTAACGGCGGGTAGATGTATATGCCACCTGTTATTAAGTTCCTGTGGATGTCCGCGACCATCGAGCCTATGTAGCGGGCTGAGTAGGGTGAGCTTGATTCCCTGCCTACTTTCTTGCAGTAATTTATATAATCTTTTACGCCCTGCGGGAAGCTGTCAAAGTAACCCGAGTTCACGGAGTAAGTCCTTCCTTCCGGAGGGATCTTCATGTCGAGATGGGACAGGCAAAACTCCCCGATCGAGGGGTCTAGAGTAAAACCGTTCACACCGTGCCCGGTGCTGTATACGAGCATGGTAGATGAGCCGTATATTATATAGCCCGCGGCTGCCTGTTCCGCGCCCTTTTGAAGAAAGTCCTGGATTGTACAAGGGGCCCCCGTGGGAGTGACTCTTCTATAGATCGAGAATATGGTCCCGACAGAAACGTTGACGTCAATGTTGGAAGAGCCGTCTAGAGGATCGATTGCGACTACGTATTTACCCTCGTAAGAGGACTTGCCTTCAAACGCTATAAACTCCTCGTCCTCTTCAGACGCGACGCCGCAGCACTGGCCTCCGAGCTCAAGTGAGGCTATGAAGCGTTGATTGGCTAATATGTCGAGCTTTTTTACTTCCTCCCCCTGCACGTTCGTATAGCCGGTCGATCCGAGCACGTCCACAAGTCCCGCTTTACTGACGTCTCTGTGTACAATCTTGGCGGCAAGGGCAATGTTACGCAAGAGCCTGGACAGCTCACCGGTTGCGTAGGGGAATTCAGTTTGTTTTCTGATAATAAATTCGTCTAAAGTCTGAACGCCGATCATAAACAAATATAATACCAAAATTCTAAGTGCTAGGGAAATTTGAGTTATAAATATCTAATGTTATCTAGAGGTTATGCGCGCTTTTTGTTTTAATAGGTGGTTTTAAGATGGAATTTTTATTACTCTTAGGTAAGCTGCCAGCGCACGGTATTAAAGAAAAAAGGGAGCCGAAGCCCCCTTTTTGTTCTATTGTTGTCGTGGTTAACAGATTTAAGCACTCACCTTCTTTCTGCGTATGGCTATCAGGCCGATAATTCCAAGCACTCCTGCCATAGCGATCATCCCCCATTCAGAGAGTGTGGGTATGGGTCGCGGCGGTACATGAGCATAAACAATGCGCTCATACTCGTTCTCGTCGATCCCAAGGTCTTCAATCGCTCCGCATCGATATCCTTCACTATTATTCAAATGCCAGCACAGCCTTTCGTCGTCAGCGCCGCTATTATCAATGTCGCAATTAACTTTCTTTACAACATCTCCCGCTCTGGCAAATCCCCAGGCATTCCCATCTTCTACTTCACCACCGACATTGTTGAAATACCAGCCGACACCGTTTGCTATGTGAACAACATCAGTATTATCATCACCTGTATCGAAAGTGACGTCGCTCCTCTCGCCCTGGGCAAGCAGCATAAGAGTGGAGCTTCCGGTCATTCTACAGGACAGCATCAATCGTTCCCCGGGACATTGGGAGAGCACCTGGTCGGCGTCCATATGGACATCATAGGTGTCACGGTAGCACTCGGTCCATCCGCCACCGGTTACCGTGGCTACCGCTACATTCGTCTTAGGTCCGACCGGAAGGTAGCTCTGTGCTTTTACTTCTAGGGGTGTAAATATAAAAACCGCAACTGTTACTACAATTATTGGTAAAAATGAAAGTGCATTTTTCATCTTCCCTTCTCCTTTAATAGAAATTAATTTTTTCTAATATTACACATTTCCAAAATCAATATCAATTATTTTAAGTGACTCATCTTATATATTTCTCTTCTTTGACTATACAAGGAATTGTTATGATACGATTGCTATTCAGAGTTTTTCTCGCGAGACTCTTCAATTTTCATTGCGGCCCTGATGCCCTCTTCCCGAATTACCTCTTTGGCTCTTAAAACACTCTTGTCAAAATCCTCGGGGAGGCTGTTTTTAACGACAGTGTAAGCCTGGTTAAGATAAGGGACGAGGGTCGAATTCTCGAGCGCAGAGTCATTTTCCGAGTAGAACATGCCAAGCGATGAGGTGAATAGAAACGCGAGCACTGCTCCTATGATAAACCCGAGCAGTCCTCCGGCGCCCCTGTTTATCCAGGAGAGCTGAAGCGTGCCAATGAGCTTAGCCGTTATCCAGCCCAGTATCTGGATGATTATGTAAGCCACAAAGCCTGAGATAATAAACCCGCCGACGTTCGCTATGGACTCATTGTCCACAAGCCCCATGTCCATAAACACTCCCCCGGCGATATCGTAGAGGATGAAACCCACAATAATGCCGCCCACGAGCGCCGCTATGGAGAAAACCTGGCGGATGAGCCCCCTGTAGATGCCGATCAGGGTGAATACCGAGAGGATGATTACGATGGTTATGTCGAGCCAGTTCATTGTTTAGACCTTCGAGCTGTTTTCTATAACATAATGACCGGACTGTTTCATAATTCAATCTCGCCGTGGATTCACATATGTCTTAACATTCCCGCAGTGGATTATCTTTGCGTGCTCGACTACAATACTTATAAGGTTTAAATGATCATGGGAGGGCTTTTTGTAAATGGACAGTAAAGAGCTTAAAACCACCTGCCCGGAATGTAACTCTGAAATATACGTCGATGAAATCCTTCATAAACAGATAGAAGAGAAATATAAAAGGAAATACGCGGAAGAAGCGAAAAAGTACGAGGCTGAGAAATTAAAGTTAGAGCAAGAAAGAGAAGAGCTGCAAAAGACCGTCGCACAGACCGTCGAGCAAAGGATGAAAGCCGAGAAGGAGAGTCTTGAGGAAAAGCTGAGGAAAGATATTGAAAAAGAGAACTCAGAGCAATATAGCTCGCTTCAAAAAGAGCTGAACGAGAAATCCGAGCAGTTAAAGGACTATAACAAGTCAAAGGCCGAAATTGAAAGGTTGAAAAGGGAAAAGGACGAGCTTTCAGATAAAATTCAGGCCGAAGCCGAGCAAAAGCTCAGTACGCGGATAGCGGAGGAAAAGGAAAAGATACAAAAGTCCGTCCAAGAAGGAATGCAGCTAAAGATTTCCGAGAAAGAAAAAGTGATAGACCAGTTGAAGGCCCAGCTCACAGAAGCCCAGCGCAAAGCCGAGCAGGGCTCACAGCAGCTTCAGGGCGAGGTGCAGGAGCTTGCGATCGAAGAGTATCTCAAGAGCACCTTTCCGCTCGATAGGATAGAAGAGGTGAAAAAGGGTAAAAAGGGCGCGGACTGCCTTCAGATCATAAACACCGAGTACAGCCAGAACTGCGGCTCTATCTATTACGAGAGCAAGCGGACCAAGACGTTTCAGAGCTCTTGGATAGAAAAATTAAAGACCGACATGCGTGTTATGAAAGCTACTGTGGGAGTGATTGTTACTGAGACAATGCCGCCCGATATGGACGTTATGGGCCAGAAAGAAGGAATATGGGTGTGCAGCTTAAGGGAGTTCAGGAGCCTTAGCCAAGTGCTGCGCGAATCTCTAGTGCGGGTGAGCGACGCCCTCTCGGCGCAGGAGGGTAAAGGGGACAAGATGAGCCTCCTCTACGATTTTCTGATGAGCGACGAGTTTAAGCACCACATAAAGGACATTGCCGAGGCGCTTGTCGATATGGAGAAAGACCTGGAAAAAGAACGGCGAGCCATGGAGGGGCTGTGGAAAAAGCGCGAGAAGCAGAACCATAAGGTGCTTACGAACCTGAATATGATGTTCAACTCCATAAAGGGCATTGCCGGAAACTCCCTCGGCACGATCACGGCGCTTGAGCTTCCGTCTCTTGAGAAGGCTGAAAATGACAGCGGGACAGACACAGAAAATGACCAGGACGAGCTGTTTTAGCAAGAAACTTCAATTTATTTAACCTTGGAGCGGCTCCCACGCCTAATCCTCATCGCGACTTCCCCCTGAATTTTTGAATAATACACTGATAGCTCGGTATTTTGACTTATGTAAAGTGTTCAGATAACTTAAAAACCGTGATGGGTTTTTCCGAAATTCTATCTGTTATAGCACCTGACTTAGAGGAAGTTGAGGCAGAGCTTGAGAGCTCGATCCAGTCCCCTGTGCCTTTGGTGTATGAAATTTCCAAATATCTGCTTGGAAGCGGGGGCAAGAGGCTCCGTCCGTCGGTGCTTCTGCTCATAAGCGGGGCGTGCGGCAACCTGGAAGGAAAGGAGAGAATCTACTCCGCAGCCGCTCTAGAGCTGATACACACCGCGACGCTTCTTCACGACGACGTAGTGGATGAGGCCAAGCTGAGAAGGGGCAAGACCGCCTCGCACGTCGTGTGGGGCAATAAGGCTACTGTGCTCGTCGGGGACTTTATGCTGGCCCGGGCGCTCGGGCTGATACAGTCATGCGGTAACCTGGAGCTCATAAAAGCCGTAACCGACGCTGCGGCAAAGCTTGCGGAGGGGCAGGTGCTCGAGGTGATGAGCGCAAACAGCATGGTCGAGGTGTCTGAGGAAATATGCTTTGGTATTATCGAGAACAAGACGGCTTCGCTGATTGAGAGCTGCGGTACTGTAGGCGCTATATTAGCGGGGGCTGAGGACACGCTAAAGCACTCGGTAGGGCAGTACGGGCTTAATATAGGTATTGCTTTTCAGCTCATCGACGACGCGCTCGATTACTCGTCGAGCGAGGAGGAGTTCGGAAAAGGAGTGGGTCAGGATCTCGTTGAGGGCAAGATGACCCTTCCGCTCTATTATTCACTGGAGCAGGCCTCCGCGCCTGAGAAATCAAAAGTGAACGATATACTTGTCCGCGAAGACTTTGGAGACGGAGAGCTTGATTTCGTACGGGATATAGTGGAGCGCTATAAAGGAGTTGAAAAGACCAAGGTGGTAGCGAAAGACTATATACACAAGGCCAGGGAATCCCTCTCGCCCGTTCCTGAAAATATTTATAAAAACTCACTTAGCCAACTTGCCGATTTTGTAGCGGAAAGGAAAAACTAAAAGATTATCTTTTTTGCTAACGCTCAAATCTCAAGCATCATAACGTAGGCGTCTTCGCCCGTATCCGAGTAGTATTTACGCCTAACCTGTATGGTTTTAAACCCTAGCTTCTCGTAGAGCTTCTGAGCCCCAATATTTGTTATGCGTACTTCCAGGATAGCGTACTTAAGCCCTTTCTCGGCGGACTCCACGATGCAGTCCATCATGAGCTTTTCTCCGAGACCGCTCTTTCTGAACTCGGGGTGTACCGCCACGTTCAGTATGTGTACCTCGTCGTAGATTGTCCAGGTCACGATGTATCCTACCACAATGCCGCTCATGCGAATCACCCGGTTGTAGGATGTGCTCGACTTTATCTCCCTCTCAAAGATCCTTTTGGGCCAGGGCGAGGGGAAGCTGACGTTCTCGATCGCCACTATGCCGTCAAGGTCGGCGGGCGTGATTATGTCTATTTCAAATTTAGGAGCTTTCTCCATATCAATAATTTTTTCGGTTTTATGCCGATATGTCCAGAGTGAAATTTATAAAAGGGGGTTATTTCCGCTATTGGTTGATGCGGGAATTAAGCAGCGGTTTTTTTCTCGATAAGTAAGTTCAGAATATCCCGAGCGGCGTCTGAAATGACTGTACCGGGGCCGAAAATAGCTGTAACGCCGGCTTTATAGAGGTAATCGTAATCTTTTTTGGGTATCACTCCCCCGATCACGACCATTATGTCGTCCCTTCCCACATCACTTAGCTCCTTAACGAGCTCCGGCACCAGGGTTTTGTGGCCCGCGGCGAGGCTGGATACGCCTATTACGTGTACGTCGTGCTCTACAGCCTGACGTACTGCCTCAAGCGGGGTTTGGAACAGAGGGCCGATGTCTACGTCGAACCCAAGGTCCGCAAAGCTCGTGGCTATGACCTTTGCGCCTCTGTCGTGTCCGTCCTGGCCCATTTTGGCAACGAGTATCCTTGGTCTTCTGCCCTCTATCGCGTCAAATTCATCGGACAGCTCACGCGCCCTTTTAAAGCTCTTGTCCTCGGATAATTCGGAGGAGTAAACGCCGGATATCGTCTTAATCGATGCTTTATAGCGCCCGAACACTTTCTCGCAGGCATAGGATATTTCTCCGAGCGTAGCCCTTTTTCGAGCGGCCTCTACGGATAGCTCAAGCAAATTGCCCTCACCCGTCTCGGCGCACTTTGTTATAGCGTCCAAGGCCTTATGTACGGCCTCATTGTCTCTTTCTTCTCTCAGCTTCTCAAGCCGCGCAATCTGAGAGTTCCTCACCTGGGTGTTATCTATTTCTAGTATCTCGATCTCGCTTTCTTCCTCAACCTGGTATTTGTTCACGCCTACAATCGTTTCCTGCCCCGAGTCTATGTGCGCCTGCTTTCTGGCCGCGGCCTCTTCGATCCTCATTTTCGGAAGCCCCGTGTCTATGGCCTTGGCCATGCCGCCAAGCTCCTCAACCTCTTGAATAAGCTCCCATGCCCTCTGCGCGATCCTGTCCGTAAGGTACTCGACATAGTAAGAGCCCGCCCAGGGATCTACGGAGCGGCATATGTTCGTTTCTTCCTGAAGATAAATTTGAGTATTTCTCGCTATACGCGCGGAGAAATCGGTAGGGAGCGCTATTGCTTCGTCAAGGGCGTTTGTGTGGAGCGACTGTGTACCCCCGAGCACCGCCGCGAGCGCCTCTACGCATGTCCTGACGGCGTTATTGAACGGGTCCTGCTCGGTAAGGCTCCACCCAGAGGTCTGGCAGTGGGTCCTTAGAGCAAGGGATTTAGGGTTTTTAGGGTTAAACTCTTTAATGAGCTTTGCCCACAGCATCCGGGCAGCCCTCATTTTCGCGATCTCCATGAAGTGGTTCATCCCGATGCCCCAGAAAAAGGAGATGCGGGGAGCAAAATCGTCTATGTCCATGCCGGCTTTAATGCCCGCCCTTACGTACTCGAGCCCGTCCGCCAGGGTGTAGGCAAGCTCGATGTCAGAAGAGGCCCCGGCCTCCTCCATGTGATAGCCGCTTACGCTGATTGAGTTGAATTTTGGCATGTTCTCTGAGGTGTACTTGAATATGTCGGCGATGATTCTCATCGAGGGTTCAGGTGGGTAAATGTAGGTATTCCTGACCATAAATTCTTTTAATATGTCGTTTTGAATGGTGCCGTTAAGCTCTTTTGCAGGGACTCCCTGCTCCTCAGCGGCCACGATGTAAAAGGCCATAACCGGCAGTACCGCGCCGTTCATGGTCATTGACACCGATGTCTCCCCAAGCGGAATCTGGTCGAAAAGAACTTTCATGTCCAAAATCGAATCGATTGCGACACCCGCTTTACCCACATCTCCCGGCACGCGCTCGTGGTCTGAGTCATAGCCCCTGTGAGTGGGCAGATCAAACGCCACCGACAGCCCTTTTTGCCCTGCGGCCAGGTTCCTGCGGTAAAAAGCGTTTGATTCCTCGGCAGTGGAGAACCCGGCGTACTGCCTTATGGTCCAGGGCCGGGTTACGTACATCGAGGAGTAGGGCCCGCGCAGAAAGGGCGCTATACCGGCTGCGTAGTGTAGATGATTGAGCCCTTGAGTGTCGTTTTCTGTGAATACGGGCGCAACGGGTATGGCCTCGGGCGTAATCCATTTTTCGTTTGCATTGTCCCAAGGCTTGCTCTTAATATTTCGGGTGATATCTATTTTTGAGAAGTCGGGTCTCATTCCACTCTCACCGCCTTCTGATATTTTCTTAGCGTCTCCAGAATGTTCGAGCGTACGTGTATAAAATCGTCAACGCCCGCCTGTTTCAATTCTTCTATGTGTTCCTTGGGGTTCCCGGCGATAATTATGTGAATGTCGCTGTCATGTGCTTTTAGCTTTTCACATATTGCGGGGGTTATATCCGGATACTCTTTATCCGAGCTGCAAATAACTACTATGCCAGAGCCGCTTTTAATAGCGGCTTCAATGCCCTCTTCCATACTGTCAAACGCACCCTTATCGATGACCGTGAAGCCTCCGCAGCCGAAAAAGTTCGCGGAGAATCCCGCCCTAGCCGTCCTCATTGCCGCGTTCCCGACTGGCAGGAGGAAAACACTCGCACCGCTCTCATGGTTTTCCGTAGCCATGCGGAGCTTCTCAAAAGCCTCGGCTCCGCGGTAGGGTTTCAAGGGTTTTATTTCGAATTTAGTATTATCTCTAACAGTACCGGTAAGCTGAGTTTTGGGAGCTTGCTCGCTCAAGTCAGGATATCTGTTTACACCTAGTAAAGTCGCCCGGCCCGTTTCCAGGTCTTCGTCTTTTGAGCTGCGGGTTTCCTCTATCCTATCCTGTATTAATCCGGATTTTAACGCCTCTATTAGTCCCCCTGCCTTCTCCACTTCCAAAAACAGCTCCCAGGCGGCCTGTATCAAACTGTCCGTCAGGTTCTCTATGTAGTATGAGCCTGCTGAAGGGTCTATTACTCTGTCTATGTAGGACTCGTTCTTAAGTATAAGCTGGGTGTTCCTCGCCATTCTTCGGGTGAATTCCCCGGGTTTTTCATAGGCTGAATCAATAGGGGATATATGTACCGTATCGCTCCCGCCAATGGTCGCTGCCATCGCTGCCACAGTGCCGCGCAGCATGTTCGTGTAAGGGTCATAAACAGTTTGGTTCCATCCGGAGGAGACAGTCTCGATGCTCATTTTGCCTTCATTACAACCGTACTGCTCCATTAATACAGCCCATAGGTATCTTGCCGCTCTTAGTTTCGCTATTTCCATAAAATAGTCAGAGCCGATTGAGAAAGAAAAACCCATGTGCCCCGCTATTTGCTCAGGCGTTAGGCCCATAGAGGTGAGCCTGTCCATGTACTCAACTCCGGAGGCAAGTGAGAACGAAAGCTCCTGTACCGCCGAGGCTCCCGAGTCGCCGAATATCTCCCCGTGTACTGTAAGTCCTTTAAAACCGGGCATTTGCTCGCTCACACAGGATATAACCGGTTTCAGCTCGTCGAATTTAGAAGGGTTGTAGGTCCCGCTTAGCATCAGCTCGCCGATGGGGTTCGTATCGACAGAGCCTCTCAGATCAATCAGGCTGATGCTTCTATTCAATGCTTCGCTGCTAAGTAAATCCAGTATTGCCATTGCCGCAGCGCCGCACTTAAAATGGACAGGAACCTCGTCTATCTGTATGTCTTTTAAAAGCGCCGCCATATCGGCCTTATTCTCTATGGGCACGCCGCTTGTACCGCTTTCTTCGCTCCTGCATACGAAAGTAAGTGACTGAGCGCCCATTCGGAGACTTTCGAGAGCGGATTTATTCGCAGCTTCGATATTGGCCTCTGATATGTACTCATTAATATTCCACTCATTATTCCCGGCTTCCGTACCCCTCGTGTAGGGGAACTGCCCGGGGGCGGAGTCCGTAAGATATGCGAGCTGCTGCAGGTCTTCCTGTGTATAGAACGGCTCCACAGTGAACCCCTCGTAGGGCTTCCACCGAAGCGTATCAAGGCTGCGGCCCTTAATATCTTTTTCGATTTGCTCCTTCCACTGCTCAGAAGAGACCGGGGGGAACTCGGAAAATAAATTTTCTTTGTCTTCGGGCATATCTGGCTCACTTTAAATAGCCTAATAATAATAAAGAAAAGTGAAACCGTTGCAAGAGCTTTGGATTTATCATTACCAGCCGAAGTATCAATAGTTATTTTCTTCCGATATGAATTTGTCATATTTTGTGTTAAGATGGCTCTAGCAAATTTATTTAAGAGAGGAGCAAAAGGATGAATAAACTTATAACAGCTACCATAATAGCTGTAGCCATTAGTTTTGCATACACAGAATTGACTCAGGCGGTCTGTGTTGAAGGACCCGCGGATACTTTTACATGTAACACCGACCCGCCAAACCCTGATCTAGGCGGTGTTCAAGCAAGTATCGCAAACGATGTAACTGTGAACGTCTTGCCGGATGCCGAGATTAACACTCAAGGGCAGCCTGGGAATTTAGACGCCATTAGAACAGGAAATGGAAGTGATGATATAACGATTACAGGCGGAGCTGTGAGGGCCGAAGATGTAGGTGTAAACTCCGGTAACAATAATGATACGGTTAAAGTTGTCGATAGTATAGTAAGCGCTTTGGAAAGAGCCATAGATCCGGGTAACGGGGCAGATACGGTAATGGTTGAAGATTCTGAAATTACATGTGATGAAGAGGATTGTATACATACCGGCAATGGGGAAGACGTTGTGATGGTTAACGGTTCTCTGGTGACGGGTCTTAGCGGTGATGGAATAGAAACTGCTAACCAGGACGATCAGGTTACTATAAGTGACTCTATAATCACAGGCGACGTCGGGTTCTTTGCCGTCGACCTTGGAAATGGTGACGATACCCTCACTATAGGGACCGGGGCTGTTCTAAATAACGGAATAGATTGCAGGGATGATTTCGATACACTCATTTTCGCCATGGAAGTGCCCGAAGAAGCGGTTGCTTTCATCTCTTCAGAACTCGCAGGCAAAGACCCGGCGGGTGACAGTATTACAATTAACAACATTTTTTACCAGTGGCAGGAATGCGAGGTTATCGTAAGCCAGCTTGTGGGAGTGCCGAATGTAAGGCCTATCCCGACCCTGTCGGAGTGGGGGCTTATCGCTATGGCGGGAGTGCTGGGGTTTGCAGGGTTACTTGTAGTTCGTAGAAGACAAGCGGCTGCTTGAAAAGATTTACTCGATGGTAATAAATATGAATAGAAAAAAGGGAGCTTCGGCTCCCTTTTTACGTGCGCTCGGACAGTAGCACGGCACGCTTCGCATCAATTAGTAAGCGCCGGATTTATAAGGTATTGCGCTTAGGCCTGTCCTCCCCCTTGTCCGACATACTTACAACCCATATAATATAGTCCGATGAGCGAAAAAGCGGTGATAATAGTATCGGGCGGAATTGACAGTACGACCCTTCTATACAAAACACTTATTAAGGGCCACGAGGTTAACACCTTGACCTTTCTTTACGGCCAGAGGCACGTTAAAGAGGCTGAGTACGCAGAGAATATATGCTTGAATCTCGGCGTGCCGCATAAAACCGTCGATCTGTCCTCTATGAAAGAGCTCCTTTCCGGCTCGGCTCTCACGGACTCCTCTGTAGATGTGCCAGAGGTGCCGGAGACGGCCGAGCACCACGATACCCTTCAGGCGACTATTGTGCCCAACCGTAACGCTATTTTCCTTTCGGTAGCCATCGGTTACGCTGTCAGCATAGGGGCTGAGAACGTCTATTTCGGCGCCCATTTCTCTGACCGGGGAGTATATCCTGACTGCCGCAGCGAATTTGTAGACGCGTTTCAAAGCGCTGAGAGACTCGCTACCGACATACAGGGGCTTACTATAAAAGCGCCGTTTGTGGACAGCGATAAATCCGAGATTGTAAAGCTGGGCCAAGAGCTCGGCGTGCCGTTTCAGGACACGTGGACCTGCTATAAGGGCGGGGAGCTTCACTGCGGCGCGTGCAGCTCTTGCAGGGAGCGTAAGAGAGCGTTTTCAGATTCCGGCGTTCCCGACCCCACAGAGTACGAGACATGAAGATTAGCGAGATATTTTATTCAATTCAGGGCGAGGGGATTGAAATGGGGATGCCGACCGTTTTTGTAAGGCTATTTGCCTGTGATCTCAGGTGCTCGTGGTGTGACACGATGTACGCCGTAGAGGGAAGGGATTTTACGGAGGTGCCGGTAGACGAAGTTATTGAGCGCGTTGGGAAATGGGACTGCAGGCGTGTATGTATTACAGGGGGCGAGCCCCTAATACAGCGTGAGGAGGTCTCGACGCTTGCCCAAGAGCTAATAGATAGAGGCTACCGCATCCTTCTTGAAACAAGCGGCCACAAGATGCCCCCCGATGTGTTCTGGGGTGAGGGCTCTGTCATCAGTATGGACTGCAAGTGTCCGGGTTCGGGCATGAACGAGCGGATGGACTTTACGCTCTACCCAAAGCTCCGCGCGGGCGACCAGCTCAAGTTCGTAATACAGGATGAGGCGGACTATGAATACGCGCGGGGCGTAGTAGATAAGCATGATATTAAAGCCCATATTGTTTTTCAGCCTGCCGGGGGTCTTGGGATAGGGTGGATAAGCGAGAGGGCCATGAAGGATAATCTTTCAGGCGTAAGGGTTCTGCCCCAGCTCCATAAAATTATATGGGGTGACAAAAGGGGTGTATAGTATAAACTATACTCGTTGGCGGGATTTATTTTTAATCCCTCACATGTTATAATCGTTAACCCAACAGTTAAGGTTGGAACCTGAGTTTTTTAAATTAAATAGCTGTATTTGAGCGGGGGCGAGAGGTAAGAGCGGAGGTTTTATATAAATATGGAAACAGTAAAGAAAAACATGGATATTTCAGAAATGGATCAGGAGCAGTACAATTATGAGCCGTTTGCTGATACGGAAGAGTACAAGAAGGTAAACACTGACTGTATTCACAGCTGGGTCGAGATAATGAAGAGAAAGGGCGTGAGCAGTATTGAAGCGCTCCTAGACGTGGCGACCGGCGCGGGCACTATGGTTCAGATTGTATTCGACAACCTGCCGGATAGCTGGAAAACGGCTGCTGTCATGTGCCTTGACCAGTCATCGGAAGCCCTTAAACTGGCCCAATCGAGATTGGAAAAAACTGTAGGTAAACTGAAAATGGTTCATTCCTCCATCGAAGAAATGACGATTCCGGACCAGAGCGTAGATATTGCGGTCTGGGGAAACGGTATACACTATCTGACAGAGGACGACCAGTTGGACAGCATAAAGCGCATCAAGAAAGCGCTTAAACCCGGCGGGCTGCTGTTCTTCAATACCGCGTTTTATGAGGAGGCTAGGCCTCCGGACACATTGCCCTTTTACCGCACACAGGTAAAGAACGCGGTCCATTACTTAAAAGAGCGGGGCGTCAGGCGTGATAAAGACGGCCTGTCGGCTAATGAAGCTTCAAAGTTCCTTCCGAAGTCATATTACGAGGAATTGGTCGAAAAGGCCGGTTTCAAGCTCGTTGAGGCTTCTGAATTCACTTTGGAAATGCACAGAGAGGCCTGGGAGTATATAAGCGCTTTTCAGCAGTACGCTGCGGGAGCGCTGAGAGGATACCCGATAGATGAAGCGATCGAAGCTATGAGGGGTTCAGTGGAGCCGGCTCTTGAGCAGCATGGCCGTCCCGACAGTGACGGAGAGCTCTTCATCCCGCGTAAATGGCTCGCTATAAGCGCCGAGGCCTAAGGGCGTCATTGCGAAAGAGCGCAGCGAACGAAGCAATCTCCCGCAACATTCTCTAACACCTGAGCATATCATTCCAGAATACTTCTATCAGGATTCCAAGCTCGGCTGTCATTGCGAGCAAAGCGAAGCAATCCCCAACAGTAATTCGTACGAACTACCTATCTACAGAGTAATTATTAGAAGGGAAACCACGCAGTCCGGCCCGCGCGCTCTTACATCAGGTTGTAGTAGTCAAGACCCAGGTGGGTTATCAGCTCTTCGCCCTTTAGGTAGCGGAGAGTATTCTTGAGCTTCATGAGCTGAATAAATACATCGTGCTCGGGGTAAAGCCCCTCGCCGTACATCGGGCTCTTGAAGTAGAAAGAAAGCCACTCCTGTATGCCGTCTAGCCCAGCCCTTTGGGCCAAGTCCAGAAACAGCACAAGGTCGAGCACAATCGGAGCCGCCAGGATGCTGTCGCGGCAAAGGAAGTTCACTTTTATCTGCATCGGGTAGTTAAGCCAGCCGAATATGTCGATGTTGTCCCAGGCTTCCTTTGCGTCCCCTCTCGGAGGATAGTAATTAATCCTCACCTTGTGGTAAACGTCCGAGTACAGATCGGGATGAAGGTCAGGCTGGAACAGATGCTCCAGCACGCTGAGCTTGCTCTCTTCCTTTGTTTTGAAGGAATAGGGGTCGTCCAGTACCTCGCCGTCTCTGTTGCCTAGGATGTTTGTTGAGAACCAGCCGCTAAGCCCTATCATTCTGCTCTTGAGCCCGGGGGCCAGTATGGTTTTCATCAGTGTCTGACCGGTTTTGAAGTCCTTTCCGGCCAGAGGAACGTTATTCTTTTTCGCAAGCTTTATGAGCGCGGGTACGTCCGCTGAGAGGTTCGGCGCTCCGTTCGCGTAGGGTACGCCGCACTTGATAGCCGCATAGGCGTAAATCATGCTGGGCGGTATGCCGGGGTGGTTATTCTTAAGTCCGTCTTCAAATGACTTAACGGAAGAGTGAACGGATTCACCTTGTATATATACTTCAGTGCTCCCGCACCATACCATTACCAGGCGCTCTACTCCGCTTTCTTTTTTGAAATTTTTAATGTCTTCGATCAGTGCTTTGGCAAGGTCCATTTTGGTCTTGCCTTTCTTTAAGTGTTTACCGTCTAGGTTCTTTACATATTTCCTGCTGAAAACAGCGGGCATGGGGCTTGTTTGTGTAAGCGTATCCCTGAGATCTTCCACAAGCTCTTTATCGAGCACTCCCGCCTTTAAACATGCCTCATAACAGTTGTCTTTAAATATGTCCCAACCCGCAAACACCAGATCATCTAATTCAGCGAGCTTTATAAATTCCTTAATTAGCGGGGATTTCTTTTCGGTTCTCTTGCCGAGCCTGATCCTGCCCATCTGGGTAAGTGATCCCACGGGTTTCCCCAAGCCCTTCTTTATAGCCTCTACACCTGCGATAAACGTAGTGCTTACGGCTCCGCTCATTCCGGGGAGAAGCACACCCAGCTTGCCTTTAGCAGGCGCAATTTTCTTTTTCTTAGTACTTATGGACTTCTTTTTAGTTGTAGCCAATGTGGTGATTACCTCTTTGAGAACTGCTGTCCGCGTCTCGCTTTTCTGAGTCCGTATTTCTTTCTTTCTACCATCCTCGGATCTCTTTTCAGCTGACCTGCGGATTTAAGAGGTTGCCTGTTAGACTCGTCCGCTTTTAGGAGCGCTCTGGCAATGCCGTGCCTTACCGCGCCGGCCTGTCCCGTAAGCCCTCCGCCCTTGACGTCGACCAGTACGTTGAACTTACCTTTGGTCTGCGTTGTATCCAGCGGCTCGAGCGCGTGCACTCTCCAGCTGTCGCGTGGAAAGTACTCTTCGGGAGTGCGTTTGTTTATGGTTATCTTGCCGTCTCCTTCGCGGAGCCATACACGGGCAATGGATGTTTTTCTTCTTCCTGTACCGTAGTGGTTAACTTCAGCCATATTATCTATTATACCTCCAGTATCTCAGGCTGCTGGGGAGCATGTGGGTGCTCGCCCCCTGCGTATACTTTCAAGCGTTGAATTAGTTTGTCCTGCCATTTGTTTTTGGGAAGCATTCCCCAAACGGCTTTCTTTAGTATTTCCTCTGGTTGTTTCTCAAGCAGCTTCTCTGCCGTTATATCTTTAATCCCACCAGGATGATTGCTGTGGCTGTAATATGTCTTCTGACTCCACTTATCTCCTGTGAATACTACTTTTTCGGCATTGACTACTATAACGAAGTCCCCTAAGTCCGCGTGCGGTGTAAACTCGGGCTTTTCCTTTCCTCTCAGAATCGTTGCGATCCTGGTAGCAATGCGCCCGACTGTTTTTCCGTCTGCGTCAATCAGGTACCATTTTTTATCGAAATCCTGGCTTCTAGCCATGTAACTCTTCATTTTCTGCCTCTTATTCTTGGAAGTAAACCATTCAATTTACCGTCTTAGCAGGGATTGTCAAGCTTTTTTAATAATAATGCAAAGCAGTTTTGCCATATTATCCGCTTAATTGGTCTCGGGTCCGAATAATGATATAATCTTGCGGTAATTTAATCAATAAACCTATCTTAATAATGGAATCGTACTATGTCTTCAGATTGGAAAATCGCATTTAAAGACAAGCTGCTCGCCATACTCGGCGCTAAGGGAGTGATATTCGCGGATGACGAGCTCATAGCTTACGAGTGCGACGCCCTCACGGGCCATAGAGTAAAACCCGTTTTCGTAGTGCTCCCTGAAACCGCGGAGCAAGTCTCCCGCGTGGTCAGGGAATGTTACGAGCACAACGTCCCTTACGTCCCTAGGGGGGCCGGTACAGGGCTTTCTGGCGGGGCTCTCCCGACAGAGGAAGGCATTGTAATCTCGCTTTCACGCATGAATAAGATAGTTGAAGTCGATATCCCAAATGAGCGAGTCGTAGTCGAGCCGGGCGTAGTTAACCTCTCTGTAACGGATGCCGTAAGCACTGAGGGCTATTACTATGCGCCGGATCCTTCGAGCCAGATAGTGTGCACCATCGGAGGGAACGTAGCCGAGAACTCAGGAGGGGTGCACTGTCTTAAATACGGCGTCACCTCAAACCACGTGCTCGGGCTAGAGGTAGTGCTTCCCGACGGAGAGATAGTCGAGCTGGGGGGTAAGAGCGCGGATCACCCGGGGTATGATCTCATCGGGCTTGTGGTCGGCTCTGAAGGGCTTCTCGGCATTGTAACCAAGGTAGTCCTCAAAATAGTACGTAAACCCGAGACGGTGAAGACTCTATTCGCTACTTTTGACAGGATCGAAGACGCGGGCGCTTCTGTTTCAGGGATTACCGCAAGGGGCGTTATCCCAGCCGGAATGGAGATTATGGATAACCTCTGTATACGCTCGGTGGAGGAGGCAATTGGCTGTGGTTACCCGGTGGACGCGGGCGCAATATTACTTGTAGAGCTCGACGGGCCTGAGGCCGAGGTCACGGCGCAGATGCCCATCGTGCAGAGCGTACTTAAAGAGCACAACGCTAAAGAGATTAAAATTGCCAGGGATTCAAATGAGAGAGACCTTTTTTGGAAGGGTAGAAAGAACGCCTTTCCCGCTATGGGCCGCATAAGCTCTGATTACTACGTACAGGACGGAGTTATCCCAAGGAGTAAGCTTGCGGAGGTGCTGGGCAGGGTAGGTGAGCTGAGCAAAAAGTACGGGCTCAGGGTGGCAAACGTGTTCCACGCGGGAGACGGCAACCTCCACCCGCTTGTTCTGTATGACGGGAATATAGAGGACGAGTACCATAAAGCGCTTGAGCTTGCTGGGGATATCCTTACCGTCTGTGTCGATTCGGGGGGCAGTATCACGGGCGAGCACGGCGTCGGTCACGATAAAAAAAGATTCCTGTCTCTCATGTTTGATGAGAGTGATCTCGACACGATGAACCTACTCAGGTGCTCGTTTGATGTGAAGGGCCTATGCAACCCGGGCAAGGTTTTCCCGACCCCCAGAACATGCGTAGAGCCCGGAATGAAGCCTTACAAGGAGCACCCGTTACAAAAAAAGGGTCTTGGTGAGATGTATTGATTGTCGCTAATATTGAATATTCATTTTACTTATAAACGGGGCTGGAATTAATCGTACAATCTAATGGCTGAATCTAAAGGTATAAAAGAGTTTATTTCCATTCTCGGAGCGTCCAATGTCGCTGCGGACCCGTCAGGGCTAACCGACTACTCTGTGGACGGGTTGGCCCCAAAGGCTGTTTTATTCCCAGACAACGAAGAGCAAATTTCAGAGATTATGAAAGTCGCCTCAAAAGAATCCGTTTCGATAGCGCCTGTAGGCTCGGGTACGAAGCTGAGCCTTGGTAATGTGCCTTCAGAGCTGGACGCGCTTCTCTCTACATCTAAGCTCGACCGGGTGCTGGAGCACGAGGCGCGTGACCTGGTGGCAACGACGCAGTGCGGTGTTACGCTCGAGAGCTTTCAAAATAAGCTTGGAGAGAATAATCAGTTCCTTTCAGTTAACCCCATGCACGAAGCCTGTGGTGCTACGATCGGAGGTATTATCGCCTCAAACTCAAGTGGCCCGCTCAGGCTCCGTTACGGCACTCTCAGAGAGCTGCTTATCGGACTAAGGGTAGTAAGAGCGGACGGCACGGTGTTTAAAGGCGGCTCCAAGGTGGTTAAAAACGTCGCGGGTTACGACCTGCCAAAGCTCTATGTGGGCTCTTTGGGTACGCTCGGGATAATCACTGAAGCCACTCTCAGGCTCTACCCGGTCCCAGAGCGAAGCGAGACGTACCTAGTGAGCTTCACAACCCTTGAAAAATGCGCCGGGACCGTGATGGAGCTTCTTAAGTCTGACCTCGTAATGAACTCGCTTGAGCTCCTTAACCCCGCTTTGGTCGCGCAGGTCACCGAGCGCTCCGGAATAGAGCTAAAGAGGAAAAAATACGCCCTCGCTGTAAGGATAATGAATGTGGATAAAGCGGTAAGTGAGCAGATGGCGCTCGTTAAGAAAGTTTGTAATAAACACCGTGGTCAGGGCGCAGTAGTAAAGAACGGTGAAGAGCAAAAGCTGTGGGACGAGATAGTAAACTACCCCTGGAACAGGCCCGGTGAAGACCGGGTGAAGTTAAAAGCAGGGGTGTTGATTACTGCCGTAAGCGGTGTATTCACAAAGCTTGAAGAATTATCCGAGAATTTCAGTATTACCTCATACGCTTCAGCTAAGGCCGGAAATGGAATTTTAGATATTACGCTACAAGGCGGCTCCGGGGAATTGATTTCGGTTATTCGGGCACTAAGAGAATATTGCGACTCCATCGGGGGAAGCCTCGTAATCGAAGCCGCCGCGCCAAAGCTGAAATCGCAGATCGACGTCTGGGGCGACATGGGCTCCGGGCTCTCACTGATGAAAAGGGTTAAATCTAACTTCGATCCCGCAGGCATACTAAACCCGGGCAGGTTTATCTGATGATCCGCAGGGAAGAAAAAAACGGCTGGCTTCTCATTACCCAGCACGACCATGCCGGGCTTGCCGGGGAGATAATGGCGTATTGGGGGAATGAAAGCTTCTCCGTGCTAGAGCCCCGGGACGAGGTGCTTTTTGCCGTAGGCGAGCACGATGCGGGGTGGAGGCAGTGGGACGCGTCTCCGAAGATTGACGCGAGCTCTGGAGTTCCCGCGAATTTCTCGGAGATGGATACCTCTGATCAGTCTGTGATATGGGAGCACTGCTTCAGGGACCACGCTGCTGAGCACCAGTACGCCTCTGTTCTCATAGCGCTTCATTTCGCGAAATTCAACCAGCATAACCTCGATAGAGACCCATCGGACGAAAACGCCGGGATGTTAAAGGCTGAGCTCGGGAAGTTTATAAAAGACAAGGTGGGAGCGGAGTTAAACGGGTTTTCACTTGATGACATTCCACTGGATATAAAGGTCAATCTAAAGCTACTTCAGATTGCCGATATAATGTCGCTAACACTATGCCACGGCTGGAAGTCTGTAGAAATAAAGGACGCGCCGCTTGATTATTCGGGAAACTGCAAAACTCTTAAGATGGAGTCGGGAGACGGGCTCAATTACACGGTTGAGCCTTACCCCTTCAGCCAGCCGCGGTTAAACTTCAGTATACTAGGCAGGCGGCTTTTCAGCGCCTCGTTTGCAGACGACGCTGAGTACAGAAGCGCGTATGAAAACGCGGAGCTCGAAAAGCTCTATTTTAAAATAAGTAAGAAGGACTGAAGAAAGATCATGGCTGATTACGAAAAGAGCTCTTTTGACGATCAGGACACACCGAGCGCCGATATTATTAAGGACTGCGTGCACTGCGGCTTCTGTCTCTCGGCGTGCCCGACGTATTTAGAGACCGGGAACGAGCTCGATTCACCCCGCGGCAGGATCTATCTTATGAAATCAGCGCTTCACGGCGAGATACCTATAGCGGGATCACTTACAGAGCACCTGGACAGGTGCCTCGGGTGTCTTGCGTGCGAGCCCGCGTGTCCTTCCGGGGTACGCTACGGCTCTCTAATAGAGGCAGCCCGCTCACAGATCGAAAGGCGTTATGACAGAAGCGCAGGTGAAAAGCTTCACCGTCAGGTGATATTCTCCCTTTTCCCTTACCCTGGGCGCCTAAAGCTCATGCTGCCCTTTCTGTACCTGTATCAAAAGCTCGGAATTAGCGCTCTTGTACGCTCGAGCGGTATTCTGGGAAAGCTCTCCGCTAATCTGGAGCAGATGGAGGCAATGCTCCCTCCTGTTAAATCTCCCACGGTCCCAAGGTCGCTCCCTGCAGTGATAGCTCCCAAGGGGAAGAAGCGTTACAGGGTCGCTATGCTAAGCGGCTGTGTGCAGAGCGTATTCTTCGGCGACACGAACGGAGCTACGGCCAGGGTGCTGGCCGAGAACGGCTGCGAAGTCATTGTGCCTCAAAGCCAGGGCTGCTGCGGCGCTCTCAGCATCCATTCGGGCAGGTTGTCCGAAGGGCGGGAGTTTGCCAAGACAACGATCCAGACTTTCGAAAACTTAGACGTAGATGTGATCATTGTAAACTCAGCCGGGTGCGGCTCCACGATGAAGGAGTACGGGGAGATATTAAAGGACGATCCCGGATTCGCCTCACGCGCAGAGGAACTTTGTGCTAAGACAAAGGACGTAATGGAATTTCTCTCGGATATAGGACTTGAGGGGAAGCTGCACGAGCTGAACCTGCGCGTCACATATCAGGACGCGTGCCACCTGGGTAATGCCCAGAGGATAAAGTCGCAACCCAGGAGTGTAATGGGACGGATTCCCGGCCTTGACCTCATTGAATTACCCGAGTCAGAGGTTTGCTGCGGGAGCGCCGGTATATATAATCTCGTCCAGCCCGAAATGTCTCAGAGCCTACTTGAAAGGAAAATAGACAACCTCCGCACTCAGAATGTGGACTACCTGGTCGCGGGAAACCCCGGGTGCCTCCTTCAGATTAAAAAGGGGATAGATAAATACGGTTTAGGTATAAAAACCGCCCATCCTGTAGAGCTTCTCGACTGGTCTTACAGGGGTATTAGCGGATAGCCCCTACTTATTTACCTCGATCCCGCGTGATTGTATTGCCTCAAGCGTAGCGTCGAGCGGCTTATTCTCACTCACCCAGTAGTTTCCCTTGCTTTCCTTACTAAAAACAGGGTTTTGAAACTTGCACACGTCGAGATCACCGCCGCACGGAACCTCGTCAAATTTGTCCGGCACCATCTTCCCGCAAGTGAACGCGAAATTCCCTTGGCTCATGGTTATGGCCGTCCAGTTCCCCGCGGCAAGCTCGGTTGACCAACCGGCGCTCGCGCCCGGGTCATCCTTGGGCTCGTGATTTATGTATATTGTGTCTTCTGAAATATTATGGAAGAGAAAAAGGTTCAGCACGCCCCTTGTCTCGTTGTTCAGGAATAATGCTTTGCCGCTAATTTTATAGCCCTCGGCGTTGCAGCCCTCCGGAAACCCGGCGCCATTGTCTTGAGCCTGGCAGCCACCTAACAAAAAAAGCGCAAATAACGCGAACGTTATCAAACTGTTGTTGCGGAATTTCATATCTACCTCCTCCTTGGCCCTACTTTTTTTAGTTAACGGCGACAATTCAAATAGCTAACGGAAAACTATCGGTTATCCTTATTATATACAATAAATAAAGGAGCGCTCAAGGGATGAAATACCTTTTTATCATAGCAATAATTTCAGTTTCATTTATTACTCTTTCCTGCGATGAAACAGAGGATCTATTTGATGATGCTACTGGGGGCACGGATTCGTTAATAGATCAGGAAATAGCCGAAGCCCAGGACTATAACCTCACTACGCCTGTTTACGGTATGCGGGTTTCTGTGAGGGACGATGTGGGTTTGGGTATTAACAATATCCTAAATATCCTCGATAACCGCGCTACGCAGTTTTTGGACTGCCAGTTCGAAGGTGGCTCAGATCTCGGATTTGAGGACGTCATGCTCTCAAACGGAGACACCATCGGACCGCTCTCCGACCTCCGGGTTTTCGTCGTACCAAGGAGGTTTAAGTGTGAGGCCGTGGATCTTGACGTTTGCACCGGCATATATTTCTTCGGAAACGATATCATAGTAGTCTCTTCAGGTAGTTTTGGGGGGTGCCCCAATCTTGCAGTCTGGAAGCACGAGCTCGGGCACCGTTACGGTATGGAAGCAGATCACAGTAACCTTAATGAGTTCCGTGCCTGCACCGATGAGAATAATTGTTCCTTCGAAGATATAATTGGGTTTAACGAAAAGCATATCCACTGATAACCGATTTATTTGATCGCTTTTCCACTCTTTCTAAGCCCGAGCCATATTCCGGTATTGATTAAGAAGCAGAGCACTGTGAGCAGTCCCACAGTGTATTTAAAGAACTGTCTCGGCATTATGTAGAAAGAAAGATCGTACTGATTGTTCATCCATAAGTCGTTCTTAAACATCAGAGGATGAAATATCTCCCTCCAGAAAGTGCCGAAAAAAGGCAGCACCAGCAGAAGAGATAAGATCAATACAGCGTTTACCAGAGCAAACCGTGAAACCCTCTTGCGCTCAAAAGTCAGAGTGAGCAGTATGAGCGCTCCAACTCCCCCAATAAGTAACTTGTCGAATATCCCCCTCACTTCCTCCAGGTGGAGCTTCTCTTTCTCTGTATAAAAGGTTTGCAGTCCACCCTGATGTCTGAAATAGGCGCTCAGCTCTGAAATTCCCTTTCGCGCTTCCTCCATTCCCACAACTTCACACCTCTTATGGTACTCGCAGTTGTACTCCATCCACACCGGGGAGTAGACGGTAAATGCCATAGGTATATAGAAAGTGATATAGAGAAGTGATACGAAAAGAAGGGCGCCCTTAATTCCTTTTATCATGGCAAAATTGAGTATAAAGCATGGGTATAGTTCTTTCTATATGTCCTGATCAATATCTTTATCTGCCCGCTCGGGAAGCGAGTATCTTAGAACGAGATACCCTATTATAGCGGATAAGAACGATCCCGTCAGGATGCCGAGCCTTGCGTCTATTCCATATTCAGCTTTATCCCCTACAAAAGCAAGTGTGCTTATGAAGAGGCTCATAGTAAAACCTATGCCGCAGAGGATAGACGCCCCGTATATGCCTTTCCAATCAATGTCATCCGGCAGCTTCGCGAGACCGAGCATCACTCCCGCCTTTGCAAACCCGAATACACCGATTTGTTTGCCCACGAAAAGACCGAGCGCTACGCCCAGGGGAATGGGCTCAAACAGCGTACCGAGCGACATGCCTTCTAGCGAGACTCCCGCGTTTGCGAAGGCGAATATAGGCATAATGGCAAACGCTATCCATGGGTGAAGAGTGTGCTCGAGATCCCTCAGAGGACAGGGTTCGCCCTCTGCGGTCCGAAGAGGTATCGAGAACGCCAGTATCACGCCTGCAAGAGTTGCATGAACACCTGACTTAAGAACGCATATCCAGAGTATTACCCCTACAATGACATATGCTGCTATGCGCTTTACGCCCATAAAGTTCATCACAGCGAGTGCCGCGATGGCTACCCCGGCTCCAATCAACGACGCAAGTGAAAGATCACCTGAGTAAAATACGGCAATAATAACGATTGCTCCCAGATCGTCGATGATCGCGAGGGTAAGCAGGAATAACTTCAATGACACAGGGACGCGCGAGCCCAGAAGCGCCATAATCCCGAGCGCGAACGCTATGTCGGTCGCAGCCGGAATAGCCCAGCCGTCAAGCGCGTCGGGAATACTTAAATTCAGTAGCACGTAGAACAGCGCGGGAATCGCCATACCCCCCACGGCCGCTATACCGGGGAGCGCAATCTGAGAGACGCTCGATAGCTGGCCGTCCAGAATTTCTCGTTTTACCTCAAGCCCGATCAAAAGGAAAAATATCGCCATTAGACCGTCGTTTATCCAAAGCAGTAAAGGTTTTGCCAGGTGCAGCGCTCCCACGCGCACTTCAACCGGGGTATCTAGGAATAGATCGTACAGGCCCGAGAGCGGGGAGTTATTTGCTATGAGCGCAAGTACCGCAGCGCCCACAAGTATGATCCCGCTTGCGGACTCGAGCTTTAGAAACTCTCTTATTGCTTTAACAGCGCGCTTGGAAACAGCCGCCATGGTAAATTCCCCCCGAATTAAGTTGCAAGATTATACGCTAAATGCAGTAGGGAATCAAAGCGCTTTTTCCGCATATACTCCTGCATATTAAGGCCATATAGGTTTTTGATGATTGCATGATGTTGTGTTAATATCCATTACCGACCATAGAGAATTATATGCGGAGCGAGAATTGGAAATAGGCTATTTCACAATGCCCCTTCACCCTGCGGGTAGAGACCTCTCGGAGACCATGGAAGAGGATCTCGAGCAAATAATAATACTTGATGAGCTCGGGTTTAAAGAGGCCTGGATCGGAGAGCATTTTACCGCCGGTTGGGAAAACATTCCCGCCCCCGATCTTTTCATAGCAAACGCGATCCCCCTTACAGAGCAGATTGTCTTGGGCACGGGAGTCTCGTGTCTGCCCGAGCACGACCCGTTCGTACTTGCTCACAGGATTGCGGTGCTCGATAACCTGGCCAAGGGCCGATTTTACTGGGGCATCGGAGCGGGCAGCTTCATAGGTGACTTCGAGGCGTTTGGTATAGATCCTCAGAGCGGTCAGCACAGAGACCTAACGAACGATTCGCTCGAGTTTATCCTTAACCTATGGAATGACCCGAAGCCGGGAAAATACTCAAACTCCAGATGGAGCTTCACCGTGCCTGAGCGTCAGGATGACGTGGGACTCGGCGTACACACCAAGCCCTATCAAAAGCCCCATCCGCCGATTGCCGTAGCGGGCATAACTCAAAGCTCGGGCACTCTCAGAATCGCGGGCGCAAATGGCTGGATACCGATGAGCATAAACTTTGTGACAAAGGACGTTTTGAATACGCACTGGGCTTCGGTACAAGAGGGTGCACGAAGCAAAGGGCTCACGCCGGACCGCTCCAAGTGGAGGATCGCGAGGGATATTTATGTGGCCGAAACCACTGAGGAAGCTGTAAAAGAAGTGAAAGAGGGCACGCTTGCCCGCGATTTTACAGATTATTTCTTCAAAATGGTCCCTAAAATAAGGGGCAACCTCAACATATTCAAGACGGATATTTCGATGCCTGACTCTGCGGTTACGCCCGATTATATGCTCGAGAACCTATGGATTGCAGGAAGCCCTGAGGACGTAGCGGAGCAGATTAGAGAGCTCTACACGCATGTGGGAGGGTTCGGGGTCTTACTCGTTATGGGGCACGAGTGGAAACCTAAAGACAAATGGGTGCGCTCGATGAGGCTTCTTGCCGAAGAAGTTATGCCTCTACTTAAAGATTTATCTTAACTTGAGCTGCAGGTATTGATTCTAAGCTGGGTTCCTTAACTAAATAAAGTAGTTGATAGTTATTCCCCGCTCTCTACAGGCGTGGTCTTCTCACCCATATCAGATATGTACACAACTTTGTTTACGCCCTGGGTTTTCACGATAGTAAGCCCGTTCATGCTCAGTATTATTTCAAAGAGTCTCAGCACCTCACCCTTTTCCATACCCGCCTCAGGTGTTATGATGCTAACTTCCTTTGGCTTGATATTGTCTTCGATCAGATAGACTTCTTCGTTGATTTCACTGACGGCTTTGATGAGGTCCACTATGTCCATCTCACGCTTTAGGTGCACGATGCCGTCTTCTGTTACGTACTTCTTCTCAGACTTTTCCTGCGGCTCCTTGGCCTCCACTGTGTCGGTTTCTGCGAGGCTGAGATGAGCGGCAGAAAAAACGCATAATAAAATCACGCAAAGCACTGATATGGTTATGTGATTTAGTCTCCTCATGTCCACTCTTCCGGTACTCAGATCAATACCTTAGCGTAACATAGAACCATAAAAAGACGAAAGCTTTTTTATATATACAGATCGGTTTCCTTAATCTTCTTTATCCGCTCTTTTCTCTCTTCTCTTCTCGCTTCAGCCTTTTTCCAAAGCCTTTTCTCTTCCGGAGTTTCAGGCGCGAATTCGGGCGTCGGCTTTGGCGAGCCGTCCTCTCCCACATGTACAAAGCTCAAAAACGCCGTACAAGTATGTCTCTGCTCTCCCGTCATGATGTTCTCCGAGAGCACTTTAATCCCAACCTCAAGCGAAGTGTTGCCTACGTAGGTAATCCCGGCTTTGAATATTATTATGTCTCCTACCTTGATAGGTGAGTAAAAATAAAGATTGTCTAATGAGCCTGTGACCAGAACTCCCTTTACGAACCTCATTGCGAGTATGGCGGCGGTTTCATCAACTGCCAGCATGAGCTTGCCGACGGACATGAAGTTGCCGTAGAAGGTGTCCTCAGGTAGCACGACCCTCGTAGTCTCAAGGCGTTTCCTTACTATCTCGGTCTCATCTATTGTATTTCTTGCCTGATCATCCCTTTTGGCTACCTTAGGGAGCCTGCCCTCTTTTCTTTTTTGCGCAGCGGTATATAAAGTCATTTCGCGGTCGTCAGCGGGAATTATTTGCTCGTCCAATTTACGTGGGTTACCGTCCTTATCAACAGCTATAAAGGCCATGTGCGAGAATGTCGTAAGCGTTCTCTCCCCACTCTCCGGGTTCTCCGCGTGCACCATGACTCCCACTTCAAGTGAGCTGGACCCTATGTTCTCTATCCAGCTCTCAAGCACAACAATTTCTCCCACTTTAACAGGATTTACAAAATCTATACTGTCCGTCGCTCCAAGCACTGTGATGCCTTTTGATACGCGTGAGGAGTTAACGCTCCCGGCCAGCATTATCCAGTCCATGAGCCTGCCGCCGTGAAGCGTCCCTTGGGTGTTTGCGTGCTCCGGGAAAACGAACTGTACCATCTGATGTCTTGTCTCTTTTATAGTCGGCATAGGATTATTTGTTCCTGTCTACGTGGACGTCCATCTGCGGGAATGGGATAGAGATGCCGTTTTCGTCAAACGCGAGCTTTATCTTCTCTGTGATATCGAACTTGACGTTCCAATAATCGCCAGTCTTTGCCCAAGGGCGCACCGCAAAGTTTACACTGCTGTCCGCAAGCTCTCCTACCGCGACCACGGGTTCAGGGTCTTTCAATATGCGCGGGTCTTCGCTAATTATCTTCTCTATGAGCTCCTTAGCCTTTTTGATATCGTCCCCGTAGCCTATGCCGAACACCATATCCACCCGTCTGTTTTCCCTAGCCGAGTAATTAGTTATAACACCTGAGTATATGGATCCGTTCGGAACAATCACTTCCTTATTGTCTGGAGTTCTGAGAGTAGAGCTGAATATTGTTATCTTCTCCACCGTGCCCGTTGTACCCCCGGCCTCAACAAAATCACCCTCTGTAAACGGTCTGAAAGTTATTAATAGAACACCCGAAGCAAAGTTCTTTAGAGAGTCCTGGAGCGCAAGGCCAATGGCGAGTCCCGCGGCACCGATAAGCGCTATCAGCGAGTTTGTGTTTATACCGAGCTGGCTAAGGGCCGCTATAATCACAAATAGCAGGAGCAGCCAGTTGATGATGGAGCTTATGAAGTTTACAAGGATATTTTCCATTCCGGCGTTGCCAAGGGCTTTTTTGAGTATTCCTACCAGTATCTTGGAGACATAGATTCCGATAATGAAAATCAGTAGGGCAAACCCAATCTTTATTCCCCATGGGTATAGGTAAGTGTTAGCGATTTCTTGAATGTTTATTGACTCGAGCATTGCTATTGTCCTCCTTTTTGAACCTTAAAGACACTACCATAAAAATATACGTACGAAAATTTTTCTATGTTTACATAAAATAAACATATTTTTCTTCAACTTATCAACAGCATGAGTTTTTTCTTTTCTAAGGTGCAAGTTCCCATTTTGTCTGTTTCAAATATTGCGCAACTGACAATTTTTGTCATTATTTGGTGATTCATATTTTCATCGCTTTGATATCAATAAAGTAAATGCAATAATAGAGATGGGTTGCATTCAATAAGCCTAAACATACGTATAGTGGCATGGTTTTTGTATTAATAGTTCTATGTAGGGCTTAAAGCGAAGTTGATAAATAAGCTGCATTGTAGATTTAAAGCCGTATAGATGTAGGGGGTACGGATGATGGTCTTAAAATATCTGTCTATTAAATCTGATATTACCAGTCTATGCGTATTAGTATTGGAAGAACGTTATCTGATTTGCAGCTCAGAGACGGATAAAAGGGTTATAAAATAGCAAGACCTAATCCTTTTCAATCAGTAAATAAAGTTCCTCAGGGACTGCCAGGGTTTATGGATATTGGCAAACGGTTATAGTAAAATTTCATTTAAGGATATGAATATGGACGTGGAAAGAAACATAAATATATTATTGATTGAAGATAACCATGACTACGCCCGTTTGATAAATAGGATTATAAGCAATAAATCCTCTAATCTTATGGAAGTAGAGCACCATGAAACTTTTAAAAAAGGATACGAGAGACTCTTGCAAGGTGAAATCGACCTTGTCCTCCTCGACCTCGAGCTTCCGGATAGCTCTAATATAGATAAGATAGTACAAATTCACTGCTCTACGGATGTACCGATAATAGTGCTTACTGGTACGGAAGATGAGCAGGTTGCCATAAAAGCTGTTCAGATGGGTGCCCAGGACTACCTGATGAAGAACAACCTTGATAGCAGTCTTCTGGTACGCTCGATAAGATACGCAATTGAGCGTAAGAAAGTCGACGATCAGCTTAAAAGAACGGAAGAAAGGTTCAGGCTCCTTATTGAAAACGCAGTCGACCTCATAGCTATTCTTGATATAGACGGGACTATTAATTACACGAGCCCCTCCCATAACCACGTACTGGGTTATGAAGAGCAGGACCTGCTGGGAAGGAAAGCGTTTGAATTTATACACCCTGAAGACCTGCCGGCTGTTGTAGAAATATTCTCCAAGGGAATTCAACAAATCGGCGAGGGCAATGTCGATGACGACATGTCGTATTCAGCGGAATTCAGGTTCAGACATAAAGACGGTTACTGGGTAACTCTTGAGTCCTTCGGTAAGCTCTACCCACCCGATTCCGGAGAGACAGGCATTATTGTGAATTCAAGAGACGTTACCGAGCGCAAAAAAATGGAAGAGAGCCTGAGAAACCTGAGCGTAACGGATGATCTAACGAACCTTTATAATCGTAGAGGTTTTATGTCCTTTGCCGAGCACCACATAAAGACCGCTGATAGAAAAAAAGAGAGGATGATGCTGATTCTCATCGACCTTGACGACCTTAAGAAGATAAACGATGCCTTCGGGCACAAAGAAGGTGATATGGCTTTGATTGATACGGCAGAGGTCATTAACAGTACCTTCCGCAAATCCGACCTGATTGCCAGGGTAAGCGGAGACGAGTTTGTAGTGCTTACTTCCGATACCAAGCTAAACGCGACAGAGGCCATCAGGATGCGGCTTCTAAAAAACATAGAAGCGCACAACGCAAAGCAAAAACGGCTGTACAAGCTCTCTTTGAGCTTTGGAATTGCAGTTTATGAACCTGATAATCCATGTTCTATAGACAGGCTCATTGTAGAGGCGGATGAGCTTATGTATATGGAGAAGCATAAGAAAGATGAGCATTCCGAGGGTATGGTTGTAAATATGAACAGAAGCGGAAAGTAGCGGTAATTTGGTTTGCCAATTAATATTGCCGGGTTTCTAATCGACCTGCATTCATGATAGGTTTCCGCATATCGAGTACTCTGAAGTAGAGTCTCGTATTACATTTTTTTGTTTTAAATTGACAATTCCTGAATTTTACATTACCTCAACTTTGTCATCTTGCACTGTTTATTTTGACACAATACGTACCAAACCCCCCTTATTCTTTACTTTTATCTGAATAAATAAACTGTAATTACAGTGCATTACACAATCGTTTGTATTGGTACAGTTATTGCTTAATAAATATGTGTTACACAAAACACTGGATATCAGAAACAGTGCTATTAAATTATTGAGGAGCTTAAGGTGGTAGAAAGCAGGACTAACATACTTCTAGTAGAGGACAATCTAAGTTATTCAAAGCTTGTGGAAAAGATGCTGGGCGAATCGGGCGGCGTCGCCCGGATTGAGCTCAGTGTCGATACAATTGCGAAAGGGCTCAATGCGCTCGATAATACAGACTTCGACCTTGTGCTTCTTGACCTCAATCTCCCGGATTCGGAAGGACTTGATACGTTTAACACCTTGCATGAGCACAATCCGGATATACCCGTGATAGTGCTTACCGCGATGAGCGACGAACGAAAAGCCGTTCAGGCTGTCAAGTCGGGTGCTCAGGACTACCTGATAAAGGGCGAAGTGGATGGCAGGCAAATTTACCGCTCAATACGCTATGCTGTCGAGCGCCAGCGGGAAATGAATAAGATAAAGCGTATGGACCAAGCTCTGTGCCGTGAAAAAGAACGCCTTTCCGTAACACTCGCTTCCATTGGTGACGGAGTAATAACAACGGACACCGAAGGCACAATCGATTCATTAAATAGTGTGGCGGAAAATTTGAGCGGCTGGTCTAGTGAAGAAGCCGCGGGAAAAAACATAGAAGAGGTCTTTTTATTAATAGATGAAAAATCGGGAGAGAGGAAAGAGAACCCGGTAACCAGAGCTATTAATGCAAACGAAGCAGTAGGTCTCCATAAGGGCACGGTTCTTGTGACTAAGGGCAGAGAGGAATTCCGTTACGTCTCGGCAAGCTCCTCGCCTATAAGGGACAATGACGGCATAATTATCGGAGTGGTATTGGTATTCAGAGATATAACACAAAGAAAGAAAATGGAAGATGAGCTGCTTAAGGCTCAAAAATTAGAGTCCATAGGTTTATTGGCGGGCGGCATTGCTCATGATTTCAACAACCTCCTCACTGCGATAATGGGTAACATCTCACTATCTAAGGTGTCGGAAACCAAGGATGACAATACGAGAAAAAGGCTGCTCGAAGCCGAGGGTGCCTGTGAAAAGGCAAAGAATCTAGCGAGTCAGCTCCTGACATTTTCAAAAGGCGGTGTACCTGATTCCAGAGAGTCAACATCCCTTGAGAAAGTGATCAGGGATACTGCTAGTTTTACTATGAGCGGATCGGATCTGGACTTTAATTTCGTGGTCGATAAAGATATCTGGCCGGTCGAAATCGATCAGGGACAGATCAGCCAGGTTATAAGCAACCTTTTGATCAACGCCTCGCAGGCCATGGCTAAGGAAGGAAAGATAACCATAAAGCTGGAGAATACCCAGGCGAGTAAAGAAAAAGGGGTTCCCCTCATAGGAGATAAATACGTAAAAGCCACAGTAGAGGATGAGGGTATCGGTATACCCCATGAGTATTTATCCAAAATTTTCGATCCCTACTTCACGACCAAGCAGAGCGGCAGCGGTCTCGGGCTTGCTACTTCATACTCAATTATCAAAAACCACGGCGGATATATAGCGGTTGATTCAGAGCTTCATGAGGGCACGAAATTTTATCTGTATATTCCCGCAAACGGCAAGTTGAACGGCTCTGCAATACCCAAAGAGAACGATATTGTCTGGGGAAGCGGCAGGGTGCTTCTGATGGATGACAAACATGAAATTCTAGAGGCCGCCGGTGAAATGCTGAGTCATATCGGCTACGAAGTCGATTACGCGAAGGACGGAAGCGAGGCGCTGCAAAAATATAAATCGGCACGTATGAGCGGAAAACCTTTTGATAGCGTAATAATGGACCTTACGATCCCGGGAGGTATGGGCGGAGAGGAAGCTCTTCGAAAGCTCCGCGTGATTGATCCGGACGTTAAAGCTATAGTATCGAGCGGCTACTCGAGTGACCCTATAATGGCTAAATACAAGAAGTACGGGTTTAAAGCAGTTCTTCCAAAACCATATGAGGTAAAGAAGCTTAGCTCTGTCTTAAGCCACGTACTGCTGGAAAGCAATTAACCCGGCGGGCGGTGGCGCGGCAATGGGCTCGCATTGGTATCACTTGGCAAGCTCAAATCCCTCACCTACCATGGCTCTGAGTAGATCGAGTCCTCCCTGCCAGAAGCCGGGGTCGTTTATATCTACTCCAACGCGCTCTAACAGCTTTTCAGGGGCCTGACTTCCTCCCGATGATAGTAGTCCTATATATCTTGGAACAAAACTGTCACCTTCAATCTGATATTTGTTATATAGAGCGAGCACTAAGAGCTCTCCGAACGAGTATGCGTAGCAGTAAAACGGTGAGTGTATAAAGTGCGGTATGTACATCCACCAGTTCGAGTACTCGGCTGTGAGTGTGACCGAGCTTCCGTACATGGGTTTGTTGGCCCCGGTCCATAGCTCGTTTATCCTCTCCGTAGTAAGCTCTCCTTCCTCCCTTCTTGCTATATGGAGCTTCTCCTCGAACTTAGTAAGCACTACCTGCCTGAACACTGTCGCGAAGATGTCCTCAAGCTTGCCGCAAATTAGAGCGAGTTTGGTTTTCGGGTCGTTCTCGTTCTCCATTAGCTTATGGAACACGAGCATCTCGGCGAACACGCTCGCAGTCTCTGCCGTGGTAAGCGGGGTGTCGGATTCAAAGTACCCTTGTTTTCTTGATAGGTACTGATGCACACCGTGTCCGAGCTCGTGCGCTAGCGTCATTACGTCCCGCATTCTTCCGGTGTAGTTTACAAATACGTACGGGTGCGCGCTCGGCACCGTGCCGTGGCTGAAAGCCCCTCCTCTTTTACCGCTGCGGGTCTCGGCATCAATCCAGTTTTTTTCAAAGAACATATCGGCAATCCCCGCCATCCTGGGGGAAAATTCGCCGAACGACTCGATTATTATTTTCCGGGCTGTCTTATATGTAATGATTTTTGTATCGGCAAAGATGGGGGCGTAGCGGTCATAATCGTAGAACCTGCTTATTCCCAGGAGTTTCTTCTTGAGCTTATAGTAGCTCTCTACCATATCGTAGTTTTTCTCACACGATGTAATCAGGGAATCGACGGTTTCTTTTTCGATTTCATTGTCCAGGTGGCGCGAGTCCATGGGGTAATCGAAAGAGCGGAGCCTGTCGTTGGTGGCGTGGTCGTATACCAAGGTATTGAATATGTAAGTCAGTACATGAGAGTTCTCTAATAATCCGTTTGTAAGACCCTTCGCGGCCGCTTTTCTCTTGTCGCGCACGGGGTCGTACAAGAGCGCAAGCGTCTCGGTCTCGCTCATAGAATGGGTCTTCTTACCGATTTTTACTTTAAATGATATGTTGTTCAAAAGCTCGTCGAACAAACGCCTGAAAGCCCGCCCGCCCGTGTTGGCTTTCTCGTCCATAATTTTTTCTTCGGGCTCGCTGAGCCTATGGGGCTTGTAGCGCCTTTCACGCTCAAGGAAATGCTTATACTCTGAAAGCTCGGGCGACTTAAGCAGCTCCGTCACTTTTTTTTCACTAAGCTCCACCCATTCGAGCTCAAAGAATATGAGGTGCCCCCGGAGCTTTGTAGAGGATTCCTGAACACTCTGCAGGAAAGCCCCGTGCTCGGGCTTTGAAGTATCCGCGGCAAACACAAGGTATGCGTATGAGAGGAGCTTGCCGATCCTCTCGCTTATGCTCTCAAGCTCTTTTACCGCGTTTGATAGTTTCTTGGGTGTTAAGGACTTAGAGTTTATCTTGCCCCTGTATGTCTTCTCAAATTTTTCCGCTCTCTTGAGCAGGCTTTTTCTGTCTCTTTCAATCCTCGGGTCATTAAGTCCTGAGTACAGGTCCTTTAAATCCCACTTAACGCCTTCTGATCCGAGTTTTGGTTTTTTAGGTTTTGGTTTTTTCGCAGCTTCTGCCATTTAAGTCTCCCGGTACTTTTCTTCGATGATTAGTCCTGGTTATTCCCCTTGCGCTTTCTCGAGCTCTTGCTTTACAAGCTTGTTAACGAGGGCCCCGTCCGCCTTTCCCTTCACCTTGGGCATGACCTCTTTCATCACCTTGCCCATGTCTTTCATTCCCTGAGCGCCGCTCTGCGCGATCGCGGCTGAGACTAGAGAGCGTATTTCATCCTCTCCCATCTGCTCGGGCATATATTTTAGGAGTATGTCCATCTCTGCAGTCTCGTCCGCCGCCGCATCGGGTCTTCCGACCTTTTCATACTCCTTTGCGGCTTCTCTTCGTTTTTTTATCTCAGTGCTGATTACCGCTATAACTTCCTCATCCGTAAGCTCCCTCTTATTATTTTCTATCTCCCTGTTTTTAATCGCTGACTGAAGCATGCGGAGCACTGTAAGCTCAAGCGTGTTTTTATTCTTTAAGGCGCTCTTAAGATCCTCTGGTATCTGGTCTCTAAGGCTCATTTTTCTTTCTCCTTTTTTCCCTCGATATATTCAGCACTTACTTGCCAATTAATCTAATCTAACACATATATTGCCGGCAGGTTTCGGCCCCTCTCGGCATAGTCCGTCCCGTAGCCTACAATAAATCCTCCCTCGATCTCAAACCCCAGATAATCCGCTTTAATGTCACTCTCTCTTCGCTCTTTCTTATCGATCAGGGCGCATATTTTAAAAGACGCGGGCTCTTTTGCAAGTACCTTCGCTTTTATTAAATCGAGTGTGCCTCCCGTATCCAAGAGGTCCTCCACCAAAATTACGTCTCTTCCCATTGGGGAAATACCGCTTTCTTGAAGAAGCTCTACCTCTCCCGGACTATCTCTTTCTCCGTAGCTCGATACTCTCAGAAAATCAATCTCGATTTCTAACTCGATCTGTCTTGTAAGATCGGCAAGGAATATGAATCCGCCCTTTAATATACCCAGCAACAGAGGGTTTTTCCCTTTGTAGTCCCTAGTGATTTCTTGCGCGAGCTCGCGCACGCGGCGTGAGATCCGTTCCTCAGAGATTAAGGGTTTAAGCGCCCGCCCGTTTATTTCATCCAACATGGGCATTTAAGTTTATACAATATTCTCCAACTGAACAGTATCTCGCTTAACCTCGGGGAAAGAAAGCTATAGTTAATCGCAGTACCCGGAGCACAATATTGACCTCCCCATTCTGATGCTCTATATTTTTGAGCGAATCAAAAAGGTATGAATGTGAGGAGCACGCGTTGAATTTTATAGAACCTGAAAAGCAGATTAGGATATTAAGAAGGGGTGTTGAGGAAATAATCTCAGAGGAAGAGCTTTTATCAAAGCTCAGGAAATCTAAAGAAAAGAACACGCCGCTTCGGGTAAAAGCGGGGTTTGATCCCACCGCGCCAGATCTTCACCTCGGGCACTCCGTGCTTCTCAGAAAGCTCAGGCAGTTCCAGGACCTCGGGCACACGGTGCTGTTTCTGATAGGCGATTTCACGGCTATGATCGGGGATCCCTCGGGCCGCTCGGAGACAAGGCCCCCTCTTACCGAGGCCGAGGTTAAAGAGAACGCGCTCACTTACGAAAGGCAGGTTTTCAAAATACTCCTTAAAGAAAGGACTGAAGTTGTATTTAATTCTTCCTGGCTCTCCGGGATGTCGGCGATCGACCTCTTGAAGCTCTCCTCACAGGGTAACGTGGCCAGGATGCTGGAGCGGGACGACTTTGAGAAGCGCTACAAAAGCGGCGTATCTATTACGATTAACGAATTTCTATACCCTCTCATTCAGGCGTATGATTCCGCGGTGTTAAAATCTGACGTGGAGTTCGGCGGGACAGATCAAAAGTTCAATATACTACTTGGGAGAGACCTTCAGCGTCACTACGGGGTAGAGCCACAGATTGCTATATTGCTGCCGATACTCGAGGGGCTGGACGGTGTAAGGAAGATGTCTAAATCCCTTAACAATTACGTCGCGCTCGAGGACACGTCCGTTGAGATGTTCGGAAAGCTCATGTCTCTTTCAGACTCCCTCATGTGGCGCTACTATGAGCTTTTGACCGACAGGACCGACGAGCAGATCAAGGAGCTTAAGAAAGGGCACCCCATGGACGCCAAGAAAGAGCTTGCGCTCGATATTACCTCCTGGCTTAAGGGAGAAGATGAAGCACTCTTAGCCAAAGCGGACTTTGAAACAAAGTTCTCAACCAGAGAGTTTCCGAAGGACGCAAGGGAGGTCTCCTTTGAGCGGGGCGGAGATAAGACCCTGCTGGACCTCGTAACCGAGTCTTCTGAGAGATTAAAGAGCCGCGGCGAGGCAAAGAGGCTCATTCTACAAGGCGGGGTCAGCATCGACGGTGAGAAGGCAACTGATATAAACAGCCCTATGCCGGATGCCGAAACCATTGAGCTTAGGATCGGTAAGAAGGAATTTGTCTTGGTTAGGTTTAATTAAAGGCGAGCGGGCCTGTAAGCCGAATTCTGTCTTGGACAATCATTCATCTGGGACATCCATTGCTGAATGCCTCTCGCAACTTACCCGGAAGCTCTGGGCGGGCAGCCCTTTATTTCCTAAGAAAAACGCTCCCCTATTTTGTTTTTCTCCAAGCGGGGTTTACCGTGCCGCGGACTGTCGCCAATCCGCGCGGTGGTCTCTTACACCCCCATTTCACCCTTACCGGTCTTTCCCGAGGGAAGGACTTAGGCGGTATATTTTCTGCGGCACTTTCCGTTGCCTCACGGCACCTGGGAGTTACCCAGCGCTCTGCCCTAGGGAGTTCGGACTTTCCTCCAGTCTCCGGTACTAGCCCGGAAACCAGCGATTGCCCGGCTCACTCGCCTTTAATTAAAATATTCATCAATTGCCAGGTTTGCAAGTCTGTCCGCCTCTGCGTTCTGCTCCCTTGGGATATGGCGGATGGTTATGTCGCTGAAGCCTGAGAATAGGCTCCGGGCTTTTTTGTTAAGCGGGATAATTTCAGCGTGTTTGACTTTCCACAAACCGTTCACCTGGTTTGCTACGAGAAGTGAGTCTGTGAAGATGCGAATAGGCTGGCCGTTTAACTCTTTTGCCGATTCAAGCGCTTCAATCAGCGCGGTGTACTCGGCTTGGTTGTTGGTTTTTGTGCCTAGATATTTAGTGATCTCGCGGGACTTGCCGCCGGGCTCTTTAATTAGAATGCCGATTCCAGCATCCCCGGGGTTCCCTCTGGAAGCGCCGTCTATATATATTTGTACCGTGTCTGTGTCCAATTCTTCGCTGCCGCCGCTATCCTGTTTGCGCTTCACTTTGTTTTTCTTCTTCGCAGTAAAGAATCTTTTTACAGTTTGGGCACTGAATTATCCTCGAAAGCGTAAGCACTTCATTGAAAAGCTGTGGAGGGATATTCATATGACACCCTGTGCATACTTCATTCTTAGCAAGAGCAAGTGCCGTCCCGTCTCTTTTCATTATTTTTTCATATACGGGGAGTATCTCCGGGCTTATTTTTGAAGCAATGTTTTCTTTCTCTGCTTTTTTCGGCGTGTACTGTACTTTTACTTCCTCGAGCTTTTCTTTTATCCCGTCAATTTTTTCCTTGTACTCTTCTTCTTTTAAGGAAAGCTCCTGTTCGAGCTCGGAAATGTTAGTTTCAAGACCCTCTATTTTCTCCATTTCCCCTATAAGGTTTTCTTCAAGCTCCGAATTTGTTCTTTTTGTGTCAGAGATTTCTTTTTGAAGCGCCGCGTATTCCTTGTGGGTCTTAATGTCAAACAGTTTCTCTTCAGACTTCTTAATAGTCTCCTCATTACTTGCCAGTTCCTGCTCAAGTTTGGTTTTGCTTTCAATAAGTTGTTCAAGTTGTGTTTTTAATTCGGAAAGTGTGTTTCGGGCTGTTTCTAACTCATGCTCAAATGCTGAAATTCTTTCGGGGTACTCTTTTAGATGTACCTCTAATTCGCTGAGCTCCGTATCGATACGCTGGAGCTCATCGATAACCACAATTTGGTCTTTCATATACCCCTCCCTTGTGTGTGTAATTTTTAATTCTGACCCTTAGAAATGGTGAGCTACTTCCCCGAAATGAAGGGATGATTAAGTTCGTTGAATGCAGACTGTTAGTAGTTTTGACTGCTCTATACATGTAACATGCCGTAATTAAAACGTTTTTTGGGCCCACCCGGACTCGAACCAGGGACCAACGGATTATGAGTCCGCCGCTCTAACCAACTGAGCTATGGGCCCTAACACTCGTTTAGTAAACTTATTATTCTAGAGTAGGAACATTATTTTGTCAAACTTAGGGTGTGTAGAGAACAAGTATTGCAATGATTACAGTGAGTTGCGTGACTCTCAAGACTCTTGCTCCTGTTGTGGTCACCTGTAATTTGGCTCATTTTCTATATTACGCAATAAATTACGGACGATTAATTGCCGGGGGCGGGTTTTTAGAGATGTCACGCTATTTTTTTATGCCGGGTTACTTTTTAAGCGCGTAATTTCTGGACTTAAGGATCTTATAGTACCCGAGTACTCTTGTGATGTACTCCGTAGTCTCCGGGTATGGGGGAATGGTAAAACCGTGTTTAATGACCGCTCCCTTTCCGGCATTGTACGCAGCTAAAGAAAGCCTGAGGTCGCCGTCAAAGTAGTTTAGAAGATCGCTTAGGTATTCGACTCCCCCGTCCATATTCTCTTTCGCGTCAAAAGGATTGTTCACACCGTAGTCACTTGCGGTCTCGGGAATTAGCTGCATTATGCCCTGCGCATTTTTAGGCGACACGGCGCCCGGGTCAAAGTTTGATTCTGCTTTTATTACCGCTTTTACCAGATAGGGGTCTACATCGTGCTTGGCGCTTACACTCATTATGTCCTTATCGTAATCTGTGACGAATTTATGTGATAGCATGCTTAAATCGCTAGCTCCATCGCCTTTTCTTACGATTTTATATCTTGACAGAGCCCCCGGACCGTTAAACACCACGGTCGGCATCTTGTTGTTACATTCCATGGTCTCGAAATTCCCCGATCTTTCAATCAATATAATGCATTTTGAAATCTCGACCACCTTAACCGGCTCAGAGCTTATTATGTCTATCCTATCACCTTCATAATAGCTCCCCAGCTCCCCGGTAACAGGGTTCTTTAACAGTACTTTTCTTTTGTTTCCGTTGGTTAGTGTCCCTAGCACGTTGAGCCCGAGGTCTGAAGTTGAAACCTCTATTGCCAGTATCTCATGAGCATTTTCGACACTGGGAATTAAAGATTCATCTTGGGAAATAGCCGAAGATGCATCCGTGTCCGGGGAAACGGATTTCTCCTTTCCCATAACCGCGGAAGTAAGGAATAAAATGAATAACAGACAAAAAGGTAGAGAAAAATATAGGTTTTTCATGCTATGGAAGCTCATTTCCTCTAGTTTCAGAATAAATGATTGGAGGCGAAAAGTAAATAATAAATTTATAGTGGATAAAGCTTATCTATAAGACTGCTGGAGAACTTCTGAGGGCCCGGACGCAGAAAATTCGGATGAGGTCCGAAAGACTGAAATGAGATTTAACGGACCGAGAGCGGAATATTGCTATTATGAGCGAAGCTGTCCCGTTTAAATTTGTCTAGGGTATCAGGGTTTAAGGTTACTTGCCGACCCGGCAGCAGCTTTTGATTATACTGCGTAGAACTTATAAGACTTGACGTCTTTTCCGTCCCTCGTCTTTTTTACCGTGCCAACGGTAACACCCATCTTCTGACCCATCTTGAGTCCTTCGGGGTCATCCGTTTCAACCTGTGCCATTACCCTAACGCCTTCTGGGAAATCCACCAATGCGAGCGCATAGGGAACCGGGAATTCAGGCATGCTTCTCCTGACAATTGTAAACGAATGGAGCTCCCCTTCGGGGCTCAGCATCTTTTCTTCTATCTCGTCCGAGAAGCTGACCGGATCTGCCAGATATCTGGGGAATGTCCAGTTATCTGACTCTTTAGAGTAACCCGCAATGAGCCTAACTCTACCCTTGTCGTCAACTCCGAAAAGTTCGGGAAATAAAACTTCGTCTTTTTCTGAAATCTCTGCCATTTCTACTATATCTCCTAAGAAATTTTGAGTCCCGTATATATTACATCCAAAAATTATTAAGTCTAGGGCAGTTGGCGTGAGGGGGTTTGTCAAGGCAGCAAATTCTTAGTAGAATAAAGCCCTGTGAGCAGCAAAACTCCCAGGGCGCTCAGTATTGCCGGTTCCGATTCGGGTGGGTGCGCCGGAATACAAGCGGACCTTAAAACTTTTACGGCGCTAGGGGTTTACGGTATGTCCGTTGTGACTTCTGTAACGGCGCAGAATACACAGAGCGTAGCGGGAATACACGAGCTGCCGAGCGAATTTGTGGAGCTTCAGATCGACGCCGTACTGGGAGATATAGGCACCGATGCCGTGAAGCTGGGAATGCTTCCCAATGAGGGTATTGTCTCAGCCGCTGCCAAAAAGCTGAGCGAATACGGGGTGGAAAATATTGTTCTTGACCCCGTTATGGTCTCCACAACCGGTGCTGTGCTTGCTGATGAGGGAGCTGTGAAATCTATCATTAGAAACCTACTTCCGATTAGCTATGTAATTATGCCGAACCTCCCTGAAGCGCAGGCTCTTAGTAGTCAGCAAGTGACTACGGTTGATGATATGAAAGGGGCCGCACGGAAGATAAAATCACTTGGGCCTAAGTATGTGTTAATTAAGGGGGGGCACTTGGACAGTTCGCCGGATTCCGTGGATGTGCTTTACGACGGGAGTGATTTTACCGAATTCAGGGCTCCCAGGATAAATACTAAAAACACTCATGGGGGAGGGTGCACATACTCGGCTGCGGTGTGCGCGTATTTGGCAAAGGGGGAGTCTCTATATGAGGCGGTAAAGGAAGCGAAGAAATATGTTACGGAGGCTATTTCAAGATCGTTTGACCTGGGGAAGGGGCACGGACCGTTAAACCACTATTGGAAAATAAAATAAAACTTACTCAAAGAGGGATATAATATGGCTCAGATTATAGACGGAAAAGAGGTTTCACAGTATATAAGAGGAGAGGTCGCAAAAGGCGTGTCTCAACTCGTTGATAGCTCAGCTATAACTCCGGGACTCGCGGCGGTTCTTGTGGGTGAGGACCCGGCCTCTGAGATCTATGTGAGAAATAAAAGAAAGGCCTGCACTGAGGCGGGAATGTACTCTGAGGAACATAAGCTTCCGGCAGAGACAACAGAGCAAGAGCTTCTCACGCTCGTTGAGAAGCTGAATAATGATCCTAAAATCCATGGCATTCTCGTGCAGCTGCCGCTGCCCGATCATATAAATGAGACAAAAGTGCTTAGGGCGGTGTCTCCGGACAAGGACGTGGACGGCTTTCATCCATTCAACGTGGGTCTTTTGGTCGAGGGCAACCCGAGGTTTATTTCCTGCACGCCTCACGGGATTATCAAGATGCTCGAGTACTACGATATAGATATAAAAGGAAAAGAGGCGGTTGTAGTTGGCAGGAGTAATATTGTTGGAAAGCCTGTAGCGATGCTTCTGCTTCACCGTCACGCAACCGTCACCGTCTGTCATTCCCGTACGAAGGATCTTCCGGAGGTCACCCGAAGGGCAGATATACTCGTTGCCGCCATAGGGCGCGCAAACTTCGTCACGGAGGATATGGTGAAGGAAGGCGCTGTAGTGATAGACGTCGGCATAAACCGTAATGAAGAGGGCAAGCTAACCGGGGACGTAGACTTTGCGAATGTCGAGAAAAAAGCCTCATACATAACGCCCGTGCCGGGCGGGGTAGGGCCGATGACCATCTCCATGCTCTTATGGAATACCCTTGAATCGGCAAAAGCGGGTTCATAGATCAGCCATTTGCGGGTTTGAGAGCAGCTTGTTTTATTTATCTGCCGGAGCTCTCTAATCGGTCACTGAGAGTTTCTACAAATTCGCCAGTAAAGTATTCACCCACTACATTATTGCCGATGCTGTTAAGGTGTCCGTCCAGGCGGTAATAGAGATCGGTGTTCTCTTTATTACTGTAATCCGCCAGTACATCTAATACCGAAATCCATGTAAAACCGTTTTCCTTGGCGAATGCTCCTAATTCATCGTCGATAATATCGACATCCGTGTTTTCAAATTGATAGCTGTTCGCCTTATAAAGCACCTGAAACTGCTGGGGTATGGACAGAACCATAAGCTCAGCGTCTCTTTTCTCACAGTATTTTGCGGCTCTTAGTAGAAGGTCTTTTGTTATCGCGAGTTGATCGTTAAAAATGCTGGTCGGCTTAGATCTGAAATATTCAGAGCGTCCTGTAATGCTATAAAGCTTGGAATAAACCCAGTCGCTGGATATAAGTATGCGCTTATAAAGTGTCAACAGGTTGAAGGTAGAGCTTTTTTCGTTTTTTGTGCGAACGGTTTTATCATTTGTCCTAACACTTCCCTCTGAAATAGGAGTGTTTGTAAACAGATCGTTCGGTAAGAATACCAATACTACAATATCAGGCTCATATTTTGGGAATAATCTTTCGAGCAGCAGTACTTCTTTTGTCGTATCGTAAGCAGGAATCCCCGCTTTTATAACTTCGGCCTCAAAGCCATTGTCCGCGAGCTTTTCTTCAAATATAACGGGCCATATCTCCTCATACTGAACGCCGTCGCCGAACGTAAAGGAATCGCCCAGTAATAAAATCCGTGTTACTCCAGGAGTTTTAGGTTTTGTATGATTTTCCCGATCCCTAAAACCCTCGTCGCTTATCCCGTACTCAACAAAGAACTCCGGGGTTTTCACGGTAGTTAAAGAGCCCGGTCTGTTACTATGTCCAAGAACGCTGTCCGAGAGTCCCAGCGACTCGTTTTTATATGTTATTATAGGTTCCTGCGGGAAAAAGGTGCTTAGTGTGATCTCGAAAAGAGCAAGAATCAGTATGGTTGCCGCAGTAACAATCAGGACTTTTTTAAAGAAACTCATTTATCTCCCTCATCAGGATTTAAGTATATACCCTTCTTGGAAAATATGATGAGAATATAACCAATCCGAGAGGAAATATATAAACCAAAGTGTTGTGCATAACTTCTTCAATCTATACATGCTTAAATATCTGCTTTCATTAGTTGAACAAATAAAAATATTGTCTAAGCCTCTGATACGACACGTTAATATTATGTATTAAGTGCGTTGTGTATGTGTTTATATCTCTATTGATTTCATGTTGGAAGGCTGTGGACAACCTGTGGATTACTGTGGATCGGGTGTGGATGGCGGGATTAGCCGTACCACCTTATGAGGGTCCTTAATATTTCCCAGCAGCTCTGATACTGAAACTTGAAAATGAGGGTGGATCAGCCCGGGCGCTATCTCCGCAAGCGGCTCCAGAACAAAACGTCTTTTGTGAGCCTCCGGGTGGGGTATTTTTAAATCGGGGTCGTTTAATACCACCTCACCGTAAAAAATTATGTCCAGGTCTATTGTTCGAGGGCCCCATTTTTCTTTTCTAACTCTTCCAAGCTTATTCTCAATCCTCGATAGCTCGCCTAATAGCTGGTGAGGCGTGATATCTGATATTATCTCTATAGCGCAGTTAATGAAAAGCGGCTGGTCTTCATTGCCCACCGGATCTGTTTCATAAAATGACGAGACGGCTGTAACGTCCGAGAAAGCTGAGATCTCCTCTATTGCCCTCTTGCAGTTAAGCGTCCTGTCGCCCAGGTTTGATCCTATAGCTATATATACTCTTTGCACATGTTAATATTAAATCAAATTTCCAAGTAACAATAGATTGGATATCAAAAGATTTTGACTAAGCTTAAGAGTTTGAATACATTTATTTCGCCGGAGGAGACTCAATATGCCGCTACTTAGTGACGAAGATATACAGGACAAGCTCGGGGGTATTGATGGATGGGAAAGGGTAGACGAGCAGATTACGAAAACCTATAAATTAAAGAATTACATTGAATCAGTAGGATTTGTTAATAAGGTAGCGCTACTTGCCGAAAGGGCGGATCACCATCCTGATATCATACTTCAGTACAATAAGGTCACTGTTACGCTCACTACTCATAGCGACGGGGGGATTACCGAAAAGGATTTTAGTCTTGCCCGTGAGATAGAAGGGGTTTTCTGAGCTTTAAGTTAAGACTGCTTGTCTTTATTCTCTATAACCTCGAAGTCGCCTTCCTCAAGTATTATAGTCTTGCCGCCGTCCCGGGTTTCTCTTGTTTTTTCTTTCTTACCAAATGAGGAGAATAGCCTCGCGACGCTGAAAATAATTATTAAACCAGCAACAGCTATCCCTATGACAAGGCCGAACACAGCGAGTACCGCGACTACCAGAACTACTGTTATGATGGCTAGTGGTAGAGCATAGAAGGGCGGTTTTTTACCCTGAAAATAAAACACTCTTCGGTTAGGGTTCATTCTTATTTGTCTCCGTGATATTATGGCTATTTACAACAAGTACATATTGTACCCTATTACGTATCTAAAATCTTCTCATTTACACCGGCACTGCAAGCCTGTCCAGTATGTCTACAATCGCATCCTCAGAAGCGTTTTGCGTTAGGCCGCCGTTTTTGGATATAACTCTGTGAGCAAGCACGGGTACAGCCATTTTCTTTATATCGTCAGGTGTGCAGTAAGTCCTGCCTTCTGAAAGCGCTGTGGACTGAGCTGCGGATTTAAGCGCAATGGCTCCCCTCGGGCTCACGCCGAGCTCAAATAGGCTCTCGTTACGAGTCTCGTTTATAATAGCTATTATGTAATCCAGGAGTGATTCGTCTACCTTAACGTTTTGAGACATTTTCTGGAGAAGCAGCAGCTCCTGTTTTGAAATCACAGGCTCGATTCTCTCCCGTATGTCCACGATGCTGTGCTCTTTCAGTATGCTCTTTTCACTCTCACTGTCCGGGTACCCTATACTGATCCTGATCGAAAACCTGTCGAGCTCGTTTTCCGGTAGAGGGAACGTACCCTTGTACTCAAACGGGTTCTGTGTGGCGATTACCATAAAAGGCTCGGGAAGCGCGTATTCTCCGCCGTCAATTGTTACCTTTGCTTCGTTCATCGCTTCAAGGAGAGCGCTCTGTGTTTTGGGGGTCGCTCTGTTTATCTCATCCGCAAGCACGACGTTTGCGAACAACGGGCCTTCCTTAAAATTAAACTCCCCGCTCTTCTGATCAAGAATTGATACGCCGAGTATGTCCGAGGGCAGCAGGTCGCTTGTAAACTGTATTCTCTTAAACGTAAGCTCAGTCGAGCTTGCAAGGGCATGCGCTAGTGTGGTTTTCCCGACTCCGGGCACGTCTTCGATCAGTATGTGCGAGCGGGAAAGGAGAGCGGCGACCACAGTTTTCACAATCTCCTGCTTACCTTTTATTACGGCTCCGATGTTATCTTCAAGCTTCCTTATCTTATCTTTCAGCTCTTTTTGGTCCAATATGGATACACCTCTCTACTTATCTCGCCTATTTATTACTATGCTGCTATTAGAAAGTATATATCACTAAGGGGCTAAAGTGAGATTAATTTAATAAGGTTCGCTTGGTAAATAGAACGCGGGTGCGCAGTGTTATACTTACGCGCTCCTTCCGTGACATTTCTTATATTTCTTGCCGCTTCCGCAGGGGCACGGGTCGTTTCTTCCGACCTTTTTCTGCTGACGTCTTATCGGTTTTTTCTTTTCCTCTTCTTCCTCGCCCCGGCTCATGGTCATACGCTGCTGCTCTTCCCTTCTTCGTCTCTCGAGCCTCGCCATATCGGTTTCGCTGACCGGCTGCACCTTAAATAGCTTTTCGCAAACATCATCCGACAAGCGGTTCATAAGCGAGCCGAACATATCAAACCCCTCTTTTTTATACTCATGGAGCGGGTTTTTCTGCGCGTATCCCCTGAGTCCTATCCCCTCTCGCAGATGGTCCATGTTGAGCAGGTGGTCCTTCCAAAGGAAATCAAGGGTCTGGAGCATCAGGTAGCGCTCTACCTGTCTCATGGTTTCAGAGCTGATATTCTGCTCTTTTTCCTCGTAGTAACTGTGCACATTTTCTCTTATGTACTCCGCTACGTCCTCTCTCTTGACGCCGTTTCCCTTGAGCGCCTCAAAATCCGTCTCAAAGTTAAACACCGTGTGCACGGACTCACTCAGATCGTCAAGCTCAAGGTCTTCGGAGTTTGCCTTTTCCGGTACCATCGACTCAGTAAGATCGTATATTATCTCATCAGCCATCTCATAGAGGTTTTCTTTAAGGTTGTCGCCGCCAAGATATTCCTTTCGCTTCGTATAGATGACCTCTCTTTGTTTATTCAATACGTCGTCGTAGTCAAGAAGATGCTTTCTTATATCGAAGTTTCTTCCCTCTACTTTCTTCTGAGCATTTTCAATGGACTTGGTTATCATGCCGTGCTCTATGGGCTCTCCCTCTTCCCATCCGAGCTTGTCCATTACCTTGGTAATGGTTTCAGAGGCGAATATACGCATCAGGTCGTCTTCGAGCGACACGTAAAAACGTGAAGACCCCGGGTCTCCCTGACGGCCTGCTCTACCCCTTAGCTGGTTGTCGATCCTTCTGGATTCGTGACGCTCCGTGCCTATGATATGAAGCCCGCCAAGCTCTAGCACTCTTTTCTTTTCATCCTCGCATATGGCTCTTGCCTCGAGCATGGATTCCTCGAACTGCTCGGGAGCCGCTTCCTCCGGGCTCACTTTGAATTTCTTCCTCAGTATTTCCTCGGCCAGATGCTCGGGGTTTCCGCCCAGTACGATGTCCGTACCCCTTCCCGCCATATTGGTGGCAATGGTTACAGCGCCTATCCTTCCCGCCTGCGCCACGATCCCGGCTTCGTTTTCGTGCTGCTTCGCGTTTAGGACCTGATGAGGGATCTTCATTTTCTGAAGCAGTTTGTTGAGCTTCTCGGACTTCTCGATCGAGGTGGTTCCGACCAGAATCGGCCTGCCCTGCTCGTTCATCTCTTTTATCTCATTTCCGACTGCTGAGAATTTTTCCTCTTCCGATTTATATATAGAATCGTTATTATCAGCCCTTACCATGGGTTTGTTTGTGGGTATGACGTTTACGTCCAGTTTATAAATATTCTTAAACTCAAAAGCCTCGGTGTCCGCGGTCCCCGTCATACCGGCAAGCTTTCTGTACATCCTGAAGTAGTTCTGAATGGTAATTGTGGCGAGGGTCTGGTTCTCATTCTCGATATCAACCCCTTCTTTTGCCTCGACAGCCTGGTGCAGTCCGTCGCTCCAGCGTCTTCCGGGCATAAGCCTCCCGGTGAATTCGTCCACTATGATTACCTGGCCGTCTTTTACCATATAATCGACGTCTTTATTAAATAGGTTATGGGCCCTCAGACCCTGTATTACGTGATGAAGGAGCTCAAGGTTTACAGGGTCGTAGATGTTCGATACACCAAGTGCCTTCTCTACTTTATTAGAGCCTTCTTCAGTTGGCGTGACCTGCTTGGTTTTCTCGTCAATAGTGAAATCAACTTCGGGGGCAAGCCTCGTCACGACTTTATTAATGTCATAGTAGAGCTGTGTAGAGTCTTCAGAGGGTCCTGAAATAATAAGCGGGGTCCTGGCTTCATCGATGAGTATGCTGTCCACCTCGTCCACAATTGCGAAGTTGTGGTCTCTCTGGACGTAATCATCAAGCGAAAATTTCATATTGTCTCTTAGGTAATCAAAACCAAACTCGTTATTTGTCCCGTATGTCGCGTGCGCACGGTAGGCCTCTTGCCTCGTGCACTCGACAATCTTAGTTTTAAACGCCGACAGTACATCGAGGTTTCTCTCGGGGGGTATGTCCATATCTGCGTACTCTTTTGGCCATACGCTAAGATTGTTGTCTATTGCGTGCTGAGCGCGCTCTTCGTCTTCCCACTGTAGAAGATAAGATATATCGTGGTTTACGATTCCGACATCGAGCCCGAGTAGTTTATAAATAGGCCCCATCCATGTGGCGTCTCTTCTGGCCAGGTAGTCGTTCACGGTTACGAGGTGAGCACCAAGACCAGTGATGCCGTTTAAGTATAGAGGAAGGGCCGCTACAAGAGTTTTACCCTCTCCGGTTTTCATCTCGGCTATCTTCCCTTGATGAAGCACAACGCCGCCAATCAGCTGAACGTCAAAGTGCCGCATTCCCAGAGTCCTTCTGGCCGCCTCTCTTACAAGCGCAAATGCTTCAGGCAAAATTTCCCAGAGCTTATCCTCAAGCGCGCCCGCAAGCTCCTCATCATCAAGAACGTTCCCGCCGTTAAGCGAGGATTTGATATTAGCCGAGAATTCATTCGTTTTCTCTCTAAGAGCGGTATTCGGCAGTTTGAGCAGATCGCTTTCAAGCTCATTTACCGCTTCTACAACGGATGTTATCTTTTTTATCTCCCTTTCGTTCTGGGAGCCTACAATTTTCTTCATTAAATAGGAAAGCATATGGTGGAAAACCTCCGGATATCTTACAAACCCTAAAGTATATGTGTAAAAGCAATCTATCTCAACTTATCTAAGATATATATATTCACTGTTTTTATCGTTTCCAGCTTATTTTAAAGATATTGTTTGCAGGGCTTATTGTGTGGACGAGCTGCCTAGTTAAGCTCGACGGATACTACGGTAGAAGTACCGGATTTATTGGATGTTATACCTATAAGCGAGTTTACTTCCTGCATCGTTTTTTTGTTGTGCGTGATGATGATAACCTGGGAATTTCTGTCTATTTCTTTTATAAGCTCTGTGAAATAAGATGTGTTTCTATCATCGAGCGGAGCGTCGATCTCATCGAAGAGTAAAAACGGCGCGGGCTTTATCAGGCAAGCGGATATGATAAGCGCGATAGCCGAGAGCGCTTTTTCTCCTCCCGAAAGAAGGTTGATGGACTGAAGCTTTTTCCCCCTTGGTCTGACCATTACGTCCACTCCCGATTCCAAAATATTATCCGGATCAGTGAGTATTAATTTTCCTTCGCCTCCTCTGAACAGGCGGCTGAATATCTCTCTGAATTTTTTGTCCATAAGCTCAAACGCTTCACCAAAGCGTTTCTCGGATTCCTTGTCTATCTTGTTGATCGCTTTTCCGAGGGATGAAATGGCCTGCATCAGGTCATCAATCTGCTCGGTCAAAAATCCGTATCGCTCTTCGAGCTTGTTATACTCCTCGGGCGCAAGCAGGTTTACAGGGCCGAACCGCTCTATTCTCTTCTGCAGTTTTTTAAGCCTCGACTCTTCAGCCGCGAGGTTAAAGCTTTGCTGCTCAGCTTCGTCATTTTGAGAGCCTGAGAGAAACTCGTCGACATCTTCTATAATGTTGTTGTTTCTAAGATTTTGTACGATATTGTCTATCTCTATTCGGATGCTGTTTAAATCGAGCTCAAACGAGTTGTTCTTTAATCTCAGCTCAGATAACTCGGTATTAATGCTTTCCCTTTTCTCACCCGCAGAGGTTAATTCCTGTAACAGCGTAGTCCTTTTCTCCTTCAAGGAAGAAAGCTTCTCTTCACTATCAGAGACTATCTCTTCAATAGTTTTGATCTCATCCACCGTTAAGCTGTCTTTTTCGATATAGCTTTCTTTCTCCCGCTTCTTCTGTTCTATGCTCACATGCTCGTTCTCAATTCGTCTATTGATATCATTTCTTCTATTCTCGATATCATTTATATCCTCATAGAGGTTCTTTTCTTTTTCGGTCAGAGACGCCCGCGAGATATTGAGGTTTGAGATTTCCCTCTCCATGGCCCTTTCCCTAAGCTCTCCCGCCTCAATTTTTTCTTCTATTGCCTTATATTTTTTCTCGAGCTCGGATTTCTCTGAATCAAGGCTGTAAATTTTAGATTTTGTCTGATCAAGCGTTGCTAGAGTCTCTCGGATTTCATCGAGCGCTTCCTCCAAACCCCGGCTCACGGTCTCAATTCTCTTGTCGAGTCTCTCCGTATTGTATTTAAGGTTATTAATATCTTTTTTGATCTCAGCCTCTTTAATTCCAAGCTCAATCAGCTCAACGTCGTTTTGCTTTACTTTAGATACCAGGCTTTCGATCTCATTGTTCTCAGATTCAATTTCACTTGTGAGCTTGGCGATCTCACGCTCAATTAATTCAATACTCTTTGCGAGCTGCTCAGTTTCTCTCTTCCTTTCAAAAACCCCCGGTTGTGAAGCTCCCCCGGAAATCGCCCCGTTTGGTTGTACGCAGTCCCCTTCGGTGGTAACGTAGGACAGCCCGCTGTGGTTCTCCTCGTTTTGTCTCAGGGCTTCCTCGATTGTGGGCGCAAGCACGACATTTCCAAGAAGACTGTCAAGAATCTGCGCGTCTATATCTTTTGCCGACACTATCTCACTAAGAGATTTCATGTGCCCGCCAAGTGCTCCAGGGCCGTTATGCCGCCCCTTCTCACTCACAGAGAGGAAAGTCCCCCTACCGATAGCATTCTGTCTTAAAGTCGCTACAGCCTCAAGTGCCTTTGACTCTTCTTCCACGAGTATCCAGTTAAGCTTCTCCCCTAGTGCCGCTTGGGCTGCTTTTTCATATCCCTCAGGTACAGATATAAAATCCGCGACCGTACCCAATACACCCTGCCCTTTGTTTTCCACCATAAAATTCCTTATCCCCTCAGGCAGCCATTCATAATTTGTCTCAATCTGCTTAAGCGCGTTTAATCTGGATGAGTTTTCTTTAAGCTCTTCTTTGTGTGATTCCAATTTCTCAGTTTTAATTCTGCGGCTTTCTTCAAGCGAGGTTTTTGACTGCTCTAGGCGGCTGTTTATTTCCGATACCCTCAGTTTTGCGGTCTCGTTCTCGCTCAGCGCGCCCTCAAGAGCCGAGATTTCACTTGCGGTTTTTTTCTTTTCCTCGTCCAGCTCCTGAGACTCCCGCTCCATTACCTCTCTTCGCAGCTTAAGCTCTTCCACTTCTTTTTCGTATCCAAGCGCCTGCACTTTGAGCTTGCTTTCTTCATCGAGGGTGGCAAAGATAGTTTTCCTCGTCTCCTCGTGCTGAGCCCTTATGTCCCTGGACTCTGCTTTTAAGGTCAAAAGCTGGGCCTCTTTTTGTTCTATATCGGACTTAAGATTCTTTAGATCGCTCTCTACTTCCTCAAGCGTGCTTTTCTTAAGGCTTAAGCCCCTGTCAAGCGAGGAGCCTTCCTCTTTTAGTAGTTCAGACTCGCTCACCATCTTCTCAATAAAGGCATCTATGTTTAATATCTCAGATTTTATTAGATCCTGGGAGGACTTCTTTGACTGAAGCTCGGTCTTTGTTACATAGGTCTTTCTCTCTAGCTCCCCAATTTCCTCCTCTAGCGCCGCGGACTCTGAGTTAACTTTCTTGTGTTGACTTAATACATTAAGGCTTTCTTTCTCCAGGTTGGATATAGCTTCATCCGACACCGATTTGCGGCTGGTGACAGCCTCTTTTTTCTCCGTGAGTTTTTTGAGCTTCACCCTGTGAAGCTTAAGCTCAAGCTCCTTTGCCTCATCTGACAGTTCCCGGAACTCTCTTGCCTGCTCCGCCTGGAGCGAGAGTGTGTCCATCTGCCGTTTGACCTCTTCCGTCATGTCGTTGACGCGGCTCAGGTTCTCTTTGGTTGTTTTTATTCTGGTCTCAGTCTCTCTGCGGCGGATTTTATATTTCCTTACGCCCGCCACTTCCTCGATCAGCGTCCTCTTTTCCTCGGGCTTAGCGGTTATCATCTGATCCACTCTTCCCTGCCCGATTACCGAATATGACCGTGCTCCTGAGCCCGTATCGATAAATATATCAGTAATATCTTTTAGTCTGCACGTAACGCCGTTTAGGTAGTATTCACTTTCCCCCGAGCGGAATATCCGGCGTTTTATCTCCACTTCCTCAAAGTTATAGTTCGGAACGTTCTCCAATACGAGAGCGACCTCAGCCATCCCCAGAGGTTTTAAGAGCTCACTTCCGTTCGAAATCAGCTCTTCCATGATCTCCGCCCTCAGCTGTCTGGGGTTTTGCTCTCCCAGTATCCATCTTATGGCGTCAAGGACGTTAGATTTGCCGCAACCGTTCGGGCCCACGATGGCGCTCATTTCGCGGTCGAATAGTATTTTGGTTTTTTCGTAAAATGATTTAAAACCGTGTATGGCGAGAGATTTGATTTTCATTTTATACTATGAAGCACTAGGTTAACAAAGAGTTTAGAAAATGTAAATCGGTAATGCCAAAATGTAAATCGGCAATGCTTAGTCAGGGTGGATGTGAAAATGCGGATACGGAGTTTGTATAATAACGAGGGGCGTTATAACAGAGTATGTGCTATTTCTTAAATAGGCTCGACCAAAATCTTTTTTCTATCTTGGAGTCTTTACGCCCAGTGGTGTTTTTTCTCTTACGAGTGTTTATTAAGCGCAGCTCCCTTTTAACTTCAATGAAATTAGGGTCGATCTGAAGGGCCTTTTCATAGTTTTGTTCGGCTTTTTGTAAATCGTCACGGCCCTTATATATAGAGCCCAGGTAAAAATAGTTCTCAGCGATAGAAGAGTTTATTTCGATCGCTCTCCCGAGCTCCTCAATCATGTCATCTCCTGCGCTGTCCTTATCGTCAGACGCAAGGTACCTTGCCCATGCGTAGGCTCCTATATACGCCGCCTCATCCGGATTTATTTTTAATGCTTCCGCAAATTTGGCAGAGGCTTCTGTATAGTCTCTCTGTGTCAGGAGTGTTTGTCCCCTCTTAAATTCAAGCTCCGCTTCGTAAATTGACTGCGCCTGAGTCTTGAGCTCGAAGATTTGCTCCTCGGAATCATAATTTTCGCGTCTTTCACTGTCAGATAAGGTCTCGTAAGCAGCGCTTATAGCAGTGAAGATTTCCTGAGCTTTCTCACGGATATCATCGGGGATATTATGATTGACGTCCGGATGGTAGTCCTTTACCAGCTTATAATAAGCCTCTTTGATTTCGCTTTCGTCTGCATCCTTCGATACGTCTAATATCTGGTAGTAATCCTTTGAGGAGAGTGAGTTGTAGAACTCCAGTATCATTTGGGAAAATTCGTCCCCGACATCAGTGTTGTCCTCACCACTGGCTGCCGGCTCATCCTTTGTAGGGACATCTTGCAATTCTATTTGAGACGCTTGATCAAAAGTATGGTCATTTTGCTCAAATGTTGAGAATAGCTCGGTGTCCTCAATTGAAATTTCCTTTGGTGTATCTTGCATGGTTTGGCTTTTGGTTTCTGCTCCTTGCTCCGGCGCTTCTGAGTCAAGAGAGAATAAATCGGGAACTGTCTCTTGCGTATTTTCTTCAGGATTTATGTCCAATTCAAGGGGAGTTTCTCGGGTTTCTTCCACTTCTTCCTTCTGAGGACGGCTGTTCAGATCAAGGGCTATCCCAGTATCTTCAATCTCCTCATGCTCCTGCTCCGTATCATCGGAGGTTAAAGAGGCTTCTTGGATTGGAAGAGTTTTATTGCTCAGGGTGTCTTCCTGGATGTTTTGCGTTTCATCCTGATTAATTTCGTATAGGTTGTCGTTATCAAACCGCGTTATTTCTTCAGGTGCTTCCTCATCAGCAGGTTCAGTAGGTGGCTCAGCTTGGGGATCGTCCGCTTCGTCTTGACGAGGGACATTTTCATTCTCAGACACAGAACCCACTTTATCGGGACTTCCCGGTATACCATCCTCTACGTCTGTCTCCTCTAAAGCTTCAGATAATTCGTCTGTATCTTCCGTAACTTCTGTAATGCTTTCTTTCGGACTCTCGAAATGAGAAGGTTCTTTTTCTTCTGAGCTTTTCGAAATCCCGTTTTCTATTCCCCTCTCTGATTCATATACCTCTAGCTCAAGCTCTATAAACTCTTCATTTTCCTTCTGTATGTCGGTTTCTTCGTGAGCTTTATGCGTAATCTTATTTTCTCTCATGTAGCGCTCTACGGATTTTCTGCCTATCGCCTCAAGAGACACACCCGGCAGCTCAATCGCCTTAAAAAGACCAAGCAGATAAAGCAGCTTCAGAGCTTCGTATTTCTCCAATCTTGTTTTACTCAGGATGTCTGTTACAGAGCTGTGATTTTTAAGGAGCTGTACCATCCTCAACTCCTTAGGTTTAAGCTCCATATTATTTATTATACTTTCCGGTTTGCTTGCCAATTTGATTTGAGGATTCACTTCTTCTATCTTCTCTGCATAAACGAATCTTTTTACCGCTTCATTTAGCACCTTTGGAAGCTTCACGTTGTACTCAACTACTCCCTTGGGGAGCTCGGTCTCGTCTCTGAAGTTATATTCACCTCTTAAGCTGCAAAACCCTCTGAGCACTTTTTCCTCTATTTGAAGCTCCAGATAAGTATTGAGCTCATGAGGTGTGATAATCCCCATATCGATAAGCACTTCACCGAATCTCATTTTTCTTTCCCTTGATTTCTCCAGGACGTCTCTGTGCGTTTCAGCGTCAATCCTGCCGCTATTTAAGAGTATCCGCCCGATCATGGTTTCTTTCTCACCACCCTCGGCGTATACCGGAGAGCCTTTTTTAAAATAAATGTTAAGCTCCGGCTCAGAGGATATCGACAGGATGCCCGTTTTCTCTTTACGATAAATTTCTACAATCAAATGAGGATAAAAGGTGTATTCTAGATCACCATTTTCCACTCTAAGCTCAGTTTCCCCGGGCCTTTTTACCTTGGGGAGATTTGATTTGAGATAATCAAAGAGATTATTTATCTGACTTGTATCGTCGAGCATCAAAACCTGATTTTTCTCGATCTGGTTTTGCTCTGATTCATCTTGGTTAAGAGAGGTGAAATCAGGTATTGAGAACTCTTCTGAGTCTTGTATTTTAGTTATAAGCGCGGGGCTGATTTCCCTTTGGGTTATTTCAATAACACAGAGCGCGGGCTTATCTTCAAAAAGCCTGTCAATCCCTGCTTTATAGTCCATTAAAACTGTTACGGGGGTGTCTCTAAGCTCTAGAAACTCTTTAATGATATTACAGTAGTCTCTCTGTGAGCCTATAATAAGGACTTCGTTCAACAATTATATGTACTCCTTATCGGTGATCAACCCTGAGAAGGGAACAGCGCAGCATTGGGAATGATTTCGGATTCTCTCCTGAGGTTCTGGAGCCAGTTCTGGCGTAGGTTGCTCTGTTGTCTTATCAGCTCCTGCTGCTTTAGAGCGTCTTTCTCCTGGTCGAATACCTCCTTATCAGCGCTCTGTTTTTCCTTTACAGACACAATATAGAAGTCGTCCTTATTATTATACAGCTTATTTGATACAACTGTTGATTCGTTTATATCAAATGCTTCTGATCTTAGACTCTCGTTATTTATATGTGGTACGTTTTCGAGACGCGAGAAGTAACCTGTCTCTAAAAGCTCTACTCCAAGGGATTTAGTTTTTTCGTTAAGCTCCTCTTTCTTGGCCTTGGTCAGCTCTTTTAGCGTTTCCTGAGCTTTTTTTCTCGTGATCTCCTTTGCCTTCGCGTTTTTAAGCTGCGCGGTTACCTCTTCATTAGCTTCCTCCATGCTTTTTGCTTTGGGGGGAACAATGTCCTTTACCTCGTAAACCCACATTGAAGAACCCATGGAGACAATAGCTGTGCCGCCTTTTTCTTCTTCAAAAGCAAGTCTTGTAATCCTGGGCGGTATTTCCTTGAGTATATCGTCTTGGGTGAACGGCTCGCTTACATTTATGGTCTCTATGTTGTGTTCGGCAGCAAGCTCATCTATCGATTTGTCAGAGCCTCCTTCGGTTTCCAGCAGCTCTACGAAATCCTCACGTAACGCTCCGCCCCTCTGTGATTTAAGTACCGTTACAATCTGCTCTCTTGCCTCTTCCAACGAAAGCTTACCGCCGTCCTCGCTGGTAAACTCCTCAGGGTAAGCGTTGTAATACGCCGTTATCTCTTCATCTGATATTTCGATTCTGTTTTCAAAGTCCTCAGCCGTAATTGTTATATAACGAATAGAGCGAAGCTCGTCTGTTTTAAAATTGTCCTTATTAGCTTCGAAGTGGGCTTTAATTTCTTCTTCACTCGGAGTGTAAGTGTCTATATACTCGCTACTGAGAAACGGTATGTAGTACAGGTTTACCTTTTCATTTTGTCTAAGGTAAACGTTGTAAAGTTCTTCCTCGGTAATAAGCGCCGTCTCGTATATGAAGCCTTCCATTTTCCTCGCCAAGAGCTCTCCCCTTAAGATGTTCTCAAACTCTCCGGGGTTTAAATTAAATATCTGTCTTATTCTTTCTCTGTATTGATCCTTACCTATGAATTGACCGTCAACCTGAAACGCGGGTATGGATTTAATGAAATCGTTTACTTCCTGGTCGGATATGCGGAATCCTAGTTCTTTTGCTTTTTGTGAGAGGAGCTTCTCATCGATCATGAAGTTTAAAATTCTGATGTTTACGCGCTCGGCTTCCGCGGGCGATAACTGCGCTATTTGAGGGTTCTGCCGTCTGAAGTTATCTCTGTAACGGTAGAATTCAGTGAGCGGTATTTCCTCTCCGTTAACTTGCGCGGCGGCGCCTCCGGAAATAGCCGTCATATCCCTCAGACTGGTTGCTCCATATCCGAAACTGAATATAAATGCCGCGGCAAGCAGTAACAGTATTCCTTTTGTAAACCAGCTGTGTTTTGTACGTATTAAATCAAGACTCATAACTATTATTACCCCGTTTAACTTAAATTTGTATTAAAAATCTATACCACTTGTACCCTAGTTTCAAGAACGCAGTAAAAGCTTCTCCGGCCCTTAGAGCGCGTTCATACTCTGTAGCGCCGGGCCTAGGCCCGTTTGCTGTGATTACCCCTTAAATATTTTATGCGGGCCGTGTATATTAAAGCCGGTATATATAATACCTGCTTCAATCTTATATTCGCTTCAAAAGGTGTATAGATTCAAATTTTATCCGCTGCTAAAGTGAGTCAATTATGATTACTGCGAGTCTTATATGATTACTGCTCTTGGAGGAGGCGTCGGAGCCGCGAAGTTTCTTGAGGGGCTGGCCATGGTTTGCCGTGATGAAGCTTTAAATATAATCGTCAACACTGGTGACGATATAACTCTTCACGGTCTTAAGATCTCCCCTGACATAGATACTGTTGTCTACAGGCTTAGCGGAATGATAGACAAAAAAAAGGGCTGGGGGCTCGAGGGCGATACATTTTTGTGTTTGGAAAATCTTAGAAAACTGGGTGAAGAGACCTGGTTTAATATAGGCGACAGAGATTTCGCGACTCATATATACAGAACGCATCTTTCAGCACAGGGACAAGTTGCCTCGGAGATAGCGTCAAAAATATCCAGGGCCTTTGGTATCGACGAGCGTATAAATATAGTCCCGATGACAGACACGGGGGTTGAAACCTGGATAGTCACGGATCGGGGAGAGATGCATTTTCAGGAGTATCTGGTAAAGAATCATATGGAGCCGAGCGTAATAAAGGTATATATAAAGAATATAGACCACGCGCTCCCGCCCCCGGGCGTGATCGGCTATATCGAAGAGTCAAAGGCCATAATTCTTTGTCCCAGTAACCCGCTGATCAGCATCGGCCCCATCCTGCACGTGAAGGGAATCAGAGACGCGCTTAAAAAATCCGATGCCAAAATTATTGCTATAAGCCCGCTCATCGGCGGAACGTCCCTCAAGGGTCCGGCGGATAGAATGATGAAGGGGCTCGGGATCGAGGTGTCTTCCACAGGGGTCGCCAGGCTCTACAGGGATTTTCTGGATATAATGGTAATCGATGAGCAGGACAGGGATGAAGCGCCAAAGATTGAAGAGCTAGGTGTTGATACCCTGGTTGTTAATACCGTAATGTCCGATACTGAAAAAGCCTCCGGGCTTGCCCGGGCAGTTTTGGGACTCCTATGAGACCCCAAAATTTCAGGCTTGACAACGATATAGCATTTATGAGAGTATTAATGCGTCAATTTAAGGGGTGATAACTTGAATTGCACGAATCCGAAGCGCTCGGGTTTGAATCTAATTTGCGGCTTTATATACTTATTTCATAGAATATGACTACATTTGAACGTGAATGGGAGAGTTTATTTTCAGAAAGCGGGTCGCTGGGAGTACTGGGACTATTGGGATACGACCGCGCAAGTTCAGCGACACTTCCCCCTGTACTTGAAGCAATCTTGGACAAAGCTTCTCTTGGCGAGACGATATGTAGGGAAGAAGCCCTAATGCTGGCAGATATGAAAAATGAGTATCTGCCGTATCTCCTTTTAGCCGCTTCCAAGCTCAGAGAAAGTGGTAAGGGCAGGATACTTAGCTATTCCAAGAACGTATTCGTACCCTTAACTCAGCTCTGCAGGAACCACTGCGGCTACTGTACTTTTAAATACGAGCCGGGAGAGGGTGAGCTGTTCATGACGCCCGAGCAAGTCGTGGATTCGGCCCGAAATGGCGCAAAGCTTGGCTGCACAGAGCTTCTTTTCGTAACTGGCGACAAGCCCGAGCTTAAATACCCAGTATACCGAGAGGCTTTAAATAAGCTTGGCTACAATACTACTGCCGATTACCTGATCGCTATGGGCGAGGTAGGGCTTAATGAGAATATATTCCCCCATACGAACCTTGGACTTGCTACCACAGAAGAGCTTTCCGCATTCAGGGAGACCAACCCATCCATGGGCCTTATGCTCGAGAATATAAGCCCGAGACTTCTTCAAAAAGGACAGGCGCACTACCGCTGTCCCGATAAAGTGCCCAAGCAGAGAATGAAAACAATGGAGCGTGCGGGAGATCTCAGAATCCCTTGGACTTCGGGGATACTCGTGGGCATAGGGGAGACCTGGGAGGAGCGGATCGACTCATTTATCGCTATTAGAGATCTAAACGCCGAGTATGGTCACATACAGGAAATAATTATCCAGAATTTCAGCCCTAAAGAGGGAATAATTATGGAGAATTACCCTCCGCCCGAATTTACCGAAATGCTAAAGCTTGTAGCGATATCAAGACTAATATTCGGCGAGTGTATGAATATTCAGATACCCCCCAACCTGAACCCTGAGACTTATCCATTATTTATATACTCGGGAGTAAACGATCTGGGAGGCGTATCGCCCGTGACGATTGATTACGTAAACCCCGAGGCCCCTTGGCCCGAACTTGAGAGAATGGAGAAACTGGTGAGCGAGGCTGGCTTTACTCTAAGAGAAAGGCTTCCTGTATACCCTGAATTTATAAACGAAGAGTTCATTGACCCGGAACTTTTGCCCAAGGTGCGGGCTTTTGTGGACGCAGAGGGTTATATGCCTCTTCAGGAGAGTGAGAATGGCAGACATTAAAGAGTCTATAGAAAGAATTGAAGAGAACAGACCGCTTGGGGTTGATGGAGTATTGTCCAGGGTAAACGGCACGACAGGACGCATCTTGGATAAAGCGCTCAAGGGACAAGAGGTTAGCGTAGAGGAAGGTGTTGATCTCTTTAATATCGATGACCTGGACGAGCTTTCCGCTCTGGCGATTGCAGCTGACGAAATTAGAAAAGATGACGTGGGCGATGTTGTTACCTATGTTGTAAACCGAAATATTAACTTTACTAATATCTGCAACACTTACTGCGGTTTCTGCAATTTTATGGCTCCGGAAGGTGATGAGAGGGCATATTTCCTCACCATGGACGAAATTGCCGATAAGGTCAAAGAAGCATGGGATATAGGCGCAACCGAGGTATGCATGCAGGGTGGAATGCACCCCGACATAGACGGCCACTTCTACGTAGAGCTTATTAAAGCTGTAAAAAAGGCCGTGCCCGATATGCATACGCACGCGTTCTCGCCATTTGAGATCTACTACGGTGCGGAGTCGCTCGGCATAAGCGAGGAAGAATTTATTGAAATGCTAAAGGACGTCGGTCACAACACTTTTCCCGGAACGGCCGCGGAGATACTGGTAGAAGAAGTCAGAAAGATAATCGCTCCCCGCAAGATGCCCACCGAAGCCTGGATCAGAATCGTTAAAAAGGCCCATTTGGCAGGTATGCACACTACCTCTACTATTATGTACGGACACGTGGACGAGCCACACCACTGGGCCGAGCACATAGGAATATTAAGAGACATACAGAAGGAAACCGGAGGATTCACGGAATTTGTGCCGCTCAGGTTTATACCCTGGAACACCAGACTCTTTAAGCACTCTAAGGGTAAAGTGGCTGAGGGTCCGACGGACGTTGACCAGCTCAAGATGTACGCGGTCTCAAGGCTCATGCTAAGGGGTTGGATAAACAATATCCAGGTCTCATGGGTAAAGCAGGGACCAGAATTTGCCCAATTCTCACTTACTGCCGGGGCAAACGATTTCGGCGGCACACTCATGGAAGAGCAGATTTCGCGCTCCGCGGGGGCAGGGTACGGTCAGTATTTCCCGCCTGAGGAGTTCCGTCGCCTCACAAGAGAGATCGGCAGAATCCCCGCTGAGAGAAACACGACCTACGGCATACGCCAGATGTTCGATCAGAACGGAAACGACTGATTTTTTTAGAAATTGAGTAGGTTGGGATTGTTTGTGAGCTAAATCTTAGCGACTATTTCCCCAGTTAAGTCATAAATATCCGCAGCTGTGATTTTAATGCGTACCGGATTGCCTGTTTGAAGCTTTTCTTTACTCTCTATATATGTGAACCCGTCTACTTCGGGCGCCTGTGAAGAAATCCTGGCAACGTATTCCCCGTCTTCTTTGCCCTCGATAAAACCGTCATGGACAGTGCCTATCAAGTCCTGGTTTTTTCTGAGTGACACCTCGGACTGCGCTTCCATAAGTCTCTCGAACCTCTCGTCCTTTACTTCTTCAGCCACCTGTCCACCCATCTCACCTGCCGGAGTCCCTTCTTCCTGCGAGTACTTAAACGCGCCCGCTCTGTCAAACCCCGTTACCTCTACGAATTCTAGAAGCTCCTCGAACTCCTCGTCCGTCTCTCCCGGGAACCCTACAATGAAAGTTGTTCTGAGCGTTAGGTGCTCTATACCATCCCTTAGCTGCTTTATGGTCTCTCTTATGCGTTTGCTCGACGTTTTTCTATCCATTGACTTAAGCACGCGGTCGTTAATGTGCTGAAGCGGCATATCAACGTAGGGCAGAATATTATTTTCAGCTGCTACAAGATCAACCAAAGAGTCGGTAACGCCCCATGGGTACCAGTAGTGAATCCTTATCCAGTCAATACTCTCTATTTGCGAGGCTTCCCTCAGCATAGTTTCAAGATCAGTCCCTATGTCCCGCCCATAGCTCGTCATATCCTGGGCAATCAGGTTTATCTCCCTTACTCCCTGCCCTGAAAGGCTATCGATCTCTCCGACTATGGAGTCAATTGCCCTGCTTTTCATCATCCCCCTCATCTTGGGGATAATACAAAAACTGCAGGTTCTGGAGCAGCCTTCCGATACCTTTACAAACGCGGTGTGCCCGGCGGTAAGCATTACCCGGGGACTGTCGGGGTCGTATATTGTTCCTGGGGGCGGTACTGTCTTAGCTCTATCTTTTTTCTCTTTAGTCCCGGCGTCTTGCAATACTTCGTTAATATTCAGCAGGTTCCCTGTGCCCCAAAACGCGTCTACTTCCGGTATCTCCGTTTCCAGCTCATTTCTGTAGCGCTCTACCATACACCCGGTGACGATGAGCTTTTTGCAAGAGCCCGTTTTCTTGAGCTCCGACATTTCCAGAATCGTATCGAGCGACTCTTTCTTGGCGTCCCCTATAAAGCCGCAGGTGTTTACGATAATTAATTCCGCGTCCTGCTCGGGTGCGATTTCGTGGCCGGATTTTGTTAAAGTTCCGAGGATAAGCTCGCTGTCCACGAGGTTTTTGGAACAGCCGAGGCTGACTATAGATATCTTCATGCGCGCCTTTTTACCGTATGGTAGACCTTTCCGGAATCGACCGTCAGGACTATTTCCCCTTTGTCTTCTTTTCCGAAAGTTTCAAATGCGACAGCCTCCAGCTGTTTGGATATTATCACGTCTAGCCCTCTTGCCCCGGTCTGTCGCCTTAGGGCCTCATCTATTATATAGTCTACTACCACAGGCTCAAGGTGAAGCTTAAATCCCTCTTCCTCAAACTCGGTTTTATAGTGATGAATCTTAATGCGGATTATTTCCTCCAGAGTCGATTTATGAAGCGGGCTGAAAGGTATAATCCTGTTGAATCTCGATATGAGCTCCGGCAGGAACCCGAACAGATGGAACCTTGTAATATCGTCCGCCTCTTCTTCGCTCATATTGTAGGCTATGGACTCTGTTTCGTCCCTGTTCTTCTCGAGCTTTTGCATAAACCCTACGCCCTTATTGTCTATCATGTTCCTGATACCCGAGAACGCGCCTACCGAAAAGAAAGTGACGTCTCTTGTGGAGATCATCGCCCGGGGACCCCGGCTTGAAAAACCGAAATCAAGCGGTATCTGCACGTCGGTGCCTTCAAGGATCTTAAGAAGCTCCCTCTGTACCCCGTAACCCGAAACATCCTTGGTCGTGCCCTGTCCGGCAAACCTGGCGTTTGAGTACGCGCCGGCGATCTTGTCGAACTCGTCGAGCACTATCACCCCACACTCTGCTATGTCTATACTCTCGTTCGCGGCGTATACGAGCTGTACCAGGATGTTCACCACATCGTCGCCCACATAACCCGACTCCGTGAATTTAGTCATGTCTATTATTACGAACGGCAGCTTAAATATCTCACCGAACAATAGCTCTATCAGATAGGTCTTTCCGCAGCCCGTCGGGCCCATTAGTATGGAATTAGGTCTCGGCGGCAGCTTTGCCCGGGGAGCGTTTTTAGAGTGCAGCATCTTGAGCCTCTTTACATGCCTGTACGCGGCAAGCGACACCGCCTTTCTAGCCTCGTCCTGGCCCCTGTAACCCAGCTTCTCTAGCTCGTGGAATATATTCTTAGGAGAGGGAAGGGGAACAGTTTGTATAAAGTCTTTGACATAATATACTTTTTCTCCTCTTCGCATACTCATTGTGCCTCCGAATTACTATAGTAGTAAGACCATTCCATATTATAGCATTTCTTAAGTACGTAAGCTCGTAAATCTTAACGTTTATCTAAAGCCGATACGGCAGGTTAATAAATGTATTGACTTAACTTGCTTTCATCACTATAATTTGTTCATATAAGTTAAGAAACTACTTTAATGGGGAGATGGAAAAATGAAGTATATCATAACAGTCGTTTTAGGAACTATGATGTTTGCCTCAGCCGCGTTCGCGGACGAGCCGGAAATTACAGAGTACAATTATAATCCGAGTGACGCGCTCCACCCGTTCAAGCTGATTAGCCTTGCGGGAAGGCCGCCTATCGCGATTACCAACGTGTTCGTAAAGGGTACTTACTGGGTTCTGGACGTAGATCCGATCCGTAGGGCGTTCAACATTGAGCACAGCCCCAGTTTGCATATGGACGACGATTATTAATCCATACCCGGCCGCGCGTTCAATTTACATTAATATTGAGTTTGGGGACTAGGTCTGCATAAACATCTCTAGTATAGCTTTGCCGGCGTGGAGCTTATTTTCGGCCTGCTCAAGCACAATTGAGCTCGGTCCGTCGAGTACTTCCTGAGTAATCTCCTCACCCCTGTGCGCCGGGAGACAGTGCATAACGTAAACGCCTGTATTTGCCGCTTCTACCAGTTCACTGTTTATTTGATATGGTTTGAAAAGCCCGTTCCTCTTCGAGGACTCTTCCTCTTGCCCCATACTGACCCATACGTCCGTGTAGAGAACATCGGCTCCTGAGGCCGCCTCAAACGGGTCGTTAACTATATCTACGACACCGCCGAGCCCTTTTGCTTTCTCTATTATCCCTGCGTCAGGCTCATAGCCCTCGGGCACAGCCGCGGCCACGGTAAAGCCCAGCACGCCGGCGGCTCCGATTAGAGAGTTTACAATGTTATTGCCGTCCCCTATATAAGCAAGCTTGAAGTTCTGTATGTCTATTCCCTTTTCCGAAATTGTTAAGAGGTCCGAGACTATTTGCGTCGGGTGCTCAAGGTCGGTCAAGGCATTGATTACCGGGACTCCCGCATGCGCGGCGAATATGTCAATCCTCTCCTGCTCAAACGTTCTTATTATCGCTCCGTCTAGATACAGGGAAAGTATCTTGGCTGTGTCCTCAATGGTCTCGCCCCGCCCAAGCTGCATATCGCTTGGGTTCATGTACAGCACATGGCCCCCAAGATCATTAATCCCCACTTCAAACGATACTCTCGTTCTGGTCGAGAGCTTCTCGAAAATAAGGGCGATAGACTTCCCGGCAAGCGTCTTGTGCTCTATGCCCGATTTCTTTTCGGACTTAAGCTCAGACGCTCTATTTAGTAGAGCGGTAAATTCTTCCCTGCTCAAGTCGAAGATGCTGAGAAAATGTCTAGACATCGCCCGCCTCTTTAAGCGATTCGTTTATAATCTTGAGAGCGGAGTCGATCTCTGTCTTCTTTACGTTAAGCGGCGGCAGTATCCTCATCACTTTCTGCTCCGTAAGTATGGTTAAAAGACCTTTATCGATCGCTGTTTCAACGATCTTTTTGGCCAAATCTTTATTCATAAATTCTATACCCAGTATCAGCCCCTTTCCCCTTACGTCTCTTATAAGCCCCGGGTACTCGTCTTTAAGCGCGCCCAGGCATTTCAAGAAGTAATCGCCCATTTTAACCGTGTGGGCGAGCAGTTTGTCCCGCTTGATCGTTTTAAGTACCGCGAGGCCCGCGCTCATGGAGAGCGGGTTTCCGCCCAGAGTCGTACCATGCACCCCGGGAGTGAAATGCTTTGCTACCTTGTCCGATGCGAGGAACGCTCCGCACGGCAGTCCTCCGCCGAGAGCTTTTGCGAGCGTCATAATATCGGGCTTTATGCCGCTGTGCTCATAACAAAACAGCTTCCCAGTTCTGCCAAGTCCTACCTGCACTTCGTCCAGTATAAGCAGTACTTTGTTCTTCGTACACAAGCTTCTTACTTTCTTTAGGTATTTGGGGTCAGGGAGGATTACGCCGTTTTCCCCCTGTATCGGCTCTAGTAAAACAGCGCATACCTTCTTGTCCTCAAGCGCTTTTTCAAGCCGGGGTATGTCGTTATACGCTATTGACTTAAATCCGGGCACAAGCGGTTTATAGTCCGCCTGGTATTTACTCGTAGTCGCGCTAAGCGCGCCCATGGTCCTTCCGTGAAAAGAATCCCGTGCGTGCACAATCTTGTATTTGCCCCCGTTCTTAGAGCCCCATTTACGCGCGAGCTTAATCGCTCCCTCGTTTGCCTCAGCCCCGGAGTTACAGAAGAACACCTTGTCCGCAAAAGAGCTCTCAACGAGCATTTTAGCAAGCTCAACCTGCTTTTCTATGTGAAAGAGGTTGCAGGGCTGCATGAGCTGCATTGACTGCTCTTTAACCGCGTTTACCACCTCCGGGTGACAGTGGCCAAGGTTATTAACCGCGATCCCGGTTACGAAATCAATGTACCTCTTTCCTTCCGTGTCCCATATGATAGAGCCCTTGCCCCGCTTCATCGCGATAGGGTAGCGCCCATAGGTGTGCATGAGATATTTATCTGTGCCGGAAATTATTGTCCTGGTGCTCAAAGGAGTATCTCCGTTCCTATTCCGGTGTCGGTAAAGATTTCCAGAATCAGCGCGTGGTCTACAGTGCCGTCTATTATATGTACCTTTCCGACCCCTTCGTTTAACGCGTCAATGGCGCAGTTAACTTTGGGGATCATCCCGCTTGATATCACTTCTCCTTTTATAAGCTCTTTGGCTCGTGCCTCGGTCAGGCTCGATACCAGGTTTTTATCACCATCCAGTATGCCGGGCACGTTAGTAAGGAGTATGAGTTTTTTCGCGTCCAGGGCGCCCGCTATTTTCCCAGCCACGTGGTCCGCGTTTATATTAAAAGTCCGTCCCTCATCGTCAAAGCCGATAGGGGCTATGATCGGTATGAATCCCGAATTCTCAAGCACTTTAATAAGCTCGGGGTTAACGCTCTCAACTTCGCCTACCATCCCAAGATCCGCGTCTTTTGGTATGTTGACTCCGTTATCCACCGCGTGTTTATGAACATCGAGCTTTTTCGCGAGTATCATCTTGCCTTCTTTGCCCGATGTGCCCACCGCCTTTCCGCCCATTGAGTGAATGGCCTCGATGATCTTCTGGTTTATCTTCCCCACGAGCACCATTTCGGCAACTTCCATGGTCTTTTCGTCAGTCACGCGGAGCCCGGCTATGAACTCAGTTTCGATGCCGAGTTTTTTAAGGTGCTCTCCGATCTGGGGCCCTCCGCCGTGGACTACCACAGGGTGCATCCCCACGTACTTCATCAGCACTATGTCGCGCGCAAAGTTATGTAGATCGTCATCACCCACGCTGCCTCCATACTTCACCACAACGGTCTCCCCGTAAAACTCCTTAATATAGGGGAGCGCCTCTACGAGCGTCTCTGCTTTTTGTATCAGTCTCTTCATATGCTCTTTCCGTTTGTAAAATAAGCTCAGTAGTATAAAAGAAATAACGTTCGATGCCAACAACTTATAATATAAAGCCCCATACTGCATACCGCCCTGTCCGTCGTGGAATCGCAAAGCGCGCGATCCCCTGTTATAATTTCCCCCCGAGGTGACACACTAAATGACAGCTGGAAATGATAGTAAAGATCTAGACCTGAGAGAAAAAGGACGCGCGACAGACGGCACAGAGATTTATTCTGACAGACAGCTTCTAATGCAGTTTTTGGCATTCGGGGACTGCGGGGATACGGACGAGATTGTTGCCGCTCTTACAGACGCCCCTTTTGCCTCTGTCCTGTATGCGGATATAAATGACCCATACGGGGTAGGGCTCCTTACGCTGAGTGAGGATCCCGCGTTTTTTGTTACGGAGCTAAGAGAATTTCTCAACAGAGCGCCCTTTAGCGAGCTTAGGCTAAAACCTGAATTGACCATGCTGGGCAGGACCTACTCGCTTGGGTACGAGCCTGACCTCGAAAGGACTCTAATACACGGCCCCCGTGAGAAAGTGCTTGATCCTGAGCTCGGCTGGTCGATCTGGTATCCGTTAAGGCGAGCTAAATCCTTTGAGACCCTTTCTCATGACGAGCAGCGGGCAGTGCTGGGCGAGCACGGCAAGCTTGGGTTTAAGTTCGGCCAGGCAGGTTATGCCAAAGACATACGCCTAGCGTCCCACGGGCTCGACAAGGACGATAACGATTTTGTAATCGGCATCCTGGGTAATGACCTTTACCCTATGTCAAAGCTGATTCAGGCAATGCGCAAGACAAAGCAGACCTCAATGCATCTGGAAAGCCTGGGTCCGTTTTTTATCGGCAAGGTAATTTATCAAAGCAGCATAACTTAATTCATCTCTAGTGCCGGACGGAAATTTTCCGGATGTTTACCCGGGTAGCGGCAGGAGAATACATTGGGCTATTTCGATGATAAAAAGAACGTAGAAGAATATATCAAAATGGCTGAGGGATACGACGGGCGATTTTTAATTGATGTTCTTTTAAATTATTTGCCAAAAGGCAAGACGGTCTTGGAATTAGGTATGGGCCCTGGAGTAGATTTAATCATGCTTAGTCAGCTTTACCAGGCGACTGGCTCTGATAGCTCGGAAGTTTTTATAGAGCGGTTTAGAAAACAGCACCCGTCCGCAGATTTAATCAGAATAGATGCTGTAGCTATGGATATCGACAGAAAATTCGATTGCATCTACTCAAACAAGGTGCTCCATCACCTTACCTCCAAAGAGCTTGAGACCTCTCTCCAGCATCAGGCGCGCGTGCTAAATAGTAACGGGATTGTCTTACACTCTTTTTGGCACGGGGATAAAGAGGAGACTCATCACGGACTCAGATTCGTTTATTATACCGGGGAGTCTTTAACAAAATTAGTCGGCTCGGAATATGAGATTCTGGACCTGCAATGTTACGAGGAGATGGAACCAGACGACTCGCTCTATCTCCTACTCAGAAAGCTCACCTAAAGTATGTATCGGCTAAGATCTCTGTCTTTTACGATCTCGGCAATCTTGTCCTTTACGTAATCCGCGTCTATCACGATCTTTTCTTCGCTCATATCAGGAGCGTTGAAGGATATCTCATCCAGCATCTTTTCAAGCACCGTGTGAAGCCTCCTTGCTCCGATGTTCTCGGTAGATTCGTTCACGCTCTGTGCGGTCTCGGCTATTTCCTGAATTGCGTCCTCAGCAAATACGAGCTCGATGTTCTCTGTATGCATAAGCTCGGTATATTGCTTAATAAGAGCGTTCTTGGGCTGTGTCAGAATGCTGACGAAATCCTTCGTTGTAAGGGGCTCGAGCTCTACCCTTATCGGGAAGCGGCCCTGGAGCTCCGGTATTAGATCCGAAGGTTTAGAAACATGAAAAGCTCCCGCGCCGACAAAGAGAATGTGGTCTGTGCGTACCATCCCGTGCTTTGTGTTCACGCTGCACCCTTCGATAATCGGTAAGAGGTCCCGCTGCACCCCTTCTCTCGATACGTCAGGTCCCCCCGTGTTCTCGCGTCCGGCGACCTTATCTATCTCGTCAATGAAGATTATCCCCGACTGCTCCACCCGGTCGATCGCGAGCTTTACTACGTTATCCATATCGATTAGCTTCTGGGCCTCTTCCTGACTTAGAATCTCCAAAGCTTCAGGGACTTTCACTTTTCTTTTCTTGCTTTTTTTGGGGAACAGGTTCCCGAGCATATCGGAGATGTTGACGTCCATCTCTTCAAGTCCCCCGGGCGAGAAAACCTGGATGGGAAAGTTCTTAGAAGACACCTCGATGTCAACGAATCGCTCATCGAGCTTTCCTTCTCTAAGGAGCTTTCTTAGCTTCTCCCTTGTCTCACTCTGATCCGTCTCTGCCTGAGAAGTCTCTCCCTCCGTATCCGCTGCGGGGGCAACTGGGGAGGGCTTTGGAAATAATAGATCCAGCATACGCTCTTCCGCTAGCTCTTCGGCTTTCGTTCTTACAGTAATTTTCTCCTCGTCCGTTACCATCTTTATAGCAATATCTGTTAGATCCCGAATCATAGACTCGACGTCTCTTCCGACGTAGCCGACCTCGGTGAATTTCGATGCCTCTACTTTTAAGAAAGGCGCCTGCGCGAGCTTCGCGAGCCTTCTGGCAATCTCGGTCTTTCCTACCCCTGTCGGGCCAATCATCAATATGTTCTTTGGGGCAATCTCGTCCTTAAGCTCGGGGTTAACGCGCTGACGTCTCCAGCGGTTCCTGAGCGCTATCGAAACGGCCCTCTTTGCGCTGTTCTGTCCGATAATATAGCGGTCAAGCTCAGAGACTATCTCTCTTGGTGTAAAAAATGTTTCGTTACTCATCTAGTACCTCAACTGTAATATTATTGTTTGTATATATGCATATCTCAGAAGCTATGAGGAGCGATTCCTTTACGATCTCCTGAGCACTCAAGTCAGAGTATTTAGCAAGCGCTTTGGCTGCCGCCTGAGCGTAAGAGCCGCCTGAGCCGATGGCGATTACATTGTCGTCGGGCTCAAGTACGTCTCCTGAGCCTGAAATAAGAAACATGCTCTCGTTATCGGCGACCGCGAGTAGGGCTTCGAGTCTTCTGAGCACCCTGTCTGTTCTCCAGTCACGGGCAAGCTCCACTGCCGCCCGTCTCAGGTTGCCCCTGTACTCTTCGAGTTTCGCCTCGAATTTATCAAACAGGGTCATCGCGTCCGCGGTGGCTCCCGAGAACCCGACAACTACTTTATCGCCGAATATCTTACGTACCTTGGTGGCTGAATGCTTTATCGCGGTGTGACCCAAAGTCACCTGGCCGTCGCCGGCCATGGCGACTTTTCCGTTTTTCTTAACGCATGCTATTGTGGTTCCGTGAAAGTTTTCCATTTATTTATGCCCTTGGATGTGTTTTGTCGTAAATCTCCATTAGTTTCTCAATCGAAGTATGCGTGTACCTCTGTGTGGTCGAGAGGCTTTTGTGTCCCAACATCTCCTGAATTGCCCTTAAATCGGCCCCTCCGCCAAGCAGGTGAGTGGCAAACGTATGTCTGAGTACGTGCGGGCTTATGTTCTTTGGTATTCCCGCCACTGCCGCGTACTTTTTAATTATCCTGTCAACACTCCTCGTGGTCAGTCTGCCGCCCCTTGAGTTTACAAAAAGAAAGTCTCCCTTGGGTTTTAGCTCAAGCCTTCCATGAAGATATTTTGTAATCGCGTCTACTGCCTTTGAGCCTATAGGCGCCATTCTTTCTTTACTGCCTTTCCCGAGGACCTTTACGCTCATGGCTTTTAAATCCAGGTCCTGAAGGTTAATTCCCGTAAGCTCGCTTACCCTGAGCCCGCTTGAATAGAGCAGCTCCAGTATAGCGCTGTCCCTGGCCTCAAGCGGTGTGTCTGTACCGGGGGTCTCGAGTAGCTTTACCACCTCGTCTACAGTCAGGAACACGGGAAGCCTCTTTTCGCCTTGCGGTGTGGGAACGTGCTTTGCCATATTTTTTTTGATAACACCGTTTCTCATGAGGTACTCAAAGAATGTTCTGACCGACGCGATTTTCCTAGAGATCGACACCTTGGTATTCCTCGTGTAGAGCCAGCTTATGTATGACCTCACTTGTGTTTCGTCAAGCCCTGATATATCTGCGTGACCTTGTGGCAATAGGTTCTTGTCCCTAATGAGCTTGCAGAACTCCTTTATATCCGTCATATAGGCTTTTACGGTATGTGCGGAATAGTTCCTCTCGGAGCTAAGGTAGTTCTTAAAACCCTCGATGTGCTGATCCATGGTCAAGTTCTAATAATATAAACACCGAGGATTATCTTTCAATGATGAATTGTTTTGCTGGTTCATTATTCCCCGGACTGTATTTTTAGAGAGGATTTAGGGTATATCAAATAAGTATTCCGAGATCGTATATAGACGGTTGATAGAATATTTATGATGTTACCGGGTAAGTAAATCGACTATAACAGTCTTAAAAATCTTTTGAGTACTCGTCATAGAAAAGGCCTGAAACCTGGATCCTCTTCGCTCCGATATACCTGTTTCTGTAATAACGCTTGTTCATGTTGTCGATAGATACCTTTTTGCGTGCCGATGAAGCGTGTATGAATTGATCGTCCCCAAGATATATGCCTACGTGTGAAGGGAACTTCGCGTAGGTTTGAAAGAACACCAGGTCTCCTGTGTCCAGCTGGCTTTTAGCGACCTTATGACCCGCTCTGTAGTATATGTCTCTCGCTGTTCTCGGAAGATTTACGTTAAAGCTGCTAAATACCTTTTTTACATATCCCGAGCAGTCTATGCCGGTCTTGTAGGAGTTGCCGCCGAATTTGTAAGGAGCCCCAAGATATTTTTTCGCGACCCTGATAATTTTTTGCTTCGGTGATATTTCATTTTTAGAATGGTAACCGTTTGATTGGTAATTATTACTGGATTTTGCGCTATAGCTGTGCATGTACTTTGCGGTGCCGGGGATCTTAATTGTTTGTCCCACTCTGATATTGCTGCTTTTGAGCTTGTTCGCCTGCTTTAAAGCTTTAACAGTTACACCGTGGCGCTTAGCTATTACTCCCAGCGTGTCGCCTCTTTTAACCCTATAGTCTTTTCTCAGATTGTTTGTTGCTTTAGCCGTAGTCTGTGTTTTTAATTGACTGCCCTTTCCGGGAACCTGTAGTTTCATGCCGACCCAGAGCTCGTTATTAGTCAGCCCGTTCGCAGCTTTCAGCTCGCTTACTGTAACGCCGTACTTGCTTGCAATACCTCCAAGCGTGTCTCCCGTAGCGACAGTATAATTCGCGTCTCCGCCTAGCGGCTTAGGTGTGGCTACATAATCGTGGGGTACGGGTATAAGGAGCACGTCCCCCTTGTTAATCCTGTTACTTTTAAGGGCACTTGCTTTCTTTAGATCTTGAACGCTTACATTGAAATGGTCCGCTATGCCGCTCAGAGTGTCACCGGATTTTACTACATATCTTTTCTTTACATACGCCGCTTGCGTCTTCTCGGGCTCTTTCTTCGTGACTACTGTTTTTTCAGTCTCTTTGCTCTTAGCCTGGACTGCATCTTCTTTTTTGTACTGACCCGGCACTTTCAGCACCTGACCGATTCTGAGAGTGTTGCTCCTGAGTCCGTTTTCACTCTTTAACTCTTTTTGAGATACTCCGAATTTAAGAGCAATCTGGCTTACCGTGTCCCCTTTCTTTACAGTATATTTCTCAGTCTGCTTCTGTTTCCTCAGGGTTTCCGTCTCATCTGCTTGAGGCTGTTTCTTTGAACCCAGGGCGAGCTTCTGTCCGATCCTTACATTATTTCCTTTGAGGTTATTTTTCTTTTTTATATCGTTTATGGAAATATCGTATCTTTTAGAAATTACGTAGAGGCTGTCACCCTTTTTCACTACGTACTCATTAGGTACTTGAGGACTTGAATCGGCTGCTGCTTTTTTGGTTACAAGCTCTGATCCAGGCACTTTGAGCTTTTGCCCGATCTGGATGCTTTTACTGCCGAGGTTATTAATACTTATTAATTCTTTAGTGCTTACGCCTAGCTTCTCCGCTATCTCCCCCGGTGTATCACCTTTCTTTACGACGTAAACGTCTTGTTTTGTGTTCTTAGTAGGTTTAGTTGTTTTTGTATCGGGTTTTTTCTCAGAGGCGGGGGTCTGAGCTTCTTTCTTTTGGGTTTCTTTTGCTATCTTTTTCGGAGTTTGCGCGCCGGGCACTCTTAGTACCTGGCCGATTTGAATACTCTTGCTTTCTAAATTATTAAGCTCGATCAGCTCTTTCGTGCTGACTCCGAGCTCTTCGGCAATCTTGCCGGGAACGTCTCCTTTTTTAACAGTATAAGTTGCGGGAAGCGGTTTCGTCTCGCTTACTTTTTGCGGCTCGGCGCTTGTAACGTTCTTAGAGCCGGAAGGCACTTTTAAGGATTGGCCGATACTTATATTATCGCTCTTAAGAGCGTTAAGCTCTTTAATGGTTTTAGATGTAACACCGTAGCGGTCGGCTATGTGACCGAGCGTGTCGCCGCTTTTTACCGTGTATTTCCCCGACGGCTCGTCTTTTGGTCTTACGGTAATTTCGGTGTCAATTATAGGAGCGGCTTTTTCAGGACTCGCGGCAGTTTTTTGAGACTGCTCGTTTTTAACTGTTTTTGTTGATGTTTTCTGTGGCTGCTCGGAGGATGGTATTCTGAGCTTTTGTCCAATCTGTAAGTTTGCGTTTTTTAAGCCGTTTTCATGTTTTAAATCCTTGGTAGAGACACCAAGACGCTCGGCGATTTCGCCTAGAGTATCCCCCGATTTTACTACGTAAATACTATTTTTACTTCCAGCCTGGGAATTTTCCTTCTTAGAATTTGGGATTAACAGTTTGCTGCCAATCTTTAAATTATTATTGCTAAGGTTATTTTCTTTTTTTAATTCATCAATTGATACGTCGAACTTCCTTGATAGATCATAGAGATTATCCCCCTTTTTTACAATGTATTCCTGGGATGAATATGATATCAGTGGAAGAAGGAGCGCGATACAGAAAAGCAGTAAAAACCTGTAAACCATACCTTTACCTCCTAAAAGAAATTTAAGGACTTAGTGAATACTAGTCTCTCATTTCGCTCCTGTGCACCTCAAGGCACTCCGCATTCACAACCGTCCGAACCGGTAATTATATACTTCAGCTCCTAACAGTCATAAGACTGAACTTGTCATCATCTTCTATATACGCATATATAGATTTGAAACAGTATTTAATTTTCAAAGAGCTATTAAAACTCAATCAGACTGAATTTCCAGTGATTATACACTATCGGAAAGAATATTGTAAGGGTATTTAAGTATTTTTCTTAATTCCGTGAGGGAACTCCGGAAATGAGAGTCGGCATTCATGTTTTCACGCGTAAACGCAAGTCACTATTGTTTGAGCAAGGGAGTATTGTTCACCAGCCACTCGTTCAGCGGTAAACCCAAAAAGTGAATGATATTAACTTTCCCGCCCTCATCTTTTTCTCTTATTAATATTTCACGTATGAGTGTCTCGGCAATCCGCTCTATATCGCCCCGGCCCATACCGTTTGTATCTATGAACTCGGAGAGCCTGAGTGTGATTATTCCCCTACTGGGACTCTGAAAGTCCGAATCTTCTGAGTGCTCGATATTAAATGTAATATCAGACTCAGAAGGCGACTCAGCCTGGGTTCCGTCTATTCCTACAATTCGTATGTAATCGAGCGCGGGGATTTGTGTTCACCACCTTAAGTAAACTTCTAAGCTTTAAGTACCGTTTATTCAACTAGGTGAGTACTGCTAATCGATCCTGTTAGTGCAAACGTAAAAGAATTCATCTCCAAGCTCCCAGTTTACGGTCATTATCTGCAGCTCCCCCCTGTCGCGCAGTTGTTTAAGCGCTTCTACTACTTGTATCTTAGTCTCTGTATATTCCCGCTCGGGATTGGCCTCTATCAGTTTATTCGTTATTGTATCGGTGTTGCTGTTGCCCTGATCCCAACCTTTACAAAGAACCATTAGTATTTCGGATTGCAGATCGTCCATATTCGTCTCCGTCCGCCGTCTTTTATTCTTGTCTCAAAATCTTAAACGAAATATAGTGTATTATAGATTAAAGTTCAACAATTACGGAATGTGGAGCCGGTGGGCTCAGTATTATTGATATCATAAAACCTTATGAAAGTTCTCCTGTATACACATGAATTTCCTCCTTTTCTTGGAGGTCTTGCGACAACAAGCTACAAGCTCGCTAAAGGGTTTTCAGACTCGCGGCTCAGCCCAATTGTGCTTGCTCCGGGGTATGGTGGCGGTGATAGAGAGGTTGACTCTTTGCTCCCATGTCCGGTCTACAGAATTCCCTCGCTCGGGAGTAAATGGATCAAGTTTGTCCCGTTTTTGGCTACATTGCTCGGATTAATTTACTTAACAATGACCGTTGCCCGGGAAAAACCGGATGCCGTTCTCTTTATCACTGAGGAGGCTGAGACGGTGGGCGGGCTTATGCCGTGGTTTCCTTTCAAGCCGGTAGTGCGTGTTGCGGGCTCAGGGATCACTACGGCGTTCTATGGCTCTAAGCTGGGGAAAAAGCTCATGCGCTATCCTATGAAAAGACTATATACTCACTCAAGCCTCATTATTGCCGTTAGCCGGAACACAAAAGAGCTTATAGAAAGCATTGGCGTTAGCTCTGAAAAAGTGAAAGTAATATATAACGGAGTAGAGGAAAGCATGCTGTCAAACGCTCCCGATGTAGAGCGTATTACCCGCTTGAGAGAGCGCTTTGGTATAACCTGCTCGGACAAAGTGCTCATAACCGTGGCTAGAGTATTACCAAGAAAGGGGCAGGATACCGTGATAAATGCTCTCCCTCAGGTCGTTGCCGAATTTCCTAATCTTAAATATTTTGTTGTGGGTGAGGGCAGGTATCTGGATAATTTCAAAGAGCTTGCTAAAGAGCTTGGTGTTTCGGAGCACGTAGTATTTACTGGCGGAGTGAGGCACGAAGATACTTTAGATTATTATGATCTTGCCGATATTTTTATAATGCCTAACAGGTATTGGAACAATAAGATAGAGGGTCTTCCCAACGCGCTCATCGAGGCTAGCGCGCGCTCAAAGCCGCTCATAGCAGGTGACCACGGGGGCTCTAAGGAGGCTGTTGAGGACGGAGTCACAGGGCTTCTCGTCGATCCTGAGAGCGTGGACGAGACGGCAAGCGCTATAATCGACTTACTTAGAGATGCAAAAAGAGCTAACGGCATGGGGAAAAAGGGCAGAGAAAAGGTACTGCAATCTCATACAGAAAGAGCCATGATACAAAACTACACACAAGCCGTTTGTGACGTAATGAACGGGGACGATAGTAATTAGTTCAAAAGGCGCACTCTATGACAGACTCGAGCGGCTCACATAAAAAGCTTTTATTTAACGCCTCTTGGCTTTTCGGCGGGAAAACAGCCTCTGGCATATTCAACGCGCTACAGGTTATCATCCTTGCCAGGATACTCGGGGTTGCCGACTACGGCCTCCTGGTCCTAGTAATCTCATACATCGACATACTAAACCAGTTCTTCGACCTGCGCGTCTGGGAAACAGCGACCAAGTACATCGGCACTTACTGGGAAAAGGGCGAGCTCGACAAGACCCGCGCCATGATAAAGCTCTCCTACCTTCTGGACATATCGACCGGTATATTCGCTTTCATTATCGCCGTCGTCACAGCCAAGCTTATCAGCACTTATATCATCAAGTCTCCAGACGCCTACGTGTATATCTGGATCTACTCACTCAGCCTCTTTATAAGTACGGCGAATTCTACATCCAATGCAATCCTTAGAGTGTTCGACAAATTCAAGACCATAGCGTTTATAGGCTCTATCCAAAACCTCATCAAGCTCGTACTCGTAGCGGCGGTTCTGTTTGGTGGATACGGTATTAAAGCCGTTTTAGTGGTATTTGTCGCCGTAAGCTTTTTCGGGTTTTTCATAAGAATTTGGGTAGTTCTCGGCATATTGAGTGAAAAAGGTCTCGGTGGCTTCTGGAATTCGAGTATCAGGCTCATCAGGGACCAGTGGAGGGGGATTGCGTGGTTCCTGGGCAATACGAGCTTTATGGCTACGATCAGGATCGGGAACGACAGGCTCATCGGGACGATGGTTTTAGGTTATTTTGCTGGCAAAGAAGCTGTAGGGTTCTACGACGTCGCGGGCTCGATCGCTAAATTCATAAAACGCATCGTGGACCCTCTGAACGAGGCTATTTACCCAGAGCTTGTAAAGATATCCTCAAATAACAGTGTTAATGAGATACGCAGCATAGTTGCCTATTCCACAAGGAACCTGATGAAGATCATTGTTCCTGTCTCCGTGATCGCTATCATCTTCGCGGATTTCATTGTGGGGCTTTTATTCGGCGAGCAGTACCTGCCCGCCTCAAACGCTCTTCGTATCATCGCTGCTGCGGCTGTTTTAGCCAGGGCTACGTTCTGGATTAATTCAGTACTCCTTGCCCTCGGTAGACCTGGGCTAAGAACTGTGCTCGGTCTTGCAACCACTTTCGTATACCTCGTGCTACTTTTCCTACTCGTGCCCGCTTACTCCTACATAGGGGCGGCGGCAGCGCTCCTTGGGTTCTCGATCTTCAAATCTCTTTTTGCCTATTACCTCTACCAGGACTCCATAAAGACTATGGAGCGCAACAGCGCCTAAGAAGAGAATATCCCTAGGATTCCGTCTAAATAATATTGTATATCATTCATAAAAAATGTTATCATTGCACATAAATTATTATATATAAAAAGAAGGAGCAGGCTTCTCGTTCCGCAGCTAAACGGTGTTCTGAACGAAAGACCCATCCCGACATTCAGTCAGTGGGGGGCTGATCGCGATGGCCGGGCTAATAGGAATTTTTGGATTGCTAACTATACGTGCAAGGAAAACGGATGCATAATTAATATATGTTTCATCCAGTCCCCCCCCTTATCCTCCTTTATCTGCAAGGGGGGCACATAGGAATAAGAAGGGAGCTCAGGCTCCCTTCTTTTTTTATACCCCGTAACTAATGGGCATCTCCTGAAAAACCTATTGAAATCACCATTGAAGCATATAAATTTTAACTATTCATTAGTAGGCAGGGAAAATGCTTATATCCGAGTCAAAGAAGTTTCTTTTCGTACATATCCAAAAGACCGCGGGTAGGAGTTTTGAGGCGGTTTTGAAGGACAATATACCGGACCTTAAAAGTCTTCCCGGTACTCATGACCACGCCGCCTGGGTAAAGGACGATCTCGGAGACATTTGGGACGAGTTATATAAAGTCGCGTTTGTCAGAAACCCCTGGGACAGGCTTGTTTCCTGGTATGCGATGTTTCAGAGAAAAGGCAATACTACCTGGTATAAGCGTGTGACGGGACTTGGTAACTACAATAAAATAAGGCAATACGTGCTCGACAATACAAATTCGTTTGATGAGTTTATCTATAAATGCACGGATATTATTGAAGACTCCGACGGCAAAAAGAGTTTTTTGTATAACCAGCTTGATTACGTAAGCGATGCGGAAGGAGAAGTGATGGTGGACTATATCGGCAGGTTTGAGAATATTGTCGAAGACACGGGCGTAGTATTCAAAAAGCTATGCATCGAGGGAGCTTCACTCCCCCATAAGAACATCTCTGAGCACAGAAACTACCGAACGTATTACACTGACGAGACTAGAGACATCGTTGCTGAGCGTTACGCAAGGGACATTGAGTATTTCGGTTATGAATTTTAATAGATCAGCTCTATCTCAGGTAAACTCTCCTTTTATAAATAACCCATAACACCATGAACCCAATATCAGCACTCATTGTCGCCTACAGGGCAATCGCCTCCAACAAAATCAGGTCGGTACTTACGACGCTTGGAATAATCATAGGCGTTGCTACGGTTATCGCGCTCGTTGCTCTCACATCAGGGGCAAAGCAGATGATAGAGGAGCAGCTCACGGGGCTTGGAAGTAAATCCCTCAGCATAAAGAGCGGTAAGAGGGGAATAGGCGCTCAGGAAGACGCCCCAATTCTCACGGTCGGGGACGCCGAAGCCGTAGAGGAGCTTGACGTTATAGAGCGTATAACCCCCCTATTGAACAAGAGCGAGCTTGCGGCTGCCGACAATAAAAGCTGGTATACGATCGTGCTCGGCACTTCCCCTGATTACATATACATAAACGACTGGTTCCCCGAGCACGGCAGCTTCTTTAATGATCTGGACCTCTCAAATGCCGAAAGGGTCGCGGTTCTGGGTAAAACGGTCGCTAAGAACCTATATGGCTATCAGGACCCTATAGGGCAGAACGTAAGGATAGGAAACAGCTCTTTTAAAGTGATAGGTATAATGAGTTCCCTCGGGCAGACTTCGAGCGGAAAAGACCAGGACGATATAATCCTCATCCCATTTAAGACTTTCCAAAAAAGGATTGAGGGAGTAACAAATATAAAAACAATCGCTGCCTCTGTAAAAAACCAGGAAGATCTGCAGCTCGCAGAAGCCCAGATACTCGATCTGCTGCTTGAGCGTCATAAAGTCGGCCGTGATGAAAAAAACCCTTTTTATGTAAGGACACAGACCACCGTGATCGAAAGGATCGTCACTATCTCGCAGATCATGACAATTCTCCTCGGCAGTATCGCGTCGATATCCCTTGTGGTCGGAGGCATCGGGATTATGAATATCATGCTCGTCTCGGTAGGGGAGCGTACAAGAGAGATCGGTATCAGAATCGCTGTCGGCGCCAAGGAAAAAGATATACTCGTTCAATTTCTCATAGAGGCTGTGCTTATCTCGCTAGTGGGTGGTTTTATAGGGATTTTCCTGGGTATAGCGGGCTCTCAGATAGCCTCGTACTTCACAGGCTGGCCTAGTGTTATATCCTTTAATATGGTCTTTATCTCATTTGGATTTGCGGCTTTTATAGGGATTTTCTTCGGCATTTACCCCGCGAGAAAAGCTTCCAAGCTAGACCCCATAGAAGCGCTAAGGTATGAGTAGGTAGAGAATTCCCAACGTATATGAATAAGTATCTTAAGAACTTTCTGTTAATTATAGTTTCAGTTCTCATTGCGCTCCTGATAGCTGAGGGCGCCGCCAGGCTGGTATACGACCCGATTGATTTCCTAAAACCGGTAACTCAAAGGGACGAGGTGCTCAGGTACAGGATCGAGCCCGGCTCCGGGGCTCATGACGACTGGGGCTTTAGGAATAGGAGCGTGCCGGAAACAGCGGACATTATTGCCATTGGCGACTCACAGACATATGGAATAAGCGCCCAGGCCCAAAGCTCCTGGCCATCTCAACTGAAGGGCCAAAGCGGAAAGTCCGTCTATAACCTTTCCCTTCCGGGTTACGGCCCCGCCGAGTACCTGCTGTTAATGAAAGATAAAGCCCTTACATTAAAACCCGAGACTATAGTTGCGGGTTTTTATCTGGGAAATGACTTAAAAGACTCTTTCACTGCTGTGTACACAGTCCCGGCATGGGAAGGACTAAGAGACCCCGGGGCCGCTTCGGCCCTGCCGGATGATTTACCTGTTTCAAAGAAGATTGACTCCCCGGGCTTGGCCGACTGGCTCTCCGCGAACAGCGTGCTTTACAGGCTTGTAAGCTCATCTGTTATCGGCGATAACCTGAGACAGCGAAGAAGGATTGCGAGGGGCGAAGAGATTGTAATGCTAAGTGGCGAGGAGCACGGAATAAGCACCGGTTTTACTCCCGACAGGAGGCTTAAGGGTCTTGACCCGGATAATCCTCAGGTTATCGAGGGTCTTAGCCTGTCTATGGAGTTTTTTAATCGGATGAATACTATTGCTAAAGAGAGCGGAATTGGATTCTTAGTTGTCATAATTCCGACAAAGGAGAGCGTATTCGCGGGGTTGATAGAGGGGAACGAGTCTCTTGCAGCAAGTGAAAAAATTGACCGCCTGATATCGAATGAGCGCGAGGTGAACAAAACTGCCAAAAGATACTTCGCAGATCACGGAATAGAGTATGTGGACGCGCTTCCCGCCCTTCAAAAGGGCTCATTAAATGAGCAGATCTATCCTTCTAATTTTGGCGGGCACGCGAATAAAAACGGCTACCGCATTATAGCGGAGACTGTAAACGAGAAGCTCAAAGACCTATCTCAGGATTAAAAAACTTACAGTAAAACTCCAATTACTTGCTTATTTACATACACGCAGTCTGATTTTATAATTCTCACTCCTTATGACAAGAATAAAAATATGCGGAATTACGAATATTGAGGACGCGCTGCTTGCATCCAATCTTGGCGCGGACGCTCTTGGGTTCATATTCTATCCCGAAAGCAAAAGGTTCATCGAGCCGGAGAGAGCGGGTGAAATTATATCCTCGCTCCCTCCATTCATCACGACTGTAGGAGTGTTTGTAAACCAGGGCCTGGATGAGATTAACTCTGTAAGGGATAAAACCGGCATCGGCCTGGTCCAGCTCCACGGGGACGAGTCGCCCGAATTTTGCGCGGAGCTTCCATTTAATGCCGTAAAGGCGCTCAGGATAAAAGAGCCCTCGGACATTGCCAGGGTTGAACTTTATCCCCAGGAAGCTATCCTCTTTGACAAGTATTCGGATGACGCATACGGGGGTACGGGCGAGAGTTTTACCTGGGACTGGCTACAAGATTTAAAGACCACAAAGAGCATTATTCTTTCCGGCGGCTTAACGCCTGATAACGTAGGTGAGGCCATTGGCAAAGTAAGCCCCTATGCGGTTGACGTTAGCTCCGGTGTTGAGGGTTCTCCCGGTAATAAGAATGCTGATAAAATGAGACAATTTATACAGGCGGTGAGATTTGGGAACTAAGACTACATATCCGGACGAGCTCGGTCATTACGGAATATTCGGTGGCCGCTACGTTTCAGAGACACTCATGCCCGCAATTCTTCAATTAAACGAGGCGTATGCGGAAATTAAGAACGATCCTAAATTTAAGGAAGAGCTCGAGTATTATCTGGCAGAGTATGTCGGAAGGCCCACGCCTCTTTATTTTGCGGAGAGAATGACCGAGGACTTGGGGGGAGCCAAAATATATTTAAAACGTGAAGATTTGGCGCACACGGGCGCTCACAAGATTAATAACACTATTGGGCAGGCGCTCCTCGCCTCACGTATGGGTAAAAAGAGGATTATCGCGGAAACCGGGGCAGGGCAGCACGGAGTCGCCACAGCCACAGTAGCGGCGCTTCTGAACATGGAGTGCGAGATATTCATGGGGCAGGAAGACACAGTACGGCAGGCGCTTAACGTTCTGCGTATGAAGCTTCTGGGCGCAACAGTAAGAGAAGTAACACAGGGTACAAAAACGTTAAAAGACGCCATGAACGAGGCTATGAGGGACTGGATTACAAATGTTAGAGATACTTTTTATATAATCGGGAGCGTCGCGGGCCCGCACCCCTATCCAATGATGGTCAGGGATTTTCAGTCCGTGATCGGCAGGGAAGCAAGAGAGCAGATTCTTGAGCGCGAAGACCGCCTCCCGGATCTTTTGGTCGCGTGCGTTGGGGGAGGCTCAAACGCCATGGGGCTTTTCTATCCGTTCCTCGAGGACGAGAGCGTAAAGATGGCGGGTGTTGAAGCCGCGGGCGAGGGAATACAGACAGGCCATCACTCTGCCAGCATAACGGATGGCTCGGTCGGGGTACTCCACGGGACAAAGACTTACCTCCTCCAGGACGAAGACGGCCAGGTAAAGGGCGCTCACTCTATAGCCCCGGGGCTCGATTATCCCGGTGTAGGCCCCGAGCACTCTCACCTGTACGATTCCGGCAGGGTTTCTTATACGAATGTGACAGACGGCGAGGCGCTAGAGGGGTTTTCGTATCTCTCCAAGGTCGAGGGGATAATCCCGGCCCTTGAATCCTCACACGCGGTCGCGTACGCCATGAAAGCGGCCCCCGAGATGTCAAAGGACTCGATAATCATTATCTGTCTATCCGGAAGGGGCGATAAAGACTTAAATTCCGTAGCCCATATGCTGCAAACAGACCAGGAGCAGCAATAAGCGGGTATAGTCAAAACGGCCTCTGCTGTCTTGACATTGGTTTTAGAGGTGTTAGAGTTTGGTCGAAATACAGAGAACTTCAGGGGATGGGTATACTAATCATAACAGCTGAATTTTCTGCAATCGCCGCCGGCTATACATAGTTTTCAAGCACGGTGCTGATGAAGCTTTTCCTAAATCACCCGGTCTAAATCACCCATTTAAAAGTCATGAACAGAATAGAGAAAAAGTTCCGCGAGCTTAATGATAAAGGGAGAACCGCTTTGGTAACCTATGTTACAGCGGGCGATCCTTCTATCGAAATGACTCCGGACATAGTGCTAAAGCTCGAGGAGAGCGGGGCTGATATTATAGAGCTCGGTGTACCGTTCTCTGACCCCATGGCGGACGGCCCTGTAATACAGCTTGCCTCGGAAAGGGCTCTGAAAAGCGGTACTACTCTCAAAAGTGTGCTGGAATCTGTCAAATCCATAAGGCGGCATTCCGATATACCTATAATACTTTTTGGCTATTACAACCCTTTCTTAACTTACGGTCTTGAGAAGTTTGCCTCTGATGCCGCACGGGCTGGAGCTGACGGAGTGCTCGTAGTAGACCTGCCGCCAGAGGAAGCTTCGGAATTCAAAGTTCATACCGACAACGAAGGACTCAATCTTATTTTTCTCTTAGCCCCCACGAGCACGCACGAGCGTGTGAATCTAATAGCAGAGCACGCCAGCGGTTTCGTATACCTTGTTTCTGTCACGGGGGTCACCGGAGTTAGAACACAAGTGGATGGTTCGCTCGATTCGCTCTGCAGCGAGATAAAACAAACGACTCGCCTCCCTGTAGGGGTGGGCTTCGGCATATCTTCTCCGGAGCAGGTAGAGAGCATCTCGGGCTTCGCGGACGCGGTTATTGTAGGAAGCGCCATAGTACGATTAATTGAAAAGCACGGTCAGGACAAAGACGCGCTCTTAGAGCGGCTTTCTGATTTTGTAGGTTCATTAAGCGCTCCTTGCGGCGGCACATCCGGCGAGGCAGTGTCAGAGGCGTAGATAGATGCAGAAAGAGCAACATAGATACCTTTTTATCGGGGAGTTCGATTCCCTTTTGCTCGGTCTTTTTTCAAAGAGAGGAGAAGTAATATGGGTAAGCTCTTTGGAAGAGGCGCTTAACCAGACCGGGAATTTTACTATTATAATGATCGAGCACAACTCTTTTTCCCCGAAAATCTCAAAAGAGCTTGGGGTTCATTACCCATTAACCCCGCTTATTGTCAGTAACGGCTCAGAGCACGGCGAGCCGCCTGCTTCCGTCAGATTTGTCGCGTTTGATAAATTACTGTCTGAACAAATCTCGCGAGAGGAAAGGCTTGCACGTACAGAGCTCCGTGTGGAAGAGTTAAGGGCGGTTCACGCAAACGCAAAGAAGATGCTCATCCTGCTTCACGACCACCCGGACCCGGACTCCATCGCAAGCGCGCTTGCGCTCAGAACACTCCTTAGGAGAAATAAGCAGACGGCTATAATCGGACATCTGGGAGAGAAAATATCGAGGCCTGAAAACGTCGCCATGATCGAGCTCCTCGATATCGATCTTAAAGCCCTCACTTACGCAAAGCTAAAGGCTTATGACTCTATTGCGCTGGTAGATGTGCAGCCTACGTTTTTCAGCGACAAGCTGCCCCCGGTGGACACGGTTATCGACCACCACCCGATGGTTGACTCATATGAAGCGAAATTCAAGGAGATCAGGGCTGAAGAAGGCGCTACCTCCACAATACTTACAAAATACCTTAGGTCTTCTCAGATGGTGATCTCTGAAAGGCTAGCGACAGCGCTTCTATATGGTATCAAGACCGATACCATTACTCTTAATAGAGACGCTAACCCTGATGATGTCGAGGCTTTTACCTTCCTGTACCCGGACGCGAACCTTCCGCTGCTCAGGCGTATTGAGCGCGCTGAGGTGCCGCCCGAGGAAATAAAGTCATTCGGTCAGGCGCTTGCCGACCACTGGATTAAAGATGATATCTTCTTCGTCAATGTGGGCAGGGTGGACAGAGAGTACATGATACCCAAGATGGCTGATTTCGGCATACAGGTAAAGGGTGTCGAGTGGTCTGTAGCTTTCGGAATATTGTCTAATTCTCACCTTGTTATATCAGTAAGGAACGTAGGTTATGTTAAGAGCGCCGGTCGCCTTGTTAGGGATTTATTCCGTGAGATAGGAAGCGCCGGCGGACACCGCTCGGCCGCAAAAGCAGTCATTTCTCTTAGTAAAGTGAGAAAGACCATCGGAAAAGGCTCACAGGATAAAATTAAGAAATGGCTCACGGATGTCTTTACAAAAGCTGTAACCGAAAAAGCGGAAGAAGAAAACAGTAAAGCATAAGCTTCTTGAAACCCTCAGACTCATCCCCAGTGTGATTATCCCTAAATACTGACAATTTATTGTATAACTCCCTGTGACAGAATATAATCATGGCGTCATGAGAATTATTTTCATGGGTACGCCCGAGTTCGCGGTACCTACTTTAAAAGCGCTTTCGGATTCAGAGGACGATGTGGTCGCGGTCATTTCCCAGCCCGATAAGCACAGGGGCAGGGGAAGAAAGCTTGCTCCGACCCCGACCAAGCTCTTTGCTGAGGAGCACGGTATCCCTGTGCTTCAGCCCCCAAAGATCAAAACCCAAGAGTTCCTGAACGAGATCCGGGGCTTAAACCCGGATCTCATAGTCGTAGCCGCGTACGGAAAGATCCTTTCCGGCGAGCTCCTCGAAATACCTCCCCACGGCTGCATAAACGTACACCCTTCGCTCCTTCCCAAGTACAGGGGCGCCTCTCCCCTTAATAGCGCGGTAGTAAGCGGCGATAAAGTAACCGGGGTTACTATCATGCAACTCGACGAAGGCATGGATACGGGTGATATACTTCTTCAAAGGCCGGCGCCGATTGAAGATGACGATACTGCCGAAACTTTAAGCTCAAAACTCTCAGAGCTTGGAGCCGAGCTTTTACTGGAAACTATCAAGCTCCTTAAAGCCGGCGCTCTTGAGCCTCAAAAACAGGACGATACCCTCGCAAGCCATACCCATATGCTATCGAAAGAGGACGGCCTTATCGACTGGAGTAAATCTGCTACTGAAATTAGGAACCTGATCCGGGGTATGCTCCCCTGGCCTGGTGCGTATACATATCTCGGGGACAAAATGCTAAAGATTTATTCTGCCGAATGTGCTCATAGAGGGGGCAGCCCAGGCGAGGTGTTGGGTGCTTTTAAGGGAGTGCTCGAAGTCGCTTGTGGTGAGGGCTCGCTCATAATTTCAGAGCTTCAGATAGAAGGCGGTAAACGCCTGGACGCTAAATCCTTTCTTTCAGGTAGAATGATAGATCCGGGTACTATTCTCGGTCAAGATAATCCTTAATCAACCCTCTTACAGCTATCACCGATATCAGCTAGATGTTCTTTTACCTGCTCAAGCGTCGCCTCTTGGATATCTTCACTCGTACATGCTTTTAGAAGTAATTCCCTGCCTTTCTCTGTGTGTCCGGTATTTATGTAAAGAACACCGAGCGTATCTAAAGCGTAGGGAGGTATTTGCTCCAGGCTTTCCGTTGCGCTCATCATATATACGAGGGCTTCCTCATAACCCTCTTTTGTCTCAATGTTAAGTGAAGCCAGGTTATTGGCTGCCTCAAGGTTCTTATCGTCTATTGAAAGAGCTCTCTTATAGTATTTCTCGGCGTTTGTGTATTCTCCTAGCTTATAGTAAACGTTTGCGGTATTCACAAGCGGGGTCACGAGTCTTGGATCACCTTCAATCGCCTTTGAATACTCTCTTAGCGCAAGCTCGTACTTTTCCTCTCTTTCGTAAATTACACCTAGGTTGTTATGCTCCTCGGCGCTAAGCGGGTCTTCCATAAAGAGCGATCCCGTGAGCGCGGCGCATCCTGTCAGCAAAACGGCTGTAATAATAAATATAGAGCGGATAATGCCTTTCACTTTTCAATCACCAGCATTAGGCGGTTCATTTTCTCCCACTCAGAGTCAAGCCTCGAGGACTCGATTTCTCGGTCTTGTTCAAAACCTGTGTGAAGGACGAACGTGTTTCTTGAGCTTGAATATCCATAAACCACGTAGTAGTGCGGTACACTAACGCGCCATTTTCCCCTGTCCACAAGGAGTATCACGGGTACACCTTCAACTATCAGTGTCTTTAACTGCTCGATGCTTCCGTTTTCAGTTTTTGATTTGAACCCCTGTTCCCGGGCGAAATTCTCCATATCTGAGATAAGCGCCCCGTTTAACGCCGGTGTATACACAACCTGCGCCACATCATCCTGAGTAAGCGTGCTTCCGTAATGGGCCATCACCGATGCCATCGCTGCCGGTCCGCAAAAATCGTCTTTTTGCTTAACGAAGGGGACGTTTTCAATAACAGATGCTAATTCAACAGGCGCGGCGCTCTGGGCACTATAGTCCGTTTGCGTACATCCGTAGACGCAGGTGATACACAGCATCCAAGCCAGCAATATCCGGGTGTTTCTAAGCATGTAAACTGTAGGGTATTGATTACAAAAGGCCTATACTCTCTTCCACAGGAATATTATAAGAAGTACCAGGGCAACGATTACAAGTATCGCGATAATTACTCCCGTTGCGCCGTCTCCACCTGCCGGTATCCGGTCCGAAAGAGAGGCTATCTGGTGTACCTGATCATCCGTCATAGTTGCGAGCTTGTCAGAAACTTCCTCTGGAGTCAAACCGTGACTTTGTAGCTTCTCAGCGACTATTTTGTTTTCCAGCGCGCGTCTTACTTTCTTCTCATTTATTTCCCTAAGCGTAGATGCGTTTTGCCCTTCCTCTATCATCTGTGAATCGACCATAGCGGCCTGGGCGGTGCTATGAATGAGCGCTGTGGGCGTAAAAGTAAACAGGATCAGAAAAATTATTGAAAGATTGAATTTTCTCAGTGTTGAGTGGTTCATATCCGTCCTCCTCTCTTGGTTTAAATCATGTCCTCTCATATTTGTAACCGATAATTCGAGCTAAACAAAGCTGTTTTTGAAGACGACCGCACTTTAATACTCAACTTAACTTAGGTTATGTCGTAACAGGCCGGATGGAGGTATAAAAAGACGACACCACTGCCGCTGAGCAGACGTATGCCCGCGGGTGTTTTCCGCTTTTGCCAATCATATACACTATGGTAGTATATCAAACCTTATGTTGCAGGTGCTAACAGGCTCGCAAAAGGGGAGAAAGCTAAAGGTCCCGAAAGGGAGCAAAGTGCGTCCTCCGACAAGCCGTGTAAAGAAATCGATTTTCGACAGACTGGGCGATATCAGCGGCCTCAGAGTGCTCGATGTATTTTCAGGCTCGGGGAGTCTCGGTATAGAGGCGCTCAGCAGGGACGCTGAACATGTGACTTTCATAGAAAAAGACCCCGCCGCTTACAAGGTGCTGTCAGAGAACCTTAAGACATGCGGTTTTCTCGGTAGCGCGGAGCTCATCTGCTCGGATTATGAATCGGCGCTTAAAAAACTAAAGAGCGGGGGTGAGAGCTATGAGCTGGTATTTGTGGACCCCCCTTACGAGCTGTATAAGAGTAAGGAAGTTAGCGATTTCGTTGAAAAGGCCGGGGAGCTGCTTGTCGAGTTAGGTATCCTCATTATAGAGCATGACCATAAAATTGAAGATTCTCCCGAGGGTTTTAGTAGGTTCACGAAGCCTTTCGGCGGAACTCATGTAAGTTATTTCACAAAAGAGGTGTCAAGTGAGTAAAGTAGCCATATACCCCGGATCGTTCGATCCTTTTACAAGAGGTCATATGAATATCATTGACCGGGGCATAAAGGTATTCGACAAAGTTATTGTTGCAGTCGCGCACAATAAATCTAAAAATACTATTTTTACGCTTGAAGAGAGAGTTCAGATACTACAAACCTTATTTGATGGGCGAAGTGATGTCGAGGTAGACTCCTTTGAGGGTCTGCTCGTTGATTACGTAATTAAGCGCGGCACAAATGTTGTGCTCCGCGGCATGAGAACAGTGTCCGATTTTGAGTACGAGCTTCAAATGGCCCTCGCCAATAAGACTCTTAACGACGGGGTTGAAACGGTCTTTATGGTTACGGACAGTGAATTCTCTCACATCAGCTCATCGGTGATTAAAGAAGTCGTTTCACTCAACGGTTCGGCGTCTCACATGGTCCCGGATATTGTTGAGAAGAAACTCAGAGAAAAATTGTTATCTAGCTAGGAGGAGTTCCAACACATGAAATTATCAACACGTGCCAAGCGGCTAAAGCCATCCGCTACACTCACGATTACAGCAAAAGCCAAAGAGCTGAAATCACAGGGCGTAGATGTTATAGGGTTCGGGGCGGGAGAGCCCGATTTCGACAGCCCCGAGCACGTAAAAGAAGAGGCTATTAAAGCTATACGGCAAGGACTTACAAAATATACGGCGGTAGGCGGAATTGACGAGCTCAAGGACTCCATAATCGGAAGACTAAGAGAAGACCATGGTCTTGAGTACGAAAGATCAGAGATAATTGTATCTATCGGCGCCAAGCACTCTCTTTACAATCTCATTCAGGTCCTCGTCGACTCGGGCGACGAGGTCATCGTGCCCGCACCCTACTGGGTATCCTATCCAGAGCAAATAACACTTGCCGAAGGTACTCCCGTAATACTTGAGACAAGTGAGGAAAACGGTTTTAAGATAGAGCCGGACGAGCTTAAAAAGCATATAAACTCCAGCACTAAAGCGCTCATATTGAACTATCCCTCAAACCCAACGGGCGCTACATACAATGAAGAAGAGCTAAGGGCCATTGTAGATGTAGCCATGGATGCGGGTATCGCGATCATTTCAGATGAGATTTACGAGAAGATACTGTATAACGGTCTCAAGCACACTCCTGTGGCCGCGCTCGGTGAAGATATTAAGAAGGCCACTATGCTTGTAAACGGAGTCTCAAAAACATACTCGATGACAGGCTGGAGAATAGGCTACGCGGCGGGAGACAAAGAAGTTATTAGCGCTATGTCCAAGCTCCAGGGGCAGTCCACATCTAACCCCACATCCATTGCCCAGTGGGCGGCAATCGCCGCTTTCAGCGGCCCGCATGACGAAATCGTCAGGCGCACAGGGGAGTTTGAGGAGAGGAAAAACTACATAGTTGAGAGACTAAACAGAATCCCCGGGATAAGCTGTTTCAGCCCACAGGGGGCTTTTTACGTGTTTCCCAACGTCTCAGGGTTCTACGGTAAGGAATATGACGGCAAGCTTATAAAAGACTCTCTCGATTTTACAGAATACATTCTTGTCGAGGCCAAGGTGGCGGTTGTGCCCGGAGTTGCTTTTGGCTCCGACGATCACGTTCGTATCTCCTACGCAACTTCGATGGACGATATAGTTAAGGGAATGGACAGGATGGAAGAGGCTTTAGGCCGCCTTTAGAGACAGCTTTAAAGGTGAATATTGAATATTCATAGTATTCGTCTATAATTTCAATTGGATTTTGGGTATGAGGCAGTACATTGAAATTCAGCTTCCAACAATTTGTCGAAACTGAGTTAGAATTATTTCTCAGATTCAGTATACCGCTTGTTTTAATCCTACAGCTATGCCTATCCGGATTCGCCTTATCTTTTGAGTCAAGTGGCGATCTTGCGCTTGAGAGCTGCAACCACGACAGTTCTGCTATATCACTGTTTTGTATTGAAGATACTGAAGGCAAAGGCTTAAATATAGGTCCTTTGACTTTAGATATTTATGACTCCATAAACTTAAGATTAAGTTCTGTCGATAAAGCTCCTCCCGGTAATTTTCTTTACCTCCATAATCATTCAAGATCACCTCCCCCCCGTATTTAACTCAAGTAATTCTTTGATATCTATAATTACAGCATTATTTGCTGACCTTAAAGAATTATAGGTGTACTTCCACTGAACTAGAAGAACAATACGGAGTGAAACAGCTTGGAAAAAACGAGAGAATTTGGTTTTTTGATAAAAATGTTAATTGTTGTCATTATGTTAATTTGCAGTTGCGCAAAATCTCCAACTACGTTTTATGCAGTCCCGATATGCGACTGTAGATATAATCAGGAAGACCCAGGTAGCGGCTGCCACGGTACAAATGTCTGTGATCCTGACATTCCGTGCACTGTTTCAACCGGACGTAGTGATAAGTGTGTTCTGGAGGAAAGCCCCTAAGTATTTCATATTAGAACACCGGGCTCTGTTCCGTATATTGGATAAGAGCCCGGGGACATAAACTTAAATTCTACTAAACAGTTGATAATAATTTGGCAATAGACTGAATAAACCAACATGAATATAAAGCTTGTATTACATGTAATCGGTACTTTTTTAAAGTTCTTCGGGTTATTACTCCTCATACCGGCCATCTGTTCATTGATATATCGGGACGGGGATCTGTATATATTCCTGCTGGCACCGTTTTTAGCCAGTACCTCGGGATTCATTTTAGAGAAAGTGTTTAAGGAATCAAAAGAGATAGATTCCATTGACAGAAAAGAAGCTTTTCTAATAGCTTTTTTGTGCTGGGCTGTAGCTAGTGTCTTCGGCGCTATCCCGTATATATTGATACTGGATCTTTCTCATCCCATAGACGCTCTGTTCGAGTCGATCTCGGGGTTTACAACAACCGGCGCGACTATTCTAAGCGATATTGAGAGCATGCCGCACGGAATTTTATTCTACAGGAGTTTTACTCAATGGCTTGGTGGTATGGGGATTATAATTCTGGGCATAGCTATACTCCCTAAGCTCTCAGTAGGAGGGATGCAGCTTATGGGCTCAGAAGCCCCCGGGCCTGTAACCGAGAAACTGACGCCTAAAATTGCTGAAACCGCAAAAAAATTATGGTTTGTATATATCGCCCTATCACTCTTGTTAATCGTTTTGCTTTCAATTTCAGGCATGCCCGTGTTCGATTCGATTGCAACAGCTTTCAGCACCTTGTCCACCGGCGGTTTTTCAGTCAGGAACGCCAGCATTGAGTCTTACGACAGCGCCTTAATTGAAACTCTGGTAACCGTCTTTATGTTTTTCGGCGGAGTAAACTTTCTTCTCCATTATTACTTCTTGACCGGAAGGTTTTCAAAGGTCTTCAAGAGCTCGGAGCTCAAGTATTACTTTCTCTTAGTCATTCTTTTTACTCTCCTGATTACTCTCAACTTGTGGCATACGCAATATGGGGGGTTTTTAGAGGCGCTCCGCTACTCGTCTTTTCAGGTAGTTTCCATCATATCGACTACCGGGTTCAGCTCTGCAAATTTTGATCTTTGGCCCACCTTCTCTATTTTCGCGATACTCACGCTCATGTTCATCGGCGCCTGCGCTGGTTCAACCTCAGGTTCAATAAAGGTAATCAGGATTATCATTTTGATTAAAAAGATTTTTTCAAGAGAATTAAACCATCTCATCAAGCCCCGGGTAGTAGAGGTGCTGAAAGTAGATAAAAAAGCGGTAACGAATGATGTAATATCGACCGTTACAAGCTTTATCCTGCTCTATATTCTGATCTTTGCGATATCCGTGCTGATGATACTACTTGTAGAGGATATATCAATCCTGGGAGCTATCTCGGCATGCGCCGCTTCCATCGGTAATGTGGGTCCCGGATTTTTAGAGTTCGGTGCAGTTCAAAACTACGCTTTTCTCACAAGGTTTTCAAAATTCCTGCTCTCTTTTTTAATGCTTGTCGGTAGACTCGAGATATTCACTGTGCTCGTCATTCTCTCCCCTGTTTTCTGGAGGAAATAAGTATCTAACTCTAAAATCCTCAATATTGAAAAACCTTCCCGAGCTCCTTTTTGAAAAAATCTATGCAGATTTTCATTTTCTCATTATCGATAAGCTCTTTTTGTGTAATCAGCCAAATCGGAGAGCCAAAATCGTAAAACCGCTCGCTTACCTCAACAAGAGAATTGTCCATATCTTTATAAACGCAGGGCAGAAGTCCTATGCCAATTCCGGCTTTCACAGCCGCGTAAACGCTCTCCATCGAGCTTGCTTTTAGTGAGATGTTCTCTTCCCTTATCTTACTCCTGAGCCATTTGTTTGATTTTGTGTGCTCGATCTTTTCACTGCCTGCGATAAAGCTGTTTTTCTTAAAAAAGTCAGCTGTGTTAAACTTGGGTTTACCTTTAAGATAGTCTTCAGTTCCATAAAATGCCCAAGCGCCTCTTCCGACTTTCACTGCGTATACGTGTGGTTCCACTGAGTCAGACGACCTTATAGCCAGGTCCGCTTCTCGCTTATACATGTCAAAGAAGTCCTCGGCTACATTTATGTCTAATTGCAGTTGTGGGTAGAGCTTATGGAATTTGGCAAGCAGCGGTGGTAGCACTACGTTCGCTATAACGTCAGTAGTAGTAATGTTTACAGTGCCGAACAGCTCCGTAAGGTCGTCTTCTAGAAACTTATCTATTTTTGACATCTCGTCCTCAAGATGAGAGGACTTTTTCATAAGCCCCTCGCCCCAGCTCGTAAGTAAGTAGGTGTTTGCGGCGCGCTTAAACAGTTTCTTGCCTAGCTTCTTCTCAAATCTGTTTATCCTTCTATAAACGGTAGTCTGATCTACCCCGAGCCTCTCCGCGGCCCTCGATAGATTAAGAGTTTTCGATACCTCCAAGAACACTCTCAGATCATCCCAGTTATACATGCGCTCTCACCTCGGAATAAATTATATCCTGCAGTTATGCAAGTGAAAACCTGCAAACAAACTGATTGACGTGCATTGTTGCAGGTTCTATTATACTCACTAACGCACAAATATGAAATAGAAAAAGAGTTTTGGTCAAAATGAGCACGGTAAAAAATATTTGAAGGAGGTCATTTCAATGAAATATACAAGATTTAGAGTGGGACTGTATTTAATAGCTCTCTTAATGCTGGGTATGGGCTTGCATATAACCAAGGTGAGCGCACAAGAAGAGGTCCTGCCCCCGCCGCAGCTCGTAAGGAACGCATGGATGCTGATTATCGGTTACGAGGCCGACCCTGAAGCCATCAAGGCCGTTTTGCCCGAGGGGCTAGAGCCCCATCCGAATAACAGGGTGGTGCTCAATATGTACACCGTACCTGAAGCAGATCAGACATCGGGGTTCGGAGCTTATACGCTTACCTATGTTACTGTAGAGGTAGCAGGGCAGGACTCCTATACCATGGGTCAGCCTACCGGGTTTCCGGGCAGATACTTTGCCTACTATTTCAACAGCTCCCCTGTAATGAGGGCGTTCACAAAGCCCGCGGGCATACCGGCGGAGACGGGTTTTACTACTACAACCGTCAAGGACGGCAAGCTCACAGCAACTCTTGAAATAGACGGAGTAAAGTTCATCGAATCTACAGCTGACGTAGGCTCTGATTTCGTTGGAGTGCTGGGCGGGCATTTAAACTACTTTGGTTTACTTCAGTCTCAAGGCATGCAGCAGGTCGTGAAGTACCCAATCCCCTGGATCGGGTATCCAGTGAATACCGAGAACGCTACGGTTAATTTCACCATGCCTGAGGACCATCCTCTATATAAGTTGAAACCTAAGAAAGTAGACTGGGCCGTTTGGATTAGAGGAAGTTTTGTATATCCTCAGTATCAGGTTATTCACGAGAATAAAACCGCAAAAAAATAATACTGCGGATTCTTGATTCAATGATATATTAGTATTCTGTCTACCGTGCTCATTTTGACCGGCATTAGGTAAAGTCTTATAACAAGAGGAGAATTGATATGAAATTCGGTATTGGATACTACAGCCTTCAGTCGCCGCCACACAACAAGAGACCGCACTTAGATCTTTATACGGAAATGCTAGAGGAGGTCAAGACCGCGGACCAGATGGGTTTTGACTCTGCCTGGCTCACGGAGCACCATTTCCTCGGGGACGGTTATTGTCCCTCACTTCTTTTAGTTGCGGCTGCCATAGGCGCGGTGACCCAGAATATCCGTATCGGCACAGGTGTTCTTCTGCTGCCTCTCCATGACCCCGTGCGTGTGGCCGAAGACGCCGCCGTGGCAGATTTAATATCAAATGGCCGATTGATACTCGGACTCGGCCTTGGCTACAGACAGGAAGAGTTCGACGGATTTGGCCGCTCGCTTAAGGAGAGAAGGGGGCGCATGGAAGAAGGGATCGAAATAATACAGAAAAGCTGGACAGACGAGCCCTTCAGCGTAGACGGCAGGTACTATAAGCTCGAAAACGTAAACGTAACTCCAAAGCCCGTTCAAAAACCAATACCCATATGGATAGGCGCTTTCACAGAGCCCGCTATCAGAAGGGCCGCGAGAATAGGCGCCCCTCTTTACGTGCCGGCAATCGGTATCATACCTATAATCAAATACCTATTAGATATGCACGCTGATCTCCTCAGAGAGTATGGGAGAGACCCTGCTGATTTCGAAAAACCGCTCGTAAGAGAGATGTACATATCCGATAAGAGCGCAGACGATACGTGGGAGGTAATTAAAGAGCACGTCACATACACCGCCAAGGGCTACGCGTCCTGGGGCTCCATGGTAGACCGCGAGGGGAACCTGCTCTCAAACCCCGATGACCCGGTTCTCTACGATATAGCGAGAGACCAGGCAATAATAGGGACCCCGGAGGAATGTATCGACGCGATTACTCAGTACAAAGAAGAGCTGGGCATCGATAACCTTATCTGCCGCTTCAAGTTCCCGGGAATAAGCCATGAAGAGGCTATGAGGTCGATGAAGCTATTCGTGGAAAAAGTGCAGCCGAAAGTCTCTTAGCTCTACATTAATATTCCCCGGGTCATAATCAAATACCCTTCTCCGGGATATTTTTGTTTCGAGCGGTATGAAAATAATACACCTTGCTTAACTAGAGCTTAATATAGTCCTGGCATACTATTTCCAATCATATATTCTTATACGGGGAATATGCCAATGCCAAACTTGCTGCTTGAAAATAAGACATTTGACGAGATTAAGATAGGTGATACCGCAAGCATCTCAAAGACTCTGACTAAAGATGATATAGACAAGCTTGCGGCTTTGTCCGGCGACTTGAACCCAACACATATTAACAGTGATTATGCCGAAAAATATAATTCGAGCGGTCTTACGGCACATAGTATATGGAGCGGCCTTCTTACCTCCGCTCTTCTCGGGACCGAGCTCCCTGGTCCCGGTACCGTGTATGTATCTCAGCAGATGGATTTTAATAAGACGTTGAAATCGGACGATACCATCACGCTGACTATCAAAGTTATCGACAAGGCTCCCGAAACAAAGACCGTAAATTTTGAATGTATTTGTCTAAACCAGGACGGTGAGACTGTTATGACCGGAAGCGCCTCGGTGCTCGCGCCCATAGAAAAAGTATCCGTTGAGAGCGCTGATAGACCTGAGATAATTGTTAAGACTTACAATAAGTATCAGGACTTCATAGAAATGTGCAGTGCCCTCGATTCCCCCCGCACAGCCGTTGCTCACCCCTGTGATGAGTCCTCACTGAGGGCAGCTCTTGTCGCAAGCCAGGAGGAGCTTATCGAGCCCGTACTCGTTGGGCCTGGCGGTAGGATAAACAATATCGCCGAGAAACTCGAAATAGATATTTCCGCATTTGCAATAGTCGATACCCCGCACAGCCATGCCTCCGCCGCAGAAGCCGTAAGGCTCGTAAGAGAAGGGGAGTGCGAGGTGCTGATGAAAGGGAGCCTCCATACCGACGAGCTTATGGCGGAAGTGATTAAGAGCGATACCGGGCTCAGGACAGAGCGAAGGGTAAGCCATGCTTACGTTATGGACGTGCCCACATACCATAAACCGATTATAATCTCGGACGCGGCCGTTAATATCTACCCGAGCCTTGATGAGAAGGTCGATATCTGCCAGAACGTAATCGAGCTTGCGCATATCCTGGGCATAGAGACGCCCAAAGTCGCCATTATATCTGCCATTGAAACTGTTACTTCAAAGATTCAGTCAACGCTTGACGCTGCAGCGCTCTGCAAGATGGCTCAGAGGCGGCAGATAACGGGAGCCATACTAGACGGACCGCTCGCATTCGATAACGCGATCAGCCGTAAAGCGGCTGATGTAAAGGGCATTAAGTCTGAAGTAGCCGGAGACCCGGATATTATCATCGTTCCGGACCTCGAATCGGGCAATATGCTCGCAAAGCAGCTCACTTTTATGGCAAGGGCCGAGGCCGCGGGCATTGTTCTCGGGGCGAGAGTCCCGATAGTTCTGGCCAGCAGGGCAGATTCGCTGCGCACAAAGCTTGCCTCTTGCGCGGTAGCCGCGCTCATGGCAAATTCCTACAGAATCTCCAAAATATAATAGAAGTTCGTAATCATATGATACTTGTAATAAATACAGGGTCTTCGAGCGTAAAGTTTGCTGTCTATAAGATGACAGATACCGGGGTACAGAGCGCGGTTTGCCGGGGCGGAGTGGAATATATCGGCTCATCTCCAAGATTTTCGGTAAGCGGCGGAGATACTGTGACAATCCAAGATATGGAGCTTGACGCAAACTCTGTTTCTACCCACGGCGACGCGGTCGAATGGATCCTCGACTGGATCGAATCTGAACTTCCGCACGCGCTTATCAGTGCAGTAGGCCACCGTGTAGTTCACGGGGGAGCAGAGTATTCGTCTCCCGCGGTAGTCGATCAAGTAACTTTAGAAAAACTAACAGAATTTGAAGAGCTTGCGCCCCTTCACCAGCCTTACAACGTGGCAGGCATAGCGGCGATTATGAAATCACACCCCGGTATTCCACAGGTAGCGGTCTTTGACACGTCTTTTCACCGCACCCAGCCTAAAATTGCCGAGATGTTTGGTCTTCCCGAGGAATACTATCAATCCGGAGTTCGCCGCTACGGGTTCCATGGTCTGTCTTACGAGTATATTGTGAGCAAAATGCATGTGATTTCCCCTTCGGTTGCAAATGGCCGCATGATTGTAGCGCATCTTGGAAACGGCGCAAGTATGTGCGCTGTAAATGAACGAAAGAGCGTCGCGACCACAATGGGTTTTTCAGCCCTTGACGGCCTGCCCATGGGCACGCGCAGCGGCAGCATCGATCCGGGCGTCGTTATCTACTTAATACGTGAGAAAGGATTTAAAGTAGAGCAGGTAGAGGACCTCTTTTACCGAAAGTCCGGTCTACTTGGTATCTCCGGCATTACCAACGACATGGAGACGCTTACCTCGAGCGGTGAGCCCGGTGCGCGCTTGGCGGTCGAATATTTCACTTACAGATGTATACGCGAAATCGGCTCACTCACAGCCGCCTTGGACGGTCTCGATGCACTCATCTTTACGGCTGGTATCGGTGAGAACAGCCCGGTCATCAGAGAGCGGATATGCGTCGGTCTTTCGTGGCTCGGTATAAGCATTGATGAGGAGAAAAACTCCGCCAATAAGGAGCTGATTTCAAAACCGGGTACTTCTCCCGCTGTGTATGTAATCCCAACCAACGAGGAAATAGTAATCGCCCTTCATACGGCTAATGCGCTTAAATCCTAGTCATACCGTTTTTAGTGATAGTATTAAGAGTGTGGTTTCCTGTATATAATTAATCCACTGACAATACCAAGTAGATTGTATAAGAGGGAGCAATGTCTGAAAAAACCAGCGCTTGGGAGATAGAAGAGAATGCAAGGGAGTTCCTCGAGTTCGAGCGGAGTGCGATTCCGTCCGCGGACCTGCAGTTTAAAATCATCGGTAAGATTGTACAGGAGTGGTGCAGTAGTCCCTCCACTATACTCGATCTTGGCTGCGGCGACGGGGTTTTGGGACGGTTTTTGCTGAGCGTATTCCCTGGTGCATTAGGGGTTTTCGTCGATTTCTCAGACGCCATGCTCGATGCCGCGCGTGAAAATCTCGCCGGCACTTCCGGAACACAAGTATTGAAAGCGGATTTCTCTTCACCTGATTGGATCGATTCTGTTTCAGCGCATAAACCCTACGACATAGTAATTTCAGGATTCGCTATTCACCACCAGCCGGATGAGAGGAAAAAGGAGATTTGCTCTGAGATCTACAGCATTCTGTCTCCGGGCGGTATATTCCTCAATCTAGAGCACGTGAGGTCTCGTACTCCAGAGGTTGAGCAGCTGTTTGAGGAATACTATATAGACCACCTGCATGATCATCACTCGGCTGCAGGCTCAGGAACTACTAGGGATGATATAGCTAATGGCTACCAAAACCGCCCTGATAAAGATGAAGACAAGCTAGCGGATGTCCACGATCAATGCGGCTGGCTCACAGAGATCGGGTTTCGTGACGTAGACTGCTTCTTCAAGCTTTTTGAAATTGCCCTTTTCGGGGGGAGGAAATAGCAGGAGCGGTATTACTCTTTTTTAAACTTTTCTGTATTCACAATATAAAGGCCAATAAACACTACAACCATCCCAAGTATCTGTTTGTATGATATCTCCTCATTTAGTAACAATGCACCGCCAATTACTCCGAAAACGGGAATTAAGTAGAACATTGTTGAGGTGAAATAAGCCCCTGCCTTTTGAATAAGATAGTAGTAGATAAAGTAACCTCCCGCGGAAACAAGCGCGCCCAGATAGAACTCTGAAAGTAAGTCTATATCACTTATGCGGCTTACGATCGGTCTTTCAGTCGCTACAGCTATCAGCCACAAAAGCACAGAGCTTATGCCAAGAACGTATGTAGTGGTTACCACAACATCGATTCCCTTGGCTTTTCTCTCCATTATTATCGCGTTTAGAGCAAAGGAAAAGAATGATCCTGTGAGAAGGATAATACCAAGCGCTGTTGATTCCCCTCCCAGTACCTTTTTATATCCTACAGTGAAGAATAGCCCGACAAGCGCTATCAATAAGCCCACAAATCCCAGGAGCTCAAACTTTTCGGTCCTGAGTATAAAAAGAAGAATCGCGTAGGTGAAAAGAGGTATGGAGGCGTCCATAATGGATCCGATGGATGCGGAAGTATATTCAAGACCCTCAGCCAATAAAATCCAGCACACAACGATGCCCAAAAGACTAAAGAGCATAAACATCCAAAAGTGTTTTAGATTTCCCCGGATGTCCCTTTTCTGAGCAATACTGACTGCGAGCAGGATTATAAAACCGATTGAGCATCTACATGCCATCACAGTTATAGCTTTAAAATCATACTCCGCTATTTTCAACACAGCGAATGCAATTCCCCATATCATGGAAACCAGTAGGAGAAGCAATACATTTTTGAGCATGAATTCCAGATTCCTCTCGAGAATAGAATGACTTCCCGCTTACCGTTCTATCATCAATATACTCAGATTATATAAAAACATGTACAGAGGAGCATAGACCTCTCCCAATAGCTATTGTATATAGAAGGAACCGAATATATACGTTCTTGGAATATCAACCTCTATGGGGTTACGATATTAAACCAGAACGGGAACGTGTCGATCGTTGCCAGAAAGTTCTGCCAGGCTTCCTTATTGCCCTCTACGCTTGCCTCACCCGACTCTACCTTCTCTGTGAATTTTGCTCTTCCGAGGTTTATTTCATCGAGCGCAGCCCGCGTAATCTTGACTGAAGCGTCCGCGTTCTCCTCTTGTTTGCCGATTGTATAGTTCAGCACTCCGTTATCCAGATAAAGTGCTGCTTTTTCATTAATATCCGGAAACTCGACGTTGAACACGTATTCCAATTCAGCAGCCTTGGGGCCGTTTAAGCGGACACCCAGAAAATCAAAATAAAGCTCAAGGGATAGATTTTTTATTATATCCGGGCTCGCCGTGTCCGGAGTCGGCAGTTCCTTTACCCCCTCTCGAAGTTCTTTTGCACCAGACAGATAGAAATTACGCCACGGCCCCGATTCTGCCTGGTAACCCATTTGATCATAGGCTAAAGCTAATAGATTGCGTGCTTCTTGATTGTTGGGCTCTGCAAAAACCAAATGGTTTAACACCATACCGACCCAGCGGTACTCACCTTTATCATATGATTCTTTTGCTTTTTTTAATACCGCGTCCGAGCCGCCCATAAACTCGACGTACTTTTTGGCGGCCTCAGCGGGAGGCAGGGCGTGTAAATTTGCGGGGTTTCCGTCAAACCAGCCGAAATAGAGCTGGTACTGCGCTTTCACGTCGTGGTTCACCGTTCCGTAATACCCCCGGTTTGCGAATGTATTTGACAGCTCATCCGGAAGCTCGATCATCTCGGCTATCTCAATCATTGTGTAGCCTTTATTTGCCAGATTAAGCGTCTGATCGTGGATGTATTTGTAAAGGTCCCTCTGCTTTTTCCAGAAATCCACCACTTCCTCGTTTCCCCAGGTAGGCCAGTGATGGCTTCCGAACGATACCTCCACCTCATCGCCGTGATTCTCAATAGCCTCGTTAATGTACTTACTCCAAAGGAGCCCGTTACGTACCTGTGCGCCCCTGAGTGTATATAGGTTGTGCAGCGTGTGGTTTATTTCCTCAGCCTGCATGAACGCCTTGAACTGCGGGAAATAGAACATCATCTCTGACGGCGCCTCGGCCCCGGGCGTCATCTGATAAATGATATCAACCCCGTCGATGCTCATCTGCTGGCCGGTTTTGTCTATAATGTCGGATGGGTTAATAAGACCGATCTCGCCAGTTGATGTTGTCTGGCCGAGACCTCCGCCCACGTTCCCCGTTTCATCTTTGTTAAGCAGGTTCCCGTACATATAGCTTGCGCGGCGGCTCATGGTGTTGCCCGCTATTACGTTCTCGCTCACCGAATGATCGACAAAATCCTCGGGAGCGACAATCTTCACTTTCCCCGATTTTACGTCTTCTTCATCTACTACGCCTCTGATGCCGCCAAAGTGGTCCACGTGGCTGTGCGTATGGATCACGGCTACCACGGGCCGCTCTCCGAGATTCTTATTGACGAGATCAAGGGCTGCTTTAGCTGTAGGCGCAGAAGTTAGCGGATCAATAATAATCCAGCCCGTGTCGCCTTTTATGATTGACATATTTGCCAGGTCAAAGCCTCTTATTTGATAAATCCCGTCTACGACTTCGAAAAGCCCGTTAATGCTGTTGAGCTCGCTTTGACGCCAGAGGCTCGGGTTTACAGTGTCGGGAGACTCCCCTTTAATAAAGTCATACTGCTTCATGCTGTAGACAATGTTACCGTCTTCGTCTTTTATCACTCCCTCGTCTATAGTCGCGATAAACCCTTTTTTTGCGTTCTCAAAATCCTGTTTATTCTCAAAAGGAAGCTCTTTAAGGACCTTGGTATTTTCAGCTTTAGTTTCTTCAGTTGCCGGTCCAGGTTCAGCTAAAACTGTTGTATGAAGTACTGCAAAGACAAGGAACATACAAGTTAGAGCAAACTGTAAAGTTATTCTGTAAGTCATATTATAATCCTCCTGATTGTGCTTAGTATTGTCTGCCGTTTTTTAGCGTAGCATGTTTCTAATAGACTACAAATAAAAAGTTCTGACTGATCAACCAGCCTGTCTGGGAGGTGTCAACGCCGGTCCCGCAACACAAGCTTTCCCGGGTCTTGTGGGTTATTAGCTCAGAGTGCGCTTAGGATTACACTTAGTGCACTTGCGTCAAAGGAGAGGTATTTAATTTTTACGGCGCGACAGGCGGTCCGATTAATGGCGCCTTCACCGGACTTGCGGCTCCAATGAACACTACCATCGAGTCTCCGCCAGGATTGTCGGATGCGGCGAGTAACTCGAAGTTGTTAGTAGCCCATACGTTTCCGGACGGGTCGATCTGAACAGACGTGCTCCGTTTTAGGCCGTTGAATAAATAACCCAGGGGAGCTATCGGATCCCCTGTCTCTAAACCCGGCGGGCAGTTGCTCATGTCTTCCCCGCAAAAATATGAAATAGTCTGTCCGTCAAAGTTCGACACCCACACGTTACTCGCGCCGTCGACCGAAATACCCCAAGGCAACAGCAGCCCGCCGCCCTTGAACGACCCGATCTCGGTTCCCTCTGAATTTACCTTAATTAAAGACGCATCCGGGTTCATGAAGTCCGGGTCTAAGGTAAGTGCTATGAAAGCTTTCAATTCAGGTACTGAATTACCATCGCACGGGGCGGTCACAAAGCCTGAGTTCGCCACCCATGCGTTTCCGAACATGTCGGTAGCGACACCCATCGGCAGCTTGAACCCGGCCTCGGCCGCCTCATCCCCCGAGACGTTAAATATAAGATTTCCGTCGGGGTCGAATTTCGCAACATTAAAGCTCTCATTCCCGGTTACCCACGCGTTTCCGCCGGGGTCTATGGCAACGTCGAAGGGCGCGACTACGATCTTTTCGTCATCACCAAAGGTATCTTGTATTACGAACGCCTGGTCAGGGTCTCCTCCAGGAAATATTGTTACATGGTCAGCGCTGCAGCTGGCGATCCAGATGTTGCCGTCGAAATCTGAAACCGTTCCCTGAGGATAGAAGATTGTGTTGCCCGCCCCTTTGAACCCGCCGATATCGTTTCCAACTGTAGTAGGGGAAATAGGGGTGCCGTCGGGCGCGAACTTCGATACCGACTGAGCGCGGGCATCCGGATCAAGGGGGCATCCTTCACCCTGAAAAGCGAAGTTCCCTACCCATACGTTGCTGTCCGGATCAAGTGTTATGCCGTAACCTACGCCGTATGTGCCGCCGCCCTGATAGGGCGCGCCTGGGGCGTCCTCGCCCGTAGGCGTAAGCCTGAGCACGTGGTCGTCGCCGCAAGCTACATCCGATGGGTTGTCTCTAAACACAAAGTTATTGGTGATCCACGCGTTCCCGTCAGCGTCAAAAGCGGTATTACCCGGGCCGTTCATCTCCATGCCGTTCCCGACGTACCTGATAGCGAGAAACCATGCCGTTATGTCTTCTGTGGAGTCGAGCGCGGGCCCGTAAATTTGTTCTTCGAGTGAAAAATCAAACAGTCCGTCCACGTTCTGCCACGGGAATAGGGCTATATTGTGAGCCGCTTCAAGAGTATCTCCGGGCTCGTCTCCTCCGGGCGTCGTGGTAAGGTCAAAAAACTCGCCGCACTTAATTCCGGAGCGTACGCACGCAGCCAGCATATTGGCCAGGGAATTAAAAGCGCCCCTCGTAGTAGTGCTGCCGCCGTTTGGAAATGTATTCAGGAAAAATGTAGTATCGCCCGAATCCAGATCGACTAGTCTGGTAAGAATATCCGCGGCGTTTTGAAGACCCGGCGAGGGACCGTCTATTTCACCCTCGTCTAAAAACTGCGCCATCGCGTATGCAGTCGCCACTGTCGTCCTCTCATTAATCACAATTTCGTTCTCAATAGGCTTTCTTCCGAGTACAGTTGCTAGACGGACTTGGCTGCCTGTTTGAATTCTTGTTTGCTGGGATAGAGCCAATATAGGACTTTGAGCAGTCGCGTATATTACTGCGTTTTCATCTGAAGGAAGCTTAGTCCTGATTCTGAAAAACCCTGTGTCGTCGGTTAGGCCGGTTCCCAATAACACTACTCCCCTTGGCGTTCCTGTCGAGAACAAAGTAACTTCAGCTGACTCTATCGGTTCGTCACCGCTCAAAACAAAACCTGTTATGGTTGATTTATTGTCAGAATCGCATGAGGCTAAGTAGAATCCGAAAGCCAGCATTACTAACAATAAGGTAAAGCGCGGAATGAATCTATGAGTAGAATTAATCATGAATCCCCCTTCTTTTGCTGAGTTTGAGTGAAATAAAGTTGCCCTAATCTCTATAAAATAAGTCTAAATACGAAGCGTGCAGAGATCAACTCCTAGTTTGCAATTAGCTCCGGTCACCCACAAATTTAATGAGCAAGCTTCAGTCTCCCATCATATAAAGATATATCTAGGAAACGGATACAAGCTTCAATCCCACAACACCTGCTACAATTAAGAGGACGCAAAGAACTTTGAGCACGCTGCTTGGTTCACCTAGTAAGAACATGCCAATCATAGCAGTCCCGAATGCTCCGATTCCTGTCCAAACTGCATATCCTGTGGATACCGGGATTGTCTTCAAAGAAAGTGAAAGAAAGTAAAAGCTAATTATCATACCGATAATAGTTAATATGCTCGGGATGAGTTTAGTCCAACCCTCTGTATATTTTAAGCCTAGTGCCCAACCTATCTCTGTAAGACCTGCTATGAGTAAGTATATCCAAGCCATCTTAATCCCTCCTTTGGATTGTAATTTAGTCAGCTGAACTTGACTGAGAAATTATTATATATTAGCGTAAAAACTAAAGGATATTAAACACAATTATCAGTCTAATGGAAGCTAAACTTTGCGTTAATAATTCAACATGACAATGAGGTCTTATTCAAAAAGTTTTCTACATACCCTTTATTTATTATTGTTATTAACATTTTCTATAGGATGTTCTCCTAATAACGACCGCATACCTGTACCCGAATCAAAGATAAACATGGCTCAAATACCATCCATACCACACGCTCGATTCTGGGGTGATAAACCGCTTCCGGAAGAGCATATTCTGGCTGATTCGCCCGAGGAAATTGAGGCTTTATACCCTGATCTGTTCAATAAGTCGCACGAGTACTTGACGATATCAGGCGGAGGGCCTAACGGCGCTTTTGGCGCTGGTTTAATTGTTGGGTGGACTGCTTCCGGCAATAGGCCCGAATTTGAAATTGTTACAGGTGTGAGCACGGGTGCTCTAATCGCACCACTTGCCTTCCTAGGGTCCTCGTATGACGAGATGTTACGTGAAATTTATACAACAATTTCCCAAAAAGATATCTCAAAAAAGAGGGGTTTAACCGCACTAATTTTTGGTGACTCAATGGCAAGTTCGAAGCCATTGAAAAAATTGATCAGGAAATATATAAATCGTACTGTGCTCGAGGAGCTTTCAGCCCAATATAGCAAAGGCAGACGTCTATATATTGTCACGACGAACCTAGATGCAGAGAGACCGGTAATTTGGGATGTTACTGCTATAGCTGCCAGTAATTCCCCAAAGGCGTTAGATCTCATATGTGATGTGTTGTTAGCATCAGCTTCAGTTCCTGTTGTTATGCCTCCGGTCTATATAGAAGTAGAAGCTGACAGTAAGCGCTACTTTGAGCTGCATGTCGATGGAGGCGCTTCGGCTCAGGTATTTTTCTACCCAGCTTTTCTCGAATGGGGAGAAAAGATTCTTAAGGAACTGATCCTCAAAGGCAATCCAAAAATTTATGTAATCCTTAATTCCCGATTATTACCTACTTATGAAACAATTGAATCTAGACTCATGCCGATAGCAGAACGCTCTATCCGATCTCTTATAAGAAATCAGGCACAATCAGAGTTATACCGTATCTACTACAACTCTAAGCGAGACGGTATTGATTACAACCTTGCTTACATACCTGAAGATTTTAATGCTGGAGTCAAGGAGCAATTCGCACCAAAATATATGAAAAAGCTGTTCCAGCTTGGTTATAGTATGGGAAGTTCGGGTTCTTTCTGGGAAAAACACCCACCGGGGTTTTAGCTGAATAAATACTCATGACTTGGAGTACATATTACAAGACTAATCCAATTGAATACGGATATAAAATTCCGTTATTATGAATACCATGCGTGTGTGATGTGCTAAAGGAAGCTGCCGAGGTTGTTTAAAACATTAAAGAGCGGTTTTAATAAAATAGACAGGCATCGTGTGGTTTCCCCGGTGCTATAGTTTTATATCTCACTCGGCTTGAATAGGAAATACTACGTTCCAGTCTTTTTTCATATCTACAACTGTCCAGCCATTTGATTGCGCATTATCAAGAGCCTTATCGAGACGTCCTATATGTGAATCTTTATCATAAGCCCATTCCCTATCAGCATCCGTATGATGAATGAGCGCCATCAGGCTCGGACCCTCACCCGCCTGAGTCCACTGCAGCATTTGCAAGTCGCCATCCGAGTTGCCGAAAGCGGCTATTGGTCTCCTGCCTATATGGCTGTTAATTCCAACCGGCTTTCCTTCCTTATCGTCAATAAAATCTATCTCAGCTTTTCTGACCAATACAGGCTCACCGCCGCGCATCTCAAACTCGGTTTTTATACTGCTCCCCACTACTTGCTCGGGCGGGATGCCATACACTTTTTCTGTCCACGGGCGCATGAACTCTATCCCTCCTCCCGAAACAATGTAGGTCTTAAACCCGTTTGCGCGAAGGTACGTGAGAAGCTCGAGCATGGGCTGGTAAACAAGCTCAGTGTAAGGACGATCGAACCTAGGATGTTTAGCGGCGGCTAGCCACTTCGTCACTATTTCTGAAAACTCGGCCTTGGTCATACCCGAGTGCGTCGCCATAAGGAGCTTCATCAGCCCTTCATAACCACTTGCAGCGAGGGCTTCCTTGTCATTTTCAAGTACCGCCTTAAAAGGCTGCTCCTCTTTCCACTCAGGATGAGACGGGGCAAGCTCCATCACTCTGTCCTTAACAAAGGCGAGCTGAAAATATATAGGCTGCTCTGCCCAGAGCGTTCCGTCGTTATCAAATACTGCGATCCGCTCTTCGGGCTTTACGAAGGAGCCGCTCTTCGGATCAGTTACTTTTTCAACAAAAGTTGTTATCGCCTTCTTGGCAGGGCCCTCGTTCCATGAGGGCAGTGGGTCTGTAGCATATGCTTCAACTGCCGGAATGAATGATACAAAAATAAATATATAGAGGAATATTCTCATTTTTCTCACCTGTCCGAAGACAAAGCGAACGGCTGTTGGTATATTAAGTAACAGCCATTCGCCTCTGATTAGTTTGTCAATTCCTTTAAGGCGTTCCCGGGGCTTCCTGCAACTTCTCCATCACCTGATCAATGGAGAAGCTAGCGGCCTTCTGTCTCGGAGGGAACTCTTTTAAGGTTGCCAAGAACCTCCCCACGTACTCCTGAGCAGGGACCAGCAGGAATACATGGTCCATATACCAGTCGTAATATGTGTTTGAAGTAAGATTCGCCCTCTCATAGGGGTCTCGTCTTAGATTAAAAAGAAGAGGCAGACGAAGAGGTACGAACGGATCTGCCCAAACAGCCAATGTCCCCTGTGTGCGCTGCTCGGCAAAGATTAATTTCCAGTCCTTAAACCGAAGGGCGGTCAAGTCTCCATCGTCCGAGAAGTAAAAAATCTCTTCTCTAGGGCTAACATCAGATTCACCCAGAAGAAGCGGCAGTGAGTTATAGCCGTCAAGGTGCACCTTATAGCTTCTCCCGTTGAGTTTCGTTCCTTTTAATAGCTGTTCTTTTATGTCCGGGTTACCCGCGACTGCGGCGAACGTCGGCAGCCAATCCATGTGATGCATAATTCCGTTTGAAACTGTGCCGGCTGGAATCTTTCCGGGCCACCTAACCGCTGCGGGCACACGCCACCCGCCTTCCCAGTTCGTGTTTTTTTCTCCGCGGAACGGGGTCATGGCGGCGTCAGGCCAGGAATTCATATGCGGGCCGTTGTCTGTGCTGTAAAACACAATTGTATTGTCCGCGATTCCGAGCTCGTCAATTAACTTTAAGAACTGCCCGACGTGCATATCATGCTCCACCATGCCGTCTGAATATTCGTCCTGTCCCGAGATGCCTCTGAGCTCGGACTTTACATGTGTACGTAAATGCATGCGCGTGCCGTTCCACCAAACGAAAAACGGTTTCCCGTCTTTAACTGCCTGTTCGATAAACGCTAGAGCACGCTCTACGGTCTCGTCGTCAACCGTTTCCATTCTTTTTTTAGTTAATGGTCCGGTGTCTTCTATCTTGCCGCCTGCGTAGCTATGGATCACACCTCGCGGACCGTATTTTTTTCTAAATTCCGGATATTCTTTCTCATCTGGATAGTCGGGAAGCTCGGGTTCTTCTTCGGCGTTTAGGTGATAGAGATTGCCGTAGAATTCGTCAAAACCGTGATTGGTGGGAAGGTGCTCGTCTTTGTCCCCCAAATGATTTTTGCCGAACTGGCCTGTTACATAACCCTGCGCCTTAAGTACGCTCGCTATTGTGGGGTCTTCCTCCTGCATTCCGAGTTCAGCGCCCGGTAGGCCGACTTTGCTGAGCCCAGTGCGTATAACGCTCTGGCCTGTAATAAATGATGCCCTACCGGCAGTACAGCTCTGCTCGCCATAGTAGTCCGTAAAAATCATGCCTTCGGCCGCAATACGGTCTATGTTGGGCGTCCTGTAGCCCATAAGACCCCTGGAATTGTAGCTCACGTTGGTCATGCCGATATCATCTCCCCAGATGACCAAGATGTTTGGCTTATCAGAGTTCTTATTCTCCTGAGCCATAAGCTCCGGCTCAAGCGCGGTTAAAGAAATTGCAATTGATAATACAAATAACAATAATAATCTACTCATGTAATTTCCTCCTATAACTTTTTTCTGCTTGCCATAAATTTTTATTTGTCTTTCACGCACCTAAATCCTCCATGTGAGAGCCCAGTGTCCGGGCTTGTTTTTTGCCTGAACGCGGCCCTGTAGCCCGAGCAATAAGATTCATTACATAAATATGAGCCGCCCCTCTGAACCTTCTTTTCCGCATACGGCTCCACGGGATCGTAGCTGTCTTCAGGGCCCTTTGGGTTCCTAATACCTTCGGGCTTATTGCTTGTTTCATAATAATCGTGTCTATACCAATCACTTGTCCATTCCCACACATTACCCGCAATATCGTACAGGCCGTAGCCATTAGGTGGAAAAGATTTTACGGGAGCCGTTACCACAAATCCGTCATTGCCAGTGTTTTTAGAAGGGAATTTGCCATCCCAGGTGTTGGCTTTGGCGCTGCCTTTATCCACACGCTCCCCGCCCCACGAATAGGGCTTGTTTTCAAGACCCCCACGGGCTGCCCATTCCCATTCAGCCTCAGTGGGTAGCCGCTTACCAGCCCATTTGCAGTACTCGTTTGCGTCGTACCATGAAATATGTATTACGGGATGTGCGTCAAGGCCCTTAATATCGCTCCCCGGACCTACCGGGTTTTTCCAGTTTGCGCCTTGTACCCAGAGCCACCACTCATAAAAGTTATTTAAGCTAACCTCTCCTCTGGGTGGATTGAACACGAGTGAGCCCGGAACCAAAAGGCTGTCATCGGGTTTAGGAGTGCCTTCAGGGAGCTGTTTTTTAAGCTCCTCCCACTTGGGCTTTTGCTCGGCGGTGGTTACGTATTTTTTCTCATCAACGAATTTTTTAAACTCCCCGTTTGTAACCTCGGTCTCATCCATCCAAAAAGCATCCAGTAATACTCTGTGCCTGGGGAGCTCATCGGGACGTGCGAGCTCGTCGTGAGCGCCCATCATAAAATCAGCCTCGGGTATTAGAACCATGCCTTGTTTTGTCTCTAGGTCTTTATTCTTTGTGGAATCCCCACAAGAGTAAGAGAAGAGAAGAATGAATATAACGAAGGCCAGGCATATATATTCGGCTTCTATATTCGCTTCTTGATTTAAAGACCAATCGCCTAATCGAATAATAATATTCACCTCAAATACAGGAGTACTGCTTGACCCATTCTATCATATTTGCAGCCTAATTCTAAAGAAATCCTCTTAGAAGTTAAGATTGTAATGTTCTCTTCGCTCATGCCGGGCCGCTTCCTTTCTCTTTCTTCCAGCGTAGTTCCTATATTTCAGAGTGTATAGCACAGAATATTCCAGAATAGTATGAAACTATAACAAAAGAATAGTAAGTATTAAATCCCTTGCTTTCCGCTTGCTGACGTTATAGGATTAATTACTAGATATGGCACTTGAAACACAATTTTCTATCTTTGTGAAGAACAGGGTTGGTATGCTAAACGAGCTCTGTACAGCGATTTCTGAAGCCAACATAAATATCAGAGGGCTTTCTACAGTAGTTGAAGCAGAGTCGGCAATTGTAGGCTTGATCGTGGATGATGCAGATAAGACCAAGGAAGTTCTCCACGAACAGAATCTAAAATTCGGCGAAAGCACTGTTTTGACTGTACAGATGGATAACAAACCCGGACAAATTGCTAAGATTACAAAAAAACTTTCCGAGCAACATATTAATATTGTTAACGCATCTTTGACTGCAGAAGGTGAACACTGCTTATTGGTTCTGATGACAACAGACAACAAAAAAGCAGACGAAATCCTGGGTTGATTTGGGTTTCTAATGCTACCCTTACCTCAGATTGTCATACCCCCGGAAACCGGTCCACCCACAAAGTTAGCAATATTTATATAACCCTATCTCACGGCTTCTGCGATTATTGATATTTTTGGGAAACAAAAAAGGGAGCCGAAGCTCCCTTTCTGTATTTAATTTTAATGTATTGTTACGCGTTTTCCTTATCTATTTATTCCATGGATTCGGGTAGTTTGTTCCATATTCTTTGTTAAAGTCGTCATAGATCTTCTGAATGACAGGCAAGAGTTCCGGCTCTATGCCTTCCACGACCCATTTAGGCGTAACGTATCGATCACCAGTAGCCATCTGCTTTTCCTGCAGCGGCGGTACCGGGTAGACAAAGGTATTGTAGGCACTCGTACGAGTCCTTATTTTATCTTTTGTCACGTTCCAGACCATGAAATCTGTAGCATAGTCCACCTGACCATGGTACGTCTCACGTACTGCTTCTACCATTCTGGGAATTGAGTCGGGTTCGTATGTAAAATGATAAGCGACTGCCCGACGCGGATTGGTGAGCGACATAACTTTTCCGAACATCACTGCGGAGGTATGAATAACTGTGCTCGCGTTTAAGGCTTCCTGAGCGGTAAAACTGTATTTTTCCTCCCACATTCCCGTTGGGAAGAAAGCCTCATGAATAGAAAGGTCTGAGTTCTGTGTATGTTTAACCCACCATTTATTAGGCACTGTATCACTTGAGTAAGATAATTTTAGTCCGTTCCACTCCAGAATGAAGCTCACTGACTGTTCGAAGTGAATTGCCGGGATCGTACGGATAACTACTCCGTTCTCTTCATATATAACGTTGTTGATCTTAGACCAGTCAAACTCGTTGACGACCAACTGAAAGGCGCGGGTATCGATGGTACCTACTAGCGTACCGGTCATCCAGGCCCACATTTCCTGCATTTTTTCCATTGACGTTTTAAAGCTCCATTCGGGCTTTGTCCCGCCCCCGCCGGGTCCCCAAACATAGAGCGGTCCGGAACGGTTATTCTGCGGGCCGTAAACCCAAAACGCGGGTAAGTCGCCCATATGGTCCATATGCAGGTGACCGATAAAGACCTTGTTTATATAATCAAGCGGGATGCCGAGCGACATCAGCCTTTCAGAAGAGCCGGTTCCCATATCGAAAATGAATTTGTCACCGTTTCCCAACTCTACCAGGAAACATGCGGCCCCCTGGTTAAGACTCGGGATAGGCATACCTGAGCCGCAGGTTATCACCCGCATCTCATCCGGAGCCAAATCCTCAGTGCCAGGGTAGTACACAGAGCGGTTTTTAAAGGCGCCCGTCCGGGAATAATTAGCTGCCTTAGGGCCTGGTTTGATCTTATCAGCGGCCTGGACTCCATCAATCCCGAGAGACGTTACGGTTTTGAGAAGACCTTGTTTCTTTATAATGGGCAGCCAATCATGTGAACTCGTTGTAACGACATAGCCAAGAATGACAACAGCAATTAGCAAGCTCAGTTTAAATACCGTTGAAATACGCATCTTATTTTACCTCCTAAATGTTAAGTTGTAAGTCCATTATATCAGAAAATGTAAGATGAAGTAAAAATTTTTATCACTTTTAATCAGGTTCGATTAATTTTCTCTTTACCTTCTGAATACTAGAAAAGAGATATACATAGGTGGTTTTGAAAACATAACGTAAGTACATTATGCTCTTCTTGGTACCATGGAAACCGTAAAATTCGGATTGCCTATATCCCTTAGTGGTAGATACAGCGTTCAGGCAACTGAAAGCTTTCAGGGTCTGCAGCTATTCGTGTCTGATGTTAACAGTACGGGCGGGTTATTGATTCCGAGCCTGGGGAAAAAAGTACCGCTTGAACTAATTTACTATGACGACGAAAGCTCGGTCGATAAGTGTAAAGAGCTTACTGAAAAGCTCATTGTCAACGATGACGTCGATGTACTCCTAGGCCCATACTCAAGCTCGCTTGCCCTGGGCGCTGCCGAGGTGGCCGAGGCCGAAGGCAAGACTCTCTGGAACCACGGCGGCTCGACTGATGAGATTGAGAAAAGGAAATTCACTTGCGTAATAAGCAGTATTTCCCCAGCAAGTTCATATATGCGGGGCATATTGCGCCTTATTAGAGATACCGACAGTGAGGCCCAAAAAGTAGCGTTCCTTAGCGCTATTGACAGCGGTTTTTCTCAGAATATCGCAGCTGGCGCTAAGCTACACGCAAAAGAGTTGGGTTTTGAGGTCCGGGATTTTACATTTACATCCGGGGAGAGGGACTTAAGAGTCATAATTGAGGATGTTAAGAAGTATAATCCTGATCTGATTCTTGGTATCGGACGGGCAGAGGATGATATGGCAGTAGCAAAAGAGCTTGAATGGCAGGGAGTAAAGCCAAAGGCCGCGGGGCTCGTAGTTGCTTCAATAAAGCTCTTCAGAGAGACGTTTGGAGATTACTCAGAGGGTTTTCTGTCAGTCAGCCAGTGGGAGAGGGGGCTCAGGGTAGAACCCGATATAGGCCCTACGCCTGAAGAATTTGCGGAGCGTTTTACATCTGCGTACCACAAAGAGCCTGACTACGTGGCGGCCCAGGGTTATCACATAGGGCTTATCGTCAAGCATTGCATACTAGTTTCCGGGACTTTGGATGACGCTGCTCTAAGGGATACTGCAAAGCGAGAGGAGCTAAAGACTTTTTACGGCACTTTTATGACCGATTCTTCGGGCAGTCAAAAGGGGCATGAAACGGTGGTAGTGCAGTGGCAGGATGGACGCAAGGTTATTGTTTACCCTGGGCAGTATAAAGAAGCGTCTTTTATTTACCCACTACAGTAAATCGAATAACACTTGCTCCGATTAATGCTGTATTCTTATTGTCATGGAAGAGCTGGCTGAGAAAATTGCCGATGCGAGAGAAAAATTAACAGGAGCTTCGAATATACTCGTGCTCACGGGCGCCGGTATATCCGCGGAGAGCGGCATCCCCACATTCAGGGGCGAGGAAGGGCTATGGCAGAATTTCAGACCAGAAGAGCTCGCGACACCCGAAGCCTTTTGGAATGACCCCAAGCTGGTTTGGGAATGGTATGAGTGGCGGAGAAGTATAGTCAAGCAATCTAAACCCAATCCCGGTCACTACGCTCTTGCCGAGCTTGAGTCCGAGACACACAATTTCACTCTAATTACACAAAATATCGACGGTCTCCATCAGATGTCGGGGAACAGAAATATCATAGAGATTCACGGCAACCTGTGGCAGGTGCGCTGCACTAAATGCGGCGACATTGTGGAGAACCATGACGTGCCCATGGCAGAGCTTCCGCCCAAGTGCGCTAAGTGCGGCGAGATCGGGCGTCCCAATGTTGTCTGGTTTAACGAGATAATCCCTATGGAGGTCATAGACCGCTCACTTAAGGCTATTGAAGAGTGTGATGTAATGCTCATCGTAGGCACTTCCGGGATTGTCGAGCCAGCCGCGTCAATGGGCCTTGTAGCCAAGCAAACCGGTAAATGCGTAATCGAGATTAATCTAGAGATGACGCCGAGCTCTGCTCTTTACGACCTCACTTTACTCGGAAAATCAGGCGAGATACTCCCTCTGCTCTACACGACTGAGCGTACTTACAGTTAAGCTCTTCCAGCTGTTCTTTAATTAAAGTCTATGGATTTATTTCCGGCGAGTCTTAAGGCTACTTTTATTGCCTCAATCATGCTCGTCGGGTCGGCATGTCCGTCCCAGGCTATATCAAAAGCCGTTCCATGGTCGGGGGAGGTCCTGATTATAGGAAGACCGAGCGTAACATTGACCCCGTCTTCAAAGGAAATCATTTTAAACGGCACTAGCCCCTGGTCGTGATACATTGCCACCACAGCGTCCCACGTGCCCTGGTTTGCGTAGTAAAATAGGGTGTCAGCAGGCATCGGCCCCGTCACGTCCACTCCAATTTCCCGTGCCTTTAATACTGCGGGCTCGATGCTCTCAATTTCTTCTCTCCCGAACGCTCCTGATTCTCCGGCGTGCGGGTTCAGGCCGCATACGGCTATCTTTGGCTCGGGGATTTTGAAAAGATTGATGAGTGAATCGTTTGCGGTAAGTATGGTGGAAAATACTCTGTCTAATGTTATTAACCCCGGCACGTTCGATAAGGCGGTATGAATTGTCACAAGTACGACTCTAAAGCTTGGGCCCTCGAACATCATTACCGCTTCTTCCGCATTCGTCAGATCGGCGAGCATCTCCGTATGCCCCGGATAGGCAGAACCCGCCATATGTATTGACTCTTTACATATGGGCGCGGTTATAATTGCGTCAATCTCTTTATTTAGCGCTGCCTCTACGGCTTTTTCAATGTATGCCAAACTAGCCCTTCCGGAAGCCTCATCCGCTTTGCCCGGCATTAAATCCTCTATCCTGAAATCTCCCGTTTCGATCAGTTCGCATTCTACTTTTCTGCCCACAAGCTTCTCGGCTTTTTCAAGCACACACGCGCTTCCGAACACTATAGGCTCACACTGCTCCTGTATTTCTTCAGAGCCCAGAGCCTTAACCACAATCTCAGGCCCTATGCCGTTTAGTTCTCCCATCGTTATTCCTATCTTAGGCTTCTTGCTCATAACTTTTCTTTTGCAGGTTGCTCAAGCGCTTAAGTTAAAAAGCCTCTTTGTGTTAGCGCTTGTGATTTCCGCTAACTCCTCTAGCGTCACGCCCCTTACCTGGGCAACAGTTTCAGCTACATGTCTAACGTAAGAAGGCTCGTTTGTTTTTCCCCTATGCGGCACCGGGGCCAGGTACGGGGAGTCCGTTTCCACAAGTATCCTGTCATCCGGAATATTCTTTGCAGCCTCCCTGTTCTCCTCTGATTTTTTAAAAGTGACTATGCCCGAGAACGAAATATAAAACCCCAGGTCCAGGTACACCTCCGCCTGCTCGTAGCCCCCCGTAAAACAGTGAATTACTCCGGTTTTCGAAGATACATCCTCTTTCTTTAAAATTTCTGTTAAATCCTCGTCCGCGTCCCTTACATGTATCACAATCGGGAGCTCGTGTTTTTTGCCGAGCTTTATATGCTCTATGAGAGATTTTATCTGTACGTCCTTTTCGGAGTTCATATAGAAATAATCAAGCCCCGTTTCACCCACTGCTACGACCTTGGGCTCTTCTATAAAGGATTCAAGCTCTCTTATTACTTCTTCATTGGTTGTACTTGCGTTGTGTGGGTGGATGCCGACGGCGGCATAAATATTTTCATTTGAGCGGGCTATTTCTATAGTATTGGCGGATGAGCTCAAGCTCGATGAGATTGCGACAATCCTTTCAGTCCCGGCTTCTCGGGCTCTCTTTAACACTTCGGGCAGGTCTTCAAGGGAATCCAGGTGGGCGTGGCTGTCAATCAACATTATTTATCGGATTTGTCTTTTATTAACTCAAGTGATGGAGAGGCGGAGTCGGATTTACCACTACCCTTTTCTTTTAAGAGGTCCTTAAGCTCACTCATAAACTGGTTCACGTCTTTGAACGAGCGGTAAACGGATGCGAACCTTACGTAGGCGACTTCATCTATTTCATAAAGCTTACTTATCACCCTCTCCCCAATTTCCGTACTATCTATCTCGCGGTCTCCCCTTTCCTGAAACTCCCTTTCGAGCGACGATACGAAGCTCTCTATCACGTCCATGCTTATCGGTCTTTTCTCGCATGCCTTAGTCATTCCCGACACTATCTTGCTTCGGTCAAACGGCTCCCTCACTCCGTCTTTTTTAATAATCATGAGTTCAACTTCTTCTACTCTTTCATAGGTAGTAAAGCGGCTTGCGCAGTCAAGACATTCTCGTCTGCGCCTGATAGAGGTTTCGTCCTTAGCCAGACGGGAATCTATCACTTTACTTTCGAGGCTTGAGCAAAAGGGGCATTTCATCTACGTCAGCCTATGTGAGTAAATCGGGAATTTTTTGCACAGCTCTCGCACGTCGTCTTTAATACGGGAAAGCACTTTTTCATTTCCGGGGTTATTCAGAGCTTCTCTCATAAACGCTGAGATTATTTCCATCTCTTCCTCTTTCATTCCCCTGGTCGTAATGGCCGGAGTGCCTATCCTTATTCCGCTCGCTACCGCAGGCGGTCTGGGATCAAACGGTATTGCGTTTTTATTAACTGTAATCCCCGCCTGCTCGAGGGTCTCCTCGGCAATCTGCCCGGTAAGCTCAGTCTCCCTCAAGTCTACCAGCATTAGGTGGTTGTCCGTACCTCCCGAAACGAGCTTAAGCCCGCCCTCAGACATACATTCTCCCATGCGTTTTGCGTTTTTGACTATTTGTTTTTGGTATTCCTTAAATTCTGGTTCGAGCGCCTCTTTAAAAGCCACAGCCTTTGCGGCTATTACGTGCATCAGCGGTCCGCCCTGAGTCCCGGGGAACACTCTGCTGTTTATCTTTTTTCTGTGCTCTTCTTTCATCATTACCATTCCGCCCCTTGGTCCCCTAAGGGTTTTATGCGTTGTAGTGGTGACGTAGTCACAGTGGGGCACGGGGTTTGAATACAGCCCTGCCGCTACAAGCCCTGCGGGGTGGGCTATATCTGCCATGAGCAGCGCTCCTACTTCGTCGGCAATTTCTCTGAATTTTGAAAAGTCTATGTCCCTAGGGTAGGCGCTAAAGCCGGCTACGATGAGTTTTGGCTTATGCTCGCGTGCAAGCTCTCTTATCTGCTCGTAGTCAATCAGGTTCGTATCCTCAGTCACTCCGTAGGGTACGATGTTAAAAAGTCTTCCAGAGAAATTTACAGGGCTCCCGTGGGTCAGGTGACCCCCGTGGTCAAGGCTCATTCCCAGTACGGTGTCTCCAGGCTCGACGGCTGCGAAGTAAACTGCCATATTGGCTTGTGCTCCCGAGTGGGGCTGCACGTTTACGGCGTCGGCCCCGAAAAGCTCAAGTGCCCTGTCTCTAGCCAAGTCTTCAGCTGTGTCTACAAACTCACACCCTCCGTAGTACCTTCTCCCGGGAAGACCCTCGGCGTATTTATTTGTAAGTACAGAGCCGAGTGCTTCAAGCACAGCTTCGCTCACATAGTTTTCAGACGCAATCAGCTCCAGCTTGTACTCCTGACGCTCTGTTTCTGATATTATAGCCCGGGCTATTTCCGGATCGACTTTTTCTAGAATGGACATTAAGACACTAACCCCCTAATTTGAACCATTAGCGTATCAAATATTGATGTAGTTGGCAAGCTTTCTCAAGCCTCGTACTCAATACAGAATCCGCAATTATTTATATATAGGCTTGATTGATTTAAGCAAGGGTTCAGTAGAATTGCCAGCCCATATAATCTTGATTAGACTTGAAAAGATAAGAAGGTTATTTATAAGCAGGGAATTCTTGGGTCTAAAACGTTATGCTATGATATGTAGTAAAATAGTATTAGAGTTGAAAATTGGTTAGGGATTATCATGGATGATCATATAGGTTCAGCAAAAACCGATTCAGAAAGTGAGGTTAAGGATAAATCCTCACAATCCAAAGACACAACAGAGCAAAAGCAAAACACCCGGAATAACGGCGATATTAATGCTCAGCAAAATGCTCAAGACGAGCTTATGAAAAGTAAGAACCGCCTCGAGCTAATGAGTAATATTGCCTCTGAATTTAATTCTCACGCTACCTTGGACTCGATAATCGAGAACGCGGTCCGGAAAATAAGCGAGTTTTTCAAGGATTTCCGAATAGTTTATTCAACTATAGATAGTAAGGGGCTTATGAAATGCAAGATCTCCAGCCAGCCCGAGAGTATGGGTAGTGTAGAGGGTCTTGAAGTAGACCTGTCCGCCGAGCCCGGGTACTTACATGCCCTTGGTGCCAAAGGTGTGCTAGTCTCTGAGGATATTACTAAAGATGAAAGATTCAGCGCTTTTAAGGAAAAGCTTTTGAGCATTAAAGCAAGAGCTCTGGTGGATGTGCCCGTATTCGATTCAAGCGGCCTGGCTGGACTTGTATGTATCGATTCTCCCGAGCCGTATAAATGGTCCGAATACGAGATTAAGACCTTAAAGGAAGCTTCCGCAAATCTGGGTCTTGCCATCAAAAAAGCCCAAATCGAACAAGAGAGAAAGGAATACGAAAATTCCTTAAACAGAACTCTCCAAAACTTATCGCGGAAGAATACATATGAATCAATTATTAGCTCTGTCACAAGATCCGTACATCAATCTATAAATGTCCAAGAAGTTTTCGAGCACGCACTTGATTCCATGATTAAGAATATAAAAGGCGCGAAAAACATTTCTATTTATATGGTTGAGGATAAAGATGCGGTTCTTAGAGCTTACAGAGGATACGTTGGGAAACATATTGAAAGGATAAGGAGAATTCCATATCCGCACGGTTCAACCTGGAAGACCATTATCGAAGGCTCGCCCAGATATGTTCCGGACGTTGAGGCTGATGACGTACTCGGTCAGGCAGGTAGAGATTTGGGAATTCAATGCTACATAGCCATGCCTATTAAATCTGAGGGTGAATCTGTAGGGTGTATACATATAGTTTCATTTGATAAGGACCAATTTAGCAAGGAAGAATTCTCATTACTCGAGAAGGTAGTTCAGCAGTTGGAAGCCGCAATCAAAAACGCTAGACAGGCTGAAGTCCTTCGCCAGTCTGAAGAACGCTACCGCGCCTTATTCGACCAATCCCCCGTAGGGGTATATATATTCGATACCGATTTTAAGATTACAAACTGTAACAAACGTATGGAGGAGATTCTTGATACTCCTTATGAACATATAGTTGGGATAGACATTAGCACATTTAAAAACACTCGTATATTTTCACTTATAAAAGAAGTACTTAATGGACAGCCAGGCATGTATGAAGGGTTTTGCGAAGTATCGAGCGGGCCGGTTAGGCCGTATGTATGTATCAGACTCACGCCACTCAGAGATGAAAAGCAAAACGTAGTCGGCGGCATGGCAGTGATTGAGGATATAACAGAGCGAAGACTTGCCGAAGAGAAGCTGTCTATCCAGGAAAAGCGCATTCGGTCTCTCTATGAAATTTCTGCTGAGCCAGGGTTCGGTATTGACCAGCAGATAATACAGACCCTAAAAACGGGCTGTGACATGCTCGGATTAGACATAGGTATAATCGGTCATGTTGTAGATAAAGTTTATACGGTGCTTTATTGCTTTGATCAGTCAAATACTATTACTCAGGGGCTTAAATTCAATTTAGACATAACTTACTGCAGTATTACACTTGCCGAAAATGACGTCGTAGCTATGGATCATGTGAAGATCTCGGAATATAGAAACCATTCTTGCTATAAGGAATTTAAGCTCGAAACCTATATTGGGGTTCCTCTAAGTGTTAAAGGTGAGATATTCGGGACTATAAATTTCTCGAGTCCGCAGCCCAGAGAGATACCGTTTAGCAATTCTGATAAAGAATTTATTAGACTGATGGGTAGATGGGTCAGCACAATGATCGAACGGAAGCAGACCGAAGTCATGTTGAAAGACAAGGAAGAGCTGTACAGGACTCTAGTTGAAAACGCTCACGATCTTATTATAGAGACAAAGATCGACGGGACTGTTGTTTATATGAATTCGAACCACAAGTACCTCCTTGGTTATGATAAACCGGATCTAATGGGAAAAACGGTATTTGACTATATCCACGAGGACGATCGCAGGCCTGTGACATCTGAGTTCATGAGGGCTATAATGTCCGATAGCGCGGCGCATTCAGTCTTCCGGTTTAAGCATAATAACGGCGAGTGGCGCTGGCTTGAGAGCACGGGAAAGTCTTTTAAAACATCAGACGGTGAGCGACGCTGGGTTATCGATTCAAGGGATATAACTCAGCGCAAAAAGACCGAGGAGCAGATCCGGAAATCGCTCAAGGAGAAGGAATCGCTCCTTCGCGAGATACACCACAGGGTGAAGAACAATCTTCAGGTTATATCGAGCCTCCTGAGTCTTCAGTCCGATTATTCAAAAGGCGTAGATTCCTCAAGGCTATTTGAGGAGAGTCAGAACCGAATTTCCGCAATAGCGCTAATACACGAGCAGCTATACCAGTCAGAAGACCTTGCTGAGATTGATATGGGGGAGTATATAGCCGATTTAGCTGACAACCTGCTAACGGTTTACGGGGATGAAGGCAGTAACGTCAGCGTGGAGTTCAACACTAATGATTTGAGTGTTGACATAGACACGGCCATACCTTGCGGGCTGATTATCAACGAGCTGTTTTCTAACTGCCTTAAGCATGCTTTTAAATACTGCGGAAAAGATGGTAACAAAAAAGAGGGACTGATAAGCGTAGGGTTTAATTCTTCTACAGAGGGTCAATATATATTAAGTGTTGCGGATAACGGGTGCGGGCTGCCTCCCGGATTGGATTTCAGGGAGACCGAAACACTCGGTCTTCAGCTTGTCTGTACCCTTACGGATCAGCTACATGGAGACATAGAGCTAAGTGCCGGTAAAGGGGCAAAATTTGATATAAGGTTTCCCAACCAGGTGCGTAGTTAATGAGTGTATCTAATCCGGAGTCGTTTACAGAAAGTCTCGAAAATTACAGGGAAATATTTCAGAATTTAAATGTTATGGTCACCATTCATGACGAACATGGTGATATAGCTGTCGTAAATAAAAGGGTTGTTGATTTTCTTGGATATGCCGAAGACGAGATGCTTTCAGTAAGCATTACCGATATGACTACTGCAGAATCTCACCCCTCGTTTTTAGAACTACTCGAAACTACAATACGAAGTGGTTCATCAACAAAGGAAGTATCTTTCAGAAAGAAAAACGGTGATGTGATCCCCGCAAAAGTGTCTTCAAATCTGATTCGGATAAATGGCGAGAAATATATTCTGAGCGTAATGGATGAGGTGACAGAGCTCAAGGAAGTGGAAAAGGAGCTCACGGAAAAAAACCTGTTTATCGACTCCATCATTGAGAATATTCCTAACACGATTTTCGTAAAAGATGCGAAAGAGCTTAGGTTTGTGAGGTTTAATAAGGCAGGGGAAGAGCTTCTCGGATACTCGAGGAGTGAAATGCTGGGCAAGAACGACTACGACTTTTTCCCCGGAGAAGAAGCCGATTTTTTCACAAATAAAGATAGGGCTGTTCTAAATAGCAAAGAACTTTTAGATATATCGGAAGAGCAAATACACACAAAAAATATGGGTGTAAGGACGCTTCATACAAAAAAAATCACTATTAACGACGAACATGGGAACCCAAAGTATCTCTTAGGAATTTCAGAGGATATTACTGAGCGCAAGAAAGCAGAGGATATGCTCCGGGAAAATGAGGAGTACTATCGTTCAGTAGTTGAAAATGCTCATGATCTCATAATAGAAACCAATAACTCTGGAACATTTATATATGTGAGTCCCAACCACAAGACTGTCTTAGGGTATGAACCTCAAGAGCTAGTAGGTACAAGCATTTTTAAAAACATTCATCCCGATGATGTAAAAGATGTTGTTTCAAAATTTTCACAAGCTGTTGTTAGTCAATCTAATGGCCACGGTATTTTCAGGTACAGGCATAGTAGTGGTGAATGGAGGTGGTTTGAGACTAACGGCAGGCCCATTAATACTCCTTCTGGTCAGGTGAGGATCATCTTACATTCCCGCGACATAACAGAGCGTGTGAGGACCGAGGAGCAGATCCGGAAATCGCTCAAGGAGAAGGAATCGCTCCTTCGCGAGATACACCACAGGGTGAAGAACAATCTTCAGGTTATATCGAGCCTCCTGAGTCTTCAGTCCGATTATTCAAAAGGCGTAGATTCCTCAAGGCTATTTGAGGAGAGTCAGAACCGAATTTCCGCAATAGCGCTAATACACGAGCAGCTATACCAGTCAGAAGACCTTGCTGAGATTGATATGGGGGAGTATATAGCCGATTTAGCTGACAACCTGCTAACGGTTTACGGGGATGAAGGCAGTAACGTCAGCGTGGAGTTCAACACTGATGATTTGAGTGTTGACATAGACACGGCCATACCTTGCGGGCTGATTATCAACGAGCTGTTTTCCAATTGTTTGAAGCACGCATTTACTCCGGTGATTTCTGGTACAACAAACGGAACTATAAAAAATCTAATATCCGTAGGATTCAGATCCGAGGCTAGTGGTGAACTTGTTCTCTCGGTGAAAGACAACGGCGTAGGACTTCCGGAGGGACTTGATTATAAAAATACCGAGTCCCTTGGTCTTCAGCTTGTTTGTACGCTTACAGATCAGCTCGGTGGTAGTATAGAAGTTAAGAACGGGGTTGGATGTGAATTCAGAATCACTTTCCCCTCTGAGGTTTGAGAGCGTTTAGATTTTAAATCTAAAAGGGCTTTTATTATAAGTTCTTAAAATCTTGCAGTGAGCTATATGTTTAGCTGAACATCAAAGCTGCCGATATTTACTTTAGCCGCAAGCCCGTTTTTAAAGCATATATCTCGGACATCTCCCTGTAAGTCTTTAGGAACAAGTAAAGACAGCTTGACGCCGAGTTCGGATAGCTCTTTCCATTTCCCCACACGCTCCTCATTTATTGTCTCTTTTGTTTCAACCTCGACTACTTGAACCACCTGTCCATAGTTTACAAACACAGCGTCTGGGTATTTCCCCATGTGCTCAAAATTCTTTTCGGTCCCCGGGTTGATATGGACATCGCTGTAAAGACGGGAATATTTGCCCTTTATTTTTCTAATCACCCAATCGTGTAAAAACTGCTCATCCGTCGATCTTTCCATATCTTTCTCCCCACATCAGCTTGGTCTTAAGAATTGTAAAGAAATCCCTAAACGGTGATTTTATTAATTTTACGGAAGACTCTGATTTATGGACCTCTACGAAATCACCGCTATTAAGCCTTACTCCAATCTGTCCGTCGAGTGTTAGATAAGTGTCGGGTTCATGAGTCGATACCTTTATCTCTACTTTCATGTCGCTCGGTACGATCAAGGGCCTGTTCGTTAGAGTGTGAGGACATATAGGGGTAATAATTATTACGCGCAGTCCTGGATGGACTATCGGCCCGCCGGCGGACAAATTGTAAGCAGTTGAGCCCGTTGGAGTTGATAGTATTATGCCGTCTGCTTTATATGTCGTAACATGCGAGCCTTCAATATAGATAGAAAGATCGATTACTCTTGCGACGGCTCCCTTATTTATAACGACGTCGTTCAGAACATCATAGGATTCAATAGTCTCTTGTCCCCTTCTGATTGAGGCCCGGAGCATCTTTCTTTTCTCAATTTCATAATCCCCAGAAATAATACGTTCCGCCATGGCTTGAATCTCATCCACGGTGACTTCGGTAAGAAACCCGAGACCCCCTAAATTTATACCGAGTATAGGGGTGCCGTTCTTACATGCGATCCTGGCGACGCCAAGGAAAGTGCCGTCTCCGCCGAATACAAGGATGATGTCTACAAGCTTGGCTATTTCCTCGTGAGTGGCTGAATTGTGATTCTTAATCTTTTTCGCAAGATCCTCTTCTAGATATACCTCAACCCCTTTGTCAGCGAGCCATTCGCATAGTTCCCGGGTCAGGTCAAAAGTTTGCTGAAGGTTTGTCTTACCGATAATCCCTATTTTCAAAATAGATTCACTCCGCTTGAAAATTTAAGTTTTAAACTCGCTTATAGGGCAAGAATTATTAATATACCACCCGCGCGGGGTAATCTAAAGATCACAGGCTATTACGCGCCTAACTCGGCACTCAGGTACTTCAGCCCGACATCCATACTAAGTAGTTTTTAATAAACTCACTTAAATCACCATCGAGCACTGGGTCTACATTGCCGGTCTCATACTCGGTTCTGTGGTCTTTTATCATCCTGTAGGGGTGAAGCACATAAGAGCGTATCTGGCTCCCCCAACCGATCTCTTTTTTCGTAGCGTTGAGCTCATCGATTTTCTCCATCTGTTTTTCTCTCTCAAGCTCATACAGCCGGGCCCTGAGTATCTTCATCGCCGTGGCTCTGTTTTGGTGCTGAGAGCGCTCGTTCTGACAGCTTACGACAATCCCGGAGGGTAGGTGAGTAATCCTTATAGCTGAGTCGGTCTTATTGACGTGCTGGCCTCCGGCGCCGCTTGCGCGGTAAGTGTCGACTCTTAAATCTTTCTCGTCCACCTCGACTTCAATACTTTCGTCTATCTCAGGGGATACGAATACAGAGGCAAAAGATGTGTGTCTTCTTTTATTGGAATCAAAAGGGGAGATGCGCACAAGACGGTGAACGCCGCTCTCGCCCTTGAGGTACCCAAAGGCGTACTCTCCGTTCACCATGAAGGTCGCGCTCTTAAGCCCAGCGTCGTCCCCCTCCTGGTACTCAATCATATTTGTGGCAAACCCACTTCTCTCAGCGTAGCGAAGGTACATTCTTAGCAGCATATCAGCCCAGTCCTGAGCCTCCGTGCCGCCCGCGCCCGCGTTAATCGAAACGATTGCGTTTCTTGAATCATCAGCCCCGCCCAGAATCCTTTTAAATTCCAGATCTTCCACCTTGGCGGTTATTTCAGTTAATTTTTCCGTGGCCTCGCGGTATGCGTCCTCATCCTGCTCTTCTGAGGAGAGCTCTTCAAGCACTTCGACGTCCTCGAGCTCTAGCGAGAGCTTTTCCCAGGCTTCGATTGAGTCTCTTATACGCGCCTGTTCTCTCAGGGTTTCCTGCGCCTTTTCGGCATTGTCCCAGAACCCAGGGCTCCCAGTCAGCTCTTCAAGCTCCTTTAGTCGCGACTCCTTTCCGGGGAGGTCAAAGAAACTCTCCAAGTACAGCGAGTCTTCTCTTTAGGTCTTTGATCTGCTCTTTGTTCTCTCCTATCATTGGGCTCTCCTAGGTATGATTAATATAATGTTCAATATTTCTAATTAGTTGCGGCTAGAAAATATTATAGAGCGTGATTCTAAAAATGCTATAAATTTACAGGCTCTATTTTCAAGACTCACCTAACTTTTGCTATGTTGAAATATTCAGGATGTTAGGTAGAGTCATATTGATTCTCAACCGCATAATTCACACACAATATAGTGATAAACATTAGTAAATACAAATCTATTGTTATTGTATGAGAGTTATCCGTTTTGATCTGTGTCAAGGAACGAAGTCGGCCGAGAGTTTATTACACAATTGATAAAAGGAGAAATCGAAGTGAAAAAATATCTGTTTACACCAGGGCCGGTAGCGGTACCGAGCGAAGTTTTGATAGAAATGGCGAAACCCATTATCCATCACAGGACAGCTGAGTTTGAGAGCATCTTCGCTGAGGTTAGAGAGGGACTTAAATACGTCTACGAGACAGAGCAGGAGGTATTCATACTGGCTGCTTCGGGTACAGGCGCTATGGAAGCCTCTGTTGTTAACACTCTCTCAAGAGGTGATAAGGCTTTGGTCGTAAACGGCGGTAAATTCGGAGAGAGGTGGGGGAAGATATGCAGGGCTTACGGCGTTGAAGTGGAGGAGCTTATGGTTGAATGGGGTAAGGAAGTTGACCCCGGGGATATAGAGAAAGCCCTTGAAGCAGACCCTTCGATAAGCGCTGTATTGGTACAGGCGAGCGAAACCTCAACTGGTGTTAAGCACCCTACGAAAGAAATAGCAGAGATTACCGGAAAAAGAGACGATGTAATTCTCATAGTAGACGGCATAACAGGGGTAGGCGTCTTTCCGCTTCCCTTTGACAAGTGGGGCATCGATGTGCTCGTAGGAGGCTCTCAAAAGGCTTTTATGCTTCCTCCGGGGCTTTCTTTTGCCGCGATGAGTGATAAGGCCTGGAAGTTTTATGAAAAATCCGATCTTCCGAAATTCTACTTCGATTTTAAAACCGCTTTAAAAAACGCAGAAAAAAACACTACCACATTTACTCCGGCTGTAACTCTGATAATAGGTTTGGCGGCGGTACTCAGAAGATTTATGGCGGAGGGTAGGGAAAATATGCATGCGCGCCATGAGAAACTGGCGCTTGCCACGAGAGAAGCTATGAGGGCAATCGGTGTTGAGCCATTTGTTCAGGACACTCCGAGCACAGCCCTTACAACGGTAATTGCCCCTCCGGACATTGGAGCCGGTAAAGTTATCGCGTCACTCAGAGATGATTATGGCATAACCGTTGCGGGAGGCCAGGATCAGGCTAAAGGGAAGATTTTCAGAATCTCTCACATAGGCGATATAGACAAGACCGATATTCTTTCAATTGTTGCCGCGATTGAGAGCGTGCTAGACGGGCTGGGTTACGATTTTAATTTCGGTGCCGCGACTAAAAAGGCTGCACAGATACTGAGTGAGGATTAACCCCGGACGAATCAGCAATTTAGAATATAGTAGATTAAGGGCCACGCCGGCAAGTTTATAAAAGCTAGCAAGTAGTCAACTCTAGGACTATTTGTCGTTCATGTTGTCATAGCACTGCTCGTTAGTTTCTTCACAGTCGATAGTCTCTACCTGAAGCGTTACGTGAGTAATATTAAATTTTTCAAAAAGGTTTTTCTTTATCTCACGTATCAGCTTTTCCCCTTTTTGCATATCATCGATCACTAAATGAGCGCTCAGGGATTCAAAACCCTGTGTCAGGGTCCATACGTGCAGGTCATGAACGCTGATCACTCCCTCACAAGCGCAGATTGAGCTTTGTACCGAATTAAGATCAAGACCCTTTGGAGTTCCCTCAAGAAGAATATGGACCGATTCTCTAAACAGGACCCAGGCCCCCCTTATTATTAAGACCGAAACAATGATACTGACAATGGAGTCTGCGTAATACCATTTTGTCTGTATCATAATGACACCGGCTATGATAGCCCCCACTGAGCCTAGCGCGTCACTCAATACGTGGTATAGCGCTCCTCTTATATTCAGGTTTCCGCTTTGATACTTATATAAGATATAAGCTCCTAGGAGGTTTATACCCAGGCCGATAACGGCGACTACTGTCATTTCAAGGCTCTTCACCTCGTGGGGGTTCTGAATTCTTTTAAATGCTTCGAACAGGATCCCGGCTGAGATCGCGAACAAGAGCAGGCTGTTAAAGAAAGCACCTATAATCTCGGCTCTATAGTATCCGTAAGTTTTTGTGTGTGTAGCAGGTCTCTGGGTTATCCATATCGCAACATACGCGACTAAGAGCGCGAATACGTCTGTTAGCATGTGCGCCGCGTCCGACAAAAGCGCAAGACTGCCTGTGTAGAAGCCGGCGCCCGCCTCTACGAACATAAAGCACGTCGTAAGCAAAAGCACTATGGTGAGCGCTTTTTTTTGATCCGCGCCGGAGGGTCCATGGTTGTGGTTGTGGCCGTGATGTCCCATCTGAATTAAAAATACACACGCCCTACTTTGGAGTCAAAGCAGTGGGCTCGTATTTAGCTTCTTTCCCTAAGACGCTTTTTTTTGAGCAGGACCGGCAAAGTGACGGTCGCGTATAGGGTCGTTGTCGAGATCTGAGATCAGATATCCGATCCGGTATTGATCTCCCGGGAAATAGTAGAGCCGTATACCCTGGGGCGTGAGTAGATACAGCCCGTCTTTTTTGGTGTCATCGGGCAATTCTACTTCATATATAGGGAAGCCGACGGTGCCGCCCCCGATATTTATCTGACGTCTCTCATTTCTTAATTTTTTTATGTTTTTCGCAATACCCCAGACCTTGGGGAAGATCTGGCCGTTTACAGTTATTTTCATTACTTACCTCGTTAAGATGATGTGTTATTAGGCTGATATCTTGATTTCTGTAATAAGCCCCGTGCAGGTGATTATTTTATCTAAATTTTCGTTCCTGGGATATAAATAGCGGTGCTCGGGTTTTTCTCCGCAACTGCGGCAAACTTCCTCCTCCTCTGATATATCAACCCAGATTGCGCAAGCGCCGCAGTAATCTCCCATCTCCTCATACCAGGCTAAATGAGAATACAAGAGCTCATTCAATCCTCTCTTGCCCAGGGTGGAAGCCCACTCAGTCAGGTCCTGGGTAATTCTCTCTCTGAATTTAGGCGGAACCTCAGACAGGTCGCCCGAATAGATTTGGTCTTGGTTAACATAAATTTTACAGCTAAAAGACTTTTCGCCTGTCATATTGGTAATTGATAAGGATACAGACTATTTAATAAACCCAAAAGAGGTTAAGTCTTTTGTCCCGGATTTTTTTCAGTTGCTCATAGCCTCAGCGCCGAGCACGCTGGCCACAGCATCCTGTATCTGGTCCACTGAGAAGGGTTTCTTGATTATCTTGTACGAGCCTTCTGAAATCTCATCAGGAAGCTGTTCCTCTGAGCGTCCGCTTATAATTATCACAGTAGAGTTCGGGTCAATCGTTCCTATGTCTCTTAGTATTTCGACGCCGTCTTTTTTGGGCATCGAAAGGTCAAGGAATATAATGTCAAAATGGTTTTGCTTAATTAGCCCGAGAGCACTCTCACCGTTACCGGCTGTCATAACGTTGTGCCCCGTACTTGATAAACACTCCTTTATTATATCACGGATAAATTCTTCATCGTCCACGACAAGTATGTTCCCCTTTCTTCTAAGCTCCAGCACCTTCGCGCTCTCGACTTTTTGTCCTGTTTTAGTGCTGACGCTTTTGCTTAGAGTCTGCACATTTGGCAGGAGTATGGTGAAAGTGGTTCCTTTGTCAATCTCGCTGCTCACGTCGATTCGTCCGCCGTGGCGCTCGATTATAGCATAAATTACGGACAGGCCGAGCCCCGTCCCTGATTTTGTGCCTTCACTGAACTTTGTGGTGAAAAACGGTTCGAAGATTCTGGGCAGATTCTCACTGGATATTCCGCTGCCTGTATCTGAGAAGTCGATCCTTACGTTATTGCCTTCTAGTTTTGTGCTTATAGCTATGGCGCCGCCGCCCGGCATGGCGTGTTTTGAGTTAATTGCTAGGTTCAGGAAAACCTGCTGCAGCTCGCCCAAATTCAGTCTGATAGCCGGCACTTTTTCGTAGTTCCGGAGAATCTTGATTCCCTCTGTTTCAAATGTGTGCTCGACTAGGCTAAGTGCGTCGTCAATAACGTTCTCTATCTGAGCGACCTGGAACTTCTCGCCCTTTTGCCTTGAGAAGCTTAGGAGTTTATTCACTATTTCGACAGCCCTATCTGAGGCTTTTTCTATAACATCGAGGTCTTTTCTCACCCCCTCCATGTTATCTCTTGTAATCGCGAGACTCGTGTAGCCGATTATTCCCGAGAGTATGTTGTTAAATTCGTGCGCGACGCCTGCCGCGAGCTGCCCGACGCCGGACATCTTAGCCGAATGGATAAGCTGCGCCTCGAGTTTTTTCTTCTCTGTAATATCTTCGGTCGCTACGATAACGCCGAATATCTCTCCTGTCTCAAAATCCACTAGCGGAGAGAGAGATACCTCAAGGAATTCATCTCCCGACTTAAGCTCGTGCTTAGTGGAATAGGAGGCTTCGCTAAGTATCTTTGGAATAATAGTCTCAAAATTTATACCGTCTAAGAGGTCGCTGAGTTTCTCGCCAATGCAGTCCTTTTTAAAAATCTCCTTTGTCTTTGGATTCGCGCTCTGTATAACAAGGTTCCTGTCAGTAGTGATAATACTTTCAATCGTGCTGTTAAGAGTGTTCTCAAGCTGACGGTTTCTTTCTTTAACTTTTTGTTCAAGGTTTGTGTTTAGCTCTTTTAAGTCGCTTAAAAGTCCCGTGTTCTGTTTGTACAGGTCGTATCTTTCAACAGCGTGCTCTATGACGCTTTTGAGTTTGCTGTAATCAAGCGGTTTGATAAGGTAGTCAAAGGCGCCGTTCTGCACCGCTTCCACAGCTGTTTCAAGAGAGGCAAACCCGGTCATTAGGATTACCGGAATATGCGGGTCTTTGTTCCTTATTTCCTCAAGTAGGTCTATACCGCTTTTTTTAGGCATTCTAATGTCGGAAATCACAACATCAAAAGACTTAACCTTTAAGAACTCGATTGCCTTCTCGCAGTTATTAGCGGCTAGTACTTCATAGCCTTCCTTAGTTAGGATGTCGGCAATGATCTTCAGAATCAGATGTTCATCGTCAACGACTAATACCCTTTTAGTGTTGTCCATCTTCCTCTCCTTTAACGTCATTATTTTTATTGCTTGGGAGCTCTATTGTAAATACCGTGCCTTTCCCCTTTTCGCTCCGGACGATTATCCTACCCTGGTGCTCTTCTATTATCTTATAGGCAATCGATAATCCGAGCCCTGTTCCCATGTCTTTCTTTGTGAAAAACGGGTCAAATATTTTGCTCAGGTCTTCCTCTTCTATACCCAAGCCCGTGTCTTTGAAGCTCACATATACATTTTCAGTTTCTTGGTTAATCAACATATTTTTTTCCCAACCGGTCTCTATCGTTAGGTCACCACCCTCGGGCATTGCCTGTATAGCGTTTACTATGATGTTAATAAACACCTGCCACAGCTGGTTAGAATCGGCCATTATGTCCGGTACGTCTTCTTTTAAATTCTTGATAAGGTTCACGTTGTTATCCGAGAGCTGTTTTCTAATTAGTACTACTACGTTATCAACTACGTTATTTACGTTTACCTTTTCAAAATGGGGCGGCTCTGCCTTTGAAAACTTAAGCAGGCTGTCGATAAGGGTGTTTGTTCTTTCTATTTCGTGCTTTATGTAATCCAGATACTCCCCGACTACTTCTTCGTTTTCATCGTTTGTCAGATAGGTGGAGAGGTAGTATCTCGCCCCCTCGATAATGTTGAGCGGATTGCGAATCTCGTGAGCCACTCCCGCGGCAAGCTGGCCGATGGCAGACATTTTTTCCGCATGAACCAATTGATCCTGAGTGTCTTTTAGCTCGGTGTTTGCAAGCTCGAGTTTTTTCGCATAGTCCTCGACAAGCTTGAATGCGAGCGCGTTTTCTACTGCGATTGCGCTCTGGTTTGCAAGCAAGCGGAGCAGCGTGATATCCATAGTCGTATAAGTGAGTCCCGATTTTTTATCTCCCAGAGCAATGAACCCGATCAGCTGCTTCTTAAAGAACAGCGGCATTATTAGAGAAGCGTCAAATCTCTTAAACTCGTTCATAAGCTCCTCTGATCGGTTTATGTATTTCTCGTCGGCTATGAGGTCTTCTTTGAATATCTCTTTTTTATACCTGTTGAAGCTCTCAACAAGAACGTTTGTGCTTTCTATATTTTTATTCCCTTGTATATCTGTATTATCGCTGCTGTAGTAAGCCTCATAGATCCCAGTGTCTTCGTTATAAATTGCGACAGTTACCGGGCTTGAGAACATAGTGCTCTCGATCACGCTGATGATCTTGTCTATGATCATATCTATACTCAGAAGAGAAGTCATAGCGTAGCTCACTTCCTCTACCGTTCTTCTGTAGTCATATTTCTTTCTAAAAAACGTTAGGTCCACAATTTCCTGTATACGGTTTTTAAGCGGATTAAGCGCAAGTACCAAGAAGCTGCTCATGATCAGGAAGAAAGCCGGGTTCTTCCAGCCGCCGTGCTGTGCGTAGGCCATGTTAAAGGTTAGGACCATAAGAGCGAACACTGCGCCCACTGTTCCGGTTAGCAGTCCGTAAGTGATCGTTTTCTGTATGATTACATCAATATCGAAGAGTTTATGCTTGACGATGGCATAACCAATCGATAGGGGAAACAGTATTACTGGCAGGGCCATTAAATTAAAAGGTATGTTTAACTTGAAAATTGTAATGCCTACAGCCGCCGCGGCGGGAATTATCAGACCCAGTAAGCAACCTAAGAAAATAATCTGAGCTCTTTGCTTCTCTAAGGATGATTGTGAACGAAGGAATGTGAATAAAGACGAAAGAGGGAATATTGCGGCGCTTAATAGTAGATATATCCAGATAGAAATATAAAGGATTTTCCATGTGCTGTAGGAATCGAAGAAAATCATTATAAGAGCGTAGATAGCCAGTGATAATATTAGAAACGGCAGCGTTGCGAAGTATCGGGATTTTTCTTTTATCTTAGTATCCGAAGGGAAGATGAACATCAGGTAAATCCCAAACATAGGGCTGAAAATCATCGCGAAAAATGTAATTTTGTCAAAGTAGTATGTAGCCTGCGCGTCAAATGAACCCACAAACCATATGCCAAGCGCAGTGCAGAAGAGGAAAAACGCTTTACTGGCTAAATCATCGGGCTTTATGTAAATTACAAAAACGCCGATTGTAAAAAATACTACCCCGATTAGATAAATGACCCCGAAGACAAGAAGCAGGTCTTTAGCAGAGAGTTTCTGTACTGGTATTGTAATGTCGAAGAAGCGGTTGTTTCTCTCGATCGTATAATCAACTTTTTCACCGACTGATAGCGTACCGATAATATTTTCAATATCCACAGGAGCGGATACTTCCTGACCGTTGATTAGTATTACTTTGTCACTGAACCTTTTTAGCTTATCGCCGTTTACGGTCGAGGGGGCGATATCAGTGATAACCAGGTTGTCGTAGAAGAAAAACCCCGGGTATGTTTTGTCTACCCACTTGAGCCCAAGTATGAAATTGGCTATACAAAAGCTAAGCAGCACTACTACTACGATGCCGAATAGGGGTCTAGAAAAATTTTCAGAATTCTGCTCGAACGTCATTTTATTTTACTAACTGCTCCATTTTTAGCTAATAACCGGACTCTTGCTATAAATATCCCAGTCGGTATTAACCCTTGATCCTAATTTTTCGATAGCTCTTCTTGACGCTATGTTATCTTCCAAAATCCATGTCAATGCGGCCCTTTCGTATCCGTTATGTATCATTGCTTCACATGCCCTGCCTAAAAGACAGGCTCCGAGCCCCTTTCCACGGAATGTCGGTGATGTACCGACAATAGTTACCGCTCCCTTGTGAATCTTTCTAAGCTCAAGCGGAATCTTGATAAGCTTGAGGAGTTTTGTCTCCCCCGCGAGATCTCTGAAGATGGCCGCATAGTCCGGGAACGCCCCTACAAACCCCACGGGCTCGCCGCGCTGCTCCGCAATAAGCCAGAATTCGGGCTCAATCAGTGACTTGAAGTCCTCGGCGAACTCTAAGAGCTCTTCGTATTCAAGGGGGACGTAACCCCATTGCTTGGCCAGTGAAGCATTGTACAGATCGGTGACAGTACGAACTTCCTCCGTCCACTTAGACTTATCGAGCGGTCTAATGCGGATATCGGACAAAGAGGGATTGTGAGCGTGTCCGTGTACAGTTTTGATATTCTCAGGAGATTTCAGGTCAAGTGTGTAATGCACAAGGTTTTTAATAGGCGTAAATCCGGAGTTTTTGAAATACTCGTGGTAGTAGGGGTGAGTGTATATCTGGAGGAATGATGGTATGCCACCATAATTACTTGCAAGGAACCCTCCTCCGAACAGTCCGAACAGTCCGTTCACAGGGCCCCTTACTTCCTTACAGCCTTCAGAGTCCAAAAACTCACTTGCCTTTCCAAGTAGCAGCTCCACAGCCACACTTTTGTCGGGAAGCGCTTCAAAGAATCCTACAAATCCTGTTTTAGTATTGTGGTATCGGTTGAAATATTTGTCTACAAATGCGCTTACTGTGCCAACTAGCTTACCATCTTCTTCAACGATGAACCTCTTGCCATAAACTTTTCTCTGGTAATAGTACTTGTTGCTGATTAGCTTTATCTGATCCTTGATTAGAAAATACGGTACCCAGGCGGGGCAGTCTTTATAAACCTCCCAGGAAAATCTTACGGATTTTTCTATATCTTCTTTAGAGCTGATTTCTTTGACCGAGTATTTCTCTCCGTCCTCATAGTTAAATGTAAAGGGTTTATCTATAATCCCGTATTTTCTTCCCAACTTCTCAAATACTTCAAGAGTAGTATCCAAGTCTTCCTGAGTATGAGTGGCCATAACACTAACCCTGAAGCGCTCGTGTCCTTTGGGCACTGCCGGGTGAGGAATAGCGTTTGTGTATATGCCCTCTTCGTGCAAATTCCTGCTCATTTTTTTAAGGGTAAGCTCGTCACCAATCATGACGGGGATTATCGCGGTCTCGCTCTGCGCGGTATCAAACCCAAGGCTCTTAAGGTTTTCCCTCATATACCTTATGTTTCCCCAGAGGTTTTTATGGAGCTCTTTATCCGTTTGCATGACCTCTATGGCAGCAAGTGCCGAGGCTGCGACTGAAGGCGGGAAATTGGTGGAGAAGAAAAAAGAGCGCGTATAATATCTTAGGAAATTCACAACCTCTTTTGTTGAGGCTACGAACCCACCGACTGCCCCCAAAGACTTGCTGAGAGTGCCCATGACGAGGTCGACTTCCCCGGGTTTCATTTGAAAGTAACTCGGTGTGCCGCTTCCCATCTCTCCGACGACGCCTGTTGCGTGTGCTTCATCGACCATTATTTTGGCTCCGTACTCGTGAGCCACTTCCGTTAGCTGCGCCAGCGGAGCGATGTCTCCGTCCATACTGTAAACGCCGTCTATCAGTACAAGCTTGCCCTGGAAATTATCAATGTTTCTTTTTAGTACTCCCCTGAGGCTCTCTACGTCTGAGTGCTTGAATGTTCTGAAAGAGCCCGCGGAAAGAATGCAGCCGTCTATGATGCTCGCGTGCGCGAGTCTGTCTATGGCTGCCAGGTCGCCGTTTCTTACCAGTGCTTGAATGCATCCGAGGTTTGTTACATACCCGCTAGGGAATACCAAAGCGTCTTCACAGCCTTTGAGCTCTGCAAGCCTCATCTCGAGCTTTCTGTGTATGTCGAATGAGCCTGCCAGAAGAGGTACCGAGCCCGCGCCGGCCCCGTATTTATCCATCATTTTCTGCGCGGCGCTGATGACTTTGGGATGGGCGGTCAGGCCTAGGTAATTGTTGCTGCCCATCATGACCATCTCTTTTTCTTCCCCGGTAAAATCATCCTCGATCATAACCCTGTTAGAGGACATGGACGTAAGCGGTCTTCTGTATCTGATATAGCCCTTCTCCGTCATATCGGTGCGATACTCCCAGAACACGTCTGCTTTCTTAAAAATGTCGGGGTCCGGATAGTCAGGGAAATCGGCTAGAGAGTAGTTGTCGGAATTGAGCTTGTTAGAGCCTGACTGAAGATATTTTTTTATTTTAGATCTGTCGGATTTGGAAATATTTACAAACTTAATACCGAGTCCAATCTGCTCTGAATCGCTCTTTACGGAGTGCACAGCTTCACAATATACTTTAACAGGGAAAGAGGATTCAGAGAGGTCCAGCTCTAAAAAGAGTTTAGAGCCCGGCTTATAGAGCTCTTGGGTCTCAACAAACATCCCGTCTTCCGATAGGTCTGTTGCGATACCAAAAACTGTGCCGCTTCCCCGAAGCAGTACCTTGAAGCTTGCATGAGTTCTTTCGAATCTCCTGCGCTCGCCGCTTTTTTCAATTAAAATACCCACAAGCGATCCTCCAAAAAAGCCGTCAACTTTTAGGGTCTTCTTTAATATACTTAATAAACTTCTTGATGCCTAGGCGATAATTATCCTATAATATTGAATAAAATGCAAGCGGTTCGCTCTTCGGTAGCCCAACTACCATAGGCGAAAAATAATTTCGCCCTTAGGCTTGAAGCTTTGCGTCCTATCTTTTCAGATAGTTTGCCGTTTCGGAATGACCTCATGACCCACTATAAAGTTTAGTGCAACTTTTAAATACGCGCAATATATAATTATGAAATGATATAGATGATATAAGGTTGCAAAAAAAGGTATCAATGTTTAAGGGATAGTAAGCATGGATCGCCTTAATAAAGGGGGTATGTGTGTGAGTAATTTTTACAAATTATTAAAGAGTTATATTCTCGCTATTTTTGACTGTAGAAGGTGATCGACGAGAACAAGGTTTACCATTGCTTCCGCGATCGGTACCGCTCTTGGGCAAAGGCACGGGTCGTGTCTTCCTTTCACTTTAAGCTCTTTAGGCTTACCTTTCTTATCTACCGTATGCTGCGTTTTGGATATCGAAGAAGTGGGTTTTATGGCTATCCGTACTACGAGGTCCTCGCCGTTCGTTATGCCGCCGAGCATCCCCCCGGCGTTATTCGATTTAAAGCGTAGGTTCCCTTTCTTGTCTTTATACATTACGTCGTTTGATTCTGAGCCCTTCATCTCCGCTACATTAAATCCGAGTCCCACTTCAAAGCCTCTTATGCCGCCTAGGCTCATAAGCGCCGCAGCAAGGTCTGCGTCCATCTTATTAAACACAGGGCTCCCGAGCCCTGCGGGCAGTCCCGTGGACACAACCTCTACTGTGCCCCCGATCGAGTCCCCCTCTTTCCTGACTTGGTCAATCAGCGCTATCATCTCCTCGGCTTTCTTTTTGTCAGGGCACCGTACGATGTTTCTTTCAATTTCTCTGAAGCTTATTTTCTCTGCCACTACGTGACCCACTTGCTTTACGTACCCGTAGGTTTTTATCCCTTCGCGGCCAAGTATCTTCTTGGCTATAGCACCTGCCGCGACTCTCCCCACGGTCTCGCGGTTTGACGATCTCCCGCCGCCCCTGTGGTCCCTGAACCCATACTTAGCGTCATAGGTGAAGTCCGCGTGCCCCGGGCGGTAAGTGTCCTTTATATCCTCATAGGATTTTGAGATGGCGTCAATGTTCTCTACCATAATAGAGATAGGCGTGCCTAAAGTTTTCCCTTCGAACACACCCGAGAGTATCCGGGCCTTGTCGGGCTCTTTTCTCTGGGTAGTGATCTTACTCTGCCCGGGGCGCCTTCTGTCAAGCTCGACCTGAATCTCCTCTTCAGAGATCTTTAGGCCTGCGGGACAGCCGTCCACGACGACTCCTACCGCCTTGCCGTGAGATTCTCCCCAGGTTGTTATACGGAAAATTGTGCCGAATGAATTGCCGGGCATGAGGAAGATTTTATATTAAGGAATATTGCCTTGCAAATCCTGAGCCCAATAATAGAGAAAAACCTAAGAATTTTTAAGCCCCTGAAGGTGCGATATTGAGAAGCCTGCATACCGGGGTATATTGTTAGGGCTATGACAGAGAAAATCGTTCTAGAGCTTGAAGATCTACTTAAAGACAGAGAATTTGAGGAAGGCGAGAAAAGACTAAAAGAGGCGCTAGAGATCGCCGAGAGAGAGTGGGGGAAGCTCGCTCTCTCGCTTGAGCTTGCGGGGGATATCGGGGAGTTTCGTAAAGAGGATTTTATGATCGGGGTGATCGAAGAGGACGTTATTATACGCAAGCCCCTTACGAGCCCGACTAAGTCGGTCTCGGTTTACGACCCGACATTTTACCCCATGTACTTTGTCGAAAACCTGCTCACTATGGACGAAAGACTCGCAGGCACGGGGTACAGAACGACCCAGGCCCTATACGTCTATATAGAGCTTGCAACCAGGGCAGCAGAGAGGCTAGGGCTAACGGGCTCTTTCGCCATGTCTTTCGGCTCGGGCTACGCTCACGTGCGCACAGGCTGGATCGCCGAGAAGGGATATCCTGTAGAAAGGGGTATATTCGAGAAGATGTTCTTCATGGATAGGAAAAAGCACTATGAATGGGATTTTCACTGGACCTCGGTAAGGGAAAAATTAAAGGAAATTCTTGATAAATGGAGCGCGTGGCAGTCAGATGAAAAACTGTTCCTTAAAGAAGTGAAATCACCCGCTATCGTAAGACCTATGCTGGTCTGATTCCCGAAATATTGATATAAACTAATTTAGGTGGCAGCGGTTTTATAGAATGTCGTCTTCGTATTCTTCGGCCAGGTTCTCAAAACTGGGAACGCCGTGCTGCTCGAGGAACGCAAGGCTAACAGTACCCGTAGGGCCGTTCCTCTGCTTTCCGATAATAAGCTCTGCAAGACCGTCTTTTTCTTCGGCGTTTTTCTTGTAGGCGTCTGCTCTGTGTATGAACATAACGACGTCCGCGTCCTGCTCTATTGCGCCGCTCTCTCTTAAGTCCGCAAGCTGGGGTCTTCTGTCGGAGCGTGCCTCGGTCTGTCTGGATAGCTGAGAGACTGCTATGACAGGGACGCTGAGCTCCTTTGCAAGAGCTTTGAGTGAGCCTGAGATTTCCGCAATTTCCCTTTCTCTTGACTCTGTTCTCCTGGAGCCCCTCATAAGCTGCAGATAATCCACTATGATGAGGTCAAGACCTTTATCTCGCTTTTGTCTTCGCGCTTTGGCTCGTATTTCCAGTACCGTGATTGCCGGGGTGTCGTCTATAAATATTTTTGCCTGGCTGAATTCGTCTGCGGCGTGAACAAGTTTTTCAAGGTCTTCATCCTTAATATAGCCGCTCCTTATACCGGAGAAGCTGACTTTGGCTTTATTTGAGAGCATCCTGAGCATTAGCTGTTCTTTTGTCATCTCGAGAGAGAATATTCCTACCGCAAACCCGTGATCAATAGCCGCGTGGGTTGCAAGGTTAAGACAAAACGAGGTTTTCCCCAGCCCCGGTCGCGCCGCAATAATTATAAGATCAGAGTCCTGAAGTCCCGAGGTCATTCTGTCCAGCTTTTCAAAACCCGTGGCAATTCCCGTTACGAGCTCTTTTCTCTGATGGAGCGCCTCTATTATCTCAAGCGCGCTTCCGGCAAGCTCTCTAGTGCCGTAAAAACTCGGCTTTATCTTGTTCTGGGCAATGTCCATTATCCGGTGCTCTGCGTGGTCGATGAACTCATCAATGTCCACATTGCCCTCGTTGCCTTTGTGCGCTATATCGGTCGCGGTCATAACGAGGTTCCTGAGGATGCTGGACTCTTTTACGAGCTTTGCATAATAGCCGACGTTTTCGGTAGCCGGGACAAGCTCGGTTAGGTAGGTGAGGTAGCTTGATTCGCCGACCTCTTCCATCAGATTGCCTTCTGCCTTTAAGTGGTCAAAGAGTGTGAGGAGGTCGATAGGCTTATTTTCTTTGTCCAGATCGATCATAGCGTTATAGATCTTTCTGTGCGCGTCCTTATAGAAATCCTCAGGTATCAGGATTTCGAGCACCTGGTTCATTGTGGTGCTCTCTATAAGTATCGCACCAAGCACTGCCTGCTCGGCTTCTATATTTTGAGGGAGCGGTCGGGTAAGCATCTCCATGGCATTTAATATTAAATCAAATCTCCTACTGTTCCAATAACGTGACTAAAAATAAGACTCTCATTCAGAGATTAAATCCCATATTTAAGCCTTTCTGCCAGTACTTTGTTGAGCCCGGCCTCAATTATTTTTTTCTGCGCAGATTCTACATCGTAGCGGACTCTCCTAAATTCTAAGCTTCCTCTGTCGTCATAAATTAGATAAGACGCTCTGGGGTCACGGTCCCTCGGCTGCCCCGCGCTCCCAGGGTTAACGAGGTGCTCGGCTTCTTCCTCAAGTTGAATCTCCAGGCTGATTTTATCCTCTGCAATCTTGCTTACATATATGTCCTGGACTTTTTTTTCTTTCCGGCGGTACACCGCGCCTACATGAGTGTGGCCGAAAAAGCAGAGTCCGGCCCCGCGCAGCAAATCAAACTCGGGCTCTGCCTCTAATTGCCCTATTATATATTTATCGGGGTCTGAAATAGCTCCGTGGACAATAATAAAATTTCCGTAATCTTTACTCTCCGGAAGAGCGGCCAGATACTCTTTGTTTTCGTGAGTGAGATTCTCCCGAGTCCAGAGCGCCGTCTCACGGGCAATAGGGTTAAAATTTAGCGGCTCTTCTATTCCAGCGGCTACTTTATCGTGGTTGCCTATGATTGAGGCTGCGGATTTTTCTCTCAGAAGCCCGACGCACTCGTTTGGCTCCGCACCGTAGCCGACTATATCGCCCAGCGATAGTATGTGATCGCACTTAAGCAGATGTATCTCATCCAGCACCGCTTTAAGCGCCTGAAGATTTGAGTGAATGTCTGAGATAATGGCGTATTTCAAGAAGGAGGATCCATTTGTACTTCTCTAGCCGATTAGTACAATTCCAATATCCATAACATTAGTACCGGTGGGTCCCGTAACGACCAGGTCGCCGATCTTATTGAAGAACTCATAGGAATCGTTACGCGCAAGATGCTCCCTTGCGCTAACGTCTATGGCCCTTGCCCTAAGCCTGCTCTCGCCGTCACAAATGGCCCCCGCCGCGTCTTCTATCGGTCCGTCTATACCGTCAGTATCGCAAAAAAGGCCTACTATGTCGTGTCCCATAATCTCCATACAGAATGAAAGCGCTGTCTCTGTGCTCCTGCCGCCTTTGCCGCTTCCGTGTATTGTAACTGCCGTCTCTCCACCGAATATTATGCAGGAGGGTTTTTTCACAGGCATATCGAACCTCTCGATCTCAAACGCGATCGATGCGACGACTTTGGCGACTTCTCTGGCCTCTCCGTTTACCTGAGACGATAGCATGAGTGTGTTGTATCCAAGCTCCTTTGCTTTTTTAACGCCTGCCGAAAGAGAGATGTAATTACTTCCCACGATCAGCGTCTGTACGTTCTCGGGGTCGTATTCACCAGGTTTTAATGTCTCGGGGGCGTTTCCGCTGCGTCCTTCTTCAAGATGCACTACTACGTGGGGCGGGATTTCATGAACAACGTCCAGGGCCTCAATTACTCTCCACGCGTCCTCATATGTCGAGCGATCCGGTACTGTATGGCCCGAAGCAATAGCGTCCAGCCTGTCGCTCACGACGTTTGAGAGTATAAGGGTGACAACTCTGGCCGGAAGCGCCTTTTTGAGAAGCCCGCCGCCTTTTATTTGAGATAAGTGCTTTCTTACCGCGTTCAATCCGTTCTTATCAACTCCTGAAGTGAGCAGGGCTTGAGTGGTCTTTCTGATATGGTCGAGCGTAAGCCCACTGGCTGGCAATTCAAGTAGCGCGCTTCCTCCGCCGGAGATAAGGAATATCACAAGATCGTCCGAGCCTGCATTCTCGAGTATCAGAGACGCCTCTTTAGCGGCGCTCAGGCTTCTTTCATCAGGTACAGGGTGGCTTGAGATATAGAAGCCGAGTTTGTTGAAATTAATTTCAGGGTTTGAATTTGAAACCACAATGCCGCCGCTAAGCCGCTCACCGAGCGCCTCCTCGAGCGCCTCTGCCATGGCTGGGGCCGCTTTTCCGAATGCGATCGCGTATACGGAATTGAATTCATCCAGGTTGTATGTGGTTTCGCCTACGGTTAGTACGTTCTCTTTAAACGCTATGTGGTCTAGTACGCATTTTCTGGGATTAGCCGCCGAAACAGCTTCTTCAAAAATCTTTAGAGCGTCCGCTCTTGCTTGCTCTGTATTCATATTCCCCCAATTACTGTAACGCTGTAGCTGCTCAGTCCTTTCTGAGCTCTTCTATAATTTGATCTATTTTTTCTTTCGTTAGATTCTCGACAAGATCGTCATCGACGAGCATGACTGGCGCTGTGCCGCATGCTGCCAGACATTCTGCCTCCATTAACGTGATCTTTCCGTCAGAAGTAGTGCCGCCTGTGTGCACGCCCAGTTTGTCACACATATAGTGCTCGACCTGCTCTGCGCCCTTAAGCCCGCAAGAGAGCGTGCGGCATAGCCACACAACGTGCTTTCCGGGCTGCTTTCTAAAGAACATAGTATAGAAGGTAGCGACGCTCTGAACATTTGCCGGGGTCAGCCCTAAAATTTGTGCCGCCTCTTCCATGGATTCGTCAGTTAAATAACCAAATTCATTCTGAATTTCTCGTAAGACCGGTATGAGGGCGGATTGTTTGGTCTCTGATTTCGCGACTATCGAGTCTATTTTCTCTTTAAGCTCTTGGGTAAATATCTTCTTGTCGGGCATTTATTAGCACTCCGGTTAAGCTCAGGTAAAGGTACCCAGAATTAGTGGAATAATCTTACATAGAATAGGGCCATTCGCAAGATTTAAGGAAACGTGAGTACATTAAATATTGATAGAGACAAAATATATGGATAAATTTAGTAACCATAATTTCATTAGTCAGGTTATATCCTTTTATAAGACGGAGAGGTTATGTTAGGAATTTTCAAAAAAGTTTTTGACGGCTCGAAAAAAGGGAAATCCGCGCTAAGCGCCGAAGAAAGGGAGCTAAGGCTCAGAACCGCCACCTGCGTATTATTGCTCGAGGCCGCGACAGCAGACCACAACTTTTCTGAGGAAGAGCAGAAAAAGGTGCTGGATATCCTCAAGGCCAGATACAATATGACGGATGAAGCTGTAGAAGAGCTAATTGAGAAATCGGAGCGGGAAAGGGAGCATTCGACTGATCTCTGGTACTTCACGAACCAAATTAACGAGAACATGGACAATGAAGAGAAGTACAAGCTGATGGAGCTCGTGTGGGAAGTGATTTACTCTGACGGGACTCTGGATAAGTTTGAAAACTACGTTGCGCACAAGCTTCTGACTATGCTAAACCTCGACCATTCGACGTTCATCGAGCTTAAAATGAAGGTCAAGAATGAAAGTAATAACCAAAGCCCTGTGAAATAAATAACCTTAGAACGCTCTTAATTTTTAAACGGAGCATGCATTCGCTTCAATCAATAGTAAGAAACACCCTTTAATGTATAGGTTTTAACAGGTACATATTTCTTATATTGTCACTCTTGGATAAAATATCTTTCAATCAAGTGCGTACGCCTGAAGATATGGAAAATAAAAAGAGAGTAGCCGTTGTCGGAGGCATTAGAACCCCGTTCATAAAAGCGGGCGGGGATTTTAAAGCTCTTTCTTCGCTTGATTTAGGAAAAATACCGGCAAAAGAATTAATTAACCGCACTGAGATCGACCCGGGGGAAATAGACCAAGTCGTATTCGGAACCGTAATCCCAACCATTAAGACCTCAAACCTGGCAAGAGAGATTGCTCTTGGCTCGGGTGTGCCTGCGAGTGTGCCTGCGTTTACAGTAACGAGCGCGTGCGCATCTGCAAACCAGGCGTTTACCTCGGGAGTGGACAGCATATTATCAGGTAATTCGGACGTTGTGCTCGCAGGCGGAGTAGAATCGATATCCGATTTTCCGGTGCTCTTTTCAAAGAAGTTTCGGGATTCATTTTTCGCCTCGTCAAAGGGCAGTAATATCTTTCAGAAAACAAAACCGTTTTTAAAGATGGGCGTAAGCGATATCGCCCCTGATGTGCCCTCTATCTCAGAGCGTTCGACCGGGCTTACTATGGGAGAAAGCGCTGAAAAAATGGCTATGATACACCGGATCAGCCGTGAGGACCAGGACCGCTTTGCGCTAAGAAGCCACGGGCTTTGTTCCCAGGCAGCAACTGAAGGGGTGTTTGACGAGGAGATTGTACACACATTCATACCGCCCGATTACGCAAAAGTCCTCACGGCCGATAACAACGTGAGAGAAGGCCTTGAGATTCAAACGCTCTCTGAGCTCGAGCCTGTTTTTGACTCGCAGTACGGCACTATTACCGCGGGGAACTCCGCTTCTCTCGCGGACGGCGGGGCTGCAATACTTTTAATGTCCGAAGAAAAAGCAAAAGCCTTAGGTTATAAGCCTATGGGCTATGTGCGCTCGTACGCTTACGGGGCGGTCGACCCGGGGGACGAGCTCCTCATGGGCACTGCATACTCGACGCCAAGGGCGCTTGAGCGCGCAGATCTGACGCTCGGGGAGATAGATCTTGTAGAAATGCATGAATCATTTTCCGCGCAGGTTCTTTCTAACCTAAATGCGTTTGCGTCCAAGAAGTTTGCACGGGAGAAACTGGGTAGGAGCCAGGCTATAGGCGAGCTGGATATCAACAAGCTGAACGTTTCCGGGGGCTCAATCGCCATCGGCCATCCGTTCGGGGCTACAGGGGGGAGGCTCATCATTACGCTTCTTCACCGTATGGCAAAGAGGAGCGCTAACTTCGGGCTTGTCACTCTATCGGCGGCGGGAGGGATCGGCGTTTCGATTGTATTCGAAAAAGAGTAGTTTTAGCAAAGGCTCAGGTAAAAATGAACAGCATAAATATTGAACCGTTAAAATCGGGAGTCTCGATCCTCAAAATCAACACACCGGAAAGTGACGAAAACTTTCTTTCCTGGGACTGTATAGAGAAGCTCGAGGAGTTCCTGGATACCATTGAAAGGCAGCTGGACATGGTTGAGAGTGACGATGAGATTAAGGCCGTGATACTGCTTAGCGGAAAAGAGGGGAGCTTTATAAGCGGGCCTTTGTTCAGCGAGTATTTGAATTTTACTTTAGCTGACGAGGGAAGGACCTACTGCCTGAGACTACAGGACCTGTGCGACAAGATAGAGAATTCGAGGACGCCGTTCGTTGCAGCAATTAACGGCAAATGCCAGGGTATAGGGCTTGAGCTTGCGCTTGCCTGTAACTTTAGGATCGCGTCCGGGACAAATAGAACACTCCTTTCCATGAACCAGATTGACTACGGGCTAATCCCTTCAGCGGGAGGTATTCAGAGGCTCGCTAGGATATTAGGGACAAAGCAGGCTCTGGATTTGATTCTCTCGGGTGAGCAGGTTGACGCCGATGATTCTATGGACACGGGTCTTGTGGACGAGCTTGTGCCCGAGGAGCTGCTGCTCAGGATTTCCGAGGCCCGGGCAATTGAGCTTATTACAAAACAATCGCATCAAAAGAGGTTCAGCTTAAAGGGGATACCCGGCACGTTAATAAATGAAAACCCTGTTGCGAGAAAGATGCTTTTTAAAAAGATCAGAGGCGAGATCAGAGTAGAGAAAGAACAGAGTAAGAACGCTCAAATGATGGCTATTGAGGCGCTTGAGATAGGTATAAACAGCAGCAGCAGAGGGCTTCACGCCGAGTCCGTTTATTTCGGAGAGCTTGTTGTGACCGGGTATGCGAGACAGCTCATAAAAACAGAGATTTCGATTCAGGATGTAAGGAAAAGCGATCTGAACACGAAAAGTGGCAGCGAGACTACGGATAGTCTGGAGAAAGCTGCCGTGATTGGGGAATCCGCTGGGGCTACAAGCATGGCCTCGCTACTTGCTGATAAGGGAACGGCGGTGAGGCTCCGGTGCACAGACGATCTGGCTTGCGGGCGCGTATTAAAAGGATGCCGTGATTACTTCACGGAAAAATATGAAGAGTATGCGCAAAAGGACATGATACTTGAGAAGAAGCTCGATCTAATTAGCCCGTCCTCTGAGTATACGGGGTTTAAGAGGGCCCGTTTTATCGTTGAAGCGGAGTCAGAGGACCTTGAGACTAAAAAGAAAGTATTGAGTGAAGCGGAGTCCGTAAGCGTAAGTGACGCCGTGTACCTTACCTGCTCGTTTGCTCTCCCCGTTTCCCGCATCGCTCAGGACTGCCGGAGGCCCGATAAGGCTGTCGGCATGAATGCGCTCGGACTGTTAAATGAGACGGAGCTCCTTGAGATTTCGGCTTCTGAGCGAACGTCAAAGGAAACGGTAGCTGAAATAGTGGGTATCGTAAGACGCCTTGGTAAGACCCCCTTGGTTGTTAAGGACGGGGCCGGGTTCTATACCTCCAGGGTATGGCTCTCGTACTTGAATGAGTCCCTCCACCTTCTTAGCGAAGGAGTGCTGTTTGACGATATTGAGGAAGCTATGACCGGGTTTGGTTTTGAGGACGGACCGCTGAGCGCAATAGACGAGGCCGGGTTCACACTTGTGCGGGACGGGTTGAATATACTATTTGAGCAATACGGCGAAAGGTTAAAGCCCCATCCTTATCTAGATATTATGATTGACGACGGCAGGCTGGGCGCCGCCTCTGAAAGAGGATTCTACAAATATATTAAGGATGAAAAGCGGTTTGATAAATCAATCTATAAGCTTCTTTCTATTAATGAGCGGGATATCGAGGGCGTGTCTCTTGATTATATACAGGAGAGGCTTTTACTTTCAATGGTCAACGAGTCTCTAATATGTCTGGAGCAAGGGGTTCTGCCCGGAGCAAAGGAGGCGGACGTCGCCTGTGTGCTGGGGCTCGGATTCCCGCGCTACAGAGGGGGTCCCTTCAGGTATGTTGATGCGGACGGAGCCGCCGAGACGCTTAAGAAGCTTCATAATCTGAGTGTAAAATACGGCGCCCGCTATACCCCGCCGCCTCTTCTAAAGGATATCGCGGTAGGGCCGAATAGGTTCTATGAGGACTGATTTTGTAGTTTGGGGCATAGAGTAATGTGTATATTTGAAATGAGTAGTTATAATTTATAAAAATTTCCTCCGGGTGCAGGATGACATCGAAATCTAAATCCAGAACAAACGTAGAACCAAAGAGAAAAATATCCTATATAAAACCTTTGATTATAGCGCTTTCGCTAGTGGGACTAATACTGTCCGCCTACCTGACATACCTCCATTATACTGAAGGTCAGGCGGCTTTCTGCTCGGAAGGCTCAGCGTGTGATGAGGTAAGACAGAGCGATTTTTCCACTATCCTCGGCATACCAGTAGCCCTCTTTGGCATGCTGGGCTACGGTGTGATAATTGTCCTTAGTCTTGCTTCTATCTCTAAAAAGAGAAGGTGGCTTTTGCTTTACATCTTTTCTCTCGGCGGAGTTACGTTTTCTGCTTATCTAACCTATGTTGAGCTATTTGTCATTGAGGCGATATGCAAGTACTGCGTTATTTCGGCGTTAATAATGACAGCTATATTCTTAATTGTCCTTTTCGGAAAGCATCAGTATTATCCTAAATTCTCAGGGGTTAAAACCACCCTGCTTGGGCTGTGTGTAGTTTTGGTCGTGCTCGTAGGCGCCTTCTCGTTTCAGTACGAGCAGCTGTCACAGGCAAAGCTTCCCAGCTATGAAATAACCCCTGCCGACAGCTACACAGTTAGCCTGGCAAAATATATGGGCTCTAGGGGAGCCACAATGTACGGCTCTTTTAAATGCCCTCACTGTAACGATCAGAAAAAGATGTTCGGAAGCGCGTTTAAGTACATAAATTATGTCGAATGTCACCCACAGGGCCCCGAGGCTAACCCTTCGCTGTGCTTTGCGAGGGGAGTGCAAAATTTCCCCACCTGGGAGATAAACGGCCAATACTATCAGGGAGCTATGTCACTTGAAAGGCTGTCCGATCTGTCCGGGTTTGAGAAGACCGGGCAGTAAAGTGGCTGTGTCCGTCATGTAATTCATACGCTAAGCCCAATCTGCCGGATGACTGCGAGTCTCCCTTGGTATACGCTTAAAGCACAGCTTTAAACACCTTCTTTATTTCCCTTTAGATTTTATAGTTTTTGCGAAATTATGATTTACATGCTCTGCTCTATGCATTATATTATAAGTGTCGGAAAAACTTTATAATATCAAAGGTGATGGTAATGACACAGCCTAATATAGATAAAGATATAGAGAGCCTTAAGGACAATGTGGCCAATCTTCGCGCTGATCTTGCTCAAATTACTCAGACGTTGTTAGATAAGGGGAAGAGCGAGACAGAGGTTGCGAAGGATAGGCTTATCGAAGAGCTCAAGTTCGAGCTCGACGCGGCCAAGGCCAAGGGCAAAGAGACTGTTGAGAGCGTTGAGAGCCAGATTCAGGAAAAGCCTTTTCTGAGTCTCCTCATAGCGTTTATTGTAGGTCTTGTTCTTGGAAAATTGTTTGACCGCAGGTAAGCCAGATGAATATCCTCAGGGTACTATCACTCTTATTCAAATCCGAAGCGGGTGCCGCAAAAGCGGCTATGAGCCGGTTAATTGTATTCCTTATCTTATTTATGGTCGCGCTCGTAATAGCGGTTATGGGGCTTGGCTTTTTGCTATGGTCCTCATATCTGTATTTGTCTACCGTAATGTCTCCTTTCCTCGCTGCTCTCGCTACCGGAGGGGGAGCGATACTTCTTGGTGTGATAATAGTATTGGCGGCGGCTCTTATTACCGGCAGTAGTAAAAAAAGCAAAAAGGACAGGGCCCATAAAGAGTTCTTTAGCTCAGACGATCTGGGCAGCGCTTCAGAGTTTATTAGCGAGCACCCCCTGGAGTCAGGTCTAACCGCAGCGATGCTCGGGTTTATCGCGGGCTCCTCTCCCGATACGCGCCGCACGATTACGGAGCTTTTGATCGATTATAGACAAAACCAAAGAATGAACTGATTTACTCACCAGCTTTCTTCGTAGACTCTTTTATAAACCTTGCGAACATTGATCTTGATATTTCCGTATCTTCAAGCTCGGGGTGCCACTGCACTCCCAGTATGAAAGGGGCGTCTTGCGCTTCGATGCCCTCTACTATCCCGTCAGAGGTGAGAGCGTTTACTCTCAATCCGCCCCCGACTTTATTTACTGACTGGTGGTGGTAGCTTTTTACTAAGAAGTTTTCTCCTCTCGAGATCTCGTAAAGTATCGTGCTCTCCATAACCTCTATTTCGTGTAAGGCGCCTTTTTCGTGAGGGATTGCTTCGGGGACATATTCGTAAATATCCTGGTGCAGGGATCCTCCATAGAATACATTTAGCAGCTGCATACCGCCGCAGATGCCGAGCACGGGCTTTTGATCTTCTATCGCTTGCTCCAGAACCCTGAACTCGGTCTCGGTCCTCTCGATGCTCATGGGTCTAAGCTTTGGGTGCGGCTCTTCGTTATAAAACTTAGGGTCCATATCGCGCGAGCCCGGGAGCAGGAGGCCATCTACAGCGGCCATGGTCTCAATTATAAGCTCGTCGTTTCCGGTTACAGAGGGGACGAGTACGGGTGTGCCGCCGCCGCATATCACAGCGTGTGCGTATTTCTCTTCTATGACGAAATGCCCGTCTTTTAGGTCTGTAGTAATTGCGATAACAGGCTTGTTTTCTGGCATGGGACTTTCTTTTAAACAGTGTCGTTAGAGCTAAAGATAAGTGCCGGGTAAAAGAAATGCAAGCCCGCTGTGATTTTTACAGTATATGATTGTCGTTTATAATCTACTTCCGGAAAGCCCGGACAAAACGGATCGGAATTCATTACATACGGCAGCTTGAGAGCGTTTTGTGATAACGCTATTTATAGCCTTGTCTATAGAGCTAATACCACATGTCGGAGATTTAAGACCGGATGAACGATTTAGATGAATATAGCCGCCAGCTCTTAAGGGACTTAAGGGCGCTTGAGACAATGATTGATTCCGGAATGATCGAATCCGGAGTGAAGCGGATAGGGGCTGAGCAGGAGCTCTACATTGTCGACCGCACCCTGAGACCCAAAGCTCTGGTTGAAGAAGTTCTTAAGAGACTCGATGATCCTCACTTTACGATTGAGATCGCCAAATTCAATATTGAAATAAATCTAGACCCTCTTTTGTTTAAAGGGGACTGCCTCACGGGTCTCAAACGACAGACTGAGAATCTGATATCCAAATTAAACAGTGTGCTAAGTGCCATGGGGCTCGATACCGTGATGGCGGGCATACTGCCCACGATAAGAAAATCTGATCTTGAGGCTGAAAACCTTACCGCCGGCGAGCGTTACATGGAGCTGTGCAGGAATCTGAATACAGAGCGTCGGTCACCGTTTGAGTTCAGGATCAGGGGTACGGACGAGCTTATAGAGAGTCACGACACGCCCATGTTTGAGAGCTGTAATACAAGTTTTCAGGTACATCTTCAAGTAAGTCCCGATGAGGCTGTCGGTCTCTACAATCTGGCTCAGGCCATCTCGGCGCCCGTGCTGGCTTGCGCTGTCAACTCACCCATACTTCTTGGAAAACGGCTCTGGAACGAGACCAGGATCGCGCTCTTTCAGCAGGCCGTAGACACCCGCGTAAGCTCTCACACGATGAGACAGAAAAGCGCCAGAGTCACTTTTGGAAAGGGGTGGGTCAGGGACTCGGTGCTTGAGATTTACCATGACAATATCGCCAGGTTCAGCGTCATCCTGGGACCGGAAATAAATGAGGATTCGCTTTCAGTGCTGGAGAGCGGCAATGTCCCGAAGCTCAGCGCGTTACAGCTTTTCAACACTACGGTGTGGAGGTGGAACAGGATTTGTTTCGGGACTACGGACGCTAAACCACACCTTAGGATAGAAAACCGCATACTTCCCTCAGGCCCTACTGTCAGGGACGAGATAGCGAACGCAGCTTTTTGGCTCGGACTCATGAACGGGATGCCGGAAGTGTATCCGGATGTTACAAGAATTATGGATTTTGACGACGCTAAGGATAATTTTGTCAGAGCAGCCAGAATCGGTCTTGACAGCAAGCTAAAATGGATGAAAGGCGCAGTATTTTCAGCGGATGAGATTATTCTGAACGAACTGTTGCCAATATCTAAATTGGGGCTAAGCAATGCTGGTATAATAGACGAAGATGCCGATCGTTATCTGGGTATCATTGAGGAGCGTGTACGTAGCGGGAAAACAGGAGCCAAGTGGATACTTGGTTCTTTCTCGGCTCTGCGTAAAGAGGTGAAAGACCCTGAAGCGCTGCTGGCAGTCACGGCGGGAATGATGAAGAGGCAGAAAAAGGGAGATCCTGTTCATATGTGGGAAAAAGCTAGGCTTGAAGAAGGCGGGAGCTGGTTTGAGAGGTGCGAGTATGTCGAGCAGGTAATGACGACTGATCTGTTTGTTGTACGTGAGGACGATCTAATAGACCTTGCTGCCGGTATTATGAGCTGGAAACACATTAGACACGTACCGGTAGAAAACAATGAAGGCAGATTCAGAGGTCTCCTTACTTCAGGAGCCGTGCTCAGTTTTTATGGGTCAAAGCTCGGTGAAGACCCCGGGCCAGTCCGGGTGAAGGATATTATGATTAGGGAGCCCCTGATTGTCTCGCCTGAGACGAAAACACTCGATGCGGTAAAACTAATGTTTGAGCACAAAGTAGGCTGCCTGCCGGTGCTCAAGGGCGGCCGGCTGGTGGGTATAGTCACAGAGCACGACTTTATGAACCTATCAGCGTTTCTTCTAAAGCATCATGTAGACCATAACTCTGACACGGATTGAAAGAGCGAATTGAGCGAAGTTAATCTGAAAAAGCGAATAATCGGAAGATACGGGGGAGAGACGCAGGGTCCTACAATAGTTTGTATCGGAGGCCTTCATGGTAATGAGCCAGCGGGCGTGCGAGCGCTCGAATATGTGCTTGACCGGCTCGAAAAAACAGGCGCGCCGTTCAAAGGGCAATTGATAGGAATAGCGGGTAATCTGAGTGCTCTGGAAAAGGGCGTCCGGTATATCGACCAAGACCTCAACAGAATATGGCGGCCCGCGGATGTGGACAAGCTCTTGTCGGGCGGAAACAACTTACCTGTGGAAGATGCTGAAGAGGCTGAGAGAAAAGAGTTAATCGATGTTTTTTATGAGTACTGCTCTAATAAGGAGTCCCCTATTTATTTCCTTGATTTACACACGACTTCCTCGGACGGGAGCCCGTTTATAACCATTGCGGACACGCTTAGAAACAGGGCTTTTGCCCTGAATTTTCCGGTCCCTATAATTTTGGGTATTGAAGAGCGTCTCGACAGCACACTTCTTAACTACATAAACGAACATGGATATATTGCTATAGGTTTTGAAGCGGGCCGTCACGACGAGCCTTCTTCGGTACACCACTGCGCGGCAGCGATATGGATAACCCTTGTCAACGCCGGATGTCTTGACGTGAGAGACGTTTATGAGCTTGACGAAAGCCTCTCCAGATTAAAGAGCGCCGCAAGCGACTTGGGCGGGTTCTATGAAGTACGTTACCGTCACGGAATTGAGAACGACACAGATTTTAGGATGGAGCCTGGATTTAAAAATTTTGAAAAAATCCGCAGAGGCGATCTGCTGGCCAAAAGCGGCGCGAGGGAGATTAAGTCCAATGAGAACGGAAGGATCTTCATGCCTCTGTATCAGAAGCAAGGGGATGACGGTTTTTTCATATTAAAGAGAATCAACCCGCTCTGGCTAAGGTTGTCATCTTATCTCAGAAGACTCCATGCAGGAGCGGTGCTTCCACTACTGCCGGGAGTACAAGGCGAGGATGGGAAATACGAAACGCTCGTGATTAATAATAAAATAGCCAGATGGTATGTGATTGAGTTTCTGCACCTCCTGGGTTACAGGAGAAAGACCCGTGAGAGCGGGAATCTGATAGTAAGAAAAAGGGCTTATGATATAAAAAGCCCCCGGGATTACAGACTCTCGAACAAGACTCTTAATATAAAATAGCCCGTCCTGTATCGACTAAATCCGCAATAAAAAGTTTTAAGAAAAAAATCTCTGTGAGAAAATCATTTATGCATTATTCTTAAGCTATGGGAAGCAAAGAATCATATATATATAAAGGGCTTTACTTTATTCTAGTGTCATTACTTTTGGCCGCGGCTTTTTATTTCGTGTTCGGGGTTATATTCCGGTACGGGCACCCTTTCTTTAATTACTCTATTTTCCCTGTGTTTTTGGCTTCCTACATAGTGTTAACAGTAATTGTTTACCTGATATCGTTTAAAGACAATTTTAAGGATGAGACCCAAAAAAGCACAGGTAGAACAAGAGCCACAGTACTAGTTATGGTGGCGGCGCTTGTGCTTTCTGCGCTATTCCCCGCGACCGCTCTTTTTGGCCTTTACCCTGTGACTATGGCTATGTTTCATCTGCTGATACTATTTTACGCTGGCATAGCTGTGGCCGCGCTCAGCCTCTCCGGAGTTATCACTCTATGGAGAAACGGCGCAGTGTTCTCGGCGCTCAATAAAAGCGTATTCACCTTCTCCGTTGTGATATCGCTTGGTATCTCGTACATGACTTTATACCTTTTCAGACTTTTACCTCTCTCTTAATCAGGTAGTTTATAATTAATAATTCGGGGAGGTTTAAATATGAATTCCAGATTCAAGCTTTATATCATAGCACTTTTATTAATTCTGCCGCTCTCGGCATGCTCTCTTTTTAACCCCTTTGTCGGTAAGTGGAAGTCGGGCATTATGGAGCTTGATTTTAAAGCCGACAAAACCTTTAAGCTTGTTATTGGTAGCACTATCTCGATCAACCTTGAAGGCGACTACAGTTATGATGAAGAGACTCTAACGTTGAGTATCGAGGGAGATACGGATGTTACTTTCTCCTACACCTTTAAGGACGGAAACAAAGAGCTCGTGCTCGTGCCGAAGAGCGATTTTGAATACATAAAGACTAAAATCGAGCTTAAAAAACAATAGTTTGCTTACACATTTTTCCCTTTAATATAATCAAATGATACAGCTATCCGGTATATCTTTATCTTTTGGCTCAAGAGAGATATTTAAGAGCCTGAATTGGAACATCAAACAGGGTAAGAGAATCGGTCTCTTCGGCCCAAACGGCGTTGGTAAGACTACGCTCCTAAACATGATAGCGGGCAGGTTTGCGCCTGATGAGGGCAAGCTTTCAATCCCGCCATCACACGTGATCGGCTATCTCCCTCAGGAGGCTCAGGAGATAGCTACAGACAAAACCGTTGTGTCTGAAGCCCTGAGCGCGTTTAAGGACATAAAGGAGCTTGAGCGTGAAGAGGAAAAGCTCACGAAAGAGCTTGAATCGAGTAGGGATGAAAGCTCCCCTGAGTACAAAAAAATACTTCTGAGACTGGACTCCGTGCACGAAGAGCTCCGCTCCAGGGACTCGCACACGGTACGTTTCCAGGCTGAGAAGATGCTCACGGGGCTTGGCTTTGAAGCGGGAGAGTTGGAAAAAGAGCTCGGTACTTTCTCGGGCGGATGGAGGATGAGAGTGGCGCTTGCAAAGCTCCTTCTTAGAAAGCCAAACGTCCTCTTGCTCGATGAGCCGACGAACCATCTGGATATTGAAAGCATCGACTGGCTCGAAGGTTATTTGCAGAGGCTTGAAGGAAGCGTGGTGCTGGTGTCTCACGACCGCTATTTTCTGGATAGAATGGTGAACACTATAGCGGAGCTCGAGGGCGGGCAGATTACAGAGTACGCGGGGAATTACTCTACATACCTCACTGAAAAGAGCTCCAGGCTTGAAATACAAAAAGCGGCTTATGATAATCAGCAGAGAATGATAAAAGATACGGAGCGGTTTATCGAGAGGTTCCGCTACAAGAACACGAAGGCAAAACAGGTGCAGAGCAGGGTTAAAATGCTCGAGAAGCTAGAGAGGCTCCCCGAGCCCGCAAGCGAGGGCGCTCAGGTTCATATTAAATTCCCGGAGCCAGAGCGATCGGGCAAAGTGGTGCTGGAACTATCTGAATTCACAAAAATCTACCCCGGTGTAGGCGGGGTGGAAAATGAGGTGTTTTCAGACGCGGGACCGCTTAGTATTTCGAGAGGTGACAAGATTGCTCTAATCGGCAAAAACGGCGCGGGCAAGAGTACGCTGTCACGGATACTTGTGGGCGAAGAGTCGTTTTCCGGGGATAGAAAAATGGGGCATAAAGTCGAACTGACTTTCTTTGCACAGCACCAGGCCGAGACGCTCGACCCTAAAAACAATATCCTAGAGGAGCTCGAGTCTGAGAGCAGGGGAAGGAGCGAAACCGAAATCCGCTCGCTCCTGGGAGCTTTCCTGTTCTCGGGAGAAGAGGTTTACAAAAAAGTCGGGGTGCTTTCCGGAGGGGAAAAGAGTAGGGTGGCTCTGGCAAAGACGCTTTTATATCCTAAGAACTTCATGATCCTGGACGAGCCTACGAACCACCTGGACATACAGTCAAGAAATGTTCTCGTAGACGCGTTAAGGCAGTACGGCGGCACCTTTGTTATTGTAAGCCACGACCGGCATTTCCTTGACCGTGTGGCAAATAAGATCTGGTACGCGGAAGATAAGAAAATCGTCACCTACCCCGGTACTTATTCCGAATTCCGTTATCACCAGGACCTAAGGGAGGGCGGGGGCGAAGCTGCTGACTCAACCCGGACCGAAGCTATATCCGGCACTAAAAATATTGGTCGTAAAAACCCCGAAGAAACAAAGCGTGAGTCTGCTCAAAGACGCAACCGCCTGTACAGAGAGTTAAAGGAGCACGGGCTCGAGGGAATGGACAACTGGAGCGAGCTTACGCACGCTCAGCTAAAAGACGCGCTTTCGGAGCTCGAAGTGAAAATCCACGGGTTTGAAGAAGACAGGGATAAACTGGAGCAGTTTCTGGCAGACCCCGAGAGCTTTAAAGACAAGGAGCGGTCCGAAGAAGCCGCTCAAGATTTTAGCAGGCTAAACGAACATCTTAAAAAGCTATACGAAACCTGGGATTCGGTATCATCTCATTTAGACAGTATCTCCGTAGAATAAACCGCTTACTTCTCATATTATTCTATCTTAAGCTCCACCTAACTTTAGGCATGTATTATGGGATGAGTTTAGCCGTCTTTTGATTCACAGAACATGTCGGGGATCAAGACCTGCCGTATGCCATATTCTCGAGCCTTCTGATGCGCTCTTCCATGGGCGGATGTGTGCTGAATAGCTTCCCTATTCCGCCGTGAAGAGGGCTCGCAATGAGCATATGAGATGTGCTGTCGGCGACCTGCTCGCTTACCTGAAGCGGAACCCTGCCGGAGGCGGCTCCGAGTTTTCGGAGCGCGTTTGCCAAAGAGATGGGGTTGCCGCATATCTCGGCCCCGCCTTTGTCGGCTCCGTATTCCCTGGTTCTAGAGATCGCGAGCCTTATAATAGTGGCCGCAATCGGCGCCAGTATGGCCATTGCTATGAGAGCAAAGGGGTTTGCGCCCCTGTCCCTTCCGCCGCCCCCTCCGAAGATGGCCGCAAACTGCGCCATGTAGGCAAGATACGTTATGGCCGTCGCAAGAGTGGCCGCGATCGAGCCGATCAATATGTCTCTGTTCTTAATGTGGGCAAGCTCGTGAGCAAGAACGCCCTTGAGCTCGTCACGGGTGAGCAGTCTCATAATCCCCTGTGTAACAGCAACCGCGGAGTGGTTATAGTTTCTCCCTGTAGCGAAAGCATTTGGCTGGTCCTGAGGGGTGATATACACCTTTGGCATTGGGAGTCCCGCGTTTTGTGCGAGCTCCTGTACGTCTCCGTAAAGCTCCGGGGCGTCCTCGTACTTTACCTCTTTACCTTTGTAGAGGGAAAGCACTATCTTGTCGCTCCACCAGTAACTGGCAAAGTTCATGACGAGCGCGATGATAAGTGCTATCGTCGCTCCGCCCTGGCCCCCGAAATATGCGCCGATCGCGAGCAGAATGCCCGACATCCCGGCAAGTAGTATTACGCTCTTAAGAGTATTCATAACGAGTTTCACCTCTATAAATGGATATCACTAAAAACCCTTTATTTAAAATATATTATCAAGATAATGCCTAAGCCCCAAAATTCAAGTATCATTTCATGCCTATAAAATCGGTTTTGACGGGAATTTTAAATGATTGGACAAATAATATGGCCGTTGCTAAGCGGGTTTACTAATGCGTTTTTGCTCACGAGAGTGGTACAGTACTTTCTTAAGTTTACAAAGCTGCCGGGTAAAACTAGAGCTTATATTACATTTTTTCTTATCTCTTCAATTGACCTTATAGGCCTGGTAATATACTTCGGCGATATCAGAAACGGCCTTTCGGCATTGCTCTTTTTTTATATGCCTTTTCTAGTTATGTGGCTTATGAAAGACTTATTGGAGGCTTCTAGATTAGAAAGGGAGAAGGCAGAGGAAGAAAAACAACCAGGACGAGCGGAATAACTATGGACATAACAGACAGAAAGAATAATAAGATCGATATAGTGCTAACTCTCTACGGCGATATACTGTATGACCTGAGCCAAAAAATCGGCCGTAAGGACATAGACTACGACGCCGTAAAAAGAGCTGCGCATGAGGTGCTTGACGAATCTCTCACAGATATGGACCTTTCCTCAATACTTAAGCTCGAGGGCAGCTTAAACGGAAAATTCCCGGGTGTGCAGAGCCGCTTAAAGAAACTCCTTAAAGTCCAGGTAAAGAAGCGTATCCTTAACGGGCAGGCTGAATAATTCTTCTAAGCAGTCACAATTTTTTCATATTTAAAACGGTTTAGACATACTCTTTGACATCTTTTTTATTCTTTACTAGAATCTTCATCTGAGGTTCCAAATCTTATATCAAGGGAGAGGGTATATTACGTCACAGGAAGGAGTTTTAATGCAGACGGAGTTTCTGGGAGTAGGCGCGCCTAAAAGGGGAAAAGTGCGCGATATATACGATTTGGGGGATGAGCTCCTCATAGTAGTATCGGACCGTATATCGGCGTTTGACGTAATTTTGCCGCAGGGAATTCCCGGAAAGGGAGCGGTGCTGAATCAGATCTCAAAATACTGGTTCAACAACACGGCCGATATAATACCGAATCACCTCATATCAACAGAGGTTTGCGATTTCCCGCACGAGTTCCACGCTTACGCAGATGTTCTCGAGGGAAGGAGTATGCTCGTGCAGAAGACAAAGCCGCTTCCGGTCGAATGTGTCGTCAGGGGATACATTACAGGCTCTGGCTGGAAGGAATACCAAAAGAGCGAATCCGTTTGCGGTATAGCGCTTCCGTCAGGACTCGTGGAATCGGACAAGCTGAAAGACCCTATATTCACACCTTCCACTAAGGCCGAAGAGGGCGAGCACGACGAGAATATAACCTTTGAGCAGACGGTAGAGCTGATAGGGCAGGAGCTTTCTGAAAAAGTAAGGGACGTAAGCATAGCGCTCTATTCCAAGGCAAGAGACATAGCGGACAAGAAAGGGATAATAATCGCCGACACAAAGTTTGAGTTCGGTCTTGATGACGACGGACAGTTGATCCTGATTGACGAGGCGCTGACGCCCGATTCATCAAGGTTCTGGCCAAAGGACGACTACGAGCCCGGAAGGGGACAGAAGAGCTTTGACAAACAGTTCGTAAGGGACTATCTGAGCTCGATTGGGTGGGACAAAAACCCTCCTGCCCCGGACCTCCCGGAAGATGTGATACTAAAGTCATCAGAAAAGTATCATGAAGCCCTGGACAGACTTATTAAGTGAAGCGGGTTTGTTAACTGAGTCAGGCTTAAATTTGAGTATACTGATCGCCGGTGTTAATCTCGGTTATGACTTTTAGATAGGAATGAGATGATGCGCCGAATCTATGCGGGTTATTCCACTCGTTTGTATTCGTATCGATACTAATTTGTGTGGTCATTCAAAATGGAATCTGTAAGCATACTGGGATGTGGCTGGCTTGGGCTTCCTCTGGCAGAGAGCCTGCTTGAGAGGGGCTATAGGGTGAAGGGGTCCACTAGAAATTTTGCTCATCTGAGTAATCTTAAACCAAAAGGAATAGAGCCTTATTATATATCGCTTAACCCGTACGTGATCGGCAGGAACATTAGTGAATTTCTTTCCTCAGAGGTGCTGATACTCAACTTCCCGCCCGAGAGAAGAGAGGATATAGAATCCTATCACGTTACCCAAATCGAGCACCTTATATACGAGCTTAAGTATAGTCCTGTGAGTAAGATAGTGTTCATAAGCTCAACATCGGTCTATCCGAATCTTAACCGCGAAGTAGTTGAGAAAGATAGTGTTTCACCCGAAAAACCCTCTGGGAGAGCACTCCTTTCCGTAGAGCGGTTACTTCTGGGTAGCGGCGATTTCGAGACTACTGTAATAAGATTCGGGGGGCTCATAGGGTATGACCGAAAGCCAGGGAGGTTTCTATCCGGAAGGAAGGGGCTAACGGGCGGAGACTCCCCCGTGAATCTCATACACCGTGACGATTGTATCGGGGTTATCGAAACCATAATGGATAAAGGTGTTTGGGGAGAGAATTTTAACGCTTGCGCCGATATGCATCCCAAAAGAAAAGACTACTACTCTGAGCAGGCGAGGATCGGGGGTTTTGATCCCCCGGAGTTCAAAGAGGATGAAGCAAGCGATCATAAAATCGTAAGCTCCGCGAAGCTAAAGAGCCATACAGGTTATGAATTTAAGTATCCCGACCCTTCGAAAATAGAAGAAACTTAGTACGTCCTCGGTGCTATAGATCCTATATATAGCTTGGTTTTATTGCTTGTTCTGTTATAATTAACTGTATTGAATAGTTATATCACCATTGGGGTATCAAAAATAAACCAAATCAGCCTAGAGGAAACCTCTTCCAGGTTTATCAACTTTTTGTGTAAACAGACCATATGACATCAATATATAGCATATATATTGAAGCTGAGATAAGAGCGCTGAACGAGGGCTGCAGTTCAAAATCCACAGGAGGATATAGCATACGCATATGCAAGAATCCGTAAGTTACCAAAACGGTGTTAAGAGAGAGCTTGAGTTTGAGGATAACGCGATAATAAAAGAGCTCTACGGTCAGCAAAACACAAACCTGAAGGAAGTAGAGAACCTATACGGTGTGAAGATCCATTCAAGAGGCGGTAAGCTCAGCTTCGAGGGGGAAGACCCTGAGGTACAGTCGGCTCACAAGCTCCTAAAGGAGATTTACGGGCTAATTGAAAAGGGTTATACCCTTAACCCCGGAGACCTGGAGCTTGCCTCGCGAATAGTGGAAGAAAACAAGATTAAGCTTGAGGATATATTTCTGGATACCATATGCGTATCTACGAGAAAGAGGATAATTGCTCCCAAGAGTCTAACTCAGAAGCTCTATATAGAGTCGATACGAAAACACGATATAGTGTTTGGAGTCGGCCCGGCGGGAACGGGAAAGACCTATCTTGCAATGGCTATGGCGGTGTCGGCATTCGTAAATAAAGAAGTGAACCGAATAATACTGACAAGGCCGGCAGTTGAAGCCGGAGAGAAGCTCGGATTCCTACCCGGCGACCTCACACAGAAAGTAGACCCGTACTTAAGGCCGCTATTGGACGCGCTTTTCGACATGCTGGACTACGACAAAGCCACTAGGCTTCTTGAGAAAGGAGCGATAGAGGTTGCCCCGCTCGCGTTTATGAGGGGAAGGACCTTAAACGACGCGTTTGTGGTGCTGGACGAGGCACAGAACACGACTTCGATGCAGATGAAAATGTTTCTTACAAGGCTCGGTTTCAGTTCAAAAGCTGTTATTACAGGCGATACCACCCAGGTGGACCTTGCTTCTGATGAGAAATCGGGGCTACTTGAAGCAGAGAGATTGATCAAGCAAATAAATGGTATTTCCTTCGTTTATTTTTCCAAACACGATGTAGTCAGACACCCACTTGTGAGAAAAATAATTGAAGCTTATGAAAATATCTCGTAAGCTTTGTGTTATAATTTTACTGTGAATTTTTTCTACTAATCCGGAGGCGTTAATGTACAGATTGTTTATCATACCGGCATTGCTCGTTAGCATGTTTTTATATTCTGGGTGCACGCATGAATGGAAGGATCCGGAAACTTCTCTTGCGGCGATGAATATCAGCATTGCCGATCTTTTGACAAACCGCGATATTTATGACAGCGCAGGTGTAAGGGTAATAGGCAGAGCGTGGTACGTTACACGAGGCAATATTGTTGAAAACGATGACGGAAGCCAAGATATTTATACTATGTTTGTAATCGCGGACAGGAAAGGGACTGGTATAGACGTTTATGTGCCCGGGGAGGCACCGGTAAACGAAGGTGATTTTCTTCGTGTAGTCGGTATATATAGAAAGCAGTTTCAGCCAGAAGGCGACTATTTTTCAAACAGGATTGACGCAGTCAGACTTGAGTCATGGCAGCCCGGAACCAATTATTGGATAAGAGAATTCGAATTTGATTGATTCCGCCCTTCGTAATTACTTTAGAGTTATCTCAGAATATTTCATTTAGAAAAAGAATCTTTTCTCTTGACGCTCCAAGAGATACGGCGTATAAGGGTACGCCTGTGGATTGCTCAAGCGCAGTTAGATAGTCTCTTGCTTGGGCAGGCAGCTCAGATACGTCTTTCACCTCTGATATATCTTCGTTCCAGCCTTCTAACTCTTTATATACGGGTTCACATTCACTTAGCATATGGTTGTTGGAGGGGTAATCCGAAAGCACTTGCCCTTTATAGCGGTAAGCTGTGCAAATGTTGATCTTTTCAAACCCCGAAAGCACGTCGAGCTTTGTGAGCGCTATATGCGAGATGCCGTTTATCATTGACGCGTACTTAATGGCGAACGCGTCGAACCATCCGCATCTTCTGGATCTTCCGGTAGTAGCCCCGTACTCCCCGCCAAGCTCCCTCAGCTGCTCTTCAGTATCCCCGGATATCTCGGAAGGAAACGGGCCTTCGCCAACTCTGGTCGTGTAGGCTTTGGCTATGCCTAATACGGAATCGATTCTGGTCGGGCTTACTCCCGTGCCCGTGCACGCTCCGCCTGAACTGGCGCTTGATGAGGTCACATAGGGATAAGTGCCGAAGTCAATATCCAGGAGTGCTCCCTGCGCACCTTCAAAGAGTATATTTTTGCCTTCAGTAATTGAGTCATTCAGAAGCTTTGACGCGTCGCATGTATACTCCATCAATTCTTTTCCGTATATTGAGTACTGCTCCAAAATATTCTCGAAATCAAGGGGTTCTTTCCCAAGCACTTTAGTTATGTAGAGGTTTCTGTCCGGGAGAACCTCTTTAAGCCTTTGGGACAAAGCGTCGGTATCTATTAAGTCTGAGACCTTAATACCTCTTCTCGCGGCCTTGTCTTCATAAACGGGACCGATGCCTCTTCCTGTGGTGCCGATCTTGGTACTCCCGTTTGATTCTTCCCGTCCCTTATCGATTTCTCGGTGGTAGGGCATAATAACATGTGCCCTGTCGCTTATCTTAAGATTGTCACAATCAACTTTATGCCCCGCGGCGTGGAGATCCTTTATTTCCTCAAGCAGCACTTTAGGGTCGATGACCACACCGTTTCCGATAACAGACACTTTTCCCTCACGGAGGATTCCAGAAGGCAGGTGGTGAAGTACGACTTTTTCATCCCCGATTACGATTGTGTGGCCTGCGTTATTTCCGCCCTGGTAACGGGCTATGACGTCTACTTTCTCGGAGATAAGGTCAACGATCCTGCCCTTTCCCTCATCTCCCCACTGTGCGCCGATCACTACCACGTTGGGCATTGTCAGATACCACCTTTGAGGAGTTCTTCCAAGTTAGAAAACTCTTTTCCGGCGCCCCTTTTGGATTCGATCAGTTTAAGCTTTCTCGGAGTCTCAAGTAAGATTACGCCGTAGAAATTCGAGGTTTGATTTTCCTTAAGTCTCTGAGCCCTTTGCTCAGGGTTTAAATTCAAGTCTAAAATCACTTTGAAACCGCTTGATCTGAGCCATTCTGCCAGGTGTATGGCTTCACGTCTCAGGCTTGCTTTCTTTGGTATTACGACAAAGTGTATTTGATTGTCTTCCAGATTCTTTTTTGAGTAATCAAGGAGCATCTCCAAATCAACCGCGAAACCTGTAGCCGGGGAGTTATAACCGTACTTACCCATTAGCTCGTCATATCTGCCGCCCTTGATCAAAGTAGAAGGGATGTCGCGTGATAAAATCTCGAAAGTTACACCTGTGTAGTAGTTAAACCCTCTTAGCTCCGCAAGGTCGACATTAACGTCACAGTCCAGGTTATAATCGTCGACAACGCTAAGTACTTTTTCCAGCTCTTTTACGTATTTTTTGATCGAAGGGATATTTTTGGCTTGCTCTAATACTTCTCTGCCGCCAAAGAGCTCTGGGAGGATTTTGATAGTGTCTTTTACTTTCTTAGACGCATCGGATTTGCGGAGTGCTCTCGCTAACTCTTCCTGATCTTTTTTTTTAAGCGCGTCCTCTATGTATTTTCTGTGCTCTCCTGTCTGTTTTAGCAGACTCCTTAATATCCCTGTATGCCCGATGTCCAGCACGAGCCTCTTTATGCCTGACTTGCCAAGGGACTTTATGCCGAGCGCGATTATCTCTCCGTCCGCCTCAGCCGAATTTAACCCGACAAGCTCACAGCCTACCTGGAATATCTCTCTTTCCTTACCGCTGCCCTTTTCCTCAAACCTCACCACTCTGCCGTTGTAGCAGAGCCTAAGGGGTGAAGAGCCGTCTTTTAACTGGGTCGCGACTATTCTTCCAACCTGAGGGGTGATATCGGGTCTGAGCGCTACAACTTCCCCTGTTGAGGGATCAACGAACTTTATTACTTTGTTCTTGAGCTCATCGCCGAGGCCTACGGTAAGAGGACCGAGATATTCGAACAGAGGTGTGATAATTCTTCTATAACCCCAACGGGCGAACTCTTCTAAAAGCCCTTCCTCTACTCTCCTGAGCTCTTCTGCTTTTCTAGGAATATAATCTTTAACCCCTTGGGGCAAACTTAGTCTGTCTGTCATTAACATTTAACCTGTGTAACTGAGATTATGTCGGGCAGCTGTCTTATCTTTTCTATGACTTCTTCAGATACCGGGGAATCTACGTTGGTAAAAACCATTGCCCTTCCGCCTATTGCTTCCCGGCCCAAATGCATGCGCCCGATATTCACACCGTTTTCTCCGAGTACCGAGCACATAGCGCCAATAAACCCTGGTTTATCGTTGTTTTCGCTCACAAGGAGGTAGCCGCTGGGTACAACGTCTATGGATACGTCGTTAACCCTTACGAACCTTGGCTCTTCTTTGCCGAAAATCGTACCCGAGACGTTGCTTTCGCCTTCTTCGGTTCTTACTTTAATTGTAATCAAGCTTGTATAGTCTTTTGTTTGGGAGGACTTTGATTCTATTACCTTTATCCCCTTATCCTCCGCTATAACTGGGGCGTTTACAAAGCTCACCGGGGTGTCCATCATAGGAGTGAGGAAGCCTTTGAGCGCCGCAACGGTAATGGGGTTGGTATCAAATTCCGAAACCTCTCCATCGTACTCTATGTGGATCTCTTTCACGCCGCCTTTACATAGCTGACCCTGCAGGCTGCCGAGAAGCTCGGCCAAATTTAAATAGGGTTTCATTACTTTAATCACGTCAAGGCTTACGGAAGGCATGTTAACGGCGTTATTTACTACGTCGTTTACAAGAAAGTCCGCTACCTGCTCTGCGATCGCGAGCCCTACTTTTGTCTGCGCCTCTTCAGTAGAAGCTCCGAGATGAGGGGTAAAAACCACATTCTCTTCAAGCGTAAGTAAAGGGTTTCCTTCCTCCGGGGGCTCGTTTACATAAACGTCAAATGCCGCTCCTGCAAGCTTGCCTTCGCTCACGGCCTCTGTTATATCCTGTTCGTTTGCGACTCCGCCCCTTGCGCAGTTGATGAGTATTAATCCTGGTTTTGTCTTTTCGAATGTGTCTTTATTTATAAGGTCTTTGGTGTCTGGGGTTAGGGGGGTGTGAATTGTTATGAAATCCGCTCTCTCAAGTAGCTCGTCCAAGCTTACAAGCTCGACCCCTAGTTTTTCGGCGGCTTCTTTCGTAAGATACGGATCATAGGCTATGACATTCATCTTAAGCCCGATCGCCCTGTCGGCAACGAGCTTTCCTATGTTTCCAAGCCCGATGCAGCCAAGTGTCTTGCCATATATCTCAACCCCTTTGAATTTGCTCCTCTCCCATTTGCCCGACATAAGCGACGCGTGGGCCTGGGGGATTCTCCTGGCAATCGACAGCATGAGCGTGATTGCGTGCTCGGCGGTCGTGATCGCGTTTGCCTCGGGGGTGTTCATGACGACGATGCCTCTTTTTGTAGCTGCTTGGACATCTACGTTGTCTACACCTATTCCGGCGCGTCCAATGGCTTTAAGCTTTTTTGCCGCATCAATTACGTCGGAGGTTACTTTTGTCGCGCTTCTTACTATGAGAGCGTCGTAGTCGCCGACTATATCGAGCAGCTCCTCTTTTGGCATACCTTTTTTTACGTCTATCTCCAGCCCGCCCGCAGATTCGAGAATGCTCAAACCTTCCTTAGCCAGACCGTCCGTTATTAATACTTTCAATTTTGCCTCCAAAAATACTTTTACAATTTTTGTATCAGAATTGTTCAGGGGATGATCTCAACGGCATAACAATATATGCGAGCTATGAAATGTTGTCAATCCGGCGGGGGTTCTATAAAAGACAGCAAAGCTTAAGAGCGCTAAATCCAGCGTCGTAATTATGTGTTAAACCCGGCCTTTCTGAGTAGCTGCGGGATAGTTCCCACAGCCTGTGAGACGAAAAGAACTGCTTAAAAATTGTGAAGCGCTAAGTGTTAAGTTAATATTTGGGGCACTCATGGACGAAGCGAAGATGACTTTTATTGATCACCTCAGTGAGCTCAGGAGGCGTATACTCTGGAGCTTGCTCGCCGTGGCAATCCTATTTGTGCCGGCCTATTATTTCTCAGCGGAAATTTTTGATTTCCTCATGAAGCCTCTTATAGAGAATCTTCCCGAGGGGAGCTCTCTTATTTTCACGCGGCCTGCCGAGGGATTTACGACCTATCTGAAGGTGTCCTTTTTCGCCGCGCTAATAGTAGCTGTGCCATTCATTCTGTACCAGGCGTGGAGGTTCATAGCGCCTGCTCTTTATAGGCAGGAAAAGCAGATCGTTGTGCCCTTTATTTTGTTCGGATCACTCTTCTTTGCGGCAGGCGCCGCTTTTTGCTACTACGTCGCTTCACCGCCTGCGTTTAAGTTTCTCTTAAACGAATATTCCTCTGATTACGTAAAAGCCTTTCCCACAATCAGAGAGGGGCTGTCGTTTTTCATGGCGTTAATTTTCGGATTCGGCCTGGTGTTCGAGTTCCCGCTTATTATCTTCGTACTGGCTAGAGTCGGCATCGTTACGAGCTCCTGGCTCAGGCAGAAAAGAAAGTACGCTCTTCTCGTAAGCGCTGTTGTAGCCGCAATCCTTACGCCTACGACGGACGCGGTGTCGATGATGCTGATGTTCGTTCCCATACTGGTATTCTATGAGCTTGGAATTTTGGTTGCGTGGCTCTTCGGCAAGAAAAAAGTAGAGGCTCCTGAAGAAGCGGACGCTGACACTCCGTTCCCGTAAGTTGACAATTTTACTTATTGAAAATAAAGTTTCATGGTGATAAAACCAGGCTATGCCGCGCATTGCGGCGAGTCTTAAATTTAATTTCGAGAGGTACATGTCATGCCCCCCAAAACCGCCAAGAGTAAAAAGCCCAAGGACCTAAGACACCCAATTACCTACAAGAGAGAGAGCGGGAAATTTGACGTCGAATGGTACAAAGGACTTGATAAGACCAACTGGGTGCTGCCAAAGGTGCTGAAAGAGCAGGCCAAGAAGCTAGGAAAAAAACCGTTCCTTCAGTTCGGCTCAAAGAAGCCTCTTAGTTTTTATCAGACGAATCAATTAGCTAACAAAATAGCAAACGGACTCATCGAACTCGGTATAGAGAAAGGCGATAAGGTGGCCGTATATATGCCAAATTCCGATGATTACGTGATCACGTGGTTCGGCATACTAAAGCGGGGCGCTGTTATGGTGCCGATTAATACGGCTTATGTGATGGACTTCCTTGAATACATCATTGATAGCTCCGATGCAAAGGTGCTATTCATTGCCGAGGAATACCTCGATCGTATGCCCCCTATTGCCAAGAAGCTCAAGAAGCTCGAGCGCGTTATCGTGTGGACAAGGGACGGGGGAGAGAAATTCAACAAGCACGGCTATAACTTTAAGAAAATGATTTCTTACTCGAAATTTATAAACTCTCAGAAGAGTGCCGAGCCCGATGTCGAAGTAACCTTCATGGATTTTGCGAGACTCATGTATACCTCGGGCACGACGGGCCGCTCCAAGGGCGTTGTGCGACCGTGCGCCGCCGATTACTCAAGCGCCCGCAATTACGCAGAGATCATGGACGTCGGCCCTAAGGATGTATGCTTCACGTGCCTTCCCCTCTTTCATTCTAACGCGATGGTCATGACTGTGTACCCGGCCCTGATAAAAGGAGCCAAAGCGGTTGTCGAAGAAAAATACAGCGCCAGCAGGTTCTGGAAATGGATGGTTGATTACGGGGTTACGAAATTCAATATAGTCGGTACGGTCTCGTACTTTATGTGGAACACCCCTCCCGTGCCAGAGGAGAAGCAGCACAATGTGAAGCTCGTGCTGGGCTCCCCAGCTCCCCATGACATTATCGAGGACTTTATGAAGCGCTTTAATATAAAGTTTATGGAAGGCTACGGCCTCACCGAGATAGGCCAGTGCACATGGATGCGCCCGGGCGAGCCTTTCAGAGTGGGCTCTTGCGGTAAGGAGGCTCCTGGGTATGAAATTAAGATCGGAGACCCCGAGACGGATGAAGAAGTTCCAAGGGGTAGTATCGGGGAGATTATCGTGCGTCCAAGGACCCCTAACCTGATGCTTCACCAGTACTACAAGATGCCGGAGAAGACAGTGGAGGACTTCAGGAACTTCTGGTTCCACACTGGGGATGCGGGGAGGATGGATAAACAGGGCTATATCTATTTTGTAGACAGAGTTAAGGATTACATCCGTAGACGCGGCGAGAACATAAGCTCTTTTGAAGTTGAGAAGATCGTAGGCTCCTACCCCGATGTCGAGGAGTCTGGAGCGATAGGCGTGAAATCCGAAGGTGGCCGTTACGCCGAGGACGAGCTTATGATCGTAGTCGTTCCTAAAAAAGGTAAGACCATCGACCCGGTAAAGCTTATGCAATTTTTAGAGAAAAGGATGCCGAGGTTCATGATCCCGAGGTTTATTAGGTTCGATAAGTCTCTTCCAAAGACAGGTACACAGAGGGTCCAGAAAAACAAGCTACGCGAAAAAGGTATAACCAAAGACACCTGGGACGCCCAAAAAGCCGGCTATAAATTTAAGAAGTAGGCACCTTCTATTCCCTCCTTTCTCAAAGGAGGGTTAGGTAGGATTAGTTGTCTTTGTAGTTATCCTGAGCTTGTTTCAGGATCCCATCTTTTTTATCCGCTATAGCGAGCATTGTGCATATCCGGACGTTGCCATTCGCGTAGTTCGGAAGGGTGGAGTAGCCCCCCTGCTTTATTTCTCAATTTTAGGTAGAATGGTATTTAACACTTTCAGTAAGGAGGGTCAGATGAGAACTGTATCAGTATTACTTTTAGTAATATCAATAATATTTATGTCGGCGGGCATCGCAGCTGCAGGGGAAGCTCTCAATGTGGCTGACTTTAAAAAGCTCTACGACAGCCTGCTTTCAGGAAAGACCCTGGTGAATGAAACCCAGGAGGGCAACACTGTCGTGAAAAAGGAGAGGCACTACGGCGCCGCAGTAAACACCGGTGACGGCGATTTCGATATACCCGTTAAGAAAGTCATTACCTATACGGTGAACGACGATGTTACGGCTACCATAACAGTAGACATACTAGATAGGGTAAACGACATTGGCGGCGTGGCCATAATTCAGGAGGAGATAACGGGCATGAGCGTTCTTGAAGCGGGCGAAGAGAAACCCGAGGCCGCCACCGGAGTAGAATTCGGCGGCGTGTACAGGGTAGGTACGAACGACAAGGGCGGTTTTGACGTTCATAACTTCGCGCTTTCGCCTTCTCTGCTTCTGGACGGAGATTCGGTGAAGCTCTCGGGCTCGATGATTTCTTTCTCTTGCTACTCACAGACGGATAAATCCGTATGCGAGCTCAATGTACGCGACTTTAACCTTGGTGACTACGAGCCTTATCAAGGCTTTAAAGTAGGCGAGCCAATAGGCGGGGATTATACGGAAGTGTTTGTAAGTAAGTAGCTTGATGTTAAAGAAAATATCTGCCGGAGGATATACAAATATGAAAAATATTATCTATGTGTTCACAATATTGGCGTTTGTAATAATACCTATGAGTTATGTAACAGCCGACCCGGTGGTTGATCCTTCGACTATCAGGAACCAGGACAAGTACTATAGGGACAACGCCGAGTGTAAAGCCCTTGCTAAGGAAAATAAAGGCGGAGTAGGTAACGTCGCAAAAGACACTGCAATCGGAGCGGGTGTCGGGGCGGGAACGGGCGCTCTGCTCGGGGCGATCGGCGGCGGAGTAGGTAAGGGGCTGGGCATAGGAGCCGTAGTCGGCGGAGTTGCGGGCGGCGGTATGAGCGTATACAAAAACCACAAGAGCTATGATGAGATTTACAAGAACTGTATGCGCGGAAGAGGCTACAGGGTGCTCAACTAAAACAGCCCTTTTGATATATGTCAGTAACTGAAGTGCTTTATCTTTTCACCCTTTTCACCGATCTCGGTCATCGCATCGATGCCGATTTGGAGATGTATGTCAGACCAGTCCTTCGTGACCTTAAGGTCTGACTCCTCGGTCTTGACTCCCTCGGGTGTTATGGGGACGTCAGAAACCAGCAGAAGCGCTCCTCGGGGTATATGGTTGTGGTGGCCTACGATAAATAATGTGGCCGTCTCCATATCGATAGCCATAACAGTAAGTGATTTAAGGTACTCCATGAAACCTTCATCGTGCTCCCAGACTCTTCTGTTAGTTGTATATATAACTCCTGTCCTGTACTCATATCCAAGATCAACTATCTTTTCGGATACGAATTTATGAAGCTTAAATGAGGGCAGGGCCGGTACTTCCTTGGGGAAATAGTCACTACTCGTTCCTTCTCCTCTTATAGCTGCAATAGGAAGTATGAAGTGTCCGATTTCACTTGATTTTTTAAGTCCCCCACATTTGCCTAAGAAAAGCACTCCTTTAGGCTCGGCGGCTATAAGGAGGTCCATTATCGTAGCTGCGTTTGGGGAGCCCATCCCGAAATTAATTATGGAGAGCCCCTTGGAGTTTGTAGCAACCTGCATGGGTTTATCTTCCCCGTAAATCCCGCAGCCGAACATTTCTGCAAACCTCTGGACATAAAATTGGAAATTGGTGAGCAGTATGTAGTCGCCGAATTTATCAAGCGGCATACCTGTATAGCGCGGGAGCCAATTTCTAGCGAGTTCAGTCTTTTCCGTTATCGACATTCCGGGGTTTGATATGGATTCTCTGAATTCATTCATAGTATTCTCAGACAAACTGAAGTATCTGTCAGACTAAATATAAATTTAGCCCTTAGGCTGCGTTATTTCAATCGGAATTCATGAAGTGTCCGGTATAGTTCGGTTAGCGGCCAACCCTGTTCTCGAGCACCAATATAATAAGAAAGCCGATAAAGAACATTGTTGTGGCAAAAGCATTGTCGCGGCCTTGGTGGGCCTCGACAAGGAGCTCCTCGGTCACGAGGTAAAGAAGCGCCGCTGTAGCGAAAGCAATTACAATTTCGAGACTGTGTCCGGTTAAGCCGTCAAGGAAAAAACCTCCGAGTGAGGCGCCAATAAGTACCAGCGTTGCGAGCATGACCGTAACCCCGATTACCGTGCTCTTGCTCTTTCCCCCTTTTGTGAGTGAAGAGACTACTGAAATCGTAAGAAACAATAGCTCTATGGTTAACGCAATCGTTATCACGATGCCTTCTTTAACGCCCACATCAAAGCTCACTCCCATCAAGAGCCCGTCAATAAACACGTCCACGCCCGAGGCTACAACCAGTCCGCCTGAGCCGCGGGAATGTTCACTTGACTCCTTTTGCTCGAATTTGTCCGTAACGAATCTGACCAGTAGCATGAGCCCGACTCCCAGAAAAAAACCTATAAGAAGTGAGGCGAGATGAATGTTCCGAGTAAGCTCGGGAAGAAGCTCCACGCCTACGGCTGCAAACACAACCCCTGCCGCGAAGTGCTGAACGGATATTCTGGTCTTTTCCCCGGGGGATCTGTAGGCGGCAATGGTGCCTCCTATGATCGTAGCAATTATGGGTATGAGGGTATACGTCAGTATGGTCGAGAGCATTTTTTCGGGTCTCTTTGGTCTAAATAAAACTTAACCGGTAAGTTCCTACGTATCTAATTTAGTCCAAATGTACACTAAATAGGAGGCGGGACTAATGAGAGCTCTCTTGATTTCCGGGCGCAACTTTATTATATGTATATTGATAGACGGTTAATAGCCGAGGGGTATGAAAATGAATAAATATTATATGTTTGTCTTTATAGCTACAATATTGCTGATAGGGTGTAGCAAAGAGGTATACACCGACCCTGATCTTGGGGGACTGTACAACAGAGCCGCTTCGCGCTCACATATAGAGGGAAACCCTGTTATCGTTATACCGGGGATACTGGGCTCTAAGCTGAGGGACGGTGAGTCGGGCCAGCTTGTGTGGGGGGCCTTTGAAAAAGGGGTTACCAATCCCGAGACTCCCGAAGGCGCAAGGCTAATAGCTATCCCGATGAAAGAAGGGGCGCCGCTGAGTGAGCTTACAGACAGCGTGCACTCTGACGGTGCGCTCGATATTGTTAAAGTAAGCCTGTTTGGGCTCCCGATCGAGCTAAACGCATATGTGAATATATTAAGCACTTTAGGGGCGGGCGGATATCTGGACGAGCAGATCGCCGCAAATGATCTGAACCAAATTGATTACGGGGACGACCACTTCACATGCTTTCAGTTCGATTATGACTGGAGGCTCGATAACGTAGAGAACGCAAAGAGGCTCGGGGAATTTATAAAGGAGAAAAAGGCTTATATTCTTGAGGAATATAAAAAACGCGGTATAGAACGAGATGACGTGAAATTCGACATAGTCGCGCACTCCATGGGCGGGCTGCTTACAAGGTATTTTCTGCGCTACGGCCAAGAAGACCTGCCCCCGGACGGCTCACTGCCCGAGCTTACGTGGGCCGGGGCCGAATACGTAGAGAAGGTGATAATCATCGGTACCCCTAACGCCGGAGCTATTGGCTCTATAGAAACTCTGGTAGAGGGGCGCGATATCGGGCCGTTTCTTCCCAAGTACGAACCCGCGATCATAGGGACATTCCCCTCACTCTATCAGCAGCTGCCGAGAACAAGACACAATGCCGTACGAGACGAAAACGGTGTTAGCGTAAACCTGGCTGACCCAGAGACCTGGGAGCTTTATGAGTGGAGTCTCCTGGACCCAGAGCAGGACAGGGTGCTACAGTGGCTCTTGCCCGATGTACCCGAAGCTTCACAAAGGCGCGCGATAGCTCTTGATCATCTCACAAAATCCCTTGAGCGAGGAATACAGTTCCAGGAGGCTCTGGATGTGCCGGCAAAGCCGCCCTCGGGGTTAATTCTATACCTCATTGCGGGGGACGCAATTCCGACGGGGGCGGGGATTACTGTATCCGAAACCGGTGAGATTGAGGTTACAAACTACACCCCTGGTGACGGCACGGTTACGCGCGCAAGCGCCCTTATGGACGAGAGAGTAGGCGGACAATGGAATTTGCACCTGGTGTCCCCAGTTAAATGGTCAAACGTGATGTTCCTCTTCACGGACCACCTGGGGCTCACAAAAGATCCGGCGTTCAGCGATAACGTGCTTTATCTACTTCTCGAGCACCCGATGAATTAACTCTACGGGAATAATTTTCAATTGATTCCCTAGTTGATAGTCAGGAACTGTCCTGTAGATTTATACTGCTGTTTTAAATCCGTATGATTTCAGGAACCGGAGAGAATTTTGCCCAAAAACCGCTCACTGAGAGAAATATTAAAAAATTCTAAAAAGGCGCTTCTTATAGGCATAGGAGGGGGCGGGGATATTGTGGGAACGATACCCACAGGGGATCTGCTGGGTATGTTCGGAGTTGAGTGTGTTTACGGGGGTATATCGTGGGAGCGCTCAGTATTTGACCCTGTGCCGGGGCCGAGGACTTTTGAAGAGACAAAAAACGTTAAGAAATTGAACGATGTCGTTTGGTTCGCAAACCCAAAAACCACTACAAACACAGGGGTTAGTTACGCAGAGAGCGGGTTCTCACGTGTTTTGGGCGAGGAGACGCTTTTAATAGGGATTCACAGCGGGCCGGAGGCTGTGGCACAGGGCATTGTGGATGCCTGCCGTAAGCTCGATGCCGACTTGGTCATAGGGGTTGACGTGGGCGGAGACGTGCTGGCGCAGGGCGACGAGCCGGGGCTTATGAGCCCTCTTGCCGATTCGCTAATGACTGCGGCCCTTTACATCGTAAACCGTGATATCCAGACTGTTATGGGACTATTTGGTTTTGGAAGCGACGGAGAGCTAACACATAGCGAGCTTGAACGCTCGATGAAAGTGCTTGCCAAGGAAGGGGGCATACTCGGGAGCTGGGGCATCACGCAAGACGCTCTTAAAAGGCTTGAAGAGATGATCTCTAGCGTGCCTACTGAAGCGAGCCGCATGCCCGTCTTATACGCAAAGGGCGAGTTTACGGATACTACGATAAGAAGCGGCAGGCGCAACATATCGCTTTCAATGTCTTCTACCGTTACTTTTTACTTCTCGACAGAGGTAGTTTATGAAAAATTGTCCAGGCTTTCTCCTTGCGTTTGCGGTTGTAAGAGCCTTGAGGAAGCAAACGACGCTCTTCATGCAATCGGTGTTCATACCGAGCTTGATATTGAGCGGGAGAGGTTAAAAGACGATGAGGGCCAAAGTAGTACCTCCCCTAGATAGATTCTGCTATTTGTGCTTTAAAGCTTTGAGCGCATAGCTTGGCTCGCTTATTTCTACGCAGAATTAGCCAAGAACACTGCGGTGCAAAACTATAATGCAATTTAGTCTCTTGGTGGATTACGCCTAAGTTTGACACTCCCGATATATCGTGTTAAATACTTACGATTTTTTAAATTTCTACCCTGAGGTAAAACACCCTTAAAATGAGTGTGGAAGAAGTAAGTCATTATTCGGTAGAGCAGTTTTTTATCGCATTTGCACTGATACTCATAGTCTCGAAATTGTTCGGTGAGGCGGCAGAGCGCATCAAGCAGCCCTCAGTGTTGGGAGAGCTTGTCGCGGGCATAATACTTGGCGGAAGCGTGCTTGCCGTGGTTCCTTCGGTCTCCGGTATGTCAGGGTACGAATTATTTCACATATTGGCCGAGGTAGGGGTAGCCATACTCCTGTTTGAAATAGGTCTCGAGACCGATCTGAAAGACCTGATAAGGGTCGGATTTACTTCAACGATTGTTGCGATTGTGGGCGTAGTGGTGCCTTTTGCGCTTGGTTTCGGAAGCATTTTAGCTTTTGAAAAATTTGGTCTGCTGCATGGTATAGACCCCTCTCTACACATACTTATCGCGATTACGGCAGGCGCCACGCTTACGGCTACGAGCGTCGGTATTACCGCGAGGGTGCTCTCTGACATGAACCGGCTTCAGAGCGGGGAAGCTAAGATAATTCTGGGAGCCGCTGTTATTGACGACATACTGGGTCTTATCATATTGGGTGTCGTGAGCGGTCTTATCGAGTCCTCAAAATCAGGCAATGGTGAGATGGCGATTTCAGCAGCGGGCGTTGGGTTTATAATACTTAAGGCGTTTGGATTTTTGGTTGTAGCTATAATTATCGGGAATCTTACTTCCAAGAGGCTTTTCGATCTTATAGACAAGATGCGCGTACGTGGAGTGCTGCTATTATTTGCGCTTGCTTTTGCATTAATATTTTCCTACCTGGCGGCGCTTGTGGGCTTAGCCCCGATTGTTGGAGCATTCGCTGCGGGTCTTGTGCTTGCAAACACCAATCAGTTTAAGCCTATAGAGGAGCGGCTCAAGCCTGTTTCAGACGTATTTACACCAATATTTTTCGTTATGGTAGGCGCTGCTGTAGATATTAGGGTCTTTAACCCTTTCGTAAGCGAGAATATTCCGATATTATTAATTGCTCTAATACTTTTCATTGTTGCTGTAGTGGGTAAATTTGTTAGCGGTTGGGTCGTGTTTCAGAAAGGAATTAATAAGACAGCGATCGGTTTTGGAATGATTCCAAGGGGTGAGGTCGGGCTTATTTTCGCTCAGGTCGGACTTACTTACGGCGTATTTACCTCAGAGCTTTTTTCCGCTGTGACGGTAATGGTTATGCTGACCACTTTTATTGCGCCGCCGCTTCTTAAGATGGCGTTTTCGGGGAGCGATGAGGGTGCTCAAGAGTCAGCCTAGAGATTTAACAGGAGATATTTATGATGCTAAATAAAAGAAATTTTTCAATTACGCTTTGTGCACTGGGGCTATTCGCCGTATCAGCGACGAGCTCGTTTGCAGCGGATGATTTACTGAGCGTAAACAAAACCGTATTTATACAGATCGTACTGTTCCTCATAGCTATTTATATTTTGAATAAACTTGTGTTTAAACCCTTCTTAAATCTTATGGACCGTAGAGACAAACTCACCCGCGGAGCTATAGAAGAGGCAAAGGAGCTTGAAGAGAAAGTCGCTCACATAATAGAAGAATACGACGCCAAGCTTGCCGAGGCCCGCTCGCTTGCTGTAGAAGAGCGAAACAAGATCGTGCAGGAAGGGCAGAGCGCCGCAGATGACATTTTGAGTAAGGCCAGGGAAGAAACATCAGAACTCTTGCACGAGGCCAAACATAAGCTTGAGGCAGAAACTGAGGAGATTAAGAATAAGGTTAAAACGGATGTGGATGATATAGCTCAGGATATCGCCTCAAGAGTACTGGGTAAGGAGATCGCGTCATGACAGAGTTTGAAATACTTAACCTATTAATAGCAGGAGCCTCTGAAGGCGGAGGGTTTGATTGGGGTTTTGTGACTGAGCACACAGTAAACCTGTTAATTCTACTTGCTGTGATCGTTTATTTTGCTAAAAACCCGGTGAAGGATTTTCTGGTCGCAAGAAGGGCAAACATAAGCAGCGAGATAGATGAAGCCCAAAAAACCATAAAGGAAGCCAAAGAAAGATACGAAGAATATGCCCAGAAACTGGAGGGAATTGAGGGGGAGATCGCGAGTCTTAAAGATACTCTTGTGAAGCAGGGGGAGACGGAAAGGGACGAGATTGTAAAACAAGCGAGTCAAACCTCGGACATATTGAGCAAAGAGGCTAGAGACACTATAGAGCTTGAGGCGGAGAGGGCGAAGCAAGAGATTCAGTCAGAGGTTGTCGCGCTTGCTATCGGTATTGCGGAGAAATTAATAAAGGAAAATCTGGGCGAATCTGAAAAAGAGAAATTGCTCTCAGAGTTCACTAAAAATGTAGAGGAAGAAAAATGGCATCAATCGCAACATTAAGAGATTTAACGGAAGCGCTGATCGAGAGCTCTAAAGAACTCTCAAAGCTCGATAAGGTAACGGCCGATATGGCTGATTTCTTTGAGCTTTCAAAATCATCCGATGAGCTAAGAAATATACTCTGGAGCACTACGTTTGAGCTTAATGAGAGAAAGTCTATAACTGCGGATATAAGCGCTAAAAGGGGATATGACGGTCTTACAGCTAACTTTTTGAATCTGGTAATAGAGCTTGATAAGTTTAAGTCGCTGATAAAATCTGAGCAGACGACAATGGGGAAATTGCTTAAGGCCTCTGGAAGGATAAGGGCCCAGGTTACGACAGCGAGTGAGCCTACAGAGGATGAAATCAGTCGGATTAAGAGTGCGCTGACCAAAGCGGTGGGGCAGGACGTCGAGATAACGACTAAGGTGGATCCGGAGATTTTGGGGGGAGTAATCACAAAGGTAGAAGATAAGGTATATGATGGTAGTATTAAGACCCAGCTCGAGAGGATTCGAGGGGTGCTCACACAATCATAAAGGAGTTTATTGCGAAACGAATAAAAGACGAATTGAGTCATAAACGCTACAAGGAGCAGATAATATGCAGGAAATGAAGATAGAAGAAATAGGGGAAATATTAAAAAATAGGATAAAGGGTTACGAAACCAAGATAGAGACTTCTGAGGTTGGAACCGTAATTTCAGTCGGTGACGGAATTGCCCGTGCCTACGGACTCGACCAGGCAATGGCAGGGGAGCTTGTAGAGTTCTCAAGCGGCATCATGGGGCTCGTGCTCAACCTTGAAGAAGACAACGTCGGTATCGCGCTCTTCGGTGAAGACAAAGAGGTGCAGGAAGGCGACCTGATCAAGAGAACGGGGAACGTTGCCGATGTGCCTGTCGGTGAGGCTATGAAGGGCAGAGTGGTAAACGCTCTCGGGCAGCCGATAGACGGTAAGGGTGAGATAGCCTCTGATGATGTAAGACAGATTGAAGTTAAGGCTCCGGGTGTTATTTACCGCCAGTCGGTTAACGAGCCTCTTCAGACCGGTATTAAATCGATCGACGCTATGATCCCGATCGGTAGGGGGCAGAGGGAGCTTATATTGGGCGACCGTCAGATTGGTAAAACCGCAATCGCCGTTGACACGATAATAAATCAAAAAGAAGAAGATGTTTACTGCATATACGTAGCTGTGGGACAAAAGCAGTCCACTGTGGCTCAGGTTGTTGATAAGCTAAGAGAGCACGGCGCTCTTGAGTATACAACTGTTGTTGCCGCTACAGCGAGCGACCCGGCTCCGTTTCAGTTCATCGCTCCATACGCTGGGTGCGCTCTAGGCGAGCATTTCCGCGATAATGGAAAACACGCACTTGTAATTTATGACGATTTAACAAAACACGCTTGGGCTTATCGTCAGCTCTCACTGCTCCTTAGACGTCCTCCAGGACGTGAGGCATACCCGGGAGACGTTTTTTACCTGCACTCGAGACTTCTCGAAAGGGCCGCTAAGATGAGAGACGAAGACGGCGGCGGATCGCTCACAGCGCTCCCGATTATTGAAACACAGGCGGGCGACGTTTCAGCGTATATTCCCACGAACGTTATTTCGATCACGGACGGGCAGATTTATCTGGAGAGCGATCTTTTCTACTCAGGTATCAGGCCCGCGATTAACGTAGGCCTTTCGGTATCGAGGGTAGGTGGCTCGGCCCAGGTGAAGGCTATGAAAAAAGTGGCCGGTACCCTGAGGCTCGACCTTGCTCAGTACAGAGAAGTTGAGGCGTTCTCGCAGTTCGCCTCTGATTTGGATAAGGCCACACAGGCGCAGCTCGCACGAGGAAGCAGACTCGTGGAAGCGCTTAAACAAGGTCAGTATCAGCCCATCGCGGTGGAGAAGCAGATTCTCATCATCTATGCCGTAACCAATGGTTACGTTGACGACTATCCTGTAGAGGCGGTTGATAAATACGAGAAAGAGCTTTATTCATTCTTCGAGTCGAAATACCAAAATATACTTGATGAGATAAAGACTAAGAAAGAGATTACCGATGAGCTTAAGGACAGCGTCGTAAACGCTCTTGACGAGCTTAAGAGTCAGTTGGGTGATCTTAAATAAAAACTTGGAGTTAAGATAACTTTAGGAAACTACTGGAATAACATATGGCAAGCTTAAGTCAGATAAGAACAAAAATCAGCAGCGTTAAAGGTACACGCAGGATCATGAGCGCGATGAAGCTGATCTCGGCAGTAAAGCTCAAGCGCGCGCAGGACCTACTTATGGCTAACCGTCCGTATTCGGACGCTTATCAGGAGACGACTCATAATATCGCTAAGCGCTGCGACCCCGAGTCACATCCGCTGCTTAGGAAAGAAGAGAACCCAAGGAAGCTTCATTTGGTGTTCCTGACCTCCGACAGGGGGCTTTGCGGCAGCTTCAACAGCCACCTGATACGTAAGCTCGAGACCTATCTGGTTACGGAAACCAAAGAGTACGATGAAGTTATATTCAGCTTTCTCGGACGCAGGGGCCGTGACCATTTTGCAAAGCAAGACCTGAAGGTCTCAGAGAGCTTCACCGGAATTAATGATAGGAACTTCATTGAGATTGCCGAGAAAGTGGCGCAAGAGCTCTCGGAAGAATACACCAAGGGTGAGGTAGATGAAGTCATACTGGTCTATAACTATTTCAAGTCCGCGCTGACGCAGGAGATGACCTATGAGAGGGTTCTACCCATAGAGCCTGCACAAGAGTCTCAGGAAGACTCTAACCTCATTGACTATCTGTATGAGCCAACTCAGACCGAGGTGATAGACAAGGTAATACCAAAGTTTATAGAAGCCCGCGTTCAGAGGGCTATACAGGAATCTCAGACAAGCGAGCACGCGGCCAGGATGACGGCCATGGAAAACGCTACAAGCAATGCAGATGATGTGATAAAAAATCTAACTCTATTATTTAATAAAACAAGACAAGCCATGATAACAACCGAACTAATGGACATAGTTAACGGGACAGAGGCTTTAAGCAAAGGAGGCGACGAGTAATATGGAAATGCAAAATCAAGAAAAAAATAATATGGGGAAAGTCGTACAGATCATGGGACCTGTTATTGACGTCGAGTTCAAAGACAGTGAGCTCCCGCCAATCTATACGGCGCTTAAACTTACAAACCCGTTAATCAACGATGAGGAATGGAACCTGGTGGTAGAGGTAGCCCAGCAGCTGGGTGGAAACCGGGTACGCTGTATTGCTATGGACTCTACAGAGGGTATAAGAAGAGGCGAGGATGCGATGAATACAGGGGAGGGCATTACGGTTCCTGTAGGTAAGGAAGCGCTCGGAAGGCTAATAAACGTCGTTGGCGAGCCGATTGACGAGGCGGGCCCAGTGGCTACTGAAGCACGCTGGCCGATTCACCGTGAAGCGCCCGAGTTTGTAGAACAGTCGACAAAGCTTGAACTATTTGAAACGGGGATTAAGGTTATCGACCTTATTGCTCCTTTCCTAAAAGGTGGAAAGATCGGACTCTTCGGCGGTGCCGGAGTGGGTAAGACAGTTCTTCTGATGGAGCTTATACACAACGTGGCCAAAGAGTACGGCGGCGTATCTGTGTTCGGCGGAGTAGGAGAGCGTACCAGGGAAGGAAACGACCTCTATCACGAGATGAAAGATTCAGGTGTGTTGGACAACACCGGGCTTATATTCGGGCAGATGAACGAGCCCCCGGGGGCGAGAGCAAGGGTTGCGCTTACAGCGCTTACGCTTGCCGAGTACTTCCGTGACGAGCAGGGTCAGGACGTGCTGCTCTTTATCGATAACATATTCCGTTTCACACAGGCGGGCTCAGAGGTGTCGGCGCTCCTGGGACGTATCCCTTCAGCGGTGGGATATCAGCCTACTCTGGCAACGGACCTTGGAGAGCTTCAGGAAAGGATTACTTCCACGGTTAACGGTTCTATTACTTCAGTGCAGGCGATTTACGTTCCTGCGGACGATTTGACTGACCCCGCTCCCGCAACCACTTTTGCTCACCTTGACGGTACGATCGTTCTTTCTCGTCAGTTAACGGAGCTTGGTATTTATCCTGCTGTGGATCCTCTGGATTCCACATCGCGTATCCTGGACCCGTTGATTGTCGGACAGGATCACTATGATGTAGCACGCCAGGTGCAGGAAGTGCTCCAGCGCTATAAGCAGCTTCAGGAGATTATCGCGATCCTCGGTATGGACGAGCTATCCGAAGATGATAAGCTCGTGGTTTCAAGGGCAAGGAAAGTACAGAGGTTCTTGTCACAGCCTTTCCATGTGGCCGAGCAGTTTACCGGTACACCCGGAAAGTACGTACCTATCAAAGAGACCATAGAGGCGTTTAAAGAGGTTATTGAGGGTAAGATGGATGATATACCCGAGCAGGCTTTCTACATGGTGGGTAATCTGGATGAGGTACACGAGAAAGCTAAGGACATCGCCGCTTAGTAGCGGAGGGTACGCTTGGCACGCTTATTAATTGAGGACGCGCGTATATAAAATTACGAAACCGGCTTCTCTTTGATATAGAGAAATAGGAGATATAAATTTTGGCTAACGAAATTCATCTGAAAGTGGTAACACCCATCAAGCTTGAGGTTGACGAGCAGGTAGATGAGGTTATAGCTCCGGGAGAGGTCGGCGAGTTCGGCGTGCTCCCCGGACACGAGCCCTTTGTTACTACACTTCAAAGCGGAGAGCTTAAGTACAGAAAAGGCGGGGTCGAGCGGAAATTGACCCTAGAGGGTGGCCTTGCCGATGTTAGGGAAGATAATGTGAATATTCTTGCCGACAGGGTCGTAGAGGACTAAAAGGTCTTTGAGTTTTGCAGTATCTACCTATGCAATGGCCTTCTTCGCATAGCGATCCATCCGACCATTCCCGTTATTGCTGCCATCACGATAAGGCTCCATTGTGATAGGGTAGGTATGGATCTTACGACGGGCTCAGCACAATTTATCTCATCCACAATTGATTCGAAGTTTATCCACGAGTAAGTGAAACCTAGTATATTTATACTGTCGTTTCCCGTGAGCTGCGGAATTTGCCCTTTCACTGCTTCGCATTCAGAAACTGCAGGGATAATCAAAGCAAATATTAAAGTGTCGAAGCCCTCTTCACCGTTCATTAATCCCGTTAGAGAAGTCTGTCTTTCAATCCTTACAGTGTCATCACCAGTGTTTAAACGCACACTGAAACTCGCGGGATTCTGCGCAATTAACTCACCACCTCTCAACGTGACCATATCGTTGCCACTACCTGAATGTACTGGATGATTGTTAGTACTTGTGACCGAAGCGTCTTCGATGATTACGGTATCATTGTCGCCCGCCGTGAAGATACCGTCGTTAGGATCACCTACAAGGGTTGCTCCTATAACAGTTACCCGGTCGTTTCCTGAGCCGGTACGTATCGCGTTCTGTCCGGATGATATTATCACTGCAGGCTGGAGACCGAATAGACCTACATTTACTATGTCATCATCTTCTTCAGTATTTATGCCGTTTGAACCGCTGTTTATACTACCTCCATTCACTGTTACCTCATCCATTCCGTCTCCGGTACGTATTCCGTGATTATTGCCGATTATGTTCGTTCCGTTTGCAGTAACTCGGTCATTACCACCCTCAGTATGAATGGTATCGTTATTACCTTGTACTAAGCCTCCATTGACTGTTACAGTATCGTTGCCGTCATCGGTCTCGATTGCGTTCTGAGAGCCTATAACCACATCCTGAGCTGTGTTACCGTTGTTAACGACTACGGTGTCATTCCCGTCCTCTGTTTTTATCGCGTCGCCTGGAGCATTAATACCTGCACCTGCTTGGACTGTAATATCATCATTATTATTGCCGGTGTTCACAGCGGTCGTCTCAGGGTTTGGCGGGTCTGTATCACAGACTATGATTTCACCCCCAGAAGGGTTGTTGCCGATGAAATCGCAGTCAGCAAGTGAATATTCGATAGATATGAAAAAGATACTAAGTAGGATGATACCTATATTAAAATATCTAGACATACCGTTTTCCTCTCTTGTAAAACTCTCCTCAGAACTACAATCACGATACTATCATAGTTTTTTCAGCAGAACAATTGGAGTTTGTTTATTGTAAAATGCTAAATTCTAGAATCAGACAGGAACAGTCCTTCTTCGAATTGCAAACAGTCCGATAATTCCGAGCAGTCCTGTTGTAGCGATAAGCCCCCATTCGGAAAGTGTCGGTATATTCCTTGCCGTCATTGGGTCGAGACATGTGGCTACGAATACTTGTAAAATCTCTTGAGGGTTTCCGCCGTTTATGTTTGCCCGGGAGTCGAAAGCAACGCGCGTACCGTCTGCATTTAATACTGGGTGAAAGCTATCTCCATCCGAAACGTCCGTTACTTGAGTAAATTCGCCGTTTCCGGTATCGAAAAGCCATATCTCTCTTTCTCCGGTGGAATTATTGCCGTTAAAGTTAGCATCAGACTGAAATGTTATGACTGTGCCGTCTGCGTTTATTGAAGGGTCCTGGCTAATCCCGGGTATTACTGTAATCTGAGTAATAGTATTGGCATTTACATCATACAGGAACACTTTCGTAAACCCGTCGTTAAATTTTCCTACGAGGTTGTCGTTGGACTCAAAAGTAATGAAATTGCCGTCCGCGCTTATCCAAGCGTCTCCACTACCGCTCCCTGTTGAGGAAGTTATCTGTGTTATTATTCCGGTTGAAATATTCGCTAAATATATCTGTGGAATACCGTTCGGGTTTCCACCATTTATGTTAGCAGTTGATTGAAAGGCGACTAAGTTCCCGTCAGCGCTTATTGAAGGATTGATACTATCTCCTGACGGCTCGTTTGTGATTTGAATAAATGTGAGCGTATTGGTATCGAACACAAATATTTCATCATTACCTCCTATATTTATGCCGTTTATGTCTGCTTCGGACTCAAAGGCCACACGATTTCCGGGCGCACTTATAAATGGGTCATTACTCGGCTCGTCCGGGTCGTCAGTTACCTGAGTAAATGTATCTGTAGTAGTATCAAAAATGTATATTTGTCTTCTGTTATTAGGGTTGCCTCCGTTAATATCCGATTCACTTTCAAATGCAACGCGTGTACCGTCACCGTTAATTGACGGGAAGAAGCTGGGCTCATTCGGATCATCCGTTATTTGGGTAAGAACCTTTGTTAAAGTATCGAAAATGTATACCTGTCTAATTAGATTTGGATTATTATCATTGATGTCTAGACTCGATTCAAAAGCGACATATCTGCCGTCAGCGTTTATAGATGGGTCCTCACTTGTGGCTTCAAATCCATCAGTAATCTGGAGTATACCTCGCTGCGGACAAACAAGCTCTTGTGCTAGTGATTCTGAAATTGAATAAGTCAGAAGAGTTAGCAGGGATAACAGGATAATAAGGGAATAAGCCTTAAGGCACAGATGATTAATAATTATCATTAATGATATCCTCCCTAAAGAATTGAATTTACTTTACCACAACTTATCTGAAAATAACAATAACAATTATCAAAATTATTAGACTCTTCGGCTCCAATTTAATAAATATGTGTTAGATCCCTTCCGCTTTACTTATACTGTATATAGAGGCATAATTATCTGTCTAAATTCGATAGCGGGAGAATAATATGGCTCTAACCGAATCAGCTCCGGGACCTCTTATACTAAGACGTGATGAAGACGGTGTAGCTAATCTCACTATAAACAGACCCAAAGCGTATAACTCACTAACTATTGAGTGCATGGAAGCTTTTATAGATGAATTGGAGGACATCGCCTCCGATATATCTATCAGTGTTGTAGTTATATCGGGAGCTGGGAAGGGGTTTTGCGCAGGTCATGATATGAGGACGCTCAGGGCCAATCCTGAAAGATCTTTTTATGAAAAGACGTTTGCCACTTCTTCAAGATTGATGATGACGATTATTAATCTTCCCAAGCCCGTAATTGCTAAAGTACACGGTGTGGCCACGGCTGCGGGATGCCAGCTTGTTGCATCCTGTGATTTGGCTATCGCGGACGAGCACGCCAGGTTTGCCACTCCCGGAGTGAACATAGGGCTATTTTGCTCAACTCCAATGGTCTCTCTCTCCAGAAATGTAGCTAGAAAACAGGCTATGGAGATGCTCTTAACAGGCGATTTTATTTCAGCGCAGAGGGCTTATGAAATCGGTCTTATTAACCACGTTGTCCCGTTTGAAGAGCTTGATAGCTCTGTAAACGAGCTCGCCCATAAAATTGCGAGCAAATCTCCCCTGACTCTTAAAATAGGTAAGAAAGCCTTTTACGAGCAGCTGGATAAGGATATGAAAGGCGCCTATGAATACTGCAGCCGGGTAATGGTGGAGAACATGATGGCCCGGGACGCGGAAGAGGGGATAGACGCTTTTCTCGAAAAGCGCGATCCGGTATGGAAGGGCGAGTAGCTCGGTAATACTTGTTCTTTGGCTTACCCGCTTTTTCTTAATACGTTCTTAACAATTCATAGCTATAATTTCCAATACACATTACTTCGGTAATCTTTGCCGTAAATCAGCCTATATATATGTATAGGAGATCAAAATGAAAAGAGATTCTTCCATAAACGGGATAGGGTTCTTGTCGCAAACAGTTTTTTTAATAGCGATTTTTTGTCTTATGACCACATCAACATTCGGGTATCAGACGAATGTTCATAAGAGTGATGGAGTATCCGGAAACGTTGTTGAGAATACAGATTCATTTATATTAATAGCGGGCGGCGGTCTAAGCCACGGTATGACTAAACTGGAGGCTTACGAGGTAAAAGGCATGCCGCATAAGACGAATAGGCTCCCTGGTGAAGACGGCAAAGAAATGTGGGTTTATCAGTGTGAGAATGACGACGGTTATAATGAGGATTGTCTTTATTTATATTTCGAAGGTGATAAGCTTGTGAAAATCGAGAGACCTTAGAGCTGGGGGATATGAAAAAATATTATTTATTGGTATTTGTTATTTTATCAATTTGTCTGACAAGTGTAGTTAACGCTCAGAGTGATAAATTATCTTTGCCATTTCTGATGGGCAGTAACCAGATATTGGTGCTCGGAGAAGAGTACGGGCAGGAAGAGTCAGCTGAGTTTGTACTTAAGACTGTTAGCGAGTATGTAAACAGCGGCGGTTGTCTGAAGGTCGGCCTTGAGATCTCATCTGACCAGCAGGAGCTTGTCGAAAGCGCTATGAAGGGCGAAGCTCAGATATCTGAAATTGAGCTCAGGGAAGAGCTGGATACGACTTCTTACAGACAGATGCTAGGGGGCTTTAGTAATGTGATTCAAGGCGGGGGCTGTCTTAGTGTGCACGCGCTCGATACGCCTTCCACCGTGCCTATTACCGGGGACGCATGGATGGAAAAAGAGGTGGTTCGTATAGTAGGAGACTCACCGGTTCTTATATTGACGAGTAATATCCGGGCTGTAAAGGATTACGATTCGGGTGAGGGTGATAGAGCAAAACTTCTGACGCAGAGACTTCGCGCGAGGACTTACAGAGTGGCTTCTGTTCTACAGCACTGGAAACCGGGTGAATGCGCAACGAGAAATGTCGAGCTAATAAATACGGTAGAAGAAAAGTCCGGGATTTATGTTAGAGAGTCAATAGGTGAGATCGGAGCCAAAATGCCTGAGAAGGTAAGCATGGTGACGGACGGTGTGCTGGTCTGGAGTTGTAAAAGAGTCGAGGTTGTAAAGGAGACAGAGGTCCTTCCGAATAACGTTATCGAGGAAAAGTACGCTCTTGAGGTAGTAGACACAGAGCTTGTGGAAAGAGATGAAGAGCAACTAAAGAAAATAAGAGGCGGAATCAAGCATAATTACCCTATCTTGGGAATGACGAAAAAAGAGGCTGTAGAGGCTCTCGGTGACCCTGATGAGGTAAAGAAGTCAGGGATTAGTGAAGAGTGGACCTATGAGTGTAGTGATGATGACGGTTTTGACTATGAATGTTTTGTACTCAGGTTCAAGCAGGGTATCCTGGCTGATTTTAAAGAGCAGTAGTTCTTAGAATCCTACCTGTAAATCCGTTATAGATTTATACTGATACTACAAATTCGGTATACCCTTAATGTAGAACTAGGTTAGAGATGTGGTTATAGGCAAAAACCAAGAGCCTAGCTTTTCTCTTTTTCCCCGTCATCCGAGGCAGTCTCTTCGGGCGCTTTAGCTTCTTCAGGGGTTTCTTGCGCTGCTTCAGCTTCTTCAGCCTTGGTTTCTTCAGGCGCGTCCTCTTCGGCAGCTTCAGCAGGAGCTTCCTCTGCTGCTGGAGCTTCTTCCGCTTGCTCGGCCTGAGCCTGTTCCGGAGCCTCGTTTGTGTCCTGGGTTTCAGGTTCTTGAGTTGTCTGCTCGGCGGTTTCTTCCGGGGCTTGAGTCTCTGATTGCTCTACCTGAGACTCTTCTATCTGAGGTTCTTGAGCCTCCTGCTCGGCAGCCTTGGCTTCTTCAACCTCTGCAGCCGCGGCAACTTTAGCCTCCGCCTCTTTGGCTTTTAACTCAGCGTTTTGATAATCGAGCCTTGAGCGCTCTTTGATTCGGCTTGCTTTCTTGGAGAGTCCTCTTAGGTAATAGAGTTTGGCACGCCTTACTTTTCCGAGCCTCTTTACCTCTATTTTATCTATTAGCGGAGAATGAAGAGCGAATATCCTCTCTACCCCGACACCGTATGAGACCTTTCTCACGATGAATGTCTCTCTCGCGCCTCCGCCTTTTATGGCTATCACGACGCCTTCGAAAATCTGGATTCTTTCCCTGTCGCCCTCTTTAATCTTGTAATGGACGGCCACCGTATCTCCAGAGCGGAAATCGGGCAGGTCTTCTCTCATGTAGGATTTCTCTAATTCCTGTATAACGCTCATCATTGTTCTCCTGAATTTCTTCCTATTTTTCTAAATTTATACTACAGATGAAAATAATCTATCCAATATAATTGCCGCCGCGCTTCTGACCGATAAGTGATTGTAGTCAGTATATCCAGAAACGGGTTTTAGCGTATAATCGGCCTCTTCCATAATCTCTTTCGCAAGGCCCCAGCCCGTACCGAAAAGAAGTAAATAAGGATCGTCTCCCCGCTCTAGTATCAGCTCTCTAAGCTCCTCGTACCCTATCATGTCATCCCCAAAGCGAGCGTCCGTTACGATGATTTTAGGCTTCTTACCGTGAGCTTTTTCTATCTCCTCTACCACATCTTTAATCGAGTCTTTTACACAAACCAGGCTAAGTGCCCTTGTTCTCGATTCATTAAACGATGTTCCCGGCCCATTTGACCAATGCTTGAGCACGCGCTCTATTAACTGCTGCTGCTCAGGGTTTGGCTGTACGAGAAAAAAGTTCTTTATCCCGTAAGTAGCGCAGGACCTGGCAATATCATGAACGTCTAGATTCGTAAACGCTGTGGTTATAATTTTAAACCGATTATTGTATACTGGATAATGGACTAATGCAATATGTAAATTAAATGGACTATCGCTTTTCTTTTTAAGCTCTTTAACGGCCTCCAGCTCTTTTTTCGTCAGCTCCGCCCTGTCCAAAAGCCCGGGTCTTCTCCGATACGTCCTCTCTATGCTTTCTTGCCTCCTCCAGGCCTCTATTTCGCTATGGTTACCAGAGAGCAGCACATCCGGCACGTTTTTACCTTTGTAGCTCTCGGGTCTTGTGTACTGGGGGTATTCAAGAAGAGAGTACTTAAAAGATTCATTCTCTGGGGACAGCTCGTTCCCGAGCACTCCAGGCACAAACCTGGATACGCAGTCTACAATCACGCACGCCGCGTATTCTCCTCCCGTAAGCACGAAATCGCCAAGCGAAATCTCCCGGTCTACATAGAGCTCCTTTACTCTCTCGTCTATCCCCTCGTATCTGCCGCATATTACAATAATCTGCTCGTACGAGGCCAATTCCCTCGCGGTTCTGTCGTTAAATCTTTCCCCCGCGGGCGTGGTGAGAACAACCAGGGATTTAGCGCCGGGTTTCCTTACGGCTTCAATAGCCGCTCCGACAGGCTCTGGCTTCATGAGCATTCCGCCCCCGCCCCCGTAAGGGGTGTCGTCAACCGAGCGGTGCTTATCGGTTGTCCAGTTCCTTAAATCGTGAGTCTCGATGTCGATTATGTTTTTATCCCGGGCTTTTTTGATATTGCCCACCGCCAGGGGGGAATCAAAAAACTCAGGAAATATTGTAATTATGTCGTATTTCATAGCAGATAATCTGTAGCGGGGATATTTTGCTTAGCTCATATTAATCAAGCATTCCTTTTGTGGGAGCAATAACGATTTTCCCCTCTTCGAGGTTTACTTCTTTTACGATAGGATCAGCCATAGGTACGAGTAACTCTTTACCTTCGTTTTTAATTATCAGGATACTTTGAATCGTCCGTTCCATGATGTCTTCGACACTGCCCAGGTAAGTACCGTCTTCTGTGAAAGCTTTGAGTCCGATTAACTCCAAGAAATAAAATTCATCCTCTTCTAACTCCCCGAGCTCTGATTCTTCGATGAAAACCTCTTGGCCGCTCAGGCTCTGGGCTTTTTCTACTGAATCCACGCCGCGTAGTTTTAAGATTGCCGTGTTTTTATGGAACGTCATGCTTAGGATTGTATATTCATCGGCGGCAGAAGAGGTGTTATTATCTATAAAGATTTTAGTAATCTTGTCAAAGCTATGGAGCGAGCGGCTGTGCGGCAGCAGCTTTAGCTCTCCCGCAAGCCCGTGTGTCTTTGTAATTTTACCGAAAGAAATTAGCCCCATATCTTGAAAAGGGGGATATAGGTTATTCCAGTATCTCGAGAACGGCCCGTTTTCTCATCTTGGCTGCTGACGCGCTAAGGATAGTCCTGATTGCTTTGGCTGTCTTTCCCTGTTTCCCTATAATTTTACCCAGATCATCAGGAGCCACCTTAAGCTCAAGCACCGCCGTCTGCTCTCCAGCAACCTCGCGAACCTCTACCTGGTCGGGATTGTCAACCAGGGATTTCGCAATGAATGTAACAAGCTCTGTAATCTGATCCATATCTGATACCTCCCCTGTGTGGTCTGACTAGTCTTCTTATCCCATATTTTAGTATCTGTATATGTCTTCAGTTCAAGCTTGAGATCAACTTCTCGACCCTGACCGATGGCTGCGCACCTTTATCGATCCAGTCCTGCACTCGATCTTTTTTAACTTCCAGAACATGAGGTTTCTTTCTTGGATCGTAAAAACCCAGAATCTCTAGAAATTTCCCGTCTCTTGGTGAGCGTGAATCCGCCGCCACTATCCTGTAAAACGGCCTCTTTTTAGAACCGCTTCTTGTAAGTCTTATCTTTACCAAATTATTCGTACCTCCTAGTACAATTACCAGTATAATCTAAAATCAAGTAAAATCATATCCCTTTCATCATTCTTTTGGCCATTTTCCCCATTTTCCCCATGTTTTTCATCATGCCCCTCATCTGCATATAATTCTTGATCATGCGGTTAATATCTTCCACTCTCGTGCCGCTGCCCTTGGCGATTCGTTTGCGCCTGCTGCCGTTAAGAATAGTGTGGTTTAGTCTTTCCTTGGGCGTCATGGAATTTATTATTGCGATAGTCTTCTTAATCTCTTTCTCTGCGGTCTCAAGCGCCTTGGGGTCTTTGGCGACATCTTTCATGCCGGGTATCATCTGCGTCATGCTGTCAAGAGGTCCCAATTTGCCCATTGCGAGCATTGCATCGCGGAAGTCAGAGAGATTGAACTCCTTTTTGAGGAGTTTTTTGGACATTTTCTCCGCTTCCTTCTCATCAAACGCTGCCTGTGCTTTTTCGATGAAAGAAAGCACATCGCCCATCCCTAATATTCTGGAAGCAATCCTGTCGGGATGGAATACCTCAAGGGCCTCAAGCTTTTCGCCCGTTCCGAAAAACTTTATGGGTTTTCCCGTCACTGCTTTAATGGAGAGAGCAGCTCCGCCCCTTGCGTCACCGTCCATCTTTGTAAGCACAACGCCGTCTATGTCCATAGCCTCGTTAAAGCTAGTGGATACGTTTACGGCGTCCTGACCGGTCATGGCGTCTGCTACAAGCAGCACCTGGTGGGGGCTTACTTCTGATTTAATTGTCTTAAGCTCGTCCATCAGCTCATCGTCAATGTGGAGACGACCCGCGGTATCGAAAATGACGATGTCGTGCGCGCTCGTGCGCGCAATCTCCATTGCGTCTTTACAAATCTGTGCCGGCATCACTCCCGGCTGTGTATCGTATACGTCAACACCGATCTGCGATGCTAGCACCTTTAGCTGGTCTATAGCGGCCGGCCTGTAGATGTCTGCGGGTACTAAGTAGGGGTTTCTCTTGTGAGTGTCTTTAAGGTATTTAGCGAGTTTTGACGCGGTTGTGGTTTTACCTGAGCCCTGGAGCCCTATAAGCATAATTCCCACAGGCGGGGAGGATTTAAGATCGAGCTCAGAGCTTTCGGAGCCAAGTACGTTTATAAGCTCTTCGTGTACGATTTTCACAAATTGCTGCCCAGGTGACAGGCTTTGCATCACCTCTTGGCCGAGTGCGCGGTTTTTTACCGACTCTACGAAATCTCTTACTACTTTAAAGTTTACGTCAGCTTCAAGCAAGCTCAGGCGGACTTCTCTCAGCGCTTCCTGTATATTCTTTTCACTCAGCTTGCCGTAGCCCCGTACGCGCTTTAAAGTAGTGTTTAGTTTTTCAGATATTCCTTCAAACATAGTATTGTGTAATGAGGCTTAAATACACCTCTCCCATCAATTGAAAAACCTAAATAAATATCATAGCTTGGCGTGGTTGTCAACTATTTTAGAACCGCACAAAGCCCGGTTTTATTAGCTAACACTCGTCTTTACAGCCAAGTTGTGATGCAGTCCCGGTAAGACAGGAGCGTATTGCCCGGGTCATAGTTACTTGATGTTATCAGATACTAAGGTGAAAAGAACAATTCTATGATTTTATATATAATCCCGTCTGATATACCTGCTATATATATTTCACCCTGCTCATCCAAACCGAAAGAGGCGATTATAAAGGTCTCTTCGTCAGAAAACCGGAATATTTCCTCGTTACCGGTGGCAGTACCGCCATCAATACTTAATGCCCATATGCGGCCAGAAGCGAAATCTCCATAAATGTATTTTCCCTGTAGCTGCTCAATTTCTGCGCCCCGGTAGATAAAGCCGCCTGTAACGGACCTGCCCTGACCGCGTCCGTATTCCCATATAGGCTGCTCAAGTCCCGTCATATCACAATCTGTTGGCGGGTCAAAGCATAGCGTGCCTTCCATGATCGGCCACCCGTAATTTTTTCCGGGCTCTACTATATCTATTTCCTCTCTATCGCCCTGACCCACGTCTGCGGTAATGAGAAGCCCCGTTACGGGGTCAATGCTTGCTCGCCACGGATTGCGGAGCCCGTAGGCATATATCTCTTCCCTGAATCCAGACGAGTTTCCGGCAAAGGGGTTGTCAGCGGGAATTCCGTACTCAAGTCCCTCGTCGGGGTTGTCAATGTCGATGCGCAGTATAGCGCCGAACAAGTTCGTTAGGTCCTGTGATTCATCAGATACGCTCCCGGATGGGCCGCCGTCGCCGGATGTAATGTAAAGGAGGCCGTCAGAGGGGCCGAAAAACATCTGACCGCCGTTATGGAAGGCGTTGGTCTGATCGAATTCAATTAGTACCAGCTCGCTCTCTGGATCTGCAATGTCAGGGTCTCCGTCACTTACCGAGAACCTTGAAATTACGGTTCTAAAGGGAGCGTCGGCTATATAATTCACATAAAAGTATCCGTTATTTTCAAAGTCGGGATGAAACGCTAAACCTAGTAATCCCGCTTCGCCGCCTTCATCCTTTGAGATCCTGTCCTGTATATCCAGAAAAACGCTTTTCTCCGCTCTGGATGTAATTGTCCGGGCGGTACTTTGTGCGGGCGCTGGATCCGGGGTTATGATCTGTATAGTGCCTCCCTGCTCTACCACGAAAAGACGGTTCGAGCCGTCGCCCGCGTTTTCAATGCCAAGAGGTCTATTGAAAGTAAGCTCCGGAAACGCGTTCTCGGCTCTAATCACAGATCCGCCTTCCCCTCTTGGGCCCTCGTGTGAATCACAAGAGACTAAAGCTAGGCATATTGTGACGAGAAAAAGCGCCAACAAACCGCTCTTTAAAGCACTATGGGATAATATCATTCCAGTCATAATTGATCCCCTCCTTCCCTAGGTAGTTAATACATATTATAAATGATATAAGGAGGGTTTGTGTCTCTTATGTTAAGGTCTCCCCCGGTTTTAGCTCCACTACCTCTAGCCCTGAAAACTCCTTGGTTAGCTCTTTAAACTCTTCCGGAGTGCCGGTTAATACCGGAAATGTGCCGTAGTGCATTGGGATTGCGTAATCAGGATTCATGAGCTTGCAGGCATAGGCTGCTTCCCTGGGTGACATGGTGAAAATATTCCCTATGGGGAGCATCACGAGCTCCGGTTCGTAAAGCTCGGCTATGAGCTTCATATCGCCGAATACGGCGGTATCTCCGGCATGATATATCTTAAAGCCGTTCTCTAGCTCTATCACGTATCCCGCGGCCTCTCCCCCGTATATAATGCTTCCGTCCTCTTCTTTAATGCCGCAGCTATGATCTGCGTGAACCATTGTAAACTTTATGCCGTCAACTTCCTGGGTGCCCCCTTTGTTCATGGGCATAATGTTTTCTACCCCTTTGGAGTTAAGCCAAACGCATGTCTCAAATATTCCCACTACTTTTGGCTGGTGCTCTTTTCCGAGAGTAACGCAGTCTCCAATGTGGTCATAGTGCGCGTGTGTTACAGCCATGATGTCTAGCTCATCGACTTTTTTTAGCTCCTCCGGGCATAGCGGGTTTCCCTGGACCCAAGGATCAATTATAAGTGTTTTCCCTCCGGGAGTGCTGAGCTTAAATGTCGCATGGCCCATGTAAGTTATCTCAATACCGTTATCAAGTTTTCGCATAGTAAATACCCTCGTGTGTGTTTTAGTATGTTCTAAAATAATATTACTGTTACATAAATCGTTTCAAGCCGCGGATTAAAAGAGATCGCGATTCAATGTTAGAATTATGTTTAATGTCATATGAGTTGCTCGATCATACTGCCGATCTTTGTATCAGAGTCACAGGAGGGAGCTTCGGTGAGCTGCTTCGGAATGCATCGCTTGCAATGATGGATCAAATTACGGATAGAGACAGGGTCAATACGTCCGTATGTGAGATTATAGAGGTAACAGGCGATACGAAAGAGGAAATACTCGTTAAATTGCTCAGTGAGATTCTTTATCTGCACGAAACAAGCAGGCTCGTTTTTAAGGATATACGCTTGAAAATGTGTGACGAAACAACAGTAGCGGCGGAGCTTTCGGGAGAGAGATACGATTCTTCAAAACATGAGCTGGTAAATGACATTAAAGCTGTAACCTATCACGGTTTGAAAGTGGAGAGGGTGAATGATAGATTTACGGCTGATATTGTTTTCGACATTTAATGTCTCGTATTTTGCTGTAATGACAATGAGTTGCACGGCAGTAAAAGTGATGTGATCATGAGAATAGAAAAGGTGCATGACTATCTTTGGGAGATCCCTAAAACAGGCGGTATGCTGGTTCCGGGCAGGGTGTATGCGGATGAGAGAATGCTCGAGCGAATAAAGGAAGACAAGGCGCTTGAGCAGGTTGTAAACGTGGCGCACTTGCCGGGGATTCGGAAATATTCAATCGCTATGCCGGACATTCACTGGGGGTACGGATTCCCCATCGGAGGTGTGGCCGGTGTTGACGCGGAGGAAGGGGTGATTTCTCCTGGCGGGGTGGGGTATGACATAAACTGCGGCGTTAGGCTTATGACGACGAAGCTTACTGAGCAGGACGTGAGGCTAAGGCTCAGTGAGTTAGTAACTCAGCTATACAAGAAAGTACCCTCTGGCGCGGGGGAGAGCGGAGAGGTCAAGCTTTCAAAAGAGGACTATAGGGCGATATTCAGTAAGGGATCACGGTGGGCGGTCGAGAGAGGGTGCGGGCGGGATGATGATCTTTTGAAGACGGAAGACCACGGCCATTTCCCGGGGGCGGATCCTAAAGCGGTGAGTAGGCGGGCGTTTAAACGAGGAAAAGAGCAGTTAGGCACCCTCGGATCCGGAAACCACTTTGTCGAGGTTGACGTAGTGGACAAGCTGTTTGACCCGGGTGTTGCCGAGGTGTTCGGTCTTGAGCCCGGCAGAGTCTGCGTACTGATACATTCAGGCTCAAGGGGGTTCGGGCATCAGATATGTACTGATTATATAGATACTATGATCTCTTATATGAGAAGGGAAGGGCTTACTCTTCCGGATAAGCAGCTCGCGTGCGCGCATATACGCTCTAGCGAAGCCCAGGCTTATCTTGCGGCGTTTTCCGCGGCCGTAAATTACGCATGGACCAACAGGCAAATTATCATGCACTCGGTAAGGGAAGCGTTCTATGAAACTTTCGGCATTACGGAGAGAGAACTTGGCTCCTCGCTCGTGTACGACGTGAGCCACAATATAGCAAAGTTTGAAGACCATAAGATTAACGGGGGTATTAAGCGAATCTGCGTTCACAGAAAAGGGGCGACGCGCGCATTTCCCAAGGGGCATAAACATATACCTGAGGTGTATAAAGAAGTGGGGCAGCCCGTGTTCATACCGGGTGATATGGGCAGGGGATCTTACGTGCTCGTGGGCACAGAAGCCTCTATGGAAGAGACATTCGGGACATGCTGCCACGGAGCGGGTAGAATGCTATCGAGAAGAAAGGCGCTCAAAGAAGCCCGGGGCAGAAATATATTTGAGGAGCTGAGTGAAAAAGGCGTGGTCATTATGGCTAAAGGTAAGAGGACAGTGGCCGAGGAGATGCCCGAGGCCTATAAGGACGCACAAGACGTATGCGATGTAGTTCATAACGCCGGTATTGCCAGCAAAGTTGCAAAACTAAGACCCATAGGTGTGATAAAAGGATAAGGAAAATGCTAGATTCGAAATTCATAGAGGAAAATCTCGATACTGTAGTTAATAAGATCAAAGAAAGGGGCGGAGAGTTTGACACCGAGACCTTTAAGTCTCTTGATCAGGAAAGAAAGAGAATTATTTCACAAGTGGAGAAGCTTGAGAATGAAAGGAACATCGGCTCAAAAAAAGTAGGTGAGCTAATGAGGGGGGGAAGTAAGGAAGAGGCCCGGCAGCTTCAGGCCGAGCTGAAACACAAGTCAGAGCAAATAAAAGAGCTTTCCGAGGAAAGAAAAAAGGCTGATGAAAATTTCAGGGCATTTCTCCTGACTGTGCCTAATATCCCCAACGACTCGGTGCCTGTAGGCGTGAGTGACGAGGACAACGTTGAGGTTAAAAACTGGGGAGAGAAGCGTGAGTTTAACTTTGAGCCCAAGGACCATGTGGAGATCGGCAAGGGGCTCGATATACTCGATCTGGACAGGGCCGCCAAGATAACAGGCGCCAGGTTTGCCCTCTATAAAGGTCTCGGGGCGAGGCTTGAGAGGGCGCTTGTGAATTTTATGCTGGATCTTCATACAGGGGAGCACGGATATACTGAGGTGCTGCCCCCTTTTATGGCCAACACGGCAAGCTTTGTCGGTACCGGAAACCTGCCGAAATTTGAAGAAGATTTATTTAAAGTACAGGGGACTGATTATTACCTGATCCCGACAGCGGAAGTGCCTGTAACAAATATTTACAGGGATGAAATACTGAGTGAAGATGACCTGCCGATAAAATACGCGGCGTATACGCCGTGTTTCAGATCCGAGGCGGGCTCTTACGGGAAAGACGTCCGCGGAATTATAAGACAGCATCAATTCAATAAGGTCGAGCTTGTTAAATTTGCCCATCCGGACACCTCTTATGAAGAGCACGAGAGTCTTACCGAAAACGCGGCCCGTGTGCTGGAGCTCCTTGGGCTTCCCTATAGAATCGTAGTTCTCTGTACAGGGGATATGGGATTTTCCTCAGCCAAGACATATGACATAGAAGTGTGGGTGCCTGCTGAGAACACTTACCGTGAGATATCTTCGTGCAGTAACTTCGAGGACTTTCAGGCAAGGCGAGCTTCTATACGTTTCAGGCCTAAGGGAGGTGGAAAAGTGAGGCTTGTTCATACCCTAAACGGCTCTGGTCTGGCTGTGGGGCGCTGCGTGATCGGTATACTCGAAAACAATCAGGAAGAGGACGGGAGCGTTAGGATTCCGGATGTGCTGGTGCCTTATATGGGCGGAATTCAGAAGATTACGGTATAACTGGATACCTCTTTTCGGTTAACAGCTCTGGTATTAGCTGCTTATTCAGTAATAGGAAGGTCTATTATAAATCTTGCCCCTTTTGACCCCGTGTTCTCGGCGTATATATCTCCCCCGTGTTCTTTTATTATGCCGAAGGACACAGAGAGCCCAAGGCCGGTGCCTTTGCCTTTTGGTTTTGAGGTGTAGAACGGGTCAAATATTTTGGGTAATATGTCAGCTGGTATCCCGGGTCCGCTGTCTTCGAATATTAACTGCACGAAGTCTTTTCTACCGTCTTTTATCTTGCTTATTATTGTGAGATTTCTTTCATCCGAAGAGTCTTCCAACGCGTGCAGAGCGTTCATGATTAGGTTCATAAAAACCTGCTGCAGCTGATTTGGGTCTGCGACGATCTCCGGGAGATCGGGGTTTAGGTTTTGTATGACATTCACCTTATTTTTAGTAAGCTCATAACTTACCAGTCCGAGCGTGGTGTCGAGTACATCGTTTGCCTGAATCTGCTCTTTTTCGGGGTTGTGCTTTCGCGCGAAAGAGAGGAGATTCTGAATTACTTTTCTAGCCCTTTCGGCTTCACGGTTAATTGACTCCACCGCTTTTTTCGACTCCTCGTCCAGATCGGGCTCTTCCAGCATCATTTCTGAATATCCGATTACAACTGCCAGGGGGTTATTTATTTCATGAGTGACGCCTGATATAAGCTCACCTATGGCAGCGAGCTTAGAAGATTGGTGAAGCTGCGCCTCCATGTGTTTTCTCTCGGTGATATCAAATATAATGGCCGTCAGAACGGAACGCCCGTCAATTTTACACCTGGAAAGAGAAACCTCAATCGGGAATTCCCGTCCCGATTTACTTAGTCCCTCGGATTCAAACATAAATCCTTGTTCAAAGCTATCCTTGTTCCCGTTTTTTAAAGTGTGTTTGTCCTTAACTAAATCCTTGTGTTTTTCGGGAAAGAGCATAAAAAATTCCTTGTCCCGCACTTCCTCTGTACCGTATTCAAAAAGCCCTTCGGCGGCCGGGTTGTAAAGAATTATATTGGCTTCCTCGTCTACTGCTATTATTGCGCTCTTAGCGGTCTCGATAAATGTTCTGTAACGCTCTTCAGACTCTTTTAGGGCAAGCTCAAGTGTTTTCCTCGAGCTTATGTCGTCGATGACCGAGACAATGCCTATATGCTCGCCTTCCTGATCTTTTATAACCGAGGTCTTCTCGTAAATAGGAAAAGCGGTTCCGTCTTTTTTCAGTCCGAGTCTCTCACCTTCCCAGCCTACCATCAGTATGGCCTCGTAAATCTTGCCGCTTACTCCCGAGGGGTCGTCGGCAGGGTATAGAACTGCGCTTTTCTCTCCCATTAACTCTTGGGCTGAATGGCCGAACATCTTTTCGTGTGCGGTGTTGATATAGAGTATGTTCTGGTTTATGTCCGTAATCGTTACTGCCGAGTTAAGGCTATTGACCGAAGCTGACAGTACTACCGCTTGGTCACTTACCCCCTTTGTGCCTTGAGCTTCTTTCTGAATCGTCTTTTGTGAGTTCCTGCCACGGAGCTCATCTTTGAGCTGCGCATTCTCTACTGCTTTTAAGATTAAAGTGGCCAAATAGCTTTCATTAAGCGGCCTCGCGACAAAAGCGTAAACCATGTCATGGAGCGGGATTTCTTTGGCCAATACACCGTCTGCGCTTATTTCGGCCTCTTCATCCGTAACCACTATTATCTGTGTTGCGTGTGAGATCGATTTGATCTTGGTTAACAGTTTTGTGAGGGTATCGCCCGGGTCTGAGACCTCGACAACTACAACGTTATAGAACTCTTCCGTAAGAGCGCGGGAAACTTCATCCAAGCTATGTACGCTCTTAGCTGAAATGTTCCTATTACTTAGAAACTTATCCAGAGCCGAAGAGGGCTTAAAATTCAGCCTCAGTAAAACTCTTGATTCTTTCTTGTTACTCATACATTCTCCCGATCCTAGTTAACGGACGCACAAAATTGCGCCTCATTATATGAACAGTATGAGGTAGTTACATTTATTAAATTAATATCTCGGAAAATAAAATTCCCGGGATCATCCTCTCTTTATTGTAAATCTAAAATACTAATTGTTACAACGCGTGCGGATTAGCTGCTTTGCGCTAAACTTCGTCCATACGCCCGCTGTATTTTTCAAGCCTATTGGACACGTAAAGAAAAATGGGCGCCAATACGGCTGCGATTATAAAAATATAGAGAAATACAAAGCCCGTTTGTTTCTCAGCTATGCCGATATCGTGCACGATTGAGCGTATGAAAATTATAATTACCGCAAACGCGGATATGAGGCATATTACCGCCGCGCTCATAAACAAATATGAAAAAATACTTGCGAGCTGATCTCTCATATTATTCTCTAATTTGCACTTATTAATATTAATTATAGTGCTGTTAGTATTTGGCCGCAATCAAATATTTAGGGGGGGTAAACCTAGAAGTGAAGTAGGGGTTAAATGGAAAATTTAATTGAAAGTCATGTAAAACTAGACTTCCATGATTTCTTTTTCTTTTTTCTCGAGCATCCCGTTTATTTCTTTTATGAACTTGTCTGTTAGGTCCTGAACCTCTTTAAGGGTTGTTTTGACTTCGTCCTCGGGGATGTGCTCATCTTTTTCGGCTTTAGTAATCTTGTGGTTAACGTCTTTTCTGATTTGTCTAACCGAAACTCTGTAGTCTTCTGCAAGCTTGCCCACAAATCTCACAAGCTCTTTTCTTCTGTCTTCGGTAAGTACGGGGATGTTGAGCCTTATGGTCTTACCGTCGTTTGAGGGGGTTATGCCGAGCTCAGATTTCTGAAGTGCTTTTTCCACCTCGCCGATCGCAGTCTGGTCCCAAGGCTGTATCAGTATAGTCCTGGCCTCAGGTATCGATACCGTAGCCATCTGATTTATCGGAGTCATCGCGCCGTAATAATCAACCAGTATATGCTCAATCAGACCGGTGGACGCCCTGCCTGTCCTAATCTTCCCGAGCTCTGAATCAAATGAGCTTATTGATTTGTCCATCCTCTCTTCGGTTTCGAGAAGTAACACATCCAAGTCGATTTCTTCAGCCATTTTTCTTGCTCCTTACAAGTGTTCCTATCTTAGCTCCTGTAACTACCTTTTTAATATTACCGCTTTCAAACAGATTAAAAACAATTATGGGAATATTCCCCTGCATGCAGAGTGATATGGCTGTTGCGTCCATGATCTTAAGCTCTTTATTGAGGACTTCCATGTAGTTAAGCTCGGAAAACTTTACGGCGTCGTCGTGTTTCATGGGGTCTTTATCGTAAACCCCGTCCACTTTTGTGGCTTTGAGTATCAAATCGGCGCCTATCTCGAGCGCTCTCAGTGTCGCTGCTGTATCTGTTGTGAAAAAAGGATTTCCAGTGCCGCCTGCGAAAATTACGATCCTTTCTTTTTCTAGATGGCGGATGGCTCTTCTTCTGATGTAGGGCTCGGCGATTTGCTCGATTTCAATTGCGGACTGGACGCGTGTTTGGAGATTCTTTTTCTCCAGTGAGTTCTGAAGCGCCATGGCGTTTATTACAGTTGCCAGCATACCCATATAGTCCCCGGTAGTCCGGTCTATACCTGATTCGGTGCCGGCGACTCCCCGGAAAATGTTGCCTCCGCCTATAACGAGGGCAATCTCAACACCCAGCGCATGAACATCGGCAATTTCCTCAGATATTTTGTCGAGCACTTCAGGGCATATACCGTATCCTTGTTGTCCCTGGAGCGCTTCTCCGCTTAATTTAAGCAGTATCTTTTTGTACTTAGGCTTAGACAGAGTCTTTGGAGAATTCATTTTTTCCTATGCTCAGTCCAGGGATTCCCCCAACTGATATCTTGTGAACCTTCTGATCTGGATATTCTCTCCGATCTTGGCTATCAATGCCTGAAGCAAATCGTCCATCTTTACTTTGGAATCTCTGATGTGAGTTTGGTTTAGGAGACAAACTTCCTCGTAGAATTTCTCAATCTTACCCTGGACAATCTTGTCTGCTATGTCCTCGGGCTTGCCCGATTCGATTACCTGTGCTTTCATTACTTCCTTTTCTTTCTCAAGCTCGTCCTCAGGTATGTCTTCCTGACTTATGTATCTTGGGTTTGCCGCAGCAATCTGCATTGCCACTTCTTTGGCAAATGCCTGAAACTCCTCGTTTCTGGCTACAAAATCGGTTTCGCAGTTTACTTCTACCATAACTCCTATCTTGCCGCCGGCGTGTATATATGAAGTTATTGTGCCTTCGGGGGTCTCTCTCCCGACTTTTTTCGAAGCTTTTGCTACTCCCTTAATTTTGAGAATATCAATTGCCTTTTCGTAATCTCCCTCGACTTCTTCGAGGGCTTTTTTACAATCGATAAAGGGCGCTCCTGTTCTGTCCCTTATATCTTTTACCATCTGTGCCGTAATATCAGCCATTTGTTAATTAATCCTCCTTAGTATCTTCCGGTTCTGTATTTGTCTCAGTGGCTTCGCTGGACGTTTCCGCGCTCTCAGAGGTTGTAGCTGCAGCCTCTTGTTCGGTCGCTGCGCTAGTCTGGGTCTCTGAAGCGGATTCCTCAGCTGCTGTCTGGTTGTCCTGGGCGCTCGTGAAAGCGGATGCGGCCTGAGCCTCACCGGGAGAGCTTTCGGATACCGCTACCGACTCAGCACCTTCTTTCTCGCCTTCTTCGCCAAAGTCCTTAAACACAAATACCTTTCTCTCTACGACTACCTGAGACTTGTCTTCTTCTTTAACTTCCACTTCTCCTGACTGGAGCTTCTCCTCGTATATGTGCTTGCCTTCAATACAGGCTTCAGCGATTTTTGACGTAAAGAGGGCTTCTTCGGCTATAATGCCCTGGGCCTGTTTTTTTGTTCCGACAAAAAGAATATCTCCACCGTTGGCTACAACATCTCTTGCATAGTCATATGATCTTTTGAATAGGCCTACAGTCTGTTGAAGATCTATAATATGTATGCCGTTTCTGCTCCCGAATATGAAGTCTTTCATCTTCGGGTTCCAGTGGCTTATCTGATGTCCGAAATGAACTCCTGCCTCCAGGAGCTGCTTCATACTTATTACATCGCCTGCTTGCTCGTGTTTCCTGTGCCATTAAATAATGCCTCCTGTATTGTTCATAAATCTAACTTGTTTTATCTGCAATTCCTCTTGGGGTAAACAAACTTATATAACATATTGCCGGGCTCTTATCAAGTTTTTAAGGGAATGGGTTTTGTTAAAAACTCGGATTAATGCTATGTTTTATGCTCTTACATTATAACGGGAAAGGAAGCGTTGTGAAAGAAAGAAAGTACTTGTTTATCGTTAACCCCAAAGCCGGGAAGGGTCAAACAAAAAAATTAGTTCCTTTGTTGGAAAGAAATGGGGCTAAGCTAGGCATAGAATGTAAGTTCGTTTACACCTCCGCAAAAGGTGACGGAGAGGCAATTGCCAGAGGTGCCCGGGCCGATGGGTTTACACACGTAGTAGGTCTTGGCGGAGACGGGACGTCCCATGAAATCGTAAACGGGCTTATGGGTGATGACATCATTTTTGGTACAATACCCTCAGGAAGCGGTAATGATTTTCCGCAGGCCGCGGGAATCCCGAATGAGCCTGAACGAGCGGTACAGACTGTTTTTAACGGAAGCGTGAGAAATGTAGACGTGGGAAAGCTCGGGGGCAGATATTTTATTAACGGACTGGGGATTGGGCTTGATGGAGCAGTAGCCAACCGCTTTAAGAGTTTCAGAATATTGGGGGGTCAGGCGGCATATCTCATTTCCTCTGTAATCGAAGCGCTCACATTCAGAGGTTTTAACGCAGAGCTGAGCATCGGCGAATGGAGCTTTAGCGGAAAGCTCTTGCTCACAGGGGCTTCAAACGGACATTCGCAGGGGGGTTTTAAGCTTGCCCCGGATGCCAAGGTGGATAACGGGAAACTCGATTTTCACATTATCAGGGATATGGAGCCGTTTTCCCGTCTTGTGAAAATTCCAAAAGTTCTTAAAGGGCATTACAGAGAAATAGAGGAAATGGATATAATGAGTGATAGATTCATGGAAATCACAATCTTTGATCAAGTACCCGCGCATATGGACGGACAGTCTTTTTATCTGGTGCCTGGTACCCACCGGATCGAGGTTGTCTCCGGCGCGCTGAAAGTAATGTCACTTGGTGATACGTAATATGGGGACAGAGGCGAGCGCTTCACAGCGATGCCCGCAGGAATAAATTATGGGGACAGAGGCGAGCGCTTCACAGCGATGCCCGCAGGAATAAATTATGGGGACAGAGGCGAGCGCTTCACAGCGATGCCCGCAGGAATAATATAAAGGAATAAAAAATGCTAAGATTCATTTATGGCTGGTTTGTTTTTATATTGCTAACGACTTTATTTGGCATCTACGGCCTGGTGCTGGCGTTAGTCGCGCCAAATGTCGTTTCGCGCTACGCCGTTAAACCGTGGGCTAGTACTTTATTGTTTTCTCTAGGTGTGAAGGTCGTTGTTAAGGGATATGAAAATATCCCGCAAGAGCCGTGCGTTTTTATGTATAACCATCAGAGTATCTTCGATGTATTCGCTTATATGTCCGTATTACCCATTGAGTGGAAATCTATTATGAAAAGAAAAGTTGGGAAAATGCCCTTTATCGGCTGGGTTGCCTTAATTTCCGGACATCACGTTGTATCGAGGGACGGATCGGCCACAGACGCAAACGCGGTTAGGAGAGTAGTACGGAATATTAAAAACGGCCCGTCGGTGGTCGTGGCCCCGGAGGGTACCAGGAGTCCGGACGGCAAGCTTTTGGATTTTCAGGAAGGCGGGTTCTTGATTGCAATGATGGCTAAGGTCCCGGTTGTTACAATGGTTATAGAGGGGGGGCTTGAAAGACGCTCCAAGGTCTCAAGGGCTTTTATGCCCGGGACGATGAGAATGACTATATTCCCGAAAATAGACGTCACAAAGCTGCCAAAGGGTAAGGAAGGCCGTGAAGAGCTTATAAAAATTGTTAAATCACAGATGGAAGGTGTGCTGAATAAAAAAGAAAGAGAGGAGTGAACCCTGCTTTAACAAGATGTCATCCCAAGTGTATGAAGAGGCCCTTTACCTGGTGCTAAAGGGTGATAAGATAAGAGGCTTGCCCGGGCTTGAAGTAAAGTATCTTCAGAATAAATAATATCGGTATAACTATATGTTTAATTTTGTCTACAGCTGGATTGTCATTCTAATTCTAACCGTGATCTTCGGCACATACGGTGTTGTGTTGTCGCTGATCGCTCCTAATATTTTAACAAAGCACGTATTTAGACCGTGGGCTAAAATGATACTTTTCGCAACAGGGGTAAAGGTGGAGGTAAGCGGGTATGAAAATATTCCAAGGGTGCCTTGTATTTTTATGTACAACCATCAGAGTGTATACGATGTGTTTTCGTATATGTCGGTGCTTCCGGTTGAGTGGAAGGCTATAATGAAAAAGGAAGTCGCCAGAATACCGTTTATCGGGTGGATTGCTTTACTTTCAGGGCATTATTTGGTTTCGAGGGATGGGTCGGCCAAAGATGCGAATGAAGTTAGAAAGATAGTTAGAAAGATTAAAAACGGACCGCCCGTGGTGCTGGCTCCTGAGGGTACCAGGAGCCCTGACGGAAAACTGCTGCCCTTTCAGGAAGGCGGGTTTCTGATAGCTATGATGGCGCAGGTTCCTGTGGTTACTATGGTGATGCAGGGCGGGCTGGAGAGGCGCTCCAAGGTCTCTAGAGCATTTGTGCCCGGAACAATGAAAGTTACTATATTCCCCCCAATTGATGTAACAAAGCTGCCAAAGGGTAAGGAAGGCCGCGAAGAGCTGATAAGAATTGTGAAGTCGCAGATGGAAGAGGTGCTGAATAAGGGTGAAAGTAAAGGCACCGTTTAATATGTCTATTCTCAGTACGATTAATAGTACGGTGGTCTGAATACAGATTGCCCACTCCCCGCTAGTGCTTATATTTGAGTAACTTCCCTAAGTAGTCTATAATTGATTGGTTATCAGTCGGATATTGGAAGAGTGATTAACATACTGCTTGCACTAATTAAATTACGACGAGTCTTTAAGGTAAATAATTGAGTCATAATAGTTATACCCATAAGGGTCGTGAGATATGCGGAGGTTTAGTAATATATGGATAGTGGAAGGTTTGCAGACCTTGAGCTAAAAACAATAATAACATTAACCGGAATGCCGGACCAGAAGGATTTCGTAAATCCGAGGGACCCAAAGGAAATGGCCAGGAAAGTGCGCGTAACTTTCAGGCCGTTGCCCAGGAATTACAATAATCATATAGTAATGGGGTTTAGAGACAAGCTCAGAGACAAATTGAGCGAGCACGGAGTTGATGTTGTTCCCTGGGAGGAAGCTGCGGATGTGACGGACGGTTTTATCTCTAAGATGCTTAAGATGAGGAAGGTAAAAAGGAGCATCCATGCCGTGATTGACGTAAAAAGGGATTATTCTCTTGCGCGCAAGTTTTTTAGCGGAATTGCTGAGAAAATTTACGGCTATACCAGAAATCCCGACCGCTCGGTAATGGAAATACTGAAAGTAAGCGGTTGGGCTGATGATTTCACCGCAAGATACGTGCAGGATCCCTTCAATACCCAGATAATCACACTTATGCCTCTTGAGCCCGAGTTTGCGGATGAAGAAGTGAGCTATGACAAGAAGATCGCGATTGGGCTTAGAAACCTTATAGCAACGATGTCTGAAATAGTAATGGGCATTGCGCCCGACAGATTTTCGCTTGTTAATATGAATCTGTCGGATTCAATATTCATGAACGAAGAGCTCGACCTTTTTGTGTTAAATTCACTTATACCTAAGATTTACGCGCCAATTAAACCCCCTATACTCGGCAGGTTTAAAAAGGGTGAGTTCGATCCGTCAAAGTCGGTATTTGCAAAACAGCTTGCGGACTTGGGTAAACAGGTAAAAGAGACCTCTCTTTTCCCTGAAGGTTCAAAGTTCAGCGACAAAATCTCAAGGCAATCGCACCGTGACGTTGTGGATAAAGTGATGGAAGGCAGAACAGGCGTGTCTTACGGTTTTATTGCCATAGCGGAAGCGCCAAAGTACGAAGGGCAGGTTACTATAAGAAAGTCCACATGGGACAAGCTAAAGCCGGTCGAGAGTCTGGACGATGATATGGTCAGACAGAACTCAAAGGGCAGGTGGTATGTGAAGTCAAACATACGCGGAAAGGATATTTACCAGCAGGTACCGGATATTTGGATCGCCACTTCACGCTCTGGCAGTAATAAAACTAATCTTGACCCGTTGAGTGACGTTGTAAGGATAGGGCTTATAAAAGGAAAACTGTATTTAGAGACACCAAAAGATGTAGATTTGCATAGAAAGGACATAAGGCCTTCTTTTGATACATATGTAATACTGGCACAGGCAATGGCGTCGGCACTCTATACTCCAGAGCTTATTAAAGACGGGCTGCCGATACTCCATTTTCACGGATACCCTGATCCGCACTGGTTTGGAAAGAGTGAGTACTATGCGGGAGCGCGTAACCCTTCGCTTCCTTGCGGCACTGTTGAGGCAGCGCTTCTCAATTATTCAGCTATATACGAGCTCGCAAACCGAAACGGTAAGAGTATGAAGATGCTCTGTCTGGTTGAATCCGATCATGGTGTGAACATCATGGGTCTTGACAGAGACTATCTGGTGTCGAGGTTGAGTGATGGAGTGGACAAAGGCCATGTTATGCTGGGCGGAAAGTATCTGCCGGAGCTTAAGAAAGACGCGCTTTCATCTGAGAAGAAGCAAAAGCCCGGGAGTGTTGAGAAAAAGAGTGCTGCTAATTGAAGATTTATTACAAATGAGTATTGTAAAGTTTTAATCTGCTCGGTATATTGATCCCTTGTTAAATTTGCACTAACTAGTTCAATAGCTTGTATAAAATCCGGAAAAACATATGAATGATAAACCAAAAACCGCAAAGATATATCTTGGACGACACTGTAAGGCTGACTGGAACCTGGAGCACAGGCTCATAGGCACCACAGACCGTCCGCTTTGCGATGTGGGGCTTGCGGAAATCGAAGAGAACAAGCCTTTAATTAAGTCCCTTGGGTTCGACAGGATTGTAACAAGCCCTCTTCAAAGGGCTTACAATACGTCTAAAGCCTATGCCGAGCACATCGGTATACCTCTCGAAATCCATGAAGACCTGAGAGAGCTTGACCACGGTGATTGGAACGGGCAGAAATATGATGATCTTCTTTCCGATCCCGAGAGTGATTTTAAGAAGTGGTTTATTGACGGTGATACATCGATCCCTATACCCAACGGCCCCGAAACCATGGACGAGGTTCAGGAGCGGATAGTAAGAACAATAAGAGAAATCGCCCTTAAATATCCGGACGAGAGGGTGCTGGTAGTCATGCACAAGCACATTCGCTCTATATTTTCCTGCTATCTTCAGGGGATACCCCTTAGTAACTTCAGGGCGAATATTAATGAGACGGTGGAGCCGATAGAGCTTGCAGAAGAAGAGCTGACCAAAGTCCTGTAACTGCAGGATACTAAATACTATTTAATCAAGAATACAGCCTATCTTAAGGGTTTATAAGACTCAAATTTGCTGTCTTGGCCCCACCCTGTAACTGACTTGTAATTCTTCCAGTCATTTCGCTTATTCCCTTCCCATATCCATTCTTGGCTTTTAAGTTTCCAAGTATTGTTGTTAACCATATTTTTCGAAGAAGACTTATCAAACACATATAGCCCCGAGACATCGGGGAATTCGGAATCGAATGTATTATTCTCTATTAGATTGTTTTGACTGCCGTAAATCCCGATCAAGGTGTGTTCCCGCTCGTTGGTTTCGGGCATGGACTTGGATATGAACGTGTTATTTTTTATTACACTGTTGTAAACCCCGTAATATAGCACTATGCCCCAGGAATTGTTTTCAATTCGATTACCATCAACTACTGTACTCTCAATATGGTTTTGGCATCCCGCGCTGTTCCACTGAATACCCCTGCCCGGGTGGCGAAGAATGTGGTTCCCGCGTATCACGTTAGCATCAAGATTGCCGCCGCACTCAAAATTTGAAAGGTATATCCCGTGGCACTGTTTGGGATTGGGCGCTCCCCCTGTGGTGCATTTGTCCGGGCCAAGGCCGTTTCCTTCTATGACGTTTTGCTCAATCAGGTTGTAGCCTGCGTTTACGATTGTGATGCCGCTAAGATTATTACTATGAATATTGTTATCTCTTATTATATTTTTGAACCCGTAAATCTTTACTCCGTCCCAGCCGTTACGAACCTCAAAGCCTTCGAATATTATATAATCCGCATTTATCTCGACTCTTGGGAATTCATCGGGGGAGTTTGAGAAATCGAGCACCGGTTTGTGTCCCTGATAAGGTTTTACTGTTATGGGATTTACAGGTGTACCGGATGTCCTGAAGTCAAGCTTGCGGTTATAGGTGCCGTTCTTTACAAGTATAGTCTGGCCTGGCCGGACATTGGAAACAGCCTCATGTATCGTTCTGTAATCCCCGCCTCCGTTTGGGTCTACAATGGTTGTCAGTAATGAGCCTTGCGAGGCAGCTTGCTGGGCGTACGTTGATATCGCTGATGTAAAAAATAGCATAATAATAAGGATGATCGGCATGGGTTTAAATATAACTGCTATTTACTTTTGTGCGCTAAAGTCCTATTCCCACTACACTTTCAAAAACCAATAGGTATAATAGAACTCTCACCTAGAACGGAGGGCTGGCAGAACGGCTAATGCACCGGTCTTGAAAACCTAACTGAGCCCGAAAGTAGCGTTAAAGTCCGAATAACTCTAGTTAATAAATCGCCTTATTTTACAGTAGTATTCTAAGTTCTAAGATTAAAATACTGTTTTGCTCTATAACGCTGTTTAACGGACAATATTATCTCAATCGCTACCAAAATCGCTACCAATGAGCATTCATGGTATCTCTCGCTTATTCTTGTTTAATTATATGTTTTTTGGTATATAAGAATAATGGAACAACTATTCTGGTTAATTCTTGGTTTTGTACTAGCCATTTTATGGGAAAAATATAAAGAGTGGAAACACTTTAAACATAATTTAATGATGTTATATGAAGAGATAGGAGATGCATTATTAAGTTTAGAGAGAAAATATGATGAATTGTCTGGAGAACTTAAAAAAGTAGTTACAGCAGCTCAAGAAGGAGGCATTTCGGAAATAGGAATGGAGAACTTGAGTGGAGAACCGGTTTTTGAATTAATGATGCCTATGAACACCTCTGCATGGGAAACATTTCTCGCTAATGGTTATCTGGGTAAATTAGATAATCAAGATGCAGAAGTAGTAAAAGAGGCATATGATACTTTAAAAGGAAGTGATTTTATAAAAGGATTAGTGCCAAGCCTTATAGCAGCATCTATTAGCCCAGCATTTAGTGCTAAGACACGGAATTACATGCTACAGACTTCTAGAGTTGCTCCTTTATATCCAGTGACTTTCGCTTTACCAAAATTAAAGAAAGCATCAGAAAACTAGAAATTTTAATCAAGAAGGATATGTTCTCATCTTTTTGGCATTTCTTATCTAATTAAAATTATTCTCGAACAACTCGCCCGCTTCCGGCTCATCTCCCGGATCTCTATCTCTTGGGGGTGGAGGCGCACTCTCCCCCGCATTTTCTGATTCTTCTGGTATCTGTTCCACCAGATGCATGAACTGGATTATGGGCTGATTCTGCTCCCGTGGGTCTCGGTAATCTGTCGCCCATATATTGACTCTCTTACGTTACTGGGCAACCACGAATTAATTGTTTCTTTCCTGCTCAACTCGCCTTCTCTTGCTTCCCTCTTAACCCTCTCCCATTCATAATTGAGTAAAGTTTGACTAGATTCAATTATCTTATCTAAATGTTCTGCTAATTTCTCTATTCTATCTGTGTCTGTGTAATTTAATGACTCCTTTATCAGGTCTAAGATTTCCTTATGTTCTGTTTTGTCAGGATTTAACTGCAACTTAACGAGTTGCATGAGGTCGTCTACCTCTTTTATTATTTCATTTCTCTGAGGTGTATCCTTACCTGTAAGATTCCAGTGATAAATTAAACCACATATTTTTGCAACTGTTCGTCTAAGTTCTTCCATCCACCTTAGACGTTCTGAGGTTATAGTGTTTATGAATGTGGTTTTCTTAGAGCTTTGATACGAAAAATAAGCAGAAACCGCTGAGACGACGGCGGCTATTACAGCGGCAACAAGAGTCCAGTCAAAGGTAGTAGGCATATTAAGCCTTTATTCTACAGCTTATGGAGGATATATTGCAAGCTCAGACCATACTTAAAGCCAGTTCCGCACCCCATCCACATAACTCGCCAATCGACTTTAAGTCATTCCGAGAAGGCATCTCGATGATATGCTAGGTACTCGATATTTATATTGTGATTAGAGTCTATGATAATTTTCTTACCAGTATCTATTACCGTGAAATCATCAGAAATGTGCAGTGTATGGGTATCAAACATAACATGATGATTGGGGCATAGACATAAAACATTTTCGATAATGTCAGGACCATTATGAGGTCTGCCTAAGGGTTTTATATGACAACATTCAGCATACGGTCCTGAAGGTGTAACTAATCTTATTCCGCAGACTTGACAACAATAATTATAAATCCTTTTTACCTCGTTACCGACAGCTGTATTTCTTATAATGCGACTTGAAATTACATCTATCCGTGATGGCTTTCTGTTTTCAAATTCTGATTTCTGTTTATTCTCACTATCTTTATTAAGGATATTTTCTAACGCTATCTGACCTTCTATTCTGCGTAATTTGAACCTTATAATATCTAAACCGTCAGTTCCTCTTTCTTTCCAATAATTATCTATCATATATAGACCGTCATATCTGTAGCCTTTATTTGGGGCATACATAGAGTCAAGCTCACTGCCTCTAATTACTCTTATTGGGTTTCCATCTACATAATTTTTAGCGAGAGACAAATTCCCTCTTGTGAGTGTTTGGTTAGAAATTTGTCGTCCTGTCTTTAAATCTCTGCCTCCTTGACCGGTATAAATTATGGTATCCCCTTCGTCTAGATCATCTACATAACCCCCAGACAAAACGATTGACTCTCCTCTAGATGATATGCCTTGTTGTAATCCTCTATGAATATCGGCGTCATGTAATGCTCTTCTATTCTCAAAAATTTGACCTATATTTGTACCTTCGATGTGTCCTATCATAACCTTAATTTCTCCTCAGCTTAGAGTAAAACCTCAGTAAAGTAAATTAACCCCTTGACAGTCCTGATACAAATTAGCTACATTTAGTATAGGAAATATGAGTCTATAGTTGTACCTACGAAAGAAGTACTACAAGTAAGGCTAGTCCGATATAAAATGCCTTCTGAACAGTAACTGAACTGAACATTATTTATTCAGTTCTCCCATCAGTTAGCACCAGTTGGTGCATCCAGTAAAGAGGTTTTAAAATGTTAAAAAAGAAGAAACTGCTCTCCTTAGCGGAAGTAGCTGAGATTTATTCTTTTTCCCTTCTGACCCTTAGAAGATGGTCTGCAGAAAGACGCTTCCCACTTTATAAGGTGTCAAACAGAATACGTGTTTCACCGACCGAGTTTGAGGCATGGTTAAGTAAATCAAAAGTAGAGCCAAAAGATAGGAGGAAAATATGAAATATAAAAAAAGGCTCAGCAGTGAACTGAGCCTCAAAACAATATCAGATAAACAATTAGAATTTATATTATCACGTAAAGCGAAGCGTTTCAAAAATTTATTTAAAGGTAGGGAAGATGCCTGGGGATTAATGATAGGCAATAAGTATATTTCTAAAAGTGGTGAGTTGACTGACTTGCAATACAGGAAGCATTTAGAAGGTAGAGAGTCACTTGGCATATACCCCTTGAAAGAAGACGGAACATGTAACTTTTCTTGCGTTGACCTTGACTTCAGTGATGACCCTGATCCGAAAGAGCGAGCGGAAAAGGAAGCCATAAGAATACACGAATCACTATTAAATATCGGTTTTGATCCTATGTTCGAACGTAGTAAGTCGGGACTGATTCACATCTGGCAGTTGTTCAAGGAACCCGTATCGGCCTTAAAAGTAAGAGCTGTTCTCAGGAATATCTTGGAGAAGCTCAGTCTTAATGTCAGGAATGGCCAGGTGGAGATATTTCCTAAACAGGATTCTTTAGAGCCTGGTAAACCTGGGAATTTTATTAATCTTCCTTATTTCGGCCAGAATACAGTAATGCGAAGAGTCATGCTTAAGACTCCTGACTTTACTCCTATATCATTAAGTGAGTTTCTTAAAAGAGCTGAGAGAAGCAGGATTCCAAAAGAGACCTTGGATATAGCTTATAATAAGTTATGCGAGGAGCAGGTTCTCAGCAAAGCAGACATAAATAAGAGAGTCGTAGATATACTCTCTACCTATTGGTCTGAGGGGCAAAGACAAGACTTAACCTTATATACTTCTGGATTTATGGTAAAAGAAGGATTTACCTTGGAACAGGTACAAGAGATTATCTTAGAAGTAGCCCATAGAGCCGGAGACACAGATATTGAAGAAAGAATAAATGCTATTAAGAGCACTTTTGAAAAGGCAAAAAAAGGGCAAGATATAAAAGGTTACGAGGGTTTAAAAGAAAAACTTAGCTCTCAGGATTTACAAACCATGTGCTCTTTATTCCAGTCAGAGCAAACTGAAGAAGAGCCTAAGAATAAGAAGTATAAGGCGGTGTTCCCCGGACTGGTTGATATAGTTGAAGATAAGGGCAAGGTAGTTTTTTTGGTTAAAGAGGATAGCAAGCTAATATTAAAAACTCATGTTGAGGTAAATGGGGAAACTTATTACCCTCCACCAAGAGACTCATTACCTTTTTTAACCTTACCAAGGGGTGATGAAGTATTAAAACACTACTGTGCCGATACCGATACGCAATTATATGAAGATTTAAGGTCTTATCATGTAGGCATTTCAGAACTTCCTAATGATATGTTTTACGATTTACTGGTAGCGTGGGACTTCCACACTTATCTCTTCGATTTGTCTCAGTATTCTCCTATCATCTGGCTCTACGCAGTCCCTGAACGTGGTAAGAGTCGTACCGGTAAAGGTTGCATTAACGTTGCCTACAGAGGTATTCATATAGAGACACTGAGAGAGGCCCATTTATTTAGGTTTGCTGACAACTTAAATGCGACTTTATTTATTGACGTTATGGACCTTTGGCGAAAAGCAGAAAAAGAGAATTCAGTAGACATAATGCTGCATAGATTTGAAAAAGGCCCGAAGGTTCCAAGGGTTCTATACCCTGAAAGAGGGCCGTTCAAGGATACAGTATTTTACGATACTTATGGGGCTACAATAGTTGCCACCAATATGCCTGTACATGAGATTATGGAGACACGTTCACTCATGATTACAATGCCAGAGGCGAATAAAAAATACGAGAATGATATAACACCTGAGTCAGCATTATCACTAAAAGAGCGACTGGTGGCCTTCCGTGCTAGACACTTAGGAAATACGCTTCCTGATGTTGTGGTACCAACTAGTGGAAGGCTAAGTGTTATACTCAAGCCCCTGTTTCAAGTTATAAAGCTTATAAAGCCTGAAAAAGAGAAAACTCTATCAAGGCTCACGCGGCAACTGCAATCCAGTAGAAAAGCCGAACTCTCGGAAAGTAACGCAGCTAGCATAATAAGAGTTATTGTTGCTGAACTGGGTAGGGTTAATAATGCTTGGCTCCCATTAAAGGTAATTACAGATATATATAACAACCTGTATGCTGGTAATGATAAATACACATATAGGAAAATGGGTCAAGAGCTTAGCGCACTTGGTTTCAAACAACAGAGTGGCACCAAAAAGAAGACCAATAGGGGAGTATCTATTAAGTTGGACATACCTATGATTATAAAATTGAGCATTAAGTACGGTGTCCCATTCAGCTTAAAACAAGTACGTGGAAACAAACGTCTCAATCGTCGCAAAGGTCACTCGGCTAATAATAACAGTAACTCTAAGGACGATGTTTCTAGTGGTCTTACGTTAGAAGATATGAAAAGGTCACTAGAACAACACTGAGCAAGCACCTTTAAATAAAGCTTGCGTGACGTTAGTGACGTTAGTGAGGTTTTAGAACGTAGGTATAGGCAAGTTAAAGCGAAAAAAAGAGGTAGAGTAGAAAATTACTACTATAAACACTCAGAGGGACGTAATAAAAACGATAGCACTGCTGGCACAGAATAAGCTCGACCCTGAGACTTTATCTAAAGCCGAGCAGAGCCTTCTCATCGAATACTTAAGGTTTGAGGAAAACCTTACTATTAGTACGATAGCGGCTCTATTGAACATTCATAGAGACACTGTGAGAAGCAGAATAAAGAAAGCGGACGAGGCTATGAGGACTAGGCTAATAGCCAGAGGTTTTGACGCTTGGGACGTCATATCTGAGCTGATGCGGGTGAAGAGGGTAGTGCAGTCTAAGGCAGCCAAAAAAGGCGACTGGGGCTTAGTATGGCGGACAGAGATGGATACAATAGACAAGCTTATATCACTCGGTTTAATTAAGCAGTACGACCCTCTTTCTGCGTCTCAGGAGGACGATTTAAAAGGTATAGACGCTAAGACCCTTCGGAAGAAATATGAGGAAGCCAAGACAAAAGAACAGAATAAAACGCCTGGAGTTAATGCTAAAAATAGAGCCTAAGAACTTTAGGTTTTCGAGATAGCTGGCCCGGCATAAACTGACTACCACTACATAACAAAAATCAGATTTCCACTTATAGTATGCCGAATATTCTTACGAGCGTGCTCACAATATAGAATATATAAGTTGTATTATCCTGCCCTAATATAACTCTCAGAGCTCATACAGGCCCGTAGAGACGATTTTATAATGTGTCCCTGGGGTTTCCTTTTGTCAAGCTCATCCGCGTCTACAAATAAAAACGCTCAGCCAACCACAGTGGATTAACTGAGCGTTTCCTAAAGAAGGATTATATGAGGAACTTTTGTTAAACCGTAGCGTACTTCTTCCTGATTGCGATAAATCCAACTAGCCCTAACACTCCCGCCATAGCTATAAGTCCCCATTCTGAAAGGGTAGGAATATTTCTTGCCGTCATCGGGTCGAGGCACAAAGCCAAGTAAATCTCTTCGAATCCATCAGGATTCCCACCGTTTATGTTAGACTGCGATTCAAAGGCTATGTAACTGCCGTTACCGCTTACTACCGGGTCTTCGCTGTCATCATTATTCGTAGAGGTCACGGGGATTAGGACGCCGTTATTTGTATCAGTTACTATGATTGAACGGTTATTCTCGGGGTTGACATTATCAAGGTTAAGCTCGGACTCTATTGCAACGATTGTGCCCGTGTAATCAATCGATGGGTCGACACTCCCTACTCCGAACCCGCCGTTGGTCAACTGTGTAAATGTGTTCGTATTGGTATCGAAAACAAAGGTCTGGTGATGCAGGCCCGGATTCCCGCCAGTAAAGTTTTCACGGGAACGAAACGCGATTCGAGTACCATCCGCATTTACTGACGGTTGTCCGCTACCGAACCCAGTAGTGAATGTTATCTGCTGGATCGTCCCGTTTGTTACATCGGCGAGGTATATCTCTGAATTGTGATCAGGATTTCCACCGTTAATATTCGCAGTAGATGTAAAAGCAACACAATTGCCTTCCGCGCTAATCGAAGGAGAAACACTATTGTATAATGTAGAGTCAGTTATCTGGGTAATTATCCCGGTTGCAGTATTGGCGATCCATATCTCATCTCTACCATCCGGGTTTCCGCCGTTAAAGTCATCGTCGGAACGAAACGCTATTCGTGTACCATCTGCGCTTATAGATGGGTCTGTACTTCCTGATATAAACATGTTAAATGGACTGTCAGTTATTTGCGAAATTACTCCGGTTGTGGAATTGTAGAGCCATATCTCAAGGCTGCCATCCGGGTTTCCGCCGTTAAAGTCATCGTTAGAACGAAACGCAATAAGTGTGCCGTCTGCGTTTACAGAGGGAAAGCCGTTGTTTTGAAGGCCCGTTGTGTTTGTAATCTGAGTAATCACACCGGTTATTGAATTGACAAAGAATATCTCTCTATTATTGTCCGGGTTTCCGCCTGTATGGTCGGCGAGTGATGAGAACGCTACAATTTTCCCGTCGAAATTAATTGAAGCTTGTTCACTGCGTTCCTCGGGGTCGTTGGTCAGCTGTTTTATCGCATGTCCTGGGCAGACGAGCTGCTGGGCTTGAGCGGAATGATTAGCAACAATAACTGATGATAAGAGTAAGATTGTTATTGCTAAAAAGAAAGATGCTTTTCGGCAAAACGTTAATTCTCCGGTAAATGTCTTTATGTATTCCAATGTCTCTACCCTCCTTAAAGATAAAAATCTAAGTCTAAAGATTACTATAGATTGATAGAAATTAATAGATGGTAAATCGTATTTATATGAGAGTTATTGACAAATCCACTGACATAGCTCCTGGTAAATAATCTGGATGTGACGTAAGTTGGTGAGATTACTGGAGCCGACGATCGGAATTGAACCGATTACCTGCTCATTACGAGTGAGTTATTAGTTAACCACAGGTTATCTAACTAACTGTAATTACTTGATAATATTTCCAGCATATGACCTCATATTAACTAAATACCATTGGAAGGTTAGATAATGGTTAGACACTTTTAATGCACATGCCTCCTGCGTAAGTATCTAATCTATCATGTTGTTACTAAGGGTTCAATAGTAGAATACGGGTAGTAACTCTTACTAATTGATTAGGCCCAGCTATAGGTTGATAGATGGATTTTTAACATGCTAATGAGGGGAGCCGAAGCTCCCCTCATACACATTTGATCCTCCCTTTTTAGCTGTGGAGGAGGATAGAGGGAGGATAGGATGAAAACATTATTTTCTATGCGGTTACTTTTCTTCTACGGATAGCTATTAGACCGATTATCCCTAATACACCAGCCATTACAATCAAGCCCCATTCACTGATCGTTGGGATAGGTCTGGGCGCCAGCACAAATGAAGGCTCAAATTCAATAATACATCCGTTTGTGTCAAAACAACCCTGATCGTTCCAACCATCTCCATCCATTTCAAGGCAATTTTCACAGCCATCTTCACCTTCGCAGCCAGCATCATTGGGTTCATCTTCATTCCACGCGGTAAAATCAAAGGGTTCACCGGTGATCCATTCCCAATCTTCGTCTGGTTCAGCTGCACCTTCCGCCTGTATGCCACCCAACCAACCATCTCCGCAGTCAAGGTCATTAGTAATAAATTGCTGTTCCTGGTCATTATTTACTGTTGCAAGATGGCCCTGCATAGTCATAAACACTTGTTGAGAAGCAAAATCTCTGGCATCAAACCAGTCGCGATCACAATCTATATAGCATTGATAATAATGACCATTAACTGGATTAAATTCCGGTGGTGGAACACCATTAGCACTTGATGTCATAGGGAGGCTAATAAAAAGAAATAATAAAAAGCAACTAGTAGTAAAAGTCTGCATCTTATATCCTCCTCTAACTTAAATGTTAAAAATTTGAATTTACTTTTTTTGACAGCTTGTAGAGTTATTGAATTTTTAGGTTGTACATTTAGAATTTGAAGATTACTTACACTTAAACCCTGATTGTCATAATGAGCAGCTTCTAGTTACTATAGTCGCATCTAATCAACAGTAGTAATCGACCTCCTTTAAGGCTTAACAGTAATATGCATTATACAATAAACAGAAACAAATGTATACCTAGTCTAAGGCTGGATTAAGAGATGATTTGTACTGCACCCCTTTTGTTAAGCCCGGTTTAAGTTGGATTTATGGATAATGAAATTAAACAAAAAAGGGAGCCGAAGCTCCCTTTGGTATTCAATTTTACTGTTACAGTTAGTTTCAGATTAAGCTGTTGCTTTTCTTCTTCGGAGAGCTAGTAAGCCAATAATCCCTAATACTCCCGCCATCGCTATAAGCCCCCACTCTGAAAGCGTTGGGATGTTCCTCGCTGTCATTGGATCGAGGCAGGTGGCTACGTATATCTGATCGGGAGTTTGATCAGGGTTCCCGCCGTTTATGTTTGAGGTTGACTCAAATGCGATACGCGTGCCGTCCGCATTGATTGATGGCCGCTCACTAAAGCCCCCGCCAGAAGTTATATTAGTCACTGAGGTGGTAACCGAGTTTGTCGAATCGAATACCCATATCTGATTGAATCCGCCGGGGTTCTGGCCGTTTATGTTTCCGTTGGACCTGAATGCGACACGCGTGCCGGGCGCATCAATTGTCGGGTCGTTAACATTTCCTGGTTCCGTTACCTCAGTAATCATTCCGGCAGTTGTATCAAAAATCACAATCTGATTACCCGGGCCAATGTTTCTCCTAAATGCGATTCTCATACCGTCACCGTTTATTGACGGGTCGGTATTAAAGGAAGACCCCGTCGTAAACGTTATCTGGGTAAATGTTGCGGTCGTAATATCGAAAAGAAAGATTTCCAGGTTTCCGTCGGGGTTTCCCCCTGTAATATTTGCAGTGGACCGAAAGGCAATACGCGTTCCGTCTCCGCTTAATTGAGGATCGTTGTTGCTCCCCGTCACCGTATCCGTTACCTGTGTAATAACACCTGTTGCCGTATCGACGAAGTATACCTCAGTGTTGAAATCAGGGTTTCCACCGTTAATGTTCCCGTTTGAGCGAAATGCGATACGCGTGCCGCCCGAGTCTATTGATGCACCGCCTGTTGACCCCGAAGGACCAGACGTAAATTGGGTAAAGGTCGAGGTCGTCGTGTCGAACATGAAGATTTGAGGTCTCAGGATTCCGTTACCACCCGTAAAGTTCGCACTTGACTGAAATGCGATACGCGTGCCGTCGCCGTTTATTGACGGTTGCCTGCTGGTCTCCGCACTTTCTGTAATCTGCGTAATAACTTTAGTCTTTGTGTTGGCAAGGAATATCTCGTTATTCATAAGAGGGTTGTCCCCTGTCAGGTCTGCACGGGATTCAAAAGCGACGAAGCCTCCGTCTGCGTTTATCGAAGGCTCAATACTATTTCCCGAGTCTGCATCCGTTATCTGCTGTATAAAACGGGGGTTGCAAAAGAGCTGCTGCGCTTGCGCACTTTGACTGAGAATTAAGAATGAACAAACGAAGAAAAGTGTTAAAGATAAAAAGCTTAAAGCTATCTGAGAATGCCGGGATAAGGTCTTTCCGACGGCCGGGTTTGTATATTCCATAACCCCTTCCTCCTTTAGGAATAAATGATTGGTTCTATTCTACAATATTTTTAAAGTAATCAAAAGAGTATTGCTTAACTTATCCCATTTTATTAAATACATCCTCTGTGCTTATATTTATTCTGTATTCTAGAAATGAATCTGTATAAATTAGTGATATTGTGTACATAACGTAAAGATGGTGTGTAATTAAACATATGATGGTAATTAGTTGAGATTATTGAGAATATATGACTTTAAAAGAGAGCAGTGCACAAGCATAGTGATATAAATAATTACTAGTCACTTGGTGTAATGATATTGAGTCACTTTTTCAACATCTGGTAGTTTCCATGTTTTGTCAAATAACGACTTCTCAGGCCTATACAAACTGTTAATCAGAAAGAAGTCTTCTCCAGTAAGTAGCCAATTTGATTACTTTCACCCTCCATTATTGGGTTTGAGAGGAATCCCATTATCGTAACTAATGTCCCCGTCAAGATATTTTTTACCAGGAGGTGCCTTATCACCGGGGACTCGCTCCTTTTCCACATAATGTCTGCCATCGTACACATGAGTAACATATGTCCGGGGAGCTCCGCCACCCGATTCTAACCGCACAATGTTGTTCCATCCCGATGTTCTCTCGTCAGAGACAATGACCGGTAAACGGCTTATGGGAAAGTTATCAACTAATTCGTAACCTTCTTGGCTTGGAGTAAAAAGCATTAGACTACAGCCGCCTGTACCGCAGAATATTGAGCCCAAGAGGTAGACAAAGACTTCTTGGGCTCCATCACCGTTTAGATCAACCCGAGTGTAAACGTAACGCGCTGTGATTCCGTTACCAATATCCATCATCTCTTGATTATAGTCAGGAGACTCTCTAATTATAGCTGCCTCAATAACTGAGTCGGGCTCTGTCTGTAAGTTTCTTTGGTCGTCATGTGGTTCCCACACATAAATGCCGCCGTCTGCCATCAAACTAAGGTAGAGCTTACCATCTTTTAATAAGTAAGAGCGTACATATTGGGTATGAGTCGAAATTTGCTCATCCAGTCTCGGAGCGGGGCAGAGCGCATTTGTGGTCGCAAGCTTCCCAAATTCAAATCGACCGCTTGTGCCGTCAGGACCAGCTTGGGACGACCATGTTCCATTGGCTTGATTACAGTCAAGCATCATGTTGACAGCCCCGTCAGCATTAAGTTGCATGGTAAACTTGGAAGAATCTTCTGGTCGTATCGTGTCCACTGAGTCATCCATTGACTGAAACTCTAGCAGGCGCCATTTGGTTCCAGCGAGCGATTCTACGACACCGGTTTCAGAATCAGCAGTTTTATCCTTGTCCGACACGGCCTCAGTTGATTGAGTATCAGATTGTGTTTGAGGTTCATCACCGGACTGGCTGCACCCTGTGAACATGAGCAAACTTACTAAAAACATAACTACAATATAAAGGCACGTAGCTGAATTATATTTAAGATTCTTATTTACCACTGATTTAACTCGTTTCACAAAATGCAGAAATCAGCAAAGTCTAAATTCTATTGAGTAAATTGCACTCTGCCTGCCAATAGAAATGACTCTGCTGATTTCTCAGTATCTTTATCAACCGCCGTAAATTACTGCTTCGGGGATTTCATAACGCTCGTTTCCGGCATTTATCATATACAAGTCAGATTCTTTTTTAGATTCAAAATCCATGTTGCCGTCTGCTTGAGAAAGATCAGCGCTTACAGCGTTTCCGTTCTCAAAGAAAATAGCCCGCTTTCTTCCATCCGGTAGTGTGACTGTTACTGTTGCTGTTCCATTACCTTCTCTTGTCACACCGAATGGACACTGACCCATCGGCTGTCCTTTGGACTGTGCACAGGGGATATCTCCTGTGGCATCATATATATCCTGCCCGGCAAGCTCAGCACTCTGAGCCTCTGATGCCGAGTCAGGCGCGGAGAATGTAAGTTTCCATTTACCCCATTTAAATACTTCGTTATCTCCCTTGTCTATCATAGAAGCAATATTTTTAGACATACCCTCAGGTGTTTCCACTTGATAGCCATTGCTTTGTTCCATAAAGCTATAGGTCTGCCCGTTGCTAAAATTTATCACGTACTTATTGGTGTTTTGTGAAGCATGCTGTTCTATTTTACAGGTGCCTTTGTATTTATTGTTGTCGCTCTTTTTGTTATACAAAGTGCATTGCCCGTCAACCGATGTTACAACAGGCTCAAACTCGGCAGTTTCACTATTCTTACAGTCAAATTCGGGTGCGTAAACAATCGACTGATACCTGCCGTCTGCTGTACGGATCGTAACGCATTTTCCTGTGCTGTTTTCTGTCCAATAACTATAGGAGCTGTCACCGGACTTATCGGTTTTTACGTAAGTGTAGCCCCTCTGCTTAAGTCCCATCTCAGCCTGACCAGCTTTTGCTCCAACAAGGTCAGATAACCCTTCGACCGGGTCCTGGGCATATACAGGCTGTACAGTTTGTGAAATAACGATTAAGAAAACGATAATGAAAAGACTAGATAAAAGGTAGCGCATAGCATTCCCTCCTGAACATTTTATTTTTGACCAACCCGCCATAAACAATTGAATAATTATTCTGATTAAAGTTGTAGTATCAAGCATTATTTTGACTATGGCAGAGGTATATCAGACTTCGAAATTTGATAGTCATCTTGACCCTGGAATCAAACTTGATATTATGGGTGGTATTGTGTACATAACGTGAGCGTGTTGAGGGCTTAATCCGGGTGCTGTAATTATGCACAATTATTGAGTTTTCTGGCAATAAAAAAGGGAGCCGAAGCTCCCATTTGCGTTTTCAATGAGTACTGTATAGGTTAGTTTCCGATTAAGCTGTAACTTTCTGCTGTGGATAACTATTAAACCTATAATTCTTAATACTCCTACCATGGCTAACAGTCTCCTTTCGATAAGGGTTGGGATGGGTGTAACAAAATCAGCTCCTTTTATTACAGCTATAATCACTGAATCATTGGCAGCTGGCTCTGTACACAACTTACAAAGTCCTTGAGCATCCTCCTTACTAAGAATATAGGACATAAAATATATATGTAATCCTGCTATAATATACCTTTCAGAGCTCATACAGGCCCGTAGAGACGATTTTTTTAGGTGCCCCTGAGCTTACCCCGGTTATTTGATTTAAAGAGCCTCTGTAACTAGGCTCTTAATATTTTACCGCTTCCCTCTTGCTAAGCATGTCTTCTGCGTTTATATGTTTTCTGAATAATAAAAAGAAGGGATATAAAATTCCTTTATTATGTCTACAATGTAAGCTTGTCCGGCTCTTAATTGGATTACCGTGATGATTAACATATGAGATGAGGGAATTTCTCGATATTGTCTTATAGTTTCAGACGTTCTGTTTCCTAGTTCATATTTAGCAACCTCTGTAATGTTAAGTATAATCAAGATCCTTTCATACGGTATAGAAAATGTCACCTCGTCACAACATATTCAGACTCTCTTATATAAAAATAATTTTAATGGAAGAACAATCTGCTTTGGATTGTAATGAGTATGCTGCTAGGTGGCTCAACAGCTAAACATCTGGATCCGTATTCCCAGTCCTATTTACTTTTATAAGATTTCAATTATTATGACTCTCAACATTAAAAACAAATGTTCACATTTAGTGGTCTTGCATGGGAAGGATTCGCAGTGATGGACAAAAATTAAAAGAGAAGCCGTAATATGCGTCATTTTAATAATATTCTTTATGTCGGGCATGGTACCTCAGATGAAACCGAAGGCCTCAAGCAGGCGCTGAGTCTGGCCCGTAATAATCAAGCCCCGCTGAAAGTTCTTATCGTGTGCCCGGATTTCCCCACAGATATGCCTGATTATAAAATGAAGTACGAAGAATCGCTTCTGGAGCAGGCAAACGCCTCCATCCACTCTACCAAAAAGGCGATAAAAATTGCCGAAGAAGACGTAGAGCTTTCTGTAGAGCTGGAAAGCGATAAAAATCCCTCTATACGCATTATTCAGCATGTGTTGCGTAACAGTCACGATCTGGTTATTAAAGAAGCCGAACCCCTTGAGGATGGTGGTTTTAAGGCTATCGACATGAGCCTGCTACGCAAATGCCCGTGCCCGGTGTGGCTGTGCCGAGCTATCAAACAAACCCGACAGCAAATCCATGTGGCGGTGGCCATTGATCCTGCGAGTAAGGAACCGGCAGTGCAAGCACTCTCAAAGAGAATGCTGGAGCTCTCTAGTTCACTCGCAGATAGTTGCAGCGGGGAATTGAGCATTATTTCCTGTTGGGACTATGAATTCGAGAATTATTTGCGTGGCAGTATGTGGATAAAAATGTATGATCAGCAAATTACAGAAATTGTTATACAGGCACAGAATAATCACAAGGCCGTTCTGGAAGCCTTGATCAAGGAATCAAGGATTTCAGGCATATACCATATACATCATCTTAGGGGCCGGGCTGAAGAATTGATCCCATCATTTACGGAGAATAAGAAGGTCGATATCCTTGTAATGGGCACGGTGGCGCGTACCGGAATAAAGGGATTGTTGATTGGAAACACGGCGGAAAATATCGTACAGAAACTTTCCTGCTCGCTGATTGCGTTGAAGCCAAGCGGTTTTATCTCCCCGGTAAAGGCGTATTAGCACAAGGGAAGGTCTGAATGCAAGAGATGGAACCAGATCGTGTAGCGCAAAGCTGGCATAGCGAAACAGCGGATCATAGTTTGACAAGCCCCAGAAAACATGTCCACCTTTTAAATTATTAATATTCATATAATCCTCTCTAATAAGTTGAGGCAAATCCATGCTACTCACCTTTTTTATAAGTCGTTTATGCATTTTAACACTAGAAAAGAACGGGTATTAGTCCCGTTATTGTGATTACAATGTAAGTGTGATTGGATCTAGCTTAAGGTACTGTGTTTGTTGGTTGTTTTGATGCACTTCTGCGCTTATATGTGTTCACAATTGTAGTAAAGAAGGGGTATAAATGAGTGGTATTGTGAACATAACGTAAGTGTGATTGGCTCTAGCTTAAGTTGCTGATATGACTGACTATTATAAGGGTGCTACTGTTGTACTGCTCCCCTTTCGTCAAGATAGATTTAAGTTAAGATTATCAATAAAAGAACTACAATAAAAAAGGGAACCGAAGCTCCCTTTTTGTGTATTCATTTGGTTCTGTATGAGATTAAATTGTAACCCTTCTTCCATGGATAGCCAATAAACCTATTATCCCTAGTACTAACGCCACGGCTATAAGACCCCATTCGGATAGGGTAGGGATAGGTCTAGCAGACCCACATGTACCGAATGAGAGCTCATATAGCAGTTCAAGTTGCGGTTGTCCTGATTCTCCGAGTTCGATGCGTGTTATTGGACCGCCAACTGATAATACACCCAAAAACGTACCGTTAACAGGTGTCACATTCACGGTGGTTGAGCCTAGAAAGATGTTTCCTGCACCACCACCGAATACCTGCACTTCTACGGTCGAATTAACGTCAGAAGAAACAATCACCATTCCAAAAGTGTTTACAACTTCAGTAAATGTAATCACCGTCTTATCTGTGCCGACAGAAGCCCCTACGGCAACATTTGTTAATCCACTAAAGGGTGGTGTTAACACCAGTATAGGATTACCAGGATCGGTAGATCCACTGAGTGAAAACCCGGGAATAAGGGCTCCCGGTGAGTAACAGATATTATTTGTAAAGCTGTTAAAAGGACCTGGGCAAGATTCGACATCGTTAGGCGGGACGTTGGTGTTTTCGAAGCCTTCAACTGCGAGATTATCGCAAGTATTATTAAATAACCCCTCGTCATCAAAGAATTGCAGAGCCTGCGCACTGGCCATTGTAGACGTAACTAGAATTAAAGCTATAAATAGCACTAATGTTTTTAATATTGTCTTATACATTAAAAGTTCCTCCTTTAAACAATCACGCTTGACGATTATATAATAATTGCAAAGAATTGTATAGCTAGTCTGTTAAACCCACGAAAATCAGTCCATCTTAGAAAGTTATAAATTTGTACTGTACCCCTATGTCAAGACAGGTTTTAGTTGAATTTAATACCGAAGAACTAAACTAAAAAGGGAGCCGAAGCTCCCCTTTGTTCTGTTTCCGATAGTCTCTGATTAAGCTGTTGCGTACTTTTTCCTGATTGCTATAAATCCTACGAGTCCTAATAAACCAGCCATTACTATGAGACCCCATTCTGATAGGGTTGGTATGGGAAGTGGTCCAGTGTCGCGGCATACTGCCAAGAATATTTGCTCTCTTGCATCAGGGTTCCCGCCGTTGATGTTCGCCTGTGACTCAAAGGCGATACGCGTGCCGTCTCCGTTTATTGAAGCGTCTTCGCTCTCTGTATTTCCCGGTCCTGATTCATTGGTTACACGGGTGAAAGTTCCCGAGCTAATATCAAAAACGTATACTTCCTCATCATTATCAGGATTAGGGCCGATAATATTTGCAGTTGACTCAAAGGCGATGCGTGCGCCGTTTGCGCTTAATGAAGGGTCACGGCTATTACCCGATGTCGTATTTGTTATCTGTGTGATTGTACCTGTAGTTACATTGGCAAGGTATATTTCTTGATTACCTTCCGGATTGCCCCCGTTGATGTTACCGCGCGACGAGAACGCTATAAGCGTGCCGTCAGCGTTAATTGAAGGTTGAAATGAGTCGCCATCCGATTGAAAAGTTATTTGAGTAAATGTGCCTGTTGTTGTATCGAAGAGGTATATCTGTGATATATTGAGCGGGTTACCTCCATTGATATTTGCTTCAGACCTAAAGGCTATACGCGTTCCATCCGCGTTTACAGAAGGGGTTCTATTTGAAAAACCGCCAATTGTGTCGGTTATCTGGGTGAATGTACCTGTCGTTACGTTGAAAAGGAATATCTCCATGTTTCCGTCAGGATTAGCGCCTGTTATGTCTGCCTCGGACCCAAAAGCTATAATTGTCCCGGATGCATTAGCTGAAGGTGACGCAACACCATCATTCGGGTCTGTAATATTTGTAATTTGAGTAATTACCCCGGTCGTATTATTGACAAGGAATATCTGATCTATATTTTGAGGGTTATTCCCGGTGAGGTTAGAATCTGATCTAAATACAGTAACTGTGCCATCCCCGCTTATACAAGGACTGTCGCTGTTAACTGATCCGTCAGTCAACTGGGTTATAGCACCTGTAATAGCATTGACAAGGAATATCTGCCGGATGTTGTTAGGGTTATCGCCCGTAAAATTTGCCGATGAAATAAAGACAACGCTAATCCCGGCGTCGTCAATAGAAGCATCGTCACTATTCTGAAAATCATCAGTTAGTTGCTGTATAGCACGCTCAGGGCAGACGAGGGGTTGTGCCATTGCGGAATTAGTTGTAATTAGAAACGATGCAATTAGAAACAGCAGTAATATGAAAAGGTTAATAACTTTTTTGGAGTGCGGATATTCTTCGTTTGCTTCAATTATTCTTATAGATTTCATCTTCTATGTCCTCCTCTGGAAAAAGACTCTGAACAGTATCTTACAATAAATCAGAAGAAATTAATAGGTTTTCGCAGCACTGCTATATAGTAGTAATTAAAGAGCTTAATTCTGCATCGATGCTGTATCGTAATATTTATTTCGCATGGGTGGCCTTAAAAATTTCAAACCCATCTGGATAGAAACGTATCCTGTCCTCATCAGCTAACTTTTCATAAAGACACTCTGCCTTCTTAAACTGGCCCCGCATAATACATAAATTAATAGCATCCGCAATTGTATACGGCTCCTTGATTTCGGCTAGATACTCTTCACGGTCTTTAAACGCACCTGAGAACAATTGTTCAAATTCTTCGTCTGTTATATCTAAGTCAATAATTGTCCTTATTGTATTAGCCTCTCTTGTTTAGACATTAACTATAAAGGAAAAGTATAGCTGGTCTTAACAAAAGTAAATCGCTTTTTTAGTTGCTTGACTTTGACTTGATATGACTATATAATATATATTCACATGACTAAAAGATTCAGACCCAATTTGATACACATATATCTCCATCCTGATGAGGACAAGTTCCTCAAGAACTACGCCGAGAAGAACTACATGACAGCTTCTGAGCTTATCAGAGGCTGGATTCACGAAGTTATGAAAATAGAAGGGGTCGAGATTACAGAACCAAGAAATCCTGAAAGGAAAAAGGGGAGGTGAGTATTATGGCGGTTTTTAAAAGAAAGGTTAAGGATAAAGACGGCAAAGTCACAGAATACTGGTATTACGAACTACCACTACCAGGTGGAAGGAAGCTAAAAAAGAGTGTGGGTAAGGTGGGCAGAGCGACTAAAGCTATGGCTCGTCAGGAAGAAGATCAGAAATGGAAAGAGATTAAGAACGGGCAGTTAGGCAATGTAGAAATACCGACATTGAATGATTTCAAAGACGAATATTTAAACTACAAGAGGGAAGTTAGTAAAAAGAGGTCATGGAAACGGGATGAAGAACTGTTAAGGCCGCTTTGTAAGCTCTTTGGTACTAAAAAATTGTCTGAGATTACTATACAGGATCTTGAAGAGTTTAAGCAGATAAGGCTTAAGGAAGTAAGCTCAGCAACGGTTAACCGTTCACTGTCTGTACTGAGGCATCTCTTAAATCTGGCTAAGAGATGGGGGAAGTTCTACGGTGATAATCCAGTATCGATTGTCGGCTTGCTTGAAGAGCACAATAAGATAGAACGGGTTCTAACGCCAGAGGAAGAAAGAAGGCTGCTCAGTCAGGCTATTAACTACCTGAGACCTATATTATTCACTGCCCTTAATACAGGTATGAGAAGGGGCGAGATATTAAACTTAAAGTGGTCAGAAGTTGATTTGGAAGTAAACCTCATTACGGTTAATCAGACTAACTCGAAGAGTAAGAAAGAGAGAAGAGTGCCGATTAACTCACCAATGAGAACCATGCTGCTAGAATTAAAGCTTAAGTCGACGAACTCAGAATTTGTTTTCACAGATAATCAGGGCAATCCCATAAAGACAATAAGAACAGCTTTTGCTGCCGCGTGTAGGCGAGCAGGAATACCAGAGCTCAGGTTTCATGATTTAAGGCACACAGCGGGCACGAGAATGGTTGAGGCCGGGGCTAATATCGTAGCTATTAGCAAGATTCTCGGCCATAGTGACATAAAGACAACTATGAGGTATGCTCACCCAGAAGAATCACTCAGAGAGGCTCTTGAATCATTGGCTAAATTCGGGGAAACTACTACCAATATCGCTACCAATGATATTGCCCATAACTCAGAAGTGACGTAACCTACTGTAATTATTACCACGGAGGGCTGGCAGAACGGCTAATGCACCGGTCTTGAAAACCGGCGTCCTTACGGACTTGGGGGTTCGAATCCCTCGCCCTCCGCCACTGATAATCCATTTTTACAGATTCGGATAAAGAGCGGTACTAGTGCATATAGCTAAGAGCCGCAGGTTTATTTTATAACTTATAACTTCGCTATACGCTTGAGCTAACTTTAATTCGGCGGGAAACACATGCAGCTATTCACATTTGCCTTGCATGTCCAGCCGTCTTTGCAAGCTCCCATGCCGCAATAATCCGGTTTTAAGTCAGAGCATTTGCCCTGGGCGAACACGCCGGAAGCTTCGTCAAACTCTGAGGCGAGTGTGTCCATTGTAACTGTCGATAGCTCGGTCGTATCGAATAGCCCGGCTGCTTTTTCACCGCACACGAACGCATTGTCCGCGCTGCCGGGAGCAGGAAAAGATACTAATATCAAAAGTGTAACAAGAAGTACGGCTAATGTGCCTGTTATCCTGTATTTGTCCATCATAATCTCTCCATAGCGTTTTCTTGAAACGATAATAGGATAATCTGTGAGGGCTGTCAATTGGTTTTTAGTCGATTATTTCTGGCTCTAACGGCTAGTGATTTGTATGATGGTCACCGTCCCCCTGGTTCACACCATCGCGGTAAATTGTATATTCCTTTACATCCCCGTTTTTATGGTAGGTCTTGTGCATACCGTCAAGTTTTCCGTCCTTGTAGTTGCATATACTCTTAATCGCCCCATTGTCGAAATAGCCGTACGTGACTCCCTGTCTTACGTTATTTATATAGCTTGAGGCCTTTTCGACCTCGCCGTTATCATAGTAGAGCTTCGTTATACCGTTTAGCTGACCGTTCTTGCACATCCACTCTGTCTTGACCTTACCGTCATCATAGTAGTCTTTGGTTACGCCGTCGGGCTTGCCGCTGCAAACGGCTTCGGGCTCTTCGGCGAGCGCGGCTGAAGACATAGTGATTACTATAAACAGCGCGGTTAGGGTTTTTAGCAATTTCCAATCCTCCAAAACGGGCTTATTTAAGGATTAAGATGCCGCAGCTTTAAAATAAATTCAACCTAAAATTTTATCTTGATTCTGAAACCGGCAGCATTCCTAGTTTTTAATACAATGCGGTGCTTGACTTTTAGAGTCCGAAATAGTTAAATTGATCAATATAAAAGCACGAAGGGAGGGTAAAGTGAAAAATCTTTATTCATTTGTTTTAAGTATGTTCGTAATAGGGCTGCTGGGACTTTACGTTTCAGTATCAGAGGCGCAGGAATCTGCTGTAGAGGCAGAACAAGAAGCGCCGAAGGTGGAAAAGAAAGTTGAGGCGCCGCCCACATGCGAGGGTAAGGCTCCAAATGTAATAGGGACCGAAGATAATGATACTCTTATAGGCTCTGACGGGCCTGATGTGATAGTGGGACTTGGCGGAGACGACAATATCAAGGGACTTGGCGGAGCAGATTTAATCTGCGGCGGTGATGGCAACGATACCATCACAGGCGGCCACGGGAAAGATATCATACACGGAGGCCCGGGAAACGATCATATTAAGGGCGGTAAGAATGATGACGTGTTATACGGTGATGAAGGGGACGACACTCTAAAAGGTAAAGGCGGAGAGGATGTACTGGACGGAGGACAGGGTAAGGACAGCCTTGACGGCGGAGATGATAAAGATAAGTGTATAAACGGCGAGATACACAGTAATTGTGATAGAGATAAGTAGATCTTATATCCGGGATTCAAATATAGTCTCTTTCAATAACGCCCTGGCGTCTATTGAATATATTGCTGAAACTTAATGAGCTCAGCGCTTTATATAGTTTCAACGCCGATCGGCAACCTAGGGGATATTACCCTGCGCGCTATTGAAGTGCTAAAGGATGCGGACCTGATTGCGTGTGAGGACACCCGGACTACAAAAAAGCTCCTCACGCGCTACGGGATCGATAGTCCCCTCACAAGCTATCATGAGCATAACGAGAGTGAAAAGGCCAGAGAGCTTGTATCCTTTCTGTCCGAAGGGAAAAGCATAGCGCTGGTTTCGGACGCGGGAACGCCGGGAATATCAGACCCAGGTTACAGGGTGGTTAAGCTTGCGTCGGAAGCGGGCATTAACATAGTGCCGATACCGGGGCCTTCCGCTGCTATTTCCGCGCTCTCCGTATCTGGGCTCCCCACTTCGAGTTTTTCTTTCTTCGGTTTTCCGCCGCGCTCTAAAAAGCAGCTTTCCGAATTCCTAGAGAGCATAAAAAGCCGTCCTGAGACTCTCATCTTCTATGAATCTCCCAAGAGGGTTGTGAAGACGCTCCATGCAATGCTCGAATCGCTCGGCGACAGGAGCGCGTCGCTGAGTAGGGAGATAACGAAAATGCACGAGGAGACATTGAGGGGCAAAATATCCGAGCTGATATCAGAGCTTGGCGAGAGAAAGGAAGTAAAGGGTGAGGTTACTCTGGTTATAGAAGGTAGCAGCTCAACAGATGAGGAATTAAGCCCTGAAGATGTTGACCGGCTGCTGATGGAGCTTAAAAAAGAGGGGGTAACATTGAAGGGAGCTGTAGAGGAAATATCCGGTAAGACGGGTTTCTCAAAGAGTAAGACTTATAAACGGGCGCTAGCTATCTGGAAGGGTTAATAAACTTTCTATTTATCCGTGCCGTGTTTGATCCTCCTGTCTTTTTCAACTTCAGAGCCTACAGGAACGCTCTTTTCAATCTTTTGCTTTTTATCCGCAGCCTCTCCCTGTATTTGCTTTTTACACGAATCGCATATGGATGTGTCAGAGGGTTTAGCGCATACCATGCATAGGCTTTTTTTCTTTTCGGTCATTTGGCTTATCTCCTATTAATATTCTACAGATAAGAGGGCAAAATGAAACCCTGATTCTCCTGCATCCAGAGGCCATAAATTAAACAGGCGGCCTTTTCCCAGACCATTCAGAGCGCTGCTCATAAGCGTGCGCTACCCGGAACATGGTCTCTTCATCAAACGGTCTGCCGAGGACTTGAATACCTATCGGAAGCCCGGTCGAGCTTAGGCCCGAGGGAAGTGAAATGCCGGGGAGCCCGGCGATATTACAGGGGATTGTGAGCACGTCCGATAGATACATCTTGATCGGGTCGTCAGTTTTCTCCCCGATTTTAAAAGCGGTTTCAGGACTTGTGGGCGCGACGATCGCGTCTACTTTCTTAAAAGCCTCATCAAAATCCTGCTTTATTAGCGTCCTTACCCGGAGGGCTTTTAAGTAGTAAGCATCGTAATAACCTGCCGAAAGAGCGTACGTGCCGAGCATTATTCTTCTTTTGACTTCCTCTCCAAACCCTTCGGCCCTGGTTCTTTTATACATGTCTATCAGGCTCTTTGCGCCGCTCGCGCGGTATCCGTACTTCACTCCGTCATATCTGGCGAGGTTCGAGCTTGCCTCCGACGGGGCGATAATGTAATAGGTCAGCACAGCGTACTCCGTATGGGGGAGTGAGATCTCGACAATCTCCGCACCTAGATCACTGAGTGCTTCAATAGCCTTTTTCGCTGAATCCTCTACGTCAGGGTCCATGCCGTCTACAAAATACTCTTTGGGGATGCCTATTTTTACCCCTTTTATATCACCGCTCAGGCTCTGTGTATAGTCGGGCACAGGGGCGTCTACGCATGTGGAGTCCCTTCTGTCGCCGCCCGCAATGGCATTAAGCATGATTGCGCTGTCTTCCACAGTCTGAGTAAGAGGTCCTGCCTGGTCGAGTGAAGAGGCAAAAGCTATCATCCCGAAGCGGCTTACCCGCCCGTACGTCGGCTTCATCCCGACTACTCCGCAAAGCGACGCCGGCTGTCTGATGGAGCCCCCGGTATCGGTGCCGACAGAGCCCAGGCACAAAGACGCAGCAGTGGCCGCTGCGGAGCCTCCGCTCGAGCCTCCGGGCACCCTGTCCGTGTCCCAAGGGTTTTTAGTCGGGCCGAAGTAAGATGTTTCCGTGGATGAGCCCATTGCGAACTCGTCCATGTTGTTTTTCCCGAGTATGACTGCTCCTGAGTCGAGGAGTTTTTGAGCTACGGTCGCGTTGTATGGGGAAATGAAATTCTCGAGCATCTTAGAACCGCAAGTAGACGGCGCGCCTTTCATCACAAATATGTCCTTAAGCGCGATCGGAACGCCGTGAAGGGGGCCTTTGTAATTCCCCTCGGCTATTTCTTTCTCTGCCCGCTCTGCGGATTGTAGCGCGCTATCCCCAAGTACAGTTATATATGTGTTCAGGTCCCCGTCTAAATCCTCAATCCGTTTCAATAGGGTTTTTGTAATCTCAACAGGGGAAACCTCTTTTTCCTTAATGAGCTTCCCTGCTTCTTTTATGGTTAAAAACGGCAGTTCCATTCAAAAATCTCCTAGTCCTCAATTACTTTTGGTACTGTGAAAAAGTCGTCTTCTCTCTCAGGGGCGTTCTGGAGCGCCTCTTCATGAGTGATCCACTCTTCCACCCGGTCTTCTCTTAGCGGGGTCGATATATCCAGCACGTGAGACGTGGGTTCTACTCCTTTTGTGTCGAGCTCGCTTAGCTTTTCGATATATTCCAGTATATTCCCGAGCTGATCGGTAAATTTCTGGATCTCCTCTTCTCCGAATTCTAGCCTGGCAAGCTCTGCTACGTGTATAACGTCATCTTTTGAAATTTTCATAATTTAGTCCTGTAATTTCTGATAGTCCGTGCAAGTATGCAGCTTAATATTATACAGAATCCCCGGAATATCTATTTTATTTGTTACTACAGAGATTTTCGACGAACTCTATGACTTCAGTCTCGATCTTCGCGCCGTTAAGATTATTTATTTCCTGAACTCCTGTAGGGCTTGTGGTATTGATTTCCGTTACAAGGCCGCCTATTACATCAATGCCCACAAAGTAGAGCCCGTCCTGTCTCAACCTGGGAGCGATAGCGGCGCATATCTCAAGGTCCCTTTCCGTAAGGGCAGATTTTGCAGGGCTTCCGCCGGAGTGAAAATTACAGCGGAATTCCCCTCCTGACTTCGGTACCCTGAGCACGGCTCCCAGAGGCTCGCCGTTTAGGAGAATGATCCTCTTATCTCCCTCGTATACCTGTTCTATGAACTTTTGGGCCATAACGTATTCAGTGCCGAATTTTGTGATCGACTCCAATATTACGTTTTCGTTCCTGTCGCCTTGTTTGGCGAAGAAAATGCCCTCGCCACCGTGGCCGTCTAGCGGTTTTACTACCATCTCCCCGCCCGCGCTTTCTAAAAACTCTCTTAATACTGAAATATCTTTTGTGACTACGGACTCGGGTATCCATTCGGGGAAATGTAGAGCGTACATTTTCTCGTTTGATTCCCTTATACCCGTAGGGTTATTTATTACCTTGGTTTTGCTCTCATCTATCAGGCTAAGAATGTAGGTAGCATAGAGAAAATCGTCATTTACTGGCGGGTCTTTACGCATCCATACAGCGTCAAAGCTCTCAAGCTCTCTTACCTCTGTCTTTCCCAGCTCGTAATAGTCGGTATCTCTTTTTAGGCTCAGCTCTGTTGCTCTGCACATTGCCCTTGATTCTCTCACGAAAAGGTCCTTAAGCTCCATGTACCAGACTTCATGGCCCCTTGCCTGAGCCTCCAGCATTAGAACAAATGTAGTGTCTTTTTCTATATCGATGGTCCCTACCGGGTCCATCACGAATGCCATCTTCAGTTTCATATTATAGTCCTTTTCCGCAGTCCCCTGATTCTACCGAATTTTAGATGCATGGACAAATCTAAAGGCGTCTGCTCTGCTTGCTAGACTAGCATAATTGCCTTTAATGTTTCCACCAAATCCGGCATGCGTAGTAAGGTATACTTCATAACAAATGGTGGAGAAAAAACCGATGTCCAAAGAAATAGCCGCGGAGAATAAGAAAATCCGGATGCTCAGGTTTATGGTGGAGCTCACTATAGCGCTCATATACCAGAGCGAGATGACAAGAGAGGAGTCGCTTGAGCGCGTGGCCGGAGTGAAGCGCTTTGCGCTGAAACTCTTTCCCGGAAAAGAGGTCGCATTCGAGCTTATTTACGCCCCCAAATTTAAAAGAGTGATAAGAGAAGTCTATGGATTCCATTGATCTGGAGCGTCTGCCTGAGCTCGGCAGTTATGTTCCCCGAAGCGTAAAAGAGGCGTTTTCTATACAGCGGGTGCTTAGAGACAGGGTATCGCTCGAAAATAGCGTTGAATCCCCTGCTCTGGTAGCCGGGGTGGACCTTGCGATATTAAAGGACCAAAAAAAGCTCGTCTGCGGGATAATTTTATTCCAATTCCCGGAGCTAAGCGTCATAGACAAGGTGTATTCAGTTGTAGAGGAGGCATTTCCCTACATCCCGGGGCTCCTGTCGTTCAGAGAGGGACCCGCGATATTAGAGGCATACGGGAAGCTCGAAGTGAAACCCGATATACTGATACTCGATGGACAGGGTATAGCTCACCCGAGGGGCTTTGGGATCGCGTGTCATGTGGGTGTGATACTGAACGTCCCGACAATAGGCGTTGCCAAAAAGAAGCTATACGGCACGTTTGAGGAGCCCGGTGAGGAGCCCGGCAGGTATTCTCCTTTATTTTCTAAGGAAGGCGATACCATTGGCGCCGTTCTTAGGACCAAGAATAAGACTAAGCCTGTTTTTGTCTCGCCGGGTCATAAGATCGATTTACCTACTGCGTTGGACGTTGTAACCAAGTGTGCTCGCGGATACAGGGTGCCCGAACCCACAAGACAGGCGGATAAATATGTCGCCGAGCTAAAAAAGGATTTGCTTTGATAAAAGATTCTATGACAAAGGAGCCCCGGTAACTATGCCCAAGAGGTTTTCGTGGATAATAGAGGGCAAGATCGCGGGGATGGAAAAGCCCGGGTCTTTGTATGATCTGGAGGAGGACCTGTTGTACCTCCGTACAGTCGGCATCGATGTTATCGTGAATCTGCAGGAAGAAGAGTTTTTTCAGGACCACGACGGGTTTATAGTGAAGAACATACCGATTGAGGACTTCGGAGCGCCTGATTTGTCTGATTTTGAGGAGTTTATCTCTTTCGTAACACCTCAAATACAAAGCGGTAACGGAGTGCTGGTACACTGTTTCGCCGGTATGGGCAGGACCAATCTTATGCTTGCCTGCTACCTACTGCACCATTTGGGTATAGACCCGGACCTCGCGCTTGAAACGGTCAGATTAAAACGCCCGGTACACATGGTAAATTACAAGCAGGAAGAGGCCCTGAGAGAGTACTTTTACACCGTGAGAGATGTTCTAATAGGTCTCCGTAGCACTAAATAGTGAAGTCAGCCTTAATATGTGCCAGGTAACTTTTCTGGTATATCAAACTCTTATCTGGTAGATTATAGAATTATGGTTGAGGGCGGTTAGTCCCCCTGTACAGGAGAACATATGGGTTATTCCAAAGAGCATCTGGCGCAGCTTGATTACGGGGAAGGTAAAGTTCTTTTCGGCGATACGCCGCTTGCGATACTAAAAGCGTTTTTACAGTCGGGCGTAAGCTATCTTGGAGGCTATCCGGGCTCGCCTACCGCTGGTTTGATCGACGCCATTTCCGATTCGTACGACGATGTGCTAAGAGATAAAGGTATTTATTTTGACTGCTCAGGCAACGAGGCCTCTGCCGCGTCATTGCTGTCAGCGTCAATAAGCTATCCGATCAGGGGCTCTGTAAACTGGAAGATCGTCGGCACTAACGTTGCCTCGGACGCGCTTTCACACATTTCTTCGTCCGGAGTTACCGGAGGGGCGATGATAATCGTAGGTGAGGATTACGGATGTGACAGTACCTGCGTGGCCGAAAGAGCGCTTCCTTTTGCTCTAAAGTCAACGATGGCAGTGATAGACCCCAGGGGAGACCTTGAGCACGTGGCCAAGATGGTACAGGCGGGGTTTGAGCTCTCTGAATATTCGAATATGCCCGTTATGTTTTTACTCTCGACAAGGGTTGCTCACATAAGGAATAAGATGGTATGCAAAAACAATGAAATGCCACCGATCAGTATGCTGAACCGTCTGGATGATCTGAACACCAAGCAGGAATCGATACCGCTTCCGCCGTTCACATTCGATCACGAAAAGAAGAAATATCATGAGAGGATTCCCGCAGCCAAGAAATTCATACTTGAAAAAAAGCTCAACGAGTTCATCGAAGGCACTGAGACCAATATCGGCATTATAACTCACGGAATGATATATAACTCCCTGATGAGGTGTTTGTATAACCTAGGCGAGGCAAATCTGTACGGTGAGACAAGGATACCGATACTGAATTTAAACGTTACCAATCCGCTCGTAGCGGAAGAGATCATTTTATTCATGAGGGACAAGAAAGCGGTTCTGATAGTGGAAGAGGGTATGCCCAACCTGATTGAAGAGCAGATACGCTCTATTGCTCAGCGCGCAAAGCTCGGGCTCGATATATTCGGAAAAGATATACTCCCTCAGGCAGGGGAATTCACACCTGATCACATAGCTAAGGGTGTGGGAACGTTCTTACTTAAAAACACCGTAAATAACTATGAAAGAGAGAAGATAAAGGAAAGAAGCGAACATACCGAGAAGCATAAGCACAAGGCCGCTGGATTTTTAAAAGAGTCTGTGGCAAAGAGAAACCCTGTCTTCTGCACCGGGTGTCCTGAAAGGCCTATATTTACGGCGATTAAAATCTTAGAAGAGGATTACGGAAGGTCTTACTATGCTTCAGACATAGGTTGTTACTCAATGAGCGGGCTTCCACCGTTTGATCTGAGCAACTCTATCACGGGGATGGGCATAGGGCTTGCTTCGGCAGGGGCGCTCTCGCGGATGGCAAATAAGAGGGTCGTATCCTTTATGGGCGACGGAACCTTCTGGCACAGCGGGCTTACCACGAGTATTTCTAACGCCGTATATAACAATCAGAACGCAGTATTAATCATTTTAGAGAATTTCTGGACTTCTATGACCGGGCACCACGAAAATCCCGCTTCCGGTAAGAACATGAGGCAGGAAGGTGTGGGGATGGATATTGAGAAAGCTCTTAAGGGTGCGGGAGTCAAGTGGATAAAGGCAGTTGACCCCTATAACCTGCAGGATTCGATAAATGTGCTCACAGAGGCGTACGAAGAGGATGAGGGGCTAAGGGTGATTATCTCAAGGGGCGAGTGCCAGCTCGAGAAGACCAGAAGAGAAAGAGTAGTGCTAAAGAGCAACCTTAAATCCGGTAAGCGCATGGTTCAGAAGAAACTCGGCGTAGACCCCGATGTGTGTACGGGGGACCATTCCTGTATGCGTTACAACGGATGTCCTTCCCTTACGCTCAAAGAGAGCCCGACCATACTTCGAGAAGACCCGGTAGCGCACATAGAGCATTCTTGCGTAGGGTGCGGTCTATGCGGAGAGATAGCCCATGCCGCGGTGCTTTGCCCTTCTTTTTATAAGGTGGAGATAATCGAGAACCCATCCATGCTGGACAGGGTTAGTGCGAGGATAAATAAATCCCTACTTCATTTAATTTCCCGAAACGGGTGGAGCGGTTAATAGTAATCCGCCGGATTAAGTACTTTTGTTTTATTAACCGGAAATCTTTTATAGTTGGGTAATATTGAAAAATAATTACGGAAACCATGCAGGGTAAAAGCGATCTTATAAAAATTTTCATACCGGCTGTAGGAGGACAGGGAGGTGGGGTGCTCACCGAGTGGCTCGTCCAGGCCTTTTTTAAGGAAGAGTTCGATGTTCAGGGTATAAGTCTGCCCGGGCTATCTCAGAGGGGAGGCTCTACGGTCTACTATCTTGAGGCTTACCCCAAGTCTGAAGAAAACAAACAAGTCATATTCGCGCAGTTCCCGGTTCCGGGGGAAGTGGATATTATTGTAGCGCAAGAGTTTCTGGAGCTGGGAAGAGCGCTTGAGCTCGGATACGGGTCCGATAGCACAACCATCGTGACATCTACTCACAGGATATATTCTACGCTTGAAAAGCTACCTATCGGGAGCGGCATATATTCAGATGAGAATTTAAGAAAAATCGCAAACGCGTTCTCTTCTGATTTGATCGAGCTTAACGCGCTCGAGCTCTCAAAAGCAAACGGGATGGATGAGCTTGCGGTAAACGCAATACTACTTGGGGCTTTGTCTGCGTCGGGTGCGCTTCCACTGGAGAAAAAATCCTTTATAGACGCGATTGAAGAAGTTGGAGTCGCGGTTAAATCCAACCTGAGAGCTTTTGAAGTGGGCCACGACTATATAGTGACGAATAAGTATCAGGGTCAGGAAGCTAAACAAGCGGGGCATGTGTGGGAAAAGTTTATAGAAGAGAGAGCGCAGAAACTGGAGGGCGACGACAGAGAGGAATATCTTTCCCGCGTAAGTGAAATTGAGTCTCAGTACCCTGAAAACTTAAGAGAAATACTGGCTGAGAGCGCTTTTAGGCTTAAGGATTATCAGGACTTTAAATACGCGGACCACTACCTGACCCTGGTACAAGACGTATTTAGGATTGACGAACGTGTAAAGGGCGGCGGGTATAAGCTTACGGAGCACTATGCGAAGAATCTCGCATTACTTATGAGTTATGAGGATGGGATCAGGGTGGCCGAATTAAAGATAAAATCTGAGCGGTTTAAGCGTATAAAAGAGAACATGAGACTCAGGGACGATCAGGTCTTTAAGGTTATAGATTATCTAAAACCCGATGCCGAAGAGGTATACGGGCTCCTTCCATACTACATTGTAGCTCCGGTGCTTAGTTTTACCCGGACTTCGCTTTTCAAAAAGATATGGCGGAGGAAAAAGCCTCTTACATTCGGGCAGACCCCCACCACTACATCGTTCTCAGGGTTCGCGAGACTGTGGTTTCTGACGAAGATAAAGTTCATGAGGACTCAGTCCTACCGCTACAGAAAAGAAAACGCGCTTGTCAAGAAATATACGGAATCTGTAAAAATTTACTCTGAATACAACTATAAGCTTGGATGCCTCATCGCTAAAAGCGCTGCTATGGTTAAAGGTTACGGTAAAGTGAGACGGAGAACAATGGACGCGTTTTACCGCTTTATTGATAATATTATATTCCCCCTGAGCCAGTTTGAGAAGGAGAGCAGGAAGAACTACGATATTACGCTTGAGATAGGGGAAGAGGCGATAAAGCTTATAAACGGTGAATCGGTTGACGGTATAGATCAAGCGGAAAAGCTGGCGCGCGACGTGCTCGAGCGAAGGGCTGCCTAGTTCCCTTTCCTGTTTTCTTTCATAGATTCTATAAATTCCTGAAATAAATAAGACGAGTCATGAGGTCCTGGTGAGGCCTCGGGGTGGTACTGTACCGAAAAAGCCGGGTGTTTAGTGTGCCTGATTCCCTCTACTGTATTGTCATTAAGGTTAATATGAGTGACTTCGATGTCTTTACCCAGACTGTCACCATCAACGGCAAACCCGTGGTTTTGAGAGGTTATCTCGACTTTACCGGTTTTTAGGTCTTTGACAGGCTGGTTCGCGCCCCTGTGACCGAATTTGAGCTTAAAAGTTCTCCCGCCCATCGCGAGGCTCAATATCTGATGCCCCAGACATATTCCGAATATGGGCTTTTTACCTAAAAGCGTACTTACACTCTCTACGGCGTATGATACAGCTGCCGGGTCGCCTGGACCGTTTGAGAGAAATATGCCGTCCGGGTTAAGCGATAGAACCTCATGAGGCGGTGTTCTCGAGGGTACTGTAGTCACCTGGCACCCATGGTCGGTGAGTTTTCTTAGTATATTTTGTTTTAAGCCGAAATCGTAAGCCACTACTTTAAATGTTTCTTTTCCCTTCTCGCCGCTCTCATGATCGGGTCTCCAAGTCCCCGTTCCGACATCCCAGGAATAAGGCTCTTCGCAGCTTACCTCTGTGACGAGGTCAATACCCACAATTCCCTGAGACGAACGTACTTTTTTGAGCAAGCTCTGGGCATCTTCATCGGTTGTGGAAATAACTGCTTTCTGCGCGCCTTTTGTGCGTATATGTCTTGTTAGCTCTCTTGTGTCTATACCCTGAATTCCGAGCACACCGTTTTCCGACAGATAAGAGGATAGATCTCCCCGGGAACGCCAGTTGCTGGGCTTTTCCCAGTACTCCTTTACCACAAGTCCCCTGAGAAAAGGTTTTCTTGACTCTGTATCTTCTGGGTTTACGCCGTAATTGCCGATCTCGGGATACGTCATCGTAACAATCTGTCCGTTATATGAGGGATCGGTGAGAATTTCCTGGTAGCCCGTCATTGAGGTGTTGAAAACCACTTCTCCGAAAGCCTGGCCTTCTGCGCCGAATGAGATGCCTTCAAATACGGTTCCGTCTTCTATCACGAGCGTGGCTTTGTTCATTTGTCCGGAGGGAAAATACATTCTATAAAACCTTGTGTCAACATAGAGTATAATAGTATGTATATAAATACAGTGATTACGGCAGGTTTTGCTCGCTCTTGCCGGATCAATTTAAATATGGCGGACGCGAGCGCGCAATATTTTATGTTGAAAAAAGGGTAAACCTGCAGTATTAATTGTTATTATGACCGCGATACCGGAGCTGGAGTTGGAAACTAAAGAGAAGATTCTCATAGTAGACGATGAAGAGGCGATACGAAACCTCTTTGTGGAGACGCTTACAGAGCTTGGCTACAGGTGCGAAGTTGCGGAGAACGGGCTTGAATGTCTGGTTAAGTATTATGAGTCTAGCGACTATGACGTAGTGCTTCTGGATGTACAGATGCCTGAGCTTGGGGGCATAGAGACTCTTAAGAAGCTTAAATCCTACGCTCCTGACCTATCTATTATCATAGTATCCGCTTCACGCGATATAGATAACGTAAGGACCGCTCTAAAGGAAGGAGCTTACGACTACATATTCAAGCCCTTTAACATTAATGACGTCCAGGCAGTAATAAGACGTGCGGTAGAAAGAGCTCAGCTTATTAAAGAGAATAAGGACTATCAGAATAACCTTGAGAAGAAGGTAGAAAATCAGACACAGGAATTGGTAAAGCTATACTCTGGCACGCTACAGGCTATGATTCTTGCCCTCGATCTCAGGGAGAGTGAGACCGGTTATCATTCCTACCGTGTTACGGAGTACGCTCTGACTCTGGGGAGACACATGAACCTGAATGATTCGGAGCTTTCAGTCCTGGCAAAGGGCGCTTTGCTTCATGATATCGGAAAGATAGGGGTGCCTGATAGCATACTGCTCAAACCCGGCAAGCTTACGGACAAAGAATGGGAAATAATGCGTAAGCACGCGGAGCTTGGCTACACGATGCTTAAGAAAATAGAATTTCTGGAAGAATCGGCGGCTATTGTTTATTCGCACCATGAGCATTTTAACGGTGACGGTTACCCCAAAGGTATTTCCGGTACTGATATACCTCTTGGAGCAAGAATCTTCTCCATTGTAGACGCATTTGACGCTATGACCAGCAAGCGCGCCTACAGGGATGAGATGTCATCTGAAAAGGCGCTCGAGAGGATAAAAGAGGCTTCCGGTACTCAGTTCGATCCCGAAATTGTAGAGGTGTTTATGAAGATCGAACTTAGTGTTTGGGAGGATATAAAAGAGAATATCGACGAATCCGGCTCAAACTTTTTAAAGGGGCTTTTATTCGAGCTAAGCAAGTATAACTAACGACTTTTCATACTCTCTGATTTAGATAAGTCTTTCTAAACAATAATCTTATAAACTTTTTCTGAGTATCTCGTTTACTACCTTGGGGTTTGCTTTTCCCTGTGTTGCTTTCATTACCTGGCCGACGAGAAATCCCATGAGCTTGTCCTCTCCGGATTTGATTCTGGCTATTTCATCCGGGTGTTTGCTCAGTACATCTTTAACTATCGCCTCAATCTCGGATTGATCGGAGATCTGCTTGATCCCTTTTTTCTCTACAATTTCTTTGGCCGAAGCGCCCGAGCTTACCATTTCGGCGAATATATCTTTTGCCTGCTTTCCGCTTATAGTTCCTTTATCTATGAGACCGATCAGTTCTGAGAGCATAGCCGGGGATATGGCAAAAGAGTCAATTTCTTCCTCTTCTTTTAATTCCCTCAGCACTTCGGTCATTATCCAGTTGCTTACGGTCTTGGGGTCGGCTCCGTCCTTGAGCGCGTCTTCAAAATAATCCGCAATCTCTTTTGATTCCGTAAGCACGCCTGCGTCGTACTCGGGCAGCTTGTATTCATTCATGAATCTCTCGTGTCTTTGCTCGGGGAGCTCAGGCAGTGTGGCTTTGATCTCCTCTATCATAGATTGCTCGATCACGACGGGCAGGAGGTCGGGGTCCGGGAAATAGCGGTAGTCGTGCGCCTCTTCTTTTGAGCGCATGGAGAACGTAACCCCTTTGTTAGCGTCAAAGAGTCTTGTTTCCTGCACTATCTCGCCGCCGGATTCAAGGGTCTGAATTTGGCGTCTGATTTCGTACTCTATGGCTTTTTGTACGAATTTGAAAGAGTTTACGTTTTTTATCTCGGCTTTTGTGCCGAGCTCCTTTGAGCCTTTGGGTCTGACGGACACGTTGGCATCGCAGCGGAGACTGCCCTCATCCATGTTGCCGTCGCACACTCCGATGTAGCGCACAATGGAGCGCATCTTCTTCATATACTCAACCGCCTCTTCAGGGCTTTCGATGTCGGGCTCGCTGACTATTTCTATGAGCGGCACGCCGGCTCGGTTTAGATCTACGTAGCTTACTCTGCCGGATTGGTCGTGGATCAGCTTTCCCGCGTCCTCTTCCATATGTATTCTGGTAATACGGACTCTCTTGGACTTGCCGTTTACATTAATGTCGAGCCAGCCCCCGGAGGAGAAAGGCTCCTCGTACTGGGATATCTGATAGCCCTTGGGCAGATCTGGGTAAAAGTAATTTTTGCGCGCGAACCGGGAAGTCGTGTGAAGCTCGCAGTTAAGCGCAATTGCGGCGCGCACCGCGTACTCGAGCGCTCTTTTATTTAGCACGGGCAGTACTCCGGGCATGCCGAGGCATATCGGGCTTACCTGTGAATTAGGCGTCCCGCCGAACTCAGTTGAGGTCGGGGAGAATATTTTAGATTCAGTGCTTAGCTGCGCGTGCACTTCAAGTCCTATAACCGGCTCAAATTCCATTTCATTAGCTCCTATTTCAGTTAAATTAATACTGATTGATCAGGGGTAATTGTCAAGGAAAAGGTGTGAAATGAGCTCAAATTCAGTGTTGGTAATATCTCCTCATCCGGACGATCTGGAGATCGGAATGGGGGGGACAGTCGCGAAAATGATAGATAGCGGTAGGGAAGTAGCGTCACTTGTGATTACGGACGGCAGGAGGAGCACATCCGCGGCAGGGTTAAATGAGGATCAGGTGGCGGAGCTTAGAAAACAAGAGGTACGCGAGGCCACGGGGATACTGGGGCTTAACTATCTAGTGCTGCTCGACCTATGGGATGCTTCCGCGGACAATCTGAGCGTGCTTAAGGAAGAGTTTGCCAAGATTTGCGAAAAGGCTCACCCCTCTGAGATTTATATTCCACACCCTGAAATCGACAAGCACCCTACTCACCGCGCCGTGTCTAAAGCTGTACTTGAAAAGATGCGGGAGGTCTCTCAGGCAGGGGCTGAAGTAGCAGAAAGCATATGGTGTTATGAGGTATGGACCCCGTTTCCGAGCTATGACCGCATTGAAGATATAACTGAGTACGTAGAGGTAAAAACGGCGGCTATTAACGCCCACGCGAGCCAGCTCGAGTATAAAAACTATACCGAGGGCATACTTGGACTAAACCGATACAGGGCAGTGTTTGACGAGAGGCACGGTGTGACGGACGAGCTTTACGCTGAGGTTTTTATGAAACTTGAGATTTAATCCTATGGCGCGGGCGGTATTTTCAGGTGCTTACTTCGGGATATAACCCCTTTTCATACTCCAGAGCAGCATGTCCAACTCTTCTATTTCTACTCCCAGCTCCTTTGCGAAATTCTGCATATTCGCCTCTGCCTCAAGATATCTCTTCTTAGAGCTCGGAGGCTTGTCTGAATCGATAACGCCGAGCTTGTGGAGCATCCCAACGACGTTCCTGTCCAGAACCGCGTAGCCTTTAAACCCTATATTCCTGAGAAAGTGGCTTGCCTGTGTGAGCCCGAGGCCTTTTATATTTTTATTGAGCGCGAAGAAATCTCTTCTCTCCTCGGGACCATCGAACGAATCGACAAGCTTCCTCAACTTGAGATCGTAGTCCTTTTGCAGGTAGTCGACTGTGTGGACTATGTAGGCTGCTTTTTCGGGGTATTTGTGAACTCCCTTCAGCCTTTCGTAAAGCTCCTGCTCGCTCCCGACGGTCAGAATGTCCTGAATTGCGTGGAGGGACTTCATCCCGACCTTGGGGCCTACTGCCGAGGTGAGTATGCAGAAGCAGAGCTCCTCCAGAATACGGGTGTCGTCCGCGTTTTCACGGACGTATTCGAACTCCACGAGCCGGTCTTTTATCTCTTCTTGTTTGTCGGAGTATAGCGCTTTTAGTTCTTGAGTTATTTCGGAACTCACCATATGGCTAAGTCTAGCATTTACGGCTAAGGGGGCAAAGCGGCGGGTCTGATCGTTTTCAAGATAGCTCAGAGCTTAAGCTCAATAAAGAAAGAAGTAATCCATACAGCAAGAGTGAGGAATCCAAAAGTAATCACCACCACGCCGAGCTTCTTGCCGAGCGAAATGTCGGGTTTTTTAGACATATCCATCTTCATGCCCTTCATGTCTCCCATGTCTCCGTGTCCAATGGGTTTGCTTGACGCGGCTGTCATCATGCCGTGTTTTAGCCCGCTCCTGACGAGCCAGGAGTTTATGGGATAGGCCGTGAGTCCGCCCGCTATTGTGGCCACGGACGCGATGCCCCAGAACATAAGCCCCTTTGGGTCGTCCCCGCCGGGGATAAGCCCGCGCATGATGGCCATCACAGGGATCATGCCCACCATGACCATGTTCATGGATACGGTCTCAGAGAAAATGGTCTTTTTGATAGCTACGAAATAGTTTCCTCCGAGCATCGATTTCATGAATAGGGCCTGGAATACCAAAAGACCGAATAAATATGCGGTCGAATACTCGATTATAAGATCGAGCCCGTTTGGAAGACCTATCTGAAACGTAACTATGGCCGCAAGGATAATACCGGTGGCATCTCCTGCGATACAGTGGATCATGGATCCTATGGACTGTTTCCAGTGGTCCTTTATGAACTCGCCATGCGATTCAGCTAGTGGCTGGCGGCAGGTGATTAAAAATATAAACAGCCCGAAAGGGCCCGTGTACAATACGATAAGGAACCAGGCGAGCTTCATTATCCCCATAGACGGGGTGTTGGTATGAAGATCGTAGAGCAAGAATATCAATGACAGCCCTGTGAGTATGAACCATAGGAGCAGTACTCCTCCCGCGATTGAATCAGGTATTAAAGCTTCCATTATTCACCTATATTATATTCCCCCCACCGTAGATTTAATTGCCATTATCTCACGAAAGTAATCTTGTTGTCAACAACGCCCGTGATTATTAATCTCACACGGTATATCGAAATGTATCTTATAATGATTCATACTAATGAAAATGAACCTGCCGGCTTATTTAAAAGAATTCCGCGTTAAATCGGCGCTAAAGGTCGCGCTGGCCGCGGTAATTTGCGTGCTGATAAATAATATCTTTCACCTTGACGCGGTATACCTGGCGGAGCTGTACACTTTTTTGATATTGACACTATTTCATGGACAAGCCTTCAAAGTAGGCATCGAGTCACTTGTCGTGGCAATAGTATTTGGCGCCCTGAGTCTTTTGATCACATATCTTTTCCTTGAGTCAAAAATATTGTATTTGGTCCTTATGAGCTTAGTGCTCTTTTTGTGTATGACGTTTATTAAAAATATTTTCTCGCGGTTTTGCTAACGGGTGTGCTCATAGCAATAACAACCTATATGGGTATAAATGAATCACTAACCGTGGCCACGGTTACGGCTAAGAATTTTGTATTGCAGATGGTTTTGGCTGTTATTGTTTGCTGGATAGTAGACGATTATATATGGCCTCACAGGAGCCGGAAAACTTTTGACCTGACGCTTTCCACAATATTTTCAGAGCTCGGTAATCTCTACGAAAACTATACTTCGGAGGATATAAGCACAAGGTATAACCACCATTCCATATCTACCGCTTTCGTTACTTTCTCGGGCCTCATGAATGTGCTTAAGAGGGTGGAGAGCGAGGAGGGTAAGAATAATTACTTTCCTGACGGCGCTTATATAAAGATTATCACTTTCACAAGAGGAATCTTTGTTAAGACCGAGGTTTTAGAGGAATATGTGCTTAAAAAACACGTGTTTTTGAGTGACGAGAGTGTATCTTCAGAACTAAATAAAATTTTACACAATTTCTCAGAGCGTCTTACAGAGCTCTCTAATGCAGTTTCCGAAAACCGGGCCGCGCGTCTTAAGAGTGATGATATTGAAAGCTCTATTAACTCTTTACACAGCGTCTATAGGAGTATGCATGAGGTAAAGGGAGAGGAGCCTCAGTATTACGAAGACCTACTTGCTTTCGGCGCCATGCTTCCCGTGCTGGACGATGTTTCGTTAAAGCTAAGTAAAATCGAGAAATTCTATAACTTAATTGAGAGAAATGAGTACCGTGAGCTGATGGAGCTCCGCGTAACTCACGCGCCTAAAGTCGAAGAGATGAAAACGAAACCCTTTTTTCAGTTTAATGATGAAACCGTTAAGGTAGGTATCAGGACCGTGATAATATTCTGGCTTCTCCTGCTCGGACAGGCGACAATAAATCTTCCGGGCGGCGCGCTTGTTTCTTTTTACGCAATATTATTCGGCATCATCCCAAACCTGGGTCAGGCGTTTATGAAAAGCTGGTACGGTATTGGGGGAATTGTGTCCGGGATACTTTATGGATTGGTGGCCCTTGCGATTATCTCGGTCGCGACTCATTTTATAATATTGATACTATTATTCTGTATAGGTTTCTTTCTGGCCTCATACGCGACGACGAGCCCGAGGGATATATCTGCCGCGGGTCTTCAGGCAGGGCTCGTAATACCCTATGCGCTTTTGTACACAACCGGGCCCCAGGTCGATCTGGACGCTGCTTTGACGCGTTTCCTGGCCCTGCTTTCCGCCGCGTTTGTCGGGCTGATAGTTCTACACCTTGCCTGGCCTGTAAACCCTTATACACAGCTGCAAAAAAATATATCAAAATCCCTACGTGTAAGCGGCGGCATATTGAGCAGGCTTCTAATGCTCGATATAAAGGACAAAGATATGATAGATGCAAAGGTACTTCCATTAGCAGCTTCACTTCCTACGAGCAGCGCGCTTCTTCACGACGCCGAGTATATTATGCGAGAAGAAAAGCTTCACTCAGATGAGTACATACATATAATAGAATCACTGGAAGAGATGTTTGCCGACCTCGCAACCGTAAAGAGGACGGTTTACAGTCATCTGGACAGCGAGCTTTTTCATTTGTACCTGGATCATATGTCTGATGATTATAGGAAGCTTTGCGAGTATTTTGATCAAGCATCTTCACTTTTCGGATCTTCGGTAGCGGATATTCCCACAAAAATTTCAGAATTGAAAGTTAAGATTGAAGAGGACAGACGCGTGTTCAGAGACTCAGACGTTTGGAGAAAATATGAGCCTCGGGATGTTGAAATGAATGTTCTTCTGTCCACAAACGTAGACAATCTGTTGGAAGCTCTTTATAAAACGTCCTGCTGTTTGAATAGTATAAACGGCATTGAGCCTGAGCATAAGCTGACGCTCCAAGCTTCAGAGACATAGCCCGGGGTATTGCAGGTACTTTGAATTGTTGTACAATTTCCGCTTTTAATTCTAAACATACGGACTATAATTGAATCTCAGGCTCTGTGGCAGAGCTTTCAACATAAAAAGATATGGATCTATTCACAGTTTTCGCGATACTGATTACGCTTACCGCCGTATTCAGTTTTTTAAATGTGGTATACATAAAGCTGCCCTCGACAGTGGGGGTGATGCTTGCCTCTCTAATTTCCTCCCTTGTAATTATCGTATCAGGATATCTGGGTTTCGGCGGTATTGACTGGGCAGTAAAGCTTGTGGAGGCTGCCGACTTTAACCATTTGGTGATGAACGGGCTTTTAAGCTTTTTACTCTTTGCGGCCGCGTCGAGGGTGAATATCTCTGATTTACATGAATACAAGTGGACTATCGCTTATCTGGCGACTGTGGGAATTATTATTTCCACTATATTTATAGGGTTTACCATTCACTGGATATTCGCACTTTTCGGTAAAGAATTCCCCCTTATATATTCAATTATTTTCGGGGCTATTATCTCCCCGATAGACGCTGTAGTTGTGCTCAGGCTTCTAAAGCAGGTTAATGCCAGTAAGGCGCTCGAGACCATTATCACAGGGGAGTCTCTTTTTAACGATGCTGTCGCGGTAGTGCTGTTCGTGTTTCTGGTTGCCATAGCGGGCGGTAATGCGGAGCTTACGGGCGCGGACATTGTTAGATTCTTTATTAAAGAGGCCTTGGGGGGTCTGTTCCTGGGACTGTTCTTCGGGTACTTAGCTCACAGGATGATTGTGAAAATAATAAAAGAAGGCTCTAACAACCATATTGTAATCGTACTAGTTACGCTTGCGCTAGTGTCCGGAGCATACGCGGTGGCAGAGCTTGTAGACGTGTCGGCCCCGCTCACAAGCGTGGTCGCCGGACTTTTCCTGGCAAAGAGCAGGATTCATAAATACGCTGAAGAAGAGCCTATGCACGTACGGTATGTGCATGATTTCTGGGATGTAATCGACGAAGTGCTTAACGCTCTCCTGTTTGTGTTGATAGGTCTTGAAGTGCTCGTGCTGAATTTTCAAAAGACTTTTATTGTAGGCTGTATATTGGTTATACCTGTGATTATCATTGCCAGGTACATCAGTGTCGAGGTCCCGTTATTGTTCCTTAGGTACTTTAGAAAGCTGCCGTCCTTAAAAGGGTTTGTTATGACATGGTGCGGGCTAAGGGGCGGAGTATCTATAGCGCTTGCACTTTCGCTGCCAAGCTCGGATCATAGGGATGTTATTTTGGTTCTGACCTATATCGTGGTTGTATTTTCAATTTTCGTTCAGGGGCTTACACTCGAAAGAGCGATAAATTGGGCAAGGTCAAGAGAGCACCGAGTAAAATAAAGGCATTATTGGCTTATAATTAAATAGATGTTAGGTTTTAATCAACGTCGTACAATTGTATATCAATTGGTCAGGTCATTAATTTGCATTACGGAGGAAATGATGAAACTGAGAATGACACCCGGAATTTGTGCTCTAGCCGTGCTAAGTGTGTTTTTCCTGATGAGCTGCGCCGCAATAAAGTCACAGGACGCACAATCCACCGAGGAGCTCTTGAGCGCCGCGGGATTTGTTATGATTCCCGCACAAACGCCTGAGGAGCTTGCGAACCTTAACTCACTGACCCCCCTTAAAGTCGAGTTTAGTGTAAAAGATAATAAACCCCTTTACTGGTATGCGGACCCATATAGCTGTAAGTGCGTCTACACCGGGGACCAGGCAGCTTACGACCGTTATCAGAAACTCAATGTCGAGCAGAATATCGCGGACGAGGAGCAGGACGCGGCTCTCATGAACGAGCAGGCGGCTGCGGACGCCAACATGTGGGGATGGCTCGGCGGTCCGTGGGGTTGGTAATACTGCTTTAAGAATTTTGTATTTTGAGATTGGTCATTTAGTAACCCGGGCCTCAGATGAAACTCAACGATTTCATAGCCAAACTGGGTATTAAAAACCCCGAGCACACCACTAGATTCTGGGTTCTCCTGATAGTTTGTATAATAGTGGTTCTGATCATCTATTACGCTCTTTTAGACCGATATACGCCTTACACTAGCGACGCGTATATACAGGCCTATGTCGTGCAGGTCGCCCCTCAGGTGGAAGGACGGGTGATAGGCGTATATGTGGAGAATAACCAGTACGTCGAAGAGGGTGAGAAGCTCTTCAGTCTCGATCCCCGCCCATTTGAATATCGGGTGGAGCAGCAGCAGGCGGAGCTTGTACAGGCAAGACAGGAAGTCGATCAGTACGAGAGTGATATCGAGGCTGCGGCGCAAGTTGTGAAGGAGTCTCAGGCAAATCTCTCCTACGCTCAAAAACTATACGATGACTTGCGGCCCCTTGCGGAAAAGAATTACGTAGCCCAAATTGAGCTTGATCAGGCGATTGATAAGTTAAATTCCCAAAAAGCCGTGCTGAAGCAATCCATCGCTGAGTATGAGCGCACAAAGCAGGCGCTCGAATACACGATTGACGGAGAGTTTGCCCTCATCAGACAGATGGAATCGCAGCTTTCCTATTACCTCTACCAGCTCGAGCAGACCACAGTATATTCCTCTACGGACGGGTTCGTCACTAACCTGCAGCTCGTGAGCGGCTCGTATATAGACGTTGGGGACCCTGTGCTGACGCTTGTAGACGATGAAGGCTGGTGGGTCGTGGCTAACTTCAGAGAGAACAGCGTCGGAAGAATAAGAGAGGGGCAGACAGCCGAAATATCCATTGCTATGTATCCGGGGAAGATATTCAAAGCCCGTATCGAAAGCGCCGACTGGGGAGTAAGCAAAGGACAGGGAATACCCTCCGGCGATCTTCCGGACGTGGAAAACCCCGAGAACTGGATAAGCGTAACACAGCGTTTTCCCGTGAGGCTAAGTATTACAAACCTGAACGGAGACGAATACCCGCTTCGAATAGGGGGGTCTGTGAGCGTGGCTGTATATACGGGCAGGAATTTCATACTGAACGGCCTTGCCGGGCTCTGGCTCAGGATAGGGAGCCTGGTCGATTATTTCTATTAGGGGCGCAGGTGAATTTGAAACCCTGTTTTCAAACCTATTTTATAAAAGTTTAAATATCGTCCAGAGGATTTTATAGCCCGCTTTAAATGTGCCGTTAAGGGTGCCTGTGATCTTTGATACTCCGATTCTTTTCCTATAGCTCACAGGTACTTCCGTGCACCGAAACCCGGATTTTGCGGCTTTTACCTGCATCTCGACAGTCCATCCGTATGTAGTGTCCGCCATTTGAAGCTCTAACAGCTTATCAAACTTTATTGCCCTGAATGGACCGAGGTCCGTGAATTTTACGCCGTAAAGAAGTTTTATGAGCGTTGTAGCGAGCGCATTTCCGAACCTAGCCTGCGGGAGCAGGGCGCCCCGCTCTGCTTTTCCTAATTTCCGGGACCCTATGACCATATCGTAGTCTTCATCAATTATGGGTTTTACAAGTTCTGTCATTTCCCCGGGGTAGTCTGAATAATCACCATCGAGGAACACTATTATGTCCGGCCGCTCGTTTATCTTCTCGGCGTACTCGATTCCCTTGAGACACGCCTGACCGTAGCCTCTTTTGGGCTCGTCCAGTACCGTAGCACCGTGGGACTTTGCCACTTCAGGGGTGCTGTCAGTAGAAGCGTTATTGACTACGACGACTTCCCGTGCCAGGTCCTCGGGTAAATCGGCCAGGACTTTGCCGATGGAGTCTTGTTCGTTGTATGCTGGGATGATTACGAGGATATTGGGGGTCATCTGTTAGCTGTTTATTCTTTAGGATTTGGTTAAATACTACCTGGTCAACTATATTTGACGAACCGTCAAAATATTTGGTATGGATATATTATTCTTTCTTCTTTTGCATGATCAAAAGAAGCAAAAATCACCGGCTGTACGATAAATAACTAAAAATTGCTCATTCAGGCGAAACTTCACAATTCCGCCTGCATCCCGTGTGAAGTTATAGACGCCTTCATTTCGCAATTTTCTTAACGTTATTTTCGTAATGCCGGAAACTATTCACCCTTCGACAAGCTCAGGGTGAGCGGGAAATTTAATTGCCAAGATTTAGAAAGATTGCTTCAATCACTTTGTTTTTTCGCAATGACTTATTTGTTCTCTCGCATTAATACCGGAGAGGCGGCGAGTTTGTCTAATGATATTACTTTGCCTGTCTTTGTGTCTACCTGACCGAACTGCAGCACCCCTGTGGGGCATGACTGAACGCACGCGCTGCACCTTACGCACTCGGGGTCGTTCATCGGGAGCCCTTTATTGGCAAAGTTCATTATGTCTATCCCCTGGTGGCACACAGAGGTGCAAACGTTACAAGATATGCACTTTTTCTTGTTAGGAATAATCCTGAAGCGGCTAAAGCGCGCGAATATGTGCATGAGCGCCGCGAGCGGGCACATGAACCTGCACCAGACTCTCCCGCTGTACCAGAAATAGAGCCCGTAACCGACTATGCCAGCAAGGAGGAGGTCCACAACCCATTTGTAGTTGACCTGGATTCCGAACGGCTTCCAGCCATAGAGCATGGAGGCGTATAGATTGTTAAGCCACTGTCCTACGCTTGTGTCGGGGACCGCCCAGCTGATGATACGCGCAAAGAGGATGATAAAAGCTATTACTAGGATAACCTGGCCCACCATGTTGACGCGGTTCCAGCCAGCGCCGTGGGGCATTTTGTGCCGCTGAGTGTCTCCCAAAGTTTCAGCCATTGCGCCGCAGGAGCAGATCCATCCGCAGTAAGCGCCCTTGCCCCAGAAATAAATCATGCCCGGTATTATGACGAACGTCTGGACGAGGCTTATGATGAGCCATGTCCAAAGGGGCTCGTAGCTGAATACGTTCCAGATAAACAGGGGCCATGCGAGGATTATTCCAAAAGCGCGCCAGTACTCGCGTCCGTGTCCGTAGTTTGCCTCGGGGAATAGCTCGTTCCCTACAGTGTTCATAAACCCAGCCTCGAAAAGCCCGTTGTGCCCAAGAAATGGGAGCACAAAGTACGGCAGTAAAAATAGCGGAATCACCTGTATGAGAGCAAGTGAAAGTGTCTGAATCTTAATATAAGGAGTTTTTCTCCTTTTTACCCGCATTATGCCGAAAATTACTACAAGGAGCGAGTATGCGAGGGAATAGTAAAACCCCGGCTCTTCAAGCGTAATCGCCATGGTGCCAACCAGCGTCGACGGGTCGTTTACCATTTGAGTAAAGGACTCACCGAAGCTGTTGAATAACGCTGGAAGATTGTACGGGAACCACTCGTTTGACTGAAACAGCTTTGTTAGTGAGCCCCCGGCCTTCCAGTTGTAGACGAACGTCATTAAAAGTAAAAAGAGAGCTAGACCGATCCAGCCCATGGCGCTGAACTCGCCTTTTATCCTTACTCCGCTGCGCCTGAAGAAATCGAGCGGCGCCTCGCGCCCGATCATGGTGAACACCGCGTCATTTGGCAGAGTGAGATCGTTCCCGTCCCTGTCGGTGATCTTTACCTCGCTCTCGCCTATCTCTTTCACCTGGCTCTTCATCATGAGCGTTATCTTGCCGTCTTGCTTGGCTTCGGGCATAAATTCCCCGGTGCTTGTGGTTACGCGCTCAGATGAGGGGGTCTCGATCGCGACATCGGCCTCTGGGTCAGCCATGAGCATATTCAAAAACTCTATGTTCTCCGGCTTTGGCCGTGAGAACTCTTCCTTTCTGTATGAGTGGGTGACCGAGCCTCCGGCCTTTGCTATGGCTATGGAAGTCTCAAGCGCGCTGTCTCCACCGCCGACAACAAGTACGTTCTTTCCTTCAAAATCCATCGGGTCGTGTAGGCGGTTAAACACCTTGCCCGAATCCTCGCCGGGTACGCCAAGTTTCCTGAAATTACCCGAGCGCCCTATACCCACAATTACCCGCCTTGCCTTAAGGTTCTCTCCCTGGGGTATAACGATCTCAAAGTAATTGCCTTTCTTCTCGACCTTTTCCACCCTTGCCATTTCGGGCTCGATGCCTTTGCCGAGAGTCTGGGCTTTCATCTCTTCCACAAGGGGCTCTTTAACGTCTTTTGTAAACTGCAGGTCACCGAGAGGGACCATATCTGTCGGGTATGTATATATCGGCTTGCCTTTGGGGAAATTTACCACTGTGGAGAAGGGCTCCGTGGCTTCGAGTATCTTGAAATTAAGCTCGTCCTTTTGCGCCTCAAGCGCTGCGGCCATGCCCGAGACGCCTGCACCGATAATGACGAGGTCAAGCATGTCGGGATCTTTATTCGCGCCTCGCTCGGAGAGGAAGCTCCTGTCCATGCGGATTGATTCCACTGCCCTGGCGCCTGAGTCTGATGAGAATTTTAGAAGCGGTATGCCGGTAAGATCGCCTACGATATATAAGCCCGGGACGTTCGTGGAATAGTCGCTGTTTACATCCGGTAGCTTTTCCACAATCCCCGCGGGCCACTGCGTATGGAGCCATTTCGTGTATCTCGATATCAACCCGAACAAGGTGATGCCTCCTCTTGTTTTAGTTTTCCTTCCGCCGCTGTCTAAAGCCGCCGTTTAGACTATCAATAATAAGTGACACAAAAACAAAAAAGTTACAAGGCCTTTTCGTTAATGCAATCACAGCTTGTCGTTTAACGACCAGTCGTAATTTGTGTATTCGATCTTAAAGTCAGGGCCGGCTTTTTCGTCCATGTAAGGATTTACAAACGAGATTACAGACCCCGATTCTTTTACAAAGTCTTTCGAGAACCAATCGAAAATCGGTGATAGACGGAGCGTCTTGGTTTCCGTATCTATAGAGTTTTTCTGAGTATCTGTCAGGAACGCTTGCGTCTGAGATTCCAGCTGGCCCTCTAATGCCGGGCCGAGATATGGTTTATTTATTAATGCGGGGCAGCCTTTGGCGGCGCACACAAGTGCAAAATGGACTCTTGGCTCCGGGTAGTTTTTTCTTATTATTTCGTGCTCCAGGGCATTTAGGGTTAATTCCTCTCCGAAGATTTGTACGACCGGCTGCTCCCATGGGCCACCCGCATCTTTGGCTATATCTTTTATGCTTGCCAGCGGATAATTTTCCTGAACCAGATCAAGCGTCTCGGCGTTGTAGACATTTATGAGAAACGCGAGCTGCTGCTCCCCTGTCCAGCTGTCAAATACCTCTTTGGTAATAGCCGAGGTTTGGTTTAGATAATTCTTAAGCTCGAACGGGTTTGATTTTATCCCTTTGTAGTCGACCGTCCCATCGCTGACATATTGACTTAATATTTTCTCGTAAGCGCTGTGTGATTGATCGAAAAGCGAAGGGGAGGTTTGGGCTGAGGCGTAAAGTGGTATATGAAAAAGCAAAATGGCGAAGACTAATACGAATAAATAATTGTTCATGAAGAGCGGGCTCCCTTTACTCTATATTGCTAAGCAGTTCTTATAAGCAATATACGCTCGGATACGCAGGACGGTTTTATTTAAATTGCGCAAGCGGGATTTATTCTTCTCTTCTTATCTTCCACCAGTCTCCGGCTTTTATAAGGAGCGCTCTTGCGTACTCGACGTGTGACCACATGAGCGGCGTCGCGAACTGAATATAGCCCCCTTCCGCGCTTTTATCGTCTCTGAAGATACATCTGCTGCCGGTTTCCTCATAGGACTTGTGCATGTTGTTGGCTTCTTCTAATATCGTGTCAAAATCGACGTTATCGAGCAAAATGGGCTTATAGAACTCTTTTTCAAAATCGATTCCCGTTTTCCATTCCCTCTCCATGAATTCTTCAAATCTTCTGCACGTGGACAGGTGCTCGGGTATACCGCCGGTCTCGCTCCTATAGCTGTCGATCATTTTCATAATCTCATCCCCTCTGCCTGTATTGCCGTTCCAGTAATGGAATTGCGCGAGGATCGCAGTGTACTGAAGCCAGGGGCCGTTTCCGGCGTGGACATGGGTGGAGAAATCCTTATAAAACGGAAGGTAGCGCATTATCATCCCGAGCTCGGGGTCCCAGAGCTGTTTCTCCAGATACAGCACGCTGTTCTCCATCTGCTGCTTATAGTGCAGGAACCCAAAGTAAAAGGGGCTGAGCAGAGTGAAGTCGGGCCTCATGTCCCTGGTTCCGTCAGGGTCAGTCCTCCTCATGTAGCGGTTATCGCCTATAAAGAGCTCGCTTACTGAATATAGGAACTGGTGGCGGAAGTTCAGGAATTCGGGCCTTATAATATTTTTCTTGTCTTTTTTATTGGACACCTCGCTCGCGAGTGAATAGGCGTATAGGAAAGAAAAGTTTACCCAGCAGGTATAGCCTTCCTCCATAGCCGACTCGTGAATAGACGTGGTGGAGTAAAAGAGATTAAGCTCTTTTTCATATAGAGTCGTATAGCTGTAATCAAGCGCTTTGTCTATACAGACGAAAAAGTCCTCCATATCCTCTACTTCCCGTTTTAAGTACCTGGCGGTGAGCAGGTAGTTGCATATTATTGCGATCCCGTGCGCTACGTTGTCTTCCTGCTTGTATAAGCTCTTATCTTCACCTTCCAAGCTGTAGCGCTGTCCCCAGTGACCGTCCTCAGATATAGCGTCTTTCATGAAATGGGCCATGGACTTCATGATCTCAAAAGCTTGCTCCCGCGCGTCATAATCGTGGGATGAGCCCGCTATTCTCCTGAATAGCTGCACAGCGCAGTTTGTGTCTCTGGGGTAAACATAGGGGTAACGGGACGTCGGGGGCGAGGCCAGTAGCAGTCTGCCGTATTTTTTGTGCTCGATCGTGCAGTCTAATATTATTTTCATGTGCTCGTTCAGCTGGTCGTTGAGCTTTGTCATTGCCTTGGTCTTTCTTGCCATATTGAAGGGACCTCCGGGGTTATTGGATGTTAAATGCTGTTTAGAACCCACTTAACGGGCTAAAGTTATAGTACTATATTGTAATCTTTTTTTATAGAGAACCTACCAAATAAGTCGCGCCCGTCGGCTCCGGCATTCCGCCTTCAGGCTCGAGTGTAACTGCAAATTCGATCCTGCCTTTTTCTTCGGGCATGCAATTAATCTCCATCATGTGCTCTCCGTTTTGGTTAACTGTGAATGTTCCCATACTATGAGGTTCTCCGTCTTCCACTACCCAGAACTGATAGGTTTGGCCCGGAACAAGTTCGGGTACATTTGACACCATTAAAATTGCGTTGCTCGTGCCGGTATCCCAGAATATCCTGCCCGTGGATTCCAGTTCCGACATCGTTCCAGCAAGGTTGATTACGCTTACCGCCGGGTTTTTTACGTAATCCATTATTTGCTCTTCTTTCTCAAGGGAGGAAATGAGAGATTCCATATTCTTCTCCTGAGTAGACAGTCTCTGCTGAAGAGTCAGGGTAGAGATGAATAGGAAAATTATCGCGGCCACCGCGACAGCGCTTCCGATATTGAGCCAAACGGGGCTGAGTCCCTTCCAGAAATCGTGTAAGAACGATTTGCCTTCTGTGCCGTGTCTCTCTTCAATATCATCCAGCTTGTCCAGGATACGGTCTTCAAGCTCGGGCGAGAGGGGGCTGTCCTTTAGAACGTAGGGGAGGTTAGTAAATACAGTTTCACTGTCCTCTAAAAGGGCGGTACAAATCTCACACCCTGTTGCCAGGTGCTCTTCAATCTTTCTGAGCTCGTATCCTGTGAGAAGACCGAGAGCAAAAAGCGCTATCTGATCCTCATATTCTGTCTTATGGTTCTGGTCCATCTATTTAAGCTCCTTTACATAAGGCGCCATTTTTTCCTTGAGCTTAATAACTCCGAGCCTAAGGCGCGTTTTAATAGTGCCTACAGGCTCTTGAAGCCGCTCTGCCGCTTCCACATGTGTGAAACCTTCAAAATACACAAGCTCTATTACCGCCCTTTGGTTCTCGGGCAGTGCACTCAGAGCCTGAAATATAACGTTATTTTTCTCCTCTCTATCCTCTAATATACGAGAGAAATCGGTGTTTGAGTTCAATTTTTCTTCGTCAAGCTCTGTATTTTTGTCACGGTAGCCCAGGGTTCTGAGCTTGTCTATGGATCTTGAGCGCGCGATATTGATAATCCAGGTGGACACTGCGCCGCGCCCGCGCTCGTAGGTCCCTGCTTTATTCCAGACCTGAAGAAAAATTTCCTGCACTACTTCTTCTGCGTCTTCACGGTCTCTGAGCATCCTGAATGCCAGGTTATATACGGCCTGAGAAAAACGGGAGTAAATTTCTCTTAACGCCTCTTTATCTCCCTCTTTTATAAGGTCAATTAACTCTTGGTCAGTTCCGGCTCGAAGTTTTTCTTGCATTTCTTCCTGCATACTAACTTGCAGATCAATAGCGTTTGGAATATTTGAATCCTGGCCATTTACAAGTACCGCATTTATTTGGGCCGTGTCTATTTGAACCATTGTAGTTAAACCAATATGTTTGTCAATTGCTACTTTTTATTGCCTATTAGTACACAAACGCTAAGTGGCCGGAAGCATATGTCTGCTAGGTTGAAGTATCAAGATTGCTCGGGACAGGAGTGTATATAGCGGCGGCTCCTGTGATTATAAGCCCGTGACTGTTAAGAAAACGTTTGAAACAGCAAACTAGATATTCTCCGGGAAATAGCGGACGAGCTTCTTTCTTAATACTAGTCTTGACCTCAGGAGTCTCGATTTGACAGCGGATATAGATATCCCCATTATTTCACCTACCTCGGCGTTAGAATACCCCTCAATATCTTTTAATCTTATAATCTCCCTGTTATGCTCCGAGAGCTCGTTTACAGCATTTTGAATTAGCTCGGCTCTTTCTCTATAAAGTGATATAGTGGCCGGGCTCTTGGTCCATTTGCCGAATGAAGCCTGTGAGGCAGGGGCGAGCTCATACAAATAATCACTGGTTACTTCATGCTGGGTGGTCTTGTTTTTCTTGTTGAGCACCATGTAGCAAGTGTTTAAGGTTACTTTATAGAGCCAGGTCGAGAATTTGGAATTGCCTTTAAACGTGCTTAGTTTGTTCACCAATGTGAATGAGATTTCCTGAACTATATCTTCAGCGTCTGAGTGGTTTCTGGTCATTTTCATCGCAAAGCCGAATATCGTATCTCTGTATCTCCGTATGATACTGGTCAAAGCGGTCTCGTCCCTCTTATGATTATAGAGCTCTACCAGCACCTCGTCGGAGACGGTTTCGTAGTTTAGGGGAATCAAGTCTCCCCTCTTTTGTGAAGGTTCTGCCTGTGTTCTGCCCGGAGTTTCAGATGCATTCGAGCTTGGTTGGTATAAATCTCCGGTATGTATAACAGTTACGCCTGAATGTCGCATAGTATAATCTCCTTATTCACTTAGCTTGTATTCAGGCTGCGCGGCGCCATGCAGCTTATTGTCGTTACTTACACATACGGGTGATTGGGGAAGTCGGTTTCATGAAAAATAAAAGAGGGTTATCTAAGCGAGTCCCGGAAGGAGGAGCTTGAGCCCGCTCGTTATCATACCAAAGGCGATCGAGGCGAGAACGATCCCCATTATTCTCGTGACGATATTTATACCCGATACCCCGAGCACACGGCTTACGGGTCCTGAGAAGTAAAAAGCGATCCAGAGCAGTAGGGCTATCACGACGCAAATGCCTGAGATCACCAGCTTGTCGTCGATCGAGTGGTAATGGTGGGTGTTTACGACTATGGTGGTTATTGCTCCCGGTCCGGCTACGATCGGGATTGCTATGGGTACTACGGCCACGGAAGTCTTGTTCATCGCGTCATTCTGGTCGTCTTGTGAGTGGTGTATGGGGCTAGGCTTTGCATGGAGCATCGAGATGCCCATGAGCGCAATGATAACCCCGCCTGCGGTCTCAAAAGAGCCTATGTCTATGCCGAACGCACGGAGAAGTAGGTCTCCCGTCCATGTCACGATGATAAGGATAATAATGATCGCAAGCCCGGCAGTAAAAGCGGTCTTCTTTTTTTCCTGGGGAGTTTTATCCCCGGTAAGGCTCGCAAAAATAGCAAGGTTGCCGATCGGGTTAGTGATCGCAAGCATGGCTATGGTGAACGTTATGAGCTGTGCCGTACTCATTTCAGAAACTCATTATTACCGCTTTAGATATAAAGTCAATCCGGGTGGGATAAAGCCAGATGCCCGATAAAATAATTTTCTTGCCTATGGGTATTTCAAGGATATATTATCTAAATACCTAAAACCACAGGAGGCGCGCATGACACGCTCATTTGGACTATTACTTATCATTCCCCTATTATTATCATTTTTAATAATTGGCTGTGAAAAAATAGATAAAGACTCTGTCAAGGACAAAACTTCTACACAAAGCTCTAAAGTAGAGCATAAACAAGACTCCGATACCGCTACCAGCACAAAGGATGATTCGCAGACTAAGAAAGAAACGCCGAGCGTGAAAACTACCCCTGCGACCGGCAAAACTGAATTTCCTTCCTTTGCGGACCTTGTTGCCAGTCTTAAGCCCTCGGTCGTAAACATTAGCACTACAAACGTATTTAAGCAAAGAGGGTTCGGACAGAATATGCCCCGCTCTCCATTTGGGCAAAACGATCCGATGGAGGAGTTCTTTAAGAGGTTCTTCGGCGGCAATCAGCCGCAGCGCGAGTTCAAGCGCCAGGGGCTTGGCTCTGGTTTTATCATCAGTAAAGACGGCTACGTAGTCACAAACAATCACGTTATAGAAAAAGCGACGGACATAGACGTAGTGCTTGAGAACGGAGATAAGTTCAAAGCTGAGGTTATCGGTAAAGACCCGAAAACAGATCTTGCCGTGCTTAAATTTGAACCCGAGCAGGAGCTTCAGGCTGTGGAATTAGGGAATTCAGATAACCTGCGGATCGGAGATTGGGTAATAGCTATGGGGAACCCCTTCGGACTCGGTTACACAGTGACGGCCGGAATTGTAAGCGCCAAGGGACGCTCACTTGGTTTTGGTGTTTATGACGATTTTATTCAAACAGACGCCCCGCTTAACCCGGGGAACAGCGGAGGGCCTTTATTTAACATGAAGGGCCAGGTTGTGGGAGTGAATACGGCTATCGTCGCAAGGGGACAGGGAATCGGGTTCTCAATCCCCATAAACATGGCCGAGTTTGTTATAAAACAGCTTAAGGAAGGCGGCAAGGTCGTAAGGGGGTGGCTCGGGGTGTATGTGCAGAAGGTAACCCCAGAGATAGCCTCGAGCTTTGATTTGGAAGAGGATGAAGGCGCCCTTGTAAGCGATGTCGAGCCGGGTAGCCCGGCAGACAAAGCGGGGATAAAGCGCGGGGACGTAATAATAGAGTTTGACGGTAAAAAAGTTGAGGACATAACTGATCTTACAACCTCGACCGCGGTAAGCCCTCCGGGCTCTGAGGCCAAACTCACGATTATTGAAGACGGAAAAACTAAAGAAGTGACTGTCAAACTGGGTGAAGTGCCTTCTGATGATGCGGCAAGTGAAGAGGCTGACCAGGAGCAGGAGAACCTGGGGCTCAGCGTGAGGAACCTTAATCAAAAACTGGCAAAACGTTTTAAAATAGAGGACGGTAACGGTGTTGTGGTAACCAGGGTTCAAGACGGCGGCATAGCCTCAGAAGCCGGTATTAGACCCGGAGACGTGATTATCGAGATTGATAAAAAACAGACTACAAATATAGAGGAGTATAATGCGGCTATAGAGGGTATGAAAAGCGGCGGTACCGCTTTGTTCCTGGTGAAAAGGGGTGATAATACTATCTATGTAGCCGTTAGGATCCCTGAGGATGGTAAGAAGGGAGGAGACGGAAAAGGCTAGGGAGCTCTGTCTTAGATTAACCCAACTTGGGTCCATGGTATATTAGATTCTGATCTATTTGCATATCTTTAATACTATGGGTTCACCTTTTTATTGACAACGGAACGCATTTCATGTGAGAATGATAATGCGTGTAGTTCTGAATGGGCTTATAAGTGCAAGAGAATTGAAAAAACGCCCATGAAAACTCGGGTTACGTGTTTTTTTATGAAACGAAGCGGGAGGATTGAGCATAAATGCCTGAAACTACTTCTAAACACATTCTAATTCTAGGCGGTGGATTTGCCGGCCTACAAGTAGCGCAGACTCTCGAGAAGATTTACTCAAAAAGAGACGATATAGATATTACGCTCATTAGTGAGAAGAACTATCTTGTATATACCTCTATGCTCGCGGAAGTGGTTTCGAGCAGTATTGAAGCTAAACATGTTGTTATCCCGCTAAGGGAGAGTGTTAAAAAAACAACTTTTAAAGAGCTTGAAGTAAAGAAGATAGACCACGATAAAAAAGCCGTAACGTGCATTCATCCGCAGACCCATGAAACACACGTCATCACATATGATTACATCGTAATAGCAATGGGGTCGATTACAGGCTTTCATAATGTTAAGGGAGCCGAAGAGTTCTCGTATCCACTTAAGAACCTGGTAGACGCCATGGTGCTGAGGAGTCATGTGATAGATATGTTCGAGCTCGCCGATATAGAGGAGAACCACGCGCTGCGCAGCAGTCTCCTGACATTCGCGGTCGTAGGCGGTGGGTATACCGGTATTGAAGTCGCCGCGGAGCTGAATGATTTTGTTGGTTCGAGCAGACGCTTTTACAAGAACGTAAAGTCGGACGAGGTGAAGGTAGTAGTGATAGACCCCGGTGACAGGATTATGCACGAGATGAGCGAGGGACTCGCCGAATACGGTATGAACCTACTTAAAAAAAGGGGGATGGAGTTTCGCCTTAACACAAGAGTCGAGAGCGTGGGTGTTGACCGGGTAGTTACGGGGGACGGGGATACGATTAAGACTCATACGGCTATATGGGCAGCCGGGACAGCTCCTCAACCCGTCGTAGCGGCGCTCCCGTTTGCGGATAAGAAAGGAAGAATAGAGGTGAACGAGTTTACCGAGGTTCCCGGGTATGAAGGTGTATGGGCCCTTGGAGACTGCGCGGTCGTACCCAACCCGCATACAGGTAAGCCGTATCCACCTACCGCTCAGCACGCCATAAGAGAAGCGGCCCGAACAGCTCATAATGTAGCTGCATATATTGACGGAAAAGAATCTGAGAAAAGGGCATTTATCTACGTTACTCAGGGAATGCTGGCCCCCCTGGGGCACCGTTCGGCTGTAGCCGAGATCAAGGGATTTAGGTTCTCGGGGTTTTTCGCGTGGTTTATGTGGAGAGCCATATATCTTGGTAAGCTCCCCGGGTGGGACAGAAAGATACGTGTCGCTCTTGACTGGTTCTTAGATATATTCCTGCCTAAGGATATAGTGCAGCTAAGGTTCCTGATGAAACCCAGTCAGTCTCCTCCTGAAGACGAGGGTTGAGGGTTTATATGCTTTCTGGTTTTAAGGAACATTACCAAATCGCTTAGCTCTTGATTTGTGAGAGTACCGCCAAAGCCCGGCATATTGAGCCCGCCGTTCATTATTCGCCAAGTAAGCTCATCAGCCGATAACCTGTCTCCGATGTAAGTAAGGTCCGGTCCCCTTAACCCGCCGTGTCCGGATATTGTGTGACAATACAAACACCCCTTGTCGTTAAAGTGCTCCCCGCCTCTGTATATGGGGCCTGAGTCCGCGCCTATGATCTCAACCGTAAGCGGCTCTGCATGGAAATGCGGAGACCAAGGTGAGCTGATTCCGATTGCCCAGAGTCCTGAAATTGATCCGATTGTGAGCGCTACCATGGCAATGGCCCACGGACGACGGAGAGGACTTCTCTCTCCGCGGTTCGAAATAAATGGCAGCGCGAATAGTAAGAGTCCTACAAGGAGCGGCCCGAACACCATTAGAACCGTTTCCATTGCCGGGGGCATCAGCGCAAGAAATGCGAAGTAGAATATAAAATACCAGTCCGGCACGGGAAGCGCGTCTATATTGGAAGGATTGGGCGGAGGCCCCAGATCGGGAGGCCCGATAATTATCGCTATAAGGAGTATCGTAGTAATAACGATAAAGCCGAACACCATGTCCCGCCATGCCGCCACGGGCCAAAACGGCACTCCGTCGCGTTTTACGCTCGCCTCATACTTTTCTCTATAGGTTTTTGGATCAACCGGCTCACCAGCTTTCGGGAATTCTGAAATGCCGTTTTTGATTACAAGATACAGGTGGAATACTAAAAACATTATAAGTAGTCCAGGGACAATGAACACATGATACGCGAACATTCGGCTAAGAGTTGCTCCACCGATGGTCTCTCCACCAATTAAGAAGTCAGCTACCCATGTGCCGATAAAAGGTATTCTGCCTGCCTGCTCGGCTGCTACGATAGTAGACCACACGGCGGTCTGGTCCCACCTTACGACCTGGCCTGAAAATGCCATAATAATAGTAAGCGCGAGCAGCACAACTCCTGAAATCCAGTGCATCTCACGGGGGAATTTATAAGACGCCGTCAAATACACACGGATCATGTGAAGACCCACGAGGAGTATCATTGCCGAAGCTCCCCAGTTGTGAAGCCCCCTCACGATCCTCCCGAAAGTGGTCTGATTGGTGATGAACTCGAGGCTCTGGTAAGCCTCTCCCGCTGCTGGTACGTACATGAAAGCAAGCGTGATGCCTGTTGCGACCTGGAGCAGGAACGCGAACATGGTAGCGCTGCCGAATACATAGAACCAGGAAGCCGAGTTCTTGGGTACGGCGTGAGTCATGATAGGCCATAACGCGCCCACCAGACCCGTGCGGTCTTCAAACCAGTTCCATGCGTTAGTGAAAAACTTCATTCAGTGCGCTCCGTATTCATCATAATTGAGACGTTCTCATACATTTATATTTCGCTAAACTGTTGTAATCGGTATAGGGCTTGTTTTTATCTCCACCTGCCCGTCTTTTACCCTTGCAGGATAGCTGTAAAGACCCCTTGGAGGCGGTCCCGCAGCGACAGAGCCGTCTGAGTAATAAACTCCGCCGTGACAGGGGCACATGAAGAGCTTTGCCCCTGAGACCCATCTTACCGGACATCCGAGATGGGCGCAGTTTACTGAGAATACCGTAAGCTCGTCATTTGCACTGCGCCTGACCCACGCGGCTGTCTCCGCCGTAATCCCAGACCAGGGAAGGGGAGAGGCGTCAATAAAATTCACCTTCACATACTCATCGAGCGTAAAGCTCCTAAGCTCGCCCACAGGTCTCCATATGGGCTTTGGCTTTTTAACTATCGGAGCGAGTATCGAGCCCACGATAGGAATTCCCACCATAAGGGCAGCCAGGCTCCCGAGTGTAATGCTTATGTGAGTGAAGAACTGTCTTCTCGAGCACTCTTCACTCGTTTTGGTCTTTTCGCTCATGTCTCAGGTCTCCTATCCATCCGACTAAGGACACAGTAAAAATTGATAATCCTACTAAAAATAATATGATGATCGTGCTTACTACTTCATTGAACCCCACAGCCAGCGACCAGAGCATAAATGTTACGCCAAGGGCCATTATCGCAGGCCAGTATCCGGGTGTAGGCAGACGCTCGGGCAGAGGTTTGTGCCAGCCCTTAGGTATCTGGTCCCCTGAAGTTGTATTTTCCTGGCCCGCAGGCGCTGTGCTCCCAGGCGCGCTGCCCGGGGCGCTGAATTCCGATCCGTTACTCAATTTACACCTTCTCCTTCATTTTTATTGATCCAATATTCAAATTAAGCAGCCTCCTGCCCAGCGGCGCTAACACTTTCTTCCGGCGCTGCGTACCACTGAGCGAGTGTGATCATGCTCGCGCTAAGATATATGAGACACCCCGGCACCCACATCGTAAGACCGCCGATCTGCTGGTCAACGCCAGGAGTGATACAGAGATCATTTCTGATCAAAGCGAGCAGTCCCGCGCTATCCACGGGGTTTACGTATGCCGTATAAAGTCCTGCGCCTGCAAAAGTGATGAGCATTCCGAGTATCGTGCACCCAAGGCACGCGGACGCCAGATAAAGCGTGCCGGTAAGGGGGTTCAGCCTCTTACTCTCAATAGGCGTGAACACGGGCCACCAGAATACCATCCCTATTACTACAAAACTGACTAACTGTGTTATGTATAGCGAGCTGTTGTTAAGAGCCATATCATGAATTGAGGGCATATGCCATACCCACATGGCGCCTACACCCAGAAACCATGCCACCGGGGGATAGCTGAGCACTCTCATTATTTCCCCGATAGGCTCAATATTAAGAAGCTTTTGTGCAGTTCTTTTCGGGATACCGAATAGCAGTAGCAGCGGAACTATGAGGAGAAGCAGTATGTGCTGAATCATATGGGCGCTGAATAAATAGTGCCTGCCGAGGTAATCGAGCGGACTAACGAGCGCAAAAAGCATTACCGCAACACCCGTCATATACAGTACGGAATGTCTGTTCACACCCGTGCCGACGCCCAGTAAATATGCCCCTACAAGTAAGGAGGCAAATACGAGGACCCAAGGCTCAAACGACCATCCTATACTAAAAAGCTGTAATATTTCCATGCCCGTTTCTCCAGATAAATTTTATCGTTACACACTTTCTCGTCATAAAAAGAACGCCCACACGTAAATCACCGAGTAAACGACAATCCATACGCCGTCTACGAAGTGCCAGTAAATCGAAACGACCTCCACTCCGTCAGAGCGCGGCCCCTTGAAATCGCCGAATAGCGCGAGCCCTAGTAAAATTGAAAGCATTATAAGCCCCACACACACGTGGAATCCGTGAAAACCTGTTAGTGTAAAAAACGTCGTTCCGAAAACGTTTCTGCTTATTGTTATATTCTGCTCTATCAGCCCCGCCCATTCGCGTCCTTGTCCGTATATAAATATGGCCCCTAAAACTATGGTGACGAAAAGCCAAAACTTGAGCATCGTATGGTTCTTGGCCCTAAGTGACTTTCCGGCAAGCCAGACAGTAAAACTGCTGGTAAACAAAAACAGGCTGAATATACCCGTAACATAAGGATTTAAACTGCTTTCGGCCGTAGGTCCGTCCACTACCGTGCCTTTGAAATTTACGTAAGCCAATATGAGCATGATGAAGAAGATCGACTCAGAGGCCACGAAAAATTTTATGAGCATTTTGTTATCAGCCATTAAATCGTCTCCTAGTCAACCACCTTCGAATTGGGCTCATCTAACTGCTCTGGGTGCGCAAGATCCCACAGAGGGCGCCGTCCCCTTACAGGAGGTACGAGATCAAAATTGTGCACAGCGGGAGGCGAGGACGCGAACCACTCTAAGGTCCATGCGTTCCATGGATTGTCACCCGCTTTTTTACCGCGTCTTAGACTAACGTGGACGTTCCACATAAACACTAATACAGAGGCGGCAAGCACTAGCGCGCCTATGGTGGATATGAGGTTCATCGAGCCCCAATACGGGAAATCATGATATGTGTAAGTTCTACGGGGCATGCCCATAACACCCAAGAAATGCTGTATGAAAAATGTCATGTTAAATCCGATTACCGTGAGCCAGAAATGCCATTTGCCGAGCGTTTCCGACATCATGCGCCCGGTAAATTTGGGGAACCAATAGTAAACGCCTGCGAATATCGCAAACATCGAGCCCCCGAATAGTGCGTAGTGGAAATGGGCAACGATGAAGTAGCTGTCTGTGACAACCCAGTCTATGGGTACAGAGGCAATGGCAACACCGGTGAGTCCGGCAATGACAAACTCTATTATGAAAGTTGCGGCAAATAGCATGGGGGTGGCGAAAATAATCTTGCCTCCCCACATGGTGGCAACCCAGTTAAGCACCTTAACCCCCGTGGGAATGGCGATTAGCATGCTGGCCAGCGAGAAGTACAGGTTGGTAACATCTCCAAGGCCTACTGCGAACATGTGGTGAGCCCATACTCCCAGGCTCAAAAGGCCGATAGCTACAGTCGAGCCCGCTACGAATTCGTAGCCGAAAATGGGTTTGCGCGAGAATACCGGTATGACTTCGGAGATAATGCCGAACGCTGGCAGTATGAGGATATAGACCTCGGGGTGTCCGAAACCCCAGAAAAAATGCTGCCATAGAATCGCGGAGCCTCCGTGAGCCGGGGTAAAGAAAGTGGCTTCAAGCAGACGGTCGAGCAGCATCATAGCGAACGCAGAGGCGATGATAGGTATAACAAATACGAGTAGGAACGATGTTACGAGTATCATCCAGACGAATAGCGGGATCCTGCGCATAGTCATTCCAGGCGTCCGCATGGTGAGAATTGTAACGATATTGTTGAGACCCGAGGCTACGGAGCTTATGCCTGTGGCCAGAAGCCCCAGAGCCCAGTACGTGGGACCTTTATTAAGTGAAAACGGTTTTTCACTCAGCGGAGAGTACGCAAACCAGCCCATATCGGGCGCCCCGCTCTGTGTTAAAAAGCTATAGTAGATCAATATGCCGCCGAAAACGACCAGCCAGAAGCTAAGAGCGTTTAAGCGGGGGAAAGCCATGTCTCTGGCACCTATCATGAGGGGAACAAGATACACGCCGATCCCGATTAAAAACGGCATCACAACGAAGAAAATCATCGTAGTGCCGTGCATGGTGAACATCTGGTTATAAACTTCGGGCGAGATAAAACTCATTTCGGGCTGGGCTAGCTGTATACGGATAAGAAGAGCTTCTAGCCCGCCTACTACGAAAAACACCATCGTGATCATCAGGTACATGAGCCCGATCTGTTTATGGTCAACAGAGGCAACCCATGAGAGCATGCCCTGATTTTCCTTAAGTGATGGTAGGGGCTCTGTATTTTCAGGGACTAACGGTAATCTTCTGCTCATTTGAGAGCCTCCAGGTAAGCTACGATTGCGTCTACTTCTTCGGGGCTAAGCTTCATGTTGGGCATAAGTGAGCCCTGTTTATATTTCTGAGGATTAGTAAGCCACTTGTTCAGATTCTCAGGCGTATTGGTGAGCACTCCCGCCCCAATTGTCTGGCGGCCATTCAGATGGGTCAGGTTAGGTCCTACTCTTGCCGCTGCCGCCGTGCCCATGATGGTATGGCAGTTCATACAAGCCTTTTCCTGAAACAGTTTCGCTCCCTCTGCCGCAATTCCGGAGCTCGGAGTCGGCGGTATTACCAGCTCCTGCTTTTCCCACTCTTCGAATTCCTCTTGAGATTCGGCAATTACTCTTATGCGCATGTTGGCGTGCTGTGCGCCGCAGAACTCAGCGCACGCGCCCAGATATACACCCGGCTCTCCCGCTACTATCCACAAATGGTTTGGGTGTCCTGGAACAGCGTCTATTTTACGTCCGAGCTCAGGAACCCAAAAGTCGTGAATAACGTCTATGGACTCTATGCGGGCAAGAAGGTACTCCCCAACGGGGATGTGCAGCTCATTTGCCGTAATAATTCCGCTATTGGCATAGCGGATCTCCCACCACCACTGATGTCCTATGATAATAAGATCGGGTTCACGTCCGTCTACCGGGGGGTCTATGGCTTTCATGGTGTTGCATGTAAGTAAAAAGAGTACGGCAACGATAGCGCACGGTATTAAAGTCCAAACTATTTCCAGGTTCAGGTTGCCGAAATTCTGATAGGGCTCTTCAGTGTCTCCGGGGGATTTTCTGTAACGGACTATGATGTAAATCATCGCGAACACGATGATCCCGAGGATGGCTGCCGAAATAGCAATGGTGTAGTAGGTTAGGCCAGCCAGGGCCTCCATTTCAGGGGAGCTCGGATTGAATAGACCGCCAAGTTTTTCCATAGTCTCGTTGTCTAACTGAATTGCTTCTTATTAGGACCCACAACTAGAGTTCATTATAAAGAGTTTGCTCTCTGATTGTCAACCCCGGAGGTTTATTAAATTGTTATTTCAATGTGATTATCGGTTTTGTGAACTTTAAAATTTCGAAATAATTGGATATATCCTGCATTCGTTTGATAATACGATTTATTTATTCTTCTTGATTGTATGCTGGAAAAAATGCATTATTTTGCACTAAATGAATAAAGTTGCTGTAAAATTCCTGTTCCTGCTGGTTTTTAGTGTTTTTATCAGCTATCCGAATATAGTTAACGCGCAAGATGCGGCAGAACCTGCTGAGTCCGGCGAAAAGGCCCCAATTGAAAGCTCCACGGTTCCAGACAAGTCCGCTGAAAGCGGAGCCGAAGACAGCGTGGAAACGCCAGCTTCCGAAGAACAGCCCATAGAGCCCGAAAGCCAGGATAAACGCTCTGATCAAGACACTACTATCGACGAGCTTGCCAAGGAGCAGCAAGAAGAGGACGACCCCTCGACTGTTCGAATCTCAAAGGTAAAGATAGAGGGCGCTAAAGCGGTCTCTAAGGAGCAGATCGAGCAGAGCATTGGAACCGGTTTCCCAACGTTCAGGTTCTGGGTCAAAAAGCCGCCGTTTGATGAAGAGGTCCTCAAGGACGATATGATCAGGATACAGAGACTTTACGCAAATAACGGTTATTACGACACTAAGGCTACGTATGAGCTTAAATACAATGAAGACGATACACGTGTAGAAATCAAGATTAAAATAGTCGAGGGCGAACCCGTGAAGCTCACCGAGCTCTTGGTTGAATTTAAGGGCGATCTGAGTGATAAGATCAGAAAAGAAGTATTTAAAGCCATACCGCTTAAGGCGGATACGATATTTTCCCCTAACGGCTATGAGCGGACAAAGGGCGTGATCGCGGAAATATTGGCCAATAACGGCTACCCGAAAGCCCAAATCGAAGGAGAGGCTCTGGTAAACAGAAGGGAAAAGTGGGCAAGGGCCGAGTTTACCGTGGACCCGGGTCTGATTTATGTTTTCGGCAAGATTAGCGTTTCGGGCAATGACACCGTTAAGAGCTATATTGTAGAAAGAGAAAGGGAATTTAAGGAAGGAGAGATATACTCGCTTAAAAAAGTCAACGATACCCAGGCTAATATCTTTCAGCTGGGGCTTTTCCGCTCGGTTGTCATCGATCCGGTATTTAATGATGAGGATCAGATTGCCGACATAGAAATAGTCGTGAAGGAGAGAAAACACGGATCGGTTAAGATCGGCGGGGGATTCGGAACAGAGGATAAACTTAGAGGGCAGATAATCTGGACGCAGAGGAACTTTTTCGGTGGCGGAAGGAGGCTTGAGGTAGCGGGCAAGTTTTCTTTTATTACACAGAGGGTGGAAACAAGCTTGATACAGCCGTATATAGCCGGTAAGAACTCGGAGCTTTCCGGTACACTGAATTTTCAAAGGGATGACGTGCCTAGTTTTAAGGGCAGGAGCTTTCTGACCTCGGTCAGGATGGAGAAAAACTTTAAGGACTATTACTCGACATTCGGATCATTAAACCTCCAGTATTCGAAAATTGAAGACAGCGCTACCCGTACCCCACAAGAGAGGAGTGAGGAGAATGTCTTCCTTACGTTTATTAACATGGGACTCGAAAGAGACACGACAGACAGTATCCTGAACCCGACTCGCGGCACTGTGGTCTCCACGGGGCTTGAATCTTCATTCACGGCTCTTGCCTCGGACGTGAATTACCTTAAAGGGACAATCGAGCTCAGGGGGTACAAAAAGTACCGAAGTATAGTATTCGCAAACAAACTCACGACCGGAGTCATTCAGCCATTTGGCGATACCGGTACTTTTGACGTGCCTATATTCAAGCGCTTCTTCGCCGGAGGCAGCACCAGTATGAGGGGCTTCCCGTTTCAGAAACTGGGTCCCCTGGATCAAAACAATGATCCTCTGGGTGGAAACACCCTTTTAGTCGGGAGCTTTGAGCTCCGATACCCGCTCTATGGTAATTTCGGCGCTGTCACCTTCTTTGACTACGGTAACGTGTATTCAAGGGAGTGGGACTACGACCTGGGTGATTTAAAATACGCGCCGGGCGCGGGTCTTAGGTATGACACGATTATCGGTCCTATAAGATTTGATGTCGGTTATGCCCTGAACCCTGAGCCCGGGATAAGAAGGGTTCAATTCTTCATCAGTATAGGACAGGCATTCTAAGCACTCAGCAATAGCATTGCCCATTCCTTATCCGTTTCTTTTTCGACTAAAGAAAAGCCAAGCGAGGTAAAGCTCTCGATCACAATATCCGACTCTGCGTCTTTAATACCGGATAGAAGCAGAAGACCGCCGGGTTTAACTCTATTGCTGAGCTCGGCACTCATAGGCAGCATCGAGTTTATAAGAATATTTGCAACTACCAAATCAAACGAGCCGTCGATGTCTTCGATCGAGCCCATTACAATGTTTACTTGAGGCTCAAATTTATTCTTAGAAACGTTTGTTCTCGCCTCGCTTACGATAATGTTATCTATATCAAGTCCGGTTACTTTTTTAGCGCCAAGAGCAGCTGCGCACAGAGAAAGAATACCGCTTCCGCATCCTACGTCGAGCACATTTGCGAATGTTCGTCCGCTTATCTCCCCCTTCGAAAATAAAGATTCCAGCCTCGAAATACAAAGCTTAGTTGTCGAATGAAACCCCTTGCCGAAGGCCCAGCCGGGGTTTATTTCTATAATTCTTTTTGTGCCGTCGGGTAGTTTGATCGGTACTTCGACCTTGTCCGGGTAGTATTCGAAAACAGGGGTTTTTTTCATCTCGCACTCTTACGCAGAGGATTGTCAATAATGGAATTGTATAGATTTGCCCAGGTAAAGAATAACTTCTCAGACACGATTAGATGGAAGATTGTTCATCTCTTCATCAAGTTTTTCAGAGGGTACGGGATCATCTTTTTTTGCCTGAAACTCAGATTGAGCGTTGTCCTTTGAATCTTTTTCTTGAGTGTCATCCGCTTCAAACTCTATACTATGCTTGAGCTCGTCCTTGGCCCTCTCAATCTCGCGTAGACCCCTGCCTAGAGTTCTTGCGAGTTTAGGGATTTCCTTCGGGCCCAGCACCAGCAGGGCAATGAGGAGAATTATTAATATTTCACTTGTTCCGATACCGAACATGCGTTTGCGACCCTCTACAGCTAATTTGGTTTGTATGTCAAAGGCTACCTCAATTAGCGCCTATCTTCAATTCACGCGTTTCACTCAGCGTTAATGTTAAGAGGTTTGGTGTTTTTTGGCAAACCCAGTAAAATGAATTGAAATATACTAATACGGCGTAATATAGGGAGAACTGATATGAAAGCAATTATTTATCATGAAACAGGTGGAGCGGAAGTACTTAAGTATGAAGACGTACCCGAGCCAGAGATAGGGGCTGACGATGTGCTGGTGCGCGTGAAGGCGGCGGCACTTAATCACCTGGATTTAAGACTCCGCTCCGGGAAGTCGCCCAGGCCTGTTGATCTGCCCCATGTCGGGGGTATAGACGTAGCCGGGGACGTGGAGAAAGTGGGTGAGAATGTAAGCGATTTACAGCCGGGAACAAGAGTGGTCGTAGACCCGACGGTGAAAACCCCAAAGGGGCCTAGCGTAATAGGTGTGAATAGGTGGGGAGGGCTTGCGGAATTTGTAAATGTGCCTGCTTCAAACGTTGTGCCTATTCCTGATGACGTGTCTTATGACGACGCATCGGCTCTTCCTATATGTTACGTCACTGCCTGGTACGGGCTTATTGACAGGGGAGATATGAAACAGGACGAAACCGTGCTGGTGCACGCCGCGGGCAGCGGTACCGGCAGCGCCGCTGTTCAGATAGCAAAGGAGCTCGGGGCAAAAGTCATCGCAACCGCGGGCAGTGATGAGAAGCTTGAGAAAGTGAAGGAGCTCGGGGCGGACGCGACTATAAATTACAACACCTCTGACTTTGCGGAGGAGGTAAAGAACATCACGGAAGGCAAGGGAGTCGATTTAATATTTGATCAGATAGGGGCTTCGGCCTGGGAAAATAATCTCAAGTCCCTCAGTGCTGGGGGCAGAATACTTCTCGTAGGCGTAGTGGGAGGGGGACAGGAGACTCTTAACTTCGGCCCGATAATAATGAGAGACATTTCTGTGCTGGGTGTCACGGTGTTCAGAGCTCCCAGAAAAAACCTGATAAACCTGATAAATATGCTCTCACTCGGCAGGTTTAACCCTGTGATAGACAGGAAATTCCCTCTATCAGAGGCTGCCGAAGCGCAGAAAATGCTCGAGAACAGGAGTCAGTTCGGTAAGGTTGTTCTTAACCCTTAGCGGGAAATTCTTGATAGTATTCCAAGAATTATTAGCTTAGCTCCTGCTCAAATATTTTGCTGAGTAAGTCACAAGTGCCGTCAAAACATGAGAGCCCTGATATTTCTTCGGAGCCGCACCTGCCGCCTTTGCTCCAGATATCTCTAAGGTAATCCCCGGCCTCTCTTACGCGCCACCACTCTTCGTCAAAGCTCTCTTTAATGTATTTTGAAAGAGCGGGTTCAATCAATATAGATTTAAAGCGGCTAAATGAGCGCATGGGCTTTATTGCCCCCGCTATTTTCAGGAAATCCCGCTCGCTTACCTGAACGTGAAGAGCTTCTTGCATAATCTCTTTATAAATGTCGGGCAGGTTATCCAGATTCTCTCCCGAGTATAACAAAGTCTCGTATATTAGTGTTCCGGCTGCTGATCTTGCGTACATCAGCCGTCTCAGAAAAAGAAGCTTAAAAAAGTCATCTCCCTTCTCGGAATCAATATATCTATCGAGCCATTTGCGCTCAAAGGCTAGATTCTTGAAGAGCTCGGAGAATATCTCCGTATGCACGGGGTCTCTAAGGCACCTGTACTCAAAGTTATCATCTCTATCTGTAAAGGCGTAAGAGAGGGCGCTTCCGAGCGCGCCCAGATAGGCTTCATAGTCCGTAGGGCCTCCCGCGGGGAATATCGAAACGGCCATCTCAGACGGAGGAGAGGTTAAAAATAAGAGACTGCCGGTCGCTTTGCCGCTTCTCTTTTTCGAGTCTACAGGTACGTCTGAGCTGTTCACAAGCCCGGAGTCGTCCAATACCCTTGCCGCAGGAACAAAATATTCTTTATCCGGGAACCCGCCTTTTAACTCAAATGAGTTCAGCATGAATGAAAGATCGGTGGCTGATGAGTCTTTAAGAGGAAGCTCCAGATGCTTTATAAAAAACCAATCGAGCATCTCTTTTGAGACATACTCCGTATCTCGAATAAAGAGCCTGGCATCTTGCGCCAGCGCGCCCGTATCTCCTAATTCAGTATGCTCCTCAAGCTTTTTGAGATTAGGGAAGCCAAGGCTCTCGGATGCTCCCGCGCTCTCATAGATTATTTCCTTCAGGGGTGAAATGAGATCTTCCTGGGCCTCAATCCGGCGGCTCTCGATCTCGTCTCTTTTCTTCTTCTTGGGCGAGCCTAATATCTTTTGAAAAGCTGATCTGTATGGAATTTTCTTTTTGCCAATGTTTACTGTCGTGGAAGCTTCAAGCGATAGGACTTTGTCGCTCAGTGAGGCAGTGCGGCCTAAAATGAACATATCCGCCAAAAATGCCCTAAGCAGCGAAAGCCCTGCTTCAGTATCTTCTTCCGAGTTCAATTTCTCATTTAAAGAGAGGAACAGCTCGGGCTCTGCAAACTCTCTATGTGAGTTAAAAATCTCCTCGACGCCTGATTTTTTACTCAGTCCCGTCAGGTTTGAGCGATACTCTCTTTGCAGTGAAGAGAAAAGGCTCTCTCCCTGGACTCTTAAATGTGTTAATGTGTCTTCGCTCACTGGCAGGGCTCGGGCTTTATATGTTAGTTGTGACTTATATTATAAGAATGAATCCGTTTATTCAAAGCGCGGAGCGTGTTAAGCATTTTCCCCGAGCGCTCTTTTTATTTTCTTCCTTGGCTCTTTTATGAAAAACGCGCCGAAGGCCGCAAGGTAACAGCATATGATGGCCAGCAGGAACGGGTAGAAATAATCGCCTGTCACGTCAAAGATGTATCCTGCGACAATGGGACCGATGATGCCCGCGCAGGAATATGATGTGGCGAAGACGCCGTAAATGGTGCCGAGCGCGCTCAGGCCGTAGAACTTCCCGAGCATGGTAGGGAATAAAGGTACTACAGCGCTGTAGAAAAATCCGAACAGCAGCCCGAACAGATAGAAAACCCAGATATCTTTGAATACCAGAAGGAGGATTATCGCGCTGCCCTGGGCCAGAAAACACATGAGTATGACCTTTCTGTAATCAAGTACCTCGGCAAGGAGTGACGTCAGAACCGTCCTTCCTATAATGCTTCCAATCCCTATCGCCGCGGGGGGACCCGCCGCTGCGACTGCCGCTATGCCAAGATCAATCTCAAAGTTGTAGAACTGAGTTACTATGATTAGAAAAGTTATAAACGCTAATAAATACATCCCGTACATCATCCAAAAATTAATGTTTGATATGGCCTCTTTCGCGGTCCAGTCGTTATTCTGACCGGTGTTTATATTGCGTGAAGGGCTGTTCATCGCTTCTTTTTCATCCTCGTCCTCTTCCCCGTAGGGTTTCATGCCCAGGTCCTGCGGATAGCTTCTCATAACAAATGAGGATAGGAGTACTACTATCATTAAAGTGCCTAAAATAAACAGCGCGTTTCTCACACCGAAGTCGTTAATGAGCCATGCGGTAAGGGGGTTTGTAATAAGGCCGCTCAGAGGAACGCCGGTTGTAATGATACCTATAGCAAACGCCCTTTTTTTTACAAACCATCTACTTATTATAGCGACGCAGGTTATGTAGAGCACGGCGTCTCCGAGACCTACGAAGAATCCGTACGTCACATAGAGTTCCCAGGGTTTTGTCATAAACCCCGTGGCGATCATACCGAGCGCAGCAATTACACCACCTCCGAATATGACGGCTCTAGGGTCGAATTTGTCTATGAGTCTTCCGGCGATTATAAAGGCCGGAGCAAGGACCAGGGCCCGGAATGAGAATATTGCCGATCCTTCGGCGCGGGACATGCCGAATTCATCATTCAGGTAGGGGAGGAATACCCCGAATGAATACAGCAAAAGGCCGTCGAGCATTATAATCAGAAGAGACGCAGCAACTATATACCAACCGTAAAATATCTTTATACGGAACATCTATTCCTCTCTATCAGACTCAATATTGAGCAGTTTCCCGGCTGTGCTTGATCAAGGTTTCAGCCCCTAGATGAGATAGTACTGTATTAGTTAAAGGAAGGTAATCATACCTGATTTTAAAATTAATTTGTTGATTTGAGACGCTCAGAGTTTAGCTAAGCTCTGAGCGTATATTTAAAAATATCTCGGAGGCTCGGTCTCTATCAGCTCCCGACTTCGCTAATTTTACCGTTTACCTCTTTTGCCTGCTCTTCAAACTTAGCGGAAGATAGAGTGCCTTCAGCTTTTTTCAAGAGCGGCAAATCCTCTTTTGTCCACATTCCGTTTGTAACCACGATGGATATACTTGCTGCAAGGTCCTTACGAATCTTCTCGTGCGGCGCTGTCAGCTCCCAGTTGCCGAGAAACAGGCCGAGGAGCTCTCGGGCTTGTTTTTCGGGAATCTCTCCAACTTCTTTCTTTCCGTCAACGCCGAGCCAATCTATCAACTCCGCGCTCTCTGTGTCTCCGCCTGCGGAGTAGTGAGCCAGATACCTCAGCTTGCCGGTCTCTTCTGGTTTGGAGTGGGTCGCGGCCAGAATTTTAATAATTGATTCCCTGTCCAGAGGGGACATGTTCATAAGCGTACTAAATGCTGTAGAGCGTACGAGCCCGTCCGGGGCTACTAGTAGGTCCGCTACCGGGCTGCTGACGGGTCCGGCCTCGCTGCCCATATTGCCTATGGCCTGAACCGCTTTTGATATGTTCTCAGAATTTAAATTGTGGTTTAGATCAAGGCTCTGAACGTAACTCACGATTTGAGGGGCCGTATCGGGCGAAGCTATCCTGCCTAGGGCGACTATAGCGCTTGAGCGTACGTCTTCATCGTCGTCCTTTAGTAATTCTGCTACCGCAGGGGCTTGCTGGTCCGCGGCTTTTCCCATCTTCCCAAGCGCAGATGCCGCGTTTAATCGTACCAGTCTGTCGTCATCTTGAAGAAGCTTCGCTAGCTCGGGTATCTGCCCGGATGCGGCAGGGCCTATGTTCCCAAGTGCTTTTGCCGCCTCTGCACGCACGTCTCTATCGGGATTTTGAAGCTGGGAGGCTATATCCGGTATCGAAGCCTCCGCCGCGGACGACATCCTTCCGAGCGCATTTAGGGCGGCCATGCGGATCACGGGATTGTCGTCTTGAAGGAGTTTCGCTATTTCAGGAACAGCCTCTCTCGCGCCTTCTCCAAGGTTCTGAAATGTTAAGGAGGCTGTATAGCGGAATTTACTATCCTTATCACTAAGAAGCTCTATAATCTTAGGGAACTGAGGCGAAGCTTTTTCGCCCATACGTCCAATAGCCGTTGCAGCGTGGACTCGAAGGATTTTGTTTTGACTCTTTAAGAGCTCAATATAAGTTTCAGCGTAATCTTCCGTGGGTATGTCCATTTGGTCTAGAACTATAATAGCTTTGTAAGCGGCTACACCGTTTGGGTCTTTGAGCTTTTCTGCAATTTGAGGAGCGTATTCCTTCCCGGCTTCACCGATCTGTCCCAGGGTAAGTATCGCCTCTATCCTTACTCTGGTGCTCTGATCATTTAAACGCTTTACCACTTTGGGCGCTTGAGCTGCTGCTGCCTCGTTCATATAGCTTAAGGCTTTTAAAGCGCTCCTTCTGAGTTTAGGGTCAAGGCTGTCCAACTGCTCGGCTACAATCGCTGCTGTGTTCTTGTTCACTTGCGCTATTTGCCCGAGCGCCGCGCGGGATACCGAGCGTACTCTCTTATTGCTTTTCTGTTGAATCGCTACAACGGTTCTTACTTCTTCGTCGGATAAATCGCCAATTTTACCTAGTGATTTTAGCGCCGAGGTACGTACATACTGATGCCGGTCTTGCAGAAGCGGCATGATGTCTTTTATTTGAGGTTTGGATGACTTGCCTAAATCGCCGAGTGCCAGTGCCGCGCTCGATCTTACCGCTTTATCGGGGTCTTTAAGCATTTTTACCATCAGAGCTTTATTGTTGCCGCCTTTACTGCCTAGTTTTCCGAGCGCTCTTAGAGCAGTTGCCCTTACTTTGGGGTTTTCACTATTTACGAGCTCTATAATTTTCTGTTTCTGGCCGCCGACCTGTTCGGGATTGTTTTCTATTATCTCTATAGCTAAGAGTCTTACCTTGCTGTCCTTATCGCTAAGAAGCGTTATTACAGCGCTCATTTGAGACTTATTCAGATTCCCTATATTCAGTGCGGCTTGCGCAGCAGCCCGGCGCGTGATTACGTTTCTGTCGCTCATGCTTTCGATTACCAGTGGCAGGTATTGCCTTGAGGCATCGCCCCATGATCCGACTGAGTGTAATGCCGCCTGCCTGGGTAGAGCGTCCTTGGCTTCTAAGAACTCAACTATCCGCGCTCTCACAGACTCGTCTTCAAGAGGTGCAAGCGCATTTATAGCAATTGCCCTGACCTTGGGATTTGGGTCATTGAGAGCGCCGGTGAGCGCGGCTATTTCCCACTCTGAGTAACCGCCTTCCGGGGCTTTTAGATCGTCGGCTGCGTCGGATAATTCGTTGCCATCTTCAGCCTTTGTCTCTTCCTGAGCGTTCTCCTGAGATAATGAGGGCAGAGGCCCGGCAGTGATCGTGAGCAGTAATATCACGGCTATAAAGGCCATATCGCTCTTATGAGTCCTTAGATATTGAATGATTGTAATGAGTGCGCTCTTGTATGGATATTGCATAATATTAAACCTCTCAATGTTTATTATAAGTTTTCTCAGGGACTTTCCGAGTAGGGCGGATTTATTATGGCTGCGGGCTCTCGAACACCAAAACCCGTTATGAAGCGGATAACCCCGGCACTTCTCAATTGATCCCTACTAAATATATGTGGCCGATTATTTAACAGTGTGAAAAAGCATATCCTATCCTTTTACCGAGTCAAACGTATTTTAGTACAGTATTATTTATACGCTCAACATCTGTAAATGCGGGGTAGAGGATATATTAATAACTGTTCATTCTTGATCAGGTACGCTAATATTTCCCTTAGAAAATTGCCGTTTGACTTTATCTATTATCAAGTATCATTTTTATTATCTCTATAAAGAGAACCCTGAATTGCTTGTTGGACTAATGGAGAATGTGAATGGCTGATATTATGGATACACGAGATTTGTACAGCCGTTTAAAATCGGGTGTTAATAAAGGTCTCAGGATAGTAAATATCAGATCTAAAGAGGCTTACGGCACGATTCTAATCAAAAACCAGCTAAGATCGCTCAAGAAAAAAAGACGTGACTGCACGCTTGATATGGGGAACACCATATACCGCTCGTATAAATATAAGGGAGAGGTAAATCAGGACAGCATTAAGGTAAAATGCGCTGAGATAGAGAGTATAGAGCTCGAAATGGATAAATGTGAAGAAGAGCTCAGGCTTGTGCACTTAAACGCTCAAAAGGAGCTTGGGAGCTTAAAAGCGCTTGCCAAGCCAGCGGTTATAGCGTTTTGCGAATGCGGGGCCGAAGTGACTCAGGGCTCACAATACTGTCCGGATTGCTCAAAAAAAGTCGATTTACCTGACGCTGTTGAGAGATAACTCCGGTCTCGTAGCCGGCTCATGCTTCTTGCGTGTCAGTGGCAGAAATTTAGCACCAAATCCTATCCCGGCATGTAAACGGCCCTTAATGAACCACTCCCCGGCTCATACCCTCCTCTGCACATGCAGCTTAACGCCCGAATGTGATTAGATATATATATTGACAGCAGACTAAAACGGTTATAAGGTTTGTATTGACGGGGAAATATTGATCCTAAGTCGAAAAGGCAAACCATCTGAAAGGGTGGGACGCAGAGTCACGGGCCTAAGTGACTGAGTTAATTAGTTGACGGCAGCCGGACTACCGAAGTTGGGATTGTTATGTAGACGGATTTGTTCTGTACTTTAGTAGTTCCATCTTCTTTGCGTTCTATTTCCACCCTATACAGTTGGTTTGAATACGCGTACTTAGGCTGCAAAACTCTGCCTTTGCGCGCAAGGGCTTTTTCGCCGGATATGGAATAGAGTATGGGTGATACATTGAAGTACGGTCGGGAGAAAAACCTGCGTTTAAATCCGCTTGACGCTATTTGGAATCCAGAGTGTCAGATTCCATGTATTGTCATATACCCGGAGGAAATTGAGGAATCCAGGCTTAAACTCCTGTTGGAGCCGCTTACCGATGTGCTTTCTGAAAAAGGTTTCAAGCTCCGCTCTGTATCAGAAGAGTCGTTACAAGGTGGGGAGTTAGAGAATGCTGCAAGGGACTGCGCGCTTGGCCTGCTTATACTAAGCGGGCCGGGTCAGGGTCTCCAGTATTTTTCCGGTTATTTAAAAGGAAAAGGGAAATTTGTTCTTAGCATCCGCGATCAAATTGGTGAAACCATTGAAGGGCGGGGCCCCGCGTCTGAACCGAGCAGAGATACCCAGTCTGATCAATTAGCAGCGAATTCAAGCTTAAATCTTAATGAGATCAGTGTAGATAGCTCTTCAGCAGTTTCTTCGTCTGAGAACCCGGCTTGTAAAATCGGGGATGAATTCGGTTCTTTTGTTCCGGCTGTTCTAGAAAGCTATATCTCGGAGCTGACCAAGACCTACAACTCCATGGACCCCGAGCTGTATACAGCACTCAGGGAACTGGCCCAAGAAATAGCCACTTATTTCACGAAAACTCAAGAGTACGAGATAGGCGATTTGGATAATGCCCGTGATCTGCTTGACGAATGGGAAAAGAGATCGGGGCGAAGCACTCCGTTTCAAATCCACACGATGCTCGCGGCGCTTTATGCCAATCAAGCTGTTACTGAAACAGATTCAGAGAAAAATGAATGTTATAGCAAATGCGCACAAATATATGAGAATATATCTTCAGATGAGATGGATACCGCGCTCTATTCGTGCTTTAAGATAAGACAGGCAGAAATACTCTTACTATCTCTGCTCGATAATGAGAATAAAGATAAAATTGAAAAGGCCGTTAAGCTATTTAAGGAGGGGCTTGATTATTTCGGTAAAGATAAGGACGCTCTAATATTCGCTTTTTTAAATCAGGTGCTAGGAGAGGCCTATGAAGTATTAGCCGGATTTGGTGAGACTAAGCAGGCTAAAGAAGTAAACTACAAGAAATCGCTTACTTATGTAAAGAGCGCGCTTGAGGTATATAGTCCCTCAGAGTTTCAATCCGAATATTCTACACTTATGAATCTGCAGGGTCGGGTGCTCAGCGCTCTGGGAGAATGCGATAACAGCAGTGAGTGGATTGCCGAGGCGATTAATACCTTGAAGGAGGCGCTCAGGTTCATTGCACCTGAGCATTCACTTGAGGCATATGCCGAAGCTCATATAAACCTTGGGAATGCATACCGCGCGCAGGCGGAGATTGAGGTATCCGCCGAGAGCTGCATTTTGGCCATAGAAGCATACGAGAAAGCGCTTCAGGTTTACACGGACGGGGGTTTTGAGCTTGAGTCCGCGCTTATATACAACAACCTAGGCGCTTCTTATGATATGCTGGCTCAGATAGAAGAGAGCGCCGAGAGCTGTGGCTTGGCTATTGAAAGCTTTGAGGAAGCTTTAAAGTTCTATTCAATTACCGAGTATCCTGACCAGTTTTCTACAACACAAAACAACATCGCAAACGCGTACGGCACTCTGGCAGAGCTTGAAAATAAAGCTCAAAACTGCGAAAAAGCCCTACAATGCTACAAAGAATCACTCAAGGTTAGGACTCTTGAGCGAGACCCATGTGAGTACGCGATGACACAGAATAACCTGGGTGTGGTTTACAGCACGCTAGCGGAGATCAAGGACAAGGAAGAAAACAGCTTTAATGCCGTGAGCGCTTATTCTGAAGCCCTGAATGTATACAGCACATCCGAGCACTCTTTAGAGCGCGCGATGATATCCAATAATCTAGCCGATGCGTACTTGGTATTATCAGAGGTGCGGGATACGGCGCCGAATTTGAAGAATGCTGTCGAGTGGTATCTGGAAGCCCTTACGGTTTATAACGAAGATGAGAAACCACTGAATTCTACGATAATACATAAGAAACTGGGAGACGCGCTTTTTAGGCTTTCAGAGCTTGAAGGTGGTACGGAGTACGCGAAAGAATCCGCTTCTTCTTATGAGCGCGCGCTTCAAAGTTATAGCAGAGAAGAGTATCCGATAGAATACGCGCGGATAAAGATGAACAAGGGGCGGATATTCTCAGGCGTAGCTCTCCGTGAAGGGAACCCCGGGGGTTATGGGAGAGTTTTTGAAGCCTTTGGCGACGCACTCTCCGTATTCAATAGAGAGGAGTTCCCAGAGGAGTATGTAAAGCTGAAGCTCTTTAAGGGGGATGCTTACGCCGGGCTCTCAGGCATAGACGATAGATATCAGAATTTGGAGAATGCGCTTGAACAGTACGAATCCGCTCTACAAGTTTGTGATTCTATCGATTCTAAGGAGACGTTTGTTCAGGTAAATAATAAAATAGGGCAGTGCCGCATCGACATGTCGATCGTAAAGGACTCAGGGGAGAATTGCGAAAGAGCCATAGAGGCGTTTTCTCGGGCGCTTGAGCGCGTGAGCCCTGAGGAGCAACCTCTTGAGCATGCACTAATTAAGAACAATTTGGCCACGGCCCATGGGCAGCTCGGGCACTCTGGTGAGGGCGATAAATTTATGGAGCTCGCATTGTCCGGATTTGAAGACGCTGCCTTAAATCTTAAGACATTTAGCGCTCAGGGCAGCAATGCTCGGACACTTTATTCAAAAACCCTTGGGAATCTGGGGGCTATTTACAATAAATGCTCTCTCACAGACGATCCCGGGAGTAATCTCAAAAAATCTATTGAATTGCTGCAAGAGGCGCTTTCAGTAATTAGCCTTGAAATAAACCCGCTTGAGTACGCGCGGTTAAAGAATAACCTCGGAAGCTCCTACTTTAAGCTCGCAGAAGTGGAAGAGGGCAAAAAGAACTACTCACACGCGATCGAGTTATACAAAGACGCCCTCGACGTTTATTCACAGAGGGCCGGAGTTGAAAGCGCTCTCGTGAATAACAACCTTGGTAATACCTATCTATCGATCTCAGAGTACGAGGAAAGCGGATCGAGCGTAGAAAAGGCGCTCGCCTGCTTTAACGAAGCAATTTCCCTCACGGATGAGGGGGAGCAGCCGCAGAGATTCTCGCTAATTAAAACAAACATAGGCCGCGCGTATACTAAAATGGCTTTAACGGATAACCACGAGGAAGATTATGCCTCCGCTGTGGATGCTTACGAGGAATCTCTGCGTGTTTATACGAAAGAGGAATTTCCCTCTGAGTATACGGCAGCAAGAAGAAACATAGCAATCTTGCTTATGCTCCGCTGTGAATTTACGAAAACTGAGGAAGAGTGCGTATCTCTTTCCGAGAAGGCTCTTCAAATATTTGAGGAGGTTCTCGCCCAATTTAGCGCTGATCAAAACAATCAATACGGAATTATACGAGCGGCAATGGGTGACGCGCATATGTTTATAAGCTCTCTCAAAGAAAAAGAATCTCACGAGAAGAGCGCGGCAGAGTGCTATGAGGACGCTCTCGGAAGTTTTCCTGTTGAAAGCTTCCCGGAGCATTATCTGGAGCTGATTCAAAGACTCGAATCGCTCTGTGGAAGCAGCGAAGATTTAGAGTGCCATGATCCCCAAAGCGTGATTGAGTTCTGCGCAAAGGCGCTGGCGGTATACAAGTTTGATGAGTACCCCTATGAGTATGCATCCACACATAAGAAGCTCGGCAGGGCATACAAAAATTTTGGAGATGCAGCGGGGGATCAGAATTACAAAGAAGCTGTAAATTCATTTGAGGAAGCGCTCAGGGGCTACACCGTAATGGGTGATAAAAACGAGTGCGGGCAGCTCAACAAAGAGCTTGGCGACATATATTCGGAGATTGCACATTTAAGCAATTCGCCCTCTGAATACCAAAAGGCGATATCACATTATGACGAGTCCCTCAAAGTGTTTACGGCACAGGGATATCCGGAGCTTTATGGAGAGGTTAAGAAGAGCCTGGGGGCGGCCTACGGTGCGCTCGGCGGCAACCAAGACGGAGATGAAAACTACCTGCTTGAGCTTGACTCATACAATAAAGCGCTAGGGGTATTTACTCGCGAGGAATATTTTGAGGAGTATAAGGAGCTCAGAAAAAGGATGGGCGGCGTATACGCTATGCTTGCGGGAGCAAAGGGCGAGCTTGAAGACCATGCGGGTGCGCTCGAGCATTACACAGAAGCGCTTAAGGTATTTAATTTTGAGGAATTCCCCGAAGAGTACGGGCAATACAAAAGGGAGCTTGCCCAGATACTTGAGAAAGCAGGCCGCGCAAATAATGATCTTAATAGTATTAAGGACGCTTTGAATGAATTCAGGGACTCTCTCAGATTTTATACCGAAAGTGAGCGCCCACAAGAGTACGCTCAAATTACGGATGATATTAAAGGTCTATATAAATTCCTAAGCGAATTTGACGCGGGCGGGGGCGAGGGTGCCCGCTCAGTCTATCAGGAGATACTGGAGATATGCACCGAGGACGTCTCCGCTTACGAGCACGCGCTTCTTCAGATGAAGCTCGGCGACTCCTACCTAGGAGCTCCTCTCGGGGGCGGCACCGTGCCCGATACAAGCACTGCATCACAAGAAGATTTGAGTTCTGCTTTGGAGTCATATGAAAGAGCGCTCGGTATATATGACGAGGAAAGGTATCCGCGCGAGCGGGCCTGTATAAATTTTAGGCTTGGCGGTGTTTACAGCTCTTTATCCAAAGTGCGTGAAGAGGATGATAATCTTAAAAAAGCATTACAATCCTATATTGACTCGATTAAGTTCTATAAGCCCGAAGACTACTCTCAGGCCAATATGCAAGCCAGGGTTGAGATTGCCGACATATACGTAAAATTGGGTGAAAAACAACTGGAGGCCGATGATTTAACCGGGTCGCTCGAATATTTTGAGAAGGTTTCGGATATCTACGCAGCCGAAGAATTTCCCGAAGAATCGGCTAATCTGAAAAGACGAATAGGCGGTATATATGAGAAGCTTGCAGAGCAAAGCGACAGAGCCGAAAACCTTGAATCTGCGGTGCTCTGCTACGAAGACTCGCTTTCTTACTTTAACCAGAGCGCGCACCCACAAGATTACGGCAATATTACTAAAACCTTAGCCGGGCATTACTTTGAAATAGCGCAGGACCGTAAAGACCATGAGATATATAAAAAGTCTATCGACCTGGCTGAACAGTCACTCACACAGTTTACATTGGAAAACAATCCTTCAGAGTACGCCTCACTCTATAAAATGATAGGGGACGCATTATCTGAAATCGGGTCTGCCGAGGAAAATATTGAGTGGCTGCAAAAGAGAGTGGATTCGTACGCGCAAGCGCAAAGGGGTTACGAATCGGAAGGTCAATCGGCCCCGGACAGCGCCTTCAGAAAAGAGCTCGGAGCCGCTTACAAAGCTTTGGCTGGAGCACAGCTGGAGCACGGAGAGCTAAAAGAGAGCGCTTCGAATTACAGCCTTGCTCTTGAGCTCTGTCAAGATTCAGACGATGTAGCTGAGCAAGCTGTCTTATCTCTTGAGCTTGGCTCAGTGTACCAAAAGCTCGCGCTTAAAGAAGATACGGCAAATAATTCAAAGACGGCCTTACAGTACTACAAAAACGCGCGGAAATTCTCTGAAAATTCGGAAGATCGGAATATTTCACACGGCATAAATGACAAACTTGAGGGGATATACGATATGTTGAGTAATTACACACACGCACAGGCAGAGACCGGTACGAGTCCAGAGGCGGAGTACCTTGAAATATTAACAATATGCACCAAAGATGACGCTCCCGAGCAATATGCCTCTATTCAGAGGAATCTAGGGAATTTCTACCGGGAGCTTCTGGAGGAAGACCCAGTCCCGGCTACAGCAGAGAAGGCTCTTAGTGCCTACGGAGAAGCAGCACAAGTGTACGAGAGCTTGGGTATAGAAGACGCATACAAAGAAACATTGGCCGATGAGGCATCTGTGAAGAATATTCTCGCGGATCAAAGCTTGGAAGAAGGTATGTTCGAAGAGGCTCTGTCGGTATACCGGCAGTCACAGGATCTATATGATTCCCTTGAGCTCGGTGAGGAATACGCCCGCGCGCAGCTTAAGATCGGGAATGTGTACATGCGCCGGGGGGAAACACTTGAAGAGGCCGCTCTTGGGGGCTCCGACAAAGATGCTTATGACAAGGCGGTAGACGCGTATACCGATGCGCTTGGAATTTACAGCGAAGCCCTAAACCCGCAGGAGTACGGCTCGGCGCATATGAAATTGAGCTCATTATATTTACATATGGGAGAGCGAGAGAGAAGTGTCGATTTATTTAACAAGGCTATCGGCACGTGCCGTGAAGCACTGCGCGTGTTCAGCCCTGAGGATTATCCCGAGCGTCATATGGAGATTCAGAACAATATCGTTCGGGCATACGAGGCTATTACCGAGCTTAATAACAAAGAACCTGAAAAGAGCGCTAAAACTGAGGAGCCTGAGCAGGAAGCAAATGCGTTTGAGGATAAACCGCTGCTTCAAGTAGTTAAGTCCCAAGATTTAGAAGAGTCTGAGGAAATAATTAAATCTGATGATGTAGTTGACGCGGAGGAAGTAGTTGAACCCCAAGAAGAAGTTAAGTCTCAGGAGCCCGATCAAGACGATAAAGTAGAGTCTATGCCGCAGGCAGTTCTTGCCGCTGCATCTTCGGGCGACTCGGGTGTGGACGCGGTCATTGAGGAGCGCCAGTTCAGTGATTCGAATCAAGCAATTGAGTATTATACGAAAGCGCTGCTGACAGAGACAATCCAAACAGCACCCGAGCAGTACGGGTGGATAAAGTCCAGGCTTGGAGGTCTTTATACCGAAGTCGCCAAGGAAACAGGCTCTGCGAATAACTACAGGAGAGCGGTTAAGTCCTACGAGGAATCACTTGAGGTTTACAGCCCCGAGGATTATCCCGAGAAGTACGGCAATGTTCAGACAAAAATAGCTGAGTCTATGAAGATGCTCGCCGATCACTCGGGCGATCTGAAGAGCTACCAAAAGGCTCTTGAAGCCTACATGCGCGCTCTCACCGTATTTGGCATGAAAGATCATCCTGACAAATATGGCAACTTGCAGATGAATATCGGCAGCACGTACAGCACAATAGCCGAGATATCGGGTAATCCGGAGGAATATCAAAACGCTATAGCGGCCTACGCTGAGGCGCTTAAGGCTTTTGGTGATGGACAATACGTGAAAGAATACAGTGCAGTTCAAAGGAAAATCGGAATAGTTTACGGGATAGTCGCCCAGGTTGACGGCAATATGGAGTATCAGCAAAAAGCAGTAGACGCCTACACAGAGGCGCTAAAATATTACACACATGATACTGCTCCTTCGAAGTACGGAGAGCTGTCCAAATTTCTCGGGATTGCCTACGGTAATTTAGCTTCAGAGAGCGAAGACATAGATACTTTAAAACTTGCGGTACAGTCCTATGGGGATGCGCTCAAGTTTTATACGGAAGAAAGTAGCCCCGCTGATTACGGGCTTATTCAAAAGAACATGGGGAACGCATGCGAAATGCTATCCCGCAAAGAACCCACTTCCCAAAATACAAAGAACGCAGCCCAGGCCTATCAGGAAGCGCTTAAATATTACAGGTACGACAACCACCCACAAGAGTACGCTTCGATAGAGAGCAGCCTCGGGGGTCTGTATAAGGCTCTTGCGGAGACCGAGGACCAGGTCCAGAGCTTAAGGAGAGCCATAGAGTCCTATGAGCAGGTACTGAGAGTGTTCGACATAAAAGAGTCTCCCCTCGAATACGCGGCTACCCAGAACAACATCGGAATTGTCTACAGAACGCTTGCTGAAGCTGAGGAGAAGGGAAAGAACTGCAAGCGTGCGATAAACGCTTATAAAGAGGCACTTAAGATTTACAGCCGCTCAAGCTACCCCGATCAGTACGGCTCGACCCAGACAAATCTGGGGAGTGCTTACAGGACACTTGCCGAGGTTGAGGAGAAAGAGGTTAACTGCCGCCACGCGCTCAGGGCATTTGAAGAAGCGCTCAAGGTGAGGACGATTAAAGAGCAGCCGCTTCAATTCGCTGCCACACAGAATAACCTGGGCGTCGTTTACAGGACGCTCGGTGAAAGGGAAGACAGGGCGAAAAACTCTAAAAAGGCGATAGACGCCTATGAGACCGCTCTCATCATATATACCATAGACAGATACCCCATTCAGTACGCCTCGACCCAGAACAATATAGGCGCCGCCTTCACAACGCTCGCCGAGGTCGAGAATAAGGACGAGAACTGTGAGAAGGCCATAAACGCCTACACCGAGGCGCTTAAGATCTTCACCGAAGCCCGCTTCCCGGGCCCGCACAAGCTGGTCTCGACCAACCTCAAGCTTCTTAAAGACTTCTGCAGTAATGACTGCGAAGATTAGAAGACCTGTATTTTCTTTATGAGTTTTATGTGCGACAATATAGCCCTATGCAGAGATTCCTCGCAGTTCCTGCTTTAATACCGCTCTTACTATCCATACTATGGGTATTGCCTGCTATTCCTGCCGACCGGGACACGCTTATTGACATCACAGGGGTGGCTGTCATAGTGGAGGACATATCCGTAGACGCCGCAAGTGACGGTCTTAAACCCGAGTACTTGAAGACCCTTGTCGAGCAAAAGCTCGCTGACGCCGATATTATGGTGCTCGAGGAGCGCAAATGGTTCAGTGTCTTCGGGGGGGCGTATCTACTGGTTAAATTCATAGGCAGTAAATCACAGTCCGAGGACTATTACATCGTTTTTGTCGACTTAGAGCTTTACCAGACTGTCGTGCTTTTCGGGAAGAAGCTTGGGGAGAACATAAACACCGCCGCCGCTACCTGGTCCACAGGAAAGCTCTTTACCTGCTCTGCGGAAAAGCTTAAGGAATGCGTTGGGGGCACTGTAGCGCAGCTCACTGATCTGTTCATCGAGGATTACAAGACCGTCAACTCAGAGGAGCGGCGCAGGCAGGGCAAGAAGAAGTAAGAATACCCCTTCAACCAAGGGGCTTGTCTTCGGCGGTTAGTCTTGTTCTCAATATATCTATTACTCAATAAAGATAATGATTGATAGGGATATCTGTTTATGCTAGCATTTGATATTATCTAATAGTGGGAGGAGGAAAAATGAAAAAAGGTATATCGATATTTACTGCAGTGTTATTCGTTATTAGCTTCCTCTTTTTAGCATTACCGAGTGGCGCTCAGGAAGATGTATCGGGCTGCTGTCAGTTCTTTATTGACGACGCGCCAGGGTGCATGTATCCGTCCTCACCTGACGGATGCGCAGGCGGTAAGCTCAAGGGCACTTTCCTTGAAGGCGAGAAGTGTGATATTGACACAGGCTATTGCTCGGGGTATCAAAAAGACGAGACAGCCCCATCAGAGTCCGGGGAATAGCTAGAGTTTCTGCTCTGTGATCGCGGAGGTATTCTTATGATCACGGAAATTATGAAATTCCGGCAGGAACGTTGGGCATTATAAGAATCCTTACAGTCAGGAATAGTAAAATGGCTGCGCAGTGGTTGCCTTGTCATCCCGGACCGTTTGATGAACTCGATTCAGTATAGTTTCAGCATCTTATAACGTCTTACGTCGCAATCTTCACGGAGTTCTGCTGGATGAGTGTGGCTTTCTTATTAAGCCGAAATATACGATAGGTACTAGGAGAAAAGCAAGGAGTATCGGCACGGCAATGAAAGGAATCGCAAAACTGAGCACGAACAAAGCAGCTAGAACCATACCGAATATAACTGAAATAACAAAACTGAATCTATCCATATATCTCACCCCCAATTCTTGTTATTCCTACCTTAAATTATAGCACATTTCATGTGGTTTTAGTACTGCTATGTACCCCTTATTTATACCTCTTGATTTCCCTAACTGAAAAGCTTTTTACAGGAGATAACTATGCATTAATATTTCTTCCTTAAGTAATTGTGAGAATATGAGAGGGCTATGTAGTTATTTTTATGCTATATTATAGAAATGTTTAAAAGCAATAATAAACTTCTACCACTGGCAAGAGAGCTCAGGAAAAATATGACCGAAGCCGAAAAGAAGCTTTGGTCCAAGCTGAGTAACCGGCAGATGGATGACCGTCAGTTCTATAGAAAGAGAGTAATAGGTGACTACATAGTAGATTTTTACTGTCCAAGATCAAAGCTCGTGGTAGAAATAGACGGTGGAAAGCGTTATTTAGGTAAGTCTGAAAAGGATATTAGGGAGAGGGATAGCAGGTTTAGCGAGCTTGGTTTGACGGTGCTGAGATTCCCCCGAAATGAGGTATTAAATGAACTAGATGGGGTTTTGGAGCAAATTTACTTGGCTTTGAGTAATAAAAACTAAACTTCCTATTTCTATCAGATAAAATCGGGAAAAGCATGAATAGCAGGGCCCTAAATTTATAAAGTATATTAATAGAGTAGAGAGAAAACCATGGAAATTAAATCGACCTGATTATTTTCTAATTAAATCTCCCAAGAAAAAGGCTTTTCATTGCTTTTTAAATGTAGTAAAATTGAATCATTCGTTTATTCCTAAAGGAGGAAGGGGTTATGAAATATGCGAATCCACAGGCTGGAATCAACTTGTTCCGGTATTCAAAACCGTCATTATACTTTCTGTCTTTAATGCTTTTGCTTCTTTGTTTATCGCTTATTTATGGAGCGGTCGCCGAGGCCCAGCAGATTGCCTGTCCACAGCGCGGTATCGAGCAGATAACGGACGAGCCTTCGGGTAATAGTGAGAAACCCTCAGTAAGTGGTAACGGAAAGTTTGTGGCCTTCGAGTCCCGAGCCGATATTAACGGTGGGAACGATGACGGGAACGATGAGGTTTATCTCGCCAATATTTTGACCGGGGATATCACACAAATTACGAGCTTCGTCACTAATTTCTCAAGCGAAAAACCTTCAGTTAACGGTGACGGCACGCGCGTAGCGTTTCAGTCACGCGCTAACATAAACGGTAATAACCCCGATAATGTTCTCAACGTATACCTGTTCGATTCTACTACGGGAATAATTACCCAGATAACGGATGTTCTGACCACGCAGCAGGCAAACGAACCATCGATAAACGGGGACGGTACGCTCATTACCTTCCGCTCAAACGCTAACTTCACAGGCGGAAACGGCGACGGCAGCACTGAAATATGGGTTTTTAATACAACAAACAGTACATTCATTCAGCTCACGGACAATGGAGTGACAAATAACGAGCCGGCTATAAGCGCAGATGGAACAAAAGTAGTGTTTCAACATTCCGGTGACGGCAACGTAGAGTTATTTATTGCGGACGTAGCAACCGGAGTTGTCAATCAGTTAACAAACACAGAACCTCCGACATTTAGCGTAGACCCGGAAATTAACGGGGATGGGACACTCATTGTATTCAGAGGTAACCGCGGCGGCACGAATCAAATATTCCTTATAGATACTACGACCTCGGCGCTGACTCAAATTACCAACTTCGCTGTGCAGTCCACTGAACCTTTTATCAGTGCTGACGGGAAGCGTATCGCTTTCAAAAGTACAGCGGACATAAATGGCGGGAACCCGGACAATAATAACGAGATATATATATTCGATACCGAGACAGGTAAGTTCACTCAGATAACAGTTACTAGCGGAGGGAATAACGATCTGCCTTCTTTAAACGCGGACGGTACGAGAGTCGGAATAGAATCAAACGCCAACATAAACGGCGGGAACCCAGACCAAACACCGGATCAGATATACGTTGCTCTCTGCCTGAACCCGGCGGACGGAAGGCCTATACCTACTCTGTCCGAGTGGGGGCTGATCGCGATGGCGGTAGCGCTTGGGATTGTGGGGCTTCTTGTCGTTCGTAGGAGAATGGTCGCAGCTTAGATGACTTGCGTAAGCGAGATTCTTCGCTTCGCTCAGAATGACAGAACTTTAAGATTTTAATTCAAGGGCGAGTTTTTGGAGCTCTTCCATTCCGACTTCGTGCTCTGAGCTTTCTTTCATATCCCTTAGCTTCACTATGCCGGATTTAAGCTCTTCTTCCCCTATTATCACAGTGTAACGTGCGCCCGATTTGTCAGCGCGCTTCATCTGGCTCTTTAGGCTCTTGCCGCCGTAGTCAGCCTCCACGCGGGCTCCCGAGCTCCTGAGCTCAAAAGCAAGCTTAAAGGCCGCATCACGCGCCTGCTCTCCCAAATACGCTATATATATGTCAGTTTCCTTCTCGAAGCCTTCGGGAATAACCTCTTTATGCAGTAGCACTATTCTCTCAATACCCATCGCGAACCCCACAGCCGGGGTTTCGGGGCCGCCGAGCTCCTTTACCAGCCCGTCGTACCGCCCGCCTGCCGCCACTGCGTTCTGCGCGCCAAGCCGCTCAGTAGTGAACTCAAAAACGGTCCTCGTATAGTAGTCCAGTCCCCTTACTATTTTCGGGTTAATCTCATACGGAATGCCTATACTGTCCAGGCTTTCTTTTACTCGTGTGAAATGCTCTGAGCAAGCATCACAAAGGTTGTCCAGCATCTTGGGAGCGTCTTTAGAAACTTCAATGCAGCTCTTTTGCTTGCAGTCCAATATTCTTAGCGGGTTTGTATCGAGCCTTCTCTGACAGTCCTCGCAAAGCTCGTCCTTGTGTCCTGCGAAATAGTCAGTAAGCATGGATTTATAGGCCGGCCTGCACTCGCCGTCGCCAAGAGAGCTGAGCTCGAGTGTGACACTTTCGCCAAGACCGATGCCATCGAAAAATCCGCTTATCATGGCTATAAGCTCGGCGTCTGACTCCGGGGCCTCGGAGCCGAAAATCTCTGCCCCTATCTGATAGAATCCCCTGTAGCGCCCCTTTTGTGGACGCTCGTGGCGGAACATCATCCCTGTGTAGTAGAGCTTAATCTGAGGGGATTTAGTGTACATCGAGTTTTCCACGTAGGACCTGACCACACCCGCTGTGCCCTCTGGTCTTAGAGTGAGAGAAGAGCCGTCTCGGTCGGTGAAGGTGTACATTTCCTTCTCGACTATGTCTGTTGCGGCTCCTATGCTCCTTGCGAACACATCCGTAAACTCGAGTACGGGAATCCTGATCTCTGAATATCCGTAAAGCTCGCACAGGCGCTTTGCGTTTTCCTCAATGTGATGCCACCTGCCAATATCCTTCGGCAGGATGTCGTGGAACCCTCTTATCGATCTTACTTTCATATCTTTTCCCGTAACTACTATTATCTATTGCATATTAACTTGGGCTGGCCTTTTTTAGCTAATCCAGAGACAATATTTTTGATTTTATTCCCGCGGGCATCGCTGTGAAGCGCTCGCCTCTGCCCCCGGGCTTATTATATATGAGTCTTGTTATTATTTCTAATAAGTGATCTAAGCCCGTGATTCGAGTGAGTTTTGATTGTATACCGTATTGAAATATTGCAGTATTCTATAGATTACAGTTGAGCCGTATGTTAGCCGGCGTTAACTAACGCAAGTAAATTGTCATGACACAAGGAAAACCGCTTAGAGTAATTTATGTAGGCAGCCCCGAGCTTTTCTCAAAGGGCGCAAGCGCAGTGCACGTGATGAAGATGTGCGAGGCTATGGGCAGGCTCGGCGTAAGTACGGAGCTGATGCTTTCCTCAAACCATCCGATAGAGGAGATAAGGAGCTACTACGGCGTCATAGATAATTTCCATATTAGCAAGCTTCCGTACTTCCGCAACACAAGCCTGAGGAATATCGTCCACGGGGTTTTGGCTTCCTTTAAAACCAGGTCGCAAAGAAGGGATTTTGACCTCGTTGTGACGAGGAATATTGTTTACGCGTATCTGGCGACAGTGTTTTTTAAAATTCCAACGGTATACGACGCGCACCATCCGCTGGTGAAAGGCGCGGGGAGGCTCTTTGATTCATTTAAGCGTTCTAAATATCTGATTAGGTTTTCGACCAATTCTGAGGGGCTGGGGAAGATTTATCTCAGCCTCGGGCTTCCCCCGGAAAAGCTAACGGTCGCGCATAACGGGGTTGATCTCGAGGATTACGAGTCACTTCCCGGCACTAAGGAGGCGAGGGCAGAGCTTGGGCTTGAAGAGGAGCGCAAGATAATTTGCTATTCCGGGAATATATATGATGGTCGGGGGATCGAGCAGCTTATTGAGTGCGCAAAGGATTTAAAAGATGTTTTGTTCCTGATAGTAGGAGGCTTGAATGAGGATGTGGAAAGAATCCGCGCCTTGGCACAGAGCCAAAATGCCGCAAACGTTATGCTCACCGGTTTTGTTGCGCACGCAAGCGTGCCGCTCTACCTTGCATCAGCCGACGCACTGGTACTTCCCTATACTAAGGAAATGACGATCAAAGGCGGGACAAGGGCGAAGGATTTTACGTCCCCGATTAAGCTCTTTGAGTATATGGCTTCCGGAAAGCCCATTATAGCAAGCGCTATACCCTCTGTAACCGAGGTGTTGGATGACGGAAAAAACTCCTTACTCGTAGAGCCGGGAAGTGCTGTATCGCTGGGTATGGGCATCCGGAAAGTGCTTGGAGACGGCCAATTTGCCGATGCTATAAAAAGGGGTGCTCTTGAAGACGTTAAGGATTACTCATGGGAGGGCAGGGTTAAAAAGCTGCTCGGCTGGGGACAGAGTTAAATGCTTCACAGCGATGCCCGCAGGAATAAAATCAAATAAAGTCTCTTTTATTACCGCTACATTACATGTATCTTATGTGGGCAAAATTATTCTAGTTTATTGACCTTCTTAGAGAGAGAAAGTTAAGAGAGAGAATGTGAGGGTGAAAATTAAACTTCTGATACTTATAGCTATATTCGGGCTTACGCTCGAAGCTGCAGCTCAACCCGGGCTTGAGGGGGAGGACCTGTACTATGAAGACATGAGGGACGCGCCGGTACTCCTTGGAGGCGCGGGAGCTTCAGCCGGGAGCATGCTTCGCGGTAACCCATGGGTAGAGAATTACGGGGCTGACGAGAACGGGGTGTATAAGTGGCCCGGCACCTATGACCTAACTACTAAAGATTTTCTACGAGACACCGCGATTGCATACGCATTCCAATGGGGCGCGAGGATGTTCTATGTTAGGAATAAGAACAGCAGGATCTTCAACACTTCGCTCTCAGACTGGTGGGACAACATTACTCAGTGGCCCGAAACGGACGACGGCGACGACTTTTTTACAAACCTTGTTACACATCCTATTGTAGGCGCGGTTGATTATCTGTACTACCGCTCCATGGGGCACTCGTTCTGGATGTCCGCACTCGGGACAGTGGTGCAGAGTACGCTCTTTGAGTATACGATAGAGGGGCTAGTGGAAACCCCCTCGCTTTCAGATCTCATATTCACGCCTCTTCTAGGTGTACCAGCCGGGTTCGTGCTCGAGGAATCATCCGAGTGGCTGGTGGATACGGACTTCGTGCCGGCGAAAATACTAGGTTATATAATCAACCCTATGAGGAACTTCGTAGACAGAAGACAGGTGGGTATCTATAACCCTCTTTCAAAGCAGTTTATGTCAATAAGCGGGCCTCTTACGTTTAACGCAAATTCCAACGAAGCGCTCAGGCTCGGTTACCCGTTTTACATGGAGCCTCCGCTGCCGATCGGAAGATTCATGGCCGATATAGAGATTGTGAACATGGACAAGGACCTCGGAGGAGAGTTTGTATTCTATTCAGTAAGGGTAGATGTCCCCTCCGCCAATGAGCTCTGGGGTCTTTACGTTCAGATCGCACAGTCCGGAGTGAACGAGATTGTGGTTGACGACGATCCGCTCTCGGACGGGTTTGAGTTTGCTAATTTATTAGTCGGCGGCAAGCACCTAATAATGAAGTCTCATAACTCCGCAGTCTCTCTTGGTATGGATTTATACCTTCCCACTGCGTTTAAAGACAATTTGGACAGACTGCAGACTCTGCTTATGTATAAAAGGAACTTCCCTGTAAACCTTCAGAGCGCGTGGACGATTACCCCATACATCTCAGGAGCTGTATGGGAGGGGATATTCAGCTTCCAGACGATGGTGGCATCTCAGTTCGTCCTAAACGCTTCTAAGCTCGAGGGCAACGATTTTGAATATAGGTTTAATTATGCTGCCAGTGTAGGGGCTAATTTCCCGATAATTCTCGCTCCAGTTCTTTTCGCCGAATTCAATGGCTATACACAGCCAACGGCCGATACATTTGAGAAAACCGATTTATTCTTTACCGGAGGGTTCCGCTTCGGCAGAAAATTCAACCCCGGATTCGGTGTCCAGGTACCGCTTCACGGCCCCGATGAGGAGATCTCAAAAGTCGGCTTCATAATAGATTTCCAAGTTAGATTCTAACACTCCTATTAACAACTAAATTCATAGCCTACTATCTCGATTGAAAAATTCTCTTTCTTTTTCCCATATTAATTGTTAGAATGTGGAAAGGGGATAAAGAGTACATAAAGGAGAGGATGGAGGATGAATAGGGTTTGAAAAGCTTATATACAGGCTTTTTTCTAATTTTATTATCTCTCACAATATATACAGGGGTTTTTGCGCAGGAAGAACCTGTAGACCTCTTTGCGACGGATGAAGAGGGAGTGGTCTATAAGAACGGGGATTTCCTCTATACTCCAAAGCCTGCTGCGGCCCTGGCATATCCCGGAGACAGACCCGCCGGGTTTAAGGAGTATATGTATGACACCGGTATCTGGTACTCCGTACAGTGGGCAGCCAGGCTATACTGGGTTAGGGACAAGAGCCTCAAGATTTTTAACACCTCGTTTGAAAAATGGTGGGATAACATTACCGAGAAGCCCAAATGGGACGACGGTGACGACTTTTTCGTTAACTGGATCGCTCACCCGTTCTTTGGGATGCTCTCTTATCAGTTCTACAGAGCCCGTGGGCACAGTATGTGGGCCTCAGCGCTGGGCTCGGTTATTCAGAGCACTCTTTTTGAATACGCAATCGAGGGTTTGGCAGTTCAGCCCTCGCTTATAGATCTTGTCGTAACCCCGGGTTTGGGAGTGCCGCTTGGAATATCTATGGAATACGCGTCGGCATGGCTGTATGAGCAGGACAACAAGGCGGCTACTATCGGGGCGTACATAACCAATCCCATGCGACTATTCGTTAGGGACAGGCACATAGGTATCTTAAACCCCGTATCGGGTACTTTTGAGTTCAGGGGGCCGATTACAATTGGTAATACTAAAGAGGACGCGCTCGCGCTCGGCTACCCGCTCTATTTCGAGGGACCTCTTCCGCTCGGTCGTGTTATGGCTGATCTGGAGGTAGTAGCCCTTAAGCAGAGCTTCGGCGACCAGCTTTTCTTTTATTCGATCAGACTCGAATTCCCGACAGAAAGTGGAAACACAGGTGTCTATATCGACGCTCCGTACGGAGGTGTTAACAACGTAGAGGGCGCCCGTAACGGTTATGAGTTTTCCAATATAACTATTGGTGTAAAGCAGGTGCTGGCCAGGGCGCACAACTATGCGGTTACAGCCGGACTTGAGTTCGTACCCCCAACTGCGTTTACAGATTCCCAGGGAAGGCTAGGGGCCGTGACCGCATATAGACGTGACCTGCCCACCTACATCTACAAAGCTGTGACAGCAACGCCTTATCTGTCGGCAGGAGTGTGGAAAGACGCAGTAAGCCTCCAAGGCAGCGTGGGTACGGATTTCATATTTAACGCCGACAATTTTCAGGGGAACAGTTTTGATTTCAGGATCGATTATGCAGCCGCTGCAGGTGTGAATGTGCCGATTGAACTTATCTCTCCATTGGTCTTCGTCGAGTTTGACGGGTATACGATTACGACTGATGATATAAATGACAAAACAGATCTTTTTGTCACTCCCGGTATAAGGTTTGGCAAGAGGTTCAGCCCGGGCCTTGCGGTACAGTTCCCGGTTGCAGGACCTACAAGCGACATTGCGGACGCGGATTTTTATTTTGATTTACAGCTAAGGTTCTGATATGTAGCCGGCAAAGCTATTACTCAACGACCTTGATAGTGCCTTCCATCCCCTTATCCAGGTGTGAGCCGAATATGCCCGACTGACTGCAGTAGAATTTAATAGTGCCTGTTTTAGCGGGTGTGAAAGAGACTTTTAAATCTTTGCCCGAGGGGACAGTTTCCTTAATCTCGATTCCCGATTCAGGGTCGTCTATTACAAAGTTATGAGGCACTACTGAGGTTACACTCCTAAGGTTCAATTCAACAGGCTTGTTTGCGGTCACCTGAATATGTTCGGGCGTATAGGAGTAGCTGTCTACGACAATGTCTATTCTCTGTACTCCGTCTTCGGATGGGGGTACAACTTTGGGAGCTGTATCTGCGCCTTCTGCAAACACGGTGTATGTTGGGATAAATGCCAATAAAAGTATTATTGGAAGAGCTGCAAGTCTGCTCATTGCTGAAGAGAGACGTATACTTCTACGTCTCTGTCATAATTTTCTTTTTGCGCCTCGCACTTTGTCTCGTCTCCTTCGTTGAGCTCAAGACATTTATCCAGCAGGCGCCTCGACTCTTTTACGTCTCTTCTGGCGTCACTTAGTGATTTCTTGCCCCTTGAAGTCTCGATAGGATTGTCTATCGCAACTGTCTTTCCGGTTTTGAGCGTGCTGCATCCGGCTAGCGGTAGTAATAAGGTTAGGGTTACAAGTATTAAAGTAAGACGCATGGCATGACCTCTCTTTCGCAGGTACCTTGGCACTAAACAAAATGCAAGTGGATATATTATATCTGGTTGAGGGTATAAATCTCAAGTTACAGGAGACTCTTGAAGAAATGAGGGGCGGGGTTTAGGAATTTGATGCTGCGATTTGAAAATGAGGGCGGATAAATATACCCGCCCTCGTAACTTCTATAGGAGGTCGAAAACCGAGATTACATCTTAATAAGATTAAGATAGTCGCCGATGAATGAGAACGCCTTTTCTACATTAGCTTCTGCCTGTGTGCGAGCATCCTTCGTAATCTTCTCAGTAACGTTCTTCGCGGCTTGTGCCTGCTCTCTTCTGAACTCGATGTACTTGTCGAACTGGTCACTAATATCTACTGTTTTACCGTTGGCAAACGGAAGGTCCTTTGGGAAATCCTTGTAGTATCCGTTTACGTTATTCACAAACTCTTTTTCCATATCGAGGATCTGAGTAACGTGGGCGTTTATCGCGTTTAGGTTCTGCTCCCACAGTGAAAACGTATATTCGAGTCCATTCAGATAATTTTCTTTAACGATTCCAGAAAATTCCTTTACAGGCTCTGTAAACTCTTTTGTCTTTTGTGCTGCTTTGGCTGTTGCTGGCATCTTGCTTTTCCTCCTGGGGAAATTTATTTTAATGATAATATATACATGAGAAGGGGCTTATCAAGGTTTTTTCTTCGCAGTTGCACAATTTGTTAAGTAGCTCTAAATAAAGGCTGAAACTGCTATCTATTTGCAAATAATATGCAACTGCACAATTTTGTTGGCCATTTCGGGAAGCTATGCTAAAACTGTAAGTATGTACTATAAATTCTGTGGATATAATATATTGCTGTGACTGAGAAAAGTACACGGGCATTTGAGCTGATTCAGATTGATAAAAACATCTGGACTGTAGAGGTCTCGCATAAATTTGTGGGAATGGAGTTCGGGACGCGGATGACAGCTATCCGGTTCAGTACCGGTGCACTTCTCCTTCATTCCCCGGTGCCTATAAACGATATGATTAAAGAAGAGATAGATTCTCTAGGCGATGTAAAATACATCGTTGCACCGAACAGATTCCATCATCTTTATGTTCAAGATTACCAAGAAAACTATCCTGAGGCTGAGCTGTGGGGAGCTCCCGGTCTAGCCAGGAAGAGAAAAGATTTAACTTTTGAAGGTGAGATTGCGGACGACACTTCATTTGGGCCTGAAGGGGAAGTCCGGAACTTCATCTTCCAGGGGATACCAATGGTAAATGAGGTAGTGTTTTATCATCCTGAAAGTAAGACCCTCATACTCACAGATCTCTTGTTCAATTTCCCTAAAGACCTCTCGCCGGGCTTTAAATTATTCCTTCGCTTATTCGGCTTGTACGGTGGACCGAAGGTCTCTAAGCTTGAGTATTATGTGTTCTTAAAAGATAGAGAAAAAGCCCGGGAGTCGGCTCTGAAGGTGCTCTCTTTTGATTTTGACAGGGTCTTGCTCGCGCACAAGGAGATGATCCCGAGCGGCGGAAAAGAAATAGTCAGAAAAGCGATTGAGTGCTTCTTGGATTAGGTTTGGATTTAATAGACTCTTTATGGGAAAATTTAAAAATTCCCCTGAAATTGTAATTGACATCTTAGAGCTTCAACCATAGCTTATTCTTTGTGATAAAATTCTCGAAGCTTACTCTCTTTGGCATAGGTTTTTTTCTGCTAGGCGCTATGTGCGGAATTGCTGAAAACGTCTTTTATGGCTGGGTAGACTCCGATGGAGTGCTTCAGGAAAGCTTCTTTTTGCCGCTCAGCTTTATATTTGCAGCCATTGGCGCAGTCCTTCTCATTACAGCTCTCCTGAGATTGCTCTACCGTAGAGCTGTTTAATAGTAAACTGCAGTTTAGCTGTTCTGATATCTATGCCGGGTCTATTTCTTTGTGCCGGGCTCAGTCATCGACCAGGGGTCCAGGAGATCAGCGAGCTTCTCTGCCGGAAGTACTTTTTTCTCAAGCGCGACTTCCCTTACGGTTTTTCCTGTCGCGTAAGCTTCCTTGGCAATTGCGGCGGCGTTGTCATAACCGATCACGGGCGCCAGGCTAGTGCACATCGCGAGGCTCTTCTCGATCATCTCTTCACAGCGCTTCTTATCGGCCTTAATGCCTTTTATGCATTTATCCGCGAATACCTCTGAGGCCCTTGAAAGAAGCTCAACCGACTGAAGGAAATTATGCCCCTTAACCGGCATCATCACATTTAGCTCGAAATTCCCGAACTGGCCTCCTATGGTTATCGTGAGGTCGTTGCCCATTACCTGGGCCGCTACCTGGCATACAGCTTCGGGAATTACGGGGTTTACCTTTCCAGGCATAATTGAAGACCCGGGCTGAACGGGGGGAATGTGGATTTCTCCTATGCCGCAGCGTGGTCCACTGCCGAGCCAGCGGATGTCGTTTGCAATTTTCATCATGCTTACAGCGAGAGTCTTAAGCGACCCATGCGCTTCCACAACGGCGTCCTTTGAGCCCTGAGCCTCGAAATGGTTGTCGGCTTCCCTGAGCTTGGTCTTGGACATTTTGCTCAGTCTTTTAGCTACCATACTCCCGAACTTGGGGTGAGTGTTGATTCCCGATCCAACAGCGGTGCCTCCTATGGCGAGCTCGCCGAGCTCTGAGCGCGCGTACTCTACGCGTTTAATTCCGTGCTCGATCATGCTCGCGTAGCCGCCGAATTCCTGGCCGAGCCTGACAGGGGTAGCATCCTGAAGATGGGTGCGGCCTATCTTTACTATCTTGTCGAACTGCTTCTCTTTTGCTTTGAGCGCCGCCCTGAGCTTTTTGAGCGCAGGCAGCAGGTTTTCGTTAATTGACAGTACTGCAGACAGGTGGATGGCGGTTGGATAGACATCGTTACTTGACTGACCGTAATTCACGTGGTCGTTGGGGTGTACTCCGGATTTGTCTCCCTTTTTTATTCCCAATATTTCGTTTGCGCGGTTTGCGATTACTTCATTTGTGTTCATGTTGGTCGATGTACCCGAGCCGGTCTGGAATACGTCCAGCACAAAGTGGTCGTCGAGCTTTCCGTCGATTACTTCTTGAGCCGCTTTGACTATCGCTCTTCCCTGCTTCTTGGAAAGATTGCCGAGCTCCATATTCGTCTCCGCCGCGGCTTGTTTTATCATTCCCATTGCCTGTACCAAGAGGCTGTGCTTTCTGATACCGCTAATAGGGAAGTTCTCAATTGCCCTTGCCGTCTGAGCTCCGTAGTATGCGTCTGCGGGAACGCTCATTTCCCCCATCGAGTCGCTTTCTATTCTGTGTGATTTGCTAGCCATGAATACCTTCCTCCTTCTATATAATTAAGTTTGTTTTTCCATGTTTTCCGTTTCGGAAGCTGTAATTATGCCATACAGAGGGAATTTTTCTATTTTGGCAAGTGACTGTTATCTATCTCTCCGCCTTCTGGCTTTGTAAACGTGGAAGGCTCGGGGCGTTTTCCCTTTAATAAAATATTCTCAAACACCATAGTGCCGTGAGATTCCCCGCCAAGGTTATCGTCCTTCCACTCATAAAAGCTTATCTTCTCGGGTACTAACAATCCCCCGGCTTGTTGCCACTCTTCATACACGGCAGCGTGCCGCTCGAGCTCGTCTTTGGACTTTCCCTGCATGAGAGGCGGGTATGTGACGATATAAGTCAGTACTTCCAGCCGGTTCGTTTCCTTGTCGAAGTATGCGATGTAGTCGTCATCAGGAGTGTCACCAATGCCTTGTTCGTAAGTGAATTTGACCACGTTATATTCCTTGCCGTTGAGTTCCTTTATTCCCAGCGGCTCCGTGTTCACCCCAGGGTCTGCGAAGAGGAAAGGGAGTCCGAAGAAATAAAACGGGGTCGAGGCATAAAACCTTGGCGGTATACCCAGCGCCTGTATGTTAGGTACTATCCAGGCCTCCTGCCCATCGAATCCGAGCTTATAGTCATCGCTCGTGATAAGCACATTCCGGGACTTGAGATCAATCAGCTGATGGTTTGTTAAAGTAAATTTTCCTTTGAGATCAAAAGTCTGGTCGTACTCAAGAGTCCCGTAGGCTCTGAAAGTTTCGAGGCTGCCGTGGGCATCGATCGATTGCTCAAGCTCATCTGCCCGGATGAGTGGTGAAAAAACTAGAGTTAAAAGTAATATTCCTAAGATTGAGAATATACTCTTTTTCATTTTACTTCTCCTGATAATGTTATTTAAGGTGGGTAATTCTATAACAGCTAACAAAAAGTTCAAAGAAGCGGTTCTTGCTCGGGGAAGTTGTGCGCGGGTTTTATTAAATCCGGGGATTCTTCCCTGGGCGAGTTTACCTTTATAGAGACTTCGTATTCCTCCATGAGCCCGGGGTCGTATGGTTTAAGTAAAGATAGAAGGGTTTTTTCATCCGCGCGCGGGTCGAGCCAGAGATCCTCGTCCTCCCTTCGGAGAATTACGGGCATGCGGTCGTGTATGGGTTTCATAAGCTCGTTCGGTCCCGTAGTGATTATGGTAAAGGTCTCAAGCGGCTTGCCTTCGGGCGTTTTCCAAACGTCCCATAGCCCCGCAAACGAAAATAGCTTTTCCGACTGGAGCACGAACCTGTGCGGGATTTTAACACGCCTGCCCTGTGCTTTAACCCATTCGTAAAATCCGTCTGCTATGACAAGGCACCTTCTCTTTTTAAACGCGGTCTTAAAGCTCGGCTTCTCGGCAATTGTTTCGGCCCTCGCGTTAATGAGCTTAAAACCGATCTTCGGGTCCTTGGCCCAATACGGCACAAGCCCCCACTTCATTGTTTTTATTACGTTCTCGTCTTCTCTTACTATGACGGGGGCGGGCTGAGAGGGAGCGATGTTATACCTTGGCTCGTGAACGTAATGCCCGGGTTTAACCTTGAACTCTGCTTGAATCGCTTTTTGCTCGGGTGTGAGCGTGTATCGTCCGCACATAGTTTCCTCTATTTAATAAGAGGGTATCATACTAGTTTTACGAGAAGCAATAAGATAGAAAAGGGTGTGGCGTCAAAATTAAAAAAGGTCTCCAAGCTCATCTAGAATCTTTTCATCGAGCCTTTTCTTTTTCTTCTTCTTTTTACTTCCCGTGTTTTGGGTCTGCTGCTCTTGAGCTTCCTCGGCTTCTGTGTCCTGCGCGTTTTCCTTCTCACTTTCCGAAAGGAGCTTATCGAGCACTTGCTTTTTTAGCTCTTCCTTTCCTTTTCTAATGGTAGCGCGCTCTACCATGGTAGTCAGGTATCCCATGTCGGGCTTTGGCTTTGCGTCAGGCAGTGTGCCTGAGATAGCAAAGGGTATCTCGATGAGGCCCTTATCACTCGAAATGTATTTAAGCTCCTGAACGTCCTCTTCCAAATCTTCCGACAGCTCTTTTGAAAGAGTGAGGAGCGATTTCATATCCACCCTGCTGTCAAGATCTATCCAGCCCCTTCCCGTAATCCTGTAATCGCTCGATGTTATCCTTAGATCGTTTGTGCGCATCTTGCCCTTCTCTAATATGAATGAGGCCTTGAACTCTTCAAACTCCGTATCACGCGTACCGAACACTTGGGGATATCTATCCCTCACCCGTGGGGAAATAAACACGGTAAGCCCGGGCAGTCCGGTGATGCCCTTTAACACTTCTTCCGCAAGATTTATATCGAGCACGGCGCCGTCGACAATCTCAGCCTTGGCGGTGCCCTTGAGAGCGGGTTTTATCTTCTCCCACTCAGTGCCGCTTCCGAATACGTTTATATCAAGATTTGCCTTCCCCTCTATATTCTGCTCGCCCCCGGGGTCTCTGGAAGTAAGGAAAGTTTTCAGATCAATTCCCCTTACACTAGATATCAGCGCAAACTCGGGAGTGGGGCCCATCGTGTAGCTTGCCTTGCCGCTAATAGTGCCGTCGTAGGCTTTAGTGCTGAAGCTGTTAACCCTGGCTTTATCTCCCGTAAGGCTTAAATTTGACTTCAGATCGGTAAGCTCAAAGTCCGATAACACGGCTTTTGATGAAGACACGTTACCACTGAATACGGCTGTTTTATTAGATATTCTCAGAGTGCCTTTACTCTTAAGGTTCTTAAGCACGTCGGGCTTTTTGCTTTTGGAGGCCTGTTTTATCAGATCACTCAGATTGAGCTCGGGCGAGGATATCTCGTAGCTTAATCTAAGGGGCGAGAAGCTTGTGACGGACGTGCTGAGGCGCAGCTGTGATTTGCCCAAACGGAGCGACAGGTTCTGAACAGTCGCGGAATTGCCAGTGAATTCTATGTTTGTGTTTATGTCTTTAATCGGTTTTTTGAAACCAGGCGGTGTCACGCTTACGTTCTTTACTTCGAGTGCGCCTCTGATGTCCGGGCTTTGTCCTTTACCCGACTCGCCCGTGACTTTTGTCGGTAGCAGCTTGAGCTGACCCGATACCTCGTGCTTATTGAGAGCCGGAAATATGTCCTTCATGTCGGACAGATTAATATTATTGGAACTTAGCGATAGGTTCAGTAGCGTCGTCGTGCCCTGATTTATTTGGCCTGCTAGTGATAGTAGCAGTGTGCTTAGTTTTATTTCAGTCTCGCTTATATTAATTTTGTCATTTCCTATATCCGCTCCAGTCGTGATTACAAGGGGAGTATCGCTCGGTTTAAGGAATTTGCCGATAACCGCAAGCCTAGTTGCTGTGGCGTCCACGACGATCCCGCGGAGCTTTAAGTCCTCGGGGTTGCCGGACGCTTTCCCCTTGAAGCTGATGTTCCCGTGCGAGGATAGGCTGTTGGGAATTGAGCCTTTAAGATAGGTGAGCAGTCTGAGCTTGTTTATGTCCGCGTTCTTGAGGTCGAACTCTGTATCAATATTTAAACTCTCGGTGCTTTCACCGATTGGGCCCACGCTTCCCGTGAGCTTGAAGTTGGGTTTGCTCGCTCCGAATACCGAAGCGTCCACAACTATGTCCGAAAGCGTGAGCGCTCCCGCCTTACCGCTGAATTTAAACTTCGCTTCTACGGGGCCGGAGAAGTCGAGGCCATTAGGGATTTTCTCTTTGAGCATAGGAAGGGATTTTTTTAAGGTGCTAATATTAAGATCGTTAATGCGGGCATCACCATGAAGGGCTGCATCGCTGAAATCCATGCCGGGAGTTAGGGGGCCGATGGATGTGTCCAGCAATACGTTTTGATCTTTGGCCAGGACGGCTGCTTTCAGCTTCACCCCAATCTCTTTTTCAAAACCGAGATCTTTTATGCCAAGGTCGATCATCTCCGCCTCAAGCTCTCTGCCCTTCTCTTCATCTATGTAAGTGACACGCCCATTTTTAATCGCAATGTTAGAGGCGGCAATAGGAATCTCACCAATCTGATCTTCCTCATTCTTGCTGGTTTCCTCACTGCTTTTCGGGGATTTGTCTCCATTTGTAAGTGTTGAAAAATTAAAATCTCCGCTTTTATTTCGTATGACTGTGATTACGGGCTCACTCAGAATGAGTTTCGTTACTACTATCTTTTTACTAAGCAGTGGAAAGAACGCCACGTTTACCTGAATGTCTTTTGCTCTTATAAAATCGCCGTCCGAAAATTCTCTGTCATCCGATACCGAGAAGCCGCTCATCCTTATGCCGATGCCGTCAGAAAAGCCTGTCTCCACATTGCCGAAGCTAACTTTTCTGCCGAGAGACTCCTCAACCTGGGCAAGTAAGAATTCTTTGTTCTGGTTTATGAAATGGTTCAGGTTGAGTACAGCGAGCGCAAGGAGGGCTGCCAGTATTATTACAAGTACAAACAAGGCTATAAAGAATTTTTTCATGGTTGTTTCTCCGGACAGTAGTTAGCTGTGTTAGCCCGCCCTATATTCCAAAAGCATAATTGATGAGATGTGTGAATCAATGAAAATTTTGTTTAGTTAGAAATGCGCCGTAATTTCTACTGGTATTAATAAGGAGGCATGGGTTATTATTTTAATATGAATGGGATTAGAGCTGTTTTCGTCCCCGCTCGTAATATATTGAAGATAGTACAGAACTTGCAAAAGAGCGTCCGGTGATAGGACTAACTATTAACAAAGAAATCGGGGACGAGAATGCCATGCGGAAATTCCAAAATGGTGACACAAAGTGCTTTGACTTGCTCCTTAAGCGCCACAGCGGCGGTGTGCTCCGCTTCATAATGAAAATGACGGGTGGCAGCAAGCTTCATGCAGAGGACCTGCTACAGGAAATATTCCTTAAGGTAATAGAGCGTAAGGACCGCTACGACCCCGAGCAGAAATTCACCACCTGGCTCTACAGCATTGCGCGTAACCACTGCATAGATTATCTGAGGACCGAGAGCTACAGGAGGCACCGCTCGCTTGACTCGCCGATAAACAGTGCGGAAGAAAGGGGGGCAGTAGTTCTCGAAATTGTGAAGAGCGACACGAGAGCCCAGGATGAGGAAGCGTATGATAAAGAGCTAAGGGAGTTAATAGATATAGGCGTAAAGGGACTTAAGGAAGAGTTTAGAGAAGTGTTTTTACTCCGTGAGGTTGAAGGGCTCTCATTTCAGGAAATCGCGGAGATTACGGAATCTCCTCTGGGCACAGTTAAGAGCAGGCTCCGTTACGCTTTTCAATATTTGAGGCGCATATTATCGGAGTCCGGATACTTTGAGCAGAAACAAAAAGCGAAAGAGGGAGTATAAATAGTTATGGAATGTAAAGAATGCAGCGGGCTACTGATCGATTATCTTGAGGACCTCCTCGGCCCCGAAGAGTCGGGCGCGCTAGAGGAGCACCTGAGCAGCTGCCCGGACTGCGCTCTTGAACTCGAGCATTACAGGGAGATCGGCACGGCCGCGTGTGAGGGAGCTTTGCCCGAGGTATCGCAAGATGTGCTTACCTCGCTCAGCGAGGCCGCAAGGAAAAGCGCATCTCCCAAGAAAACTCCTTTCTGGAAAAAATGGTCATACTCACCGGTACTCGTGCCTACTATCAGCGCCGCCATTGCGCTATCCGTTTGGTTCTATTACGGGCAGAATGGTTTTGAAGGTGTAGACACCGTGACCAGAGAAGTGGGCGCTGTGAAAATGAGGGCTCCACAAGTACGGGAGGAGATGTTCAGTGATACTGAGGAAAAGGAAATGCTAGCAGACGAGTCTCAGGATCCTAATGAGGCGCTAATTGCAGCATCGGATTCAGAAGAAAAAGAGAAACCCACGGCTGAATCGAGGATAGCCCCGGCATCGCCTTCAGAATTACAGACAGATAAAAAGACTTCGGAAAACGCCCCGGAAAAAAGTACACTCCGTAAAAAAGATGTAACAGAGGAAGACTTGGTTACTTACAGAAAAGAGAAGTCTGCTTCATCCGATCTTCTCGGGCGGGAGTCCACGGAAGAGCTCCCTGCAAGGTCTTCGGATGAGGCGGCGTCAGAGAGTCTGTTAAAAGCAGAGCAGCCTATTTTGAGAGATTATGCCGCCGAGCTTGAGCTTGCACAGCGCCAGCAGAAGGAGGGCAAATGCGAGGCTTCAATAACGACGAATAAAGCTTTACTCAATTCTTCCCCACCTCCGCCCATGGATGTACAGGCAGCCTCATATAGATCTCTTGCAGAGTGTTATGAGCAGACAGGTGATCTGCCGAGCGCTGCAGCTTCTTACAATAACCTGGCCCGGGTTGATCCTGCACAAAGCGGGTTTGTAAACGAAAAGCTTGAAGAAATGAAAATTGACTCAGCTTATATGAATTACGAAGATTCGGATTCCAGCGACAAGCCGGCAAACTGACTTTTTTAATCCAATAACACCGTAAGTTTCTACATTTATTACTGTTTGAGTAAACCCCCCGAGTTTTAAATCTTTCCAGGCCCCCGTTCGTAATATCTCATAAATCTAAATTGAGGAGACACCGTTATGGGATTTAAAAGACGAATAGGGTTTATAGTGAAGTCCCAGTTTAACGACTGGGTAACTCGCGCAGAGGACCCGGAGAAGATGCTTAATCAGGCGGTGGAGGAGATGGAAGAGGGCCTAGAAACCGCAAAAGCCAAGATACTGCTGATCCGTTACAGAGTGGAGGAAGAAAATAAGCTCCTTACAAAACTCACCGAGCAGATCGAGTACTGGCAGAAAAAGGCTGAGGAATACGTCGGCAAGGAAATGGACACAAATGCCAGGGAAGCTGTCAGAAAGAGACGAATTCTGGAAGAAGAGCAAAGAGTCATCTCTCTTAGACTTACCGAAGACAAACTCAAGTTTGATGAGTACGAAGAGCGCTACACAGACCTTGAGCGCCGCGTTCGGGCTTCAAAATCGAGGAGAGAGCTTTTGCTGAAAGAGATTTCGCTAGATAAGGGTCCGTCCGAAGCAGGCGCCCCTTCAGAGTCTGCTGTATATACGGACGATCCGTTTTCGGTATTCAGCAAGATGGAAGAGAGGGTTGAGGAAGGGAGCGCATTGCGGGCCGCTTCGATGGAGAGAAAAGAAGCCGCGCTTGAGAACGAGAGCAAGCTCATAGATGAAGAGATAAATATTATCAAAAAAAACTTGGGTAAAGGAGGTAGTAAAAAATGAAGTACGGCGTAAATACAATCATAATTGGATTATTTCTAGTTGTAGGCCTCGTGCTTGCAGGTGTTAAATATTTAGGCGCGTTCCCGACCATACCCAAGCCCTCGAATAGCGTGGCGGAGAGACTATCGTGGTTCCTTCAGCTCGACCACCCATACATTCATAAAGGCTCTAGGGGCGAGGTGCTCTTGAACACCAGGATTGTCGGCAATGAAGCCCCGCGGATCGAAAGGGCGCCTGTCAATCTGGTGCTTGTTATAGACAGGAGCGGCTCGATGAACGAAAAGGGGAAGATCGAATACGCAAAAGAAGCCGCTAAGCAGATAATTTCGGGATTAGGTCCAGAGGACAGGCTCTCGGTAGTCGCGTACTCAACAGACGTTGAGCTTCTTTTCCCGATCCAGTTCCTTAACAACAAGGAGAGGGCAACATCTGTTGTGAACTCGCTTTACCCGACAGATTCGACAAATCTCTCCGGGGGACTTATCACAGGTATTGGGCAGATCGAAAAGCTTCATAGGAAGGGCTATATAAACCGAGTGATACTCCTATCGGACGGGCTTGCTAACTACGGTATTACGGACATGGGACAGTTAATTAAGATCGCAAGCCAGGCGGCTGAAAAAGGTATACACGTAACGACTATGGGGCTCGGGGTTAACTACGACGAGAATCTTTTGACGAACCTTGCGGAGTACGGGGCCGGGAATTACTACTTTGTCGAATCACCCTCTCAGCTCGCGGGGATATTCGATCAAGAGTTCGGTCAGCTTGCCTCGACCGTGGCAAAAGACCCGGTATTCACGCTCACACTCGCTCCAGGCGTCAGCGTAAGCGATGTATACGGCTATGCCTATGAGACCACCAAGGACGGTAAAGTTCGGATTAAGCTCGGGGACTTCTACGGCGGGCAAGAGAGGAACATTCTTGTGAAACTAAATGCTCCCGCGGATAAAACGGGACAGAGCCCGCTTGCGACAGCCAGGCTAGAGTACGGAGACGTACTGGGTGATGACCAAACCCTATATCACGAAGAGAATATAAGTTATGAAGTCACAAAGGACGCCGAGTTAGTTGCGGAAAAAGAGAATGATGAAGTTACAGCCAGGGGAGTTTCCATAGACGCGGCTACGCAGTACTACGAGGCGGCTACAGCGTATGAGAAAGGTGATCGTGAAGAGGCTTTGCGGCAGATGAACGCGGCTATGGGCAGTGTGGAGGAGCTCAAAAAATCCTCGCCAAATAGTCCTGAGGTTTTAAAACAGGAGGCCGAGATTAGAGAGGCGCTTTCTACTCTAATGATGGATTCTGCGCCCGAGCCTGCCTCTCCCGAGGGTAAGAGCTTTATTAAGGACAATAAAGCGAAAGCGAGAACAATGCAGAAGTAGAACGGCAACCCATGCAAAAGAGCGGGGGAGCGCGGTTGTGAGACCTAGCCTCCCCGCTCGTTTTATACATTAAGTCAGGAGAGTAAGATGAAAGTCCATATAAAACCTCTTTTAGCCCGCGGCGTCTTAGGTGGTGTCTGGGGCCTGGCGGCGGTTCTCGCCGCGTACATGTTTGACGCATGGCTCCCGATGTTCTCACTTCTTTTTTATCCGCTGATATTCGCGGGCGCTGTGCCTCTAGCGATTCTATTCTCCGGGAAGAACGTACCAGTTCATCGGGCCGTGTCTGTCGGTTTAATCTCAGGGCTAATTTACCAGCTACTCTCACCCATATTCCCGCTCATAGCCTCAGTACTTGCCGGGGCCTCGCTCGGCGGGGGGTTAACCTGCAATACCGAAAAACCAGGTGAGCTGCTCGGGCTTTTGTGGAATACCCTTAAAGGCTCGGTAATTTTGCCCTTAGTTATTATTACCGGCTCGTTTATAGGCGGGTCTCTCTATATCCTCACTGAATCACCATTAGTCCACTGGTTCTTCTGGGGTTTGTGGGCCGTGATCGGCTTTACGTTTATCCCTTGCAATGGTGTAAGGGACAAAGATAGTTTTTGTGAGCCATTAAGACATAGGGGGATTGATGAATTTAAAGAGGACGCAAGGGATATAGCGAGGGAACTCTCCAAGCTGAACAATAATCTCAACTAAAACAGCGTGTTGAGATTATCCCGAATGCTCTTATTAACTAGCCAATAACTTAAGTGTGTTGGTATACACAATTAAAGTTTTGCTCAAGGTATTCCATCTCTTACGAAAATGCTGTACAATTAGAGAAAGGAGGATGTAGGATGAATCTCGCAATCAGGTTTTTTCTAGCAATATTCGTATTCACAATCTTAGGTATTGTTACCAATATACTTTCGGTCTCGGCCCAGGAAGAGACTATTGATGTAGAAGAAGTGCTCGAGGTTAAAGAGCCCGAGATTGGGCCCGACCCCCAGCGCCTCTTCTGCGCGAAGGAGTGGACCGACTTGTATAAGAGGCGGAAGGCGGAGATACGAGTTACCACAAGGGGACAGTATAACGAGATAGCTGTGTTTGACTGTCCGGACTGCAGCCTTGAAGAGCATTTCGTAGAACCTTTTCTCGAGACCGAGTACAGGGGTAAGACCGGGATGATGCGTCTTTACGAATGCGGATTCAAGACGGCGGTTTTCGAAGGCTTCCGGGGGACACAGGACATTGAGGTGGAAGTGCCGCAGGTATTCCCCAATCCCGAAAGGGCCCGGTGCGCGGCAGAGTGGAGCAGTCAGTACGAGAAATATCACTCGCCTGTAAAAGTATCTACCAGGGGGGAGCTGGACGAGATAATTGTGTTTAGCTGTTATTACTGTACATCTCAGAAAGGCTTCATCGCCCCGTTCCTGCTTCAGACTCATCAGGATAAAACCGCCATGCAGAGGATGCTACGCTGCGGTTATACAGAGGTGCTTTTCACGACCCCCGACGGATCTAAGGAAGTCATTAAGAAGGTCCGGTAGAGCGGAGACCCACAGATACGCCGGTGCTTTACTCTTGCCTCTGTCGTTATATTTTTACCCCGGCATCGCTGTGAAGCACTTGTCTCTGTCCCCATTATTCCTACCTCGTATTGTAATAACTATTAAATCTGGCACAATTCTTTTCGAGACTAATCTTTTCTAGAAAAAAGGACGGGCTATAAAAGAATGAGCACTGTAGGTACTTTTCCCTTTGGATGGGTCAGGGGTGTGCGAAGCGACAACTGGCAGCTGATCTGGGACCCGAAGACTAATACTCTCACAGCTAAAGGCGCTTCCACCAAGGAGGTGCTGGAGCTGGGTCAGTCTTCCAGCTGGAAAGATGCCAAGGCGCTTGCTGATGAGATCATAAATGATCCCGCCCCTTACTTTAAATAATGTGTTATACCTCACGATTATCTCAACTCTGCGGTCATCAACTGAACTTTAACAATATATATTGGGTTTTGGATTGCAAAAATTTCATCTCAGGTTAGTTTATTTATTCGATTAATATACTTCAGGCGAGATCATGAAAATGGACTATATGGACCAGGAGTTGGTGTCTATACCGTTCGGTAAGAGTAAGATAGACGGTATTTACTACCACAGCAGATTTAAAGAAGGCAATCGGGCCGACGGTAACACTATTGTGATCCATGTGCACGGGTTTTTGGGTAATTTCCTGGATGGAAGCCAGCGTTTTCTTCCTCCTATTCTTGCAGAAGGGGGGTATTCCTCTCTAGCCATCAATACCCGGATGGCTAACTTCGGATTGTTCTTTGGCTACGGTATTTTAAACGATACGATCCCGCAGATAGACAGAGTGGTTGAGTATGCCATGGAGCTTGGATACAAAAATATCATATTGTCGGGATACAGTCTCGGGACAAGTATCATCTTAAGATACGCGTCCCTGAGGAGCGATCCAAGGAAGACTCATAATATAAGCGGCATAATAACGCTTGCAGCTCCTTATTCAATGCCGGACTCGATCCGCAGACGGTGGGATTATTGGGGCAGCGAGCCTTCTTATCAAGAGGTTTTTGAAGAGGCAAAAGACATCATCAAGCCCGGGCTCGAAGGCACGGGACAAGACCGTACCATACTGATATACAAAGCACGGGGAAACACATACTGTCCGGAACACACCGAGATATACACATACAGGACATGGTGGCACCTTGCGGGGCCCGAAGCCAAATATGCCATGGCTTACAAAAAAATTCAGAATATAAAAGTCCCGATTTTGCTTATTCAAGGATGGCATGATCAGGTGGTGAGGCACGAAGAAGCGCAGCAGCTTGCTCAGCTCGCACTAAGCGCCGGGAATAAAGACGTTTCCGCGTTTTACGTAAACGCTGGTCACTCGTTCGAAGATAAAGAGGAAGAGCTCGGAGATATAATAGTGAGATGGCTGGACCGAAGATTTAAAGACTGACGACCCTACTCATATGGTTTCAAGACAGAGAAAGATTTTAAGTTTCCCGGCTAAAGACGGGTTTACGGTAAACGGGATGCTGGTTACCGGGGAATTTAAAAACGAGAAGGATTTATATGACTCGCCGATAGTGCTTTTAGTGCATGGTGTCATGGGCAATTTTTTAGCCAGGGGTACCCCGCGGCTGCTCCCAAACGCATTAGTGGAAAATGGAATTAGCTCATTTTCGATTAATACCAGAATGGCATTTATGGGACAGATATTCGGGGGCGGAATATTTGATGATTCTATTATGGACATCGAGGCCGCTGTAGACCGTCTGGCAGAGGAAGGGTTTCGGAATATAGTAATACTTGGCTGGAGCCTTGGCGCGAACCAAAGCGTGTACTATGCGGTAAATATCCACCACCCAAACCTTAAAGGTCTCATACTGGAAGGCTGCTCATACTCGCTGCCGCTATCCAACAAAAAGAGACTCGAGAAGTGGGACAGCATACCTTCCTATGACCATATCTACGAAATAGCGAAAAAGGTGCTGGGTAACGACCCTCGCAACTCTAATAACGATAGGGTGTTTATTGTCTATAGAGCATGGGGTCCGACGTTTAACCCTTCGGACGTAGAGCTCCACACCTACAAAACATGGTGGTTCATGCGAAGCCCAGAAGCTGAAAACGCAAAGACATTTCAGATTATTTCAGACCTCAGTGTCCCTGTTCTCTTTATTCACGGTGAGAACGATTATGCTGTTGACTTGGACGAGCCTAGAGAGCTCAAGCGTATACTGAATGAAGCGGGCAACAACGATGTCGAGATAAAATTTATCCCTGACGCCCGCCACGACTGCATGGAAAACCCCGGGGCTACTGTACCTGTGCTCGTAGAGTGGCTCTCGAATATCTCCTGAACGATAATTTCATACAAAGGGGGTGTATGATGCAACGTCAATGCCAGGTGCTTATAGTAGGCGGTGGAATTACGGGTCTTACGACCGCACGCGAGCTGTTGAAAAGAGGCGCGGACGGTATCTTGATAATAGAAAAAGAGAAGTCGCTCGGCGCTCACGCAAGCGGTCGCAACAGCGGTGTTCTTCATGCAGGCATCTACTATTCCCCTGGAACCAATAAAGCCAGGTTCTGCGTCGAGGGAAACGAGCTTATGAAGGATTACTGCCGCCAAAGGGGGCTCAACTTGGAGGAGTCCGGCAAGGTAATTGTAGCGGGTGACGAGGATAAGCTAGATGGTCTTGACGAGCTTAAGAGGAGAGCGGATTCAGCAGGCGCAGAGTCCCGTATCATTGATGACGAAGAGCTCTCGGAAATAGAGCCCTACGCGGCCAGGAGGGGAAAAGCGCTGTATTCTCCCAAAACGGCTGTCATATCACCGCTTGAAATTCTCGAATCTCTTAAAGATGAGCTCATAGAAAGTGGGAAGGTGGATATTCTGTTTAGTACATCTTTTACCGGATTAAACGGAAACCGCACAGCGGTTACTTCAACGGGTGAGATAGATTTTGAAACATTCGTAAATGCTGCGGGTTCGTTCGCGGACAAGGTGGCAGGGCATTTCAGTGTCGGTGAGCAATACAAAGTGCTTCCCTTTAAGGGGACGTATAAAAAGCTGAGTCCCCGGGCATCACATCTGGTACGCTCTAACATCTACCCTGTGCCCGATCTCAGAAACCCTTTTCTGGGAGTTCATTTCACTCGGGGCGCGGACGGAAGCGTCTATCTCGGCCCTACCGCGATGCCTGCGCTCGGGCGGGAGGAATACGGGTTCTTAGACGACTTGTCAAAAGAGACGCTTTCGATACTTTTTAGGGACTCAGTACTTTTTTTCACAAACGACGCTTTTAGGACAGCGGCAATTAGCGAGATAAGAAAGTATTCGAGCTCCTATTTACATAAAGAGGCAAGAAAGCTTGTCCCGGAGATAAAGGAAGAAGACCTGATAGATTCACCAAAAGCAGGTATTCGTCCTCAGCTTGTGGATTGGAGCTCCCGGGAATTGGTTATGGATTTCCTGGTCCTAAAACAAGCCGATTCTATACATATACTAAACGCAATTTCCCCGGCATTTACATGCTCAATGGCGTTTGCGAAATATACGGTCGATCAGTTATCAGCTTAAATTTGAGGCTCTTACTCCTTGCATATTCGGTGAAGTTTTTACTAAAACTTGCCAAGGGTCTCAAAACCCATATAAAATTACAGCCTATCAAATGAATACCCAGAGGAATTAAATGCCTGAACTTAGAATTATCCGCAGCTACGCCGGAGTCCCCGACTCCCATAAAATCGAATCGTATATTGAACGGGGTGGGTACCAAGCGCTCCCAAAGGCGCTCAATATGGAGCCGGACGATATTATCGACCTGATCAAAAGAGCAGGGCTCAGGGGAAGAGGCGGCGCGGGGTTCCCTACGGGAATCAAGTGGGGATTTATTCAGAGGGATTCAAAGAAGCCAATTTACCTTTGCTGTAACGCGGACGAGAGCGAGCCCGGAAGCTTTAAGGACCGTGAGATAATCGAGCAGGACCCGCACCAAATGTTAGAGGGAATTATTATCGGCTGCTACACGATTAACTCTCACAAATCCTACATATATATAAGGGGCGAAATGCCTTACGGCGCGAGTGTTTTAGAGCGCGCTCTACAAGAGGCGTACGAAAACGGCTACCTGGGTAAGAACATCCTTAACTCCGGCTTTGACCTTGACGTTGTAGTATTCAGGGGCGCGGGCGCATACATATGCGGAGAAGAAACGGGACTGCTAGAGTCGATTGAGGGTAAGAACGGCGAGCCGAGGCCAAAGCCTCCTTTCCCAGCGCAGATCGGTCTCTTTGGCTGCCCTACCATTGTAAACAATGTTGAGACTCTCGCTTTCGTTCCCCACATTATCAACCGCGGGGCTGAGTGGTTCTCAGAGATAGGGACACCAAAGAACACGGGGACAAAGATTTACGGGCTGTGCGGACAGGTAAATAATCCCGGGCTTTACGAGCTTCCGCTGGGAATTCCGCTTCGGGAGCTGATCGATGAGTACGGGGGCGGGGTGCCGGGAGGCCGGAAAGTAAAAGCTGTTTCTCCGGGGGGCTCTTCAGCGCCGCTTCTTACAGCGGATGAGCTGGATTTAAAGATGGATTTTGATACTCTCTCGGAGGTGGGGTCTATGTTAGGTACCGCCGGGGTAACGGTGATAGACGACGCAACCTGTATGGTGCGTGTAGCCCAGAATCTGGCCCATTTTTACCGCGACGAGTCGTGCGGGCAGTGCGTTCAGTGCAGGGAAGGCACCTGGTGGCTTGAGAAAATGCTCACCATGATAGAAGAAGGCAGGGGCAGGATGGAGTACATAGATACTCTCCTTGACGCTTGCTCACAGATGAGGGGTACGACGATATGCGCCCTCGCTGACGGCTGCGCTATGCCGGTAGAATCTATAGTGAAAAAGTTCCGTCACGAGTTCGAAGAGCATATCAAGCTTGGCAAGTGCCCGTTTGAGCGTGGGCATTTAGGCGAGTGGTCATAACTAATAAAACTTCCGTAACCATCCTTTGGTCCGGGTATCTATTGAGTACTCGAATAAGCTTTCAGAATCAGAATGTGAAAGAAACGTAAAGCGGCCCTATTATTGGACCTTTTCCTTTTCTTCAGAAGAGGAGGGGGGTGTTTCCAGGTCTGTATCCTCAATGTGTTTTTTCTCGTCTTTTGCGGGAGTTACGTCAATCTCGTCATCCTTCATGGATTTCCTGAACCCTTTGATTCCCTTACCCAGCGATGAGCCCAAATCACCCAATCTGCTGGGACCGAAAATTAAAAGCAGTATCCCGAGGATTATTAAAAGCTCCCAAATTCCAAGTCCACCGATCATGTTTACACCTCTGCCTATAAATTACCGTTACTACAGTGCAAAGTCAACAAAACCTAGGTGTGTTATGTAGATATATTTTTAGTTAACACTAAGGGTATGGATACTTTGAGAAGAAGATGGGATGGGAGCATGGGGATTCTTATCAATTAAATATCTTGCTTGCCAAAGTTCTTACGGTAATATATGCATTAAAGGGATAATTTCTATGATATTAAACAAATCATTGTACATATTGACATCTACCTTATTTCTTTGTCTTGTGTTTACTTTTTCCTGTGACAGTAATAACGCCAACAATGATCTTATATGCAGTGTTCAAGAAATGCAGGATAGGTTTGCGGAAACCAACTGCATTGCGGAAGAGTTAGTTATGGGGTGCAGTAATATTAATTGTAGAAATGTTAGTAGACCGGGCATTGGAGAAAAAGAAATTAGGTTTAGTGGATTCTCGAATCGATGTACGATCCTTGATTGTGAGACTATGGAATGCGAGCTGCTGGTTAGTGGTACGGATTTTGAGCTAGGTTTGGTTTCTGAATTGGTGATTAGCAAAATAAACGGACTACCAGCGGGAGCGTTTATTATAAACGAAGCAGAAACTCCGTTCGATTGTATCGGTATTGCAGTTAATTAATTGCAATGCCGAAATGTTTATCTACTACACTACTTGTCCAAGCTACGGTTCTTATTCACAACAGGAAGCGCGTCTTCCCCTGTAATTAGCCGTACCCCCCTCTTTCTCGTAAAGTAGTTCCAGGCCCATCTGAAAAATACAACTGCCCTGTTTTCAAACTCGATAAGATAGCTGATGTGAATAAGAGCCCAGACGAGCCAGGCGAAAAACCCGGAGAAATGGAGTCTGCCGAGGTCGGCAACCGCATGGCTTGAGCCTATTACCGCCATGCTGCCCTTGTCTTTGTATTTAAAGGGGGCTGTCTCTTTTCCTTTTAACCTGTTTTCTATAAGGAGTGCTACGTATCTGCCCTCCTGCATCGCCACCTGTGCCACACCAGGAAGGGGCTCCCCGCCTTGGTACGAGTAATTGGCCAGGTCTCCGATAACGAATATGTCGGGATGTCCCGGGATGCTTAAATCAGGGTTTACAACAACGCGGCCCAGCCAGTCAAGCTCAGCGCCTGTACGCTCTTTAATTTTTCCCCCGAGTTTTGACGCTTTGACCCCGGCGGTCCACAGCATGGTCCTCGATTCTATTTTTTCCGTAGCTCCGTTCATTTCAATCAAGGCGGTATTGTCCTCTATATTCTTTACCATGGTGTTCAGTCTTACTTCGACTCCGAGCTTAGTCAGCTCTTCCTCAGCTTTCTCGGACAGATCGGGGGGATATGTGCGGAGCACCCGGTCGTCGGCCTCGACCAGGATTATTCTGGCCCGGGCGGTATCTATATTCCTGAAATCGGATTTAAGTGTAGTACGGGAAAGCTCGGCTATGGTTCCGGCAAGCTCGACACCGGTCGGGCCCGCGCCGATAATGAGAAACGTCATCCAAGCCCGCTGCTCATCCGGGTCGCTCACGCGCTCTGCAGCCTCAAACGAGAGCAGTATCTTTTTCCTTATGGTCAGTGCGTCCTCGATGGTCTTGAGGCCGGGGGCTGTTTTCGACCATTCTTCATGACCGAAATAGTGGTGGTTTGAGCCCGTGGCCACAATAAGTGTGTCGTAGCGCAGCTCACCATCGCTGAATAGTACCCTTTTCCCTTCGGGATCAATGTCACTCACACGGGCGTTTTGTACATATACGTTTTTGTAGCGGCTAAACACCACTCTGAGAGGAGATGCTATCTCTCCCGGAGACAGCCATCCAGCCGCGACCTGATACAAAAGAGGCTGGAAAAGATGGAAGTTTCGTTTGTCTATAATCGTAATTTTTACAGATGCCCGGGACAGCATTTTGGCTGCGTATAAACCCCCGAAGCCCCCGCCGATTATGACAACATGCTTTTTATATTTGCCGTTTTCCATTTTTACTTTATTTCCGGAGACTGTATTGTTAATATACACGCTGAATTTATTTCCGGTATGTATAGGAGTTTTACGGGATAGCTTGTAAAATGGTTATTCTGTAAGATAATTTCTGAGCTATACTAAGTCCGTCTAATTAATTTCACGAAAATTAATAAGCGCTGATAAGGAGCATTGGTAAAAATGAGTGAAGAGCTGTTAGTAGGACTGGCTACGGTAATAGTGCTCGGGATCGGGGCGCAGTGGATTGCATGGCGCATAAACCTGCCGGCGATACTGCTACTTCTTATCGCGGGGTTTGTTGCGGGTCCTGTTACCGGGTTTTTCAACCCGAACCACGTGTTCGGCGACCTCCTGCTTCCCCTTGTATCGGTCTCGGTCGGCATCATATTGTTCGAAGGAGGGCTCAGCCTTAAGTTCTCTGAGTTCAAGGAGATACGTAAGGCTGTAATTAACCTTGTTACCATAGGAGTTTTGGTTACCTGGGTTCTGAGCACGGCTGCGGCTTACTTCCTGTTCGGTCTTGACTTCAGGCTTTCGGTGCTTTTAGGAGCGATACTCGTAGTGACCGGGCCTACCGTGATTATCCCGCTGCTGCGTCACGTCCGCCCTTCGGGGAAATCGGGCTCGATAATGAAGTGGGAAGGTATTGTTATCGACCCTATAGGCGCCATATTGGCCGTTCTCGTATTCGAGGCCATACTCTCGGGCGGGGTTGCAGAGGCTTCGGAGCAGGTCGGGTTGAGTGTTATCAAGGCTGCTCTAATTGGAGTTGTATCGGGACTACTCGGCGCGTATATCATTGTAATAGTGCTTAAAAGACACTGGGTGCCGGATTTTCTTCAGAACCCTGTGGCGCTGATGACCGTTGTAGCGGCATTCACAGTATCGAATTATTTTCAGACTGAAGCGGGACTCCTTGCCGTCACGGTTATGGGTATAGCGCTTGCCAATCAGAAGTGGGTGAGCGTAAAGCATATAATGGAGTTTAAAGAAACTCTCCGCGTACTGTTTATTTCAAGCCTATTTATTATTCTCGCCGCCAGGCTTACGGAAAAAGAGGTCGCCTACGTGCTGAATTATAAGAGCGTCATTTTTCTCGTAATTATGTTTTTTCTCGTGCGCCCGCTATGTGTGTTTGTGTCAACTTTTACTGCCGACCTGGATATTAAGGAGAAGGTGTTTTTGTCGTGGATGGCTCCCCGGGGAATCGTAGCTGCTGCTGTATCTTCTGTTTTTGCCTTAAGGCTCATAGAAGCCGGGTATGAGGACGCAGAGCACCTGGTAACGATTACTTTCCTGGTTATAACGGCGACTGTGGCGGTGTACGGCCTTACAGCGTCTCCACTTGCGAGGTATCTGGGTATTGCGTCTCCCAATCCGCAGGGCGTCTTGATGGTCGGGGCCCACGGCTGGTCAAGAGCGATAGCCAAAGTTCTTCATGAGAGCGGGTTTCAGGTGTCGCTCGTTGACTCTAACTGGTCTAACATCTCGGCTGCCCGAAACGAGGGGCTTAAAGCTTATTATGAGAATATTCTTCTCGAGGATATTTCTGAAGACGTTGATCTTGACGGCATCGGTAAGCTTCTTGCCCTTACTTCAAACGAAGAGGTGAACTCGCTCTCGGCGCTTCATTTTGTCGAGTTTTTCGGACGTGCCCAGGTCTATCAGCTCTCCAAGCACTCAAAATTCAGCGCCAGGAGCGAGGCCAGCATACCGCAGCATCTGCGCGGCAGGCTATTATTTTCCCCTGACGCCACTTTCGACTATCTGACTAAACGGTTTACCTCAGGGGCTGTGATAAAGAAAATAACCCTGACTGAAGACTTTGACTACGGGGCGTTTATGTCTTTATACGAGCACGCTCTCCCGCTGTTTATAATAAAGGAAAGCGGCGAGCTTACCGTTTGCTCTACGGACGTTAAACCCGCGCCTGTGAAAGGTCAGCAGATAATTGCTCTTGTGAATGAACTCGTGCAGTGAAGACGGGGTTAAGTGAATACGTGCTTATGAATATAGCGTTGAAAATGCTAGTGATTACCTGCGGAGCCCCGCGAAATAATACTGACTAGGTGGTTAAAGCTGCAAGTATGAAGCTTGCGATCAGGAATACCGCTATTATTCCAAGCATGACGACAGGAGTTTTGGGGTTATATCCCCTGTGGGCGTTGGGAACGCTTGTTTGAGCGAAGCTCTTTCTTCTTTGCATAAGCCCTTTTTTCGGAGCGTCGGCCGCAGCTTGTGTATGTGCTTCTTCAGGCTCGGCGGTTTCCTGCTCAGACTCAGCCGATTCGGCCTCTTTTTGCTCTACCTCAGCTTCAACCTCTTGGGCTGCTGCAAGTTCTGCCTCTTCAGGTTCAGCGGTAGAAGGTATATCTTCACCGCCAGTCTCTGATTGGGCCTCTGAAGACTCAAGCTCTTGGGTTTGTTCTACTTCTTTACCTGCTTCAGCTTCTTGTTGAGGCTCGGCGCCGTCTTTTTTCTCAGTCATGGTATGGTCACTTCCGTTATCTTAATATTTTCTGTTACAGGGACTGATTACATAGGTCCGAACGCATATTCTTGCGCGACCTTGAGCTGATACTTGAGCTCTTTTACGAGTCTTCTTTGTAAGTCCGACCAGGCCAGCATACCGTAGTAATCGCCGTCTTCGTCAAGTATGAAGAGGTGAGAAATGTTATGCGTGTTCATCATTTCCACACAGTCGAAAAACGAAGTATCGAGCGTTACGGTGTGAAGAGTGGTGCTCATTATCTCAGAAATCTTTACGTCAGAGGGTTTTTTCCCTAGAGCCACTACTTTAGTTGAGAAATCAGCGTGTCCGACCACTCCAACTATATTGTCATCATTCATGACCCCGATCGTTCTTACTTTGAAGTTACGCAGTTTGAGCGCAGCAACATCAGCCGTGTCGTTAGCGTCTACGAAGAATACTCTATCCCTAATCCCGATCAGATCACGTACTTTTAAATCTTCCAGCATAGTTGCATACCTCCTTATGCGTGGATTTGTCGAGATGGAATTAAAGGCTTAAGCCCCATCTATATAACAGAATAACACAAAACAAGTTGTGATTGAAGGGTTTTTTTCATTGTGGTTATGATACGTTTGAAAGGGGTGTAAGTATCTGTCATGATTATATTTACGACCTACGGATACTTTGAGTGCTCTCTTTCCTTAGCAATTTTCACAGATAGATATAGATTTTATTCAGAATTGATTAAGATACTTGAATTATTTTGCTTCAAGCCATACACTAATCGACGGGTCAAAACAGTCCTTTTTTGTTTTTTCGCATCATAAATTAAAACAGCAATCAGGAGGAAATATTAAATGGCAGAATATACGCATCCGGACGTGTTGGTCAGCACCGATTGGGTAGCCGAGCATAAAAGTGATCCGGGAGTACGGATAGTAGAGTCTGACGAAGATGTTCTTCTTTACGACGTTGGTCACATCGAGGGAGCAGTCAAAGTGGACTGGCAGACGGACCTTCAGGACCAGTTGGTAAGGGATTACATAGACAAAGAAAAGTTCGAAAAATTAATGTCGGAGAAAGGTATTTCAAACGATACAACAGTGGTTTTTTACGGCGACAGAAATAATTGGTGGGCCTGCTACGCTTTTTGGGTTTTCAAGCTCTTCGGACACGAAAACTGTCTTATGATGAACGGCGGAAGACAAAAGTGGATTGATGAGGACCGCCCGCTGGTAAAGGACGTGCCTGAATACTCGTCTACGAGCTATGCCGTATCGGGAGTAAATGAATCAATCAGGGCGTTTAAGGATGATGTAATGGCCCATATAGGCTCGGGTAATCCGATGATCGATGTACGCTCACCCGGTGAATACACAGGGGAGCTTCTCCACATGGAGGCTTATCCTCAGGAAGGCGCGCTCAGAGGCGGTCACATCCCGGGAGCCGCGAATGTGCCCTGGGCTACTGCCGCAAATGAAGATGGCACGTTTAAGTCCGCGGATGAGCTTATCTCGATCTATAAAGACGACAAGGGGCTTAAGGACGGAGACGACGTAATAGCATACTGCAGGATTGGGGAGAGATCCTCGCACACATGGTTTGTACTTACTTATCTTCTTGGTTTTGAGAATGTAAGGAATTACGACGGCTCGTGGACGGAGTGGGGCAACATGGTACGCGCTCCAATAGAAAAACCCTGACTTTAAAGTAGAAAACAATCTTACAGAGGGCGCGGACTGAATGTCTAGCGCCCTTTTTTATTGCCGCTCTAGGCCGATTTAGGTCAATTCAGGTTGATTTAGTCCGATTAGAGAATATCTTTAGACATAATAGGATTTAACATGAACATAGAAGAGATTATTCAAGAGTTTCAGGAAGCGGATTTTCAGGAGACGCTTGCAATTTTGCTCGATTACTCAGAAGGGCTTCCAAAGCTGCCCGAAGAGTTTGAGGAATCTAGGGACGCGGGTTATAACCGTGTGACAGAGTGCGAGACTCCGGTGTTTGTATTTGTAAAGCTCGAGGACGGAAAGGTGAGGATATTTGCCGACGTTCCCGAGGAGTCTCCGACTGTCAGGGGCTTTGTAGCGCTACTTGTGGACGCCTTTGACGGCTTGACCCCAGAGGAGATTGAAAGCGCTCCCTCAAACCTGATCAACAGCCTCGGGTTAGATCAGAAACTCGGTACGAGGCGAATGTTCGGGCTTAGCGCTGTATATGCCCGCATTAAGAAAGAAGTAAAAAAGGCGCAGCAAATTCAGCAATAGTTTTCGAATTGAGGTAAGTAAAAAAAATTACATAGCGGCGGTGATTTTAATTTGAACCATGACGAATTGATGGAGCTGATACTTGAGCACTACGAGCACCCGAGGAATTTCGGGGTGATGGAGGGGTCTTCTCTTACTCAGGAGGGTGGAAACCCCGGCTGCGGTGATCTTATAAAGGTTTATCTAGATATCGGGGATGACGGAGTAATAAAAAACGTAAGTTTTGACGGTGAGGGTTGTATGGTAAGCATGGCGGGGACTTCGATAATATTAGAAAAACTCAAGGGTAAAACCGTTTCCGATGTGGAAGAAACACCCCCAGAGGTGGTTTCTTCGATTCTAGGAAAGAGGCTCGTAACCACAAGGCATAATTGTGCTTTCCTGGGTTTTAATACCTTAAAGAAAGCGGCCATGAAATGGCGCCAGAAAAATATGCTTGAGTCGGCTAAATAGAAAAACCGGGCGGTATTTAATTCTACAAATTAAGAAACTACTCTCGGCTTCTTAAGACTTTGATTTTACAACATACATATTGGGGTTCTGGAGCCTTACGGCTTGAAGCCTTTGCTGGATGATATGGGCGAAACGTTTTAAAAGCTCATAGCCGAGATCATGGTCTTCCTCGCATTTGTCTCGCATGAACTGTCCGTCAAGCGCGATTGCTTTTGTGCGCGCAACCACCTTTGCGTCAAAGTGCCACATGTAGGGAGGAAAGAGCCATGCCCATCCAAGGACGTCGCCTTCACCGATCATTTGAATAGTGATTGGGTCTCTGTCGGCCGCAAGCTTTGCCTCAAGGCCCACAATGCCTTCTTCGATTATATAGAACTTGTCCGCCATCTCGTTTTCCCTGAAAATAAAATCTCCCTCTTCAAAGGTCACTTCCTCGGCCTTCTGAACAATCATATCCAGGTACCCCTTATCGAGTCCTTTAAAGCAGTAATGTTCTCCGAGTATCGATTCGAGTTTTTGCATGACAGACATCTCCCGCGAGTAATTGTTATATGACAATTATTATATCATGATTCCCGATGCGGTATATAAGTTAAATTAGATTACTTCTCTTATCGTGTATTCTTAATTGCAGTATGAAGAGGTTATATATACCGACTGATGAATCGGAACTTGTTTTTTTAAAGAGTTTCCTGGATGCCGAAGGTCTGCCGTATTTTGTGCTAAATGATAATTTCGGCTCTATGTACTCAGGGGTATATATGAATAACTTTAACGCCAAGACCATAATGGTTCCCGAAGAGCTTTATGAGGATGCCAAGGAGCTGATCCGCAGCGTGATAGAAGACGCGAAGTTTGAAGACGAGCGCGGCGCGGATGAGGGGGGAGGCGGCGGCGGAGTAATGGATTTTCTTTCTTTTAAGTGGTTATTTCCAAAAAGCGGCAAGGACGAAAAATAGGGTTCGCAAAGACTAAAAATGGATTGGGGAGGGGAGGTCTGAGATGAGCTTTTCTGATACTTTAGCGGAATTGTTCGGCTGGCGCTCCGCCGTCAACATAGGATTGCTGATATTGGAGTCTATTGCGGTGGTATTGGTTTGCGGGCCGATTTCAAAAATCCATGCAAAACTGCCGTGATCGTTCGTTTTTGTATACATACAATTAACCACTTATCACCCTATTACACTTCTATTAATTACTATCTCCATTTTACAACCGACTTGACTAAGTTTTAATTCTTTACTAATATCGTTTAGCCGGATGCGAGTGGTTCTTGGGTCTGGCCGGTTCCGGATCTCTTCGACTTAAACACTGTCGATGCAAAAACTTCCGGATTGAATATCATGGGTATTGTGTTGTTTTAAAATTACAGGTATAACATTGCACTCAAATTTTTACCTGTATTGTCTAAATATTTAGTAGGTTGGAAAATAAAAGATGATTATAGGCGTTCCAAAAGAAACATATACCGGCGAGAGAAGGGTAGCTATTGTACCCGCAACGGTACCTTCTTTACAGAAAGCGGGTTTCGTTATCCATCTGGAAAAAGGCGCGGGGCTTGAAGCCGGATTTACTGACAAGATGTATGAAGACCAGGGAGTAGTGATTTCAGACCGTGCTGAAGTACTCTCGAAGGCAGAGGTAATACTTCAGGTAAGGGCGATCGGCAGCGGCAATGAGTCGGACGCCGAGGACCTGAAAGCGCTCAAAAAAGGTCAAATCGTAATAGGGCTCATAGACGCTCTTACGAACAAAGACGCTGTGCAGTCGCTTGGCGAGGCCGAAGTTAAATCGTTTGCGCTTGAGCTCGTCCCCAGAATAACAAGGGCACAGAGTATGGACGTTCTCTCCTCACAGGCAAACCTGGCAGGCTATAAAGCAGCGCTTATGGCTGCTGACTCGATGCCGAAAATATTCCCGATGATGATGACAGCCGCCGGCACTATCACACCTGCGAGGGTGCTGGTGATAGGTGCGGGGGTGGCTGGGCTTCAGGCCATAGCCACATGCAACCGTCTAGGGGCCATCGTTTCAGCTTATGACATACGCCCTGCGGTAAAGGAGCAGGTGCAAAGCCTTGGCGCGAAGTTCGTTGAACTTGAGCTCGAGACCGGTGAAGCCGAGGACAAGGGCGGCTACGCCAAAGAGATGGACGAGGATTTTTACAGAAAACAAAGGGAGCTAATGACCCGTGTTGTGGCAGAGAACGATGCTGTCATAACGACAGCTTCGATACCGGGTAAAAAAGCCCCTGTGCTCATAACTGAGGAAATGGTTTCCGGCATGAGCCCGGGCTCTGTGATCATTGACCTTGCCGCGGAGAGCGGAGGGAATTGTGAGCTTACAAAGGCGGGCGAAACAGTGGAGAAAGGCGGCGTGAGCGTAATCGGGCCGGTCAATGTGCCCTCCAGCATACCTTATCACGCAAGCCAGATGTACTCCAAGAACATAGCCAACTTGGTACTCTTAATGGTAAAAGACGAAAAACTCGAGATCGACCTCGAGGATGAAATATTAAAAGACTCTCTCGTAACTGATGACGGAAATGTAGTAAACGAGCGAGTGAAAGAGAGTTTGGGACTTTAAATAAAACAGGAGGTGCCTCGGAATGGACGGATTTACAATTGTTTTCACAATTTTTGTGCTGGCCGCTTTCATAGGCTTTGAAGTAATCTCAAAAGTGCCTCCTACACTTCATACACCACTGATGTCAGGGTCGAACGCGATATCGGGAATCATCCTTATTGGCGCAATACTATCTGCGGGCACACAGCACACGTGGCTCACCACGATGCTTGCCTTCGTTGCGGTAGTACTTGCGACAATTAACGTAGTAGGCGGGTTTATGGTAACAAACAGAATGCTCGAAATGTTCAAGAGGAAGGATTAACTAATGTCTTCTGCAATAGTAAACATAGCGTATTTAGTAGCGGCGTCACTGTTCATATTCGGACTCAAGGGACTGACGCATCCGAGAACCGCGGTCAGAGGCAACATGCTTGGCGCGCTCGGAATGCTCCTTGCAATAGTAGTAACTCTGCTCGATAAGAACATCGTCAGTTACAGCGTGATTTTCGCAGGTATCATCATTGGCGGCGGTATTGGCGCAGTTTTGGCGGTGAGAATACAGATGACCGCTATGCCTCAGCTTGTGGCGCTCTATAACGGTTTCGGAGGCGCTGCTTCGGTTCTCGTGGCAGGAGCGGCACTGTTTGAAATAATGGTTGCTGGAGACTCAAGCCCGATACCCCTTGACGCTCAGTTCTCTATTGCCACTTTTGCCTCAGGTCTCATAGGAGCGGTTACGTTCTCCGGAAGCTTAGTGGCGTTCGGCAAGCTCCAGGGACTAACGGATGAGGGATCGGTTCGTTATCCGGGTGATCAGATAGTTAAGATAGTTCTTGCAATAGTATTAATTATATTCGGTGTTTTAATGGTACAGTACGCAGGATATTCTGTCCCTTACTGGCTTATGGTAGCAGTGGCGCTGGTAATAGGCGTTCTGGTAGTTATCCCGATTGGCGGAGCGGATATGCCGGTCGTAGTAGCGCTATTAAACTCGTTCTCCGGTCTTGCAGCCGCGGCTACGGGATTTGTTCTTTACAACACGGTTCTGATTGTTGCGGGAACACTGGTCGGCGCATCAGGTCTGATCCTGACGATGATTATGTGTAAGGCGATGAACCGCTCGCTCACAAACGTTTTATTTGGAACATTCACAGTGACTGACGACGGCCCTTCCGCAGACGAAGTTTATGCGGGCAAGGTAAAGTCCACCTCCCCTGAAGAGGTAGCGATGCTCCTGACCGGGGCAAAGAGAGTGGCTGTAGTTCCTGGGTACGGTATGGCGGTTGCGCAGGCGCAGCACGCGGTGAGAGAGCTTTTTGATATACTTGAAGAAAACGATATAACCATGGAATTTGGTGTGCATCCTGTTGCGGGACGTATGCCCGGACACATGAACGTACTGTTGGCAGAGGCCGACATCCCCTACGATAGGCTTAAAGACATGGACGAGATCAACCCCAGCTTTAAGCAGATCGACGTTACGATTATCATCGGCGCAAACGACGTTGTTAACCCTGTAGCTAGGACGGATCCCGAAAGCCCGATAGCCGGTATGCCGATACTCGACGTCGATTACTCAAAGACCGTTGTCGTGATAAAAAGGAGCTTGAGTCCGGGTTTTGCCGGAATACCAAATCCGCTCTTTGCGGCGGACAACACCCTTATGCTCTTTGGCGACGGTAAGAAGATGGTCGAGGAAATGGTAAAGAGCGTAAAAGAAGACCTTGGCTGAGGGATTTAACCTCAAACTGACATCTTGAAATAATCCGCTCTCCTTAAGTTTTAATCCCAGATTGTAATATTCAATAGGTCTTAGCGTATAACTAGCTTGCTTTTGTATATGGAGCGATGTGAGTTTTCATGCATATCCGAGAGGGGTTTATTCTATTCTAATTCTCTAACTTGCCGTCCCATTTAATAATCTTGAAGTCGATAACGAAAAACGCATAGAACACGGGTACGAGTATAAGCTCGATGATTGTGGCTAGCGCCAGGCCCCCGATCTGCGCGTAGCACAGCGGTTGCCACAGCGGTCCGCCGTCTATTGCGAGCGGGAAGAGCGCAAGGATAGTGGCGCCCACTGTTATTAGTATGGGTCTAAGACGCTCAATCCCCGCGTCCAGCAGAGAGTCTTTGAAAGGCTCTCCTTTGTTGTGCATTTCTTCTATGTAATCGAATAGCACGATTACATGGCTCACAATTACTCCTATCAGCGCAATCATACCGAGAAATGCCATAAACCCGAACGGTTCGCCCATAATGGCGATGGCGATCAGTGAGCCTACGATCCCGTAAGGCACAGCAGCGAATACCAGTAGGGGCTTAACTGCGTTTCCGAACTGAAGCACCAGTGCCAGAAATATTCCAATCACGGAAATCATAAGCACCATGGTCAGGTTCCTGAAACCTTTTTGCTGTTTTGCCCTCTCTCCCGCCCAGATGAGCTCGTATCCAGGAGGTAGATCGTCGATGAATGCGTTAATTTTCTTCTCCGCTTTCTTAAGCACTGTTGAAGGCAGCTCTCCCGCAGCCGGGAAGGCTATTACCGTTAGAGCGCGGAAGTGGTTTCGCCTTATGACTCTTGAGGTTTCCATTGAGTGCTCGATGTCGGCAACTTCGATTAGCGGAATCTTGGTATCGTTAGTAATTCCGTAGACGTACATGCTCTTTAGATCAGAGAGCTCGGAGCGCTCGTCCACGCGGAGCCTGGCCATAACGGGGATGTTCTTGTCTCCTTCTTTATAGGTTGTGAACTCGTAGCCGCTTAGCGCGGTGAGTGAAGAAATCGCAACGTCTCTGTTAGAGACTCCGGCAAGCTCGGCTCTGTCGGGGTCTACGGCGAGCTTCACAGTAAAACTGTCCTCAAACCAGTCGTCTCTTACGGCCTGTGTTTCGGGAATCTCCCGAAGAATCGCCTGCAGCTCCTTAGACAGTGCTCTAAGTGTTGCTATGTCCTGAGCTTCGGTCTCAAGGTCCGAATTTATGTCGCTTCTTCCCATAAGGTGTATTTCGATCGGGTAATCGACGGTGTTTAGCTGAATCTGCTGTACCTCAATGTGGGCTCCGGGGATATTTTTAGACAGCGCTTCCTGAAATAGCGGTATAAGCGGAGGTGTATCGTTCTTGTCTTTGAGTTTTATGATTAACTGGGCGTAATTTTTCTGCTGCTGCTGTGGTGTGACGGTATTCCAGAACCTGGGTGAGCCCCCGCCTACGAAAGAAGCCAGGGAATCAAGCACCTGTTTATTCTTCTTTTTATCTTTTGAGTATTTTTGGGCTACGTCTTTAATTACCAGATCGGCTTTGATTACAGTTTCATTGGTTGAAGAAAGCGTCGCGTCGTTAGGCATCCAGATGTCCACGTAGGAAAGGTACTGGACGTCTGCCGGAAGAACGAGCTTTTTAAAGTGGATGCGACTATGGCCCCGACTATGAAAAAAATCATGGATATAGCAAACGCCGCTTTTCGGTGCTCGATTGCCTTTTTAGCTATACGGTAATAGAGGCCTGTAAGACCCCGCTTCCTCTTCTCTTCAATCGTAAGCTCCTTCTTCTTTGGTCTGAGAAGGTAATAACCAAGAAGCGGCACGAACGTCATAGACACTATTCGCGAGGATATTAGCGCGCACGCCATCACGACGGGGAGGCTGTAGATAAACTCCCCCGTAGTGCCCGAGATCAATAGGAACGGAGTGTAGGCGACAACGTTTGTCGCTGTCGCAAAAAGTATAGCGCGGGCAAGCTTTGTGGGGCCGAGCCATGCTGAAATTATGGGCGGGTGACCGATGGCGAGGTTGCTCTTAATCGCATCGTCCGCAACCACAGGGTCGTCCACCAGTAGTCCGAGCGCGATAATAAGCGCGGCAATCGAAACCTGTTGAAGGTCGATACCGAGTAAATAGGCAAAACCAAAGGTCATCGCCAATGTTAGAGGTATCGAAATCGACATAAGGAGCGCTGAGCGCCATTCCCGAAAACCGATCCAGGCAACGATGATTACGAGTATTACGGCTTCTATGAGGGCTTTCATAAATAGAGCCAGGTTTTCCTTTACCTGAAGCGGCTGATCTGAAGTCTTTGAGATAATAAGGTCGTGGGGTAAAAGTGGTTGTAGCTCTGCCAGAGCGCCGTCAAGAGCAGTGCCGAATTCCTGGATCTGTTGTTTTTCCCGCATCTGCACAGCTAGGGTGACAGCGCGGCTCCTGTGCCAATTGCCCGAGTCGTCCTGCCACATATAGTAATTGAGTAGCGTGGGCGGGCTCTGATACCCTCTGACTATCTCTCCCAGATCGCGCAGATACACGGGTACGCCAGAGGTCGTATCTGTTATAGCTACATTCCCTATTTCCTCAACAGAGCCGAAAGCGCCCGAGGGGTAAACGAGCACCTCTGTACCGCCGACTTCGACCTCGCCGCCGGGGATGATGACGTTACGGCTGTCCAGCGCATTTTTAATCTTGTAGGGTGTAATACCGTATGAAGCGAAAACGTCCTGTGAGTAATCCAGATAAATCCTCTGATCCAGCACCCCGGAGCGCTCTATTATCGAGACCTGGTCTATTGTCTGAAATGTCTCGGTCATAAGCTCGGTAATGTTCTCAAGCTCTCTATAGCTGTATTTGTCACCATCGACTGATTTTAGCTTTTCCTCTGTTTCGCCCGGGTCGCCGATCAGCACCGGGTCCCATGCGTCTATATGGAAGCTAGAAAAACCGAGCATCTCACGTGAAAAATCGGCCGTGTAGGAGAGAAACTCTTCGTCATCCACAAAAGGGACCGCATCGAGTCCTATGAAGCTTGGGCCTCTTAAAACAGTTATATCGCCCGCAATCTCGTTCTGGAGGAGAGAGTCCGAAAGGGTTCCGAATACGTTTGTGAGCGCCGCGGAATCCACTGAGCCCGGGAGCGCTATGATTAATGAACGGCGCTCGGCTCCCTCAAAAGACGGGTTAGCTGCACGGGCTTGTTCTATCGCCAGCCTGATATTCTTTGCCCGTAGCTCGAGCTCGATCTCGCTCTCCTTGGGACTTGCAACGGTAAGCAGCATGGCGGCGGTATTACCAAAGCCGCTGTTAAATTTTATCGGGCCCGCCCCTTCGGGGAGCTGGTTGTTCAGGTAATCGAGTCTGAGGTTTATATCGTTGAACTCTTTAGTCGTGTCTTTAAGCCCCTCTTGCAGCTGGATCTGTATGATGGCCACCCCTGGCAGCGTAGTGGACTTAATCGCAAACTCGTCTCCGGGGTCGGGTTCATGGAGCTTGGAGTTCTGCGCGATCGTCTCCTCCATGAGCTTTGTGACCTGCTCTTCGACCTGCTCTGCAGTGGCCCCGGGCCAGGGGCATACCGCCACAGCTACCAGCACTGGGATATAAGGGTCCTTACTCTTAGGCATACTGATGAAGCTGTACGCTCCCCATATGAGTACGGCTACGAGAAAGACCCATGAAATATGACGGTTCTCGGTGAAAAACCGTGCGGTATTGTGCGTGTTGGCGATTATTTCGTTATCGTCTCGATGAGCCATGCTGCTTCCGGGTTTTCAGAATTACTATTTTAAAATTACGTACTTGAGTATTTCAACTACCTGCTCGGGGGTTCTTGCAGTGGCGCGCGAGGCGGCGTCGACTTCTTTGAGAGCATGGTCGTGCTCTTCGTCGTGTAGCGTTATGTACGGTATGTCCATAGCGCATGCGTAACCCGCGTCAAACGCGGCGTTCCACTGTTTATACTTTGGGCCGAACCTCACGACAACCAGGTCCGAATTCTTAATCAGCGTGCTGGTCCTGAGTGAATTAATACCAGCCCCTTTTCTGTCCCTCCAGAAGTTTGAATCCTCAGCTCCCAGTATCTGCTCGCCGCACAAATCGCTTGCCTCGTGGTCTGTTACAGGGGATGAAAACTCAACGGGTAACTCTCCGGAGCCTTCCATTATTTTCTCGCGCCAGTCCGTATGAATCTCACCCGAAAGGTATATCTGCCAAATTCTATCTTCCATGTGTGTCTCCTTCTACGATTTCCTCTACTGTGTTTTCGTAGTCGCTATTTAATGATGTTCACGACCTCTTTGTCGCGTATGATCTGAGCCCCTGTGGTAACTATACGCTCCCCTTCCTCTAGTCCCGAGGTTACGGCTATTCGGTTACCGAACACGCTCCCGAGCTCTACGTCTTTTCTCCGAGCCACTGTCTTGCCGCCGCGCTCTTCAACACTGAATACAGCGTAGCCGTCCCTGCGGTTTACCGATCTTACTACCGCACCGAGGGGGATCAGTAGGGCGGCTTTTGAGGAATCTCCCTCGTATACGTTCAGCGATGCTATCATTCCGGGCTTTAGCAGATTCTCGGGGTTTTGTATGGTGATTCCAACGTTGAAAACGCGGGTCCTGGTGTTGGCCGCGGGCGCAATCTCTGTTATACGGCCCGTGAACACCGTATCCTGCAGCGACCTTGTGGTAACCTCCATTTCCTCCCCAAGGCTCACGTCCTCTAAAACAACATCGGGGACCGAAAAAAGTACCTTCACCGAGGTAACGTCAGCTAGTGTGAACCCCTTTGAGCCCGGGCGTACGAGCGCCCCCGTCTCTACGTATCGTTTTAGAAGCACCCCGTTTGAGGGGGCTCTGAGGGTGCAGTACGCGAGGTTCTGCTCGGCTTCAACGAGCTGGGCCCCGGCGCTTTCCACCTGTGCCGCAGAGACCTTAAAGTTCTTTACCGCCCGGTCATATTCAGGGGCGGTCATGCTTTGCTGGGAATAGAGTATTTCGGCTCTCTCGAAATCTTCCGCGTCGTTTAAGTGCGTTGCGCGCGCACCCTCTAGCTGCGCCTTGGCTTCCACTACCTTGGCAAGGTATTCAGTCTGATCAATCTGGGCCAGAGGCAGGTCTTTTATGACATTGTCACCTTCCTGAATGTCCCGGGGTCTTCCGTCCGCGCCCTCTACCTGAAGAATTTCTGTCACATACCCGTCCACCTTAAAATCCAGATCAACCTGGCTGTAGGGCTGAACGCTTGCCGTGTAGCGAAGCGGAGCAGACTCGTCCTGGACGCTTACCTGCTCGACCCTTACGGGTGTTACGGTCTTGCTATGGTCCTCCCCGCCGCAAGCGCAGATACACACGGTGATAACGATAAATAGAGTTAATTGGGCGGTTATCTTTCTCATCATAGCTCTCCGAGGGCTTTTTCAAGCTCCGCTCTTGCGGTCCAGTACTCAAGCACAGCTTTTTCATAGTTGTCGTTTTTATCTTCAAGCGAGGATTCGGCCTCGAGAAGCTCTGTCAAGAGCGCCTCCTGAACCTTATATTTATTCATGGTCACTCTGAGTTTCTCTCTCGCCGCAATCTGCTCAAGCTCCGTTACACCTATCAGAACCGTCGATTCTTCCAGCTTGCGTATCTTGGAGTTAACGTCAATGCGTACCTGAGCCTCCGCCTCGTTAAGATCATTTTCAGCTTGCAGAACCTCTTTTTTCTTCTTGGACACTTCTTTGCCTTTCTTCCCCCATTGAAATACGTCGTATTTGGCAAATAGTCCCACAGTGGCGATATTCTCCGGCAGAAGCTCGATATTGAAATTGGCTATATAGTTGAATTCGACCCCTATCTCGGGGATGTACTTTGCTTTTTTGAGCCGCACTTCGTTCTCGGCGAATTCGATGTAGAGTTTGGCCGATTTTATCTCGGGTCTTTGCGCAAGCGCAATCTCTTCTGCCGCCTCTGTGTCAATCACATAAGGCTCCGCGTCCGGCACTTCAAGTACAGTAAACGGTGTTTCGATATCCCTTCCCAGGAGCTTATTCATGCGCTCTTTTTCGGTGGCGAGCTTATTTTGAATGACGAAACGCTCGTATTCGACCTGCGCGAGCCTGGCCTTTACCTCCATGCTGTCCTGCTCGAGCGCCCTCTGAACGGCCACGTTTTTGTCTACAAGGGAGCTTAAGGATTTAAGGAAAACTATCTTCTCGTCTTTAGAGCGGAGACTGCTCTGGCTCTTGAGTATATTGTAGTACTCCTTTTTAACCCGGTCCGCAACTTCCTGGCGGTTCGCTCTGAGCTCTTGGTCAAAGAGCTTCTGCTCGACCTCTCTTTGCTTCACAAAAAGAGATATCTCATAGAGCTGAGAGAGCGGCTGGCCGACCGAAGCAGTCAGGTAAGTCGTGAAATTGGGCGCTGTTCGTATTTTAGTGTTCTCAGGGGGTATGGGGCCGATGCCGGGGAAATTGCCGAAGGCGCCTTCTTTAAACGTAAAAGCTTCCTCAGTAAGGTGGTAAAGCTCAAACACGCTGAAATCAAATTCCGGAAGCAGCTTGGTCTTCGCGGCGTATATATCATCTCCGGCTTTACTTACGTCAAGAGATGCGTTTTCAATGTTGCGGTTTTGGGTAAGCGCAATAGACACGGCGTCCTGCACTGTGAGGACTTGTTCTGACCCAATCTCAATAACGACTTCCTCGGAAACAGCTGTGGAGCCCGGGCCGAAGGCATATATTAAAACCGAGAGAAGAGCGTATATGAGTACTGTGAGGGCGAGTACCTTGAGCTCGGCTATGAATATTATGTTAATAAAAGAGGTCTTGGATGATCCGTAGAATGCAGACCGCAACTTAATCACATCACTCCTCCTTTGATAACGCCTCGGAAACTATATTAGCCGTAATAACAATAATAATAAAGATAGGAGTAGTTTAAATGATAATAGAGCTCAAATTAAATACAGATTTTCCGGATAGAAATAATGGAATATGCGCCGGCCCCTATACTCTATATATGTAAATGTCTTACAAATTCTATGTGAAGATAGAGTTTTTGTGCAGTTGCACAATGATGTCTGAAGGGGAAATGTTAAGCGTTTTCAGGCTGTTAGCTCTCTTAAGTCCTTCTGAAACATAGCCATCTGTTGATTTAACTCTCGCTTGTATTATAATGATAACTCCGTTTTCGGGTCATAAGTATCAAAAGCCAAGGTATTTAATAGAGCCTGGGCCTTTAATAACAAGTAAGGAGAGGTAGAAAATGAGTACCGTTCATAATCTAAACAATGATTCATTGGAAGTAATATCGGCATCTAGAGGGCTGCAGATAAGGGACAATCTGGAGTCTGAATATTCCGATATATATACACCTGAGGTAATAGAAGCGTTAAAAGCGCTGTCAGTGTTTAACAAGGACCAGAAAATGCTGATGGAAAAACGCTATTCCAGGCGCTCGCAGAGGTTTCGCAACAAAGAGAGAATTCGATTCCTCGATCCGAGCGATTTTATATCCAGAACAAACATTAAAGTGCAGGACGCAAGGGACGGTAAGTTTGTAGGTACTGAAATCCCGCATGACCTTCAGAGGCAGTGGATTCAGGGCACCGGTCCTGCCGCGAAACCTAATACTTCGATAGAAAAAAGCATTCGTAACGTAGCATACGCCCTTCTTTCCGGGGCAGACGGGTGGATGTTCGACGGCGAGGACGCGCTTGGGCAGATAAGCTCCATGTCGCTCGATAACCAAAGAAACCTGAAGCTCGCGATCAAAAAAGACCCTGTGTTCATGGATACCGCAGAGAAGGTGTCACGCGAGATGAACAAGTGGGCAAAGGGATTTTTCGGAAAAGAGATAATCACAGATTGGAGAAGCCAGCTCGATTTTACTACAAAGATCTTTAGAGCCAGAGGGCTTCACCTGGACGACAGACATATAAGAGATGAGAACGGACTTGCTCTTTCGGCATCAGTTGCCGACGTTGTGCTCTACGTGGTTAACAACTACAAAGAGCTTGCGGCGCAGAACTCTTCAATTGTACTTTACCTTCCAAAAATACAGACTGCTGAAGAGGCCGCTTTCTGGAACGAAATCTTAAACGCGGTGGAAGATCACCTAGACCTCGCTCACGGCGCGATAAAAGTTTACGTGCTCGTAGAGCAGATAGAGGCTACTTTCCAGCTTATGGAAATCAGGGCCGCGCTCGGAAGACATTTCGCGGGTTACAACACAGGCCGCTGGGACTACATAAACAGTGTGTCTGACGCAATGGCCTGGGACCCTACATTCATTAATCCAAACATCGAATCAATCACAATGACATACGGCTACATGCGTAACTATGAAGACAGGGTACGTAGAGCCGTAAACACTCCCGGCATAAACGGGAACTGCGCACTATGGCAGGGCGGTATGGAACCGAACATACCGGTTGGCTCTGAAGAGGGCGTCAAATCGGGTATGGAAAAGGCGCTTGCTGGAGCGGTAAGAGAGCAAAAAGAAGGCGCAAGCGGTAAATGGGTAGCACACTGGAAGATGGTCCACATCATCAGACCTGTTTGGGAAAAAGCGGGTGAGGACAATCAGCTCGGGAGAAAGTTCCCTGCACTAACATATACAGACGAAGACGCGGACGGGCTGACTCTACTCGAGCCGGCGCCCAGGAGCATACGCGGCGCCAGAAACCTAATAAGTGTCGGGCTTCAGTACGGAAACGCATTCGGACAGGGATTTCAGGCAGCAGCGCTAAAGCCGGCAGACTTTTTCGGAAACGACGACATTCTATATCTTATGGAAGACGCCGCTACCGGAGAGATAAGGCTCAGCATTCTGTGGGAGTGGATTCATAAGGGCGCCCAGTTAAATGAGGCCGATAAGGAAACAAAGGTTAAAAAAGGCGACGTGTTCACGGCAGACCTTTTCGAAAGGCTCCTGACCGAGGAATACGATAAGCTCCTCAAGGCCAAGGACAAAGACGTTCACGACGACTCAAAACCCACAACGCTTCCGATAGCAAGGGATATAGTGGAGACATACGTGCTCGACGATGTGAAGACCCCTTGGTACATAGACCTTTTGAATATCAACTTGAACAATCACGATCTATCTACAGCGAAACTTAGAATTAAGCAGTACATGGATGCTTTCAGGAAGGACGGTACGAGAATTACCGAGAACCTGGACTTTTTGCCCGAAGAAGGACTCGATACGTCGCTAATCGACGAGCTTGATACCTTCGAAAGAAAAGTGAAAGAGACAAAAGAGTGGTTCGCGAATCCGCGCTTTAAAGGGGTGAGAAGGCTTTACTCCGCGCGTCAGGTCGTACAGCAGCAGGGTACGCTTGAGGCAGACTACGCTGTAGCCAGGAAGTATTCTGAGGAGTTCTACAACAGGCTCCGCGAGCTATTCGCAAACGGTGAGCAGATAACGAGCTTCGGACCCTACACGCCGGGTCAGGCGGTTGTTATGAAGCGCATCGGGATTGAGGGAATTTATCTCGGAGGCTGGGCGACATCCGCTAAAGGCTCATTGGATGAAGACCCGGGCGCAGACCTTGCAAGCTATCCGCTGAGCCAGGTGCCTGATGAAGCGGCAACGATTGTGCGCGCGCTTCTGACAGCGGATAAAAACCAGACTTTCTTCCGTTCCAGAATGTCGGAGAAAGAAAGAAAATCCACTCCTAGAGTCGATTACAGACCGTTCATCATCGCCGACGCCGACACAGGGCACGGTGGAGACGCGCACGTACGAAACTTGGTACGCAGATTCGTCGAAGCGGGCGTTACGGGGTATCACATAGAAGACCAGAAGCCGGGTACGAAAAAGTGCGGACACCAGGGCGGTAAGGTTCTCGTCCCGGTAGACGAGCAGATAAAGAGACTAAACGCAGCCAGGTTCCAGCTGGATATTATGAAGGTGCCGGGCATCATCGTCGCAAGAACGGACGCTGAGGCAGCTACTCTACTTGACGGCAGGGGAGATGAAAGGGATCACCCGTTCATTCTCGGCGCAACTAATACCGAAGTGCCGGGTTACAAGATTTGTTACCTCGCTATTCTAAAAAGGTTCTTCGATAAGGGCATCACCGATGTAAACGGTTTCATGCTCTACGATATATCGGAGGACGAGTACCAAGAGGCTTACGCATGGTTTGATAAAGTGGGCCTGACCGCGATAATAGACGAAAGCATTAAAGCGCTATTAGACGGTAAAGAGAGGAGCATAACCAAGCCTCTCGATAACGCAGCCACAAAGTTCGTCGAGATTTGGGAAGGCGAATCGGGGCTTATGACCTTCGCGCAGGCGGTAGCTGATGAAATGGAATTTAAAATTGAAGAGGGTCGCTCGCTCGATATGACCATGGATGAATGGTTTGAGTTCGCAAACCACTCCTCGTTCCACCATGCAAGAGAGCAAGCGCGCTCTATGGGCATCGAAGCTTCCTGGGACTGTGAGTTGTCAAGGACCCCGGAAGGTTACTATCAGGTGAAAGGCGGCATCGAATACGCGATAGCAAAATCACTCGCAGTAGCTCCTTACGCCGATCTGATCTGGATGGAAACTAAGACAGCAAACCTGGAAGAGGCAAGAGAGTTCGCGGAAGCGATACACGCTCAGTACCCGGACAAGATGCTTGCATACAACCTCTCCCCTTCGTTTAACTGGGACACTACCGGAATGACGGAAGAAGAGATGACGGTATTCCCGAAAGAGATCGGGAAGCTGGGATTTGTCTTTGACTTTATAACATACGGCGGACACCAGATTGACGGTCTGGCCTCTGAGGAATTTGCAACGGCTCTTCAGCAGGACGGAATGCTGGCGCTTGCAAGGCTCCAGCGCAAGTTCAGACTTCTTGACTCACCATATAGGACCCCGCAGTCACTCGTTGGCGGCCCGAGGCTTGACGGCGCGCTTTCGGCGTCTTCCGGTCGTACTGCCACTACAAAGGCTATGGGTAAAGGCTCTACTCAGGTACAGCACATGGTTGAGACAGAAGTTCCGCCGAGGCTGCTTGAGCAGTGGCTTGAGCTATGGACACAGCACTACGGGATTGCAGGACCTCTGCATGTAAAGCTTAGACCAAGCAGAGCGGGCTCGGAGCTCCTGGAGCTTTCGGTTCTGGATCCTGATAATAACAAAGTCGCGGACGTTATCTTCTCAACACTCCGTGACCGTATGGGTAAGACTATGCTCAGCGTTAGGGACCAGAATACATATGATACCAATTACCGTCAGAAGAGACTTATGGCGCTAATTCACCTGTTCCTGATACACCGATATAAAGGTATGTCTGTGCACTATGTTAGCCCGACCGAAGACAACCAGATGCAGACTAAGGGAATGAAGGCGCTCGGTATTTATGATGAAGTGAATACTGAAGTGGGTGATATTATTGTTGCAAAAGTTGACACGGATCGCATTGAGGGGCTTCTGAACCCTAATCAGAAGGAGCTAAAGAACCTCATAGCAAAGAAACCTTTGCCAAAGCCCAAAGCCAGTGCTAAAAAGACAACGAAAAGTAAAAAATAGTATCTTGTAGCAAATTAAGCCCGGGGCCTTTATAATAAAGGTCTCGGGTGCAGTAAAAATAATGCCAGGGGGTTTTTAACGAATGTTACAAGTTTTGCCGCCGGTAATCTTTGCTCTTGTCATTATAGGCTTTGTGGTCGCAATTATTCTGCGTGCCAGAAAAGAGCAGGACTAGAGTTAATTTGCAAGGGGATATTCGAGGGGGACCCAATAAACTCGGTCTTTGAATAACTCTTTCTTTTAGTAAATCCCAACAACTCTATTTGTACCTAAATATTCAATAAGCTCATGCTCATTGGCGAGTGCTTAAATGAATTATTTTCCATCGGGGGATGTAGCGGTATCTTCTGCTGAGGTTTCAGCCGCTGAAGATGCGGATGTTGCGGCCTCTGCTGCTTTTTCTTCAGGTTTAGTTTCAGTCGTTTCTTCGCTTTGTACACCGAACGCTTTTTCAAACCCGTAGTCTTCTATTATGGAGTCGTATATTTCACACGCTTTTGCGTAGTCACCCTGATCAGAGGCCTGTTGCCCTTTTTTCATACGCTCCCCAATGGCTTTTGAATTCTCGGAATTCAGCTTGCCCTGAAAATTCATATCCATCATCCCTTTAATTACGTTTTGGTGATTGTTAAACGCCTGCATTTCGTTAGTGCACTCAGCGTATGCCACAGCCGAATATATTAAAAGAAGTGTTGTGATTATAATTGTTCTCATCTTAGTCCTCCTTACTTTCGCTCTGTTTAAATTTGTATCCTTGTCGTTCGCGGGACTTAACCCTTATAGCGTGCTCGTAGCTGTCTACACATTCCTCTTTGCAGCAGCCGCTCCTTTCAGATCCGCAGTTCTCGCACATAACAACGAGGTCGTCGCAGACCGGGTTCTTGCAATTGGTATAGCGGTCTGTCGGCCCGCCGCACCAGATACACTGTGAAATGGTGCCGCCCTCGGGGTCTACGTCCGAAACGAGCCTCTGGTCGAATACGAAGCACTTTCCTTCCCAAATAGTATCGGGATATTTCTGGCAGAAATTTATTATCCCGTCCTTAAGCTGATACACGTCGGTAAACCCCTGCTCAACCATGTAGGAAGTTGCTTTCTCGCACCTGATGCCGCCCGTGCAGTAGGTGACGATTTTTCTGTCTTTTATATTCTCCAATGACTTGAGCGCCTCGGGAAAATCCCTGAAATTCTCAATGTCGGGTGTTAGGGCGTTTTTAAATTTGCCGACTTTAGATTCATAGTTGTTTCTGGTATCGAGTATTATAAAGTCCTCTCCACTCTCGTATAACTCCAACAGCTCTTCAGGAGAAATATAGCGTCCTGTTTTTTTGAGGTCGAGCTCTTGGTCCATCCGGATGATCTCCTTTTTTACCCGTACTATCATTTTCTTAAACGGGCTGAAGGTGCATGTTTCTTCTTTAAACACTATGTCGGAGAACTGATCCTGCGCGGTAAGATAGGATTTATATCTTTCCATCTGTTCTTTTGAGCCCGAGAGTGAGCCGTTAATGCCTTCTTTGGCAACGAGTACTTTACCAAGAAAGCCCTGAGACTTGCAGAATTCCAGGTGCTCTGCGGCGAATTCATCCGGTCTTTGAATGTCCGTGAATTTATAAAATAGAATTACATGTATCTTAGGTTCTGTATTCATGATCCGGTAATTATAACTGATTGTTATATTTAACTTAATAGACATACCTCTAGTACCTGGGGTCCCGTAAACAAATATCTATGAAGGATTTATGGGAGTATTTACGAATAAAATCCGCATAAACGAAAAGAGGGAGCGGGTTTTGAAGCCGCTCCCTCTTTCTTAAAGGAGGATGGAGGATGATTTAAGTGCGTTACTTAAGTTTCAATAATAATATAAAGCGTGAGACTTAATATGTCAAGCAAAATTTTTTCTGTTATATAAAAATATCTCGTTTAATAGCGCTTAACGGCTCTAAGTTGCTCATCTTTCTATAATTATTATGTGTTTGTAAGTGAATATGATGTAAATATAGCTTGATTTTATTACTTAGTTCTGATAAATATATCGGAACGATTTAAAGGAGGTTGTTATGAGAAAAATCCCAAATATTTTGTATGTTTTTCTTTTTGTATCGGTCTTTGCTATAGGTTCTTTCATAGTGGAATCTCAGAGCGCGTTCGCCGGTAAAGGTGTGCAAGGGTGCGAAGTAGAAGTTGTATTGAACGCCATACCCGAAGGCGATACGGAATTTACATTTATTTCGACTCCAGGAGATGAATTCACCTTGGTTGAGACGGGGGAATGGTTCAAAATCTTGTTTGTGCCTATCGGCGGTTCGCTGCAAGTTACGGAGATAGTGCCCGAAGGTTGGACGCTCGTTGACGTTTCATGCGAAAGCCGAGGATCGGAAGGTTTTATCTTAATAGAAAACGGCTTTTTCTTAGAGAGTTGCGTAGGTGATCTACTCGTATGCAATTTTGTGAATGCGCTTGAAGTAAGACCAATTCCAGCCTTATCACAGTGGGGAATCATTGCAGCAGCAGTGGTTCTTGGGATCGTTGGTATTGTATTCTACAGCAGAAGAAAAGCTGCCGCGTAATTTAATATCCGAATTCACTTATTAACCCGGAGGCTGACGCCTTAGCCTCCGGGTTTTCTTTCTAAGCTAATTGTCTTGCTCAAATCCCAGCTCGCCACCTTCATGAATCGCCAGACCTATTTGTTCAAGAAAACCATGCCGGCCATTATACCAAAGTTTCCAATGGTCTCTATGTTTAATAGCGTATGGTTTGTATACAGCAGAACTGTCCCATGCTCTATACTTGCCTGGCTTGATTATAGGATTTGCAGGGTGTCTTTCCCAATTGTTTATTCCGTCGGCTGAGCGTGCTAGACCGATCATCGCGCGGTCAATGTTTTCAAAGCCTATGTAAAACATTATATACCATTCATCGATTTGAATTACCTGTCCCCCGGTAACTTTATATCCATCCCAGCCTTTGTTAGTAGAAGGAAGAAATACCGGGTCCGGGTATTTCTTCCATTTATATCCATCGACGCTTGTAGCATAACCGATAGCATCCGGTTCATACTGTTCTCCGCCTGAATACCACATCTTATAAATCCGCTCACTTTGATCCCAGATGACATGAGGAACCATGACGGCAACTTTTTCCCATGGTTGGTCCGGATAGAGTACGGGCTTATCGCTCGCCCTTGTCCATGTTATACCGTCGGTACTAGTTGCATAACCGATGTACGAGTTATCGTCTGTTTGGCCCGTGTACCACATATGGTATAAACCGGAGTGTTTTAAAACTACCGGTCGATTTACGCGGGATTCCCACCCCGAAGCTGAATTAGGTCCAAGTACAATTACCGGTTCACTCCAATTTATCCCGTCACTACTCTCGGTTAACGCAATACTCTTCTTTGGCCGCCAGGAAAACCACATGTGGTATAAATCGTCTTCCCGCAATACCGAGACATCAAAAGCCGTGCCCAAATCGCCTCCAAGAACCGGGTTTCCGTCAAACTTTTCCCAACCCCCGCTTGTCTCGGACAAACTATTCCAAAGTATAAAGGAAGTAACTGCAATGATTATTAGTAAGATAAAGACAGCTATGTATTTTGTTGATTTCTCCATTTGCATAGCCCTATATTCAATTAGTATTTAAAATAAATGATCTATGGATGTCTTATTGATATTTATTAGAAAATTATACGGCATAACATATACGCTGTATAATACTCAGATTCAAGATTAAATTATATGTTAGAATGACTTCTGAGGCTTAGTAAGGCCATTTTTAGAATGTAAATGCGTAAATGTTCAATTTTACAAAAGACCAATCAATTTATGTTTTCATTCTGCTGATTATTTTAGTGATAATAGTCGGGACTTGTTTCATTCCGCTTAGTAATATGCTCCCCAATCGTGACTCTGGTGTATTTCTTTATGTGGGCCAACAAATTCTTGACGGAAGCATCCCTTATCGTGATATATGGGATCACAAAGGCCCAACTGTTTATTATATTAACGCATTGGGGCTGCTCATAGCTCAAGGCTCGCAGTGGGGAGTATTTTTCCTAGAGCTGCTTTCGCTCTTTATTGCTGCCTTACTCGGATACAAAGTGATGAGTAGAGCGTTTGGAAGGGCGCCCGCAGTTTGCGCTTCTATTTTGTGGATTTTTAGTATTTTTTACTTAAATATCGATGGATATGAAGGAAACTTTACAGAAGAGTACGCCCTGCCTCTAAGCTTTGCTACTATATATATTTTTTTGCAATCGAGGAATTCGAACTCAAAACTTGTATATTTTTTCTTAATCGGGCTCATATTTTCGATTTCATTTTTGTTAAAACCCAATAGCACGGGAATACAGTTTTCCGTTTTATTATTTGTTTTTATTGAGGGAATTTTACAAAATCGGATTTATGATCTGATTAAGAAAGTTCTTTCGTTTATTCTAGGTTCGTTAGTTATTCTGGTTCCTGTTTTAATCTATCTTAAGTGGAACGATGCCCTCAATGACTTATTGGATGTATTTCTTCGATACAACATTTTGTATTCTCACTCTTCTCTAAAGGATAAAATAGTTTCAATACTTCAAGGACTGTTTTATCTTGCTCCATCGGGGCTTATGTTTACAGCATTAGGTGCCTGGATATTCGGCTTATTTGCCTTAAGGGGTGGTTCAAGGCTACAAGAGAGCCAAAAGGACTTAATTTATCTTAGTCTTCTGGCAATGCCTGTTGAATTTATATTCTCATCAATCACGGGAAGAATATATTATCATTACTACTTTTGCTGGCTTCCGGTATTTGCAGTCTTGACCAGTTACTTTTTTTCCATACTCCTTACACAAGTTTCCAGTACAAGTATCAATGTATATAAATACAAAATCGGAACGAATTACCTATTTTTATCTGCTCTACTTATAGCTATGTGCAGTTTAACAAGTTTTATGGTTTATCATAATTTGAAGGAGCTCATATATTCATATGGTAAGGAACGGATTCCAGTTATCGATAAAGTTGAGCGGCATAGAGACGGAGCGGAATATCTATTGATGTGGGGGGCTGAGGCCTCTGTCAATTATGCTACTAAAATTAAGTCTCCTACCCGCTATGTTTATCAGTATCCCTTATATACATGTGGTTATTACACAGAAGAAATGATTAACGAGTTCCTGGATGGCATTAGGGGAAAAAACCCTATAATCGTTGACACCTCTTCAACCAACGAATTCATTCCCCCGATTGATGATATTAAGAGAGAAAAGTGGGCATACCTGGCATTTGCAGGTAATAGTGGTGCTGATTGTCAGGTACTACAGGATATGGAAGAGGTGTTTGACTATATAAGCTCACAATACGAGCCGGTAGATACGATTGAAGAAAATGGATGGGTAATATATAAATTGAGACAGTAAAAGTATTAGAAATCTCAATGTCCGCGAAAAATACGGGTATCTTAGAGATCTTATCCACTTGTATTTTACATAAAGCGTTTGTCTGATTGAGTGCTATAATGTTGTCAAATAGGGGGGAGACAATATGAGCATAAACAAGAGTTTCGCGTCATGGAGGAAACAGATACTTTATTTCCTCATTATATCCGTCTTCGGTGCCGTCGCGGGCATCGCGCACGGAGTGTTTTTCGACCTTGAGTGGTCTCAGATACAGAGGCTATCCATATTTGGGATAATATTTACTACCGTGATCATTTTCCCGTCGCTTCTTTTATTCGAATACGTTTTCGATATAGATAACCAAGCGGAGATTACAGAGTTAAAAAACAGGGTGGAAAAGCTCGAGAGTACTCTGAAGGCACAAGGCGAGTAAGTACTCATATTGTTTTGAGATAATAGGAAAATATGATAATGTTGATAAGTAATGATAATGCTGAATAAGAATGCGATAATCTGGATTATGATTCTTGGATTATCAAAAAAATAAGTTTGCTGTGGGTTAAATATAATAGTGAGGGAAAAAATATGAATTTCAAAATTTTAGCAATACTGGCTTTGGTTGGCTTACTTTACGGTTGCAATTTGCAAGCGGAAGAGAAACAAACCGTTACGGCTTCGGAGTTGATAGATCGTTCGGTACTGCCAATACAACCCCCCAAGCGTGATCCTATAACTGAAATGGATGCTCGGAACGTCGAAACACCCGAGCGTTTTGATATAAAAGCCCCCGAAGGCGCTCCGAATATAGTAATAGTATTAATAGATGACATAGGCTACGGGGCATCGAGTACGTTCGGCGGCCCGATTTCTACACCGACGTTCGATAGGCTGGCTGAAAACGGCCTGCGGTTTAGCCGGTTTCATACTACAGCCTTATGCTCTCCAACAAGGGCGTCCTTACTTTCCGGCAGGAACCACCATGCGGTTAATGTAGGGTCTGTTATGGAGGTAGCAACAGGTTTTCCCGGCAATCTAGGCCAAAGGCCTGATAACGCAAAATATGTAGCCGAAACTCTGCGCCAAAACGGTTACAGCACCGCCGCATTCGGCAAGTGGCATGAAACAGCGGCCTGGGAAGTATCGGTGTCGGGCCCGTTTTTCCGCTGGCCCACACATTCAGGATTCGATAAATTCTACGGGTTCATAGGTGGAGAGACCAATCAGTGGGACCCTGTTATATATGACGGCGTGACCAAGGTAGAGAAGAAGGACAACGAAGATTACCATTTTACGACAGACATGACCGATGAGGCTATCGAGTGGATGAAATTTCAACATGCAATGACACCGGACAAGCCCTTTATGGTTTATTTCGCAACCGGGGCTGTACACGCGCCCCATCACGCACCGAAAGAATGGATTGAAAAATACGACGGGCAGTTCGACGGCGGCTGGGACAAACTACGCGAGGAAACATTTGCGCGTCAAAAGGAGCTTGGTTTAATTCCTGAGAATACCAAATTGGCTCCAAAACCAGAAAGTATAAAAGATTGGGATCAACTAACACAAGAAGAGAAAAAGCTTTTCGCTATACAGATGGAAACATTCGCCGGATTTACGGAACACACTGACAACGAGGTAGGACGCCTTGTGGATGCCATAGAGGAGATCGGCGAGCTCGACAATACGCTCTTTATCTATATTATGGGCGATAACGGCTCCAGTGCCGAGGGGGGCTTAAACGGTACATATAATGAGCTCATAAATCTAAACGGGTTATTTGGTGTAGAGACTATCGAAAGTATGTCTGAAAAAGCCGATGAATGGGGAGGTCCCGATTCCTACCCGCACATGTCCGCCGCATGGGCGGTTGCTACGGACGTGCCTTTTACCTGGACCAAACAAATGGCCGCTGATTACGGAGGCACGCGGAACGGAATGGTGATGCATTGGCCAAGCGGTTTTTCTTCTAAAGGGGAGATCCGCTCGCAGTGGCACCACGTTAACGATATAAGCCCGACCATTCTTGAGGCAACGAAATTACCTGAGCCAAGGGTGATTAACGGAGTAGAGCAGCGTCCGATGGACGGGGTCAGTATGCTTTATGCTGCCAGAGATGAAGATGCCGAGGGCCGTCATACAACGCAGTATTTTGAGATGTTCGGCAACAGAGCCATATATCACGACGGCTGGCTTGCCCGTGTAGTACACCGCGTTCCATGGGAAGATAAACCCAAAAACACGCTCCAGGAAGATAAATGGGAGCTCTATAATACTGAAGAGGATTTTAGTCTCAGCAATGATCTGGCGGAGACTAATCCTGAGAAGTTGGAAGAAATGAAAGCCTTATTTGAAAAAGAGGCTGTTAAAAATAATGTTTATCCCTTGGACGACCGTGTGTACGAGCGGTTTAATCCAAAATTAGCGGGCCGCCCTGATTTAATGGGAGATAGAACCAGCTTAACTCTAGCAGAGGGAATGGACGGAATAATGGAAAATGCCTTCATCAATATAAAGAATAACTCTAAAACGATTACGGCGGACCTTGAGCTTAAAGGCAATGACCGGGGAATAATCTTGTCTCAGGGGGGTAAGTTTGGCGGCTGGGCTTTATACATGAATGAGGGCAAGCCCGCTTATACCTATAATTGGTTTGGATTGGAGAACTATACTATCACATCACCAAATGCCATCCCGAAAGGAAATGCGGAGGTTAAGCTGGAATTTGCCTATGAAGGCGGAGAAGAGCTTGGTAAAGGTGGTACCGCTACCCTTTATGTGAATGGAGAAAAGGTCGCTGAAGGTCAAATCGAAAAGACTATACCTGCTGTTTTCTCTGCTGATGAAACCGCTGATGTTGCAAAAGACGATGCTACACAAGTAGCAAACACCGTATTCAAAAACATGAATGATTCTGAATTTACGGGGTACGTTAAGAAGGTGGAAATAAGCATTCCTGAAAAACAATAATCTGCGGGAATTCAAGCGAGTTTCCATTTAGCAGTGTTTGAGCTTGGGATTATGTAAATGCTGGCAGGTTAATTCTCTTCGTTCTTTGCTTAATATGCCTATAAGAGAAGTACTTTCGTCTATTTAACCCTTTTTCTACGAGGATGGCTATAGCTTTGTTCATGCTCGGAACGTTTGACGCTATCTGTGTTGAGGTCATAATATATATGTAATTAATACCGCAATAGGGAGAACCGTGATATGAAAAGCAGGCTAGGCTTATCTATAACTCTGATATTTATTCTTTCCCTTACTCTAGGCTGTGTGCAGAAAAAGCAAGAAGACGCAGAAGAATCGTACTCGGTTTCTCAGATTCAGCGCGGACGACAGCTGGTGGCCGCGTCCAATTGCAGCGACTGCCACTCGCCAAAGATCCAGACCCCTGAAGACGACTTGACACCTGATCCCACAAGGCTCATGTCCGGGCATCCGGAGGGCACTCCGCTCCCCGATCTTCCATATGAGAATATAGGCGCTCCCGGATGGGAAAGGGTTGTTTACACTACGGATATGACCGTTTGGGTAGGTCCCTGGGGGGTGAGCTACTCGGCTAACCTGACTCCTGATCAGGAAACGGGTATCGGAGGCTGGACAGCGGATGATTTCGTAAAGACCATGCGCACAGGCACACATATGGGAATGGGTAGAGAGCTAATAGCTCCGATGCCCTGGGAAGACTACGCGAACTATAGCGACGAGGACCTCATGGCAATCTACGCATACCTGAGAACGCTGACCCCTATCAGCAACAAAGTGCCTGCCCCCATCCCTCCGGACGACCCGTTGTTTCAATAACTGCTGGGCATATGTAGGGGCGCTTTTACATACTCTGCCTGAATAACTTGAGCAGGGCGGTTCCAATTTCACTCAATATAATTTCCCGACTTCTTAGTGAGAGGTGGTTTTCTCTTTAAGAATCTCCAGTACCGGTTTTGGCGTGTTGTCGGTATTTGGCGGCAATATCGGGTATTCAACTTTCGGCTGATCACCTGTCAGTGTTAATAGGAAAGCAGTGATATTCTCAACATCCTCGTCCGTAAGCTCGATTCCAAGCTGGGCCGAGCCCATAACGCCGACCGCTTGCTTTAGGCTCCAAACTTTCCCGGAATGAAAGTAGGGAGGAGTTAGCTCAATGTCTCGGAGCGTTGGCACTTTAAAGACAAACTTATCACTTTCTGTATTGGTAACCGCAAACCTTCCTTTATCATCGGGGGGGAGTATATCCGCGCCTGGTTTCTGAACTAATCCAAATGGGAAATAACCGCTACCACCCATGTTAATCCCATTGTGGCACCCTGCGCAGCCCTTATCAACAAAAAGGCCGAGCCCTTCTTTTTCCTGAGCGTTAATTGCATCTTGATTACCTCCCAGGTATTGGTCAAAGCGTGAATTGGGTGTGAGTAGTGTTGCCTCAAATACTTCAATTGCCTTCACCGTGTTATCGAAAGAAACGGGGTTTTTGTCTTCCGGGAACGATTTAGTGAATAGCTCGACATACTCAGGCATGCTGTTTAGAGTTTCTACGACTCGCTCCGGGGAATTGTTCATTTCAACTGATGCCTGCACCGGACCCTTGGCCTGCTCGGCGAGGTCCTTTGCCCTGCCGTCCCAGAACTGAGCTATATTAAATACGGAATTAAGTACTGTCGGGGCGTTCCTTGGGCCCCTTTGCCATGCGTGACCGACCGAAGTTTCTTGAAGATCAACACCGCCCGTTCCCAGGTTATGGCAAGTATTGCAGCTTATGAGATTTGATGCAGATAATCTGGGCTCAAAGAAAAGCATCTTCCCAAGTTCTACTTTTTCAGGGGTTATAGGGTTGTTATCAAGTTCAGGCGGACTGTCGGGTACAGGTTTAAACAGGGCTTGTGACTTTTGAAGCAGATCATCCTCTGCCCGTATGGGCAGTGTTAAAATTAATGGTAATACTAAAAGGCAAGCCGTCAGAATTAACGTTCGCATCTTCTAATCTCCTATATTAAGTATCTAAATCGCGCTCTTTGTTTATGGGCGGACTATATTACTTTACTTTTTTAAGAATAACAATTAAAGCTCAATTGCGACATTATGATTTTTGGCCGTACTGCCCTCTACCTTTATAATACTCTCAAGTTCGCTACAGCTTAGGTGCTTGGTGTTTTTTATCACCAGTTTTGAATCGGAAAGACTGCTTACAGAAGCGAAGCTCTGCATATCCTCTACCGACCAGTCAGATGCATCGATAATAACCTCGGGCACATATGATAATATCTCTAAAACTTCATACTTTTGTCTGGACATATAAGCCTCCTTGTGGCTTCATAACCAACATTTTTAGTCTTAGCCGCTTATGTGCAATCAGTATCCTAATGTCGCTTAAGGCTGTATCGCAACTTTTATAACCCCGTCTTCCTGCGACGCGAACAATCTGTATGCCTCCTCAATATCATCTAGAGAAAAGCGATGCGTTATGAGCTGTCTCAGATTTACCCTCTCGTTTTTAACCAGGCTCATAAGTCTCCTCATTCTTTCCTTCCCGCCCGGACACAGTGTAGAGACAATTTTTTTATCTGCCAAGCCAAAGCCGAAGTCCTGGTTAGGAACCCCGATGTCATGGAGCTCTGTTGGGTATACGCCAAGGCTTGAGATCGTCCCGCCTACGCAGGTGGATCTTACACAATTCTCAAAGCTCTCCTGAAGCCCTATAGCCTCGATTGCTACATCTGCCCCTCTTCCCCCAGTTATGTCCATAACAGTATTTACAGGGTCATCGGATTTGTAATCTATTACGATATCAGCTCCCATTTTCTTTGACATTTCCATTCTCTGAGGCACGGTGTCAACGCCTATGATAAGCGATGCGCCCTTTAATCTTGCCCCAGCTACTGCGCTTAGTCCAATCGGCCCTTGTCCGAATACAACTACTATGTCACCCACTTTGATTTCTGCGCTCTCAGCGCCGGATAGCCCGGTGGAAAAGATATCGGTCGTGAATAATACATCCTCATCCGACAGCTCGTCCGGTATTCGGGCAAGATTGGCCATAGCGTTTGGGATCTTCACATAATCCGCTTGCGCTCCGTCAATGGTATTCCCCATCTTCCAGCCGCCCAGGAACCCTCCGCACTGAGCCCAATGCGCGGAGAGACAGTACTCACACATACCGCAGGGTGTAATGGCATTTATGGCAACACGTTCTCCAAGCTCATAGCCCGAAACTCCCTCTCCGATATCGTGTATCACTCCAACCGGCTCATGCCCTATAATCTGACCGTGCTCCACCGGGTACTCGCCTCTCATTATGTGAACATCTGTACCGCATATAGTAGTAAGCGTTACCCTGATAACTGCTTCCCCCTGTCCCGCGACAGGGATAGGGCGATCCTCTAAACCGATTTTATTTACGTCTTTTAATATATTTGCTCTCATCATGCTAAATTACCTCCCCAGTTATTTGGTATTTACCCTTACTTCCTATGTTAATAAATGGCAATTCTTATGCCACATGGGCAGCATTCATATGTAGTTGGATATTATGAACAATCTGAGGTGTAGGAAATCGGTTCTTTATGTTGTTGTAAGATTTTAGGACGGCTAGATCATCATGTACTTTATATTTTAAGTCGGGTTATTAGACAGTGCTGTAGTCGGTCAACTCTTGATACGCTCTTCTGAAATTTGATTCACACATTCACGGCCTTCTTCAAAATCTTTTATATTTGAAAGAGTCGTATCCGCGATTGCTTCAAGCGCTTCTCTTGTAAAGAAAGCCTGGTGCCCTGTGATAAGCACGTTCGGAAAGGTCAGTAGGCGCGCGAAGACGTCATCCTGTATCACCTCGTTAGTTAAATCCTCAAAGAACAGTTCTTCCTCTTCCTCATAAACGTCCAGTCCGAGATAGCCTATCTTCCCAGACTTTAGAGCCTGAATGACCGCCTTTGTATCAATCACTGCTCCCCTGCTAGTATTTATAATCATTACTCCCGGTTTCATCTTATTAATAGCATCGTTGTCAATCATGTGGTGCGTATCGGGCGTAAGAGGACAGTGAAGGCTGATTATGTCGGATTCACTGAAAAGCTGGCCAAGAGAAGTATAGGTTACGCCCAGGGCTTCACACTCTTTGGCCGGATAGGGGTCGTATGCTAATATCTTACAGCCCAATGCCTGCAGTATTCTTGCTAGAGCGGTTCCAATCTTCCCCGTGCCTACGATGCCTATTGTTTTACCGCTCAGGTTATAACCCAATAGCCCTTCGAGTGAAAAATTACCGTCCCTGACTCTAGAGTAGGCGCGGTGGGTCTTTCTGATGAGAGAAAGAATGAGGGCTAGAGTATGCTCTGCTACGGCCTGAGGGGAATAAGAAGGTACTCTTACTACCGTTATGCCGAGCTTCGCCGCATCTGCAAGGTCTACATTGTTAAAGCCCGCGCAGCGAAGCGCTACAAGCTCCGTTCCTCCTTCTTTGATTACCTTAAGGACATAACCGTCCAATATATCGTTAACAAAAACACAGACTGCTTTGAATCCCGAAGCAAGCACAGAGGTTTCTCTATTTAGCGGCGGTTCAAAAAAAACCAGCTCGTGATTATAAAATTTGTTTCCCGCCTCTAGGAATTCCCTGTCATACGATTTAGTGCTGAATACAGCTACCTTCATGTGAATCACCCCGTTATTATAGAGAGTAAAGCCACCGCTTCTCTTAATCAAGACACTTACAGCAATAGCATTGCTGCATGATACCAGAAGACTGATTATTAAATGTATGAAAATCTTACAACGGACAGCCTGGTTAGCTGTTTTATGGCTTCCTAACTCACATTATAAGCGTCTTAGGTATGGTACAAATCTTGCTGATAGTGTGAATAGTATAGTTGGACGGCGAATGTATTACATATCATAATTAATTGGGCGTTAATAACTGTTCAAAGTTTATATTTGGGAGGGACGAAAAATGAGAAATTTTGTTTTTGTCACTTTATTCGCTTTTACTTTCTTCTCTGTACTGGGAGTTCAACATACGTATGCAGAGAAGGTTCATGTCGTTAGGCTCAATAAATCACATGGGATAGTCGATAAAGAAAGGCCCAATGAGCTCACGGCGTATTTAGTATCGGAAAACGGTAGCGGGGGAGTGATAGTGACGCCAGTTGAGAGTCCCAAGTTCGGAATTATCAGAACGATTTATGCGAAAGAGAAAAAGGAGCTTCCGGATATCGGGCATCCTGGCGGCATAAAATCAGGCATTGAGCTTCGTATAGTATTTGAAGACTCCATGGTCGATCTTCCTCCTGAGGCCTGGATCACGCTTAATATCTACCAGTCAGGCGCAACCGAGATATGTACATACAGTATGGGATCTATTGTATGCGGATAATCATTTCCTGCATAAGTGAGTAAGGAGGCCCCTTTGACGAAAGAATCAAAATATATTCTTTGGTTTAAAGATATCGGCATCGAGGATATCCCTCTTGTTGGCGGTAAGAATGCTTCGCTTGGTGAGATGTACAGGGAGCTTGCGGCAGAGGGTATAAAGGTCCCCAATGGTTTTGCCGTCACGGCTCACAGTTACAACGATATACTGAGCTCATCAGGAATTTTAAATGATCTGAAAGACGCGATGGATGGGCTTGATAAGAACGATGTTGCCGATCTGGCCAGGCGCGGCAAGCACGCCCGCGATTTAATTCTGGGGGCAGGAATTCCAGATGATATTTGGCAGGTGATAGGGACTGCGTACGATGAGCTTTGCAAGGAATACGGTGTTAAAACCGATGTTGCGGTAAGGTCCTCGGCCACAGCAGAAGACCTGCCCACCGCTTCATTCGCGGGTCAGCAGGAGACCTATCTCAACATAAGCGGTAAGAGCGCGCTCAGAGAAGCATGCCTGAAATGCTTTGCGTCCCTCTTTACCGACAGAGCCATCTCTTACCGTATTGACAACGGCTTTGATCACTTTAAAGTGGCGCTTTCCGTGGGCGTGCAAAAGATGGTGCGCTCGGACCTGGCGACGAGCGGAGTGATATTCACACTGGACACCGATACGGGTTTCCGCGACGTAGTCCTGATCACAGCTTGTTACGGGCTTGGAGAAAACATAGTCCAGGGGACAGTTAATCCCGATGAGTATTACGTGTTTAAACCTACCTTCAGGAGTGGTCATAGGGCAATCATCAAAAAAAACCTAGGTCAGAAGAAGATAAAAATGGTCTATGGTATAGGCGATTCAAAGATGCTGACCCGGAATGTGGAAGTGTCGGCGATTGATAGAAGGCGCTTTTGTGTTTCAGACGAAGACCTTTTAAAATTAGCCGGCTATGCAATTGCAATAGAAGATCATTATACAGAAAAGGCGGGCGAACCGAGACCTATGGATATTGAGTGGGCTAAGGACGGCATGACCGGGGAACTCTTTATAGTTCAGGCAAGGCCTGAGACCGTGCAGGCGTTAAAAGACAGGGACGTTTTGGAAACATATCGCCTGGACGAAAAAGGGGAGGTCCTTGCTTCGGGTAAGAGCGTTGGAGAAAAGATAGCGAGCGGTAAAGCAAGGCTAGTGCGCGACTCCGGGAGTCTTTCAATGGTAGAGCCCGGTGAGGTTATTGTTGCCAACACCACTACGCCCGATTGGGAGCCTGTGATGAAAACGGCCTCGGCCATCGTAACTAACAGGGGAGGTAGGACTTGTCATGCGGCCATCGTGAGCCGGGAGCTCGGAATACCGGCTGTTGTGGGCGCGGAGAACGCTACTGAAAATATAGATGACGGAATGCCGGTTACGGTAAGCTGCGCTCAGGGAGAGAAGGGTTTGGTTTATGAGGGTGAGCTTCCTTTTCATGTTGATAGAGTCACTCTGACAGATCTAAAGCGACCGAAAACAAAGATAATGATGAACCTGGCAAACCCAGAGCTTGCTTTTTCACTGTCCATGGTGCCAAATGACGGCGTTGGGCTTGCGCGTGTGGAGTTTATAATCACAAGCTACATCAAGATTCATCCCATGGCTCTCTTATATCCGGAAAAAGTCACAGACCCTAAGGCAATGAATGAAATCTACTATCTGACCTACGGCTATAAAGATAAAAAGTCCTATTTCGTCGACAGACTATCAGAGGGAGTAGGCACCATTGCCGCGGCGTTTTATCCAAAACCCGTAATAGTGCGTATGAGCGATTTCAAAACTAATGAGTACGCAAGCCTTGTGGGAGGTGAGTTCTTTGAGCCCGCGGAGGAAAACCCCATGATAGGTTTTCGCGGAGCTTCACGTTACTACGATGAAAAGTACCGTGAAGGATTTGCGCTCGAATGCGAGGCCATGAAAAGAGTGCGTGAGGATATGGGACTCACAAATCTTGTGATAATGATCCCGTTTTGCAGAAGGGTGGAAGAGGCTAAAAAGGTGCTGGACGAAATGGCTAAAAACGGTCTCGTAAGGGGCGAGAGGGAGCTTGAGGTTTACGTGATGTGCGAGATACCGAATAACGTTATCCTGATAGATGAGTTCAGCGAGCTCTTTGATGGGTTTTCCATAGGCTCAAACGACCTGACGCAGCTTACTCTGGGAGTTGACAGAGACTCTGAGCTAATTGCACACGACTTTGATGAAAGAGACCCGGGTGTTATTAAGATGATCTCCATGACCATCCAAGGCTCAAAGCGCAATCAGACCCACTGCGGCATTTGCGGGCAGGCCCCGAGTGATTATCCTGAATTTGCGGAGTTCCTGGTCCGGGAAGGGATTGAGTCAATCTCACTAAACCCTGACTCGGTTATGAAAACTACACTCAGGGTAATAGAAATTGAGGAAGAGCTAGGTAATTTATAAAAAACTAAAAAAGCAGTGACAGACCGTAAATGTTTTAAAATTGGGAATAATAATTTAAGGAGGGCTTTCTGATGGTAAAAAATTATCCTGAGTCTTACAGGTCTTTACTGGATATGCAGAAAAAACTTTCAGCCGAGCTGCCGGGTCCAATGAAAAGCTTTGGTCGTCTGCACCAAGATGTGATAACAGATGCCGCACTGGATACGAAAGCCAAGGAGCTCATTGCATTAGGTATTGGGATAGCAGTCAGATGCGATGGCTGTATCTCATATCACATTCATGATGCACTTGTGGCGGGAGCAACGCGAGAGGAAATAATAGAGACAATCGGGGTTGCAATACTCATGGGCGGCGGGCCTTCAATGGTTTATGGATGCGAGGCACTCGAAGCGTTGGACCAATTCGATAAAGAGAATTAAATTCTCGGTTTCTATTTTATAATCTCTTAATAATGAATGAAATATCTCTGGTTCTCCTAATTATCGGGGCTTTGTTACTTACAGGATATTCCGCACACATAGTTGGTAAACGTACGCATGTACCCAGAGTGACTCTTTTACTATTATTAGGTCTTATCTCAGGTCCCCACTTACTGGATTTAATTCCCAAAACAATTGAAGAATGGTTCCCCTTTATAGCTCATATGGCTCTTGCCATGGTCGGCTTTTTATTAGGAGAAAGTTTCTACGGTAAGAATTTGAAGTCTACCGGAAGGGACGTACTTTGGATTTCTATAGCGCAAACGGTGGTGGTCTCACTCTTAGTTTTTACTATTCTCTATATATCGGGAGCAGGGCTGGCATTATCGCTTATACTTGCGGGGATTGCGCCCGCTACCGCTCCTGCGGCGACCATCGACCTGGTACAAGAGAGTAGGGCGAAGGGCCCGCTTTCCGATACCTTGCTCGGAGTTGTGGCGCTCGATGATGCGTGGGGAATTATTTTATTCAGCGTAATGCTTATACTGGCAGAGGGATCTGTTAACGGATCAATATCAGAAATGCATTTCCTTCACGGATTATGGGAAGTTTTTGGTGCTGTAGTTTTGGGAGCAGTTTTGGGAGTTCCGATGGCTTGGCTTACGGGCAGGGTCAGGACGGGAGAGCCTACACTGCTTGAAGCCGCCGGTTTTGTATTTGTCTGCGGAGGGCTGGCGCTTTACCTGAACGTTTCATTTTTGCTGAGCTCTATGGTATTGGGCGCCGTCGTTGCCAATAAAGCCAAGCACCATACTAAACCATTTCGGGATATAAAGGGAATAAGCGAACCGTTCCTTGCACTGTTCTTTTTCTTGGCTGGTTATGAGTTTGAGCTGGAAAGCTTTTATGTTATCGGCGGCGTTACAGTTACCTACATTATTACGAGATTAATAGGGAAGGTTCTTGGAGGCCTGGCCGGTGGTAAAATGTCAAAAGCACCTCAGGTAATCACACGCGGTATAGGATGGTGTTTAGTGCCTCAAGCAGGAGTTGCCGTAGGAATGGCTTTACTCGTGGTTGAAAGATTGCCTGCTCTTGGAATCAAGATTCTGCCGGTTGTAATAGCGAGCACGATTATATTTGAGATTATCGGCCCGATACTTACTTTATGGCAGCTCAGAAAAGCGGGTGAAGTTGAGTAACGGCGAATCATTAATACTGGTATTATCGGGTTTTATCAACAATACTAAATGTATGAAACGAACTATGAGTACATCATATATCAACCATTTGTCTTAAATAAGAAAATACACAGGAGTATTATTTAATGCGGATTAAAAAAATTGTGTGGGCAACGGACGGGTCGAATGAAGCGCAAGAAGCGCTCAAATATGCGGTTTATCTGGCTAAGGAATATTCCGCAGAGATTTTGGGTGTATATGTAAGCACGAAGAAAGTTAAAAGTATCTCCTCAGAATTCTATAGGTTGATGCAGGAGCAATTTAGCGATCTGGCCGAAACCGAAGATAAAGAATTTGAAGCTGATTTTGCCTCCACACAGGCAAGTATGAAATCCCAGGGCGTTCGTTTTGCCGGTACAGTTCTTAAAGGGGATGCAGCTTTAAAGATTGTAAATTTTATACACAAAGAAAACGCAGACCTTGTAGTGATCGGGACCCGGGGGCACGGGCTTATTGATAAAATGCTCATTGGAAGCACTACGCTTAAAGTCCTGAAAAAGTCTAGCATACCTGTCTTTGCCTTTAAAAAGAGTGAAAGAAAAAGAGCTAGTATTAAAAATATTCTCGTTCCGGTGGATGTGTTTCAACATAAGGGTCATGCGCTTGAGTATGCCGTCGACTTAGCCACTGTTCTGAACGCGCAAATACACGCGGTATATTCCATTCGGCTTGCTCGCCACATTTATGCTGTGCCGAGCATTCTGAACGAGCTCATTAAACACTCTAAAGCGGAGTTAATAAAAAGGGTAGAAGAAATAAAACTAAAACACAGGCTCCGGGGCAAAGATGCTGGTGAGCTCAGGATTAGCACACAAGTGATCCATGGCGTAAACCCGGCTATAGCCATTACTGACTATGCTTCTACAAAGAATATTGATCTAATTGTTATAAACATGAACTCAAGAAGCGGAATTAAGAAATTGATTCTGGGCAGCACTACGGAAAAGATTGTTCGCTCTTCTCATTGCTCGACTCTCGTCGTAAGACCGTAGTGGAAAAATCCGATCCACAACACCCCAAGTGTATCGGATTCTTACATAGTCCCAAGCTTTTCAATTAGAAGAATAAATAATATTTATTAATGCAGGCTGGTTACAACAAGTTAATCCTACGGCACGCAGATTGCACAACGTATAAATAAATGTTGGTAAAAATCTATGTGGTAGGAGGTAACGGTTATGAGTTTAGGAAATATGTGTAGAAAAGATGTTGTTACCGTGGGCCCGGAAACGATGGTAAGTGATGTGACAAAGCTCATGGAAGAGAAAAACATCGGAAGTGTGATTGTTAAAAATATTATAGAGGGCGCTGACAGAGAAAAATTTGGCATCGTAACGGACAGGGATATAGCGCTCAGGGTTATTAATAATAACCTTGATCCCGCAAACACCCCGATTGACGATGTGATGACTCAAAATCTGGTATTGACCCTTAGAGAGGACATGGGGCTTTTTGAAGCTCTCGAGCTGGTAAGAAAGAGTGCTATCAGAAGATTCCCGATCGTAGACATCGACGGTAACTTAAAAGGAATTCTCACACTCGATGATATAATCAGGCTATTAGGTAAAGAGATGGCCGATGTAGCTAATATTATAGAAAATGAGGGGCCGCTTCTGTAAGAGCGTTTCTATATACTCAATTTCTGTCATACTATTTGGAACTGTCCTTTCAGTACTTTTTCCCACATCTCAGGCATTTCGTCGAGCATCTTTTCGGTAAGGAGTCCTATAGCATCTTCGTCGTAGTCTTTACCTTTAAGCTTTATATCGAGTGCCATGGGCTCGTTTATGGGTTTTCCTATTTGGGACACAATATAACAATATGCCTCTTCCGCATAGCCTTTTTGAATGATCAGTCGGCACAGCTCATTAGCGAATAAGTTGTAGATTTTTCCTACATGGCTAACGGGGTTTTTACCGGCCACTGCTTCGAGCGTCATGGGCCTGTATGGTGTAATCAATCCGTTTGCCCTGTTTCCCCTGCCTACCTGACCGTCATCTCCCCCCTCGGCGCTTGTTCCCGACACAGTGAGGTATACGCTTTCACTAGCGTAGTCATCGGCTGCGTTGATTTTTAGCTCTGTCCCTTCTCGGATACAATCCTGCGCTTCCAGGAAATCCTTAATTTCATTAATTTTCTGTATATAATCAGTTATCGATATTACGTATTTATCAACGATCGCGATTGCAACGGTAAGTGTTATTTTCTCTTTATATCTTACTCCCATAACCTTTATATCTTCGCCTATGTAGGGATAGGCCCTTTTGGTTTCGGGATTATTTAGCAATTTCTCGGCCTTTAGTACAGTTTCCTCGAGAGTGTCGTGAGGATAAAATCCCGTTCCTATGGACGTATCGTTTGACAGGGGGATATCTCCTTTGCCAAAACGCTCGAACAGCTCTATTAGGTCTTTGCTCCCGGATCTGATCTTAACGTCGATTTTAATATGATCTTCTACGTCAAGGTGGCGGACATTTTTACTTATGGATTTCCTGACCGCATCTCTAGCTATTTCGTCTATGGGTAGGGCTATTCCTCTCTTCTCTTTTACTGCTCTTCCCGCAATGGTTAGCTCTATGGGCTTTACTATTCTGCCGCCGTTGTATGAGGGCTTTGACGCTCCTCCGACAAGAAGCGCTTTATCGACATTGTGGTGCATGATTGAGCCGAATTCTTCGAGATAGTATTTACTTATAGCGATCGAAGTATCTTCGGCAATGAGATCACATATCGTATCGGGATGTCCAAGTCCCTTCCTTTCGACAATCTCTATATCTCGGTCCTGAGCGAGCGTGTCGGTGAGTGGACCTACGAATATATTGTTATTCATATTCATGAGTCATATTGCAAGACATATACCAGTAAGAAATAGTAACACAAGCGGAATTAAGAGCGCTCTGGCGATATATCTTTTGTGAGAGGAAAAATGAGAGAAATTGTCAGATGTCAGATTTATAGACGGAGTATTCGTCTTTATTTGAAACAAAGGCTGAGGGTAGGGTATATAAAATTGAACCTCTTTTCAGCTATCTGCCTGTAAATGTAAGATTGCTCGGAATTCTCTCCAATAACTGGATGCTCCTGGCATCAATATTGCTCATTTAACTATTAGAGGTAGTAGGCACTGGACCTAAGAGGAGGCTTTAAATGGAGCTATTATTTGTAGCTGTTTCTTTGTGTCTGTTGCTGGCCGCGGCTTTTAATGCCGATAAGGACGGCGGGACATATTCCCAAAGGCGGTGGGATATGGTCGAGTCTCAGATTGTCTCCAGGGGGGTTAGCGGAGCCCGGTTAATTGAGGCAATGCTTAAAGTTCCGAGGCATAAGTTCGTTCACCAGGATTTTAGACACCAGGCGTACCTTGATTGCGCTCTTCCGATCGAGATGGGTCAGACTATATCTCAGCCATACATAGTCGCCTACATGACAGAGCTCCTAAACCTGAAGGAAGGGAATAAGGTGCTTGAAATCGGTACAGGCTCGGGTTATCAGTCCGCTATACTCGCTGAGATGGGCTGCGAAGTATATACGATAGAGATAATAGAGCCTCTTTCAAAAAGCGCTAAAGAAGTTTTAGATGAATTAGGTTATAAGAATATTCACTATAAAGTCGGCGACGGATACGAGGGGTGGAAAGAGCACGCTCCCTACGACGGGATTGTCGTAACAGCTGCTCCGCCAGAGATTCCCGAGCCGTTAAAAGCGCAGCTCAATGAAAGGGGTAGGATGGTAATACCTGTTGGCGAGAATATTCAGGAGCTCGTCCTTATTAAAAATACTAAAACGGGGTTGGTTGAAAAAAGGGTAACCCCGGTACGCTTTGTTCCTATGGTGGGAGAGGCCCGGAAATCTCATCATTAAGAGAGGGTTGTAGCGTAGAGACAGGGGGATAAAAACACAATTCGGAGGTACTAAAATGAGTATCTTGAAGAGGTTAAAAAAATATCTGGATGAGAATAATATCAAATATATAGTGATAGCTCACTCCCCTTCCCATACGGGACAGGAGCTTGCCGAGACTGTGCACATTTCCGGCAAGGAGATAGCAAAAACAGTTATTCTTAAAACAGAGGATCAATACGTGATGGCGGTGCTGCCGGCTTCACGGATGATAGACGTTGAGTATCTCGAAGAATATATAGGAGCTCAGGGGCTCAGGCTTGCGGAAGAGAGTGAATTTAATGAATTATTCCCTGACTGTGAGCTTGGAGCGATGCCTCCATTCGGCAATTTATACGGGATACCCGTTTACTCGGCCTCAGCCTTATCCGATGATGAGGAAATCGTTTTCAACGCCGGCACTCATACGGACGCCATTAGAATGAGCTACAAAGATTACGCGGATTTGGTTAAGCCTACGGTGATTCATTTTTCAGAACCGCTTTACACGCAGTAATAAGCTGTGGTCATCAAGGCGTGAATTGGGTGCAGGGGCGGATACGTGATTGATGGCCGATATGCATGGCGCTTGACTAAATAGATCGAAGAGAGGGAAAATCATGGAATTTAACAACAGAATAAAGAGCCTTTCAGATTATGAGTATCAAAATAACCCGGTAACTTCCCTATACCTTAAATTGGGACCTCAGGATAGACAGAACCTAAAGTATAAATTGACTGTAAAGAACCTGGTAAGAGATACAAGGGAGGCTCTCGGCAAACGAGGGTTAAGTAAGTCCGCATTAGACTCCATAGATTCTGATTTTTCTAAAATTACGGGATACGTGGAGAAAACAGCCGATATCTCCGAATGCCGGGGTTTAGCTATATTTTCATCATCAGGTGAAGAATATTGGGAGGTATTTAAGCTCCCCGAAGTGTACCGAAACCAGCTAGTAGTGGACAGAACGCCTCTACTTGGCCAGCTGATAAAAATAAACGAGGAATACAGTGATATCGTCACGGTATTCGTGGATAGAAAAAAGGCAAGGATTTTCAGACTCGACCCCGAAGGTTCGAATGAGATTTTGGATTATTTCTATCCGGCGGCATCGAGGACCAGGAAATTCAGCTCACCGGAAGGCACATTCAAACAGAGGGTTTCACAGGGAGAGGGAACGGGCAGTATGACACAGAGTTACGGGGAGCACAGCTTTCAAAGAACAATTGAAAACGAGGTGCATCAGCACTATAAGTACACCTCAGATAAGGTATTTGAGTATTATAAAGAACATAAATTCAAGTGGCTTATCGTAGGAGGTACGGAAAAGAATATCTCAGAGTTCACTGAGCATCTGCATACGTATCTCGGGGACATTTTGGCGGGCACAATTACTGCAGACGTGGATAAAATAAAGCCTTATCAGGTTATGGATGCAGCATTGGAAGCGCTGCAGTCAAAGAAAATAGAGAGGCTACAAAGATTACTTGCCGAATTTGAGGAGAAAAAAGGCAAGGGATTAACCGTAGAAGGTGTTGATTCTACATTAAGCGCTCTATCAGCAGGTCAATTAAGAGTTCTCTTTGTAGAAGAAGATTTCAACATCCCGGGATTTGTGTGTCCTGAGACAGGGGTGCTGTTAACAGAAGAAAACAAAGAGCTTTGCCCGGAAGACGCGGAGCCCAAATACGTTGTCGATGTAGTGGACCTTTCCATTGAGGAAGCCTTCAGGCAAAAAGCGGAGATAGAGATTTTGCGCAGTGAAGAATCTAAGAAGAAAATAAGCGGGATGGCGGGAATTCTGAGGTTTAAACAATAGGAAGGGTGATAACTCTTTAACCATCAAAACATCCCGAAACGTGAAGTAAGCGGGGTTTCGCGAAAATGATGTTAAGAGCATACATCAGATTAGTTGTTTACATTATACTGGTAAGCGTAATTCTCTTTTTTTCAGCCGGGCGTATAGACTGGCTTGCTGCTTGGGTATTTCTGGTTATATATACGGCGATTATTATTATAGGCGTTACTTTTGTCGATCCAGAACTGTTAAAAGAACGAAGCAAGATAGGGCCAGGGGCTAAGAGGTGGGACATTGTAATAGCCAGCGTCGCAGTCGTCTTTTTGTTCCCGGCTACGTTTCTTGTTGCGGGTCTGGACGCCGGTCGTTACCATTGGTCGCCTCCCTTCCCGGTATGGCTTCAGATCGCTGCTTTTCTCGGATTCCTGGCAGGAAGCGCTCTGCAGTCGTGGGCAATAATTACAAACAAGTTCTACTCGTCAGTCGTTCGGATTCAAACCGATAGGGGCCATTACGTTATCACAGACGGGCCGTACAGATACGTGCGCCATCCCGGTTACACAGGAGTTATCGTGACATCATTTGCTATCCCGCTGATGCTGGGATCGCTATGGGCTCTTGTTCCCGCGCTGATAGGGGACTGCATTCTCGTTATCCGCACCTTACTAGAAGACAATACTCTAAAGAGTGAGCTTGCAGGATATACGGAATACGCCGCTAAGACCCATTACCGTCTAATACCGGGTATCTGGTAGCAGACATTTAAAATACTTACCCTAATCAGGATTGTCCTACGGTTATGCTCTGACGGAATCTAAATAGCGCCGCGCTAAAGTAGAGCGATCCGATAAGGATCAAAATTAAAAAATCACCCCAGACCACTTCTACGCCCGCGTCGCGGAACAGCACGGCTTGGGCGTAGTTTACAAAATGTGTGGATGGTGAAAAGTACATAACATACCGCAGTACCGCAGGCATGCTGTCCATCGGGGTATAGACCCCCGAGAGGAGCATCATTACCAAAAAGACCGGCAGTGCGAGAAGGCCGAACTGCGGCATGGAGCGTGCGATAGTCGCAAGTAATATCCCGAGCGAAGTGACCGAGAATAGGAAGGCTATAGTGCCCGCGATAAACAAGGGGATTGAGCCCGCGATATGGACTTGAAGCAGTCCTTGTACGACTAAATATAATGAGGCAATGGCCGCAGCTACAATAACTAGCCCGTTTGCCCATATCTTCGCTGCCATTATGTCAAAAGGCCTTAGCGGCATTGCTAAAAGGTGCTCTAGAGTGCCGTGCTCACGCTCCCTTATCACAGCGGCGCCGGTAAGGATTATTGTCAGCAGCGTCATGTTGTTTATGATTTCCATTATGCTCAGAAACCATACTGATTCAAGGTTCGGATTGAACTTAGATCTGATTACTATATTTGCCGCTTGCCCGGGGTCGTTGTAACTCATGAAGTCCCCTATCTCGTCCGCTATGATGCTTTGTATATACCCGGCGCCTCTGCCCGCTATACTCATTGCGGTCGCGTCCACGTTTATCTGAATTTCAGGACTCTTTTGTGCAAGCAGGTCCTCCTGGAAGTCCGGGGGGATATCTATTACAAAACTGTACTTTCCGTAATCCATAGCGCGGTCGATCTCGCTCACGGAAATCAGAGTCGGCGGCTTAAAATACGGCTCGAGCAAGGCGTCGTGTATCCGGCTCGAGAGGGTCGATCTGTCTTCATCCACTATGCCGATGGCGGCGTTCTCAACGTCGGTTCCCGACTGGGAGGCCTCGTATACGCCAAACGATAGGGAATAGACGATCAGGAAAACCAGAAATAGATCGTAGCGCAAGCTGAATAGCTCTTTTATGCCCAGTCTGAAAATGTTATCTATTCTCTGTAGCATAGTTAGCTCTCCTGAGCCTTTAATAGTAATAGGCCGAATGTTAGGTATGCGAATATAATGATTACAAGAGCTAAATAGTTAATCGCGAGATCTCCAAAGTCGAGTGCTTTTGTAAAAGTTCCCATGCTGATGAGCTGAAAATATCCGTACGGGAATATAAGACCCATTGCCTTTGCGCCCCCTGAAAGAGAGGATACCGGCGTAAAGTAGCCCGAGAAGTTAATTGCCGGGGTAACCGTGATAATAGCAGTTGCGAATATGGCGGCAATCTGTGTCCTTACCAAGGTGGAAACCATCATACCAAAGCCTGTAGTAGCAACTACATAGAAAAGAGCGCCCAAGGTGAGCGCGGCGAAGCTTCCCTTAACCGGGACTTTAAACAAAAAGAGGGATAGCAGCACAAGAGTGGCGAAATTAATCATAGCAAGCAGCACGTACGGGGCCTGCTTGCCCAGTAGAAATTCGAGTTTTGTAACGGGGGTAGCATAGAAATTGGTAATCGAGCCTAGCTCTTTCTCGCGCACTACGCCTAGGGCCGTCATCATTGCCGGAATAAAAACGAGAAGTATCATGATCGTACCCGGTACCATTGCGAATACGCTTTTAAAATCCTGGTTGTAGCGAAAGCGCGTCTGTAAGCTGACGGGCAGGGTAGAGAGCCCCCGTCCATGATCTTTCATGGCTTGCTCTTCAAGGTAGCTTCGGTGAACGCCCTCTACATACCCGCGGCTCGTTTCAGCCCTATAGGGCATAGCGCCGTCGAGCCACACGCCCACTTCCGGCGTAGCCCCTCTCTTCAGGTCTTTCCCGAAGTCGGGGGGCATCTCAATCGCAAGTCTGAGCTCGCCGCTCCTGAGCCTATGCTCAAGCTCTCTCTGGTCATAAATTGGAGGCGTCTCTTCAAAGTAGCGGGAGCCGGAAAAATTCTCGAGGTAGCGCCTGCTTTCGGGTGTGTTATCTCTGTCGAGCACGGCATAGGGGAGGTTTTCTACATCGAAAGTAATGCCGTATCCGAACACTATCATTAATATGATGGGGCCGAGCATAGCGAATGCCAGACGGATGGGGTCGCGCTTGATCTCCATTGCTTCGCGGCGCGCGTATGCCCACATACGCCCGAAATTCAGGATGCCGGGTCTTTGTTCTTTTCGGTCGTCGGTGTGGTGAGACGATATTTTCTCAGTTGTCTCTTGGTCGGTATTCTGTAAAATATCACCTTCGGCCTCTTCAAGATAGGCTATAAACGTATCTTCCAGGTTCTCGGAGGATTTACTCTCAATTAGCTCCCGGGGGCTTCCCTGCGCCAGCACTTTGCCCGCGTGCATTAATGATATGCGGTCGCACCGCTCCCCCTCATTCATGAAATGTGTGGATATAAATATAGTTACGCCATCCTCTCTTGAAAGCTTAATCAAAAGCTCCCAGAAACCGTCTCTCGCAATCGGGTCGACACCCGAAGTAGGCTCGTCCAGAATCAGCATCCGGGGGGCGTGGATAAGAGCGACCGCGAGAGATAGCCGCTGCCTAATACCGAGCGGCAGCTTTTCGGGAAGCTCATTTTCAGATCCTTCAAGGCCGAAACGATCGATCATCTCCGATACCCGCTCGGGGATATATTCCCTGGGAAGATGAAAAAGGCGGGCGTGAAGTTCGAGGTTCTGCTTCACGGTGAGCTCGTTATACAGGGAAAAAGACTGAGACATATAACCGACCTGTTTTCTTATCTCCAAATCTCTTGCGTCTACGCTTTTCCCAAACAGATAAGCTTCACCTTCAGATACGGGCAAAAGCCCGGTGAGCATTTTCATGGTCGTCGTTTTCCCGCAGCCGTTAGAGCCAAGGAAACCGAATATCTCGCCTTGCTCGATACGGAAGCTTACTTCGTCTACAGCGGTAAAGCTGCCAAAACGCTTGGTGAGATTCCTGGCTTCAATGGCTGTCTCGCCGACGTGATTTTGGTACGGAGTAATCTCTAATTTTTTATAATACTTGCTCTCATCCTCGGGCATGAGATGTATAAACGCCTCTTCAAGGCTACTGGAGCCGTTTTGCTGTTTCAGCTGCTCTGGACTTCCGGTTTCGAGCACCCTTCCGTCGTTCATGGCGATGAGCCAGTCAAACCCCTCTGCCTCTTCCATATAGGCTGTAGCTATAATTACGCTCATTCCCTCACGCCTGTGACGGATGCGCTCGATTAGCTCCCAGAACTGACGTCGTGACAGGGGGTCGACTCCTGTTGTGGGCTCGTCTAGGATCAGGAGCGTAGGGTCGTGAATAAGAGCGCAGCAAAGACCGAGTTTCTGCTTCATACCCCCGGAGAGCTTGCCCGCGGGACGCGTGGAAAAAGGAGCGAGCCCGGTGCCTGTGAGAAGTTCCTTGATTCTCCATTCACGCTCTTTAGCAGACTGTCCGTAAAGGCGGCCGAAAAAATCCACATTATCGTAGACCGAGAGCGTCGGGTACAGGTTCTTTCCGAGGCCCTGGGGCATGTAGGCTATGCCCGGGCAAATATCGGCTCTGTTCGAGGACACGGACATGTCCGACCCCAGTACCTCCACCTTACCTCTTTGGATCTTGCGAACGCCGGATATAAGCGAGAGCATTGTGGACTTGCCCACACCGTCAGGGCCGATAAGCCCCGCCATGCATCCTGAGGGTATCTCTATACTTACATTGTCCAAAGCTTTGGTTTTGCCGTAGATTTGCGAGACGGCGGTGAGGCGCGCTACAGGTGCAGTCACATAAGAGCGTTCGCTCATTTTAATATCCGGTGTGCCGATCTAAATTTTCAGGCCACCGAGCTTTCGGGTCGACTTTAACGAATGCCATGCCCGGGAGCCCGGGTTTTATCCAGACCTCGTATTTTTCTACAGTTTCGGGCGCTATGCTGACCTTCACGCGGAAAACCAGCTTTTGGCGCTCCTTGGCGGTTTCAACTTCTTTTGGTGTGAACTGAGCTTTGGAGGCGACGAAGGACACCCTGGCGGGAATTGCGAGCTCGGGAGCCGCGTCAAGCACTATCCTGCTCTCAGCGCCAATTGCCAGTATGCCCGCATCTTCCATAGGCAGGAATACGCTCATATAAACATCCGAAAGGTCGATAATAGTGAGCACTTTTCCTCCGGCTGAGATAACTTCGCCGGGCTCGGCGAGACGGTACTGGACGCGGCCGCCGAAGGGGGTTTTGAGGACGCTGTCTCTTATGTCTACTTCGAGCCTTTCAGTTTGGGCCTTCGCAGCGTCAATCGCGGCTTCCGCATTTGCAACGTCAGCCCTTGCCGCGTCGCACATGGCTTTTGCCACTTCGTATTTTGCTCTATCCTGATCGAGTTTTTGTAGCGAGATGTTTCCGTTTTCATAAAGGCGTTTTGACCGGAGTAAATCTCTTTTTGTTAACTGGCATTCACTTTCACGCTGCGCGACTACCGCGAGCGCTGTACTGCGCTGTTTCTCCGCGCTGATTTCAGATGCTTTAGCCTCCCTCAGCTGAGCTTCGAGAGATTCGGTATCCATCCGTGCTACAACCTGACCGGCTTGTACGTCGTCACCTTCATCTACCAAAATCTCAGAAACTCTCCCATAAAACTTTGTGGCAATGTCGACCTCGGTTGCTTCAAGGCGGCCATTCCCAGACGCGATACCCACCAGGGGCGGTACTCTATAGTACTCCCACCATACGTAGGAGCCCGCAATCGCCGTAATAATCACCAGCGCCCCAATCACCGTAAAACTTAACTTGCTCTTAGTCATAGGTCCTACTCTTTACCTACACTCCGAATCATCCTTTAAGTGTAAGCTCTGATATCAATCATAAAGCAATATTTTACGCATATAAATATAGTCGTAGATATTTTACCCGCCTGCCAGCACATATGGTTAACAATAATACTTTATCTATAAAACACGCTTTTTTATCGCAAACAGGATGCCAGTTAATAAAAACTCGCAGCTACAGTTTTGACTGATCTAAGCTAGGGAACTGTCGGAGGTACGGGGGCTGTGGACATAATGAAAAAAGCTGTGCTCCAAAAAGGCTGGCAACAAAGATAGAAATAAACAAGAGTGAATGGACTATAGTATGGTTAAAGCCATAATACTTTAGTATGGTATTAAGGTGAATTATAAGTCAAAAATCATTTGATATATACTACTCAAGCCTAATTTACATTAATACTCATTAATAATACAATGGAACTTACGGGTCGGTAGCCTTAGATTTTTCTTGTACGTTTGCGGAAGTAATACATTTTAATCTGTAAAATATATTCGTATAGATGGGTCGAATAGAAATGTCTACTTCTTTACGCCAAAGACACATATATAAAAATGATTCTGATACATCTTCCTTAAAGTCACGCTTAAAAACCTTGGCGCGGACAACGCTAGAGTTGCAAAAGAGTGAAAAGCGCTTTAGGTCCCTCATTGAAAATGTGTCGACCGGCATATATAGGTTTACTTCCTGCGGCAAAATTTTAGATGCGAATCCGGCGTTCATAAGGATGCTTGGTTTTTCCTCTATTGAAGAATTAGCCGTAAACGGGTTTGAAAACCAAAACTTTAGATCCGAGCTTTCCTGGGAAAAAATTAAAGAGACTATAGAGATAGAGGGAGAAATAAATGGCCTGGAATCCGTATGGAATAAACGGGGCGGCACTGAAATATATGTTTTAGAAAATATTTACGCAGTTAGATCAAGCGACGGGAATGTACTGTTTTATGAAGGAACAGCCGAAGATATAACCCAGCGCAAGGCAGAGCAGGATAAGATGAAAGAGGATATCTTATATCTGGAAAAAAAGATTAATAGAAGAACCGCTCAACTGATGATTGCCAACGATTTACTGCGAAAAGAAGTGGCTGAGAAAAAGCAAAAAGGTAAAGAACTTAGAAACTCAAATAAGCAGCTTCGCGCGCTTACAAATCATCTGGAGTCGGTACGCGAAGAAGAAAGAACTAAAATATCGCGCGAAGTTCATGATGGATTGGGTCAATCAATGGTATGTTTGAAAATAGACCTGGAGTCGTTAAATAAACAGATCAAGGAAATGTGCGACAAGCCTCAGATTGAAATGGTCAATGAAACGATCAAGAAGATGGCCGCTCTCATTGATTTCAATATACAGTCTGTTCGAAGGATAGCGATGGAGCTTAGACCGGGAGTGCTTGATGATCTGGGAACAGTCGCAGCAATCGAATGGCAGGCACAGGATTTTGAAAAACTGACCGGTATTAAATGCATATTTAATTCTGAAGTAAAGGATATCCCGTTGGATCGGGATTCCTCTACGGCTATATTCCGCATCTTTCAGGAGATACTAACTAATATTTCGCGTCATGCCGAAGCAACTACGGTCAAAGTGAATATAAAAGAGCGCCGCAACAAATACGTACTACAGGTCGAGGATAACGGAATAGGAATTTCGACGAAAGAGATTTCAGCCCCGCAGTCCTTAGGACTACTGGGGATGAAGGAAAGAGCACTGCTTATCGGGGGCAATACGAAGATAGTTGGCAAACACAAAAAGGGAACGAAGATTACAGTCACTGTCCCTATGGCGAGGCGTGGAAATGATTAGAGTTCTAATTGCTGACGACCATCCGGTGGTGGGAATGGGTTTAAAATCAATTCTTGAGAAGGAAGCCGACATTTCCGTAAGTAATCTGGCGAGAACCGCCAGGGAAACTCTGGAGTCTGTCCGTAATACGGATTTTGATATTTTATTGCTCGATATATCTTTGCCGGATATGAGCGGACTTGAAGTGTTACGTCAATTGAAAAGCGAATATCCTGAAATCAATGTATTGGTAATAAGCATGTACTCCGAGGACTTATATGCCGTAAGAGTTCTGAAGGAAGGCGCTTCTGGGTATTTGACCAAGGACAGCGCACCAGAGGATCTTGTAAAAGCGGTGAGGAAAGTAAATGCGTGCGGTAAATATGTGAGCTCCTCCCTTGCTGAAAAATTGGCTTTCGGCCTCGCGGATGATTTTGACGAGCCTCCGGATAAAGCCCTGTCCAACCGTGAATTTCAAGTCATGTGCATGATCGCAAACGGCAAAACAATAAAGGAAATATCCCACGAGCTTTATTTAAGCGAAAAAACTATCAGCACGTACCGCACCCGAATTTTGAAAAAAATGAATATGAGGACAAACGCTGAATTGATCAACTATTCTATAAAGAATAATCTGATTCTTTCTTGAGCGTCGATCGGCGTTCTGCTGAATGTGGTTTGATAAAATTTATCCTGCAACAATCAATCTCACCCAATTTATAATCCTACCTTAGTGTATTTACTTTTTTATGCCCGCTTTTTCTAGACCCAAGAGCGCGCTATTAGAGTATGAATGTGTGGATTTATACTCCGGTTTCCCAATATTTTCCAGAATTGTTTTTTGCTTGGCTTCTCTGAGTGTAGGACAAATGCCTACAAAAGAAATTGCAAAATCCTACACCAATAATAGAGCTTGTCTGATATTCATTTAATAAGCGTTGTATTAGTATGGGTACATGTGCTTAGTTACGGGGGAAGAATGAAGATTTTGGTTGTGGATGATTCGAGGATTATTCGAGAGAGGTTGGTAAATATACTTGACGTGATTAATGGAGTGTGTGTTGTTGAGCAGGCGGAAGATGCGGAGAACGCACTCACAGCTTATCACAAGTTGAGGCCGGAGGTTTTAATACTGGATATCCATATGCATGGAGTAAATGGTATTGAGCTGTTGCAGCAGATTAAGAGTGAGCAATATGCTCCCTACGTTATCATGCTCACAAACTTCCCATACCCTCAGTATAGAAAAAAATGCTTTGAAGAAGGGGCGGATTATTTTCTAGATAAGTCAACAGAGTTTGATGAAATAAATGTCATTATAAGAAATATGGTAGAAGAGCACGAATTAGTTATGTGCTCGGACAAAGATTGAAACGAACTGGGTTAAAGAGCATGAGGGATTAAATGGGTATAGTGGCAAACAGAATAAATCACAGGTTGGAACATGCGGATGTGATATATACGGGCGAAGTTCCCGATGCGTCCGCAGATAAGTTGTGGTATGTGGTTTACACAATTGTGAGGCATGAGAAAACTGTAAACTCCTTGCTTTTGAATAAGGGCATCGAGACTTTTCTACCTTTGAGGGAAGTTTTGACTCAATGGAAAGACAGAAGAAAAAAAGTACAGTTCCCGCTTTTTCCCGGATACATGTTCGTAAGGATATTTGAGAAAGACACCAGCGTCTTACTTAATGTTTTGAATACGAGAGGTGTTATAAAAATTCTGAGCTCAAACGGTAGCTACGAGGTCGTACCTGCCGGGCAGATAGATTCGATAAAACTTCTTTTGGAAAAAAACGTTGAGCTTGACCCTTACCAATATTTTGTCAAAGGGAAAGAGGTTGTAGTGGTAAACGGGCCTCTGCAGGGTGTGAACGGAATAATTGTAGAAAGAAAGGGACAGAACAGACTTATTGTGTCGATTGATATCATTAAGCGTTCTGTTTCAGTTGAAGTAGACCCGGCTGATTTAGAATTGGTATAGGAAATTTTATAGCTGGGTATAAGCGTATTTTTTATCTGATTTTATGTAAGTGAGGTGGCGAAGCTGTGTCAACTATGGGGTTAAAGGTCAGTGGTTCTGACAAAGATAATAATAGGTGTGGTTACTTTCCTTTTAATTTATTCAGGGGGGGTATTATGAATAAAAAAACATCATTTTTCATTTTTTTACTGGCAGCCATGATCACCGGGTGCGGCGGTGGAGGAGGGTCTGTAAATACTTCTCAGATGGCGCGCCAGGATTACGAGTCCTCTCAGGCGGTCGGTGATATTAATTCCAGGCTGCTTTCAATGGGATCGTCGAGGACAACTGAAACACTGCCGAGTTTGAAAGCGCCGGAAGGATATCTTATTGGTCCTGCGGACTTACTTGAAGTCAGGGTTTTCGAATCCGATAAGTTAACTACTACCGTGAGGGTAAGTTCAAGGGGAGAGATCACGGTGCCTCTCCTTGACAATGTCTACGTTGACGGACTCACAGCAAGGGAAGCGGAGATCCGCTTAGAGAACCTTTTGAGGGATGGTGATTATATAGACAATCCTCACGTGGGAGTATTCGTAGTCGAGCACAAGAGTAAAGTTGTATCGGTAATGGGCTATGTAAATCAGCCTGGCAGCTATGAGCTTCTGGGCGGGCGGACTTTGCTGGATGTTTTAGCATCCGCGCAGGGGTTAAATGAAAAAGCCGGAACAACAGTATTTGTAACCAGAAGCCAAGAAGACGGGAGTAAAGATTCCTATCTTATAGATCTTGATGACCTTGTTAGCAGCGGCACCCCAGATAGCAATCTAGAGCTTAAACCCGGTGATTTGGTATATGTACCTGAAGCCGCAAATGTTTTTGTTGAAGGTGCTGTGCGCCAACCGGGCGCATATCCGATAAACGAGGGAAAAACTACCCTTACCGAGGCTGTAATAATGGCCGGTGGGGTCGCGAGTATTGCTAATGACGATGTGACACTAATTCGTTATCTCGGCAACGGAAACAAAGAGGTCGTGAATCTTAATCTAGACAGTATCCAGTCGGGTCAAGAAAAAGACCCTATTCTAAATGAAAAGGACGCGGTTATCGTAGGAGCGAGCGGACTCAAGAGTTTTCTTTACGGCTTTAAAATCAGCATATTCGGTTTGGGGGGAATTGGTTTCGATCCTCCCAATTAATTTAACTTAGGATTAACGGGAAAGAACAACTATGGACGATAAGTTGAATGGAACGGGCAGGCAGATTACCGAAGTTGAGGTCATGGATTTAGATGACCAGCATAAAGACCAAAGACCTTCTTTAAATCAATCGGACTACGATATATACATTGAAGAATCGTCAGGTCTGAATGATTACATATATGTAATCAAAAGAAGAAAATGGGTCGTGTTGGCATGTCTTTTTATATCGATCTTCATTGTAGGCGTTGTAACCGTCATGATGGAGAAGATATATCAGGCTACGATAATGGTTGAAATTGCGCCTGAAAATCCTAAAGTAACAGGGTTTCAGGAGGTAATGGATCTTCAAATACAGCAACAGGATGAGTTTTATGAGACTCAGTATAAGCTTTTGAAAAGCAGGTCTTTGGCTCTAGAGGTAATAAATGAATTAGACCTGAAATCACATCCTGAATTTGACGTCAACAAGAAGCCGGGAACGATAACTGTCATTAAAAATACAATCATTAATGCGATAAATAATGCTTTACCTTCAAAAAAAGATGAATACCCTGTTGAACAACATAAGGAGCTTTCCGAACAAGAAAAGCTGGTTTCCGCCTTCTTATACAGAGTAAAAGTTACTCCTGATAGAGACTCCAGACTGGTTCAAGTTAGTTTTGAGAGTGTGGATCCCAAACTTTCAGCCCTTGCTGTTAATACCCTGGCGGATCAATACATCGAGTGGGTACTGGAAAAGAAGCTTGGTGTTACAAAGTCTGCGGTTCAATCCCTTAGTAAACAGCTTAGTAAAGTTAAAGCGAAGCTTGAAAAAACTCAGGATGAGCTAAGCCAATTCGCAAAAAAATGGGATATTGTGTCTTTAGATAAGGATCTCAATCTTACCTACAAACAACTTGCCGATCTAAACAATGCGCTTGCGAAAGCGGAAACGGAAAGACTCTCTCGGGAAGCCCTCTATGAAGAAGTGAAGGCTGGGAATTATGAATTATTACCGCAGGTGATAAATGATCCAACCATTCGTGCTCTTAAAACAGAGTATGTAAAGCTTAAATCTCAGTACGACCACCTCGATGCCAGATTTGGCCCGAATTACCCTGAAATGAAAGAATTAAGCGCTCAAGTCGCGAGGGTTCAAAGTGAGATACAAAGCCAGTTGGATGAAATTTCGCGAAGCATTAAAAAGGGCTACACAGCGTCTAAGAAATTGGAAGATATGCTAAGACAAAGAACTGATGTACAGAAAACGCGCGCCGGGGAGCTAAATGAGCTGGCGACCCATTATCAAATGCTGGAGGGTGAGGTTGCTACGAATAAAGGTATATATCAGAATCTGCTCCAGCGACTTAAGGAAACAGAAGTAACATCGGGCATAAGAGCGACCAATGTACAGGTTATTGACTATGCGTTTCCCCCACTCAGCCCGTATAAGCCCAATCTATTATTCAATACCTTTATTGCTGCTGTCATGGGGCTTATGGCGGGAGTAATGCTGGCGTTTGGGTTCGAGCACTTTGATCAAACGATCCGTGATGAAGTAGACGTTAAAAAAAGATTGCCGATACCGTTTATGGGTAAGATACCGGCAGTAGAAAAAAGTGAGAGACGATCTCTTGAAAAGGTCGTTTATACAAACCCTCTGTCTAAAGTATCTGAAGCTTTCAGAGTGCTTAAAACTTCGGTCCTGTATTCATTGCGCGATCAAGGAACCCCTAAAGCACTTCTGGTAACAAGCACGCAGCCCCTAGAGGGAAAGACAACAGTGTCTTGTAATTTAGCCCTTACTATGGTTCAGTCGGGTTTAAGTGTAGTTTTGGTGGACGCAGATTTAAGAAGGCCGCGTCTTCACAACATTTTCTTGAAAAACGTCAAAAATGGGCATGGTTTGAGCTCGTACCTTAGTGAGGAGCCTGATTCCGATATTCCAAATATTATTTATCCTTCTGAAATTAACGGACTGGATATCATTCCTGCAGGTCCAATTAAGCTCAATCCCGCCGATTTGATAGATTCTAAACGGATGAAAGATTTACTTGATAATTTGGTCAAGAAATACGATCACGTAATTTTGGACAGTATTCCGGTAATGGAATTGGCCGACACGCGTCTTCTTTCAAGACAAGTTGACAGTGTTCTGCTTGTTGCTAGCGTAGGAATTGCGCGCAGGGAAGTGCTGCAAAACAGCGTGGAGGAACTTGTAAAAGTAGGGGCGAGGATTATAGGGGTTGTGATTAATAGACTCGACTACGGCAGCAGGTATGGAAATGCGTATGACTACTATTATCTGTCAGAAGATGCTGAAAAGAAAAAGTTTAGTGGTGATAACTTATTTGATCGGTCATAGGAGTTTTTATTTCAACAATGCCGCTATCTATGGCCCATAGCTGTGCTGGTTTTCCTGAAGATCAAATTCAAGTGGCTTTGCCTTCGATCGATACCTGATTTAACTCATTTAAAAAAATTACAGGAGGTGTGGACAATTAATATCAACGATATTAAAAAAGTTCCAAAACCCTGGGGACATGAAATATGGTGGGCCCAGACTGATAATTACGTGGGAAAGATCCTGCATGTTAAGAAAGGGCAGGCGTTAAGCTATCAATATCATGAGGTTAAGGATGAGACTATTTATCTTTACAGTGGCGAAATTTCCCTGCAGATAGAAGAAGTCGGTAAAGCGAAAGAGGAAATTACTCTTTCTCCCGGTGAGTCTGTAAGAATAAAACCGCTCACTAAGCACCGCATGATAGCGAAAGAGGATTGTGATTTATTAGAGGTATCCACACCTGAAGTCGAGGACGTGGTGAGATTGGAAGATAGATACGGCAGAGTATGAAGAATCCTCGAAGCAACTCTCTTACTCTAGCGTTATGTTAATACTTCGCTTAAGAGCTGTCTAACCATTAGGAGAGTTCCAATTACAACTTCAATAGGGTTTTGAAATCGTGAATAATCATGAACTTGCTTAATTTAAAAACACAGGAGCGCCACTCAAAAGTGGTTTTTTACAATCGTGCCGAGGAGGGTTGGCAATGGGCGAATACCGCCAACTTATTAATTGATATCTTTTTTATCCTCCTCAGCACTACACTTGTTTTCTATGTGCGGTTTTCGCACGAGCTATATGTCTACGGAGCTGACGGGAAATTCGACGGTATTATCAATACCGGAGTATTTTCAATAACTAATTATGATTTATTTTCTAGTTACATAGGGTTTCTTGTTCTATATCTTGCTTTTATAGTCCTGCTATTTAAGAACTATGAGCTCTATTCCACGAGTTTGGCCAGGTCATGGATAGATGAAGCGCTGTTAGTGTTCAAGAGTGTCTCCATAGCTACGCTCATAATGATGGTGGTCATGTATTTGGCAAAGCAGCAGGTTTCCCGTTTCGTTGTTCTTTTTAGCTGGGCAACCAACATACTGTTGCTGGCGGGATGGAGATACGTCGGACACACAATGCTTCAAAGGCGTGTAAAAAGTGGCGACGGGTTGAGAAGGGTTCTTATTGTTGGTGCCGGTAGAGTAGGGCGGAAGCTCGCTGAGATGCTTGAAAACAATAAGCATTTGGGGCTGGAGGTAAAGGGTTTTGTTGATGATTTTAAACTGGGCAAGGGGATTTTAGGCCGGATAAGTGATATGCCGCAGATATTAAGGGGCCAGTTTATTGACGAAGTGTATGTCACAATACTTTCCGAGAGAGAACTTGTTAAAACTGTTACCAAAGAGGCACTTATACATAAAGCCGACGTAAAGGTAATACCGGACCTTCTTGACGGCATCGTCCCACAGAGCCGCCCACTTTCGCTCGGATTCCTCGGCGACTTGCCCGTAATGGAAATATACCGAAAGCCCATACCGGAACTTGGCCTTTTCATTAAAAGGGCAATAGATCTCGTATGCGGTTTTTTTATGTTTTTGCTCACGCTGCCGGTTCTGATAGTTGTTGCCATCATAATTAAAATAGACTCTCCGGACGGCCCTATTATCTATCGCTCCAAACGAGTAGGAAAGAAAGGCGCATTCTTTTATTGCTACAAATTCCGCACGATGTCTGCGAACGCGGACGATCTTAAGGACAAACTCAGAGAGCTCAATGAGAGAAGCGGTCCTTTTTTCAAGATCACTGATGATCCGCGTATTACGAGAGTCGGGAGATTTTTAAGAAAGTACAGCCTGGATGAACTGCCCCAGATGTTTAATCTAATTAGCGGGGATATGAGCCTGGTTGGGCCAAGACCTCACCCTCTCGATGATTTTGATCTCTATGATCTTGAAGATTATAGGAGACTCGATGTAAAACCGGGGATAACGAGTCTTTGGGCCGTGGAGGCGAGAAACGATCCTTCTTTTGAACGGAATATGGAGCTCGATCTGTACTACATTGAGAACTGGAGTATATGGCTTGATATAAGAATTCTTCTTAAAACAGTTCCTACGGTGCTAAAAGGTTCCGGCATCTAAACGGCTATTTATTTCACCGCCTGAAAATCTATGTCTATCACAAAAGTTAACTGCTGACAGCTCAAATGCGCAATCTGCTAAAAAATATCCGTTTCGGCATATCCAGTACTATTGGCAAGAACATTATATCTCTGTATTTGCTGCAAATATCCTACTATGTTCTACCCCTTATTACTGTTCCATATCTTGTCCGCGTGTTAGGGCCGGAGAAGTTCGGTCTCGTTGCTTTCGGGCAAAGTCTTATAACATTTTTCGTATTATTTGTTAACTACGGTTTCGATCTCACGGCGACAAGAGAGATTTCGGTAAAGCGCAAGAGCAATAAAGATGTGAGCGTTATTTCATGCAGTGTGTGGATTGCGAAACTCCTTTTAGGCTTAATTGGTCTGTCGGTGCTTTTATTGTTGATTCGTTTTGTGCCTAAAATGAATCAGAACTCTGTCCTCTTACTAATTCTATTCGGAATTGCCGTTGGAAATATGCTGTTCCCCAACTGGCTTTTCCTCGGACTTGAGAGGATGAAGGCTATATCGGTAATTAACATGTCGATGCGCGCGGTAACTACCGCGGGGGTTTTTATTCTTATTCGAAACCCCGATGATTACTTGATATATGCAGGGCTTCTTTCGTTTCAATGGGTGTTTGCGGGAATATTGGGCATCGTCTTTGCAATCGTAAGATTAAAAATCCGTATAAGTGTTCCAAAATCCCATGAAGTAACTCAAGTTCTGTCCAAAGGGTGGACACTGTTTTTATCGAACATAGCTCAAAGTATTTATTACTCCGGAAATAGCTTCATTTTGGGAATGTTAACAAATTACACGGTAGTTGGATATTACAGCGCGGCTGAAAAAATTACCCTTTCGCTTTTGGGTTTGTTCAGGCCGGTAGCGCTGGCTGTCTACCCGAGGTTAAGCCGTATAGCTTCTTCTTCCAAAAACACAGTTCTTTTCTGGAGCAGAAGGCTGATATTTGTAATGGGCGGCTTGGGTTTGGCGGCTTCACTCACAATGTTTTTCGGCGCGCCTTTGATTGTGAAGATAATTTTAGGATCCGGATACGGACCTTCAATAATCGTCCTTCAGGTTCTGTCCCTGCTGCCGTTTATTGTGGCCCTGTCAGATGTGTTGAGCATCCAGATCATGCTCCCATTCAGTAAAGACAAATTCTATACCATGATTAGAGTGTTTACGGCTTTTTTACACATTTTGCTCGCGTTATTGCTCGTTCCGAGGTTTAATGAAGCGGGTATGGCCGCGACTTTAGTCTCAAGTCAGGCATTCATACTTATTTCTACTTTTCTATGTTTATCATACTGGAAGCTTAGCCCCCTGCATTACAAAATTGAAGAGAATATTCCCCACAGCCCTGCTAACTCAAAAACCTAATTTTTGACTTGGTTTTGGGGAAAATTAGCATGCGTAAGTGATTGTAATAACAAAAGGTTGTTTTAAAACGCCGGAAAATTAAAAGATCAGGGATGATGGTAGGCAGAGGTTAAATGAAAAGAAAAACAATCAGGACAAATGATAGATGTGAAAAATGTGATGGGTTCCTCATATTCGAGGTCAGAGATGAATTCCATGATAATAGCAGCAATAAAACCAGGGCCGGCGTATGGAAATGCACCACTTGTGAAACGGCGACTATAGGAATGATTGTCAGGAGCCTGGGAATTAGAGCGGCACCTAGAAATTAGATTATAGCTTTAATATCGGGGCCGGGTTTTTATCTAGACAAAACCCCGGGCAACTAAAATCGGAGAAAATAATATTGTATAAAAATCTTATCAATAATGATATCGGGAAGATGCATGAATCAGCTCGGGGCGGTAAGGACGGAGTAATACTTCAATGAATAGGCAAAATTTATCAAATATAAAAGTCGCGTGGCTTATCCCTTCTATGGCAAGGGGATTTACTTGGCAGCCGCTGCTGAAGGCATTCGCCAGTTTATTTCCGGACTCTATGGTTTTTACGGGTCTTTGGCCGATAAACCGGTCCACGGAGAACGTTGATTTCAACCTTAATGTTGTCGGAAAAACCAGGTTTTTAACTATAGACAAGGACAGCTCGAATTACGCCAGAGGAATAATAATGCCTCCGTTAAGGATTATTCTTCATTTATTGAAATACTTCCCGGACGTCATATTGGTATATGGGTTTTCACTATGGACAGTAATTGTGGTGCTACTCAAACCGTTTACAAGATGGCGTGTAGTAATCGTATATGAAGGTAGTACCCCAACCGTGGATGCAAAGGAATCGAAGTTTCGGATCTCCGGGCGTAAACTGATGAGCAGATTCTCAGATGCGTTTATAACAAATTCTCACGCCGGTAAGGACTACCTGGCTCAATTTCTGAAAGCGAAAAGAGAGCTCGTTTTCGTGCGTCCCTACGGGGTTCCCGATAAAGAATATCTGTCCCTCAAAAAGGTGAATGTAAAGCCTTTAATCAAAGGTGTGAAGCGGCCCATATTCCTTTACGCCGGTCTTTTAATTGAGCGTAAGGGTATCAAATTCCTCCTGCGCGCCCTCGCCGTCTTAAAAAGAGAGGGATGCGATAATTTCACGCTTATGGTTGTCGGGGACGGTCCGCAGCGAGAGGAGCTTGAGGGTATTGTAAGTGAAGAGGGTATGGAAAAACAAGTCAAGTGGATGGGGTGGGTGGATTACAATAGCCTCGGATATTATTTTGATTCTTCAGATGTCTTTGTCTTTCCGACGTTTGAGGATACTTGGGGTTTAGTTGTACTTGAGGCAATGAGTTTTGCTAAGCCTATTGTGTGCTCTGAATTGGCAGGAGCGATGGAAATGGTCAAGAATGAAGAAAATGGTTTCACCTTTAACCCTGCCAATGGCAAACCTGAAGAACTGTCGGGAATTATTAAAAAATTTATAGATGACCCGAATCTTATAAAACGTATGGGGGAGAAGTCAAAAAAAATGGCATCGTCTCATACCCCTGAAATAGTTGCGAATGACCTCAAATACATAATAGAGTTTGTTTTAGGCAGGAGGGAAAGGGGTTCAATGGAGTTTAAGGAATATCAACAGGAGCAAACTTGATAACCCCCGTTGTATAACCAGATTACTTCAAAGCGGTTAACACAATGAACATATATCAGGACGTCGAAAGAATTTTGAGCGATACGGAGTATGCTGTCCTACACGGATGGCAATCGCTTCCCGATCACCATGAGTCTGATCTGGATATTGTAATCAATCCAGATCATTTGAACTTGCTGGAAGAATCGCTGGTTGATTTTAAACCGGCGAAACTCGTGCAGCTGCTTCAGCACGAATCTTCCTGCTTCTATTTTATATTGGCACATAAGAACGGGAACGGAATGGAATTTCTGCAGGTCGACGCTGCCACGGATTATAGAAGAAACGGGCTTACTTATTTCTCCGCAGAGGAGTTAAACCGCGCAAGAAAGCAATGGAAGGGGTTCTGGGTAACTTCTCCTGAAACGGAGCTTGCCTATCTACTTGTAAAGAAAACACTTAAGGGCGAAACACCGGGACATCAAAAGAAAAGACTCGAGTATTTAGTTGATAAGCTTGGGGTGCAAAGATCCACAGCTATATCAACGGAGCTTTTCGGTAAGGAATCGGGACAAAGGGTAATATCCTGGATCTCTAATAGTAACTGGAGCGTTCTTGAGTCAAATGTGCCCGGATTAAAAAGGTCGCTTATGTTCGAAGCAGTAAAAAAAGACCCGTTAAACCCTCTGACATATTGGCTTGGCGAAGCAAAACGTATTGTAAGAAGATGGCTCTATCCAACAGGGTTGTTTATAGCAGTGCTCGGCCCAGACGGGGTGGGGAAGAGTACTTTGATCGAAAGTATCGAAGCACAGCTCTCAGGAGCGTTTCGCCGCAGCGCGAATTTCCATCTAAGACCGGGACTTATTGGTAGAAACGATCAAGGCGCGCCTGTAACCGACCCTCATGGAAAGCCGCCGCGTTCATTTTTGGCCTCTATTCTGAAAATCGCTTATTACTTCTGCGATTACGCGCTTGGCTTTGTATTAAAACTTTATCCTAAAATTGTACGATCGACCCTGGTGATATTTGACAGGTATTACGACGATTTGCTGGTTGACCCAGCGCGCTATAGGTATGGAGGTCCTTCCTGGCTCGTTAAATTCACGCGTCGTTTTATCCCCAGGCCAGATTTGTTCTTGATCCTTGACGCTTCCGAAGACGAGCTTCTTAAACGAAAGCAGGAAGTGGGTAAGGATGAGTTAACACGCCAGCGAAAGGCGTATAGGGATCTTGCGGCTGGGCTTCCAAACGCATTTGTCCTGGATGCAGGTCAAAGCCCTGAAAAACTTGCCGATGACGCTTCGGAAATCGTGTTGGATTATCTGCACGGACGCTACATGGGGCGCCGGAATTTGTTTTTCAAAAACGATGATACAAACAAGACTCTCGCCTGGTTAAACGCGGCTTTGTCGGCAGATACCGATAGGTCGTACTTAGCTATATCGGACCTTGAACGAGAAGTTGTGAGGCCAGGTTGGGAAAATTATTATGAATTCAATTACTTGCCAATTAATAACGGCAGGGGGTATTTACTGCCTGTAAACTCTAAAGCCGCAGCGAACGGCCTTTCGTTATATAACGCACAGAGCTTGAGCGCAAGGGCAGTCAAATCAGCGCTAAAAAAACCTTACCTAAGCGCTGTTGGCAACGTATTTATGAAATCCATAAATTTAAAGATAAAAAAGGGTATTAGTTGCGAAGAGAAGAGCGAAGTCCTGTTGTTTGAGTATTTAAAGGAAGCTCTTGGAGAGAAAAAGCTTGATTTTGCCGTTTCCCTTGGAACCCCGGGGCCCCATAGAAAACCGGTAATTCAATTAACTAACGCAAATGATACCGTAATTGGCTATGCAAAAGTCGGATGGAACGGGGTTACGAATTCGCTTGTGAAAAATGAAGCCGATACGATAAACGATCTATCGAGGAACTCTTTTCACTCTTTATGTATACCTTCTCTACTGCACTCCGGATGGTGGGATAACCGCTACTTGACCATACAATCTTCGCCAAAGGGTAATCTCTCGCCAGCACCTAAGAGCCTTACTTCACACTATTTGAATGTGGTCGAGGAGTTAGCGGATCTGAACTTAAAATATATGCCTATAAAAGAGAGCGCTTTTTGGACAAGTCTTTTAGATAACTTAAAAAATGTCAAAGGCGGTTTCTACCTCGGCGTTTTAGAGCGAAAAATTATACCTAAGGTAGATGAGAGCTTCGGCGATACGCCGCTCCCGTTTCATATGTCTCACGGAGACCTAGCTCCCTGGAATGCATATATCAAAGATGAAATGCTCTATCTCTATGACTGGGAATATTCCCGTCCGGACGCGCCAGGAGGCTGGGACTTGTTTCATTTTAGTACTCAGAGCAATCTACTTCTCAAAAATAGAAATTCCGGCGAGCTCTGTAAAACAATCATAAACGATGCTTACAGCAGTTTGACAAAACCATATTGGGATAAGCTTGGAATCAGTAAAAACGCCCTCAGCACGCTTTTCGTTTTATACATCCTAGAAAGGCTTTCAATCGCCGCTTCTGAGGGGGCGGAGAGCTCTCACGAAATTAGTCAGTTCTCAAAGATGATCAATGTCTTAGTCAATTCCTAATCGAGAATATTCTTATGCAGAAAAAACTCAAAGTGTTGGTATCCGCATATGCGTGTGAGTCCGGAAAGGGTTCTGAGCCCGGAGTAGGATGGAACTGGGTAAAACAAATTGCCCGCTTCCATGAAGTTTGGGTGATAACACGCTCAAGCAACCGCGAATCCATAGAGTGTCAACAGAGCGGGGATTCTTCCAATATTCATTGGGTGTATTTTGATTATCCCCCATGGCTCAGGTCTTGGAAGAGGGGGCAGCGCGGAGTCCATCTGTATTACTACTTGTGGCAGATAGCCGTTTATTTTATGGCGAGGCGGATACATAAAGAAGTTAAATTCGACATAGTACATCATTTAACCTTCGGAGTTTACTGGCTTCCGAGTTTTCTATCTCTTATCCCAGCGGCTTTTATACACGGCCCGCTCGGTGGAGCTGAAAGAACGCCTAGGGAGTTTTACAGGAGTTTCAGTTTAAAGGGGAAGATTTATGAATGGCTCAGGGATACTGCAAGGTGGTTTGGCGAGAAAGATCCTTTCGTGCTGTTAAGTATCAGGAGGGCAAAACTGGTACTTGCTAAAGTACAGGAAACGGGCGACCGTCTGTCTGTGCTCGGGGCAAAAGAAGTGCTGGTTTTCCCGGAGTCTGGTATCAGCGTAAAAGAAATTGAAAAACGCGCTGTGATAAAAGAGTCAGAATCCAAGAACTTTAAATTTATTAGTATAGGCCGCTTACTGCACTGGAAAGGTTTTCATCTGGGACTTTCGGCGTATTCGAGGTTCGTTAAGGAATTTCCTTCAAGCGAGTATTGGTTTATCGGTAACGGTCCGGAGCGGCAGAATTTGCAACTTTTGGCGGAGAAGCTGGGTGTTTCGGACAAAGTAAAGTTTTTTGATGAATTACCTCACGATCAAGTTTTAGAAACGTTGTATGAGTGTGATGTATTAGTACATCCGAGTATCCACGATTCAGGCGGGTGGGTGTGTCTTGAAGCAATGGCTTTCGGAAAACCGGTTTTGTGTCTTGATCTGGGCGGACCGGCCATGCAGGTAACCGAAGAGACAGGATTTAAGGTTCCCGCGAAAAACCCGGAGCAGTCTGTCGAAGATCTTAGGAGCGCGATGATTCGGCTTGCCGGAGATTCCGGACTCGGCAGAACAATGGGCGAAGCGGCCCGCGAAAGGGTACTAGAGCATTTTGAATGGGATAAAAAGGGCGAGTGGATAAATAAAATTTATCAAGAAGCGATGATTTAAATGAATGTAAAAAGAAAACAGACCGATTTCAAGTTCCTCATAGTTGTTCTTGCCGCGGTGTTGCCGATAAGCCTTTGTATCCTGCTTATATCGAACAGGTTCGATAACTATGTGCTCCTTATCGCCGCTTTGGGATTACCGGCGGGGCTTCTGACATTAAGAGCACTATTTGTCTCTAGCCTAAGGTTAAAAGTATTAATTTCCCAACTCCGCTGGTGGCATTTGCTCTGGTTTCTAGTCTTATTAAGCGGGCTTGTTTTTCGAATCAGAAATACATATGAAGCTCAAGACAGTCCGGTCGACTTTTGGGCTCTGTTTAGAATGGGGATTATGGGTTTTGTAGGTTTTGTGCTTTTAGTCAGATTAGCGATGAAAAAAACCAACTGGTTAACTACACTTTTCCAAGGCTCAATAGGTCTTTTGGCAGCATATGCCGTAGTTGCCATAATGTCTACACTGTGGTCGATTTACCCTTTATGGACATTATATAAATCTGTTGAGTATTTGATTGATGTAGTCCTTATTGCGGCAATAGTAGCCTCGGCCAGATCGATAAAAGATTATAAGATGCTGTTTGACTGGACTTGGTTTTTGTTAGGTTTACTTGCCGCCAGCGCCTGGCTTGGCATTTTAATATGGCCGGATATCGCAATTCGTCAGGACGTCGGTGTTCTGGGCGGCCAGCTTGCCGGAGTGATGCCCGCCATGGAAACAAATAAGGTTGGAGAGCTAGGGGCTATATTGGGCATTGTGGCGTTAAACCGGTTTTTATTCATGAAAGATCGCAGGTTTTATTTTGTTATTTTCCTGGTAGCAATGGCCACCATGATATTTGCGCAGAGCCGCTCGCCTATAACCGGTTTTCTGGTGGCTTTGCCATTGATGTTGTTCGCGGCAAGAAGGATCGGGCCGATCGCTCTCACGCTTATGGTGATGTTCTTTTTACTTTTCCTTACAGGTGTTACAGATGTATTTTGGGAATATTTTCTCAGAGGACAGAGCAGAGAGGAGTTTTCTTCTCTATCCGGAAGGACGTACGGGTGGGTGCTTGGGTGGGAGCTCTTTAAGCTCAATCCGCTGCTGGGATTCGGCGCGTACGCGGGGGGGAGATTCGCGGTGCTTACCGAGCTTGGTACGAACATGAGCTCGGGGCAGTGGTCTTCTATTCTTAATACATGGCTGGAAATCCTCATAGGCGTTGGGTTGATGGGAATATTCTTCGTCATAGCGGCATTTATTAAAACATGGGCGAATATCATAAAAGGTACTATCTCGAGCGAGGCGGGTTCTATCTATCATTGTTTAGCCGTAGAAGCGATAGGAGTTCTCGCGCTTATCTCCGTACGCTCGATGTTCACTACAAATATCTTTTGGCATCCCCCGTTGATCTTTCTCCTTATAGTCGGGTACGGCGAGTTTTTGTACATGTATTACAGACGGGCAAAAATTAGGCAAAGAAAAGCATCCCACAGCAAATCTTTAGCAACCACATGATCTCATGAATATCAGCAAAAAAATTAGAAAAATTTATCATCAGATTAAAACAGTAAAACTCTATAATGACTCAAGAGATGACCTGTCAATGGAAAAAGTGGAAAGGACATATGAATTTAAATCCCATGCGTTGGGACAGCAAATATTTTGCCCGTATTGCAATGGAGAGACCGTGATACATTGGGAAAGTCTAAGTTTTTGGAAATGTTTGTCATGCAGCCTGGTCTTTCGTTTTCCCCTGCCTGACGGGCACAGTGTGGTAGAGCTGTATGAGGACAGCTGGAACGCTCCTTTTGAGAATAGGAGTGAGACTGGAGGGACCTCTCTTGATCTTGCGGTTGTCTACGCAAGGAAACTGGCGGACACCCTGGAGCTCAAGGACTTCAAGGGGCTCAGGATCCTTGATTTTGGAGCCGGAAGGGGCGATGCGATGACTGCGCTATCCAGGCTGGGAGCCGACGTGTACGGGGTAGAGCCGTTTGGATACGAGGGTCTTGTTGAGAGGGGATTTAAGATGTTTCGGTTCCTGGATGATATTCCTGAAGGGATGACTTTTGACGGCATTATTACAATGGATGTGGTTGAGCACCTCACGACTCCCTGGGTTGAATTAAAGGGACTTAATAGTTTACTGAATAAAGATGGTTTTCTTTATATATCAACACCCAACGCCGATTCGCTAAGAGCGGTAGTCGAGCGTGAGAAATGGAGGGAAGCTTTAAGACCCGGCCATTTTGTGCTTTTTAACCAGAATTCTCTTGAGAACATGTTGGCAGACTTAGAATTTAAGAACATAAAGAGGCTCAGGTGGTATTTAAAGTACAATGAAAATAAAATTCATAATTTTTTGGGCTATATGCTGCAAACCGTTGGTATAGATGGTGAGCTGCGTTATTTAATAAGGAAATCATGAGAGTACTCGTCGTACATAATTTTTATCAGCAGCCAGGTGGTGAGGATACGGTGTTTTCAGCCGAAACGGACCTTCTTCGCCGGCATGGTCATGAGGTTATTGAGTACACGGAAAGTAACGACAGTGTTAATTCCATGAATACCCTGAGTGCAGCCGTAAATACTATATGGTCGCACCGCTCAAAAAGAAAGATGATTGATATTCTCGATAGGGTTAAACCAGATGTGGTGCACTTTCACAATACGTTTTTGCTCATATCTCCGTCCGCATATTACGCGTGCAAAGAAAAGAACGTGCCGGTAATACAATCACTTCACAATCCAAGGCTGCTCTGTCCGGCTGCTAATCTTTACCGAGACGGAAAGGTATGTGAGGACTGTGTGGGTAAAACTCCCCCGTGGCCCGGTGTGATACACGGGTGTTACAGGGACTCTAGGGCTCAAACCGCTATAGTCTCGACGATGCTGACGCTGCACCGGATGCTCAAGACCTGGGATAAGGTCATAGATACTTTTATCGTATTTACCGAATTTTACAGAAAAAAGTTTATCCAAGGTGGGCTCCACTCTGAAAAGATTGCTTTAAAGCCCCACTTTGTCGATCCCGACCCGGGCTGCCGAAATGGTGAAAAAGGGGACTACGCGCTTTACATCGGTAGACTCGATAAGGAAAAGGGGATCCCGACATTACTCAAGGCCTGGCGGAACACCGACGACGTCCCGTTAAAAATAAGGGGTGACGGGAATCTTCTGGGTGAGGTTAACGATTATATTAGCCGGAACGAAATTAAATCTGTCGAAATTGTAAAACGGCTTGAGAAGCTAGAGCTAAACGAGTTAATCAAAAAGGCCAGATTTTTGGTCTGGCCGTCTGAAGGTTATTACGAAACGTTCGGTTTAGTGGCAATAGAGGCGTTTGCCTGCGGCGTGCCGGTGATTGCTTCAAGGACCGGGACTTTAGCGGAAAATGTAACGGACGGGTACACGGGACTGCACTTTGCCCCGGGCGATGTAGAGGATTTATCCGCGAAAGTAAATTGGGCATGGAGTAACCCGGACAAGATGGCAAAGATGGGTAGGGCCGCAAGAAAAGAATATGAAACTCATTATACGGCAGAGAAGAATTACAGGATGCTGCTCGATATATATGAAAGAGCGATTAGTGGTAAATCATCCGGCGGCAAAGTGCATTTAGCCTGAACTTCCTGAAACATCAATAAACTGACTGATTCTTAGGTCAGGGTTATCAAATCTGAACATATAAACATATAAATCACGTGGAGAATCGGAAATTGTATATTCCCGTTCTTCTCAGTCCCATTGGTTGATAATGAGCTAAATGAGGAAGAAATTCAATGAGCGAAAATAAGTGCGATAGTTACAAAATACTGGGCGTTAATGTAGCCGCGGTCCAGATAAGCGACGTAATCGGGCAGATGGACGAGTGGATAGAAGAGAAGAGCTTTGGGCATTATATCGCGGTCACGAATACGCATGTTGTGACCGAATCCTGGTTCAACCCGGAATATAGGAAAGTTCTAAATACGGCCGATTTTGTTGTTCCCGACGGAATGCCTTTGGTTTGGCTGGCGAGGTTGGGTGGATATCCCCTCAAACGCCGGGTTTACGGTCCGGAACTTATGGAAACTTTCATTAAAGAAAACGGCCGGAAGCGCCGGCACTTCATCTACGGAGGTAAGCCCGGCACGCCCGAGAGGCTTATAGAAAATCTATCGGAAAGCTATCCGGGGATACATTTTGTCGGCAGTTATTCACCCCCGTTCCGTCAGTTAACCCAAGAGGAGGACAGGGAAGTTGTCGACATGATAAACGATCTTGAGCCCGACGTCATTTGGGTAGGTCTTGGAGCGCCGAAGCAGGAAAAATGGATGCACGATCACAGACACTTAATTCAATCGCCGATTATGGTGGGGGTCGGGGCGGCATTTGATTTCCTGGCTGGCGAGAAATCACAGGCCCCTTCATTCTTCAGGGAAAACGGTTTTGAATGGTTATGGCGCTTGATGAGCGAGCCCCGCCGCCTTTGGCGCAGATACCTTGTCTACGGACCGCTTTTTATAGGTTTGGTAATGCTTGAGAAAATGAGAATTTTAAAAATTTGAGACTAAATAACTGAAATCGAGTGGATTTCGGGAGGAGTAAGATCATGAAAAAAAAGATCCTCATTACGGGAGGCAGCGGCTTTATCGGCTCCCATTTATGCGAAAGGTTACTAGCTGAGAGAAACGAAGTAATCTGCGTGGATAATTTTTTTACTGGAACAAAATACAACATTAAGGATATGCTGGGGAATCCGTATTTTGAGCTTGTTCGGCATGATATATGTTTTCCCCTATATATGGAAGTGGATGAAATATATAACCTTGCCTGTCCTGCTTCTCCCATCCACTATCAATTTGACCCTGTACAAACGACAAAGGTAAACGTGCTCGGAGCCATAAATATGCTGGGTCTGGCCAAAAGACTGAAGGTAAAGATTTTTCAGGCCTCAACCAGCGAGGTTTACGGTGACCCCGCTGTTCATCCTCAACGTGAAGAGTATTGGGGGAATGTAAATCCCATCGGTACCAGGTCATGTTACGATGAAGGGAAAAGATGCGCGGAAACCCTGTTTTTCGATTACAACCGCCAGCACGGGATAGATATCAGAGTGGCCAGGATTTTCAATACTTACGGCCCCAGAATGCATCCCCGAGACGGCAGGGTGGTTAGCAATTTCATCATACAGGCCCTATTGGGGAACCCCATAACTATTTACGGACAGGGGCTTCAGACAAGGTCTTTTTGTTACGTTGACGATCTGGTTAAAGGCATTATCGGCCTGATGAACCTGCCCGAAGGGTTTACGGGGCCTGTCAACATTGGAAACCCTGTGGAGAAAACCATAATCGAGCTTGCGGAAAAGATTATCGATCTGACAGGTTCTCGATCAGAGCTCGTTTTTCAACCGCTGCCCGCCGATGATCCCGTAAGGAGAAAACCGGATATCCAACTTGCAAACGAAAAACTTGATTGGGCGCCCGAGGTTGATCTTGAGACAGGGCTTACAAAAACAATCGAGTATTTTGATGAGTTTCTCCGCTCGAGCAAAGGACAGGACATTGTTGATACTCAAGGAGAACAAACGGACGGGAAGTGGAGACAAAAAAATATAAACGCTATTCCGTTAAAGGAATCTGCGACGACCGCGTCTTGACAGTATATTTGGCCGGATAAAGAAAATGAATCAAAATCATCCAAAAATTAGCCTGGGCATGCCCGTTTTTAACGGAGAAAACTATATAGAGCCCGCGATCCGCTCAATAATGGCTCAAACGTATTCGGATTTTGAGCTTATTATTGCCGATAATGCTTCTCAGGACCGCACCGAGGAGATATGCCGTCAGTACTCTGAAAAAGACAGCCGGATTCGATATTATCGCAATGATTCTAACATTGGCGCCGCGAGGAACTTTAACCTTACCGTCGAGCTCGCAAAAGGTGAATTCTTCAAGTGGGCGGCCCATGACGATACGCTCGCCCCTGAGTATTTGAAGAGATGTCTTGAAGTACTGGAACAAGACGAGTCTCTGATCCTTAGTTTCCCGAAAACAATTTTAGTAAATCATAGCGGAGATACGCTCGGTAAATACGAAGTACATATGAGCAATATCTCTTCTAAGAGACCACAAGCCAGATTCAGGGACTTGGTATTTGTGAGCCACTGGGGGATCGAGATTTTCGGTTTATTCAGAAAGAGTGTTTTAGATGCTACTAATTTGCTGGCCAGCTTTCCGGGATCCGACAGGACCTTCATGGCCGAGCTTAGTTTGGTGGGCCGGATGTATGAAATTCCTGAATACCTCTTTTATTCAAGGGACCATTCCGAAAGATCCACCAAGACCGGAACGATACACTCGCGCGCGGGGTGGTGGGATACAAAAAATACGGGTCAGACCGTGTTTCCACAGTGGAGGCTCTTTTATGAGCTTATTAGAATTGTAAAGAACGCCCGGATATCGCCTAAAGAGCGGGCGGCATGCTATATGTATATGGCAAAATGGCCTGCTTCAAGCCTTAACTGGGTGCGAATGATTATGGATTTGGCTACGGCTGTTGAGCCAAGGTCATGGGAGTATGCCCAATGGCTTAAAAGGAAATTTTCAAAAAAGGGTAAAAATGAGGTCAGAGATACGAAAGAAGATTTAATGTCCCAGAACCTCAAGTCTTAAATTTTCATTCCATTAATAAAATTTTTCAAACCATGTATAAGGAGGGACAAGCTATGAAGGTAGCTATTCTCGCCGGAGGTTACGGATCGCGTCTTGCCGAAGAGACCGAGGTTAAACCCAAGCCTATGATAGATATAGGGGGGCGTCCGATACTTTGGCACATAATGAGGCATTACGCGCATTATGGATATGACGAATTTGTCATCGCCCTTGGATACAAGGGTGAAGTGATAAAAAAATATATGGCCGATTACTGTTCTTTGAACGGAAATCTCAGGGTAAGGCTCGGTACCGGGGAAATAGAGACAAACGGCGGATTCAGGCCTAATTGGACCGTAGATCTGGTAGATACCGGAGTGCCTACTCTGACAGGCGGTAGGATCAAGCGTCTCGCGCCTTATATAGGCAACGAGACGTTCATGCTGACCTGGGGAGACGGGGTCTCAGATGTGAATCTGGACGATCTATTGGAGTTTCACCGCTCACACGGCAAGCTCGCCACTATGACGGCCGTGCGCCCCACTGCACGTTACGGCCATCTTGACCTGAATGGAAGCCAGGTTTTGGTTTTCTCGGAAAAACCACAAGCAGAGGAAGGATGGATAAACGGAGCCTTTTTTGTTCTCGAGCCCGAGGTGTTTGATTACATTGAGGGCGATGAGACTATGTGGGAGCGTGAGCCGCTTGAACGGCTAGCGCAAGAAGGCGAGCTTATGGCATACAAGCACGATTCTTTCTGGCAATGTATGGACACTTTACGGGAAAAACACTTACTGGAGAAGCTTTGGCAGAGTGGAAATCCACCTTGGAAAATTTGGAGGGATTAAAATGCGTATATTAGTTACAGGACATAAAGGATATATCGGTACTGTTATGGTGCCAATGCTCTTGGAGAGGGGGCATGAGGTAGTCGGACTTGACAGCGATCTATATGAGAGGTGCAACTTCGGTGATTTGGATTCTGAAGTTCCATCTATCAGAAAAGATGTAAGGGACGTCGAGATCTCCGATCTTGAAGGGTTTGACGCTGTGGTGCATTTAGCGGGCCTATCGAATGATCCGCTTGGGGATTTAAATCCCGATCTGACGTACGAGATAAATTACTTGGCATCTCTTAATCTGGCCAGGCTGGCGAAAACCGCTGGGATCAGGCGTTTTGTTTTTTCGTCTTCCTGTAGTAACTACGGGGCCTCGGGCGAAAATATGATAGACGAAGGAGCGGAATTCAATCCCGTTACTCCATACGGACGCTCCAAAGTCCTTGTAGAAAGGGATGTTTCTAAGTTGGCGGACTCAAAGTTCAGTCCGACCTTCCTTAGAAACGCGACCGCGTACGGGCTCTCGCCTCGTCTTCGTTTCGATCTTGTGCTGAATAATCTGGTCGCCTGGGCTTTTACAACCGGTCAGGTACATCTGAAAAGTGACGGGACTCCATGGCGTCCTATTGTGCATATAGAGGACATATCGCTTGCTTGTATTGCGGTATTAAACGCGCCGATCGAGCTTGTGCATAACGAAGCGTTTAATGTAGGGAATACCGATGAGAATTATCAGATACGCGAGCTTGCGGAAATAGTAAAAGAAACCGTTCCGGGTTCCCAGGTCGATTTTGCTGAGGGCGCCGGACCCGATAAGCGCTGTTATCGAGTGGACTGCGGTAAGTTGGAACGTACTCTGCCCGAGTATAAACCCGTATGGACCGCGAGGCGCGGAGCAAAGCAGCTATACGAAGCTTACCAAAAAATCGGTCTTCGGCTTGATGATTTTGAAGGACCGAGATACAGGCGCATAGATCATATAAAGGAGCTTATTTCCAATGGGAATTTAAGCACCGATTTGCGCTGGACAGAGGAATTCGATGCCAAAACCGCTGTTGGAACGGAGTGAACAATGAAAATATACGAAGAAATTCAACAATGTCGCTCGTGCGGCCACAATGAGCTTGATCTTGTGATCTCTTTTGGAGAGACGACCCTTGCCGACCGTCTTCTTACGCAAGATCAACTACAAGACCCGGAGCTCAAAGTACCACTGAACCTGGTTTTTTGTCCCAACTGCTCCCTTGTTCAGATTACGGAGACTGTTTCACCTGAAATTCTGTTTTGTCAGGATTACCCGTATTTCTCCTCCACCTCTCAGGCGCTCCTTCGTCATTCCAAGGACAACGCCGAGGAGCTCATATCCTCCAGGAATCTTGATTCCAGTAGTTTGGTGATAGAGGTCGCTAGTAATGACGGGTATATGCTTAGAAATTTTGTCGAGCATAATATCCCTGTTCTGGGCATTGACCCTGCTGATGGGCCTGCCGGTGAGGCAAGAAAAGCGGGCATTCCTACACTTTGTACGTTCTTCGATAAACAACTAGCGGAGAACATATCTCAGCAAAATATGTTTGCGGATGTTTTAATCGCTAATAATGTACTTGCGCACGTGGCGGACTTGAACGGATTTGTAGATGCTGTTGGTACGGTTTTAAAAGAAGATGGTGTAGCTGTGATCGAGGTTCCGTACATAGAGGACCTGATTCAAAAATGCGAATTCGATACTATCTATCACCAGCATCTTTGTTACTTTTCGGTTACGGCGCTGGACAAACTATTCAGGGACCACGGGCTTTATCTTAACAGTGTAAGAAGGATCTCCATTCATGGGGGCTCTTTGCGGCTATTCGTGGAAAAGCGGGAGTCGCCGGATGAAAATATCACAAATCTTTTGAGACAGGAAATGGCGGCGGGCATGGAAGGGCTCGGCTACTACTCGCGCTTTGCAGAGCGCGTGAATGAGGTGAAAGACTCGCTCTCTTTAATGCTGGCGGAGCTGAAAGCTAAAAGATCTAGCCTTGCCGCGTACGGTGCAGCCGCAAAAGCGACTACGCTTCTCAGTTACTGCGGCATCGATGGTAATGATTTGGACTTTATCGTGGATTTAAACTCATTCAAGCACGGAAGGTATATGGGCGGGAACCATTTGCCTATATTGCCAACCGATAAATTACTTGAGCAGATGCCTGATTACGTTCTGCTTTTAGCCTGGAACTTCGCAGATGAAATCCTCAGTCAGCAGGAAGCGTACAGACAAAGAGGGGGGAAGTTCATTATTCCCATTCCCTATCCTTCTATCGCTTAACGGATGAAAACAGAACATGCATATAACGAAGCTTAGCAGATTATTCAGAAAAGTAAGGACAAAAACCTTAAGTTTTATACCGAAAAACGATATTGTAGCGGGTCTGCCCGAAGGTCTTTGCTTTGATGAACTTAACGAATTGTGCCTTCTTTCCCTCAGAGAGCCTTTGCTGTGTGTATCGCACTGCTCGCTTTCAGGGTGGAAAAAGTCCAATACATATCGACTAATGCTTGAAACAGAGAATAGAGGTAAATGGAGTTTAATCTATAAGAACGCCGCATATCAGCACGAGATGATCCCGGCGCTCAGTAGCCTGCCGATACATCCGGGACCCCCGGAATATACAATTTACAGTAAAGCCAATGGGGAGATTATTAAATACCTGCCTGCGATTCATATGTGCCGTGAAGTAATACCCGGTCTTCATTACAGGTATCTGATGCAGGATTTGAGCAAGCATTACCGTGCGGCTCGCAATAAAGACATCCTGTCCATAACATCCGAGTTGGCCCAATTGTATGATAATCTCGGGGAATGCGAATTTAATTTAAACGAAGATACCTTTATTATTTATAATGAGGGTCTATGCGCGGAGCTTAAAACCTACATTTTAGAGGGCCTTCAGCGATATTGTGATGTGGTAAACGGTACAGCTGTGAATTGGGCTTGTGATAATTGGGAAAAAATTTCAGCCTTATACGATGAAAAATACGGCTATTCAGCTCTAAATACGATAATACACGGTGACTCGAACCTCGCGAATATTCTCATACACAATCAAAACGGCGACAAAATAAAGTTTATCGACTGGGAATGGGCGGGGATCGGGCTTGTGCATCAGGATCTGGCGTCTCTTCTTAAAAGGGCCAACCCGGCTGTCGAGGAGGCCGCTCTTGAAATCTTCTCAAAATACGACCGGAGCCTTTCGAGCGGGGAGCATCGAAGACTGTATGAGCTCTGCCAGCTGGAGCGCGGTTTGATAGATTGCGCCTTTTTGGCCAACCAAGTTATAGAGTCAAGTGACAAGACCAAAATCGATATCGCGGGCTACATAGAGGATTCAGCTTCCAGGGTTATGGGAGCCTATAACAAGCTGAACCGGGGTTTTTAGCTCTTTCCCATATTTTAACTACCTCAAATTACAAAGGGATTTAACAGCCTATCATGTATGAGAACGATGAGTTTGAACTGTGGAACTTAGCTCCTGACAGTGCCGCATTAACCGGTGCCCAGACCATATTTAATCTTCTGGGGAGGATAAAGCGCCCTGATAAGATTAAAAGTATCACATATTCGATTAACGGCAGTCCCGAGAGAGCAATATTTTTTAAATACTTGAAAAACTGTTCCGAGAGGCTTATGCGCCCGGGCGATTTTAACATTGATACAATACGGATTGAGGACCTCGGACCGAAAAACCGATTGGAGTTTAGGTTGGACCTGGGAGCTGAAGAAAAAAAATATGAAATCAATTTTGCAACTCGTTTGAACAGTGAAGCAACACAGCGTTTTAGGCTTGACTTGTCAGAGGCGAGCTATCCTCAAGAGGTCGGGCAGATAGTTGACGGCAGGTGGCTATGCAGCAGAGACGAGCACTCAGAGCCCTGTCTCGAGATTAAAAAGCAGGATGCCGGTCTCGATAGAATTATTCTCTTCGGACGGCATGACTGGACTTCAGACTATGAAATTACGGCTAGGCTGTGCGTAACTTCCTGGACACATATTACACACAACGTAGGGTTGCTCTTTAAGTGGAATCCCCATCTTCAGGGGGACGGCAGCTGTTTGCCTGCACAGTGGTCTACGGGGCTGGGTTACTATTATTCACTGTCTAAGGGTTTGAGAATTCGTTTCGGCCATAATGTGCACATCGATACTAACGGTAATAAGAAGGGAGACTATGTTTTAAAGGAAAAACCGCTTTCTCTATACCGTTACCTTAAAGGCAATATCATTAAGCTTTCTCTTCCATTCTTAAAACTGGTAAACGGCAATTCAGATCTGGTGGTAAACCCTTTTTCTCAGATAGTTCCCGGCAGGCAATATCTTTTTAGAATGCGGGTCCATCGTGAAAAGTACACTCTTACGGTTTGGGAGAAAGGAAAGATCGAGCCTTCTCCACAGTTAGTGGTGTGTGAGCCGCTTGAAATATTACCACAGGGTTCAGTTGGAATAATCGCTTATAACTGCGGTGTGAGAGTATACGAATTTGATGTTTCTCCAATATAGAAAGGAAACATGCGCGTGAGTGAAATGAAAATGAAACTCAACCAATACTGTGTGTCATCTAAATTCAGATTAGCGGGATACTGTTATGCATTTCTGGCTATAGTAATCTCCTTGTTCATATTCAGTGAGGGAGCCTACGGCAGGGAGTATGATACCAAGCCCGATGCCAAATACGTTATCTTAATGATTAGCGACGGCTGGGGGATAAAACACATCGAGGCCGCGGGTAAGTACACAGGCCGTACTCCGGTATATCAGTCATGGGACACGTTCTGGATGTCAACTTACCCCGCCGGAGGCGGTTACGACACAGAGCTTGCGTGGTCTGATTTCCAATATGTTAAGAGCGGGGCGACCGATAGCTCCGCGTCGGCTACAGCAATGTACACAGGCACAAAGACTAAACCGTCGATGATAGGTGTATCACCGGAAGGCAGGCGCCTGTTTTCAATCGCTGAAAAAGCCAAAATGTTAAATATGGCTGTAGGCGTAGTCAGTTCTTTGCAGATATCCCATGCTACCCCGGGTGCTTGGTACGCTCACAATGATTACAGGTTTAATTCGTACGCGATCGCGGAAGAGGGTTTGTTCGGCGACCCTCAGGCAACATACAGCAAATGGAATTGGAATGATAAGGCTAGGCATATTGCGCAAATGATTTTTAAGTGGCTGCCGCGCTCGCATAAATTATTCAATGACTTATATGCCGGAGACCACGGCATTTCGGACCCTATAGAAGTATTAATAGGTGCAGACGGTACAGGCTACTTGGGTGAGCCTTACATGAATGAGCACATTCGCGAGAAGCTTAGGAGTGAAAGCTCTCAGCCGGAAAAGCACACTCTGATTGAGAGCGTAGACGGAGAAGACGACGGAGTGCGTCTTAGTATGGCGGCTGAAAACGAAAGTATCACAAAGCTTGTGGGTTTATTCAAACACAGCTACCGCTTAGCCGACGGTTCCGGCCACAATCCGGAAAACCCCACACTTGCAGAAATGACGTCAGCCGCATTAAAAGTGCTTGGCCGCAACACCAATGGTTTCGGATTGCTTGTCGAGGGCGGAGCGGTCGATTTTGCCGCTCACAGCAATAATATGAATCAGATGCTGGGGGAGCAGATTGATTTTGACCAAGCCGTTGAGTCAGTAGTCGATTGGGTTGAAGACCCCTCAAACGGCAGTAACTGGAATAACACTCTTGTTCTCGTAACCGGAGATCACGAAACCGGCTATTTAACAGCCGGTCCGGGTATTTTCGCAGACCAGCCTCTCGGTGAAGTAAGTGAGAGAACACTTTCATTAGAGAAAATTGTTGAGGGAAGCGGTCGTCGCGCCAGCTGGGAGGATGTAGATGGGGACGGTGAAATAGGGAAGGATGAAACCGTGTACTGGGCTTGGAACAGTGATAAACATACAAATAATCTTATCCCTTTATACGCCAAGGGGTTTAATTCCGAGCTCCTCGCGGGCTTTGCATTTAATAAAGATCGGGTACGAGGCTCATTTATTGATAATACTCATGTGTACCATGTCATAGACACCGCAATATCACAACCATCGGCTAATGAAGGTATTAATGTAAATATGGTCGGTATACCGAATCAAATACCCTAGTCCAGCCGGATATAAAATTCTACGAGTGAAAATCTCAAATGAAAATACAAAAAGGTTTAATAAATATTATGCTTTTGTCGATTATCTTTCTGCTGCTCATATCGTGCGGCAGTGATTCGGGCACGGAGCTAAGTGAATGGGCGAGTCTCTCCAGCAAAAGGGGAGAGATTCCCGAGCCCGGACCTTCAAAACAGCAGACGGCTAGTCTGATTCTGGATGTGGATAAAGACGGAGTCAATGATTTTATCATAGCCAGCCGGCAAAAGGGCCCTTCAGTTTATTGGTATAGACGCGGAGGTGACGGATGGGAGAAATATTTAATAGAAAAAGACACTCTGCCCGTGGAGGCGGGAGGGGCGTTTCACGACATCGATAGGGACGGGGACCTCGACATAGTATTCGGGGCGGATGCGTCGGATAATAAAATGTGGTGGTGGGAGAACCCATATCCGGATTTTGATCCAAAGCGTTCATGGAAAAGGCGTGTAATAAAAAACTCGGGCGCTAAAAAGCATCACGACCAAATGTTCGGAGACTTCGACCACGACGGGGAGACGGAGCTCGTCTTCTGGAACCAAGGGGACAACAAGCTTTTTATGGCACAAATACCAAATGAGCCCAGACTCAGCGGGCCCTGGCTGTATACACAAATATTCTCGAGCGAATCAGAGTCTGAGGGGCTTACCTCTTCAGATATCGATCTAGACGGGAAACAGGATATTGTCGGGGGTGGGCGATGGTTTAAGCACGTCGGTGAAAATAATTATGAACCCGAGACAATAGACGACGCGCAGAGCTTCTCACGGGTAAAGGTGGGGCAGTTAGTTAAGGGTGGCCGGCCCGAAGTGGTTTTTGTCATAGGAGACGGCGTGGGGCCGCTCAAATGGTATGAGTGGAAAAACGGGACGTGGGTAGGGCATGATTTGCTGCCATTTGATGTTGACCACGGTCACTCGCTTGAGATTGAGGATATGGACGGCGACGGCAATCTGGACATATTCTCCGCGGAAATGAGGCTTGACGGTACAAACGAAGATGCTAAAACATGGATTTTTTACGGGGACGGCAGCGGGAATTTTACCCGGAGACAGCTTGCCGAAGGGTTTGGCAATCATGAATCCAAGGTTGGAGACCTGGACAACGACGGCGATCCCGACATTTTGGTTAAGCCTTACAACTGGGATGCCCCGCGCGTAGACGTACTGCTCAATAATTGGGATTGGGAGCGTCATGAAATCGACTCGGATAAGCCTTCTAGGAGCATTTTTGTAAAATCAGGAGACCTGGACGGAGACGGGAAAAAAGACATAGTTACCGGGGGCTTCTGGTACAAAAACCCCGGCATAATCAACGCAAAATGGGAGCGTTTCCCGATTGGTGACTCATTTAATAATATGGCGTTGGCCCATGATTTCGACGGCGACGGGGATATGGATCTCCTAGGCACAGAAGGACGGGGCTCTGACCCCAATTCTACATTGCTTTGGGCCGAAAATGACAGCTCGGGAAATTTTAAAATACATAAAAACTTGCCCCCCGGGGACGGTGATTTCCTTCAGGGAGTAGCTGCTGATAGTTTTCAAGAGGGGGGTACTCAGGTCGCGATGTCATGGCATGAAGAGGGGAAGTGGATTCAGATGTTGACAGTTCCGGAAAATCCCGCAGAGAAGAGATGGACTATCTCAAAAATAATGGATTTTTCCCAGGATGAAGCGCTTAGCTCGGGCGATATAGACAGCGACGGCGATCAGGACTTGCTTTTGGGTACAAAATGGCTTCGCAATGACGGTTCGTTCTGGGAGATAATGACAGTAAGCGACACTGCCGATCCGCCTGACCGCAACCGTCTAGCCGATATAAACAGGGACGGCAAGCTCGATGCGGTAGTGGGTTTTGAGGCAATTAACAAACCGGGCAAGCTCGTCTGGTATGAGCAAAAAGGTGAACTGCCATCTTTAGAATGGGAAGAGCATTTGATCGGAGTTATTACGGGGCCCATGAGTCTTGATGTAGGTGATTTAGATCAAGATGGCGACCTCGACGTAGTGGCGGGAGAACACAATACCGAGCAGCCGTCGAGAGCTACAACTTATTTTTTTGAGAATAAAGACGGCACTGGTACGAATTGGATAGCTCACAAATTACATATAGGTGACGAGCATCACGACGGTACTGAACTTGACGATATTGATGGTGACGGGGACCTCGATATCATTTCAATCGGCTGGACGCACCCAAGAGTAATAATTTATGAAAATAAACTGTCTCCGGGAAGTTCCTGATTTTGCTTTTATGAATATTCCGGGGCTATTAAAAAATATATGAAGGTAATCTGAGCTTCTATTATGAAATCAAATACGAAATCACAATCGAAGAAGATATTCCCCAAAATTATCCTGGTAATGGTTTCGCTAATCTTTACGTTGTTTTTAGCTGAAATCGCCTTGAGATATTATTTTTTTGGAAGTCTTTCGATAGCAGCTAAAACACCTGACAGTAAGTTCATAGGTTATGACGAGCAACTGGGTTGGTCTAATATTCCCAATTCAGAGGGATACTTCGAGAACTACAAAGAGGGATTTAAAGGCTACGTAAAATTTGATGAGAACGGAATTAGGGTAAACGATAATAATTTAGATAATGAGGGTGAGGCGATACTGATAGTGGGCGACTCAGTGACTGCGGGTATGGAAGTCGATAATAACGAAACATATTCGGCAGTTCTAGAGAGGATGTTTTTCGAAAATGGCTGTGAGTACAGGGTCTATAACGCGGGGGTGCGCGGCTATGGGACAGATCAATCTTTTTGGAATATGGAAAGATTAGTAGAAATTATTAACCCGAAGTACGTCATTTATATGTTTACCAGTAACGACTTGCAGGATAATAAAACCATAAAGCAATCCAATAGGGTAGATGGAAAACCGGTGTTTATTTTCGATGAAAATAAGCTTACTGTGACAAACAGGCCCGCTAAAAAACTTGAAACGAACCGCTTCGCGTTTGTTACTTATAACGGCGATGGCTATGAGATCTACGAAGGTGATATAGATGAAAACCTGCGGTCGGTAATGGAATTTATTAAAAACAATTTTGCCCTGTATTATCCGCTGAACGTTCTGTATCAACAACTGCAAGTCTCTCCTATGGCTGTACTTGAAACAAAGGCCGAATACCCTGACATGGAGATTCTGGAGCTTATTTTACAATCGATGAAAAGAGATGACATAGAATTGTTTATTACATCCTTCCCATATGATGGTGAAGAGGTATACATCGATGATTTTATAAGAATATCGGACAAGCAGGGCATGACATACTTAAATATTTATCCCTATTTTACTGAACAATGGGAGAATTATCATTGGAAGAAAGATAGGCACTGGAATGAAAAAGGCCATCTCCAGGCGGCAACAGGGTTATACGAGCTTCTAAGCCCCCAATTATGTGATAACTAGACGCTCTTCAGTTCGGACAAATGATAAACGCGTGCGCGGTATAAGACAAAGCTGTGAGTTAATCTAAATTAGTTGTTTCCCACGAAAAAATAGTTTTCTATACGAGTAAGGAGCCCGCTACGATGCAAAAAATATTGACTTTAAATAATCAGGAAAAAGAAATAGAAAAACCGAGTATTCCCCGTAGATTCTGGGAATGGTGGAAAAGGGTCGCGAGAAAAATCGGCGACTTTAATGCCAGAGTTATACTCACCATTTTTTACCTCATACTCTTAAGCCCTTTTGCTCTTGCGGTGAGGTTTTTAACCGACCCGTTAAGTATTAAGAAGAAGACCGAAAAAAGATGGATTACCAGGGAAGAGGATGAGGAGACGACCCCTATGGAAAGGGCCGCCAGGCAGTCCTGAATATCCGGGGAGGGGGATGTTCACCTGACATTATCTGTTATATCTCATGCATACCACAGACATTTACACTAAGATTCGAAAAGGAGTTTTATAATATGTATATACTAGGTATATCCTGTTATTTCCACGACGCCTCGGCGGCGTTGCTAAAGGACGGAGTCCTCGTCGCGGCTGCCGAAGAAGAGCGCTTCTCGCGCGTAAAGCACGACTTTGAGTTCCCTGAGAAGGCTATAGAGTTTTGCCTTGCGACCGAAGGTATAGAAGCTCAGGACGTGGACTATGTAATGTTTTTTGAAAAACCTTTCGTTAAGTTCGAAAGGCTTCTGCTCTGTACTATGCAGACGTTCCCAAGATCGATGAAGCTCTTCCGGGAGGCGATGGTTACGTGGCTTGGAGACAAGCTCTGGGTAAAGCACCTTCTCCAGAATAAACTCGGCATCTCTCCTGAAAAGATTCTATTCAGCGAGCACCATCTCTCTCACGCGGCTAGCAGCTTTTACTGCTCACCGTTCGATGAATCCGCCATACTAACAGTTGACGGGGTGGGTGAATGGACAACTGCCGCGCTTGGAGTAGGGAAGGGGACAGATATCAAGCTGATAAAAGAAATTAACTTTCCCCATTCCCTTGGGCTTCTGTACAGCGCTTTTACCGCCTTTTTGGGCTTTGAGGTAAATGAAGGGGAGTACAAAGTGATGGGCATGGCGCCTTTCGGAGAGCCAAAGTACGTAGACAGGGTATACGAAACCGTGAAAGTGGATGACGACGGCGGGTTTGAGCTCGATATGGATCTTTTCTCCTTTCATTACTCTTCGGAGAAGACGTTTAATAAAAATTTCGAGAATATATTCGGTCCTCCAAGAGACTCAGGATTGAATTTCTTCACGCCCACAAGCGGATTTCCTTCATACTTCGGCGAGAAGCCGGCCAATTTCGAAGAGCTCGGGCGCCAAAACCAGTACTATGCCGATATAGCGGCCAGCATCCAGGTAGTTACAGAGGAAATAATGGTCAGAATGGCCAATTACGCCTACAAAGAGACCGGGATGAGCAAACTCTGCATGGCCGGCGGGTGCGCGTTAAACAGTGTCGCCAATAGACGCATACTTAAAGAAACACCTTTTGAAGAGATATACATTCACCCGGCCGCCGGAGACGGAGGGGCCGCCGTTGGCGCCGCTCTCTACGGCTATCACTCGTTGCTGGGAAAACCCCGGCACTTTATCATGGAGCACGCGTACTGGGGTCAGGAGCATTCACCCGAGGACACACAGAAGTTCCTTAAGGAAAACGATATACCTTACGATTTTATAGAGGATGACGATAAGCTAATAGAACGGGTTACGCAAGGACTTGTTGACGGTAAAGTGGTGGGCTGGCACCAGGGACGTTTTGAATGGGGCCCGAGGGCGCTTGGCAACAGGAGTATAATCGCAGACCCGGGACGCACCGATATGAAAGATATCGTCAACGTGAAGATCAAATTCAGAGAGCCTTTCCGCCCATTTGCCCCCTCTGTACTGGTTGATAGGGCCGCGGAGTATTTTGACCTCGAAGATGTGGAAAAACACTATCCGGCAAGATTTATGCTATACGTCACAGATGTTAAAGAAGATAAGCGAGAGAAACTCCCGGCAATCACGCACGTAGACGGTACCGGAAGGCTCCAGACCGTAATTGAAGATTTAAACCCCAAGTACTACAAGCTTATAGAGTCCATGGGCGACGCCACAGGAGTGCCCGTAGTGTTAAACACCTCTTTTAATTTAAAGGGCGAGCCTATAGTGAACACGCCTGCGGAGGCTTTCAATTCCTTTAACGCAAGCGGTATGGACTTACTCGTAATTGGCAATTATGTGGTAGATAAAAACGCGCTTAGAATTTGATCGGCTTTATCAAATATACATGTAGGAGGAACTATAAATTATGTCATTTCTAAAGGGATTAACCAACAGAATGGGGATAGCAGGGGAGCTTCTTCAGTTCTTTGTTCAGAACAAGTGGTGGTGGATTACCCCTATGCTTCTCATTTTACTCATGTTCGGATTTTTAATCGTTTTCGCTCAGAGCTCTGCAGTGGCTCCTTTTATCTATACTCTATTTTAATAGATAGGTTCTGTAGTAGAACCTCATTTGATGAAAAGTAAGTTTTTGACCGAACATAATCGGAGGAGATAAATACAGATGAAATCAAAAGCGGCTGAGTTATTAGCGCCAAATACTTTTATTGAGCTTAGTTGTCCGGGTTGCTACGCAAAGAAAGTGGCGATATTTTATGACATTCGAGACCTGCCTGTCCATAGCGTTCTTCTTCTGAATACGAGGGAAGAGGCTTTAAACTACCCTAAGGGGAATATTGCGCTCGGGTTCTGCTGGTCTTGCGGACTGGTCTCTAACTATGCGTTTAACGCAAGCATGCATGAGTATTCGGGCAAGTACGAGTCATCTCAGGCCTTTTCCCCAACATTTAACAGTTTCTCTAATCGACTGGCTGAGTCTCTGATAAATCAGTACGGTCTTTATAATAAAAATATTATAGAAATTGGCTGCGGACAGGGCGAGTTTATAACTCATCTGGTACAGCTGGGCGGCAATCACGGCATTGGTTTTGACCCGGCTTATGAAGGCTCCAGAAGCTACAACCTCCCGGAAATTCCATCAAGCGTAGTGAGTCTGTCCAAGAGCCGCGAAGGGCTCTTAAATAGGGAGCATTCCAATTCGTGCGGTGGGTGCGTTACGTTTGTGAGTGACTTTTATGGAGAGAAATACCGGACTCTGGATACTGACTTTATATGCTGTAAGATGACCCTTGAGCATATTCAAGACACCTCAAATTTTATAAGAACTGTCAGAAATTCTCTGCAGATCGGAAGTGAGGCGGTAGTATTTTTTCAAATACCCGAATTTACGCGCGTTCTCGATGAGCTTGCCTTTTGGGATATTTACTATGAGCACTGCTCTTATTTCTCCCCTGGCTCCCTCGCCCGTCTGTTCCATAGCAGCGGTTTTGAAGTAAGGGACATCTGGACTGATTATGACGATCAGTACTTGATGATTGAAGCAGGCCCGAATGGAAACGGAAACGCCGCTCATCCTGTGCTTGATAACGATATTGAGGATCTCGGCAGCAAAATAGATAACTTCTCAAAAAATTGCGGTCAAAAGATTGACGCATGGAAGGGCCGCTTAAAAGAGATCGGAGAGAGGGGTCTTAAAGCGGTTCTCTGGGGATCGAGCTCTAAAAGCGTCGCGTTTCTAACGACCTTAAAGATTCCATATAGTGATATTGAATACGTTGTGGATATAAACCCGCACAGACAGGGAAGCTATATGGCGGGCACAGGGCAAAAAATTGTTTCTCCGGAGTTTTTGCTAGATTACAAGCCGGATATCGTTATTGTGATGAACCCGATTTATTCTGAGGAAATAAAAACGCAGCTCAAAAGCATGAGATTAGAGCCTGAGATACTTACGGTTAATGATGTATGAACGCCTATTTGACCACTCTCAGATAGCGGTTAATTGCTTACTTGGAAGGGGCCTCAACAAAGCCGGCATTAAAGCCGCTTTAATGGCCGGCGAAAAATTTAGATTACATACAAGAGTGTAAAGAGGGAAAATTATGCCTAATACTTGTCCCATATGTGAATCAAAGAGTAATTCCATATTTCTTTCACTTACTCAGGTGCCTGTTCATTGCAATTTGATTTGCGAGGAACAGGCCGATGCCATAAATACTCCAAAAGGTGATATTGAGCTTACCTTGTGTAATGATTGCGGCCACGTATATAACTCCGCTTTCAATACGAAGCTTATGGAATATTCTGGGAGTTATGAAAACTCCTTACATTTTTCCGAAAGGTTCCGGGAATATATTAATTGGCTCGCGGACCAGTTAATAGTGCGCTATGCCCTTTATGATAAAAAGATCGCTGAAATAGGTTGTGGCCAGGGGGACTTTTTAAGACTGGTATGCGAGAAAGGCGGCAATACGGGGATAGGTTTTGATCCGGGTTACAGGCCGGATCAGGATTTAAACGGGAGCCACGAAGCAGTAAGGATTGTTAATGAATTTTATTCCGGTCAATTATCCGGCTGCAGCGCGGACTTTCTTGTTTGCAGACACGTGCTCGAACATATATATGATCCGCAGAATTTCTTGAGTATGGTTAACAACGCAGTTGATAAGCAAACGAACGCGAATTTATTCTTTGAGGTGCCAAGTTTACTGTGGACTCTCAGGGATCTTTCAATATGGGATATCATATATGAGCATTATTCATACTTTAGCTACAATTCGCTCAGCCAGCTTTTTATTAGGTGCGGATTAACTGTTAACGCAATTTATGAAACGTACGGGAAACAGTTTCTATGTATCGAAGCTTCCAAATCAAAGTCTCAAACAGATGCATATGACCTTGATGCTGATAGTGTGAATGGGTTAGAAAACTATGTAGCGGATTTTACTGAGAAGTTTCAAAATAAAGTAGACACCGCAAATAAAATGTTAGCGGATGTAAAGCAGGCCAAAAAGAAAATTGTGCTGTGGGGAGCGGGCTCGAAGGGAGTTACTTTTTTGAACATCCTTAATATTAAGGATCAAGTTCGGTATGTTGTGGACATTAATCCTCGTAAGCACGGAAAGTATATTGCCGGCACCGGACAAGAAATTGTACGTCCCGAGTATTTAAAGTTATACAGACCTGATTATATCGTTGTTATGAACCCTATTTACTTAAATGAGGTTGAACAGTATGCCAATAATGAGCTTGGATTATCTGCCAACCTTTTAACCGTATAGAGTTTTGCAGCTCTTTAAAATAGGTATAAGTTTTATAGTAGTTAAAATCGTTGAATAATCTATGCTAAATTCCAGAAACTGCAGAGGCACATATGAAAAAGGCACTAATAACCGGGATAACAGGACAAGACGGATCTTATCTCGCGGAGCTGCTGCTGTCTAAAGGTTATGAAACCCATGGTTTGATAAGAAGGTCGAGCAGCTTCAATACCGATAGGATCGATCATATATATGTTGATCCGCACGACCCCGATGCCAAACTGCATCTTCACTATGGAGATCTGAGCGATTCCAGCCAGCTGACAAATTTAATATATAATATCGAGCCGGATGAGATATATCACCTGGGCGCACAAAGCCACGTTAGAGTGAGTTTTGAAATGCCCGAGTACAGCAATGACGTTACCGGACTCGGTACGGTACGGATACTTGAATCCATAAGGAAAAGCGGCATTAAATGTCGTTTTTATCAGGCGTCAAGCAGTGAGATGTTCGGGGCAACGCCTCCGCCGCAGAATGAATTAACACCGTTTCAGCCCAGAAGCCCTTATGCGTGCGCTAAACTTATGGCTCACTGGACAGCCGTGAACTACAGGGACGGGTATGACCTGTTCGCCGTAACAGGAATACTTTTTAACCATGAATCTCCCCGAAGAGGAGAGACGTTTGTAACGAGAAAAATAACCAAGGCAATATCAAATATACTTCTCGGCAGGCAGGACTATCTATTCCTGGGAAATTTAGAGCCGACGCGTGACTGGGGCTATGCGCCCGAGTATGTTGAGATGATGTGGGCCATGCTTCAGCAAGATAATCCCGAAGACTTTGTAGTCGGCACCGGGGAGACCCATTCGGTAAAAGAGTTCGTTGAGGAGGCTTTTTCTTACGCGGGGCTTGATTGGAAAGAATACGTGAAAACAGATCCTAACTACTTTCGGCCGACCGAGGTAGAAAGCCTAAAATCGGATCCCAGCAAGGCCAAGGATATTCTCGGATGGAAAGCAGCGGTCGGGTTCAGCGACCTCGTAAAAATAATGGTTGATGCTGATATGAGTGCAATGGGGCTTGAACCTGTAGGAGATGGTTACAAAATATTAAAAGAAAAATTTCCGGACAGATGGTGGAAAAGAGATTAAAGAATCTTATAGAACAGGGTAAGTCGTCTTCGTATTATTGTTTATCACGATAGAAGGTAACTATGGTTAACGATATAAGCTCAAAACGTATACTTTTAACCGGCGGCAGCGGGTTTCTCGGCTCTTTTGTTGTGGATGAACTTATTTCCAGAGGGGTTAAAAGGGAGAATATTGTAATACCCAGAAGCAGCGACCTTGATTTGAGAAAGTGGGAGAACTGCCAGAGCGCTGTAAAAGATGCGGATGTGGTTATACATCTTGCCGCAAGGGTAGGGGGTATAGGTTTTAACTTAAAATTCCCGGCTGAGCTTTTTTATGATAACGCAATTATGGGTATACAGCTTATGGAAGCTGCCAGACTATCTGGAGTCGAGAAGTTTGTGGCTGTCGGCACTGTCTGCGCCTATCCAAAATTCACCCCGGTACCTTTTAAAGAGGAGAATTTGTGGGACGGGTACCCGGAGGAGACGAACGCGCCCTACGGAGTGGCTAAAAAAGCCCTCCTGGTTCAGGCTCAGTCTTACAGGAAGCAATATGGGTTTAACGCCATATACCTTGTGCCGGTGAACCTCTACGGCCCGGGTGATCATTTTGATCCTGAGGACGCTCATGTGATTCCGGCGCTAATATTAAAGTTCTTTGATGCAAAGCTAAGGGGTTTGGATAAGGTTGTCGCCTGGGGTACAGGCAGCCCTTCAAGGGAGTTTCTCTACGTAAAAGACGCCGCGCGCGGAATTGTGATGGCGACCGAAGGGTATGACAAGGCCGACCCTGTGAACCTGGGTTCCGGAGAGGAAATCAGGATCAAAGATCTTGTAAATATGATAAAAGAGATGGTGGGTTATGAGGGGGAGCTTGAGTGGGATACCACACGTCCTGACGGACAGCCGAAGAGAAAACTCGATGTATCTAAGGCAATGGAGGAGTTCGGCTTTCAATCCGAGACATCCTTTAAAGAGGGACTGGCCAAAACAATTGAGTGGTATAAAGAAAATATGTGACCGTAACTTTTCAATATGAAAATATGACCTCTCGCGTTTGTTATTTCTACTCCCTATTATGATCAAATCTTGTAGTACTTCCTCAAGAATGCGCGATACTTAAAAATATTTTTGTGTATATGAAAAAGAACTAGGACTATAATTAATATGGGTTATTATAGATTAGCAGAAAGATTGTTGCAGGCGAAAAAGGGCAAACCGCTAGAAATAGCGGGGCGCAAAGCTACTGGCCTAAGTCCCGGATCTTCTTTCTTAGTCACGTTTATACGATAAGGCTTCTGATGGGATATGGCGGCAGAGTTGCCGGCTGGATAAACCCCTTCACGTCTGCAATCATTAACGGACTTGGAGAGGTGAGCAATGATTCGGTCGTTATGCATTAATAAATCCATATTAACGCTGTTATTTCCCGTATTTTTTGTTTTCATCGGGCTAATGCAAACAAACGCAGCGGAACTTATCCTTTCATGGCAGGACAACTCGAGCTTTGAAGAAGGCTTCTACATCGAGCGGAGTCTGGGTCAAGGCGGGCCGTTCGAAAGAATCGCGACATTAGAACCCGATTCAACTTCCTATGTAGATTCATCCATCTCATATGAATTTATATATTGTTATACGGTAGTTGCCTTTAATTCGAGCGGCACATCACAAAGTGAAGTCGGTTGTAATTTAGTGCCGTGTCCCAATTCTTTAAACTGCACGACGGGAGGCCAGCCCTCTGAGGGGAGCAATCCTGTTCTCTCTTTTGACTTTGAGGGATACGGAGCGGGTGAAGACCCTGAGCTCTGGAAGGATACGAAGAAGAATAATAGTTTTAACGAAGACCCGAGCCTTTTTACGACTAGAGCGGCGCAAAATACGATTGTCTTCGGGACCGATTCCGAGGACACCAATATTCATTCCCATTACGCCGGCGAAGATGCCCTTAACTTATCTAACTACACCTACAGCGGAAAAATGTATATCACAGACAGCGGAGGCGGGGTCGGGGTTACATTCTTTAGCAGGTATCCGGAGGACCAGGATGTTTACTACAGGCTGAGGAGATACGGAAGTAAACCCAAGTTTCATATATCCGCGCACGGGACATCGGTTAAGGGAGATACTAAAACCGAAGTCAATCCACAAACTAATAAATGGTATCTCTTCCGGATAGAGGTGGAGGATACGGGGACGCGGACGAATATTCGCGCCAAGGTTTGGAAGCAGGGAGCGGCGGAGCCACAGGAGTTTCAGATAGACGCATATGATGACAGCGGCTCAAGGATTAGTTCCGGTACGGTTGGTGTTTGGACTATGGGTGATGGAACAAAACTTTTCGATGACCTCGCAGTTTTATCTGATGAGTCGGGAGCTGTGGCTGAGCCTGTGAATAATCCCCCTGTTGCTGTTTTTGAGATGCCCGGTTCTGCTTTAGTTGAGGAAGATGTGTTATTGGATGCTTCGGAAAGCTATGACCCGGATGGTGATGAGCTCAGCTATACTTGGGATTTTGGAGACGGCTCTTTTGGGGAGGGAGTAACGGTGGATCATCAGTTTTCGGACCCCGGAACTTATGAGATTACGTTAACTGTGATCGATTCAAGTCTCACAGACTCCAGTACCTCTGCACTGATTGTAGATCTTCCCGTAAATGCTCAGCCCGTAGCGCTAATTAAGGTTGAGCCTTCAAACGTAGCTATTGCGGGGGAAATGCTATTTTTCAATGCTTCAGATAGTTATGACCCGGACGGTCATCCTATGAATTACGCATGGGACTTTGGGGACGGTTCTAACGCAACTGGTATTGAGGTAAGCCATAGCTTTTCTGAACCCGGCGTATATGAGGTCTTGTTAGCTGTAGACGACGGTCAGTTGAGCGGCACCGAGAGCATTGAAATAGTTATAAGTGAGGACGTGCAATCCATAGTGCTTTCGGATAATTTCGAGCTATACGGGGCGGAGGAAGATCCAGACAATTGGAATGATACTGGGAAGAATAATAGTTTTAATGAAGACCCGGGGCTATTTGAGACAAAAGCGCTTGGAAGCAATATTGCATTCGGAACAGATAGCAGAAAAACCAATATTCACTCCCATTACAACGGTGAAGGTGCGGCTATGTGGGCAAATTATACCTATACCGGGAGGATATACATCACTAACAGCAGGGCGGGAATCGGGGTTACCTTTTTAAGCCAATATCCTGACGAAGAAGATGTTTACTACCGGCTGAGGAGATATTCTCGCAAGTCTGAATTCTATATTTCCCCTCACGGGACTTCGGTTGAGGGAGATACCAAAACCGATGTAAATCCGGAAATCAACATGTGGTATCGATTCCGGATTGAAGTGGAAGATACGGGGACGCGTACGAATATACGCGCGAAGGTATGGAAAGACGGGGACATGGAGCCTGTAGGTTTTCAGATAGACGCTTATGATGACAGCAGTTCAAGGATTACTTCCGGTACAGTCGGTACCTGGACTATGGGCAGAGGTTTAAAACTCTTCGATGATCTTGAGGTTGAACTTAGGCAATAGGAGGTTAGTAGTAATGATGCGCATTCTATTAGCATTTGTAATTGCTCTTCTATGTAGCTTCTCTAGCGCATACGCGGTAGAGATCTATGTATCCGTATCAGGTGACGATAATAACCCCGGAACGGCATCTTTCCCCTTAAGGACTATAGGAAAAGCGGTCGAGATGGGGAAGATAGAAAATGCCAAAAACGAGCCTGTAACTATCACTTTATTGCCGGGGACTTACAGAGAGGCTGTGAAGTGGTATAGAAGCGGCAATACTACGGACTCTCCGATAGTTTTTCAAGCGTCTCCTTTAAAGAGCGCTGTTATTTCAGGCTCCGATATTTTTACTAACTGGGTTAGTGAATCACAGCCCAATTTGTATTCGCACTCATGGACTAAAAATTGGGGTGTTCCCGGCAATTTGGGTGAGACTTCGGGGGAAGTGGCCAGGCGCAGGGAGTTGGTTTTCATAGACGGTGAATTGCTGACTCAAGTTACATCGTTCAATGCGCTTACGGACAACTCTTTTTATGTAGACGATCCTGCCCAGAAGCTCTATATCCAGACAACCTCTAACCCTAATAATAGTAGAGTGGAAGTAGGGGTCCGGCAAGAAATCTTTGATATCAATCAATTAAATAACCTTTCGGTAAAGGGGATAGTCTTTCAGCACGATACTACGCCCGCAGATAAGTGGGCTGTGATTTTTAGAGGGGTTGAGAATGTCTTGGTTGAGGATAGTGAATTTCTGTGGAACACATGGGGAGGGCTGCGTTTTGAGACCAGTAATAATGTGGAGATCCGAAGGATCAAGGCAAACCATAACGGTGGTAAGGGTACGGAGGTATTCCGGACAACAAACCTGTTGTTTGAAGACAGTGAGATGTCCTATAACAACTGGCGCGGGTTTGCGGGCGGCTTTACGGGCTGGTCAGTCGCCGGGTCTAAGCATTTGAGGATTCACGGCGCAGTATACAAAAACTTGATAGCCATAGATAACAAAGCTCGCGGTTTTTGGCTTGATTTTGACAGTCAGGATATAGAATTTGACGGGCTAATCGCGCTTGGAAATATGGAAGGCGGATTAGGGGTTGAGGCAAACCAGGGCCCTATTGCAATCCGCAACAGTGTCATCTGTAATACTATTACTCGCGATGGTGTTCAGTCCTTTGGAGGTATTCTAGCCTCCAATTCCGAGAACATCACTTTGGAAAATAGTGTGCTTGGCCATAATCAAACGGGTCAGATCAGGCCCAGAGGTTCGAGCGGCAGGCCTGTGGATAATTGGGAGACCGGTCAGACTGTTACCTTGTTTAGTAAGAACTGGACAACCAATAACAATATTGTTTTCGGGTCAGGGAAGAGCGAAATATTATGGTATTACGCCGATAGTGGAGGCGATCTATTCCTCAGTACGTATACAGGCAATAACAATATTTACTGGAATACGAGACCGGACGTATTCAGATTGCAGGGTGACAACGACTTTCAAACTTGGCAGCAGATGACCGGACAAGAGCAAAATTCGGTTTTTGACGACCCCACACAGGCCAGCTTGTCGAATGAGCAGCAGAGGAGATTAGATATATGCCTTGGCTTGATTCCACCTACCCCTCCGGCAGCTACTGTAGGCACTCTTACTCACGATTCCGCTGAAATAATTTGGCATACCAGTGAGCTGTCCGACAGCAGAGTGGAATACGGGCTAACGGATTCGTACGGCAGCACTAGCGCGCTTGATCCTGCGCTCGTATTAGATCACAGGGTTTTGCTAACTGGTCTTAGCCCGGAAACTACATATCATTTTAGGGTTATATCAAATGATGAATCCGGCAGTACATTTATTTCGGAAGATTTTACTTTCACCACTACGCCGTTCGCCGATAACTCTCCGCCTTCAATCCCGACGGTTCTTACGGCAATAGTGATTTCCAGCTCTCAAATCAATCTGTCATGGGGCGCTTCTACGGATAATGTAGGTGTAACGGGCTATCGCATATATAGGGATAATTCCCTAGTTGCCACGACCGCCGATACGTTTTATTCCGATACGGGTTTAACACAAACCACTCAATATATCTACACTGTGACAGCTATAGATGCGGCAGGCAACGAGTCGGCACATTCCGAACAGGTTTCTGCAACCACAAAAATCGATCCCTCAAGTTTGCCACCTGAGGCTCCTAGTAATCTCGAAGTTAATATTCCTCAAGAGTAAAGGTTCTCCCGTTATTCACTTGTCCACAGAATAAACGCTGATGTGTAAGTGTCGAATATTATTGTAAAAAAGAGCGTCCCCGAGAGGATTCGAACCTCTGGCCTCAGGATTAGGAATCCTGCGCTCTATCCTGCTGAGCTACGGGGACTGTTTAATGATATCAAGGGGTTATGAGCTTAATATTTCTATTGGTCTCGTCATCAGTGTCCAAATAGGTGACCGTTGGCGAGAATTGTAAGTGCTCAACAGCTTCCTTTTTGTGTTGGGGTGATGGGTGTATGTATCTTTTAGTAGTGCTTATATCTTTATGTCCCATCAGTTCTTGTATCGTAGCAATATCTACACCAGACATTGATAGATTACTCCCGAAACTATGTCTTAGATCATGGAACCTTAAATGTGCTATCCCTGACCTTCTTAGAGCACCCCAGAAGGCCTTTTTTACCGTCTTGACTGGAATACCATTGGCTCCAGCAAAAAGGTGCTCACAATTGTTATTATTAATAACAGACTTTAGAGTCTTCATCAATAGGGAATTAATCGGTACATGCCTAATATCTCCATTCTTGCTTTCTCTGACGAGTATATACCTGTCTCTAAGGTTTATGTCAGAAACCCTTAGATTAAGGATCTCAGACCTTCTTAACCCTGTATGTATGGCTATCATAAGGATAGGTTTTAGGAATTCAGAAGCTGCTGCATATAGTTTTGCGAACTCATCTATTGAGATCACTCGTAATTGTTTAGGCTTTTCAGGAAATAATTTTACTTGAGCAACTGGATTGTTCGATATCATATTCCACTCAATTGCTTTTTTAAACATATGTTTCAGCATTGAAAGTTCTCTATTAATACTTGCCTTAGCAGGACTTTTACCATTTTTCATTATTTCCTTTTGCCGAGATGATTTATATTTTTCAACATGCCAGTTGGTAATTTGCTGGATTGTTCTTCCATTGAAATATCGCCTAAGATGTTTGGAGGATGTCATGTCTCTGTCATAAGAGTTTGGTCTTTTGTTCGCTTTTGAATATTCAAGATATTGTGTAACCAACCTTTCAAATGGAGTTGGCTTGATAGCACTTTCTAATTTGAATTTACCTTGGGCCATTTCTGCTTTTCTTATAGACAAGGCTTTCTTAGCATCTTCACGATTAATTCTGGAAGGATCGACACCGGGGATTGAAACAACCTCTCGTTTCCTCTTCCCATTCGGCATATAATAATCTATGTACCATCTGTTACCTTTTCGATAATATCCCATACTGCTTTCTCCTCTTGAATTTTTTCTCTAATTCTTCAAGTGGATCTATTTCTTTTTTTTCCTTTCCTACATATATACAGTGAGTTTTGTTTTTATAAGTGAAGTACGCATACCAGTACAAACCGTGACCCGAACCCCCTTCTCTACACTTACTACAGCCACATTTCGAGGGCTTCTGCTGATAAACAACCGCTGGGGGTAAAAGAGTTTCTATATGATTATGGAGCTGTCGAAGTTCATAAACACTAAGTTCCTTTAAAATAGGAGCAATCTTATCTAACATTATTAGATATGCTACTACATTTTATCTTCAATTTCAAGACTCCTTTAAAATTGTTCGATAAGCATCATCCTGGAAGAATAATAATTCTTGTTATATCATTTAAATGTTAGAGAGTTCTTCTCAGGATGTGAGGAATGATAGAAAAAGTTGTATTTATAAAAAATATAGGGCGTTTTATTAACTGCAATGCGTATGGCGACATCCATTTTCGTAAATGTAATCTAGTTTTTGCAGAAAATGGTCGTGGAAAAACTTCTTTTTGTTCTATTTTACGTTCCCTAAGTACTGGTGAGTCATCTTTTATTCAGGGTCGAAGAACACTCGGAACAGAAGAATTACCTGAAGTCCATTTAAGACTTGATGGGCAGAATTTCATTTTCAGAAATAATGAGTGGAATAATACTGTTCCCCATATAATGATTTTTGATGATAGTTTCATAAATCAAAATGTTTACTCAGGTGAAAATGTAGATGTAGATCACCGCCAAAACTTATATGACATAATAATTGGAGAAAGAGGTAAAGAACTTGCATCTGAAATCCGTAATATTGACAGAGATGTGCGAGATAAGAATGGGCGATTAAGCGAGGTTAGATCGGAGATAAGAGCATTAATACCAGAAGGAAGAATTGGATTTGAGGCTTTTCTGGATTTACCTTCTGATGGTGAAGTTGATAAGCGTATTACAGAGAAAGATAGGGAATTAGAAGCAGTTAAACAGTCAGCCATATTACAAAGAAGTCCAGTTTTAAAAACTATCATAATACCCAATATGCCTGAGGGTTTCTTTCCATTTTTGGCTAAAAGTTTTGATGAGATTGCTGAGGATGCTGAAAAGAAGATAGCAAGCCATATCGAAACCCATAAGATGCAAGATAGTGGAAAGGAATGGTTATTCGAGGGCTACAAACATATAGAAAAAGATAAATGTCCATTTTGTGCACAGGATTTGTCAAATTCAGAACTTATAAAATCTTATACTAGTTTTTTCAGTGAAGCTTACAATAAACTCAAAGAAGAAATTAAAATCTTGGAAGAAAGAATTCTCGAGGACTTTGGAGAAGTCAGAATTGCATCGTTAGTAACTAGTTTAGATAAAAACAAAGCTGCACTTGAATTCTGGAGACGTTATTCTGACCTAAAGGAACCTGTTTTTTCTGATAGCGAGAATCTTAAAGACTACATTTCGCAGGTTAGGGACATTGCTCAAGAATTACTAATCCAAAAATCACAGACACCCATAGAAAAAATTGAGCCTGATCCTGAGCAAAATATGCATTTTACCAAACTAAGTAGTTATATAGAGGGGGTTGAGACCTATAATAAGGGAGTCACTGAGGCGAACTCAATCATCCAAGAGATGAAGGAAAAAACACGATCAAGAAATCTTCGTGATGTCGAAGCGGAAATGATTCAATTAAAGTCAGTGAAGAAACGTCATGAAAGTGAAGTTGCAACAATTTGTGAGAATTATCGCCGATTACTTACAGAAAAACGAGCTCTAGAAACTAGTAAAATAAGGACTAGGGCATTGTTAGATACGCATACAGACGAAGTAATTGAACAATACGAAAATGCTATTAACCGTTATTTAGATTATTTTAATGCGGGGTTCCAAATAGCTAGAACTAATTACGACTATATGGGTGGAACGCCTAATGCACATTACAAGATTTTAATTAATAGGACTCATGTTGATCCTGGTAACTCATCATCACCTATTAGTGAGCCTTCTTTTAGAAATACATTAAGTTCTGGTGATCGTAGTGCGCTTGCTTTAGCTTTCTTCTTAGCGCAATTGGAGAATAATCCTGACAAAGCACAGAAGATAGTCATTTTCGATGATCCATTCAATAGTCAGGACGATTTTAGAAAGGGGAACACCGCACACCGTATCAGACAGTGCGCACGCGAATGTACTCAGGTAATAGTATTATCTCATGACAAGCATTTTTTAAAACATGTGTGGGATGAACTACCGAGGGAAGAGCGTAAATCTATCCAATTTTTCCGAGTTTCAGAGGATTGTACAGATATTGCAGAGTGGGATATTGACACTGCTGTTCAAGCACGGTTTAAAGCTGATATTATTACCTTATTGAAATATTACGGTAGCAACGAAGGAGATTCGAGAGATGTTGTAACTAAAATACGACCAGTTTTAGAAGGTTTTTGCCGTAATCTCTATCCTACGAAGTTTAGTGAAACTGATACATTAGGTGTGATCGTAGAGAAAATACAAGAAGAGGGTTCAGGTTTTCCTCTTCATTCTATCCATGAAGAATTAGAGGAGATAAATATTTACAGTCGTAGGTATCACCATAGTGATAATCCAGAGTTCGCTACTGAACCGATCAATGATGCAGAGTTGAAAGGATATATTAAAAGAACTCTTGCTGTCACTGGATATTTTTAAAAATTGATAATTAAAACCAGTGAGACTTCTAATAATAGTAATTGGCTCATACCGATTAAAACACTCTCACAAGAATGTTTGAAAAAATTCTTTCACCAGATGAAAGTTTCAAGCTGGGTGATCAGAAGCTTGACCGAAATTTAGAAGATGATCTATCTCATGAAAGTGTAGTCTCAAACGCTACAAAAGTGTAAACTATGTTAACCGGAATTCCTATGAATCTTTTAGTTTCCAAAAATTATTTGAATTGCTTCTGTCGCAGAGTATGGACTTAATCCAGTTTTTTCCCAAATCTCGGGATCGGCATCACGAGGCCATATAAGACTTGGTGTGATCTTCTTACTGGCTCCATTCAAAGGATAAGCTTTATCTATCAGTACAATCCAAATCAATTTTCGTTCAACACCATCAAAATTAGTTCTAGGATCATACACAAATACGCCATCACCTTTTGGATTGTTCATTGTCAAAAACTCTCTTCCCCCGACCTTTAATTGATTAGGTGCAATTGATTGTATTACAATTCCTCGAGCATAATGGTTGGGTTTAGAGATTGATAGTACTTGTGATTTATATTTATAAGTCTCGGGAGATTTTTCTTTTTGGTATTCACGTATAGTTGCATAGCACCTGATATTAAAAAAAGTATCATCAAGATATATTTCTTTACATTCTTTTTCCATGCAAGATACATCTGGTCCACATTTTTCATAGATTTTTTCGACTTGTTCTTGAGACATTGAAAATTCTCTCTTCTCTATCTGATATTCATCTCCTAGTGTTTCCAGACAGTACACATTAAATATCAGTATGAATAAGATAAATCCTGTAATTGGTTTAGTCATTGGTTGTCCTCCTTTTATTTATCGAGAATCATGTTTCCATAGCTACCATCATGCATATATTCATTTAGCTAGTTAAATATCCACCGGAATCTAACCAACTTTATAAGTCTTGTTTATAAAAGTCGCATTATACTGATTATTGTTATGTATTCAATAGTCTATGGTTTTAGTCACGATTTGACCAGAAGATATTGCCTATATGGCAACTCGGATAAATAAGAAACTTGTCACAGCATTTGCAAGAGCTTTAAAATCTATCCGTCTTGAAAAAGAGCTCACTCAGGAGCAAGTAGCATATGCTGCTAAAGTTCATCGCACATATATTGCTTTCCTAGAAGGCAGGAGAAAACAACCTTCTATTGATGCAGTATTTAAGATAGCAAATGGTTTAGACATTAAACCGAGTGAATTAATAAGGAGGGTAGAGACATATTATTCTAAAAAATGATGGGTTTCATAGATGTAATGTTGCCCTTCTTTCACCAGATGAAAGAATTTCCTAGTAGGGATGAGGTTTGAATGAGATTAAAGCCAGATATCTTCTCCGAAAATCACCCAGCTCCTACTTGATACAGATTCAAAATCCATCGGCTTTATTCAAATACCCTTACGATTCGCTCTCTCCAGCATGTCACAGACAACGGAATTTTCGCTTAGGATGTGGGAAATGACAACAATAAGATCAACCGCATGCTCTTATAACATGATTTGATTGCGGCGTTTATAACCAAGGTCTCCTAATTCTTTCGGGAGGCTCGATAAAGAGGGGCTGATGAATTATCTGGCAATCCCTTTACACCTGAACGTGCTTACAGTGCTTCCGTTTGGCTATTTTGATGAGAGCCTCGGGGGTGGAGATAAATTCAGGAGGAGTCCCGAAGAGGTGTTTCATTTAAATAGGTTCGGGGAGTGACTATAGGTGCCGAGGAGAATTTTTACCGGATGGCCTTTATTTACACCCGGCGAGTGTTTGAGTACGCATCTTTTATTTATACAAGCCACTCTGCTATACTTAAACCAGACTTGCTCAAAGGATGCAATAATTGAATCCAATTGAAATAATTGTCGATATAGCCAGAGAAGTCGGGATTTCTGGTTTCTTGGATATAGCATTTATTACGATATTTATATATGCAATCCTGGTGCTGTTTAAGCAGTCAAAAGCAAGATTTATTATTACAGGCATTCTTATATTAAGTGTAGTATATCTTATAGCCCGACAATTAAATCTAGCCTTAACTACATCTCTTCTCCAAGCCTTTTTCGCGGTCATCTTGCTTGCTCTTATTATTATCTTCCAGGAAGAAATAAGGCGCCTTTTTGAGCACATTGCACTATGGAGCTTAAATCCTAAAGTAAGGTCAAATAAGACTACCAGTCCTGACAATAAGGAAACAGGAATTCTTGTTGATACTCTTTGTGATTTGGCTCAGCATAAAATTGGAGCGCTCATTGTAATCAAAGGTAAAACGGATTTATCTGGATATTTGGAGGGCGGTGAGATATTAGATGGGAGCATCAGCGAACCTCTTCTTAAGAGTTTATTTGACCCACATTCGACAGGCCATGATGGAGCAGTGGTAATAAGTAAAGGGAGAATAACATTTTTTGGCACTCACCTTCCCCTATCAAACAACTTTTCTCAACTTAAAAATAGAGGCACCCGTCACGCGGCTGCACTCGGAATATCGGAAGTTACCGACGCGCTTTGTCTTGTTGTTTCAGAAGAGAGGGGAACCATATCAATTGCCCATACCGGTGAACTAAAACAAATCGGCTCGGAACAACTAAACATTACTCTTGAGTCTTTTTATGAAGACATAAACCCGCCTGCTAAAAAAATGCCTCGTTTGGATTTCTCTCGGAATTATAAAGAGAAAATACTAGCATTACTCGCAGCTATAATTCTTTGGTTCGTATTCGTACATGAATCAAGAACTGTTTACAGAAGTTTTGAGATACCAATTGAGCATACAACTCTTCCAGCCGGTTTCAAAGTTAAAGAAATAGATCCAGATAAAGTAAGCGTTACTTTTTTAGGACCTAGAAGAGAGTTCTATTTCTTTAATGAGAACCAGGTCAGTTTAATACTGAAAATCCCAAATGCCGAACACGGTTTAGAACGCATTGATATTTCCGAGTCCAACATTAAGTTTCCAAATGATCTATCTTTAGAAGATGTCGAGCCAAGAACAGTTACTGTACACATTGAAAAAATAGAAGCATTGAATAAACAAGGGGATAATTTAAAAAACCAAGATCCTAGGTAGGGGAGGACACACCTATGGAAACAACTACACCACTTTTGCCCTATGTGCAAAAATTCTTTGAATACGATCCTTTGACTGCAACCCACGCACTTGAAACTATGGATGAGGAGGAGGCAATCAAGATACTCACCATTCTTCCGGCTTCTATGTCCTCAAGTATCTTTCGAAGATTGCCCACCGAACTAGCTGCGTCGCTGCTTGAAAAGGTCCCGCCCGAGACATTTATAGAAATTGCGGAAAAAATGGAGCCCCAGCAGGGCGCTACAATACTCATGCACATAACTGATGAAATAAGAACCAGAATGCTGACACACTTGCCGGATAAGACCAAGATGGCAATACAAGAGATACTGACTTATCCGAAGGGAAGTGTGGCTAGTATTATGACCACTAAATACGTAGCATTCCATAAAGATATTAGAATTTCAGATGTAGTTGAAAACATCCGTCAAAGAGCTCATTCCAAAGCTCCGCCAGCGAGTTATGTATATGTTATAGACAATGAAAATCACCTGATTGGTGTCCTCAATATGCGTGATCTCATAATTGCAGATTCCGATTCAAAGCTTGAATCAATAATGATAAAAAATCCGTATTGTATAAACGCTTTTACAGAGAGGGAGGTTGCGGCTAATGAGCTCGCCGACCGAAAATATTTTGCAGCTCCCGTAGTCGATAATGAAAACCACCTTTTGGGCATAGTAAAAGCCGATCAATTAATCAGCCAAGCTCAAGAAGACGCAAGTGCAGACCTTCAGAAAATGTTCGGAGTATCTCCAAGTGAGCATGTATTCTCATCGATTAAATTTTCTCTTACTAAACGACTTCCCTGGCTTCATATTAACTTGGTTACCGCTTTTATGGCCGGGTCGGTTATTGCTATATTTGAGGGGATCATTGCTAAGATTACTGTTTTAGCCATATTTCTCCCTATAATTGCTGGCCAGGGCGGTAACGCTGGTTCCCAGTCATTGGCTGTAGTGATGAGGGGGCTTGTAATGAGGGAAGTTTCACCAAGAGAGACAAAGCAATTGGTGATGAAAGAGGCTAAACTCGGTCTTATAAATGGCGTAGTAATAGGATTTGTTACTGCGCTTATTGCTTGGATGTGGAAAGGTAATCCATACCTTGGACTCGTGATTGGACTTGCTATGATAGTGAACTTAGTGGCCGCAGGTGTTTCAGGAGCAATTATTCCCCTTACTCTCAAAGCATTCGGACAAGACCCCGCTCAGTCTTCAGCTATCTTACTCACCACTGTGACCGATATTATAGGATTCTTTTCATTTCTCGGGTTTGCTATGATATTCCAGAGTTTATTAATATAGCGTTGACCGATAAACTAACAAATTAGTTCGCTCTGCTGAGATTGCGTTCTATTAACTATTCGGATTTTTCTTTTTAGCCAACTCCTGCATGTCTTCGTGTATATCTGATTCATCAACTATTTCTTCTCCGATTAAAGACTCTATTACATCTTCTAAGCTGACTACTCCGATAAATCTGTTATTTCCATCCCTGACACAAAAGAGGTGGCGGCGAGTATCTATAAATTTATCCAGAAGCTCGTGTAAAGGCATCCCTCCATGAACAAAGTCTGGTGATACCATCAAATTGTTAATCTGCACATCGCTTTTTCCCTTAAGTAAAGCAAAATCAATATCACGTCTATTAACTATTCCTATTATATTATTTTTGTCATTTTCGCCATACACCGGCATTCTACTGAAAATCCAGTTTTCAGAATCGATATCGATATCCTTGATAGCTATATTTCCCGGCAAACTGTAAACAACGGAACGAGGAGTCATAATGTCGTGAACAATAGACCTGTCAAGGAGCAATGCATTTATTACCATGCGGGCTTCATGAGACATTATGGCACGACTATGACGACCAAGTAATGCTAAGCTAATTATATCCTCTTCTGTAGGGAAATTTATGTGACTCTCTTTTCCCCAGACTCTTGTTATAACGACAGTAATTTTTACGAAGGGCCAGAGCGCTTTAACAAAAAAGGTAATAACACCAGCCAACCGGGGTGCGATTGAGCTTGCAAAAGTCACTCCTAATGATTTAGGGAGTATTTCACTCAAAAAAAGAACGGCTCCTGTGAATACCCCCGAAAATATACCAAGCCACATATCACCATAGTGTTTGGCGATTAATCCGGCTGACCATGTTGCCCCTATTATATTGATAGCGGTATTAAGAGTGAGGATTGCTGCAATCGGCTCATCAATTTTATCCCGCAGCTTAGCAAGCTTAACGCCGCCCGGATCACCACTTCGTTTTAAGGATTCGATGCGGCCCCTCGGTATTGCATATAGAGCTGCCTCCATAAGCGAACAAAAAAAATAACCCAGGAGTGTAACCCCTACTATCACGGCTATAGCAAACATAAGCTCCTTTCCTTATAACACTTAGAGATATGATTATTAACCCTTAGGACCTTTCCTTTTTGCTAATTCTTGCATGTCTTCATGAATATCGAGCTCGTCCACTATCTCTTCGCCTATTAGGGACTCGATAATGTCCTCCAAAGTGACAATACCCATATACTCATCCTTTGAGTTCTTCACACAGAATAGATGTCTTCTTGTTAAGATAAAACGCTTAAGCAGCTCGTTCAGATGCATATCCTCGGGCACGATGTCAGGAGGTATCATAACACTCCTTAATGTTTTGTTACCCTCACCTCTCATTAGAGCCATATAGACATCGCTTCTTAAAGCCACGCCTACTATATTGTCAGGTTGCCCTTCTGTATAAACAGGAATTCTGCTGTAATGCCAGTAGTCCGAATCCAGGTCTATATTCCCCAGTATTGTGCTGTCCGGCATCTCCATTACTACGGATTTGGGTGTGTAGATCTCCTTAACCCTCAACTCGTCCAGCCTGAGTGCGTTTGTTACAATTTCCGCCTCCTCGGGCAGTATTCCGCCACCATGATGCGTAAGCTCGGCAAGGCTCTTTAAATCATCTTCCGTTGGGAAGTTCAGGTGAGAATTCTTGCCCCACAGGCTTGTAATAAACACGCTCAGTTTTACAAAAGGCCATAGTATTTTGATGAGAAAATCAATCAGTATGGACAAGCGTGGAGCGAGGGCGTTTGCATAAGTTACTCCCAGGGACTTTGGAATAATTTCGCTGAATATCAAAACTCCCCCTGTAAATAGGCCGGAAAAAACTCCGAGCCAAGTATCCCCGTAATACCTGGCAACCAGAGAGCCCGCAATGGACGCCCCGATTACGTTTACAGCAGTGTTGAGAGTTAGTATAGCTGCTATAGGCTGATCAATATTATCTCTTAGTCTGGCCAGCCTTATCCCGCCCGGGTCACCTTCCCGCTTCAAAGACTCGATCCTGCTCCGGGGAATGGAATATATTGCAGCTTCCATAAGCGAGCAGAAAAACGATCCCAATAAGCTGATTCCTGTTATTATTGCAATAGCGTACATAGATCAATTCCTTCCCTTTAGGCAACTAAGTGTAGCACTCAGTTATCGGCTGTGTCCTCTATACCGACATTGATGAGAGCGTCTCCCCTATTTACAATCGGTAGACTTCTGATACCGATTATATAACCGTCCGTGCTAGTTCTTATTTTATGTTCAGTCTCGCCAAAGGGGTCGGTAATGCTCGCGATGATTTGGCTTTTCTTGACTTTCTCACCATATTCTACAAAAGCTCTATAAATTCCCGAGTTCCTTGCACGTATCCATGAAGTACTTCTAATCTCTACAGAGCTCTTTCGTTTTTGTGGATTTACTTTCATCATTTTTAAATGCTTCATGAGCCGCTTGATTCCCTCCATCCCTTCCTTAATTGCAAGCTCATCGAAGCGGAGTGATTCCCCGCCTTCGAAAACAAGAATAGTTTTCCCCTCTTTATGCGCCGATTTTCTCAATGAATCGTCTCTTAGTTTAGAATTTATTATAAAAGGTGGAGCGAAGGCACGGGCCAGAGTTAAATTGTCCGGCGCATCAAACGTACATCTCACCTGTGGATAATTATTATTTGCCCCTCCAGTGTGCAGATCGACTCCATAATCAATTACAGGCATTATTTTACTCATCAAAGTATGAGCTACTCGTGAAGCGAGTGAGCCGGTTTTTGTACCCGGAAAACTCCTGTTAAGATCCCTGCCGTCCGGAAGATACCGGGACTTGTTTAAAAAGCCATAAACATTAACGATGGGCACAGCGACTACCATTCCTGCGGATGGTATTACTGACTGGTTAACTATCAAACGTCTGATTGTTTCAATACCATTTAGCTCATCTCCATGTATACCTGCCATAATAAGAAGACTGGGCCCTTCCTTTTTACCTCTGAAAACAAATACAGGCAAGTCTATCATTGTATGCGTCGGCAGTTTTGCGACGTTCAAGTTTATTTGAGCGTTCTGCCCAGGTGCTATTTCTTCACCATTTATTACTATGGTTTCTGGCATTTATGATTTTACTCTATCTTTTATTAGTCTTTTGCGGTGAGCGTTTTCTTCTACAAACTCAATGATTTTTGATGCAACATCAATACCACTGGCTTTTTCAATACCCTCAAGACCAGGGGATGAATTGACCTCCATAATCTTGGGGCCCGTACTGGATTGCAGCATGTCTACCCCGGCAACGTTAAGCCCGAGTAGCTTAGCTGCTTTAATAGCGGTCGAGCGTTCGCTTCTGCTAAGTTTGATTTCATTAGCGCTTCCACCACGGTGTATGTTTGAGCGGAACTCCCCTTCAGCGCCCTGTCTTTTCATAGCCCCTACGACTTTCCCACCTACAACGAACGCCCTTATGTCAGCTCCCTTAGATTCTTTTATAAACTCCTGAATGAGGATGTTAGCCTGGATACCATAAAAGGCTTCCAAAACGGATTTTGCAGCTTTTTTGGTTTCTGTAAGTACGACTCCGATACCCTGTGTGCCTTGAAGGAGCTTTATTACTAGTGGAGCTCCCCCAACTTCCTCTATCAGGTGGTTTATATCGTCAGGGTCCGATGCAAAAGCGGTAACCGGCATTCCGAGTCCCGCGCGTGAAAGTATTTGCATACTGCGAAGTTTATCTCTTGACCTCACAATCGCCTGTGACTCGTTTACCGGGAACACATGCATCATTTCAAACTGTCTGACAACAGCAGTACCATAGAAGGTTCTTGAAGCGCCAATCCTCGGAATAACAGCATCGATCCCTGTGAGTTTTTCCCCATCGATATATATCTCTGGATTCTTTTTCTCTATCACCATGTAGCATTTCAGAAAATCTAACACTTGAACATCGTGCCCTCTCTCCTGAGCAGCCTCTACGAGTCTTTTAGTAGAATAAAGATTCTCGTTTCTCGACAATATGGCTATCTTCATTTTTGTCTCCCTTTGTTTTTATGCTTATATGATAGATTCGATTTAGTTACATCGACAACAAACCCCTCTTTCAATAATTTTCTGCCTAATAGTATGGGTTTTCCCATTTTTGAGCGGTCACTTAAAGAAATCTCTATATCATAATTTTCCCCGAAAAGCCTTATGGAAGTCTTAATTATGCATCTTTTCTCCGATATACCAAACGAACTTTTGACATTCCTTATTGCGTGTAGCTTTACTCTGAACCTCTTTTCGTCATAATCTGGATGTGAGGGATCGAGAAGATTGAAAGTTACATATTTTTGCCCGTCCTTCTCTTTTACTTTGATATTGTGGCAGTGTATTGACGATGTGTAGGCACCTGTGTCTATTTTTGCGTCAATGTCATAAAGCCTCATTCTTGGAAAGTCAACTTTATCTCTTCTGCCAATTAAGCGTTTTTCTGTTCTATTTTTAGACATCTATATGCTTGATATTATTACACAGATATATCATTATGTAACTAGAGGACGGTGCATTAATGTTTGATTTTGTGACACAGCTGGACGATTTTTTCCTAGCACTATATGTTCATCTAACTTCCAATATAAAAGACGAGTTAGCAGCTGCCGCAGTTCTTCTCGTAGTTTTTGTGGTAACGCTTCTTGTGCATAAAAAAGCAATCGGGTTTCTCCTACGCACCCAATGGAAGTTCAAGCCGTATGTACTGTTTCTCATAGCTCTCGTCTTTCCGCTTATTTATATTCTTATCGTAATTGGGGCGGCTCCACATTTGAAAGGTGGATTGACTCTAATATTATTCTCCTCTCTTGCTTATTTCTATCTTGGCTTTTACCTAATAAAGAACCTGCTTGAACCGCTCAGGATAAACAGCGTACCATGGAAGATTATTTCATATGTATTATTATTATTGACCGTAATTTTCAACGCATTAGTTGATCTAAACACGCAGTTCTTTAAAAGCCCCGATTTACAAGAAGTATTCTCCATATTTTTCAAAGTCTCTGCAATACTGCTTATTTACATGTTTTTACTCAGAGCACTTAGGTTTTTAACTGAATTTCTTCCAGAGCGGCAAATAGTTGCGAAACATATTATAGAGAGCCTCATAAGCGTAGTGTCGGTTCTATATATTATCCTCGCAGCGCTCTGGCTCTTTAAATTAGTCGGGTTCGCATCATCGCTATTTGTCGGCGGCGTGGCTGTATTTATTGCCGTAGTGGGCTATGGGCTTCTCAAATCTTTTGCTGCTAGTTATCTGGGGCCGAAAACAGATGGAAATCCTTCATATAGTGCGTTGCTAAAGAGTATTGAATCTTTCCTCATTCTGCTGCTGATCTATGTTCTATACATTATATTCAAACTCTCTTTTAACCTGGAGCAGGTTCATCACTTCCTTTCCGAGGCGTATCTAGTAAATACAGGCGTGATTGTTATATCTTTATTCTCTCTAGTTTCTGGGCTCTTCATGTTCTTCTTTTTACTTTCAATGATGGGGATCTTAAAACAAATAGTTTATTTCTACAACATGAAGCTCGGCAGGGAGCTCGAAGCGGCTTCGCTCAGGTCTTTGGTATCTAATCTCGGCCTGTTGATCGTAATAATGATTGCCCTTTCCGGGATCGGCCTTACATGGAAAGCATTACTCCCCATAGCGGGTGCTCTGGGAATAGGTATTGGGATTGGGCTCCAAACTATTATGAATAACTATCTTAGCGGCTTCATACTCTTATTCAGTAAGCGCCTTAAGATTGGAGACATTATAGAATTTGACGGTAATGCGGGTAGAGCTATTGGGAATACATTAGAGACCATATATGGTCGTGTCGTAAGTATTGATACATTTTCAAGCGTAGTAACGACTACTGACGGCATCGAAATAGTTGTCCCCAACTCACAATTTATAGATAAGCAGATGGTAAATTATTCACTTTCTGACTATACAATCAGGGTTAGGATTCCTTTCGGTGTCTCCTATTCTGCAGATCCCAATACAGTAAAAGATATACTTTTAAAAGTAGCCAATGAAAATACTCAAATACTCAGGTCTCCCGAGCCCGGCCTTTGGTTTACGGAATATGCCGATAGCGCCCTGGTGTTCTATCTGCTTTGCTGGGTTAATATCAAGGACATTTGGAAAATAAAACCTGTCATTAGCGATATTTACTTCAAGAGCTGGTATGAGCTGAAAAAAGCCGGTGTAGTCATACCATTCCCGCAAAGAGATGTGTGGTTTAAAAATAATCTTAAGGTCGAGATAGAGAAAGATCTCGGAGAGCACTTTCAAAAGAAACCGGGCGACTGGGGAGGTGAATAATGTCTTCGAGGCTAGTAAAAAAGACATCAGCCAAAAAGGCCTACGACCGGGCTCACTAATTTACATTGGCGAACAAAAAGTCGATAAAGTCAGAATCAGGGTAATAGATTACGATGAGAAGAACCTAATTGAGTATGAATATGAAAGTATTGAAGAAACCTTTTCATTCAAAGATAACAATTCTGTTTCATGGATAAATATAGACGGTCTACACGATGTGGAAGTTCTCAGAAAATTAGGCGAAAATTTCGGAATTCATAATCTCGTTCTTGAAGATATTTTAAACACTGACTTCCCTGACTTTTATAGCCGGCCTTTACGGAATGAATTTTGATAATATGCCGGAGCTACATAAGAATTGGGGCTACCCTATAGTTATTATCGTTATAGTAGTTGTAGCAGTAGGAATGATATATTATTTTAAGAAAAAAATGGTTTTAGTTGTTGTTTCTTAAATCGATAGTTATCGGTCAAGGACTGAATGGGGACACTATGAAAATTGCTGTAACAGCAGCGAGTGGGCATTTGGGTGCCGAGATAGTCAAGGCAACTGTTCAGCTTGTTGGTAAAGGTAACGTTGTCGGGCTTGCACGCACGCCTTCCAAAGCCGAACATCTTGGTATTGAAATTCGGAGGGGTGATTACGGTTCCAAGAAAGATTTAATGAAAACGCTGCGACACGTGGACACCCTCTTGTTGGTATCCGGTATGGATGATCCTATAAAGCGCATTGATCAACACCGTAATGTAATTTATGCTGCCAAGTATGCTGGTGTGAAGAAGATTGTCTATACCAGCATTCAAGGTGCTGAGAAGCATACGGCTTTTTCTCCAATAATTCAAAGCAATCGCCAAACTGAGTGTGATTTACATCTCTGCGGATTAGATTGGGTAATTGGGCGCAATGGAATTTATATTGAATCAGACATTGAGTGTATAGCAACCTACAAGGAGAAGGGAGAAATCGCAAATTGTGCTGGCGATGGAAGATGTGGTTACACCACCCGGCCCGAATTAGCGTATGCCTATGCCCGAATCTTGACCGAATCCAAGCACAATGGTAGAACATATAATCTGCATGGAGAACCGATTACACAGTATCAGCTAGCAGCTTATCTAAACATGACGTTTGGCACCAACTTGACATATAGACCTATGACAGTAGAAGAATATCGCCAAGATCGTATTACGGAATTGGGTGAATCAATGGGTAATATTATAACTGGCATCTATCAGGGAATTCGCGAAGGAGCATTGTTTAACATCAGCCATTATACTGACGCAACTTCCAGATCCCATCAAAGTTGGGAAAATTATTTCAATGCTCTGAAAATATAAGAATAATACTTTATATTTTTGTGTACTCTTTCACCAGATGAAAGAATTTCAGATGTATCCGCTCTTATTTCTTAGTAATTCGTATTTTATATAGACTGTGAACTTTGTGAGCCTATGTATAGTTATACAGGAACATCATTCAAGCTAGATATTATGTAAAATGCTTGCAACACAAAACGAGTATAGGGATCGCCACTTATACTCATTCTTATCCAATAGTATTGGATATTATTTTCGGGTTCTATTAACTTCAGGGAAAACTAATTGCCCCTTATTAGTTTTGGGTGAGTAAAAATCAATCTCACTACCAAATCTAATGCTCTTAGTCAAATAAAATTTCGCTCCTAATTCAGGATCGTAATCATAAATACGAGCAAAACCATTTATGCTTTCATCTTCGTTTAAATTGAAGTTTTTTTCCCATAAATACATGTATTTCAGCTTATCTAATTTCCATACATCTCCGCCCATTAAAAAATGAAAGTGAATGACATTCCTTTTTTGATTTTCTAATACATAAACCCATGTTACGCCTAAATTCTTTTCTCTATATCTTCTGCCGTGAAGTTGCTGGTTTATTTTTTTTATGAAAGTGAAGAATCTTCTCTTAGCTATTTCAGGGTGAATTTGTTGCTGAAATGTAAGTGTTCCATACCAATGGAAGGGTTCTAGCATAGATATTAGCTCAATCCAACCTAACTCTATAGGTCGCAAATATGACTCATTAATATAATTAATTATAGCTCACCTCCACTCTATGTTTTTCAAGGAAATTCTCGAATTCAGATTGGTTGATTAGTATCTTTTTTTGGATTCGGTAGTGGGCAATCATTTTGTAACGAATCCAATAATAAATCGTTGTTACATTGATTCCATATAATGCTGATAAGTCTTTGGGGGAGAGTTTCTTATCTTTGCTCTTCATCTATCTCCACCTCAGCTAATTCACAGAGTCGACGTATTTTTTGCTCAAATATATTTAGCTCATCTGTTATCAATGAATAGAATGATAGAGCTTCACCTTTGTCTGCTGAAACAAACGCTATGGTCTCTATGCCTTTAGGACTTAGGGTTAAAGCTACGCGACCTCTATTGAATCCCATATTTAACTCCTTAAATACTCTTCATGTATATAAGGGAAAAAACAGAGGGTTTTTAAAGGGGGGTTTTATAATTCGTTCATTTCTTTCTTTAAGTTCTTTTTAGCAGCTACTTCTAATTGACTTATTCTAGTTACAGATATCTTTAATTCCTTCGCAGCTTCTGTCTTGTTAAAACCTTTGAAATACAACAATTCTATCACTTTTCGCTGTTGATCTGTAAGTTTCATTAATTGATTTTTTAGGTATTCCAGATCATTTATCAGAAAGATATCTTCCTCTAGATGAAAAGTATTATCATCAAACTCTTCAGGAATACCTTTCTGGAGTTCACCAAGTTGATATCTGATGCTGTCTTTGACTCGGAATGGTAACTTTTCTAAGTCTTCCAGGAGAGAAAAGAGCATTGAATCCTTACTTGTATCAAATGCATTTCTTAGAGTACTCTCAAATTCTTCTTGTAATAGTTCTTCTGGTAAGTCTTGTATATCTTTATGAAAAAGAAACTTTACTTCTCGTTCATGCTTTATATAGACACCATATCTCTTGGATACTTTGGCAGTTGCATATCTGAGTTCATCCAATAATTGTCTATCGTCGTCAAGTATTCGTCTGAATCTGGGATAACCGTATTTTGGATACTCCTTTTCGAGGAACTTTAATATATTTCTCCATCGAGTGATGTATTCAGGAGTGCACATCACCCGTATAGCAAACATGGTATCCTTAGAAGAGTCAGTTATATCTTGGACGTAATATTCATTTTGTGTGCCGAAATATTGATCAATGATTTCAGCAGCTATATCTAATATTTTTCCATTCAGAGATTTATTTGAATCGATACACTTATCCTTTGAAATGACTACAGCCTTTTCATTTTCGAATACCCTAATCTCAAATTTATCCAAAGTTTGGGCAATAGGTTCCGCTCTTTTCCGAAAATTCTTAACTTCAAGCTCACTTGCAGTAGGCATTGTATTAAGTGTTCCTTTTAGTGACCAAATAGGTGTCCTTTCTGGTTATAAATACTCTACATATTCTAAATATACAAGTGTATTTGTAGGTGGAAATGTTTAATGTTCTTAGATAAATACTATGATTTGAGATACTTAGTAGTATACGTTCAATCGGATTAGGAATCCTGCGCTCTATCCTGCTGAGCTACGGGGACTGTTTAGTTCTTCTAGAGGCTTATATTAATAACAGAATTTAGCGGCTTCATCAATAGCTTTCAGCCAAGTAGTGTAAGTATATTCCCGGCGGGGTCTTTGAGATGCGCGAGTGTTCCTCCCCAGTCTTGCTTTGTCGGGGGCCCTGTGAATTCAACGCCTTTTTCTGTTAGGTCTTTGTATACTGCATCTATGTCATCGACCTGAAGGGACATTCCTACAAACCGTCCGACAAGAGCTTTTCCTTCCTCATCGTTTTCAGCGACTTGCTCAAGCCCGAGGCTCGGGCCTCCTATGTCAAACTCGGCCCATCCGAGCGCGGGTTCTTTGTACTTAACAGGAAGCTCCAGAGTGTTTTCATAGAAATCGCAAGCGCTCTCCCAATCCCGGACAAATACTCTTACCGCGTAAAGTTTCATTACGATACCTCCAGATTATAAACTTAATGGACTTGTGCCTGAATATATACGAAAAATAATCGCATATATAGTAATGTGCTATTTTTTCACGTTCTTTCTTTCCTGCACATAACCGATGCGCTTATTCAAAGATGTTCTCTTGATGAAGTGGGCGAGCGCTTTTTCGTACAGCTCCTCACTGTGGCGTTTGCGGCTCTCGATGTAGGCAATACGTATTCTCTTGTAAGAGCCCGGCATCATTTGGAAATGTTTCCATGCATCTTTGTTCGTTTTAATCGCATTTAAGATATCAGGTGGAATTGTAAACTCTTCAGGATCATCATTTTCAGGGTCGAATACGTGCTCGATAGCCCGGAGACCGGCCTTTGTCATTTTCTTATGTTTTACAAGCTCTCTTACCCGCTCCAAATTCGTTTGCGATAACTTGCTTTTAGGTCTCCTTGGGCAGAAACGCTGTGTGAACCGCTCTTCGTCTATTTTCTTCACGGTGCTGTCAATCCACCCGTAGCACAGGGCTTCGAGCACTGCGTCGTCATAGGGGATGCGAGGTTTCCCGCTGTCCTTCCGGTAATATATCAGCCATATCTCGGGCTCTTTCTTATGGTTTTTCGAGAGCCAGGAGCGCCACACTTTTCTATCTGTGACATAGAGTGTTTTACCGGGTAGTTTCATGGTTACTAGCAGAGTTGCCTAAGGGGCTCTTATCTGGAGACTCAGCCGTGGATTTCCCTGTACGCTTTATCTCCGACAGATTCAGTGATCTTAAGCCCGTACTCGTGTGCCTTCAGTATGGTGTCCAGTATCAGCTCTTCGGTTATCTCCATTGGCTCGTTATAAATGATTGGAATTGCGCGCGCCGCGGGCGGGAACTTTTTAATAATATCCATATCGCGCGCGGGGTCGAGACCAAACTGTCTCAGGTGTATGGGAAGGCCTACGTTCGCAAAAAAGGTAGCCGCTTTTTCAGCCTCATCCATTTTATCCTCAAGTAAAAGGTGGGCGACCAGACCGAAGGCAACCATCTCGCCGTGCATGAAGTTTTCATGTATCTCCGGCATCACGGTCAAGCTCTGCCCTATAGCGTGCGCGGCGGCCACGCCGCAGCTTTCAAACCCTAGCCCGCTTAAAAGAATATTGGCCTCTACGACTCTTTCCACAGCATCGTTTATCTCGTTTTTCTTAACAGCTTCAATTGCGCTCGGGGCATATTCGTAAAGCGTATTGGCGCAGAGCTCTGCTATAGCGACCGCTGCCATAGTGGGGCGGGTTCCTATAAGCGATAGAGCCTTTGGGTTCTGTACGCAAGTTCGCGCCTCATACCATGTGGCCATAGCGTCACCCAGGCCTGAAACTACAAAACGGAACGGAGCTTCGGCAGCAATTTTTGTGTCTACTATAACCAGCGTCGGGTTGAACGGGTAAAACTCAACATCTTGGAATGCTCCTTGCTCGCTATATATAACGGAAAGGGCGGCGCAAGGAGCGTCTGTGGAAGCTATAGTCGGGCAGATTATTACAGGAATGGCTAGACGGTGAGCAACAGCCCTTCCTGTGTCGAGGCACTTACCGCCCCCTATGGCAACGATGGCATCGATGGGCTTTTCTTCTTTATTCAACAAGTTAGTTATACGGTCATATTCCTCCAAGCTGCTTTCTCCGCCAAAGATAACCAATGTTTCATCTATGCCGGAATGTTTCAGACTTTCACTTATCCTCCTGCCAAACCTTTTACTCCCACCACCTGTGATAATTACTGCGGTATGCTTGGCATCACTCATGCCTAGATAGAGCCCTAGGTTGTCGAGCGCACCCTCACACTGAATATACTTTCGGGGAGAATTGAGCACTCTGGGGACTATATGTCCTTTGCTTACTTCGGCTGAAAATATTTCTTCAGGTTTGAAAGGCTTTCGCGGGGACATATGTTTCTCCTCTCTTTAGAAGGCAGTAATGGTTTCAGTCATCTTACTCGACTTTTAATTTGTACTTAGACTTTGTTTCCCGCCCGTCGATGTCCGAAATTGAAAACCCTACTTTATACTTCCCTTTAGGGACGTGGATTGATTTCATATGAAGAACCGCCCCCTCCTTATCTGTTTTTACATACGGGAGTACCCGGCTCGTTAGGTTTTTTTTGAAAAAGAACTTCTCACCCCAAACATCGAGTGATTCTAAATTGAGCGGAGAGGCGTTCTGTTTGAATATCACATATACGTTTACAGGCGTTATGGCCTCAATCATGGGGCCTTTCTTCATCTCCATTACGGCAGGCTCGTCAATAATTATGCTCGGGGCCTTATCGTCTGATTTTACTTCACCCGAAGCGGTCTCCTTATCGAATTCTTCATCTGAATAGCGGAGCTTCTTGGCGTCATCTTCAGAGAAAAGCTCTGCCTGTTTTTCACCGAATGAGTCAGGCGGGCTTAGTAATATGAAGCCTACTAAGGATATTACAAACAATATTATAAATTTTCCGGATACTGTTTTTAGCATATTGCCTCGCATGTGTTGATTTGTATATTTACCAACTTTAATTTCAACAATATCCCTCTGGTGTCTAAGTGTCAAGCCCGATATGACAGGGCTAACTCGGGAAGCTTTTAATTTCTGTCTTTACATAGGATTAAAGAGTTGATATTATCCCGTCTCGTAGGAGGACACATCTATGGCTAAAGTGAAAATAACGCCGTCTAGGACAAAGATAGGGTGGATAGGCACAGGGGTAATGGGAAGCTCGATGTGTATGCACCTTGTTAAAAAAGGATACAGCTGCACTGTATATAACAGGACTAAACGTAAGGCTAAAAAACTGATTGACGCGGGGGCAGCTTGGGCGAAGTCGCCTCGGGAGGTTGCCGAGGAGTCAGACGTTGTGTTCACGATTGTTGGTTTTCCCAAGGACGTAAGGGACGTCTATTTCAGTAAGAACGGTATATTCGAAGGGTCTGACAAGGGGAAAATACTGGTAGATATGACGACTACGGAGCCCTCACTCGCAGAGGAAATTTACAAACAGGCCAAGAAAGCGGGGGCTTCTTCGGTAGACGCGCCTGTCTCGGGCGGGGACATAGGGGCTCAGAGCGCAGCGCTGTCTATCATGGTCGGCGGAGATAAGGACACTGTGGCCTCTGTAATGCCTCTATTTAAGCTGATGGGTAAGAACATCGTGCACCAGGGCGGAGCGGGCAAAGGACAGCATGCGAAGATGTGTAACCAGATAATGGTTACAGGGCTTATGATAGGGATGTGCGAGACGCTGCTTTACGGCTATAAGGCGGGGCTTGATCTCGACACGATGCTGAGCTCTGTAAGCAAAGGCGCTGCCGCGTGCTGGATGCTGGATAACCTGGCGCCAAGGATGCTGAAGAGGGATTTCAGTCCCGGGTTTTATGTGGAGCATTATATAAAAGACCTTGGTATCGCGCTTGAGGAAGCCAAGAGAATGAACATATCGCTTCCGGGTTTAGCGCTCGTAAACCAGCTTTACATTGCCACTCAGGCACAGGGGCACGGAAGGAAGGGAACACAGGCGCTCTTGCTGGCATTGGAGACTCTATCAGGGGTTAAGAGGCGGTAATAGCGGGTGTGTACATCTAACTAATAGTTCTGATCTGTATTGCGTCAATTCCGGCGCCGGCGATTATATCTGACAGCACAACAACCCGGTCTCCGGGCTCAAACCCCTCGCGGTTTTTTAATATTGAAAGTGCGTTCTGAATTGATTTCTCGGGATCTCTGCTGAATAAAATCCGGTGAGCCATCACCCCACGGTTCAAGAAGAGCTGTCTTCTGGTTCTGTTGTCGTTTGTGAACGCGTATATATATGTTTTAAAGGGTCTGCAGTTGGTTAAGTACTGCGCCATGATACCGCGGCGGGTAATTACTAAAATACCTCTGGCGTTGATAGACTCAGCAAGATTCACAGCGGACTGCGCGACGCTTTGTTTTATGTCATCACTTATAAGATTTGAGCTGAAGTTCATGCCCGGCAGCTGCTCGGAAGCGGTTGCGATTTTATGAATATTCTCTATGCAGCGGATCGGGTATCTCCCTACGGCGGTCTCGCCCGAAAGCATTACGGCATCGACCTCGCTATATACGGCATTGGCCACGTCCGTTACCTCGGCGCGGGTCGGAACGGGGTTTTCAATCATGGACTCCAAAAGATGAGTAGCCACTATAACCCTTTTTCCTTTCTCCTGGCATTTACGGACTATAGTGCGCTGCACGTTTGGGAGCTCTTCGAGCTCAATTTCAACTCCCAAATCACCCCGTGCCACCATTACGGCGTCTGAAACATCTATGATCTCTTCAATATTGTTGACCCCGTCCTGATTCTCGATCTTAGAGATAACCTTTATTTTATTTACCTTATCTCCCAACAGCTCTTTTAGCTCCAGTACGTCGCTTGCCTGGCGGACAAACGAGAGAGCGATAAAATCCACTTCCTGCTCGACCCCGAATAGGACGTGCTCTTTATCATGCTCTGAAATCGAGGGCAGGTTGAGTCTGATACCGGGCAGGTTGACGTGACGCTGGCTTTTCAGCATCCCTCCGTCTATGACCTTGCATTCCATAGTCCCCCGGTTTTTCTTTAGAATCTCAAGGTTAATCAGTCCGCTGTCTACGGAGATCTTGTCCCCCTCGTTTAACGTATTGATGAGGTCTTCGTAATCTATACTGAAAGAGGATATCTCGGCATCCTGGTTGCCCACGGATACTGTTATAACGTCGCCTTCCTGTAGCTGCAGATCTTTGCTCAGTCTGCCCGTTCTTATCTCGGGGCCCTCCAGGTCCAGGAGCACTGGAATGGCGTCTTTTATTTTCTGGTTGATATTCTTGATGGACCTTATGACTTTTTCGTGGTTCTCATGTGTGCCGTGCGACATGTTAAGGCGCACGATATTCATGCCGGCTACATACATTGCCATCAGCCTATCGTATGTACTGGTGGTAGGCCCTATGGTGCAGATGATTTTAGTTTTTCTTAATGGATTCATGACAGATTATGACATCTAATTATGACGGGAGTTTGAAAATTGTAAATATTCGTAACGTGAGATTAATTTCTCGATAAAGGCCGGGCAGCTTTAGGCGTATTCGATTTTGGTAAAATGGAATACTTGAAAAATAAAGAATCGGTCCTCGGTTTATAGTCTCACGCAAAATATGCTATTCTCAAATATATGTCCGCAACACTCGAAAGAGGGATATTAATAGTAGTCGGAATAGTGATCGCGTTTCTCCTGATACGCTTGTTTTTGATCATCTTTCTTCTCTTGGCAACTTCCGAGGGCGAGACGCACAGATAAGGTGTAACACTTGGAAACAGAGGCGATTGGCACGGGGCAATCGTGCATTTTGATAGAGTCATTGAAATGAACCCGAACCATGAGAAGGCCTACGCATCGAGAGCCTACGCGAAACTCAAGACAGGTGACACAGGCGGTGCGATTGAAGACTCTCAGGCGGCGCTTAGATTAAGCCCGTATTACGGTCAGGCTTACGCATACCTGGGTTTGGCTGAGCTTAAGTCCGGGAATAAAGAAATAGGCTGTGAAAAATTAAACGAAGCCTCTGAGCTCGGATACCTGGAAGCTAAGTACTACTTGAATGAATATTGTTATGGGCTTGAAGGCCGCTAAGTATACAGTTATGGATCACTCTATAGTCTGATACCCTTCCATACCCTCGTTTGAGACAAGCTCTATCAATATCGCTTCCTGGCCCAGCTTCTCAGTCAGCTCTTTATTTAGCTCATCGATTTTTTTCCGGAATTTTTTGTCGCTGACCTTCCAGTCGCAGCAGTTAATGATGGTTATATTAAGGCTCTTTTCCCTTTTCCCCTCGTAGTACCCTACTGTTTCCTGCACGGTAGCCCCGGAGAAGTGTTTAACCAGTATCGCCTCTACATCTTCTAAATCGTATTTCTTTCCGTTTTTGTCTGAGGACAGGGCGACGTAGATCCTGACAACTGAGTCCTCATACCCGGTCTCGATCTTAATTGAGCTAAGCTCACGGTTTTGGAAAATTAGAAATATTATCAGTACTACTATGATAGCTAAAAGAGTCGTTGTCAGGTATTTCATTGCTACATTGTCTCAATAATCTATTGGTAATAAAAGTCTACGGCATCGACCGGCCCTTTCCAATAGTAGATCAGCCATATACTTTATCAGGGGAGTGTTCGATTATGTTGGAAAATCACTTGCTTAACGCTACGAGAAGCAGCCTGATTATAATGGCGAAGAACACGACCACAAAGCTCACGTTCAGTACGAACCATAGTACGTGGACCCAGGCTTTGCGCGACTCGCAAAGGTAATGATATAAAAAGCCCGACACAAACGCTGAAACCGCTATGGGAAGAAACGACGATAGCCAAAGCAGCATAAAATGTTCCTTTAAGAGTGCGGATGACTGCCCTAAATCTTTTACTATAAAGAATGAAGCCGCTGCGGATATTAAAGCGAGCGCGAGTGCGAATAGTAATGTGCGTTTTATTTTAGTCATATTGGCGTAATTTTATACTGTGTGTAGTATTATCTTCCCGGATATTAGTGAAAAAACAAACGGAGGGGCAAGGTCAATATGAAGAATGTTATCGTTACGGGACTTTTAATACTGGGGGTTACTCTAGGGGCGGCGTCATGCGCAAAGGTGGCGGACGATATCGCGGCGCCCGCAGAGCCCGCAGACACGGACGAGCTTGCGCCCAGAGTCGAGCCAAAGGATTTAGAAAACACATACAACCCTTTAGTTGAGGAAGAGATCGAGTCCGACGAGGCCCCTCTTGAGACAGAGGAAATGGAAGATCCGCCTCTTATAAAGTAATCTAGATCGCTTTTTGCGCGGGATTATTTCCTTTTGTTTTCAGGAACTATCTCTATTTCAAATAACTTTGGCCAGAGCTTGCCGGTGACCAGCAGTGTTTTACTGTTTTTATCGTAAGCTATGCCGTTTAAAACGTCTACCTTGTTCTTTCGATCCTCTTTGGTGAGTAGTCCCGACAGGTCGATCCATCCAGTCACACGTCCGGTATGAGGGTCGATTCTGGCAATCCTGTTTGCTCCTAATATGTTCGCGAATATTTCGCCTTCCACGTACTCAAGCTCATTTAATCCTACTACATTTTTACCTTCGTCATGGACCTCGAGCTCTCCTGCGACTTTAAAAATGTGCGGGTCAAGAAACTTGAGGGTAGCCGAGCCGTCACTCATGATAAGATGCTTATCGTCAGACGTAATTCCCCAACCTTCACCATTATATCTAAATCTGCCGATCGGTTTCAGATTGCTAAGGTTATAAATGAATCCGGTTTCAGAGCGCCAAGTAAGCTGTACGATATTCCCATATAAAATAGCGATCCCCTCTCCGAAATACTTATCCGGCATACTGTAGGACTCTAGGATTTCCCCTGTTTTTCTATCAACCAGTCTTAACGTGGACCGTCCCTTGATGCCTGTGCTTTCGTACAGCTTCCCATTATGTAAAAGTAAGCCCTGTGTGAACGCCTCAGGGTCGTGGGGGTAGGTGTTTATGATTTTATAGCCGTAGACGGGCACAGTCTCGTCTTGCTGTGCATGAGCTCTCTGCGCTTGCTCGAGTTGCGCGAACAGAACGCAAAAAGTAAATAAGATGATTCGTGCCGCCATGTTTAGCTCGTAAACTTCACGTATTTTCATAATCGTATAGGCCGCCGTATTCGTAATTATGCATAAAGGATAGTATTTGTATTATCTATAATAATATCCTATAGGTGTCAAATTTCTCTTTTATTTCCCTCTATTGACAGAAAGTCCCTCTGGTTTATATTTTAGGTCAATCTAAAAATATAGTTTGCGTCGACGAATTATATTTTTAGCTATAACGGAGTATTCTGGTGCGTATGAAAGAAAGGGAGTGTTAAGAGAGATGATAGAAATCACAAGAGGTTTAATATTGATCCTGTTACAGCGTAGGTTGTTGCGAGTTTCCATTACTGCTTTAGTGACTGTTCTTGCATTATTGGTATTAGAGGTGAGCACGGCGCGGGCAGTGGGTGGTATTTCTAACTCCAAAGTTATAGTCCCGAGCGCGGAGAGCGTACCAAAGGGGAAATTTGAGATTGAGCCTTTTTTCGGGCTTGAATTTGTAGATGACAGTGACAATACCACAAGGTTCGGAGGCGGAGTGAGGTTCACCTTAGGCGTGCTTCACAACCTTGAGATCGGTGCCAATGTTAACTATCTGGACGTTGAGGACTCTGACCTCATCCAAAGGAACTCTGACTTCGGAGACATAGAAACGGGGTTAAAATTCAGGCTGCTCGATGAGGGTGAGAGTTATCCATTCTCACTTGCTTATCAGGGCGGGGTCACGATACCGACGAATGACGATGCTCTTTGGATAGTAGAGCCTGGCGGGCTGATTCTTACTAAGAACTTCACCCAAGAGTTCTCAATGGACGCGGATTTTGTATTTGGAATAATAGAGGACGACGCCTGGAGCTTTGTCTCTGAGATCGGGTTTGGATATTTTGTAACACATTGGTTTCAGCCTGTTGTAGAGGCGGCATACGCGTTTGAAGATCCTGACGGGGAGGATAACGTGCAGATCGTCAATATTACCGCCGGTTTCACGTCTCCAGTGACTGACTGGCTGACGGTCATAATGGGCGTGACCCCGGACATTTATACCAAGAATACGGATGAGCAGGTAATACTTACAGCCGCGTTTACATTTCTATTCTAGTGTTTTATCGGCCTTGACAGAGGGGGTTCTTGCAAATAAACTATTTTTTAGACATGTCTAAAAATTGATTTAGGAGATTTTAATAAAGACTTGTGGGGCAGCATAAATATTACGAGAGCATCTGGGTACTTTAGGTAGAGAAAATTCAAACCAGGAGAAGCTTAATGTACACCGAATCCATAGAAAATTATTTGAAAACAATATACGAAATTCAAAAGGAATCCGAGAAAGTTACTACTAACTCAATCTCGGAGAAATTGGGCGTTGCACCTGCTTCCGTGACCAGTATGATGAAAAAGCTCTCGGAAAAGAAACTCATCACCCATAAACGCTACCAGGGCGTTAAGCTCAGCGGCCCCGGGAAAAAGATCGCGCTCGAGGTGATACGCCATCACAGGCTGATTGAGCTCTATCTGGCAGAAGCGCTCGGGGTTCCGTGGGACAAGGTGCATGAAGAGGCCGAAAAGTGGGAGCACGTGCTCTCAGAAGATCTGGAAGACCGTATGGATAAGGCTCTAGGATACCCGACAAGAGACCCGCACGGCTCGCCAATACCAAGCCGTGACGGCACGGTGATAGAGCTTGAGTCTATACCTCTTGTGGAACTTCAGCCGGGACAGTCAGGTGTAATTGCCGAGGTAAGCGACCACGACCCGGATCTTCTAAGATATGTAGGCAAGATGGGTCTCTACCCGATGACTAAAATAGAGGTGCTCTCGGTAGAGCCTTTCAGCGGGCCTATAACTATTAAAGTTGAGGACACAAGTCACATACTGGGTTCGGAGGCGGCACAGTACGTCTTCGTATCAGACGTGGAAGGTGAGCACGGGGAGGCATCCTAACATGAAAAGCATAAAAGCAATCTTAGCTCTTATATTGGTTGTAACTCTAATTTCCTGCTCTTCTGAGGACAGAGAAGGCGCGTTAAACAAAGAGACTATTAACATTGTAGCCACTACAGGTATGATCGCGGACGCGGCGCAAGTGGTCGGGGGGGATAAGGTCAAAGTGAAAGGCCTCATGGGCCCCGGAGTTGACCCTCACCTCTATAAAGCAAGCGCGGGCGACGTGGGGCTCCTGTCAAAAGCCGATCTGATTTTCTACAACGGGCTCCACCTCGAAGGGAAAATGGCCGAAATATTCGAGCAGATGAAAAAACGCGGCATAGACACGGTGGCTGTTACGGACGGAATCGACAGAAAGCACCTGCTTACTCCTCCGGAGTTTGAGGGCAATTACGACCCGCACCTATGGTTTGACGTAAGTTTATGGATGGGCGCCGTAAATACGATAAGGGACTCTCTTATTGAAAAGGATCCTGACAACGAGCAGATTTACCGCGCGAATACCGAGGAGTATTTAGTAAAGCTTTCCGAGCTTGATGAATATGTAAAGACTAAGACCGCCACCCTTCCCGCAGACAAAAGGGTTCTTATAACAGCGCACGACGCGTTTAATTACTTTGGCAAAGGGTATGGGTTTGAGGTCAAGGGTCTTCAGGGGATAAGCACCGATTCCGAGGCCGGTACCGCGGATGTGCAGGAGCTGGCCGGCTTTATCGTAGAGCGTCAGCTGCCCGCTATTTTTGTTGAATCTTCAGTTCCTCCCAAATACATAGAGGCCGTTCAGGCCGCTGTCAGGGCCAGGGGCTTCAACGTGGAGGTGGGAGGAGAGATCTTCTCAGACGCCATGGGTAACCCGGGAACGCCTGAAGGAAACTACATCGGTATGGTAAGACATAATGTAAATACCATAGTGGGCGCTCTTAGTGAAGGCGGGGAATCGTAGCGGATAATCTCCAACATATTTTTTCTGACCCGGAGTAATGAAATGAAATACGCAATTGAAGTTGAAGACTTAACTGTAGCTTATAAAGAAAAGCCGGTACTGTGGGATGTCGATCTGAACGTGCCGGAGGGCGTGCTGATGTCAATAGTGGGCCCTAACGGAGCTGGAAAGACAACTCTTATAAAAGCGATGCTGGGTCTCGTAAACACCGCCGCGGGCAGGGTGAGTATATACGGTAAACCCTATTTAAAGCAGCGGAGCCTGGTGGGCTACGTCCCGCAGAGGGGGAGTGTGGACTGGGATTTCCCGACAAGTGTCGGTGATGTAGTAATGATGGGCAGATACGGCGCCCTGGGATGGATAAAGAGACCGGGCAGGGAAGAGGCCAGACTATCATTAAAGGCTCTTGAAAAAGTAGGCATGGCAGAATATGCCGACCGCCAGATAAGCCAGCTGTCGGGCGGGCAGCAGCAGAGGGTGTTCCTCGCGCGCGCGCTGGTACAGGACGCCAGGATATACCTCATGGATGAGCCTTTTCAGGGGGTTGACGCAACCACTGAGCGTGCGATTGTCACACTGCTGCAAGAGCTGCGCGCGGCCGGGAAAACCGTCGTAGTCGTTCATCATGATCTCCAGACGGTGCCCGAATACTTTGACTGGACTACGCTCCTTAACGTGCGTCTTCTCGCAAGCGGGCCCGTAGATAAAGTATTTACGGAAGAGAACCTCCGTCTCACCTACGGGGGACGAGTCTCGTTCCTCAAGCATAACGGACATAGTACTGGCGAGGACAACGAAAAGAGGGCAGAAGCCGGGGGGATCTGATTTGGACGTCCTTTCGTTATTGAATGACCTTCTTTTCGATTATACCCTTCGTACCGTAGCGCTGGGCTCAGCCGTTCTGGGTATAGTGAGCGGGGCGCTTGGCTCCTACGCTGTTTTGCGCAAGCAGAGTCTTCTAGGGGACGCTATGTCTCATGCCGCGCTCCCAGGTATTGCCATCGCATTTCTACTAACCGGAAGCAAAGTCTCGCTTGTTCTCATACTTGGGGCGGCTATCGCAGGCTGGGTAGCTACGCTCATTATTATGAGCATTGTTCGAACGACAAGAATAAAATATGACACCGCGCTCGGCATGATTCTATCCGTATTCTTCGGATTCGGCCTTGTGCTTCTCACCATTATCCAAAAACGACCCGACGCCACTCAGGCCGGACTGGATAAATTCCTCTTTGGCCAGGCCGCGGCCCTATTGGAGCGGGACGTAATAACAATGGCTGTCCTTGGGGCGGTTGCGATAGCCACGATGCTGGTATTCTGGAAGCAGTTTAAGCTCTTAAGCTTCGATCCAGATTTTGGCGCCACTCTGGGTTTCCCAATGCGGTTTCTCGACGTAGTGCTTACGACTCTTATTGTTATCGCCATAGTCACAGGGCTTCAAACAGTGGGAGTCGTGCTCATGAGCGCGATGATCGTCGCACCGGCTTCCGCCGCTAGGCAGTGGACCGACCGTTTGGGCCCTATGATATTTTTATCGGCCGCTTTCGGAGCATTGGCGGGGGTATCGGGAGCTCTTCTGAGCAGCAGTATATCGAGGCTCCCTACAGGTCCCACAATTGTGCTTTGCGTAAGCGTGATAGTCGTAATATCGATTTTCCTGGCTCCTGCACGGGGTCTTGTTTGGAGCTGGCTGCGTGAGAGAAGGAACAGGGGGAAGCTTCGTCTTGAAGGTATGCTGGAGGATCTGTACTCACTTGCCCTTCAGCATAAAGATCCCGGGCACGCTCACCCTGTGTCGGTTCTCAGGCTAATGAGCGCGGACAAAGGAGGGGTGGACAATAGCCTCCAAAAACTCGAGGAGCAGGGGTTTGTGCGCCGTGTAAAATCGGAAGAATGGGCGCTTACGAGGAAAGGTGTTGAGCAGGCAAGGCAAATAATAAAACTAGGGGTCGGCGGCGGACAATGAGCGCAGAGCAGATAGAAATTCAGATAATAGCCTCTCTTGTGGCTGTGACCTGCGCGATCCCGGGGGTATTTCTCGTTTTGCGCCGAATGGCTATGATGAGCGACGCGATCAGTCACGCGATTTTGCTCGGTATTGTGCTCGCGTTTTTCGCGGTCCACGATATATCCTCGCCACTGCTCATAATCGGGGCCGCGCTAAGCGGCGTGCTCACCGTGAGCTTCGTTGAAATTCTCAACAAAACAAAGCTAGTTAAAGAAGACGCGGCGATAGGGCTGGTATTCCCGGTACTATTCAGCATAGGTGTAATTCTGATCGCGCGCTACGCGTGGAGCATTCACCTCGATGTACACGCCGTTCTGTTAGGAGAGCTTGCTTTCGCTCCGTTTGACAGACTCATCGTAGGCGGGCTCGACCTGGGGCCGAAGTCGCTTTATGTAATGGGTACTATTTTACTCGTGAATCTCATATTTATTTCCCTTTTCTACAAAGAGCTCAAGATATCTACGTTCGATGCCGGGCTGGCTGCGGCTCTGGGGTTTTCTCCGGGCTTAATACATTACGGGCTCATGGGGCTTGTTTCTGTAACCGCTGTCGGGGCGTTCGATGCGGTAGGCTCAATACTGGTCGTGGCTCTTATGGTAACGCCGCCCGCGGCTGCTTATCTTCTGACAGATAAGCTCTCTTACATGATAATTCTGAGCGCGCTTCTAGGCGTTTTGAGCGCTATAAGCGGATTCTGGCTCGCTATATTGCTCGACGCAAACATAGCGGGCTCCATGGCTACCATGGCGGGGATAGTGTTCGTAGTAGTTTTTCTCTTTGCTCCCGACAGGGGGATTATCGCGATCGCCATGAGACGCTCGAGACAGCGCTGGGAATTTGCGGGTAAGATGCTCGCTATACATCTTTTGAATCATGAGGGGACCCCGGACGAGGAACGAGAATCACAAGTCGTACACCTGGAAGAGAATCTATGCTGGAAAGAAGGTTTTGCGAATAAGATTATTAAGTATACAGAAAATAAAGGGATTCTTTTTCGGGACCGGGACATGCTCAGGCTGACGGATTACGGCAGGGAATACGCGAAAAAATCTGTAATTGATGAGAGCACTTAATAGAAGCTTACTTAGAGTCTGCTCTTTGTTTTAGAAGTTTTAGTATTATGCTGAGAAGTATTATGCCCTTGGGTCCGTCGTCATCCTCTTTTAGTGACTGAATATAGTCCATGTTATCCATTACGGACTCGTCTTCGGGAGCTATCTGCAGAGCGGCCCTAAGCACTTCCAAGGCTTCGTCATACCACCCCTTTTCGGCCAGCGATAACGCTAGCGCGTTGTAGCCCGGGATAAATTCGGGGGCAATGGTTATTACCTCTCTGAACTTGGCCGACGACTCATCGATCCAGCCAAGGTCAAAATAGCAGTTCCCAATGGATAGGTGCGCCCATGTGTCGTCGGGGCATATATCGATCTGCTTTCTGAACTCCGAAAGAGCCTCTCTGGTCCAGCCCATATCGAAATAACAAAGGCCAATCTGATAGTATATCTCTTCCTTTATATAATCCTGCTCACAATCTCCCTGTAAGCACTCCTCGAAATACTTTAGAGCCTCTTCGTATAGCCCGATAGTTCTGTAGGCGACCGCTTTGTGCCAGATCGCGACAGTGTATCCGGAATCGATTTCTAGAGCTGCGTCAAAGCACTTTAAAGATTCCGAGTGTCTGCTCATTCTGGATAATGTGATGCCGAACTGAGTCCAGATATAGGCGTCGTGGGTGTTTAGCTCGAGCGCTTTTCTGAAATAGTGGATGGAGCTCTTAAACTCCTCCATGGCGTCGTATGTGAGAGCGAATGAAAGATAAACGTCCGGGTCTTCCGGGGCTATTTTATTCGCCTGAGTCAGCTCTCTCAGAGCTTCCTCGAACCGCCCGGCTTCCTTAAAATCATCTGCTTTATTTAGGTGTCTGTCCAGCCTTCCCATTATCAACCCAATAAGGTGTGTGCACTAAAATTGTTTAAAGCATATTTGGTGCTGAGCCGAATGTCAATATTCTCACGTCGATAGCCTGTCTAATTTGCCGTTTTTTGACGCTCCGGGCGGTTAATTAGGGGCAAAAAAACAATTTCCGCCGCATTCACGTTGTAAAAAAACGGATATCAATTCAACAGTTCGAGAGTGTAAAGAGGGAAGTTTTATCTCTTTCTATATGCAACTTTTTGGCAACTTTTACATCGAATAATTACAAATCCATTAGGAGAATTCATACAAGAACCATGCATGTTGCAGTTATAGGTAACGGGATTACAGGGGTTTCGGCCGCAATCCGCATAAGAGAGTTAAGGCCCGAATGGAAAATTACTATGATTTCGGGCGAGAGCGATTATCACTATTCCCGGCCCTCGCTGATGTACATATACATGGGGCACATGCGCTATCGGGAGGCAAAGCCCTATGAAAACAGTTTCTGGGACAGAAACGATATCGGGCTCTTAAGAGACTGGGTTTTGGAAATCGACACCGACGCCAAAAGGCTCATTATGCATTCAAACGACCCCGTTTACTACGATAAACTCCTTATCGCTACAGGGTCCAAGTCCAATAAATTCGGCTGGCCCGGGCAGGACTTAAAGGGCGTGCAGGGGCTTTACGACCTTATGGATCTGCGGGAGCTGCATGAGAATTCACAAGGTGTTAAGAACGCTGTAATCGTCGGGGGAGGCCTGATCGGCATAGAGCTTGGAGAGATGCTTCATTCAAGGGGAATTCACGTCACTTTTTTAGTTAGAGAGAACTCTTACTGGGATAATGTGCTTCCGGCACAGGAATCGGTCTTGATAAACCGGGTGATTGAGCAGGAAGGAATGGAGCTAAGACTCGGGACCGAGCTTAAGGAAATACTAGGAGACCGCTCCGGGCGCGTTCGCGGCGTTACAACGAGCGCGGGTGAGCTTATAGAGTGCGCTCTTGTAGGGCTTACAGCGGGCGTGAGCCCGAACATAGACCTGGTGAGGGACCACGAGATCCCAACAGGTCGAGGGGTACTCGTTGACCGGGGGTTCAGGACCGGCGTCGAAGACATATACTCGGCGGGGGACTGCGCCGAGATCATCACCCCGGGAGAGGGGAGAAACCTGATACAGCAGGTGTGGTACACGGGGAAGATGCAGGGAAAAGCGGCGGGGGAATCGATAGCCGGCCTCGACACTGCATACGAGCCGGGCGTATGGTACAACTCAGCAAAGTTCGTAAACCTCGAATATCAGATTTACGGTACGGTGAATAACGCTCAAGGCACGCTCGATATTCAGGGAGAGAAAAACCTCTACTGGGAGCACGAAAACAAAAAGCATGCTCTCCGCCTGGTGCATGACGGAAATTCAATACTGGGCATTAATACTATGGGACTACGCTACCGTCACCGCATATGTGAGTCCTGGATAAAGGAGAAGCGCTCTGTCGAATACGTCCTGGATAACCTTAGGGAAGCGAATTTCGATCCCGAATTCTTCAGAAGATATGAAAGCGAAATTGTAGGGAGTTTAAAGGAGCAGCGCGCATGATAGACGTAAGGACTCTTGATCACGGTTACGACGAGGAAAAGCTCGGATTCCCTGAGCCCCCGAAAGCCGAGGAGCGAAGGCTCGACGTATGGGAGAAACTCTCACTCTCACTCGTGGGTCTGGGCGTCTTATTTTTTATAGTCCTACTATTCAATACGCCTCTCAGGGGCACCTGGCCCGGGTTTATTCTGGCATTCGCCCCTATGACGGCGGGAGGCGCTCTATATTTCTGGCTTGGCTACAAAAACACCGTGCCCGGCATAAAAAACGACAGGAACTTCTATAGGAATATTACATCGCGCGGAAGTCTCGGCTGGATAGCGGGCATACTGATGACAGGCTTTTACATAGTGCTTTACTGGTGGCCCCAGTACCTTGAAGGAGGGGTAAGGCTAGTTGATCCGTCTTCCTACGCTATATCCGGGGCGCCCGCTACACACTGGTTCCTCTACGGTTTTATTTACACGCTCGCCGTCCTCGTATTCGGCATACGTATGCTCATGCGCTACCGAGGGAACCGCTACCAGCAGATAAGGACTCTTTCCGTAATGTTCTTTCAGCTAGGGTTTGCTTTCATACTCCCTAACATCCTCATGATCTTTAATCAGCCTGAATATTACTTTTCATACTTCTGGCCGCTTAAGTATGACTACCTGTTTCCCGGCACTGTGAGCTACCTGGCAAACAGTCCCGGAGGCTTCGGTGTGTTCTTTATCTTCTGGGGATTGGTCATGTCCTTTTTCGCGGTTCCCGTACTTACCTATTTCTTCGGCAAGAGGTGGTACTGCTCATGGGTCTGCGGCTGCGGAGGGCTTGCCGAGACCCTCGGGGATCCGTGGAGACAGCTCTCGGATAAATCCCTCAAGGCATGGCGGATCGAGCGCTGGATGATCCATACCGTGCTCGTACTGATAGTCATTGTAACAGCAGCGCTCTGGATTAACTCCGCGACCCAGGGGAAAGTGCTGGGCGAGTTCTCGGGAGCGGCGGCAAAGTGGTACGGGTTTTTCATAGGCGCGATATTCTCAGGCGTCGTAGGAGTAGGGTTCTACCCTCTCATGGGAAGCCGCGTATGGTGCCGCTTCGGATGCCCGCTCGCTGCCACTCTGGGCATATTCCAGCGCTATTTCTCTAGATTCAGGATTACCACAAACGGCGGGCAGTGCATGTCTTGCGGCAACTGCTCGACATACTGCGAGATGGGTATTGACGTGCGCTCCTACGCGCAAAAAGGCGAGAACATCATCCGCGCCTCCTGCGTAGGCTGCGGGGTGTGCAGCGCGGTGTGCCCTTCGGGTGTGCTAAGGCTCGAAGGCGGCTCCTATAAAAACCGCTACAAGAGAGCGGACGACCCTGTGCAGGCGTTCATAGATTCCATAAAGCACCTGCCTTGACAGCTCTCATGTGAATTCCATATCAATTTACAGTTAGCCGGGGTATCTTGTGCGCCAATCCTCCTATTGAACCGCTATACAAAAACAATTAGACTCCCTTTCGTATGAGTGAATACGCCCATATCGCCGTACCCATACCCGGAGAGGAGTACTATACGTATAAAGTGCCCGAGCGTCTTAAAGAAGGCGCGGCTTTGGGTAAACGCGTCCTCGTGCCCTTTAGGAACAGGCGGCTTATCGGCTTCATAGTAGGTTTCGGCGACACCCCGCCCGAGTTTAAGCTCCGGGATATACTGGACATTTTAGATGAAGAGCCTTTATTTGATAAAAAGAGGCTCGAGTTCTTAAAGTGGATCTCGGATTACTACCTTACCTCGCTTGGAATCGTGCTTAAGGCCGCTCATCCGGGCGGGCTGGGCGTGAGCGTTAAGAGAAAGATCAAACTTACCGAGCAAGGGCTCTCTGCTCTGACTGAGGACCGCTTTACCGATCATGAAAGGTTAGTGTTAAATACCATAGAAAACTCGGGTGAGATTACTTCTCAGAAGCTCCTGGGCCTAATTCAGAACACTTCAAACGAGCTTCTTAACTCGCTCAGACGAAGGGGGCTCATTGCGTTTGACTACGAGCTGCACTCTGACCCCAAGGTAAAGACAAGGAAAATAATCGCGGCCAAAGCGGGAGCTTCTTTAATGAGCCCGCTGCTTCAAAGAAAGCACGCTAAAACGGATATACTGGAATTCATTCTCACGCACGCCAGAGTGCCGCTTGATGATTTGAAGGAAATATTCGGCAACGTGAGTGCCCACATCCCGTGGCTTGAGGAAAAGGAGTTTATACAGATTGAGCTTGAAGAGGTCGTGCGGGACCCGTTTGCGGATATCCGGATAGAGCGGGACACGCCGCCCGAGCTAAGCCCGGATCAGAAGTCATCTTTAAAGAAGGTTTCAGAGGCGATAGCTAAAGGCGGGTACTCTCCGTTCCTGCTCCACGGCGTCACAGGGAGCGGGAAGACCGAGATATATCTTAGAGCGATAGCGGAGGTGATAGAGCAGGGCAAGCAGGCGGTCGTGCTTGTTCCCGAGATTTCACTAACCCCCCAGCTAGTCAAGCGGTTCAGGGCAAGATTTGGTAAAAAGATCGCCGTTATACACAGCTCGCTTTCAGACGGCGAGCGCTTCGACGCCTGGCGCATAGCCAGCAGGGGGGAGGTTGATGTAGTTATCGGCGCGCGCTCAGCCATATTCGCCCCGTTCAACAACATAGGCATAATCGTTGTAGATGAGGAGCACGAGACTACGTACAAGCAGGAAGAAGCCCCTTCTTACAATGCGAGGGACCTTGCCTTGGTGCTTGGAAAGATGACAGGATCTGTAGTGCTTCTGGGCTCGGCGACCCCGTCTCTTGAGTCTTACCATAATGCGGTTAAGCATAAATTCGGCTATCTGTCGCTGCCGCTGAGAGTGCAGGACAGGCCACTTCCGGAGGTCTCTGTCGTCGACATGAAATCTGAAGACGCGTCCGTATTCTCCGGCGCCTTAAAGAGCGCAATTCAAAAAAACGTCGAAGATAAGAAGCAGACTATACTCTTTTTAAACAGAAGGGGGTTCTCTACACTTATAATCTGCCCGTCCTGCGGCGATACGCTAAAGTGCCCTAACTGCTCGGTGACCCTCACTTACCACGCGCGGGAGGACTCGGTAAAGTGTCATCTGTGCGGGCTGTCTGAGAAAATGAAGCCGGAGTGCGGCGAGTGCGGAGCTGACCTCAGGGGGCTCGGGATAGGCACTCAGAAGGTGGAAGAGGAGCTAAGAGCCATGCTCCCCGGCGCTGTGCTTGCCAGAATGGACAGGGACTCGGTGGCGGGAAAGTCAAAACTTCTTAGGCTTTATGAGAGGCTTGAAAGGGGCGAGGTGGACGTGCTCATTGGAACGCAAATGGTGGCGAAGGGGCACGACTTGCCGGGAGTGACTCTCGTGGGCGTGATATCAGCCGACATTTCACTCGGCATTCCCGACTTCCGCTCGGGCGAGCGTACGTTTCAGCTCGTCACTCAGGTTGCGGGAAGAGCGGGGCGCGGGAGCGACCCCGGGCGCGTCATAGTGCAGACGTTTAACCCCGAGCACCCGAGCATAACTCACGCCGTAAAACAGGACAGTGTCGGCTACCTTCGGGAAGAGATTAAATTAAGGGAGGACCTTGGATACCCGCCGTTTTCCAGACTGGTGAATGTGCGGTTTTCAGGTACTAAGGAGCTTGAGACCAAGGGCGTGGCCGATAAGGCGGGAGGTATCGCCAAGAAACTCGCTTCAAAGCTCCCTGCGGGAGCGATCGAGATACTGGGGCCTTCCCCTTGTCCTATAAGCAAGATGAGTAACCGCTACCGTTTTCAGATGCTCGTGAAATCCGGGTCCACAGGCGTAATTCACGGATTTTCAAAGAAGCTCTTAGCGCTAATGTCAGACGTCGCGGGACCCGTGAGGGTATCGGTGGATATTGACCCTTATAATTTTAGCTGAAAAGATTGAATAAACTCATATGGGGACAGAGGCAGACGCATGTCACCGCAAATAATAATATTAGAACTGGCATCTACATACCTAAAACTGCCTCATAACTAATCACACCCCCGTCTTTTATGGTACAATCTTGTTGTCGGACTAAAATCACATAGCGAGGCGCTACGATGGTCGAGAAAAGACAGCAGAGAAAAACCGGGGCAAGGGGCGGCGCAAAACGCGCGTCCCGGGGAGCGGGCGCGAGGTCCAAAAGCTCTGAAAAAGAAGTTGACCTGGCCGACCTTGAGAAAGCTGGTGAGCATTTACTAATGAGCGCCGCGGAGCTGTTTGTGGGCGCTGGGTTTGCTATCAAAGGATTAAAGGGGCTTTTGGAGGACGAGCAGGGCAGAAAATTCCTGCGCGATCTTCCGTTTAATGTAGTATCAAAGAGTTTTGAGATGGTCAAAGAGGCAGAAGAGGAATATAGAGCCAGGAAAGGGGCAAAAGGGAAAGCTAATAAGTCCAAAAGAAGCAGGAAAATAACCGTTGAATAGAGTTTTACCCGATCCGGACAATGCCCGGACCACCGTACTCCGTTACAAAGAGCAGCATAAGAGGATATCAAAGTCTAAAAAAGATATACTCGAGCTTCTATCTTCGAACAGTTGCTTTATTTCAAGAGTTCTTCTTAAGTATCCGGAAATACTCGAATATTTATCACAATCCGCAGAAGTAAAGAAAAAGAAGCTTCCATCTGTCTATAACCGTGAAGCGTACAATATTGCAGTTGCCTCAGCTTCGGCAAACGAGCTTCAATCTTCACTCAGAGCATACAAATATAAAGAGCTTAGCAGGATTTTATACCGCGATCTGATGAGCTTTGAGAGCTTCCCAGGGGTAATGGAAGAGCTCTCGGATCTAGCGTGCGCGGTTTTAGGGGCTGCCGTAACGTATTTTAGAAGGGAGCTCGGGATAGAGAACCACGGTGAGTTTGTTGTGCTGGGCATGGGCAAGCTGGGGGGCAGAGAGCTGAACCTGAGCTCTGACATCGACCTTATCTATCTATACCGGGATATAAAAGACCCGGAGCCCTTTTTTAAGCTTGCCGAGAGCGTTACAAAATCTCTAAGCGCTGTTACAGAGGACGGGTTTCTCTACAGAGTCGACCTTGGGCTCAGGCCCGGGGGCGGTAAGAGCACAGTTGCCGTCACTATTGAAGGCGCGCTTGAGCATTACTTTTACTGGGGAGATACGTGGGAGAGGGCCGCGATGATCAAAGCCCGGCCGGTGGCCGGGGATATAGAGCTCGGCGGGGAATTTATACGGGAGATTGAGCCCTTTGTATATAAGAAATTCCTTGACTACGCGTCGATAGAAAATCTAAAAGACATGAAGACCAAGCTCGACCGTTTGCAAAAGAAAAGGGACGTAAAGCTCGGGAAGGGAGGGATCAGGGAGATTGAGTTTTTTGTTCAGGCGCTTCAGCTGGTGAACGGCGGGGAGATAAAGGAGATAAGAGGAAGGAATACGCTCGAGACCCTGGACAGGCTCAAGAACACTCATATAATTGACGATGAAGTTCACGAGAAACTCGGCTCTTCATATGTATTCCTTAGGAAAGTTGAGCACTATATACAACTGGTCGAAGAAAGACAAACTCACAAGATTCCGACTAACCCCGAAGATATCGAAAGGCTTGCGCTCCGCTCGGGTTTTAAGGATCTAAAAGAGTTTGAGAAAAACTATAAAGAAAATACAGATACTGTCTCGGGGATTTATCAGATGCTCTTTCACGAACCGTCCCGGAAAACGCAGCAGGCGGGTAAGGAGTTCTGGGAAGTAGCGGATTTTCTGACCGCGGGGAATATCTCCGAGGAAGAAGCGCTGGAAAACCTCACCAAGCTCGGTTTTACACGCCCTGAGACTGCCATACAGCTATTTTCAACGCTTCTCGATCCCAGAAGGGGTGGACTTACGGAAGAGGGCAGGGTCGCAATGAAAAAAGTTGTTCCCGCTTTCCTGGGCGGGATATTAAAGTCCCCTGACCCAGATGCGGCATTATTAAATGTAGAACGGTTCATCTCTTCAGTGGGGCTTAGGACCTCTATCTATGCCGTATTGTCCGAAAACCCTGACATCATTGAGCTTTTGGCAAAGCTCTTTTCCACTAGCGGTTACCTGTCGGGATTCTTAATCCGCCACCCCGAGTACCTTGACGCGCTCACATTAAAGGATGTGCGCACAGAGTTCGAATCAAAAGAAGACATGCTCGAGCAGCTTTGGGAAATGCTTTCAGGGGAGAAAGACTATGAATCTAAGCTCGATGCGCTCAGGAACTTCAAGCACGCGGAAACACTCAAGATATGCCTGAGGGACCTAAACGGAGAGGTCGATCCATTCTATGTAGGGAGCTATCTTTCTATGACTGCCGAGGCTGTGCTCGAAGCGGGAATGTGCCTTGCCTGGGAGGAGCTTCCGAGCTCCGTTCGAAAAAGAAAGTCCCTTCCTAAGATGCTGGTGCTCGGGCTCGGTAAGCTCGGGGGCGGCGAGATGAGCTATAACTCTGACCTTGATATTATGTTTATTTACGAGGGGGCTGACCACGAGCTTTACTCAAAGTTCGGGCAGAAGGTAATATCGGTGCTCTCTGTACCGACAGGTGCGGGTTACGCTTATAAGATCGATATGGGGCTAAGGCCCTCGGGCCGCTCAGGCGCACTGGTGACGTCGTTTGACTCCTTTAAGACCTACCATGAGCAGAGCGCACTTGTGTGGGAGAGGCAGTCCCTGATCAGGGCCAAGGTGTCCGCAGGGGATAAGGAGCTCGGTAAAAAGGTGATGGAGCAGGTCGAACGCTTCGTATACACGGAGCCACTCGACCCCGGGTTTTATAAAGAGATCTACAAGCTCAGGGGGCGGATGGAGCAAGAGCTCGCAAAGGAGAATCAAAAGAAGGTTAATATTAAGACCGGTAGGGGCGGTATCGTAGACATTGAGTTTTTAGTGCAGATGCTCCAGCTTCGTCATGGCAGGGAGCACAAGGAGCTTCGTAAAAGGAACACGGCGGAAGCGCTCGATGCTTTAAAAGATGCAAAAATAATACTCAAGAAAGAGTATCTTTTACTTAACGGTGGGCTATTCTTTTTAAAGAAAATGGAGAATCTGCTGAGACTACTGCACGACCGCTCTATTAACGAGCTTTATGAGAGCGATTTTCAAAAGCTAGCGGCTGAGCTCGATATGGGGGCTACGGTTGAGGAGCTGAGGCAGAAATACGAATCCAAAACCGTAAAGATCAGAGAAATTTATGAAAAGTATTTCACAAATTGATAATATATACTGAAGCGAGGGTGAACACTTTATATGTCTCAATATAAAAGCTGTATTTTCTTTATGGCCGACGGAGCCAGGGCCGATGTATTCTCTATGCTGATGGAGCGGGGTGATTTGCCCAATATCTCTAAGTACATTGTTGAAAAAGGCTCATACCGTGAAGCCGTATCTGTCTTTCCTTCGACCACTGGGCCTGCCTATACTCCTTACATTCTAGGCGTGTATCCGGGAAGGTGCAATCTTCCTGGGATAAGGTGGTTCGATAGGGCTAAATTTGAGAACCGCAGGAAGCTTCTTTCATTCGAGAGGTTCAGAAGCTACATCGGGCTTGAGACGTATTTTATGAACAGCGATGTTACAAAGGATAACAAGAGCGTGTTTGAGATTTTCCCAAGGAGCGTGAATATCTTAAACGAGCTCTCCCGCGGCGTTAAATTCAGAAACGACAGGACTCGTTTCTCTAAGCTCTACTATAAGGTTAAAAGCCATTTTACGGAAAAGACTAATGAGGTAGATCAGGTAGCCAGAAAGATACTCCTTGACTCTTTGAAGGAGTTTCCGGAGTACGTATACGCGGTTTTTCTGGGTATTGATACCTACTCTCACGTAGGACACCCCTTTCACAAAATGACTCTCGAGTCTTACCGTCTGATCGATGAGACTGTAGGCGCCGCCGCCAAGTTCCTCGAAAATGAGGGCAGGCTAGAAGAGACGCTGCTTGTGGTAGCGAGCGATCACGGACTCAGCCAGTCGCATTCACACTTTGACACCCTGGGGTTTATGCGCAAATCAGGGTATAAGACTCTTGGGTATACCAACGTGCTAAAACACTTCACCGACGCGGATTCTGCATGCATGGTTTCGGGGAACGCTATGAGTAACCTGTACGTTAAGAGCCCGGAAGGGTGGAGCAGGAGGTCTACGTTTGAGGAAATGGAAGCGCTCATCGAGAGGCTTGTAGAGAGAGCTGAGATCGATATTCTGGCCGGGTTAGACGCTGAGGGCAGAACCAGGATAAAAAGCATGAGAGGGGAGGCGCTGGCCTGGATTGATGGAAAGGGACTGTTAAATTACAAGAAATTAAAGGGTGATCCGTTTGGTTATAACGGTGTGCCCGGTAAAATGACATCTGAAGAGGCTCTGGACAAGACTTACAGCACAGATTACCCGGACGGAATAGAGCAGCTCGTACAAATTTTGGAGTCTCCGAGAACAGGGGATCTGGTACTTAGCGCAACTTCAGGGTATGACCTGAGGGCTACAGACGAGAACCCCGAGCACTGCTCTTCACACGGCTCGCTTCACCGTGACCATATGATAATGCCCCTTGTTATAAACCATAAGCTAAAGAAAGACAAAGTCAGATCGGTAGATCTATATCCTACAATTTTAGAGCTTATGGGATACCCTCTCCCGGATAAATTCGACGGGGTAAGCCTCGCATGATCTGTATAGTGCTTTGAGCCACTTATGAGAAAAGCGCCCTTGCCGCGGACTCGGATATAAATAACGCTATGACACCCCAGAGGAAGTAGCGCCAGAGCTCCTTGAAAACCTTGACCAGCCCAAGCTCGCTCTTAGGCTCAGACTCTATGCTTAATGCGCCAAGCTTCTCAAGATTTGACTCTAGCGGGTCAATGTTTACCGCGAACTCATACGCATCCTCACCGTCGATTATAACTTCGTATATTCCTGAGCGTTTTGTATCCCGGAACAAAGGCTCTTCCGGGTCGATCTTGAAGTCCTCTCCCAAGGGGTTTTTGACAACTATCGACGTAGCCTCGGCAGTAGTGTCGATAGCGATCTTGTCTGTAACTATGTAATTTCTGCGTTTTGTATTGGATAGGCTCTCAAAATCGAGAAACTCCTTAATTATAGGAGCGAATACCGGGGTGATGGGAAAATTACTCCAGGCCGTGTCCGCTGTAGAAGTGAATAGGAAGACGTTTCCTTCCCCGTACCCTGAGTAGATCAAAAACGGGGATTCGTCAGAGAGCTTGAGGACTGTTTCTGAGCCTTGTGCCGGAATCAGAGGAAAAGACCTGTTAACCTTGGCACGGTCTATTTTTTCAAACAGCTCCTCTGAAAATAAACCGGACGCAACTGCTACAAGAGTGGAATCTATCTGAGCTGGAGCGCCCAGCTCGCCGGGCAGTATGTTTTTCAGCAGCGCGTTGTAACTCGCCGCCCGGACCCTGTCGCCGGGGAAAATTACCAAAGTGCCGCCTCGCTCTACGTACTCTTGTAGCTCAGCAGCTTTTCCCGGGGTTATCTCGCCCACGTTCGCAAGAAATATAAGATCATATGTTGGCAGCTCTTCGTCTAAAAAGCTCTCGTTATCTTTTATTCTGATTCTCGATCGAAGGAGCTCTGAAGCGGTCTCGGCAGCGCTTGCCAGATAATAGGATTCGCTTAGTCTCGAGTCCTCTCTCGGATCGCCGTCCACGATCAGGACATTAAGAGCGCCGGAACGGGAAAGCACAAAGTGGCGCGTGTCATCTATACGCAGCTCGTCCTCGGGTATCGACGCGCTGCCAGACCCCTCGGGCTCTTCACCGCCGCGGGTGCGGGGAAATATGAATTCCTTGTTTGTAAAATCCCCGGGGCCGATATCTATGTATGCTTTTATCTCTTCTCCCGATAATTCCGTTTCCGTGAGTAGATCGCTCGTTTCTGTATTTGAGAAATTGGATACATTGACCTTTAGCTTGATTGAGTCCTTTGTGTAGCGGCTTTGTATCTCTGTAACGCCGTGGTTTTCGGGAAACTCTATATCCGATACATCAATCAGTGTGAGCCAGTTTCTCGTATAGTCCTCTCTCTTCCATCCGTTTTTCTGAAAGTCAGTGACGAGCACAACTTGCTTTTCCTGATGTGGAGACTTTTCTAAGGCGGAATAGACCTGCTCGAGTCTCCTTTCGTTATCTGTATAGGTGTCGGAAAGGGTTATTTTCTCTAAGTCCTTTTGTGCTGTTTGCCTGTTCTGAATGACGGATATAGCCGCGCTTTGCCCGGGCACGAGCGGCAGGGCTGCGAAAAAGCTGCCGTCGGGGGCAGAATCGATTATGCGCTCTGCCTCTTTCTTTGCCTTTTTAAAATTATCCCCGTAACCCATACTGAATGAGTTGTCTAATACCACTGCAAGTGAGCGGGGCTCTGAGCTCTCAGCTGTTGAGAAAGTAAATATTGCGGGTTTTGCGAATATTAACGCTATGAGCACTATTATGAGCGCGCGCAGTAGCAGCAGTATCAAGTCCTTTAACCTTGAACGGGTCGCCATCTCTCCCTGTGAGGTCAACAGGAACCTGACGGCGGGAAACCGCTTTTGGAAACCGCTCTTACGGGATATAAGGTGCGCGATTACGGGCAGCGAGACCGCAATTAGACCTATGAGAAAAATCGGGCTTAAAAAAGAAAAATTCAATAGTCTGCTCTATTTATCGGCTATTTCGATAAGGGGCTCTTCAACTGAAACGTCCGAGCGAGTAAAGACGTAGCGGCATTCAAATTCGTGGCACATACTCTTAAGCTCGTCTATAAACTCTCTTACCCTTTTCTTATAAGTATGTCTTATGCTCGCCGTATCGACAATAACTTTAGCGTCCGATTCCATATCGAGAAACTCCACCGAACCCTCGAACCCAAAATCAGTCTCGTCCGGGTGGAGCACATGAAATAGAGTAACGTCCTTTTTTGAAGCCCTTAGAAGCTGAAGGGATTCTCTTATCTCCTTTGGCTCCATCAGGAAATCGGATACTAATACGAAAGTCGCGCTCGATCTATAGATTTCGAGTGCCTCTAAAAGCGGTTTTCTGAGCACCGTTTTGCCCTGTGGCGTAATATTCTCGAGCTTGTCAACGATTGGCATAATGGAGGAGTTTCCCGATCTCGGAGGTATAATTTCCGAATCGAGCCCGGAGTAGCAGCTGAGTCCGACCGAATCTCCTTGTCTCAATAGTAAATACGCCAAGGTAGCCGAGAGTTTTTTTGAGAAAGAAAGCTTGTTCGAGTGCTCGTCCCCATAGTCCATTGAAGCGCTTTTATCAACAAGTATGCACCAGCTAAGGTTAACTTCGTCTTCGTACTTCTTTACATAGAGCCTGTCGTGACGGCCGTAAAGACGCCAGTCCACCTGCTTAAGCTCATCGCCTTTGTTGTATTCCTTATACTCCATGAAATCGGGGCTTATGCCCCTGTATAGGCTCTTGTGAATGCCCGATTTCTGGCCTCTTACACTCGAACGGGTGCGGAAGTAAAATCCTTTAAGTCTCGATGCAGTATCTATGTCCAGAATGCCGTTTGACATAATTTACGGGTGGGTATGTGTTCTGGAATTCGGTAAATCTACGGGCTCAATTAAGAAGTTTATCTATCTCTTTAGTAATTGAGTCCTCGCCTAAATTCTTAGCAATGGAAATTTCTTTTGTCAGAAGCGTACGAGCCGAATCCATAATCCTCTTTTCGCCAAAGGAGAGGTCTTTGTCTTTTTGCAGCATATTAATGTCTTTCAGCACGTTCGCGACTTCGAATATATCACCAGACTTGAGCTTGTCGGAATATTCGCGGTAACGCTTGTTCCAGCTCTGGCGTCCGTTCTGATGTCCTGAGTTCTTGTCTTTGTTCTTGAGTATATTGTAGATTCGGTTGATATCTTTTTTGGTGATTACGGCCCTTAGCCCTACGGCCTCCGCGTTGTCAGTCGGGACCATGACAGTGACGTCGCTGTCAATTACCTGAAGGATGTAGAAATCTTTTTTAGTGCCGCAAATTTCTTTAGATTCTATTGCTTGGACTTTTACTACTCCGTGGGCTGGATACACAGCCTGTTTGCCTACTTTAAACATTGTCATTACCAACCCCCTTAGCAACTTTGAACGAAATTCGCCTAGATAAATAGTTTCGGATTTTGCTTTGCATGTTGTTTGTTTGACCCTAATTTATTCCCGAGCATTGCTGTAAATCACTCGCCTCTGTCCTCAGATTTATTCCCCGGCATTGCTGTGAAACGCTCGCCTCTGTCCTCTGATTTACTCCCCGGCATTACTGTGAAACGCTCGCCTCTGTCCCCATAGCCGACCCCACAGATTAAATGTTGCCCGTAATGTTTAGACGCAAAATTTTGTGACCCTGCAACAATTTATTTTGTGTGATCTCCCGATTTAGTAGGTGGCTTTGATCGTTAACAGCCTATCATAAAATTATGCCAGGGTCAAATGAAAATTGAGGTCCGTGACGCTGTGGTATAAATACTAGAGGACAAAAAATTTCCCGAAATCTCAGTATTTTAGGCGCGTCATATAAAATTTCTGTGAACCGGGCAAAAATTATATATATGCAGTATAGCAATAATATATAAAATATTATTTTGTCCTGCTAATATGTTGCAGATTCATACTTTATTTATATTATTACAGCTCAGGGTCTTGAAATTGCCCCGATTGTTATATACGCTTCTATGCTTTTCAAAACCCAGGCCATAAGCAATTGAACTCGGAGGTAGTACTTACGTTGCCAAAGTTAACACAAAGTGAGCTGGCTCAACAGCACGGAATTGAAGACCCAAAGAATATTTATTACAACCTGTCCATACCTGAGCTTTATGAGGAGATGATAAGGCGCGGCGAAGGCCAGATAGGCGAGGGCGGCACTGTGGTAGCCTATACGGGCGTGCATACCGGGCGCTCACCGGCGGACCGCTTTATTGTTGAGGAGAGCGGTACGAAAGCGGATATTCACTGGGGAGCCATAAATAAGCCTATCAGTTCTGAGAGCTTCGACAGACTTCATAAAAAAATTCTTGACTACTACAAAGGTAAAGACCTATTCGTAAGAGACCTCTACGTGTGCGCGCACCCCGACTACCGTAAAAAAGTGAGGGTGATAAATGAGTACGCTTGGCATAATATTTTCGTAAATAACCTATTCATAAGACCTGACGAGAAAGACCTCCCACACGACTCTGTAGGGTTTACAGTTCTTAGCGCGCCGGGTGTGAAGGCCGACCCTGAAACCGACGGCACACGCTCTGAAACATTTATTATCCTGAACTTTGAAAAACGCATGGCTATAATAGGCGGCACAGAGTATGCGGGCGAGATGAAAAAGTCCGTTTTCTCAGCGCTTAACTTCCTGCTCCCGAAATCAAACGTATTTCCGATGCACTGCTCGGCTAACGTAGGTAGTGACGATGACGTAGCTCTCTTTTTTGGTCTATCCGGTACAGGAAAGACCACCTTGTCCGCAGATCCGAACAGGCCCCTCATCGGTGATGACGAGCACGGCTGGTTTGACGGAGGGGTGTTTAATTTCGAGGGGGGCTGCTACGCAAAGGCAATCAAGCTCAACCCTGAAACAGAGCCCGAGATTTACAACGCGTCCCTTCAGTTCGGTACAGTGCTCGAGAACGTTACGATGGACCCTGACACAAGAAAGATAGATTTTGACAGTGACGAGCATACTGAAAACACGAGAGTCGCATACCAGATAGATGCTCTAGACTGCATAGTTCCAGATGGTGTGGGCAGTACTCCGAAGACAATATTTATGCTCACTTATGACGCGTTCGGAGTGCTTCCTCCGATATCCAAGCTTACGCCTGAGCAGGCTATGTACTTCTTTACCCTGGGCTACACGGCAAAGGTCGCGGGCACGGAGCGCGGAGTTGACGAGCCGCAGGCTACTTTCAGCTCGTGTTTCGGATCGCCTTTTATGCCGAGACCTCCTCTATTTTATGCTGAGATGCTTAAGGACAAGCTGGAGTCCTCGGGCGCCACAGTTTGGCTCCTTAATACGGGAATTACCGGCGGCCCTTACGGTATCGGAAAGCGTATGCCGCTTCCACAGACAAGGGCGCTTGTAACGGCGGCTGTTGACGGCTCGCTCACAAGCGGATCGTTCGAGGATGTGCCGGTATTCGGACTTAGTGTTCCTAGCTCATGCCCGGGAGTTGACGATAAGCTCCTTCAGCCCAAGAAAAGCTGGTCGGATCCTGCGGAATACGATGCCAAAGCAAATGAGCTTCAAGCACGCTTCGAAGAGGAATTCGCCAAGCACAAGAGCTAATAGTAAGCATTCTACTCATATAAAAATCGTCATTTCCGTACATGCCCCTTAATTTATACGGTTCTGGTTGTGGAACTACGTCCTTTTGATCATTCGCGTCCCGCGTTTACGGAGGTGCTGTGCAAGGGCGGATTGCCGCTCTTTTCTTACCGCAGCCCAGCCTCGCGCGAATCCTGGTCATTATGAGCGTGGTTCAGTATCTCATTTTTTATCTTTTAACCTTTTCCTTAACGTAGTAAGATAGTATTTCGCATGTTGCTCATATACATGAGGGATAAGTATGGAGCTACATCCCGGCTCTTCCGGAAAAACAGATACGGGTATGCTAGTAACATTGATATAACTAAGAAAGGAGACTTAATATGGAATTTATAAAGAAGGAAGATACATCGTTTGTAGTCGTAGACGTGCAGGAAAGACTGATGGGCGCTATGCCGGAGGGCATTACCGAGACGAACCTTAAAAATATGAAAATCCTGTTGGAAGCCGCTAATGTTCTCGGTATTCCCGTAACAGTGACCGAGCAGTACCCAAAGGGACTTGGGCCTACTATTGAAGATATCAAGGAATCGGTGGGTGAGGGGTTTGAGCCTATAGAAAAAGTGGTGTTCAGCTGCGCCCGCGAGCCCGAGTTTGAGTCAGCGCTTAAGGATATAGACCGAGGCTCTGTGCTCCTTTGCGGGGTTGAGACCCACGTATGCGTGCTCCAGACGGCGATTGATCTTATTAATCGCGGATATAACGTTTACGTCCCCGCGGATGCAGTGATCTCGCGCCGTGAGCTGGACTGGGAAAAGGGTATGGAGCTCATCGAAAAGGCGGGGGCCACAGTCGGCACCACAGAAGCCTTTCTTTTCCAGCTCCTTGAGCGCGCCGGAACGGATGAATTCAAGCAGATCTCCAAACTCGTCCGCTAGCTTACAAGTATTGGTCTCGAACATTTCTAAATTTAGAAAGGGAATAAGCTCTATTTTTCCGTCACGTTCTCCGTGCCGGGTTTAGTGGCGTCCCCAAGGGGATTTGAACCCCTGTTTTCGGCGTGAAAGGCCGATGTCCTGGGCCAGGCTAGACGATGGGGACATGTAATGGATTGAGCCGTGCAGGATTCGAACCTGCGGCCCACTGCTTAAAAGGCAGTTGCTCTACCAACTGAGCTAACGGCTCAATGATAAGGGGTACAATATATCATGACAATATACATTGTCAAAAATTCTGTGTACTATTTTTTCGGCCTGCTAATTACCCTGCTTTCTTAGTTTAAGGCCGTGTAATAATAATTCAAGACCAAGCTATGAGTTCCCGAGTAAAATCCAACGAGATTCGCAACGTAGCCCTGGCAACGGCGGCGAATTTTTTCTTTTTCTGTAATTTTTCCGCGTTCTTTTTACTCCCTATTCACATCCAAGAGCTCGGGGGCACAGAGGCCGACGTCGGGTTTATTATGGGCTCTTTCGGAATTACTTCACTCGGCACAATACCATTTGTCGCCTACCTCGTAGACCGCTACGGAAGGAGAAAGTTCATGCTCCTTGGTTACAGCGTAATGTTTGCGGCCTCGCTTCTATACCTCACGGTAAGCGATCTCTCGGCGTACATATATCTGATACGCTTTATACAGGGGGTGTCGTTCGCATTCTCGTTCACGGCTGCGGGCACTTTTGTGGCAGACTACCTGCCGCCCGCGAAAAGGGCTCAGTGGCTTGGGATATTCAGCGCGTTTACAATCGCGGCCTATGCCATAGGCCCCTCGCTCGGAGAGTTCGTGATCGGCAGATTCGGTTTCGATACGTTCTTTATTTACGCTTCTGTATTCAGCTTATTAGCATTCGTATTGGCTCTTTTTATGCGCGACGGTCATTACATTACCGCCAGAGACCCTTACGGGTTCGGCTTCTTCCGTCTTATAGCCTCAAAGAGGTTCTCGCTCATACTTGTTTCGAACCTGATACTCGCGGGAGGGCTGGGAGCGATACTGAATTTCGTTGCCGTATACCTTCGCTCAAAAGAGCTCCACGCGTTCTATTTTTTCCTGACATATACCGTGACGGTCACTGCGGTGCGGATATTCGGCGGCAGGTTCTCAGACGCCTGGGGCAGAAAGGCTGTGGCCTCACCGGGGCTGCTCGTGGTCTCTATCTCGCTTGCGGCTATGTATTTGATTGACTCTCCCGTGAGCGCTGTGCTGGTGGCGTTTGTATTCAGCTTTGGCTACGGGTTCCTGTACCCCACGCTGAGCGCGCTGGTGATAGATAAGGCCGGAGAGGATGAAAGGGGTAAGGCCATGGGCGCGTTTAACGCCTCTTACAGTATGGGGATTAACTTTCTGGCCTTCCCGTTTGGCATAATCGCAAGGGACTGGGGATATGAAACCATGTACGTCGTCACGGGCGCCACGGTATTCATCGGTTTTTTAATCTTCACCATATTCGAGAAGGGCCGAGACTCTTGAATGAGACCAAGATTCTTGAATCAAACTGAGATTCTTGAATATTTTTCAGTTATTAATTAGTCTAGCGGAATAACAAATCAGAGGATAAAAAATATATGAAAGTTAAAGAAGGAGACCACGTGCTCATCGTGTCTCCAGACGAGAAAACCTACTTGGTAAAGGTGCATAGCGGCAAGGGCATGGGCACTCATCTTGGAGAGGTAAGTCTGGGTGACGCCATAGGGATTGAGTACGGAGAGAGGATATATTCTAACCTCAAGCACGCCTTCCTAGTGCTCGAGCCAACGCTTGAGGACAGGATGATGAAGATCAGAAGGCGCACTCAGATCATATACCCCAAGGACGCGGGGTTGATACTCCTTAAATGCGGCGTAAAAACCGGTATGAGGGTAGTCGAGTGCGGGACGGGCTCGGGGGCGCTCACTATGGCGCTTGCTAACGCGGTTGCGCCTACAGGGAAGGTATATACGTATGACCGCAGAGAAGAGTTCTCGGAAAACGCGCGCCAGAACATCGAGAACGCGGGGTATGCGGAATATGTGGAGTTTAAGCACGGGGAGGCCCAGGCGGGTTTTGACGAGGAGGATGTGGATGTAGCTATTATTGATCTGCCCTCACCTTGGGACGGTATACCGGCAGCCGTGAAGGCGCTAAGGGGAGGGGGGAGGATAGCGAGCCTGTCTCCGACATACAACCAGGTTGAGAGGTGCGTTGAGAGGCTCGAGCAGGAAGGATTCGTGCTCATAGAAACTCTCGAAGTGCTTGTTAGATCTATCAGGGTTGCCAGAGGCAAAACGAGGCCCGTTGACCGGATGGTGGGCCACACGGGGTTTCTTACTTTCGGCACGAAAGCCCTTCCCGAAGACCCGGCCCGTGAGCCCGAGCCCGAAAACTGATTATGCTAAACTTTTTTACTACACAAGTACGATTTAGAGGCCTCATAATATGAAGGGCAGGAAAGACCCCCGATTAGTCCTTATTTTCATCTTAATAGCGGCCGCTCTGTATTTTTTCTATTCTGAAGATAGAAAAAGCCCTGAAACCAGGGAGTACCGGGTAGTAGAGGTACTCGACGGCGACACGGTCGTGATTGACGACGCGCGCGGGTCTTCTGTCAGATACCTGGGCATAGATACGCCCGAGGTGCCGCATGAGGACGCTCCCGGCGAGCCTATGGCCGAGGTGGCCAGGGAATACAATGAGGAGCTCGTCGGAGATAAGTATATTAAGCTTGAATTCGATGAGGAGAAGTACGACGTGTACGGCAGGATGCTCGCGCACGTCTACGTAGACGGGGTGTTCGTTAACCTTGAGCTCCTAAGAAAAGGTCTGGCAACGGACATGATCATCGAGCCCAATACCAAGCACTCGGACTCCATACACGAGGCCCTAAACGAAGCCAAAAAGCACCGGCGCGGCATCTGGGGCGATCTGCGCGCCATGAAAGAGCCTTCGGGAAACGGGAAGTATGTGATTGATATATCAAAGGCATCTCTTTACGCCGGCAAGAGAGTTGTTGTCGAAGGAGAAATTACAAATACTCGAAAAACGGGCAAATTGATAGCCCTTAAAATGGGTGAGGAGCTGGATGTAAAGATATACGAGTCCGACTGGCCTAATTTCTCATATTTCGGGATCGCGCCTGAGTCTTATTACAAAGGCAAACACCTCAGAGTGACCGGGCGTTTAAGGGTTTACCATGGTACGCCGGGGATAGTCGTCGGGCATCCTATAGCTATAAGGGAGCTTGAATGAGCGTGCGGGATATACTTGCAGAGGGCGCGCGGGAGCTTGGAATTGATTTAACCGATACAGAGCTCTCGCTATTTATGCTATATCTTGATCAGCTTAAGCTCTGGAGCGCTAAAATTAATCTCACTGCGGTTAAAACCGATAGGGATATTGTTATAAAACACTTCATAGATTCGATTGTCCCTGCTGAGTATATTGAAGAGAACGCGGCTCTCTTGGACATAGGCTCGGGCGGGGGCTTTCCAGGAGTGCCACTAAAGATAGTTCGTCCCGATCTACAAGTGACTCTGCTTGAGTCCTCGGGTAAAAAGGTTTCATTTTTAAAGGACCTCATCAGAAAGCTCGGACTGTCCGGACTGAACGCTTTAGCCGCCAGAGCTGAGGATGCTCAGAATGCAGTCCCCAGACACAGCTTTGACTGCGTGATCACAAGGGCCGTGGGCAGCGTTCCGTACGTGCTCGAGCTAAGCCTCCCTTATGTAAAGAAAGAGGGAATGATTGTACTGATGAGGGGGAGAACGGGGGCGGAAGACTTTGAGGGGTCTGAACTTGAGGGAAAACTGGAATTAATGGAAGATAGAAGGATGACACTTCCTTACGACAGCATGGAGCGAAGACTTCTTATATTTAAACCGGAAGTTAGTTAGTATAGTCCCGAGAGCGTGAATAATCTGGAGGAACGATGGTTTTATTTCTTAACGAAGAAGATGTGAAGAGCATCCTTACCATGGCGGATGCCGTGAAAGTGCTGGAAGAGATGTTCAGGCAGCAGGGTCTGGGCAATATTATAAATAACCCCCGCCAAAGAGTAAGAACAAAAGACAGCATGCTCCACTACCTTGCCGGCGCGCTGCCGCACCTTGGGGTTATGGGCTATAAGGCCTATACGACTCACAAGGGCGGAATGAAGTTCAGAGTGTTTTTGCATGACATCGAGAGCGGCGAGCTTATGTCGATTATGGAAGGAAATTACATGGGTATGATACGCACCGGGGCTGTGAGCGGTGTGGCGACGAAGTACATGGCCAGGGAGGATACGCACCGCGTGGGCATATACGGGGCCGGATGGCAGGCTAGGGGTCAGCTGGCCGCAATGTGCGCTGTAAGGGATATTAAGGGAATAAAGGTTTTTAGCCGAAATAAAGAAAAGCGCCAGGAGTTCGCTAAATTTATGGAAGAGCTGCTGGAAGTAGAGGTTACTCCCGCCGTTACACCCGAGGACACCGCCGAAGACGCGGACTGCGTGATTACGGCTACGAGCGCGTTTGAGCCCGTGTTTACAAGCGACTGGTTAACGCCGGGAATGCACGTAAACGCCATAGGCGGTAATTTTCTCTTTAAAAGGGAGATAAGTGAAAATACGGTTAGGAGCGCGGGTAAAAAGGTCGTGGAATCGATTGAGCAGTGCATGATAGAGGCGGGTGAGTTTCTTCCTCTGATCGAAAAGGGCCGGATGAAGTGGAGCGATCTCATAGAGTTAGGCGACGTTGTAACGGGAAAAGTAAGCGGAAGAGATACGGAAGAAGAGATAACCCTCTTTAAATCCGTAGGCGTTGCTGTTGAGGATATAGCGGTCGCCGCGCATATATATAATATCGCGAAAAAGGCCGGTATCGGCACATCGCTGGACATACCGTCTTGACCGCAAATAGTTTGAATGTTAGTGTACGTCTGCTCATTTGAATATGCCGTATGCTTCATAACCTGAATTGCTAATAATAAAAGTGAGGACTAAATGAAAACAGTCGGAATTATCGGTGGGAGCGGGCTCTACGAAATAGAGGGTTTGACAGATGTGGAGTCAGTCTCCGTCGAGACGCCTTGGGGGAGTCCGTCGGACGAGCTTATTACAGGTACCCTGGGTGATGTGAAGATGGTTTTCCTGCCGCGTCACGGCAGGGGCCATGTGCTGATACCTTCTGAGATTAATTACCGGGCGAACATATTCGCCATGAAAAAGCTCGGAGTGCAGTGGATAATCGCGGTAAGCGCCGTCGGGAGCATGAAAGAGGAGATCTTCCCCGGCCATGTTGTGGTGCCATCTCAATATTTTGATCATACCAAGGGAAGAAAATCCACTTTCTTCGGCGAAGGGATCGCGGCGCACGTCTCGATTGCGGACCCCGTGTGCCCGGTGCTTTCCAAAGTGCTGGCGCAGGCTGCGCGCGACTCGGGGGCCACGGTGCACGAGGGGGGTACATACATATGTATGGAAGGTCCCCAGTTTTCCTCCCGCGCGGAGAGCAACATCTACCGCTCCTGGGGGGTGGACGTGATCGGTATGACCAATATGCCCGAGGCCAAGCTTGCGCGTGAAGCTGAGATTTGCTATGCTAGTCTAGCGCTTTCGACAGATTATGACTGCTGGCACGAGGGTCATGACGATGTCACGGTGGATGATTTGATCGAAACTCTTACTCAAAATGTCGCGCTTTCGAAAACGGTCATTGAAAAGGCCGCGCCTAAGATTAATGCGTCCAGAGAATGCGTTTGCTCAAACGCCCTCCAGAACGCCATTATCACATCAAGCGGCTCAATTACGGAAGATGTGAAACAGAGACTCGGAATACTGATAGAGAGGTATGTAAAATGAAGCTTTTAGTTGTCGGTTCAATGGCGCTCGATACCATAGAGACGCCTTTTGGCAAAGAAGAAGGAATTCTAGGAGGCTCGGCGTCTTTTTTCTCGCTGGCCGCTAATCTATTTACTGATGTGGGTATTGTTGCCGTGGTAGGGAACGATTTTCCGGAAGCGCACCTTAACCTGTTCCGCTCAAAGAATATAGAGCTTGAGGGCGTAAATAAAGTAGAAGGGGAGACGTTTAAGTGGGAAGGCCGTTACGGCTATGACCTGGGTGATCCGGATACGCTGGGCACCTACCTTAACGTTTTTGAGAACTTTAACCCTGTAATCCCCGAAAGCTACCGTGACACTGACTATGTGTTCCTGGCCAACATAGACCCCGAGCTTCAGCTAAGCGTTCTGAAACAGGTTCGTGAGCCCAAGCTCGTCGCGTGCGATACGATGAACTACTGGATAGACAATAAGCCTGAAGAGCTTAAGGAAGTACTTAAGCACGTGGACATTCTGCTCATTAACGATTCAGAGACCAGAGCGCTTGCCGAAGAGCCCAGGATTACCAGGGCAGCGAGGGCCGTGCTGGATATGGGACCCAAGGTGCTGATTGTGAAGAGGGGCGAGTACGGAGCGCTGATGTTTTCCGATGAGGGAATATTCTGGGCCCCGAGCTACCCGCTTGAAGAAGTGATCGACCCGACAGGCGCGGGTGATACTTTTGCCGGTGGGTTTATGGGGTACATCGCCGGGCACGGTATTACAGAGCCGACAGGGTTTAAAACCGCAGTGGTATACGGTAGTGTTATAGCATCATTTACTGTTGAGAATTTCAGCGTCAGGAGGCTTTCGTCACTTAGAGATGAAGAGATTGAGACCAGGTTCTCGGAGTTCCTGCGGCTTTCAAAGCTTGACTGATATGAAACATTTAATTGTATCGATATTCTTAGTATCCGCGCTCATGATATCCTGCGGTGCTAAAAATTCAGAGCCCGATGTGGATAAGGAGAAGCTCTACCAAGACCAGAAGTCGCTTGCGGTGGCTTCGCTGCGCCGCGGCAATTTTCAGCAGGCAATGAAGGAGATAGATGAGGCCCAAGCGCTCCATGAAAAAGAAGACCCTGAGATTTATCTCATAAGAGGGGCGATATATTTCGGTCTCAAGGATTATCCGGTCGCCGAATCCAACTATAAGAGGGCTCTTGAAATTAATCCTGGGTATTCGCAGGCGAGATTTAACCTATGCGGGCTCTATTTAAAGGAAAGCAAATTCGACGCCGCAATCGCCGAGTGTAACAGAGTTGTTTCGGACCCTGTTTTTAATGCCAGAGAGAACGCGTATACGACCATAGGACTTGCGTATTTCAATAAGGGCGACATAGCAAGCGCGCGGGATAACTATGAAAAGGCGCTTCAGATTAATCCCGCTTTCGTTTATGCGCATAACGAGCTCGGTAAGCTCTACATGGCAACAGGCAGGGAAGGGGAGGCTATCGATGAGTTCAAGCTTGCGATTTCGGGTCTGCCCACTTATGAAGAGGCATATTACAACCTAGGACTTGCTTACCTCAAAGTTGACGATAAGGAAAACGCGTGCCAATCGTTTGCCGAAGTTGTAAGGCTGTCTCCGAACTCTGAGTTCGGAATGAACTCCAACCGTTATCTGTCCTCAGTTTGTAAGTGATTTTCGGCCCCGCGGGAGCCAAAGACATTCCTGCTAATAACCCTTTTTAATTTTCCCGGCAAGTGAAGTAGTGGAGATTCCTTTTACGAGGGGAATAATTTTTACCGTACCGCCCGCTTTTTCTACGAACGTGCTTCCGACAACGTCGCCTGCTTTATAATCGCCGCCTTTTACCAATATGTCAGGTCTTAGTTTCTTTATCAGATTAAGAGGGGTTTGTTCATTAAAAACCGTAAGATACGAAACACAGTCAAGAGCCGTGAGCAGCTGTGCGCGCTCTTCCTCTGAGACAAACGGACGTCCACGACCCTTGAGCTTTTTCACAGAGCTGTCGCTGTTTATTGCCACTACTAGCACGTCGCCCAGGCCCGCTGCCTCGGTCAGGAGCTTTAAATGCCCGGTGTGAAAGAGATCGAAGCATCCGTTTGTAAATACCACTCTATCTCCCCTGGTTCTGTGCGAGGCAAGCTTCTTGGCGAGCGCCTCAGGAGATTGTATCTTCGATTCCGATTTTCCCGGGTTTAATAAGTGCTCTGTTAATTCTCTGCTCTCCACCTGTGAAGCGCCCAGGTGCCCAACTGTAATACCGGCTGCGGCGTTGGCTATTTGTACGGATTCGCCGAGCGCTCCCGATGCGGCGTAAGCAAGAGTAAACGCGCTTACGACCGTGTCTCCCGCTCCGGTTACGTCGTATACCTCTTTGGCGTTAGAGTTAATCGTGACCGCTTTCCCGCCTTTCTTGCAGTAGGTAATACCATCACGGCCCCGGGTAATCAGTACGCACCCTGCGCCTGTTTGTTTCAGGATGCTCTTAACCGCGGCGCTTAAAGTCCTTGCATCTGTTATTTTAGTGCCGCTTGCGGCCTCTGTCTCAGATTTATTGGGCGTAATAACGTCAGCACCCCGGTACTTCGTAAAGTCCTCTCCCTTTGGGTCTACAACGGTTAGTATTCCCTTTTTACGCGCGAGCTTTATAGTGTGTGAAATCACTTTTTGTGTAAGCGCCCCCTTGGCGTAGTCTGAGATTATAATAGCGTCCGGGGTATTGCCTGCTAAATACTTGTCTATCTTGCCGATCATGGCGCTCTCGGTCTTGGAAGATATAGGCTCCTCGGCATCGTAGTCTACTCTAGCAATCTGTTGGTTAGAGGCCATGAGGCGGGTTTTCACGGTTGTTTTCACATAAGGGTCGCGAGTAACCCCGCTTGGGCTAATACCGGAGAGCTTGATCTCTTCTCTGAGCAGATCCCCCTGCGCGTCATTACCACAGACGCCGATCAAGCTTACTTTTGAGCCGAGTGCTTTTAAATTCAAAGATACGTTTGCGGCCCCTCCCGGAGATTGAAACTCCTCAGCTACCTTTAGCACGGGTACGGGCGCTTCCGGAGATACCCGTTGTACGTCCCCCGTTACGTAGCGGTCCAGCATCAAATCCCCCACTACTAGTACTCGCAGTAACTTGAATTTCTTTATTATGTCTGTAGTTTTCATATTCTGAAGAGTATGTAAGTATTCGTCTATTCTCGGAAATTTATTTCTAATTATAATAGTGTTCCGTGGTTCTGTAAATCTTACTCTGTGCCCGGCGCTTAAAAGTGCGCTATAATTGTAGCTATGATTGATCTCCATTGCCACTTACTACCTAATATAGACGACGGCTCCTGCAGCTGGGAAGAGAGTCTCGACATGGTGCGTATGGCCCATGATGACGGGATTAAAGGGATAGTTACCACTCCTCACTGGATCGAGGGTACTAACTGGCAACCCGAAACAGGGGTGGTCAGAGATATGGTCGCTCAGATGAACCAAAGGATCGAGGATGCGGGGATGGATTTTAAGGTTTACTCCGGGATGGAGGTCGGGATTACGGCTAATTTAACAGGGCTTATTGAAAAAGACCGTATATTGACATTGGCTGAGGGAGATTACCTTCTCTTAGAGGTTCCGTTTCATTCGCTGCCGCTCGGGATAACCGAAATAATCTCTCAGCTCCGCTCGATAGATAAATGGGCGGTGCTCGCTCACCCGGAAAGAAACAGGGAGCTTCAGCAAAAACCCAAGAAGATTAAGGAATTTGTGGACGCGGGGGCTCTGGTACAAGTAACCGCGGGCAGTCTTGCCGGGGAGTTCGGGCAGAATGCCAGAAGGTGCGCGATTGACTTTGCCAAGATGGACGCGCTGGACTTTGTTTCAACCGACGCTCATTCCGTTAGGTATAGAAAGCCGATAATTTCCGAAGGCCTGAAAGCGCTTGAGAAAGCGGTCGGTAAAGATAAGGTGGACTCGGTAACAGACGCGAGCTATAAGGTTGTGAATCTCGCCAGGCAGTCCTGAAAACAGCCGGCTAGCCATCTTTCTGCGAGTTCTGCATAAACTTCATTCTGAGATTATACAGGATATCCTCAAGAAGCTTCTTTTCAGTATCGTCCAGGTTGCCTTGAGTTTTGTCCTCGATTATTTCGAGTATCTCAATCGTGTGCTTGGCCGCCGGGAGGTTGACGCTTCTTTCCATGCTGTGAGGGTCCGGAATCTCTCCCATGTGGATCATCGAGGAGGCGTTAAGGGATAAGATAAATGCGGAAAAGTCCATTTGTAACTCTCCGGACTGTTTTGCGCTCTCTTTTTGTTCTTCACTCATATTGGTACTGACCTCCTGTTAAATCTTGCGTCTGATTTGTGAATTGCCGCATAATCTGCCGGGCTTTTCAATTATAGATTTGAACCCGGCTTACTGCAAGTCCGCGGCGGGAAAATCACTTCATATATTTATTTAAGTCCGATCTCGGGTTATAGGGGCTTGAGTCCGCCAGCTCTTCAAATTTCTTGCGTTCTTTTTCCTCTATCTTGTCCGGCATAACTATTTTTATCTCGACGTACTGATCGCCTCTGCGCCTGGTCTTTAGATTCGGCACACCCTTGCCTTTAAGTCTTAGCTTGGTGCCGCTCTGCACAGCCTTGGGTATAGAGACTTTAGCGGTGCCGTCTATTGTTGGTACGTCTATATTCTCCCCGAGCGCCGCTTCGTAGATTGTCACCGGGACTTCAACGTAAATATCGTCGTTATCTCTCTTAAACAGGGAATGGGGTTTTACCTTGATTCTAAGATACAGGTCTCCTTTCGAGCGCCCCGAGCTCTCGCCCTTACCCTGTACCCTGATCTTAGATCCGTTATCCACTCCGGCGGGTATCTTAACAGACAGTTTTTCGGTTGTTACCTTCCCGTTTCGCTGACGGCTGATCGATATATCCCGCACGCCGCCTCTTATGGCAGTCTCGAAATCGATTTCGATCTGATATTCGAGATCACGGCCCTTCCTCGGAGCGTCTCTGCCTGTGCTGCTGAATATGTCTCTGAATGATTCTCCGCGGCTCCTGCCGTGTCTTGCGCGGCCGCCGAAACCAAAGATATCTTTGAATATGTCTTCAAAACCCGGGAAGTCCTGTGAGTTATAGCTGTATTCGTAGCTGCCTTGCTGCTCGCCGGCCCGTCTCCACGTGGTCCTGCCTCCCGGCCTGAACTCAGCGCTTCCGAACATGTCGTAGGCCTTTCTCTTTTCGTCGTCCGAGAGTACCTCGTGGGCTTCCTGGATCTCTTTAAACTTTTCCTCTGCCGACTTGTCGTCGGGGTTATGGTCGGGGTGGTACTTCCTCGCAAGGCTCCTGTAGGCCTTTTTAATCTCGTCCTTTGTCGAGGTCTTCGATACACCGAGTATCTTGTAATAATCTTTTGTCGTAGTCGCCATTATTTTCTTTTACTTGGAATCTCTTTTACGTGATTATATTTCTTAGTACCTATAATTATAAGATAATAATCCCTAGTACGGGAACAAGAAAATTATAACCGGATTTGTCTATTTAGCTGAATCGATGTTGCTTAATATACTATCTGCTATTTCCATAAACGCCTTGGCCGCTGTACTCTCCGGGTGTGATTCTACGATGGGAACGCCCTGGTCCCCGCCTATTCTGATCTGCGGGTCAATGGGGATTTCCCCCAAAAACGGTACTTCGAACTTCTCCGCCATGCGTCTGCCGCCGCCCCTGCCGAAAATGTCCAGCGGCTCTGCTCCCTCTGGCTGCTCCAGGTAGCTCATGTTTTCTACAATCCCGAATATGGGGACGTTGAGCTTGCGGAACATCTGCACGCCGCGGCGTACGTCTATGAGCGCCACGTCCTGGGGGGTGGTTACGATTACGCCTCCGGACAGCGGAGCTGTCTGAACGAGTGATAGCTGAGCGTCTCCGGTGCCCGGCGGGAGGTCGATTACCAGATAGTCGGTCTCCTTCCACTCCACGTCTTCGATGAACTGTTTTATCGCTCCGTGCACCATGGGGCCCCGCCATATGACAGTTTCGTCCTCGTTTACTAAAAACCCTATGGACATAAGCTCCATTCCATGTTTTTTAAGCGGGATAATCTTGTTCTCTTCAGTCGCGTGAGGCCTTTCCTTTGTGCCAAGCATAGTGGGCAGGCTCGGCCCCCAGATGTCAGCGTCCATCAGGCCTACTTTGTCCCTTTTCTTAGCCATGGCTATGGCCAGGTTTACTGCCACGGTGGACTTGCCTACGCCGCCTTTTCCGCTTGCTACCGCGATGTAGTGCTTTATATCGGGAAGTTTCGCCTTTTCCTGTGCCTTAGCTTGCGCGCTGCCTTGCGCCGGCGGGGTTTTCGGGGGACGCGCGCTAATTTGCACGTCTACTCCGTTTACGCCCGCGGTCTCGAGCACCGCTTTTGTGGCCGATTCCCGTATCTGCGCTTCAAGCTCGGGGTCCGGCTTTGGCAGGACCAAAGATAAAGCGACCTTTGCGTCCTCACTGATATTTATGTCTTTTACTATTCCGAAAGATACTATATCTCTTGTAAACCCGGGGTACTTTACGCCTTTTAGCGCGGCCCGGATATTCTCTTCTTTAAGCTCCATGTTGAGTTAGAATTCTCCCTTAGGTTATTTCAAGTTTGTGCTTTTTAAGAAATACCAAGCTTCTCTCTTGCTTCATCGGACATCATGTCCGGGTTCCATGGCGGGTCCCAGACTACTTCCACAAGGACGTTGTCGGCCCCAGCTCCTCTGACCGCATCCTCCGCCTGCTGGGCTATCATGGCGCCCATTCCGCAGCCCGGAGTGGTGAGCGTCATCTTTATGTTGACGTTTGAGCCAGAAGAAATGATTACGTCGTAAATGAGCCCCAGGTCAACGATGCTGACCGGGATTTCGGGGTCGTAGACCTCTTTTAACGAGGCATAGACTATATCCTGGGTAAGCTCAACGCCAGAGGGCTCTTTTTTCTCCGTTTTCTCGATTTTCTTGAAAGATACGCCCTGGCCCGCTGTATTCTCAGGCTCGTCTTTTTTAATGCTGATGATTTTTTTCATTCCCATTACTCTTTCTCCTGTGAATCTCCCTCTTTGATAACACGGGTTTTTTCAATATTTTCGATATGTAGTATACCGGACAATTTAAATAGTTAGGAGTCTTAAAGAGTTATTTTGAGCGGGGAATTTAATTTAAACGGGGGGAGGTGTCAAGGAGGGGGACATAGATTCCTTCCCCCTTGACGGGGGAAGGTAAGGATGGGGTGATTTTATCCCCCTCACCTTTAATCCTCTCCCACCCTGGTGGAAGTGCCGCCACCACTTCGGCGCGTTTCTTCACCTACACCTTCAAAATATGAAGGGGTAGGTGTTCAATTTTTGAAGGAGGGGCTTCAAAATTTGAACCCTAAGGAATACAGAGATAAGGAAAACACAGCCAAGGAAGACACAGAAAAGAAAGTAACTCGCAAAAAACGCGTGGAAGAAGCTTGCCCGGGGCGAGGCCCGGAATGACTATAACAAATCTTCTGAGCGGTTCCACAGCCACAGTGTGGTTGCAACGGTTGGAATAAACATGAACCACGTTCCATATAGACCGATCGCGAACCCTGCAAACGGGGCGGGCAGCAGTGCTCCCACGGCCATTGTCAGAACCAACACCCCGAGGGGCGACACAATGATGTACCAGCGCGGGTACAATGTCCGCCCGCTCAGGATTCCAACGCCATGCCAAACTGAGCCTATGTAAAAAGCCAATTCCGCCGTTAAATCTCCCATGAAAAAATGATTGACAATTAAACGGTTGGCCGTTTCATAAAATAAAGCGTCAGTAGAGCCTACCAGGGCTTTTGCCTGCGCCAGCACGCTCAGGAACGCAAACCCGGCGTGTTGTATGCCTCCGATCATAAGAAGTGCATAAGCAAGTATTACGCAAGGCACGGCGGCGAGCCAAAACCCGGCGCGTCTCATGCCGATCCACCAGTGGTAATACGACAAGGTGTAAATGGGGTAGAGCCAGCCTGCTGTTTGCGCCATCATTATCATCCAGTGAGGGCGGTTGCCAGCGGTGCTAATCAGGTCCCATGCCGCGGGAGAAAAGTAATCAAGACCGCTGAGCGTGGGAGAAAAGTAATCAAGACCGCTGAGCGTGGGAGAATAGGCATAAATAAAGTCACACACGCCGTTCCAGAGTATGAGTATGGAAATGATAACGCCTATGAGCCGGAGACGATCTCTGAGAGCATTACTTTGTGCCGTCATTTATTTACAGCTCCATGTTTTTTATATCTAGTTAGTACTTGAATTATAACACCCAAACTCTCAAGGAGGATCGAAGGTTTAAACACACCTTGAAACATCCGCCGGCTATTGTATATTTACAGCCCAATAATCCAGGTCATAAATATTCAGATTTTCAGCATCTATAACACAGGTAAAACAGCCACATGGAATCGCTCTTAAGCGGAAATCTCTCACTCGTAATCTTCTTCCCGCTCATCGGGATACCACTCATCGTACTTTTTTCATACATTTTCGAGGACTCTGTCGAGGAAATGAAGTGGCTCGCTTTGGGTGTGACACTGATAGAGTTCATAATTTCCCTCCCGCTATTCATAAGCTTTGAGACCGGCAGCGCGGCGATGCAGTTCGTAACCAAAATCCCCTGGATCGAGAGCCTCGGCATCAGCTATCACGTGGGGATTGACGGCATAAGCCTATTTTTAGTGCTCCTAACGACGTTTATTATGCCCATCACCGTGCTCAGCGCTTGGAACGCTGTAGAAAAGGGTATGCGCGAATTCCTCATGCTGATGCTGCTTCTCGAATCTGCCCTAATAGGTACGTTCCTTGCCTTAGATATGGTCCTCTTTTTCATCTTCTGGGAGGCGGTGCTGATACCGATGTACTTTATAATCGGCATATGGGGTACGGAGAGAAGGATTTACGCCGCGGTGAAGTTCTTTATATACACTGCGTTTGGAAGCGCGCTCATGTTTATAGCTATTCTATATCTATTTTTCGCGCACCTTCAGCAGTTCGGCGTGCCATCGATGGACGTACTGGATTTCTATAAAGTTTCACTTCCGTTTGACGGCATACTCAGCCCTCAGGGGCTGGCGTTCCTTGCGTTTTTCCTTGCGTTTGCGATTAAAGTGCCCATGTTCCCGTTCCACACATGGCTGCCCGACGCTCACGTAGAGGCGCCTACGGCCGGCAGCGTGATACTTGCGGCGGTGCTCCTGAAGATGGGCACATACGGGTTCGTCAGGTTCCTTATGCCGTTTTTCCCTGAAGCAACGGTTGAGTATCTGCCGATACTCATTGCAATAGCCATAATTGGAATAATCTACGGCGCGTTTGTCGCGTTCGCTCAAAAAGACCTGAAGAAACTAGTTGCGTACTCAAGCGTTAGCCACCTTGGGATGGTGATGCTCGGCATTTTCGTCCTTAACATTCAGGGCGTTCAGGGCGGGATTTATCAGATGATTAACCACGGGCTTTCTACAGGCGCATTATTCCTGATAGTCGGAATGATTTACGAGAGGCGGCACACGAAAAAGATCGCCGAGTTCGGCGGTATAGCCGCGGTGATGCCGATTTTCGCCGCGTTTTTCCTACTGGCGACTTTGTCATCAATAGGGCTTCCGCTCTTAAATGGTTTTGTAGGTGAGTTTCTGATTCTGCTTGGAGCTTTTGAATTTAACTACATATATGCCGTATTGGGAGCAACGGGAATAATACTAGGCGCGGTCTACATGCTCTGGGCATACCAGAAAGTTATGTTCGGGCCGCTTGATAAAGCCGCGAATAAACTGCTCTCGGACATTAACCTCAGAGAAATCTTGGTTCTCCTACCGCTCGCTATAATGATGTTTGTTATGGGTATCTATCCAAAGCCGTTCCTTGAGAGAATGGAGCCTTCTGTCCAGGCGCTGTTGGACAATAAGTTCAGCAGTGAGGCTGTAGTTATCAAGCCTCAAGACGAGCGTCGATCTCAGGATCTATCTTATCTAATATCTCACGAATAACGTCGTCCTGTTTTATCCCCTCGGCCTCGGCCCTGAAATTGAGCACCACTCTGTGCTTGAGCACAGCGGGGGCAATGGCTTTTACATCCTCTGTGGACGGAGTGTAACGGCCATCCAGCACCGCCCGCGCTTTCGCGCCCAGTATGAGATATTGAGAAGCCCTCGGGCCCACGCCGAAGTAAACACCCTGGCGGACAGATTCGGGTGTGTTAGGGTCGTCGGGTCTTGTGGCTCTCGCGACCTTCACGGCGTAAGAGGCCACGTGGTCTGACACAGGGACCCTGTGTACCAGCTCCTGGTAGGCGAGAATCTTTGTAGAGTCCAGGATTTTTTTAAGATCGGGTACATATGTCCCAGTCGTATTTTTAACTATCTCGACCTCTTCCTGATACGAAGGGTAGGAGACGTCTATCTGGAACATAAATCTGTCGAGCTCGGCCTCGGGCAGAGGGTAGGTGCCCTCCTGCTCGATAGGGTTTTGAGTGGCGAATACCAGAAACGGAGGGGCAATTGGATAGGTCTCGCCCCCTACAGTGACTTTCTTTTCCTGCATGGCTTGAAGCAGAGCCGCCTGCGTCTTAGGTGAAGCCCTGTTTATCTCGTCGGCAAGCAGGATATTGCAGAAAATGGGGCCGTGTATGAACCTGAAGAATCTCGTATCCGATGAAGAGTCCTTCTCGAGCACCTCTGAACCTGTAATGTCAGAGGGCATGAGGTCAGGGGTGAACTGCACACGGTTGAATTTAAGACTCAATACGTCTGAAAGCGTGCTTACGAGTAGGGTCTTCGCGAGCCCCGGCACGCCTACGAATAGCGAGTGCCCTGAGGACATGAGCGATATCAATAGAAGCTCGATTACTTTGTCCTGACCCACTATGACTTTTCCTATTTCTGTCAGAACTTCCCCTTTAATCTCGGCAAGCTCCTTAACCAGCGCTACATCTTCATTGTTTACATTTTCACTCTGAATTTGGCTGCTCATTAACTGTCTCCCTCATTAGTAGTATATTCAATATTTCCCTTTCACGCTCGGCGGATTGCTTCTTGCCCTGCTCTTCATATATGTAAATCAGCGAGTCGTGAATGACGGGGTCAAACGGGTTTATCGCGATTGCTGTTTGAAACGCTTCCTCGGCTTTTGAGAGGTTACCTTTTTCCATAAAAATTTTCCCGAGGATCATGTGAAGTCCAATATAGTCAGGATAAATCTCTAATACCGGGTCGATTACTTCCCGGGCTTTATCCGCTTTCCCGGAAGATGTGAGACTGGAGGCGAGTCTTGTGGTGATGATAGGCGAAGAAGGGTCGTACTGAAGGGCTTTTTCATATTCGTAAGCAGACGAGCTTACCCTGCCTCTCATCCGCAGCAGGTCTCCGAGCCTTGTATGGTCGCGGGCCCTTTTATCGTCAATATCCACGAGGTCCTCTGAGTCATCATCCGACTCATCCTGGTTATTGGAAATCCTGACCCCTTTTACCTTAAGGTCTGTAATCTTCTCCTCAAGCTCTTTTGAATGAAGGTCGTCTTTCCAGGACTGATAGAAAGTGTCAAAGTCCATCCCTGTGACATTACTTATGGCGGCTTTATAATCGTTCGTTTCTTTAATTTGAAGAATTAGCTCTACAAGAGCGTCCCCGCCCCAATTATCTACCAGGTAGCTTATGGTTGTGCCTGCCTGGGCAAACGCGAGCTGGGCCTCAGCGGCGCTGTCAAGCAAAGCAAGAGAAGGGTGCATTTTTTCAATCGGCACTAGCTCGTCTTTTTCGAGCGCCCCCGCAAGCATCGTCTCATAGAACGGGCTCAGAACGTCGGCTTTCTTTTCCTTCCACCTCTTTTCCTGAAATTTAGCTATACCCTCGTGAAGCCACACAGGCACCGTGTTGCCGCTCTTTAAAAATACTAAATAATGAACGTACTCGTGAGCCAGAGTATCGGCCCACGTGTAGCCCCGGGGCAGGAGCCTTGGCGAGAGGATCATGATGCGGTTGAATTTACATATGCCCACCACGCCTGTCGTCTCGACGCTGCTGGAAGAAAGTGTGGAGGCGAGTGTGAAGCTCTCCATGTCGGGGTATATCTCCACTATTACGGGCTCTTCGGGATAGGTCTTGAGGTCAAGGCCTATTTCATAGCGCGATTTTTCGAGCACGTCTTTTCCGTACTCGGCCAGTACGCGGTCTCTGGGGTCGGCGTAGCGGATAATAAAATTATCTGTCCTATATTCTTCGAACTCAGGCGCCGTCTCGCCTGCTTTGGATATAAATGTAATGAATCCCTTATCGAGGTTAAAAGCGTCTGAGGAGAGGGCTTGGTCTGCATACTCGCCAGCCTCTTTGTAATTTCCCTTATGGAATTCTACGATAGCGCTGTAATAGTCGGCGTGCGCTCTGTCGGCTTGGGACTCGGCAATATCACGGGCTTTCTCTACCGCGCTAGATGCGCCTTTAATGTCCCAGAGCTTTATCCCTTGCTCTACGGAATTGAACAGCTTTGCTATCTCGCTCGGCTCCTTCGCGCCCGGCTCTTTTTCTTGAGCCTCCGCGTTAAGAGCCGTGAGGAGTAACAGCGCTACAAATAGTATTCCAGTAGGGTTAATAAAAGATCTCATTTAATAATCCTGTCGTAATATTTTCTGTTTAGCTCGCCGTAGCCCTCCGGTGAGCCGCCCTTCATGGCTTCCATGATTCTTTCCTTGAGGTCTTTGCCGACCTGGGACTCATCGGTCTTGGGTATCTCGACGTAGCGGGTATCAACGCCTTGTCTGCCGCCACTCATCTGCTGCTGCCCAAGGGCCATCGGAGTGGGCATACCCTGCCCGCGTGAGCTCAGGCTGAACTGCTGCATCATCTGCTGGGCTTTTGCCTTTGCCTGCTGGAGTGATTTAATTGCCTCTTCCTCGTTTGATATGGCTTTTGATATCTCCTGCTCCCTAATTCTCTCAGACGCCTTTCCCATGAGACCCTCGGCTTCTCCGAGGAGCTCGCTGATCTCAGGGCTTATCGGAAGCTGTTTGCTGAGCTCGGTGGCCTCTTGTGAAAGCTCGTCCGTTTCTTTTTGAATCTCGTCCTGACGTTCAGCTATCCCGCTTGAAGGGGCTTGGCCTTCTCCCTCGGGGCTGAATTGGTCGAGGTTTTTTCTTATCTCTTCGGCAATCTGGTGGGAGCGTGTGATCTCTGGGTCTGCTTTCCTTAAACTGCCTACGCCCGCGTCGCTCAGCTGCTCGAGCCCTTTTGTGTTCTCCTCAAGGTTCCTGGCGTTTCTTTGCGCCTGTTTGAAGTCCATTGCGTCCAGCCAGTTCTTTAGCTCGTCTGATTTCTGGAGCATTCTATCTATTAAATAAGAGCCCTCAGGAGTTTTGCCCTTTGGAGTGTTTTTTGAAATCTTGGACTGGGCTTGATTGAGGTTGTCCTTTAGCTCTCTAAGTTTTTCCTTCTGTTTTTCGACGAATTCCCTGAGATTGCTCTCCGAGGAGCCGGGGTCGCCGAGCATGGAGTCTTTTAGCTTCTCTGTATTCTCCTTGAGGGCTGTTTCTTCTTTTTCTATGCCTTCAATTCTGGCTATCAGCTCGGAGAGCTTGGCCATATCCTGACCCATTGTGGAGGAGCCAAAAGACTGCATGCCCCCTTCGAGGGATGCAATCATCCCCTGTAGACCGCTCATCATCGACGCTAACATTTCAAGGGCGGAATCGATGTTCCCGTCCTTTGCCATCTGCATCATTTTCTCCATCATTTCCTGCATGCTCTGGGACTGAAAAGCGTCGGGGTTTAAGAAGCCCTCCTGCATCTCGGTGCTCATGGCGCTCATTTTTTCTGCCAGCTCCTGCATGAGCTTGCTGATTTCATCGAGCTTTTTCTGAATCTCTTCCATGAGCGCTTCGTTATCCCCACTCTCGCTTAACTGCTTTAGCATTTCCTGAAGCTGGGCGTATTCGCTCATTAGCTCTTTTCCGGAAAAAAGAGAATCCTTCAGTCTTTCAGCCTTGATCATGTTGTCCAGGAACAGAATGTCTCCCTCAAACTCTACGATTTCCTTTCTCATTAGTCTTCCAAGCCTTGGGAGGTCTACTATGGCGAAGCTGTCCAAGAGCTCCTGTCTTTCTGTTAATAGAGACCCGATCCTGATCTCCATATTCGAGAGTCCTACAAAAATGGTGTAGTCGGACATACTGTCCTCGGACATACCTCCGATAGTAGCTCTAAGCGTCGACTGCGCGCTGTCTATCTTAAGAGTCAGCGGATTCTGGGCGGCGGCTATCTTGTTTAAGTCGATATTTACTTGTGGGCTCTTAGCGCCGGCGGTCTCTTTTAAACTCTGTTTTAATTCAATTTCATCCCCGAGGATATCTATCAGCTCTTCCATCAGCTGCTCTGCCAGATTCAAGACTTGCTCGTGCTTTCTCTGTGCGTCCATCAGCTTTAAGGTGATCGCGTTAGATACGCCCGCCTTGGGGCCTGTAATCGTGTCGTTGTCATAAGCTTCCACGCGGAGCTTAATTGTGCCCCCCCGTACTCTGTCTAAAGAGCCCACGTCCCATGTTATCCGATCTCCGTATGTCTTGGGGCCGTCTTCGGGGTCTGCAATTAATTTCTCGCTCTTGCCGTCCTCACCTTCCACGGTGAGCTTGAATTTCCCGAGTCCGAAGTCGTCAGTAGCCCGGTAGGAAATCTCTATCCTCTCCTCGCCGTCTACCTCTATCATATCTCCCGCGGGACTCTCTATGGAAATTTCTGGAGCGCTGTCTTGTAGCGCCGTGATAGTTCTCTTCTCTGTTTTATCTTTCCCGTTTTGCTCGGTTATGTGATAGGCGCCATCTCCTGTCACTGTGAATTCAGCCTCGATCCTCCCGTGGTTCATCTCTACAGGAAGTGAAGGACCGTTCTCAATGACGAGCCTGCCGCCTTGAAACTTTCCGAGCGCGCGCGCGCGGAAACTGACCTCTGTGCCAATAAGGGCTTTTACGTCGCCTGTGCCGCCTTTGACAGTTTCCGTCGCGATCCCCGAGTAGTCAGGGTAGTTGAGCGTAAGCTCAACATCCGCAAGCTGCAGCACACCGTCCGAGCTTCCGGGAAAGAGACCGGGGCTAAATAAGAAGCTTCTGAACTGCCCGGGAACGAATATTAATAATAAAATTGCCGCAATCAGCGCTCCGGACACCGGGGTTAGCAGTCTCTTTAGTCTTTGCTTTGGGAAAAAAGATCCCGGGTCGGCTGACTCGAGTCTTCCGGTTACTTCTTCAATGTGGGCGTCTGAAAGATATGCCGAAGTGCCCAAGATGCTGTGCCTGTCTGCGTCTTTTTTGAGTAATATAGCGTTTAACGTATCTTCACCCAGGCCGGGTGAGGCCGCTTCAAGCTCATCTACTATATCGCTCACGCCTCTTTCTCTTAAAAGCGGAAGGGCTATGAATTTAACCGCAGCCGCCGCAGAGGCGAGTATTGCCAGGATCTTTAGGACAGAATAATAGGTAGGGCTGTAGGATATGAATGAAAATAGAGATGCGAGGGCAAGCGAAGCGAATATGGCAAAGGCGGTGTAGAGAAGACCCTTTACGAGGGTGAATTCACTCCTCTTTCGCCGTATCTTGCTTACAGCTTCTTCTAGCCTCTTTGCATCAGTTGCGCTTATCATGCATCTAAAAGGGTACCTTAGACACTCCCAAGTTGGTAGCCTGAGTTAACTATGCTATCCTATTCGGCTTTGAAGCGCGGTCTTTGTAAATATCGCTTAGAAGGACAGAGTGGAATACTGATGGCGTTTAAACAGCTACTGACAAAAAAGATGGAGTTCTCCGCCTCCCACCGGTACTGGAACCCCGGGTGGAGCGAGGAGAAAAATGTAGAGGTTTTCGGTAAGTCGGCCAGCCCTCACGGACACGGGCATAATTATATGCTCGAGATTACTGTTGCGGGTGAGGTGGACGAAGATACAGGCATGATAATTAACCTCTATGATCTTAAAGAGGTAATGAAAGAAGTACTGAATGATTTTGACCATAAGAACTTGAACGAAGACAACCCATACTTTAAAGAGCTTATTCCCACTACTGAGAATATAGCAAAAGTAATGTGGGAGATTTTTAGTGATAGGTTAGCTGCTAATCCGAGCTGCAAACTCCACAGGGTCAGGCTTTATGAGACAGATGACCTTTACGTTGATTACAGGGTGGTAGAGCAATGACAGAATTGGTAACTCTCACAAGGGCTTATAAATTTTCGGCGGCTCACAGACTGTATATCAAAGCTCTTTCTGATGAGGAGAATGAGAGGATATTCAATAGCTGTTCCAACGTGCACGGACACGGACACGACTACAGTGTGCAAATTAAAGTCTCCGGAGAAATAGACCCGGAAACCGGTATGGTGATAAACCTTGAGGAGCTGGACAGCCTTTCAGGGGATGTGCTCGAGGGGCTCGACCACAAGAGGCTCGACATCGAAGTGCCGTACTTCACTGAGAAACAGCCTACGAGTGAGAATATTGCCAAATATGTATGGAACGAATTGAGAGAGGGACTCGGAGAAAGTCTTGTATACGTTCGCGTAAGCGAGACTAAAAACAGTTATTTTGAATATTTCGAGGAGGCAAGTTACCTAGATGAGTATTGAGAAAGCAGTCAAGGAGATACTTGTACAGATAGGCGAAGACCCCAAGCGTCAGGGTCTTAGAGACACGCCCAAGAGGATGGCCAGGATGTTTGATGAGCTGACGGCGGGCTATCATGTATCACCCGAGGAGATCATAAACGGCGCGCTGTTCGATATAAACTTTGATGAAATGGTAGTAGTGAAAGATATAGAGTTCTACAGTCTTTGCGAGCACCATATGCTGCCTTTTTTCGGTATGTGCAGCGTCGCCTATATACCAAACGGCAAGATAGTGGGGCTTAGCAAGATCCCCCGTATCGTTGAGGTATTTTCAAGGAGGCTTCAGGTGCAGGAAAGAATGACGGGGCAGATTGCGGACTTTCTGGAAGAAGTGCTAAAGCCCCAGGGCGTTGCCGTAGTGGCGGAAGCTCAACACCTGTGCATGGCGATGAGAGGGATTATGAAAGCCGACGCCAGCATGCTGACAAGCTCGATGCGCGGCGTATTTAAGAAGGACAAGAGGACCAGGAATGAGTTTTTAAGCTTTATCAGTAAGAAGGCTTAATATTATTGCTAATTGGTATATAATAGTCAGTGATTCGATGTGAGGAAGTGTAAATAGAATGCTTCGAGTAGTTGTTGTGGGGATAAGCCATAATACCGCGCCCGTGGAAATAAGGGAGCGTTTCACGTTCACCGAGGACGAAGCGGGAGCCGCTGTAGCCGAGCTTAGCGAAATGCAAGGCGTTGAAGAGTGCATGGTTCTTTCTACGTGCAACAGGACGGAGATCTACGCGGCCTCTGATAACGCGGACAGTTGTATAGAGAGTATTAAGCAGTATCTTTCAGACTCAAGTGGAACAGGCCCTAATGAATTGTCCGCCTATATCTATATATCGATCGGGCATATAGCGGTGCGCCACCTCTACAGAGTGGCTTGCGGAATCGACTCGATGGTTGTGGGCGAGCCCCAAATACTTGGCCAGGTGAAAAACGCCTACAGAAACGCGGTTCTTAAAAAGACTGCCGGGCTAATACTAAACCGGCTATGCCACTCGGCGTTCTTTGCGGCGAAGAGAGTCAGGACCGAGACCGGAATAGGGTCGCGCGCTGTATCTGTAAGCTACGTAGCCGTGGAGCTGGCAAAGAGGATCTTCGATGACCTCTCTTCGAGGAAGGTTATGCTGATAGGCTCCGGGGAAATGGCGGAGCTCGCTGCGAGAAACCTGGTGAACGCGGGCATCGGCGACCTGATGATCGCAAGCCGCCGGTTTGATAACGCGGCTAAGCTCGCGGAGCGTCTGAGCGGGAGTCCCGTAAGATTCGAAGAGGTTTACTATCATTTAAAGGAAATGGACATCGTAATAACAGCCACCGGGTCTTCAGATTTTATAATCAAGACCACTCACGCCAAAGAGTCGCTTAAGCTCAGGAATAACGAGCCGGTATTTATGATTGATATTGCAGTGCCTCGCGACATTGACCCCAGAGTGGAAGAGCTTCCTGACATATATCTATACGACATAGACGACTTAAAAGGCGTGCTTGATGAGAATATCAAGACCAGAAAAGAAAGCGCCGTACAGGCAGACGATATAGTTCACGAGGTGGAGAGAGCCTTTGAGGCATGGATTTCCGGGCTTAAAGCAGTGCCCGCGATCATAGACCTCAAGAAGCGTTTTGAATTGATAAAGAACCTAGAAGTGGATAGAGCTCTATCAAAGCTCGACAGCTATACCGACAAAGATAGAGATGTGATTGAGGCAATGGCCTCCAGGATAGTAGGCAAGATACTCCACGGACCTCTGACCAAGCTCAAAGAAGAGGCTTCAACCTCAATGGGTGCGCTGTACGTGGATTCGGTAAAAAAACTTTTTGAGCTTGATAACGACCTCCTGATAGTCGAAGAAGAGGAAGATGAGGCCTACTCTCAGGATTGGAACTAGGGGGAGCGGACTCGCCCTCTGGCAAGCCCGCCATGTGGAAAGTCTGGTAAGTCAAACCCATCCGGATATAAACTCCGAAATAATAGTAATAAAAACCACAGGGGATAAGAACCTCGAGTCTCCGCTGTCCGAGATCGGCGGCAAAGGGGTGTTTGTAAAAGAGATTGAAGAGGCTCTTCTGGGCGAGAGGATAGATATAGCCGTCCATAGCTTAAAGGACGTACCGGCTGTGCTTCCGAAGGGGCTTACGCTGGGGGCGTTTATAGAGCGCCACGATCCGAGGGACGCGCTGATAACACGCTCAGGGCTTAAGCTCGCAGAGCTTCCCGATGGCTCTAGGGTAGGTACGGGGAGTCTGAGGAGGGCATCACAAATCCTGCACATTCATCCTGTCCTTACAATATCCCCGATCAGGGGCAATGTGGATACGAGGCTTAGAAAGCTAACTGAGGGAGATGAGTACGACGCGATAGTGCTTGCGCTCGCCGGAATCGAGCGTATGGGATTTAAAGATGAGGTGACCGAGGTTATTTCCGAGAAGACTATGGTGCCAGCCCCGGGTCAGGGGATTGTGGCTATCGAATCCAGGGAGTCCGATACAGGTACAAATGAAGTTCTCAGATCGATCAATCACACTGAAACCGCATTGCAGGCTCTGGCCGAGAGGGCTTTTTTGAAGAGGCTCTCTGGGGACTGCAACGTTCCTATGGGGTGCCGCGCGGTCATTTCCGGAAATGAAATTCACATAACCGGGGTGTTGGCAAAACCTGACGGAAGCGCTCTGTTGAAGGAATCGGTGTCCGGTGAGACGGACAGCGCAGAGATACTCGGCGAGCGCTTAGCTGAGAGCATACTTCAAAGCGGCGGACAGGACATACTAAACGAAATCCAGAGTTACTAAGATATCCACTTGTACTAAGAAATTTGTTAATAGCACCTTTCCATTTAATTGTTTATCCATACATGATAGTATAGATTTTCTATAAGGAGTGAGCGGTGAATTTATTAAATCCCTCTGAAGTTAGGTTTTCATTCCTCGATGTGGAGACCACGGGGCTTGATCCGGCAGGCGGCGACAAAATCTGCGAGATAGCCATCGTTAAAACACTAAACGGTGATATTGTCGAGCAGTTTGTAACGCTGGTTAACCCGGGTATGGCTATCCCCCCGAGAGCAGTATCAATTCACGGAATAACGGATTTTATGGTTAGTAAGTCCCCTTTTTTCAGGCATATCGCGGGGGACGTTTTGGATTTTCTGAAAGATTCGGTGATTGTAGCTCATAACGCTGCGTTTGACCTCGGGTTTCTGGAAGCTGAGCTCAGAAATCTCATGCTTACACTACCCGCATACAACGTGATAGATACGCTAGGTATAGCCAGGAGATATTACAATTTCCCAAGCAACAGCCTTGGGGAAATTGCTAAAAGCATCGGGATAATTACAGAAAGTGAGCATAGGGCGCTTGCGGACGTGATGACCACAAAAGGAGTGCTGGAATATTTTCTGGCCGACCTCGACAGAAGGGGAATCAGACTGAAAAGACTAAAGGATATTTTAAAGCTCCAGGGAAAAGCCGTCGAGTTAAAATCCTCAAAAGAGCTCGTACTTCCGGGAGAGATTGAAGAGGCTCTCAGGGTAAAAGGCAAGCTTCGTATAAAATATCTCTCTGCTTATAAAGATGAGACTTCAACTAGGGTTATTGAGCCTTTCGATATAAGTGTAAGTAAGGAGAGCACCTATATACACGCATTCTGCCACCTAAGAAAAGAAAGGTGCACCTTCAGGCTGGACAGAATATTGGATATTAAAGCTGTCAGGGAGTAAGAAGCTTAGACTTCCTGCTCGCCGGTATCTGTACTTTCCCCGTTGGTTGAGTCAGTGTCGGAGCCTTTATCTTCAGTGCTGCTCTTGTCCTCAGCTGGTGCGGATTCGCTATCTGAAGACTTATCAACCGGGCTGTCGACGTTGGGGATTTCCCCGAGCTCGAGCTTTAAGTCAATGATTTCAGCTTGAAGCCTTTTGTTCGCTGCAATCATCTTCTGGTTTTCAATCTGAAGATCTGTGATTTGCTTTTTCATGTTGGCTATGTAAGCGTCGAGTTTGGAAGAGTCCTGCTTTAGCTGGTCTAGCTCTTGCTTTGTCATCTCGAGAGTTGACTTTGTGGCTTCGTGCTCTTCTTTCTTGGTCTTGTTCTCGCAACCCGCCATGAGTGAAGCCGAGGTTAGTAATAATGCCGTTAGCATTAGTGCGCTTAACTTTTTCATCTTTAAATAGCCTCCTATGATAAGCCTTTTAAGGCCTAATTCTATTTCGTACTGTTAATCTATATTTTTAAACCCCTCTTGTCAACAGAAGATTTCATGCTTTTGAGCGTATAGATAGGCACTTGACAGCTACGTTAATATCCCATACCCTATTCAACCTTACTTCAGACGCGGGGTGGAGCAGCTTGGTAGCTCGTCGGGCTCATAACCCGAAGGTCGCAGGTTCAAATCCTGCCCCCGCTACCAATTATTTCAGTTGCTTGCGCCGATTACACTTTATTGAATTCCAACCGTAAAAAATGATGTTCATATATAACAGCTATATAGTTCTTGACTTTGGTATACCCCTATATTAGAATCGGATATAAAATGTTTGCTCCTTCTGACGGCTGAAATTCATAGTTTTCTTGGATCTACTTCTACATCTGCTTACAACATAAATGGGAGGCGGTCCTATGCGTTACTTATTAATCTTTGCTTTGGTTTTTTTATTCATCGGCTGCTCGAAAAACACCCATACTGAGCACACTCCCAGTGAGACTTCAGGATTATCCCAAACAATAGATGTCGGACCAGATGAACCGATTGAGTTGTCTTTTCAACACAAACTTCCTATGGAGGGAGAAGTAACTTTCAGGGCCCCTTTCGCAGTGGCTAATGTGCCCAATAACAAAGGTGTTTTGACTCCTATCATGATTGGGTTTTCGATTGACGGCGATAAAGCATCTGAATATTATGCTGAAATTCAAGCAAAGGTATCAGAAGGCACAAGGCCTATTTCGGTAGGTTTTGAGGTCACATCTAAAACAACATATGGTGAAGCCCTTGAAAAGGTGCAAACTGAAAGTGTGGAAGTCCCCGGACAATGCATTGTAGGATTTGATTTTTTAACCGGGGGCACTATATCTTCCGGCGAGCTTGAATGTATGCTTCGTATTGTTAATATCTCATCATATCTAACGCGGGATTCAGGCGGAACACCGCTTCACGGCCCTCTTGACCCTGACTGTCATTCACACTGGGGTATCGGAACAACAAGTTGCCACTGTGAAACTGATGATTGTTGTGATGAGGGTGAAAAATGTGTGTGTAATGTATCTAAAGAAACTCGTTGTAGCGGTACTAAATTCTGTTGGTGTGATTGATAAATTAGCTCTCATAACCCCAAGGCCCAGGGTTCAAATCCTGCCCCCGCTACTAATAATTTCAGTAACTTACCCCTCGGCTGCTTCAATCCTTAGTTAACATGTCAGTGTATTCGTCATTCACTTGCAAATTTAGAATAATTACTTCCTTATAACCCAAGGAATCTTATTGCCCGTTATCTTGTTTTGCGCCTCTTCTCACATAGTGGCTTTCGGCTCGAATCTAAACTACCTTAAGACCAGATGCTGTAATTTAGGTGACACGGAACTCTAATTCGGAATTAGAAGTTGTATTTCAGCTTTAATTATGATAATTGTCCTGATACGTATTACAATTGATTTAAAATGATAAGGATAAGGTAATTGAATGCTATCTGATAAGACAACAGGAACGAAGTATAAAATAATAGTTATATGTCTGCTTGTTATTTCGATCTACATTACGGGCTGCGCAAAGACCCGCGTTCGTAATGCTCTGCCCGCAAATCTCGAGGATCAAGTCAAAGTAATAGGATTTGAAGATGTGAAGGGCCTCAGGGCCTGGGCGGATAAATCAAATGAGGAGTTTAATCAAGCAGCTGTACTTTCTATGAAAAGAGAAGTACAAGCATCTGCCGAGATAGGAGATGAAGTTTATTACTTAGCTATAAGCGGAGGGGGGGCCGATGGCGCGTATGGAGTCGGTCTTTTAAACGGATGGAGTGAGGCGGGTACACGGCCGGAATTTAAATTAGTTACAGGGATTAGCACAGGCGCTCTACTAGCTACTTTTGCTTTCCTTGGGTCTGATTATGATAACCAATTAAAAGAATCCTATACTAACTCCTCAGATGAAGATATCTACACAAAAAAGAGCATACTTACAGCTTATTGGAGAGATGCGTTATTTGGTGTGGAACCACTTAAGAAGCTGATTGCCGAGAACATCAATCAGGATGTGCTGGAAGCAGTTGCAGCCGAGTATTTAAAGGGCCGTATTCTTTTAGTGGGAACCACTCAATTAGATGCTCAAAGATTAGTAATTTGGAATATGGGAGCTATCGCCGCAAGCGGGAAGCCCGGAGCGCTGGAGCTCTTTAGGTCCGTTCTTTTGGCTTCAGCAAGCATGCCTTCAATATTCCCGCCTGTTTTTATACCTGTAGAGGCAAATGGCAGTACCTATGAAGAAATGCATGTTGACGGCGGAACTTTTACCGAGGTAATGCTTTATAATGAAGCTCTCTCTCCTATTCTTTCGCATGTAGAGGATGTAAAAAAAATAGTAGGAGATGATGAGGAATTCGAGGAACTTCTTAATAGAAAAAGAGTGCTTTACGTGATTAAGAATGATCAAAAAGAACCGGAGTGGAGTGATGTTGAAGACAGAATTGTTCCTATAGCCGGAAGAGCAATTGGAACTCTAATCAAGTCTCATTATGACGGAGATATCTACAGGATCTATGTTCTTACTGAGAGGGATGAGATTTCATTTAACCTAGCTTCAATTCCGGGGGGAACCAATATAAAAGCAACCAACGGAATGTTTGATACGGTTTATATGCAGAAGCTTTATAACTTAGCCTATGAGAAAGCAAAAAACGGTTATCCCTGGGAGAAGTATCCTCCTGGCTATAAGCCTCAAAAAGAAGATGAGGGAGAGCCGCCAGCAGGTGCAAAATAGTTATGGGCAAGCTCTTATCCAGAGTCTTAGCTGTATGTCTAATATTATTATTCCTCACCCCTTACACGCTATCTGATCAGGGGTTTGATCTCGGATCTCCCGATCCAGAAGGCACGGTTAAGGTTCAGGCGTATTTTGAGCTCCAGGATATAAATGAAATTAATGATGAAGTTGACACATTTGAATTCACTGGCGTGTTAACACTTAAGTGGCTTGATCCTCGAGAAGCTTTTGATCCTGCTCAAGTAGGAGTGAATGAGAAGGTCTTTCAGGGAGCCTATCAATTCAATGAGATTGCTACCGGCTGGTATCCTCAATTCGTCCTTGTAAATGAATCAGGTCTGTTTGAGATAAGCGGAGTTACTCTGCGAATAGGGCCGGATGGGTCATCTACTCTAATGCAGACAATTAATGCTACCGCGGAGGTTAATCTGGACTTAAGAAAATTCCCATTTGATACACAGCGCCTGGAAGCAGTATTTCAAACTATTGGTTTTAATAAAGAGGAAGTATTACTGCAGGTTGAATCGGATATTAGCCCAAGAGATATGATATTACCTGTACCGCAATGGGATGTTTTGGAAGTAGATTCATTTGTAATAGAGCGCACTACACCGTATTTAGGTAAAGGAGCAGTTTCTTCAGCTTTTGTGGTTGGAATAGATGTAGAGCGAAGGCCCTTTTATGTAATAAGGCTTGTTGTTATACCTCTTATTGTTATTGTGCTGCTATCGTTCTCAGTATTTTGGATGGATAGATCCTCTCTCGGCGACAGGCTCAATGTCTCATTTATTGGAATTCTAACAGGCGTTGCTTACCTACTTGTTACAAGTGATCATTTGCCTAACATTTCTTATTTCACACTGATTCACGGGTTCCTGAACCTTAGTTACCTGACAATGTGCGCAACAGTGGTGATTAATCTCGTAGTGGGCGCACTGGATAAGAGAGGAAATACTGAACCCGGAGATCGCGTAGACCGTATTTGTCGCTGGGCGTTCCCGCTCGTTTATTTTGTACTGCTAATTGTAATGTTTGTTGCGGCAAATCTTTTCTATTAGCTATATGTATCATTATCCTTGCCAAAATAATTAACGATTAATGCCAGTTAAACCAGAACCTATCACACCTACATTGAAGACACAATAACCGAATTAATTAAGCGTCGCGCTATCCTGCGGCAATATTGTCAGGCCTCACTGTCTAAGCGCCTATAATTTCAGTAAATCACCCCCGAGCTAATTACCTTCCAAAAACGGGTATTGAGATTATCACCCTATGCGGTAAATTTTATGATGATGAGAAATTTTGTATCAGCGCTATTAGTATTAGCGCTTTTCCTGCCTACGTTTTTACCAATCGCGCCTCATGAGGCCGTACATGCGATGTACGACGCCAACATCATGCACCAGTCGGGTACGTCCCATAAAGAGGCCCATCACGAAAAGTTCCATTTGAAAGGACAATGCTTCTATATAGACCACGAGCATAACGATCATCACATACCGACTGATCTGGCTTCATACTACAGCGATTTTCTGCATATTGACCTTAAAAACGCCGACCGGCACGATTTGTTGTCGAAAGTAGATACAAGTCAGGACTTTGATTACGGTCCGGGCGCTTTAACGGTCTGGAACAACCCCTTAGAGTTAAAATCAATTCAAAAACGGGGCCCTCCTGACGGCTATGTTTTCAAGCCGGTATTCACTCCTATTTATCTCACCACCCAAAGCTTTCTAATCTAATAGTACGATCCTGAGCGTTACTACCCTCCCGGTGGAGTTGCCGGGCCCGGTACACCTGCGTCCTGCGGGATCATTGCGCTCAATTTTGATCTGTTTTTCACATTAACCCATAAGTTCAAAAGGATATTACTATGATAAAGAAGATAGTTTTTAGTACAGCATTGGTTTTTCTTTCAATCGGGCCGTCTCTCTTGTTTGCCGAAACGTTGGATAAGCAGACGGCGCTTAAAAGGGCACTGGAGAATAACCCCTCGTATAAGGAAAAGCTGTCCGAGATTAATGCCGCCGAGGGCGAGCGTGTTCAGGCCTCACTCCTGCCGAATCCGGGCGCGTTTTTCGAGCTCGAGAACTTTGCCGGGACTAATGACAGGGAGGGCTTCGAGAGAACGGAGCTTACTGTCGGCCTTAAGCAAAAGATAGAGCTTGCCGGAAAGCGCCGCTACAGGACGGATATCGCCGAAGCGGGCTTAAAGATAGCGCGTGAAAAAGCTCTGGCGGGGGCCCTGGGCCTTCTTTCTGAAACCGAATACGCCTTCATGCGCACGGCGGTGGCTAACGAGCGCCTGGAGCTTGCCGAAAGACGCGTACAGCTCGCCGGGGAAACCATTGAGATCGTAGAAAGACGCGTTAACGCCGCCGCTTCGCCCGACGTCGAGCTTCTGAAAGCCAAAATTGAAAAAGACGAAGCGGAAATAGAAGAGCACCACGTGGAAGAGGAATATAATATTGCCCGCAACGACCTTGCGCGCCTGATGGGTCTGAAAGGCGGTGATGATCTCACTGTCGATGCGGATTTATCACTTCTTCCAGAGCTAATTGAGCTTGAGACCGTGACCCAGCTTCTGGAATCCACACCCGATGCGCGCGTTCGGCAGCTCGAAAAAACAAAGGCGCGCTCTTCACTCGATCTGGCAAAAGCAAGCGGCGTGCCCGACCCCACGGTGGGCCTGGGTGTGAGGCAGTTCTTCGATAACGACGATACGGCGCTCGTTGCCGAGTTTTCAATCCCCATCCCGGTGTTCGACAGAAACCAGGGAGGAGTAGGCAGCGCCCGAGCAGGTGTTAAACGCTCGGAAGAAAGGGCCCGCGTGACGGAGCTTGCTCTGTATCAGAGCGCAATACAGGCCTGGGAGTCATTCTGCGCCTCACTGGACGTAGCGCAGCGCTATCAAAACAGCATATTGCCCAATGCGAATAAGGCTTTCGGCGAGGCCGAGAGGGGATACAACCTCGGGGCGTTCAGCTATTTAGACCTCCTGGACGCGCAAAGAACGCTAAATAAGGTGCAGTCAGAGTATTTAGACAACCTGCTCGAGCTTTACAAGGCCAAGGCGGAGATCGATTTTCTGATGGGCACCAATAAACCGCTCGTACAGGAAATTTCAGTAAACAATGAGGGGGGACAAAACAATGAATAAGAGACTTGTTAACATTACAGTTTTAAGCGCTCTGCTAATTATCGGGGCTGCGTTTCCTGCTGCAATTTCAACAACTTATGCTGAAAGCGGGAATATGTATGAAGAACAGGAAGAGGAAAAAGGCCCCAAGGGGGGAAGGCTCCTCCGTGACGGCGATTTTTCTATCGAGATTACGATTTACGAGAAAGGCGTGCCGCCCGAGTTTCGCGTCTACGCGTACGAAGATGATAAAGTGCTAGACCCTTCGAAAGTAAATCTCTCTATTGAGCTTCACCGCCTGGACGGCGAGGTCGACCGCTATGCTTTCAAGCCGGACGGGGACGCGCTGATCGGTGACGGCGTGGTCGCCGAGCCCCATTCTTTTGATGTGAAGGCCCGGGCGGAATACAATGGAAAGACGCACCGCTGGGAGTATGAATCCTATGAAGGCAGGACGGTAATAAGTGAAGAGGCAGCGCATGAGTCGGGTGTTAAGACTGAAAAGGCCGGCCCCGCGACTATCGGTAAGTACGCGCGTCTTACGGGCCGCATTACTCTTAACCGGAACAGCACGGCGGAGGTTCGCTCGCGCTTCCCGGGCATTGTCAGGAGCGTAAACGCCATGTGGGGGCAGCGGGTCAAGAAAGGGGAGGTGCTTGCGAGAGTAGAAAATAATAAGAGCCTTAAGACTTTTAATGTGGTTTCGCCGATAAGTGGGGTCGTTCTGGCGCGTAATACAAATGTCGGTGACGTCGCGGGGGACGAGCCACTATTCACTGTAGCCGACCTCTCTGAGGTTTGGGCCGAGTTTCACGTGTTCCCCTCCGATCTCTCGGATATCCGGCAGGGCCAGACTGTACTTGTTTACGGGCTCGGCAGTGCTAAAGACGAAAAAACCGTCTCTACAGAAGGGGCCATTAAGATGCTCCTGCCCACGGCTGACGCGAACAGCCAAACTGTGCTCGCCATAGTGCCTCTGGACAACAGTGACGGCAGCTGGAGGCCGGGTATGACGGTCAAGGGGGACGTGCTCATTGATGAAAAGAAGGTGCCCCTTGCGGTTAAAACCTCAGCGCTTCAGAGTTTCCGTGATTTTACCGTGGTGTTCGCGAAAGTCGGCGATACATATGAAGTCCGGATACTCGATCTCGGTATGAGTGACGGCGACATGGTGGAAGTCCTGAGCGGTTTAAAGCCCGGTACGGAATACGTGACCGAGAACAGCTTTCTGATCAAAGCGGATATCGAGAAATCAGGAGCGGGCCATGACCACTGAAAACACTAAAAATACCGAAGCTAAAACCGGGCAAACAAATCTCTCTTTGCTCGAATATATTATTCGTCTCTCTATACGAAACCGTTGGCTGGTCATTATTCTAGTCCTCGGTCTCATGGCGCTCGGCGTATATAACTTTAAAAGACTGTCCATAGACGCCGTGCCGGACATTACAAACGTTCAGGTGCAGATCAACACCGAGGCTGCCGGATATTCGCCCCTTGAAGTGGAGCAGCGCGTCACTTTCCCGGTGGAAACCGCTCTTGCCGGGCTCCCGAAGCTCGATTATACGCGCTCGCTCTCACGTTACGGCCTTAGCCAGGTGACGGTAGTGTTCGAGGAAGGCACGGATATCTATTTCGCCCGTCAGCTTATAGGAGAGCGGCTTCAGAGAATTAAAGGGGAATTACCTGAAGGGCTCGAGCCCGAAATGGGCCCGATCGCCACAGGGCTCGGCGAGATTTTCATGTACATAGTAGAAGCCGGGCCGTATGCGAAAAAGGAAGACGGCACGGCCTATACGCCTATGGACCTTCAGACTCTTCAGGAATGGGTCATCATTCCCCAGCTCAGAAACCTAAAAGGCGTGATAGAGGTTAACTCCGTCGGCGGCTACAAAAAGCAGTTTCATGTTATGCCCTATCCTGACCGCCTGCTGGCTTACGGTCTTACAATCCATGATGTGGTTCGCGCGCTTGAGCGCAATAACGAGAATGTCGGCGCGGGTTATATCGAGCGCAGAGGTGAGCAGTACCTGATCCGCGTTCCGGGGCAGGTGAAGAACCTGGACGACATACGGGGGATCATCGTCACGAAAAAGGACGAGCTGGTCATCCGTATAGACCAGCTGGCGGACGTTGAGCTCGGCTCGCCGCTCCGCACGGGAGCAGCAACCCAAAACGGCGAAGAGGTGGTGCTAGGCACGGCCATGATGCTTGTAGGCGAAAACAGCCGGGAGGTATCTCGGCGCGTGGCGAAGAAGCTCACCGAGGTGAATAAAAGCCTCCCCTCCGGAGTCGTCGCCAGGCCCGTTTATGACAGGACCGAGCTCGTTAACCGTACAATTTCCACTGTCGAAAAGAACCTCCTCGAGGGGGCGCTGTTCGTTATCGTAATTTTATTTCTTCTCCTTGGGAACTTTCGCGCGGCGCTTATTACCGCGATGGTGATTCCGATATCCATGCTTATGACTATTACCGGGATGGTCGAAAATAGAGTCTCGGGAAACCTGATGAGCCTCGGCGCGCTGGATTTCGGCCTTATCGTTGACGGCGCGGTGATTATCGTTGAAAACTGTATCCGCAGGTTCGGGATAGCCCAGCGAGAGCTCGGGCGGCTGCTGAGCAAAGAGGAGCGTTTGAGGCTTACGGCCCAGGCGACGAGCGAGGTGATTAAACCGAGCATCTTCGGGGTGATTATCATCACCGTCGTATATCTGCCGATCTTCTCCCTCACAGGAGTTGAGGGGAAAATGTTCCACCCGATGGCCATTACTGTGGTAATGGCGCTCCTCTCGGCGCTTGTTTTATCGCTCACTTTCGTGCCAGCCGCCGTGGCGATTTTTGTCACAGGCAAAGTAGAAGAAAAGGAAAACAGAGTGATACGCGGCGCAAAGAGAGGCTACGAGCCCGCTCTTCGGTGGAGCCTCCGTCGTCCACTCACTGTGATCACAGCGGCTATAGTGCTCGTGGCGGTAAGCCTGCTCGGGGCCTCGCGCATGGGCGCCGAGTTCATCCCGAACCTTGACGAGGGGGATATCGCATTACATGCGATGCGGATACCTGGCACAAGCCTCACTCAGGCTGTGGCTATGCAGGCAACACTGGAAAAACGGCTAAAAGAAGCCTTCCCTGAAATCCGGGAGGTGTTCGGGAAGATCGGCACGCCGGAAGTAGCGACCGATCCGATGCCGCCAAGCGTTGCCGATACATTCATAATGCTAAAGTCCCGTAAAGAATGGCCCGATTCATCCAAGACAAAAACCGAGCTGATTGAGGAAATGGAGGAAGTCGCAAAAGATGTTCCGGGTAATAATTACGAGTTTACCCAGCCTATTCAGATGCGCTTTAACGAGCTTATTTCAGGGGTGCGCAGCGACCTGGCCGTTAAGATATTCGGTGACGACATCGGGGTTATGCTGGAGGTTGCAGAGCAGGTGGAGGGTGAGCTAAAGAGCATTCCAGGGGGCTCTGACGTAAAGATAGAGCAGGCCACGGGTCTTCCTGTGCTTTCTATCGTCCCTGACCGGGAGGCGCTTGACCGCTACGGTCTCAATATGTCTGACGTGCAGGACATTGTGCAGGCGGCAATGGGGGGCCGAGAAGCCGGAAAGCTCTTTGAGGGGGACCGCCGCTTTGACATTGTGGTGCGGCTCCCCGAGCACCTCCGGACGAACGTCGAAGTACTGGAAGACCTGCCGATACCGCTGCCGGCATATGATGTAGAGCATAATACCCTCGGCTTTGTGCCGCTAAAGGAAGTCGCAGAGCTCGGGGTGGTATACGGGCCGAACCAGATCAGCCGCGAGAACGGCAAGCGCCGCGTGGTGATCACGGCCAATGTGCGCGGGCGTGATTTAGGCACATTCGTAGATGAAGCAAGAGAGCGTATCGAGGAGCGGGTGGATATTCCTCCCAGCTACTGGACAGAGTATGGCGGAACGTTTGAGAAGCTCATCTCCGCTAAGCAGCGCTTGATGATCGTGGTGCCTATGGCGTTGCTGCTGATTTTCGGCTTGTTGTTCATGGCTTTTAACTCAGCGCGCTCGTCGCTAATAATTTTTTCTGGTGTACCACTAGCACTGACAGGAGGTATTGCCGCACTTTTGCTGCGGGGAATTCCACTTTCTATTTCCGCCGGTGTAGGATTTATCGCGCTTTCAGGTGTAGCGGTGCTAAACGGTGTGGTTATGCTGTCTTTCATCCGTGAGCTGGAACTCAAAGGCCTTGCACGCGAAGAGGCCATCATAGAGGGCGCGCTGACGCGTCTGCGCCCGGTACTTATGACCGCGCTTGTGGCGAGCCTAGGGTTTGTGCCGATGGCGCTTAACGTGGGCGCGGGCTCTGAAGTGCAGCGCCCGCTGGCAACGGTAGTGATCGGCGGAATTATCTCCTCCACCGTCCTAACGCTGCTGGTGCTCCCGGCCCTATATAAGATATTCCCCGAGCGGCTGGGTCTTATGCCAAAAAACGAATAGTTAAAACAGGCAATTTGTTACAATTATTTAGAATAACCGGGCAACTACAGCATCCCTGTGGTCTTAAAGCATTTCGGGGATGCTGTAGTTTTCTTCAATTGAGCTTTCATCACCGCTTAGGTTGGATTAACGGAGCTTGATTTAATGCTCATCTTAGCCGAGAATAATTGTTAGACAGTTTTATTGATTCGATTGTAGTATGATGGAGTTCCATATCCTTGAGCGGTCGTCTTAGAAAACTATTTCTCGGCATAATTACGGTGATATTTATACTGCTGGCTGCAGAGGGGGTAGCCAGGATATTCTTTAACCCGACGGATTATTTATGGCGGAGACTGGTTCCGGACGACATGTTAAGACACAGAGTGGAGCCCAATACCAGGGGCCACGATGCTTGGGGTTTTAGAAACAGATTGGTGCCTGCCCACGCTGACATTGTAGCGCTCGGCGATTCGCAGACATACGGTACAAGCTCACTGGCAAAGCACTCCTGGCCTTCTATCCTGGGTGAGTTAAAAGGTCAGGAAGTATATAATATGTCCCTGGGCGGCTACAGTCCTGCCGAATATCTATACTTGATGGAAGATAAGGCCCTTGGTTTAGGACCAAACCTCATAATTGCCGGATTCTACTTGGGAAACGATCTTACCGATACTTATACTGCAGTATACAGTGTTCCGTACTGGAAGGATTTAAGAAACCCGGACATTGCTTCCATGCACGCACAAGTATCGCCCAATCAGAATAAAGCGTCACTCAAAAAGAACCCTCGGGCATCATTTATGAAGCAAATCTATTTAATTGCTGATTGGTTTGCAGGAAACAGCGTCCTATACAGGATAGTGAATACATCATCTCTCGGAGATTATATAAGACAGAAAAAAATGATAGGGGCAGGGTTAGAAGTAGTGATGTTCGAGGATAAAGAGAATGATATCTACACCGGATTCACGCCTGGAAGATGGTTAGATAATCTTGATTTAAAAAACCCTGAGGTACAGGAAGGACTCGGGCTTACGCTTAATTTCTTTAATCAGATGAATGAACTAGCAGAGAGAAACAATGTCCGGTTTTTGGTTGTCTTAATTCCTACAAAGGAGAGCGTGTTCGCAGATTTTATAGAAGGGAATAGTCGTTTGGAAAGCTCAGAAAAAATTGACCGTTTAATTGAGGCCGAAAGACAGATAAACAATATTGCAAAATCGTATTTTAAAGAGCATGATATTTCTTATCTGGATGTATTGAATCCGCTTAAAGAGGCTGTACATAACGAACAGTTATACCCCAATAACTATAGTAGCCATCCAAATAAAAACGGAAACAGGATAATGGCCGGGTCTATTGCGCAGTGGATGGATAGTAGATAGTAAAACCTACATTTACCCGGCATTTCGAATATACATATTACTATTTACTCATAACCCCTCCTTGGCCCTAATTGTCAATAACACCCAAATGTTTTTTCCCCAATTAATAGTACTTTTGGAATCAATATCTGATCATAAAATCCATCTAAAGCACTGAATCCAAACGATTTTAACAATAAATATGGCAATTAATAGGGGGCAGTATGTAGTAGCATTACTTAGTAATAATTAGTAAATATTTGCGATGATCAAAAAAGTACTTGACTGAAATCGTAAACGTTTATATATTTGAGTGAATTTAAACGGAGGATGGAGATGATTAGATCAATTACTCGTGGAACTCTAGTTCTACTGCTGGCTATATCTGTAAACACATTTGCAGCTCAACCGGAAGTAACTGTAACAGAAGTATTCGTTGATTTTGATACCGAGACAATCACAATCATGGGTGATAACTTTGATCTTGGCCCTAATCCGCTCAATGTTACATTAGGTGCCTATGGCAGCCTAAATATAGTTTCTGCCGAACCAAATTTAATAATTGTCGACTTTCCAGCAGGCGGCCTGCTGGCTGGTGATTTTCTTTTAACGGTATCCAGCGGGCCAGGCCAAAGAAAAAATGACGAACATGTCGTAACTGTTGGAGCAACCGGGCCTGAAGGACCGGAAGGCACGCCCGGAGAGCAAGGCCCCCAGGGTGCGCAAGGCCCACAAGGAGAGCCGGGTCCTGAAGGTCCTCAGGGAGAGCCTGGGCCAGAGGGCCCGCAAGGAGAGCCCGGACCACCAGGGCCTCAGGGTGATGCCGGACCCCCGGGACCGCAAGGTGATCCTGGTATGAATGGTGTAGAAGGGCATCCGGGACAGCCTGGTCCACAAGGCGAACAAGGACCTCAGGGTGATACTGGACCACCAGGACCGCAGGGTGATGCCGGACCTCCGGGACCACAAGGTGATCCGGGTCCCCAGGGTATTCAAGGACCCCCGGGACCACAAGGTGACACAGGACCCCAGGGGATTCAAGGGCTTCCCGGACCGCCAGGGCTGCAGGGCAATCCCGGACCCCCGGGCCCAAAGGGAGATCCAGGACTACAAGGAGAGACCGGACCAGAGGGCCCGCAAGGAATCCCCGGACCGTCGGGAACATGGAGTTTCTTTACAGGCAACTGTCCAACCGGTGGTAATGCATGTCAATTTACGGCATCCTGTGGAGCTGGCGAAACAGCGGTATCCGGAGCTTGCGGGCTTTTAACCGGGAGTCAAAATAGCAGGGATATTATGTATACCGGTCCTAATCCGTTAGACACAACTCAATGGATTTGCAGATTTGACAGGGGTGGAGGTGCAGCTTTTACAGTAGACTACGGGGTATTTTGTGTTCCAAATTCTTAACCATCGGCTCTGCTGGATAAAATATATACCAAAATAATATGCAATATTGTAATCGTGTATGCTCATACGGTATATTTACGCAATAAATACGGAGCTCGGTGATAATGAACGAAAAACCTACTATAGCTGAAGATATTGATATTAATGAGGTAGAGGACGGCTACGTTATTTACCAAAAGGAAAATGACAAGGTTCACTACCTGAACAAGACTGCCGTGCTTGTACTCGAATCCTGCACCGGGAAAAACACTGCTGCTGATATAGAGGTGATTGTAAAGGAGGCGTATAAGCTTCCTGAAGCACCACAAAAGGAAGTCGCCGACTGCCTCGATACACTCTTTCAAGAAGGTCTGATTAAATAAATTACGAACGTAAGTACACGCTGCTCGACACGGTAATCACAATACGTACTGAAAGCGAGGTACTGGCGCGCCGTCTTGATTTTATAGTACAAGAGGCGGAGCACACGCTTCACCCCCTAAAAGACGCTACATACGAATTCATACTCAGGGACGGCGCTTACGAGATAAGGAAGGATGGAAGTCTTTGTTTCTCCTCTTCCGACCTCTCAGACGCAGTCTTTAATCTGCAGTGGCTTATTCATAAGGAAGTATTGAAGAACGTTACAGAGTCTATACGTATTCATGCGGGATGCGGGGAGCTCGACGGAAGGAGGTTTCTCGTCGCGGGCGACAAGGGGGCGGGCAAGACGACGCTCATGGTACGTCTATTGTTCGAGGGATTCCGCGTCATCGGTGATGAGCTGGTACTGGTCAGGGACAGGAGAGCAATCCCATTTCCCAGAAGGTTTCACATCAAACAAGAAAGTATGAACCTGCTGCCCGAGCTTAACAGCCTGTTTGCTTCCCTGCCATACAATATGACAAGCTACGGCCATAAGATGTTTTCATTCACTCCTCAGGATGCCGGATATGAGTGGAAGATCGACGAGGGTGACATTCATTCTATTTTTTATCTGGAACCCAACCACGGAGGGCAGACGCGCATAGAGGAATGCCCGAAATATATGATGGTCAATAGGGTTATGCCTATGAGTTTTCTGTCTGAGACCGAGGATCATATGAAGATAAACCAGCTCTGTAATATGATTGATCGAGCAAACTGTTATATTTTGCATGTTGGAGACCTTGAAGGGGCGGTTTCCACTATACAGGAAAAAATGTCTGTGCTATAATGCGTAATTAGTATTATTAGACCTGCTATAAAGGAGGAACGTTACATGAGCGAGAAAAAATTTATAGATGAAGTTAATCCCGAAAGGCGCGAGTTTTTAGAGAAAGTGACCAAGGGAGCTTTTATCATCCCTACTGTAATATCGGTGATGATGCTGAATCAGAAGCTTAACCTAACGACGGCCAACGCACAGAGCAACCTACCACCGTGCCTGTCTTGTGAGACTTTAATCTCCACCCCGGACGGGAACGTCACAATAGTTGATTTAAAACCTGGGATGAAGGTCTATACCCTCGATACTAAAGGAAACAAGGTTGTAGAAGAGCTTGAGCTCGTATCAAAAGTAACGGTCCCTGAGACTCATACGCTCTTCAGTCTATGTTTTGGCGGCGGTACAGAGCTATTAGTTTCCGGTGCTCATCCGACAGCGGACGGCAGATATATATATGATCTCAAACCGGGCGATATGATCGACGGCGCTGAGCTCTTATCCATCGAAAAGGTTAGCTACACAGCCGGATATACATATGACCTGCTACCGGCGGGAGATACTGGATGTTACTGGGCTGACGGGGTTCTTTTAGGCAGCACGCTAGCCGCAGAGTCAGAGAGCAGAATACGGAAGGCCTCTTAACAAGGCTCTAAGAGCTATAAAAACAGCACTTAAAAGAAGGAGGGTTCTTACATGAGCGAAAAAAAATTTATAGATGAAGTTAACCCCGAGAGACGCGAATTTCTGGAAAAAGTAACTAAAGGCGCATTTATTATCCCAACTGTCGTTTCTGTAATGATGTTGAATCAAAAACTTAACCTTACGACAGCCAACGCGGCGAGCAACATGATTTGTCTTTCTTGCGAGACTTTAATATCTACGCCCGAAGGTGAAATTCGGGTAGTTGATTTGAAACCGGGAATGCTTGTCTTTACCCTGGACATGAACGGAAACAAGGTCATAGAGCGGTTAGAGCTAGTATCGAAAGTAACGGTCCCTGAAACTCATGTACTCTGCCATCTGGTTTTTAGTGATGGGAGAGAGCTCTTTGTGTCGGGTGGGCATCCGACAGCGGACGGTAGAGATGTTAACGAGCTTGCGCCGGGTGACATGCTCGACGGAGCGGAGGTGGTCTCTGTAGTGAATATTCGCTACATAGCCGGTCATACCTATGACTTGCTCCCTGCCGGAGAGACGGGAAATTACTGGGCAAACGGTGTTCTGTTGGGCAGCACGCTCGCACCTGAGTCCGTGAGCAGAATACGGAAGGCCTCTTAACTGTAAGGCAAGTTAAGCTAAGGTTTCAGCCTGTTACATTAAGTGCATAATTCATCTTTATGCTATGTAGAGCTTTCATCCTGTATTAAAATTTTTCCAATGGGTAAAAATTGAGCGATATCCTGTTTTCCGCCTCTATGATCGTCCGAAACGAGGAAAAATTCCTTGAGGGATGCCTTGAGTCCATTAGAAACGTCGTGGACGAAATAGTAATAGTCGATACAGGCTCAGTAGACGGCACAAAGGAGATTGCCTTAGAGTACGGTGCGAGGGTATTTGATTTCCCGTGGAACGGAGATTTCGCGGCAGCGCGTAACGAAGCCCTTCGTCACTGCAGGGGCGAATGGATACTGTATATAGACGCTGACGAACGGGTGAGGCCCGCCGAAAAGTCCTACGTCACTGAAATTCTCTCGGACGTATCTAAAGTCGCATATACACTTTTGTTTTACCCGATAGTGGGCTATACGGGATACCGTGAGCACCGCATCTTCCGAAGCGATCCCCGCATACGTTTTCAGGGGGTTATACACGAAGGTATGCTTTCCGCGATCCAGGACGTTGCGCGCGAGGACGGGCTCGAAATCGGTTATTGCGATCTTGTAATAGACCACCTGGGATACGAGGGTGACCTTACGCATAAGCACGAAAGGAACCTGCCCCTACTGAGAGATCAGATTGAAAACGACCCAGAAAGAATTTACCTCAGATGGCAGCTCGGCGCGGCGCTTAAGGGACTTGGGGACTTGGATGGTGCGGAGAGGGCGTGGATGGACGCGATCGACATTATACGCGGAAAGGAAACGGTAGGCCCGGAAGACAGCCATCCGTACTACGACATGATCCGCCTCCTGAATGAGAGTGAGCGTGACTACACAGAGCTTCTGGCCGAGTCTTCAAAGCTGTTTCCGGACAACTATTTAATAACCTGGACCAAGGCCATGACGCTGATGCACGATCAAAGATTTGAGGATGCTGCGCGGGTGTTTGAATCTCTCGCCGCGATAGATCCGGCAAGCCTTGACGGGGAGATACTTGCCTATAACGCGCGCATATTCGATGAGCTTTCCTATGAACCCCTCGCCACGTGTTATTTTAAGCTCGGCAAGCTAGAAGAGAGCGAGAAATATTACGCGCTCGCGCTCAGGTGTGATCCTGAAAATCAGCAATACCGTACGAAGCTCAAGTTCGTTTCAGCGTTGGTAAATAAATCGTGATTGATTATGAAAGATGAACCGCTTGTATCATGCCTTTGCGTTACAAGAGACAGAGTGCCTATGCTCAAAAGAGCGATAAGGTCGTTCAGGGACCAGGATTACGGGCACAAGGAGCTGGTGATCGTGTATGAGAGCGACGACGGTGAAACAGAGGAATTTTTAAGAGAAGTTTCAGACGGTAACATTCTCAAAATAAAAGTTCCGGCAGAGCCCAGACTCACGCTCGGAGAGCTCAGGAACCTGGCTCTTAAAGAGAGTACGGGAGAGTATTTTTGCCAGTGGGACGACGACGATTTCTATCATAATCAGAGGGTTTCATTCCAGATGGAAGTACTGCGCGAGTCTGCTATGCCCGCCTGCGTAATGGTCCACTGGCTCATATACGATTTGGCGCATGCTCAGGCCTACGTGTCTAATATGAGGCCTTGGGAAGGCAGTCTGCTCTGTAAAAAATCACTCATAGATGAAGAGCTTAAGTACGAGGATAAAGGCAGGGGGGAGGACACGGCTTTAATAAGTGAGCTGTTTACGAGAAACCTCGCATTTCCCGTAATTATGCCAAAGCTATATATATACGTATACCATGGGGGTAATGTGTGGACAGATGAGCATTGGGGCAGAATATTCAGCGCGAGCACGAAGCTCTCTGAGGAGTCGAGCAGGGTGATAAGGGACATATTGGACGGGAAATACACAGGTGATGAAGCCTCCGGGCTGCTGGATGATATAACTGAATGAAATCACCCGCATAACGAACTAAGAATTATGGCGATACCCAAAATATTGTATCAGACCTATAAGACCAAAGAGATCCCGGAGCGGCTCGAAGAGTATCGCCGTAAGCTGCTAGAGCTTCACCCCGGCTGGGAATACCGGTTTTACGGAGACGACGAGTGCAGGGATTTAGTGAAGAGGTTTTTACCCTCGTTTCTCCCGGTATATGATAGCTGCTCGATACCGGCTCAGAAAGCCGATATATTCCGCATCATAGCGGTCTGGGCGCTAGGCGGGTTTTACCTGGATATCGACGTCGAATGTATACGGAGCGTCGATCAGCTCTGTGAATTCCACTTAGTATTTGCCGAGGAGCTCACACTTACTCAAGAGCAGGCGAAGGAACTGGGTCACAGGGACCGCCTAAGGGTGGGGAACTTTATGTTCGGCAGTGAGCAGGGCCATCCTTTTCTTCTGCGTATTCTAAGGAAAATGGCGGAGGAAAGCAGGCGTGAGATTCGCTCTGAGAACGATGTGCTGGAATCCACAGGGCCGGGCCTTGTCACTACCGTATACCATGATGCGTGTGAGGAGCTAAGGGACATCGTACTGCTGCGGAACATCGACCGTGAATGCCCTGTCACTGGCGGTGTAGCCTGCCACTTCGGAAATTATGCCATACACCACCATGAAGGCTCCTGGAGGTGGGGGCATGTTAAATCTCCCAAGCTGAAAAACTTTGCCCGAAGTCAAAAGATCACACCGACTGAGATAAACAAAATCTGCAGCGAGATCGATTCTGAATTAGAAAGGACAAGTAGACCCGAGGATATTTATATATTAAGAGCATACAAGGAGAAACCATACGATGGCTTAACCTACGTGTTTGACCGAACTTCGGGGCTCGGCATCATTTCTGACAATACGAGCAGTCTTGAAGATAAAAAAGTCCTCGTGAGCGGGATGCCCATTATGTTTACCGACAAAGTGTCTAAGCAAAATACCAATGTTATATACACGACATTTGAAAGTACGTCGCTTCCCCCAGATTGGGTGAGTGCGATAAACGGCTTATTTAACTACTGTATAGTTCCGCACCAGCACGTAAAGAAAGTGTTTGAGGATTCGGGGGTGAGCATACCAGTCAGCGTCATACACCAGGGATTTACTAGGTATAGGAGGAAAGATAGGAAAGCTCTTGACGATAAGACATACAAGATCGGATTTCTCGGGGTCCCTGTAGAGAGGAAGAATCTATTCAAGCTATATCAGGCTTGCGCACATCTTCTGGCGGATATACCTGAACTGAGGCTTAGTGTTCATATCCCGGATTATTACGGTGGGATGAATGTGGAATATCTGGGGATGGTCAAAATGTCACCCTTCGTAGATTGGACCGAAGGTCATCTGGGCGAGAATGAGATCGCAGAGTGGTACAGCGGGCTTTCGTGTTATGTATTTCCGTCGAGCGGGGAAGGGTGGTCCTTTACTCCGCGGGAAAGTCTTTATCTCGGAGTACCGACTATTTTGTCGGATATCCCTGTTCACAGGGAGCTTATTGAATCCGGTTACTGCAAAGCGATACCCGTAAGTGGTAGGGAAGAGGCGGTATTTAACTCAAAGGTGTCCGGACAATGGGACAGGGTTGCGGTTGAGGACATAGAAAACACGATACGAGACCTGTATCTGAATTACGGGAGTTATTATATTAAGGCTATTCAGGGAAGCCGCTGGATAGAGAATAAATGGACCAATGAAAGCACTCAGCAGTTACTGCTCGATTATTTGACAAAGGTGTAAGAATTTTAGATTATTGACTAATATTGATAACCGTCTTGTTTTATCTGAAGCAATGTGTTAACTTAGAATCACTCTTTAAATGTTTACGCATTTGAAAATTGATAAAGGAGACTGGGAATATGAGCGACAAGAAATTTCCGGAGGACGTGAACTCCGAAAGACGCGAGTTTATAGAGAAAGTGACCAAGGGCGCTTTTATTATCCCCACTGTAATATCGGTGATGATGTTGAATCAGAAGCTGCACCTTACGACAGCAAACGCGAATAGTAACATCCCACCGCCACCTTAAATTGTGGTTTCGGTGATCTGAGCAGCTGGGTTCTGATATAACTTTTGAATAGTTTTAAAGGAGAACGGATATAAATGAGTGACAAGAAATTTCCGGAGGACGTGAACTCCGAAAGGCGCGAGTTTTTAGAGAAAGTGACCAAGGGCGCTTTTATCATCCCCACGGTAATATCAGTAATGATGCTGAATCAGAAGCTAAATCTGACGACAGCCAACGCACAGAGTAATATGACTATCATTAATGAACAGCCGTAAGCTTTAGCATGGAGCAGTATAAATTTATGGCTGTCGTTGATATCTATTAAAAAGTAAGTCCGGCTAGAACGGGGTTGGCGAATGGAGCTCGCCCTTCGTTTCCGGTAAATGTTTTATATCATTTCAATTTTAAGCTTATTTTGCTGAATTTTGCCAGAATAAGCTTATTCCATCCAAGCTCAAATTAATCTCAACTTATCAGATACAATAGAGGTTTTAATAATAAGCCGTAATGAGAATTCTTCGGTCCCTTATATAAATCCTCATTATGTTTATAGTATTATGCTGAGGGTTGGCGCTCAGAGCGGGATAAAGGAAAATGGTTCAGTACAAAAATCCGGAATGTAAACGCGGCGGTTATAACGGAGGATATCTACCCGACCGCACGCAGGAGCTTTTGCTCAGGGCATGTCTTCTTAAGGGAGACGAGGCCATTGATGCGTATCGTGAATGGAAGAGCTTAGTCGATCTTGATAACGTCGATCCCGGCTCATACCGTCTTTTCCCTCTCCTTTACATAAACTTGAAATCACAGGGCTTGGAAGAGCCGATGATGAATATCTTTAAGTGGGTCTACACAAAAACCCGTGAGAATAACGAAATACTGCTGCGTAATCTCGGCCCCCTGCTGAAAGAATTCAACAACTGCGGGATCGAGGTCATATTGCTTAAAGGCGCCGGGCTGATTCTCACTTGCTTCCGGGATTATGGACTTCGCCCCATGGTGGATGCGGACCTTCTCGTTCCTACCGCGAAAACCGGGGACGCGATCGAGCTCATAACAGGACTTGGATGGGATTCGTCCATAACACCGCTTAAGGGTTTTAAGGACATGAAGCTGCTGTCCCGGCTCGGATGGACCCCGGGGGACAGAAAGCTCGAGGACTTCACTGAAGAGTATTTTTGCGTGAGGCACGGGCAGGACTTTACAAACCCTGAGAAGTTCACGATAGACCTTCACTGGCACATGCTCCACGGGTATAACGAGCCTGACGCCGACGCGGATTTCTGGCAAGGTGCTGGTACTGTAAACGTGGAAGGCGCGCAAGCGAGGGTACTCGATCCGGCTGATCTGCTTCTTCACGTCTGTTCACACGGAGTAAGATGGGACCCTCTTCCCGCTATTCGCTGGGTGGCGGATGCGGCATGGATAGTCGACGGCTCAGAAGGTGGTATTGATTGGGAGAGGTTTGTAGATGTAACCGCTCGCCACGGTAAGGTGCTTTATGCAAGGGAAGCTATACGCTATTTGAACCGTTATTTGGTACACAAAGTTCCGCAGTCCGTACTAGATCGGCTAAACACCCTGCCGGTCACGAAAGCTCAATATTTGGAGTATCATATTAGGACGCGTCCGCCTGGAATACTCGACGGTTTTTATGAGCTGGGGTTTCTTTACGATAATTATTCGAAGGTCAGTCAGGGTCAAAACCTTTATCGCAGACTCACCGGATACCCCCGGTTCCTTCAGCATGTGTTCGGTATGGAAAAGCTGCGGCATTTGGTATTGTACGCCGCGTTCGAGTTCGTACGCCGGGGCGCGCATCTGCCGGGCTTGGTGGTCAGGGGACTAAAGAACAAGCTCGTAAAGGGGTGAGGTGGGAGGGGCGGATTGTTTTATTCCGCAAACGTGTGTAGTTCCGATGCAATTATCTTGTCAGGCGCCAGTAAAGCCTTCTAAACTTTCTTAGTATCTTACTTTCGATTACCGTCAATGTTACACCTTTTAAAGTTCTAAGCGGGGATCCCTTAATAACGTCTTTCTCTAGATCACTGATTTTATAACGCTTCTGCTCACCTGCAGCAGGGCTTGTATTTTCGAGTATGGTTTTCATTCTTTCTTGGAAGAGTTTGTCATCTGCATCCGTACCGCTCGTGTCCGATACCAATATGTGACCCCTGGGGGTTCTTAGGTACTTTCTCGCGCCCCCTCCGGGGGCGCAAAGGTGCCAGGCATTGGCCTCTGTAGTGACCATGAGTGTGTAATTTTTTTCAACGAGCCTCGCGCATAAATCGCTCTCTTCCCGGTGCGCCTGGTCCGAGTACCCGTCAACGGCCCATCCCCCTGCTTCCTCTACCGCTTTGCGGCGGTAGCATATCGCCCCACCGAGGAGACTATCGACTTCTATGACTTCCGGATCATTATAATAGTGGTGGCCCTGCAGTTTCCAGGTCAGCTCATCAAGAGTAGATGTGAATGACCTTTCCGCCAGATTCAAATCCAAGCTCGCCTTTTTCGCTTGAGGTACTGGAAAGCACCCGCCCACTGCAGCAAGCGGCCTGTCGGCGAAAAAATGAAACGGCTTTAGTATGTTTTCAATGAAACTTGCGTCCGGAAGCATATCGTCATCTATCCTCAGTATGAACTCGATCGATTGCGGCACGGCCTCCATTGCCTGCTGGTGTCTCTTCCAGCCATCTTTAGTACGAATGATTATGATCTCGTGACCTATGTTTCTGGCAACCGTAAGAAGGTCGGTAATCGCATCGTCTCTCTCGACAGGTGAATCGCTCTGGTCGTTGATTACAATCATAAAATTCGTAAAAGTTTGATTGAGCAGAGAGTTCAGCAGCACTGCAAGGTAGGAAGGACGGTTCTTCGTTGGTATGGCTACAGCTATTTTTTCGTCCTTTTTGATTTGCCTTAGTCTATCCATCTTCGTTCGTTTTAAAGCTTAGTGTTTAAATCACAATCGCTAAGCCAGGAGCTTCCTCTTTCAAAATTTCAGCTACCACCTTAGCTTAATCTTAACTATTAATAAACCAAGAGGCCTAACGTAATGATTTTACTTATTCAAAGCCACAAACCTCTTTACTTTCCCTGTTTCAGGATTGCGGGGCAGGGAGTCTATGATTTCCACTATAACTTCCGGGTCTTTGAGGCCGTCTTTTTCAAGCTGCTGTTTGATAGATGAAATAATTTCTTCCATATTCGGCTCGCCATTGCAAACGAGCTTTACAATACCGCCGCGCTCGGTCTGAACGACTTGATATTCCTCTACTTCTTTTACTAGGTCTAGGATATCGCTGAAAGCCATCGGATGTACCCTGACGTTACCGTACTGAAACCAGTTGGTGGCTCTGCCGAGGATATTTGTAACTCTACTATATGCCGGGTATTCACCAAAGTCCCGGCCGATCTCGACAACATCGTCTACTTCATACCGTATCATGGGGCATGATTTATTAACTAAACTGGTTGCCAGAACCCTGGCCGCGTCTCTTGCATCCTCGACCGGGTTGTCTTTCTCATCCACCAGCTCGAGTATTACAGCGTCCTCGCATATCACCATGCCGGGGCTATCGGCCAGCTCGACCGCGATTTGACCGATCTCTACGCATCCCCAGCTGTTGCATGTTTTCACCCCCCACGCTTTTTTAATGCGGGCGCGCATAATGTCGTCAAGGGGGCCGGAATTGGTGCTTACCCAGCGGGGTGATATATCCAGCTCTCCCTTCAATTGGGCTGAAGCAAGCTCAGCGGTTGAGGATGCGAACGCCATAATGTAAGTGGGCTGGAAACTGTTTAACTTTTCGCATTGCTCCGTCATGGGGTCAGTGGAACCCAGGCTTAAGAGCTCGAATTCCGCAAGCGGCTTGCTTGGGAAAAGAATTCTGCTTCCGTGAAGTAAGGTGGGGGCCTCTACGGTGGCAAGTTTCATAGGCCCCTTGTAACCTGCTTTTTGCTCCAGATCTATAAAGTTACGGTACGTAAGACAGATTGATTCACTAACAAAATCCGTGTCCCAAAGAAAGAGACCTCTCTTGCCCGTTGAGCCTCCGGTTGCTATAAAGAGGTACTTGTCATTGTAGAAGGGGTTTTCAATCTCCCCTTTTCTTAACTTGTCCAGGTGATTCTCGGCAATGTCGTAAGATAATTCCGGGACTGCGAGAAAATCTTCCCAACGGTCCATGTGCTCTGTTTTGCTGGTCGGCGGGATGCTATGAAGGTCCTCAAGGTTAAACACAGTAGTGTCTACAGATTTAAGGACATCACCGTAAAACACAGTACGCTCCTTGGCTAAAGTCAATATGTCCCTTAACGCCATTGTCTGATGATTAACGAGCTCGTCTTTACTCCAGGATAGATGCTTTAGGTGCTCCGGCATTCTACTCTGGGCGTCTGTCCAAACAGACTGAATTATTTCCTCGTATGTGATATAGACACCTCCGCCAATAAGTCTAATTCTCACATTACCGTGTATGCGCAGTAATAGCAATAAATTATAGAATAACGCATCTGTTTATATGAAGCGCTCTTCGGCCAATAAAATTATAACTATATTATTAATATCGGCATTATAATTACTGCATGACGAACTTACTTGTAAAGCACTGGTGGATTTGGCTTGTCCTTGCGGCTCTATCATTGTTTGGATCATATATTTACGCAAACGTACTCACTGACTTTTTGGCGCCTACAATAGCGAATTACTTTCGATATCTTGCTATTGCATTCGTGTTCATCTCCATCTATTTCTATTACCTTTCGTATGAGAGAAGAAAACTGCTTACATCTCAAACGGGACTTGATTCTATAAGACAACTTAGCTGGAGGAAGTTTGAGGATTTAATTACTGAGGCGTACAAGCAAAACGGCTACAAATTCCTAAGAGAGCCCCTCTCCGGGAGTGATAAGGGTATTGACATTATTGTACAGAAAGAAGGAGTGCAGACCATTATTCAGTGTAAACAGTGGCGGTCACGGAAACTCGGAGTCAAAGTAGTCCGCGAGATGTACGGGATTTTAAGCGGCAGCAATGCGGATGAGGTGCACATTGTAAGCACCGGAAGGGTGACAAATGATGCGCTCAGCTTTGCAAGAGGAAAGCCAATAAAGCTGATATATGGTCGAGATTTATTAAATCTAATTTCAGACGCTCAGAAAAACACTCCTGAAAAGAGTAATATTTCTGAAACTGAAGTAACATGTCCTGAATGCGGCTCGGAAATGGTGCTCAGGAAAGCGCGTAAAGGAAAAAATGCCGGAAATGAATTTTGGGGCTGCATACAGTTTCCAAAGTGCCGGGGTACTGTGAGCATTACTTCTTGAAATCCAATATTACGTTTCTTAGTATTATTATATCCCGTATAATTTCAGACTATATTCATTACTCGAATTCGTAGAATAGTTGCCCCAGAGGATATATATGAAAAAAACATGGCCGGATCAGGTTAGAAGACTATGCGACAGCTTGGGCATCGCTCACCCGATCGTGCAGGCTCCGATGGCCGGGGGGCCGTCTACTCCAGAGTTGGTAGCGGCTGTTTCAAACGCGGGCGGGCTTGGTTCTCTCGGTGCAGGCTACCTCATGCCCGAGGCTCTGGACAAGGATATCAAAAAAGTAAAGTCGCTTACGGGCAGAGCGTTTGCGGTCAACCTTTTCATCCCTGGTGATACTGAGGCCGGCCCTGTGCCGGATGAAGTTCTTGATAAGTTAAAGACATATTCAAGTGAGCTTGGCGTCGAGATGCCTGATCTGTCTGAGAAATCTTCAGCAAGCTCATTTGATGATCAGCTTCAGGTAGTGTTGGACAACAAGGTCCCTGTATTCAGCTTTACTTTTGGAGTCCTCAAAAGCCGCGATATTGAAGAGCTTCAGAGACGTAATGTGGCGATTATCGGTACCGCTACTTCTGTCGAAGAAGGGGTTATGCTCGAAAACGCGGGATGTTCTGTGGTTACAGCGCAAGGGATTGAAGCGGGGGGCCACAGGGGGAGCTTCTCCGAAGAAGACATTCCTATGGTGGGGGGCATTTCTCTTATCCCCCAGCTTGCCGATAAACTGAGTGTCCCGGTGCTGGCCTCCGGAGGAATAATGGACGGGAGGGGTATAGCGGCGGCGCTTGCGCTGGGCGCATCGGGAGTGCAAATGGGAACGGTGTTCCTGGGCTGCGAGGAATCCGGAGTGCCGGGAGTATGGCTCGACGCCCTCACTAATTCTTCTGATACAAGCACTGTTCTGACCAAGGTGTTTACGGGGAAATACGCAAGAGGAATAAAAAATAGATTTATAGAAGAGATGTCTGTATGTGAGGACAAAGTGCCCAGGTATCCCGCGCAGCACAACCTTACAAAATCGCTCCGCGCGGCCGCGAAATCTAAGTCCAATCCCGAATTCATGTCCCTGTGGGCCGGGCAAAGCTCTGCTTTAATTAAACGCACTACCGCAAAAGAGCTTGTCGATGATCTGCTCAGAGAGACCGGAGAAGTTATTCTGAAGCTCACAGAAGAGTTTTAATCCGAATATAGAGTTGCACGAAAAAATGCTCTCAGAGACTTGCTAGACCCTACTAGATACCTTTAAAATAGAAAACAAACGCTCGTTCGAATGGGTGAAAATACACAATCGTTGCGCCTATTTACACATTTTTTCACATAATTAAAAAAGTGCTTGGTTCTCTGTGGATTTGCGTTAGTATCGTAAAAGAGAAGTGGAGGTTTTCCGTGATGCACGGAATATATTTCATATTATTTTAGCTAGTTAGCTTTATTGTTTCATTGCCGTTTATTTCAGGCGGGGTCTACGCGAATGGCATGGGTCTGGCCTGGGCCGATGCTTGGATAAAGGTTAATTAGGAAGGCTTTGATGGGGCACATTAAGCCGGCCCTCCGGGAGGTGGCCGGCTTTTTTATATAAGCTGCACAGTTTTCTTCTTAATACCGAGCTTACTCATTCTGGTTCTTAAAGTATTAGGATTTATACCCAGCACCTTTGCGGCGCCTTTTTCACCGTGCACCTGCCACGAGGTCTGGTTAAGTATTCTGATAATATGGTCCCGCTCTATATCCTCCAGTCTTAGAGCACCGATTCTCCCGGTCTCGCTTTCAACAGGCGCGCTGATCAAGTTCTCGCTTACTTCAAGTGTATCTTCGGGGGAAAGAATTGCGGCTCTCTCAACAATATTCTCAAGCTCTCTGATATTACCTGGCCACGAATACCCCAGCAGTTTCTTAAGTGTTTTCTCTCCAATGTCTTTTAAGTTCTTGCCGATTTGGCTTGAGTACTTGTTCATAAAATATTTAGCCAGAAGCTCGATATCTTCTTTCCGCTCTCTTAGCGCGGGTACGGAAATAGGAAACACATTCAGCCTGTAATAAAGGTCCGCGCGGAATTTCCCTTCTTCGACGGCTTTCTCAAGGTCTCTATTTGTTGCCGCAATAACCCTTACGTTCACGCTCAGAGTCTTTGTTCCCCCGACTCTTTCAAACTCCTTTTCCTGAAGCACTCTCAGAAGCTTTGCCTGAGAGTCGAGCGGAAGGTCTCCAAGCTCGTCGAGCATTATAGTGCCGCCGTCAGCAAGCTCGAATTTCCCTATTTTTTTTGTGAGCGCCCCTGTAAACGCTCCCTTTTCATGGCCGAACAGCTCGCTTTCGATAAGTCCCGCGGGTATGGCAGGGCAATTGACTTTAACGAGCGGGCGGCCGCTTCGCTTGCTCAGGCTGTGTATGGAGCGAGCGATGAGCTCTTTGCCCGTACCGGTCTCTCCCCTTATCAGAACTGTCGCGTCTGTCCCTGCTACCTTTTCCACCTTGTCCAGCACCTCCACGAGCGAAGTGCTCGCGCCTATGATCTCGTCAAAATTATGCTCGGTCTTTATTTCTTCTTTTAGATACACGCTTTCAGTTTCAAACCTTTTCTTGAGCTTACTTACTTCATCGAGCGCCTGCTCAAGCTCTGAGGCCTGTTTGGCGTTACTGGTCGCGACCTCGATCTGGCGGGTGATAATCTCGAGCAAATCTATCTCGTCCTTATCGAAGGCCTCTTTTTCCATCGAGTAGATGTTGATGCACCCGATGGTTTTATCCTTGTAATTTACCGGCATTGATAGTGAGCTCATTACACCGAGCCTCTTCGTCACGGGACTCATACGCGTATCGATATCCGAGTCCCGAATGTACAAAGGCTCGCCGAAATTGAGCACGACCCACGTGTGGCACTCAGGTCCTTCGAGCACCCGCACTTGCCGTAAATAATTGTCAGGAATCCCCGCGTGGGACTTCAAAACAGCGTGCTCATTTTCAAGGATGTAGATCTCTATCGCATATACCTTATTTAAATTATTAGAAAGCGTATGGACAGCGTTGTCCAGAACGTCCTGGAGCTTAAGTGAGCCGTGTACGCTCTTTAGAACAGAAGTGACAATCTCTTCATAACTGTTTTTTTTGATCAGTTTCTCATTGCTTTCCTTAAGAGCTCGCTCCGCTTGCTTGCGCGCCGTGATGTCGAGCCACGTTCCCACTATCTCGCGTGGTCCGTCCTTGCCGTTTATCAGCACCGCTCGGTCAAGGAACCAGTGGTAAGTGCCGTCAGAGCATTTCCAGCGGTACTCTATCTCAAAACTGCCGTTTGCGATTACCTGCTCTACGTCGTCTATAATTCTATCTTTATCCTCAGGGTGGACACGAGAGTGCCAAAACTTTGTATCCTCGAGGAATATGGATGGCCCGAACCCTGTGACTTTCTTTATGTTCTCGCTAAGATAAACAGCTCCCATGTCGCCGTGCGCTCTGGTTGCGTAAACGGCCATTGGGACCGAGCTCAGGATTAAGGACTGCCTTAGCTCTATCTCAGCTAAAGCCTTCTCCGATGTGTGATTGGCTGCCATAATACCCACCTTTATAGGAACTGCCCGAAATTTTAGTTTCTAGATATTCCTATTAGATGTAATTGGCAGAGAAATGTATGCAGAATAATTCCGTTTAAATTATTTATAAAGACGGAGTGTGGTGATTTATGTGCCGGGGACTACTGCCTATTGAATGGCCTTTAGTTTTTCTCTGGCGGTTTTTGCTGCTTTTGAGTTTGGATACTTATCGATAAGCGTATTGAAGAAGTACTTGGCTTCTTCTTTTCTTCCGAGGTTCATAAGCGACAGGCCCTGTCCCAGGTACGCGTTCGGGAGCCTGCTGTCCTTGGGGCTTGTGTCTATGAATTTTTGGTATTCCAGTATGGCGTCTTCGTAGTTACCTTTGCTGTAGCTTTCTGTAGCCAGAATATAATCGTCTTTAGGAGGGTTGGGCGCTTTAGAGTCAGGGTTTTTCCCGTTTGCCGGGTCTGTATCCTCTGCTACTTTATCTATCTTACGTTTGAGCGTTATGTTCTTTTTCTGTATGGTTTCTATTTCTTCGGCGAGTAGGAGCTGGTTATTCTCGATCCTTTCGACATCCCGCGAGAGCGTACTCTGATCGGACTCGAGGCTCTCTATTAGACTATCCATCTTTTGCTCAAGCGCACTCTGTCTTTCCTGGAGCTCCGCAATCTGATCCGTATTGGTATAGCAGCCTGCTACAAATAGGGTAAGTAATATTAGTATGGAGAGAAGTTTTTTCATATCTGCAAATATAATACCTTATTCATGAGCGCTTATTACCTTTCATAAATACTTTACCCTAATAATTTCGGGCTGCATACAAGTAGTGGTATATGAAACATAATACAGTGAATAGCTAAATTGGAAACTACCCCCATTCCTGCTTGTAGCGGAGTCTCGCTTATACATGGCGAGAGGGGTATTTATTGTGTGATAGTACACAGTGATCTAATGTAAGTGCCTGAAGTTACTGGAGAGCCTAAACTTCGGATCAGCCTATTTCTCGGGGGCTGAGACGTCCTAAAACGACTGTAAAATTATTTATCATTAACCGAAAATATTGATATGAGTTGAGAAGAATAACAGGTAGAATTGGTATATCTGACATATATTGGCGTGAAGGTGCATAAGAATTGAATCTAAGTAAACAGATTACACTCGGATACGCTTTGATGTTCCTTCTTATGCTGCTTATAAGCGGGCTCTCGATTTATAGTATCTACAATCTGGACAGGGCGGCATCGAATATCAAGGGACGGTACGCGACCTTGTCTAACCTATTGTCTGACAAAGGTGAGGGGGAGCAGGAACAGGGCTTTTTCGCGAACGAGATGCTTCTTGAGGCTGTTCAGATTTCGGACGAGCAGCTTAAGTATTCCTATATCCTCATTTTTACGGTCGTAGGCATTACACTGCTCTTCGGCATAGTGCTAACGGTATTTATCCCAAGAGTAATAACAAAACCCATTATGAACCTGTTTAATGCGGCGGAGTCTGTGGCGGGTGGTGATTACTCGGTCAGAGTAAAGAGCGCTCATTCCTCAAGCGAGATAAACACGCTGGTGAAGGCGTTTAACAACATGATAGACAACATCGACCGCAGCAGCAGCGAGCTTCAGAAGAAGAACGAGGAGATTCTCAAGCTGCTCGAGACCACAAAGAAGTTTAACGAAGTTCTTGAGTCAGAGATCGAGCAGGCTACGAGGGAGATAAAGGAGAAGCACAAGGAGCTTATAAAAAGTGAGAAGCTGGCTACCATAGGCGAGCTTGCCTCGGGTGTCGCGCACGAGGTCAGAAACCCGCTCTCGGGTATAGCGCTTGCTCTGGAGCTAATGCGAGACGAGACTAAGATCGAAGAGCACCGCCATACTATATCCGACATTCTTCAGGAAATAGTCAGGCTCGAGCGCATAGTAAAAGGGCTTTTCCAGCTCGGGCACCCAAAGAGCCTGAGCCTGATCGAGTGTGAGCCAAACGATATCGTCGAGAGGGCTCTAAGCCTCGTGAACATGAAAGCAAAAGCAAAAGGGGTGCTCATAGAAAAAGAGCTTACGTGTAATAAACAGTTTTGTGTGGACCATGAGCAGATTGAGCAGGTAGTTCTAAACCTCCTTATAAACGGAATTGAGGCAACGGACAGTTTTGGGAAAATAACGGTTATGACAAAGAGCGTAAACGGCTCGGTTGAAATCTCGGTATCTGACACGGGATGCGGTTTCTCGGACGATGAGATAGAAAAGATACTCCAGCCGTTCTACTCTACAAAAGAGTCCGGTACAGGGCTCGGGCTGGCTATATCGAACAGGATAATTGAGGCTCACAAGGGAAACTTCAATATCACAAGCAAACGGGGGGTCGGTTCGAAGTTCGTTGTGGAGATACCGCACGATCTACATGACAAAATAAGCGGTTAATTTACGCGGCCGGCGAAAACATAGGGTATTTTTATATGGTGTGTAATTTGGCACACATAATAATTTAAAAGGGACTAATGAGAAATGAGTTCACTAATACTAATAATTGAAGACGAGAGGTTACTTTGTAAGCAGCTGCATAAGGCGCTTACTCAGGAAGGCTACTCTGTGATAACCTCTTTTGAGGGCAGCGAGGGGCTTGAGATCGCAAAAAAAGAAAACCCCGATCTGGTGCTGCTAGACCTAAAGCTTCCCGACCGCAATGGTCTCGAGGTGCTAAAAACATTTACGAGCTTCGAGCAGTCTCCAACAACTATTATGATGACCGCTCACGGGAGCGTCGAAGTGGCGGTCTCCGCCATCAGGGACGGGGCGTACGATTTTATAGAAAAGCCATTCCCTCTGGATAAGCTGAAAGTCATGGTCAGAAACGCTCTCAGGACAACTGAGCTTAGGGACAGTTTGTCTGCTGTTGCGCACAGGGCTCAGGAAAAATACGGTTTTGACTCGCTAATAGGAACTAGCGAGCCGATTCAGGAAATTATTTACTTATTCAAAAGGCTCACTGAAACTGACCCGAAGACTATCCTGATATCCGGAGAGAGTGGAACAGGAAAGGGGCTTGCCGCAAAGATACTTCATTTTAACGGTATAAGGGGTGAAAAGCCCTTTATAGAGCTTAACTGCGCCGCCATACCCGAGACTCTTTTAGAGAGCGAGCTGTTCGGGCACGAGGCGGGAGCGTTTACCGACGCTAAGAAGCTCAAAAAAGGAATACTGGAGCAGGCGGACGGCGGTACCGTTTTCCTGGATGAAATAGGCGACATGAGTCTTTCGCTCCAGGCAAAGCTTGTAAAGGCGGTTGAGGAGCGCTCCTTCAGACGTTTGGGCGGCAATAGAGATATAAAAGTCGATCTCTGTGTTGTGGCGGCCACGAACCAGGACCTTAAAACGCTCGTTAAAAACGGAGACTTCAGAGAAGACCTCTATCACCGTTTGAATGTAATAACTTTCGAGATGCCCGCGCTTAGGAACAGAATGGACGATATTATGGATCTCACCAAGCATTTCATAAGCTATTTCAACATCGATTTGAATAAGAACATAAAAGAGATACCCGAGGAAATAAGCACGACTTTCTACCAGTACAATTGGCCCGGCAATGTAAGAGAGCTCCGGAGCACTCTGGAAAGAGCGATACTGCTGAGTGAGGACTCGGTGCTCAACCCCAAGTACGTTAAGCTTGAGTATGACGAAAGTCTGAACGTTGAGAACTCGGATGAAAAGATGGTAATCGACGTCCCGCTCGACGATGCCTCGCTTTACAAAATTGAAAAGAAGGTTATAACTAAAGCTCTTGAGTTAAACGACTGGAACCAGACAAGGACTGCCGATATGCTTGGTATTACACGCGAAGTATTGCGTTACAGGATGAAGAAATGGGGTCTCTTGAGCTGATGGAGGTCCTCTTTGAACGCAGCCCTTCTGGCGGTAATTGTACTTGTACTCTACATACTGGGATACAGGTTCTACTCTAAATTCCTTGCCGATAAGATATTCCGCCTCTCTGACGACGAAGTAACTCCGGCGCATGAAAAAGAGGACGGTATTGACTTCGTCCCGACAAATAAACACGTACTTTTCGGCCATCATTTTGCGTCAATCGCGGGCGCGGCGCCGATAATCGGCCCGGCGATCGCTATCTTCTGGGGATGGGTCCCTGCGATACTGTGGGTAGTATTCGGCACTATTTTCATGGGGGCGGTGCATGATTTCAGCGCCTTGGTTATCTCGGCCAGGGAAAAAGGGCGCTCCATCGGAGACCTGGCTGATAAGTTCATAAACGGGCGCGCCAGGACCCTTTTTTTACTCATTGTTTATTTCCTCATATTCTTCGTAATAGCTGTTTTCGCCTACGCAATAGCGGCTCTTTTCGTGGCATTTCCCTCTAGCGTGCTGCCTGTGAACTTTCAAATTATCGTTGCTGTGGCAATAGGCTTTTTATTCTATAAAAAAGGAGTGCCGATCCTCTGGCCCTCGATTATCGCCCTAATTACTCTTTACTTTATGATATGGCTCGGTACGAAAGTGCCGATCGAGCTCCCCGCGGTGATGGGCTCGCAGATCGTAACATGGATTATTCTTCTCCTGATTTATTCCTTTATCGCCTCAGTGCTTCCCGTGTGGACGCTTCTTCAGCCGCGGGACTATATAAACGGCCATCAATTATTCCTCGGCCTCGGGCTGTTGTTCGCCGGGCTGTTAGTCGCGCGCCCAGAGATGCAGGCGCCCGCTTATAATGAGAACGCCCATGGGGGAGTGCCGATCTTCCCGTTTATCTTTGTAACTGTCGCCTGCGGGGCAATAAGCGGATTTCACGGGCTGGTGTCCAGCGGTACTACGTCTAAGCAGCTCGCGCGGATGAGGGACTCGCGAATGATCGGCTACGGAGGGATGCTGGGGGAAGGGCTTTTAGCGATGATAGCCACTCTTGCAGTGGCAGCCGGGATACAAAGAACCGAGTGGCTTCAGCACTACCACACCTGGGAGGCCGCGGCGCAGGGGGGGATTAGCAACTTCGTGATCGGGGCATCCAGCTTTTTAAACGCCCTCGGCTTGCCCGAAGCGTTCAGCCAGACGTTAATTAGCGTTATCGTAATAAGCTTTGCGGCAACATCGCTCGATACCGCGACCAGGATACAGAGGCTTCTCATAGGAGAGCTTGGGAACTCTTATAAGATTGAGCCCCTCAAAAACCGATACGTCGGCGCTACATTGGCCGTAGTGCCCCCGCTCTTATTGGCGCTATTGGTAGATGCGCCCGGAAAGGGTGCGGGCTCTGGAGGTTTTTTACTCTGGCCGCTTTTCGGAGCCACAAACCAGCTCGTGGCCGGGCTTACGCTTCTTGTCGCCACTATATATCTTTGGAGACTCAAAAGACCCATTATTTATACCCTTATACCGATGGTTTTTTTGATTATAATGACGATCGCCTCTATGGTTTGGAATTTTAAGGTGTTTGCGAATAACCCGCTTTTGCTTTTCCTTTCGGCCACTGTGCTCGCTCTGGCTGTGTGGCTCCTGCTCGAGGCCTATTTCGTATATTCGAGCCAGAAAAAGAGCGGGGAAGGGTTTATACAAGAGCCTGAGTAAAGCTGGCCAAAGCGCTTGCGTAAAATAATCTTGGCACGAAAATAGAACCGATTCTGTCATAAGCCCGTATATACTTAACAAAGAGCAAAAATAGCTCCATTTTAAAGGCAGAGCGTCCTTACGAATAGGAGATTTAAATGAGAAAATTACTTATAGTCCTGGCAGCGTTATTAGTTTTCGGGCAGGTGTACGAGCTTTTCGCGGGCTCGATTGACGAGACCGCCGAGATTGCAAAGAGGAAAGTAGCCAGGGAGAACGAGCACTATGAAAGGGCAATCTTCGCGGGCGGGTGTTTTTGGTGCGTGCAGCCACCCTACGATTACCAGGAAGGGGTGATTACGACGACCGTAGGCTTTACAGGGGGCACTGAGGTAGACCCCACGTATAAAGAGGTTGCCTACGGTAAGACCTCGCACACCGAAGCAATTGAGGTGATTTATAACCCTGATGTTGTGAGCTACGAAAAGCTTCTGGATATATTCTGGAGGAATATTAATCCTACCGACTCAGACGGGCAATTTGTAGACAGGGGCTCGCAGTACAGGCCCGGGATTTTCTACTTGAACGAAGAGCAGAAAAAGACCGCTCTCGAATCTAAAAAACACCTGGAGGAGTCCGGTCGCTTCGATATGCCCATAGTGGTAGAGATTACTGAGGTCACACCGTTTTATGACGCCGAGGAGTATCATCAAAAATACTATCTGAAAAAGCCCGTGCATTATAAGACTTACAGGATGGGTTCGGGAAGGGACAAGTTCATTAAAAAATATTGGGACGTGAGCGCTAAGAAGTGAGTGTTTTTAAAGGAAGTTACTTCGCTCGTAATGACAGACTGATAAGCAGTATGAAAATAATGATATTTTAGGACTGACACCGTATAATATTGTTGTTGCGAAAGATACTTCTCATACCTTTATTGCTAGCATCTCTTTACGGCTGCGGGGGGTCGAGCGAGCTTGGTTATGTGCTTGCAAACGACTCGTACCGCTGCGAGGAATTCGACGTCACCAAAGAGGAGATGCTTAATCTCCTGAACCGGGCCCGGGCTTCGAGCCGGAACTGCGGTTATAAGATATTCACCCCGGCGGGGCGAGTAGCTTGGAATCCCACACTTGCCAGGGCGGCGCTGGCCCACTCTACCGAGATGGCTACAAAGGATTTTGTGAGCCATAAAGACCCCGACGGAAAAGATGTCTCGGACAGGGTTTCAGTCGTAGAGTACCAGTGGTCAACAGTGGGCGAGAATATATCTGCCGGGAGAGAAAACTCGGCCGAAGTCGTTTCAGCCTGGCTAAACAGTCCCGTTCACTGTGAGAACATTATGAACCGCACATTTACAGAGATAGGGGCCGCGTGTTTTCATAATAAAGACACCAAGTACAAGACTTTCTGGACTGTGGTATTCGCCTCTCCCAAAAAATAGCCCGTTTACTATTCTTCAACAATAGCCACAGGCCTAACCCAGCCCGCGCTCGCGCCTATGATCTTTATGGGAGGGCACACTACCTTAAACCCGTAGGGCGGCAGTTTGTCCAGGTTTGTGAGCTTTTCTATCTGGCAGTACTCTTTTTCTATGCCAGCGAAATGCGCGCCCCAGATTACGCTTGCGTCCCGGGTTTTTTTAAACTCCTGCACCATAGTCCAAAAAGGCCTGTCCCAGCCCGCGGAGTCTGTGCCCATGACCTTGACTCCCCGCTCACAAAGCCAAAGGGTCGACTGCTTGCCGAGGCCTGGAAAACGAGACCAGTAAGCCTCTGTGCCCCACAGTTTATCCGCTCCCGTCATCACGAGCACTATATCGAAGGGTTTAATTTCGTAGTCTATTTCCTCAAGGGCATGCTCCAGGTCAGAGACGTCTATCAGCTCTCCCGCTTCTTTGTGCCTCATATCTATGACCACACCGTCTGAGTAGAACCACTCAATTGGAAGCTCGTCCACAGTCTTGGCTTTCCTGCCCTCGGATTCGGGGTGATAGTGCCACGGCGCGTCCATGTGAGTGCCGACGTGAGTGCCCAGAGTGACGTACTCGTTCGCCCAGCCTAGTCCTTTGGGCAGATCATCCCTCTCGCACTCAAAGCGCATAGTCATATACTCCGCCGTGTCCTCGTGCGCTTCATAATCTATTTCCAGCTTCTGATGCTCGGGGCCTGGGGCGGGCTCAATGGTTATGCTGAGATCAATTATTCGTTTGTTTTTGGGCATAGGCCTATTATATTTCAATTAATATAGTTTTAAAAGATTGTGTGGTTACGCCATATCCGTAATACAGGCACAGGTATATGAGCGCTGGTAAAAAAATTAACCTAAGGCAATTGGGGCAATCGGACTTACTGCTTTCCTCAATTGGTCTCGGGTGTCTCCAGATGAGCCGGGGGAGCGGTATGTCCGGGATTATGTGGCCCACTCTAAGCATAGGAGAAGTGAGAGATATTGTAAAGGCTTCTATCACCGGCGGGATTAATTGGTTCGACACCGCGGAGCTCTACGGCTGGGGTGAATCTGAAAGGGCTCTGTCGAGCGCCATTGAATCCTTGAACGTAGAGCGCGGCGGTATCACGGTCGCGACTAAATGGTGGCCGCTTTTCAGAACCTCCAGCTCTATCACATCTACAATTGATAAGAGGCTAGAGTGTCTCGGCGCGGAAACGATAGATCTATATCAGATACATAACCCGTATTCGTTTTCTTCTATAAGCTCGCAGATGAGAGCTATGGCGAGTCTTGTAGAGTCGGGGAAAGTTCAGAATATTGGTGTCAGCAATTTCTCTGCAAAGCAGATGCGCAAAGCGCACGCAGAGCTCTCAAAGCTCGGGCTTGCCCTCGTCTCAAACCAGGTTAAATATAGCCTTATCGACAGACGCATTGAGACGAACGGAGTGCTGGATACCGCCCGTGAGCTTGGAGTTTCGATAATCGCGTACTCGCCGCTCGGCAGAGGGCTATTGACCGGAAAATTTCACGATAAACCCGAGCTTATGAGGAAAAGGCACATAGTAAGGAGGTTCTACGCCTCGTTAAATCAAAGAAATATAAAGACGACCTCCGCTCTAGTTGAAGCGCTTAAATCCGTATCGAAAAAATATCAGGTGACTCCCTCGCAGGCGGCTCTAAACTGGGTGATCAACTCAAACGGCGACCAGGTATTCGCTATCCCCGGCGCTACAAAGACAGGTCAGGCTGAGGATAACGCGGCTAGTATGAAATTTGAACTCTCGCAGGACGACATGGACTATCTGTGTGAGATGTCAGCCCCTTTTAAATAGGGTATTTCGAACTACCTTATACAATCCTTATGGATAAACCACTCTGAGCGGTGATTTCTGTCGGCGCTTCCGGTAGTGAGCTCCAGTATCTCGTGCGTAAACTCGTGTCTCCAGATAAATTCTGCTTCCAATACATCTGACTCGGGCTCGGGAAAGGCAATAAAACCCCTTGTCTGGCAGCCGGCGGAGCTTACATCACCGCAGTTTAAGGACTCTCCGGTCACGATTACAACCGTAGGGGAGGGCAGCTCGTCCGAAACCCCCATACACGCCGACACGTCGTTATAAATCTCAAGCTCAGTCTCATTTAACTCCCTGCATTGGCTGAATTCACCCCAGGTATTGCAATCTGCGGTGAACTCGTCCCCTGAGCATGAGAAAGTGAAAATCGCGCATACTAGACCCAAAACCCATTTCATAACTACCGAAGTATACCATCGTAATGGCCCTAGATGTTTGGATTCTTCCGGGGGTTTACTCGCCGCTGCCGAGGACTTCGCTGATGGCTGATATAACTTTTTCGTGGAACCTGCCGTTCGTTGCCACTATGCCTTTATTGGAAAGAAGCGTCCTGCCGAGCGAGAAATCGAGCTTCCGGCCATGGATGTCCGTTACGGTTCCACCCGCCTCTGTAACGATGAGCGCTCCTGAAGCGTGGTCCCAGATTTTCTCTACGTAGTCTTTTCTGGTGGGAAGCCTTAGGTAAATCGACGCGTCGCCTCTGGCGATGACAGCGTATTTACACTGGCTGTCTATTCTGATAGGCGGGTTGGTTACGCCCAGAATTTCCGCAATCTTCTCCGCGTCTCCGTGCGAGGAGTGCGCCGACTCCACGGATTCGCAAAAGGACGCGTCTTTAGATTCTGCGGTATCTGAAACAAGGATTTTTGTTGACGAGCTTTCACCAAGCGGCTTAATGTACGCTCCTTCCCCTTTAATGCTCCAGAGCAGGCTGCCTGTACTGCTCTCAGGGTCGTTTATATTGAGCGGGAGATCGGGGCATCCGACTATTCCCAGTACTACTTCGCCGTTTTCTATGAGCGCAAGGGCGACAGCGTACTGCTCTGCCCTCAGAAACCCCTTAGTGCCGTCAATGGGGTCGAGGGTCCAGAGCCTTCCTTGTGCGCCTCCATCGGACGCGCCGCTGTCGATGGCCTCTATGACCTCAGACTCGGTTATGCCGGGCAAAAGGGCCGAAACATGCGTCATTATGTGCGCCAGGAGCGTCTCACCGCCCTCGGCTGTCAGTTCCGCCGTGTCCTCCTCCGCGACTATGGGATCGTCCGGAAAAGCCTTGTTGAGCGCTTTGCAGATGACGGCCTGGGCGCCGAAATCGGCCACAGTGACAGGCGATTTGTCTTTTTTTGTCATAGTCTCTTCTGACACGAGTGAGGACTGTACTTCTCTGCACAGAAAGCAGGCTTTTTCCACTGCTTCGATAGCTATTTTGAGCTCGTTTTCAAATTTCATTATATCTCCGTATTAGTGCTTCTGAATTTATGGCGAAGGATTATACCATTTATGTGAGAAATGTGTGGAAACGATTTTATGTTTAACCACGAATTAACACGAATGGGCGCGAATACATAAGGAAATAGGGAGATTGCTTCGCTTCGCTCGCAATGACAGAGTTATCATTCTGAGGCTGCGGGTGCAGTGCGGCCCCGCATTCTTGCAAACCAGGCAGAGAAGTTGGTTTTGCCTTCAAGTACTAGGCTGAATACAGAGGGTACGAGTATCAGCGTGAACATTGTGGATACCAGTAGGCCTCCTACTACGACGCTTCCGAGTCCCCTGTAGAACTCAGAGCCCGAGCCCGGAAGGAGAATTAGCGGCAGCATGCCGCATACACTCGTTGTGGTGCTCATGAAAATAGGCCTGATACGGGATTTTACGGATTCTACGATTGCCTCTTTTGACTCCATCCCATGGTCCCGCATGTTGTTTAGCGCCTGATGCACGATGAGAATAGCGTTATTCACCACAATACCAATGAGGATAATAAACCCTAGCATCGTGAGCACGTTCAGCGGCATATAGATGAAGAAGTTCAGTATAAAAAGCCCCAGAAACCCTCCGAAAGAAGCGAGAGGTACGCTGAACATAATGACAAGCGGGTATAGGAAGCTCTCAAACAGCGAGGCCATAAGTAAAAAAGCGATCACGGCGGCAAGTAGAAAATTCCACTGTAGAGCCTCACGCGTAACCGACAGATCATCGGCGCTCCCGGTGAGTATGGCGTTATATGAGCCTGATAGCTGTCCGCTTGCCTTTAGAGGGTCCAGTATTTCAGCGTTTATGAGATCGATCGCGGTTTCAAGCGGCATCTCCTCGGGCGGTATAATGGAAATCGCGATAGTCCTTTGCCGCTCGTAGTGGTTTATCTGCTCGGGGCCTGTCGTAACGTTTACATCCGCAAGCGACCCCACTGTAACCATTTTACCGCCCTCGGTGTTGACCATGAGGTCTTCTATATCCTGAGTTCTATTTGCGTACTCGTCTATGCCCCTTAAGGTGAGGTCGATCTCATCGCCGTTTATCTGGAACTCGCTCACTGTGGCCCCATCCACAAGGGCGTTTAACATAAACCCGAGCCCTTCGTTTGTTATGCCGAGGTCAGAGGCCCTTTCCCTGTTAAGCACTAGCTGCACTTCGGGGTTGCCAAGGTCAAGACTCGGAATAGGGCGTACCTGTGCGTCCGGGATCTTCTGCATGGCGGCAAAGAACACCTGCTGACCAAGCCCCACGAGCTTTTCCATGTCGGGGCCTGTAAGCTGAACGTTGATCGAACGGCCCTCACCGATACCCCTCTGGAATATGCTCGATTGCGTGACGATTGCTATCATCCCCGGAATCTTGCTGAGCGAGGCCTGCAATACGGGCATGACTTCTTTAATTCTGTGGGGCTCCTTAACACGAGCTCCCATAAAAGCCTGACGTCCACGGGCGACGTAGAAGAAATTCAGTATCGGGGGTCCGTCAAGGGCGGCGGCCTCGGGTGTGCCGGGCTCTGCCTCCCAATAGGGCCTGAGGTCAGCTTCTATCTGCTCACCGATCCTCGTGAACTCGTCTATGTTGTAGCCCGGAGGCGGAATTAAAATGCCGAACACGAGGTTTCTGTTGCCCTCGGGCAGATACTCCGTCTTGGGGATCATTATCCAGCTAAGGAATATCGCCCCGAGCGTAAACCCGGCGACAACGAATATTCTCGATCTGGTGCTTGAAAGTATTGTGTCTACAAACCCCGCGATCGTCGCCGCAATCCACCCAGCCGTCTGTGATAATCCCCAGAGGTTAGTGAAATTTTTGCCGGGCTTAGTTTTTACGACGCTAAGGATTTTTGCCGATATCGTAGGTATTACGGTGATGGATACAATGAGACTAAGCACGACTGATACACTGATGGCTATAGCAATGTCCCGGAATAGCTGGCCCGCCTGGTCCTGGACGAATATTACGGGGACGAACACCGCCGCAGTGGTAAGTGTGCTCGCGAGTACCGCTCCCCACACTTCCACCGCGCCGTCATAGGCGGCTCGGGCGCGGGACTTGCCCATCTGCATGTGGCGGTAGATATTCTCTAGCACGACAATGGAGTTATCGATGACCATTCCGACAGCAAACGCCATACCGGCAAGACTGATTACGTTAATAGTCCTTCCGAGCGCCGCCATGACGAGGAAAGTTCCGACGATGCTGATAGGAATGGCTGTCGCTACGATGAGCGTGCTGCTGCCGCTACGTAAGAATAGCAGGAGCACCGCTATTGCCAGGAGGCCCCCTATGACCAGGTTCTGCTGCACGAGGCTGATGGCGCTTTTTATGTATCCGGTTTCCTCATAGACGTTAATGAGATAGAGGCCTCTTTTCTTTAGCTCGCCTTCGTTGAGCTCTTCCATGGCTTCCATCAGCCCGGCCATGACTTCAATGGAATTAGCGCCGCTTTCCTTTACCGCGTTTACCGCGATCGAGGGCTCGCCGTTTTGGCGTACTGCAAAGTCAGCGTCCTTATAACCGAGCCTTACAGTGGCTACGTCGCGCACGTACACAGGCGCGCCGCCTCTTCTGGTGATGATTACGTTCTCTATGTCTTCGGGAGAGCTGTATTCTCCGATCGTCCTGACGGTGTATCTTCTCTTACCCTCGTCGAAATCTCCGGCGCTGTAGTTGTCGTTCTCCGCCGAAAGCGCGGTGCCCATCTGAGAGAGAGTAATACCCCTTGCCGCAAGAGCGTTGGGGTCGACCAAGACCTGCATCTCCCGCTCATAACCGCCGTAGACGTTTGATGACCCGACTCCCGAGACACGCTCGAAGCGGGGTTTTATATAGTCTTCTGCGAAATCGTGATAGGTGTTAATATCGACGTTTTCATCCTCGGGTTTTAGGATGAACCAGGCCATAGCGCTCGCGCCCGTATCTGTCGTGCTGATGACAGGCTGATCTGCGTCGTCAGGGTAGTCTTCGACCTGGTTAAGCTTGTTTGAGACGTCAACGCTCGCGGCGTCGATGTCCGTGCCTATTTCGAACTCGAGCACGATAGTGCCAGAGGAGTCCTGGCTTTCGCTCGTCATCTCTACAAGGCTGTCCAGGGTTTTAAGCTCGTCTTCCTGGTCACGTATAATCTCTGTCTCAATTTCCTGAGGGCTCGCCCCCTGCCAGAAAGTTGAAACAGTGATCGTGGGTTTTTCCACATCGGGCGTTAGCTGTACGGGTATGCTGAAAAGAGCGATAAAGCCGAATAGTAATATGAAAATCACGGCTACGGCTACGCTTACGGGTTTGTTGATTGAAGTTTCGACCAGTTTCATTTGATTATTATTGCCCCATCAAAAGGATTATTTGATCATTGTCGAGCCGGGCGTTACAACGTCCTAAAACTCTCACTAGGCATCAAAGCACTAATTAACTTTGTTGTTTACGTCCGTGCCCTCGTTAACTATCTGAACCGGTTGGTTGGGCATGAGCCTCTCGTTTCCTCTGATAACTACTTGCTGACCTGTTTCTACCGGGCCCAGTACCTCGATCCTGCCGTCATACGCAGTTCCCGTGGTCACAGGGATGGGCTGTACTGCACCGTCTACTACAACGTAAACGAAATTAGCGTTATTTTGAGTTACGATTGCGTCTTTGGGTACGAGCTTTACATTTGCGGGCTCGCCGATCGGAAAAGATACCCGGGCTACCATGCCGCTTTTTACCGCGCCGTTTTTGTTATCTATCGTAACTTTCACAGGGAATGTCCTGGATTCACTGTCCGCCTGGGGTACGAGTGAGGTAATCTCTCCCTGAACGCTCTGTCCCGGAAGAGCATCAAAATCCACCGCTACCGCGCCTCCCTTTTTAATCTTACTGACATAGCGCTCAGGCATGTCGATCCTAATCTCCACGGTTTCCGTATCTATGAGCTCGACCACAGGGCCGCCCTTCTCAACCCACTGACCGACTTCGGTGAACTCTTCTGTGATGTACCCGCTGAACGGGGCTTTAATCTCCGATTTGTCCAGATCGTACTGGTGGCTTTCTATCTGAGCCTGAAATTGCCTGATCCTTGCGCCCCAGGCGTCTTTTTCCGCCCTGGCGTCATCATGCTGCTTAACGGAAGCAACTCCCTTTTGCTCAAGCTCTTCAAAGCGCTCCTGGTCCTGTTTTGCCAGCCTGTACCGGGCTTGAGCTTCGCTTTTGGACGCTTTGGCTTCCTTTAAATCGATCTCGATATTCGTTGTGATAAATTTGGCTATTAAATCGCCCTTATTTACATACACCCCTTCCTCGGCGGGAAAGCTCTCCACAAGCCCTTCCACTTCGCTTGCGATAACGCTCTTTTTAACGGGCTCCACAGCGCCTACAAGAGTTACGGGTTTTTGTAAAGACTGCTCCTCTACTGTATCCACAACAACAGGGGCCGCGGGCTGGGCCTGAGCATGTACGAACGCAGCAGTCATGAGCAAGACTGCGGTACAAATAAGCAGATTTCCGGTAAATTCCATTATCGGTTTCATTATTTTCCCTGTAAATATATGATTCATTTAACCTATGCCTTGATTCCATCTAAAAATATACTGACAAAGGTATCGATTACTTCTTTTTCGTTTGCTTTCTTTCTGTTTTTAGCTCCGAAAAGCTCACGCTCTATTATGTGGTTTACAATCATTCCGATAAAAGCTTGTGAAGCGTAGAGCGGCTTTACTTTCTTAAAAGTTTTATCCGTCACCCTTTTTTCGATGTAGTCGCAGATGAGCATGTTTACATACTCGACGTAGGTATCGAAAAACATATCCGAGAGCTCATGTCCCTCGAGCGCGCTGAAATGAAGGAGTCTGATAAAGCTCGAGTCCTTGCCGCATTTGTCGAACATCCTCTCTGCAATCGCCGTGAAAAAGAGCCTTACGTCCTTAGAGTCTTTGTTCTCTAGGATAGGCATTTCGATTCCGGGCTCATCATCGATCTTCTTTTCTATAATCGCTCCGTATAGCTCTCTTTTTGTTGAGAAGTGTCTGAAAATTAGCGATTCGTTAACGTCAGCCCTCTCTGCTATCTCCTTAGTGGTGGTACCGTTAAATCCTTTTTCGGCGAAAAGCTCGATCGAGGTCTCGAGTATCCTGTCGCGCGTGCTGGGCTTTTCTTTTACTAAGGGTTCTTTTTTGGCCGCGGTTTTTTGTGTTGACATTTTTATTATTCCCTGTACGCTGTAAGTAAGTAATTACTTACAAGCTACCAGTTGGGTGCCTGAGTGTCAAGAAGGGGGTCCGGCAGGAGCCTTAAAAGCGGGATTTGTTAATAGAATACGTTTTTTGAGAATATCTTCAATTTGAAACTCCCGGAAAAATCAAATATAAATATGCTGATTATAGTGAAACGCTTAAACCCGAATATTACTTCAAAGAAGGGAATAATTCATGACTGAGACTTTGTTAATGGTGCTTTTTATGGTTACGGGAGCAAGTGGGGTGCTCAATCTTTCACTCGATGACGCTCTTCGGATCGCTATAGAAAACAATAGGGATATACAGATAGAGCAGAAAAACGTAGAGGTCTCTGAGGGTGAAGTTACGGCGCAGGAAGGGGTGTTTGATCCCGTTCTGAACATAACGTCCTCTTATACTGACAGTCAAACCCCAACGACCAGCACGTTTATTGAATCCGGAGAGATTAACGAGCAGGAGTTTAACGCTCAGTCAAATATCGAGGGGAACATCTCGACAGGAACTTATTATGACATACTTAACTTTTCCACTACCAGAACTGAGACGGACTCACCGATACAGGACCTTAGCCCGAGCTGGTTTAACAACCTAAGTTTCACAATAGGCCAGGAGCTACTTAAAAATTTCGGTATAGGAGTTAACAGAACTTTTATTGTTACCGCGGAGCGCTCGAGTGAAATTACCGTAAAAGAGCTTGAGAGCATTACTTCGGACGTGCTCCTATTGGTAGAGCGCCGCTACTGGCTTTTGGTCGCCGCAAGTCAGAACCTCGATCTTGAAAGGACGGCGCTAGATCTGGCAAAGGACCTTGAGCGGAGAAACGAAATACAGGTAGAGGTCGGAGTGCTGCCTCCTGTATCCGTTACCCAGGCAAAGTCTGAAGTGGCCGCAAGGGAAGTGGATGTGATCGTAGCGGAGAACAACCTTCAGGCGGCGGCGGATAACCTTAAAAATGTACTCGCCATGAACCTTTCACAGGAGATTCAAACTACGGACGAGCCTACAACAGAGGTATTTAAATTCAGTGAAACGGAGTCGCTGGAAGTTGCATATGATGAGCGCCCCGAGATGGACCAGGTGCTTTTGGACATAGAGAATAAGGAAACACTTAAGAAATATTACTCGAACCAAAGACTACCGCGGCTTGCGGTCGAGGGCACGGTAGATCTGCAGGGGTTAGGGGGAGATGAGAACCCCGACCGTGAGGGCTTCGGGGGGATACCCGAGCCTATACCGCCTCAGTTCCTGGGAAGTGGAGAAGCGTTCAGCCAGGTTTTCGGCGCCGATTTCCCGACCTGGCAGATACTAGGCGTATTCAGCTTCCCTCTTTTTAACCGAACCGCCAGAGGGGAGTACGTAAAGGCCACAGCGGAGCTTGACCGGAGCCAGATAACTCTTAGTAAAACAAAGGACGATATCGCACTAGAGGTAAAGAGCGCAATAAGGGAGATCGAAAACAGCCTGAGAGCGATCGAGGCGGCTAGAGTATCTATCGAGCTTGCAGAAGAGGTTGTTGAGAACGAGCAGGAGAGGCTGAACGTGGGTATCGGTACCACTAGAGAAGTGCTCGAAGCCCAGAGGGACCTGATTGACGCCGGAACCCGTGAAATCACGGCGATTGCTAACTATAACATCGCGCTTGCGGAGCTAGAGCGCGCCAAGGGCACTATTCTTCAAAAAAACAGCATAGAGATCGGGCAGAAGTAGCTGGGCCCGCGCGCACTATTTTTGCAGGGAAGAATTCATAACTCTAATATTCAGTTTTCAAATGAACTCTCTATATGTGACATAAAAATTATATTGGATATACTATTCCCGAATTTAGATTAAGGAGACATATAATATGGCCAGTGAAGCGATATTGGAATTAAGTGACGCTATTTTCGATGACGAAGTCATAAATAGCGATGTGCCAGTGCTTGTGGACTTTTGGGCTCCATGGTGCGGACCGTGCCGCGCTGTTGCGCCGATTGTTGAGGAAATCTCCTCAGCTTACGAAGGTCAGATTAAAGTTGGTAAGGTGAACGTGGATGAAAACCCTTCGACAACTATGAAGTTCGGTATTAGAAGCATTCCTACTCTTCTCGTGTTTAAGGGCGGGGAGGCAGTGGAGCAAATTATCGGAGCAGTACCAAAGGGTGAGATAGAAAAAGCCCTCGATAAAGCCCTTTAATCCCTAAGCGGATTTATCCTTTTTCTTTAGCTCCAATTTCAGACGCCTTTTTCTCAAGCGCCGCGATTTTTTGGTCAAGCGCCGATATCGCTCTGCATTTCTTAAGTACCTCGGCTTTTGCCTGGGGTTTGCCCGCCGATTTAGCTCCCTTAGCCGTAGGGCCGGCCTTCTTTGATTTTCCGGCTCTGACTATCACGTCCATGGTCTTATCTTTGTCGAAGACATAAACTGTTTCGCGCTCTTTATTGATCCTCTTGGAAAACTTACCGTCTGCGAGATTGTACTTGCCCAGCACGCGTCCGAGCCACTGGAGGTTCTGGCCTTTTTTCTCGGATTCCGGGAGATGTTTCTGTACTTCGTCCAGGAGCTGCTTGGCGGTAATCTTAAACTCATTCTCGGTGTCTTCGAACAGCTTGTCTCGAAGCTCGCCGTCGTTTATTACCTTGAGTACATCCAGGACAGAGCGGTCCCACTTGTCGAGCACGAAATCCCCAGACTCGGGGAGCTTAGAGAGTTTGTCCACTGCAAAGGGGTCGATGCCGCCGGAAGCCTCGAAAGACGCGTGAATTATCTTGCCAAGGTCCTGAAGCGCTATCTTTCTCTCCGCTTCAAGCTCTGAGAGCTGAAGCCTGATGCGCTGCTTACCTATGATCTCTTTGGATTTGACGTTTACAGTTGAAATACCCTTATCGAGGGTGCCTTTAAGTTTATCCAGGAACTCTGCCATAACCTCACCTCCGTTAATACATTATATACGTAAATGAGACGGCGTTACAACAAGCCCGGACAGTTTTCAATCAAGCGAAAGAATATCATGTCTACCCATGGAAAATTCGGTTTAATTTGGATATATTTTCATGTTTTAATATTTACGACAGTGTGAGGTGAGGTATGTATACAATCGGCGCTACGGTGAAGTTAACAGAGCAGATAGACGGTAAGAACGATAGTTTTCACGACGGTCTGGAGGGGACGATAGTAGAGAAGTTCGATCTTCCTCACGGCAGATCGTACCGAGTGCAGTTTATGGACGGCAGGGTCGCCAGGTTCCCCGAGGAGCTTATGGACCAGGCGGTAGAAGTAGTTTCGGGCTAAGAACTAACATAAGAATAAAGTTATCTCTGGAATGGCCAGAATTAAAGTTTTCTCAGGAGCGTACGTACCGGGGAGCCATCCGATTTTTCTATCCTGAGCGGAAGGCAGATCATCTCGTAATCGCAGGGCTCGGTTTTCGCAAGATAGAGTCCCTCTATTGGCCAGATACCCGCTTTTAGAAGAACCCTGTGTATTTCCCCGCCGTCACTTTGCATACTTGCAATCGAAAGATAGTCTATGCCGACAGTCCTCACCCCTCGTTGTGCCAAAAAACGCGCGGCCTCTAGTGAGAGCGAAACATATTTTTTATTGAAAGGTTTTAAATACCAGCGGGATTTCGAGTTGTCTGTCTTAAACAGTACGCGCTCGCCTTTTCTTATCCTGTGGGGTTTTAGATCTGCGGGGGTGATGATTTCCCTACCCTGGATAGCTATAACACGGGCTTTTCCTATAACATTATCGAGCGGAATCTTATCTATGCCTGCTTTTGAATTTAAGAAATGGCAGGGAGCGTCAATGTGCGTCCCCGTATGCGCTCCCATGTTGAGCTTGGTGACGTTGGCTTCGGCCCCTTTCTCTATGTCGAGCGCGCGCTTTATACTTACTTTAGGGTCGCCGGGCCAGCTTACCATGCCGTCTTTCAGCGGTACCGAAACGTCTATCCATCCAGTAGATGAGATCGGGGTTTTACGTTTAGTGCTTGATGTGGGCACTGTTCTCTCTCAGTAAGTAAGGTCTCTTATAAGCTCTTGCGCTACCTCGTCTACGTTCATGCTCTCGGTATCTATAATCAGGTCTGCTTTTTGATACAGATGCTCTCTTTCATCTAAGAGCTCGCGCGCTCTCTCCAGTGGGTTCTCTACTTGGAGTAACGGGCGGTGAGTACTGTCCTTTATCCTCTCGTATAACACCTCGACAGGGGCTTTTAGGTAAATTGTGAGACCGGCCTCTTTCATAATATCCCAATTGCGGTCTTTGATGACGACGCCACCGCCTGTGGCGATTACCTGTTTTTCGCCTTCTGATATGGATTCGAGAGTTTTTGTTTCGAGGTCCCTGAAGTAGTCTTCCCCGTATTCTGAGAATATTGTTGAAATTGTTGTGCCCGCGTTTTCTTCCAATACCTGATCGGGGTCAACACACGTGTACCCTATTTTTTGTGCGAGCACTTCGCCCACGGTGGTTTTTCCGGCCCCCATAAATCCTATTAAGAATATGTTCCTGTATTTTATTTCATCAGTCATAAGCTCTGGCCTCTGAGTGTTGTAAGTACGTGCTAACTATTTCCCAAGTGTAACAAACTTCTCGACGTATTTCCCGATTATGTCGCACTCAATATTTACGGTATCACCTTTCTTTAGGTCGCCGAAAATAGTCTCGACAAGGGTGAAAGGTATAATGTTTACCGTAAATTCACTACTTTTAACCTCGTTTACCGTGAGGCTAACGCCGTCAACGGCTACTGAGCCCTTCTCGACTATATATTTTGCAAGCGCCTTAGGAACCGAGAAGCGAAATATGTGGGAGTCTCCCAGTTTTTTTATGGACTTTACTTTTCCCACTCCGTCCACGTGCCCGTTTACTATATGGCCGCCGAGCTTGCCCCCCGCTCTTAAGGAGCGCTCTAAATTTACTCTGTCGCCCTTTTTTAATTCGCCGAGGTTGGTTTTGGAAAGAGTCTCATGAGAGGCGTCCACGGTGAATTTATTCTTGCCCATAGAGGTAACCGTAAGGCATGTGCCGTTTACGGCAATGCTCTCACCGAGCTCAACTTCGCTCATGTCGATCTTTGCGACTTCGAAAGTAAACACGCTTTCTTTCTGCTTGCGCTTGATCCCGCTTACGCGGCCTATGTCTTCGACTATTCCTGTAAACACTACTGTCCTCTTCTTAATATAAATGTGTCAAACAAGATTAGTATAACACCTATGGTTATGGCAGAGTCGGCGAGGTTAAACGGAGGCCAGTGTAGTGCCGGGTTGCCGAACCAGTGAAAGTCTATAAAGTCTGTTACATAGCGGAGCCTGAAGCGGTCTATGGAGTTTCCGACGGCGCCTCCCATGATGAGGCCGAGAGAAAAGACCAGGAGCCTGTTCCCGGGCCCGGCTTTCTTGAGAAAAATGAATATTACCACCACGGCCGCTACAAGTACCAGCGCGAAGAGCGGGAGCCTTACAGACTCTGGGAGGTCGCGGAATATTCCAAACGCCGCCCCCCGGTTGATGATGTGGGTTACGTCGAAAAACGGGAGGACCTGAATCCTGTCGTAGAGCGGTACGTATTTTACGACGAGCCACTTGGATAACTGATCGAGAATGACGACCACAGCCGCCACGATAGTTGCTGTTCTGTATCTTTCCATGATTGCGAGCCAACAGTATATAGAATTCTGATATTACTTCAATATTTCACTTTAACTTGCAGGGGCGCCGCTATGGCGTTTTATTCCTCCAGCTCTTGGGCCCAGGCGCTCCTGTCGATGAAATCAAGGGAATAATCCTCGCGCTGCCCGCTCTCATCAAGTAAAATGAGCTCTGCGAAAGCTTCCCGGGCCTCTTCATAGCGTCCTGCCGTGTATAAAGCAATTCCCAGGATACGAAGGTTCTCAAGCGTTAGTTTCTCCAAACCGAGCCCGAGCTCTTGGGCTCGGCTCAGATATGGCAGAGCCTTATCAAACTGCTCGTTATTAAAAAACATCCTTCCGAGAAGGTAGTAGGAGGGCGCGTATTCCGGATGTTCCCGTATAAGCTCCTCAAGGGCCGCGACTTGGAGAGTCCTTTGTCTCGTACCGAAAAATTCCTTAATCTTCTCCTCGGTAGCGCCGCCCCGGTTAATGGCCGAAATTTTTATGTCTAACTCTCTTTTCAGGTCATCAGGAAGGGGCTTGTCGCGAAGGGCCTCGAAAACCTCAAGCGCCTCGCGGGAGCCGCCTGTCTGCCAGAGCGAGTTTGCCCTGATGTTCTGGAGGATGTGGCGGTCAACGATCGGCAGACGCTCTGTAGTTTCGGCCGGTATCGCCACACGCTCATGATTGCCCGCGTAGTAGTTTGAATATGAGAGGCCGTTTAAGAGCACCGCGTCTTCGCCGCTGTAGCCAAGCGCCTCTTCAAAATATTTTACCGCTCTGTAATAATCATCGTCCCTGAAGTGCCTGAACCCTAGGGTTTTTAAGCCCGCTACCTTTCTAGGGCAAGCGGCCTTGAATATAGATGGCTCGCTGAACCTGGACTCGGCAATCGCTTTAGTATCCTCCGGTGTGTACACATCCTCTAAGAACTCCTTCCACTCAGAGCTAAGCTCGCCGAGGCTCTTGCCGTAGACCGTGAAGTCGCCGGTCTTATAGAGCGTCTTGAAGTTTTCTATGCCGTATGTGTCTATAAGGTATCTTGAAAACGAGCCCATGAGCGTGTAGCTCACCTGAGGCGGCGCGTACCAAAAGCCAAAGCCTATGATGTCCTCTATCTCCGGGGCCATGTTTTTCTCTTTCAAAGACTTTGAGTACTGATGGCGAGTGTAGCCATTCCCGTTCCAGTCGGCGGCTACCGCTATGCCTTCCAGGAGGCCGATCTTCGGACTTATTTTCAGATATTCCGAGCCGAAGTCCCCGGCCATTACATGCACCAGCTCGTGCTTTAATATGGGATGCGGGAAAGAGCCGTAGACCAAGTGTATTTCCTTATGCACGGGGTTTGCGATAGTGGTCTCTCCAGCGCCAACGATCTTTTTTCTAGTATCGATGTCAGGGTAAATGTAAGAGCGTATCTTGCCGCTTGAGTTGAGATTCAGAAATTCACTTAACTGCTTATACCTCCACTCGTGGTCCTCGGCAATCAGCTCTATGTAGGTGGCCTCGGGGGAGCCGGGGTCGTAGTAGATAGTAAAATTGTCCGTCTCAATTGATCCCGGAAGTATTTGTTCCGTAATGTAATCGCGCGAGTAACTAAACCCGATGCTGTGCTGATAGGAGTAGGAGATTATTAATACTAAAACAACTACCACAAGCGATATAAAATCAAACGCGCGGGCCTTTTGAAATGAGATGCCGTTCAATACCTTTAAAAGAAGTAAGAGCAATACTCCCCAAAGCACTGTGATGGACCTGTATATGACTAATGTTTGTGTTACAGGTACGGCCTCGTCATAGAGCGGACCGGGGAAAAAGCCGATAACGGGGTTATAGAGAAAAAGCGGCAGACCCGAATAGAGTTTCCAGAGGGAATAGAATATTATAGCGAGAAGTATGAGAGCCCCCAGTAGAAAACCCCTTCTTTTTACTACAAATCCCGTAAGCAGTCCGAGCGCGGTAGAGAAAAATACGGTGACCGCGGGAATCAGAAGAAAAAAGACAGTCCCCTCCAATATGTAGCAGTCCTGCTTTAAGAGGGAGCTGAATAGGCCGATTAAATAGACGACGCCAAGGATGATGAAATTGATGAGAATGATTGCGGAAGACCTGTCAGAGACTCTCTGACCGAAAATGCGGCTCCTTAGCTCTATGTTCGCCAATTCCGAGGCCAGAAATACGGAGATAAACGCCATAAAGAACGCCGTGAAGATCGAGTATTCGAATCCGAGCGCGCCCACAAGGGGCAGGAATGTGAGGATAATTGCTAAAATAACCGCGAGGGCAAGAGAAGTGAGCACTAATTTTGAGAAGAAAAATTGGTTGAATGTCATGAGGTTATGCTCAATTTTTAAGTCTTTCCTTAACTATACATAATATTTGGGTGGGAGTGTGCGTTTTTTTAGAATAGGAAACTTTTCACCCTTAGAGAGCCTGAGGGTGATTGGGGATTTTAGCGGTATTCCTAGCCGCTATCGAGCTGGAATTTTATCGGGACTTCGACCCAGCTAGAGATTTGCTTACCTGCTTTCTTGCCGGGGATAAACACCCAGTCTTTAACAGCTTTAAGGGCGGATTCGTCAAGCACTGTGTAGCCCGAGGGATTTACAATCTCGATTTCTCCCACCTTGCCGTCCTCTAACACAAGCACGCGCAGCAGCACCGTGCCTTCCTGTCCCCGTCTGCGGGCGGACTTGGGGTAGGGGGGATTTGGGTTCATACCGTAATTGGGTCTTGCGCCCTCGCTTACGTTATATGTAAGCTCGCCGGGGGAAGTGTTCTCAGTTTCTTTCTCAGATTCTGCGCCCTCAGTGCCGGTGCTTTTCTCCCCCACGGCGGATTCAGCGAGCGCCGTTGAATCTGACTTTGTTACAGCACTTTTATCAGCTACGGATTCTTTCTCTCTCTTTTCGGAGTTCTTTAGTTCTTTAGCTGCAGGAACAGGTTTAACTTCAGGTTTATTCTTGATTGTCTCTTCTTTAGTAATCTTGGGGGTTTCCTCTAATACAATACTCTCTTGGCTGGAGTCTTCTTTCTCTTGCTCCGTCTGAGGAGTTTCGTTTGAATTCTCTGAGCTTTGTTGAGAAATATCACTTTCATCTATCACACTCACTATTATTGGCTCTAGTCTTCCTCCAGCCTGTCCCTCTCCGCTGCCTGTTTCCTTATCGAAGAGGTATATAAGCGCAAGCGTGATCACAACTCCCAGAAAAATGTGGAGTAGGATCGAATGCAATAGAAAGTGTCTCAGGTGTGTTCTCGGCATAGTTATACCCTACTGAAGTCTATAGAATAATTAAGCGCTATATGCGAGGCAAGTGCGGGGAGAAAGATGAGGCGTACTGTAAATATACTAACTTAAATTGTAATATTAATCTGTACATACATCGGGAGGGTATCGTAAATGCTCTATTTAATCATAAAAACAGTCCTTACCGCAGTGATAATCGTAGGCATCTCGGAAATAGGTAAGCGTTATACCACCTTTGCGGCGCTGCTCGCGGCACTTCCGCTGACGTCTCTTCTGGCTATGATCTGGCTTTACGTAGACACCAAGGATCAGGAGCGCATTGCGGATCTCTCTGTTGGAATTTTCTGGCTCGTGCTGCCTACGCTCCTTTTCTTTCTCATACTGCCCTGGCTTTTAAGACAGCACTTAAACTTCTGGGTATCGATGGCTGTGTCGAGCGCGGTGATGATACTTTTTTATCTTGGCTACGCCACAATAGGCAGAAAGCTCGGGCTTCCGCTCTGAATCCGTGCAAGTTACACCTATACGGCGGGCTGTTCGGGCTCTTCTGTAGCCAGGCTGGCTCTGAGCTTGGACATGCCGGCGCGCATCCAGCTCTTTACTGTGCCGAGGGGCTCGTTGAGCATTTCGGCAATCTCGGTCTGTGTGAGGCCGTAGTAGTAAGCAAGCTCTATTGATTTTCTCTGTCCAGGGGACAGATTCTCGAGCGCGCCTTTAATCAGATCGCGCTTTTCCCTGATATCGGTTTTCTCATCAGAGGTGGAAGAAGAGGTAGGTACATTAAAATCTAGTGAGTCCTCCCTTATTCTTCTCTTGCTATCGGTACGGAGCCTGTCAATTGCTCTACTCCTGGTGAGCGTGATCAGCCACGCGCTTGGTGAGCCGCGCTCTGGCGAGTAGTCAGCGGCTTTGTTCCAAATCTGCTTAAACACGTCCATGGCCACTTCGTCCGCGTCATGGTTTTTGGTGAGTATCTTGAGCGCGAGCCCGTAGACCTTGGACACAGTGAGATCATAGAATTTACTCAGTGCGGACTCACAGCCCCTTGCAATTTTGTCGATCAGCTCGGCGAGGTCTTTTTCGTTTGAGGGAAGCTTCGAGAGTTTATCTTTGAGGTCGGTCATAGTTTAAAAGCCCGCGTGCGGAAGTGCTTTAATTGTAACTCCTGTGCAGGTTAGATGCCACAACAAAAATGCAATTTGTATATTTTAGCCTTGAATTCATGGAACGCTAACGAAATAATTATTACGACCTTTCTCTTCTTTTGAGTGATCAAAAGAAGCAAAAATCACCGACTGGACATAAATTACGCTAAAAATGAACCCTGAAAACTAAACCTTATAATTCCTCCCACACCCCGTATAAGGTTTTTAACGTTTCCATTCTTCATTTTCTTAACGCTATTTATGTATGTCGGAAACAATTCACCCTTCGAAAGTCTCAGGGTGATAGGGTTTAAGGAATCTTCCCTAATTTAAACCGAAAGCGGTTTTGCGGCGTATATCTTATAAACACGGCGGCGGTCTGGAAAATTAGATATAATATCTCTATAGAAGTTGCTGAAGAAAGGGAAATTACGTAACGGAACGGGAAGGTATGACGGAACTTGAAAGAATGGAGGAGCTTATCTCGCTTTACGCTCTCGGGATACTAGAGGGAGAAGAGCTTACAGAAGCGGAAAGGCTGATCAGCGCCGGCTCTTCCGAGACGCTCTCGATGCTGAGGGATTATGAAAGAGTGGTCTCTATGATGTCCTACGCTACGCCGGGTGTGGCTCCCGACCCGGCTCTAAAAAAAAAGCTCCTCTCCGATTTAAAACAGGGTCTTTCAGCATATAAGGTAAAGGAAACACCGCCGTCACTGCTGGACAGGATCCGTCCCCTGTGGCTCGGCCTTGGCGGCGCAGTAGCCGCGGCGGCCATACTGGTACTCGTAATCTCTAACATATCTCTACGTAATAACCTCAATGACAGTTCGACCTTAATAGCGGGGCTGGAGGAGCGCGTCACGCTCCAGCAGCAGGAGCTGCAGTCGCTTGAAGGCGAGCTTGCCCAAAATGAAGAGCTTGTAAGTTTCCTCCAAGATCCGGACGTAGTTGTCGTAAAGCTCTCGGACACCCATCCGGTGCACGACCCCGGGGGCAGGGTGCACTGGGACAAGGGCGACGATGAGGCCCTTTTTGTAAGCTATAACCTGCCTGAGACCCCTTCGGGTAAGTCCTATCAATGGTGGGTAGTGGCGGACGATACGCCCAGGAGCGCCGGAGTGTTCAAAGTAGGCCCCGACGGAACGAGCCTTATGAAAATCGGCGAGCTTTCTGATTTCGGCAATATTCAGAACTTCATTCTAACCATGGAGCCAGAAGGCGGAGCAGAGAGTCCGTCGAGCGAAAGGCTCCTGATCGCGGATTCTTTATAAGTTCCTACTATACTCCAGACGGAAGCAGCAGAAATAAAAAAGGGAGCCGAAGCCCCCTTTTTGTAATCTATCTTGATGTACCTTTTTAGTTTCTAATTAAGCTACGGACTGTCTTCTTCTGATAGCAAGTAGCCCGATAATTCCCAGCACCCCTGCCATTGCTATAAGTCCCCACTGGCTGAGCGTCGGGATGGGGCGGGGCTGAATCTGCCCGAACACTAAACCGTCCGCGCAATCGGGCAGGGCGCCTAATTCCGTAAAATCGCCCGTTTCGGTATCTACAATTATCAGAGTGCTCTCGGACCTTGACTTAAAAATCCCATAAAGCTCGCCCGTTACCGGGTGGAAATCGAGTGCGCCGATAGTGCCCCGTCTGAGTACACCCCCAACCTCGGTGCCCTGGCCCGTGTCCGGGTTAATGGTGATTAGAGTCGTGGCGTTGTATGAGAAAAGTGTGCCGTCATCCCTCCGCGCGAGGCCGTGACCGCCAAAGTCAAACCCGGTCGGGCCGATTACAGTTCCCTGTCCTGTGGAGGTGTTTATGCTTTGAAAGGCGGTGTCGATATCTTCATCGCACCTTCTGGCTGTGGCGTAGAGCATATTCGTATTCGGGTCAAGGGTCATGCCAGGCGCCCTTCCGCAGGTCATGCTGCCGCTGCCGTCGTTTCCGATCTCACCGATCAGGCTACCCTGGCCCGTGAACGGGTTTATATCTATCAGAACGGCGATGTCTTCTTCGTCATCGTCATTCGCGCTGCCGACCAGCCGTCCGTCCGGCAAGATTTCAAGTGCGGTTAGGCCGTCAAACCCGGTCTCCCCAATAAATTCGGCCTCTGCTGTTGCGGGGTTGATTCTGTAGAGTGAGCTGAATTGATTTACATCGCCGCAGAACTCTGACGCCGCGCCGAGCAGGAATACTTCCTGGGCTTGCGAAAGCCCCGAAGCGGTTAATGCCAAGAAAAATGATAATACGGTTAATTTCAGTAGTTTCATCCTGGTTCCTCCTTTAATTATTAACCATCCATTGTACATTATTTTTAATCAAAATTGAAGGTGGAAAAACTACGGCGACTCCGACATTTGTGGAATGTGGGAGTGGCGGGGTTTTTAAAGGCTAATAATTACCGCGCAATTGGCAATTTTATCCCGTTTGTTATAAAATACTGTATTAGCTAGTTTCCAAGAGGAGGATTCAAGATGATTTCAATAAATAATATTAAACGATCAAGTTTCATTTTATTTGTGTTATTGTTAGCGACATTTATTGCAGGGCCTACCCAGCAAGTGTCTGCAACCGACTTTCCGGGGCCGGATGCTTTTGGGTATGTAGGGACTACTGTCCCATTCAATCTGCGTGATGTTAGTGCTACGGGTACAAATGTGCCGCTTAGTGATGATGAAGTGAGCGGTGCAATACAAATACCGTTTCTATTTAACTTTTATGGGATTGTCTATACTCAGCTATTTATTTCATCCAATGGTTTTATAAAATTCACGGGCGGCGGCAGCAGCGGATGCTGCTCTGGGGAACCGATACCAACAGCAGGCGGTGATGCCGATAATCTTATCGCCGGCTGGTGGAACGACTTGTACCCACCAGGAAGCGGGGAAGTCCGCTACCAGACATTGGGCGCTGAAGGAAGCAGGGAGTTTGTAGTTGGTTTTTATAACATGCAGTATTGCTGCGGCGGTAGTACCAATGTCACATTCGAGATGATACTTCACGAGGAGACCCAGGATATTGAGCTTCAGTACGCGTCCGCGCCCGGGCGACCCGGCGGCAGCAATACGAGCGTGGGTATCGAAAACAATAACGGCAGAGTCGGCTTGCAGGTTGCTTTTGGAGAATTCGATTTTAATGATCAGGGATTCCTGCTCTCTCCGGAAGGAAGAGTCAGGCCTATCCCGACGCTTTCCGAGTGGGGCCTTTTGGCCATGGCGGGAGTTTTGGGAATCGTAGGGCTCTTAGCAGTCCGCAGAAGAAAAGCCACGGCGTAACTACTCGCGGTAACAAATAGAAAAACTAAAGTAAGGAAAGGGAGCTTCGGCTCCCTTTTTTATTTCCGCCATTACCTTCTGCACCTTTTCCGCGAACACAAGCTCTTCGAGCATGACAAATCCTCCGGTTAACAAATAGCAATAAAAATAAAATGTGCTATTATAGAAATGTATTCGCTACATTTCTTAGAAGGAGGATAGTTACGATGAAAAAAGTTAGTTATATCTTATTTTTACCGCTTGTTTTATGCTCATTTCTTCTCATGGGTTTTGTTCTACCGCCTGACGAGGATAATCTTGTCGTGAACGGCAGCTTTGAGACCGGCGACTTCACCGGATGGATCCGGGATGATATTAGCGGGGCCGGCATCTGGGACGTTTACACAGGCACGCCGCCGCCTTTATTCTTCCCTCCGCCAGTCGGCGATTTCGCAGCTACCACTTTTCAGATGAGTCCCGACTCGAATATCCTTTATCAGGACATTCAGCTGCCCGAGAATTCAGAAATAACGTGCTCGGCGATCGTGTACTACGTAAACGAGGCTTTAATCGGTGGTGGTGGTGTGGAGTCCGAAACCTTCACTAAAGGTCTTGTTGCCGCAGATCCCGGTGATGTGACAGCCGAGCGCATATTCATCATAGGCGACGGGCTGACTTTAAATCAACCAAATCAGCAGTACAGGGTGGACATTATGGACCCGGACGCGCCTCCCTTCGATACTGGCGCGGGAGTGCTGATGAACCTTTTCCAGACACTGCCAGGAGATCCGGACATACGTGATTATACGACCCTTAATTTCGACCTCACCCCTTACGCAGGACAGACGGTGAGGATAAGGGCGGCTGTTGCCGTAACGGAAAACCCGCTGTTTGGCGCGATAGACGCTGTAACGTGTGCTTGGGTACCTACAGCAAGACCGATCCCAACCTTGTCTCAGTGGGGGCTGATCGCTATGGCAGGGTTGATTGGAATCATAGGGCTTCTTGCTGTCAGGAGAAAGAGGCTGACCGCTTAAAAAAGCCCGAGGAAATAACTTAAATTTACTAAACAAAAAGGGAGCTTCGGCTCCCTTTGTTATGTCTTTTATAATCATTGCTTTTATTTTCAATATTGCTATAATGCTGTTTAAGTACTGTTTTTAAATCTGCATGAGGAGGAAACAAGATGAGGAACTTACTTGTATTAACTATATTCGCGGTATCTTTAGGCTTTTTCTTTACCCCTGCGTCACAAGCAGGAATTGCTCTACCGCCGCTCTGGCAGGACAACTTCGGCGATGAGCTTGAAGACGTTTCAGACTGTGACGACTGCGAGGAGATGATTACGCTACCCATCCCGTTCCCGTTTAACGGCAACACCTACAATACGGCGTATGTGGGTTCGAACGGCTGTATACAGTTTGACGGCCTGGGCCTGGACGATGAAATAGACTATGACCACTGGAATTATATGGAAGAATTTTTGGCCGACTCAGACCCCGACAACCCCGAGATTTGTCCTTTCAATACCGACCTTGACACTGAAGAGGGCGGCACGGTTTATTATAACAACTCAAGTAACCCATTAATAATAACCTGGGACGGAGTTGCCGCTCATAACGATACCGATATTATTAATACATTCCAGATACTTTTATACCTAGACGGAAGTATAGTGCTCAGCTTCAACGGTATCGGAGTAGGTGAAGATTTATTAGATCTCGATGGAGGCATAGTAGTCGGCGTTACACCAAGCGACTTCCCGTTTGACGGCGAGCTTTTCGTTCCGGGCGACCCGGGCCCCAATGATCTAAATTCAGGTACAGCGGCTTACAACCGGGCCACAATCTACGAGCGCTGGTGCTATGATGAGGCCAACTCGTGCGGAGTCGAGGGAAGTGACACCGGACTTCCCGGGCCTATTAACACAGCGTTTGACCTGGACTTTCAGAGCGTTTGCTTTGCTCCTATAGGAGCGGGATTTCAAGTATCGAGCGCCGGAGAGGAAAACCCGGCCTTTGTTTGCGCGGCGATGTTGGTAAGGCCGATACCGACGCTTTCAGAGTGGGGACTGATCGCTATGGCCGGAGTATTGGGCATAGTTGGGTTGTTGGTTCTCAGAAGAAGAAATGTGACGGCTTAATCCAAGCCTGAATACAAATAAAATAAATAAAAAAGGGAGCTTCGGCTCCCTTTTTTTTTGTGTCATTTTTCTGCTCCCGTATGAAGTTAATGTAAAGAAATCCTTGCATTTTTCGTAGAGTTATTTTAAATTGTCTATGGTATTTTTTTATGTAATCTATACCCATTAAGGAACACTCGGAGGCTTAACCATGGCTAAGAAGGCGACCAAGAAAAAATCAAACGGAAAAGCGAACGGAAAAGGAAACGGCAAGGGCAAGAAGATGCAGGAGCTTAGCGAGAGGTATCAGGCGGCTCTTGACTACCCACTGTTCGACTCTATTTTCAACAGACGCTCGCGCCGCTTCGGGCTCGGGATGAAGCTCGAGGACGAGGACCTCGGGTTTGAGTCAAAGTACGACCCGGTGCCTCTTGAGGAAATGGAGGAAGCCCTTATAGCTTGGTCGGGCACGGGGCTCACAGGGCTCTGCCTGGCTGACCTTCCGCCGGAGACTGGTATTGATCTCCTATGTCAGTGGACAGGGCGCACATGGCCTTCCGCGTGCAACAACCACGGCACAGAGCTGTTCTTCACAAACGACGAGGGTCTTTACCACGTTGACGTAAAGCACATGCTGCCCAAGCACCATGAGCTGGATATGTTCTTTAAGATGGACCGTGAGGACAGGATCGCGCGCCTTATGGAGCTATACCGTGAGAGCCTCGTAAAGCTTGAGGACGGAAGGGCCGATCTGCCGGACCGTATGCCGGGGCTGTTCAACTTTAACGAATGGAACACCAATAAGCCCGGCACTTCAGTGTATATCCCCGTGACGGATATTACTGAGGAGTATCTAAACCTACTACATCTATACTGCAGCAATACATATGGCTTTACTATAATCGACGACCTTACGGGTAAGCCAGCGGGTATTAGCAAATGGATTAAGAAGGGCAGGCTTAAAGACAGCGTCAAGATGTCTCTCTTTGACCTTGAGGTCAGGATCCTCACGGGTCTTAACGTCGAGCAGGCTTTTATCTGCCAGAACATGAGCCTTGCGCTCCAGCCGCTGGGGCTTGCCGGGTGGACGTTCAGCGGGTTTATTCCCCGCTTCGCACTGGGCGCCGCTCCCGATCTGTTTAAGGGGCTAGGGTTCAGGTTTATACAGCCAAAGAAAGGAGCCATCGATCCGCCGGCGACGATCCCCGTGGGCAGGGACGGCGTGTTTGAGGCATACGCCCCGCCGTACTATAAGAACATGGACGAGGCCATTGACGCATTCCACGAGCACAAGAACGCCGCTTGGGAGCCGGATAAACCCTTCCCATACAAAGAGCCGGATAAGCTATTGATGAGAGCCCCCAAGCCGACTGAGACCACTAAGCAGATTGTTAAAGACGTGGCCAATTACATTTACGACACATACGGGCGTTTTCCGGCATTCGTTGACCCGATGTATATGCGCCTTGTGTTTCAGGCAATGAACATTGACGTCGAGTTTTATGACGAGCACTACCCTAAAGGCTCCTATTCGGAAATGCACCTGAACCGCTTCCTCGATCATCATCCCGAGGCAGCCGGAAAGGCGGGGGCAAAAGTGGGCAAAAAAACTGCGACAAAAACAGCGGCTAAAAGAAAGATGAAAGCTTAACTTGCCCGTATGGGAGTTCGGCAGTACTATTAGCCACAAGAGCGGTTTTTTGGATGGAAAGCAAGAATAATTAACTCTAAACACTTGACAACTATTAAGAAATTATCTAAAGTGGAGATGGGTCAGAATTATATTACAAACTCGGATGGGGGTTAACCATGAAACGTTCAGACATTGAAAAAGAGCTCGCAGACAGATTTAATTTACAACCTTCTCAGTCCGAGCAGATATTGGATACGATTATCGAGCACATGACCGAAGTGCTTGAGGACGGCGGCAGGATTGAGATTAGAGGGTTCGGGAGTTTCTTTACCAAGAGTTACGGATCTTACGAGGGACGCAACCCTAGGACCGGCGAGCGCGTTACCGTTTCTGAGAAAAAGCTGCCACATTTCAGACCGAGTAGAGAGCTGATCGGAAAGCTAAACGGCGAAGAAGGCTCTTAACCAAAGCTTATCTGAATTATTCCCCCCCCCCCGCGTATTCCAGGCACTTTATATTATTCCTGCAAGTATCGCACTACTACGCTCACCTTCTTAATTCTATTCCTACGGGCATCGCTGTGAAGCGCTCGCCTCTGCCCCCCCCCAATTGACAATTAAGAGTGTTTAGATAGCATTTTTTATATGGCGCTTCGTAAGATTTTATTATATCCGGACAGTTTTCTTAGAAAAAAATGCAAGCCCGTCGAGGAGATCGACGGAGAGCTGCTGGAGCTCCTGGACGATATGGCCGATACCATGTACGCCGCCCCGGGCGTAGGGCTTGCGGCTCCCCAAGTAGGGGTCGATAAAAGAATTATCGTAGTCGATGTTGTCCCGAGTGTAGAGAGGGACCCTGAAGAGGGGGAAGAAGGGGAAGAGGAAGAGTACGACAGGCGGGGGCTTATAGAGCTTATTAACCCCGAGATCGTTTTCTCTGAAGGGGAGATCATCGGCGAGGAGGGGTGCCTGAGCATCCCCGGGTTTCTGAGCGATGTGAAGCGCAAGGGGGTTGTTACCGTCGAGGGATATAACCGTGAAGGAGAGCCGGTCGCGTATGAAGCGCAGGAGCTTCTCTCACGTGTTTTCCAGCACGAGATCGATCACCTGGACGGAGTGCTGTTCATAGACAGGCTCGGAAGGCTCAAGCGCGAGCTGTTGCTGAGGAAAATAGAGAAGACGCTTGGAAAAGAGCAAAAGAAGTATGCTGTGTTATGATTCCTCACCGGCGCCAAGATAGTAAGAGATTGCCGCGCTCGCTTTGCTCTCTCGCAATGACTTAGTTCATTTAGGTTAATCTATTTATCTAGACAACACTATTCTTTACACATAGAATTAACCCCCATGCCGTCAAAGCTTTCAGAAGAGCTGTCCCCGTTTTACGTGATGGAAGTGCTCGAGCGGGCTCAGGAGATCGAGTCCGGTGGAGATAGGGTTATACACTTTGAGGTCGGGGAGCCGGACTTTCCAACGCCTGCCTCCGTCACGGAGGAAGCGCTCCGTGCGATGACGGAGGGCGATACGAAGTACACCCACAGCCTCGGGGTCTTTGAGCTTCGTGATGCTATCGCCGAGGATTACCTGGCTACCTACGGTATAGAGATATCACCCGAGCGCGTGGTGGTGACAATGGGCAGCTCGCCCGCGCTGCTGGTATCGATGCTCTCTATCATAGAGCCCGGAGAGGAGATAATTATCACAGATCCTCACTACGCATGTTATCCCCAGATTATTAAAGTCGCAGGCGGCGTGCCCAAGCGCGTTCCTATATTTGAGGATGAGGGGTTTCAGATAGATACGGGAAGGCTTAAGGACGCTATTAGCTCAAACGCGAAGACGGTACTCATTAACTCCCCGGCAAATCCAACGGGGGCGGTGCTGAGCGCTGATGTAATGCAAAAGATAGCGGAGCTTGGAATATTTGTAATTTCCGACGAGATTTATCACGGGCTTAATTACAGTACAAAGGCAAACACAATATACGAGTTCACCGAGAACGCTTTTGTAGTAAACGGGTTTTCGAAATACTATTCCATGACTGGCTGGCGGCTCGGGTATCTGATTGTGCCTACAGAGTACGTCCGGCCCGTGCAGAAGCTTCAGCAGAACCTTTTCATCTCGGCAAACCCTTTTGTGCAGAGGGGCGGGATCGCGGCGCTTAAAAGCGCGAAGAAGGATGCCCGGGATATGGTCACTGAGTTTGATCTCAGGAGAAAGAAGATGATAGAGGGCGTGAGGGAGCTTGGGTTTGAGCTTGCCCACGAGCCCAAAGGGGCGTTTTACGTATTCGTAAACGCGTCCCGGCTGAATGCCGATTCGCGCGAGCTTGCGTTCGACATACTGGAGAAAGCGCATGTGGCTGTAACGCCGGGCATCGACTTTGGCTCCGGAGGGGAGGGGTATCTGAGGTTTTCCTACGCGGTTTCACTTGAGGACATTGGAGAGGGGATAAACCGGCTGGCGAAATACATAAACCAAATAAAGGGCGGACGGAAATGATCCCGGCGATTAACGAAATAGATATAGTAGAGAAGAGGGTGTTTATCAGGGCAGACCTGGACGTGTCTTTAACACCTGAGGGGGAAGTTGCCGACGACTCGAAAATTTTTCGCGCCCTGCGTACTGTGCGCTACGCGATAGGACAAAAAGCTAAAGTTATATTGGGATCAAATTTTGGCAGACCGGGAGGTAAGCTGGACCATCGCTACTCTCTTGAAACTGTGGGCAGCAGGATCTCCGAAATGCTGAACTGCCGCATTTATTTCACAGAGAACTCAGTAGGAAACGCGGTTAAAAAAGTAGTGAGTGACATGCTCCCCGGCGAGGTCATGCTGCTTGAGAATTTGGATTTTCATAAACAAGAGCTTTCCTCCGGCTCTGAGTACGCCAAGGCTCTTTCAGAGACGGCGGACGTTTATGTGAACGACGCGTTCTCTGTATCAAACCAGAATAGAGCTTCTATGACCGCTATGCCGGAGTTCTTTGATAATGTCTCGATGGGGCTTGAGTTCAAGCGCGAGCTTGAGGGCTTAGAGGCAGTACGGAAACCTGAGCAGCCTTTTGTTGCAGTCCTCGGGGGGTCGAGAGTGAGCCGTAAGATCGGGTTTATGGAATCTATAATAGACAGAGTCAATACGTTTTTAATCGGCGGGGCGCTGGCCAACACTTTTTTAAATGCCAAGGGCATCGGCACCGGGAAGTCACGGATTGACCGGGCTTCAATATACCGGGCGAAGAAGCTCATATCGAGCGCGGCTAGCAGGAATATAGAGTTAATTCTGCCCGGTGATGTGATTGTGGCGGAAGGGAATTTGAGAAATCACGGTACTTGCTATATAATTTCACGCGAATCGATTCCGGGAGATTCTGAGATTATGGATATCGGCCCCGGAACTGTTAAGGAATTCAAAGCCCGACTCGAGGGCGCAGGTACTGTGCTCTGGAACGGGCCTCTGGGCGTTATTGAAAAGCCCGAATTTGTGAAAGGCTCAAGTGAAATTGCAGGAGCGCTCGGTGGTTCGGGCTCATTTACGGCTGCCCTGGGTGCTCACACTGCAGGTATATTAAACACTCTGGGAATTGAAGAGGGTAGCAGCGGGAGCAAAGAAAGCATAGATTTTATATCCTACGGCGGCGAGGCCTCGTTTGAGTATTTAGAGAGCGGGACGCTCCCGGCAATTACAGCATTAGAGAAGCGGATACGATGAGAAAACCATTAATTGCGGCTAACTGGAAAATGAATATGCTCCGCTGGGAGGCGGAGGAACTGGCACGCTCTTTCCTTGAGAAAGTGCCCGACCTGACGGCATATACGGACGTTGTGCTGGTCCCCCCATATACCGTGCTTGATGTAGTAAGAGGGATTATTGACGGAACGCATGTTAAGCTCGGAGCGCAGAATGTTTTTTGGGAAGAGAGAGGGGCGTTCACGGGAGAGATATCCCCGGGCATGCTAAAAGACTCGGGATGTGAATGGGTAATTGTTGGGCACTCTGAGCGAAGGCACGTGCTCGGAGAGACAGACGATATGGTGAAGAAAAAGGCTCGGGCTGCGCTTGAGTACGGGCTTAATGTCATAGTCTGCGTCGGAGAGACTCTTGAAGAGCGTGAGAGCGGTAAACATATAAAGATTATCACAGGGCAGGTGGAAATTGCCCTTTCAGATCTTGAGCTTGAAACCCCTCATAGTCTCGTGATTGCGTATGAGCCTGTGTGGGCGATCGGGACGGGAAAACACGCTACTCCGGACGAGGCAAATGATGTACAGGGTACAATTCGTGAAATAACAGGTAATATATACGGTGATAAGGCCGAAGACGTCAGGATCATATATGGCGGAAGTGTAACCCCCGATAACATTAAAGAGCTAATCGGAGAGTCCCATATAGACGGCGCCCTCGTAGGCGGCGCGGGTCTTAAAGCCGAGTCATTGGCAAAAATAGTGCAAATTGCAGGAGAGTAAAGAAAAGTGGAACTATTAACACATGCGGTACAGATTATACAGGTAGTTGTCAGCATATTACTAATATTAGTGGTGCTTCTTCAGCCCGGAAAGAGCGGTGACCTGGGGTCGATTTTCGGAGGCGGTACCAGTGAGAGCGTATTCGGCGCGGCAGGCGCCGTGCCTTTTTTGGAGAAGCTAACGAGAGGGCTCGCGGTGCTGTTTATGGTTTCGTCCCTGGCGCTTGGGTTTTTTGCCGCCAAGGGAGGGACAAAATCGGTGATCACCGATGTGGCTCCTACAGCAGTAGAGCAGACTATTCCCGATACCACGGCGACAACAGGGGATGAGGCCTTGGTTCCGGCGGATGAAAGTACGGATGCTACAGCTACAGAGCCGGCCGAGAACGCGGCGGCTACAGACGGTGAGCCCGAGGCAACCGCGCCTGAGGCTCAAGATACAGCTGAATCACCGCCCGCAGAAGGCGGGGATGAAACCGCTCCTGAAGCTCAGGAAACAACTCAGTAAGACTCAATATAGGAGTATTATTTTAGGATTTGGCTCATAGCAGGCGCTAGAGCTTCTTTTGCCTTGCGCGCTATTGGAGCATTAAGTATATTAACATCAATACTTTTTGGAGGTTTTTAAATGGCTTATATTATTGCTGAACCGTGTCTGGAAGTTAAAGATAAAGCTTGCGTAGAAGCGTGTCCCGTAGACTGCATATATGAGGGTGATAAGATGCTCTACATACACCCCGAAGAATGTATCGACTGCGGAGCCTGTGTAGACCCGTGTCCGGTGGATGCCATTTATCATGAAGACGAGCTTCCAGAGAAGTGGAACGATTATATCGCTATAAACGCGGACTTCTTTGAAGGTAAAGAGGGGCTTGAGCCCGCTCGTAAGGATTGACTCTAAGTCAGTCAGAAAGTTTTAAAATAGAAAATTACCTAAGGGGATGCGCCGAGTGTGCATCCCCTTTTTTTATGTTTTCACAAGGTAGTTTAAAATATATGCACCTTATTTCTAAAGGTTTGGTGATGAATTCACCCCCACCTTTAATCCTCCCCCGTGAAGGGGGAGGGTAAAAAAGATTTCTTCCCCCCAGCGCGGGGGAAGGTTAGGATGGGGGGATAGAATAAAGAGGACTAGCAGCTCTTGAACAAAAAGACGCCGATAAAAAAATCCGAGTCTCAGAAAGCTAAGAAAGAGAGGGCGCAGGAGATTGTCTCCATCCTGAAAGAAGAGTATCCAAACGCCCGCTGTCATTTGAATTACGAGAGCGCGCTCGAGCTTCTGATAGGGTGCATACTCTCTGCCCAGTGTACGGATAAGATGGTAAATTCAGTTACTCCCGCGCTTTTTGAGAAGTACCCCACTGCTGCCCATTTCTCGCGGGCGGACCGCCTGGAGCTTGAAGACGAGATACACTCATGCGGGTTTTACCGGGCCAAGGCAAAGTCCATTATAGGCTGCACTACAGCGCTTGCCGAGGACCACGACGGCGTGGTGCCGAAAACCATGGACAAGCTGACAAAGCTTGCCGGAGTGGGAAGGAAGACGGCAAACGTCGTTTTAGGGAATTACTACGGAGTCCCGGGCATCATTGTCGATACGCACATTAAGAGACTCTCTAACAGGCTTGATCTCACGAAAAATTCCGACCCGACAAAGATAGAATATGACCTTCAAAAGCTCATACCAGAGCAGAAGTGGACTTTCTTCTCTAACTCTCTTGGAGACCACGGTCGCACTGTTTGCTTCGCAAGAAAGCCAAAGTGCGGGGAATGTGCTCTCAGCCACCTGTGCCCTTCGGCGGGGAAGGTGTGAAGAATTTATCCAAGCTTGCCATTTTGCAAGTAATCTGTGTAATATCATTCAGTGAGTAAACATGGAGGTAGGTAATGTCCGAAGCGATAATGAAGCACCATTTGGACGCGTTCGGGAAGCGTGATGTTGAAGAGATTCTTAAGGACTACACGGAGGATTCGACCATAATTACCCCTGACGCCGTAATAAAGGGACTCGATGCTATAAGAATGCAGTACGAGATTGTTACTAAGACCCTGCTGCCTGCGGGTGCCGAGTTTGTGGTTACAAAAAATGTAGCGGATGACAACGTGGGGTATCTGATCTGGCACGCTGAGTCCGAATATTTTAAAGTCCCTTTCGCAACCGATACATTTGTCTTCGAGGGCGGGAAGATAAAAACCCATACTATTGCTTTTGTAATGGAAGGAAAGCACCATGCCGACTGAACGCTCTGGTAAGCCTCTCCCGCTGAGCAGCTTCTAGCTGGAATCAGCGTATTGAGTACTCCATGGTGACCACGGCTTTTACGCTCTTTTCGATTGTAGAGGTATCATACATTCCGTAATTCGCAACCTCTGTCGAGTGTACGGGGGTTATCTGAAAAACTCCCTGGCTCGCGTATTTAAGAGCCCCGACTTTGCTCCCGCTATTTTCTGCGAGCTGCTGGGCTCTCATGGCGGCGTTCTTTGTCGCTTCGCCTAAAAGCTCAATTTTCATATCATCAAGCTTCGTGTAAAAGTACTGAGGGGAAAAGGAATCAATTTCTATACCATCCTTGATGAGGGCGGTAATTTCGCCTGCGATATTAGTAACTTGATTTATATCCGGGGACGTGATTTTTACAGTTTGAACCAGTATATAACCTTCTACTATATTCGTTATCGACCCGTTTGCGGTTCTCTTGTACTGAATTGTCGTAATAACCGAAGGTATAGAGATGTCCTCCTTGCGAACTCCATGCTGCTGGAGATATAAGAGCACTTTGCCCAGATCCGCTTGCAGGTTATCATACGCGCTGACAAGCTCGGGTGAGCGTGTGGTTATCTGCCCGCTCCAGACCGCAATGTCCGAAGTGATAGCGCGCTCTGCAAACCCTTTGACCGTTATCCTCTGGTTTTGGAACTTTACGGTTTGCACGGTTTTTGCGATAATGAGTGTTCCTATGACGATCCCTACCGCAAGCAATGCTCCCAGAAGAGTAAGCCCGAGCCATGATTTAGAATTTTGATTAGCCATTCTGTATGCGCTTCCCTTTAATAGATATGATAATATGTCAATAGAATATAGTGCTGTCTGTTAAGAATCTAGTAAAATTTGCACCTAACTGTTAAATAAGTGCCAGTATTGCGGTAGATTGCCTTGCCTCGCTCGCAATGACTGCAATAGGATAAACCTGTATAATTAAAACCATTATCATGAAAGAGCGGTACAGGAACTATAGGACATATATAAATGAAATGTTCGGGGAAAGAGTAAATAAGCTTTCTGTGGACATGGGGTTTACGTGTCCGAACCGCGACGGCTCGATCGCCCAGGGTGGGTGCGTATACTGCAATAACGACAGCTTTGTGCCCCCTTACGCGAGGGTGCGGCACACTATGCGGGACCAGATCGAGAACGGCATGGAGTATCTAAAAAAGCGGTTCAAGGCAAGGAAATTTATCATTTATTTCCAGGCGTATACGAACACATACGCAGACGTCGCAGAGCTTGAGCAAATGTACCGCGAAGCGCTCTCATACCCAGATGTCGTGGGCATAGCGGTGGGTACGCGCTCAGATTGTATAGACGAGGAAAAGCTCGGCATGTTTGAGAGGCTCGCCCGTGAGTGCTATGTCACAGTCGAGTACGGTATCGAGTCTATTTACGATGAGACGCTGAAGTTCATGAACCGCGGGCATGATTACAAGTCTGTTGTGGACGCAATAGAGCTTACCAAGGGGAGGGGGATAGAGATAGGAGCGCACATTATTGTCGGTATGCCCACAGAGACCAAAGAGCAGATGCTCGCTATGGCGGACGAGGTATCGACGCTTGGGCTGGATACCTTTAAAGTGCATAATCTTCATATCGTAAAAAACACACAACTTGAGAGGATGTACCGCGCCGAGCCGTTTCAGATGTTCGGGTTCGAGGAATATATAGAGTTTATCGTGACGTTCCTTGAAAGGCTCGCTCCCGATTTAGTTGTCGAGAGGCTATTTACCGATACTCCATATGAGCTTCTTGTAGCTCCGGTATGGGAAAAGTCTCATCTTCAGGTTCTTCAGGGGATTGAGGCTGAGCTTAAGAGAAGGGGGACTTATCAGGGAGCGCTGTACGGCGGGGCGTTCAAGAGCGCAAGTCCCGGGCTGCTTTAACACTGAAAGAATTGCTAAGAATTTATATAAACCCTAGAACTGGATGCTATAATATCTACTTGCGAAAAGAGCGCATATTATACGGAGGTAATAGAAATTGATTAAAAGCTCTAATCCTGCACTTGGAAAGAAGACTTTTGAGGCTTACGACACGACCCTTCCCATGGAAGGGCGGATGACCATTAACGGTACTATTAATAAGACCGTAATTCTACTTGTGCTGCTTATGATTCCCGCCTACTGGATGTGGGGTATGTTCTCTCAGTCAGGTGCTGAGGCTGTTACCCCGTGGCTATACGGGGGACTTTTCGGCGGATTGATATTCGCCTTCGCTACGATATTCAAAAAAACCTGGTCGCCTTTTACGGCGCCTATCTACGCGCTGCTAGAAGGCCTGTTCATTGGCGGAATTTCGGCGATATTCGAGGCACAGTTCCCTGGAATAGTGTTTCAAGCCGTAGCTCTTACGTTCGGTACGCTGTTTTCTTTACTGGTGGCTTACCGTTCCGGGCTAATCAAGGTGACGCAGAAGTTCAGGCTGGGTGTCGTCGCGGCCACAGGCGCCATATTCCTCGTTTACTTCGTGTCTTTAATCATCGGATTTTTCGGCGTTAACGTGCCCTTTATTTATTCGGGCGGAACTTTCGGTATACTTTTCAGCCTGTTCGTCGTGGTGATTGCTGCGCTCAACCTGGTGCTTGATTTTGACTTCATAGAACAGGGCGCTGAGCACGGGGCCCCTAAATTTATGGAATGGTACGGGGCGTTCGGGCTTATAATTACACTAGTATGGCTGTATATTGAGTTTTTGAGACTGCTGTCCAAAGTTAGACAGTAAAAATTCTTTTTCGCGGAGGATTTAGATGACCTACTTAACAAATCACTGTAAAAAGCTGCTGCTACTTGCCGCTCTACTTTTAATACCGCTCTCTGGCGCGTTTGCTCAGGTTGATCAAAGCACTCCTGAAGCGCTGGGGAAGAGTAAGGCGGTCGCCACTCAGGCTAAGGACAAGACCGCTCTAAAGGGGCTTATTCACCCTGAAGTTGTAAAACATATGCAAAAGCACGAACCGCAGAAGCTGGAGGAAATCCTGAACGCGTGGACAGTGATCGCGATTCCGGAAAATTATCTCCTGGCGGTAAAGCCGGTGAATGAGATAGGAGAATATAATGCCGAGACTCAGACTATGAACGTGACCGGCCAGGAAATGTATTTCCCTGTGCCCCCGTCTCACTTCATGGTAATAGTCGCGGAAACGCAAAAGACCGATAGCGAGGGAAATACCAAGACTGTGAGGGTTCCTCTGGGTATCGACCCCATCACTCAGGTCGGCGGTAAGTGGTACATTATCCTTCCCGGAGTCAAAGAAGCGCAGTAGCATGCTTCTTTGAGCGCGGCTACAGTGGCGGCTTAGAACTACTCTGATTATACTCTTTTAAGTGAGCACAGACAGCGGTGATCCAGATTATACAGGGCCGGTAGTTCTCTTTGACGGGGTCTGCAACCTTTGCAGCGGTTCTGTCAGGTTTATCATCGATCGGGACCCCGGGGGCGTATTCAAATTCGCTCCGCTGCAGTCCGAAACTTCAAAAAGCATTCTTGATAGGCTCGGCCTTCCGACCGATAGTTTAGATACGTTTATATTAGTCGAGGACGGGAAATGCTATGTCCGCTCCGAAGCGGCGCTCAGGGTGGCCCGCCGGCTGGGAGGGGCGTGGGCATTGCTGTATATATTTGTCATTATCCCCCGGCCGATAAGGGACTATCTGTACGGAACAGTCGCGAGGCATAGATACGAGTGGTTTGGAAAGCGCGAGCAGTGTATGGTGCCCGAACCCGGAGACCAAGAGAGGTTTCTCAAGTAATTTAAGCAGTAATTTTCTCTTACTTGGGACGATTTGCATAAAAATTTTGACGAACGGGCCGCAAAGTTTTATTATGTGATTTAATATGGGGACAGAGGCGAGCGTTTTCGTGCGATGCCTGCAGGATAAAATAAAGCAGACAGAGGCGAGCGTTTTCGTGCGATGCCTGCAGGATAAAATAAAGCAGACAGAGGCGAGCGTTTTCGTGCGATGCCTGCAGGATAAAATAAAGCAGACAGAGGCGAGCGCTTTCGTGCGATGCCTGCAGGATAAAATAAAGCAGACAGCGATGCCTAAGCGGAAATAAAATCAGAAAAAGTAAGGAGGGCATAAGATGGCAAGCTTAGTAGATCGGATGATAAGGGCTTCAAAGCTCGACGTGAATCTGTACGAGGAGGTTGAGGCCGACCAGGGCTCGATGGGCCAGGCGATTTCGGTAGTTGTAATCTCTAGTATCGCCTCGGGAATCGGTGCGATGGGGGTAGTCGGTATCAGCGGAATAATTGTTGGTGCCGTAGCCGCTCTAATAGGATGGGTGGTGTGGGCGTTTCTTGCATATATTATAGGCACAAAGCTATTGCCTGAGCCTCAGACAAAGTCCGACATAGGAGAGGTCCTGCGAACTACCGGGTTTGCGAGCTCTCCGGGCGTGTTTCGCATTCTGGCGTTTATTCCACTAGTCGGCGCCTTGATATCTATCGCCGCGAGCATATGGATGCTGGTCGCTATGATCATCGCCATCCGGCAGGCTCTTGATTACAAGAGCACCTGGCGCGCTATTTTGGTATGCGTGATCGGTTTTATAATCTATGTAGTAATAGTTGGGTTTATCCTCTCATTCTTCTTGCCATCGGCTGTTATTTAGCCTGGTATTGAAGCTTGGGTGCTCTGAAGTGTTCACAGGAAATATTTGCTAGGTTTTTTCGGGCCCGATTGGGTATAGTTATAGCAAATTTCTTCTCCGAAGATTTACGAATAACCAATAAAGGAGCATTAATCAGGTGTTAATCAGCAGAATACTAAGGGCGCTCACGTTAGATCCGCATCTTTTTGAGGAAGTAGAGCATGATAAGACCGCCACGGTGCAGGCAGTAGTAATCATGCTTCTTTCAAGCGCCGCTGCTGGTCTGGGCGCAGTAAAAGTAGGGGGTATATGGGGGCTTCTTGTTGCGACAGCGCTGTCCTTTGCCGGATGGGTAGTAATGGCGGGCTTGATCTACGTAATAGGCACCAAGCTCTTCCCCGAGTCTCAGACCAGGACCACAATCGGCGAGCTGATAAGGGTGCTCGGGTTTGCCAGCGCTCCGGGCCTATTGAGAGTAGTGGCGTTTTTCATCCCTTACTTAAGCGCGCTTGTGCTTCTTGTAATCTGGATATGGATCTTCGTTGCGATGGTCGTGGCTACGAGACAGGCCCTTGATTTCAAAAACACCTGGAACGCTATATGGGTGTGTGTCGTGGGCATAATCGCATACGGACTTGTATATGTGCTCCTGCTATTCGCTTACGGGCTTCCCAAACCTATATGGTCGTAAGTATGCTTTGTTGTAATATCCTTAAACAGTAGAAAACCATATAACCCTATGGAAGGACAAAGCGGAATAAAGCACTGTAAATACTAAGCGTTTTTATACCCGGCATAAATAGCAATCGTTAACGTGCCTTAAGCTGTGGATAGCACAAGCAGTACACGGAATATAAAAAATCCGTTTCAATTGCGGATAGATTGCGGATAGCAATTATTTAAAACTGATCTATAGAGAATATCAAATAGACAAAAGGATATATCTGTTTTATTATGCATTAGTGCTGTATTGATTGGGGATAATGTTAAGTGCTTAGAAATAGACGATGATAAAATCTAGCTTATATCTTGTTTCATCCATCTTTTGTGTTCTGATTAGTTGTAGTAATAACCAGCAAACAACATCTATAAATAATTGCAATAAAGTACAGCAGTCTTATGCCTCTGGTTTGTCTAATCTATATTCTAGCCAATATGAAAATGCTATACAAAATTTCACAGATGTGTTGAATATCAAAAATATATCAAATTGCACGCCAAACCCAATAAGTGATGTTGCTCCTTCTTTTTATAGAAATAGCGATGGTATTCCTATTATCTATAAAAATAGAGGAATTGCTTACTTTAATTTAGGGGATCCGTTTAAAGCTAAGAGAGACTTTGAAAAATCTATATCTCTGATTGAGGATTCACAAGATAAACCCTTACTCTTAATAGAAGAAAGCATTTTAGCAGAACTTTATGTTTACAAGGGAAAAGCCATACAAAAGATGTTTATTCAAACTAACCATCCTGATTCCATCGAAGCTTTTAGAATGTCCTATAAGTATGATCCAAGAGGTCTTTGGATAAATCCTGATGTTAAGAAATATAAAAAAGACGCAGATGACTTATATTTGTCAGCGGCAGCTTTAGAATTTAAATCAGACAAAAAATCAAAAGAATTGTTCGAATACGGCATGAATGAGGCTTTGATTTTATATATCAAATATCTGGAGCATAATCCAGCAGATGCAGGAGTGCATGGCAGTGTTGGAAGAATATACATGAGGCAATCTAAATTTCATGAGGCAATTCAAAGTTGTAACATAGCAATAAGCATTGACCCTATGAATAGTTGGGATCATTTCAATCGCGCTTACGCGAAAAGTGAGTTAGGAGATAATAGAGGAGCAATATTAGATTTAGACAAAGCCATAAATTTAGACCCTCAATTCAAGGAAGCATACTATAATAGGGGTCTTGCAAAATATAATTTGGGAATATTGGATGATGCGTGTTTTGATTTATCGAAAGCAGGTGAGTTAGGTTTTGCTCAAGCCTATAAGGTTATAAAAGAAAATTGTAATTGACTTTTAGATACTTCTGAAAAAAAAGAGACTGCTTTGCGGACAGATTACGGATAAAAACAACAGAACCTTCTAAAATGCCTTTATTTACAAGGGCTTTATAGCTTTGCTTACGGGCTTCCAAAGCCTATATGGTCGTAAGTGGTTTTTATCCCAGCGGGCATCGCTGTGTTTTGATTTTAAGCCCGCTCTCGCTCATAAAGGACATTCACTCGCGGCCCCCAGCCTCTGTCCCCATTAACCCCGGGCTTTTTCGGCTTTCTTGGCTTCGTCTTTTAGGATCTTGTAGTCGATACTATCCACAAGCGCCTTCCAGCTGGCTTCGACAATGTTGTGAGATACCCCTACGGTACTCCAGTTGCTCTCGCCGTCCCCTGACTCGATCAGCACTCTGACAACGGCGTCCGTGCCTTGCTTGGTATTAAGCACCCTTACCCTGTAGTCTTTGAGCTTTACGTCTTTGAGGCTGGGATAGAACTTAACCAGGGCTTTTCTGAGCGCCTGGTCAATGGCGTTTACAGGGCCGTTGCCGATCGCGGCGGTATGCTCTGTCACGCCGTCCACCTGAACTACGAGTGTGGCCTCGGTCATCGGGTCGTCCCCTTCGGTGCGCTTGTCCGTCATAGTGCGGGCGCCTATGAGTTTAAAGGGTTTTCTATACTCGCCGAGCGCCTTTCTTACCAAAAGCTCAAAGGATGCGTCAGCGCCCTCAAACTCATACCCGTCGTTCTCAAGCTTCTTAAGCTCGTCGAGTATGGAGATCACTCGCTCGTCTTTAGGATCGAGTTCTACACCAAGCTCTTCGGCCTTATAAAGTATGTTGCTCCTGCCCGAGAGGTCTGAAACCAGGACGCGGCGCCTGTTGCCTACGATTTCGGGGTTTACGTGCTCGTAGGTATCCGGGTCTTTCATCACCGCGCTTACGTGGAGCCCCCCCTTGTGGGCGAAAGCGCTGTCACCGACGAATGGACGGTGCTTGATCGGAGGAAGGTTCGTAAGCTCATGGATAAAGTGCGAAGTTTCATACAGCTTCTTGAGCTCGTCTTCCTCAAGGCAGTCGAATCCAAGTTTAATTTTCAGGTCCGGGATGATGGAGCAAAGGTTCGCGTTTCCGCAGCGCTCTCCGTAGCCGTTTATGGTACCTTGGATTTGCCTTGCCCCCTCTCTTACTGCATAAAGGGTGTTCGCGACTCCCATCTCGCCGTCGTTGTGGGTGTGAATGCCGAGACTCGCGCCGGGCAGGCTCTCTCTTACCTTCTTTACTATTTCCTCTACTTCCCACGGCATGGTGCCGCCGTTCGTATCGCAGAGTACCACGACGTCCGTGCCTGCCTCATAGGCCGCGGTTATGGCTTTCAACGTATATTCAGGGTTTCGCTTAAACCCGTCAAAGAAATGCTCGGCGTCAAAAAACACCTCATCCGTGTGTTTCTTTAGATACTCAACTGAGTCGCTTATTATCTCCAGATTTTCATCGAGTCCGATTCTGAGGGCTTCTGTGACGTGGAAGTCCCAGCTCTTTCCCACTATTGTAACAGCAGGGGTTTCGGCCTTTAGGAGCGCCTGAATGCTGGAGTCTTCTTCACATGTTTTTTTAGCGCGTCTCGTGCTTCCGAACGCGGCGAATTTTGCTTTTCTGAGCTTTACTTTCTTGGCTTCTTCAAAAAAACCCTCGTCGCGGTCGTTTGACCCGGGCCAGCCGCCTTCAATGTAGTGCACCCCTAGCTCGTCGAGTTTTTGAGCGATGCGGATCTTATCGTGAATGGAAAAGGAGATGTCCTCTCCCTGTGTGCCGTCTCTAAGTGTTACGTCGTATATCTTTACAAAATTATCGCTCATTTATTTTCCTCATTTTCCGGAGTCCCGCCGAGTTTAAACGCCTCGTGCAGGGTCCTTACAGCAAGCTCGGTATATTTTTCCTCTATTACACAGGAAATCTTGATTTCCGAGGTGCTTATCATCAATATATTTATTCCTTCCTTGGCAAGCGCCGTAAACATCTTGGTAGCCACGCCCGAGTGGGTCTTCATTCCTACGCCTACAAGGGATACTTTGGTAATTTTATCGTCAGAGAGTATCTCTCTTGCTCCCAGGCTTCCTGCCACTTCTTGTGTAATTATAATCGATTTTTTATAGTCTGTCCTGGGCACGGTGAACGTGAGATCTGTATGGCCTTCGTGGCTTACGTTCTGAACGATCATGTCCACAATTATCCCGTTTTCCCCAAGGGGAGTGAATATCTTGGCCGCAATACCCGGGCTGTCGGGAACCCGGCTGATGGTGATCTTTGCCTGGTTCTTATCGAACGATACTCCGGATATAAGAATTTCTTCCAAATGAGACATCTCTTCTTCCTCCTCTACGACCCATGTGCCCCGGGCGTCTGGTTTTGCGGTGGGGCGTACGTGAAGCGGCACGCCGTGCTTCATGGCGAACTCTACTGCGCGCGCCTGTAGCACCTTGGAGCCGAGGCTTGCCATCTCTAGCATTTCTTCATAGGATATGCGCTCGAGCTTCCTTGCCCTCGGCACCATTGTAGGGTCTGTAGTATATATTCCGTCTACGTCGTCTTTATACAGCTCGCAGGAGTCTGCCTTAAGGGCGGCCGCGAGCGCGACCGCGGTGAGGTCAGAGCCACCTCTGCCCAGTGTGGTAACGTTGCCGTCAACGTCCACACCCTGAAACCCCGCCACTACTACGATCTTGCCGTTTTTGAGGGCGTCCTCGATCTTCTCCGCGTGTATGCTCTGTATCTTTGCCTTTGAGTGTGCGTTATCGGTCACGATTCTTACCTGGTGTCCCTGAAAAGAGACCGCTTCGTGCCCGAGCGATTTGATCGTCATCGATAGAATGCCGGAGGACACCTGCTCTCCGCTCGAGGTGATGACGTCGAGCTCTCTTTCATCTGGAGGGTCCATTACCTGAAGCGCCAGATTTACGAGCCTGTCCGTCTCACCCGCCATGGCCGAAACCACCACCAGGACGTCGTTTCCGTCCCTGCTTGTTTTAATGACGTGCTGCGCAACGCCCCTTATCTTCTCTAAATTAGAGACGCTTGTGCCGCCGTATTTTTGAACGATAAGACCCATTCACTTGCACCTTTAATGTTTATATCTCTGCTGTTTTCCGATCCCTCTTCCTCGGGGATCGTAATCTTTATTTCTATCGCTTCCTCGGGGAATATTCCGGGTACTCTGTCGGCCCACTCTACAGCGGCCACACCGCCGCCGTAAAAGAACTCCTCGTATCCCATTGCCATAAGCTCGTCCTCGTCCGCCACTCTGTATAGATCGAAATGAAAGAGCGGCAGCCGTCCCTCATAGCAGTTCATTATTACAAACGTTGGGCTGTTGGGCTCTTCCTCTATCTGAAGTCCCTTCGCGATTCCTTTTACGAGTACGGATTTTCCGGCACCGAGCTCGCCCACAAGGGCTATAATAGTACCGGGGTTTAGCGATTTTCCAATAATCTCGCCCAGTTTGAGTGTTTGATTCGCGCTATTTACATGTATTTGTATACTGTCGAGTTCAGTCATTTAACGTTATCGGTGAATAATTTGAATTTAGCGGATGCGGATTACGGGCTCTTCTTCTATTTCGGGGATCGCGCTAAGCGCCTCAGGGAGGGTGTCGGCCAGGTCACCCGCAGTGAGTCCGGCATCTCCTATCTCATCTGCAACCAAGTCTCCCGAAAGCCCGTGTACGAACGTCCCGAGCTTGCACGCCTCTGCCGGCTCGAGCCTTTGCGCAAGGAGTCCTCCGACAACGCCGGTAAGCACGTCTCCCGTGCCCCCCGAGGCCATACCCGGGTTTCCGGTCGTATTGATGGAGATCTCTCCCTCTGGTGTCGATATGACTGAGCGCGCGCCCTTTAAAATCAGATGCACTCCGTAACGCCGGGTGAATTCAAGCGCGGTTTTGACTCTGTCGCCCTGTATATCGCTTATGCTGAGGCCCGTTAGCCTTGACATCTCGCCCGGGTGCGGGGTTAGTATAATCGGCGCTTTAGCTTTCTTTAGAATTTCGGGTTCATGGGAAATCAGAGTAAGCCCGTCAGCGTCTATGACCATGGGCTTGTCCGTCCGCCTGATAATCTGAAAGAGGAACTCACCCGCTTCATCGCTCGTACTCATTCCGGGGCCTAAGGCCAAGGCCGAGATTCTTTTCTCGGAGGCAAGCTCAAGGGCCCTTTGCACAGACAGCTTTCCGAATGTCTTAAGGTCTGTCTCGGGCAGGGGCTCGGTCATGACCTCTGTCGTCTTTTGTTCCATTATGGGGTTTAGGCTGAAAGGCACTCCCACGGTTACAAGCCCTGTGCCTACTCTGAGCGCGCCTTCCGAGGCGAGCGTGGCCGCGCCCGATTTCCCGGGCGAGCCCGCGAGTATCAGCAGGTGGCCGTAGGTGCCTTTGTTCGTATCTTCATGCCTCGGCGGTATTATATCGACCACGTCGTATGCGGTAAGAAGCTCAAGAGATATGTCCTCTTCCAGAACCTCGGGAGTTGTTATGTTCGCTAAAAAAACGTCGCCCGCGTAATCTACACCCGGGTATACGGAAGTGCCGATCTTTGGCAGCGCGTATGTGACGGTTATGTCCGCCTCTACCGCTGCGCCGAGCGGATGCCCCGTGTCCGCGTCCAGCCCCGAGGGCAGGTCTACAGAAATAACCGGGGCCGACTGCGAGTTTATAAATTCGATTACCTTTTTATAGAACCCTGTGACTTTCCTCTCAAGCCCGGTGCCAAAGAGAGCGTCTACGATGATATCCGCAGTCCTGTACTTCCTTAAGCTTCCGCCGAGCTCTACAATCTCACCACCCGATTTTTTGAGTGCGCGGTAATTTGTGAGGGCGTCCCCCTTATATTTTTTGGGGTCTGAGGCAACGTATGTGACGACCTCGACACCTTCAGAGATAAGCTGCCTAGCGATTACAAAGCCGTCCCCTGCGTTGTTTCCGCCTCCGGCGAATACTGCAGCCGCCTGAGTGTAGGGGTATTCGGCGATTATCACGTCCGCTGTAGCACGCCCGGCGTTTTCCATGAGTACGAGGCCGGGAATGCCGTATTTCTCTATAGATTTCCTGTCTATTTCTCTTATTATGTCACGAGTCGCTATCTTCATAATCTGCTATAAAAAATAACTAAGAATAAGGGGGTTGTATAGGAGGAGATACTATTTAACGGGGTTTGGTGCTCAGTAAATAGAATTACACTATAGCTAATGCGTATTGTCAGGGTTTGTGAAACTCAAACATACGGGTTGCATCCACTCCCTTTTCTAAAGTATCTATAAAAATCTTGCTTCAAACAAACATTTGCAATCTCTTTCTAAACATCTTTCTCTTAATTTGCGACTTGTTGACAATGATATATGTGTAATATTATAATAAGTAATGACAGTAATATAAGCAAAATATTGTAATTGATAAAGAGAGGCATATTTTGCAAAAGGCATTGGGGATTGAGGAGTTTTACCTTCCTGTAGTACGACAAGAGAAAATATCAGACGTCCCTGAAGGAATGTCCAAAATCCAGGGGTGTCCAAAATCACTGTATCGATTGCTTGGAGAATGCGAATATGACCCGAGGAGGGATGTTTGTGATGAAAAAGCAATTAATATCTCCCGACTGTAATTTTGAGGCACAAAAATCCGAAGAAGCTGTTTTTCAGGCTGTGAAAGGAGGCAGGATGATGAGAGTATTGCAATCAAGTTTAGTACTAATAGGGTTGGTAGTTTTAATTTCGTTAATCGCTCCCGTAAATCTTAAGGCGCAGCCAGTTACTCTTGGCGTAGTGGCCGACAATCAAACGCTGGTCCCCGGCGGCGGAGGCGGCGACTTCACGGACTTTAATAGTCCTGTTTTCCTCGGGGGTAACGATGTAGCGTTTAGAGGTTTTGGCGGTACCGGGATGGAGGGTATATATACGACAATTTTGGGAGTGCCGACGTTAGTAGCCAATAAAAACACGCCGGTCCCCGGTGGGGGTGGAGGAAGCTTTACAGGCTTTGGTGATCCAGCCTCCCTGGGTGGTGGAGATGTAGCGTTTTTCGGTGAAGGCGGTACAGGAGTGAGTGGAATATATAAAACGGTAGGGGGAGTATTGATGTTGGTAGCCGATAGGAATACGCCGGTTCCCGGTGGTGGTGGAGGAAACTTTACAGACTTTAGCACTCCAGTCTCGCTGGGTGGTGGAGAGGTGGTGTTTGTCGGTCTCGGCGGCACAGGAGTCACAGGTATATATAAGACGGTAGGTGGAGTACTGACGTTAGTTGCGAATACAAACACGCTGGTTCCCGGCGGGGGTGGAGCAGGCTTTGTAAGCTTTGGTCTTCCCGTTTCCATAGGTGGTGGAGAGGTGGCGTTTCTTGCTAGTGGTGGTACAGGTATAGCTGGCATATATAAAACGGTAGGTGGAGTGCCGACGTTAGTCGCCGATAGGAACACGCCGGTCCCCGGCGGCGGAGGGGGAAGCTTTACAAGCCATCAGAAACTTATCTCTCTTGGTGGTGGAGAGGTAGCGTTTTTCGGTGAAGGTGGTACAGGAGCGAGCGGTATATATAAAACGGTAGGTGGAATACTGATGTTAGTAGCGGATGAAAACACGCTTGCCCCCGGAGGTGACGGAGGGGGATTTAGATTCTTTGGTGGTCCGGTCTCCCTGGGTGGAAGCGATGTAGCGTTTTACAGCGGAGAAGGTGGTGCGGGAAGGGAAGGCATATTTAAAGAGGTGGGGGGAGTGCTGATGTTAGTAGCGAATGAAATCACGCCGGTCCCCGGCGGCGGAGGGGGAAGCTTTACAAGCTTTGGTGATCCGGTCTCCCTGGGCGGCAGTGAAGTAGCGTTTTTCGGTGAAGGCGGTGCGGGGGAGAGCGGTATATATAAAACTGTGGGGGGAGTGCCGACGTTAATAGCCAATGAAAATACGTTAATCCCCGGCGGCGGAGGGACAAGCTTTACAGACTTTTTTACTCCCGTCTCCTTAGGGGGTGGTACTGTAGTGTTTAAAGGTGATGGTGTGGGGCTGACAGGTGTATATATCGCCGGTACGGGCTCGACGCTTAATGTAACCAAAACAGGTACGGGTACGGGGACCGTAACGAGCGTGCCTTTGGGAATAAACTGTGGTGCGGTCTGCAGCGAGGACTATGTTATAAACACCGTAGTTACCCTTACGGCCGTAGCCGGCGCGGGCTCTGTATTCGCAGGCTGGACCGGCGACCCTGACTGTACGGATGGTGTCGTTACTATGGATATGTCTATAACATGTACAGCGATTTTTGCTATGGAAGCGGATTTGTCTATTGTTAAAACTGCAAGCCCAAACCCCGTGGAATTGGATAGCGAGCTTACATATACTATTGAGATAGAAAACTTAGGCCCGGACCCGGCTGTGGGGGTAGTGCTTACGGACATACTGCCCGGAGGGGTAATGTTCATATCCTCATCAGTAGTTTGTGATAATATGGACGGGACATTGACTTGCGAGCTAGAGGATATCGACAATGGAGATACTACTACTGTAACTATAGTGGTAGTCCCGCCTGAGATTGGTGATATAACGAATAGCGCGACAGTAAGCGCCGAAACCCCCGACCCTAATATGGATAACAATACCTCTACCATAATTACACAGGTCGAAGAGGATGTGCCGCAGATGCTGGACGTGGTGCTGGACCAGTCTGAGTTTACGGTGAACCCCGGAGGTATGGTAAGCATGGCGGTAGAAATTAGTAACCCTCCTTTACCCATAACGAGTTCGCTTACTCAGACAAAACAGACTGCAACAGGAGTAGTATTGACAATTGACATTCCCGAAGGGTTTGACGTAGAGGATATAATTACAACACAAGGGGTGTGCGATATAGACCTGCGTCAATGTACAATCGGTGATATCATGCCCGGTGAGACCGTAACAGTGGTACTGGACGCTATTGCTCCACAAGGAGACGGAGTGTTTGTTGTAAGCTTCCGCGCCGGCACTTCGACGGGTCAGATGTTTTCGGGTACTGCTATTGTAACTGTTCGCGGTAGTGACGGTGGAGACGGTAACTGTGCTCTTGCTTCAAGTAATGCAGGAAAGCCTGAAATATTCGGACTACTTGCTCCGTTCGTTCTGCTGCCACTTATGATGCTGCTGAGAAGAAAGAGAAGAGGCAGGATTACAGCGCATACTGGCACAAAATGACTATTAAAATATAATATTCCGGGAGCGCTTTCTACTTGGCCATTCCGCCGTAGCTAACAGGTCTTGTGTCCCCGAAGGTGTTTACGAGAGTGTCGAGGAATTCCTCTGTGTGCTCCTCGCAGAAATGATAGGTGAGTGTGTCCCTGCCGTCGCGGCTAGAGACAGTGATCTGCTCGTAGTGTCTTCCGCACAGGTCTTTTTGGCAAAGAGCGCAAGACTTAATACCCTGACGTTCACACCGCTTGAAATGTCATCCTTTAATTGTGGCCGTTTACGAAAATTTCCTCAATTACGCGCCCGTCTATGTCCGGGGGAGGTTTGAGACCGAGCGCGCGCAGCACCGTCGGAGCGGTATCGTATATATAGACCTGCTCTTTAACGGCGTAGTCTTTTTTGACGTACTTTCCTATTGCAAGCCAGGGTATTTGTATTGAATGCGGTATGTCGTCGCCGTGGTTTATGCCTTGGCCGCCGTGGTCGGATAATATCATAATAAACATAGCCTCATATATTCCCTCATCTTTCAAAGACGCTATTATCGTTCCCAGAGCTTTATCTACATCAGCTATGGAATTCAGATACTCAGGGGACATCCATCCCTTTACGTGCCCAGTGAGATCGGGGTAGGGGAAATGGACCAGCGAGAGCCGGGGCTTATTCTCCTTCATATATGTTACGTAGCTTTTTGTTATCTCCCGGACGCTGTCCTCTGACTCAGAGGTTGATTCGTAATGCTCTGTAGTTCCCGGAGTGTTTATGTAAGAGAGCTTGTCTTTCCCTACGAAGAGCGCGGAATCGAGTCCGCTCTTTTTCGCTACTGTAAATATGGTCTCAAACTCCGTATGCCCCAGGTCCGGAGAATATTTGTTTACCGTCATTCCGTGTTTTTTAGGTGTAAGCCCCGTAACGAGAGAAGTGTGCGAGGGCAGGGTTTTGGCGATCTCAACCGTTCTCGCGCTCGGCGTATAGGAACCCGTCTTTATTAGTGAATCGAGATTTGGGGTGTCTGCAAGTTCAATCGCATCCGGTCTTAAGCCGTCGATAGTAATAATGAGAGCATAAGGAGCTTTGCTCTTAGCGGATGAGCATGCGGATATTAATATAAAGAGGATAAAGATTATGGGGATTCTTACGCGCGAAATTTTCATTAACAGAGTTCTGCTGCTTCCCTTATGCTAAGCTCGGTTTAAGTCTGAATTATGAAGAACGCAATTCATAATTGATATTCTAATAATGTGGTCAAATGCTGCCCATTTCAACTGCTCAGCAGAAATCGGTATGGCGGAATTTCTGCTGAGCAGGATTATGGTTTATCGGAGTGAGAATAAATTTACTCACATTGTTCAGCATAAAGATTTACATTAAGGCGTACTTACAGATACCGCCATTGCCTCAGTGTAGGTAACCAGTACCTTCTCGCCGGGTTTTAAATTCTCCATAGTGCTGACGCTAGGATCAACCTTAACTCTCGCAACCTGTTTGCCGGGAGCCTTGTACTTAAGCATATTGGTAGCTCTATCTATGCCTATTACCTCGACTACTTCAGAAACTATCTCGATATCGATTTTGCCCGGTTTATCGGAATCTTCGACCATTACTGTCATCCCCTGAGTATCAAGCGGTTCTGCATCCGGAGCAGCTACCTGAAGCGCGAGCGATTCGTAAAATCCAATTGTGACCTTATCGCCGATAGCTAACTTGTCGAAGTTAGGAACATCGTCATCCACCTCAACTACGTCGACTAAATTGCCGTCCGCATCAGCAAGAACGACAAGACGCTCATTCATATTAAGAGCCTGAATATAAAGCGTCTCTACTGCGATGCCTTTTAAAACAATTTTTCTATCACCCTTTTCGAGCATCATAGTCTTGCCTGTATTTCCAGGCTGCTCAAGCATCTCCTTCGCGCCATCATCCTGAGCAAAAGACCCTGTCGAAAAAGACACAAACGCAAAAGCTAATACCGAAAATAAAAATAATCTCTTCATAACAATACCTCCTTGGGATTTTTTAAATCTTTAATTCAAACTGCTTTAGATCCCCGCCATTTTCTAATTAAAGACTGAACAAATGTCACAGCACAATACAGTATTAGCGGCTGGTGTTATAAACCGCCCTGCCAATTATGTGCTGAGTTCAATTGTTACTACGCTATCTAATGTGAATCAATGTCGCCATCTATTGTATGTTATTGTCCTTTAGATATGTTTGAATGCGGATTAATCTAAAGGTGACCCATACAAAACCCATATAAAGCTTAGCATATATAAAAAGTTATCCTAACGTATTTTTGCAAACTAAAAATTTGTGGGAAATCGGGTATATGATGTATGTCAGGCGGAGATTAGAAAACCTTCTAATCTCCGGAGCTTCAAGCTTTCTTTCCTTATGGCTTTTACTGTAATTGTACTAGATTAATTCTAGCGGCTTCTTATTGAGTGGCAGTATAGAGTTTTCTACTTGGCCATTCCGCCGTAGCTAACCGGTCTTGTGTCCCCGAAGGTGTTTACGAGAGTGTCGAGGAATTCCTCAGTGTGCTCCTCGCAGAAATGATAGGTGAGCGTGTCCCTGCCGCCGCGGCTAGAGACAGTGATCTGCTCGTAGTGTCTTCCGCACAGGTCTTTTTGGCAAAGAGCGCATGACTTAATACCCTGACGCTCTCCTTCGCTCTCGCAGCGGGTGCCGTCTTCGTGAACGTGATCGCACTGGTACATCTCTACAGTTATTGTTTTTACGGACATTGAAATCCTCCCAGCTTAAATATTAATTCTCTGTATCTGATAATACTGAACGCCAGCCCCACATTACTATTAAACTAAATACTCCCTTATAAGTCAATATATTTTAGATGCCGGTTTTTATGGTGGTTATGACGCCAGATATGTGCCGTCTCCGATGCCGGGGATTACCTCGCCCTCGCCGTAGCGGTCTACTACTATGTTCCTAAACTCCTGGTAATGCTCCTCACAGAAATAGTAGAGGAACCTGACCCTGTTGCCCCGGAGGAGGTTGTTTGAGATATTGTCGCCGTCCCCAATGAAGACGACAGTCGTAATCTCGCAGTGCTCCTTACACAGGTCCTGGCGGCATACGTGGCATTCTCTCATCTCTTCTCTGTTGCCCTCGTTCACGCAGCGCTCGCCCTGGCCGTTTTCATGGTCACACTGATAAACTTCAAGCTCAATCTCTCTTTTTGACATTAGACCCCTGCGCTGTCTCTCAAGTGGTATATTTTTATTCTATTAAACTAAATCGGGAGATGTATGTCAATAAGGTTTTTAAGGTATGTAGCTGACTGTTACCATCTGCTGAGCGTAACCCCATACCCGCTCTGGGGCACGGGGCTCGTGTCGCCGAACTTATCTATAAGGATCTGTCTGAACTCGTCTGTGTGCTCTTCGCAGAAGTAATATGTGAAGTGCTCTCTGGTGCCGCTGATGGTGACTGTCGAGAGCTCGTAGTGGGTGATGCAGATATCGTTCCCGCACACCCCGCACACCTTGATCGCCTCGCGGTCGCCTCTGCTCCGGCACTGCTCGCCGTCCTCGCCCACGTGGTCGCACTCGAATATCTCTAGCTCTATTTCCCTTTTGGACATGTAACCACTATTAAACTATAAATGGGGCGGGGAAGTCAATAAGGACTATGGTTCAGTATGCGTGATGAGTGATATGGATTCCCGATAAATACGCTCGGGAATGACAGGCTATTACAGGCCTACAGTGAACGATTTTCTTACAGTTTATTAAACAGTCAACTTGAAAAACCGGCTCACGTTATGTATAAATAACGCTAATGATTTCACCTCAGGAAAGCTTAAAGGGCGCGATAAAGTACTTTCATACAAGAGCAACGGGAAGTCCAAAGCTCGTTAACCTCGAGATTACGAAGCTCTGTAACGCAAAGTGCGATTTCTGCGACTACTGGCAGACACGCCACGAAGAGAGGATCTACGACTACCGCCCTGTGATTAAGAAGATCGACCCACTCGTTGCGGTCATCACCGGCGGAGAGCCTATGCTCCGTAAAGACCTTCCCGATATCGTAAGGCAGATTAAGGAATGCTCTTACTTCATCTTCACCTCGATGGTTACGAAGGGAGACCTGCTTACTGTTGAAAAGGCGGACGAGCTGTTCGACGCGGGTATTAACCAGATTGCGGTATCGCTCGATTTCCCTAGTAAACAGCACGACGTTTACCGCGGAGTGCCGGGGCTGTGGGACAAGCTGTCCACGATCCTCCCCGAGCTCGGCAGGAAATATCCTGATAATCAGATCACCATGAATACTATTATTATGGAGGACAACCTTGAGTACATCCCCGAGCTTGTGCGCCACGCCCACGATTGGGGAATAGGGATTTCCTTCAGCTCGTATTCCGTAATGAAGACCAATAACGAAGATCACTTTATCGAGGAAAACGAGAAGGTCAGGAATCTGGTAGCGGAGCTCGTGAGCCTCAGGCGTGAGCTTAAGGGCACTATCATATCGACCGAGTATTACCTGAACGAGATACCACGCTACTTTGAGTCGGGAGGCATTCCGGGCTGTACGGCGGGTATAAGCCACATACAGGTGACCCCGAGCGGACACTTGAAACGCTGCTCGGAGATGCCCGTGACCGCGCATTTCTCCGAATACCATCCAAAGCTCTACGACGAGACAAACTGCACGGCGTGCTGGTACAGTTGCAGGGGCGAAACTCAGACCCCGGCGAGTATCAAGCGCGCTCTTGAGTATATGGGTATCTGGGTTTAATCCATCCTGTTGTATAATTAAGCGTAAAGAGTTTTCCCTTAAAATTTATTTCCGGTAGAGGTTTAGATATGAAATCCGCTGAGACTTTCATTCTTGCGCTGTTAATCGCCGCTTTTTATTTGTCCGCCAGCTCCACAGAGGTATTCGCCGAGACTCTCCCCGAGCCCGTATATAAGACGGCCTGGCCGAAATTCGCGGAAATAACAGAAGAAGCTGTATATCAATACCGGGTCATGGAATATAAGGGCAGGGTGAAACTAGACCTTGTTAAAAATGAATCTGACGCTAAATACGATACGCCGGAAGACGCGCTGATATCATTATTTTCCGCTATATACGCTGGAGATTATGATTGGTGGCTGAGCTCGTGGACAAAGGAGTCTCAAAAGGAGTTGAAAGAGGACTATAGTTCAAAGGATGATCTTCTGGAGGAGTGGAAATCATTTTACAAAGATAATTACATCGCGCTTATAAGCAGGATCGAAACAGGGAAGTACGTGCTTTTATATTACAACGTAGCCTCGAAACGAAATAAGATTAAGCAGCGCCGGACTATAGCTTTTGTGAAAGAGGACGACAGATGGCTTGCCACAAACGAGCTGAGTGACGATCCGGTTTTTCTGTATTGGCAAAATTCAAACTATAAGGCTTTTAAGGTGGGCAGGGAATTGATTTTGGAGTAGTTATTTACCGTGGGAATTGAAGATATAGAAGATTTTTTAGTTGAGGGAGAGCATGTAGTCTGGAATGGCCGGCCATCGCTAGTACCGTTTGTCCTCAATACTTATCCGCTGTTTCTATTGGGTCTCGTACTTCTGGCGGTTGTTACGATATTCTTTATATCTCCTCTGTTTTTTAACCCTGCCGCAGCCGGAGAATTGTTGCCTGTATGGATAATCTTACTTGCTCCATGGGTAGTGATATCCGCTTTTTTTATTTTGTTCCCAGTCTTCGCTGTAGTCTTTCATAAAACCCAAAAATACGTACTTACAAACAAGAGGATCATTAAGCTTGGCGGCGGGTTGCCCGGATATAGGGAATTTATTCCGATCTCGCAGATACATAGGGTTGGCATTAATTACGGGTTTTTCGATAGATTGTTTCACGTAGCGAATATAAGTGTCGGTACTCAAAATCAAAGCTCACATACGAGGAAATATAATAAATATTTTTACTCGATTGTGGACTATTTCGAATTTATGAGCGCCGTGAAGCCATTAATTAAAGACGATCAGTTATATGCTGAGGAGAATTGGAAAAGATGAGCGGCGGCGCGAATGATCTTGATCTAAAAGGTAATGAGCAAATATTGTGGATGGGTAAACCGTTGCTCAAACCCTTCATTTTTAGCCCATACGCTAAAATTATCGCCGGCTTCTTACTGTTATATATTTGGACGGTCGTTTTGGTTGGATATCTTGCGGTGAATTATGGGGAAGAGTTTCCGAAGTTTTACGTTTATTTCATATTAGCCGCCGGTTTCCTGCCGGGATTCGCGGCGCTGTTTTTGTTATATAAAAAAATTGAGCACAAGAACCTCAGGTATGCAGTTACTGATAACAGGGTGATTATTGAATCGGGTCTTTTTGTTAAAAAAACTCTTACAATTGAGCTTGACACTATTCTAAGGTGCCGTATTTACAGTACTTTCGTTGATAATATGTACGGCTCGGGGTCAATTATGCTTGACGCAGGGGAATTGGATAAGCGGAAAAGAGATGTATACCATGCTTTGTACTCAATACCCAACGTGCTAACTGTGTCTAAATTGCTTGAATGTGAAATACTAGGCTGATAACACTTAGCTCTTTACCCGCCAGAGCGTGCCTTCGGCTTTATCTTCAAGGAGGATACCCTTATCGCTGAGCTCGTCTCTGATCTCGTCCGCCCGGGCCCAGTTCTTCTCGGCCCTTGCCGAATTCCTTTCATTAATAAGCTCCTCGATCTGTTCTTCTGTAATTCCCGCGTCAGATTTCGCGAGCTTATGGTCTTTTAAATACTCGTCGGGCTCGTATTCCAAAAGCCCCAGAGTGTCTCCGAAGACTTTGATTTCCCGGAGCGCATCTTGTAGCGCGGGTGTGTTACCGTTTGAGTCGAGTGAGCGGTTTACTGCCCTAGTGAGCTCAAAGAGAGCGCCTACGGCCCCTGCGGTATTAAAGTCATCGCACATGTTCGCGACCCATCTCTCTTTGAAAGCTTCAACCGCCGCCGAAAGCTCGGGATCGTCCCCACTTCCTTCTTCTGGAGTCTCCTGCGCGCGCTTTATGGTGATGTAAAGCCTTTCGAGAGCGGCTTCTGACTCGTCCATGATCGTGTCTGAGAAATCGGCCGGGTTTAAGTACTGATGGGAAAGGAAAAATAGCCTGATCGCCTCTTTACTCCACATCGATACCGCGTCTTTGACGTTTAAGATGTTGCCGATGGATTTAGACATTTTCTCACGGTTAATCTGAATAAGTCCGTTGTGGATCCAGTACTTCGCGAATTGATGCCCGGTAACGCACTCGGATTGGGCTATCTCGTTTTCATGATGGGGGAAGATGAGGTCTTTTCCGCCGCCGTGGATGTCAAAGCTCTCTCCCAGGTATTTCATGCTCATGGTCGAGCATTCTATATGCCATCCGGGGCGTCCTTTGCCCCAGGGGCTGTCCCAAGCGGGCTCCCCCGGTTTCGCCGCTTTCCAGAGCGCGAAGTCCAGAGGGTCTTCTTTCTGCTCGTTTATGTCTATTCTGATGCCGGCGAGCATGTCGTCAGGGTCTCTTTTCGAGAGCTTTCCGTATTCCTGGAATTTCTTTACAGAGAAAAATACATCTCCGCCTGACTCGTAACCGTGGCCGCTTTCAATTATCTTCTCAATCAGCTCTATAATTTCAGGGATGTGCTCTGTTACCTTCGGCTCTACAGTAGGCGTCCTGACACCGATCGAGGCCATATCGTCTTTGTATTCCTGTATGAATTTCTCGGAAATCTCCTCTGCGGGGACGCCTGTCTCGTTTGATTTATTGATGATCTTATCGTCGATGTCGGTAAAGTTTCTAACGTAGGTGACTTCGTACCCTAGGTGCGTCAAGAACCTGTCGATCACATCGAACGTGACCGCGGCGCGCGCGTGCCCGAGGTGTGCGGAGCTGTACACAGTTGGTCCGCAGACGTACATCCTGATCTTGCCCTCCGTTAATGGTACAAGTTCTTCTTTCTTTTGAGTGAGCGTATTATAAAGCGTTATTTCTTTCATATTTTCCTTAGTGGGTATTTCGTTCTCTGTAGATTTTGGTTGCCGGGTGCCTAATAATGAGGAGTAACAGTGTAATTTAACCTAAATCAGGTCTTCTCCCCCGTCCACTCTAATGACGTTTCCGGTGAGCCAGTATGTGCCCGCCACTGCAAGCGCTGCTATGGCGCGGGCTACGTCCTCAGTGGTCGTCAGCCTGTTGGCCGGGTTTACAGCGAGGGCGTTTTTTACTATATCCTCATTCCCGGGGATCTTGCTCAGCGCGGGAGTCATGGTGACTCCGGCCTGTATGGCGTTAGCGGTTATGTCGTGCGGCGCAAGCTCCACCGCAAGCTGGCGCGTGTGGGACTCGATTGCGGCTTTTGACGCTGACACAGGGCCGTAAGTCGGCCAAACTCTGTGGCCTCCGGCGCTGGTCATGGCGTAGATCCTGCCGCCCGCCTTCATAAGCCCGCGGGCCACTAGCTCCTGAGCCCAATAGACCATGCTGTGAGCCATAACGTCGAGCGTCATGTCCATGTTCTTAATAGACACCCGTTCTTTCTCTGTATCCGCGATGTAGGGTTTTAAGGTTCCGAACGCCAGTGAATGAACCAGCACTTTTACGCTCCCCGGATTCCCGTGCTCGTCCAGTATCTGCTCCATCTCGTCAAGTGTCTCTGAGCGTTTCTCGGGGTCAGAGGCGTTGATGTTGAAAAACACCGCCTCGCGTCCAAGCTCTTTTATATTATTTTGTATTTCCTCGACCTTGGGCATGGTGCCCTTACGGTCAAGGTGAACGCCGAAAATGTTCATCCCGTGCCCAGCGAGCTCAAGCGCGATTGCCTCGCCGAATCCGCTGGAGGCTCCTAATATTAATGCCCAGCTATTTTCCAATCCGGTTTTAGTGCTCAATATTTCTCTCCTAACTCGAATTTATTGCTATAAACAGTTATTAAGCAAGTAATTGCCGATATCTAAATAAAAAACAATACTCACAGACGAAAATATAGCCCCGTGCGAAAAAAAGATTCTACGCAGATTAGACCGAAATGCAAGATTGTAGGTATTGGACGCATCATGCAGGATTCGCGGCGCAGGTGATTGCCGCGATGACTGATATAGTGGTTGGATTCAGATAGAGGGCCTGTAGAATATTTCAGAAATGCTTATTCAGTATCTTTCCGAACTGATCTGCCAGCCTGTATTTTTGGACCCGTTTCCAAAGCCTCGTCCGTTGTAAATATTTCTTAAGCTTTTTTCTGGGGCTATTTTTCCACATAACTAAAACCCTTTTACCAACCATAAGACTGATGCCAATATCGTATGTCGGGCTTAAGGTCTCAAATATTTTATTCATATATATACGGGACATTTTTTCGTTATTTGTCAGTAAGAGCTTTCTCTCCAATACTGCTATTGGCCATAGCTCCTTTTCCGCATCGAATAAATAGCGGTATGTACCCTCCATAACTCCAAGCCAGCTTTCGTGAGGAAAATCGTCAAGCCATATTATTCCGCCGTCTGCCAGGGTATCGGCCGCAAGCTTAATGTCGTTGTAAGCAGTGCCGGCCTCATGCCCTCCGTCGACAGAGATCATCCGGATGCCTCCGTGCATTAAAAGCTCATCGGGAGATATGTTAAGTGAATTTCGGGTGATTATCTCTATTCTGCTTAAGTCGCAGCCGGTTTTTCGCAAATTTTCTAGAAATATTTCCTTATTACCTTTCCCGGAGCTTCCAATGTTTTCATTCTGCCTCTCGAATAAATCACAGGCTATGCTGTATTCATCCCTATCGGTCAGCAGGTGGAGCAATATAAAAAACCGCCCGTGATGTATGCCTATCTCGCATACGCTCCCTTTGATGCCGTGTGATTTCTGTACGTCCGACAGCTCGCATATGCACTTGATGGTTGCGGGATAAATCCAGCCTTCCACTTCTTTGTAGCCTTTACGGCGGTAATAGTCCAGCTTCTCATTCATGCTCTTATAATACTCACTGCCGGTCTGCCTTGACAAGGATTTCCTCGTATGCAAACTCAAGTTGAGGTGCAGCTTGGATATGGGTGACTTGAGATTCTCGACTATTGATTCCGATCTGGGTGAGATTTTTGTAATCTCAAATGAAAACGGGGTCTCAAACCTTTTTTTCAGCCGCAAGAAGTACAGCGAATACCTTAAGTACCTGGGCGTAAAGGATATTAAAGAGGGTGGGGCGGCTGAGGGTTTCGCCCGTGAGCTCCGCCAATATCTAAAGGGCAAGCGCTCAGGTTTTAAATCGACCCTTGATTTAAGCTCCGGGACAAGGTTTCAGAAAACGGTATGGAAAAAGCTCCTAGATGTACCCTACGGTGAGGTGGTAACCTATAAAGAGCTTGCATGCGCGGTAGGCAGCCCGCGGGCCGCTCGCGCAGTGGGGAACGCAGTTGGTAAAAACCCGCTGCCGATAGTGGTCCCGTGCCACAGGGTGCTTGCCGCAAACGGACTCGGGGGGTATTCGTGCGGAATCGAAATAAAGAAAAGCCTGCTCAGGCTCGAAGGAGTAATTAGTTAGGTGAAAGAAGGCGCCGCAAAGCTGATCGCTACATTTTTTTACGTGGGGCTGATACCTGTCGCGCCGGGCACCTTCGGCACGCTTGCGGCAATTCCGCTGTTTTGGATTATCTCGGGACTGTCCGTATACATTTATCTTCTGATAACGCTCATAGTGATCGGCGTGTCCGTTTGGGCAGCGACAGAAACTGAAAAAATATATAAAAAAAGAGACCCGGGTCAGATAGTGGCGGACGAAGTGGCCGGTTATCTGGTGACGATGATACTTATACCGGCTACTGCGACAAACATTGTGATCGGGTTTTTCTTGTTCAGGCTTTTTGACATACTAAAACCTCCGCCTGTAAGGAGATTAGAGAAGCTGCCGCGCGGATGGGGAGTCGTGATAGACGACGTGGCAGCGGGGGTATACGCGTGTGTGTGTATGCATTTGATTCTGATGTACTTGTAGTCCGACATTGCGTGCGAATGAAATGAAAATCGAGATAATAACTACGGGTGATGAGCTGATGAGCGGTCTTACACTGGACCGCAATTTCAACTGGGCGGGAGATTTGCTTTCCAATTTGGGCTTTGACGTTGCCTACCACACTACGGTCGGGGATATAAAAGAGCGGATTGCCGAGGCTTTCGATATAGCCCTGAATAGAGCAGGGGCCGTGATAGTAACCGGGGGGCTGGGCCCTACGGACGATGATCTCACCGCCGAGGTTGCGGCTGAGTACTTCGGCTCGCCGCTTGAATTTAAACAAGAGGCTTATGAGAAGCTTGAAGCCTGGCTTAGAGGCAGAGGAAGGGAAGTAAACGAGTCCAACAAAAAGCAGGTATATCTGCCCGCTTGCTCAACCGTACTCGATAATAAATGGGGCACAGCGCCCGGTTTCAGTATCGAGTCTAAGGGTGTGATCTTTTTCTTTCTCCCGGGAGTGCCGAGGGAGTTTCACGAGATGACGCGCTGCTACGTTGTGCCTGAGCTTGATGGCCGCGACCAAGGTAGGATGAAAAGGGATATGCGGCTCGTTAAGATTTTCGGGCTCCCTGAATCCGAGGTTGCGGAGAGGCTGAAGGGACTTCACATGCAAGGGGTTACGCTAGGTTATAGGTCTCATAGGCCTGAAATACACCTTCGAGTGTGCGCCTATGCGGATACGGAATCTAAAGCGATGAGCTTAACCCAAGATTATATTGAGGAGATAAAAGCCCGGCTAGGTGATTACGTCTTCACTACAGAGGGAGAGCTGCTTGAAGAAGTTGTAGGAAAGCTGCTCACGGAAAAGTCCATGACGCTCGCAACGGCGGAGTCGTGTACAGGGGGGCTGCTTTCGAGCAGAATTACGGACGTACCCGGCAGCTCTGCCTATTTCCTGGAGGGTGTTGTCACTTACTCAAACGAGGCGAAGGAAAAGTTGCTCGGTGTTCCTTTTTCCCTACTAGAGTCACACGGCGCCGTAAGCGCCCCTGTGGTAGAGGCGATGGCGAGCGGCGTGCGCAGGCTCTCGGGCGCTGATATGGGCGTTGGAATCTCCGGTATCGCGGGGCCCGGCGGGGGGACTGCTGAAAAACCGGTGGGAACCGTGTATATTGGTCTTGACGCCAAAGGGTCAGCTACGGTCTCACAGAAGTATTTATTTGGCGGCAGCCGTGATCAGATTAAAAACGTGAGTTCCGAGACGGCATTGGATATAATTATGAAGTTTTTAATAACAAAAATATAATTGGGAGACATCATGACGGAAGAAACACAAACAAAGCAAAGCAGTGAGAAAGAAAAAACAATTGATCTTGCCATATCTTCAATAGAAAAGCAGTTCGGCAAAGGTTCTATTATGAGGCTCGGAGCGGGTACGCCGATACCTCAGCTTTCCGTAATATCCTCAGGCTCTATCGGGCTTGATGTGGCGCTCGGTGTGGGTGGATTCCCCAAGGGCAGGGTGATCGAGATTTACGGTCCCGAGGCCTCTGGTAAAACAACGCTTGCGCTCCATGTTATAGCGGAAGCTCACAAGCAGGGCGGGATTGCGGCATTCGTGGACGCGGAGCACGCGCTTGACCCGAACTATGCGAATAACCTTGGAGTTAAAGTGGACGACCTTCTAATATCTCAGCCCGACTTCGGTGAGCAGGCGCTTGAGATTGTGGACACGCTGGTAAGGAGCGGGGCCGTGGATGTAGTGGTGCTCGATTCCGTAGCGGCGCTCGTTCCAAGGGCGGAGATAGAAGGGGAGATGGGTGACACGCACGTCGGGCTTCAGGCAAGACTGATGTCCCAGGCCCTGCGAAAGCTCACGGCGACCGTAGGGAGATCGAACACCCTTGTTATCTTCGTCAATCAGACGAGGATGAAGATCGGCACGCTCCCATATATGAACCCCGAAACCACAAGCGGAGGCACGGCGCTCCGCTTCTATTCCTCTGTCAGGATAGATGTTAGGCGCATAGGCTCCATCAAAGACGGTGACGAGGTTAGAGGTAACCGTGTAAGGGCAAAAGTGGTAAAAAATAAGGTGTCGCCGCCGTTTAGGAACGCCGAGTTTGATATTATGTTCGGAAGCGGAATCTCTCAGACAGGAGAGATGATTGACCTCGGGGTCCACTTTAAAGAAGTCGAGAAAAGCGGGACCTGGTACTCGTATCAGGGCGAGAGACTCGGCCAGGGACGGGAGAACGCAAGAGAGTTTCTTAAGGAGAACCCGGAGATAAGAGAAAAATTAAAAGAACAGATTTTAATAAAAAGCGGTATTATTAAAGGGAAAGAGCTAGAGGAGAAGTAGATGGCCGCACTGCATATAGACGATATTCTAAAAGCCGCGCTGAATGTAGGCGCCTCTGACATACACATAGGTTCGGGCAGAAGGCCCTATTTCAGAGTAGAGGGCAAACTGCTTTCCGTAAACGAGGCCCCTAAACTAAACAATGAAGACGTCAGGGGTCTTGTACAGTCTATGATGAACGAGAAGCAGTGGAATAAGTTTCAGGACTCCTATGAAATGGACCTTGCTTACAGTATCCCGGGATTATCCAGATTCAGGGTGAATGCATATATGCAGCGGGGCACGACATCTATTGCTATAAGAGCCATCCCATTCGATATAAGGGACTTTAAAACACTAAACCTGCCTAAGGTACTTGAGAAGATCGCTGATGAAGAGCGCGGGCTGGTAATTCTTACCGGCACTACGGGTAGCGGCAAGTCGACGACACTGGCCTCGATTGTGGATTACATCAATCAGAGTAAAGCCCGTCACATTATTACTGTCGAAGACCCGCTCGAGTATGTACATCAGGATAAAAAGAGTTATATAAATCAGCGTGAAATCGGTATAGACACAGAGACTTTCGCAGACGCGATGAGGGCTGCGCTCAGGGAAGACCCCGATGTTATTCTCGTTGGTGAGATGAGGGACCTTGAGACCATGGAGATATGTCTTTCGGCTGCGGAGACAGGGCATCTGGTGTTGACAACTTTGCATACGCTCGACGCGATGGAATCCATTAACCGTATGCTTACGATATTCCCGCCCCACCAGCACAACCAGGTGCGGTATCAGCTGGCGCAGGTGTTAAAGGCCGTGATCTCGCAGAGGCTCGTACCCACTGCCGACGGAAAGTCCAGGGTGCCTGCCGCAGAAGTGCTGATTGCGACCGAAAGGGTTAAAGACCTGGTGTCTGAGCCCGAGAGGACATGGGAGATCCGGCAAGCGATTGAAGAGGGTAACCTTCACTACGGTATGCAGACCTTCGATCAGTGTCTTTATAAGCTATTCACAGACAAGCAGATTTCCTATGATGAAGCCATGCGTCAGGCAACGAACAAGAACGACCTCGCGCTCAGGATCGAGGGTATCACCTCTGGTTCCTCTTCGCTCGTTCGCGAAGAGAATTACGGCACATAGTTAATGTCTGCTTACTAGAATACTTGCCCGCCGGCTATTTTAGACTGGAGCTTTGAGACGCCGACAGATAAAAAAATAGAGCGGCGCCCGTATCTAAAATCTACTAACTTAGGGTTTCAAACCCCCTTATACATTGATAGATATATTTTAGATGTGTACAATTCCAGGGTTAATTATGAAAATTCTTGGAATAGAGACGTCTATGTATGCGGGGAGTATCGCGGTCTCTGAAGACGAGAAGGTTCTCGGAGAGTATTATTTCAATACCGGGCCTTCCCACTCGGAGAAGCTTATGCCCTCGATCCAGTGGCTGCTTACAGAGCTGTCAATCGATAAAACCGCACTTGAGGCGGTAGCCGTGTCACTGGGGCCGGGCTCTTTTACCTCACTCAGGATTGGATTGGCCAGCGCGAAAGGACTCTCGTACGCACTAGGCATTCCTATCATAGGTATCTCTACGCTTGAGCTCATGGCCAATAACGTTCCGTTCGCGCCTTTTAGGATTTGTCCCTTGATTGACGCAAGGAGAGGAGAGGTGTTCGCCGCTTTTTTTGAGTCGCGAGACGGCAGGGTAGTGAGGATTTCTGAGGATATGGTATTATCTGCAGAGAATTTGGCCGGGAAAATTAAAGAGAGAACTGTATTTGTCGGCGAAGGTGCTTTACTTTACTCGGATTTTCTGGAAGATATCATGGGTGCAGACGGGTATGCGGCATTGTGTCCGGAGGCGTTAAATTATCCAAGAGCCGGAGTTTTATCTTCTATGGGTTATTCAAAAATTAAGGAAGGCGGCGGGGACGACCCGCATACGCTTTCGCCTCATTATATGAGAAAGTCAGAGGCCGAATTGTCTAAAGAGAGCGGCAAGAAAACTTGAGCAAAAAAGTGATTGAACAACAAATAAATACACATATAAGAATTAATAAAGTGAGAGGTAAAAATGAGTGAAGCAGAGATAATAGAAAAGCTCTTAGAGGATGACGAGGAATTTAAGAAAATATATTCCGAGCACAGAGAGCTTGACGAAGTCGTTAGGAACCTTGAGGAAAAGGATTTTCTTTCAGAAGAAGACGAGGTTGAAATAAAACGACTCAAGAAAATAAAACTTTCCCTTAAGGACAGAATGGAAGCTAAAATCCACGAAGCTGGCTAATTCCTAATACGCCGGGTTATACAGCCGGGACAGTGGTTTAACAGACCAAGACAGGGGTTAATTAATAATCCGAGATACGGGTAATGGAATATATTGTGTACACTAACATTAAAACGAGATTTACTATTTAGGGGGTTTTGAAAATGGCAAGAATGATTGGCGCCGAAATGTTTTTTGAGACTTTGATACACGAGGGCATAGATGTGGTGTTCGGGATTCCGGGCGGCTACGTGCTCAAAGTGTACGACGTCATGCCGAAATATGAAGACAGGATAAAACACGTTCTTGCCAGACACGAGCAGGGAGCGACACATATGGCTGACGGTTACGCAAGGGCTTCGGGGAAACCCGGCGTAGTGCTTTGCACATCGGGCCCGGCCGCAACGAACACCGTTACCGGCATCGCTACGGCTCAGATGGACTCTTCCCCTGTTGTGGTGTTTACAGGACAGGTACCGCTGCCGTATCTTGGGAGCGACGCGTTTCAGGAAGCTGACCACATTGGGATCACAAGACCCTGCACGAAGCATAACTACCTTGTAAGAAGGGCCAAAGACCTTCCCCTGGCAATGAAAGAGGCTTTTTACATCGCGGGCACCGGAAGACCGAGCCCCGTGCTCGTTGACATGCCTAAGGACGTTATTCTCGGAGAGGACGAGCTGGTAATACCGGAAAGCGTTAGTCTCAGAGGCTACAAGCCCCCAAAGAAGGGCAACATTACGCAGGTTAAAAAAGCTGTAGATATGATCCTCAAAGCAAAGCGCCCGTTAATTTTCGGCGGCGGCGGTATCATTTGGTCTGACGCCACGGAGGAGCTGAAAAAGTTTGCGCACAGACTAGAAATACCTGTTACCTCTACGCTTATGGGTCTGGGCTCCTACCCAGCGGACGATCCGCTTTTCGTAAACATGCTCGGGATGCACGGCTCATATGCCGCTAATATGGCGGTTCATGAGTCTGATCTAGTAATTTCCATAGGCGCTCGTTTTGACGACAGGGCCACAGGTGGAAATTTTGAGAAATTCGCCCCGAACGCAAAGATCATACACATAGATATCGATCCCTCGACAATTGATAAAAACATAGTCGTACACTGTCCGATAATAGGCGATGCCAAAGCGGTGTTAAAGCAGATGATGGAGCTTCTGCCGGCTGAAATTAAAAAGAACAGGAAAAAATGGCTGGCTCAGATTAAGAAGTGGGACAAAGAGCACCCTATGAGCTATAACCAGAACGGGGATAAGATCCAGACAACTTATGTTATAGATACGCTAAGCAATTTAACAAAAGGCGAGTCGATAATCGTATCCGATGTCGGCCAGCACCAGATGTGGGTCGCACAGTTCTATAAATTCAAATATCCGAGGACTCATATAACCTCGGGCGGGCTGGGTACAATGGGTTTTGGGTTCCCGGCGGCAATAGGGGCAAAGTTCGCGCGTCCCGATAAGCAGGTTATATGTGTTTGCGGCGACGGCAGCTTCCAGATGAATATGCAGGAGCTCGCCACAGCGGTTGAGAACCGGATGGATATTAAGATAATTCTTATGAATAACCGTCATCACGGTATGGTAAGACAGTGGCAGACGATGTTTTTCGACGGAAACTATTCCGCGTCGTATTTCGAAGTTCTGCCCGACTTCGTCAAGCTTGCCGAGTCGTTTGGTGCAAGGGGGCTTAGAGCGGAAAGGCCCGAGGACGTTGAGTCTACACTCAGAGAGGGGCTCTCGACCGAAGGCGTTGTGCTGATGGAGATGATGGTTGACTGCGAAGAGCTCGTTTATCCTATGATCGCTCCCGGAGGCGCCATGAACGAAATGATCTTAGGCGCATCTGATGTAGCTTAATTCATACGATTAAGTATAATACTCGGGCTGTGAACAGTATTCCCATTTATACTCACAAAGAAAAAATAGCGGAGGTATGAATAAGTGAGGCATACGATATCACTATTTGTAGATAATGAATCGGGCGTTCTCTCAAGAGTCGCGGGCCTATTCAGCGCACGGGGCTTCAACATCGAGAGCTTGAACGTGGCTGAGACCATGGACCCCGATACCTCCAGGATCACGCTCGTGACCGAAGGGGATGATTTCATAATCTCGCAAATAATAAAGAGATTTAACAACATGGTAAACGTGATTAATGTCACGGACCTGACAGATGAGCCCAAGGTTGAAAGAGAGATGGTGCTGATTAGGGTGGAGGCCAAGGATAAGACCAGGGCCGAGATACTCAGAATGGCCGATATTTTCAGGGCCAAGGTGCTGGATGTGGGACAAAAAACCTATACACTCGAGCTTACGGGAGATAAAGAGAAGATAAACGCTTTTATAGAGCTGCTGCACCCTATAGGCATTAAAGAGATCGCTCGCACAGGTACTGTAGCTATGGAGCGGGAGACTAAACCTGCAAAGAAAAAAGGAGATAAGAAATGAAGGTCTACTACGATGACGATATAAATCAAGACAAACTTAAAAATCGTAAAATAGCGATAATAGGGTACGGAAGCCAGGGACACGCGCACGCCCAGAACCTGAGGGACAGCGGCATGGACGTAGCGATCGGGCTCAGGGAAGGGAGCGGGAGCTGGGAAAAAGCACAAGGTGCCGGATTTAACGTGATGAGCGTTGAAGACGCCTCGAAGTGGGCGGATATTATCATGATTCTCGCTCCGGATACCAGCCAGGCCAAGATTTATGCAGACAGTATCGCGGACAATCTGGAAGCAGGAAACGCCATCGCGTTTAGCCACGGCTTCAACATACACTACGATCAGATAGTACCGCCTGCGGACGTGGACGTTTTTATGGTTGCCCCGAAAGCCCCGGGTCACACTGTAAGGGGACAGTTTGAAGAGGGCGGCGGTGTGCCGATGCTGGTTGCAGTGCACCAGGACGCCACGGGTGAGGCACAAGACATCGCGCTCGCGTACGCCGGAGCTATAGGCGGAGGACGCGCCGGAGTTATAGAAACTACTTTTAAAGACGAAACAGAAACCGATCTATTCGGTGAGCAGGCAGTTCTTTGCGGCGGTCTTACGGCGCTTATACAGGCAGGGTTCGAGACCCTGATTGAAGCCGGTTACCCGCCGGAGATGGCTTACTTTGAATGCTGTCACGAGGTAAAGCTCATCGTAGACCTAATCTACGAGGGCGGTATTTCGAACATGCGCTATTCCATAAGCGACACCGCAAAGTACGGGGACATCACCAGGGGTCCTAAGATTGTCGATGAGAGGGCAAAAGAGGAGATGAAGAAAACTCTGGCCGCCATACAGAACGGAGAGTTTGCGCGTGAGTGGATAGCGGAAAACGAAGCAGGGCGTCCGAATTACAATGCGCTTCTTAAGCAAGGCGAGGATCATCCGATCGAGGAAATCGGCGGACAGCTTAGAGGGATGATGAGCACTCTGTTTAAGAAGAAGCTCGTAGATAAGAAAAAGAACTGATGAAAAACACCCGGGCTCCCATAGCGTCCGAAGGGTTTACATATATTGGTGTGCTGGCGCTTTTTGCATGGGCGGCGGCAATACTCAATTTTACTCTGATATCAATTATTTTAGCCGCTCTTGCGGTGGTCTGCGTATTTTTCTTCCGCGACCCCGAGCGCAACATTCAATCTGACGCCGATTCAGTCGTATCTCCCGCAGACGGGACAGTGATAACCGTTGACGAGGCTTATGAGAGAGACTTCCTGAACGCCCCGGTAAAGAGGGTCAGCATTTCGCTTGCTCTCTATGACTGCCATATAAACAGAATGCCTGTCGGGGGAAAAGTGGGCGGGTCGAAATACACGCCCGGAAGCTTCAACATTGCCAACATGCCGGGGTGGCTGTACCCGGATTCGATGAAGAAAGCCTCTGACGAAAACGAGAGGCGCTCTACTCTGATCGAAACCCCAAGGGGTCAGGAATTTGTTGTTTACCAGATGACCGGTTTTTTAGCGCGCCGCATTGTGTCTTACGCAGAGCTCGGCATGGAATTTAAAAAGGGCGATAGATACGGTATGATTAAGTTCGGATCGAGGGTGGATTTATACATGCCCGAAGAGTGCGTTGTGGAAGCAAGAATAGGTGATAAAGTCGTAGCGGGAGAAACTGTAATAGCGTGGATGTAAAAGAAAGCGGTAAGAGAAAGAATAGATCTAAACGAAATAAAGTAATGCCGATAATTCCCAATATTTTTACTACCGGGAACCTGTTTTTCGGCCTGCTCTCGATAATGACGTCGATAGAGGTGCTGCACGCAACCGCCGCGGGAACAGCAGAGTCTGAATGGCTGTTTTCAAGGCTGTGGTGGGCCGCGGGCTTTTTGGTGATAGCGGCGTTCTTTGATGTTCTGGACGGAAAGCTGGCCCGCTTTATTAAGCACGAGAGTAAATTCGGGCTCTCATATGACTCGCTTTCAGATCTGGTTTCGTTCGGCGTTGCCCCAGGGATATTAATTTATGTATGGGTGCTGATGGGCACGGGTAAGCTTGGGCTTATGGCGCTGCTCTTCTATATAGTATGCACAGCTCTCAGGTTAGCCCGATTTAACGTACAGTCGGGCAATGTGGAAAGGTTTAAGTTCACAGGGCTTCCGAGCCCGTGGGCCGCGGGGCTTATGGTATCGCCCGTGATGCTCCTTAGCGCTTTTCAGATTGTCCCGGACCAAAGGGTGGTATGGTATTACCTGGCGGCGGCTCCTTTTATCGGGCTCCTTATGGTGAGCAATATCCCGTACTGGAAGCGCCCGGCGTTTAATACCGCCGGCCCGTTTAACGCCCTGGTTGTTGCCGCGATACTGTTTGCAGCGGTAATTACAAACCCTGAGATAGTTTTTATTTCAGTAGCTTATCTTTATGCGGCTGTTGGTTTAGGGGCGTACGTTTATAAACAGCTAAGAGACTGGTCCAAATCACCGGACGAGGCCGGGAGCGCTGATAAAACCAGGAGCGAAGAAGGCGGCTGAGACCACTCGACTAATACTTGGGTAAATCCGGCGGGGTTTGTTCGTTTGTCGATATTCCTGAAAACGCTAAACGAGTCGTAATATAGTTTTTTCGGTATCTAATAAATAGTCTTGAATGCGGGCTAATCCTCATTATCATTTCTAAAAGACAACGGACAAAGGCTCGATTCCGAATACCAAACAGAGGAAGCGTATGAATATTAAAGACTTACTATCCAAATATTTAGCTGTATCGGCAGGCTCAAAGGGCGTCTCGGGCGCTTTTGCGGTTTTTATTTTTACTTTTATCGCAGTAAGCTTTTTGGCTGTATCGTGCAGCCGGGACGGGAATAATCAAGAGGAGAAAAAAATGGAAGCTGGTAAAGAAGAGCTTAATAATCAAACACAAAGTAAAGGCGCATCGGGCGAGGGCGGTATTACCAAGTACGAGCTCAAGAACGGGCTTACGGTGATTCTTGAAGAGAATCACGCCTCTCCGGTGGTCTCGGTGAACGTGTGGGTGGAGACAGGGAGCGCCTGCGAGGTGGAAGGCGAGTACGGACTTGCTCACGTGCACGAGCACATGCTTTTTAAGGGCACAGAGAAAAGGGATGTGGGTGAGATCGCGCGGGTGATCGAGTCAAGCGGCGGGGACATTAACGCTTTTACTTCTTTTGACGAGACGGTTTACTATGTGGTTATCGCGAGCAGGTTTCTGGACACTGCTCTTGACGTGCTCTCTGACGCCATGCAGAACTCCACGTTTGACCCCGGGGAGCTTGAGAAAGAGCTTGAGGTTGTGGTGGAGGAGATAAGACGGGGGCAGGACTCACCGGGAAGAAATTTGAGCGAGAAGATGTTCAGCACCGCTTTTACCGAGCACCCCTACGGGAGGCCGATTATCGGGAGCATCGAGAGCGTGAGGAGCTTTACTAGAGAAGGAATACTGGAATTTTATAAGAAATGGTATTCCCCTGAAAACATGGTGCTCGTCGTTGTCGGGGATTTTGATTCTGACACTGTGGGGCAAAAGATTGAAGAGACGTTCGGCAAGCTCAAGAAAAAAGAGGTGGCCGAGTGCGTGATCGAAGACGAGCCCGAGCAGGAGGGGATGAGGACCTTTATTATTGATAAGCCCTTGCAGGAGGGGTACTTCTCCTTCGCCTACCATATCCCCAACGCCAGACACGAGGACACGCCGGTGATGGATGTGCTCTCAAACATCCTGGGAGGGGGAGAGAGCTCTAGACTTTACAGGAATATTAAAGAAGAAAAGGGGATTGTGAACAATATCTACGCCTATTCGTTTACCCCTAAATATGAGGGGATACTCGCGGTGGGCGGGACCATAGACCCCGTGAAATCCAAGGAGACACTAAAGGAAGTAATGACTGAGCTAAACAGGCTGAAGTACGAGCCCGTAAGCGCGGAGGAGCTTGAGAGGGTAAAGGTGAATATCGAAAGCGACGCGGTGTATACGAAAGAGACTATGCAGGGGCAGGCTCAGAAGCTAGGGTTCTATGAGGTCGAGACCGGAGACTTCAGGTTTGAGGAAGAGTACTTAGAGGGCGTACGCAACGTGAGCGCCAAAGATATAATGGAGGCGGCCAGAAAATATATAAATAACGATAACCTCACGGCAGGTTACTTGCTGCCTACCGGGCAGGTGAGTATAACTGACGCCGAGATTAGGGAAATTGCGGCTAAATCTACCTCTGATGCGGACAAAGAGGCCGCCGCTAAATCAGAGAGCTCGGGAGAGGAGCTTATTGAGGAAGTGATAGAGGTTGAGAGCGCTTCGGCGGACGCCGGGCCTGCGCAAAAAGCTTCTTATACCGGCGTATCATCGCCGAATGTAAGTAAACACGTTTTGGAAAACGGCATTCAGGTACTGATAAAAGAAAATAACTCTATTCCCCTATTCGCGGCGCGCGCCGCGTTCCTTGGCGGCGTGAGATATGAGGACGAGTCCACTAACGGGGTCTCTAATTTTGTATCACGAATGCTCACAAGAGGCACAGAGACAAGGACCGCTCAGGACATTGCGGAGCAGATAGAGTCCATAGCGGGCGATGTGTCAGGGTTCTCCGGGCGTAACAGCTTTGGAGTGACAGTCGAGTCTCTAAGTAAAAATTTTCCTGAAGCGTTCGAGATATTTTCAGACGTGCTGCTGCACCCCTCTTTTGACGCGCAGGAGGTTGAACGCGCTAGGAGGGAGATACTGGCAGAGATAAACCGTCAGGGCGATAACCTTCTTAAGACCACGGTGAACCTCTTTTTAGAGACTCTGTACAGCGAGCACCCGTATAAATATAATTCGCTCGGCACAGTAGAGACGGTAAGTGATTTTAACGGTTCTGACCTTGCTTCGTTCTACGAGAAATACGCCCGTCCCGAGAATATGGTTATTACGGTGGTGGGTAATGTGAACGAGGATGATGTGCTCGCGCTTGTAAAAGAAAAATTCGGCGCACTCGAAAAGGGCAAGAGCCCGGTTCCGCAAATAGCCGCCGAGCCCGCGCCAACTGAAATAAAAACCAAAGTCGACACTAAGCCCGATAAGGCCCAGATGCATATTATTATGGGGTTTCAGGGCCCGACCCTAAAGGATAAAGACCACTACGCGTTTGAGGTACTAAACACGATCCTTTCGGGGCAGGGCGGGAGACTGTTCCTTGAGCTAAGGGATAAGAAGAGCCTCGCCTACACCGTGACTTCGTTCTACACGCCCGGGCTTGAACCCGGGTTCTTCGGTGTGTATATCGGAACCGCACCCCCAAAAGAGCAAGAGGCGATCTCCGGCATAAAATCAGAGCTCGATAAACTTCTTAGAGACGGAGTGACAGAGGCAGAGCTTGCGCGCGCCCAGAATTATCTCGTAGGAAACTTTGAGATCGGGCTTCAGCAGAACTCGGCGCAGGCTGCCAAGATAACTTTCGATGAACTCTACGGGATCGGGTGGGAAGAGTATCAGAAATATCCTGACAACATCTACTCCGTTACCAAAGAGGACGTGCTCGAGGCCGCGAGAAAATACATTGATCTTGACAGATACACGCTTACGATAGTAAAACCCGACGAGACGACCTAGCAGCTTTAATCTGAAGAACCTTTCAAATTTCCAACATTAAGAGCATCGGATAGGTGCGTTCGCTGATTACACTTAAAAACACTATTGCAATTTTGTGGGGGATTGTAGTATAATGGGTGGTTAATGAGCCCGGGGGAGATCAAAATCTGTACTCCTTAAGTACTCGTTAAAGGAGGAGTAGATTCTAAAGAGGTATGGAGAGTCTCTTCCCCCGGACCCATGTTTGGTATTACGTTTATAGTATAGCTAATAATTTCGGATTGTGACTATAAAATATTCCCCCGGCATACCCAATATTTATATGAGCCGTAATTACTACTGTAAATACTAATAGTTTTGGCTTCGGCAAACCTCGGATAATTACAGCTCGACTGGGAAAAGCACTTTGCCATACCTATAATTTGACAACAATTCTGTTATCTACACTCCGGAAATCTTACCAGTGCTTTCCGTAAAGCTTCTCGGCGTTATTCCAGAAGATGTCGTCTTTTAGCTGCTCTGAAATGTCTGCGCCTTCTATCTTCCAGTACTCTGACGCAAAGTCGCTCCATGGGATATCAGAGCCGAAAAGGAACCTGTCGCCCCCGATGCCTCTTTCCTCAATTTCCTTAAGAAGCCAAGTTGACCCGAAACCCACAGCCCAAGAGGAATCCGTGTAGACCTTGTAGCCCTCTTCAACCAGATCGAAGAACCTTGGGACAAATTTTATGTGGCCGCTCACGCCGCCGCCCATGTGCACGACATGGATTTTAACCCTTTTGCCATACTCTTTTATGAGCCCGAGTGCGTTATCTATGTCCGAGCCTCCACCGGGGCTGGTGTGAATGTGGAGCGGCATATCGTTTTCTTCCGCTGCGCCCAGGATCATTTCCCATAGCGCTTTAGAGTCTTCGTCCCACTCCGCAGGGTTAAACGTTCCGCCGAGAAGGCAGGTGGTCTTAAGACCTACGAGTCCCTGCTCGCCGATCAGACTCAGTGCCTCTTCAGTGCGCTCCTTATCTTTTGGAAGCGCTGAGACCCATATTAATCCCATCAGACGGTCAGTCGACTGTACGCTTTCTCCGACAAGGGGATTTAAAGTAAAGGGCTGGGCCGAATCCGGGTAACCGTAATTGGCCATTATGAGCGCTCTGTCCACGCCGTGCCCGTCCATACCCTTTAGATATTCGTCCGCGGTGTCATAGTCTGTTGTAGGCTTGACCGCTTCGGGGAGCCCGTAGTACGCAAACCCCGGAACAGGACCTATGTGACTGTGGTTATCAAATACCTTCTTTCTATTATTCATACCCATATGACTGCCTCCTATATGTATTTTTTTTAGTGAGTCTCCATTTTTTCCCCAACGCGCGCGCGCATGGACTTTTCTATCGATGTTGAAGATTCTCCCTTCTCTAAGCGTCCGGCAACTTCTTTAAAATCGTCTCCGTACCCTTTCTTTGTCTGACTCTCGGCTTTATTCATAGTGTCAGCGAGCGTTTTTGTATCTTCTTTCTGTAATTTTTGTTTTCGGGATTCTAATGCTGCAGGTGAAGGTTTCTCTTTGGCAACGGCGACGCTTGAGATGATGCGCTCCAGTCTCTTGCCGCCGCACTCGGGACAAAGCGGCTTTTCTTCACTTGCTTCTGTGAAACTTAGGAAAAACACCTCTACATCTTGGTTACAGTCTAAACAGTTGTATTCATAGATAGGCATTTAGTTTTCCTAAAGTTGATATTTCATATATTGTAGGAAATATTGCGTTGGTAGTCAACCACTAATTTTAGTAGTTTGAAATAATATTTTGGAGCGGACAAAAAACTCTTGACTTGATTTCCTAAAGTTGATAAAGTGTCAAGTATAGTAAACGCGTTTAGTGAAGGTCAGTTGGAAAAAATTATTTTTAAGATAGCCGAAAACGAAGAAGAACTAGAGGGTTGTTTTAGGATTCGACGTGAAGTATTTGTTGATGAGCAAAAAGTATTCGACGAGACGGATGTAGATGTGTATGACACAGATCCGTTTCATAAAGCGGTACACATTATTGCACTTAAGGAGTCGGACGGCACGATGGTAGGTGCAGTCAGGTGTTATAGAAAAGAAGGTGATACATGGTTTGGTGGGCGCTTGAGCGCGGCGCGCGGTTACCGTAACGGCAGGGTAGGGGCAGGGCTTGTGAGATTCGCCGTAAAAACCATGAAATCGGGTGACTGTAAGAATTTTTACGCATACGTGCAGCCTCAGAACGTAAGATTTTTTCAAAGGTTGGGCTGGGAACCTGTAGGAGAGCCTGAGACATACCAAGGACTCCCTCATCAGTTAATGAAAGCTGATTTAGATTCAGAATAAACGATTAAGGGTCGAAATGCAGGATTTAATCAGGAACCTCAAATCATCGGATACGCTAGCTCAAAAAGAGACCATACAAAATATTTGGGAGTATTTCCCGAAGTTCTCAGAAATATCCGGCGAAAAAGTGCATCTCGGAGACGACGCGGCAGCCATTAAGTCAGGAGATGAGTACTTACTGCTTGCCGGAGAGGGCGTATACCCGCCGCTCCTTAAATCAAACCCTTATTTAGCCGGACGAACATCCGTGCTAACCAACGTTAATGATATTTACGCGATGGGCGGAAGACCTGTGGCTATTGTGGATGTGCTTATGTCACAGGATGTACAAACTACAGGCGAAGTATTGAGAGGTATTAGAGATAATGCCGAGCGCTACGACGTGCCGGTGGTAGGGGGTCATATATCTCAGGAAACGCCTGCAACTTCTCTCGCTGTCTTTATCTTGGGCAGAGCAAAGAAACTCATTTCGAGCTTTAACGCCCGGAGCGGAGACGACCTGGTCTTTATTACAAACTCAAAAGGAAAGTTTGTCTCCGGGTTTAATTTCTGGGACTCCTCGAGCATGCTCAAAGGCTCTGAGGTAAGGGGCGACCTGGAGCTATTGGCCGAGACCGCGGAACAAGAGCTGGCAGATGCGGGAAAAGACGTGAGTATGGCGGGCTTGATCGGCTCTGTGCTAATGCTCCTTGAAAGCTCCTCTGTAGGCGCGGAGATAAATATCGACTCTATCCCACGTCCTTTTGAAGTACCGCTTGCGGAGTGGATGCTTGCGTTTCCGAGCTTCGGTTTCATATTGTCCGTAGATCCTAAGAATACTCCCCGGGTGAGAGAGAAATTCACCACTTCCGGGCTTAGCTGTGAGAGTATAGGCAGGGTGATAGAGGAAAAGAGCGTTTATTTCGTTGACGACAAGGGTCAAAGAGAGCTATTTTGGGATTTTCATGAAAGCGCGTTAATAGGTACAGGGGAAACAATTTCGTAACAGGTGGAAGATGGATATAGAAAGAAATCAAATAGATCATATTGTTTCAAAGCTCGGGGAGAAGATTAAGGTTCTCCGAACGGAAAAAAATATGTCGCTGAAAGACCTCTCGGAAAGATCGGGAATTTCCGCGGCCGCAATACATAAGATAGAAGCGAACGGCATCATCCCGACAATCACGACGATGATGAAGATCGCGGACTCGCTCGGGAAAAACGTGAGTCATTTTATAGAGGAAGACCGTAAGGATAAAGACGTAGTGTTCGTTCCGGCAAAAAAACGCGAGCCGATTCTTACGTTTAAAAAAGGGCTCGATTTAAAGGGTATTTCGGCAAAGCAGTATGGGGATTTTATTATGACTGCCGCCTACGCGACAGTAGCTGTAGGAGCGACGAGCGGCAGGAGCCCAATGAAGCACCAAGGTGAGGAGCTTGTTTATTGCCTTCAGGGAAAGATCGAATTCAAGATCAAAAATGAAACCTATGTCTTGGGTCCCGGGGACAGTCTCAATTTCAGGACGCACCACGACCATAAATGGAAGAATGTAGGTAATAAAGAGGCAAAACTAATATGGGTGCTGGCTGTTCCGCCGACATAAGATAGAGCGGGGCGGCGCAGCGATACGGAATCTATTATGAATGAAAAATATATTGCCGAGCTTATTAACGACGCCAATAAAGAAGCGGTCACGCGGATACTTTCCTCAGAACCCGTACTTACGGACGTTGCCCCAGCGCTAGACGCGGTGCCGGGGATGACCCCGACGACAGTGCTCCACGCCGGGCCTCCGATTACCTGGAGGAGGATGTGCGACCCCATGAAAAGGGCCGTACGCGGAGCGCTGATTTTTGAGGGCCTCGCCAAGGACGACAAAGGGGCCGAAAAGCTTCTAAAGGACGGAAAGATAACTTTGGCGCCGGGGCACCATTACGATGCCGTAGGCCCTATGACCGGAATAATATCCGCCTCGATGCCCGTTGTAGTCACAAAGGACCATACTCACGGAAAGACAGTTTGCTCCACTTTTAACGAAGGCGGCGGCAGGGTGATGTGGTTTGGCTCTGTCTCTCCCGAGACAATAGAGAGGCTTAAGTTTATCCGCGACGTTTTCGGCCCTACAATGAAAAAGATTTTGAAGAAAACGGGCGGGATACCCGTGTGGAGCATACTAGCGCAGGGGATACAGATGGGAGACGAGTGCCATAACCGCCACGCCTCAAGCACGAACATACTCGTGAAAACCATAGTAGAGCCCCTGTTTTCACTTAGCATCCCGAAAAAGCAGGCGTTTCAGGTATACAGGTTTATCGCGGGAAACAGCCACTTTTTCCTTAACTTTTCAATGACTGCGTGCAAGCTGGCGATGGACGCGGCAAGAGACATAGAGAATTCAACTATAGTGACGGCAATGTCGCGTAACGGCACGGATTTCGGGATCAGGGTAAGCGGCCTGGGAGACAAATGGTTTACAGCGCCTGCGCCCTACCTCCTTGACGCGCTCTATAACCCGGGCTACGGACCGAGTGACGGCGCTCCGGACATAGGGGACAGCTCGATCATAGAAACCATGGGCCTCGGCGGGTTCGCCATAGCCGCAGCACCCTCAATGGCCTCATTCGCCGGGGGCGGTTATCAGGAATCAGTGGAGATTACAAAGAGAATGGGCCAGATAACGACGGTTAAAAATACAAAGTTCGGGATCCCCTCGCTTGATTTTGAGGGTACGCCGCTTGGGATTGACATAAGAAAGGTAGTGGAGACTGAGATCCTACCGAGCATAAACAGCGCGGTCGTGCACAAGAGCTCGGGGGCCGGGCAGATTGGGGCTGGAATAGTGCACGCCCCTTATGAGTGCTTCACGAAAGCGGTGTTGGAGTTTGGCAAGCAATATAAGCTTGCGGCATAGATTAAAAGACGAAAAGACACTGGAATAATAAGTTTGTTACGGAAGAATTGAGACGAAAAAATGGCAACAATAAGCACAATAAAGAAAAATCACTATCAGGACTCGATGAAGCTGATGCAGATCAGCCAGAAGCTGCGCGCGCTGGAAGGCATTAAGGACGCGGCTGCTATTATGGCCACGGAAGCAAACCTCGCAATGCTTAAAGAGGCCGGATTGATAAAAGAGATTCCCGCCGCGGCAAGCGCAAACGATCTGATCGTAGCTGTAGAAGCCGTATCCGCTGATAAAGGCAACGAGGCGATAGAGAGCCTTGATTCCCTACTCCTCCCGGCTGATCTTACGGCTGCTTCCGAGGTCTCTTATAAAAGTATTGAGACCGCGGCACAAGCACTGCCGGGGGCGAATATCGCAGTAGTTTCAGTGCCCGGAGAGTACGCGAAGATAGAAGTCGCAAAGGCGATTGAAAAGGGAATGCATACGTTTTTATTCAGTGACAATATATCGATAGACGAAGAAATCGAGCTTAAGGAAAGAGCCCGGGATAAGGGGCTATTGGTCATGGGTCCCGGGTGCGGGACGGCCATAATAAACGGCATAGGGCTTGGGTTTGCGAATGTGCTCAACAAAGGGACTATCGGCGTTATCGCAGCCGCGGGAACAGGGATGCAGGAGGTCACCAGCCTTATAGACAACCTTGGCTCGGGCATAACGCACGCAATCGGCGTAGGTGGCAGGGATTTATCAGAAGACGTGGGCGGCATTACCACGCTCCAGGCGATAGGGATGCTCCATAATGATAGCGATACACAAGTACTCCTTTTAGTTTCTAAGCCTCCTTCTGACAGTGTTGCCGCAAAGGTGCTCGAGGCTGTGAGGGAAACCGGTAAACCCGCCGTAATATGTTTTTTGGGCTCTGATCTCACAAGCGATGACAGGGATATCTATTTTGCTCCCACTTTGGACGAGGCCGCCGAGCGCGCCGTGCAGTTAAGCAGAAAAAGCAAAAGTAAACCTAAAATTAATTCAGCCAAGAACTGGAAAAAACTCCTGCGGGAATCTATTAAATCCCTGAGTCCGGGACAAAAATACCTGAGGGGACTTTATTCCGGAGGAACGCTCTGCTATGAAGCGCAGCAGGTGCTCGGCCCTATTGTCGGAAACATATACTCAAACGCCCCGCTCAATAAGGATTTTAAGCTAAAGGACTCGAACAAAAGCGAGCGCAACTCATGCATTGATCTTGGGGAAGAGGAGTTTACCGTAGGGCGGCCCCACCCGATGATCGACGCGACACTTAGAGGCGAGAGGCTTTTGAGTGAGGCGTCAAAAGCGAATGTGGGCGTAATACTTTTTGACATAGTTTTGGGACACGTGGCAAGCCCCGATCCGGCGGGCGATCTCTTGCCCGCGATCGTAGAGGCCAAAAAACGCGCGAAAAAGAAGGGACGGAACCTGGTATTCATATCCCACGTGTGCGGAACGGAGAACGACCCGCAGGTTTTAGAGGAGCAGGAGGAAAAACTGAGGAGCGAGGGTGTTCTGGTTTTTCCGACAAATGCGCTTGCGTCAAAGGCTTCGGGGCTTATTACTAGCAGAGGTGAAGTATAAAATGGCTGATAAACTAAAATCCGCAGTAGTGGCATTCGGCGGGAACGCTCTTATGGGTGAGGATGGAAACAGCACCTACAAAGAGCAGATGATTAAGACAGACATAATGTGCAATAAGCTCCTTACACTCTTTAACATGGGATACAGGATACTTATTACGCACGGGAACGGCCCGCAGGTAGGAAACTTCCTTATGCAGCAAGAGTGTCTGGCGGAGAACGTGCCCCCGATGCCCCTTGACGCGTGTAACGCGATGACCCAGGGGCAAATCGGCTACATGATCGAGCAGAGACTTCGAAATACTTTTACTGAGAACAATATTCATAAACCCATAATCGTATTCATCACGCAGGTAGTCGTCGCTGAAAATGACCCTGCGTTTAATAAACCCACAAAGTTTATAGGGCCTTTCTTTAATAAAGAGCAGAGCGATAAGCTGAGCAGAGACGAGGGATGGCTGATGAGAGAAGACTCCGGCAGGGGTTTCAGGCGTATAGTGGCCTCTCCGAAACCCATAGATATTATTGAGAAAGAAGAGATAGCAGACATGTCGGAAAGGGATTTTGTCGTCATCGCGTGCGGCGGGGGAGGGATCCCGGTGCTAAGGGATGAGAAAAATCTGCTCAGAGGCGTACCCGCAGTTATAGATAAAGACTTTGCTGCGGAGAGGATAGGGAGCTATATCGGCGCGGAGCTTTTACTGTTAATCACACCGGTGGATCGGGTGGCAATTAATTTCGGTAAACCCGAGCAAGAGTTTATTTCAGAGATGACGCTCCAGGAGGCACAGCAGTATTTGAAGGAGGGGCATTTCCCGCCGGGCAGCATGGGACCTAAGATGCAGGCCGCGATTGAGTTTTTGCAGGCGGGAGGGAAGAAAGCAATTATCACATCGCTTGATTGTATAGAATCGGCGATTAAAGGAGAGGGCGGAACTCAAATAATAAATAGTCACTAAAATTTTGAGCCGCGCTATGATGAGAAGATGTTGAATTCGGATCACATTTATTTTAAGATGGGGATGGTGGGTTTTGCATTTAATACTGACATTGAAAATTGGTATGTAGATTAATAAACACGGCAAAAAACGGGCTCCTTGATCAGACAGAGGGGTACCAATAAACTAACCTTAGGAGGTGCGTATCATGGCAGTAGACAGAGTAAAGGCCGATAGGCCCGAAAATGGTAAAGCTTTAGTGAATTACGAGGAGAAACTTTTCCCGGATCATCAGGCGAATGAGGGCGAAAAAGCTCTATTCCTCGTCCACTCGGTCCCTTATGAAGGATCGGTGGCAGGTATCAACATGCTTACGGCTATCAGAACCAAGAGGAAAGGCTATGATACCAAGGTGCTTTTCTACGGTCCTGCATCTGCCATACCTGCGTACAGGGGATGGCCTAACGTAGGAGACGACGGTTACGGCGCGGGCATTCAGCTTTACCCTAACCTCGTTAACAGAATGCTGGAGGAAGGTATTACGGTTTACGCATGCCGTTTTTCAGCTGCGGCGCTTCTGGGTATGAATGAGTCTAACTTCATCGAGGGCGTAATACCGATTCATCCTACGGATATTCTGGATATAGTGATTGAGCATCACAGGGCTGGAGCCATGATGTTTAATACATGGACGATGTAATTTAGTAACGCTATTTAGCTATTTTGTATTGAAGTCAGGAGCATTGTTTGCCGGTCCGGCGTTAGCGGGCCGGCGCGAGGTTCTTTACCTAAATAATTTTACAGGGGGCACAAGATGGACTCGACTACCCTTAAAGTAGAGTTGCAAAGTCTGGGCCTTAGGCTTCCGGATACGAAAGGTATAAGGAGCGGAGGGGCGGGACCAACAGGGGGGATACATCTGAAAATCCTTCCCGACGGCGAGGCGAATATCCCTGTTGTAGGGGATTTTGTTAAATCCTCACCTTATTACCTGGACGAGATAAACGGAGAATACTGGATATTTAAGGACGACGTGGCCATGGCTCAGGTGGAGCCTATGGGAAGCGCGAAGTTCGCGGAGCACGAGACTTCGGTCGGAGTATCGATGCAGAAAGTCGGTATTCTCCACTGTCCTACAACATTTGCAACTACGCTTCTTCAGACCTGCGATTTCTGGCGGGACGAGAGGAGGTGTCAGTTCTGCGGCATCGAGCTTACGCTTAAAGACCGCAGCACTGTAGGGTTTAAAAACGCTAAGAGTCTGGTCGAGACCATTCAGCTCGCAAAGGAGCTTGACGGCATTTCAAATATAGTCTTTACCTCGGGCGTCGCGCCCGATGAGGAAAAGGCATTGGCTAAATACGCTGAAATTTGCTCTCAGGTAAAGAAGGAAACTGGTCTCCCCATACAACTGCAGATAATCCCCCCTGAAGACTTCTCATGGTTTCAGAGATTAAAAGACTCTGGTGTCGATGCTCTGGGAATTCACATCGAGACCTTTGACCCCGAGGTGTTTGAGCGCGTAACGCCCGGGAAAGCGAAGATCGGCTTTAATAGATATGTTGAATCATGGAAAGAGGCCGTGAGAGTTTTCGGGAGGTGGCAGGTAAGCACTTACGTGCTGGTAGGAATGGGCGAAGAGCTGCAAACAGTAGTGGACGGCACGAAGATGTGCGCTGAGATCGGGGTATACCCCTTTATAGTGCCGTTCAGACCTGTCGCGGGAACGCCTATGGAGAATGTGAAACCGCCGAGTCCCGAGACCATGGAGTATGTGTACAGGGAAGCCGCGAAGATAATGTCCGAGTATGAAGACCCGGCCAAGAGCAGTATGGCTGGGTGCGTGAGCTGCGGGGAATGCTCGGCGCTTCCGGATTTTGAGGAAGCGGCCCGGCGGGAGAATGTAAAGTTCAAGAAGTTGATTAAGCCCATTAAGATTAAGGTGAGTTAACTCGATAACATATAAAAGGTGGTTTTAAATGGCTCAGGAAAATCTACGAATTATTGTTATAGGCGGAGGCGCGGGCGGAATATCGGCGGCGTCTACTTCAAAGGGGCTTTTACCCGACGCCTCTATTACACTCTTTACCGAGTTTGAGGACGTAGCGTACAGCCCGTGCGGCATACCGTTTGTGCTGGGGAAGGAGATTCCGAATTTCGATAACCTTTTCCTTCAGACCGCGGAGCATTACGCGAAGATCGGTATTGACCTCAGGTTAAAGACCAAGGTTACCGGGATCGATCTTCAGGAGCGTACAGTGAGCGTAGGCTCTGAGGCGTTTGAATGGGACCGGCTGGTGATTGCCACGGGGTTTGAGTACGACGAGCCCGACATCCCCGGGATCGATCTTGACAATATTTGGTACGTAAAGAACATCAGGCGCGCGATGGAATACGATAAAGAGCTTGAGACCATGAAAAAAGCCGTAGTCGTGTGCGCTACCCCGCTTGGAATAGAGATGGCGGGGAACCTAGCTCACAGGGGGCTTGAAACTCACCTGATAGACGAAGGCGCATGGCTTATGTCCGAGGTCGCGGACCCGGACATTATGGAGCCCGTAAAAGAATCGCTTGAGGAGATGGGCGCGCAAATGCACTTCGGCACAAAGGCGCTCGAGTTTAAAGGTGCGAATGGAAAAGTGTCGAGCGTTGTCACCTCGGAAGGCGAGATAGAGTGCGACGTTGTCGTCATAGCGGCCCATAAAAAGCCCAATAACCACCTCTCGGAAGCTGCCGGGATAGAGCTCGGCGCGACGGGGGGCATAGTGGTGGACGATCATATGAAAACTTCTGTAGATAATGTTTTCGCGGCGGGAGACTGCACGGAGATTGTCCACGGCGTGACGGACATACCGATTCAGGGCCTTTCCGGAAGCCACGCTTATTCTCAGGGAAGAATCGCGGGAGCGAACGCCGCGGGAGACGACCGCGCGTATGACCCGGTATTCATACCCTGGGGGATGGTCGGAGGGCAGGTGCAGATCGGGGGCGTATCTCTAGGGGAGACGCTTCACAAAGCGCTTGGCATTCCTCACGTCGTCGCTTATTCGATGGGTATCTCGAGAGCCAGGTACTACCCGGGTGTGACGAGGATACGCGTAAAGCTCATAGCTGACCCGTCTACAAAGAGAGTGCTTGGGGCTCAGATGGCGGGGGGCGAAGGTATAAAGGAGCGCGCGGACTTTTTGGCGTTTGTGATTAAGAGGGGGGTAACGCTGGACGAGCTTGCGTGGATGGAGAATGTGTACTCTCCCCCAATCGGAGCGCTGATGGAGCCTATCGCGCTTGCTGCGCAGGCGGGTCTGAGAGAGCTTTCCAAGTAGGAGGCGAGGAAACAGCAAGGGTAATATGAGAGAGCAAAAGTATGAATTAATTTAGGAGATGAAATAATGGCATTTGGACACTGGCTTAGAAAAAACGCGGAAAAACACCTTCAGGAAGCGGCTGCTGACGACTTGATATCCCGCTACCCGGAAGCCTGTGAGAAGCCCTACAGGGAAAAGGGTTTGGACCACTTTTTCTGGCGGAGTATATTCGTGCCGGTGTATCTTGCGATACCTTGGAGTATTCGCAAAAAAATTATTTTAGCCACGTCTTACCCCGGAGGTAAGCGGCCTCATTGGAAGAAATATGATTGAAATAAATATTTCATAGCCTGAGGCCAATAATAGTAAATAAAGCAATATTGCGAGAATCTTTACTCTCAAATGAATACCCAACCAAAAATAAAACCCATCGATTTCAGGGCTCTGACAATAGGGAATAAGGTCCTAAACATAATAGAGGATTCGGGGAATACTCTTTACGTACAGGGGGTTTTCGATCACGCGTTTTATCTGCGTGCCCGCTCGGGCGGTCTTGTTAAGATAGTTCGGGACAAAGATTTTTTGAGCCCCGCTTCCATACTTGTGAGCGGGGATAAAGAAATGGGCTTCGGCTCATCAGGGATAAGCGCGGAAACTGAATTTGTATACGAGGACGGCTCTCTAATTAGCCCTGACGGCGCCTATACTATTGAGCTTGAAAACGCCGGGGTATTCACATCTCCCGAGGTTCCCGCCCCGGAGCACCTGTCGAGCCTAGAGGAGATTAACCTTAATCTGAGGGTGCTTAAGGACACTATATATACAGCCCCATCGAGGGAGGGGCTCGTGCCGCTACTTGAAAAAGTGGAGAAGCTCGGGCCATTGGAGGTGTATACGAAGGAGCAAAAACCCTCTATGTCCGAGAAGGCAAGACCCTTTATAGACGGGCTGATGTGGGGTGTGTTCGGAGGAGATGTTCTTTCGATCAAAGATAGCGCCAGTGAATTGTTGGGACTGGGACCGGGGCTTACGCCTTCCTGTGACGACTTTCTTGCGGGGCTTTTGCTCAGCATAAATACCGCGGGGGCTTCTATATTTAAGAGCGAGCCTGAAACAATTGGGTTCTTCGCAAAAGTTTCAGAGCTGATATCGACGCTTGCGAAAGAGAAAACCACTGTTTACAGCCAAAGCTTATTAAATGAAGCGGCTTTGGGGGAAGGCCCCCAGAACGCGCTTGATTTAATAATCTCTTTAGTAACAAAGGGCTCTGAGGGGATAACGGAGCCCGCGAAAAAGTTAATCTCTGTGGGAGAGACCTCCGGGGCCGATATAGCTATTGGCATTTATTACGGCGTCAGGTTTTTGACTTCGAGAATAGAGATGAAGGAGCTGCTCGAATTTGAATAAGATTGCGCTACTGACATATTCGACGAAGCCCAGGGGCGGAGTTGCCCATACGCTCTCCCTTGCCGAGAGCCTGCAGAAGCTCGGGCGGGAAGTACACGTTTACGCGCTCGCCACGGGAAAGGATTTTTTCCGCCTGGTGAACGTGCCTTACACCCTAATCCCGTGCCCGGATGTAGATTACAGCAGCATGGACGAGAAGGTGAAGAGCTACATAGATATCTACACGCGGTTCCTTGGTGAAGCCGCGGACGAATATGAGCTTTTTCACGCCGAGGACTGTATATCGGCGAACGCTCTCTTTCATTTGCGTGAAAAGGGACTCATAGAACACTATGTTAGAACAGTGCACCATATAGACGATTTTACCTCTGAGCCGCTGATAGATTGTCAGCTAAAAAGCATAGTGGAGCCTGATTATGTGGTGTCGGTAAGCAAGCTCTGGGAAAGGGAGCTAAGGGAGAAATATTCCATCGAGTCAGTGGTCATTAATAACGGAGTTTCCGTAGGGAATTTCACGCGATTGGATACCGCTTCTATCAAAGCGGCTAAAAAGAGCTTTAATGTAGAGGAGGCAAAGGTAATCCTTAGTATCGGGGGGATCGAGCCGCGCAAAAATACTTTAACGATTCTAAAAGCATTTCAGGCATCGAAATCAGAGCTTGAGAAAGCGGGCGAAAAGTTGGTATGGCTGATAGGAGGGGGAGAGACGCTCTTTGATTACAGGGATTACAGAGAACAGTTTTTCTCACAAGTAAATGAGCTTGGCTTAGAGCTTGGAAAAGACATCATTGTCCTCGGAAGCGTACCCGAGGAAAAGATGCGAGACCTCTACAGTTCGGCTGACGTTTTCGTTTTCCCATCCATTAAAGAAGGCTGGGGGCTCGTAGTGCTGGAGGCTATGGCTTCGGGGGTTCCGGTCATCGCCTCGAATATCGAGCCAATGACGGAGTATCTGAAAGACGGGGAAAACGCTGCGCTCATATCTCCCATGGACTCAGGGTCACTCGCTCTTGGAATTACCAGCATAATTGGAAACGAAAAACTTAGATTAAAACTCATAGAAAACGGGGCTAAAACCGCGGCTATGTATAGCTGGGAATCAGCGGCGCGAAAGCACGCGGTGTTTTACGACGAGATATTAAAAAGCGGGAGTAGAGCGGAGAAGAGAGCGGTGGGACATGATTGAGGCAAAAGCTGTATGGAAAAAGAACTATCAGGTGAGGGTCGAGGCAAGACAGTTCACGGTGGATACGGACGAGCCGCCCGAGTACCGGGGCGAGGATACCGGGATGATGCCGACCGAGATGTTTATCGCATCGCTCGCGTCTTGTTTCTGCATGTCTCTTGTGTTTGTGGCTAAAAAAAACAGGATCGTCCTAAAAGATATGCAGGTTGAGGTAGGAGCGGAGGCGGACACTCAGAATTTTAGGTACTCAAAATTGATTGTAAAAGTTAGCAGCACTCTGCCGGATGATCAGGTGGAGGGTTTGATCGGGCAGGCCAAGAAATACTGTTATGTAAGCAATACGATCTCTGAGACTTGCCCCATTGAGTATGAGATCGCATGAATATCCTAGGACTTAAAGGGAGAGAATTGTGGCGCTAAGATACACGATAAAAGATAACTACTTTCAGGACGCGCTGAGGCTGATGCGCATTTCAAAAAGCTTCAGAGATAAAGAGGGCGTGAAAAAGGCCGTAACCGTAATGGCTACCGACAAGGCGAAGTTCGCGCTCAAGGACGCGGGGCTGATTAATGATGAGATAAGTAAAGCAAAAGGGAGCGACCTGGTGCTGGCGGTCGAGGCTGATAACGAGCAGATCGCTTGTCAGGTGTTAAAAGAGATGGAACAGACCGTGTCTGCCGGGGAGTCCGTCGGCGCGGGCGGGGGAGAAGACGTCCTGAATCAGGAGCTTCGGGTGATTAACGTCGGGCTCGATATATTCAAGGACGCGCTGGCAAGTCAGGGAGTAAAAACAGTGCAGGTGGATTGGGAAGTCCCAGCTAAGGGCGATGAGAAGATAATAGGCATACTCAAAAAAATGTACTGAGGATTATTATGAGATTAAGCGAGGGGATTTAGAGTGAGCATACGAAACCCACAAGAATTAAAAGAAGTTTTATCAGACCCCGCGAGGCTTGCCAGGGCGTTCTCGAGACATACGTATGGAATGAATGCCTGGGTGGATTTGTTCACCGAGAAGCTAAAGAGCGTTACTGATTCGGACATAAGAAGGGTAATGGAGCAAGTGGTTGCCGATAACAAAAAGCACTCACAGCTATTCTCGACCCGTGCAAGAGAGCTTGGAGAGACTCCCGAAACATATAAACCCCCTGAGATAGGGCAGAGGATATACGACATACTGGAGACTTATGACAGCGTGTTTGACGATTTCGCCTATGCCTGGGGATCGTTGATACACTTCTCATCTCTGCTCAGCTTATATCACAGTGTCGCGGACCCGGAGAGTAAAGCGGTAATAGAGCAGGTAGAGGACGACGTCATAAGACACCTTAGTTATCTGGAGGATTACTTCTCGGCAAACGCCGACACGCCTGAGAAAAAAGAGCGCGCCCGGGAAATAGTGGAAGTTGCCGATAACATTTACGCAGATAGAGAAGAAGAGGAGATAAAATGGTATGCCTCGTAGGGATATCCCCGGCTTTGAGGAGCTGCGGAAGTCTATATCCGCATACAACCCGAGATACTATTATTTTAAGCTTGTATCACTATTTTTAAGGACAGTCGGCAGCATGTCGGAAGGAATTAGGCTAGGGTTCGAGCACGGTTTTGATTCAGGAACTATTATGAATTACATATATGAAAACACCCCTAAGGGAAGGGGATTTATCGGGAAGAAAATAGACGAATCGTTTCTTGATCAGACTACCTGCAAGGCGTTTAGGTCTATAAGGGAAATACAGCGGGGAATGATAACTGAATTCCTTGAGGGACGAGAGGGGAAAAAGACATTTATAGCGGATCTCGCCTCGGGTAAAGCGGATTATCTGTACGATGTGCTGGCTGAAAAAGATTATGACATACAGGTGCTTTTGCGGGATATAAATGAGAAGACGCTCGAAGAGAGCAGAGCGATTGCCGAGCGGCTCGGGATAGGGGATAAAATTACCTATGAGCTTGGGGACGCGCTAAACACGGAGAGCCTAGCCACCATAAGCCCGGCGCCCGACCTTGTAGTCGAGGTCGGCCTTTACGGCATCATTCACGACGACGAGCTTATAAAAAAACATTTTCACGATTTAATAAACATACTGCGCCCAGGGGCGCTTTTATTTAACGTTCAGACCTATAACGAGCAGATTGAGCTTATAGCCAGAGCGCTCGTGAACCAGGACGGCGGACCCTGCGTGTGGCACCTGCGCCCTGTCGAAGAGGTGATAGGCTGGGCCGAAGAAGCGGGTTTTAAGGAGCCCGAAATAACTATGGACCCCTACGGTATCTACGCAGTGGTAATGATGAGAAGCTAATGAAAAAAGAAAGATTCGTACTTGGATGGCAGGGCGGCGTAAAAGGCCCCGATAATATATGCAAGGTGCTCTCGGACAGAGTGCGCACGGTCATGGAGAGCCCGCACGGGATGTGGAACTACATGACGTACCGTGACGCGATAAACATCCTCGGGCTTGATCCATTGAATATTTATAAAGAGGGGAGGATTGACCTGGACCCCAAAGAGTGGGCGGACTTTGGCTGGATGACCTGCTACGCGGGCCCTCCTGAGAGGGCGGTCGAAGCCATGCGGAGAAGCACTAACGATGAGAACGTGAATCCCTACTCCCCTGATCTAATAAACCCCTTGAGGGACGCCTGCGCCGAGCTCAAATTCGGACGTAAAAGAGGAAGCGGTTTTGAAGTCATAGGGGCCGAGGGCAGCCAGGCCGGGATATCCTATACGCTCCAGACAGTGCTTAACCCGGGTGAAGAGGTGATTATTACAGACCCCGGGTATTTCCATTTCGAGTCTTCCATACTTATGGCCGGGGGAAGGGTCGTAAGGGTGCCGCTCGATCAAGAGTACGGCTTCAGGCTCGACCCCGACAAGCTGGAGAAATATATAACTTCCAAGACAAAGGTAATAATTGTTTGCGACCCGCTTAACCCGTTCGGCACCGTACAGACTAAGGAAGAGCTTCTTAGAATTATCGAGATGGCGGCTGAAAAAGACATAATTGTCATAAACGACATTACGCACGACACTCAGAGAGTGGACCCCGAATCCCGCCATTTTCCGATGAGCGCCCTGCACGGCGAGACGAATACCGATAACGTTGTCGCAACGTTCAGTCTATCGCACGGTTACGGCATGGCAGGCGTGAGAATCGGTTTTCTGGGTGGGCACCCGGAATTAATTAGGGCATGTCTTATCGCGAAAACTTCCCTTACGAGGCTGAACACAAACCTGATCGCTCAGTACGGCGCTCTGGCCGCGCTCGAGGACACGGAGTATGTAGAAAAATCACAGGACATAATTCGGCGTAACTACTCGCTTATAAAAGAAATTGTGAATGAGAACGAGGGTATTCAGATCCCGGTCGAGCCTAAATACGGCTTCTCGATGATAATTGACGTCTCGGGGGCCGGAGTGTCGGCGCAGGAGCTGACAGTAGCGCTATTTAAATACAATATCGCCGTCTACCCGGGGGACGGGCTCGGTAGCGTGGGGGCGACAAAGTTCATCCGCCTCAATATTTCAAGGCCAGACCTGTGGGCGTTTGATCACATGAGGGAGAATCTTCCCAGGGCAATATCCGACGCGAAGAGCGGCGTATATAGAGAAGGCGTACTTAATTTCTTCTCTCAAAGAGACACGAAGCGCGCGCGGATGATAGTGGAGGAGATAAAGGGAATATCATGAAAGTCTCAGAGGATTTATTGGAGCTGGTAGGAAATACTCCGCTTGTCGGGCTCGGCAAGCTCGGAGCGGAATTAAGCGGCGATCTATACGCCAAGCTCGAATACACGAACCCTACGGGGAGCGTGAAGGACAGGGTATCCCGCTACATAATTGACGACGCCGAGCAAAAGGGGCTGCTTGAGCCCGGGGGCACGATTGTTGAGGCTACCTCTGGAAATATGGGCGTCGCGTTCGCACTGATCGGAGCCATACGCGGCTACAAATGCATATTTACACTGCCCGAGTCCATCACGAAAGAGAAGATTCAAGCCCTTAAGCTTTATGGCGCCCAGGTGGTGCTTACGCCCAAGGGGCTCCCGCCCTCGGACGAGAGGAGCTGCTATAAAGTCGCCCATAAGATAGCGCGTGAGAAGGGGGCGTTCTACGTAAACCAGTACTTTAACCCTCTTAACCCACAAGCGCACTATGAATCTACCGGCCCTGAAATATGGAGCGATACGGACGGCGAGGTGGATACGGTAATATGCGGCATCGGCACAGGCGGGACGATTAGCGGGGTCGGGAAGTACTTGAAAGAAAAAAGAGCGGATATAAAAATCGTCGGGATTGAGCCCGTGGGCTCGGTTTTCAGTAATTACCTTAAAGATGGGGTTTTGGCAGAGGCCTCTGATTTTGACATAGAGGGTATTGGAAAGAATTTTATCCCGGGGGCGCTTTCATTCGATAACATAGATGAAGTAATACAGGTCGAGGAGGATGAGGCTCTAGGTTCTGTAGAAGCGCTTTTGAAAAACGAGGGTATCCTGGCAGGACCATCAAGCGGGGCCGCTCTTGCCGGGGCGCTGAAATACACGAAAAACCTTAACAGGAAAGAGAAAATTGTCATCATTTTCCCGGACACGGGACTCAAGTATCTGTCCAAATACACAGGGCTCGGTTAAAGATTGTATAATCTATATACTCCGGCAGTCCTATGAATAGAATCACTTCTGAAACCGCAAACGAACTAACGTTAAAATACGGCTCCCCGCTATTTGTTTTCTCAGCCGAAGCCATAAAGAACAATCTGGCTATCTTCAGAGACGAGTTCGTAAAACGATACGATAACACAGCGCTCGCCTACTCTTACAAGGTCAATTATCTGCGCGGGGTACTGGATGTAATCCACAAGGAAGGCGCCTGGGCCGAAGTTGCTTCGGGTTTTGAATACGGTTTAGCTGGGGATGGCGGTGTACCCGGCGAGAAGATCGTATTTAACGGACCTCTCAAGAAGGATGACGAGCTTCGCCGCGCTATAGAGGACAGGGCATATATAAACGTAGACCATTTCGATGAGCTCCGCGCGCTAGAGCGGATTGCGGCGGAGCTGCAAAGACCTGTTGACATAGGCATAAGGATTAATACCGACGTCGGGATCGAGCAGCTCCCCGACCGCTTTGGCTTTAACCTTGAATCCGGTGAGGCAGAGCGGGCAGTGCGCGTATGTGCTGAGAATAAATTTCTGAATATTACAGGTCTTCACATTCACCTTACGAGCTACATCCTAGAATCGCGGAGTGAAGAAGACATACCGGCGAGGGGAATTAAGCTCATATGGCCCAAAGGGCCGGAGGCGTACTTGAACGCTTCGAAAAAGACAGTGAACTTTGCCAGGACGCTGAGAGAAGAGTACGGGGTGGAGATAAAATATCTGGATATGGGGGGCGGGTTCCCGACAGTGGATTCCCTGGGCCCTTATGCGGAGGCTGTCACATCCCCTATACGCGATGAGTTTGGAGATGCCGAACCCCCACTATTGATACTTGAACCGGGAAGGGCAATCGTGAGCAGCGCCGCCCAATTGATTGCGACTGTAGTTGCGACAAAAGAGCTTCCGGGAGGGCACAGCGCTGTAGTCACGGACGCGGGTATTAACATTCTTCCCACTTCACTGTTTAAATATCAGGATATAGAGTGCATGACTGAACCCAAAGGCGAGCTTAGAGAAACTATCGTCTACGGTCCGCTGTGTCTTCAGAATGATATTATCGCTAGGGTAAAACTGCCGGAGCTTAGGGCGGGGGATAAGCTCCTGGTGAAAAACGTAGGGTCTTACAATATCCCTCAGTCAAGCTCGTTTATATTCGAGCAGCCTGCGGTGATCGTGAAAGAGGGTGGTGCGATGAAAATAATCCGTGAACGGGGTGTGTGAGACCCCGGGGTGCGTTACTAAAATACAAGCCTGAACCTTATTCCGTAGATAGCTATGACATCCACGCCCGGCGCGTCTGATGGGTTTATTATCAACTGTAAGTCGGGTGTGATCTGTGTGCTCTTAAATACCTGGAGACGTAGAAATGATTCTATCACATACTGCGAGCGGAGGTCTTTATCCTCCGGCTCTCCCCAAGAGGCTGCGAGGCCGAGGAGATTTTTTTTAAGTCCCGTTCTAAAGGGATCTAATAATCCAACACCACCCGAAACTATCTGCTTCACGTTAGTCACCCTGCCGTTTGAGAACGAGTATCTGAGGAAGAGATTATATTCTTCCTTAAAAAGCTGCTGGAATGTGAGCGCTAACCCGTTGCCCGAAGGGGCGTTGCCGCTTTTGCTGCCGTCGCTGTGCCAGAGCGCAATATGGTAATTACCGCTGCCGTGGCCGTTTATTGTCGGGAGAATGCCGATCTCCACCCCTGAGAAGAACTCCTGCTCGTCAAAGAAAGTATCGAAATCAAAGGTGTCGGAATCCCCGTTTGCATCGCCAATGCTGCCCAGGACATAGAATAAATCATTTGGCTGATAGAGCGCCGCAGCGCCGAGGCCGTTGCCCGGGAACGGTATGGTCGGGTTATCTGAAAAAGCCGAATTTATAAAAAAGAGTTTACTGCTGCTGAAATTAAACGAATCTATATAGTCAGACTGGTCTAGCTTCCCCAACCGTATAATGAGCCTGTTGTCCAGTATATGCTGCTCGAGCCAGAGCTGGGATACGAAAAACGGATTCTCGGAGTAAAAAGCGGCAGTGCTCCATAAAGACCCTATATTGCCGGCTAAATCGTTTGGAGGTATCTCCGTGAACAGCCTGTGTTTCGATGTGGATCTGAACCCTAAATAGGCTGCATAACTTTTTCTATCGGGCAGTACTTGCCAGAGCCCGTTGAAGTCCCATATCCCGCCTGCCGCATGGTTTCTTTGCTCGCCCTGTGTGGCGTTGCTCGATACCTGGTATAGCGCTGTGTAGGCAAGTGAAAACTCCATGCGCAATTTCTCTTTCAGCTTTTTATTAAGCGTTCTCCACGGCTTAAGGACAAAATTAAAGGGGTCAAACTCAAATATGCTCTCCTTTAATTCTCCGGCTTCCAGTAGCTGCTTTTCAATGCTGTCGGGTGCCCTGTCGATCTCAGGAAGAGGGGCCTTGAGCGGTTTGTACTCGCTGGCGGATTCTTCGGTGCTGTCTTGCTCATTTTTAGGCTTGTCTAAGGTTGTTTCAGGATTGAATAGATCAGCAGCGCTCTCAGCCCGGGAGTGGCTTAAAAATATGAAGCTTGAAATTGATAGTATCAAAAGAAAGCTATAACTGGCTCTTAATATGAACATAACTTAGTTTTAGGGTCGAATATAAACCTAATAAAGGTAAAACAATTATAATCCAGTGTAAAATGTAGCCGTCTAAGATTGTAGGCGGATTCACGCATGAAGCTAAAATACAAAAATATCCGAGGCTGTACGATATCTGTAAATTTTCAGGTATCATAACTACCTCTAAATTTTCAAGAAGGGCTGTTAGCTCAGCTAGGTAGAGCAGGTGACTCTTAATCATCGGGCCGGGGGTTCGATTCCCTCACAGCCCACCACTTTGCGAGAGTGGCGGAATTGGCAGACGCGCTGGATTTAGGATCCAGTACCTTAGGGTGTGGGGGTTCGACTCCCCCCTCTCGCACCATGTACCTAACGTCTTTACTTTTAAAGGCAGGTCACTTAAATCTGTGCGGAATGCTTTTGTTAACTCATGCAGACGTGCTGGTATAAAAAACCTGAGATTCCATGACCTTAGGCATACTTTTGCAACTCGGTTAGTTCTTTCAGGAGTTGACTTGGCGAGCGTTTCTAAGCTTCTAGGACACTCAACAATTCAAATGACTATGCGATATAGTCACCCGACTCCAGAGGCTCTTAAAAAGGCTGTATCGAAGTTGGATGGTTAAGATAATTTAAACCGTGTTAGCTGAAAAAGTAGCACTGAATTGCAAAACAGAAAATTCGAGTAAATAGGTTGTCTGATTAACTTGTGGGGGCAGGGTTAGCATGAGAAGCAGAGAGTTTAAAGTGCTCCCATGGGATCAATAGTCCTAATTTCGCTACTGGGTTAATCCTTTCTGGAGTGGATTTAGCGACCGTTTCGAAGATCAACTATACAAATGACTATGCTGAGCACTTCGTGGGGGCAGGCTTTTTATCTTAAGAATGGATTATGCGACTATCTTAGACTAGAGTGATAATGAGCTAACTGCCTGTAATTACACAACATCCGAATTTATTTGACAAACTTGTAATTATGTGGTATACTTTTTAATTATAGAACGCATTAGCGTTAATAAGTGCATCGCAAAAGATGCCACCGTTCTTGAGATAAAGGCTGGAACGGGCTAAAGAATAAAAGGAATAAGTTAGTGCTGTAATACGGAGAATTCCTATTCTTTTGTCTGTTCCGGCCTTTTTTTATTCCAAATACAATTTTAGAGGAGTAAATATGGATACAATGAAAAAGTTAATCACTTTGAATGAGATTGCTGAAATTTATTCTTTATCTCTACCAACACTAAAAAGGTGGGCGAGTGAAAGAAGATTTCCGCTTTACCGAATTTCGAATCGCATAAGAGTTTCGGAGTCTGAATTTAGGGAGTGGATCGAGGATTTTAAAATAAACAATAAGAGATTGGAGGATAAAAATGATAAGTAATTTTGAGCTTTTTGGAGATAAAGATTATTTTCAATTGTTACGGTATCTATTCGGGTATTGTAGTAATTATATAGAGTTTAGGACCATTAATCATGAGACTGATGAAGTGAGACAAATGTTCTATGAATTAACTGGTAAAAGGGTGCCTTTAGAAAATCTTGAAGATTTCCATAAGCAAGGTTTCGATATTTATTACGCTCCGGGGATACGCAAGTTTAAGAAGGGAACAAGAGACTCTGTTATAGAAGTACCAGTATTATGGGTTGATATTGATAATAAGCATAATGAAGATTTAGAGGACAGAATAGATAACATACATGCTATAAGTAAGGAAATAGATCTTATACCTTCCGTTATTATAAACTCAGGAAATGGATTCCATCTTTACTTTAAATTCAAGCAAAATATCCAAATCAGGTCACAAGAGGATATTCAAGAGATTGAATCTAGACTAAGATGGCTAGCCTCTATCTTTGGTGGTGATAGCGTTTGGGATATATCAAGGGTTATGCGTTTACCAGGATTCTATAATTTGAAGGATCCCCAAAACCCCAAAAAATGTTCAATAATTGCATTCAATAAAGATGCTAAGTATGAACTCTCGGATTTTAAGACAACTAATATTAAGGAGAACAATATGGAGAAAATTACACTCGGAAAGTTGCCAGATGAAAAACCTCTACGTTTTTATGATTTACAAAAAGAGGATTCGAATTTGAATAAGACATGGCTTGGTCTAAGAGAAGATTTATCGGACACTTCAGGTTCAGGTTATGACATGGCTCTAGCTGATGTACTTGTGAGGAGAAATTTTTCAAATGAAGAGATTGCAAGAATATTGATAGATGCGCCTTATGAGAAAACTAATCATAGAACCCTAGCATATCTAGAGCATACTATCTCAAAAGCTAGGGCAGGTAATGAGGAGATTTTTCAAGTATTTACAGAGAATAAAGGTTTGGCTGGGTTAAGTCTCAAACCGGAAGATTTTGATGACAGTAATATTGAATATCTTATAGATGATTTTCTACCAAAAAATACTCTCATGTTAATGACTGGTCGTTATGGAGTTGGTAAAAGTTATTTTAATTTAGCGGTTGCAAAAAAATTAATAGATGATGGTCATAAAGTGGTAATTGTTGATGTTGATATGCCAAAACATATTATTCACCAGAGACTTAAAGAGGCTGGTTTATTCGAACTTCTTGGAAATAAACTGCACTATGTCCATTCTACAAATTTTCCTTTTAGGATAGATTCAAAAAATCCAAATTGGTGTGAATTTAAAAATAGAATAGAAGTGGAGAACAACACAATTGTGATATTCGATAACATGAAGGAATTATTCCCCTACGGTGAAGACCTAAATATCGACTCGAATGTTATACCTGTAATGAACGAACTCAAAGAGGTTAGGGATATGTGTAACACAATAATATTGATTCACCATGTTAGTAAGGACAGTAGCTCAATACATCCTTTCAAGAACAGCGGTTCAATCGCTGATAGTGTTGATATTGCTTATTTGTTAGAACGAAGAGGTAATGATTGTGTTCTTAAATGTTTTAAATCTAGAATTCCTATTAAGGAAACTGTTAAGTTTTTCATAGAATCAGACTTTACCATGCAAACTAAGGAAACCGAGCAAGAAGCAGCTGACCTAGATAAAATGATTACGATTTACGAAGTAATTCGTAAAAGATGCGAGGGAGTAGACGGATTATTACAGAAGGATATTATAGAAGAGATGTTTGGATTTTTATCCAGAGATAAGGTCCGAGAATTACTTTTCAAGGGTGAGGATATGCTCTGGAAAAGGACTCAAGGTGACAAGAACTCTTATTATTATGTTCCGATAGAAATCGATGCCCAAAATTCTAAAAGTCTGCCCCCCTATATACTTAAAAAACTCGGAATTTTAGAATTAGAGGAGGATAAATCAGTTGAAGAAGTTGACGAGAAATTTCTTCAAGGAAATGAGGTTTTAGAGAACATTACTCTACAATAAACTTTAGAGGTAAAAATCTAAAATTCTTAGAAATATGGGTGTTATATATACAGACTTTTAGAATTTTGATTTTAAATTCGGAAAAGTCTCATAACACCCTGTTATTATTATATATATGTATAATTTATGAGACCCAAAATATGGAGGAATTAGGATCTATGCCAGAACGAAATTATGAAAAAAAAATTACGAATTCGAAACACGTCAGACAGATTTTATCAAGAACGCTTAACCAATTGATGAACGCTGAAATCGAACCTAAATTTGCGAATTCAATCGCAACGCTCTGCAACACAATGTTAAAAGTTCTTAGAGCGACAAATTTAGAGGAGAGAATAAATAGGTTAGAGGAAATACAAGGTTCAAAAGAGCCTAAAAGTTCCCCAGTCACTTCAGATATAAAACAGATGATTAAGGAGATGAGAAGTTGAGAGATTTAGAACGCAAGATGGAAAAGTTGGAGCAAATAAATACTTCAAACAACTTAGATCGTGAAGAGTTAGAAAAATATTTTGATTCAGAAAACCTACATCCACTTGAGAGAACAGGGATTTTAATTAAGTTAGGATTGCTTGATAGTGAAACTATAATTGGTTGGATTGTAGAAGATAGTAAGTATGGAGAAAGATAAGACTCTAGAATATTTTATTAGAAAGTGTAAATGTGGAGAAGAAGTTAAAGCTCCTAGGGAGTATCCTGGAGATGATGCTATTAGGTTGTATCAAGTTTGTTGTCCGAAAGGACATCGTGCTTTTACTTTTGACTATATACTAATGCGATGGTGGAGATAGCTGAATATCCCTGCCCCCACAGGTTATCATAGTCTAATATAGGGATTAAATGACTTCAAATTACTTGTAATGAAGGGACACAAAATTCCTTTTTAGACTAAGGTCCTATTAAATAGGGCATGCCAAAACTTCGAACGCATGGTTGCGAAGAATAAGTGAGAATATAAATTAATTACTAGACGGCTTCAGACATTTAATCTATATATACTATAAGGGGGTATTTAACTATGTTAGGTATGAATATTACTTTCTGGATTGTAGTAGGAGTATGCTTACTAGTGTTACTGTTTTTAATAATAGCTCTAAAACATTCGCATACAAAGAGGATTCATCTACAAAGTTACATAGTGTATTTACTGTTAGAAGATACTATTAGGCAAGATCACAAAAATAAATTTATAACCTATATAAAGGAACTTGATGAAAGCAATATAGAAAATATAGAGTTATTAGCCTCAAATGCTATTGAGGTTATGTCTGATGGCTTGGCTGAAGAAGGAAATTCACTTCTTGCCTCAAAAGCCATGTTGCTCAATATTAATAGAGGTTAGTTACTTTCAACTACTAGAGAAAGAATTAATTAGACTGGATTACTAATGGACAATGATACGTATAAACCTAGCAGTCTCATAAAGGTTTTATTAGTATCCTTAATAATTCCTACTATAGGTATTATTGTTAGCATCTTCATTCTCAAAGATATCAATAATAGTTTGGCTTCGCAGGAACTGACTGACTTATTTACACTTTGTAATGCTGTATATTCTGGACAGTATAACTTTGAAGGTATACAAGAATTCATCAACTATTGTGATGATACTCAAATAGTTAGGTTGTTATTAAAGGGAAGCTTATTAGCTTTTGCAATTGGCATATTTACACCTATTATTTTCTTTATATTCTCAAAGATTGCTGGAACTAATCGGAAAAGAATAACTTCAATCTTCCCAAGTCTATTAACACTTTCGACAATTTTGCTTGCAATATCAATTGTTATACAAGGAGCGGTTCTAGTTGTGGGAATTTATTTAGCTGAATCATACTGGTTTGGCAGAGTACACATTTTTATAATTGGTGCTGTTGCTATAGGTGCCCTAATTGGAGCTATAAAACTTTTGGAATCATCTTTTTCTTTTGGTGGCAAACTCAAAACTACAGTGATAGGCAAAGGTTTAACTGATGAAGAAGCTCCAAAACTGTTTGGATTTATTAAAGAACTATCAAGCGAGCTAGGTTCCATTGCACCTAACAATATAATTATAGGTCTAGAACCCAATTTTTATGTTACTAGCAGCGATGTTTATCTAGCTAACGAACAGAAAAATTACTCAGGTGAGACACTTTATATATCATCAGCACTTGCTCGTCTACTGACAGTTGAAGAATTATCCGCAGTTATTGGCCATGAACTTGGTCATTTTAGAGGTGAGGACACTAAATATTCAACTAAGTTTGCCCCCCTCTACGCTGGACTAGGTAATGCAATATTATCAATCTCTTCAGAAAATGAGGGTTCTAGTTCTTTAGCTAATTTACCGGCTGTAACATTGCTATCGTATATGTATGATGTATTCAATAACAATGTCTCTACAATCAGTAGGGTTCGTGAATTTAAAGCAGATCAAGCAGGAGTTGAAGCCTCTAACGCTTTAGCTTTATCTACTGCTTTATTAAAGGTGTCTCTTTATGCTTTATTCTGGAATCATCTTAGACAACAAAATGTTGAAAAATTAAACCAAGGCAAGGTAAGCAAGAATCTGGGTATCGTCTTCGAAGAATTTGTAAAGTATGGTATAGAAAGCCAGGACTTAGATAAGATTATCAATAGTATTAAAGATTTTGATATACCTCACCCTACCGATACTCATCCACCTGTTTCAGAAAGACTCTCCGAGATTGGTATAGATATAAATTCCATAGCAAAGGATATGTTAACAACTCCTTCAGACTCTGCTTACAGTTTAATAGACAACTGTGAAGACTGGGAAGAAGAATTAACTGTATTTGAACATAAATTAATGTATGCATTAGGATTAGTAGAGCACAAGAATGAAGAAAAGAAAGATGAAAATCAATTGCTAACAATAATGTATTGTTTGGCTGCAAAAATGATAAGTGCTGATGGTAAGATCGAAGAAAATGAAATAATAGTAGCAGAAGAAATTGGTAGACAACTATTTGAAGAATTTGATGCTACTGAGTTCCGTGAATATTGTAACAATCCAAATCGATTACTAGATATACTAAGAATGTCTGCAGTACTAGCTGATATACTTGACGCTGATCAAAAAAATATCATCATAGATTATCTTCATTCTATAGCAAAAGCCGATGGCGAAGTTTCAATTGAAGAAGAGGAATTGTTATCTAAGATTAAAACAGCATTAATGATAATTTGATAGTAGAAGACTATTAATGATATTCACTGTACTGCTTCCCCACAGGTTATAAAAAACAAATTTTGCAAAATTATACTTCCGTATCTATATGGGATGACTCAATATCGTAGTTTAATCAATATAGCATTTTGTTTGAATGAACCTTGTCTATTATATATTCAGGGATAGTGGTCTCTTATATATATACATTTGCTACACCATCTATACTAAGCTCTATAAAGATCTAGAAAGTGTAGGAGAAGTAGATAAAAAAGAGATAGGCAAAAGGACCTTTAATTTCTTATAGTAGTAAAACGCCCTTGCGCTAATATAGAAGTGATTTTAGTTTAAAAGTGTTTAGGAGAAAAATACTTTAAGATATATTCATAGATATGTACTGGAACCCTAGGACTGTCGAGTTTATGTAAGAGTTGATTTTCAAGCTTAGTTTGTGATATAGTCGAGTTATTATTGAGTTATTCGATTATTTTTCGGGATTTGGGTTAAGGATGAGAAATACATTAATACTGATAGTGGTCGCTACTCTATTGTCTTGTATAACACATATATCGGCACTATCTGACGAAACTGAAGTTCCTCAGGAAATTATTAAAGTCGTGTCTGGTATCTGTAAAGGAGATATTGAATGCAATATAGAGGAGTGTGATAAGTATTATTCAGATAATTTAGATAAAAAGGATAAGTGCTCAAAAGAATCTTTAAATTTCTATGAACAATCTAAAGAGCAAACGAAAGACACTCCAGAAACTCCTGAACAGAAAGAATACACAGATTCAAAGTGGACTGTTGACCGTTCAAGCTCCAAGATGGATGACAGCAAATCAATAACTTTAATGTTGAATGCTGAGAACTCAATAACAGACTGGGTCAACCAACAAACCACTCCTATATTAATCATTAGGTGTAGGGAAAATAAAACAGAGTTAGTTGTATATACAGGTATGTCTGCAAATCCAGAATATGGGTTATATGGAGAGAGTTCGGTAAGAGTCAGGTTAGATGACAATAAAGCTCAAAAACAACGTTGGAGCGAATCAACCAGTAATAAGGCACTGTTTGCACCAAAGCCAATAGAACTAGCAAAGAAGATAAACAAATCCCAGAAGATGCTCTTTGAATTTGTCCCATATCAACAAGGATCAACGTTAATAGAATTTGATGTTAGGGGATTAGACCCATATTTAAAGGAACTTTCAGAAACCTGTAATTGGAAGCTGTAGTTCAATTTAGTTGAAGTAATTTTATAAGTTGATTGGAGGAATTTATATGGCTGCTAAAGTCTTCTACACTGTATTCTTCTTATGCCTTATATCTGTAGCTACTTCAATTCCCAATATTGCTCAAGATAATTCTAAGACACAATGCAAAGGATTGCAGACTAATGAAAGGATAAGCGCACTTGGGTTAGAACTTGGAATGTGCATTGATGATGTGATAAGTGAATACTCAAAGCATAATACAAATTCACTAGGAGAAAACAAGAGTAGCTTGCCCAATATTAAGTTATATACTGTAGGGTATATTGGTAAACCACCACCTGAAAAAGAAGATTTGTTTAGTTCTAATGTATTGCTAACTTTTTATCATGATACTCTCATAAAATTTAGTGGAATATTTTATTACAAAAATTCAACTAGCAATAAGTGGGCCTTTGAGACGTTAAATGATGTACTTTCTAATAAGTATGGTGCTGGTGAATACGATAAATCATATCAACTTAGTGGTAAGACTTATCAATATTCTAAATTTTGGGTTAGTAGAGGAACTCAAATACATTTGGAGATTAAACCAAAGTACCCTCAAGCCTTAAATATTGTTTATGTTAACATAGATAAGTATCAAAAAATCTTAGAAGAAGAAGAAAAAAGTCAATTAGAAAAATATGGTGAAGGCTTTTAGTTGAAACATCGGGTTTCTGAAGAGGCTTTTGGGAAACGATGAGATTAATAGTATATACAGAGGGGTAAAGTGAGAATAGTTGTAGCAATTATTCTAGGTATTATGGGCGGCTTTCTAGTATATTTTGAACTAGCTATGCTATTCACCAAAATGGGTGAAATGCCTTCAAGTATATTTGTTGGAGTGACATTTTTCGGAGGTTGGGTAGTTACTTCTTATTTGATGGTTAAGGGTACTAAGACGGTCACAAAAGTTATTTCTAGGGGATTTTTAATTGGAGCAGCACTTTGGTTAGCTCTGATTCCTGTTGGAATTATTTATACTGGTAGTGTAATAGGAGAGTTGGACCCTAAATCTGATGCTGAACTTGTTGGAGCTACATTGGGTGGTGGAATTATAGGATTGTTAACTGGTGGAGTTGCCATAGGTATGGCATTGGTCTGTTTAATTGGATTTGCGGTAAGTTATTCTCTAGGTCGTGAGATGAAGCCAGAAGTGGACGAAGATACTATGAAATGCCCTTTTTGTGCAGAACTTATCAAGAAAGAAGCTAAAAAATGTAGATATTGCGGGACTGAACTTAATGTGCAAATTGAATCCAATAACGACAACTCAGTACAACAATATGTTGCAAATTCTAGCTCATACGAAAAAGCTAAAGTATCATGGTCAAGCACAAAACTGAGAAGTGAACCAGATGCTAAGTCAAATATTATTGTGCATCTTGATGAGGGAACTAAGGTTGACATAATCGAAGAAACGAATGATTGGTATCATGTTAAAAATTCGGAAATGGATATTGATGGTTGGCTTTGGAAAAATTCGATTGAAATAATATTAGACAAAAATGTGTAAAGTGTAGGAGATGTGGATAAAAAGTTATAGAGTCATAATATGATCGAACCTGAGGCTGATAGCAGCTATAACTAAGAATGTCTGTAGTAACTAATAATTTTTATTTGTAGCATTATAGGAACTATTCATTGTAAATAAAAGGGGATTGATTATGAACCATATACAGAGCTCAAAAATTTTTTTTGGCCTTTTAAATCTAATGGTACTTTTTGTTTCTGTGTTTCTTATTCTCAATCAAACCACTCAGGCGCAACAGATTGTTTGTCCTGAAAACTTAATAGAACAGATTACAAATGACCCAGATGACGTAAGTGAGAGACCTTCGATTAGCGCTGATGGAAATCATATTGCTTTTGATTCAACAGCTAATTTCAATGGTGGTAATCAAGACGGAAATAACGAGATATATATTTTCAATACTTTAACTGGCATGTTCACTCAGATAACGGATGAAACATCTGGAATTAGTATAGATGCTTCTGTAAATGCCAACGGAACACGTGTTGCCTTTGAATCTACAGAGAACATAAACGGTGGTAATCCCGATCAAGGAACTGAGGTATTCCTTTTTGATACTATAACGGGTGTATTTACACAGATAACAGATGGACCCGATGTCTTTGTGTTTAGTGCTGACGCTTCCATAAACGCAGATGGCACTCGAATTGCTTTCCGTAGCGATCTAGATATTACTGGGGGTAACCCTGAAGGGAATCCCGAAATTTATCTTTTTGATACAACTACAGCGACATACATGCAAGTAACTAATGAGATCATGGGCTTTAGTATTGAACCATCTATAAACGCAGATGGAACACGCATTGCATTTGAGTCCACTGCTAATATCAACGGCGGTAATCCTGAAGAAAATACTGAATTATATCTTTACGATTCAACGGCGGGAATAATAACCCAAATTACTTTTGGGACTGTGGGGTCTAGCGGTGACGCTTCTATAAATGCGGATGGTACACGTGTTGCTTTTCGTTCTAACTTAAACATTAATGGCGGGAATCCTGATAATTCTGATGAGATTTACATCTTTGATACAACGACAGGAACATTCACACAGGTAACGAATGAAACAGGGTTTAACGGAGACCCTTCAATAAATGCAGACGGCACACTTGTTACTTTTCAATCTAGTTCAAACATTAACGGTGGAAACCCAGGGGTAATTATACAGATATACCTATTTGATTCAACAACAGGCATAATTACACAGATAACGAATGAGACCTCCATCGGAAGTTTGTTTCCATCGATAGATGCAAATGGTTCACGTATAGCTTTTGAGTCTGCTGAAAACATTAACGGTGGGAATCCTGATGGATTCTCTCAAATTTACCTTGCGCATTGTTTTGACCCTACTAAAACTAGGAACATTCCAACATTGAACTTTGTAGGTATTGTAACACTTTCAGGAATTTTAGGGATAATAAGTCTGTTTGCAATACGTAGAAGGAAATCGGTATATAGGTATATATGAAACAGGATATTACTATGATCGACCCAGAGCTGATAGCGGCTATTTTAAAAGAAATTGAAAAGTCAGAAGAGAAAGAAGAATTAAGTGAAGAGCTAGATTCTGATATAAGTAACGATCATAAATCTGAAGATGAAAATAATTAGTCCTTCTTGTAAATTATCGAAATTTTGTAAAAATTCCCCCTCGTATCAATATAGGATTGCAGTATTCATTTCTTGATATAAAAATGCATTTTTGTTTGAATGAACCTTCTCTTTTACTTCTTAAAGTAGTAAGACTCAACACGCTTTATAAAAACACTAGGCTTTACATCTAATCCTTTAGCTATCTTGAAGATAGTATCAATGCTGGGCTGTCTTTTCTTGCCTTCTAAAAAAGCTATATATGTTGGATGAAGTTTAGCTCCATAAGCCACTTGCTCTTGAGTCAACTCCTTTTCCAGACGGATAGTTCTTAATGCCCTTGCAAAAGCTGAGACCAGATTTTTATTTTTACGGCTAGCCATATTTAATCTATTCCTTAACTTGTAATAATCTGGTATGATCCTGACTAGCACCATAGACTACATATCAAGTTATAAAATTTGTCTAAGGGGAATATTTTGACTATTAAGTGTGTTGGATCTCAATTAGGGGGTATACAAATGCAAAAGATATTACTCTTTGGGATGTTGACGGTTTTCTTAGTAACTGGATGTATATATAGCAATCAAGTAGATAGAGAAGCCTATCTTGAGAAGAATCAACATTTACCTGAAAAGACAAAAACAGCAGTTAGAAATAAGAAGATATTTGTGGGAATGGACTTAGCATCAGTTATAGCCTCATGGGGCTACCCTCAAGACAGTTCAAAGTCTGTGGGTAGATATGGAAATTATATGCATCTGCGTTATCAGCGTCTTATTAGTGGTGTATGGAGAACATATGCATCAGTTGCTTTAGAGCAGGATGGATTTGGTGTATGGAGAGTCACTAGAATATCTCAAAGGTGAAATTTAGGTAAAAAATGATAGACTCAGAGCTGATTGCAGCAATTTTAGAAGAAATAGAAAAGCTGGATAAGGAAGAAAATTACCCTAAAAGTATAGATATACTAATTGATATTTGATCATGTAAATTTGGATTTACTTTTTATTTGCATTATATGATTGTCTTATCAAAGATAATATATATTCAAAGTTCTCATCGTCTGTAATTCTTACCTCATAGTCTCCATTCCCCCAATGACCTATATTTGTGACATTTCTTGCAATTTTTTTAGGGTCATCCAATTCTCCATCACTCAGATTTAAAAAGCACCTTAATGCATTCCGCTGAATTACAATATCTATGATATTGGTTGTACCTATGAAAGCTAAATATAATTTTTTAGGTTTAAGATCAATATCACCCATACTTAGTATTGCTGTTTTTAATTTTTCATAAAGCTCCAGACTTTCTACAGAGCCTAGTTCTAAATGTTCATTTTCTGTATAAATCTTGATTTCCTTGCTGATTTTTTCATAGGATTTCTCTTGATTGCTGATCGTCTTAACGCTTTCTTGGGCCTCTATAGGTTTAATTTGATGATATACAACTACCCCATTTTCATACTTCTTAATTTCCCATAATTCAATAGGTAAATCTTTGAAGTTTATTGATGCTTTTTGGTAATTTGTATATGAAGGGGAGATGAATATTACTTTAGATTGGGACCACTCTATATCGTCTCTTTTTAACGTTTTTGATTTTCCTTCGTTGTACTCCAATATAAAGTCTGCTTTGTTGTTGAGCATCAAAGAAAGATAAGCAAAACCTTGGTCAATCACGCTGAAATTTCTATCTTTCTTATACTCTATTATAACAAATGACCATGATTCATTATCGAAGGCAAGGGTATCAATTCTAAAATTCGTCAAAGAAAATTCATTCCGAACTAATTCTAACCCAAATATTGATCCTAGATTTTGTTCAGTAAGCTTTTGAATATCCTTTTCTAATTTAAACGTCTCTTCTTTTATGAGTTGTAACTTGTGCTTGTTCAGTAGCTTGAATGTTGGCATTTTAAAAGTTGTAAGATTCTATGGTTCTTTTTATATCATATTTGATCATCATAATTCAAGACCATAAATAACTATATTGGAGTGTCTCTTCTTCTGCTACATTTGCTACACTATCTACACTGAGCTGTGAAATGGTGTAGTTAGTGTAGAAAGGGGATTCCTTTATTGTGTTGAAATAATGAGATAGAATGTTATCTAACTAGATATGACTGTTAATACTGTTACGATAAAGAACTTCCGGGGCATTAAAAGCCTTGAAAATATTGAACTGAAGAGTCTTTCTATATTACTTGGTGATAATGGAACGTGTAAGACAACCATTCTAGAAGCAATTAATTACGCATTAAGCCCAAGTTATTTATCAGGAAGAATTAAGCATACAGACTTTTATAACGGGACAGGTGATCCCATTGAAATTCACTTGACATTCGTAGAAGATTTTCATGTCAATCTCCCAGACGGTTACACTACTCAAGCTGTTAATTGTAAACAAGTATGTCTGAAAATTAAGAAAAGAGATCGTGCTGCAACTGGAAAAGCTTTTTCTGATACCGTTGTAGTTGAGCATTATGTTCTGCCTACTCAACCTCGAACAAGTCAACAAGGATGGGAAATCACTAGAAGTTCTGGGACTATATTCCGATTTAACGAAAGACTACTATCATTTCCGGTCGATTCCGATGACCTTCCAAGAAGTTACTATTATGGAACAAATAGAGAAAGACAACTTCAAAGGGGATTTAACAGTTCAATCACATCTGTATATGATGACTTCAACTGGCGGTTTCTAAAGTCGTTAAGGAAAGAAAAGGACCCAGATTTCATTGAGAAAAAAAGGCAGTTAGAGGAAGAAGCTCTCAGTAAGATAGATGATAAAGTGATTGATAAAACAATTACAACTCTTAATACTAAACTTTCTCAACTAGGGCTTGAAACAATTTCAATATCATTTTTTGAAACTAATGCCCCTTACAATAATGCGTTTTTAATGCAGCTTAAGGAGCATATTGAAATACCAGTATCATTAATGGGTTCTGGTGTAGAAATGATTATTTCTTTACTTTTTCTAGAAACGTTAGCTTCTCTTTCTAAAGGCAAGTTCATAATAATAATTGATGAACCAGAATTACACTTGCATCCCAAACTTCAATCAAAATTCATTGACTATCTGATCAATCTTTCAGATACTATTCAGATCATTGTAAACTCCCATTCACCCTATTTTTTTATGAATTGTTTGTCAATTCAAAATGTAGAACTGATTACCACAGTTAAAGAAAATGACAGTCTTACGCTTACCAACACCGGTGCTGGTAAAGGTTTGTTTCCGTGGAGCCCTTCTTGGGGAGAAATTAATTTCAGAGCGTATTCTCTTCCAACAGTTGAATTCCACAATGAACTTTATGGTTATATTCAAGAGAGCAATAATATGTGGAGTGAAGATAATGTAGAGAGATATTTTGTAGAGCGAGGAATAAACAAATCCAAACAATGGACAAAAGTTAAAAATGGAAATCCACAACCACCCTATGATGTAACTATCATGACTTATATTAGAAATACAATTCATCATCCCGAAAACACAAACAACCCAAATTATACAAAACAGGAATTACATGATTCAATAGAAGAAATGATTACTCTAATAGAAAGTCCTTAACATAAATAAACAGTCAACAATAGTTATAGATCATACCTGCAACTACTTGTTTCAACATCCTATATCACGAATGTATTCTGTTATAATGAAAGAATGCCTATCTGTTTATATTGTAATTGTGAGAAAGATGATACTGAATTCTCACAAGAACACGTTATTCCAAGAGGAGTGGGTGGGGCTATTACGCCTGTCAATCCATTTGTAATAAATAATACCTGTAAACAGTGTAATAGCGTTGCAGGGTTTTTTATAGATGCTCCCTTTCTTAAAAGTTGGATTATCAAAAATCATAGAGCAGAAAATGCACGAAAATTCATAAATATATCTAATACATCTATATTACCCTTAAATTATTTTGGTGAAATTGATGATCTTAAAATTGGAAATAAGTTATGTGAATATTGGCTTGGACCTACTGGTGATGGCATCTATCATTTTCACGAACCATATCCCGTGGATAGTGACACATCACCAATAGTTGGAGTTCCCCCCGGAGTGAATATAGAAGAGATTGATAATGGTTTTGTTTTTATTTTTGTAAGATCGGAAAATCCTGATTGGCATCCGACAATTTTCAACTCAGTTATTGATAATTTCAAAAATGTTGATTTTTATTTAGGTAACGGTCCTACACCTCCAGGAGGTATCTTTTCAGATATTCCCGACTCACTTAAGAGCATGCATGATAAATTGATTGCCATACAAGGCCGAGAGCATGAAGTCAAACCTTCAATTGATATATATCTAGGGGATCGATTTCTAGGAAAATTCGCCTTAGGTATCGGTTCCATCTTGCTCAATGAATCATTTGGTCAAAGTGAATCAGCTGGTTTGCTTAGAAGATTAATGTGGACAAAAAAAACTGAAGATAGAAAAAGGTTACCGATTTATGGTGCAGGATTTATAAGGAACTCTGGAAATGAGTTAAACAATATTCTAAATTGGGAAAATGGGCACGTAATTGCTATAACTATTAATGAAAATGGATTGTCACTGTATGTGAATTTTTATGAAAAAAACAGTGCTGTTATACTAATTACAAATGAAGAAGAACATTGGAAAAACAAAATTGATAAAAGTATTTGCTATGTTATTGTTCCAGGACTTCAAGCAGCGGTCGGGCCAATAGAAATGGAAGAGTTTATAGCACATAAAATTAATGTGTCATACGAAAACCAAGAGTTAAAAGAACTAGAAGAACGAATGTCTGAATATAATGATCTCCCTCCTTTTGATGTCTAAAATCAAATTTAGATAATTATAGCTATATCCACATTTCACTGTTACTAAAAAGTGGTCTAGAGATTACTCGACAGTATTATGATCTATTAATCTATCTGCTCTATTTTAGTAAATTTCATAGATTGTATTCACCAAGAAATTGTGAATTCGCTTGAATCTTGACGATCGTTGTGTGGCTATATACAATATAGTCATGAGTAAGAATAGATTACGTCCCAAACTAATCCATATATACTTGCATGAAGATGAAGACAAATTCTTAAGAGACTATGCAGAAAATAACTATCTAACAGTTGCGGAAGTCTTCAGAGGTTGGCTTCATGAAGTTATGAAAAGGGAGGGGTACGAGATTAACGAACCGTTGTTACCAGAGAAAGGAGGTAAGAAATAATGGGAGTTTTTAAGAGGACAATCAAAACTAAAAAAGGAATGAGTCATTATTGGTATATTGATTATGTATTTAGGGGAAAACGTAAATGGGAGAGTGTAGGTAGAGTAGGGGAGGTAAATAAAGCAGATGCTAAGAAACTCTTAGCGCTAAGGAAAACTGAGATATTACAAGACAAGTTTAAGTTACCAAAGAACAGAATAATTCCTACGTTCTCTGAGTTTGCGAAAGAGTACTTAGAGTATGCCAAGCAGAACAAAAAGTCATGGGAACGAGATATGTATTCTCTAAGAAAACTGATTCCTTTCTTTGGCAATTATAAGCTGTCTGAGATTTCACCTATCCTCATTGAAAGATACAAGTTAGAGAGAATCGAATGTGTTTCTTCAAGGACTGTGAATATTGAACTCGTCCTTTTAAAGAGGATGTTCTATCTGGCAATATCATGGGATAAGTGCGAATCTAATCCTATGCAAAGAGTTAAACTATTTAAACAGTCAGAGCCTAAAGAAAGAATACTTACGCATGAAGAAGAACAGAAGCTGCTGGATGCGAGTCCTGGCCATCTTAGACCTATCATTATCACAGCTCTGCAAACAGGTATGAGGTATAGTGAGATTCTTGGCCTTACATGGGATAATGTAGACTTGGAGGATGGATATATACGAATAAAGGAGAGCAAATCAGGAAAAAGAAGGAGCATACCTATTAATGAGACTCTCAGAAGTACTCTTTTAGAGCTAATTCCGAGAAATTTTGACAGCAATTCCGTTAGCAGTAATTCAGATGAGAATAAAAGTTTTAATAATCACAGTGACTTTAGTCACGGATGCGCTGGATTTAGGATCCAGTACCTCAGGGTGTGGGGGTTCGACTCCTCCTCTCGCACCACAGTCCAGGTTCTCCATGGAGAGCAGTATAAACTGACAATTTCTGTCATACAATTTCAAGCAAAGGATTACAAAATTTGCCATCATATCACACTATATAAACTCTAATCTATACTGAGATTCCAGATATTGTTAATATCCGCAGTGTCTTATACTCCAGCATTTTTTTGGCACATGTATTGCACTATATTCTTGCATTCTATTAATATAAAGCCTTAGGGTTTTACAGGGAGGCAAGTGGCATGAAAAATACTGATAGAACTGCTTCAACAACACAAGACTTCTTACCATCTACACCGGATGAGAGATATCACAGAATCACTCAAGTAGACCAAGTATCTAGAGGTCTTGCAATCGCTATGGGTCTCGGATTAATGTTTTGGCTTGTTTTAGCGATTATAATCTTTTCTGTGAAATCGCTATGAGAAGGTTGTGCGAAATGTACTGTTCCCCTTTTGTCGGGCACGGTTAATTTTTGCTTCATTATAATATACGCTGCTTCCCTAAAGAATTTCCTAATATCCCCAAACTTTTGTAAAAATTTACATCCGCCTAGAGCTTCAACCCCCCTCTCTGGCACCACGTTTACTTTTCAATCTTGCTCTTATGTGTTTACTCTAATATTCATATCGCGCATTGTTTATAATGTGAAGAGAAGCCTCTTTTTTTGAGGCGGGCGGAACAATGAAGCAAAAGATACTCGTAATACCTGACGGAAACTGGCTCGCGCACACCACAAGGCCCCTTGAAATCGCAAAAGAGCTCAGGGCGCTTGGTTATGACTTGCAGTTTGCGGGACAGGGGAGCTATATGCAGATGGTCAGGGACGAGGGGTTTGAAACGAGGGATCTTGAGACTCTCTGTCCGGAGCGGAACCTTAAATGCTCGAGGAGCGGGCGCGTTAACTGGTATGACCACGAGCTTATAGAAAGGCTCGTAAAAGAGGAGTTAGATCTGCTCTACACTTTGAAACCGGACCTTGTATTATGCGATTTCCGGCACACGCTGAGCACGTCTTGCGAGCTTGCGGGCATCCCGCTTGCAAGCATACTCAACGCTTCCTGGACAAACTATTATTCAGTCAATCACGAAGCGCCGGAGCATTTGATCTTCACCCGCGTTTTGGGAAAACGTATAGTGAGTAAGCTTATGCCGCTCGTAAAAGGGATGATAATAAGCGTGGACAGCGCGCCCTTTAAAAAATACAGGAAGGAAAACGGTCTCGCCCCCAACAAAAATATTTGGGACGTATGGAAAGGGGACCTGAATTTAATGACGGACATACCGGAATATGCCCCGACAAGGGGACTCCCTGATAATTTCCATTATATCGGGCCGATTGTGTGGAATCCGGATATACCCGCACCGGAGTGGATTTACAGCCTGAACCCGTCTAAAAAAACTATTTATATCACGATGGGCAGTACGGGGTATGAAAGGTTCTTCACGGAGATGGCGGAGATGTTCGCGGGGACAGAATATCAGTGTCTCATGACCACGGCGGGAATGGTGGAATTAAAGAATATCCCGGAAAACTTTTATGTTACGGAATACGCTCCCGGGGACGAGCTCATGAAAAGGAGCGATCTTGTCATATGCCACGGGGGGAACGGGACCATATATCAGGCTCTTTCAGAAGGCGTTCCGATAATCGGTATACCAACCATGCACGATCAGGAGTTTAATCTGCAGAGGGTGGAGGCCCTCGGGGCTGGTGTTCAGGTAAGTGAGCTCTCGTTTAAGCAGGAGGATTTGATGAGCGCTGTAAACAGGATTATCGGAGATAGCGTCTATAAACAAAAAGCAGGCAAGTTGAAAGAGATATTAAAAAACTATGACGCGCCGAGGAAAGGCGCTGAGCTTATAGATAGCTTCTTGAATCCCTCAAACTGATGTATTTAGAATAGCCGGTCAAGGCATTTCCTCTAAGTCCTGTAGTGGGCGTTTATCTTTATGTAATCAAAAGTAAGGTCGCTCGCTATTACAAATGAGCTTGCTTTCCCGCTCTTGATATTGAGCGTTACCTCGAACTTGGGTTTTTTGAGGACTCTTTGCGCTTTCTTCTCATTCATAACTATCTTTGAGTTGGCCAGCACCTTTTCATCATCGAAAAACAGATCTATTTTATCGGGGTCAAACGCTACACCGGCGCGGCCCGCTGCGGCTACGATCCTTCCCCAATTGGGGTCTTCGCCGAAAAAGGCTGTTTTTACAAGGGGCGAAGTGCCAAGGGTACGCGCGATTTTTTCCGCCTCCTTTACCGTTTTTGCGCCTTTTACTATTATTTTAGCTACCTTAGTAGCTCCCTCGCCGTCCCTGACGATCATTTCCGCAACTTCGGTGGCAGTTTCCGTGACCGCATCTTCAAACTTCTTATATTCGGCCGCGGTTTCACGAACGGCCGAGTTTCCGAGCTTTCCGTTCGCCAGCATCAGCACTGTGTCGTTGGTAGAGGTGTCGCCGTCGACGATGACTTTGTTGAATGAGTTGTTGACACTGTTCTTAAGGGCTTTTGACAGCGCTCGTTTCCCTAGGTTTATATCGGTAAGGATGTAGGCGAGCATTGTCGCCATGTTGGGCGCAATCATCCCTGCGCCTTTTCCGATTACCGCGATTGTGCCTTTCTCCCTTCCTATGCTTATCTGGTTCACAGCGTATTTAGGGAAGGCGTCTGTTGTCATAATGCCGTCCGCAACGTCCAAAAACCCCTCGTCCCTTAGCTCCTTCACGAGCTTAGGCAAGGCTTTTTTTATCTTATCCGTAGGAAGCTGTGTGCCTATTACCCCTGTTGAAGAGGGGATCACCAAGTCCTCGCTAATTCCAAGCTCCTTTGCGGCGTATTTTGAGGTTAGGATCGAGTTCTTTAGTCCCTGTTTCCCTGTAATCGCATTTGCGATGCCGCTGTTGATTAGCACCGCCTGGCAGTAACCGGATTTAATTCTGTCCATTCCCACGAGTAAGGGCGGGGCCTTAACTATATTGGTTGTGAAAACACCCGCTGCTTTTGCTGGAACCTCGGAGAATATCAAAGCAAGGTCTTTTACACCTTTCTTCTTAATCCCCGAGTGTACGCCGCTTCCAAGAAATCCCGGTATCTTGATCATTATTTAGCTCTCCGACAGTTATGCTGAGTTACTTTCGTTATCAGCGAGATATGGACTTAAATGTTTAAAAAGTCTTAACTATTCTGGGATTTTTTCAAGGTTTGATTATACATGGAGTATCTTCCCCCGATTTTAATCTACCCTACATATTTTCTTAACCAAGCGCATTAACAATTTATATTGGAGTAACCTCGTTAAATTTGTTGAAAACATGTAAGAAAATACAACATCTGACACGTGAGCTAAAAAAATTTTTAGTCGAATAAGACGGTTAATACTGGCATTAAATTTGCACCTAATATTGTTAATTTATGTAGTGGTTTGAGACAATTAAAGCCCAAATTGAGTTTCTTGAAGGAGATCGTAAAATGAACAAGCATGTAATTATCTTTGAGGCCAGGGGCGGGACTGACAAAGGGCCGTACGGCTATCGAGTAGATTCAAAGCCAATAGCAGATTCACTTAAAGAAAAAGGCTGGACTGCTGAGATTATTTTTTATTCTGATGAAGATAGAGGGGAAATATACAAATACACCGTTGAAAACGCGTGTGCTTATATAAGCAGGGTAAATCCCGGGTTCCTGAAAGACGAAACCGGTTATTTCCAGATGCTGAACGAGCTTGTAAAACGTGGGATAAAAGGACTTCCTCATCCACACGTAATGATTTACTACGGCGCAAAGAACGCAATTGAGAAGTTAAAAGGTACTGATCTCGTGCCTGAGGACGTGTTTACGTATTATGATTTTGAAACATTTAAGACAAATTTCCCGAAAAGCTTAACGGTGAATACAAGGGTATTGAAGCAGAACAGAGGGTCTACGGGGGAGGGTATCTGGCGGGTCGAGCTAACAAACGGTAACCCAGGCGGCTCAGATGAAGCAGTATCCTATGATACCGAGGTGAAGTGTACCGAAGCAAGGGACAATCACGTTGAAACTATGAAGCTTGGCGAGTTTATCGATTACTGCGTGAAATACCTTGACGGTGACAGCGGTATGCTGCTGGACATGCCTTACCTGGATAGGATAAAAGAGGGTGAGATAAGGGTGTTCATGTTAAGGAATAAGGTCGTATATATTGTCCACAAAAAACCGGTCGATCGCCCGGACGCTTTTTCCGCCACTTTATTTTCAGGAGCTACTTACACGTATGACAGTCCGGATAATTGGCCCGAGCTGGTGGAGCTTATCGAAAAAAATATTAATGTTATCATAGAGCGCCTCGGCAATTATGATATGCCTCTTATATGGACCGCGGACTTCATTCTGGATACGGATGAAGAAGGCAACGATAAGTATGTTTTAGGAGAAATCAACGCGTCCTGCGTTGGTTTCAGCACTCACCTGGACCTTGGCGAGCAGATTGCGGATGAGATAATCATGTTGATGGAAGCTGAGGATATCGTTCACCATAACTGGATGCCATTCAAAAATTAGCGTATCAATTGCTCGAATATATCAAAGCGCCCCGCTTGTATTAGGGGGCGCTTGCTGTATGAAATACTTCATAGATTTTTCTCCCCTATCCACAAAGGCCTTTAACTGCATTATCATATCAATATAGTTCTCTCGCTTAGTGCGGGGTGCATGGAATGAAAAAAATACTTTCAATCGACGGCGGCGGCATAAGGGGGATCATCCCGGCCTCTATACTTTCAGAGATCGAGCTGATAACGGGAAAACCGATAGCGCGGATATTTGATCTCATAGCCGGCACTTCTACGGGAGGGATGCTGAGCCTGGGGCTCAATATACCTGACGATAGAGGCGCCCCTCGTAACAGCGCCAGGAGTATGAAAGAGCTTTACGAGACTAAAGGCCGGGAGATATTCCAAAAATCCCTATGGCGAAAGCTCAGCAGTATGTCTGGCTACATCGACACGGAGTACGGACATAAATTCCTTGAAGGAATTCTGGATGAGTACCTGGGAGAACACACTTTTTCTGCTTCCATTACAAAGAGCCTCGTTACTTCATATGATTTGGAGAACAGAGAGCCTTTTATATTCAGGAGCTGGGAGGATAGGTTTCAGGATATAACAATGAAAGACGCCGGGCGCGCTACTTCTGCTGCCCCGACATACTTTGAGCCCGCAGTGCTGGATATCGGGGGAAAGCGCCACACGCTAATTGACGGCGGGGTGTTCCTGAATAACCCGGCGCTTTCGGCATACCTGGAGGCCGTGAGGATATTCCCCGAAGAGGACGAATTTCTCCTTATCTCTCTCGGAACGGGTGAGAACACACGGCCTATAACATTTGAAGAGGCTCGGAGCTGGGGCAAGATCGAGTGGGCGGTGCCGATATTCGATGTCATATTCGACGGCCTAAACGACGCGATAGATTATCACCTGACACAGATGCTGGGGAGTAACTATTACAGGCTCCAGAATAGGGTGGCGCTTGAAGGTTTTGGGATGAGTATGGAAGCTGAAACCGAGAGCCAGATTGATGATATTATCTCTGACGCACAAGAAGTGGTTCAGAAAAACAGGAAGGTGATTGAAGAGATTTCCGGGAGGCTTGTATGAGAGGTCCGAAGGGTGACTAAGATTCAGGAAAAACACTAAAGTATGAAACTGTAATTGGAATAGCCCCGTATATGAGTATTGTACGGAGGTAAACAGCATGAAAGAGAACATTATAATGACGATAACGATGATATTCGCGCTTACGGCGCTTATGCCGCTTCTCGGGGGGCAGTTCTACAGCCATTACGTGGCAAGCGCGTTTGATGAGACAAGCTATGAAAAACAGACCGACGACGAGCTTAAAGAAAAGCTCACGCCGCTTCAGTATAAGGTGACTCAGCACGAGGGTACGGAAAGGCCGTTTAATAACGAGTACTGGGACAACAAAGAGCCGGGAATTTACGTGGATATAGTCTCGGGCGAGCCGCTGTTCAGCTCTACGGATAAGTTTCGCTCGGGAACGGGCTGGCCGAGCTTCACAAAGCCGCTTGAGGCCAAAAACGTGGTGCAGGAAAAGGACTATAAGCTTCTTGTGCCGAGAACTGAGGTAAGGAGCAAGCACGCGGACTCTCACCTGGGACACGTGTTTAAGGACGGACCCGCTCCGACGGGGCTAAGGTATTGTATAAATTCCGCATCGCTCAGGTTTGTCCCTAAAGATAAATTGGCGGAAGAAGGGTACGGGGAATACGTAGTACTATTTGAGAACTAGACTATCCTCCTTTAAGAAACATAGCGCCGGGGCCTGATTTCTATATAGGCTTCCGGCGTTATTTTAAGTGCTTATTAATCAATTGCTCGATCAATTTAAGACTGGCCTCGGTGTCCCTGTGACCGAACCAGTGCTCAAGAATGTTCATATCTCGGTCGAAGACTACCCAGCTTGGGGTGCCGCGCATGAGATTCACGGTGAATGTGTAAGAGCCCGGGCCAAGGACCTTTAGATTCTGCATGATGTTGGCTATGGCGGTCTCCTGTTCCTCCTGACTTAAGTCCTCAAAGCCTTTTTTGGTCATACAGATCCTGCGCGCGTCCTCGGGCGTATAGAACTCTGCGGGGTCTTCTACAAACAGGTCGAGCGCGACCGGGAAGTCGATAGAGTAGGGCAGCTCGGACATGCCGTTTTCCTCAAGGTAGCGCTTGGTCTCGCCTACCAGTGTGCCGTCTTTTAAGAGCAGCTCGGCGTTTTGCTCGCTGTTATACTCAAAATCCTCAAATGCCGTAGCAAGCCCTAGCATCTTAAATCCGCCGCTGCCGTATCGCTTGTAAATCTCGCTTGCGAGCGGCAGAGCGTATGCGAAGCAGCCCGGGCAGTTGACCTGAAACGCCAGGAGCGCGTTAAGCCCAGCGGGCTCGAATTCGCCCTGGAGAGTCTTGGAGGTTTTAAGATATAGTTTTTGCATAGTGCTTTCTTTATATGGGAGGCGGGCCCTTTTTTGAGCCCGCCCTTTTTGAAGGTACTAGTTTATTTGACTTTATAGGGTAATGAAAGGTCTCCTGAGAGAACGCCGTAGACTTCATATACGCCAAGCAGCGGGCGTTTTTCGTCTTTAGTATTGAGCTCCATATAAGCGCTGACCGCGTCGAAGTTAAACTCTTTTTTATTGTTTATGCGCTGTGAGGGAACAAGGACTTTTATATTGTTTCCAGCGCTAACTACAGAGAATCCGGGCGAGTCCATGAACATAGGCTTACCTGGGCTTGTCGACGGCAGTATTACAGAGGTGTCTTCCCTTTTAAACTCTATAACCGACAGCCCTCCTTTGACTCTTTCATCCGGACCCAAGACCACCCAATGCGTGTGCCAGGTTACTCCGTCATTCGCGTAATTCCCGTCATTGTTTTCATCCCAAAGAGGAGTGTCGTCAAAATCCGGGTGAGCGGCAACGGCAAGAGCCACAACACCGTCCATCTTGCTAAAACCGACGTCCTCGGATTTTAAGCTTGTTGGAAACACATATACAAGCACGGGCGCCCCGTTCAAGTCTCCGCGGGCTGTGGGCACTGTTTTGCCCGCTTGTCCTTCGACAGTTAATTCAAATACCAGCAGGTCGAGATCTTCCGTGTAGCTTACGTCCGCCGCCTTTATGTCCATATCTTTGGTGTTAAGCGTAGCTATTTCTTCTTCCGACGCTACCTGGGCCGATGCCAAGGTGCTTACAAACATAAGTGTAATCAAAACTAAACAGCTGAATAAAAATCTTGATGATAAAATCATTTTTACTGCCTCCTTTTGTAGTTGATAAAATTCCGGGAAGAAGAAGGACTAGCTGCAGCAGTCCCTCATTCCCCCGGTTTGCAATGTCTACTTCAGATCTTCTATTGACGCTCCGAAGTTGATATGGAAGGCTTGGCCGTCCATTACAATCGCGGGTACAGACTTTACGCCCGCCTGCTCGGCTTCGGCAACACGTCCGCTCTGCTCTCCCAGGTGAACACTCTCCACATCATATTTACTTGGGTCTAAAGAGTTCGCGAGGCCGTTTTCGGCGCTGACGCATACCGGACATCCCGCGTGATAAAAAGTAGCTTTACTCATAATTAATACCTCCGTTTTGTATTGTATCGAGTCGATACTAATAATGCCATGTCCGGAAATATTTGTCAAACTCGTATCGAGACGATACAATATAAGCAATATGGAATCTCAAAGAATAGCTTCTCTCGTTGAACGCCTGGGTAACCTGCTCCGCTCTGAAGACCGGGTAGCGGGCTCCGGCGCGGGGCTACAGCCCATACACATGCAGATACTCCGCTACTTGTCTGTTTGCAACAGGTACAGCGACACGCCCGCCGGGGTGGGGGAGTTTGTGGGCGCTACGAAGGGCACTACTTCACAGAGTATCAACGTGCTCGAAAGAAAGGGGTATCTAAAAAAGCGTCCTGACAACGAGGACGGGCGCATAGTGCACCTTGCTCTTACGGCCAAAGCGCGGCGTTTTATAGAGAAGGAATTTCCTCCGGCTGAATTTTCGGAAGCGGTAACGGCTATGAGGCCCGGAGACGGGGCAAAATTATCTGAGCTCTTGAATGAATTGCTCGTACTCCTTCAGAGGCAGAACGAAGGAATTGCTTTTGGCGTATGCAACACATGCCGCTACTTCAAAAGAGACGGGCTTGCGGATTCCCACCAATGCGGGCTGACAGGTGAGCCTCTTGCCGAGCACGAAAGCTTTATGATCTGCCGAGAGCACGAATACCCCTCTGAAAAGGCTGTTTAGTATCTCTATAGCTTTCCAACCATTTTAGGATTGACACGGAAACAAAATTAAAGTAGTTCTTAGGTAATGGGACGATGTTCCCAATTTTATTTATAAGAGGATGATAAGATGGCGCTTACCGCACAGATGAAAGAAAGAGAGCCCGGAGTGATTGTATTCACGCCCTCAGGGAGTCTTGACACAAATACCTATCAGATATTAGAGGCCAGGGTGGATGACGCGCTCCGCCAATCGCCAAGTACTGTGGTGTTCGACATGGCGGACCTCGAATACATAAGCAGTATGGGACTTCGCGTAATTCTCAAAGCCCAAAAGAACATGAAGCAGCTTGGCGGAAGCGTGCTGCTATTGAACATGCAGCCCCAGATAGAAAAGGTATTTGAGATCGTAAACGCCCTTCCTTCATTCACTATATTCAAAGACACCGAAGAGATGGACTCTTACCTGGATAAGATGCAGAAGAAAGCGCTTGAGGAGTGACTATTTCTCTTCGTGGCTAAACTAATTCATAACGCCGGATTATTCACCCCCACCTTTAATCCTCCCCCCCTCAAGGGGGAGGAAATATAATTAAGACAATAGATGAGATCCCGGATCAAGTCCGGGATGACAAGTAATATACTGTCATTGCGAGCGTAGTGAAGCAATCTCCTGGGTCTTGACAGCAAATTCAGCAAGAGAGATTGCAGCGGATCCTTCGGAGCCTCGTATTAAATAACAAGCTCGGTGTTGGAATAGGCCGAGAACCAGCCGAACCAGAACGCTCTATGGGCGGGGAGCCTGAAGAGTTCCTCACCACTTGGGGACACGAGCTTTGATTCCGTCACAGACCATTTTGCGCCGCTTGCATCGGTCGCAATAGTCTCTTGGTCCCAAGTCTGAAACCTATTTCCTTTTGTTTCATACACCCTGGAAGCGCCGGATTTATCTGTTAGTACGACGAATTCTAAGTCCCCTACATTCTTGTGAAATACCGGGTTTTCGGATAGGAACTCGACCCCTATCGCAAGGGGCTTGTCGGGATGCTGGCTGAATACGAGACCCAGGACCTCATCTTTATTTTTCAGCCGCCTGTCTAGCTTGGGGACACCAAACATAAGCTCGTCTGTGGCGAAATACTCCCTGTATGCCGCGCCCTCGTCGTAGTCTCTTTTGTGGCCCGTGTCCAGTGATAGAACTTTTGTGCCCGGGTGGCGTTTCTTCCACTCACCCCATGTGGTTGTAACGATGCCCATACGCTCAAGCTCTATGTCTTTGCCGACCAGCTTTCCGATGACCGGCCTTCCCCAAAGGGTATTCCACAGAGACTGCGTTTCCTTGTCGTACATGAGCTTGTTCGAGCGGTATAAAAAGCCGCTTGTGCCGATCTGGTGATTCACTCCGTTATGCTCTGTTTTATAAAGGATCATAGAGCCGCAGAGTGTGCAGTACACCCCCGCGACAGGCACGCCGCCTACCTCGTCTACAAACATCTCATGCCAGGCCATGATGCGCTTGGGATAAGCTCTTGCGTCCCCGTTTACCTCTAGGCCGAACACGATGTTCGAGTCCTCTAAATACTTAGCGTCTTTCGCGGCTATCATCTTGGGCTGTCTTAACGGCGGTATGCCGTCCTGCTTAACACCTCCCCACCTGACCTCGTCTAGCCTGATCTCTGTAGGATATTCGCTTGAGAAGTAGCCTTTGAATTTTGGGTCTATGAGTCCGTACAGGAGCGCCTTGAACTCGGGGTACGAGGGGTGTTTCTGCTCGTCCTGGTTCCATATCCATTCATACCATTTGTCTATTTGATAACCGTTTTTCTGCCCCGTTTTTTCTTCCAGGGTCTTTACAAGCTCGCCCGTAAACTCCGGGTCGCGGGTGAGGTAGATGACCTCTACCATCATAATCGCGAATGACGGCTCCCAGTTCTCTTGTATATATTCGAGTGCCTTTTCTCTATCCCCGGGAGGGGCAATGAGGAGCGCCAGAAAGGAGGCCGGGACCATGTCCTCGTCTGATATCTTTTCCTGTGCTTGTGCTTTGTTAGCAGCTCCAAAGCTTCCAATAACTAAAATTACTAGCAATACAATAGAGTGAAAGTTCATCATGTGAGATTAGATGGTTTATGTATGAAAAAGAAGCGAATGATTTTATGATTAGTTTGAGAATCGGCAAGCTGTAAATATAGCTCCAGCATCCTAATACTGTCTTTACACATCTCATAGTACATAGAATAATAAGCTTGAATATTCCGGCACAGTGTATAAGTTTTCTCTAAATCTTATAACCGGGTATAATTATTCTTCCAATTGAGTAATAAATACTTCAAAATATTGGTAAAAATCACACATTTATAAAAGAGGTCTGTAATATGAAAGTCGATATAGAGAATATAAGCGGGACAGAGAGGAAGATGAGCGTTGTGCTCCCGCTGGAACAGGTGCAGGAAATAAGATCGAAAGTTTTTGATGAGATAAGACAGAGCGCGAAAATAAAGGGATTTCGCCCGGGGAAGGCTCCGGTGAACGTAATCGAATCCGCGTATAAAAACGAGATTCTTTCAGAAGTGGCGACAAGGCTCGTGCACAATTCGCTCGAGAGCGCGCTAAATGAGGTGGACGCGTCCCCTATCAGCAGACCTCATATCGACCCGCCAAAGGAATTTACAACGGATAAAGACTTTGAATACACGGCTACTTTTGAAGTGCTTCCGGAAATAAAGCTTGCGGAATACAAAGGGCTCGAGCTTAAAAAAGAAGTCGGTGAAGTGAGCGAACACGACGTGGAGCACGCTCTAAAGCACCTTCAGGAGCACAAGGCCGAGGTTAAGCCGTATGAAAAGAAAAAGGCAATCAAAAAAGGTGACATCGCTGTCATCGACTTTGAAGGAACTCTTGACGGAGAGCCTATCGAAGACCTAAAGCGGCAGGACGTACCGTTCGTTGTGGGCGAGGAAAAGATGATCCCCGAGTTTGAAGAAAGCGTGCTGGGGATGAAAAAGGGAGAAGAAAAGGAGTTAGACGTAACTTACGACGAGGATTTTCAGATAGAAGAGGCCGCGGGAAAGACTGTGAACTTTAAAGTCACGGTAAAAGACGTGCAGCAGAGAATATTGCCTGAGCTCAACGACGAGCTGGCTAAAGAGATAGGCGTTGACGACCTTAAGGGTCTTAAAGAAAAGGTAAAGAGTGATCTTGGAAATCAGCTCGATCAGCAGTCACAGACTAAGCTGCGGGCGGACCTGCTGGACGTACTTGTAGAGAAAAACCCAGTGGACGCGCCGCCGAGTCTGGTGCACGAAGAAGCCATGAGGCTGGCCCAGGGCATACAGCAGGGTATGCAGCAGCGCGGGCTGCCCGAGAGGGAGCTTGACGAAGAGGCTCAGAGGATGGTCGCGGAGCGCGCGGTTAGAAATGTAAAGGCCTCGATTGTGCTCGGAGAGATCTCAAGGGCCGAGGAAATTAAGGTCTCGGATGAGGATATAAATGAAAATCTCGCGGGTATAGCGCAGAACTACAATATATCCGTTGATCAGGTGCGCGACATATATCAAGAGAATAAACTCCTGGAAGGTCTGGAAGCAAACCTCGCGGAGCAGAAAGTTATTGATTTTATTATAGAAAACGCCAAAATCGAGGAGGTTAAAGCAGAGCTAAATCACGTTGACAATAAAGACTGAACTCTGTATACTCAAAAATAATGTCCAGCTACGTTCCCATTGTAATTGAACAGACCAGCAGAGGCGAGAGGGCATATGACATTTTTTCCCGGTTATTAAAAGACAGGATTGTTTTTATCGGGTCCGCGATTAATGACGCCGTGGCAGATACCGTTATAGCTCAGCTACTGTTTTTGGAATCCGAAAATCCTGAAAAAGACATATATATCTACGTTAATTCTCCAGGCGGACACGTGACATCAGGGCTAGCGATCTATGACACAATACAGTATGTGAAACCGGATGTGGCAACGATGTGCATCGGTCAGGCGGCGAGCATGGCGGCAGTGCTTTTAGCGGCAGGGGCAAAGGGTAAGCGTTATGCGCTCCCGCACGCAAGGGTGATGCTGCATCAGGTACTCGGCGGAGTGGAAGGACAGGCGACGGATATAGAGATACACGCAAAAGAAATCCTCAGGATTCGTGAGGAGCTGAACAACATACTGGCAAAGCATACGAGCCAGCCGATTGAGAAGATTTCATTGGACACGGAGCGCGATTTTTTCCTCCGGCCAAAAGACGCCTTAGATTATGGGCTGGTAGATGCTATAATTACAAATAGAGAGGAGGCTGAAAAGTGACTTCGAGACGGGACGCAAAAGAGGGAAAACTCTACTGCTCTTTTTGCGGAAAGAGCCAAAAAGAAGTAAGAAAGCTTATTGCCGGGCCTACCGTTTATATTTGTAACGAATGTATTGAGCTCTGCAATGAAATAATAGCCGATGAAGACGCCAAAGAAGGCGTCCTCAAAAAGAAATATTCCACCCTTCCTACGCCTTCACAGATTAAGAAGTTTTTGGACGAATATGTGATCGGCCAGGAAAGCGCTAAAAAGATACTTTCCGTAGCGGTTTATAACCACTACAAAAGGGTAGAGCTAAACGCCTATACGAACAGCAAGAAAAACGCGGACGTAGAGGTGCAGAAGAGTAACATACTCATGATTGGTCCTACGGGTAGCGGTAAGACGCTGCTCGCTCAGACACTTGCCCGTCTGCTCGACGTGCCGTTCACAATCGTGGACGCCACATGCTACACCGAGGCCGGGTACGTGGGCGAGGACGTTGAGAACATGATCGTAAGCCTGCTTCAAGCAGCGGATTATGACCTTGAAAGGGCTTCTAAAGGTATTATATATATAGATGAGATTGACAAGCTTGCGCGCAAAACCGGGGACAGCCCTTCGATAACAAGGGACGTTTCGGGTGAGGGAGTGCAGCAGGCTTTACTAAAAATTATGGAAGGTACCAAGGCAAATGTACCGCCCAAAGGCGGAAGAAAACATCCTCAGCAGGAGTTCCTGCAGATTGATACGACAAATATTCTCTTTGTCTGCGGGGGAGCGTTCTGCGGGCTTGAAGATTTAATCAAGCAGAGGATTGGTGAAAAATCGATTGGGTTTGAAGCTAATCTTGGAAATGTAGATGAAATGGACCTGGGAGCGGTTCTTAAGGAAGTGCAGCCGGAGGACCAGATACAGTTCGGGCTAATACCCGAGTTTGTTGGCCGAATTCCGGTGGTAGCCACTCTTGAGGAGCTTAGCGAAGAGTCTTTTGTCGAGATTCTTACAAAACCCAAAAACGCTATCATTAAGCAGTTCCAGAAACTCATGGAGCTTGAAGGAGTCGAGCTTGAAGTTACAGACGGCGCGCTGATTGAGATCGCTAAGGAAGCGATCGCGAGAAAAACCGGCGCCCGAGGGCTCAGAGCTATTATAGAGACCGTTATGCTCGATATATCCTACGAGGTTCCGTCACTGAAAGGGCTTACGCGTTGTGTAATAACGGAGGAAGTCATCAACGGTACGGGCGAGCCTCTATTTATCTATGAAGAGGAAGCCCGCTTAGGTACTTAGGATGTAATTCCAGCAGTCAAGGAGAATGCCATGCCAATGTTCTTTAAGAATGAAGAGGGCAAGGGGCAAATCGAGACCTTACCGCTATTGCCGTTAAGGGACGTCGTTATATTTCCTTATATGGTGGCACCGCTATTCGTGGGGCGCGAGAAGTCTATACGCGCGCTCGAAGAGGCGATGAAAAAGAATAAGGAAATATTCCTTGTCGCTCAGAGGGATGCTAAGACGAACGATCCTTCGGAGAAGGATATTTATGAAATCGGAACGATTGGAACGATAGTGCAGATGCTGAGATTGCCCGACGGCACCGTAAAAGTGCTGGTAGAAGGCAAGAAGAGGGCACGCATACATAACTATGTACCGCAGAAAAGCTATTTCCTCGTAGAGGTTGAGGAAGTGCCTGAGCCCGATGAGCTGGGTGTTGAGACGGAAGCGCTCATACGCACCCTCATTACAGCGTTTGAAAACTATGTGAAACTGAACAAAAAAATACCGTCCGAGGTACTAGTCACAGTCTCTTCGATTGAAGAGGCCGGGCGCCTTTCGGACACTATATCCTCACACCTCGGGTTTAAGCTCGAGGACAAGCAGGAGATATTGGAAACTCTGGACCCGGCTGAGAGGCTCGAGAAGATTTACGAGAAGATTCAGGCCGAAGTTGAGATCCTGCAGATAGAAAAGAAGATACGCTCCCGCGTCAAAAAGCAGATGGAAAAGGCGCAGAAGGAGTACTATCTGACCGAGCAGATGAGGGCTATTCAGAAAGAGCTCGGTGAAAAGGACGACCTTAAATCGGAGCTTCAGGAGTTTGAAGAGAAGCTAAAGAGTAAGAACATGCCTGAAGAGGCCGAGGAAAAGGTCAAAAAAGAGATAAAGAAACTAAAGCAGATGTCGCCTATGTCGGCTGAAGCCACTGTGGTCAGAAACTACATTGATTGGCTTCTCGCGATCCCGTGGACTGATGAAATGACAGAGGACAGGATCGACATAGACGAGGCGCAAAAGATACTTGACGAAGACCACTTCGGCCTTGAAAAGCCAAAAGAAAGGATAATCGAGTATCTTGCCGTGCAGGCCCTTACTTCTAAAATCAAGGGGCCGATACTGTGCTTAGTAGGTCCTCCCGGAGTGGGTAAGACCTCTCTCGCTAAATCTATCGCTCGCTCGATGGGGCGTAAGTTCGTACGCGTATCCCTGGGTGGAGTGAGGGATGAAGCTGAGATCCGAGGGCACCGCCGCACATACATCGGCGCTATGCCCGGGAAGATTATTCAGGGAATAAGAAAAGCGGGGACTACGAACCCTGTGTTTCTGCTCGACGAAATAGACAAGCTCGGAATGGACTTTAGGGGAGACCCGGCTTCGGCACTGCTGGAGGCGCTCGACCCTGAGCAGAATAACGCGTTTAACGACCATTACGTTGAGCTCGATTACGATCTTTCAAACGTAATGTTTATTACGACAGCTAACGTTCTTCATACTATCCCCTGGGCGCTCCAGGACCGTATGGAGATAATAAGAATATCGGGTTACACCGAGGACGAGAAGCTTGAGATTGCGAAGAAATTCCTGATCCCCAAGCAGAGAGAGTCTCACGGTTTAAAGAAAGAGAACTTGAAGCTCTCTGACAACGCTGTGCTCGAAGTAATCAGGCGATACACAAGAGAAGCCGGCGTAAGGACGCTCGAGCGTGAAGTAGCTACCCTTTGCAGGAAGGCGGCGCGCGATATCGTCAAGAAAGGAGCTGACCATACTGTAAAGATCAGCCCTTCGGTACTTCAGAAGCAGAGCTTTTTGGGTATACCGAAGTTTAAGTACGGCGAGATCGAAGAAAAGGACCATGTCGGGATGTCGACAGGGCTCGCCTGGACTGAAGTAGGCGGCGAGCTGCTTACGATTGAGGTCTCGGTAGTTCCCGGTAAGGGCAATTTCACCGTTACGGGTAAGCTGGGTGAAGTGATGCAGGAGTCCACACAGGCCGCTATGAGCTATGTACGCTCTAGGGCCGATAGACTTGGCCTCGAGCGGAACTTCCATCAGAAAGTGGATGTTCACATTCACGTACCCGAGGGCGCGACGCCCAAGGACGGACCTTCTGCGGGTATAGCAATATCTACGGCAATAGTGTCCGCTCTTATACGCAAGCCCGTGAAGCACGACGTCGCCATGACAGGTGAGATTACCCTAAGAGGAAGGGTGCTTCCGATCGGCGGGCTCAAAGAGAAGATTCTCGCTGCCCACCGGGGTAAAGTGAAGACAGTGATCATACCTCAGGAGAACGAGAAAGACCTTAAAGACATAAGGGACAATATCTTGAAGGACATAAACGTTGTTCTTGTCGAGCACATGGACAACGTGCTGGACGCGGCCATCGTTTCAGACGGCCCGGTGCTTCAGGAAATCGTTATTCCGCCTCCGACCATGACAATGGGCGATGAGGTTGGGGCTAACGTTAATTAGAAAAAAGGTAGTTTGAAAAGTTTTTAAGGGGGCTTAATTCTAAGCCCCCTTTTTTTTATACGCTAAGCTTATGAAAACCGAGCTTTTATATGTTGAAAACGGTTAAAAATTGTAATTACAGTGTAGACAAGACGGTGAAATTCAGTTATATATTTATCCCTCTGTGTTACTCCGGATATTAAGTTTTTGTTACCAGAGTATATGCACGGGCGGTTAGCTCAGCGGGAGAGCGCTTGCCTTACAAGCAAGATGTCACAGGTTCAAATCCTGTACCGCCCACCACACGAAAAACTTCGCTGCGGAGCCGTAGTTCAGCACGGTTAGAACGCTGGCCTGTCAAGCCAGAGGTCGCGGGTTCAACTCCCGTCGGCTCCGCCACTTTTCTTTTCTAGGTATTTTCCGTATATTCATGGTTTAGGAGATTTACATGAAAATAATTATTCGGCTTTCTCTGGCACTATCATTCTTTTTTAGTATAAATGCCCTCGCTCAACACCATGATGCGGAACAGACTGAGACGCATGATTCCACAGCTACAAAACATCATGCTCATTATCATAAAAATCACTTCGCGATATTTACCGGCGGAACAACAGAGTTCGGAAGCGATAATGATACCCATTTCACTCTGGGTGCCGACTATGTGAGGCGGTTTACCGAAACGGGGTTCTTGGGTGTAGGTGTATTTGGTGAAATCGTATTTGCCGATCATACGAAATATCTGCTCGGACTACCTTTATATCTTTATCCGGCTAGACATTTGTGGGTGAGGGCTGGACCGGGTTTGGAAATATTTGAGGAAAGCAAATCTCATTCAGGATCACAATCTGCCGAGCGAAGCTCTAGTGGGAGCAAAGAAGAAACCATTACTAAATTTCTACTGCGCGCTGGAATAGGGTACGACTATGAGGTGAGAGGGTTTACAATAGGGCCGAGTGTCTCAGTTGATTTCATAGAAAGCGATACAATCCTGGTTTGGGGCGTAAATATTGGGAAGGGATTTTAGATTATAGTCAGTATTTGACTATCCCTCCTGATGTTTAACAGAAAAGAACCGTATTCCCGATTGCACCATTATTCTTTGATATGGTAATTTTATAGACATATTGTAAAGGAGGCTTTCGCTTTCAATCTGAAAGCGGTATGGACCAATGAAAAAACATCCTAAGAAAATAACTCTAGTTCTTGGTATTGTGATATTTTTACTTTGTTCAATCCCAGTATTCAGTATCACGTCCTTGGCTGATGATGAGGGCAGGAAACTTAAAATCTATACTGTGAATTATCCGCTGCAGTACTTCGCAAAGAGGGTTGGCGGGGATAACGTTGAAGTTTATTTCCCGGCGCCTTCAGATGTAGACCCCGCGTACTGGACTCCAGGCAGGGAAATAATCCAGGAATACCAAAGCGCGGATTTGATTCTTCTAAACGGGGCTGATTACGCGAAGTGGGTGAATAAGGTCACGCTGCCTAAATCAAAGCTTGTCGATACCTCACGCAGCTTCAAATCGGATTATATCGCTCTTAAAGAAACCGTTACCCATTCCCACGGGCCCGGCGGGGAGCACTCGCATACCGGAGTTGCCTTTACAACATGGCTCGATCCGCTTTTGGCGATTCAGCAGGCTGAGGCTGTTAAGCATGCGCTCACTGAGCTTATGCCTGAGAAAAAAGAAATTCTGAAAAAGAATTTTGATTCCTTAAAAATGGACCTCGAAGAATTGAATAATAAACTTCAGAATATATTTTCAACTGATCCCAATAAACCCCTTCTGGCATCGCATCCTGTTTATCAATATCTGGCGAGGCGTTACGATCTGAACCTTAGAAGCCTGCACTGGGAGCCGGATCAAATTCCGGGGCCTGATGAGCACAGGCAGCTTGACGCTATTTTAGAGGGTTTTCCTTCAAAGTTGATGATATGGGAGGGGGAGCCAGAGGTAGAAGCACGGATATATTTGTCAGAGAAGGGGATAGATTCAGCCGTATTCAGCCCCTGCTCCAATAAACCCGCAAAGGGCGGGTACCTTGAAGTTATGAAGGAGAACGCGTTAAACCTCGAGCAGGCGTACAGATAATTTCGTTTAAGCAAACAAGCTTTATCTTGCTGTAAAGAATTGAAATTTTTCGTTCAGATATTTCGTGTGGTCCTTGTTCTCAGCAAAAACCATGAATTCTCCAACGATGAAGAGGTAAAAAATTCTCCCTCGGACCTTAGCCTCTTTCTTTGAAAAGCCCATTTCAAGAAAAAGACTCTCTACATATAACAGCCTGTATTTGTCTACTCTGGCGACTGCTTTCTCGGGTATTTCATCAATGGCCGCCCATGCTCTGATATCCGATTCGTATCTGCCCGCTTCTTCTTTCAGCACTATGAACATTAAAGCTTTCAAACGTTCATCGGCCTTTACCGGCAGCGCTTTTACTCTATCTATGAGAATAGTCGTTAATTCCTCTTCCCAATACTGAACCAGGCATTTATAGAAATCTTTTCTGTCTTTAAAATGCCAGTAGAAGCTACCCTTCGTAACTCCTATGAACTCTGCGAGAGGCTCTACATTCAGTCCCCTTACACCATAATTCCTGAGCGCCTCAAGCCCATACTTAAGCCAGTCAAGCTTATTAAGCTTTTTATCCCCATTCCCGTTTGTTCTATCTTTTATTCTGCTCATTCAAGGAAAAGATAACGGAAACTGGAATTTAATACCAATACAATTGATATATGTATATCTATAGCTGCATTCACCATACACTAGCGTATTGACATTTTTGTCGCCCGGTATTAACATGTTATTATAGTTAAACAATGCCAATATATTGTCAAGATGATTACTAGAGAAAAAAGATGATAATATATGATAAAAGGAGGAGGGTTAGGTGATACAAAAGACATTGTTTAATACACTGCTATTTAGTACGCTTTTGGTAACTGCTTTTGTAGTTTCTTTTCTTTGCCCACAAAGACTTTCAGCCGAGAGTCTAAGTTCCAGTACGGACGGTTCATATGCTTCCGGCATAAATCAGCCTGGTTATTATTCAAATATTCGTGCTGAAAGCGGGTTTTCGGACGAGGCTACATTAAACACATTATTCGTCAAAAATGATAATACGGCAGATTCAGATAATGCTTCTGTATTAAAAGGCGCCGGAGCGTCTGCCAAAGACTGGAGTTTTTCGTTCGCCCCCTATCTTTGGCTCGTGGGTATTGACGGGACCATGGGTGCTAATGGCCAGACCGCCGATATTGATATCTCTTTCGGCGATATATGGGACAACCTCGATTTCGCGTTCCAAGGGCATGCGGAAGTTATTTACAGAAACAAATACGGGTTTTTTGTAGATGGGACATATGTGAAGATATCCACAAAGAACGTTAGAGGTCCATTAAATATTAAAGCAACTGTAAAGCTGAGCATGTGGGAGTTTGCGGGATTTTATAGATTTTTTGAGCAGCCCTCAGGGTTTAAGAACTCTAAGGGACAAACTAAACCTTCATTTTCCGCGGACGTATTAGGCGGCGGAAGGCTGATGTACATGGATAATACGATTAACTTCGGCGGCCGCGGGCCGGTAGGAGTATCGAACCAGGTTTCTGAGAGTGAAACATGGTTTGATTTTATGGTCGGCGCGAGAATAAAATGGCAGATGTTAAACAGGGTATTTTTTACTTCACGGACCGATATAGGCGGATTTGGTTTTGGATTCTCATCGGATTTCTCATGGAATTTTGTCGGCATGTTCGGTGTGGACGCGACCGACTGGATGCAGATACTGCTAGGCTACAGGGTCTTCTATGACGATTACAGCAACGGGTCGGGGAATAACCGCTTCGTATACGATGCATGGATGACCGGGCCTATGGTTGGTATTAATTTCTACTATTAAAAGTTAGAACTGAAAGTATGGCTTGGTTTTAAATAATCTCATATGCGGAGGGCATATAATGAGACATATAAACAAACTCGGCGGATTGCTTTTTTTACTTATGATATCTGCAGGTATAGGAATTTACTCGGTTGATTACCTTGTGGATATGTCGGCGCCAATTGAAGCTTCGGCGCAAACTGAAAATTCACAGACACCCAAAGGCAGACAGCCTGTCGCGATAAAGAACGGCAAGTATCCTGCCAGCTATTTCCCGAATACCGAGCTGCTCGGTGCTGATGAGATGAGGATCACGGCTCTTGGCACGGGTATGCCGAACCAGGCCAAGAAGGCTGCGTCAATCTCATATCTCGTTGAGCTGGGTAATGGGGACGTGTTTTTATTCGACATAGGTCTGGGCTCGATGTCAAACCTGTTCGCGCTGCGGCCCGACTTCTCGAAGATCGATAAGGTGTTCGCCAGCCACTTGCACGTGGACCACGTGGGCGATTTCATGGGTCTTCATATAGGCGGCTGGCTTTCGGGGCGCTATACGCCGATACACATTTACGGGCCCACCGGTTCCACCCCGGAACTTGGTACCAAGACGTTCGTTGAGGGCATGCAGAAGGGTTACGCTTGGGACCTTGCCACCCGTACCGGTGCGCTGCCTGATCAGGGCGCGCAGATCGTTGTGCACGAGTTTGACTATATGCAGCAAAATGAGATCGTCTACCAGGACAACGGTGTAACGATCAGGTCCTGGCCTGCAATTCACAGCCTGGACGGCTCGGTGAGCTACAGCCTCGAATGGAACGGGCTCAAGTACGTATTCGGCGGCGATACCTACCCAAACAAATGGTATATAGAATACGCAAAGAACGCGGATGTGGCCTCGCACGAGTGCTTCCTTCCGCCCGAGGCCCTGGCTGAGTACTTTGGCTGGGACTTGGCCCAGGCGACTTATGTGTCGACGAGAGTGCACACCGAACCCCAGGCTTTTGGGAAGGTTATGTCCACGATCAAGCCCAGGCACGCCATTGGCTACCACTCGGTGCAATCGCCAGAGAACAACGCCGCGATCATAGATGAAGTCCGAAAGACCTATGACGGTCCGCTGTCTTTAGCGCGCGACCTGATGGTAATAAATGTCACTAAGGATAATATCGTGGAGCGTATGGCCGTGGTCGATGAATATGTTCTCCCGCCCGATGTGACAAAGCAGTACATCGACGCACCCCGCACGGATCAGAAGCACCCGTCAGAGAAAGTTGAAAGCGGCAAGTGGAAAGGGTATACGCCTCCGCCGATGCCGGAGAGATAGCTGTAGTGCAGATATTTATGAGTTCTGGTATAAATAAAAATATCGTATGGGCTTGATTGTACCTTGCACGATTGGGATTTTATTATTTAGGGCATCTTTCGCCACATTGTTGTAGAGAAGAGAAATAATGATCCCTAGAATACAAATTATGCTCGTGATTGTTTTGTTCTTAATCTCGGGTATTGCTGTAGCCCAAAACACTGAGAAGCGGTTACCTACATATTTCCCGAACACCGAAGAGCTAAGGCCGGATGAGATGCGCATCACTGCGCTCGGCACAGGACTCCCGACACCAACCACTCGGGCCCAGAAATCAACAGGCTTCATGGTTGAGTTAGGTAACGGCGATGTATTCCTGTTCGATATCGGGTCGGGTACGATGGAAAATATTTTCGGGCTGCGCCCTGACTTTTCGAAGATGGACAAGATTTTCCTAAGTCACCTGCATTCCGATCATTTCGGTGATTTGGACGCCTTCATTGTCGGAAGTTGGTTAAGCGGGCGCTATACGCCGCTTCACGTGTACGGGGGTTCGGGGGAAACGCCCGAACTGGGTACCAAGGCAGCCGTAGAGGCTCTGGTAAAGGCCCTTGCTTGGGACATTAAGGGCCGCACCGGATTACTGCCCGATGCCGGCGGTAAAGTCATTGCTCACGAGTTTGACTACAAAGAGGAAGACCAGGTGGTCTATGAAAAGAACGGTGTCAGGATTACGAGCTGGCCGGCCATTCATAGCCTGGACGGCTCAGTGAGTTACCGATTGGAATGGAATGATCTCAGCTTCGTGTTTGGAGGCGATACCCGGCCGAACAAATGGTTCATAGAATACGCCAAGGGAGCTGACTTTGCGATACACGAGTGTTTTCCTACGCCCGAAGGGTTAGCGGCATTCAACGATTGGGAAATACGCCCGGCTACATTCGTCTCGTCGTACATCCACACACCGCCGCAGGGCTTTGGTAAGGTCATGTCAGAAATCGAGCCGCGTATGGCTGTGGCCTTTCACACGGTGCTGCTGCCGGATATTCAGCAGGGGATGCTCGAAGGAATACGCGAGACTTACAATGGCCCTCTGACCATAGCCACAGACCTTATGGTCTGGAATGTAACTAAAGACACTATCACCACAAGAGAAGCCGTCTTCCCTGACCGTGTCACACCGCCGTCAACCACACAGGCCTATCATACAGCGCCTAGAAGCGGCGAGGCCAAGATGTCCGAGTACATAATGGAAGGGGTCTGGAAGGGGTTTACGCCGCCTCCGTTGCCTGAATGATTAGGAGCTGAACGATGAATCATTGAACTGGCTCCGGAACGAAAGACTGAATAGATGACAGCTTAAACATGTGCTGATATGGTAATGTAATTGATAGTCCAAAATGTTTGGTCGCACGATAAAGGAATAAACAGCTTATGAGAATCTTATACGCATTAATACTCCTGGCACTCTGTTTCACATTTAACCGGATTAGCTATGCGCAAACCGAGGAAGATCTTGCCAAAAAGACACAAAACCCGATAGCGGATTTGATCAGCATACCATTTCAGAACAACTTTGATTTTAATATGGGCCCGCACGACAGAACACGCTATACGTTAAACATACAGCCTGTTATCCCATTTCATATAACTGAGAACTGGAACCTTGTTACCAGAACAATCGCACCTGTAAAATATCAGCCTGACGTCACTGAAAACAGCGGCGGGGAATTTGGTCTTGGAGACATAAACACCTCTTGGTGGTTATCCCCATCCAAACCGGGCAAAGTAGTCTGGGGCATAGGGCCGATCCTTCAATTCCCTTCAGCGACGGATGATTCACTCGGTACAGGTAAATGGGCAGCCGGGCCTTCTTTAGTAGCTCTTGTCACACCGGGCAAATGGGTAGTAGGTTTTCTGGCAAACAATATTTGGTCGTTTGCCGGGGACTCGGATAGAGACGATGTAAACTTCTTCACATTTCAATATTTTGTAAATTACAACCTACCTAAAGGCTGGTACCTTGTATCGGCACCAATCAATACCGCGGACTGGGAAGCTGATAGCAGCGATCGGTGGACCGTGCCTCTCGGAGGAGGCGCCGGTAAGGTAGTAAAACTCGGCAAGCTGCCTATTAATCTGCAGTCTCAGGCGTTTTATAATGTGGAACACCCACAGTTCGGGCCTGAGTGGCAGCTGAGAGTTCAATTTCAGCTCCTGTTCCCGAGGTAGTGGGGTATGAAGAACGAGATTGATAAGCTCGTTCTCCGGGCTTATCAATCTCGGAAATTCTGTGTTTTTATTCTTTATTCCTTTTTCTCTTCTACCATGCCCGTATAGGCAGGGAAAACATTTGTGCCGTTTTCCTTATTAAACCTTTCAATCATCTGGTTAGTTACCTTAGCGGCAGGTACATCAATGCTCTCTCTATCGAAAGAACTAAACGGGAACTCGGCTGCTGAGTCAGGCGGCTGTTTTACCATCTGAACCGGAGCCGGGAAGGTTTCATGATTCGGTACACCCATTCTCGTGCGGACACCATCTTTGGTAACGTTCCAGGTCATAAAGTCAGTCGCAAGATCAAGAGGGCCTGAATACGTTTCACGAATAGCCGAGTGAACGGCAAGCGCTGTATCAAAATCGTTCTGGAAGTGATAGCATACAGCTTTTACAGGCTTTGTCTGCTCCATAATTTTGCCAAACGCCTGTGCCGCGGTGTGCCCCTGGGTACCGACAAACACTGCTTCTCCCGGTGTGAAACCGTAGCGCGCCATCATCATTTCAGGCGGGATGAAACATTCATGAATGGCAAGATCAACGCCTTTGGCGTGCTCTGCCCACCATCTTGTCGGAAGCGTGTCGCTTGAAAACGCGAAAGTAAGACCGTTCCACTCAAGTATGAAGCTAACTGACTGCTCGCCATGGATCGCGGGCAGTGTCCTTACCTGAACGCCGTTTTCGTCAAAGATAACATTGTTCACAGCTTTCCAGTCAAACTCGTTAACTTCAAGTTTTAGACCCCTTGGGTCAACAGCGGCTCCCCTGGTGGCCGCTTCCCATGCCCACATCTTAACCATATAGTCAGCCCATGCTTTTGTGCCCCACTCGGGCTTTACGCCGTTAGGTCCCCACAGACGCACTGGGGTAAGACGGTTGTTCACAGGACCGGTGAAATAAAAAGCCGGGAAATCCCCCGCGTGGTCCAGATGAAGGTGGCCGAGAAAAACTTTGTTGAGCTGGTCGAGCGGAATGCCGAGTGCCATGAGTCTTTCGTATGACCCCTCTCCCATATCAAAGATAAATTTCTCACCGTTTCCAAGCTCGACGAGGTAGCAGGCCGCAGCCTGTTTCAGACGGGGCTGAGGCATCCCTGTGCCGCATGCTATAACACGCATCTCATCAGGTCCAAGCTCTTCAGTGCCCGGGTAATACGCCTCATGCTGAGGGTAGGGTTTCGTAGGTGACCATTTCTTAGGCCCTTTCTGCTCGGCTACAGCCTCTTGGCTATCGAGCGCCGAAATTGTGCTTTTAGCGGCGTCTCCGACATTTATATATCCCTTACCAACTACAAAGCCAAAAGCCGCTATTATTAAAGCAGCAAAAACTAATGATAAATATACTCTCATAGTTCCCTCCTAAGGTCTTTTGTTACACTAAATCCAATCTTATCTTAACAAATCCGAGACTCTGTATACATCAAAAAACGGCAAATATGCTTTTATAAAGATAATTTCGAAGCGGATGAATTATTATTTGTATATACTATAAACGTTGTGTACGGGTAACCAGACCGGACATATATAGATATTATAATAACATAAATAAGCGCATATGATTAACACTGGGTAGTATATATAAATAATTTGACCTATGAACAGTAATAATATAAAGCTTACCGCAATTTTAATCATCTTGATTTCATTTGCTGAAATTGCCGGTGCGGACTATATAAACTTCACGGGCGCCGAGCTTAGCTCGACGATTGCCGAATTCTACATTGAAGACGATAAAATAGTACTCGTTCTCGAGATAGGGGAAAGAGACGAGGAGGCTTTTTCGGACCTGATTTCAGAGGCTGGTGAAAGCACCCCTGGCGAAGTACAAAAGCTGAGAAAACGCTTCTTTAAAGAGGGGCTTGTAATTAAGGCTGACGGGGCTCCGCTCGTAGGAGAGGTAAGGGTAGGGGAAGTGAGGGAAAGGATACAAAGGCCCTCTAGGTTCAATAAACCTCCCGGAGGTCAAAAGCCAAGCCAGTATGTAAATTATGTTGAGATTGAATATCCGTTTAAGCAACAACCCGAGACAGTAGAGTTTATACCTCCTTTGGACGAAAACGGGTATGCCGACGCTAGCATAGGTTATGTGGTCTACCATAAATCGATCCCGGTGATTGATTTCCGTTTCCTCGTCCCGGGCGCCGAGCTGAACCTTAACTGGGAAGACCCCTGGTATTCCAAGTTTGATAACCCGAACCTTAAACGCCACCACAGCTCTTCACTGATGTCCTTTTTATACATAGAGCCCTTTGAAGTGCGTCATGAAATTCTAGTAAGGCTTAAGGACATGGAAGAGTGGATCGATTTTGATTTTGAGAATGATGATATGCTCGGCGCTGAACAAAAGAGTGTAATAGAAGAGAAGCTGACTCAATACTTCCTTACCCATAACACTGTGGAAATAGACGGGGATGAAGTAAAACCCATATTAGACCGGGTGAAGTTTGTACGAGCAAACCTGACCGGGATTCAGTACCTTGAAGACTCGGAGGAAATTGAATACCTCTCGGCTATCGTAGGGATAATACTCGCATACCCTGTTGAAGGGATGCCTAAACAGGTGACTGTAGATTGGGATATGTTTAGTGATAATATTCAGAGCGTCCCGGCCAGAATGGTAGACCCCGCGGGGCCGTTCCCATACTTTCTGTCTCCTGACGACAACGTACTTACGTGGAATAATTATCTTAAGAACTTCAGCATGCCCGAGATTTCGGAGCTCAGCGTAGAGGACTCGGCAAACAACGTGAGCCTTCCTCTCGGAACACTTGCTTCCCTTATTGTCTTCATAGGGGTTGCCTGGCAGATAAGGGTACGTAATGGTAAAAGAGAAAAACCTCGGGTTCTCTACGCTATAGCCGTTATCGCGCTGATTGCCGGAGCTTTGTTATTCCCGTACCTGAGGGTCTCGATAACGGAGAAGGTGCCTACTAAGCTTGTGCTCAATGAGGAGCAATCGGCGTTCATTCTCCAGAACCTGCTGAAAAATGTTTACAGGGCCTTTGATTTCAAGAACGAAGAGGACATTTACGACAAGCTCGCGCTTAGCCTGGACGGCGATCTTTTGAGCGAGGTGTATCTGGATACAAAAAAGAGTATGGAGATAGAGCAGCAGGGCGGCGCAAGGGCGAAGGTGGTGGACATCGAGCTGTCGGACGTTCAGAGTGAGCCGCTTGAAGGAGAATTCGGGCTTAAGTATCATAGCACGTGGAGAGTCTCGGGCAGTGTCGAGCACTGGGGGCACAAGCACAATAGAATCAATCAATACGAGGCGGAAATTACCGTAAAGCCTGTGGACGGCGCCTGGAAAATTACCGACATAGACCTGATTGAAGAAAAACGGGTTCAGCCGATATGATAAATATACAAGATCTTAGTTTTGAATACCCCGGAAGCGGTTTTAAGCTGGATATATCGGAGCTCCAGATACCAAAAGGGATTAAAGCCGCGGTCATAGGCCCGAGCGGTTACGGTAAGACTACGTTCTTAAATCTTGTCTCGGGTATATTCACTCCTTCCAGGGGGAAGGTAGAGATAGATGAAATGGTTATCAGCGCACTCCCGGACGCCGAACGCCGCAGCTTTCGTATATCGAATATCGGGTTTGTGTTCCAAAACTTTGAGCTTGTCGAGTACTTAACGGTTATTGACAATATTCTTCTTCCCTACCGAATTAACACCTCTCTTAAGCTCACACCCGAAGTAAGGTCCCGGGCGGAAGAGCTGGGGAATAAAATGGGGCTTGGAGATAAGCTCAGGCGCAATGTGACAAAGCTTTCACAGGGCGAGATGCAAAGGAGTGCGGTTTGCAGAGCACTTGTGACAGGACCCGACATACTGCTGGCCGACGAGCCCACGGGGAACCTTGACCCTGAGAATAAGGAGCACACAATGAGGACTCTATTTGATTATTCGGTAGAGTCAGGGAGCACGCTTATTATGGTTACGCACGACCACGGCTTGCTCGGCGGGTTTGATACAGTAATAGACTTAACGGCTTACGCGAACTGAATATGATAGATAGTCTATACCTCGCATGGCAGTACATTCTTAACAACAAGATAAAGACCGTAGTGATGATAGTTTCGGTGACCGTTATTATCTACCTTCCGCTCGGGCTTAATATCCTTGTTAATCAGAGTGAAGAGCAGCTGCTTAAAAGGGCCTCGTCCACGCCGCTTATCGTTGGGGCCAAGGGAAGCTCGCTTGATCTGGTCATCAATACACTTTACTTCGAGCCCGCCGAATTTGAAGCGCTCACAATGAGCGCAGTGGACAGGATCGAGCAGAGCGGGCTTGCGGTCCCGGTCCCGATGCACGTGCGCTTTAAGGCCCGGGGGTACCCGATAGTAGGAACCGGGCTTGAATATTTTGATTTCAGGGGGCTGGAATTAGAGAAGGGGAGCGGCATAGCTTTTCTGGGCGACTGCGTCATCGGCTCCACTGTATCTTCAAGACTGGGTTTGAACCCGGGAGACACCATAATTTCCTCACCTGAGACAATGCTCGATATTGCAGGTGTGTATCCTCTAAAGATGAATATAGTCGGGGTGCTGAGGGAGTCTCACAGCCCTGACGATAGAGCGATCTTCACCGATATGAAGACAGCCTGGGTAATCCAGGGGCTCGGACACGGACATGAGGACCTCGCTAAGACCGAGGATAAAAGCGTTCTGCTCGGTGTGGAGGACGGTAACTACAAGGCGAACGCGAAGCTGTATCAATACAATACTGTGTCTGAAGATAATGTAGACGAATTTCATTTCCATGGGGATCGATCGGGCTTTCCGGTTACGGCCGTTATCGCGGTTCCGAATAGTGAAAAAGATAAGACCCTTCTTATGGGAAGATATATATCAAGCGCTGAGATGTCGCAAATTGTGCAGCCGGACAAGGTGATCGAAAAACTCCTTGGCAGCATCTTCAAAATTAAGGGGTTTCTCGATTCGGTATTCGTTATAGTCGCGGTATCCACGGTGCTGCTGCTCGGGCTTGTGGTTATGCTTTCTCTTCGGCTCAGGAGCCGGGAGATTCAGACCATGTACAGGATGGGCTGCAGCAGGTTTAAAGTAGCTGAGCTGCTGGGGTTTGAGATCGGCATCATATTAGTCGTAAGTATAATTTTTTCAGCGATTTTAATGATCGCTACTATGAGGTATGTATCCGAGTTTATTAAAGTTTTTATCGTTTAGTCTCAATCGAGACGGTCCTTAATAATTCACCGCCTTTGGTGTAGCGCTTCTAATAGCGCATTCCCCTCTCAAATCTACTTGTTAAGCGCGTCCCAGAGGACTTCCGCCGGGTGGTAGGCTCTACGCTGGGCGCCGTCTTTAATCTGGTGGCGGCAGCTGGTGCCCGGGGCGACCACTATCGTATCCTCGCCGTGTTTTCTGACCGTGGGTAGGAGCACGAGCTCGCCGACCTTCATAGAGACGTCGAAATGCTCGCTCTCGTATCCGAACGAACCCGCCATACCGCAGCAGCCCGAGGGTATTAGCTCTACGCTGTAGTTCTCGGGGATGGACATCATCTTCTTTGAGTGATCGAGGGTGGAGAGCGCCTTTTGCTGGCAATGGCCGTGGAAGATGAGCTTTCTCTCTTCTTTGGTAAAGCTGTCTTTGGTAATATTCCCCTTATCTATTTCCCTTGAAATAAACTCGTCAATCAAAAATACGTTCGGGGCGATATTCTTCGACGCCTCTTTCACGTCGCTGTCCGCAAGGTCAGGGTACTCGTCCCTGAAGCTGAGGACCGCCGAGGGCTCAATGCCCACAAGAGGGGTATCTTCGGTAATTAGATTTTTGAAAATACGGAGGTTATTGTTCGCGATCACTTTGGCCTCGCGGAGAAGCCCTTTTGATATGTGGGCGCGTCCGCTCTCGTCGTGCTCGACGACTTGCGGATAGTAACCTAACTTATCCAGGAGCTTTATCATCGTTATGCCGATTTCCGCGTCCAGATAGTTTGTGAACTCGTCGCAGAACACGTAAACCTTGCCGTTTTTGCCTTCTTGCAGAGTGCCTTTATTTTTTTTATACCAGTCCCTTACGGTCTGAATGGAGAGGGGAGGGACAGAGCGCTTTAGCGCAAATCCGGTCAATTTCTTAATAATGGGCGCCGTGACGGAATTTGAGAACATGAAGTTATAGGCCTGGGGGAAGACTGAGTTTAGCTTTGCGAATTTATTAAAGTTCGCGATCATACGCGAGCGCATGGGCACACCGTGCTTATCGTAATAATGCTGATAGAACTCTGTTTTTAGCTTTGCAATGTCAACGTCCGAAGGGCACTCGGACTTACAGCCCTTGCATGAGAGGCAGAGGTCGAGCACATCATGGATTTCCTCGTTCTCAAAGGGCTTCGGATCGTTTGAGCGTGTAAATATTTCACGCAGCATATTAGCGCGGGCCCTGGTGATATGTCTTTCGTCGCGCGTAGCCATATAGGAAGGGCACATCGTGCCGCCGGCGTGCTCGGTTTTCCGGCACTCCGCTGTGCCGATACACCTCTCGGCGTGTCCTACGAACCCTTCACTGCCCCAGTCAAAAACCGTATCGAATGTCGGGTAATGGGTGTCTGCGTCGTAGCGAAGGTTAGTATTGTTTCTGGGAGCGTCGACTATAGTTGTCGGATTGAAAATGTCCTCGGGGTCCCAGGTGTATTTTAAATCCTTCATGAGCCCGTAGATTGTGGAGCCAAGCATGAACTCTATGAACTCTCCTCTTAGCCATCCCGTGCCGTGCTCGCCCGAAAGGAATCCTTTATATTTCTTCACAATAGCCGCTGTGTCCCGCGTGATGTTCCTGAATAGCTCTCTTCCCCCCTCGGTTTTTGTGTTGAAATACGGGGTGATGTGAAGCTCGCCCGCGCTTGCGTGAGCGTAGTACATCACGTGCAGATTGTTTTTTTTCAGGAGCGCGTCTACTTCGGCGATAAATTCCGGCAGGTCCTCAATGTCCACAGCGCAGTCGTCAATGTTAGTTGCGGGCTTTTCGTCGCCCTCAACGTTTGAGGCTACACCGAGAGCAGCGTTACGGAGGTGCCACACGTGGTCCACATCGCACGAGTCGACGATGGGAAAATGGTATCCGTACCCCGTCTTCTTTACGTCGTCTATTATCTCTTGGGCCGCGGCCCTTGCTTCTTTTTCCGTATCCTTTGTTACTTCAATCAAAAGCACCGCGCCGGGCTTGTCCTTTACGAAAAATAGCTCGTCCCGCAGCAGCGCGTTTTCCCTGGCGCACTCGATCGTATAGTCGTCTATAAGCTCGCAGGAAGTTATATCGTGCTTACACACTGTTATATTGGCCCTTAGAGAATCATCGAGGGTCTTGAAATTGATGCACGCGAGGTTTCTGTACGCAGGAGGGTGGGGCACGGCTTTAACCTTTAGCTCATAGATAAATACGAGCGTTCCCGCCGAGCCCGCGATGAGCTTACAGAAATTAAACGGCTCGCCCCCCTTGGTGAAGGGCTCCATCCTGGACATCTCATCGAGCGCGTAGCCGGTGTTGCGTCTGTATATACACTCTTTCGGAAAATTCTCGTTAATAGCGTCTATGTTTTTCTTATCCGACAGCATGTCGTTAATCTGACGGTATAGCTTTGTCTCTAGAAGGCTCTCATCGCCACCGCACTTGGCCTTAAACTCCTCGGGGGTGAGCTCGCCGAAGGTGACTTCGGTGCCGTCGGCCAAAAAGCCCTTAACTTCGAGCAGGTGCCTTCGGCTGTCACGGTATACGACGGAGTTTGCGCCGCATGAGTTGTTGCCCATCATGCCGCCTATCATAGCGCGGTTCTGGGTGGAGGTCTCCGGGCCGAAAAACAGGCCGTGAGGATCCAGCACTTCATTCAGCTCGTTCCTGATTACTCCCGGCTGAAGTGCTACCCAGCCCTCATCCTTATTTATCTCGAGCACTTTGTTCATGTAGCGCCCGACGTCTACAACTAGGCCCTGACCGATGGGCTGGCCGGAGAGCGAAGTGCCCGCGGCCCTCGGTGTAATGGGCACTTTGTTGTCCCTTGCGAACTCGACTATGCGCCTTATATCCTCAGAGTCTCTAGGAAGGGCTACCGCCTGGGGGAATACCCGGTAGGAAGAGGCGTCAGTCGCATACAGAGTCCTCATTCCGTGGTCGTAGAACAGATCGCCTTTCAGTTCTGCTTTTAATTCATCCCATTTATCAGTGCTTATAGTTCTCTGGTTATTAGAATTAGCGCTCATTGTAAAATATGGATCCTCCTAAGCTATTTATACACTTTTTTTAGTTTCCGTACAACATTTAAAGTTAAGGCTTTATATACACCGGGCTCAGTCTTTATAAATAATGTGATACTGTGCTTTCCATAAGGTTGCTTATTGGTCCTGCCGCCTTGCTTTCCTGGCGCTAATACGTGAAAATAGCTGTAGCTTCCAAGTTGAGATCAAACAGGGAGCTTGCGGGATAGATCGCTATGAATCTTATAGAGATATTTTCATTTATTGTGGTACTGGGAGCCGCCGTAGCAGGGGGGTTTTATCCTCTGACGAGAAGAGAGTCCGCAAGGAGCGACGAGGGGTTCCCGTACGGTGAGGCCTTTACGGCGGGGGTGTTCCTGGCGCTCGCGCTTGTAATCATGCTCCCCGCGGGCCTGCACCTTTTCGAGAAGGTGTATCCGCAGGAAGTGCTTCCTGTTGCCGTGATAATCGCGATCGCCGCATTTCTGATACTCCTCGGGATAGAGCACGCGGCGGTTAAGTCCAGGCTCAAAGCGGGTGCGGGCGGGCTTACGCCGGCGTCGATCCCTGTAATAATGACTATCATGATCGCAATACCCTCTTTTCTACTCGGTACCGCGATTAGCCTGAGCCAGACTGAGACCGCTCTTTTTATCCTGGCGGCGGTGCTGGCGCACAAGAGCTCTGCGGGGTTCGGACTTGCGCTCTCTATGGTGAGGAGCAAACTCACGGTCAATCAAACTTATATTCTCTATGGAGTGTTCGCTCTATCGACCCCGGTCGGCATTCTAGCGGGCGCGGACGCCAAGCACTTTTTGAGCGGGGAGAGCCTTGTCGTAGTAAAAGCTTTTACACTGTCGATCGCGGCAGGGGTGTTCCTTTATTTGGCAACGCTCCATGAGTTCTCAAACGCGCCTTTCATACGGCACTGCTCAACACCAAGGGCTTTTCTGGTTATGCTCGCGGGACTCCTGCTTACAGTGTGCGTGAAAGTAATACTAGAGCTCGGTCACGCCGGGTGAATTTTTCCTTCGGGGCTTGGACTACGGGCCAGCCTACGCGCCTGAATCTCCTTTATTTACGGGTTTAATCTTACAAATAAGTGCTTTTTGACTCGTAATGTTTGTAATATGACCAAAATTTTCCCCGATATTTCAAGGCTGTGACAAGAATTGTCGACGCGCAGCGTTATGACGTTCGTTTGCGTGCAAATAATGTAGTAAAGAGAGCTACTTAGCAATATTTGACCCGTATGGCATGGGATTTGCACAATTTAAAGGTTAGGGAATATTGTATTTTTCATGCTCCCCGTACGGTCAATATGGAAACTGATACACTAAATGACAGAGCGAAGCACTCAGGGTTTCTGAGGTTGCTATTCATTGCTGTTACTACCCTCAGCCTTGGGATAGCCGTGTTTAGCGTTGCGGCAGGGGTTTTCGGGTTTCTTCCGCAGGCTGCGCACTCGAGTATATCCGCGATAACGGCTGCCACGGTATCCACGGCCTTTATCAGCGCGATTCTATGCCTGGCGCATAGCTCGATCGAAAGAAACGTATTTACGCGCGTTTTGGGGGCTTCTTTATTAAGCGCGGCGGTCATGGGTGTATTCACGCTGTTTATCGCCGGGGGAGTAACCGTGAGCGGGGCTTCGGAGCAGGCCTACACCATTTCTATCCCAGTCGCTCGGCTTTTTCCCGCCTTGGTATTGATTCTCGGGGCAGTGCTTGTACTTAGAAACCACATAACCGACAAAAAGCTTCGAGACGACGGTTTGTTCAAAGTCGCGGCCTCTGTTATTGTGGCGTTAGGAATAGCCGCGATTTACATTTTCTCCAATACCTCTTATGCGACAAACGCAATAGAGGGCTCATTTTGGAGAGCTATCCCATTTACCGCCACTGTTCTGGCGGCAGCTGCCGCTGGCTGGTACGGAAGGCGTGACAGGTCTATTTTCTACTATGTTCTTCTATTGAGCCTTGTGCCTCTGTTGTGCTCGGATGCGCTATTGGCTTTTGGATATTATCTGCCTTCCGCATATCTGCTTAGAGCTTTAGCGTTCTTAGTGCCTGTCCCCGCGCTCGCAGTCTTGTATTCAAACAACCTCAAGGGTCTCGGTACACTTGAGAAATCTCTTAGGAGTAAAGAGGCGGCGCATGAGAAAGCTATGGGTCAAAGTGCTAAGGCTATCGAAAATCTTAACGAGGAAATATCGAGGTTGAAAGAGGACGAGGAGATCTTCAAAGCGCTCTCCGGGGGATTGAACGCTGGAGCTTATATAGCTCAGGGAGACAGAATCGTATATGCAAATAAAGGACTCGAACGGCTCACCGCTACGGCGCAGGAAGAGCTTTTGGGTGCGAAAATCACTGATCTTATAGATCCTTCGGACCGTCATAATGTGGCTGAGAAGTCGGCGCAGATGCTCAAAGGTGAGCGGGTAAAACCCTACAGATACAGGATAAAAACCTCAAACGGCATCCCCGCGTGGGTGTCGGAGACGGTTACAAAGATCGTCTACGGGGACGGGGAAGCCGTTTTAGGAACTCTTACGGATATTACAGATACGCGCCGCGTGGAGGAGATGCTCGGAACACTTTCGAATAGCTCTCAAATGGGTATATACATAGTAAAGGACAATCAGCTGAAGTTCGTAAACTCACAGTACTGCGACTACACGGGCTACAGCGAAGAGGAGCTTCTGGGCTCTTCGCCTGAGAGTTATATACACGCCGGGGACAAGCAGGAAGCCGCCGCTAATATGAGTCGTATGCTTCAAAACAACGATACTTCCCCTTACGAATACAGGCTTGCGAGAAAGGACGGCGAGCTAAGGTGGGTAATGGAAACCGTCAAAAAGATCAAGTTTATGGACGGTCCCGCCGTGCTCGTGACGGTTTCGGACATAACCGACCGCAGAAGGGTGGAAGCGATGTTAAGGACACTTTCCAACAGCTCACCGATCGGAATATATATACTACAGGGAGGGGAATATAAATTCGTAAATCCGGAGTTCCAAAAATACCTCGGCTATACGGAAGAGGAGCTTACCGGTAGCGCTTCGCTCACTCACGTTTATGTAGAGGATAGAGATAAAGCCGAGAAATCCGCTTCGCGTATGCTCGTGGGTGAGAATACCAACCCCTATCACTACAGAATGGTAAGGAGCGACGGTAGCCTGATGTGGGTGATGGAGGTAGTAAGGTCTATTCAGTACCAGGGGGACTCTGCGGTGCTTGGGACCGTGATGGACATATCTGAGAGAATTCAGGCCGAGGAGCTGTTCGAGACACTTTCTGAAGGCTCGCCGATCGGCGTATACATACTCCAGGACAAAAAGTTCCGGTTTATTAACCCCGAGCTCGAGAGGTTTCTAGGGTACAAGAGCGAGGAGCTTGTGGACACGAACCAGTGGAAGCTCGTCTACGCGCAGGACCGCTCGGACGTAAGGGAAAACAGCAGGCTCATGCTCAAAGGTGAGAGGCACAATCCCTACGAATACCGAATTATTACAAAAGAAGGCCACATTAAGTGGGTGATGGAAACAGTCACTTCTATACAGTACAGGGGCAGGCGCGCGATACTGGGGAGCTTCATGGATATAACAGAGCGAAAAAAATCCGAAGTAGAGCTGTATCAGGCCAAGGAAGCGGCTGAGGCCGCTAACCTGGCGAAGTCTGAATTTTTGGCTAACATGAGCCATGAGGTAAGGACGCCGCTTAACGCGATAGTCGGCATGACGGAGCTTACGCTTGAGACAGAGCTCTCCGGTGAGCAGAAAGAGACTTTGAGGGTGATCCAGAGCTCATCTGAATCGCTTCTGGGGCTAATAAACGATATTCTCGATTTCTCCAGGATAGAAGCGGGGCAGATGGAGATAGAAAAGAGCGATATGAGCCTGAGGCGGCTAGTCGAGGACGTTGCCGAATCTCAGTCCCTAAGAGCGTTTAACAAGGGTATAGAGCTCCTTTGCTATATCGATGATAAAGTGCCAGATATTCTAAATGGTGATTCTACGAGAATAATGCAAGTGCTTGTGAACCTTGTAGTAAACGCGATAAAGTTTACAGACGCAGGTGAGGTGGTTATCAATGTCTCGATGGTGGACGAAGGGACGCTGGGCAGAAAAGAGCTTTGTTTCAGCGTATCGGACACGGGTATCGGCGTACCTAAGGATCATAGGGAAAAGATCTTCGAGAAATTTACACAGGTGGACAGCTCTACAAAGAGAACGGTGGGGGGCGTGGGTCTAGGACTAAGCATATCTAAATCGCTTGTGGACCTTATGGGTGGCCGGATTTGGTATGAGAGCCGTGAAGAGGGCGGATCGAAGTTCAGTTTTACGCTGCCGTGGGGCTATGTATCGGAAGACCCGGACCAGAGCAGGGGGTATGATGAAAGATTTAAAGGTAAGCTCGCTTTGATTGTGGAAGTTAACAAATCGAGCAGGGAAATATTGCAGAAATTAATTGCCCGCACGGGGCTGCAGGTTCAACTTGCCCCCGGTGCGAAAGCCGCGCTTAATATGCTGAAAAATACTGACGTCACTCCAGATGTGGTGCTGCTTGACTACGCCACCAGGGACTCAGGCGGTATTGAGCTTGCGGATTATGTGAAGAGCGGGCCGGGTCTATCAGATACAAAATTGATACTGCTCTCACCCCTTGGAACTGTGAGCATAGAAGAGCTTAAGAAGCCCAAGATAGACGATTTTATTGTAAAGCCCGTCCGGGCCGCCAGGCTGAGGAGTGCGCTCGAGGCCCAGCTGTTCGGAGAGGGGGTTGATGAAAACGGCGGGCCGGCGAATGTTGAGGAAGTGGTTGATGCCGAGGCCGAGAACGTAAACGGCACGGTAGAGAATGTCCCCACAATACTGGTAGTTGACGATACGGACGACAATAAGAAACTGGTAAAAAGGATGCTCGAGCTCGGGGGCTATGCGGTTGACCTGGCAGGGAGCGGTGAGGAGAGTATTACCGCCGTATGCAGGAAGGACTACGATCTGATATTGATGGACCTGCAGATGCCCGTGATGGACGGCTTTGAGGCTACAAAAGCGATAAGGACATCGGAGAACGGCAAGCACAGGACTCCGATCATCGCTGTTACCGCGCACGCGATCGCGGGGTACAGGGAGAAGTGCCTTGAGAACGACATGGACGACTACATTACAAAGCCCTTGAGGAAAAAGGAGCTTTTGGATATGGTCGGGAAATGGGTAGGCGAGAAGGATGAAAGACCCGCTCAAAATGTGAGCCCAGGCATGGACGCCGTGCATTAGTCATAATTCAATATGAATTTTATTCACCCGCTTTTTACTCCAGACAAATTTTCGTAATACTTCAGAGCTTAATGTGCCCTATCCCCTTGGGCATGGTTGAAATTACGTATAGAATATTTGCGGACTACATCTAACAGATTCGGGGGGGACCATAAGAGTTGAATACCGAAAACGATTGTCTAAACGAAAGCATGGAGGCTGAGATCCGATCCAGAGGTCTTGATCCCGGGACAGTGAAATCACAGATTGAGACGTTTAGGAAAGGTATTAAGCCTCAGGAGCTCGCACGGCCATGTACGCTCGGGGACGGTATCGAATCGGTCGGTGATAATTTAGAGCAGCTCTCTTCTTTATTCGATCAGTACTGCGGGGACAAGAATATAGTCAAGTTCGTTCCGGCTTCAGGAGCCGCGAGCCGTATGTTCAAAGAGCTCCAGGCGGCGCTGTCCTCTGGTGAGGTTACTCGGGAAACTCTGCAGGCGGCTTCAGACTCCGGGGATAAAGAAGGAGCCGCGGCACTAAAATTTATTGAAGGCATCGAGCGCTACGCCTTCTATAAGGAATTGGCGTCTTCACTTGAGTCAGAGGGGATCGATATGAAGAGCCTGCTTCGGGAAGGAAGTTTTAGGGAGATAATCGGCCATACTCTTGGAGAGCCCGGTCTTAACTATTCAAACCTCCCTAAGGGGATAATAAAATTCCATCTCTATGGTGATTACCCAAGGACCGCGTTTGAGGAGCACCTGGTCGAGGCCGCGCATTACTCCATCGGCGCAGGTGGTGTCGCGCGCTTGCATTTCACGCTGTCCGCTGAGCACGAAGGCGAGGTTAAGTCCCTTATCTCCAGAACGAAATTCCTTTATGAGAGCGAGGGTGTGAGCATTGAGGCTTCATACTCCGTACAAAAACCCTCGACTGATACTATCGCGGTAGATTTGAAAAACAAGCCGTTTAGAGACTCAGAGGGAAATCTGCTTTTCAGGCCCGGCGGGCACGGCGCTCTCATAGAAAACCTGAATGACCTTGAGTGTGATATGGTATTCATAAAGAACATAGATAACGTCGTCCCGGACAGGATAAAGGGGGAGACGTACACCTACAAGAAAGCGCTCGGCGGTTACCTGATAGAGCTTGAGACCAGGGTGTTCAGCCTTTTGCGCGAGCTTGACGGCGGATATTCCGAGAAAGCGGTTAATGAGGCGCTCACAGAGCTCTCGGCGATGGGTCTTCTTGTAGAGCTTCCCGAATATTTAGACGACGCTACACAGAGTGAGAAAGCCATGTACGTGAGGGCCAGGCTGATGAGCCCCATCAGGGTGTGCGGGGTCGTGAGGAACCAGGGCGAGCCGGGTGGCGGGCCGTTTTGGGTGAGGGGTTTTGACGGCTCACTTAGTAAGCAGATAGTCGAGTCCTCCCAAGTGAATATGGACGACCCTACGCAAAAAGCGCTCTGGGAATCCTCTACCCATTTTAACCCCGTGGATCTGGTGTGCTCTGTCAGGGACTATGAGGGTAGCGCGTTTGACCTGACTCAATATATCGACCGCGACGCCGGGTTTATCTCTCATAAATCAAGCGGGGGCCGAGATCTAAAAGCGCTCGAGCTGCCGGGGCTGTGGAACGGGGCAATGGCCTATTGGAATACTGTGTTTGTAGAAGTCCCGCTCATCACGTTTAACCCTGTTAAAACCGTGCTCGATCTTTTGCGTCCTGAGCACCAGAACCCCTAATTTGTCCGCTTCATATTTTTTTAGACCCTCAGACCCAAAACGGGTGTATTATTTAATTGAGGTTATTTAATATGAGCGATACGAGCAATGCATATGACATAGTGCGCGTCGATCCTGACTACGCTGATCTGGTGCCGGGGTTTTTGGATAACAGGCGTTCAGAGATTGATATTATAAGAGACTCCGCGGCCCGTGGAGAATTCTCTGAGATAAAAAGGCTCGGGCACGGTATGAAAGGCGCGGGTGCGGGGTACGGCTTTGATGTAATTACCGATATAGGCAGGAATCTTGAAGACGCGGCGATTAAAGAAGACGCTGCCGCGATTGAAGCAGAGCTGGAGCGGCTCGGCAGGTACCTGTCCGAGGTTCGAGTAGTTCTCGATACCGACTGAGATTCCGTATTTTCAGAACCTCCCTCTTTCCCTAATTCCCTTTTACATGCTAATGTTTTAGCCGATGACTGTAGATAAACGCACGGCTGTGGTCGATGTGGATGTTTCACTGCCCCGGGACTTGCGAGCTGTATCTGAAGCGTTTTTAAAGGCGCTTGGGATGATTGATGAGCTTTACAGCATGCAGCTCGGGGGACGGGTAGCGGGGGCCATAACGAGAGCGCAGGAATGTAGAGCGTGGAATGGGATCGTAGAGGCGCTGAGCGGCTGTGCCGAGACGCTGCCGGAGCAAGCCAGAGCAGCTTTTGAGGAATCTCTTCAGGCTCTTAAGGGCGGAATATACGACCTTTATCCGGTGAGTGTTGTGGGCGGTGATGAATGCCGCGGCGGGATAGAGCTTATTTTAGGTAAGGTATTTCTTTCGTCCGGCGGAGGGGAGGGGTATTACTCGGGCGCCGCGGGTGTAAGCAATAGTGAGTTCGAGCGCTTAATCAGGGATTATGACGATCATATGCCGCTTTTTGCTCAGCGGCTTGAGGAGCTTTCCGAGACCTGTAAAATCAACGTCCCAGATGTGATTCCGGAGCTCAGGTGCCTGGATATATTCTCGCTTGCTGGCGGCCTTAACACAGAGCACAAGCCGATATGCGTCTTCTTTTCGGGCGGCCCGAAGGAAAACGTATCGTCGCTCTCTAACATGACGGTGTTCATCAATCTCTACCGGTCAAGGTTCAAAGAGATTACGGAGAAGATCGCCGGGCGTTATATAGCAGGGGCCGAGCGCATGCTTTCAGAGCTTTCAGATGAGGATACCGCGCGGCTTCTTCTCACTTGGCTCAGGGGGCACGACGTGGGGCACTTCTTCGGCGAGGATAATCTGGGCTCTTCGATGTCAGAGTTTGATATGGACTACATGATTCTTCACGAGCTTAAGTCTGATTTTATCTCACTGTATAACCTCGGGCATTTAGATAGCGCTTTACTGGGTGGGCGCAGGCTCGAGCAGGCGTATTTAGTCGCTATTTCAGAGATGCTCCGCTACATCAGGCGGGGCGGTATATACAAGCACCCTGACTCGGGCTCTGCCTATCTTACATACTGCGCGCTTAAGGGCGCGGGAGCACTCATATATGATAAAACGTCCAAAATGCTGTCATATGATACCGTACTCTTTGAAAAAGCGGTGAAAGAGTGCACGGCCACGCTTCTTGAACTGTTTTCAAATGGAGACTCATCCGCCGCCAGAGCGTATGTAAACAGCTGGGGCGAGCTTGCGGATGGGGATGAGCGCGGTGTTCCAAAATCCTGCCCGGAAGAACTGCGCTTGATCACGCTTGATGAGGAAATCGCGGATTTCATTGATTATGATTATAGAGTATAAATAAAACGTCAGTAAAGCAGGTCTGCGCTATATGGGAATGTAGTCGAGTCGGCATGTGTAAAGGAGACTGTGGGGATTACTAAAATATATTCAAATAAGACTTACAGGATAGCGGGAGCGCTGTTTATACTGCTCTTTGCCTGCTATGCTTATTTCGCTCAGAATGCTGGGAACTGGAATACCGTGCCGAGGGTCGCGCTGACGCTTGCTATGATTGAGGATCAGAGCCTGAGCATAGACCAGTTTCGTAGAGTGACCGGCGATATAGCATACTACAAAGGCAAATATTATACGGACAAAGCACCGGGTATGTCGTTTATGGCTTACCCATCTGCCGCGGGCGTTGTGTTCGCTCTAAAAACACTTTCACCACATATCGACTGGGTGCGGTTTCGGGATGGTAAGATCGTTTGGATCGACTCCAACCATATGATTACGGAGCCTTTCATTATCTTAAGTCAGGTCGTAACAATAGCTACCTCAGGTCTTCTTACAGTGTTTGCGGCCCTAGCCATTTACTTTGTCGCGATTAAGCTGGGGGCGGGCTTTGGGGGAGCTGTGTTCGGCTCCCTTGCGTACGGGATGGCCACACCGGCCTGGGGATGGTCTACAGCGTTCTTCGGCCACGCATCCGCCGGGGGGTGCCTGTTTTTGGGACTCGCGGCAGTTTTCTTTTTACTTCAGAGCCCGCATGAACGGCGAAGGGATATATGGCTGTCGTTCGCGTCCGGAGCGCTGCTCGCATGGGCCGTCGTCATTGAGCTCACCACAGCGCCGCCGGCATTCGTCATAGCGCTGTACGGTTTATACAACATGCGGGCGTGGGATAGGCGCAGGCTGCTCAAAGTGTTTATCGGCGCTTTGGCAGGAGGGCTGATATTTATTTCCCCTCTACTCATATATAACTATGCGATATTGGGCAAACCTTTCGGGTCGCTTTACTCCTATACAGTGAACTTTCCCAATATGACTAAAGGGTTTTACGGTCTCGTGTACCCTGACTTTGGCGTTTTTATGAAGCTCCTTTTCAGCGGCAAGCACGGTATATTGTGGTTTTCCCCTCTGCTTGTGGCCGTGCCGTTGGCCCTAATTGCTCTGTGGCGCCGTCCAGGGCAGAGATCACTGGCCGTTATCTTGACAGTGATTCCTATTTATTATTTTCTATGGAATTCTTCATTTTTAAACTGGACCGGCGGAGCATCGACAACGCCAAGATATCTTACCCCTATGTTGCCGTTCCTCTGTCTGCCATTGTCTTTGCTCTGGGCGGGCTCGGGAAAAATTCTTCGAGCGGTGCTTTTGGCTCTGCTTGCGGTGAGTATGTTAATATCCCTTATGAGCGTCTCGGTCTCGATGCTTCACGGTCAGTCCGCGAGCGGTAACATAGTCACTACTTACCTTGTGCCCGAGTTCTTTCACGGCCGCATCCCCTGGTTTTCGCTTCCGGTGATACTTATATTTTCTAACCCTGTAGTGAAAGGTTATAACGGGCAGTTGGCGTTGATACCTCTTTATTTTATTATCGCCGCGTGCGTGCTTTATATCTTCGGGGAGCTTAGAAAAAACGATCAGGCAAGCTGAATTAGCGAGTGAGGCGCCGCTCGAGCTCGGCAAGTTTACTTTCAAGCTCAGTGCCGGAACGGGAGCCACAGAGACGCCAGAGAGCGATCTTCCTTACTAGCTCGCGGGCGAATTTGCCTGTGCCCGTGGCGCGTGAAAAGCTCTCAATCTCTGAAAACACGGCGTCCTCTTCACCACGCGCTAATGTTGCGCACAGCTCAAAGAGCGTAGACGATTTCTTGGGGATATTCTCTTGTTCGCTATCAAACAATTCCGAGAGGTCAATGCCCCCTAGCGCTCGTGTAAGGTGACGTACATACAAACCGAAGATATTCATAGCCAGAGAAAAACGCTCTAGCTGTCGCATATATTCCCCGGTGCTTGTGGAAGTCCATTTGTCTCTGCCGTAAGTTGCCGCTGAATCAACGGAAGATTGTTTCCGCGTTTTTAAAAGATCTTGCGCTGTAGCCCCGAGTGAGCGGAACCAGAACCTGTAAAGGTTTCCCGCTAAGTCCAGAGTAGCAGGGTCTAAGGGGCGTGTATGAAGATGTTTTTTAAGTAATCCCCCCGCTAAATCCAGCAGCCTGAGCTCCTTTTGGGTATTATCAAGCCGCTTTCTCAAGACCTCCGGATCTGAAAGGGGCTCGTATCTGTACTCTGCGCGCCTTTGGGCGGGCCGCGTCCAAACGCGCTCTCTTGTTGCGGTGTACTCCGCTCTGAGCTCCCTGAGCTTCTTATCCTTCTCTCCTGTGCTTATAATGGATTCGATGAGCTCGTCTATCTCTCTTATCTGCTCGTCCACAGAGTCAGGAGAGGTGTCTGCAGCGGATGTGTCCAGAGTGCCGGAGATTTCGCCGAGTATAAAAGGATCGTCTGAAAGGTAGGTAAGTAAGAGCATTATGTTCGCGTACTCCCCGTCACCGAGATTTGCGCAGAGGCGGCGCACATCGTCCCTTACGCTCTCAAGACCAATGTTTCTGGCTAGATACAGCGCGGCGAAATAGTGATAGACATACTCGTACCTAAAGTAATATTCCGCTTCTTTCAGACCCAAAGCGCCTGATTCAATTAGTGTGCTAAGCCACTCTTGCGCACGGTTCTGTGTGCCCGACTGCTTCTCAAAAAGCTCAGCCAGCTCTAGCGCTGTCGCCGAGGATTTCCTCTCTGTGAACATCAGATTCGCGAGCTGGGATAGATAAACCATCAAAGCTTCCAGACGGTCGGCGCCCGCGCGCTCCTTAAGAGGCTTTGTGACCAAGTGCTCTATGTAGTAGCCGTAAGAGCTTTGTGAAGGCTCTTGGTCTCCGGAATCTCCGATGTTCAGGATCGTGAGTAATATCAGCGGGTAAGAGGGCGCGAGGTCCCTGCCGATTACCTCGTCCATGATATTTAGCGCAGACTCGATTTTGGCGTCTATGCTAACGGTATCTCTCTCTCGCTCTTTTGCAGGTAGGTTATGCCATTTACTACAAAGCTCGCGCCTTAAGTCAATGCTGAATTCCATGAGTTCAAAATTTAGAGGCTCTTTGTCTTGAATAAATTCTGAAGAGAACGTTTCACCCAGTAATGGAATGCTCGTAGTAACAATTGAAAATCCGAATTCATCTGCGAGCCCATGAAGTATTTGTCTGTCTGGTCTCACGCTGTCGATATTGTCCAGGAGACATATCTTTTTATCACTGCTTGAGGACAGTATTTGCTGAAGAGATTTCTCTGTGTACTGTTTTTCGTATGCGCTGCTGACAAGCTCTCTCTGCCCGTTCCGGTCTATGCTCCCGATACGGCTGCAGTCAATGTAAAGGGGGAATAGTCCTGCGGCGGCGTAGTACTTCATAAGGATTTTCAGAAGCGTAGTTTTGCCGGAGTCTGCCGGGCCTGTGATAAATACGAGGGGTGAGAGGCTCTCAACCCGTAATAATTCTCTTGAGCTTATTATCGCGGCTCCGCTTGAGCCCGGCTCCCCGATGCCTGCTGTTGATAGCATAAGCTTTGGGAATACGAAAAAATCCTCAAGAATAAGCGATTCATTGAGTGGGTTTCTGACACCGGTTCCGGGGTCGTTTAGGAATTTCAGGAACTCTTCACAAAACTCTATAGCATGTTTTTCCAAACGTCGCTTCCTTGTGGTCTTAAGTTGTTATGTGAAACCGGTATTGATGTCTGTAATTCAGGGTGTAATTATTTAGATTATACTGGATTTGCGAAGGGTCATGCAAATTAAAACCGGAGCCGTGTGTAATTATAAATATGATTATTTTCCGGACGGTATTCTCAAATCCAAATTATGGATATATAATACTTAGAGTCGGGTGATGTTTACGGGTCGAACTTTAGAAATTGCTGGAGGATCGGAAGATGAAAAACTTTGTTGCCGCAGTTCTTATATTACTCACGGGCGCTCAGATTTGCGGGGCCGAGTCACTTACGGACTTACTCTATATTGAGGAGCGTGGCACCCCTGATGAGATTGAGCACTATGACTCAATAAAATATGTTACGGGAAAAAGCGAGCGTCATTACAGAGAGGCGTGGCTACAGGTATTTAACGAAGATAACTACGTTAACCAGTGCGTGAGCACGATTAAAAATCAGGCTGTATGCGTTGGCGCTAACGCGGTGGTAAACCTTAGCTGGACCCTTGAGCACGAGTACCCGGACAACTGGTACACAGTAGTTTGCCAGGGACTTGCGGTCTGGAAATACAGCGATTCTTATTGATATCAGCTACTTAAGTTGTTAAAACTAGAAAGTAATTGAGCTTTTTGTTGCTAGATTCGGAGCACCCGTCTTGCGGTTGCCAACGTTAAAGCTTTCCTTGATCTCAATTACCTATTCTAAATAAATTTCTCCGAATTTCACTTTTTATTCATAAGAATGTCTTTCCATTCCCGTTAACATCAATTATTATTTCCCCTACAATCTGTGAAGCTCAGGAGGAGATAGGGACGTAATGAAACCACTAACATTGATAATACTCGCGGCGATTTTCCTTTCGGCGTGCTCTAGCGGCAACAGCGAAATCAAGCCCATTTTTAACAGTATGAAAGAAGCCGGCTGCCAAAAGAACGTGGATGAGTTCTTTACACATGTGAGCATGAACGACATCAGGAATAATTTTAATGAAGATACCGTAGATAAGATTTTGGAAGGGGCCTACGAAGATAAGCTCTCTGAGCGGGCTCAGGAGCTTAGCGGAGTTGAATGGGAAAAAATGGCCTCACGCTACGTGCTCGAGGTCATGCAGCTTTACAGGGACGAAGTGCAAAAGGGCGAGACGGGCCAGATATGCAGGATGCAAATCGTATCCATAAAGAAAAATACCGCGACCGTGAAAATGCCGGGTGAGCCGGATATAAGATGGGTCTTCGGGCAATCACGCGGAAAGCTAAAGCTTGTGTCGGTTTACTGATGGGTCTTCGCTTTATCTCCTTAACTTTAGCATAGGCCCCTTAGCTGCTCTAAGCCCTTGCTAGCCGCGGGTAGAATAGAGACTCCGGATTTATTTTTATAGAATAATTTGCTCATTTACGATGAGGGTATTATATTATGCTCTGAGGGTGGTGCATAAGTACAACCAAGGGTCAACAAAGCAGGAGGATAGGAATTGGATAGAGTGGATAGAGAGACTTTCGGACCGCTGACCGATTTGTTCGGTAGTGATACACAGGGGCGGTTAATTTTTGATCTTGTAAGAACTCTTGTAGCTAACAGAGTAAAATTGAGAGCGCTTGAAGGAGTGCTCATAGACAAAGGCATAATAACTCCGGAAGAGCTGAACGGGATATATGAAAATGTGTTGTCCGCAAGCTCGGACGATATAATTAATGAGGTACTTCAGGAGTTCGGCGGCGGTAATACGGATTATTGAGCCCTATTTAAGCTCATAACAATCTTACAATGCGGTGCGCGAAGCTTTGGGAGAAGTGTAGTTTTAGTACTGCGGTTATTGCGCACATGATTTTCTTAGAACATCGGAGCTGCGCTCGCAATTAATTTTAATGTATGTATTTTATAACAGAGTGGACTGGATGAACTAAGGACTTCGGTATGAAGAAATATATAAATATTCTATTATTCCAGCTGGTATTGGTACTTTTATTCAGTTGCTCTTCTGATAAAGGCGGCGGGGAGTATGACTTTAGGAATACGAGCTGGGGTATGAGCCAAGAGCAAGTGAAGGAATCTGAGAGCGAGCCTCCGACTGAAGAGCTGCCGAACGTTATAACGTATGTAAGTGAGTTTGAGGGTATGCCCGCGGTAATAGGCTATTTGTTCGATGACGGCAAGCTGACACGCGCGGGTTATGTTGTGACCAAGAGTCATGAAGAGCCGAATATGTATGTAAACGACTTCGTAAAACTGAGGGATTTTCATACGATGAAATACGGCAGACCCGCGTACGATACAGTGAATTGGAATGAAGGCGCGGAGTCTGATATAAAAACAGAGGATTACCCTCAAGCAGCTTGCGACGGGCAGCTGCAGTACACGGCGGGCTGGGAAACGCAGGGATCCTTGGTTAAGCTAATGCTTCATGGTAGAGAGGGAAAATGCGAGCTTGGCGTAATGTACGATAGTAAACAATATTACGTTGTCCCCGAAGTGAAAGAAAAACAATAGCGCGGATCGCAGGTGGAGCGGGGCGGTAATAGATAAAGGACTTCTATCGCGATAATACAGTTAGAGCCCGGGATGAATACACTATGATTAACTATAAAGTGGATAATTTGACTCTGATGGAAGATGAGAAATCTTTTCTCGTCGATATTACGATTGAGCTTGAGGACTATGATCTCTCGAGTGAAAATGTTTATATCTCTATCACTTTTCCTCTCGCAAACGATTCAAACGATGTTGAGGATATTAAGGAAAAGGCCGTCATTCACGCCAAGAGCATACTTAAGCGAGTACTTCTTGAAGACGCTCAGCAAGAGCTTTTCTAAAACAGGAGCTTTTCTAAAGAGGGCGCCCCTCTGCCGTAATTTATTCATGACGCATAAGTGGCTATGTCTTGCGACCCAATTTATTTTCTCCAAAACAGCGGGGTGAAAAAGACGAGCACCGTATAAATCTCAAGCCTCCCGAGAAGCATCAGGAAACACAGCCAGAGCTTTGAGAAGACTGATAGGAATTTATAGTGATAAGCCGCGCCTACTTCCTCGAAACCCGGTCCTACGTTCGCGAGCGTTGCGGTGCAGGCCGAAAGAGCTCCCAGTATAGATATATCTTCAATCGATAGAACCACTAATACCGAGACCACCAATATCACAATGAACAAAAGGAAGAAGCTCGTCACGCTCGAAATGACCTCTTCGCTGACAGCCCGTTTATCAATCCTTACCGGGAGCACAGCTTTTGGCATGATGAGATGGTTGATCTCTCTGATGCCCTTTTTTATCAGAACCAGGACCCTGATAACTTTTATGGAGCCTGTGGTGGAGCCCGCGCATCCGCCTATGAACATGACGGTCAGTAGAGCGAATACGGCGAATTTCGGCCAGAGGCCGAAATCGGTAGAGCTGAAGCCGGTGCCCGTCAATATGGAAACTACCTGAAACGACCCGTATTTGAGCGCTTCTAAAAACCCGGGGTATTCACGCAGCCGAAGATCAAGGGTGACTACGACGATGAAGATAAGGATCAAGGTTATGAAGAACCTGAACTCTGAGCTGTGTAAGAGCTTTGAAAATTTGCCTGTGAAAAAAAGATAGAGAAGAAGGAAGTTTGAGCCGCCGATGATCATGAAAATGATTACGATAAATTCCACAAGTGTGCTGTCGTAAGCGCCGATGCTGGCGTTGTATATGGAAAAGCCCCCCGTGGAAATGGTGCTGAACGTAGTGGTAATCGACTCAAAAGCGCTCAAGCCTGAAAGGTAGAGAAGCACTATCAAAAGAGCGGAAAGGGCTACGTATATGAACCATAGTTTTTTAGCGGTGTCGGCAATCTGGGGGGTAAGTCTTTCGGTCTTGGGCCCCGGGGCTTCTAGGCTCATAAGCTGCATTCCTCCCACCGAGAGCTTGGGGAGCACGGCAATAGCGAGCAGGATGATACCCATTCCCCCGAGCCACTGTGTAAAGCTTCTGTAAAAGAGCAGCCCGCGCGGCAGGACTTCTATGTTGGAAATAATAGTGGCCCCCGTGGTGGTGTACCCAGAGATTGATTCGAATAACGCGTCTACGGGGCTGAAAACCGATGGTATGAATAGATAGGGCAAAGAGCCGAACAGGCTTGCCGCGATCCAGCAAGACAGCGCGATGAAAAACGCGTCTTTTCTGTAGAGCTCTTTTGCTTGCTTTGCTTCTTTGGTCGCTCTTTCTACTACAAAACCCAGCACAGAGGTCGTAAAGGCCGTAAGCAAAAAAATATACCAATCGGAGTCTCTGTAAATTATCGAGCAGATAGCCGGGAGTAACTGTAGTAATCCGAAAAATTTAAGGAATGTGCCGACTACATGAAGGGACAGTTTAATGTTCATATTGTTTCACATTCTGCGCGCCGCAGAAGCGGCGGGCGGTCATTACACCGCGTGATCGTTTGTGAATTGTTTATTTGCGCGATATTCGCTTAGTCAGGCTACATAGGAATAATATATCAATATTCACCTATATCAAAAAAATTCCGGCCTCACTGCTTCGCGCGTATCGCATAGCCCGGGTGTAAGGGGGGAAGCACGGACTTGCTTTTTTGTCTTTCTATTGCGTTATGATACGTTCGGGTCTCTTTGCCGCCCGAAAGGGGGGTGTTTAATTTATGGGATGGAATATAGCTCTGTGCGCTCAGTAGGATGCGCCTTGCTCGTGGGGACTGTAGGTGCCTCCCGGGACGCATTTGTCATATAGTCCGCCGTTTTGGGTGCATTCCGCGTCACCATGGCACACGTAGCCTTCCCAGCAGTCAGATTGCGGGTCGTCGGGTTTGTGGATACAGTCGCATAAAGGCACAGCTATAAGCACTTCGGGTTGTTTGGAGCAGCCGGAGAATATCGCTATGCTTATGAGGATGAGCGGAACTAGCAGGAATGTTCTGTAATGTATGGACATAGGTGCCTCCAAGGGTTTACGTAACACATATTATACCGATAAATCGGCGCGGAGCTAAGGCTTTATTTTCCTGACGAACCGCGCCCGCAGGCTCGAAGCATTTATGCGTTTGTTGTAAGAGCCGCGCGAAAGCTATATCCTAAATATGGTCATGAATAACTTAAGTCCACTAAGCGAGGCGTGCGAGAGGAACAAGGGGCCCATACTGAAAATTCTCCGCGGGGCGTTTAGGGATGTACGCTCGGTGCTGGAGATCGGAAGCGGCACGGGGCAGCACGCTGTTCATTTCGCGAAGAACCTGCCGTACCTTACCTGGCAGCCTAGTGATCTGCCTGAGTACCTGCCCGGCATTAAGGCGAGGCTGGAACAAGAGGGCTCATCTAACATTGAGGAGCCCGTTCTGCTTGACGTTACCGCGAGGCCCTGGGAAGTAGGGAGTTTCGAGGGTGTATTCACTGCAAATACGTTTCACATTATGTCAGAAGCTTTGGTGGAGCTGTTCTTTCTCGGTCTTGATGCGGCGCTCAAGGACGGCGGGACTCTGTGCGTATACGGCCCGTTCAATTACGGCGGGGAATATACGAGCGAGAGTAACGAGAGGTTCGATGAATTCCTCCAGAGCCGCGACCGGAAAAGCGGCATAAGGGATTTTGAGTGGGTGAACTCTCTTGGGGAGGCCCGAGGACTCAAACTGCTGCACGATCACGAAATGCCCGCCAATAACCGCCTGCTCGAATGGCGGAAAGTATCTTAAATAAACTTATCTTACTTATTTATTAGAGAAACAGATTGTTTCCTTCCCTGGTAGCTGATATAATCGGAAAGACCAGTAAAAGCTTAAGTCAAGGAGGTAGTTATATGTACTTATTTAGATATATATGGAGCATTGCGCCGGTTTTTCTAATAATAGCCGCATTATCAATTGGTAGTGAGGTGAATGCCCAGGAAACAGAGGCAACGGTCGAAGAGCAGGTAGCTGCGGAGATGCCGGTGCTCAAAGGGGACATCTGGGTAACTATGACCCCCGCGTCCAAGCTCGCTTTCGTGTGGGGAGCCGGGCACGTGGTAACCATCGAGCAGGTGCTGATGCGTCAGTACCCCGAGCTTAAGAGAGAGAGTTTTGTTCTTAAGGTCGCGGAGTCTCAGGCCGCGAGTCCTATGAAAATGCAGGAAGTTGTCGCAACTGTAGATAACTTCTACACTCAAAACCCCGATAAGCTGGAGACGCCGGTTATGCACGTAATCTGGGACACGATGATAGTACCCAACATCCAGACCGGTATAGGCGGACAGCCGGTTAATTAGAATGAGGACAGAGGCTGGGGGCCGCGAGCGAACATAGTGTGTGAGCGAGAGCAGGCATAAAATATAAGCGAGCGATGCCGGGGTAGGAATAAAATTATTAATACCAAGGAGAATAAACAATGAAAAATGTTAAATATTTGATCGCGGGACTAGTACTCGTAACTTGCCTCACCGGGTGCTCCGGGATGTCGAGCACAGAGAAGAGCACGCTTGGCGGCGCGGCTATCGGCGCGGGCGCCGGAGCGGGTATCACAGCCATAGCCGGGGGTAACCCTTGGGTGGGAGCAGGGCTCGGAGCCGCAGCGGGCGGACTGACCGGGTACTTAGTCGGGAAATAGGGATTTTTAAAAGACAGCTCCCATATTATTCGCCGGGGTGCAGAAAACTTTCGGTTGAGAGCACGGCCGCGTATGTCATATATGAGGCGACTGCGCCCGCGAACACCGCGACTGCCGGTATTACAATATAGGTGGATATCTCGGCGTATTTCGGAAAGGCGGCTCTTAACAGCAGTGCCAGGCCCAGGACGAAAATAAACGCAAGTACCGCGCGAAAGAGCGCTTTAATGAGAGTTATCCTGAACCAGGGGATATCTCCCGCGCCTTCTTCCTTATGGGTCTTGAGTGTAATCCAGACCGTGACAAACGTGACTGCTATGCTTATTATTAGGGCTCTAGGGATTAACGCGCCTATTAAAGAGTGGTTCCATTTCTCAGCAACAAGCGCGAACAGCGGTACTTCGGTCTTACCCATAAGCGCGAAATAGAGGATCACGATGTTTACGATTCCCGCGGCTATACCGCTTGTCAGGGCGCGTCTTTTCGCAAACTTTATCAATATTTCCGACATCAGAGTAGTTATGATACATTAAAAATTGTATATCTATAAGCCGGGCTTTAGTTTTTATAAAACTGCAATAGCATGCTATTAAGATGTCTTAATCTTGCTCACAGACACATAGTAGGTACAATTAATCTCTCAACTGCGCGCCCGTAGCTCAACTGGACAGAGTGCTTGACTACGGATCAAGAGGTTGGGGGTTCGACTCCCTCCGGGCGCGCCAGGATATCCTGCTAGTCAGATATTAGCAACATAGTGAGTAGTCAAGACTGCGGATCAAGAGTTGGGGGTACAAATCCGAGCGAGCGAGGATTTGGTCCAATTTGAGAGAAGTATCGGAATTACAAGACTTGGAAATTTGACGGGTATTAAAGAGAGCGAGGACTTGGTCCATGCTCTTAGAATTGAAAAATTTGCAATACTTGGCAAGTGCGGATGGATCGAAGTTTAACACTCCCTCCGGGCGCGCCAGGAAATCACATTTTAAACATATCTTGCGACATAAGGGAGTAGTCAAGACCGATGACAGGTAAAGAAAGCTTAGAGCAGAAGCTGGACAAAGAGGTAGAGGATTACTTAGAAGTGGTAGAGGGGACGGAGGAGATCACATCGCTTATGGGGGACGGTATATCCCGTGAGGACTATGTGAGGCTACTTAAGACCTGCTACGTTATTGAGCACGTAAGCCGGAGTGCGGTGCTGCTCGCAAGTGACGTGACCGAGAATACCAACCCTTATCTAAGCAAGAGGTTCAAGTTCTGCGCTAAAGGTGAGGAGGGGCACGCAGAGATGGCTCTTAGGGACTTAAAGGATATGGGCGTAAAGGGAGTTAAGCTTTCGGATTTGCCGCATGTTGAGGACTATGGCTCTATGCTTATGGACACCGCCGAGAATTTCCCCCTCGGGATACTCGGCCATTCCTACCTTTTCGAGAACGCTTCGGGGATTATGTTCCCGAAACACAGCGGCCACGACTATCCATCTGAATTTATCCGGGTCCACGCCAAGGAAGACCCCGGGCACTCGATTGCCATAAAGAGGACCGTGAGGCACCTTGAGAGTGATCTCTCGGAAGATGATATAGAGAACACCGCCAGGTTCGCGCGCGAGAGCGGGGAGTTTCTTCTGAGGATCTTCCAGGACATTCAGGGCTGAGTACTGAATCCATTATTGTGAAGTATTAAAGAAAGTTCTTCTCTTCTTTTGAATGATCAAAAGAAGCAAAAATCACCGCCTAGACATAAATTACGCTAAAAATTAATTATTCCAGCTAAACCTTATAATTCCACCCCATCCCATATAAGGTTTTTAACGCTTCCATAATTCATTTTCTTAACGCTATTTATGTATGTCGGAATCTTAAAAACAATATTGTTGCCTTGTTCTCTGGCTTGGAATGGCGGAGAGGGTGGGATTTGAACCCACGAAAGGGTATAAGCCCTTTACTCGCTTAGCAGGCGAGCGCCTTCGACCGTACTCGGCCACCTCTCCGTGCGTTGGTTTTTATCGTAGGGGTGAGATTATACCAGTATCATGAGAAAAAATCTAACTCGCCCAAAGATGCCGATGATGGGGGTTCCTTAGGAGGGTTAGTACACTTGTGTACTCACTTCCTTCGGGCGAGTTAGATGTATGTTACATAGGGGTCGTAGATAAGCCGATATCTTTAAATTTAGTAATGAAAAGTCCCGGGCGCGGAGGGTCAGGCCGCGCCCGGATGTAGATGGGGGACAAATAGGAATGCTGTGTTTAGTAGTATTCATCATGATGCCTGTCTTATGTCGAAAAATGTCGAAGTACTATCCGGCTCACAATGTATTATGCCGTCCTGTCTGAGTCCTTCTAAGTGAAGGCGCACAGAGCTCAGCATCAGTTCCTTGGTCTCGTCGAGCGTGTCGCCTACGGCAACGCATCCCGGAAGGTCGGGGCAGTAAGCCGAGTAGCAATTCTGCGATTTTTCTACTGTAATCTCATAGTGCTCGCGCTCCGTAACGGCTTCTGTATCGAAGCAGTGTTTCAGAGAGTAATAAAGAGCGCCTTCCGGTAGTTCTTTATCCATCATACAGTTGAGCGTCACTCTTTGCTTTCTGCTCCTTAGTTTGAACTGTCGGTGGCTGCCGCATATCCTGACCAGGTACCACCCGTTATTCTCGACCAAAAACTTGATTACCTCTCTAACTTTCATTTACCATCCTCTCCGTATGTGTTTTCGTTGAAAGCCAGCTTTAATCGTCTTCTTGTTTGAACATTGCTACATTCTTAAATTCCTCACCGGTCATTGCATTATCGAGATACTGTGTAAGAGCCTCCTCTATGATCTTGGATTGGCTAGTTCTCGATACGAAAGAGTACAACCTGAGCCTTTCGTAAAGCATTGAGGGTATGTAAAGAGACCCTCTGTGCATCTTCTGCGGGTTAGCCCGCTGCTGTATAGTTGCCGCTGTCACAATCTATTTATAGCATCATTACGTAATGATGTCAATAGGGTATTTTATTAAGATCGCAAAATTCACCTGATATAACAGCACTTTCGGCGTTTTGGCCATATTTTAATTAGTTTTTGTGAATCGCAAGCAGTGTGTTATATGACACAATTTAGGGGAAAAACGGGTTTTTTTGGCAATTTTCTAAAGAGAATGAAAAGGGGTGGATTTCTGCCTTCCCGGCATCGGCTGGAATAGGGACAGAGGCTGGGGGCAGCCACGATCCGGGGGAATAAAGTCAGAAAGTGTGATGCCGGGGTGGGTGATATAAAAAAACAGAGGCGACCCTTCGACTGCACACTGTGTATGCGCTCAGGGTATGCGGCTTTAGTATTGTAGTGGTCATAGCATAGTGATGTCTATCTTTATGCTGTGCTTTTTCTTCTGACCGCGAGCAATCCAGCCATGCCCAGAATTACCGCTGCAGCGAACATACCCCACTGGCTCAGAGTCGGTATCGCGACCGGAAGACACCGGTATAAATATACTTGTAGCTCATCGTTAGTAGTGTTCGGAAGTATGTTGCCCGTTGAGCTAAACGTAAGGAGCTCTCCCGTGGCGTCGAGCTTAGGGTTTTGATTAAAGCCTGTCGTAAGGTTAGTTATCTGCTCGAAAGTGTCATCGGCAATGTTAAAAGTAAATAACTGCTGTATTCCTAAAGGGTTTTGGCCCGTTAAATTGGCCGGCGATTGAAATACGATAATGTTGCCATTGGCGTTGACAAAGGGGTTTTGATTCTCGAGTCCTGTGAATGTGACCTGAGTAATAACACCTGTATCGTAAAAGTAAATCTCGCGGGCGTTTCCGGGGTTTCCGCCGTTAATATTTGAGGTGCTCTCAAATGAGATTATCGTGCCGGTTGAGTTAAGTGAAGGGTCGAAGCTGTTTCCGTTATCCTCCATCGTAATAGGAATGAATGTTGAAGAACCTATGTTGAAAGTATAAATCTCCTGGTTCTTGTTTGGGTTAGTGCCGTTTATGTCTGCAGAGCTTTCAAAGCCTATTATAGTACCGTTTAAGTTTATGAACGGATCTCTACTATTTTCCAAAGAATCGGTCACTTGTGTGATTATGCCGTTTGCAGGGGTTACGAAATATATTTCCGAGCTGAGGTCCCCGTTTCCGCCGTTTATGTCGGAGTCAGACTGAAAGGTGATAATGCCTCCGGCTCCGTCTATGGATGGACTGAATATGTTCTTGCCGTCGTCTATATTGGTTAACTGCTGGAAGGTGCTCGTATTTACGTCAAAGAGTAAAAGTTGATTCTCGTTATTAGAGTTGCCGCCTGTAATGTCAGCTGTGGATAAAAACGCGATCTTCGAGCAATCGTTGTTAACATCAGCGGTATCGTTCTGACCGTCGATATTGCCTGGTGTAATTTGAGTGAGCTTCTTGCTCTCGATATCGTAATGAAATATTTGAAAATTGTTGTTAGGATTCTGACCTGTAAGATTTGAGCTTGATTCAAAAACAACACAGCTGCCGTCCGGGCTCAGCACGGGGTTTCTGCTAGTTTCTTCAGGATCGTTCGTTAAACGCTCGAAAATACATTTTTCCTGAGCCTCCACACTTGAGACTCCTATCAAGACTGATATTACAATAAAGAAAATAGAGATTATGACTAAACTAAATGCTGGTTTTCTATATCTTGAATTATTGGCTCTGTCCATCCACTTTCTCCCATAAGCAATGTTGAATACAATATCGCACAATACTCAAGAATTATCAATACCTATAATTGGTAAGCTTAGTTCGTTAAAACTAGCAAGTCGGTCGCTTTTCTATATCCACCTTCGTGTGCGTTTTTTATAAGTGGTGTAATCAATGCCGAATTTGCCTTCCAGGTAGCGCTCCTCGCGCTCGATTACACCCTTTTGCATGACTATTATGAACGGGAGAGTGAGGATTAATATCCATATGTTGCTTACGAGGACGGAAATGGCGATCATAAGGAGCGCCATCGAGAGATACATCGGGTTACGGGTGAAGCGGTATATGCCCTCGGTAACTACGCTCATGGAGGGTTTACGTACGTCTATGTTAGTGCCGGCTTTTCTCATCTGAAGCACAGCCAGGCTCATTATGAGCACGGAATAAACGAGGAAAATCGCGCCCACTATAGTGCGCAGAGGGCCGTGGATAAAATGCATCGGGAAAAGATTGTGGAGAATTACGCCTACGCCTATAAATGCGATTAAAATTAGCGGAGGAAGGGCGATCACGCCCGGGTAGTCTTTCTGAGCCGGCGCTTTTTCCCCTGCGGGCCCGGTCTTTTTTTCTTGCTCGGCGCTCACTTAATATCTCTCTCCCGGAGGGTGGGGCGGTCTCATTCCCTCATGCGGCGCTCCTGGCGGTCCCGGGGGTCCCATCCCAGGAGGGCCGTGGCGTCGGTGTCTTCGCATTTCTTCAATAAATTCGGAGAGGGCTTCGCGCTCTTCCTGGCTTAAGTTCTGAGCAAGCTCTGACACAGTGGATGCCATATCCATTGTGAGTACACCCAGGAGATCGTGGAGCTCACGGGCCTCACCTTCAAACCGCTCGGGATCGAAATTCTCCGCCGTGAGTGTTTCGATAAGCTCTCTACGTGTTTTCTCCAGCTCTATTTTAGCGCCTCTGGTCTCGCGTCTCAGCTCTTTCATGGCGCCGAGTATCATCTCCTTCTTTTCTTCTGGGAGGCTGCCTAGGGTCTCTTCCATATCTGCCCTCATTTTTCCCCAGTGGGCGGCCCGCTTTGAGAAATGGCCGATGGTAAGCCCTATGAACAGGAAATTTAATATAATTGAGATTATGAATACTGCCTTTAGTCCCTTACTCATAAAGCCCTCCGTCGTTGTAAATGAGCTCGGCAATTTGAACGCCCTCGGGCTCTGAAGCCAGCTCGTTTGCCGGGTATAGGTATCCGGCTACAATCCCCACTACTAATATAATCGGTAGAGCGATTGCGGGGCTCGGGATCGGGAAGGTCGAAAATAATTCTTTTAATGAACCGAATATGGAATTTTGTTTCTCTTGACCTATGGCGCTTGATATAATTCTATCGCTTAGTCCGTGCGAGCTTTCTTCAAACTCTCTTTGCATGAGAGCGTCCTCAAGCGATTTTTCGGCTTCGAGCAACTCCGCTAGCTCTGTTGAAGCTCTGAGCGCGCGGTTGGCGTCTTGCGCTAAGGCTTGTGGCCAACTGTCGATATCGGCGCCGTAGACGCTTAGATATTCTAAAAACTTTTCCCTATCGATTGTAAGCCACCTCCGTTTTTGGATTTGTGTTTAATTTTGCTCTTAAGCTGCCTTTAGCCCTCATAAGTAGTGATTCTAGTGCTTTTACGCTAATGTCCATTACTGACGCTGCCTCTTTTTGGCTCACTCCCTCGTAAAAACATAGCGCGAGCGCCGTCTGCTGGTTCTCGGGAAGCTCCCGTATTAGCGCTTCCACCTTGTCCTTAGCGCTCTTTAGCTCAGAAGCTTCTTCCTGCGAGCGCGCCTCGGATGTCAGCTCGTTAATATCGTTTGCTACAGTGTATTTTACTCTTTTTTTTACATCGAGACAGGCGTTTACTACCACCCTGTAGAACCACGTGGTGAACTTAACGTTCTTTGACGGGTCCCATTTCTCGGGCGAGTTCCACAACATAAGGAAAGAATCCTGCACTACGTCCTCGGCTCCTTCACGCTCTGAGAGCATGCGGTAAGAAAGAGCGTAGTACCTTTCTGTGTGGCGCCTTACTATTTCTGAGTACGCATCGCCGTTCTTTTCCATCACAAGCTTCATTAGTTCCTCGTCCGTAAGGTCTTTTGTGTCTTTTGCCATGTTTCCATTTTATCCTGCCCCGGCATCGCACTAAAACGCTCGCCTCCGTCCCCATATTTTATTCTGCCCCGGTATTGCCCGCTTATTTTTTATGCCTGCTCTCACTTACACACTATGTTCGCTCGCGGCCCCCAGCCTCCGTCCCCAAAATAATAACATGTTAAGCATAATAAATACGGAAGGGAGAGAGTTTAATCCCTCCCTCCCGCGAGAATGGAGGAGTGTAGGACGTTATTCGCTATCCGTGTTTCTGTCTTTCCCGAACCTTCCGTGCGGTCCGCCGGGTCCCTTGGGGCCCATCTGCGCGAGCACTTCCCTTTCTTCCTGTGTCAGCTCGGGCGCGAGCTTAGCCACGGCGTCCGTGAACGTGCTGAAACGCTGGGCCATGAGAGTCTCTAGCTTCTCGGCATTGGCATTGAAAGCCTCGGCATCAAAAGTATCTGCCGTGAGGGCCTGCCTCATCGCTTCTCTAGTTTCCTTAACCTCTTCCCTGAGCCCTTCGTTCTGCTCTCTTACTTCCTTCATGGTCGAGAGTATCAGAGTCTGCGTATCGGGCGAGAGCTCCATAAGCGCTTCCATGTTGGCCCTGCCGTGCCTTCCGTGTCCGCCGTGTCCCCAGTCGCCCGCGTAGGCTGCTATGGATGTGGTAAGTCCGATTCCGAGAATCGCCGCTGTCTTAATGTATTTGTTCATTTCTGACCTCCTGGGTCGTGAATTTTTTTAGCCTTTTCGGCCTCTTTACTAATTGATACGAGCCGGCGAGGAAAACCCTTCGGTGTTTTTTTTATGTTGTGAAAAAATATTCCGGTATTACGTCCGCATGGCTTGGCTGAGCTGTTTTCATGTTCTGTTTTTTCAGGATGTATGTGTTAATATTCGATAGATGAGGTTATTACTTTTCACATTTCTGACACTGACAGTATTTATTGCGGCAAATACTCTTTATGCCCAGGAAACCCCGGAGCAGATAAGAGCCCAGGTGCAAGCGCTAATTGAAGAGACGCGTGAGTCTTCTGACTGGTTGTATATCGGCCAAACGGATCACGGCTATGTTGGCTTTATGGGTAAAGACCGTTTTCAGGTGAACGGACCCGAAAGGCGGGCGTGGACAAAAGTGTTCGTCCGCGGCGGAGAGACGGTAAAGACGAAAAACGGCAAAGAAAAAACTATGATATACAGACTGACGCACAGAGTCTACGACTGCTCTCTCAACAGACTCTCGGACATCAAGTCCGTCGATTATTTCTCTGACGGTACGAACGAGAGTCTTGATTACGTGAGATTTTATCAGACTTATCCGGAGAAGAGGTGGACGGAGATCGTGCCGGGGAGCATCGGGGACGTGCTGCTTAAATTCGTATGCGAGTACGACCCTAAATAAGCTTTCCCGGTCTGGAAATTCAAATCTTTTATATAGGAGCGCAACCATGGCGGAGAGGAATATCAGCATTGTAGCTATAAAGGGGAGTGTGAGGCCCAATAACTACACGGAGATGGCGCTCGCGCTCGTGCTGGACGAATTTAAAAACCACAGCGGGGTAAATGTCCATCTTTTCGACCCGGCGGTGATGCACCTTTATCCCCCCGGACTTGGGGGCGACAACCCCGACCCAGGGAGGATGAGGGAGGCCGTTATAGAGTCAACGGGGATGGTGCTCGCTACACCGGAGTACCACGGCTCTTTCTCTAGCATCATGAAGCTCGCGATAGAAAACCTGGGGTTTCCCTCCGTAATGTCGGGTAAGCCGGTCGCGCTGCTGGGCGTAGCGGCGGGAGCCATAGGCGCTATCAAATCTCTTGAATCGCTAAGGGGCGTGTGCTCGCACGTAGGCGCTATAGTGCTGCCGGGACCTGTTTCCGTGGCCAACTGCACAGAGGTATTTAACGAGGACGGCACCTGTAACGACGAGAGGACGGAGAAGCGGATCCGGGGTGTTGCTACAAACATGATGCACTATATTGAAGACAACATCTGCCCTCGCGTATCGCTCGAAGCTATGGTTAGGGGAGAGGATCTGCCCGAGCGCTAACTTCTTCGTAATCTGATTTTTAATCTGATTGAACAGGGGTTAGGGTCTCTGTCCGCCAAAAAGCGCGAGCTCGAAGATCTTAAAGAAGCAGTCTACTTCGTTAAAACCGATTTCCCGAAGCCATTCGCACTGATCTTCCACACCGGCGAGTATATTTTCATCTTTATCGGGACGGGTCTTGAAATTATGCGCAATCACAGCCCTTTCTTTTTCTCCGTCATTTTTGACGTTGTATTTGTACAGGCTGTCAATGATGAGCTCATCGCTAAGGGATTCTATCCACTCGGACCTAGATGCCACATGCTCTAGGTTCAGAAAAAAGCCGCCGGGTTTAAGCAGGTTAAAAATGTCGGTGTAAATTCTTTTCTTGTTCTCATCAGTCTGGTGGTGGATGGAATAGCCCGATACGACAAGATCGAAGGGGCCGTGCTCCGACGCGTCTTTCCACCAGTTTACGTCTTCATAATCCGACTTTATAAAAGAAGCCCTATCACCTTGCACGCTTAACGATTTACGGGCCTCTTCCAACATGGGTCCCGAGTAATCTAAAAGCACTCCCTTGCTCTCAGGGAAGTTTGAGAGTATGACCGCGCCCAGGATCCCGTTTCCGCAGCCGACGTCAAGGAAACTGCGGACCGGGCGGTCGAGGGATTTTACTATGTGGACAATAACGTCGAGCTGCTCTTCGGCAAACGGAATAGCGCCCCTGATGTCCTTTAGAAATGTGCCTATAAATTCTTTATCTTTCCAGACTACGTCCTTAGCGTTCATCTGATCTCACCTGTGTAGATAGATCGATATTTAATATCCGTGTAGTGCCTATCTATGCTATCATCAATTTATATTATTGCTAATTAAACAGTGAGGGTGAGTTAATATCTTTGATAAATCCAGCGCAAAGGATTTTCGGAGCTTTGTTACAGGTGGGACAGCGTATCTAATCCGGCTTATATGTATAGCCCCTGGAGTTGTCGAGGACCTGGATTTTGAACTCTGAATTTCCTATATCTTGACACTAATGGGAAGCACGGTATATTGATATTGATATTGATTTTCAGGAAGCGGTAGAAATCACTTCCAAATTCACTTAGGACCGGGACGAAAAAATGACATTATCAGAGTTAAAACAGGACGCGGAAGCAGAGCTTTTAGGGCCTTTTTCAAGCAATAACCCTCATCTGAATAAGGTTGAAGCAATGGGTCTTCGCTCCGGCGCTAAGATCGTTATACGTAAGATACACGGTAGAAACATAGTAGTGCAGGTGAAAGACCTAGGGGTTGACCTCGTAATAGATAAAGAGCTGGCGGGTATGCTGGAGGTAAGTTGAAAAGAATTACCGTCGGGCTTGCTGGTAACCCGAATGTCGGCAAAACCACAATACTCAACAACATAGCGGGAAAGAACTTAAAGGTCGGCAACTGGGCCGGCGTCACCGTAGAAAAAGCCGAAGTAGAATTTACCTATAATAACTACACACTCCATATTATAGATATTCCCGGAATTTATAACCTTACCGCGACCTCAGACGCGGAAAAGGCAGCCGTGCAGTTCCTCGTAGACGGCGAGATCGATGTCGTCGTAAGCGTGCTCGATTCCTCGAACCTTGCCAGAAATCTGCTACTGACGGTAGAGCTGATGGAGCTCGAAAAACCAACCGTTCTGGCCTTGAATATGGCGGACGAAGCCAGAAGTAAAGGGCTGGAGCTGGATTTGGAGAAATTAAAAACTATTCTCCAGACGGACGCGTGCTTCACGGTAGCCAATTCAGGGGAAGGGATAAACGATCTTCTGGATAAGATAATTAACTGCTTTGAGGAAGGTCCCGACCCGGCGAAGCTAAAGTATGGCGAGAGTGTCGAGACGGCGCTCATTACAGCAGCCGAGAAATCGGGTATGTCCGCTCCCAGTAAGTATGAGGCTATAAGGGCGCTTGAAACAGGTGAGCAGGAAGCGGATGAAGCCGAGCGCTCGCTCGGAGTAAGTGTCACGAAAGCCTTAAACGAAGAGAGGTGGAAACTTGCTTCTTCAGTCGCCGAGAGCGTTAGCACGTCATCAAAAGTAAAAGCGGAGAGCGTCTCGACTAAGCTCGACAGGGTACTTCTTCATCCCTTTATGGGTATTGCCATCTATATCGCGCTCTTTTATCTGATGTTCAAGATCTCCTTTGATTTTTCCGCTCCCTACATGGACTGGATAGACGGGTTTATGAACAATTTCCTGGCCACGGCCTCAAGCAAGCTATTACTTACGCTTGGGATACCGGATGTGGTTACAAGATTTGTGTCCGAGGCAGTGATAGGCGGCGTGGGATTTGTATTAACGTTTGTTCCCCTTGTGGCGATACTGTATTTTTTCATCACATTTTTCGAGATGTCGGGTTACCTGCCGAGGATCGTATTTATGATGGATAGGTTCATGCACCGTTTGGGGCTGCACGGGAACATGATGACGCCTCTCTTGCTCGGGTTCGGCTGCAACGTTCCGGCCATTATGGCGACAAAGAATATGTCCAGCAAGACAGACAAAATGCTCGTTACCATGATGATCCCTTTTATGAGCTGTCCGGCAAGGCTTGTAGTGTTCGCTTTCTTCGCCTTTATATTCTTTGACAATCCCGCTCTCGTAATAGTATCGCTCTATGGAATAGGCGTTATAGTGGCGCTGATTACGGCTCTTTTACTGAGAAGGTCGTATTTAAAAGGTAAAGCCGCAAATTTCCTTCTGGAGCTTCCGCCCTACAGGCTCCCTTCGCTAAAGACCGTATCTACGATTGTCTGGGCACACGTTAAGAGGTTTATATATAAGGCCGGGACGTTCATTTTTCTGGTATCGATAGTCGTGTGGGTGCTTCTGAATCTGCCCCCCAATATTAAAAGCCCCGACGAGAGCATAGCGGCTAGGATAGGTAAGACCATAACCCCCGTGTTCGAGCCGATCGGGCTTAGCGACTGGAGAGCCACGACTTCGCTGATACCGGGGTTTCTGGCAAGAGAAGTCGTGCTCAGCTCGATGGGGATAATCTATAAAACATCTACTGATGACTCGCTGGAGGGAAAGGACGAGGAGAGCCTCGCGCTCCTCTTAAAGGAGCAGGCAGTGGAATTCGGCGAAAGTGTAAAATCCTCCTTTCTCTCGATAGTCACGTTTGGATTTTCCACATTTGAGGTTGAAACGTCGGAAGAAGGTGAGGGGCTCCGCCAAACTATAAAGAAATCATTTACCGCTTCTTCGGCTTACTCGTTCATGATACTATTACTCATATATAACTCGTGCGTCGCCACTGTGGCTATCATGATCCGTGAGATTGGGAGAAAGGCTTCTTTTTTATTTCTAGGCTACAGTTTTGTGGCCGCCTGGGTTCTCGCGTTCGTGTTTTACAACGTATCGAATCTTCTGTGGCCATAGCAGCGCCCGTTAACTAAAAAAAGAGGTATCTCTAAATGTTAAAAAGCTTCATCATATCGGCTGCTTTAATTCTTCTCGTCTCAGGCTGCGCTCAAAAGCAAGTGAATGTTTCAGATACGCCCGAGGCCGTGACTGAAACCGGGAATCCGAAGTTTGAACAACGCTGGACGTTTAGCCGCCAGTACTCAGAGGATAGCGGCATGAAGCCAAGGGGAGGCACCAGTACGGGAGCGCCCGTAGCGCTCGACAGTTCTCCTAACGAGGCGTATCTGTCTATAAGCGAGCCCGGTATTTCCAAGTTCGAGCGGGACCGAAGGGCGATACTCGCAATGGCAGGCACTTACAGAACATCATTCGATTTTGTTGAGACTGTGTCCCTTAAGCAAGGCTATGAGCTTGACCGCCCGTATCAGTCCTGGGCGACGGAGATCGTGGAGGTCATAGAGGACAGGGGAGATTTCATAAGCCTCCAGCATATACTCGTGATGTACCTCATTGACGAGGAAGGAAGTAGACAGGGTCCTTTTGTCAGTAAGCACTGGCGGCAGGACTGGATGTATGAGGACGCGGACGTACTTACCTACAGAGGCAATAGTACATGGGAGAAAGTTGCCGTACCCGAAGATGAGTCCCGGGGCAGGTGGACACAGGCGGTGTACCAGGTGGACGATTCTCCCCGATACGAGTCGGTCGGCGAGTGGGAGCACGAGGGGAATTACTCGGGATGGACGAGCGCTGAGACTTGGAGGCCCCTTCCGCGAAGGGAGTTTAGCGTGAGGGACGATTACGGCGTGCTCGAGGGGGTGAACCGGCATATTGTTATCCCCACAGGCTGGGTGCATGAGCAGGATAATATAAAGCTCATAATTGATGAAAAAGGCATGCCTGCTCCTGTGAACCCGTATATCTCAAAAGAGGTCGGGCTGAACCGCTATGAGAGGATAAGCGGCGAGGAGTACGCTCCGGGAGAGGAGTACTGGGAGGCGACGGGGGAGTTCTGGGGTGACGTACGGGACGCGTGGTCGGGGTATATAGAGGAAAACAATACGATAAAACTAAAGAGTAATGTAGAGGGGAAAAAGCTGTATCAGTATCTTTTCGAATACGCCGCTCAGGTACAGGAAAGCGGAGCTTATGATAGCGAGGCCGGCTCAAAATTCGCCTCCAAAACCATAGGGAGCTTTATAGTCTCAGATGACGCAGAGCCCGTTAGCGGCGTCTATTAATCATTGCTTAGTTATAATTTACTTACATGCCCGAAGCCATTAATAAACATTCTAAAACGCCCCGGTTTATTAAAGCGCTATATATAATCATCATCTTGGCCGCGCTTAATATACTGCTCCATCTGGTATTTTCGATATTTACTCAAAACGCGGACGTATCGGCCCTCTCTCACAGGGGCGCCGCGGCGATCGCGCCCGAGAACACTCTTACCGGAGTAATGGCGGGCGTCGCAACAGGCGCGCCGTTCATAGAAGTGGATATCCGCATGACAAAGGACGGGGTGCTGGTGCTCATGCACGACAGCACTGTAGACAGGACCACGGATGGGAGCGGCAAAGTAGGTGATCTTTCATGGGGTTACTTAAACACTTTGGATGCCGGCGCCTGGTTCGGTGATGATTTCAAGGGAGAGCCCGTGCCCCGATTGGACAGCGTTCTTGAGTATATGAAGGGAAAACCGTCTACACTGGTAATTGAAGTTAAGTCGCCGGACAGCTATCCGGGTATAGAGACAAATCTGACAGGCGCTCTATTGCATTACGGCATGGAAGGGGAGGTCGTTTTAATCTCCTTTGACGGCGGTTGGGTCGAGCGGGCCGGGCGTCTGATGCCTGGTGCGACGCTCGGAGTGCTGTACGTCTATCCAATTACCTTTCCCCGTGCAGGTGAGGTTGAATATATAAACGTATTCTGGCCGAGCCTGGTCCTTGACCCTACGCTCGTATGGCGTTTAAAGAAAAAGGGATTTAAAGTTTGGGCGTGGAATATTGATAGCTCCCTCATCGCAAGGTTCCTCATATGGAAGGGTGTTGACGGCCTTACGCTGGACAGAGCGGGGCTGATAGGCAATTAAAATCTCAAAGTTTCATTCAAATTATAAGTCTACTTACTCTCTGAGAGTTCTTCTCTGCGCAGAAGCTTGCGTATATACAGTCCCCCTAGTAAGAGAACCAAAAACAGGGGTACTAGAGTCAGGAGGATTTTAGGACCGCTCATTTTCATAAATACTATAAAAGGTATAGACAGTAGTACTTGATTGATTTCTCCTTCGAAAAACCTGGGGATAAGTACGCTAGTAAGCATGTTGGAACCCTCTGTCAGGGTTATTATCTGAACGCTTGCTGATACGAGAGAAGTAAAAAAACTGACTACAAAGAGTGCGGCCAGTCCCCGTTTCAGCCAGGGGCCGGCTTTTGTCCATAGCAGCGCGAAAGGCAAGCATATAAAAGGGAGTATCGGTACAAGGTGTCGAGGACCCGTTGCTAAACCGCCGTGCCAATAGAAGTAAGAGGCGTTCCATATGAGGTAGTAGGCCAAAATGGCGCATATGGTTATTACTTCTCCTTTTGATTCCGGAGCGCGCCAGTACACGTAAATGGCAAACGGCGTCAGGAGCAGTATCGGTGAGAACCAGAAAAGGCCCCTCTCTCCCCCGAATAAAATGCCGTAGAGTCTTTCTATACGAGGGTATGTGAGGCCGTGAAAACCCTCGTCCATTCCGGTAAATATGCCGAGATTGGTTACGTACTGATATCCGGTACTGAATGGTGAGTCAAAAGCGACATAGTTGTAAATAAGAAGCGGGAGAATGAACAGGACAGCGGCTGCTGCTGCTGTTAAAAGTGTGCGGGCCGTCTTGCCCCTTTCCCACCTGGCTACCTTCGACAGACCGTAAAGCGCGATAATTACTGAGGCTAATGCGGCGGGGTATTCGACAACTACAGCCCAGGATAAAAGCGCCCCCGCCGTGAAAGCAAGAGTAATTTCTTTATATCGTGAAGGTTTAGAGAGATTATTCAGATAATAAAGGCTTGTAAATGCTATAAAAAGGCATGCTCCTGTAAGCACATGAGCGTGGAATGATGAGGACCATATAAACGCGGGTGTAGCAAGCCCATAGGTTAGAGTGGCAAACACCGCTCCAGCGGTGCTCGCGCCGATTTTCAGGGCAAAGAAATAGATAATAAGCGCCGTAAGCGCAGAGATAAGCCCTGAAGCGAAATATGTGCCCAATAGCTGGATGAAATCAAGCCCTCTACTCCCCGCTACTTCCCCCGGTACTCTTTTTTGGTAAGAGCTTAATTCCGAAGGCTCATCGGGCGTTATTACATAGGTGAGATTATTATTGTTGCAGGCTCTACTGATAAGCCTGTTTTTCGAATCTGAAAACCCCATGTCTTTACACAAAGAGGTGAAAATTTTATAACCTGTCCAGATTGCTGGCAGCGCGGTGAAACTATAGCCCGGGGCTTTATCAGCATAGTAATTATCCTTATATAATGCCTTGTCTACTGTGATTCGATGGTACTTGTTAATATTAACCGTACCGCTCTCGACCATAGACAGCGCGAGTACGGCGCGGGTCCTGGAGTTTGGGCTCCAAGTGTTTCGCATGAAGTAAAAGAATGAGAACACGAGTACTAAGAAGAGCGTTATAGCTATTTTGAGCCTTATGTTGTTTTTCATTCTGTGTCCAGGATTATGATTTTCGCTGTCTTTTAATTAGGCTTATCGGGCATGAGCCTAATATAACTCTCTTGGGCAGTGGGGGCAAACACATAGTTTAATAGGCCTACTTCGTTACCGGATAACCTTCTTCTTCCCAGGCTACAATGCCGCCCTGTATATCGTAAATATCAATAAACCCGAGCTCTTCTAACTGAGCTCCGGCTATTTCGCTCCTTCTGCCGGAGCGGCAATGTATAACGTAGGTTTTTCCGGGGTCGAGCTTTGCGGCGTCTTCTCTGAAAGATTGGGACTTCACGTCTAAATTTATAGCATTTTCTATGTGTCCCTGGGAAAATTCCTCAGGAGTTCTTACATCCAGTATTATAAAATCGGGATTGCTCTTATTCTCTTCTATTAGCGAAGCCGTGTCTTTAACGCTAATCTGCTTTACCGGTGCGGCGCTCTCTTTTTGCTTTTCATTATCCTTGGCCAATAGCATAGGGCCGGCTGCCACAAGAAGACAGAAGAAGATCAGGGTCCATGTAAATGCACTGCGGAATCGGCTCATTTTATCAAATTACCCCCTTAGATATAATTTTATTGACTCTGCGTAACTTGGTTATTCTACCTTAATACCTCCATCCTAACATGTTAGATGTCGGTTTTTACTGTTAACTTGCACAAAATTCTAAAAGAAAAGTATAATTACTAAAGTAGATGAATAATGTGAACAACTCCGGATCTAAAGATCCTTCGGGGACAATAGACAAGAATTTAGGCGTTTTAATAAACATAGTTGAAGCTGTACATAAATCAAACGACCTAAATGAGATATACAACACCGCGCTCGACCTGGTGATTGAGCTCGAAAAGGTGGATATGGCCACTATTTACCTTGTCGACGAGTCAAAGAACGAAGCGGTGCTGCAGGCGCAGCGTAACTTCCCTGAAGACTATGTTAAGAACGCCTCTCGTATACCCCGCGGGAGAGGGATTACCTGGCACGTCATTCAAACCGGGGAGATCTTAAACGTCGAGGACGTACACAAGCATCCCGTAGGTCCGGCCGGTAAAAGAGTGGGTTTTCACGGAGTTTTGGGCGTTCCCATTATGCTCGATCAAAAAGCGATCGGGGTTATCTACTTTGTAAGATACGAGGATGAGAAATTTACGCAGAGCGAAGTCGAGTTACTAACGACTATCGGAGACCAAATTGCTATCGCTATCGCGAGAGCCAAACAGACGCAGGAGCTTGAACGGCGGAATCAGAATCTATCGGTGCTTAGCGCTATTACCGAAAACGTGCATAAATCTGTCGACCTTGAGAACACTTATGAATCGTTTCTGAAAATGACTGAGGACATCGATGTTTTTGATCTGATGGTGCTGTATCTTATTGAGGGCACAGGGCAAGATCAAGTGGCCGTGCTGCAGATACAGAGCGGGTTCCCGCAAGAGTATCTTGATAGAGCCAGCAGGATACCGCGCGGGGTCGGGGTTACGTGGAAGGTTATCGAGTCGGGCGAGCATTCATACTATGAGAGCATGAACGACGAAGAGAACGTAGTAGGTCCCGCGGGAAGAGCTCTCGGGTCCCGTTCGATACTGTCGATTCCCCTTAAATCAGCCAGCCAGACCATAGGCGTTATTCATTTTATGAGCCTGGAAAAAAAGTCGTTCAGCAAAATAGAGATGGACATTTTGTTCTCGCTCGGAAACCAGATTGGTACCGCGATATCCAAAGCTAAGACTTTCAAGGAAGCGAGCGACAGGGCGCTTGAGCTGGAGAGTCTTTACGAGAACCTGCAGTCGGCGCAGAGCCAGTTAATACAGTCTGAAAAACTCGCATCGCTCGGGCAGCTTGTCTCGAGCATCGCGCATGAAATCAATAACCCCCTGACCCCGATACTCGGTTACTCGCAGTTGCTTATTTCCCAGTCATCCGTAGACCCGGTGAAACAAGACAAGTTCCTGGGAGTGATTCACGAATCCGCGGAAAAGGTAAAGAGAATTGTGGAAAACCTCCTGTCTTTCGCGAGGACCGACAAGCCCAACAGGGAATACACGGACATAAATAAAATTGTGGAAAAAGCCGTTGAATTTAGAGAGTACCAGCTGGGTGTGGAAAATATCGAAATTCAAAGAGATTATGACTCTGAGCTTCCCAAGACCATGGCGGACGCAAACCAGATGCAGCAGGTGTTTACGAATATAATATTAAATGCCTACTACGCGATGGTAAACGGGGAAAACGGCAGCGGGAGACTAACAGTCTCCACCTGCTCAGATGACGAGAAAGAGCTGAAAATCATGATATCGGACAATGGTCCCGGTATTGAAGAGGAGGTGCTAAAGAAAATTTTTGACCCGTTCTTTACGACAAAACCACTGGGGATAGGCACTGGGCTTGGTCTTTCGGTGTCCTATGGGATTGTAAAAGAGCATCAGGGTGAAATAGTAGTTGATACAGAACTAGGCAAAGGCACGAAATTTACAGTCATACTACCTGTGATCGATTACAGTGAGTACATGTATATGCAGAGTATGACTCTGGAAGAGGAGCAATTAAGCGATATGAGTAGCAATAAGGCAAATATAGAGAAAGTTCTAATTGTAGAGGACGAGGAGATTATTACTACCTTGATAAAGGGCATCCTGGAGAATGGGGGCTATAGCGTTGATCTGGCGTCAAACGGCGAGGACGCGCTCGCGAAGATAGACGGAAACAATTACGTCTTTATAGTGTGTGATATCAAGATGCCTCAGATGGACGGTAAGGAGTTTTTTAGCAGAATTAGGGTATTAAATGAAGGACTCGCGTCAAAAATCCTGTTTATGACGGGTGACCCGAGCAAGGAAACACTCGACTTTATTCGGGAGACCGGCAACAGTTACCTTGCCAAGCCGTTTAAGATTGAGGAGTTTATGGAGGCTATTACGGATTTGGGTTGAGCGCAAGCGCTGTGTGTCTCATGAGCCTTTATTGCTATGGGGCCGGGCGCGTACGCTCGTTCAAAACCGCTCCTGATTTTGTACGTTCCTGTTTAAACCCTGTAGAGGGAGACGTATAATTAATAGCGCGGGAGATTCTTTAGCGCCGGAGGCTAAGTATGAGCAGTAGTAGAATTATGATCGCGCTGTTTTTGCTGGTCACACTCTCGGTATCAAGTGCCGAAGAGGTAAAGAACGACTCGGTGCCTGCGGGCACCGGTATCGGGCAGATTCCGGAGGTGAACGAGGTAACGAGGCTCGGCACGAGCTCGCTTGTTGCCGAGTATATGCCCATGGATAAGGGGAACGCCTGGACTTACAGTATTAAAAAAGACGGTAATATAAAAGAGCATACTCAGAGCGTAGTGTCGGAAAGCGGAGGCTGGTCGGTGTTCGATAACTATTTCGGAAAGGACGCTGTTTCGCTCAGGATTGCTCCCGGAGGCGAGCTGCTGGTGACAAGCGAAGGTGTGGTGAGCTCTTTTTACAACGATGAGGTTACTACGAGCTTTCCCGAGGAGGCCGTTGAGACACCGGGGGGCAAATTTGAGCAGGCCATGGTGGTAACCATCCCTGAGGACAAAGAATTCTGGTTCCGGGACGTATATGTAAAAGGGGTGGGCCTTGTCTTTCACGAGCATAAAACCCCAAAAGGCAGTACTTCCTATTCACTTCTGAAAGCCAATGTCGGCGGTAGCGTATATCCTGCGGAATGACACTATAGATTAAGCGCGCACAAGGCTTACTAACCGCTCCGTTTACTTCCCTCAGGAAGAAAATTATCTCACTTGCCACGCGCCGTTCAATATAACTGCACTACATAATTACCCCATCAAAAATACATTGATTACCCGATTGATTATTCCCCCCGGATAAAAGATAATAAACTTATTCACTTTAAGCTGAGTGTTTATAAGATGAGACAGTGGATAAATATTTGTTCGGGCAGGATGAATACAAACTAAAAATGAGTAGGTTGGGATATGAATAAAAATAGCACCGGGGATATTGCTGCCCTGTTATAAAATGCAGGCGAATGCCGTGAATGAGTACCGGGATATGCGTATGGAAAGCTCTGTATATACCACTAAAGGAAAAAGCAGTCAGATGGAGTTAGCCAAATTTGAGAATATAGACGCGATAATGATTCCGACCGAGGGGTGCCGGGAAGGGCTTATCGTGATTCAAAATAAAGGCGATTCGATGGAGAAGCTTATAATGGACGGCTCTAAGGTTGTAGTGGACACCTCAAGCACTGTCATCGTGTCGGGCTCTATTTACGCGCTTTCCGTACCGTGGGAGGGATGTATCCTGCGGGAATGCCACGCGGAACCCGATAGGTTGATCCTTAGACCTCATAACAAGAATTATCCTCAGACTACGCTTAAATGGGACGAGTTTGACCCCGCTATGGTTATCGGAAAGGTGTTCTGTAGTGTCATTAACGTGTTCAGGTGATTTGGAAAATATGTGTAACTGACAGCGGAGAAAGGCAGTAGAATCGAATAATATTCTTGAAGGAGGGGATGTATGAATACGAAGAATACGGCTATATTGCACGAAGTGCCGGACTGCGATTTCCGAAGCACGTTCTGGGGTATGAGCATAGAGGGGGTCAAACACTCCGAACCCAGTAAGCCAGAGAGCGAGAGCCCCTCGCACTTGAGCTACAAGGACACCGTTTTAGAGCTTGACACCGTAGTGGGATATCATTTTATCGACAATTCCCTTGTAGAGGCGGGGTATGCCTTTCGTGAGCAGTATGAGCGTGAGGGGCTGTATATAGAGCAGTACGGAAAGTTAAAGGATTACCTCTCGGCCATTTACGGCTCGCCGATGCTGGATGAAGACATAAACACCTTCTGCCCTGACGCGGGCGGGGAGGGTGAGCAGGAGCCTGAAAGCCTGATGCTTCTTACCGAGTGGCTTACTGACCGCTCGATTATCAGAATGATCCTGATGGGTGATGTGCAAAGATGCGAGTTCGGTGTACTACACAGGAGCCGGGGGCACATTCACGTGATCGAGAGTACGGAGAAGTCGGTCAAGTGGGGGATAAATTAGACTATCATCCGGGGCGCTTAATTTTGTTCCTGCCCCCGGTATTATTTTATCCTGCTCTCGCTCACACAATACGTTCACTCGCCGCCCCCACCGGCATCGCTGTGTTTTTATTAATACCCCCGGATCGTGCTTCGCACTCCCGGCTGCCCCCAGTCTCTGTGCTCTTAAATTTATTCCTGCCCCGGCATCGCTGTGAGACGCTCGCCTCTGTCCCCATAATTTTATTCCAACCCCGGCATCGCTGTGAGTTTTATTTTATCCTGCTCTCACTCACACACTACGTTCACTCGCGGCCCCCAGCCTCTGTCCTCTTAATTTTATTCCAACCCCGGCATCGCTGTGAGACGCTCGCCTCTGTCCCCATAAATAAAATTGTAATTTCACCCTTGCTTCGTTAAAATTTTTTTAAGCTTGAGTTGATTTGGAGTGGGAAAAACTAAAGAGGGAGGTTTTACCTGCTATGAGGGTATCCATATTATTCCTAACGGGACTTTTGTTTTTAGCTGTCGCCGCAACTTCCGGCGCATACACAAAGCCAAGTGACGTTTATGGCTGGGAGAATCTCAAGTGGGGTATGCCCGCAAGTGAGGTCGAAAGCGTTTTGGGTAAAGGCGTTATAAAGAGGCAGGTCAAGCACGATAAACAGGACGGTGTGTATACCGATCTTGAAATGAAGGACATTAATATAGGCGGAAGCAAGTTCAGGGCAAGCATCTGGATGGATGAGGACACAAAGGAGCTCTCCAAGATCGTTTTTGTCCCTCAGGCTAAAGCAGATGGGTATAGCTTGGCCGAAACTTTCATAAAGCTCGAGGAGAGCCTGGCTGAAAAATACGGGGATCCGGACGTAGAGAAGACATCTAATGATCCGGGCACATCCGCAGAAAGGGTTTGGAATTTTCCCTCTACCGAAATTGAGCTGTCGTACCTGAAAATCGAGGACTCGGAGCTCCTCCTGCTTATATTCTCTGAAAGAGAGAAACTCCCGGAGTAAGAGCGCTGCCGCTCCGTGACGCGCCAACGACTATAACAGCAACGGACGCGTTGGAAAAGATATCTCTATATCTTGCCGGACCTGCTCACTTAGCTATATAACCCTGAAAATAAACACTGGAAGGCTATTCAGTACATGTTATGATTACAAAAAAATTTAGGAGGGAATTCATGAATAGGATTTCACTGTTTTCAGTATTGGTTTTGATGCTCGTCTCATTTGCCGCGGGAGCTTTTGCTCAGGAAGCGGCGGAAACTGAGATAGAGGCTGGTAAAAAGGGAATCGAAGTAGCCGGAGCAATACAGATGACGGCCACTGTGCAGGCTATCAACGTAAACGAGAGGGAAGTTGTGCTCGCGAACGACGCCGGTGACGTGAAGGTTATTGAAGCGGGTCCCGAAGTTAAAAACTTTGACCAGATCGAGGTAGGAGACAAAGTGGTAATCGAGTATTATGAGTCCGTCGCGCTTTTCCTGGGCAGCTCTGAGGACAAACCCGAAGGCGCGCAAGCTCAGGCGGTGATGACTGCGGAAAAAGGGGAAAAGCCCGCGCTGCTCACGGTTGACGTTCTTGACGCAGTGGCAGAGGTGGTTTCGATCGATAAAGAAAACAGAAAGGTGGAATTAAAAGGGCCAGAAGGAAAGGTTGTGACAGTTAATGTCGAGCCTGAGATCGGGGACCTGGAAAATATTAAGGTCGGAGACAAAATACGCGTCCAATATACAGAGGCTCTGGCGGTTTCGGTACAGAGCCCGGAATAACCCAAGATTAATAAAAGAATATAATTAGTCCCCACCTGTCCGGCGTTCTCGAAAATGCGGGGCAGGCGGGGAGCTTTCCCTAATCTCTGGTGCGCTATAGTATTTATCTTGGCTGTAGCTAATTAAAATGGTACTCCACCATCTGTTCCTTAAATAGCGGTTATATCATATAATATTCCGTGCTATATTATTGTATTAAAGGGAATGTAACTGGGCCGCATCGCCGTTGGTCTCTTAATTTCTTTGCTTGAGAATTGTGAGCCGCGCCGCTATAGAGCCCAGAGGTGTGATGGGTTATTTTTTTTTACAGGAGAAGGAATGATGAAGAGAGCTATCCAATCGATACCCCGTCTGGGTAAGTGCTTAGTTCTATTTGCTTTAACCCTTAGCTTTTCACCAGCATACGCACAAGTAATCGAGACCGAAGAGCGTTCCGTGTCGCCGCAGCTGAAGATAAACCACACCTCTGAGCGTGGGATGAGAAGAATGGGGAAGCGGGACGGCAGGGGATTTAAATTTAAAACCAGATCAATGGACGGGAGCGGGAATAATAAGAAAAACCCTGAAATGGGGGCAGCGTTTACCGAGCTCTCAAGACTCCTCCCGGCAGATTACGCTGACGGCGTATCCGCGCTTTCAGGGCAGAGCCGCCCGAGCGCGAGAGCCGTGAGCAACGCCGTTAGCGCGCAGACTGGCTCTGTGCCGAACTCGCTCAATACAAGCGATTACCTCTGGCAGTGGGGACAGTTCGTAGACCATGATATAGACCTTACCGAAGGGGTAGATCCCCCAGAGCCGGCTGATATTGCGGTCCCGGCCGGTGATATGTATTTCGATCCGGATGCGACCGGGACGCAGGTGATCGAATTTAACCGTTCTATTTATATTGCGGATACAGGTACTTCAGCGGATAACCCAAGGCAGCAGATGAATGAGATCACGGCATGGGTAGACGCCTCGAACGTCTACGGATCTGACGATGAGAGGGCGAGCGCGCTCCGCACAAACGACGGCACCGGAAAGCTCAAGACTAGCGAAGGAGACTTGCTCCCCTTTAACATTGACGGATTCCCAAACGCCGGGGGAGATTCCGACGCTCTATTTTTCGCCGGTGACGTGAGAGCAAACGAGCAGGTCGGGCTTGCCACTCTCCACACTCTGTTTGTCAGAGAGCACAACCGTATGGCAGAGGAGTTTAAGCGCGAGCACCCGAGATGGGACGGGGACAAGATATACGAGAAAACAAGGCGCATGGTGGGAGCCCAGATGCAGGTGATTACGTATAATGAATTCCTCCCTGCACTGCTGGGACCGGGCGCGATTTCTCCTTACCAAGGCTATGACAAAAAAGTTGACAGTTCTATAATGAATATGTTCTCAACAGCGGCGTACAGGTTCGGGCACAGCGCGCTAAGCCCGACGCTCCTTCGGCTGGACGCTTCGGGCAGTGTGATCCCTGAAGGAAACCTGGAGCTGAGAGACGCTTTTTTCAACCCCGAGGCCCTGATTAACGAAGGCGGGATAGAGCCGGTTCTAAGAGGCCTTGCGGCTCAGGCTCACCAGAGGATCGATCCCCTTATAATAGACGACGTGCGGAATTTCCTGTTCGGCCCTCCCGGAGCGGGCGGGTTTGACCTGGCCTCGCTAAACATCCAAAGGGGCAGGGACCACGCTCTTCCGAGCTATAACGACGTAAGGGAAGGACTCGGGCTGACAAGGGCTCAGGATTTCTCCGACATAAGCTCTGATCAGGAAGTGGTGGATCGTCTTTCTTCTGTATACGATAGCGTGGACGATGTTGATTTGTGGGTAGGCGGGCTTTCCGAAGACCCGATGCCGGGCGCTCACGTGGGAGAGCTCTTTTACGAGATAATAACTATGCAGTTTGAGGCTCTTCGGGACGGAGACCGCATGTGGTACACCCGCATGCTGAATAGAAAAGAGATAAGAGAAATCGAGAATACTAAGCTCTCTGATATTATAAGAAGGAATACCGGTATCGAAGGGGAAATTCCCGACGACGTGTTCCGTGTGAGCAATTGATTCTGCTGTTAATTGAATGAAGGAGAGTGTATGAAGACCGAGATTGTAATGAGGGTTTTGATGTGGCTTCTTTTCGCTCTATTTACTTTGGGCCCGTTTTACGCGGGTTTTACGAGTGACTTTAATTATCAGGCTTTCGCACAGCCCGATGACGGCACAGCTGAGCCGCCTAGAGATGGACGCGGAGGGCCGCCCGAAGAAGCTGTCGCCGCATGCCAAGGGCTTAATGAAGGTGAAGTGTGCTCGTTTGAGTCTCCGAGAGGAGATTTGATACTTGGTATCTGTAAGATGACAAGAGCAGAGGTAAAAGCGTGTGTTCCGGAAGGGGGTCCTCCGGGAGGGCCACCGCCGCCTAAAGAAAATGAGTAGCTGTTAAAAAGTAAGTCCCTTGTAAATGAGCTGAGAGCGTAAGCTCATACGCCCTCAGCCGAACTGTTTAATATTTAATGTTATTCCGCCCAGGGCAAAAGCACTACGTTTCCGCCGACTTTATTACCCGCTATAAGTTTATGCGCCAGCGAAGCTTCCTTTAAAGGCAGGGTTTTCCCGACTACCGCTTTAATTTTGCCTTCTTTGACTTGTTCAAGGCCCCATTGCAGATCTTCTTTATCACCTGATAATGTGCCTCTTAGCTGTTTCTGAGTGAAGAAGAAGTTTCGTATGTCAAACGTGGTCTCTGTTCCCGCGACGAACCCGAAAATAACTATAACTCCGAGCTGTTTAGCCGCGTCGATGCTCCTGGGGAGCACGTCGCCCCCGAGGTTGTCTATGACTACGTCCGCGCCTTGGCCTTCGGTCCACTCGATCACTTTCTCGACGAAATCTTCTTTCTCGGTGTTGATTATGAGATCAGCGCCTACTCGTTTCGCGAGCTCTCCTTTCTCGTCGCTCCTGACAGTGGTCGCGACCTGAGCTCCAAGGGCTTTGGCCACCTGAATCTGCATACTCCCGGAGCCTGAGGCGCCCGAATGTATCAGCACTTTATCTCCGGCTACTACGCCTCCGACTTTCTTAACCGCCCTTACACCTGAGGCGAGAACCACAGGGAGCGTGGCGGTCTCTTCGGGCGTGAGCCCGGTATCGTCTTTTACAATCCACTCTTCCGGGGTTTCTAAATACTGAGCGTAAGTGCCCGGTGTGCCGAGACCCTGAAGCGTAAAGCTGGGAGCTGTAGCCGCAGGACGCACGCCGTATTCATTCTTTTCAACTGGGAATCCCGGAACCGTGATTACGCGATCTCCAACGGAAAAGCCTGTTACGTCTTCGCCTACTGCTTCGATTTCTCCTGACGCGTCGATTCCCAAAATGTGCGGGAAGGCAAGCTCAGGCGTTACCGAGCCTTCTCTTATATAGTGATCAAGCCTGTTTACCCCGGAAGCGAGTATTTTTACAAGAACATGCCCCGGACGTACACCCGGCTTTGCAACGTCTTCGTATCTTAATACGTCAGCGTCGCCAAATCCGTGTATTACAGATGCTTTCATGATATTTTTCTCCTTTTGAAATGATTTTGTCGAACCGATTGAAATAAAAAAACGGCGGAGGAGAACTGGTCTCATCCGCCGCTTTTTCCGGGCTTGCGTGCGCAAGCCATTTTATATCACCTGGTCGCCGCTTACGTTTATTCCGAATACCGTATAAACGTTCTCGTGCTCAGTCTCTTCAATCGTCTCTTTGGACTCTTTATTGTTGAGCTTCTGAACATTCAGAGTGTCCATAAGGCCCTGAGCAACGTAGCCGCCGCGGCTCGTATCGCTTACTTCTTTGTTCTCAAGAGGAAGACTAACGCCAAACGCGTTTACTTCCGCCTGAGAGGTGAGCGGGAAGCTGAGTCCCACTGCCAATGCACTTGCTAGAATTAACTTCTTCATTTTACTGCCTCCTGTTTTAGCGGGTTTTGACCCGCCGTATTTTTTACATTCACTACATTAGTTGCAACTGCAACTATAAAGGATTCAAAATTATTCTTATGCTCGGTTTTACGTTTGCTGCGATAATTTATGAGTGCGCGGGGTAAGGTTAACAATCGACCGAATTAGTGTAGAATTCTCACATAAACAGCTCATATGGATAGAGCATTATTTTTACGGCGAGCGTATGATAATTTCTCATAAATACAAGTTTATATTCATAAAAACCAGGAAAACCGCGGGCTCGAGCATACAGATATATCTCTCTGAGCAATGCGGCGAAGGGGATATAGTCAGCACGATAGACCGCCCGGAGAGACCCTACAGGCCAAGGAACTACAGGGGTTTTTATAACCCCTTGCCCGAGCTTATGGAAAGGAATTCAGCCGGGGGCGTGATGAAGACCCTTGGCAGGTTCATTGCGCTTAAGAAGTTTCAGTCTCACATAAAAGCCCGTGAGGTCAGGGAGCGCGTGCCCAAAGATATATGGGAGGGGTACTATAAATTCACGGTTGAGAGAAACCCCTGGGATAAGGTGCTCTCGCACTACCACTTCGCGCGTAAACGTTATGACAGATACGCTACAGATATCTCATTTGACGAGTACCTAAGGACCGCCGATCTGCCTTATAACTACAGGAAGTACACGGACCTAGAGGGGAATATTATGGTCGATCGGGTAGTGCACTACGAGAATTTGAACGAGGAGCTGGGCGAGGTGTTCGGGCAGCTGGGAGTGCCGTTTGAGGGCTCGCTCGGCGCGCAGGAGAAATCGCACTACCGTAAGGACAGAAGACCGTATCAGGAAGTATATACAGAAGAGCAGAAGTCACTTGTCGCGGAGCTGTTCTCCACGGAAATAGATCTTCTGGGGTATAAGTTCTAATCTCTTTAGACCGGTTTAAATTTTCTCCGCAATGTAGCCGTTTATCATCAAATTTTTCCAGAATAGCCGGATGTTTTTAAAGCCAGCTTCCTCCAGCATCGATATAGTCTGGGCTTCGGTTAGAATGGGCAGGTTCTGGCGTACCCTTTCAAGGGTTTTTTCTATTTCTTCCTCATCGTCGTCCCTGTGGGTTTTTTGAAACGCCTCCCACGCGAGCATGAACGCAGTGAATCTTTCGTCGTCTCTACGGCCCGTGATGTCCGCTGTAAGGAGCGGCGCGCCCGGCTTTAGCCTCTTTGCTATACCGCTTAAATACGCGGGCTTGTCGTCATAGGGTATAAAGTGCTTAACAAGGATGGAAGTCGCGGCGTCAAATGATTCAGAAGGCGCGTCATCTATAGTGCCGTGAATGATCCGGACCCTTTCCCGCAGCCCCACGTAGGCGATCTTTGCCTTCGCTACGAGGACCATCTGATCGGAAGGGTCAAAGCCTGTAATATTCCATCCGGAGTTTTCGCTTGCGTACGATATGGCTTCGGTTCCCGTACCCGAGCCGCAAACGAGAAGATCGGCGGATTCGGGAAGGGATGTGCCGAGAATATGCCCCGCGGTTGAGTGAAGGGACTCGTAGCCCGGGATTATATTCGCGACCTCTTTGTCGTAAAGCTGCGCTCTATCGTTAAACCTTCTAACCGGATCAAATGGCTCTGGCATTTCAATATGTTACATGATGCAACAATGAGTGTAAGGGTATATATAAATTTACCGACATAGAGGAGAAATGAATATTAGTATGCTGGAAGTGCAATATGGTTAATTAAGATTTCTTCTTTTGCATGATCAAAAGAAGCAAAAATCACCGACTGGACATAAATTACGCTAAAAATGAATTCTGTAAGCTAAACCTCCACAATTCCGCCCACACCCCGTGTGAGGTTTTTAACGCTTCCATAATTCATTTTCTTCACGCTATTTATGTATGTCGGAAGCTTAAAAATTAAAGTGCAAAGTATTCACTTCGTTTGGAAGCTTTAGAATTATTTGCTGTCTTGACGGATGCGGAGCCGGGAATATCTGGTATATTAATCAATTCCAAGTTATGAATAAAACGCGAAGAGATATCAGAGACAGGGAAGATTTGGACAAACTGATGGCCCGGTTCTACGAGCGAATGATGGTAGACGATGTCATTGGGTACATCTTTACCCACTACGCCAAGATAAACCTTGACGAGCACCTGCCTATCCTTTCAGATTTTTGGGAGACGATTCTTTTCGAAAGGCCCGTGTACAAGAGGGGTCCTAAGGCTATGAACGTGCACATAGACCTAGCCAAAAAAGTGCCGCTGAGAAATCAGCATTTCAACCGCTGGCTGTACCTTTTCGACACAACTGTGGACGAGCTGTTCGCGGGCGAGCTTGCCCTTAAAGCCAAGGAGCGCGCGAGCTCAATCGCAAAGACAATGCAAAAGAGAATCGGCCCGCTTCCAGACTGCGGACTAGACGTTGTAGCCGTTTAGCTTGTAAGCCCTTTTACCTTCGTATATATATACGCCCCGGCGGCAGAGCCGGCGAATCCGTCCAGAAAGCCCCAGAGAGTCCAGTAAAAAACTTCTGAATAGGTTTTGGGAAATAAAAGGTACGACTGCCTCGCCTTATACAAAAACTCGTTTCTGAAAAACTCCTCAAGCTGTGTAAACAAAAGAAAAAGGGGTCTTATGCTGAAGTCGAACATCCTGAGATTGAGCGCGTACTCTACGCTTATAACAGCCAGAACGCCCGTGCAGAGGCCGAAAACTATGCCGAAAGAGAGCGCAAAGCTGAGCACTGAAAATCCGGGAGCGGCTTGTTTGCTTTGAAAAAGTTTATATATGAGGGCGATGAGAGCCCCGCTTACAAATCCGTCCGCAAAGCCAAGGAGCGTTGATAGGATGATGTTAACAGGTGTGAGGGGCATGCCGTTTTCGGCATAGGAGATAATTCCCTCGAAATGAGAGCCTAGCCCAAGAGCATCAGCGGCTATGAGCGCCGATCCTGTGAGGGGCCTGAAATCCAGCTCGACCCATGAAAAAGCCTCTCCGTTGGCAATGGAGATGATTACCAGCAGGAGCGCGGCGCATGCCCACACTATCCCTGAATATATTGCAAAGCGTATCGGCCTCATTTATAAAACTTTACCTGCTACGGCTATATATTTAACCGCACCGGGAAAGACGCGCGGCACGGAACGGGTATGTCGTATAAACCGTATCGTATAAAAAGCATATATTACATATATACGCAGTAATATATATCAAACTACACTCCGGTTAAAAATTGCGTTACATTTATTTATAAAGAGTGAGATGGAAGGGTCTTTCTTGTGGATTTAAACGCCAAGCTGAGAAGTATTAAAATAAGCTGGATAAAAACGACTTCCGAGCGAAGAAAGCTTGTTGTCAGAGACGTAACGGCAGGCTCTGAGCCCGGGATAAGGTTTTATCTCCTGCTCTCTACCTCGGCGCTCATCGCGGCGTTCGGTCTGATCGCCAACAGCGCGGCTGTAATAATAGGCGCGATGCTTGTGTCACCTCTTATGACGCCGATCATTGGCAGCGCGCTCGGGCTTGTGATCGGAGACGCGAGACTATTCGCTAACGCCCTTAGATCGGTCATAGTGGGGACGGTGCTCGCGATCCTGTTCTCCGCGTTACTGGGCATACTGCCGCTCGCGCTCGAAGCTACGCCCGAGATGCTGGCGCGCACGAGTCCAACGCTCCTTGACCTGTTCGTAGCCATCCTCGCCGGTTTTGCGGGCTCATACGCGATGATCGACGAGAAAGTCAGCCCCGCGCTTCCCGGTGTGGCGATCGCCGTTGCCATTGTGCCCCCGCTTTCAAACACGGGCATATGCCTTTCTCTCGGGTACTATGACGGCGCGTTCGGCTCATTCATGCTTTTCTTCGCGAATTTCCTGTCAATACTGCTCGTAGCGGCGGCAACGTTCATTGCCGCCGGCCTCACGCCCCAGTATCAGCTTAAAAAAGATAAGCACTTCGTAAGGAGTTTTGTTATCGCGGTCGTGGGTTTTGTAGTCGTAGCGGGATTCCTGACTATTTCTCTTGTAGAAATAGTAAAAGACAGAAAGCTAAAAGAGTCTATTGAGGGCGTTTTATATACCGAATTCAACAAGCTCCACTCTACATCCGTTGACAATTATATATATGACATTGAGGACGGGAAGCTATTTATACTGGCCTCCGTTAGGAGCCCTGTCATAATGACTCCAAAAGATGTAAAGAAGCTTGAGAACAGTTTCAGAGAAAAAATAGACATGCCTATAGAGCTGATTGTCAGGAGCATTATTTCAAAAGACGTGAGCGCCTTTGGGAGCGCAAGCGAGGTCATGGGCCAAAACCTGGACGGCTTCTTTATGAATAAGGACCTTACAGAGGACCAAAAGATGATCAGGCTCTCCGAGCAGGTAATACTGGAAAAACTCGCGTACTGGCCGAGGATGAGGCTTCTGAACGCGGAGCTGATAAACCTGCCCAGGGGGCCAACGATATTGGCAACCGTAACAGGTTTCAGGGTGCTCACTGAAAATGAGATCAGAGGTCTTGAGAGGAGCATCAGGGAAACGCTTGAGAATGACGAGATACAACTGGTGGTCAGGACCATTAAGACCAATTTAACGGACAACCAAGGTGACGTGCTGTATGGATGGATATACGGACTGGATATGTCCGATGATAAGAAAGAGATTATCAAAAAAGCCGATCAGAGCATACGGGCTAAATTTAAAAGATATAAGAACATATTCCCTGTAAACATTCATAAAAGGTTTAAGGGCGATGAGCTGCTTGTCCTTGTCGAAGCCGTAGGCGCAAAGCCATTATCTCCTGCCGATATAGCCTCGATGGAGCTAGAGCTTAATGAGGAGTTCCACAGACCGGTTAACCTTGATGTTTGGTATAAAACCGATGCCGTAATCACCTCTGAAGGGTACAGATCGTTTGAAGACTATAACGAGCTCAATATAGCGGACCTTGAGCGAAGACTCAGGGAACAGAATCAAGACTGAGGGTTTACGCGAGCTACCGAATATCCTTAAAACCCCCGTTTAAAGATACTGCCTATAAATTAGGACGATATGTTCACTAATTAGGCAATCGTCTTCAGTTCCGGATTCACTTTAATTACTCCCCCTCTCATAACCGCATACAAACAAAGGATAATATTAAAATAGTCCTGTGTTTCCCGGACTTGGCATGGCGTTTGCTCTATATGTCTGTATGCCGATAAAGCATAAGAAATGGTGAGCTCATTTCTTCAAACCTCCTTACTATCCGGGGGTCGGAATTCATGGAAGTTCCCGTCCCCGGATATTTTTTACGGATGGTTTTTGATTGAATTTCTTTCTGACGTATTACTCTTGCAGCGAAAAAGCATTCTTGCACCTTTAGCTAAAGTCCCGGGCCGGATACTCGCACCTTCGGTCCGGGATTTTTTTGGTTTAGCGGATACGCTACCGCCGTAAACTGCTTTAATAATTTACGATGTTATAATAGATAAATGGTCTCCTACTACGAGAACTACGACACCGAGGGATTTTACGACGAGTATTTTGAGCCCGGGGGTAAGCCCCGTACTGGCGCGCACGTGCTTTTAGAAAGGCTCGAGGCCCTGCCCACTGGCGAGCTGAAAAAGAGACAGAAGGCGACTGAGGCAAGACTGTTTCAGATGGGCGTCACGTTCACTGTCTACGGTGAGGACAAGGGGACCGAGAGGATATTCCCCTTTGACATCATACCCAGGGTGATTGAGTCGCGTGAGTGGGAAAAGATCGAAAAGGGGCTGAAACAAAGGGTTTACGCCCTTAATCTTTTTATCGACGATATCTATCACGACAAAAAAATAATTAAAGACGGGATTGTTCCTAAGGAGCTTCTTAATTCAAGCATGACCTACAGGCCCGAGTGTGAGGGCTTTAACCCGCAGCGGGGCATTTGGTGCCACATTTCAGGCACGGACCTAGTGCGGGACAGCGACGGAGAGTTCTATGTGCTCGAGGACAACCTTAGATGCCCCTCCGGGGTCTCATATGTTCTCGAGAACCGTCAGGTGCTGAAACGTACGTTCCCGAGGATATTTGAAAAATCCTACATTCGTCCCGTGGACGACTACCCAAACCGGCTAAAGGAAATGCTTCAGTACTTAGCTCCCGAGGCAGAGTTAAGCCCTACGGTAGTGCTGCTTACTCCCGGGTATTACAACTCGGCGTATTTCGAGCACTCTTTTCTGGCGCAGCAGATGGGTATTGAGCTTGTGGAGGGCAATGATCTCGTGGTCTCGGACGGCTATGTGTACATGCGCACCACGAAGGGGTTTCAGAAGGTGGACGTCATCTACAGAAGGGTAGATGACGATTTTTTAGATCCCGAGGTGTTTAGAAAGGACTCGATGCTGGGAGTGCCCGGGATTATGCAGGTTTATAAGTCGGGCAGAGTGGCTATTGTAAACGCAATCGGCACAGGGGTGGCGGACGATAAGATCATTTACGCATACGTGCCTGAGATTATTAAATATTACACGGGGGAAGACGCGGTGCTTCCGAACGTGCCCACTTACGTATGTTGGGACGAGAAACAGAGAGCGCACGTGCTCGAGAACCTTAAAGACCTGGTGGTAAAGCCCGCGAACGAGTCCGGGGGGTATGGGATAATGATCGGGCCCAAGGCGAGCCGGAGGGAAATAGAGAGCTTCCGTAAGAAGATCGAGGCTGACCCCAGGAACTATATCGCCCAGCCCACAGTGTCTCTTTCAAGGGTACCGGTGCTCGCGGGAGGGCGGTTCGAAGGAAGGCACGTGGACCTGCGTCCATACACGCTGTACGGTGAAGACATATACGTGATGCCGGGGGGGCTTACCAGGGTAGCTCTCAGGAAGGGGTCGCTGATAGTAAACTCCTCAAGGGGTGGAGGCTCTAAAGACACATGGGTTCTGGGGGATGAGCCCTAGGCGTTAAAATTTCGGTAAAATAAAACAAATCTAGCAATAATCAGAGTGAAAAAATGCTGAGCAGAGTAGCAAATTCGATATACTGGATGAGCCGCTATATAGAGCGCGCGGAGAACGTGGCCAGGTTTATACGAGTAAACCTGAACCTGATGCTCGAGATGCCCATGGGCGAGTGGGAGCAGTGGGAGCCGCTCGTAATAACCTCAGGGGACCATGATGATTTTAAGGAGCGCTACGGAGAGCCGACTAAGGAAAACGTGCTCCGCTTCCTGACCTTCGACATTGAGAACCCGAACTCCATACTCTCGACCCTGAACAAAGTAAGGGAGAACGCAAGATCTATCAGGGAAGTGATTACCTCTGAAATGTGGGAGCAGATAAATCATTTTTATCTGATGGTGCAGGACGCCTCTGTAAACGGGGGAGCTACGGAGATGCCCGAGGACTTTTACTCACGCGTGATACAAGAGAGCCACCTGTTCGCGGGTATTTCGGACGCTACGATGAATAGGGGAGAGGACTGGCACTTCGCCCGCATGGGCAGACTCATAGAAAGGGCGGATAAAACTTCGAGGATAATAGATGTGAAATACTACATACTGCTTCCGGGGCCTGAGTATGTGGGGACGCCGATAGACAACATAGAGTGGGCCGCGCTGCTTAAGTCCGCGAGCGCGCTCGATATGTACAGGAAAAAATTTCACCGCATATCGCCGGAGAACGTGACCTCGTTCCTTATTCTGGACAGGGACTTCCCACGCTCGATTCTATACTGTATTATTCGCTCCGAGCTATCGCTCCACGCAATAACGGGCTCGCCCATAGGCACGTTTCAGAACGAGGCCGAGAGGATGCTCGGCAGACTGCACGCGGAGCTCAACTACACAGTGATAGATGAGATAATATTGGACGGACTTCACGAGTACCTGGACAATTTTCAAACCGAGCTGAACCTGGTCGGGGACTCGATTAGAGAAACGTTCTTTTCCATGCGCCCTATAGCACAGGCGCAGCAACGAGGAGGAAATGAATGACTTTTTGCGCGGCAATGAAAGTGAAAAGCGGACTTGTGGGTATTGCCGATACCCTGGTGACCACGGGGACGGAGGGTATAACGGCAAGGAAGGTGACCATACACCAGTACGGGGACCGCTCTTTGTTTTTAATGACTTCGGGGCTCCGCTCTGTAAGGGACAAGGCGCTTACGTACTTTGACGAGGTGCTTGAGGAAAGTGAGGGGAAATTCGATAAGCTCTATAAGGCGGTAAACGCCTTCGCGGCCCAGGTGCGCCGAGTAGCGGAGGAGGACAAGGGAGCGCTTGAGGAAGCAGGGTTTCACTTTAACCTTTACTCCATTATAGGCGGCCAGTTGGAGAACGACACGGAGCACAAGCTCTACATGCTCTACCCTCAGGCCAACTGGGTGGAGGTGAGCCAGGGCACCCCTTATTACCTGATCGGTGAATCGAGTTACGGAAAGCCGATAATGGACCGGGCGCTCGACTATAATTTGAATATGGAGACCGCGCTCCAGATCGGCTACCTTGCTTTTGACGCCACCAGGACAAGCGCCATAGACGTCGACTATCCGATAGACGTCGTGCTGTACAAGGCTGATACCTATGATATTGTCGAGCACCGTTACGACAGCGACCAGCTGAGAGGAATCTCAAAATGGTGGCAGGACACGTTGAGGGAAGCAATACGCAATCTGCCCAACGGTTGGGAAAAGGAAGTGTTCGGCAAGTTAAACGGGCATATAAACGATAAGTGATATGAAATTTAAAATCAGACACCTGACCACATACACCTTTAGCGATATGGTCTTTTTAGATCCGCACACAGTAAGGCTAAGGCCCAAGAGCGACAGCACTCAGCGCGTGGAGAGCTTCGATATCACCATTGACCCCGAGCCCATAGGCATTACAAATTCAATTGACCTATCGGGGAACGATACGCTTTCTCTGTGGTTCAGAGGCCTCCACGACCATCTGACAATAACATCCTCCTCAGAGGTACAGACGCTTAGAACAAACCCCTATGACTTCATTATAACGGATAACAGAGTGGCAGAGGTGCCGGCCCGTTACGGTAAATCATATGTTGAAGAGCTCAGGCCGTATAAGAAAAACTATGAGGAAATTGCCGATGTGCTCAGAAATTACATCACCGAGGTGATGAACGAGTCAGGAAGCGAGACGCTTTCGTTTCTGGCGCAGTTGTGCTCGTCTATACATAGGGATTTTAAACATATGCACAGGCCGGAGGGCCTGCCCAGAGACCCCAGGGAAACTTTTTATTTAAAGGAGGGGGCGTGCAGAGACCTGGCTGCTCTGTTCATGGAAGGAGCTAAATCGCAGGGGTTGGCCTCAAGGTTTGTCAGCGGGTATAAGGAGGATGAGTTTTTAGAGGGCGCGAGTCATCTCCATGCCTGGGCCGAAGTGTATCTGCCGGGCGGAGGTTGGCGTGGGTATGACCCGACCACGGGGCTGATGGTAGCGGACTCTCACGTTGCCCTTGCCTCGGGCGTGTCCGCGGCGGATGCCGCCCCGGTTACAGGCTCTTACCGAGGGGACGGAATCAGCTCGACCCTAAATTTCGAGATCGATATCACCACTTAAACACATATTGTATTTCAGCCCTTCAGGTTTTAAAATAGGGTCATAAAGACTTCGCATTTTATGTAGGAGGGTTTGATATGAGATACGTGTCCAGAGTTTTTGCTACCGTAATTATTACCTTTTCTGTTTTTCTCCTAAGCTCACCGCTTGCTTTAAATGCCGAGGAGATTGAGCAGGCGCCCGTAGACACTGATATTTCTAATATATGCACACTGAGCGACTGTAATCCCGCAAAACCCTGCGCCGAGAAGGGTGAGAGCTGCTATACGATAAACGGCGCATTTTACTGCTGTATAGAACCGCCTTCCGGCGGGGCCGAGGCAGTCGGGGATTAATGACTATGGGTGAGCGGGTTAAAATAGTGCCGGGATTGTTTGAGATTGCCGCGGCTCATTCGGAGCCTCGCAAAGACAGGTTATAAAAAAGCTCAAAAGCCCGGCAGTTGTTAGCCGCAGGGCTTTTGAGTTAGAGGAGGATGGATGATTGGCGTATTTTTTTTCTTTCAACACGCTCTCACTCATTAAGACTGAGGAGCTGAGTTGTTAAGCTTCTGTACGACAAAAGAGTCAGCAGCGCTCGATGCAACGTGACCGCCCTTGCTGCCCTTATCAGAGCTGAGCTTCTGTACTGCGAGTGAGTCGCCAGCACCGGTGGCTACGTAGCCGCCGCGGATATTGTCGCTAACTTCGTTTGATTCTACCGGAACACTTACACCAAAAGCGTTAATCTCTGCCTGTGAAGCAACCGGAAAACTAAGACCTACTGCTAAGATTGATGCTAAAAGTAACTTTGTCATTTTACTGCCTCCTTAACTGTGTTTGTCTAGTTAGTTGCAGTTGCAACGAGAAAGGATTCAGGAAAATAGGATAAATTTTTCAGAAAAGCGCAGATGATGTTGTAAGTGTGTCTAAATATTGGGGAATTATTTTTTTTCTGGAATGAAGAAATATGGATTCCCGATTAAGACTTTCGGGAATGACCATATTATCTCCCCCACCTCAATCCTCCCCCGTCAAGGGGGAGGAAGCTAGTGTATCACCCTTCTACGGGTTTCTACCTGAGCTCTTGTCTGAACGTCTCCTTTGCTCCTACGACGGATAGCAGCGATATGACTGCGGCAATCGATAGGTATATGCCGGGGGCGTTGATATTCCCGGTGGATGAAATTAGGTAGGAGGCGACTAGAGGGGCTGAGCCCCCGAATACTGAAAACCCTATGACATTACCCATGGAAATGCCGCTCATCCTGACATGGGTGGGGAAAGACTCTGCCATAAAGGGGGCGAAAGCGCCCGCGAAAACGACCATAAACAGCCCGCCCGCGAGCTGCACTACTATCTTTAGCGCCAGGCTGTCGCCTGCGAATACGTTGAATATTAAAATACCCACGAGTATCTCGCCCGCGCAGCCTATGATGAGCGAGGGCTTTCTGCCGATCCTGTCCGAAAGGTAGCCGCCAAACGGTATAAACACTGTGGTGATCGCGAGTATGGTGGTGTTTAAATTAAGTATAGTGGAGAGGTCCATGCCGCCGTAGCGCGTGCCGAACGTGATGATGTAGACGAAAATTAGATAGAAAGATACGGCGAACATGATAGTAGCGCCCAGGACTGTGAGTATGGGCCGCCAGTACAGTCTGAGCGATTCGCCGAGCGGGGAGCTTGTGACCCGGCCTTTTGTCTGAATCTCTTTGAATTTTTCTGATTCCTGTACGATTTTTCTCAAGAATATAGCTGCGAGTCCGGTTACGAGACCGAGAAGGAACGGTATGCGCCAGCCGTAGCTCATGAGCGCTTCTGTGGACATCGAGCTTGATACCAAACCGCAGACCGCCGAGGCAAGCAGTATTCCCGTAGTAGTGCTGAACAGCGACATGCTGCCGTAGAGGCCCCTTAGGTTAGGGGGCGCGATCTCCGCGAATAGCGATATGGTGGCCGAGCGCTCGCCCCCGACAGAGAGGGCCTGAGCGAAGCGGAGCACAATGAGCAGCACGGTAGCCGCTATTCCAATGTCGGCATAAGTTGGCAGTAGTCCAATTAAAACGGTTGGGAACGTCATCAACACGAGTGTGAGCAAGAAGGCGTTCTTGCGTCCGAAACGATCGCCCAGGCTGGAAATCATCACAGAGCCCAGAGGCCGTACCAGGAAGCTGAGGGCGAAGATGAGGAAAGTCGAAAGAATAGACATCGTTTCGTCCGCAAACGGGAAGAAGAGCTTTGAGAGAATTACGGCGTAGAAACCGAAGATGGAAAAATCGAACCACTCGAGGATAATCGCGAGCGAACCTGCTATCAGGGTTCTTTTGTGTGGGAGTTTGTTTGGTTGGGACATGGGGGAATCGGGGAGCTTTTTGGGAAGTGAGTATAGTATGCGGGGTAAAAAGTTGCAACCTGATACTGAGGGATTGACACGTATGGAGTATTCACCCTTCGATATTCTCAGGGTGAGCGGGTGTATTTCGTACCTTGATTGTGAGTGATTGCCTAGGCTACTTTGGAGCCTCAAAATGGCAGTAGCCGCGCTTGGTTGCAAATAGCTATGGGATTTTTTATAATTCAAGGAGCGTCTATAGCACGCACACTACTTTGGAGGGTGAGATGCCTAATACAAAACTGATAATAAGTCTGGTAGCCGGGGTATTTATATTTATATCACTTGCGGGATGCGGCGGCGCTAAAGCGCCTGTGGTCGAGATAGACCGTCCTGACTACATCGGCTGCTACAGAGACAAGGGCGACGCCGGCGGCGCGTGGGGAAGAGATCTGGACAAGTATTTCTACAACAGCAACAACATGACAATACCCCAGTGCATACAGGACTGTAAGGCGCTCGGATATAAGTACGCAGGCCTGCAGTCGCAAAACCAGTGCTTTTGCGGAGACAGTTACGGCAAGTACGGTCTGGCGGAAGGTGAGTGCACAAAGCGGTGTATTGGGGATAAGGAAATGATCTGCGGGGGTACGTGGGCGAATAGTATCTATGAGACAGGGTTTGTGGGGGAGTAGCTATTTTTAGGGATTGATGTATTCATACTCCCCCTTTCGCAAAGGGGAGGAATTGTTAAGGACAGAAAATAAAAAAAGGCGCTAAGGGTATCCTCCTTTTATCTCTAAAGAAACCCCCTAACGCCTTTACAAAACTTTTTGATTATATCTGAGCTATCTGTTTTGTCTTGTAATTCTCCTTACCAATATAAGAGCCGGTATTAATAGATATAGCGGTATAAACCCTGCTGGGCCTGCTCCGGCGGGGGCCAGGGAGCAGTTTCCGCTGCCGCCTCCGGATACGTCTAACTGGTTAGGGACGCCGTCATTGTCCGCGTCTTTTTCCTCAAGCGGGATGCCGCCTCTATTACCATCGAATATATCCAATAGACCGTCGTTATTTTCATCCAGAGTAGCATCGGGAAGACCGTCTCCGTCAGTTTCGAATCCGCCGTTTTCCTCAAAGTCCGTCCCGCCCTCGTTGTCTGAGTCCGTATCTACGAAGTCCTGAGTGCCGTCCCCGTCCGTGTCAGGAGACCTTAATTCAAGCCCTCCCTGATCTGGGTCCACGGCGTCGGCGAGACCGTCGCCGTCAGTATCGGTAGTGTCGTCCACACGTCCGTCTCCGTCTTGATCGAGGTCTCCCGCTCTTGCTTCCACGATATCCGTGAGACCGTCGTTATCCGAGTCAAGATCGAACATGTTCGGCACACCGTCCATGTCCGGGTCGTTAAGCGGCCCGGTCTCTCTGGTAGATGCCGTAACGCCGGAGAGTGTCTCGTTGTCGTTTGTTATGCCGTCACCGTCAGCGTCAGCATCGCCCTGGCTCTGGACGCCGTCGCCGTCAGAATCGTCGGGGCAGAAATTGACGGTATAGTTGGTTACAGATCCGGATTTGGCCTCACACATGAATAGCTTTATCGCGTCGTCAAACGGGAACGCATATGACGTAGGGCTCGCTGTGTTGAACGGGTCTACTGCGGGCTCGGCGTTGGTGCCCCATAGTGAGTTGTTGCCCGCTATGCAAGCGCCCATGGAGCCACCGTTCGGATAACCGGGCGCCCACGACGGGCATCCGCAGCAGTTGGGGTCCGTAACCCCCGTAGTGAAACAAGAGCCTGCGTTAACACCCGTGCATCCCCAAAGGTCGCCTTTTGTGGTAGCGCTGTCCGAGCCGCTTGCCGGGACCGCGGTGTCGCAGTCGCCGCCCAGCACGGCGCCGCCACTGTCTTCACAAAAACCTGAGTTCCCACAGTTAAAAGTATAGGGTGGTCCGCAGTCGCCGTCAGCGCTGCATGATTTCCTGCAGAATTTCTGGGGCGCGAAGCAGCCAACGTATGTAGACCCCTGGTTCTGATCGTTAGTTGCCTGGAGCTCGGATGAACAGCTGCTCTGTGAGACTGCCAATCCGCCGCTCGCCCAGGTTGAGTTTGCGAGAACCGACTGTGTTAATCCGACCGGGGCGCATCCCCCTGTGTCGGTACACCCGGGGCTCCCGCAGAAAAACGGGTTAACACACTTATTGAGAGTAGGATCGCATTTCCATTTGTAGCCAAAGCCGAAAAGAGGGTAGCAGTCTGTGTCCTGTGAGCATGTAGAGGTAGATTTACCCGGCAGGTTGCCTGTGAATATGCAGTTGCCGTTACCCGTGCAATCATAGGTGGAAGAGTCTGGAATAATCTCGACGGATACGTTGCCGCCGTCTACCATGCTCACGTCGTAGCTGTCCTGACCGCTGGATACGACAGTGAGCTCTGCAAGGGTTGCGGGAGGCAAGCCCGTCTGCGTGCAGTCAAGGGCGAAAACTCCGCTGCCGTTAACACAGCCGCCTGTGTCGCAGCAGTTGGCGATCATATAATCATTGCCGTTTACTTTTACTGTCTGGTCGTCGCATACGTTTTTTGCGTTAAAGCTGCATCCTGTGCGAGCCCAGAACCTGCCGCTGGTCCAATTGAGAGGCACTAGTACCGTTGCCGACTGTCCCTGGGTCATCTCCCAGCCCCCGAGGGTCGTTACCGCCTGACCGCCTATGGTTACTGATTGAACCGTGGGGTTCGCGCCTACCCAGATCGTTTCCGAGCAGTTGTTATTAATGGTGATGGTGTGTGTACTTTGGGCGTGAACCTCGGCTCCGCCGGAGAAAAGCATGAGCGCCATGAATGAAGACAGGAACAGTAGTGAGCTCAGTCTGGTGATGTTTGTAAAGGTCATTAACCCCCTCCTTATATGTTGTACTAGTTCATTATATTATAACCCCATATTTATTTATAGTACGTAAGAAGAGGGGGGAGTGGATTAACGGAGATTGCTTCGCTATGCTCGCAATGACAATATAGGCAAAAAGCCCGGGGGTGGTCAGCCGCCGGGCTTTTTGGGATGGAGGATGGATATATGGCTGTATTTATATTAAATCTTCAAAATCAATGGGGACGCCGAGAGCGTAAAAATAGTCGCGGTCGTCCTGTGAGCGGACCTGGTCTAAGTAGCCGGGTTTACTCGTTTTCTGAACGGTGAATGTATCCAGAAAGTCTAGAGCTACATAGCCCCCGTTAATGTCCTCGGTGACTTGTGTTTTCTCAAGAGGCATATCTACCCCGAATACGCTGTCTTCCGCGTGTGAAGTGAAGTGAAAGCTAAGTACCGCTGCCAGTGCTGCTGATATAAGTAATGTTTTCATAATGCTGCCTCCCGAATTTCGTTTACGTAATATTAGTTGTTATTGCAACGAAAAGGATTCGGGGATTTTTTTGGTTTACCTTAAGAAGAGAGTGTTATAGTGCTAGAATGGCTTAGTAATTTATTTCTTCTTTTGTATGATCACACACGAAGTGTGAATTACTAAAAGATTACAAAAATCACCGCCTTTACATAAATGACGCTAAAATGAATGTAGTTGTATGATCCTTATAATTCTGCCCACACCCCGTATAAGGTTTTTCACGCCATTCTAATTAACTTTCTTTACGCTATTTATGTATGTCGGAAACTATTCACTCTTCGATAGGCTCAGAGTGATTGGGGTTTATTAGTGCCAAGTTTGTCGGAGATTGCTTCGCTATGCTCGCAATGACTGCAATTCAGTGTTTTATGACCGAGTCGTCCGGGATGGAGTGGGGAGATTCTTCCTCGGTCTGGGTGATTTCGATCTCGCCTTTTTCTCTTTCTATAAGCTCGAAGTTCCTGCCGAAGAACCTGTCGGCGAAATATAGTATCTCCTCTTCCGTCGCGTTGATAATGATCTTCGCCAGCGTTTCGGTCTCTCCGATCTCAAGGGGCTTGATGACGTAGGGGTTCTTTTTGTCCGGGAATACTCTTGTGATGTAGGAATTGAGCTTTCTCGTGTATTCGAGAAGCTCATCCTTTGGGACTGATATCACGAAGAAATAGTCTTTGGTTTCCATATAAACACCCCTATATATGATTATACGGAATCCTATGCTATATCAAGAGCTTTTAGCTCGTACAAGAAAAAATTGGAATTATAAAGCCCCTTAGTTAGCTTATACATACTTTTCTTATGAAGGAGCGAGTATAACGGCTGATGACCAAGCGTGAAGACATAGAGAGAGAATGGCTGGCGCAGCGGGAGAAATGGGGGCTCGAAGACTGGGAGCTTAAGCTTTCGTACCAGAGGCGTCACCTGGGATACTGCAGGCCCATGAGGAAAACCATATCCGTGTCTTTACGATATATGGAGAGAAACCCCTTTCACATAATGAAGGACACGCTGCTGCACGAGATCGCGCACGCGGTGCATTTTCTCGAGACAGGGAAGACGGGCCACGATAACGGATGGAAAGAGGTGGCAACGAGGGTAGGGTGCGCTCCGCAGAGGTGCGCTTCAGTCAAAGGGCTGATAGTGCCCGAAGGCAAGTACACAGGGGAGTGCCGCTCCTGCGGCAAAACGGTACAGTTCTATAGAAAAGTCAAAAGGACCTATTCGTGCAGCTCATGCAGCCCGAGGCGCTACGACCCGAAATATAAGCTTCACATTACAGCAAATAACGTTTAGCGTACTTTCCTTTGGGTAATACACACAAAAACTAACCGGCAATAATCGCAATGGTGGTTAGATATGCTAACTAACTTGCTATAATAAATATAGACGGTTATAATAAATCCTGCTAAACCATTTCTACAACGGAGTCTCGATTGGCTGAGCGCGGGCCTAAATTTATATTTGAAGGCAACGACGTTTGCCTCGATTTTATAAATACCAAGGGAAGAAGTATTGACCTATTGGGGAATTGCGGTGATCTGGCGGATTGGCTGGCCGAAGCGGGCTGTATTGACCCCGGAACGGCGGAGCGGATACTTTCGGTAACTGATAGTGAAGGCGTTGAGATGCTAGAGAAGGTCAGGGAATTCCGTAGTAAGCTAAAGGATGTGGTTCGGGTGATTTCAGAGGGGAAGCCTTTGCGTCGATCGCTCATCGAGCCAGTCAACGAGATACTGAAGAAAGATAGTGCCTATTCGAACCTGATTCTGATTGACGGGAAACCAAGACTGATCTCTCATTGCTCATCCGCGATATTAGATCCCCGGCTGCCCATAGCGCAAGCCGCGGCTGAGCTGCTGACAAATAAAGACCACTCGCTTATAAGGAAATGCTCTAATCCTGAATGTGTTTTATATTTTTATGATGAGAGTAAGAACCACGCCCGCAGGTGGTGCAGTATGCAAAGGTGTGGCAACCGAATGAAAGCGGCCCTTCATTACAGGAGGAATAAGAGCGGGGGTTCGGCAGGCCCGGTATGAATCTTAAGCTTGGTTTTAACGCTGGCTTATGAAATCATTTCAAGCCACTCAGAGACGGCGCGGCCAATCTCTTCCGGGCAGTCTTCCTGAATGAAGTGAATGCCAGCAACGGAGACTTCTTTTTGATTTTTCCAGGTGCGTACATAGTCTTTGAGCTCGCCCCTGAGGAGCGCTCCGGGTTTTGCCTCGATGAAGAGCTTTGGAAGATCGTTTACCGCCATCCAGTCGCTGTACTCCTTTACAATTAAAGCAACATCCGCGGGCACACCGTCAAATGGTATCTCGCGCGGCCAGGTGAGAGTGGGGCGGCGGTCCTCTCCGGGAGTCTGGTAAGGGCGGCGGTATACCGCCATTTCATTATCTGTGAGCTTGCGCATGATGGCCCCCGGCAGTATGTTCTCAATAAAAAAATTATTCTTAAGTATGATCTCTTCGCCCGCGGGGGACCTGAATGCTTCGAATATGGGGCGCACTTCCTGGGGGAATTGTGACCAGTCCAGCGGCAGAACGAACGCTTCCATATAGGCAATGCCGCGGACCTTGTCCGGACTGCGCCTGGCCCAGTCAAACCCGAGCGCCGAGCCCCAGTCGTGGATGACGAGAGTGACATTTCTCTCGACCCCCAATGAATCTAGGAAGCCGTCAAGATATTCTCTGTGCTCCACCAGCCGGTAGCTACCGGGACCGGGATTGTCGAGCTTGTCGGAATCGCCCATGCCAATGAGGTCCGGGGCGATACACCTGCCCTGAGCGCTTAGGAGCGGCATTACGTTGCGCCAAAGGTATGATGATGTCGGGTTACCGTGCAGAAATACTATAGGGTCTCCTTCCCCCATCTCCACATAGGCCATGGCTTTCCCTTTGACCTGAACCTTTTTCTTGGGGTGCTCTGTTTCTGAAATCATAGTGCTTTTTGCCTCCAGACTGCCTCTCTTTGTGTTTATTGCTGAGATTAGCCTATAACACGGCGCATATCAATCATAAAATAAGCGACTTAAAGCGGGTTGTTCTGTTAGTATAGATGTTTAATACTAAGTGGGCGATGTAAATTATATACCTTATATTGTGCCCTATATTATTGACTTAAGGCTCTTAAAAGAGTAAAAATTTTATATGGATTCTCTTTTTATAGGTGGTTTTTAGACAGGCCCGGGCTAATGTATAAAGAACTGAAAAAGAAAGTGCACCAGATTCTCGAGCCGCGTGATAAGGCTCCTTTGGCATCACAGATATTCGTCATATTCATTATGGCTTTGATTGTGCTCAATGTTATCGCGATTATTCTTGACACCGTCGAGAGCTTTCATTCCGTATACGGTCGTTTTTTCAGAGTGTTTAACTTTTTCTCGGTCATGGTATTTACGGTCGAGTATTTGCTTCGCGTATGGTCTTGTACCGAGGAAAAAAAGTACAGTAACCCCATTTGGGGGAGACTCCTTTTTATTGTCACCCCGCTCGCGCTGATTGACCTGATTGCGATACTGCCGTTTTACATACCGATGGTAACCAACGTTGACCTCAGGTTCTTAAGGGCGCTCCGCCTGTTCAGGATATTCAAGATGACCAGGTATTCCTCGAGGTTCAAGGTATTTATGGACGTCCTGAGGGATAAGAGGGAGGAGATATTAATATCTCTTATGCTCGTGATAGTACTTCTTATTATCTCGGCGAGCCTTATGTATTACGCGGAAAATAAAGTACAGCCTGAGGAGTTTTCGAACATACCAGAGGCCATGTGGTGGGCTGTGGTCACGCTTACCACCGTTGGGTACGGTGAAGTGATACCCGCTACCTCATTCGGAAGGGTGCTTGCGGGATGTGTGGCTGTGCTTGGAATATCTCTCTTCGCTATCCCCGCAGGTATTATCGCTTCAGGGTTTGTAGAGCAGTTTCAGAAAAGGCACAGGAAAAAAGCGGATTACTGCCCGCACTGCGGTAAGCCGATTGAGTAGATATAAAAAAGGGAGCCGAAGCTCCCTTTGATGTATTTGATTTGTACTGTTTAAGTTAGTCTCTGGTTAAGCCGTTACCTTTCTTCTTCGGAGAGCTAGTAATCCGATTATTCCCAGCACACCTGCCATGGCTATCAGTCCCCATTCCGAGAGGGTAGGTATGGGGTTAGGCTGGAGAAGCTCCAGTGCCAGTCCGTAGGGGTTGGTCAAGTTGGACAGCTCAACCCGCACATCAGAGCCGTCGAACCTGGCGCTTCGGATCTCCCCGCGCCCGTAATCGGTCCACCAGATTCGCTGACTGATCGGGTCGATTTCGATGTCCCAGTAACCGGTGCTGGGATCGTTTATGAGCTGTGTCTCAACGTTGTTCACAATGTCATAGGAGAAGAGCGCCCCCCCTGTTCCAGGCGACCGGAAATCGTGTGAGGTTAAGAAGATTGTCTGGGTAACCGGATCGAGCGCGTAGCCCCGACCTCGCCCGTCGACGTGGGGTGTCAGCTGAGTTTGCGCCACCCCGGCGGTGGTCATCCTGTTCACTGACCCGTCCGGGGGAGTTGACATGACGCCGACGTCGCCCCAGTAGATTAAGTTATTTACTAAGTCGACTGCAATACCCGAGTAAAACCATCCCGGCCCGACGCCATTTCCTGAGAGAAAGATCGTGTAGTTACCGCCGGTATAATCCACGACGGAAACCTCGCGGCCATCGTAGCTTACCGCCCTTGTGAAGTAGATGAGTTGATTGGCCTGATCCAACGCTAGCTGGTGCACCGCGTCCCCCGTATTAAATACGGTCGCAAGACCGGTCCCGTCACTGTTAACCTGATTTATCGAGCCACCACCCCCAACGCGAATGGGCCCCCAGTCGGCGAAATACAGAATGCCCGTGTTAGTGTCAAGATCGACGTCCTGGAGACGTGAAAAGTTTTGCGCCAGAACCTGGGTCGCACCGTTGCGCAGATTGGTTACCGAAAGCGTAGCGTTGTCCCGGTCGGTCCAGAAGACCCTCTTTACGGCTGCCGTTGCACTCTGGGTCGCCAGCAAGGTTCCCGCAAGCACAGCGATAACAACTAGCAGTTTACAGATAACCTTATAACCAGGTATTTTGCTCAGCTTATTTGCCATCTGCTCTGTCCTCCTAAATAAGAAATTGTGGGTCTTATTATACTATAAGTAGAAAGAAACTAATAGTTGTACGCTATTGTTGTCCTGTACCCCTTTTGTCAAGCTCGGGTTAAGTTGGAGTTATTAATAGTAAATCCAAGCAAAAAAGGGAGCCGAAGCTCCCTTTTAGGTTATTTTTAATGCTTGTAAGCTATGCGAATATCTTTTTTCTGCGAGCCGCTAAAATACCCGCTATTCCTAAAATTCCAGCCATGGTTAAGAGCCCCCATTCTGACAGCGTTGGGATGGGGCGTGTAACTCTAACAGGTTGTAGGTCACATACGAAAAGTTCAAACTCGTTCCATTCATAAAGCAAGTTATTAATAGTGATTGAACCTTCTTCCGGATCCATGGCAAATATCTGAGAACATAGAAAGCCAGCCGCTTCCTCCGGCACGTCCATTTCGAATACCAGGGTATCATAGCCGTCCCCGCCGGAAATAATGCCCAGTATTTCAGCCCCTGTGCCAACTTTGACTGTGTCATTATCATCATGGGCATTGATAGCCTCTCTATTAGCCGCGTTTCTTCCATCAATGGTCGCATTACTTATAGATATAAGGTCATCATCTTCGTCAGTACGAATAGGCTGATCGATAGGTTCTGTTTGAGTAATTCTGCCGCCGGTTATGATTATAGTTTCATTACCTTCGTTTGTTTGAAGGCCGCCATCATCACATGTAAGCTCACCGCCGTTTATATATATCTCATCACTCCCATCCCTAGTATTTATACATTCGTCACTAGCTGTAATTATTCCATCGTCAATTGTAATCTTTGCTGCTCCCGGGTTAGAGTTTCTGACGCCGTGCTCGCACAGTAAGCTGCCTTTTACCATATGGAACTCATCATTGCCGGACCCGAGCTCTATACAATCGGTGCCCGGATCGTTTCCGGATACAGTGCCTCCATTCATTTGAACCTTGTCGTCACCGTCGCGAGTATGTACAACTTCATCTCCTCCGGCTGAAATGTCCGAGCCGTCCTGAATAGTTACGTCATCAGCCAGGTCGGTTGTCTCAAGCCCATTGTTGTCGGTCCCGCTGCAACTCACTATCTCACCGCCAGAGGGTGTCATGCCTGTCACAACGCACTGGGCATATGCAGATTGACCGACAAGAAAAAATGATATTGAAAGAATAATTGCTACTGCAAAAAGGTTAGATGTTTTAGGGTAAGACAATAGTACTCTAAAAAGAGTATTTATAGATTTCATCTGTGCTATCCTCCTTAAGGAATGAATGCTTAACAAAATCTTACTATACATTAATCATTATTAATAGGGATTAGAGGAATTTCAAGTATATATAGTTCACCCTTATGACAGGCTCAGGGTGAGCGGGTTAAAATAACGCAAAGATTGTTTGAGGTTGCTTCGCTTTGCTCGCAATGACGGTAATAAAAAGCTCAAAAGCCGGGCAGGTGTTAACCGCTCGGCTTTTGAGTTAGAGGAGGATGGATGATTGGCGTATTTATTTACTTTCAACGCGCTCTCACTCATTAAGACTGAGGAGCCGAGTTGTTAAGCTTCTGCACGACAAAAGAGTCAGCAGCGCTTGATGCCACGTGTCCGCCCTTACTGTCTTTATCTGAGCTAAGGGTCTGGATTACAAGCGTGTCGCTTGCTCCGGTGGCTACGTAGCCGCCTCTGATATTGTCGCTAACTTCGTTTGATTCTACCGGAACACTTACACCAAAAGCGTTAATCTCTGCCTGTGAAGCAACCGGAAAACTAAGACCTACTGCTAAGATTGATGCTAAAAGTAACTTTGTCATTTTACTGCCTCCTTAACTGTGTTTGTCTAGTTAGTTGCAACTGCAACGAGAAAGGATTCAAAAATTGTACGGGGATTTTGGAAATAATGGCTAATAATGTTGTAAGTGCCTCTAAATACAGAGGTATTATTTTTTTGGGGAAAGAAAAAAGATTTGGATTCCCGATTAAGACTTTCGGGAATGACCATATTATCTCCCCCACCTCAATCCTCCCCCGTCAAGGGGGAGGAAGCTAGTGTATCACCCTTCGTCTTCGGGGTCGAATTCGGGGTCTGGCGTGTCGGGCATCAAGTGAGCGTACTGGGCTTGCATGTCCTGATTCATGAAGGTTACTATCTTTTTAACAGCCATTGTCATCGGAACGCCGAGGATGGCTCCTACAGCGCCAAGTACCCATCCCCAGAAAAGCAGGGATAAGAAAACAAGGAGCACAGACATATTGAACTCCTGGCCCAGATAGCGGGGTTTTATGACGTTATCGATAATGGAATTTATGACCACATAACCTACTATGACCAAGACGCTGTGTATCCAGCCGAACTCAATTAGAGCGATCAGGGCCGGGGGCAAGAGGCTCAATATGAACCCTAAATTTGGTATGAAGCTGAAGAAGAAGGATAGGAACGCCCAGATGACGGCAAAATCAACGCCTAGTATTAAGAGCAGTATGAAATTGCACACTGCCGCCATAAGACCTGTGACCGCGTTTATGGATACGTATTTTTTAAGATCGTTAGATATGTAGCTGAACCTGTTTTGCCACGAGTCCTCGTCAAATTCGCCCTTGTCCGCTTTGATCGTTAGGTTAGCGATCTCGATGAGTATGAATATCATAAGGATTAGGACAAAGAATACGTTTCCGAGTGTTGAGAACAGGTTCTCTATAAAGCCTGTACCGAATGTGATGATCTTATCGGGGCTGAACATGTCGAGCTGCTTTATATCTCCAATTTTGATCCCGTGCGCTGCCAGTGTTTCGAGCGAGGACTGGTAGAGCTCTGTAATACGGGTCTGGTATTCGGGGGCTTTGTCGGCCATGTTGTTGCCGGCCACTCCCAGAACTGCCGAGAGCCCCGCCGCGACTATGAGCACTACGAGTATGGTAGCGATAAGCGATATGGCCTTGGGCCAGCCTCTCTTGATCTGCCATATGAGAATGGGCGAGATACTTACGGCCAGAAGGAGCGCCACTAGGAAAATATTCAGAACGGAGGCGATCTCGCGCATGCCCGCTACAATAACTACTATCGACGCCGCGGCCAGCAGCGGGTGGATTTTGTGTTTGTGTTCGGTTCTCATACTAAGTTTCTTTAAGCTCCACTCTTAACGGCCTTATCGTAGCACAATATTAGAGGAAATTAAACCTGCGGGGCCGTTTTCGCGCCCAGGTACTACTCAAGTAATTCTACATCCGGTTCTGTATCCGTGGGTCCTCTAATTGCCCAAAGTGCCGGGCTTTACGAACCCTTAATGATATTTCGGGTATCATTCGGGTATGGCTAATTCGACTGAGCCTTCGGGAAGAGTTGCTTTGGGCGCGGTAGAGATCGAGAAGAAATCAAAAAAAGTTACGGGCCGCTGGGTTCTTACCGCAACCATACTGGGGGCGAGCATGGCCTATATCGACGGCACCGCTATAAACGTCGCTCTCCCGGCCCTGCAGGAGCATTTAGGCGCTTCACTGGTGGACGTTCAGTGGGTAATCGAGGCTTACTCGCTGTTTCTTGCCTCGCTCATACTCGTGGGAGGGGCGCTCGGGGACCGCTACGGCAGAAAGCTCATATACGGGATCGGCATTGTGCTGTTCGCCTGCTCTTCCATACTGTGCGGCATAGCGGAGGACGTGGGTCAGCTGATACTGTTCCGGGCCGTACAGGGCGTGGGCGGAGCGCTTCTGATTCCTGGGAGCCTGGCGATTATCACGGTGTATTTCGATGAGTCGGAGCGGGGAAGGGCTATAGGCACGTGGTCTGCTTTCTCCGCGATTACCACGGCGCTCGGACCGGTGCTCGGCGGATGGCTGATCGAGAACGTTTCCTGGAGATGGATATTCTTCATTAACATCCCGATTGCCGTCATAGTGGTGACGATACTTTTCCTCAGAGTGCCCGAGAGCAGAGGGGAGACGGCCAACTGCAAGATAGATTACTTTGGCGCGGTGCTCGCGACGCTCGGGCTCGGCGGGCTGGTATACGGTTTTATAGAGTCCTCTAACCTTGGGTTCGGTAGCCCCTTTGTCTACGGCTCGATAGCACTGGGCGCGGCCGCTCTGGTTGCGTTCATAGTTGTCGAAGGTATTGTGGACGCGCCGATGATGCCGCTTAAGATTTACAGATCTAATACGTTCAGCGGCGCTAACTTAGTTACGCTTCTTGTATATTTTGCACTCGGAGGCGGGTTCTTTTTTATGCCCTTTGCCCTAATACAGGTTTTCGGTTACACAGCTACCCAAGCTGGCGCCGCGTTTTTGCCGATTATTGCCGCTCTGTTTTTTCTCTCTCGCTGGTCAGGGAACCTTACCGACCGTTACGGACCGAGAATTCCTATTATTGTGGGCTCTGTCATAGGCGCCGCGGGCTATGTGCTGACAATACTCTACGGCAGGGAAGGGAACTATTTTCTGACATTTTTCCCCGGGATACTGGTGGTCGGTATCGGCCTGGGTGTGAGTGTTACCCCGCTTACTACGGCTGTAATGAACGCAGTTGGAGTGAGCCTCTCGGGAACTGCTTCCGGGGTGAACAATACTGTATCCAGAGTCGCGAGCCTGCTGGCGATCGCGGTGCTGGGTATCGTAATACTCCATACTTTCAACGCCCATCTGGACGCTTCGATGGACGCAGGCTCGGTGCCCGAAGCGGCGCGGAGCGCAATTGACAGCGAGCGCATAAATATGGCCGCCGCCCAGGTGCCTGTGATAGTGGGTGAGGAAATGAAGACGGCTCTTGAAGAAATGATAAAGCAGTCCTACATCAAAGGATTTCACATGGTGCTTTACGTAGCGGCTGCTCTATCGCTGCTGGGCGCTCTGCTGGCGTGGCTTACGATCGGGGGCAGGGAGCCCGACGCTCTGATTGAAGCTGAAAAGTGCGAGACGTAACGCGCGGCTCTATCGCGCCGTGGTATTATAAATAAACCGGAGTGAGCCGGAATAAATTTCAGGGGGATAATATGACAGACGTGGATAATGACAAAGTAAAACAGGAAGTGCTGGAGAGAAGCGGTAAGTTCATCGCAAGCTTTAACGACGGGGATGTGGACGCGTGCATAGGGGCTTATAAGAGCGACGCCGTTATGAACGCCAAGCCCTTCGGGACTTTTACGGGTATAGAGGAGATTGACGCGTTTTGGAGGCCTTTTATGGCTACAGGCCCGGGGGAGCTTGAGTACAGTAACGTCGAGCTTGATGTTATTGACCAGAATACAGTACACCTGTCGGCTGACTGGAAAATGAATGTTGGCAGAGGGATTATCACCAAAGAAAGGTGGGTCAGGATGCCCGAGGGCTGGTTCCTTGAGCAGGACGACTTTGAGCTGCAGGAGCAGTTCTAGGCGTCTTCTGAGGTTGTAGCTTTATTCATATGACAAAGAGAGCGGAAAAACGCGGCTCGGGGCGGGTCATATACGCTGCGATGGCTATAATCGCTGTATTGTGCGTTGTCGCCGCGGTCCTGCTGTACAATGTTTCAAAGTTTAAACACGAAGCGGCAGAAATCCCCCCGGCTGGGGAGATGGAAATAGATAAAGCCGGAGCGGCCGAGCGGCTCGCGGGCGCCCTCCGCTTTCAGACCGTATCTCATCAGGACCCGGAAAGATTTGCGCCAGAGGAGTTTCTGGCGCTTCAAAATTATCTTGAGCGGAACTTCCCGCAGACCCATAAAACTCTATCAAAGGAAACAGTCAGCGACTACAGTCTTGTGTATAAATGGCAGGGCAGTGACGAGTCTAAAAAGCCCATTATGCTGATGGGTCATCAGGACGTTGTACCCGTGATCGAGGGTACGGAAGAGGAGTGGACGTACCCTCCGTTTCAGGGGGTAGTGGCTGACGGTTACATTTGGGGCAGGGGGGCGCTTGATAACAAGTCCGGCGTGACGGGGATACTGGAGGCGGTCGAGATGCTCGCCGGCGAGGGTTTTGCGCCTGAACGGACAGTTTACATCACCTTCGGTCACGATGAGGAAGTGAGCGGTAAGAACGGGGCGATTAAGATGGCGGAGCTCTTTGCGTCCAGAGGAGTGGAGTTTGAATATGTACTGGACGAGGGCGGGTTCATAACGATCGACATGATATCCGGGGTACAGGGGCCTGTGGCGCTCATAGGGATTGCAGAAAAGGGCTACCTGACGCTAGAGCTTACGGTGGAGTCCGAGGGAGGGCACTCCTCTATACCCCCGCCGAACACGGCGGCGGGAATACTGAGCAGGGCAGTGGTGAAGCTCGAAGAAAACCCCTTTCCCCCGAGGCTCGACGGCGCGGCGTATGAGATGTTTATGAACGTAGCCCCAGCCATGCCTTTTGTTAACCGCATGGCGCTTGCGAATCTCTGGCTTACTAAGCCCCTGGTGATGGGGGAGATTACGGATAACAAATACTCAAACGCTATGGTACGCACAACTACAGCCGCCACAATGTTAAAGGGAAGTGATAAAGAGAACGTACTGCCTATACTCGCTACAGCGGTGGTGAATTTCCGCATCCTGCCCGGTGATAGCGCGGAGGGGGTAATTAGAAAAGTGGAGAGGATCATTGACGATCCGCGAGTTAAAGTACGTACGCTCGGGAAAGTGAGCGAGCCTTCCAAGGTGTCGGATACGGACACGCCGTTTTACAGAGCGCTTAAGAAATCTATCCTTCAGGCTTCGCCCGAAAACCCGCCCATAGTCGCGCCCTATCTTCTGATGGCCGCGACTGATTCGAGGCACTATAAAGCGCTCGCCGGCAACACGTACCGGTTCCTCGGATATACCCTGCCCCCTGAAGACATGAAGGGGTTTCACGGGACGGACGAGAGGCTTGCAACAGATGAGTACGTGCGTGCAATTAAGACCTATTACCTACTACTTAAGAATTTAAACAAAGGCTCTTAGACTAAGAGACTTTCAAGATTCTATAAAAGCATTGGCACCTGGCTCCTTTCTATAGTACTATGGGAAGTACTACTCAGGAGGTGCATGATATGAGGTCTCTAATGTTCTCTGTAATTTTATTACTCGTCGTGGCCGGTTTTCTGGGTTCTGCGTGCGGTAAAGACGAGCCTGAAACTCTGAAGCCGGGAATTTGCGGCACGATTGCGGAAATCACATGTCCTGAGGGGCAGTTCTGTGAATTCGAGCAAGGTAATTGCGGCGTAGCCGACCTTGAGGGCTTTTGTTTAGAGAAGCCAGGGAATTGCACCCAGGATTACGTACCTGTTTGCGGCTGTGACGGTAAGACGTACGGGAACGACTGCAATAGGCAGATTGCAGGTGTGCAGAAAGACCACGACGGTGAGTGCGCGAAGAAGTAGGATAAAATTGTGCTGGGTTATTGGGGATTGCCGCAGTCGCTGTGCTCCTTCGCAATGACAGCTTTTGACTAATTTCTCTCAATCTCCCTTTGCAAAAGGGAGAAGTCCGGTGTTTGACGCTTCGTTTTACCCGGGGTGTTTTGATTAAATAGTGCCTGGATTGCCGGAAATTATATTTCCATCAATTACTGATATTCCGGCGGTAGCTGCTCATTCGCGAGGCATTCCACCGGGCATTTCGATAGTGAAAGCAGATCCACGATCTCGGTTTCCTGGCAGGTGATGGGGTCGCTTGTGAACGTTACCTTGTCGGCAACCTGTATGTCGGCGCAATCGGCGAGCTTCTTATAGGGTTTTTGGCCTATGAGAATGTAGGGGCCTTTAATAGCTGTAACTGTATATTCTGACTGGTCTTGGGCAAAGGAGCTTACGGATAGGGCTGAAATCAGAAAAAGCGCTGCTAGTAATGTTTTCACGTGCGTATCCTCCGGTTACTGAGCTTTTAGGGATTATACTCAAATCTCCGTACAAGCTCAATCTAATATTACCAAGCGCTATTATGTGGTACTAATGATATTGAGCCTATGGAAGCGCAGTGCTAAGCCGAGTCTCTAAGCCCGCTTGCCTGTATGCGCTCTATAAAATTCCTGAACTCGTTCAGCTCTTTTTTGTTGTACTTGCAGAGAAAATTCTCTCTTACCACTTTTTCATAGACCTGCCACATCTGCCGGCGGAGCTTTTTGCCCTTCTCCGTAATGCAGGCGAACACTCCCCTGCCGTCCATGGGGCATTGCGAGCGGCTTACCAGGCCTTCCTTCTCCAGTCTCTGGACCAGTCTGGTTACGTTGTGTTTGTCGAGAATAACTTTCTTGCCGATATCGTTCAGTCTCAGGCTCCCGTCCTCCGCGCTTTCGAGCTCCCAGAGTATGTCGTACCAGCTAAGCTGGGGGAATCCGGCTTTCTTTAGCTCTTCTTCCACTCTATCCAGTAAGTGCTGCTGGGCTTTTACGAGCCCAATCCACGCCTGTGTCTCAGTCTCCGTCCATTTTGCCGTGCTGCTTTTCTTCTTCATGTACGCCCTCCTTACCGCTAATATAATACATCTAGGTTGCAATTGCAACTAGTTTGTGCTATTCTCCTATATAGTTGCACTTGCAACTAGTATGGATTCAAAAATATTCTAAGGAGGTTTTCTCACATGAGAAGAATTACAAGAGACGAGCTGAGGGACAAGCTTGAGAGCGGGCACGCGTTTACATTGGTAGAGGCGCTGCCCGAGAAATACTGGCAGAGCACTCACCTGCCGGGCGCGCTGCAGATGGACTATACGGAGGTAAGGGAGAGGGCGCAAAGCGTGCTGCCGGACAAAAACGCTCCGGTTGTTGTGTACTGCGCGAGCAGGGAGTGCAAAAACTCATCCAAGGCCGCACGCGCGCTAGAGTCGCTCGGGTACAGCGATGTTTATGAGTATGAAGAAGGTAAAGAGCACTGGATGCAGGCTGGATTGCCGGTAGAGTCGGAGGAGGGATAAATGTTAGAGAAACTTTTAAGTACTAATCCAAGTAATACGGCCGCGCTCGCGGCCCGGGTGTTCCTCGGGGTTGTGATACTGCCGCACGGGCTTCAGAAGCTCCTCGGCATGTTCGGAGGGTACGGGTTTTCGGCTACGGTGGAATATTTTTCGGGCATGGGTATCCCTAGTCTGATAGGGGCGCTAATCGTGCTGGGTGAGTCGCTTGGCGCGCTCTTTTTGATCCTTGGGTTTCTGAGCCGGCTATCGGCAGCGGGCATCGGGATAATTATGATCGGGGCTATAGTGACGGTTCACGGGCAGAACGGGTTTTTTATGAACTGGTTCGGCACTCAGGCGGGGGAGGGGTATGAGTATCACCTGCTCGCTCTCGGGCTCGCGGCCTCGCTCGTAATAAGCGGAGGAGGCAGGTTGTCCTTTGACAATCTCATAGCTGATCGGCTTGGGAGACAGTGAGCGGGAAAAAGGGTTGTATATAGAATGTCATAATATCTGACAGCGCGGATTTTCCGGCCGGCTATCGGGTTTGATATTATCTATTAATATCAATGTCTTATAGATGACTTGCCTGCTGGCACAGGTGTTGCAATATATTAAAATAGGGTATCGGTAGGATACTCAAATACAGGGTACGGGGGTATTTGATATGTCAAAATTTGTTGCGGTACATCCAGTAGATCCTCCGGTTAGAATGGAGGATGTAGGTCCAGTGGCGAAGAAAGCAAAAGCGGGACTTAGCACAGACGCTTACTGGGTAAAGAGCTGGCTTATGTTGAACGACTCGGGAGAGGTCACGGCTATTTACTGTGAGTGGGACGGTAAGGACAAAGAAGCCGTCAAGAACGCTCTCGAAACCACCATTCCCGAGCTGCCGTTCTCTGAGCTCTCGCAGATGGCGGAGATTCAAAGTGAAGACTTCAGGTAGTTAACTCTAAGGGCGGGCGGCGTAAGCGCCGCCCGCCCGGTTATATCGATCCAATCATTTAAATATTACGATCGCGGTCAGCGCCAGAAGGTATATGCCGATCGCAGCCTCAAAGCCTACGAATATCCTTGACCAGCCGACGGGTTTATACTGCACGGGGGTGAGTCTGAAAAACTCCAGCCACTGCCTTGGCTTGATTGCGCCGTAGCCGAAGGTGGCCAGCGAGAGCAGACTGAAATAAACGCAGTTTACAAGCCCAGCGCCACTGTCGAATCCAAGCGGCTCCGGGCTGGCCGCGGCGCCGCCTATCTCTTCCATAATATATGATTTTCTCTCTGCCTTGGGATTACCAGTCTCGGTAACGTAATAAGTCTTTTTAGTCTCATCGCCCTTACTTACAAGATAGATTCCCGAGCGTCCGGGAAGTACTGTCTGGAGTGTGTAAATGAGCCCGAATACCAGGATTACGCCGGCGCAGAAAGGGATGAGCCTGAGAGGTCTTGAGCCGTAGCCGTAAGTCCAGCCAAGGAAAACTTCCCTTAGCATTTTAATCGGCTGGGGGGAGAGCTTTGTTTTAACCACGTTTTCCCTGTAGTGGAACTCGCTTATGACCTCTTCGTGAAAATGCAGTTTGTAGAGGTTCTTAAGGTCTCTGTAGCGGATGAGCGCGTCTTCGAGGCGGCCATCGAGCTCGTCATTAATAATGTAGGGGTTTTGGGCAAGCTCGCTGCCCCATATTATCTGTGACATGTTGCGTGTGCCCTTAAAGTCTATGTCCCACATCTGCCGGGGCTCGAGCACGGCTCCTGACAGATCGGCGCCGACTAGATTCGCCCCGCTAAGGACCGCGCCGTAGAGCTCCGCGCCTGTGAGATCCGTATAACTGAGATCAGCATCGGTAAAATTGCCCCCTGTGAGCACCGCGCCCCGCAGATCGGCATGAGCGAGGTTAGCTCCTTTAAGCCTCGCGCCCGTAAAGAGGGCGCCTCTCATATCGGACGAGCGCAGATCGGCCTCGTCAAGCACGGCGTCCGCGAGCACAGCGTTTGTGAGGATGGACTCTGTGAGATCGGCTTTCCACAAATTTGTCAGGCTGAGCATAGCGCCCTGTAGATTGGTATCGGACAAATTGGCCTCCTCAAGGTCCGTACCGTCGAAATTTGCCCATTTTAGGTTCGCGTGGCTAAGGTCCGCTTTGTTAAGGTCTACATTGCTAAGATCGATCGCTCTCAGATCAAAGCGGTCAGTTGTATTGTCCCAGTCCTCGGTTTCCACGAAGTATGGCATTGGGAGATTATTCTGGAGCGCGTAGATAACCTCGTTTACTTCTTCAATGCTCCATCGCCGGGCAAGCTCGAAAGCCTCTTTTACGGATTGCTCTTCCCCGCTGGCTTCTTTACTTTCTTCCTGAGCGTGGGAGTGCGGGGTGAATAAGACAAATAGTATGGTAATGAGCAGAGGGAGGAGTTTTGCCGGTCTCATGATATTAGGAGATTATTTAACTCGGGTGAGTAATGCAAGGCGCGGCGCGCGGGAGAGAGCGGCGGTTTCAACTGAGCCGCTATTGTATAATCGCTGATTACTACGTGAATCCGGATAGTTCCACTCTGAAATGTGTGCTACACTTTAATATAAACATGGTTCAAGGCGGATATGTGAGATTTTCAAAGACAGGCCTATTCACATCATTCATACTACTACTTTTATTCACCGCTATTTCTTTAGCTGAGGATTTTATTGAAGACCTGATCGATCCCCGTGACCGCATGGAGCGGAGACCTGAAGTCCCTATTGGATATGATTTTGAAGACGTTATATTCAACAGGGATTACTTTTATACTGTAACGGAAGGGACAATACAGTTCCGAAACTCCAACAGCGGCCCCTGGAAGTCTCTCGACCTGAAACTCGGAGTGGCAAAGCCCGGCGACCAAACCCTTAAGGAAGTACCCGCGGAGGATTCCTGGGAGAATGAAGTCGCGCCGGCGACTGTGGAAGCCCGTCCGTCCGGGCAGTCTTCGGACGGTGTAAGAGAGCAGATAACCAAACCTGAGAAAAAGAAAACCAGGGAAGATGTGCTGCGTGAGCTTCAGCGTAAGGTTGAGGGCGGGGGGTAGAGACCGGGATGACAAATACTGCAAGAGATAAAACAAAACCCGGCCACACAACATTTTGCGTGAACGGGTTTTTCATATGTTAGGAACTAGTAGTGCGCATCTGGGACAAACGTCATCTCTCAACCTGAGTATCTTAAACTTTAGAACACCAAATAAGCTTTTAGTAGTTCCGTTTATTTTATTATAGCTGTTTAGAAGATTGTACCCTCGTAATAAGTTTTTTTCTATGGTCGCCGTGTTTTTTATCAACCGTCTTGGCGTGCCACTTGTTAAATTGCTCTTTGTCCTGAGCGCGCGCGAGCGGCTCGCGCCCTTTCCAGTCATCCGATATCTCGGAAGCTTCTAGAATTTCAATAAATTCCGTCCTTGCTTTTTCCGGGTCGTCCTCGTTCTTTAGGCTCACCAGCCTTCCGATGAGCTCGTACAGCCTCCAGTTCTCCGAGTTGCCCGGCTCTTTAACCGCTATTGTGAGTATCTCGATGCTTTCATTCAGGCTGTCCGTCTTGAACGTAAGAGTCTCTTCGTCCTCGATCTCTATTTCCCTTAGCGCCAGGTGCTCGTAGATCGTTCCGCTCTTACCCTTATTGAATGTTACATTAGGGTTCTTTACGACAGTTTCCTGCCAGTCCTCCACCTTTAGAGTCTGCGAGTTGTGGGGGGCAACGCGGTAGCGGTGCTTAAACACTTTGGGGTGGGGCCAGTGAACGACGCCCGAGTTCTTGTTAACTATCATATTGGTGTCTGACCATACCTCGGGCGAAGGCGTCGCGACTACCTTCTTGGCCTCTTTGTTGTCGGCAAAGGCAAACGGCGCCCCAGCGCTGTAGACCTTTATCAGACCTGCAGCTCCAACCGACTTTACCAATACGCTAAGAAATTGTCTTCTTTTCATCTGTCCACTCTAATATCCGCTAAACCCTTTTCATATATTAATATGATGAGAATTGTGAAGTCAAGAATTTTTTAAAATAGGGGATTTTAAGTTTTTACCGTTTAGTTAATTCTCACTATATCCGTGCGTACTATGAAGGGGAAGATTGTATTTGTGTAATATAACCCGAATGGGTTTGTTTATATTACACAGAATCTGTAGTCAATCTTCTGTGTTTGATGAGTGTTTTATCGTAACCCTCCCAAAAGACTGGATAAAGCAAAATTAGATCAATTTGGCACGGGGGTTGCATTATGAATTGCCAACGGGGCAGAGGCAAGCGTTTTACAGCGATGCCCGCAGGTATAAATACTTAATTCCCCGTAAAAAACAGCAGGAGGTAACAGCTTTATGAGAATTTCAATTCTTTCATTATTTTTAGCTTTAGCAGTTGTGGTGGCGGGTCCTCTCGCGTTCGCCGGCTCAGACGTTATAGAAGAGCAGGTCACGGAGCAGGAAACAGCGCCAGGGCCAGAGGCTCTTGAAGAAGTAGCGGACACTACAGCTGAAGAAACACAGACTGTCGTTCAGGAAAAAGTAGACGAGACGCAGGAAGCGATCGTAGTGGAAGCCGCGGCTGAAGACTGCGCCAACGGGGCTGACGACGACGGCGATGAGAAAGTGGATTGCGACGACTCTGACTGCGCCGGAGACCCTGGATGTAAAAGCGGTTATTAATACTCTTAATGTGATTTATTGCTGATACATGGAATAGAGTAGCAAAGGGATTGTCTGGTTAATGAAGCATTCCTACTCTTCCATCATCCTCAATACCCCGGGCCGCCTAAATGCGGTCCGGGGCTTTTTTTATCTACCCTAGTTTTTTCGTCAATCCATCTTAACTGTAACTCCGGAAGCCCCTAAAGAGACAGAGATACCTTCGCTTGTGGACTTAACTCTCATATAAACATTATTTTGGTTCTTCATGACCACGCCGCCTACGCCGCCGCCGAGTGTGATGCCGTAGTCCCCGGCTACGTATGTGCCGGCAAACTGCTCTATGTCAAAAAGGTCGTACACCTCTCCGACTGCCGAGACTTTTGATACCCCGACGCCGCCCACTTTAAGGCCGCTTATTTTGAACGGATAGTTCTCGCCCTCGAACTGAAGGTTACCTTTGCCCCAGCCGCCGCCGATGATGAGCGCGAACTCCTTTTCCTCAATCTCTACCGTGCCCGAGGGGACTTTCTCTTCAGCGCCTGCCTGGAACGCTACGAGCGTGATGATTACCGCCAAGAAAAACTTAGTTGCTTCCCTGATCATGTAGTGCCTCCTTGTATTTGTTATCCGCAATTGTACACGGTTTAATCCGCCGCCAGCAAATCGCCTAGCGGTTGATATTATTTCTAACATACAATTGGGGTGTTATGAGTGTGTTTTTCAGGAGAATGTCAAATTGTAGATGACTATTATTCTTCCTTCTCTTCTTTTGAGTGATCAAAAGAAGCAAAAATCACCGTCTAGGCAGAAATGACGCTAAAAATTAATTATTCTGGCTAAACCTTATAATTCCACCCCATCCCGTATAAGGTTTTTAACGCCATCCTAATTAATTTTCTAAACGCTATTTCTGCATGCCGGAAACAAGTCACCCTTCGCAGAGCTTCGGGTGATTAAGATATCAAACCGGCCGGGCTTGTTTTCTCCTGAGAGCAACAAACGCGATTATGCCTATCACACCAGCCATAGCTATAAGTCCCCATTCGCTGAGCGTCGGTATCGGGCGCGGCGCGATCTGGTTTAGGAAAGTACATTCGGCTACGGAATTGCCGTTAAGACAGGATATTGAGACGCCGTCCGCGAGTAAGCTCATGTCTACATCACCGGAGATGAGCTCGCAAGAGATTGAAAGCTCCCATCCGAGCGGTACGTCTTCTGTCACGGTAACGGTATTGCCCTCGGAGATAAATAGCTGCTCTAGAGGGTTCTGAGGATCCGATAGCGTGAATACCCCGCTACCGTTTCCGCCGAGAGTGAACTCGAATAAAGTATTGTCCGGAGGCAGCGCGTCATTAACAATATCAATCTGGCAGGACGGCTCGTATTCAATAATGCATGAACGGTTGGAATTGCAGCTTTCGTCATTCCACTCGTCGCTTGTCTCAAGACAGTTTTCACAACCCTCTTCACCGTTACAGCCGGAATCGTTGGGCTCGCCATCTGCCCAGGCGGTAAAGATAAACGGCTCGCCTGTTATCCATTCCCAATCTTCGTCGGGTTGGGCCGCGCCTTCTGCCTGCATTCCGCCTAACCAACCGGAGCAGCCAAGATCTTGGTTAATGAAGTTTTGTTCCCCGGCATCGGTAACAGTTGCAAGGTGGCCCCGCATATTCATAAAGACCTGATCGGACGCGAAGTCCCTCGCGTCAAACCAGTCGCCGCATCCATCAACACACTCGTAATAATGCCCGTTCGCGGGATTCAGTATAGGCGGCATATTGAAACCCGCAAATGCGGGCGCCGAGATAAGAAGAACAAATAAAAAGGTAAATATCTTAAATATTCTTTGCATTATATCCCCCTTCAAAATTAACGATATCTTTAAACACTATACAACAATCTTAAATGTTTAGTCAAGACGTTAGGCATCTTTTGACGCGCCGCTTTATACTGTGGGGATAATGTTAAAATTTGGATTCTGAATAGATCGTGGAGCGGACTACGGCACAAGGTTCTGCTATGACATTTTATTTGCAGAGCTCTTTTGAGTAATCCTGATGCCTTCTTCCGGGTCGGCATTTGACCGTCTTGCCGGCGCTCGCTTCTGTCACGGACTTGTTGAAGGCTCCTGGATATAATTAAGCTGTTACCTTTCTTCTTCGGATAGCCACTAGAGCTACTATTCCCAATACTACCGCCATAGCTATAAGACCCCATTCGGAAACCGTCGGAACATTTCTTGCCACAGGCTCAAGACAATTTATAGCGGCAACTTCCTGAGCCGAGAGCGCTATGTCGTAGACCTGTAAACAAGCGACCGATCCAGGTGAGTTTTCAGAATTATCTGTTACGTCATCGTCACGGAAAAAAATGAGAAAATCGTCATCGCTTATGACAGCAAAGTCCGAATCGTCTTGGAATGAAAACTGCTGTACACCATTTACATAGCCGACAACGGTTCCGCCAGCATCTCGAGTAAGAACGACCTGTACATATACACCGTCGTTAAAAACAATGTCCGTACCAGATGCTTCATCATAAAATGTCAAAACGCCGTCAGTAATTGTAGTTTCTTCTTCGTCTTCTTCAGCATACAAACCCATGTCAATAACAAGGTTTTTAAAGTCTATAATCTTTTGAAAACTATCAAGAGATAAATCGCTGAACTCAAATAACGCAACTATTGTATACACATTGTTAGATATGACTCCAGTGGTAGCCAATCTTAAACCTTCGCCGAAATTGAATCTGAAAACCTGCCGGTTTTCTCCGTTTACAGTGTCAAAAGCAAATTGACCGGCACCCAAGTCTACAAGGGGAGGGGCCGGGGGTGTAGAGCTTTGAAGTGTATTTTGAAATTGATAGTCACCCGTTAGCTCGGCATGGCTTGAAGATGTTAAGCCAACAAAAAATAATCCCATTGTAATTATAAATATGACTGACGTAGCTTTTGAAAGCTTCACAAAAAGCTTATTTAATCTAATCATTTTTTCTCCTTAGAATGAAAGTATAACCATTCTTAAATAACAAGATTTTGAAGATTATTCTACTACAAGCTGAGAGAAATTAATAGATATTATCGTCAGGGCTGAGCGCGCGAAGAGTAATAGGAATTAAATAAAGAGATTCTTTACTTTGAAAAGAATGACAATTTATTTGCAGGGTTTATTTGAGTAATCCTGATGTCCTCTTCCGGGCCAGCACTTGACCGTCTTTGCGGCGCTCTCGATGAGCCAAGCGCCTTGCTCTGCTCTTTTTAACTTAAGAAAAAATTTCTCACCCATTACCGAGTCGTCCAAAAGTCCCTCGTTTGTAATGGTAACTGCGGTCTTGTCAGGGGACTCAGCGCTGACATTTTTTCTCTCTATAGTTTGGGTAAGGCCCTCGAAGGGGCCTGTGAACCTGAGCGAGACAGCAACGGGGTCTGAAGTCCACTTCTCGGCGCCCGCTTCGGTCACGGACTTGTTGAAAGCGCCTGGGTCTAACGTAATGTAGCTGGCTTGGGCGCTACCCGCTTTCCCGGTATCTTCGGCGAAGGCAATACTGTGGGAAATTAAAAGAATTAAGACCGCGGCTGCTACGCTCAAATATCTGTTTGTCATCACAATATAATAGCACAGATACTATATATAACCGCGTTGTCCCGAAGCTTTCTACCTGAACACGTTGAATACGCTGCAGGATACCTTGCCGATAACCATGTTGGGATCAAAGTCCTTCCACATGACTCTGGAGGTCGGGTAGTTCTTGTTATAGGGAATGAGGCTGAGGCCCTGGGGCTCAGAGTAGCACTCCCTTACTATGTTTCCCTCGTGAGGGATCTTCAGGGCGTAAAGGCTCCCGGAAACGATGTTCTTCACGCCCGTGTCAATGACGGCTTTAGAGCCGTTCATAAGGAGCTTCTCCATAGAATCGCCGTTTACCTGCACTACGAGCGAGCTTTCGGTGTAGAGCTCTCTGGGGATGACCGCCGTGTCTACGGGCTCTGTCTTGGAGAGTTCTTCCGCGGAAGCCCCGGCAGCCAGAGAGAATACGTTTACCTTGATGAAATTACCGTGATGAGAGTCGTCTTTTTTCCCCGAGGAGTCGGTAATCTTAAGGGTTTGAGAAGACTGAAAGGGGTCGCGCTTAAGTATGTCGAGCGATATATTGTCTCTTTCGCACAGCACGGTAACCTGATCAAAGAACGGGAAGGCGTTTCGCTGTTTCGCGTTTGAGAGCGCGCCTCTTCCTACACCCAGCGCGTCTGCTACCTGATAGTCCTTTGTAAAACCCTTAATGGCTTTTATTGTTTCTATTATCTCTTCGACTGTCTTTCTCATTTATTTTCCTCCCTTGCCGTTGCGGCGGAAATCGACAGAGTTGTTTTTACTAAAAAGCATACTTGCCATAATGCACATGTTGTGCTTTAATATAATTACTAACTCCACAATATGTGTATATATCTTCATGGTGCACATTATAATGCACGTATGATGTGATTGCAAGTGGAATATGTGAAAAATTAAAATTAGGGTCGGAGGTACATTATGAGTGAAGGAAGATTTAGAGTGTCGGGGGAGCTTTTCAAGGGGATACTTACACAAATGGATACACTATCAAGAAAACAGCTTATGCAGCTTCAAGAGGAGGGGAAGGGGGTCGTGCCCGAGCTCTGTTCACCCGCTTTCTATCACGTCGTGCTGGTACTGGAAGACCTGGCAAAAGTAGAGCTTGTGAACCGAGACCTGATGGATGATCAAAGCCCGGACAGCCGCCAGTAGCAGCTTTAGCGGCGGGGCCTCTTTTCGGTTACAGGTGTAGTTGCGTGCTAAAGCTATGAATTTGCTATTAGGGCTACCGGTCTTACAGGAGATCCTGTACCGCCTTTTATTTTCAGCGGCGAAGCAAAGAAAATGAACTCTTTATGTCCCGAGCTCACAAGCGGCTCGAGGTTGAGATTCTCGAAAATGTATATGCCTGCCCGGACTATAAGCAGAACATGACCGGGGCCATTGCAATCAAGCTCGCGGTCGTATTCCGTAGGCTCGTCCCATCCGAAGTTGTCGGCCCCAACCGCCAGCACTTTTTTCCCCGCGATCACGCGGGAGGCAGAGGCTCCGACGCCGGGACAATCTAGGAAGCGCTCGCGGTCGTGCCAGAAACGGTAGCTCCCGAGGTTTACCAGCACGACGCTGCCGGGATGTATGGTAAGCCCGTCTTTTCTGCAGCACTGCTCAATATCCTCCGGAGTAACCCTGTATTTGGGCTCGAGTGACTCCACACCCTTAAGAGCCGCTATGTCGAGAAGAATGCCCGGGGCTAGTACTATGGGAAGGTGCTCAGCTCCGTTTACAGTGAAGCCGCCCTTGGTCTCGGTCTCTTCAGTCACCGCCGCGCCGCCGTACATTACTCCTTTCTCTGCCTGATGGCTGAGTGCGTCCATGTGAGTGCCCGAGTGCTCGTTCCCGCTATAATTGCCCCAGGCGCTCGTGCGCGTACCCTGTTTTCGAGCGTCGGTATCTTCGTGCCTGTGGGCAATCTCATAGCCGTATACAGGTTTGTGCCCGGCCATTTCAGGCATTCCTACCACTCGGGTGTGCTCGAGGTCAAGAATCTTAAATTGCGTTAAGTCGGGCAGCGCCATTGTTGTCCTCCGAAGGGTCTTATTTATACTATAATATATAGAACTTTACGGGATATATATCAACCAAGGCTCATATGGAGATAGCAAAATAGCTATTCACCGTCTATAATATCAAAGCCGGAATTGAAGAGGACATTCTTAAGCTAAGAGGGAACTGAATGAATAAAAATTTTACATACGCGGCGCTTTTGATTGTGGCAATCGGGTTGATCGGGATATATGTGCTAGACATCAGGAAGTCTGAAGATGCGGACACCCAGGTTAATGTCAGTTCCGATAACCTTCAGAATGAGCAGGCAAGTACAGAGGGAGATGTGATAAACGTAGACGAAGAGATTGAGCGGACGAAACACCTTCAGGCGGGAAGGAAGGAGATAATGGACGGGATGCTGGAGGGCGGGCTTGCCTCAAGAATCGAGAACCCCTCGGGCTCTCCCTTTATATATGTGATGGAACCCTTTTATCTGTTGTCTACAGACGAGCAGGTCTCTCTTTTGAACGTCATTTTATACTACTATATGACAGAGGACAGAGACTCTGACGTGCTCACAATATTCAGCGACGAGACCGGGCAGGAGATCGGCACTTACACCCCCTCGGGGCTCCTGATGGGAGAGTAGGGGATTTTGTACAGTTAGACTTACGTAAGCCCGCGGCGCGCACTTTCAAGGAACGGTTTGTAAATTCATAATATATTGATATTGCCCTCGTAAATAGTATATAATCAGCATATGGATACCTTCTGCAGCTTTGATAATACGGAACTTGCGTATGTGGATTCGGGCGGAGAAGGGGAGGCCATGATACTGCTGCACGGCTTTACTGCAAGCTCTAAGCTGAACTGGGTCGATACGGGTGTCTACAAAGCTCTCAAACAGAGCGGAAGAAGAGTCATTATGCTCGACGCCAGAGGGCACGGAGACTCTGAAAAACCTCACAACTCATACTCTTACTGGAACCGCGCGATGGCAAAGGACGTAAATTCTCTCGGGGAGCACCTGAGTTTGTATGAGTACGATCTGATGGGATATTCCATGGGCGCTAAGACCGCTATTGAGGCCGAGCTCATGTATTCGGGCATAAGGAGCCTGATATTGGTTGGGCTCTCGATTTATGAAGACGGATGGACGCTCGGGAGTGATGAGCGTGAGGCGAGAGTGCGCAACATGCTCGAAGAATATCCTGAGGAGCCGGATGCTTACAGGATTAGCGCGGATGAAACAGGTGGGGATAGAGAGGCATTCGCCGCAAGACTCGAGGGCGCCATTTTCCCGGAGTTCATCCAGGACGATCTGAAGAAGATACACCTGCCGATACTGATCATAAACGGCGAGAACGACTACAGCGCGGTGGAAGCCGCTTCATATTTCCCCAGTGCCAGGGGCGTTACTATAGAGGGTGACCACCTGAGCGTGCTGACAAACGAGCGTTTGAGCCGCGAGGCGCTGACGTTTCTGGATTTGTTTGAGGGTGAGGTGTCGTGACACCTCTCTGATATATCCCACAGAAAAAAGAACTCTTTTATGGCTTCACCCCTCGACAGACGGCTCCATCGGAGCCTCGGGGCGGCTTAGAATTAATTCGCCTCGGCTTTTTCTTCCTCACCTTTTTCTTCTTGTGTACTTTCTTCCGCTGGCTCGTCGGGGATGCTCTTTAAGAAAGTTATGGTCAGGTAGCAGTTCTCACCGTCGCCTCTGAACACGAGCTGAATGTCTGAGCCCGGGTAGTTCCACTGGGACCCGTAAATAAGGCTGCCGTCACATACCGCCTGACCTTTGTTCTCGGGGTCGATTTGCGCGGAAGGGTTCATCTCTACAATCTTGTCAATTGCGGGAGGGCCCTTAGCTTCTACCATTCTTTCTTTTAGCTGCTCGTACGCTTGTATATACTCGTTCTTATCCTCATATTCTTTAAGGAAGTAATAACCTCCGCGGATCAGCTTGTCGTTCTGGAATTTGTAATTAGCCTGTGCCTGCAGCTCGCCAATAAACGTACGGTATTCGATCGAATTCTCATTGTCGAAAATAAGCTTGCTGCGCTCGCTTGCCATTACCTCTTCTTTTGACATTCCCCAGCGGGCTTTTCTGAAATCAAACTCGGGTCTTTTCGTATGATCGACTCCTTCTTGAGCGCCGTCATTCTGAGCATTTTCCTCTGCCCCCTGCTCGCCGCCCGAGCACGCGAATATGAAAATCGAAAGCGCGATAACTGATAAAAATCTTATGTAAGTTTTCAAATTTTTCTCCTCCCGGATTTGTAAGGCTCAATTTAATAGGTGCTATATTTTACCTAACTTTTTCCGAAATCAACCGCTGAATTTAACGTCGCGAATAAAAATGTAGCTGTGGAACACATAACTTAGCCTCACAGCTCCTTGGATTTAAAGCAGTAAGCTGAGGATTTAAGCTAAGAGTCAAAAAAACTATATTATAAAAAGTTATTAAACCTAACCGTAAATTTTGCTGTGACTGTTAGTAATGAAAAATATGATGCTCGGAGCAAAGTCCTAACCCTTTGCAATATAACAATGTTTGGAAGTAAGAATTTTAATTTTCAGCACTTGTGTGATTAATGATTGATAATTATGATGAATTGTGATAACATAATAGCAGATGATGGTAGGCGGAGGGAAAGGGCTCCAGGTAGTTATGCATTTTACCTGACCCTTTGCTTCCTTGTCAGCAGCCGGTTCTTCATTATTTTGTGAAGCACGAAAGTGAAGAGCTTAAGCTTATTAATAAGAAAAAAATATTATCCCCTTCTCAAGCCTTCCTTTCTCCGTTAAATCGGAGGGGAGGGCTTTTTTTATATCGAAAAGATATCATTGTAAAGCTCAAAATAAATAATGACAAATAAATAGAATTTATGCTATAATGACAATATCTGACGGCTACGTGAGAAGCAGCCCAAAGGCGATTAAAGAACATAAATTTATTTGTTGCTAAATCTCATCTGTGAGGGGATAGTAGGGTTTGGTTAGGGGAGTAGTCTCTTTTTTTTAAAGAAGTCTCCTTTAATCTTTAATTATAAGCAGAGAAGCAACTTACTTAGATCGGCGGTTTTAGAGAGTGGAATAGAAAGGACCAACGTTTTATATCCCCTTCTCAAGCCTTCCTCTCTTCGTTAACCCGGAGGGGGGAGGGTTTTTTTATTTGTGAGCGCTCAATATATATGATCTCTGTATTTTGATTAATTCCCCCGGATCGTGCTTCGCACTCCCGTCCGTCCCCACTGCCTCTGTCTCCTGATTTTATACCTGCCCCGGCATCGCTGTGAAGCGCTCGCCTCTGTCCCCATTAAGGCTCGTCGCGGAACATGTAGGGGGTTTTGCCGGTGGTGCATTCCTCAAAGAATTTAATAATGTTCTTTTCATACAGGTGCAGAAACCTCGTCAGTATCTCGAAGCGTCTCGCGGTAAGCTTGGTTTTGCAGAGCACTTCGAGCTCGCCCCCGTTCTTGACCTCTCCGTAAAGCTCGGCCAAAGCCTCGCCGGGCTCCATCCTGTGGCTCACATGGAACCAGCAGTTGATGTCGCCGTTTATTATGACATTTATATCGTCTATGACGAGTATAATCTCACCAAGCGTAATTGAGTTGTTTTCCATCCCTTCATTGACCCTGATTAAAAGTTGCTGCACTCAGCCCTGTACGACCAACATAAATATATATCAGCCATATGGGAATATCTACGCTTGGGGGTTATAAGCTGCGGGGCAAACGGGCGCCTATGGTGTCGGAGCTTTCGGAGACCTCCGGGGTGTGGTGAAAAAATATCTTCTTATTCGTTTCCGGGCTCATTTAGCTCGGGGTTTGCCTGCTCGACCAGCTCGGTGTCGGCTGAGTCCTGAAGCGCCAGAAAGTAGACGCACATGACTACAACTCCAAGAATAATAAGAAGGATAAACGCTTTTTTTCTTCCTCTTCCAGTATGAGTGGTTCTGTGTTTCTTGCTGTGCTTCATCTACATCCTTCCTGTGCTGTAAATAGATTTAGTGCGATTACTATATCTAAAAATATGGGAAATCCATATTCTTCTTTTATACGATTCCGGCTGTCCGAACAGTAGCCGGCAACTGCTATTGAGGCGGGTCGGGCGGCGCTTCGTTTTCGCTCTTTAACCTTACGAGATTAATGTCCTTAACGCAGTCAGACACGGCTGGGTAGGTGTTGTTATGCTTGTCCTTACAGTAATTCTTAATGCACCATTCGTTTCCCTCGCACTGTGTTATGACAAGTTTCGCGAGGTTTGTGTAGATTGTTTCCGAGCAGTAGGAAGTCCACTCCGGATCGGGAGCGCCCTGGTAGCCTGATGAGCACTTTTCATGTACGCAGACCATGTCCTCGCCGCATAGGGCTGAAATGTCGTTAATGCGCCTCTGCTTTATCTGAAACTCCTCTATATCTTCCTGCCTCTTCTGCTCAAGCTCAGCCTGCTGCTCCTCGATGGCGCTGTCACGTTTGTTCTTTGCTAATGCAGTTGCTCCGGGCCTGTCGGTAAGAAGCTCTTCCCAGAAATACACCGTGACCGGGTTGCCCTCGGGCCCGTTTTCCGAATGCGCGCTCTTTACCCATACGCGTCCCGAGCGTGCGTCAATTTTGTGAACCGTAGATCCGTCCGATGAGACGTTTAGAGAGTAGCGGTTGCCCAGGGGGCCTGAGGCGAATATTATGTAGCCGATTACTATGCCCACGATAATACCGATTAAGTAGGGTATGAAGTTTTTATGCATATCCCGGTCCTGGAGTTGTATTGCTCTTCTTCCTTATTAACTTACAACACTTTACCTGATTTATGGAAAAAAATGCAGGAGCCGTAATCGGGTTCTTTACAGCACTTCGTGCAGCTGGTCGCGGAGTACGGGGTCGATCTCTACGTCCGTACTCTCGTAGAAAATAGAAAGGTTGCAGTCAAGCTCGGAGCTGAATTTCTTTTTGTCGAGCTCAAGCGATACGTTCGTCTTCTTTCCGTCGGTAGGCCAAATGTGCTTGAGTACGTATTCCCCTCCGCATATATCCTTAGGGGTCTCATAGGGGTTGGGTCTGGGCGTTTCTCCGGTGGGGTATTCGGCCACTCCCCGGGCGGGCACGCCGATGGTCTCAGACACTTTCCTGGACTTGTCTTTAAAGAGCTCGATATAATCCTCGGGCTCGGGCAGGCTCTCGCGAAGGTGTATGACGGCCATCCCGAGTTTGCCTTTGCCGAATACGTAAAGGAGATCGTATTCGTAATGAATCGGAGTCACAACAGGATCACCGTTCTCTAGAACCTTCTCCTCCGCGTCCTCCGCCGGGACCTCGGGGCCGGCTATCTGAGTGCGTCCGCTCAGGTCGAGCATATCGCCCGTGATCCTGTATGTAAGAACGTTGTCTCCTTCCTTCACAAGCTCCGCGGTCTCTTTTTGCTTAACGTCTCTTTTGGACATGCCCCACTTTACTTCCCTGAAATCCGGTTTGTCCCAGAGCCCGCAGCCGCTTAGCGAGGAGAGGGTGAATATTAGCAATGTGAGCGCTGTAAGTTTTTTCATAACTCATCCCAGGCCGGGTATAAAACAACAAATATTTTATGGAAGATTCGGGGATGATGCAAGAAGCTGAATCAAGATTCACAATGGATATGTCAAATAGCCTATAATAATAGGGTGTTACCACAGATATATAATGTAAAATAAGAGGTTCCGGCTTCAAGGTAATCGAACAACAAAAGGGTTGTTAAATGCGGATACGTAAGAGTATAATAGGGAATAGTTAAATGGCGGATGATGTATTAAAACACCTAAAAAGAGGGATCGATATGCTGTTTCATATTACGCAGACTCATACTCCGGACGACTGTCCGGTAGGCTCGGGGGGCTCGAGCACGCTGTATAACCCAGAGGCCGAGGGCGCGGTGCTAAAGGCTATGTACGGGGCGTTTAGCGAGCACGTTATTTTTTACATTGTAGAGGCCGACAGCTTTAAAGCCGTAAACCAGTTTCTGCTGCCGGGGTTTAAGCACTGCACGTGCACAGTGACGCCTGTGGCCGAAGAGGCTCTGGCAAAATAGCTGTAATAGTTGAAGGGGTAATTTATAGCGTTAAGAAAACCCCCGTTCATACTTAGACTTGCTCAGCATGAACGGGGTTATAGTTTTAGTTGATAACTGCAAGAGATTGCTTCGGTCACGGTGTTCCCCCGCAATGACGATATATGTTGACTAATCGTCATCTCTTTTATACGTGATCTCCATCTGGCGGAATTCCTTGCCGTCCGCGCCCGAGGTGTAAAGCTCGTAGGTGTGGTTGTCATTATCGATAATAGTCGTTACGCCCCTGTACGTTCTATCTTCCCCTGTCATAGCATCTGTATAGCTTCCGGTTTCGGTTAGCTGCTTCTTTTCAGCATCGTAGCTGCCGGTGCCGGTCATCATTCCGGTGCCCATCGAGTCGATCCAGACGTTCGTATACACTTTTTTTACGTTATCATAGCCCATGATGCCGAGTCCCTCGAATTTCTGGCCCATCGATGTGCCATCGACGTCGGCCTCGATGAAGCGGCCGCCCATGATCCATTTTACCTCGTTCTCACCTGTCGAGACGGCAGGCTCCGTGCCGGGCGCGTTCCACCATTTTACTGTGTAGTCCCAGTCGCCTACAAAATGATCGAGCACCTTATGTGCGTCTCCAGGAGTCGAATACTCATGCCACTTGGCCATCATCTCTTTTTCCGCGTCACTCATCTTTTTCTCGTCCGCCGAGGCCTGGTGGAGCGGTACTAGTGCGGAAATAACCATCGTTACTGCAACTGCCAGAGTAAGAAACATTTTCATGATAATCCTCCTGCTTCGTTTTTTTATTAGTGAAAAGAATAACAGATAAAGACGGAGATGAAACATATTTTTTTGAATATGAAATTATAAGAAAAAGTAGTCTGAATTTTTGTTGCACTTGCTAGTTTTGATTGTTGATGAGGGGCTATGATTAGACATCACAAAAGAATTGTAATAAGGAACTATGATTTTTATCAATTTTAAAGTAAAATTGCATTTAGTCTTAGTTTAGAAGCAGGAGGCAAAAATGAGAACATTTCTAATAGCAGGCTTGGTAACTGTAGCTTTTAGTTTTGGTTTGAGTCAAGTTGCGAGCGCGGTTTGCGTGCAGAACGGCAATACGCCCGAGGGTGGAAACATAATCAACTGCCCGGGGCCGGTTCAGAACAGCCCGCTTAACACCGTAACCGTGCCTGGCACAACAAATCTGGCCGATGAAGTGAATATTCCCGAAGGCGGCGGACTTGATGTTGGTGCAGGCAGTGCCGTTGTAACAGATGACGGCAATGACAGGGTTACTACAAGCGGGGATGTAACAGGAGACGAAAGTGCTATCTTTACGGGGCCTGGTGCTGATACAATTACTGTAAATGGGGGGAACTTGATTGCTGGTAGCCAACAGGCAATATGGTCAGGTGTGGGTGCAGATATAATCACGATCAATGGAGGCTTTCTGGAGGGAGAAAATTCCCAAGCTATATTCTCTGATAGCGGAGATGACTTGATTACCGTAAATGCGGGCACCTTGGTAAGTGGTGGGAGTCAAGCCATGTTTACATCTGGCGGGAACGATATGGTTATCATAAACGGCGGTGTTCTCGATGCTTCCAATACTGATACTCAAATTATTTTTACAAGCAGTGAAAATGACACAGTCATATTAAACGGTGGTACTTATCTAAAGGGTAGTGATCAGGCCATCTTTTTGGGATCTCAAAATGACACTCTGACCTTTGGCGGAGATATTGACCTGGACGGATATGTTAATTGCGGCTCAGATTTCGATACTATCGTTTTTGCGATGGAAGTGCCGGAGGAAGCTGTGGGATTCTTCTCATCTAGAATCAACGGTGCCGACCCTGCTGGAGACAGCGTCGTTATTAACGATATTACCTATGAGTGGCAATTCTGCGAGCTGCTGGTGGCGGACCTTAACGGCGTCCGGGTAGCGAGACCGATACCTACGCTTTCCGAGTGGGGGCTGATCGCGATGGCGGGAGTGCTGGGGATAGTAGGGCTCATGGCTGTGAGAAGGAGAGTGGCTGCTTAGCGGGAAATAGGATTAAAAGATTAGATCCGAACATCTGTTAGAATTTATGATAGTTAAAGCTTTATAGTAAACTGATTAATGGAGTGACGATGAAAAACTTTAGCCTAGTTTTATTAATTGCAGCTCTGTTCATACCAACTTACAGTTACGGATATGCTCAAGCGCCTCCTCCTCCTTGCCCGTGCGATACAGAAGAATTGCCAGGTGGTCTGACGGGTGATGAAATCATTGATATAGTCTGTCCCAATGGAAAGCTTGGAGTGGATAGTGAGTTCGTTCTGATACCCGAAGAGGTAAGAGTTTCCTTAGCTAGCGCGCCGAGTACAACGTACCGTACAGACGAACCCAATGTCGATGATTTCTTTTGTGAAATAAATACTGATGGAGTCTTACCCATAACATTAGAAATCACTGAGCAACAATATGAACTATGCAGAGCGCGCCTGATCATCGGCTGTGGATTGAACATGAAGCCAGTTCCTACGCTGTCTGAGTGGGGGCTGATCGCGATGGCGGGAGTGCTGGGGATTGTGGGACTCCTGGCTGTGAGAAGAAGGGCCGTTGCTTGATTGAACTAGCTTGCCTATAACAATGTTGTAAAGGGGCCGCACCCGCAGCCCCTTTGGATTTTCTAAAATTTAACCGAAGAAGAAGTCGTTATCGTTATATTTATCAAGCGATGTGAAATGCACCCTTTGGTCAAGCTCGGGGTAGGTGGCCCTTTCTTCTTCAGTCTGGCTCAACTGATAAGCTGAGCACTTGCCTACGGTTATGATCCTCCCGGGATCCACTCCTTCAGAGACAATGTACTCCTTGACCTGATCGGCGCGCACCTGGGCAAGTCCGTGCATAGCTGCCTCTGCCTTACTGCAGTATCCCTCAATTACCACATAGGCTTCGGGGTTCTTCCTCAGCGTCTCGGCGTTGTCCAAGAGCACGGGCTCGGCATCGACTCTTATCCGGGCGCTGCCGCGGTCAAAGAATACGTCGCGCATCTTTTCAGTGGCGGCAGTCCTCTCAGCGGTGGGGAACAGTCCTGCAAGCATGGACGGCTCAACTTCTACGGCCTGCATCACAAGGGGGCTTATGACCGATGAGGCTATTATGCAAAAACATGTAAATAACGGTAGTACTATATCTCTAATCAAAACGCCAATATTAATATTGCTCATAATGTAATTCACCTCGTTTTATGGATTTTTACAGCGATATTCGCTCTAAAGTGCAATAGGCATGCCACTTATGGCATATTTCAGTCATATTGGTGACTTACGATATTTCGGACTGAAATTAGTACGAATAATACAGGGAGAAAGTTTTAATTAGAACATGGCTAGGTGAGGAATATGGCACAGTTGGAGTACTTTACGATGTGAGGTGAGGAATCCATTTCTCACCCCCATCCTAGCCTTCCCCCATCGAGGGGGAAGGGATATAAAAAAGAAAATAGACGAGAAATAAAATTTTAGTTTGTATATTGGAATTACAATTTTCATTCCATACGAGATTTTTGTTGTTTCGGGTACACCGGAAATTTATACTTATTCGCGGTTCGATAGAAAACTAAACGGAGGCCCGTATGTTACTCAGAAACACGCTCGCAATTATCATCATGTTAGGACTCGCTTTGTCCTTCAATATAAAGCCGTCACTTGCAAACGGCTCCCCCCAGTGGGTTACAGGTGAAGTAGCCTCGATAGTGGAGACGGGGGATTCAGGCCTGATAAGCCTTAAGCTTTCAAGGGGCGAGGTGCTCAGCGTTACATCTAAGTCCGCGCTACTTAAGGGGGTTAAAGTCGGGGACATCGTAACGGTACAGATAGTCGAGGGTAGGGTGCGCATAATACAGGTTGCCGAGAGTGCGCCCGAGCCGACTCCGAAACCAGAGAAAGAGAAAAAAGTTCAGTGGGTAACGGGCGAGCTTGTCTCGATTGAAAGGGGCGCGGATAGCAGCCTCCTGAGTATTAAGATGTGGGACGGGACTGTTTTTAACGTTGCCGCATCGAACGATAGGATCGGCAGCATAGAAGTCGGGGATTCTGTAATCGCCAAAGTTGTTGACGGATGGGCGGAGTCGGTAAGTAAAAAGGGGAAGTAACGTTTTTTATAATTTAGCTAGCCATGATCCCCGGTAGCGGCTAGTGGTTAAACTTGCCGGTATGGGTACTCTAGCTCTTTTGCCGTGGCTTGGGCTACCTCTTCGCCGTAGTGAATGGTGACAATCCGGAGCGCCATGTCTATACCCGAGGATATGCCGGCTGAAGTGATGACATTGCCGTCCTCCACGTAGCGCACGTTCTCAACGACTTCAACTTCGGGAAGCATCTCGCGCATACGCTCTACGGACATCCAGTGGGTAGTGGCTTTTTTGCCGTTCAGAAGCCCGGCTTTGCCAAGAAGAATGGCCCCGGTGCATACGGAAGCAAGGGTTTTTACTCTCTTTGCCTGGGTGCGGATGAAGTGGAGCAGTACGTGATTACTGTGGGCTTCGCGCTCGCCTATGCCTCCGGGGACGATGAGTATGTCGAGCGGAGGGCTGTAATGGATTGTATGGTGCGGCGAGACCTTCATTCCACCCGACGCGTAAACTGGACGGGGGTATTCTGAAATCAGCTGCACGTTGAAAGGTGAAGGATCTGTGAGCGACGGCTTGTCCGGCAGCCGGGTAGTGCTGAAAACATCGAACGGGCCGGCGAAGTCCAGAACCTGCATGCCGTTAAATATGAGTATTCCTACAGTGAGGTTTTCCATGTTGTGTCGGTTTCCAAAGCAGGATAACAGATTCAGCGATTGACGGATACAGTATACCTATATTATTCCGGGACTCTAGAGAGTTGCCGGATAAGGTCACTACATACTATGTGAAGAATAGAGCTTAAGCGCTACGCCTTGAGCGCGTTTCTTCTTCTCTGCGCGTAGATGAGCCCGATTATGCCGAGCGCCGCGACCATGGCGATCATACCCCACTCTGACATGGTCGGGATGGGTCTTGGTCCGGTGCCGAAATATACGACCGACACGCCCGGGAAAATCCCTGAATCAGTACCAATTTCAGGGGTTATTCTAATGGAAGAAATAGGCTCTCCGGATGAAATCCCGAGGAAAACATTAAAAGCGCTTGTCGCATCTACTGTGGTTGATCCTATCGCCATGTCATTTGGGGCGAATATTTCGACCAGTAGAGTTTGGGAGCACGCAGGGCCACCTTTAGCTGTACACCCAATATTTAAACCGACTACATTATATTTTTCTTTCAGGAAGTCCACAATGAAAATGCCTATAGCATTATCAACCAATGAATTATACGCATTAGCGAGTCCTGGGAAATTGGCCCCGTACAGCCTTAAGCCCCCGAATGAGCCACTGAATCGAAGACCCTGCTTTATGACTCCGGGTGAGACACAATCATTGTTACTCTCTGTGGTAAACGGGGAGGGGCAAACTTTTGTTTGGCCAGGACTAATACTTGCCGCTGAAAAATCCTGCACCTTCAGGCCCGGGTATTCGGCCATAAACGCCGCTTTATCGTTAGTCAGCTCATAATTGCCGGAAAATGCCTGTACGGATGTGAGTAGTAAAACAAAAAGTGGTAATACAGCAATAGTCGTTATTGTTCTTAACATTCTTATTCCTCCTTTAGGTCGGTACCGATTACTGATTGGAAAATAGTAATATTGATAAAGATTAGTGCCAATTTAACACATATCGTAATAATAATCAATCATTTCGGGATGGAACTTAAGACTCGTTCTCGGCCATTTGCTTAAGGGTCACGCGGTCTACCTTGCCGGTGGGATTGAGCGGTACCTCTTCCAGGAATATTATTTCCTCGGGCGCTCTGTAGCCTATTCTGTCACGCGCGAAGAAGATGAGCTCTGTCGCGGTGGGATTCTCTGCGCCTTCTTTTATACTGACGTATGCCCTTACTTTCTCGCCGTGCATAAGGTCGTTAATTCCGATTACTCCCGCGCTCTCAACGGCCTGGTGCTCTAGGAGAGTTTCCTCTACTTCCTGGGGAGATATGTTAGAGCCGTCGTGCACGATGATCTGCTTTTTGCGGCCCCTGAACCAGAGGTAGCCGTCTTCATCCGCCTTTACCATGTCGCCCGAGTCGAACCATCCGTCTACTATAACCTCTTGGGTAGCTTCCGGGCGCTCCCAGTAGCCGGTCATAATGCTGGCGGTTTTTACCCAATTTGTCCCTTCAATTCCGGCCGGGACTTCATTGCCGTCATTGTCCTTTATCTTCATGACGTATCCGGGAATAGGTCTTCCTATGGAGCCTTGCTTTATGAGTCCGGAAGGGGGGTTCATGGTGCCGAGCCCCATTTCGGTAGAGCCGTACCCCTCGTCGATGACAAGGCCCGTGAGCTCTTTGAACTCGCGCTCAAGCTCGAGGGGCACTTTATCGGCACCGGCGCGCATGAGTCTAAGGCTCTTGAAATCGTCCTTCTTCGCGTCGTGGTCCCTTACTACCCGGAAGAGGGCGGCGGGGATCATCGTAAGTACGGTAGGCCTCTCGCTGCGCATAAGCTGGAGCAGCTCGTCAGGCTCGGTGTTTGTGGGCACAAGCGCTCTGCAGCCAAGGGACATAGCGCTGAGCGAGAACAAAAATCCCCCGAGGTGGGAGTGTGAGGAGTCCGCCACCATTACGTCTTCATGCGTAAGCTCAAACCCCTGCGCGCAGCTCGCGAACATATACTCGAGCGACCCGTGGGTATGCGTCACGCCCTTTGACGGACCCGTGCTGCCTGAAGTAAAGAATATAACGGTAGGCCAATCGGGCGCTGGGGAGGGAAGCGATACCCCGCCCGGCTCATTTTCCAGGAGGCTTTCAAACCGGACGTACGGCTCGTCTTCCGCCTCAATGCTGATGATGCCCAGGTGGAGGTTCCGTATTATCTCGCTCTCATCGGCGTGGTGAAGCCTTTCGTCGTGGACAAGGATAGTTTTTGCCCCGGAAACGTTGAGGGCGTGCTCTATCTGGGGGGTGTGGTAACGGTAATTGAGCGGTACCGCCACGAGCCCTGCTTTGAAGCACGCGAGGTAGTGGATGAGAAGCGCGGGGCGGTTGGGCATGAGCGAGGCGATGCGGTCGCCTGGCTCAAGGCCGTGAGCAAGATAATTACCTGAGAGATTATTGCTTGCCTCCTCGACCTCGCGCCATGTGCGGCTCTCATCAAGCGACACCAGGGCCGGGTCGTCCGGTCTGGTCTCCAGACCGCGCTTTAGTATGTTGAGTACAGCGACAGTTTCTTTTAGATCATCTCCGTAAATCGGCATTTCGCTCACCTACCAGGTCGTTCGCCATGCTACTTTTATACACCATAGTCATGTGAAGTTCAAAATCCCCGCCGGGGAGGGTGGGCTATACGTCTTGCAGTGTCCTATTCCGTTACGGAATCAGAAAGATTGTGGGGGGAAGAATTTCGATAGGTAGATGGCTAAATTAGTTTCCGGAAATTATTTCTCAATGGCTCTTAGCACTGTTTTTGCGTCTGTATCTATTATCTTTAATAAGGTCTGAGCCGGGCCTTGGGGGACTCGTTTTCCTTGCTCCCATTGCCTCAAAGTTGAGAGCGGTATGGAGAATGATTCTGAAAACTCCCGCTGAGTCATTTTTGTTTTTTTTCTGATCCCGGCTACGTCCATGGCTGTGTATCTCCAAACCCTTGCGCCGGTCTTTTTGCCCTTTTTCCATTCAATCGCTTCCTGAGCACCTTTTTTGATTGATTCGAATCTTTCAGTCATTGTTAACTCCCTTTTAAAATTGTAGCAAGCTTTGAAAGCTCGTTTCTTTCGGCTTTGGTCAAATTATCTTTCTCGCCCTTACCGAATATATCTACTATGTGAACTTCTTGGTCCCTAGTTACAAAAAAATGTATCACACGAACCCCACCGCTTTTTCCTCTACCACTTATACCCGCATACCTTAGTTTTCTAAAGCCCCCTGTGCCTTGAAGTAAGTTTCCTGATTTTGGGTGAGCAGCAAGTATGTTGGCTATTTCCTCCATATGTGCTTCATTTAACAGTTTCCCCGCTCTTTTTAAATAGTTCGGGTGTTCGATAACTGTTACGAGAAACTTTTTCAATTATTAGAGTACCTCAGTGAGTTACTTTTTGCAATAGACATATATTAAGTGGTGGTTTATAGAATGCTTTCGTGAGTTATCCCCTCACACGTTCTGGAAGATCCAGCGGACGCGTCCGACGACGAGGTTCTCGCTCATGTCGTCGAGCGGTATGGAGTAGTCCTCGACCATCTTGTTGTCGCTTCGGATGATGATCTCGTTTGGTTTTATCTCAAGGCGCTTAACTACGTAGCCCTCGTAAGGCAGATGCAGGCAGTAGATGGCGCTGCTGACCACCTTTTTATCGTTCGAGTCGAATCCAACATAGGCGCCGTTTACGATGGTCGGGTACATGGAGTCACCCTCTACCTTAAAGCCGTTCGTGAAATTGCGCACAAGCTTTGAGGGAAGGGTGACGCGCTCTATGGGCTCTGCCTCTTGGTTCTCCAGCGGGTTCCCCGCGCCTGCAAGCTCCCATATCTTGATCTCTAGCAGGTCGCCGCTCCCGCCCATGACGTTTGAGATGTCCGGGAGGAACATATCGCCCTGGCCCCGGCGAAGCCACCTGGGACTGACGTTATATATCTTCTCGATGACCTTAAGGAAGTGATCGGGCGGACTTGTGCGTCCTGCTTCCCAGCTGAGGATGGTGTTGAGCGATTTGCCCACGCCCCTGCCGAATTCTTCCTGCGTCAGGTCGAGTGCTTCTCTTATAAGTTTTATTCTTCGTGCTATTTCAATATTGTGAACCACTTTGGCCCCCTTTTTCACAAATCTGTGAAATAATGTGTTGACATATTCCCAATTCTGTGATTATATTATACATAAAGAATATGACATTGACAATACTAATACACAATATTGTGAATTGCAAGTCTTTTTCTGGGAAATACAAAGGATGAGCTTAACTACTAAAAGAGAAAATATCCAGCAGAGGGGAAAAGATTTCACCCCCACCTTTAATACTCTTCCTTTAAGAGGAAGAAAAAAGGATAACGGCGGGATGATTAAAAAAGGGGATAAACAGATCATGGGAAGAATCGAGCATATAACGACACAGCAGATAATAGGGGAATGGGGGAGCATAGACAAGTTCGCGTTATCGCATGGGGTGAGCCCGGCTTCGACGAAGATGGTGATATATGTGGACGGGGCAAAGAGCAGGCCGGTAGAGGAGGCTATGAGGAAGTACGGCTATTTGAATTTGCTCCGTTTTGAGAAGGAACTGAGGAAAAGGGGTCAGACCTTCTCGGGCTATCTTGCGGAGGACGGGCTTAATCCTGTGGAGTTGATTGAGACGCTGAGGATGAAGGACGCGCACCCGGAGGTGGTGTCGGGACTGAAAAGGGACGGCATCTGGGGGCTACTGGAAAGGGGACAGGGGCGAGTGCACCGCAGCGATGACCTTGGGGACAGGCCGGAGCGCAAAGCGCGATCGGGGAGCAGGAATAAAGTTAGAGCGAGGGCATAATGCAGGATGACAACAAAAAGAAAATGACAAGTTTGGTTGAAATTTTTGGAAGAAATACAAGTCAGGAGGTCGGAAATGAAGTTATCTAAATTTTTTAAGTATGGGAGCTATTTTGTTTTGATTTTTGGCTTTTTGTATGTTTCATGGCACCTGGGCAGGGCTTTTGAGAAAGACGGGGCCTGGGGAGATGCGGCGGCGGTCAGGACGGTTGCCGCGTGCCCGGAGGTAGATGAGCTGAAGCGGGTCTACGAAGAGGTGCTCAGGGAGCTTGAGGAGCCCACGCCGAAGTCTGAGTGGAACACCAGGTATATGGAGTTTACGAAAAGATAGGGGTTGGATCCGTGTATCCGACTGCACCCGGTTTCCCCGCACTATTCCATCCTTCTTGGTAAACGGGAAACCGGGGCTGCACTCCTACAGAAACGGTCCCGGCCGCTTAACGCTTTGCGGCTGCCTATCCGCAGAAAAGGCCGGGACTTCTTTTTTGGTGGGGGCAAAGGCGAGCGCAGTACAGCGATGCCGGGGAGTTAATCAAAAATGGGGACGGAGGCGAGCGTTTTAGTGCGATGCCGGGGAGTTAATCAAAAATGGGGACAGAGGCGAGCGTTTTAGTGCGATGCCGGGGAGTTAATCAAAAATGGGGACAGAGGCGAGCGTTTTAGTGCGATGCCGGGGTATTAATCAGAAGCGGGAAAGGGATAAAAATGGGACGATTGAGACAGAAACAGGAGATCTGGGGCGAAGTGCTGACTGACAAGGGATATATGAGAGTGCCGAGGGCGCTGAGGCTCAAAAGGGCCGAGCTTGGGATAAGCAATAATGAATATGCAATATTGCTTGACTATCTGGACTATTACACTTACTGCGGCGGCCAAAACCCCTACGGGCACCTGGCTCAGGTGAACGGGGTGAGCGAGAGGACTGTGCAGAATACGCTCGGCAAGCTGGCGCAGAAAGGGCTGATCGGGAGGATCGTGAAAAAACACCCCAGCGGAAGGACCAAGGGGGTCGTTTTCACTATTGAGCCGCTGCTCATAAAGCTTAAGGGTAGGGTGAAAGATCTTTCACCTACAGAGGGTGAAAAAAACTTCACCTACGAGGGGGAAGAAACCTTCACCCCTAATACTAGAGAAGTAGGTAACAAGAGTAGAGATAGTAAAAAAAGCTCTCCCGAAGCCCTGCCTGCGGGAGAAGCTGCGGCTAAGCATTCTTATTCGAATGATACTTTAGGGAACTCACTCAGAGAAACGAGAGAGCTATATGCCTTGTCGGACGCTGAGACTGGTCCTGAAAACCAAAAGGCCCGGGGACGTAAGAGGAAGAGTAATTCAAAAGACCCTTACAACTCGACCAGGTGGTACAACGAAGTGTTTTCGGAGATTTACAAAGAGGCTTCGGGGCAGCCCGTGCTGACGGGGGGAAGGGAGTACGGGGCGGCCAGGACCTACTTTTCAAGGCTAAGGGAGCTGAACCCTTTGCTCGGCGCAGAGGAGATATACGAGCGGGCAAGTGACGGGGCGCGCTTTATGCTCGAGTCGCAGCTAAGGGGAGGGGTGTTCGGGTGGATGCACTGCCCGCCCGACATATGCATGCTGTCGGGTCAGGCTCAGGCCGTTGACTATCATTTGAGGAAAACGGTTATAGCGGGCACGGCAGAGCAGAAAGACTCAAAACCAAAGCAAGTGAAAATTTCCGGAGCCAGAGAGCTCGGGGAAAAGGAGGCTTATTATGCGTCAGAAGAGATCACAAGAATTTACGGGGAGCTCAAGGGGCTTCGGGGAGCCAAGGGGCAGTGAGCGGCAGGTGTCGGAGTTTTTAAGGCGCGGGCAGCGGGCGTACCCGGAGATACGGCGCCGCGATAAAAGGCTTTTGGAAGAGGCGCTTGATTTTCTCTTGAGCGCCGAGGGAATAAATGACCCCGAGGGGACGCTTAAGTCGCTCTTTCATGTGTATGAGGAGATAGACCCGTACGCGGATTATATAAAGCCCGGAGAGAGGGAGTTTTTCCCGGCACATAAGCGCGAGCGGACGCTCGAGCGGTTCCTGGAGGGATTTAAGTACATTTACTACATCCTGCTCAGGGCCCAGGAGAGGCTTTATCTCGCCAATACGTTTGGAGTGTTCTGGGAGCGCTGCGCCGAGTATCTTCAAAAGTGCGGTTACAAGAACAAGTATATAGATGGCGTATGTGGTAAGGATTCTCTATTTTACAGGCAGAGCTTTAATTACTGGCGGAGTGAGTTTAAGGACGAAGAAGAGGGGTTTTTGGTGATGTTCGCCTACTTTAAGGCTTGTTTCGGGATAGAGGGGAACGACGTTTACTGCTCGGTCGCGAACAGCCGAGAGACTACGTATGACTGGAGGCGTATGAAGGCTTGTTTTGAGAAGCTACGGGACTCTGCAGTAAAAGAGACTGTAGTGCCAGCGCCAAAGTACGAAGAGTGGTCTGAGAAAAACAAAAGGATGATCCGGCAGAGGATAGAGGCCTACAAGAGGGAGCGCAGCGAGGAGATAAGAAAATCTGAGCAGGTGCTTGAAAATATCAGGATACGAAACGAGAAAGAGGGGCATGGGCAGTTTGCGGCGGCAGGCAGCGCACATGGTTAGAGAGATTTTCGGGGTTTCGGAGCGTATAATATGCAGCGGTAACGGGGAGTTGCGGCTATTTTTGAAAATAATAGGTTAATTGTGAAAAGTTCGGGTATAATATTATATTAGCAGTTACTGTATCCGAATTGTCCTGAGAATAGAAAAGGGCGGCTCGGCTGACAAGTTGTTAAGCTGAAGTCAGGATATGAAGCCAAGGTAAGGTAAAAACATGAGAGCAAACTATTATCACGAGCGTCTGGGTATTACATTTCGTATCATAGGTCTTCTTTTTGAGGACGAGAGGTACGAAATCTATCATGCCCGGAACAAAAAGTATGACCGGGACCTGATTCTCCACTTTCCTAAGACCGGAGAAGGCCGGAAGTACAACGTCCCTAAGGTGAACTTCGAGAGGCTTGCAGCCGGGACGACGAGCAAGCCGCCAAAAGAAGTCAATCTGCCGTGGGATAACAAGTCCGAGAGGGCTAAAGGGCACTAAGCACGCACGGGGATAGAGGCGGTCCTTTGACTGCACGCTCACCCTGATCGGGGGATTTCTGCGATGCGGGAGAAGGGATAAAGTCAGGGGCTAAGGCAAACCCTGTCGATTGCATCCGCTTGTGCCTGACCACAAATAAACTTGTTTCTGTAGAGTGAATGAAGGGGTGTTTTTTATCCTAGCCGGGAGGGCTTTGCTTTTTCAGCCTGAAGACCGCGGGACCGGGAGCATATAAGCCCGGGGGCTGTAGCCGCTGCGGGGAGGGGAAAGCGCCCGGGATCGGGAGTTCTTATTTGGGTATGTTCAGAATGGTACTCCAAGGCGGAGCTGCGTCCGATCTTCCCGATGGCATGAAGCAGGTGGAAGCATACGGTAGAGCAAAGGTGTGAAGTATTTGTCGTTTTGGAGTACAGATAGGCGCTGTAACAGTTGATGTAGGAGTCGAGTCGAACGAGGGCCGGTTGTTTTAGGGTAAGCACTTATTGAAGGAGGGGATTATGACTTATGACTTCGAGTCTCTCAGCTGTCCGATGTGCGGCGGGGAGCTTATATATTCTGAGGGTACGCACGACCTTTGCTGCGCAAAGAACAAGTACGAGCTTTCGAGTATGGAAATGGGCAGGGGCGGCCCTTCGACTGCGCACTGTGTGCGCGCTCAGGGTGAGCGGGGGATTTCTGCGATGCCGGGGAGGGAAAGAAGGAAGGATGAGATCCCGGATCGAGTCCGGGATGACAAAGAAGAGAGGGATAAATTTGGGGACAGAGGCGAGCGCAGTGCAGCGATGCCCGCAGGAATAAAATCAGGGGACAGAGGCGAGCGTTTTAGTGCGATGCCTGCAGGTATAAAATCAGGGGACGGAGGCGAGCGCAGTGCAGCGATGCCGGGGAATGAATTAAACAAAATCGGCAGAGCGCTTCATGAGCCCGGGGCAGGATACGGGAGCGCGGGAAGTAATGGTGAGACACAGGGTGAATCGAGCGCCCCAAATTCCGGGTCTACACAAGAGACGCATGTTGGAATGAGTAGGCCGCATGCGAGCAAAAGTGATTTGAATAAATCGAGTGGATGCTTATTCGCCGTCTCTTTTACCGAGAGCGGGAGGCACGGGACCCTGTGGAGCATCAGGACTGTGCACGGGGGCACGAATTATTTTTCGCTCATGAGACTAATGGACAAGATTGAGAAGCGCCAGAGGAGGGGCGAGCCTCTTGCCGCGAACGTCCCCAACCTGCCCAGGAAGGTGGAGCGCTCTAAAGAGTGTAAGCTGGCCTTCCGCTACAGCCTCGAGGTCGAGGACCTGTATTCAATTAAATACAGCTCGGAGACAGTGGACAAGCTGGCCATGTACTACGGGCTGACTGAGCCCGACATCAGGCACATTCAGGCCGCGGAGATCGGGGGAGATCAGGGGACATGAAGCAAAAGAGAGCGTGGGCGGATACCATCTGCTTAGAGTGCAAATAGAGCGGTTATTCAGGGTGATTAGTAGTCATGAATTGTATGGATAAAGCCCGTGGATATGTCATAATACTTATATAAACAAACGAGTGAGGAGACGTGATGAAGAGAACCTACACCTTATATATAGCGGCGGTAATGATGACACTCAGCATATTCTCGTTTGGTTGTAATAAGCAGGGCTCGGATCCTGTTTCGGAGTCCGCGGCGGATCAGCTGGCTAAAGGGCAGGCGCTTGTGGAGGAGTGGAAATGCAATTACTGCCATTCACCGGAGGTTATGGGTCCTGAGGGTAAGGCAATCCCCGATCCGGACAGGCTGCTTTCGGGACATCCGGCGGACGAGGAGATCCCGGAAATACCCGATATGATTATGACATCGCCCGAGTACATGGAGTTTTTGGACAACCTTGACTCTACAGTGTGGGCGACCGACAACAAGATTGTGTTCACGGCCAACCTGACTCCGGACGACGAGACGGGGATCGGCGCCTGGACTGAGGAAATGTTCATTGCCACCATACGCTCGGGCCAGCACCGGGGGGTGGGCAAGAGGCTCAAGTACCCGATGCCGTGGCAGGAGCTCGCGGAGCTTGACGACGCGGAGCTTGCGGCCATATACGTATACCTACAGAGCGTTGAGCCTGTAAGTAATAAAGTCCCTGAGTCGATAGTTCTTTTTAAGTAACGCGGTGAAATCCGGAATGGGCGGAGTATAGACTTTTACGGCTTCGGGACACCGGAAAGTATTTCCGTAGAGAAAAATGAGTGTTGCAAATTTTTAATAATTACAGTACATTTGTGTTAATAGTTAATGCAAGGAGTGTGCATATGAAGATGAGCGGTTATAAGCCATCTCTTTTAAGCGCAGTTTTAATTATCGCGGTTTTACTTGTATTGCCGTTGACCCCGGCTTTCGCACAGGTTGACTTTACCCCGAGCGAGGGGGAGTTTGTTCTGGCAAATCCACAGGTTCTGGAGCAGAATTTTCAGTCGGGCAATGTGGCTCCGGGGGAGCTTGAGAGCTGTGACTCGCCAGTGAACCTTGACTCGGACGGTGATTGCTTTAACCCGGGAGATATATTCCCCGGTATTCAGTTTGACTCTATTCCCCCGGGAGATATGAACCTCGCGGGCAGTTTCTGGAGCGCGAACCAAAACCCTATGAACGCTCTTACGCCGGACGGCTCCACTCAGTCTATGGAGATCACTTTCCCGGATAACGCTATAAACGCCGCCGGGCTTACCTTGGGCTGCCTGGATGACAATGGCGGTTGTATTGGCGACCTGGTGGGTGTTGACGTATTCGGGGCGGGCGGCGAGCTATTGGGCTCGACTCAAGCTTTTGTATCGAGTCAGTTTAATACGTTTGTAGGAATTACGTCCGTGGAGATTATAGAAAGAATAGTGATTAGCGACGCAAACCCGCAGACAGTGAGCTTTAGAGGACTGAGCAGAGTGCTGTACCCGCTGCAGGATGAAGTTGATATTCCGACTCTGAGCGAGTGGGGGCTGATTGCGACAGTGCTGGGGCTGGGAATTATAGGGCTCTTTGCTATACGCAGAAGGGCTGCTGCCAGAACATAAGATAAGAATAGCAAGATAGTATATACCTAATATAGAATATTAACAGAGCCTCTTCCCCCACTACCGGGGAAGGGGCTTTTTTGTGTATAATGTGCGTAGTAAAATGAATGAAGGAGCACGGTATGAAAAAATTCATCACATTTTCAATAGTAACGATGTTTCTGATAGCCTCGCCGCTTGGCGCGGTGGCCGCATTTGCCCAGGAGGCTGAGGTAGCTGAAGAAACAGAGGCCGCGGCGGACCCCGAAAAGGAAGCGGTCAATAAAGCGCTGGGCCAGTTCTATATGGCGCTAAACCAGTTGTTCAAAGGCGACGTGGAGCCGATGAAAAAGGTGTGGTCACACGCAGAGGACGTAACGTATATGCCTCCTGACGGCACATATCTCATAGGCTGGGACGAGACTATTAAGTCGTGGCAAGAGCAGGCGGCAATGAAGCTTGGCGGAGTGATAAGGCCTGTAGAGCTCAATTACCAGATTGGTGACACGATTGCGGTCGTGCAAAATTACGAGGTCGGAGAGAATTTTGCAAATGGCGAACGGGATACTGTGAAAATACGGGCTACCAATGTATTCAGGAAGGAAGACGGCCAGTGGAAGATGGTATCGCACCATACGGACGTGCTGCCGTTTTTAGAAAAGGAAGAGAAAAAGTAGGGGCTTTATCTATAAGCAGGGTAAAAGATGAGGGCCCGGACCACGCTCCGGGATGACAAAAATGCGGGAGGGAGATTATGGATATAAAGGAAGCGGTAGAAGAGTATTTCAGGGCGCTTAACGCAATGTTCGCGGGAGACGCTGAGCATATTAAGCACCTGTGGTCGCACAGCGCCGACGCGGTATTCTATGGTCCTGACGCCAGCACGCTTACCGGTTGGGAAGCTGTGGAGACGCTCATCGATCAGCACGCGGCGATGAACATCGGGGGGTTTGTAGAGCCTTCCGGCATTCACTACGTCGAAGGCGGCGAGCTGACGGTAGTTTATAGCAATGTGAAGGGCCATCATCATATTGGCGGTAAGCAGCAGCCCGTGGACATCCGCGCTTCCATGGTGTTCCGCGAGGAAAGCGGGGAGTGGAAGGTGGTTGCTCTACAGACGGACATACTGCCGTTTATTTTGCCGCTGGGTGATTAGGCGTATCTGAGATAAAAAAGTATAAGAAACAGATGAGATCCTGAATAGATCCGGATCAAGCCCGGGACATGGTTCAGGATGACCACCCTTCGCTTCCGACTTCGCAAATGCATCGTCGAGACAAGAAAGCTTCGGGTGGCAAGCAATAAGGTATCACACCCATCCTAACCTTCCCCCCTCAAGGGGGAAGGAATTGAAGATTGAAAAGGAGAAGCGAAATGCATATAAATGAAGCGATAGATCAGTTTTACGGGGCTTTGAACGCACTGATCGGGGGAAACATAGAGCCGATGAAGGAGATATGGCTGCATGAGGATTACGTTACGTACCTTGACCCCACGGGGGCATATCTTGTCGGCTGGGACAAGGTGCTCGAGAGCTGGCAGAAGCAGGCGGACATGCACATAGACGGGGACGTGCACCATGAGAAGCTGCAGGTGATGGTGGAGGGGACCATGGCGGTCGCTCACAACTACGAGATCGGGAATACGGAGATAGAAGGGAAGCGGGAGCATGTGTTCATACGCGCCACGAACGTGTTCCTTAAAAAAGACGGCAAATGGAAAATGATCTCACACCACGTTGACCATATGAAGATGCTTGGGGGGTAGGGGGGGTGCATTAACGTGATGCAAATTCTCAATGCCCGCTGTAGCGGCTTTTTTGGGCGGCGGGGATTGGGGTAACGGGTTTGCAGGTGCGTGCTTCATCGACGGTTCTTTTCATGGTTTCGAGGTTTACCTGGGCTTTTTGGTAGTAAATCGGCAATAGGCCTTCGGATTCCCACTTCTCAGCTTCTTCGCAGGGTATGCTCTTCTTAGTCCTTTTCCCGCCTTTTAATACCTTATTGTAATAGAGTACGTCGTTTTCGATCTTCGGGTCATCGTACCAGTCAAAGAACGACAGGCTTTTGGTCGGGAGGTCAATTATCAAAACCCGCTTGTGGTCACGCCCCGTCCACTGGTCCAGGAAAAGCTGCTCGCCCAAAAGTCCCACGAACTGGTTGGCTCCCCCGAACTCGCCGGCTTTGATGAAGTAGTAAGCTCTTTTCAGATTTAGATTGCAAGGGTCTTGCACTTCTTCGGTCTTGAAAATGTAGGTGTTCTGGCCTTCAAAGTCCTTGGACCTGACGGAATATATAGTATAGAAGTCATATACATATGCCTTACCGCTCTCACAGGTCTTTACCTCCGCAGTTTCAGTGCCGGGAATCAGGGGTACTACCTGCTTGTACTGCTGCTCGTAGGAGAGTGCGGAGGCTGTGGTGAGAAATAAGAATGTAAGGAAAATTGATAATGTTATTAAATCCCCCCCCACCTTTAATCCTCCCCCCGCGGGGGGGAGGAGATTAGAAAAAGACAAAAAATGAGATCCCGAAACAAGTTCAGGATGACAAGATAAGGATAGTTTTTTCATGAGGGAAAAGGATACCCGGCTTCGTAATACTTCGCCTGGCGTAGCAAGATTATTTCTTCTTTTGCATGATCACACACGAAGTGTGAATTACTAAAAGATTGCAAAAATCATCGCCTGGACACTCACAAAGTGAGTTTTTACAAATGTGACCTAAGGACTTAGTAAATTTCTGGCTGCGCGGTATATTGTAGAAACCGTTTGTCAGCACGCACAGCGTGTACGCTAAAAATGAATTCTGTAAGCTAAACCTCCACAATTCCGCCCACACCCCGTGTGAGGTTTTTAACGCGGACACAGAGTGTCCAATCATACGGTTTCTACATGGCTTATGAGTTAGGGTAAGCAGATAAAGTTCTCATGAACCTCATGAGGAATGTAGAAACATTATGTCTGCGGGCACTGCCCGCATTTTCTTAACGCTATTTATGTATGTCGGAAGCTTAAAAGCAAAGACAACGGCAAAAGAAAATGATGAGATCCCGGATCGGTGTCCGGGATAACAATGTAATGGCTCTATTTTCATTCCGAAAAAAATACCAGAGTTTCCGGTCTTGCAATGTAAGGGCAATTGTTATTAGAATTGAGGGTATAGTATTGATAATCCAGTCAGCAGGAGGGTGTTATGAGCTTAAGAAAATTACTATTGATGTTACCGTTGCTGCTGTTTCTTGGGACCACAGCGTGCGATAACGACAACAGCAGTAACGCGCAGGATATGGAGCCTGACCCGGCGCCTGTGCAAGCCAAGACCACTGTAACGGGCAAGGTGATCCCGCCCGGAAGCGATAGCTGCAATGGAATGTTTCCAGGGTTTATGGACGGGGACGATGTGGAAATCGATGTCAATTCTAACGGAGGACCGTCCGGAACCGCGACTATTATGGTTAATCAGGGGACAGACGGGATGATAGCGTGCTCGGCTGACGGCGCGGGGCTAGAGATTGTGGATTCGCCGCCAATATCTAATATTATTTGTGAGGTAATGTCGGTATCGAGCGAGTTTACGGGAGTCAGCAATGGAGACCTGCTTCAATTTGCGGTCTTCTTTTCAGGTGAATCGCCCGTACAGAAGCAGGCGGTTGTAATTGTCATGGATCAATGCGCTGTTATAGGAATCGAAAACCTTAACGCGAACTCTTCTTAGAAAACTGGTCAACGAAGATTTCTAATATGGATTACTGGCCCGGTCTGCAGCGGTATTTGTCGAGCGCTTCTTTTTTCCCGGTCTCAAGGTTGTAGGCAGTCTGTCGTTGGTAGTGTGTTCTTAGTCCCTGCATAGCCCAGTCGCCTAGCAGGATGCATTGGTTCCCGGCGTTATAGAACTCACGGGGGTGGACGGTCTCAAAATAGGTGAGGGTACCGTCAGAGAGCACAGGGTCTGTGTAGTTGGTGAAATACTGCAGTTTTCCACTCTTAAGATCGTATATGGAAAGTCCCCTGTAGGTAGGGCCCGTGCCCTGGTCGATGAACAGGTAGTCAACGTACAGCCCGGCGAAGAAGTTGGCTCCGCCCAATACGTCGTTGTCGTACGTGTAGAGGGGCTCTCGCGCGGCTGTCTTGCACAGCCTGCCGTCTTTCTTGTCCGTATGGTAAACGTTAATGTTCTCCCCGGACAGCTGCTTTGTAGGAATCGTATATATTGTATATTCTTTATATCTATATACTGTGCCGTTACCGCACTTTTTGACATGGGGCGTGTCAGTGCCGGGTATGAGCGGGATTAGCTGCGCCGCGTCCTCGGGAAGCTCTGGGTCGGCAGAGCGGGCGGTGAGCGGGATAATGAATAGTAGTGCAATGACTAGGGTTATATGGGTTATCGTGTTCATTTAAAAAAGGATACGTACAGAGGGGGTAGAATCAAGAATCATTTAATGTTTGCACATTATCTTTTAACGATACTCAAATATACAACTTTTTCTTCTTTTGAGTGATCACACACGAAGTGTGACTTACTAAAAGATTGCAAAAATCACCGACTGGACACTCACAAAGTGAGTTTTTAGAAATGTACCTAAATAACGGGGCTAATTTCGGACAGCATAACGTTATGTAGAAATCGAATGTCTGCACGCACAGCGTGTACGCTAAAAGTTAATTATTCTGGCGGAACCTTATAATTCCTCCCCACCCGGTATAAGGTTCTTAACGCCATTCTAATTAACCTTCTTAACGCTATTTATGTATGTCGGAAACTTAAACACAAAAGAATAAGAAAAAGGATATAGTGCCAGATCAAGTAAGTTCTTGAGTTATAATGTGCCAAAAGAAACAAATTTACGTGAGTGTTGCTTTTTTAAATAAATCCGACTAATATAATACTAAATAATAGCAAATTTGTATTTGCGGCGGGAATCGGAAGGCGTGGAACCCTAAATTCGATTAGCCGTTTCGAAGGGGGATGGCGGATGAACAATCATCCCCTTCAGCACTCTGGAGTTACTGCGCATCATATTGGTGTATCCTGAAAAAGTTTTTCTTAAACGATTGCATCTCAAAACAAGCTCAATATACTTTGAGTATTAAGATTTTTACTAACGGAGGAACTATGTCACGTTATATTGGAGTATTATTAATCGCGGTAATCGCGCTCTGTGCCTATAACGCGCACGGAGAGGACGGCGTGTTAACGATTAAACCGGGTGTGTATAAGATTACGGGTAAGACTACGACGAATCTGGATGAAAAGCCGCAAGTAAAGACTTCGGAGGTTTGCATACCGGTGTCTGAGATTAGACCGGAGACCATGCTGCCCGATAAAGACACATGCACTATTGATAACATTAAGAGCTCGGAGAATAAAGCGAGTTTTGATCTCCAGTGCAAGGGCCCGGACGGGACTTCCTCGCTCAAGGGTAAGGCCGAGTACAGCACTGCCCAGGATTCTTTTAAATTTAAATTCAACCTTGACGGCGTTACGTCGGGAAAAGAAATAAAAGTTAACTCAGAGGGAAGCGCTAAGCGCACGGGCGACTGTCCATAGGGGTGTACGCAGAGGAATATTCAAACTTCGATTCAAAAAACAGCCGTCCAAAAAAAGATTGAATACCGCATCTTAACTGAATATACTTTCACACTAAAATTACTATTTGGGAGGAGAATACAAATGAAGCGCCAATGGCGAGTGGCATTTGCCGCAAGTGCTCTATTAATCTTAGCAGGGGTTATGTTCCACAGCGATTCCTGGGCTCAAAACGAGCCGAAAATCAAGCCCGGTAAATATGAGATTATGACCAAGATGAGGTCGAGTCTGGATAACGCGCTTTCCAAAAAGACAATTGAGAGGTGCATAGAGGGCAATACTATAAACCCGCAGTCGTTCCTGCCCGATCAAGAAAGATGCAACCTGACAAACCTGAAAAAAGAAGGGAATAAATCGAGCTTTGATATGAAGTGCACTTCACCGAACGGTATGGATCTTACCGGGCATATGGAATACACCGTGCAAGAGACTTCTTTTTCCTATAAGTTTCAGCTGCAGGCCCCACATAACGGCGGCACGTTTGAGGTAAACTCCGAAGGCGACGCGAAACGGATAGGGGATTGTTAGAAATACCATGTTCCCGGCAATAGTTAAAGCCGGTTTGTAAACAGATATGAGGGGGTTTTAATAATGTCAAATTACCGAAATATTCTAATTGCCGGAGCTATGCTCCTGTGCTTTATGTACGGCTCTTCTTGGGCTGAGGAATATAAAAGTATAAAAATCCAGCCTGGAAACTATGAGTTTACGGAAACAAGCTCGTCCACCCAAAACCCTGATGAAGTGGTCAAAAAGACAGACAACTGCGTGAAGAACGATGAGATCGAACCCGCGAGCAAGATGGCCGAAAGAGATGGGTGTGAGATAAGTAACTATAAGAGCAAGGACAACGCGCTCAGTTTTGATTTTGTTTGTAAGAATGTAAAAGCGTCTAGCACCACCAGCGGCTCGATCGAGTACGTCGTGTCGGGTGAAGAAATTTCCTGGAAAAAGGCTATTAAGACAGAGTTTGAGGAAGGCGGGGATTTTTCAGTGAAATCAGCCGGAAAGGCGGTAAGAAAAGGAAACTGCAGCTAAATTTTGCTGCGCTGAAAGGATGGAGAAGCTAAAAATGAGGAATTTAATGCTAATGACCGCGCTGATTGTGCTGTCACAGCTTGCGTTTACGGACGCGCGGGCCCAAGACGCCAAGCTGCCGATAACCCCTGGAATGTATACGGTCACGAGCAAAACTAGCTCGAACCTGAATCCCGAACCTAAAGTCAAGATTATAGACATATGTATTGATGATAACGTCTTAGACCCGAGCGATTATCTCCCGAGCGTCGCGCAGTGCTCACTGGATAATGTGAAAAAAGACGGGAACAAAGCCAATTTCGATATTGCTTGCAAGAGTACGAAGCGATCGGAAGACGGCTCTCCGGGAATGCCGGAGATGAATGGCAAGGGAGACTGCAGCACTACTGATTCCGGGCTTTACTGCCACTTTCAGATGATCCTGCCGCTGCAGGGTAAGGAGTTTACAATAGATTCCGTAAGAGAGGGGAGGCGTATCGGGGAGTGCCCCGAACTCTAGCAGCTCGCTTGATTTAAATTTTCCGCGAATACACTGAAATGGCCGCTTATTTTAAGGTGGTGAAGATCAGCCGCTGAGCTTTCTCGCAATAATTACTTCGGATATAAAAAAGGGAGCGTTTTAAGCTCCCTTTTTTTCTTTTGTTTGGTTTTTATTTCAGCTTTTATAAGCTGTTATTTTGGCTCTTCCTCTCTCCCCTCGCCAATGAGTAGATTGTCAGTATAAAAGACAATCTAGTCTGGTGGAACGTCACCATAATTTTCCATTTTTATACCTCCTATTCACCTACCACTTATTAATATTATAGGGGATTTCGGGCTCGCCTGTCAATAGGTTTTATGGGCCCCGGATTAAATGCTTTATCGGTGGAAGGTTATGGCGGAATTCTGTCGGTTTTCCGCTGTAAATTGCTTGATTTACGGGCTGAAATCATACTTTGAGCACTTTATATGTACAGGCTTTGACATTGATCGCGGAATTATGAGATAATAGGAATTCGATACATAACATACTCTAAAACGGTAGGAGGGTAACAGATGAAAACGATAGCCGCAATCGCGTGGGAGCCGGAGAAAGATCTTGTCATAGATGAAGTGGAACTGGAGGGTCCTAAAGAGGGCGAAGTGTTATGCCGTATGCACGCAACGGGCGTATGCCATACGGACGCTTATACGCTCTCGGGCATCGACCCGGAAGGAGTATTCCCCGTGATACTGGGCCATGAGGGGGGAGCTGTTGTAGAGGATGTTGGACCCGGGGTAACCACAATAAAGCCCGGGGACCACGTAGTGCCGCTCTACATTCCCGAGTGCAGGCAGTGTAAGTACTGTCTTTCGGGAAAAACGAACCTGTGTCAGGCAGTGAGGGACACCCAGGGCAGAGGGCTTATGCCCGACGGTACGACCAGGTTTTCAAAGGACGGCAAGACTATATATAACTACATGGGTACTTCGACATTCTCAGAGTACTCGGTAATACCCGAAATCTCGCTCGCCGTGGTGAGTAAAGAGGCGCCGCTGGATAAGGTGTGTCTTTTGGGCTGCGGGATTACTACAGGCATAGGCGCTGTGCTTAACACCGCGAAGGTAAAGCCGGGCTCTACAGTCGCTGTATTTGGACTCGGCTGCATAGGGCTTTCGGTGATTCAGGGCGCGGTGATGGCCAAGGCGGAGAGGATAATAGCCGTTGACGTGAACGAGGATAAATTTGAGATCGCGGGCCAGCTGGGCGCGACCGACTTCGTGAACCCAGCGTCATCGTCAGAGCCCGTGCAGAACGTAATCGTAGAGATGACGGACGGAGGGGTGGATTACTCCTTTGAGTGTGTGGGCGAGGTGGACGTTATGCGCTCCGCCCTTGAGTGCTGTCACAAGGGATGGGGCGAGTCGACGATCATAGGGGTTGCCGGGGCCGGAAAGGAGATTTCTACGCGTCCTTTTCAGCTCGTTACGGGCAGAGTGTGGAGAGGCACAGCGTTCGGAGGCGTAAAGGGGCGCTCCGAGCTTTCGGGAATTGTGGACGAGTACATGGACGGGAAGATAATGATCGATGAGCTCGTGAGCTATGAGCTTCCCTTAGAGAAGATAAACGAGGCTTTTCACTTGATGCACGAGGGAAAGAGCATAAGGAGCGTTATACGTTATTAAATTGATGACATGTATTTGATTGAGCTTATAAAGTCGCATAAATCCTTCGGGGGCAGAGTGGATTATTTCTCGCACCCCTCAAAGGCCACGGGGACCGACATGAAGTTCTCGGTGTTCAGGCCTGTTGTAGAGAAGCATAATGACGTGCCGGTGATGTTCTGGCTTTCGGGGCTTACGTGTAATGAAGAGAATTTTATCACTAAAGCCGGTGTAGAGAGGTGGGCCTCTGAGTACGGGATGATGATCGTGTGTCCGGACACGAGCCCCAGGGGCCTTAATCTTCCAGGGGAGCACGACTCCTGGGACTTCGGCTCGGGCGCGGGTTTTTACGTAAACGCGGCGTGCGAACCCTGGCGCAGGTACTACAGGATGTACGACTACACGGCAAAGGAGCTCCCGGCTGTAATCGATGCGAACTTTAATGCTGACATGGAGCGAGTAGCAATATCGGGCCACTCGATGGGAGGGCACGGAGCGCTGGTGCTGGGGCTCAGAAACCCCGAGCTTTACAGGTCTATATCCGCATTCTCACCCATTTCGGCCCCTTCCGCGTGCCCCTGGGGCCAGAAGGCGTTTACGAACTATCTGGGTGAGGACAAAGAGCTATGGAAGCAGTATGACGCCTCTGAGATTATCAAAACAGTTAAGGTGAGGACACCAGTGCTGATAGACCAGGGTACGAACGATGAGTTTTTGGACGAGCAGCTAAAGCCTGAGATATTTCTCCATGCCGCGGAGGAGGCCGGATACCCGGTGAAGCTGAGGATGCAGGAGGGATATGACCACAGCTATTACTTTATCGCGACATTTATAAAGGAGCACATAGAGTTTCACACTAAGAACCTGAGCCGGGTGTGAAGCCTTGCGGCTACTCTCGTAACACGAGTAGATATATCTTTCCAAGCGGTTCGGGTACGATAAAAAATCATGAGTAATTTTCTTTCCTATATCACTCTCAGGACTGTTATAAATAATTTTGTGGTAGCTGTCATCGCCTATGTCCTCGGTTATTATTTTACCTCTCTCTTCCATGCGGGCTCTGCCGAGATCGGCGGTCTGTGGTCGGTAATATCGGGCGTATTTGTGGTCGAGGACCGTAAACTCGACACCGTGGGGTCGGCGCGCTCAAGGATTGTCGGCACCTTTATAGGGGTAGCTATAAGCGGGGTGTACCTCTATCTATTTCCCTTCAACGTGTTTGGCTTTGCCGCCTGCATAGCCTTGGGCGTTACAGTCTGCAAGCTATTCGGAGTGATTAAATACCTTAAGCTTGTGGGCATAACTATTTCAGTCGTTATGATCGTCTCGATTGTCGATAAGGAGATCGCCCCCTTTATGAACGCTGCTCTAAGGTTCGTTGAATCTATAATAGGAACGGTTGTCGCTCTGATCGTAGTGCATCTTTCGGACTTGGTGTATTCGGATAAGGAGTAGCAGGGATATAGGCGTCTTTACGGTCTGATAATCATAATCGAGCCTATGACTATGAGCAGTATGAGGACGGAGAGGCGGAATTTTTCTTCTGAAAGGTGGCGGCGGAGGATGCTTCCGAGGAAAATGCCCGCCGAGGCCGGGATGACGGCAAATACCGAATATACGATTACACCCGGATCGAACATGTTAAAGGTGTGAAGGAAGAATATGAGCACTATCCCCGAGAGTGTGAACCCTAGGTTAATGGCGTTTATGAGACCGTTCATGTCCTGTTTGAGCGCGAGCAGGTAGGGGAGCATCGGCATTACCTGAGTGCCTGTCAGACCGTTTAACACCCCGTTGGCGAGCCCGATGGGGAAAGAGTAGTATTTCTCCTGGCCCCTGGGCACCGATACCTGAACATTAAACAGCATGAGAACAGAATATATAACGGCTGAAGCCCCGAGCGCCATTCGGGAAACCTGGTTACCCGCGGTGCTCAACAGATGCACGCCTATGTATAGCCCTGGAAAAGCGCTGATGTACAGGAGCCAGAACCTCTTTACACTCTGAGCGAGCCTCCCGGTCTGGATGATAATGATAATATTTGAGGCGAACGAGGGGATGATTATGAGCGGTATGGCCTGGTGAATGGGGATGAAGCTCGTAACTACGGGAAGAGTGAGGATAGCGAATCCGAGCCCCGTAATGCCTTTTACGAATGAGGCGGCGAAGAAAGTCGCGTAGATTATGACTATGAGCTCGGTGTCCATGAGTACCCGTGAAAACTGTATTATATAGTTTAACCGGGCAAAGCGGTACGCAGGATTTCTATATTCAGGAGCTTGTTTAACTTTATATATTATAATATCAGTGAAAGCTTGACACATCAGGCCAGGATATATTAGAATTGCCGTATAGGTGGTATGTGGCCTATTGCCGCATTTGAGAAGCATAACACTATAAAGTTAAATTACCGCTTTGAGAGTCTCGGATTGAAAAAACTAGTTAAGGAGGTTGGTGCTATGATCAGAGTTAAAGAGGTGAGTGTATTTGTATCTGCGTTTTTTGTCGCGTCGATGCTACTTTGCGCGGGATTGGTGAGTGGAGCTTTCGCGCACGAAGTGGAAGTCGTGGTGGAGGAGGTTGAAGTTGAGGTAATCGAATGTACTTCTCAAGAAGGGGTTCCATGCACGCAGATGTGCGGGCCTAGCGTAGTAAACGAATTTAAAGCCGGCGGCGCGGTTTATACCGAAATGTCCCAGAGCCGTCAGGTAAATATGCTGAGCGCGACGTCTATTGATTTTACGGCCCCTTGCATACAGGGCTCAAAGGCGGTTAGCGGCGGTTATGTATTCCTGCCTGATGGGTCAACTATCGATATGGACGAAATAAGGATTACCTCGCAGCGCCCGCAAAACGACATTGCTTCGCTGAATAGCTCTTGGTTAGTGTCGATTTACCGTGAGCACAGTGGTAACGTGGACAACTGCCTAAACGTTGAAGTCCGCGCCCTTTGCGTGAAGGAATGATGTAAATACAATTAACCAAAAAAGAGAAAAAGATAAAACGCCCGCTCGTCCTTTGAGAACATCCGGATGAGCGGGTTTTTTTTATCACCCCCATCCTAGCCTTCCCCCTTCACGGGAGAAGGAAGAACAAGGGAGATTGTATGGCCGGGTGGATTGTGATAGATTGTGAGAAAGAAACGCGGAGGGCGACCATGCGACACATGAGAGCTTTAGCACTGACAATCGCAATATTCAGTTTTCTCGTACTACCAGCTCAGGCGGAGCACGTAGTAGACGATTCCTACAGTTACCAGTTTGTCCTGAGCGGCGATACCGGATCGCTGAAAGACGGGAAGATTACGCTGAACGGTGTGCCTGTCGTGACATTCTATTCGCTCGGCGCCGAAAGGGGCGACGGGCATTTCTTTGTTAAGAGCTTTGTGGAAGTGTGGAATAATAACGCGCGGATTTTCGAGAAAGACCCTCCGAACGGCACGCTTTCAGTGCTCAGCGACAAGGGCTCTTCAGGTGCGGTAGTAGAGTTGTCCGAGCCCTCGGCCACGCTGAATAGCATTACCTTTAAGGCGCGTGTGCTAGAGGGCGGGCTGCCACAGGAGTTTGGCTCCTCTACGTTATTTTTAAGGCTTACACTGAATGAGTATCTTAAGACTCAGGAGTGATTTCCATTCGGATAAGATCCGTCTTGAGGGTGCTACACTAAACGAATACATGAATTACTTCTTTTGCATGATCACACACGAAGTGTGAATTACTAAAAGATTACAAAAATCACCGACTGAACACTAACAAGGTGAGTTTTTACAAATGCGCCCTAAGGACTGAGTAAATTTCTGTCTGCGCGGTATATTGTAGAAACCGTTTGTCAGCACGCACAGCGTGTACGCTAAAAATGAATGTAGTTGTATGATCCTTATAATTCCACCCACACCCCGTATAAGGTTTTTAACGCGGACACAGAGTGTCCATTCATACGGTTTCTGCGAAGCTAATAAGTTAGGACAAATAGAAGAGGTTCTTATGAACCTGAAAAGGAATAGAGAAACAGTATGCCTGCGGGCTCTGCCCGCATTTTCTTTGCGCTATTTATGTATGTCGGAAACTTTTCACCCTACGGGTGATTTAGCCTAGTTGCAGTTATATTAGACCTAGAGATTATTTAGAACTTTCCCGGAATAATAGCCGCTGCTAAATTAGTAAGAGGGGGGAGCCAGTTGGCTCCCCCCTCTTTGGTTTTCAAGTTAAACTCTTGAGCCTGAAGCGATTAACCTTCTTAGAGCAATAAATAGAAACGGAACTAACAGCAGCAGGTAAGGGAACGAGTATTCTTCACCTGCCCGGGCAAGCGAGCAGTCACTGTTTGAGAAATTACCCGGTTTGAAAGCCATATCTGTCGGACCGTCCAGTCCGCCTGAGGCCGCTGTAATAAAAACTCGTAAAAACGCCCCGTTAGTCCTTGAGTATTCAAGCACTTCGTCCGTGTTAAAGCTGCAGACAAATACCTGTCCGCCGCCTTGCTGCCCGCGGCTTAAGCACGTGGGACCGTCGAGCCCGCCTGAGGCCGCTGTAACGAAGGCGCCAAGAAACGCCCCGTTTCCTTTATTATAGTTAAGCACCTCGTCTGTATCGAAACTTGTTACCAAGAGGTTGTTGTTATGAATGAGGAGCGCGTTGGGAGAGCTGAGGCCTCCTGATCCCGCTGTTACGAGCACCTGTACGAAATCCCCGGTAGAAGGGTTATACTCTATAACCTCGTTAGTCTCCTGGCTTGCTACAAGCAGTTTGTTGCCGGTGAAAACAAGCGCTGTGGGACCGTCCAGTCCCCCCGAGCCCGCGGTAACGAAAGCTTCGATGAAATCACCGGTGTTACCGTTGTAGCGGAGTATCTCGTCAGTACCGAAGCTCGCGACGTATAGATCGCCGCCAGGGCCGAACTCAAAATCCGTCGGGACCTCGAGACCGCCCAAGCCTGCTGTTACGAATGCGTCTATCAGCGTTCCTGAGGCGCCTTCATAAACGAGAATTTCATCGGTTCCGGCGCTGCTGATAAAGGTTTCTTCGCGCCCGTTAATGAATATGCTCTCAGGCATCATAAGCTGGCCGAACTGGGTGAACGGTTTTACGAATGCACCTGTTAAAGGGTCATACTCAAGCGCTCTGTCATTATTGAAGCTGTTTATAATAAGTCCCGAAGCAAGAACAGCTCCGGTAGACGAAAACACAATGACAAGGGCAAAGCACAAATGTAAAACTGAACTGCGGAAATTATGGAATCTTCCACTAATCATCCTTACACCTCCGATATTTAGTTGTAAATTAAAAACCCACCGGCTTCTCTCTCAAGCCATATCCACACAATGCCTTTTTGACAATAGTACTGAGCTAATGTTAAGGAATTGTGAAGATCATATATACCATCTATTCCCATACTAACCTATATATTAACAATTATCTACTGTTATTATTTATCATTATTTCCTTTTGTCGGACTGTGGGGATTGCCCTCTACAGCATGCTGATCGGACTTGTTTGTGAAGGTTGGCAAGAAATATCTGAATCTTTTTTAACGTTATCCCTCTCTATAGTACATAGAGGGCATGAATATGAGTAAAACAACGGTGACAAAATTAATGGGGCTGACAAAATGGGCTCTTATGAGTTATCTGGCTGTATTAACGCTGACAGTGGGTGTTGAGCCGCCTGCCGTCTACGCCGGTGAGAACGGAAAAGAGTGCGCAGAGGTGGTATTTGAGATCGGGCCTCCGAAATTGGCGCCTCAGATTGTGATGATTCCGGAATTTGATAAGGAAAAGATTTTTGAAGAGGCGGTAAAGTCCATTGATTTGGGTAATGCCCCGTTTAACGTTAACGGGTTTGAGGTAGGGATGTTCGACACAGGCGAGCCTGTGGACGCTGGCGCCTACGCTACGGAAGAGGATCTGGGAGTGGGCGGGCTCGATGCTGAGGTGTCTGAGTACGAATCGGACACACTCAAAGCGGGTGATATACTCAAAGCTGTACCGAGCATCGCCACCAAAGATGAAAAAACGCTCGGTATCCTGGTGCCGCCTTTCGCGTATTTCTCGAAGAAGTTTTAATTACTGATACCCCCCTATGATTACAAGCGCCGCAAAAGGAGCTGTATAGCGGCATATAGCGGTCTTCATCAATTCCTCCCGCCTATTGATACAATTTACAACCATAATATGAATTGGGATTAGCGCAGCGCATTTAAACAAAGCGCGGGAGCGCGGCCTCAAACAGGACCGCGGTTTGGACGCAATCCTGTAGAGCGTGATTTGTGATTATAAAGAAAAGAGTATAATAATCTTCTGATGTCACCGCGGATAAAAAGAATAATACTCACCGCGGTCGCCATAGCCGCGGCTGTATTTATTGTAGAGGGGCTACTGCGGCTGGCAACGCCACCTGAGTTTCTTCAGAGCAGTCCCCGGAGCACGGTGTGGCCGTGGGTTGTGACCGATCCGATCCTTGGGTGGGCTAACTCCGCAGGCTATGAGAGCAATAACTTTAGAATAAACTCAGAGGGTTTCCGGGGAGAGGAGATTAAGCCTGAGAAGCCCTTGGGCGCTAAACGTGTTGTATGTATCGGGGATTCGGGCACGTTCGGCGTGTGGTTCGGCGAGAGAGCAAGACGCAATTGGGACAGCTATCCCCAAGAGCTCAGCAGGATACTAAAAGAACATGGTTATGAGGACATAGAGGTAATAAACGCGGGGGTCGTGGGCTACACATCATCCCATACGCTACGTCAGTTGATGACAAAAGTACTTGCGCTCGAGCCTGATATATTGATTGCGCGCACGGGGTTTAACGACATTGCCGACATGGGTAATGAATTTTTCAGGGCTTATTACGTAAAAGAGCCGCCGGGTTTTATTATCGGGAGCCTGATGTACCGCTGGCCGGAATCGAGACTGGTGCGCCTGGCTGCTTGGCTGGATAGAAAGCTCGTAAGCAGGAGCGTTCCGGGTGACAAAAACGTTGTATCGAAAGAGGAGTTCAGAGCGAACCTGGAGCGCTTAATAAAAGCCTCAAAGAAGCGCGGGATAGATGTACTCTTGCTGGACTACCCGCTGAGAGACGAAAAGAGCGGGCTTAATAAACAGGAGCAGTATCTTACTGAATATTACGGCGTGGACACGCTTGCCGAGTTTCATGAAAAGCACGACGGCTATCAGGAAATATTATCAGAAGTTGCCCACGAGCGCGGAGTGGAAGTTCTTGATACCGCCGCGACTATGAAAAAGTTCGCCGGGCCTTCTTTCAGTGAGTACGACTTTGTCCACCCAAATGCTTCGGGAACCCGGACTGTAGCTATGGAGGTTTTCATCGCTCTCGTAAAGCTTGGGTGGCTGGAAGAGAAGTAAGGGGATGTTGATGATGCCGCTCAACCTAAAGGCGTCAGTTTTTATTAAGATCTGGTGAAGCCTTGGATTTGAGGCTAGGAAAGAGCTAAAGGTTGTTTTATAATCGAAGTATGAAGTATATAAAAACATCAGGGGGTTAGAACTATGAGATATGCAAAAGGGTTTTTCGTCGCTACAGTGCTACTTTTCTGCGCGGGTACATCATTCACGCATGCCGCAGAGGAGATTTGGAGTGTAAAGGCGATCTCGCCACAGGGGCAGACACTCGACGTAAAGGCGTTTGATAAAGAGGGCACGGCAATTGACATTAAAGCAATCGAAGTAGACGGCAACACGTGGCTAATGGACGTAAAGGCTATTAAAGACGGAAAGAAGCTCCCTGTGAAGATACTTGTGAGCGATGAAAAGAATATGCCCTTAAAAGCGATAGACGAGGGCGGGGTAATAATGGACGTAAAAGCAATCGCACCTAACGGAGACAAGCTCGACGTTAAGGGTGTGAAGCAGTACGGGAGCATAATACAGATAAAGGCGATCGGGCCGGACGGTGAGCTATACGGTGTAAAAGCAATATCCCCGGACTCAGATGTGCACGATATAAAGGGCGTAAAGATGCTCGCTCCGGGTGAAAAGGCCGAGATGAAGATAAACGGAGTCGAGGTTTACGCGCACGTAAAAGGGTTCCCGCACTCAGAGCTCGATTAGAAACCGGGGCTGGTTGTTATGATTATACGCTTCTCTCAGATGTGATATATGAGCCCCTGCGGGTCAAGTAAAACCTATCAATGTTAAGCAGCCGAAGCTATATTATCGGCAGGTTTTTAAATTCTTTCCCGTTTAGGTATTATATTGCCTCGTATAAACCGGTTTTACATTTAATCAAGTTTCAAATGCGAATCAGAAGCGAATATTAAGCCCCAGGGCTCAAAGGTCAAATTATATTGAACACATCTAAATTACTGAAAAATCTTCTCGCGATACTAATAATAATTGTAGTTCTGTTCGCTATCTGCGAAGCGCTGATCAGGGTGTATCTGCACTACAACACGGTGTATGACATAGAGATGACCCGCTATGCTATGAGCGTTAAAGAGGACTCCGAAAACCCCAAGATAGGGCACGTTCATAAACCCGGGAGCGAGAAGGAGCTTATGGACGTAAACGTGTCTATTAACTCTGACGGGCACAGGGACAAGGAGTATCCTACCCAGAAGGGGGACGCGTATAGAATAATTTTCCTCGGAGACTCCCTCACGTTCGGATGGGGAGTAGCGATTGAAGATACATTTCAATACGTGCTCGAAGAGGAGCTTAGCAAGACTTCTCCTACGGAGATAATTAACTTTGGTACCGGGAATTACAACACCGAGCAGGAAGTAAACCTGTTCTTTGAAAAGGGGGCGAAATACCAGCCTGATAAGGTGGTGCTTTTTTACTTTATTAACGACGCCGAGGTGACGCCCGAGAAATCGGGGCTTTGGTTCCTGGGGTACTCGCACCTCATATCTTTTTACTGGTCGAGGATTAATTCCCTTATGAATAACATAGTCGCCGCAAAGAGCTTTGAGGAATACTACAACGCTCTTTATGAAGAAGATCAGCAGGGGTGGGTAAGCGCGAGAAAATCGCTCATAGAGCTAAGGGACTACAGCCGCGACAAGGGTATCGAGCTGCAGGTGGTGCTCCTGCCCGAGCTACACGATACGGACAACGTAATATTCAAGCAGGTGTATGATAAAATATCTAATTTCCTGCAAGACAGCGGGATCGATTACATGAGTCTTGCGGATCTGTTTAAGGGTCACGGGAATGAAATCGAGCTATGGGTGAGTTTTGACGACGCCCACCCTAACGACGTCGCCCACGGTAAGATAGCGGAGTCGTTGGTTGAATTTATTTCGAAAAAGGAGACTGACTAGTGCTTGGTAAATTCTTCTCCAGATACAAATACTATCTCATTGCGGCTCTTGTGCTTTTTATCGGGCTCACTCTGCTTCTGATCGTCTTTTCCTCAGGCCCGCAAAAGGGCGCGTTTAACTACCAAATATTCTAACTGTACCTGCCGTTAAAAGAGCTCGGGAGGTGCGGTGCAAGAGGATAAATTGCAGGACTCCGCTGACAAAAGGGGCTTTTTTTCAAAGCACGCGACGGACATAGTCGTAATTATTGTTTTAGCTCTGATTGTTTACGTGATGGTCGAGCAAGCGGTAAGGGTGTATCTGTTCGGAGGGGACGCATTTAGCTACTCTAAAATGTCGAGCATAAAATCTACCGGAGGCTCGGGGAACCTTCGGCCCTCGGATATAGACGGGCTCGTTTACGAGCTAAAGCCCGGGCTCGATACAGTGTTTAAGCTCGTGCCGTTCACTACTAATTCCAGAGGACTCAGGGATAAAGAGTACTCGATCGAAAAGCCTCCCAATACGTTCAGGGTGGCGGTTATCGGGGGCTCGTTCACCATGGGAGCCGGCGTTAGGATCGAAGAGACCTTTCACTCGAGGCTCGAAGACAGGCTGAACGGGGAATCGGACGACATCGCTTACGAATTTATAAATTTCGGGGTCGCCGGTTATACAATGGATAACAAGCTCTTGGTGCTCGAGCACAAGGTGCTTGAGTACGATCCAGATCTTGTGCTGTTCGTGCTTGACGGGTCGCAATTCTACGAGGAGAAAGTGCGTACGTTTACACCAAGGACGGAGAAATTTAGTTTTTTTAAAAGCTACTCATATGAGCTTTTAAAGAAAATAAAAATTCTGCCGGGGGCAAATAAGAGCGCGGTAGAGTTTACACGCCGGCACATGCGGCATTTATTTTTGCTTGACCACGCTTTATTTATGTTGGCGCGCTTTAGTGAGGAGAACGAAATCCCAATATGTATTGTAGTGCTCGACCACGATTATCAGCACGAAAGACTCGGCGGAAAGATTGAGCAAAAGGTGAGCGGCGTGAAGGAATTATACTTCTCGAATACGCTGCCTTATTTCAGGCATAAGTATTTCAGGGACTACTCTATATATAAGGTAGATATGCATCCGAACGGAGAGGCAAACAGTATCTTTGCCGAAGTTATCTATACGGACTTAAAAAGTAAGTCACTTCTCGGCGGGCCTGAGCAAAAAGCTACGGAGAACGAGTGAATATGGGATACGCTAATATCAAAGCAAAAACGGGGGCAGCATGAATAGAGCGAAATTAATCTGCTTTTTAGCAATACTTCTGGGCATAGCCGGGTGCAGCGGCAGCTCCAGCGGAATACTGTCGAGCTGGGTGCAGATGGGACCCTCGGGGAGCGTTATAGCCCGGGTGATTACGATCCGGAATCACTGTCCGGATATTAAGATTGATAACTTGAGAGTGGAAATGAGCGTGAGGAGCGAGCCTAAAGAGGATTTTCAGGTGCTGGTATGCGAGTTTGAGATCCCGCCCGATACGGCTGTAGCGAGAGTAGGGGGTAGAGACCTGAAGCTCCCAAAGGAAAATAACACCAGGCTGGTAATTATAGGGGACGCGGGATGCAGGCTCGAAGACGGTGACACTCCGCAATCTTGCAACGACCCCAAAGCATGGCCGTTTGAGCGCATCGCCAAAAGCGCGGCAAAGCTTGAGCCGGATCTGGTGATCCACGTTGGCGACTACCTGTATAGAGAAAGCCAGTGCCCGGAGGGAGATGCGGGATGCGAGGGGTCTCCGTTCGGAGATAACTTTCTTGCCTGGGACGCTGATTTCTTTACCCCTGCCGAGAGACTTCTGAGGGCCGCTCCCTGGGTGTTCTCGCGAGGAAACCACGAGGAGTGCTCGAGAGCGGGGCCCGGTTGGTTTACGTTCCTTGACCCCAACCCTCCTTTCCCTAAATGTGAAAAGTATACTCCCGTCTACACTATCGATATAGGCCCGGTCGAGCTACTGATGCTTGACTCGGCGAGCGCGAAGGACAACTCGGCTCCTTCGGGCGAGGTGGAGGAGTACTCTGAGCAGATTGCCGAGCTTGAATCTACGGTGAGTGAGGACGCCTGGTTTGTTACGCACCACCCGCTATGGGGAATAGGGGAATCTGACGGAGAAGTGTTCAAGATTAATGATACGCTCCAGGCCTCTACAGACAACACGCTGGCCGCCGGGATAAACCTGGTGATAACAGGGCATATACATTTTTTTGAGATACTCGACTTTGACGGAGTGCGCCCGCCGCAGCTGATTGTGGGAAACAGCGGCACAGAGCTTGACTCTGCCGTAAGCCAACCGCTCGCGGGAATGGAGATAGGAGGCGGTACTGTGCGCGAGGGGATCAGCCTTTCGGAATTCGGGTTTGTGCTGATGGAGCTGAACGGAAACGTATGGGAGATGTCAGTTCGCGGTGTAGACGGGGAAGAGATTTTAAGCTGTGATATAGAAGGACCTGAAGCTACGTGCTTTCCCTAGCGTTTAGCAATCGCCTACTGAAAAACCTTATCATTATTAATAGCACAAGCGGGGTGAGCAGTAACCACGGGAATGAAGCCCTTGTTCCCGGATTAGCTAAAGAGCAGTTGCTGCCGAACGCCTCGACGGCTTTTGACGGGAAAAACAGAATTACGGTGGGGTCGCTGAGCCCTCCGCTTCCGGGAGCGATGAATGAGCCCAGGAACTGGCCATTAGTTGCAGTGTATCGTATCACCTGATTTGTCCCCCGGCTTACCGCGTGGAACCAGCCGTCGGGCGAGAAAGATATACCGAACGGGTTGTCCAGCCCCCCGCTTCCCGCCGTAACGAATACTTCTACAAACTGCCCTGTGCTTGAGTTGTATTTTAGTACTTCGTTTGTATTTATACTGCTTACGTAAAAGTCCGTAGTGCCGCGAAATGTAATACCCCTTGGTCCGTCGAGACCGCCTGACCCGGCCGTAACAAAAACTTCAACGAAGCTCCCTGTAGCGCCGTCGTAGCGGAGCACTTCGTTTGTGCCTGCGCTAGAGACGAAGAAATCACCCCCGAGGCTGAATGTGATGCCGGAGGGAGTGTCAAGGCCGCCTGATCCGGAAGTAACGAATACGTCTATGAACTCACCTGTCACGCCGTCGTAGCGGAGCACTTCGTTCGTACCGACGCTTGCTACGTATAGGTTCTCGTCGGGGCCGAACACTATGAAGCCGGGCGTATCGAGACCGCCCGATCCCGCCGTGACGAACACGTCAATGAAATCTCCGGATTTACGGTCATAACGAAGCACCTCGTTTGTGCCTTCGCTAGCTACGTAAAAATTGGAGTCTTCAGGGCTGAAAGCTAAACCCACCGGGGTTTCCAGACCGCCTTCACCGTCAGAGACAAAGACGTCAATAAACTCGCCGTTTCCGCTGTCATAACGGAGCACTTCGTTTGTACCGGGGCTGGAGAGATATATCCTTACCTTACCCTGCGCGCGGGTGTTTACAGAGAATGTGAGTATAAAAAGAGCGGTAAGAATTCCCAAGAGTACGGGCCAACCAATTTTAAAACGCTTTAGAGGTAACTGTGTCATAATTTCCATTGTAACATAACTCCTAAGGGGATGGCGACCCTTCGCGAAGGTTGTAGATGGCAAGCACGACATGAATTCCCGCTTTTCCAGGAATAACAACTGTGGGTAGGCTGCGGTATTGTCGGGGATTGCTTCGCTCCGCTCGCAATGACAGCTTTCCCGAGTCTCAGGATTCGCAGAAATTACTTGTTATTACAACCCGTATTCCTACGCCAGAGTCTTCTTAATATTATGAATGCCGGGATCAGCAGGTACAGCGGGAAGTATGTGCCGCTGTTGCTTGGCTGCGCTAGGGCGCATCCGCCTCCTCCTGCTCCCCCTACCTGTGTCACAAGCTCGGAGATAAGCATCTCAAGCGCTCCGATATCGCACACGGGAAAACCGTCGTCAAGACCGTCCTGAGGGCGCATGACCCCGCGCTGGTCAAGTGGAGGACAGCTGAGGTTGTCGCCCATGTCTATTGCCGGGCTTTCGGGCATGAGAGCGTGGCTCAGAGTGATGCCGTTATTAAATGCGAGGTTATCTAACAGAGGATCAGTGTTCGAGATGTCCGTAAGCTCGGTGAGCATGCACGTGCCGTCTGAGTCCAGGTTATTGCCGTCTGATGTTATAGGGTCGAAGGGCCAGCAGTCGTCCCCCATGTTATTCGCTACAATGGTGTTTTGGAGAGTGAGCGTTGAGCCATTAAAAATGCCTCCGCCTCCTAATGCCGGGGCGGTGTTATTAGCAATTGTCGAATTTAGAATATCAATTACTCCTATGCTTGTCCCAGCCTGACTGTTAGATATTGCCCCGCTGTTATTCGTTGCCTCGTTATCAGAGAGGGTAGAATTGGTGATCGTTATGTTGCCGAAATTAGCTATGCCACCGCCCGCTCTGGCCTTATTGCCGATAATGGCAGAGCTTGATATCGTGACCATTTCGTTGCTGAATATGCCGCCTCCGCGGTCGGCTTCATTCCTGTCTATAGTAGTATCTGTAATATCCACAGTGCCGGAGTTAAAGATTCCGCCTCCTACAGATGAATCTGTAGTTCCCGAAATTAAGTTTAAAAATATATCTACTGTGTCGAGTGTGAGGATGCCTGCGTTTGATATTCCTGCTCCTGCTGCTTCTCCGAGCGCTCCCTGGGTTATTGAAAGGTTAGTCATCATGACAGTTGTGCCGGCTACGATGATGTGGAATACCCGGTCCAGGGAATTACCGTCAACAATTGTATTGCCAAGCCCGTTTCCTGTAATCGTGAGGTTCTCGAGAATGTCGAGGTCTCCTGTTAGCGCGGAATCTTCGCCGGTGCCGGGGATGGTTAGAGTAATAGGCACCCCGTCAAGGGACGTGTCGAACACGATCTCGTCATTCCCAGCGTCCCCAAGCGCGCACTCGCCGGGCGGGACTATAAGACCCGGGGGATTGGTGTTGGCGCTTATAACAGCCTCGCGGAGCGAGCACTGAAGGTCGAGCCCGCTTATAACGTCGTCATCTGTATTTACTGTGATAACCGCTGAATTTGAAACAGGAATCTGAAAGAGAATAAATACAAAAGATACAATTGCCACACGCAAAATTGAATTTGCCATAACTACACCTCCTCTTTTTTACTCGAGAAACTACTTGCCTTTGTGTCTAATTATAGAATATTTGCAGGACTTAAGTCAAGGTTGCACCACTGCTGCGAATTGGTACCGCAAAATTTGAAAAATTACTTTAACTTAGGAATACTTAGGACGGTTAGATTCTTTGTAAAATATCATGTGTAAAACAAAGATTTTAAGAAATAAGCCACTTCCCAAGGGGTTTAATCGGCTCCTTATGCGCTCGCCGCTATTGCTCTATAAGCTCGGGCTCGGCTGGGTTATGGGGGAGAGGTTCCTGAGGCTCAGGCACAGGGGCAGAAAGAGCGCGCGGGTGCACGACACGGTGCTGGAAGTGGTGGGAAAGGACGAGCAAACAGGTACCTATTATATAGCCTCGGGCTGGGGCGAGGGTTCTCACTGGTTCAGGAATATACAGAAGACCCCTGGGGTAGGGGTGCAGGTTGGGAGCCGTAAGTTTCAGGCCAAAGCAGAGAGGGTGCCGGACGATGAAGCATGCGAAATACATTATAAATACTCACAGAAATACCCAAAGGCGTTCGCGGTTCTGACATACAAACTGCTAGGGGAAAAGCTTGAACCCACAGAGGAAAACGCTGTTAAAATGGCCAAGTATGTGCCTGTGGCGGCTCTAAAGCCTCTTTGATCCTTCCTTAAGTACATTTCCGCTTGATAGTAATGTAAGCTTTCAAACTGCAAAGAGGACTGCCGTTAGACAATTGAGGATTGTAAAATCGTAAGGGTGCTTGATGAGAACTCTCGTTATCGGAGACATACACGGAAATTTTAAAGCGCTCATGCAGGTGCTGGGGCGCGCGGGTTTTGACTCGGACAAGGATAAGCTGATATCTCTGGGCGATGTTTACGACGGACACCCAGAGTCCGGGCGTTGTGTGGAGTATCTGAGGAAGCTCCCCCATTTTATATGGTGTCTCGGCAATCACGACTCTCACGCCAGGTGGTGGCTGCGGGGTGAGTGGAAAGCGGGGGACCCTGAGGGGACTTGGTCTCTGGCATCACTTAAGTCCGTCATAGATTCCTACAGGGACGGGAAGGGTAATCTCGACCAGGAGCTTATACAGCGCCACAGGGAATTTATTGAGACTGCCGTACCGTACTACGTTGACGAGGACAACAGGCTCTATCTGCACGCGGGGATAGACTGGCGCTTCGCTGTGGACGAGCAGCCAAAGTATTGGATCTATTACGCAGACAGGCTGACTTACAGAGAGCAGGCGGTTATGCATAAAAAAGAGGGCACGAAGTTTCCTTACAAAGACGTTTTTATCGGGCACACCAAGACCATAAAACAGCACCCGAAGGCAAAACCGGTGAGGCGCGCGAACCTGTGGAACCTGGACACGGGGGCGGGGACGCACGGGAAGCTTACGGTGATGGACGCCGATACCTACGAGTACTGGCAGAGCGATAGGTGCGGGTGAAAGCTGTGAGCGGCTTTACTTTCTATACATGAAAACGCTGTATAGCCCCGTGGATTCGGAGAAGATTTTCTTGGCTTCTTTAAAACCCGCGTCCTTTCCGAGTTTTAGCCAGGTGCCTTCGGTTTCAGGCAGCTCGGTCGTTTTTACATGGTCCAGGAGCGCCGCGGTCTCTTTCTCCGATAGTCCCGTCCAAGTGCTCTCTATTATCCTCTTGATCCGCACAAAGTAGGCGTCTCTGTTTTCTCCGTCTATATAGACTGGCTCATATATTAGGTATATACCATCATCCGAGAGGGCATTGTGTACCCTTTTCATGAAACCCGCTTTCTCCGCCGTATCCAGATGGTGGAGCGAAAGGCCGATCCATATAACATCGAGCGGGGGCTCGCTGATACTCTCAAACTCGTTAAAGTCGCCCGATTTAAGCTCTATTTTACAATCCAGTCTCTTAAGCTGTTCTTTGGCTGCCGTAAGCGCGGCAGCAGACAGGTCGATGCCGGTGTAATGCGCGATTCTTGTATCCCTGAGAGCTCTTGAAGAGTAGTATGCGTCGCCGCAGGCCAGGTCGAGGAAGCTGAAGGGTTTCGTCATCTCAGCATTTAGAATATCCCGAAGCACTTGATAAGCCTGTACATGGCCCATGTAATTATTCTCCAGGATCTTCCTGTACGCGGCCCAGCTGGTCTTGAAATAGTCGGACGGGGTTTCTTTTGTATTCTCAGAAGTCATCGTATCTGTCTGTGATTATACCTTGGAGATTAATCCAGGATACCTTTCAAGAGATAAAGGACTCCATTTTCAAAATAGGTATCGAACTCCACTTTCATGTGTGAAAGCTCGGGGTGCTCCATGGCTTTTAGCTGGACCTCGTTATGATTTGTCATCTGATATAACCCTGTTGCCATCGACATATGAAGATAAAGAAATTCAAGTGCTTTTTCAGGTGTTAAATTCGGGAAATATTCGCACAATAGCTCTATAAACATCTGTACTTCGGCTTTAATTGCAAACTTAAAACTAATTACACTCTCGAGAGAGGAGTTCTTTTCAAGGAAATGAAACAAGATTGACAGCAGGTCCAGCATTCTATTGTGCCTCTTAAGTATCTCGACCCAGACAGAAACGAATTCCTCTGCTGAATACTTCTTCTTTTTCTTATAGGTTTTAACAAGGTCTTTTCTCCAAAGAACAATATCGTGCTTTAGAAACTCGAGGAATATCTCTTCCTTGGAGCTGAAATATTTGTACAGATTCGAGCGCGTAAAATCGGCTTCCTCAGCAATTAGTACAAAGGTAATTTCTTCGAAACTATATTTTTTGTAAAGACGCTCGGTTGCTGCGATTATCTCGGCGATTCTTTGCTCTTTCTGCTCTTCGCTTCTGGCTCTCTCCCATTCCATATAATCAACTCCGGTTTTATACTCTTTTTCTGAACGATTGTAGAATAACTTAATTGCAGGTTATAAGAATATCAATTGTGGATGATCTGTCTCACCCCTCGTTTGCCATAAACTGCTCCATTATTTTGCGCACATCGTATTTTTCGTCGCCTTCGAAGCGGGGTGCCTGCGCGACGAACGCATCAAGGATTTCTTTGTAACGCTCTTCGATATAGTCCCTGTTATGGGGATGGGTGACTATATAAAAGTCGCCCCTCTTCACGCCTTCAATTGTAAGCCTCCCGATTTCGTCCGGGTCCATACCGAGCTGCATGACCATTTCTCCCCCTTCAACGTTTTCAGGCTCTGTGGGTCCGCCCAAGCGCTCGGGTCTGTTCTCAGAGCTTCGGTGAAGGCTGGTGTTCACAAGCCCGCAGCACAGAATGCTAACGCCGATGTAGTCCGGAAGCTCCATTCTTAAGGTATCAGAGAGTCCCAGTATCGCATGCTTTGTGGCAACATAAAAACCCTGGAGCGGTGCTGCAGGGTAGAAGCTGTTTTCAGACGCCGTGTTCACAATGTGAGCGGGAGTACCCTGCTCAATAAAACGTTTTCCAAATACGCTGCAGCCGTTCCATTCGCCGATCAGATTAACGTCTAGCAGCCATCTGAAATCTTCTTCCTTGCCCTCAATTACGGTCCCGATGCCGCTTGAAACTCCGGCGTTATTGAATATAAGGTCGACGTGGCCATACTCATTCCAGGCATAATCCGCGAGTTTTTCAACCGCGCTGCGGTTGCTTACATCGCAGACGTAGGAAGAGGCGCGTACGCCATATCCTTTTAACTCTTCTGCTACCCGCATCCCTTTGTCCTCATTCATGCCGACTACTACAACGTGTGTCCCTTCCTTAGCCAGGGCTCTAGCAATGCCCAGCCCTATACCGCTTGAACCCCCTGTAACTACTGCTACCTTATCTTTTAAATCTTTCATTGTTGTTCTCCTTGTTAATTGTATTTACTAACCAAAGTAAAACCTAACATTTGTCAATTCCTGAGAGACGTCCCATAATTTCTTGGCGGTTTCTTTGTCATGCGACAATGTGCTGGACTTTACTTTTACCGGATACCCTCTCATTTCCATAAATCCATTAGGGCCGTAGTAATCACCGCTCCCGGTATTTTCGTCAAGTGCCGCCCTTAAAGTGGGTAATGCTCCCTGTTCAGACGTCATAGCAAAGAAATTGTTCAAAAAGCGTATAAATCCCGAATGACGCTGTAGATCAGTGGCCGTCCATCCGGGATGCGCTGCCGTGACCTTCGTATTTGAGCCGCTCTTTGCAAGGCGCTCTTGAAGCTCATAGGTGAAATATAAGTTAGCGATCTTGCTGTCGGCATAAGAGCGCTGGGCCCTGTAATCTCTTTTTTCCCAATTGAGGTCATCAAAATTGATATTGCCAAACTTGTGGGCCATGCTGGATACATTAACAATACGCGAGCCGGGAGTGCTGTTTATTAAGTCAATCAGAAAACCCGTAAGCGCAAAATGTCCCAAATGGTTTGTTCCGAACTGGAGCTCAAATCCGTCTTCCGTCTTCGAGTAGGGAGGAATCATAACTCCGGCGTTATTTATCAGCAAATCAAGCCTTGAGTATTGTTTCTTGAACTCTTCTGCAAAATTCCGGATTGATTTAAGGCTCGCAAGGTCTAAGAGCATTACCTTGACGTCAGCGTTTTGGTTTTGCTCTTTTATTTCTTGTACAGCTTTATCACCTTTTGACTGATTTCGCACAGCGATGATAACTTCGGCATTTTTGTTTGCCAGCACTCTTGCTGCCTCAAACCCAATGCCACTGCTCGAGCCGGTTACGATCGCTACTTTCCCTATTAGATCGGGAATATTGTCAGCTGTCCATCTTTGATTTTTACTCATTGTTTTCTCCTCTCAATAAAGTCTTTTTAACTACTTCGATTAGAAAACACAAAACTCTATATGCTAATCTACAAATCAATCATAGCTCTAACCCCGGCCATAAACGTCTCGTCGTCCTGCTCCCTACGGTTGGCCATAAAGACCTGAGCGTCATCACCAGCTGTGTAGCGGAGCCTGTCCGTGCCATCCGTTGCGGCTTTGTAAATTACCTCAGCCACTACGGCAGGGTCTGCAGCGTTTGCCATCATAGGCTCAAACGCAGCAAAAACCTTATTAGTTATTTCCCGATACTCGCTCAGATTCTCATCATAGTTATGGTCAAGCGACCTCCCATCGAAATCGGTCTTAATAGCGCCAGGTTCAACGACCTTCACCTTGCAGCCAATCTCGGCCAGTTCGTAATGAAGAGCCTCGGATATACCCTCCACTGCATATTTTGTTCCGTGATAAAGACTGAACAAAGGAAATGCCATCTTGCCCCCCACGGATGTGATGTTGATAACCATTCCGTCCCTGTTTTTTCTGAAGTGGGGGATTACGGCCTTTGTAACATCCAGTAGTCCGAGCACGTTAACTTCGAATTGCCTTATGATCTTTTCTCTAGGTGTTGCCTCAAGCGGGCCATACGCGCCGTAGCCCGCGTTGTTAAGAACTACATCTATTTTCCCGAATTTCTCGATACCCTCGTTAACGGCGCTATTGATGGACAATAAGTCCTGAACATCTAATCGCGTTACAAGAACGTTATCCAGCTGGGTTAATTCTTCTTCCCTTTCGGGCTTACGCATGGTTGCGACAACGTTCCAGCCCTTTTCATGAAAATATTTAGCGGTCGCTTTACCGATACCGCTGCTTGCTCCTGTAATTAATATTGTTTTACTCATTTAATTCCTCCTGTGGTTTGTTATAAGAGACATTATGTCACTAATATAAGTGACACAGTGTCTCTTGTCAAGAGGTTTTTTTGAAAATTCCAAATTTGGTCTAAGATAGGGTAGGGGCGGATATCGAGATTGTTAAGTTAGGCGGATGCTATGCTATTCATACTTTCCCGGTATATTATCAAGTTTGCCGTATTCAGTACATAAAACACTCACGCTTCACAACTGTTTAATACGGTGGATATAATATAGAGACATAATCTAAAGATGGAGGATCACATGAGATACATTTCAAAGTTGCTGGTTGTAATGTTTGTACTGGGCTTGGGTTTTCAGCTCGCTGAGGCGAATCCCGTAATAAACGAGAAAGACGCTCCGAAGTTCTTATATACGCTGAGCGCCTCTTCCGGGAAGATGGAGGGGGACAGGATAATTCTCGAAAACGTACCGCTGGTCGTTTATTTCTCGGACAGGCCCGCACGCATATCTGGTCAGCTGAGCATACAGGTATTCGCGCAGGGATGGGACCAGGGTAGTGACAGCTTCAGAGCTGACCCGCCTAACGCTACTCTTTCGGTACTTACTGACGATGGAGTGAAGAACACAGTGATAGAAATATCTGATCCCGACGTTAAGGTGAAGGAAGGCTCAATTTCATTTAAGGCGAAAGTGCTTGAAGGAGAAGTACCGGAGTCATTTGGTAAAGCCACTCTATTTATTGACAGTAATTTAGGTGCTTTAAAAGGTTTATAATTTCGGTCTATGGCAGGGGTAAATCAGATTTCCCCTGCCGGATATGCATGACAAAAGTGTAAGGCATATTATGGTAAACAGACTACACATTGCGGATGTGCTTAAAGACGACGAGCTAAGGTTCCTCCGTGTGCTTTGGTGCGATAACGGAAACGTTATACGCTCTAAGGCCATACACCTGCCATCGTTTAAGCGCCATCTGATGAACCACGGGATGGAGGAGCTCAGGAGCGAGGAGTTTTTGTATAAGCTCGAGGAGGCGCTCGTAAACACCCAGACCCTTCAGGCGCTGGACGCGGCTCTTGACGAGCCTGTACCTGAGGCCGGGCTCGAGCCTGTTAAGGAGCTGAGGCTTGTCCCGGACTGGTCTACGCTTGCCATGATCCCCTATGCCCCGGGGCACGCAGTGACCATGGGCAACTTTATGCTCGACAGCACTACAGAGCCATGGGAGCTTTGTCCGAGGGGGCTTCTCAAGCGCACGGTGAAGAAGGCGGAAGACGCAGGATTTGATGTTATGTGCGGGGCGGAGATAGAGTTCTTTTTATTCGATGAAGCGGTGTTCCGCGACAGTGGTACGCTTGAGCCCGTGGACAGGGACGCGTACGCTCAGAACGCAGCGTTTGAAGTGAGCCGGGAGCTGATGGACGAGATTGCGGACACGCTTTATGAGATGGGGATAGAGCTTGCTTACTATAACCCCGAGGCCGGGCCCGGGCAGCATGAGATTTCGATACATTACAGCGACCCGCTTACGCTGTCGGACAGGATCGTTTACATGCGGGAGACGATACGCTCGCTCGCGCTTCAGTATGGAGTGATAGCCTCATTTATGCCGAAGATATTTCAGGAGGCCACGGGGAGCGGCTGTCACGTGCACATGAGTATATGGAAAGACGGGCAAGACGTACTAGGAGACGGGAAAGGCAATTGGGAGCTTTCACCTGCCGGTGAGTCCTATGTGGCCGGCGTTCTGGAGCACCTTCCGGCGCTAATGGCGTTTACCACGCCCACGCCGAATTCATATAAACGGATTAAGCCCAAGTTCTGGAGCGGGGCCTACAGGGTTTGGGGGCTGGACAATAAAGAGGCCGCGGTAAGAGTACTAATGAACCCATTCGGCGGGGGGCCCAAGCAGTTTGAGCTTAAGACGGTCGACAGCTCCGCCAATCCGTACTTAGCTTTAACAGGTATTATCGCAGCCGGGCTTGACGGTATCTCAAAAAACTTGAAGCTCGGCGAGCCGCTTCAGAGAGACCCCGGGAACCTTAGCGATGAGGAAAGAAAAGAGCTGGACATTGAGCTTTTGCCTACCGACCTTGAGAAAGCGCTGGCCGCGCTCCGTAAGGACGAAGTATTGAGATCAGCTCTGGGGGACCGCTACTATGAAGTTTATAACGCCGTTAAGAGGTTTGAGCATGAGGAGCGGGGGGATTATGATCTTGAGAAAGAGCGCTCTATGCTCCTTACACGTTATTAAGCTCTGAAATCCAACATTGCACTGTGTAGATAAGTTCGCTAATACCAGCCAGTTCCCGAGCTTAAATGACAGTTAGATAAAGTCAGAATCGGGTTTTTGAATACTTAAGCGCCGTAAGCACCAGTGTGGTCTCGTATAGCTCTTCGATGCCGATTACAAGGCCCAAGAGCAATAGTGTGTCGCTTCCGTAAATGCCCCCGGCTGTAATTACTATAATCCCTGCTAGAGTGGTGAGTATTCTGATGCCTTTTACGATGAATCCTATGTTCTTTTTCCCGCCCGAGCGAAGCACAGCGATAATCCCTTTTATATCATAAACCAGTATAGCCGTGCCAAATGTAAGAAAGAGGACGGCAAATATCTCTTTTAGGTCTATTTCCACAATGCCAGTCATCTATTTCGGCCTCCTTAGCTCTCTATTAATTTTGATGCTATAGAGCATGGGTTGGGTGCAGAGGGCTTATTTCCGCATCCTTTTATCTGAGTGTCGATATCATAAAATTGGTCTTTACAAGACTATTTAATTTATGATATAAGAGAATTAAGGGCGGGTGAATACATACTAAAAATATTTATCATAAGGGAGGGTTCTATTATGAGAACTATGATAGTTGTATTTTGTATGGTGACTTACATGGGGTTGGCCGGGGGTTCTGCACTTGAGGAAATTGATTGTTCCAAAATAGATTTTTCTTTATACAAACCAAAAATTGCGGATGATGATTCTAAAGACGAACCCGCCGTTAATCCGACAAAGGCGTTTTTCAAAAGATTTCAGGCCAATTTGATAGATGATAAGTTGAAATATATAGGGGAGATTACAAGGTCTAGCGATGTTTTGGATGTTGATGACAAAGTTGATGATTCTGGTGATATTAAGGACCAGAAAAGCACGGAAACACTCTTTAGCATCGGGTACAACTACGAGATAAATCCGGTGGATATAATCAATGTAGTTTATGATCTAAAACCCCATGAGAAAAAAAATTATTTCTTGTTAGGATTTATCAGGCTGCAGAATTTGGCGTTAATAACAAAGGGCGCCTATAGTAATACGCTATTAAATGAATTGGGCGAAGGAGTTGGAGAGTCGGTTAAAACGGAGGAGAAGTTTACCTATGCTTTAGGAATGAAATACACGGGTTGTATTGGGAGTCTTCTCCGGGGGAAAATCGGATGTATAGAAAGTTATTCTAGTACGCCAAAAGAAGTTACAGCTAATACAGAAGAAATTACTCTGAATAAGTTTGAAATTGCCAGGCTTCATTGCTTGGTTAATAAGTTGGAAGACCAGATTGCGACGATGAGCGAGGAAAGCGTCCCGGCTCAAAAGTAGAATGGCAAATCTTATCGTTAGGATTAAATAAAAATAGGCTCGCGGAAGGGGTATGGTCGGCGTGGAAGGGCAGCTAATGCCGCTATTGCCCGTATCATGGTAATTTGGTTTTTTTACGTTTGCAGTCTTGGGGTAAAAAAAGGGCTTTACATGCGAAAATTTTAGGTATAATAGTAATAAGGGTCGAAATATAAGTAATGATTAGTAGTGATTAGATGGCGACTTTAGCCGTTTACATGATGGGGAATCATAAAATACTTTAGGGCGGATTAATAACCATTGTATAAATTTAGTCCTCCCCCCTACTTGACTAAAAGCCAATAGGCTTCTTGTCATTAGATCCGGGTCCTTCCCGATCCCCACTCCAACACCCTCCGGGAAGGATATGGGGGAGGGCTGAACTACTTTTTAAAACCACTCGGAAAATCAGTTCTAATTCCTGTATTTCCTTCGGTATACTTTTAACCTAATCAAATAAGAGAGGAGTTAAAATATGACAGTTTTGAGGTTATCTATAGCTATAATAATTTGTGTTTTCATCGTTTCCTGGGCTTCTGAGAACTCGCAGGCTGCAAAGCTGGCTACAGGCTCGCCGGCTCCGGATTTTAACTACACGGACGTTCAGGGCAACGAGGGGAAGCTGTCGGACCTAAAGGGAAAGTATATCGTGATCGAGTGGTTTAACCACGGCTGCCCGTTTGTCGCAAAGCACTATAATAGTAAGAAGATGCAGGAGCTTCAGAAAAAATACACAGAACTCGAGGTTGTTTGGATCGCCGTGAACTCGACCTCTGACGGGCACGGGGACTATAGAAACCCTGAGCAGTCTAAGAGCGACGCGCGGAAGCACGAGACTTCGGCTACTCATATTGTCATAGACTCCAGCGGGGATATCGGGAAGCTCTATGGGGCAAAGACAACGCCCCATATCTTTATAGTTAACCCGGATGGAGTGCTTATTTACCAAGGGGCGGCGGATGATATAAAGTCGACAGATACAGAAGACATTCCTAAAGCTACAAACTATATTGATCTGGCAATGACCGAGGCGCTAACACCGCAAGAACTAACAAATCCCGAGACTAAGCCCTACGGGTGCAGCGTTAAGTACTGAGCCCGGGCGCGGGATTACGGGGCCACCAGGCCCGTTCTATGAATCTGCTGTAAATAAAGTATGTTATTTGGCACCGGGGAATAACTCCGCGGTAAAAAACTACACTGAGGCTTATAGCAATGACAAATACGGACGCTGTCGATATGCTCGACAGGCACATCAAGGAAAACACCGCTAACGGCAATATGCACCCTGGCGAGAACTGGTACGAGCGGGACTATCGTGATGCTGAGGATATGGTGGTCAGATTCTCTGATCTTAACTGGCAGGCGCTTAAGAATATTTTTGGTGATAGGTCTCATATATGGCAGGAGGCGTGCATATTCGTACTTGGGGAAGCGCGCACAGATGGATCGATCTCGATGCTTGGCGATATATTCGTACGCGGGACGGACGGCATTGCCTGCTACGCGGCGATATTCATATCGCAAGAGGATTTGAGCAATCTGGGCGATGCCGAGCGCCAGCAGATCGGGCTGAGAGCGCAAGAGCTATTAGGGGACGACATATATAAAAACTATGGGGATCATTACCAAGTTTCGCTTGAAAAAATACACGAAAAGCTCGAAAAATAGTTAATAAACCCCGTGTTCTGAGTAAATGTTTTAATCATGTGAAATTGGGTATTTTAAATTCAGAATAATCGGTTATAATGTTGGCCATAAGGTAAAGTACAGTCCTATTTTTTTGAAAAAATTATACGAAAACGAGAGTATGAATTAAGTTATCCCACATCCTTATCCTGGGTCCTTTCCCTCCACCTACCGCCATCTAGGAGCTGGGATAGGATGTTGGGACTTTTACTTTCGGTTTGATTTTTTCCTTAGCAGTTTTTCCAGAAATTATTGTTCTATAGCAGACAGTTATGCTGTCCGGGACCTCCTTTTTCATTTCCAGGATAAGAGATCGCTTTGCTCGCAAAAATACTTGTCAGTTAGATTGCCGCAGTCGATATCCACCTTCGCTAAAGCTATGGCAAGGCAAGCGCTCCTTCGCTATGACAGCATAGGGATAGTCTGTTTATGCAGTATCTATATTGTGGGAGATTGCTAGTCTTGCTGCTTACTTCTTTCTATAAAGCTGCGCCAGTTTGGGGGGAGGTCTTCCTCGATGAGCACGGCTCCATGCTCGCAGTGATCGCACGCGCCGCACTCAACGCACTCGTCTATGCCCGCGGGGCAGTCGGCTGCGCACTGCGGGTCTTTGGTATGCTCGGGTTTGTATTTAATTTCTTCCATGATCTTTGGATAATTTTAACATATTTCGGCTCTATGTTGTAAGAGCTATATATGGTGTGCTGTTCATACTTCTACAGGCTCAGCATGAACGGGTTTCGTTTGGTGCCCGGATTGGAGGAGGTTGCCGCGGTCACTTTCCGCTTTCGTCAAAGACTACGGAGAGACAAGCGTTCCCTCGCAATGACTATTAGACACCGGTTATTTTTTCTACCAGGGATTTGCGCTCGTCTATGTCGTATTTGCGCATGATTTCGAGCCTGGTAGCTTCGGGCGAGCCACCGCCCGAGATGCTGATGACGGAGTACCAGCCGCCCTGATAGGAGGCCACGATGTCTTCGAGCAGTCTTGCGATTGAGATTCTGTAGTCGGCGGGAATATCTTCACGGCCCTGCAGGTAGCGGTTTAACCTCTCGCCGATATCGGGGGATTCCATGTCTTCGGGGTAGGGGGAAGCTACCAATATTCCGCCCGATGTATCCTGGGCTATCCTATACATATCGTATATATGGGTTCCCTGCATCAGTTTGCCGATGTTGGAGTAAATGGGGTCGGGCAGAAAGTTGCCCGCGCGTGTTTCACTGCCGAACACGGAGGAGGTGACTCCACAGGCGTAAAAGGATTCTACATACTTAATGAGGTCTGCAATCTTGTCGCGTACATGCCCTGTCTTTTGGGTGTCGAGCCCGTTTGCTTCAGCGAGCGAGCATGTGGCGCCGATGAGCATATCGCCAAGACCCGCGCGCGCTCCGATACAGCTAAGTCTGTGGTGGGTGGCGAAGGATTCGGTGAGCGAGCCCGCGAGCTGCCATTCTCCCGCGAGGAAAACCCTGTCCCAGGGTACGAGCACATCGTCAAACAGAATCTGTGCCGTCGCCTGCCCGTAACGAGAGGAGAGAGGAGCGCCCGACTGACCCGGACGTCCCGCCTCTCTTGAGACAAGCTCCACGCCGGGAGCGTCTATGGGAACGGCGAATGAGACAGCGTAATCACTGTCCTCCTGGGTCATATTGCGAGTGGGGAGGACTATGATTTCATGAGTATACGGGGCGCCGGTTACGATGGCCTTAATGCCCCTGACTACTATGCCTTCCGCGTTTCTTTCTACTATCCGAAGGTAAAGATCGGGGTCGTGCTGCTCGTGAGGGCGTTTGGTCCTGTCGCCCTTGGCGTCTGTCATGGCGACGCAAGTGGTTAGGTCGTCCTCCTGCACTTGTTCTAGGTAATTCAGAAACTTTATGTGATAGTCAGTGCCGAACTCAAGGTCGATGTTGTGAGTACACTCGTAAAGCGCGTTCAGCGCGTCGTGGCACAGATAGCGCTGGGCGCAGCCCGTTTCCCTGCACAGGAGCCTTGTCATCTCGAGCTTCTTAAGCAGGTCGTCCTGAGATGTGTTTATGTGAAGGAGACGGTTTACGGTTTTCCCGGTAATGTGGGAGGTCGCCGTCATAATGTCCTTGTGCTCGGGCAAAAGGGCGTATTCGTAAGTGAGAGAGATGGCGTTTATTCCGGGTTCAAGAAGCGGCTCATCAGCGACGCTCTGTACTTTATTGCCCCTGATATAGACGGTAGGATGAAGCTCCCTTAGGCTCTCGACAAATTCTTCAGGTGTTTTCAGCATGAGCTATCTCTCTTAAAAAAGATAGTCTCATATAGGGCGCAGGATGTCAATCTATATTGGTGTTGATCCTAAACCCGTTCATTCTTCGACAGGCTCAACGTGAACGGGTTTTGTTTAGTGCCCGGATTGGAGGAGATTGCCGCGCTTCGCTCGCAATGACAGGATATAGACCGGAAAGGATTGGCTTATTGTGATGACAATCGTATATAATAGTTCTTCGATTGAGACTATGGAGGTTAGGTAATCAAATGCTGGATTGGTTGAATAGACTGTTTAAAAAGAGGCCGGTGACTGAGGAAAAAATGGAAGAGAGAGTCTTTCTCGAAGGCCCTCATTCGAGGCTGCGTGAGCTATGGTTCCTGGTCCGTGTGATGTGGGGGTTCCTTTACGGATTCCGCTCCTTACATTTTGTAGGCCCATTGGTAACGGTGTTCGGCTCTGCAAGGACCGAGGAGGACAGCCCTCACTATCAAAACGCCGTTAAAGTCGGGGGAGAGCTCGCGAAGATGGGGTTTGGGGTAATGACAGGCGGCGGGCCGGGGATAATGGAGGCCGCAAACCGGGGGGCTAGAGAGGCCGGGGGAAGGTCGATCGGCTGTAACATCAGGCTGCCGTTTGAACAGGAGCCTAACCCGTATCTGGACGTGATGCTGGATTTTAACTATTTCTTTGTGAGAAAGGTGATGCTGCTTAAGTATTCTTACGCCTTTGTGGTTATGCCCGGAGGGGCGGGCACAATGGACGAGCTCTTTGAGACCATAACACTAATACAGACAAAGAAGATATTTAACTTCCCCGTAATCCTGATAGGGAAAGAGTATTTCGCGGAGCTAATGGACTTTTTAGAGCTTATGGTAAAAGAGGGTACTATAAGTCCCGAAGACCTTGACCTTTTTATGGTTACAGATTCGATTGAAGAAGCTATGGCGCATATAAAAGTCAATATTGTAGATAAGTACGGTCTGAAACTTAAGGAAGTACCTAAGCCTTCGAGAGTGCTGTTCGAGCGTTGATATATTACTAATTGAGAAATATTAACCAAGATGTTTAGCTCTTAAGTATGTAAGGCGGTTAACATTCATTATATATTCACACTTGCCGGGATAGCGAACTTGCGTATTGCTGATCGGCGGCTGAATGTTGTATATTGGTATTCAGAGCTTTTATACCCCTAAAATGTATTCCCGGGAGGATCAGATGCGGTATATAAAAGACCTGAGAGAGTATTTAAAGACGCTAAATGAGCTGGGTGAGCTTCAGGAAATTGATGAAGAAGTAGATTGGAGTCTAGAGATCGGGGCTATAATAAGAAGAGCTTATGACCTGCGCGCTCCGGCCCCGCTGTTTAACAAGATAAAAGATATAGAGAAAGGGTTCAGGGTGCTTGGCGGCTCTGCGGGGTTAAGCAGGCAGGATGGGCTTAAATTCTGCAGAATTGCGACATCGCTTGGATTCAAACCCGAAGCGGGAGCTAAGGAAATCGTAAATACGCTTGCCGATTCATTTACCGGAAACGGGATTGCTCCGAAAGTGGTTCCTGACGCATTGTGCCAGGAGAATATTATGGCGGGAGAGGAAGTAGACTTGATGCGGCTGCCGGCTCCCCTTATACACGGCGGGGACGGCGGGCGTTATTTAAACACGTGGGGAACGATCGTAGTACAGACACCGGATAAATCTTGGACTAACTGGTCAATCGCAAGGATTATGCTGCTCGACAGTAAACGTATGACCGGGCTTATACCTCCGCAGCAGCACCTGGGCATCATTCACAAGATGTGGAAAGACAAAGGAGAGCCTACGCCGTTTGCGCTCGTTCTGGGCGCGCCGCCCGCAGTGCCGTTTTTCTCCGGGACCCCATTCCCGACATATGTGAGCGAAGGGGAGGTACTGGGCGCACATTTCGGGGAGCCGGTGGAAGTCGTTCAGTGTAAGAGCGTAGACCTGCAGGTTCCTGCCGGGTCTGAAATTATTATTGAAGGCACCATCTCGGAGAATGAGACTGCAGAGGAAGGGCCGATGGGTGAGTTCGCCGGGTACATGGGTGAGCACGACACTCCTCAGCCTGTCTACGACGTGAGCGCTATAACTTACAGGGACGAGCCTATATTGCCGGTAGTAAACGCGGGCGCGCCCGTAGAGGACACGCAGACCTGCTGCGGTACTATGTATTCGGCAGCGGTGCTCACCGAGCTGAGAAAGCACGGTTTCCCGGCGGATTCGTGCTTTCTGACATTTGAGAGCGCGGTTCACATGATGGTGGTTACGGTGGAGGAGATGGAGCACACGCACGCAAGCGCAAAGAAGCTTGCCCACGAGGCAAAGGAGATTATCTTTAACAGTAAGCCCGGAGTGGATTTCCCTAAAGTAATGCTGGTCGATAACGATATCGACCCGAGTGATATTACCCAGGTGGTATGGGCGTTTGCTACCAGGGTTCATCCGCAGAACGACGCGCATTTTTTCGAGCATCAAAAGACACTACCGCTGCTTCATTATTTAAACGCCGCGGAGAAAAAGGACATGAGCAGCACAAAGGTGATATACGACGCGCTGCTTCCATCGTTCGATAGAACAAAAATATCGAGCTTTGAGTATACATACCCTAAAGAGCTGCAAAACAAAGTTCTCAAAAACTGGGGGAAGTATGGGTACGGGAAATAATTCTTGCGGATGAGACCCCTATTTATTTGATCTGGCGTTTAAGCGGCAAGCTTTTTTCTTCTTAATACTATAAAGCCTATTATCCCCAGAACTCCGGCCAATGCCATGAGTCCCCAGTGCGAAAGCGCAGGGATGGGCCGCGGAATGCCCTGCCATATTTTTATAGCTGTGTCTGAGGGTATCTCGATTTCAAAATCATCATCAGACATTGAGCCAAAGGCGATTATTGAGTCTATACCCGCTGTCTCGCTTGTATAGGTCCAGGTAACCTGGCCGAGCCCGTTTGTTCTGCAGCTGTCGGGAACACACTGTCCGCTGAAAGGAACGCTCTCTGTGCCTTCGTTAGGTCCTTCAACTACCCTGAAAATTATCAGCTCATTTACTATTGGAGTGCCGTCTTCCTCCTCGGCAGTGGCTGTAAGCGTATGCGGCTCGCCGAGCATGTTAACCGCGCTATCCGGTTCCAGATCTATGCAGGCGCTGACTGTAAGCAAAATGACAATCAGGCTAAAAACCCTGGTTAATTGTAATCTCATATAGTGGAAAATCCTCCTTTATCCTAATAGCCTCAGTTGCCTCTTTGGATAGTTATCATATAACAATCCCAAAGGTTGTAAATACCGGTGTTTGGATTAAGAAGGGAGATTGATGAAGTTTGAGGCTATGGATCAGTATGAGTCTTTTACGTTTCTCGGCATACTGAAGTAGCCCTTTTCTATCTTGGGGTTTATTTCAATCGACGTTACCTTGAATATTTCATTCTGGGGTACGCCTTCCAGCTCGAACTCATAATAATAAGCGACCTTTATGTCTCCGGTCTCAATGAAGTCGCCTATGCGCGTAGTTGATTTAATGCTCTTATTTTTTATTGAAGTCGTTCCTACGACCATAAACGGCAGATATGTTTCCTTGTCCAGATAATATGTATCTACCGAGCCGTTACTGAATGTAACTTTGATCTTGTATCCGGTTCTGTCCTCAATCTCTTCTTCTCCCTGATACTCAAGATCGATGCCTTTGTCCTTAGAATTTACGAGAGGACCGTCGAAATCGCAGGTATGCTTGAGCTCCTCGGCTCTTTTGCCTTTAAGCTCTGTAGGCTCTTTCTCTCTGGCTGCTATTCCTTCCTGCCACGGCGTGGTCCCGTCATATGATTCTACAAAATTCATCATATCCGCCTTAAAGTCCAGTCTGCACAAATCTGGTCTCTTATATACTACGGTCGTTTTAAAGACAGTTCCGAGTGACTGCATGTTCCCGGAAACTTTAAGACTGTCCATCTGCTCCCAAGCCTCTTTGCCGCCTATCGCCTTTCTGTAGTTTTGAAGAATTGAGTCTAGTTTTTCGGCGTTCTCGGAATTTTTGCCCTCTTCCGCGCCGCTCTGCGCAATCTCCTGGGGTGAGCTCTGGGCACGCGCATCGACCGCCGTCCACAGGGAAGCAGTAGTAAAGGCGGTAAGCATTAGAAATAGGGCTGTTTTTAGATATTTGTTCATTGAGAGTCGCTCCAGAGAGGAATTATGTGTATAGCTCAGATCAACATTATTTAGATTATAGGATAAAGTGGGAAATACAAGCGAAATTGCAGATCGCTGAAGTAAAAGATTTAATCCGGTTTTTTGAAAGAAGACTCGCTGATGCGCGGGTTTACCTGGACGGTCTTGAAGATCACCTCTTCTGTGCCCGGTGAGCCTACAATATCGAAATCTAGTTTAGAGGGGATTACTAGTTTGCCGATTTTCTTATAGTCAAAATAGGAGGTTGTAACTTTGTGCTCCAATCCGTCGAGCTGATAGACGCCGTCGAGTCTAAGGGGGAGGAATGTTTTAGAGTCCAGGAAATATGTCTGCACGTTACCCGTTTTGTATGTGATCTTTAATTTGTAGGTTTCATTTCCATAGAGGGTTTCAGTACCAAGGAGCTCTATTTTATTGCCCTTTTTCTTGTAGTCGATAAGAGGTCCGTCAATGTCGCATGTGTCGCGTAGGTAATTGGTTTTCCCCGTGCTCATTGGCTGGGGGAGTATTACCTCGCCGTGTGGATTGTGCTGCCAGCCCATTTTACCGTCGAAAGCCTGTATAATGACCGCGTCTTTGACTTTGTATTCAACCTTGCATTTGTTGGGATGCATGTATGTGGCCCTTATCGGTACCGACTGACCCATGGAGACCATAACACCGCCCATGCTCATTGTTTTTACTTCTTTCCAATTCTCAAGACCGCCTATGGCTTTGTAATAGTTCTCAAGCACTTGATCGAGGCTGCGCTCCGGCGCGGCGCTCTTTTTGACCGGGGCGCTCTTGATTTCCTGCTTCTTGGAATCACCCTCCTTCTCTGGGTTCTCTTGTGAGTGCGAGGGCGCGGCTACAGTAAGGATGAGAAGCGCTGTGATTATAAATAGATTACGGAACATTTCGGTTGTCTCCTTTGCTTATGTGTAAAGGGAATTAGGTTATAGGAGAAAGATGGCGATTTCAAAGGATTTTTTCACTCCCCCAGGCGACGCAGGTTCTCATAGGCGCGCTCAATATGTAGTTTCCAGGGAGTAAGCTCCGGGTGCGCGTTTACGAGACGCTCGAGCTCTTTGATTTTTTCTTCGTTCCCCTGTTGGCTCCAGATTCTAGCTCCGAGCTCAATCGAGGGAATTGTATGTATATCGAATTCTCCATAGTTCTTTTTTGTTTCCTCAATGAGAAGCGGAACAAATGGGAGGCTCATATCGCAGTACTTGAGCACCATGTCGTCATATCTGTTGCGCACATTCTCTGTGATCATGTTCAGATAGTAGTAGTATTTGTCCAGGTCCTGCGCGCTGTCTGTTTCCTTGGTCATGGGAGATATATAGTACCCAAATATTTTGGTAGGGGGGAATATATATAGGAGTTTGGAGCTGTATTTATTTTATTCCGGCCTGCCCGCGGGTGAGGTTCATGATTTCGCTCTTGATAAGCTCTGCTATATCTTGCGGGACATCGGCCGTAACACTGACTTGCTCTGTATACACCGGATCGTTAAACCCTATGCCGTGTTTTTCGAACAAGTGCCGCAGGGGGCTCTCAAATTGATAGGGAAACTCGATACTAACGCTCAGCATCGGGACGCGCTCTACGAGCCTCAGCTTGTCGAGCGCAAGCGTGAGGGTGGCTGAGTAGGCTCTGACAAGCCCTCCGGTGCCGAGCTTCGTGCCGCCGTAGTAGCGCGTGACGACAGCTGCTACGTCGCCGATGGCTTTGTGCTGAAGGATGCTGAGAATGGGTTTTCCGGCACAGCCGCTGACCTCTCCGTCGTCCGAGTAACCTGTTTCGGAAGAGCCCTCGGGGCTTCCGATAATGAACGCGTAAGTGTTGTGGTGAGCTCCGGGGTGTGAGTCCGATATTTTTTTAATGAAGCTCATGGCCTTGTCTTTACTCCCCGCGTGAGTCACCGCGGCGATGAAACGGCTCTTGCTGATGAGCTGTTCTGAGGAGGCTGTGCTTGAGGGAATTTGATATGAAGATTTTTTATCTGTCAAAGTGAATCCCTGGTAACTTGTGTGATTGTTTAGAGAATATGTGATATATAATGTATGGTATTATCACTTTTTTGTAAAAGCTTGTAACGGAGGATAGCTAATTATGATGAGAATATATAAGGTTCTGGGTATAGCGGCGTTTCTCCTCTCAATCGGATGCGCCGGGCAGCAGGCAGGGGACGACGGGTTTGACGCCAGTGTGTGCAACAACATTCCGGTGGGAGTTGAGGCGCTCGCCGCGGCTGACCCTGAAGATAAGGCGTTTAAGATAAGCTGCGCCGACTTGGCGAGGTGTACTGAGCTAAATGCCTGGGACGCGCCGCCGGACGTACCTTGCACAGGGCCGTAACTCAAAGGCAATAACTTCAGCGTTAAGTATATTGCGACGTATTCAGGATATGTGCTTCTTGGGATCCTAATCTGTCTTCTTAAATGTGCCGATGGACTCGGTGATGAATTCCGTCACTTTCCCCTCTGCGTTTATAACAAAAGTTGTGTCGTCCGGCAGGTTAATGAATATCGGCCATTTGAGATGGAAAGTGTCGTAATTCACGTGGGTGAGAGCGCCACTATACTGCGCAGGGCCCGCCAGGACGCTAAGGTTTCCTTCCTTGAGCACAACTGTAAACTTGCCGTATACATCGTTTTCGTATGTTCCGGTATAACCCCTTAGGTCCAGACTCGGGGGATGGGGGCTTCTGACCTTAGGCTCCGGGTCGAAGCTGAGCATTTCGGCGATCTTTTTAGAGCGCTCTTTAATCTCCGCCTGGATGTCGTAGTCCGATTCGCCCAGATAGCGTTCGAGCACGTAAGCGCGAACAGCTTCGGGCAGGACTGTTAAGTTCATATTGGCGAGCACCGTAATGCCGAGCTTTAGCTCGGGCACGAGCACCGTGACAGATCGCATACCGTCAAGAGCGCCGCCTTTTTCAAGAATCTTATGGTTATTCCAATGATAAATGCCCCAGGCGAGTCCGTAGTCAAAACCTGACTCCGCGGATATCGGCGGGAGTTCGGCGAACCCGGGCGTGTCCGCTATGATGGGTGTGAATATCTGCTCTACTGTCTCGGGCAAGAGTATTTGCCTGCCGAGATACTTACCCTGATCAAGCAGCATGATCATATAGTTCGCCATATCGGAAGCAGTGGACGTCATGGCGCCCGCCGGGGCGAGCACGCCTTGCTTGTTGTAGGGTATGACGCGGGTCTGCCCCTCTATTATTCCGTGCGGGAACGCTGCGTTTGACTGTCTGTCTATAGTGTCTGTGAATCCGGAGCGGTTCATAGCGAGCGGGCTTAAAAGGCTCGTGCGCACCAGATTTTCCCATGTTGAGCCAGTTGAATTGGCGGCTGTCTCACCGGCGAGAAAGAACCCGAGGTTTGAGTAATTGGCCTCGTCCCTGAAACTGCACGCGGGCTCGATGAACCTTATCCTCTTAACTACTTCTTCGCGCGTGTAGCCCAGGTGGTCGAACAGGTCTCCTGTGAATGCCGGAAGCCCCGTGCGGTGAGAAAGCAAGTCGCGGGCTGTCGTGTATCTTGTGGGATATGGGTCATGGAGAGCGAAATTCGGTACGATGTTTATAACCTGCTCTTCAAACTCCATGCTGCCTCTGTCTACCGCGACTCCGACGGAGGCCGCTGTGAATGTTTTCGTAACAGACGCCAGCTGGAATATTGTGTTTGCGTCAACTTTTTGGCTCGATCCGATCTTTCTTAATCCAAAGCCTTTTAGGTAGACGACGTCGTTGTCCTTTACCACGACGACGGAGGCTCCCGGAACGCCGTATTCTTTCATCGCCTGCTCTATGAATGCGTCCAGACCTTTTAGCCTGTTGTCCTGGGAATAGGCGTTAAACGGTAGTGTTATGAATAGAGCACATAATATTAGTGCGGTTAATCTCATATTTTCTCTCCTGCCAAGTTTTATATGTAAAGTATATATCTTACAACGATTGGGTGGGCAATTAAATGCGAGCACCGGATCATCCATATTTAGGGGGGGGATTGCCGTACTCACTTCTTTCTCAAGCAATCAAACAGGGACGAATTTGTGTTAATTTCCACCGGGGTTTGATATAATTGGGGAGATACACGAAAACTTGGAGGTTTTGATATGAAATTCAGGATAATGCTAACGGTGCTGGCGGGCGTATTTACATTTATGGCGGGCTATGCGGTCTGTGGATTTTCTTACGCGCAAGAGATGAGCTGCTCTGAGATTCTCGCGAATAAGCAGGACTTGAGAGAGCAATATAAGACTGAGAAACACAACGAACGAAAAGCTTTTAATAACTGGGACAAGTACTATAAAGAGCTGCACTCGATCGAGTACGGCGGCACCGAAAGACCGCTTGCCGACACGGCAAAAGCATGCCGGGAAGGGAACGGTCCTAACGAGCACTTTTGTAAAGACGCTTTAAAAAGGTACGACGAGCTTGCGGGGAAAGAGGCTGAGGCCAAAAAAGAGCTGGACGCGACAAAGGAAAACGCAGAGCAGCTTGGTGATAATATGAGAGCCTTCAGTCAAAAGGCTAAAGAGAAAGGGTGTGAATAGCTCTGCCTAAAGTAGGGGCGGCGGTGTGGATTGCCGCGCTCACCGCGCTTCCTGGGGTGACAAGCTCCGAGCATTTTTAGGAATGCGCGCTTTGTGTTCCGGAGTTTTCTTAAACGCATTAGAAAATGACAGAATTAAAGTCTAAGGTACTATTACCATACATTTTCTATTGTCGGAATTATTTTCATCGGATCGGATTGTGGTAAATCCCGAACATACAACGAGATAAACTGTGTCTAGTGTGAAAAGTGACGGTCAGAGGTACTTAGGTCTTTTCGGAGCTATAGGGGTAGGAGTGGGGGCGATAGTCGGGGGAGGAATATTGGCCCTTACGGGAGCGGCGTTTGCGGCTACAGGGCCGAGCGCCGTGGTAGCGTTCGCGCTTAATGGGGTGATTGCGTTTCTAACCGTGCTGAGCTTTTCCGAAATGTCCGCCGCTTTCCCGGAGTCCGGCGGCACTTATGTGTTCTCAAAAAAAGTTCTGTCTATAAAAGCGGCCTTTGGAGTAGGCTGGGTAATCTGGTTCGCCTCTATCGTGGCGGCTGTGCTGTATGCTCTGGGCGCGGGGTTCTTCATCGCAAAAGCCGTCAAAAATATCTGGTTCCTGCTCAGCGGGGCCGATGTGCTTTGGATTACGAGCGGTTTTGTCGTTACGGTTATCGCGCTGGCGGCGACCTTGATATACACGGTGAGCTTGGTGTTCAAGCAATCGAGCGGCGGGGCATGGGTGAATATCGGTAAGGTGGCCGTATTCGCAATTCTTTTAATAGGCGGTGTGTGGTATCTGTCCAAGCAGCCGGTTGAGGAATTTGAAACTACGTTTACGCCTTTTTTCGCTTACGGTGGACTCGGGCTTCTTTCGGCGATGGGCTATTCGTTTATCGCCCTTCAGGGGTTTGATCTGATCTCAGCGGTCGCGGGAGAGATAAAAGAGCCCGCTAAGGTGGTGCCCAGGGCGATGATGATATCGCTCATGATCGCGCTTGCGATATACCTGCCGTTCCTGATTATTATTGCCGTTACCGGATCGATTGAGGGCGAGTCCATAGCCGAAGCGAGCGCCCGGCTGCCAGAGGCGATAGTGATTTTCGCTGCAGAGAACTATCTTGGCCGCTTCGGGTTTTGGCTCGTTATAGCGGCGGGTGTGCTCTCTATGCTGTCCGCCTTATATGTGAACCTGCTTGCCGCCTCGCGCATCGCTCACAGCATGGCGAGGGACAGGACGCTACCGCACAGGCTCGGTGAGCTTAATGAAGAGAGGGGCACCCCGGTAAACGCGGTTATAGTCACGGCGATCATCGTGGTGGTGCTGGTGATCGTGATCCCGGACGTTTCGGCGGCGGGAGCGGCTGCGAGTCTGATCTTCCTTGTTTCTTTCGCGCTCGCGCATTTAATAAGCATATTGCTGCGAAAAAGGAGCGTGAAGAAGCTTCCTTTTAAGTCTCCGTTGTTTCCTCTGGTGCCTATTGTGGGGATCGTTACTTGCGTCGGTCTTGCGGTGTTTCAGGGCGTAGTGGTGCCGATTGCGGGTGTGATAGCGCTGCTATGGCTCATTGGGGGCGGTGTGCTTTACTTTATATTGTTCTCTACCAGAGCGCAGGTGGTGGACGCGTCCGCCGAGGGGTACGACCCGGACCTGGTGAGACTGAGGGGCAGAAGCCCTCTGGTGCTTGTCCCGATCGCAAACCCTTCGAACGCTCGCGCTATGGTGGCGGTCGCAAGCGCCCTTGCCCCGCCGTTCACGGGACGGGTGCTGCTGCTTTCTGTCGTTAAGTCTCCCGGGGAAACGTCTGAAGGGGTTGATAGATCTGAAATTATAAACGCCGAAAGCGTGCTTAATGAGGCGCTCGCAGCCTCGTTTGAGATAGATCTGGTACCCGAAGCCCTGACCACCATAGGTAAAGACCCGTGGTCTGAGATCGTGAGGGTATCCGCGACGCACGGATGCGAGAGCTTACTCCTAGGTCTTACGGATCTTGAGCAAGACGCGGGAGGGGAGCATATCGAGTATGTCATGAACAGGGTCGACTGCGACGTGGTCGTGCAGAACACGCCAACAGGGTGGACGATGCAGGAGGCTAAGCGCGTGCTCGTGCCCGTGGGCGGGCGCGGGGGGCAAGGGGAGCTGCTGGCGCGTCTCTTGGGTAGTATCTGCCGTACCGGAAACCCCGAGATAACATTTTTAAGAATAGTGCCTGAGGCTACCGGGAGTTATGAACTGGAAAGGGTGAGGGCGTCGCTGAAGCTGTTCGCTGGCGACCAGCTCCCGTACGGGCGGTATAATCTCAAGCTCGAGAAGAGTGATGATGTGGCGGAGGTTATTAAAGAGCACGCGTTAGAGAGCGATCTGGTAATTCTCGGGCTCAGGAGGCTCGGAAAGCGTAGAAAATCAATCGGCGATCTCGCGCTTCGGTTAGCGCGCGAGCTGGATTGCCCCCTCTTGATGATAAGCAGGAAGGGGTGAGTAGTGTAAGAACGGGATTAAACCCCCGGCACTCCAAGCTAATTAGGATAAATATAGTGTTATAATTATTTATATCTGATAGCAAAAACGCATATTTATGGGAGGATAGAAGATGTCAATGCCCGCGGATAACCAGCAAAATAACTTTCTTCAAAAGCCGCTTACGATAGGCGATTGGATATTGACGCTAATAGTGTTGTCAATACCGCTAGTCGGCTTCATTTTTCTTCTTTACTGGGCGCTTAGCAGCACGTCGAACGTTAATAGAAAGAACTATTGTATCGCGGTGCTCATAATAGGATTAATAATTGCAGCTCTTTTTATAGCGCTTATGTTTTTGGGTGTGTTTGCAAGCTTTATGGGCGAATATATGCAGGCGTAAGTATGGGTTACAATATATTCTTAAAGTAATTTATAGGAATGCGGGGTTTCGCCTTTTACTGTATTTCCTGATACTTCCTGGAAAAGAAACGTAAGTTTCACAATAATCGACTATTTTAAGTTGCCGAATTTCATCCATATGTTAGCCTGAGTGATCTGTTATGGAGGATCCGAAGAGCATAGGCTTTCTGAGAACCGTCCCCTTATATATAGTAATATTCATAGGGTTTCTCGGCTACAGCCTTACCATAACCATTCTTACCCCCTTGATACTAAACGACAGCGGAGGAGTGCTGGCTTCACTGCCGATTGACGCGGACCGCTTGATAGTGCTCGGGATTGTGCTGGCGCTGTATCCCCTGGGGCAGTTCTTCGGCTCGCCCGTGCTGGGCTCGCTTTCCGATAGGTTCGGCAGAAAACCCGTGCTGCTGGTCTCGCTTACGATTTCCACAATCGGCTATGCCGGGTTTGCTTACGCTCTGTATACAAAGAACCTTCCGTTATTTATGCTGGTCTCGCTTATAATCGGGCTGTCCGAGGCGAATATCGTAATTGCCCAGAGCGCTATTGCCGACATCAGCACGACCAAAAACAGAACCCGGATGTTCGCGTATATTAACCTCAGCGCGAGCGGAGCTTTCGTTATCGGCCCTCTGGCGGGCGGGATGCTCGCAGACCCGGGTATCATTTCCTGGTTCAGCTATGATACGCCGTACTGGGCAGTGTTCTTTCTCCTCTTCTGCACCACCATTCTTACCTACTCGAGCTTTAAAGAAACAAGGCCCGAGGGGCACAGAAGAGAGGTCGGATATCTCGAAGCGTTTACGAACCTCGCTAGCGTGTTTGCCTCCGGAAGGTTGAGGGTCATATACTTTATTAACTTCCTGATATACTTTGCGATTTTCGGCTTCTTCAGGTCTTTCCCCATGTATCTGGTGGAAGAGTACGGTATGGGGGTTTCGAAGGTCGCCCTTTATATAGCCTGGAACGCCGTGCCTGTGGTAATTTCGAGCCTATGGATAATAGGGTATCTGGCCAAGTATTATTCATCGAGGGTAATAACGATTTATTCTTCGATACTTTTCGGAGTGTCCGCGCTTGTCGTGATTATCCCCGAGCCCGAGTGGGCGCTTTGGGTGACGCTCTTTTTCCCGGGCCTGATGCTTGCCGTGGCTCTGCCGGCGTGCACATCGATGCTGTCTTTTATGGTGGTGGGTGAGCAGCAGGGGAGCGTGCTTGGAAACAACCTGTCATTAGAGGTGGGAGCTGAGGTGCTGTCGGGGCTCGCGGCGGGATTCCTGGCGGCTTATCTGATTGAATTGCCAATGTTCGTGGTTGCGGCAATTGCGATCGGTGCGGGGCTGATGCTCGCTACTATTGTAAAAAGGGCATAAAGCACTATTGCTGCTATTGCATTTTATTTTTTATCTGATAAGTAGTATTAATTTATAGGTGATAGATAATAAATATGATATAATCAGTGCTAATTTAGAATAAGGGAGGATAAAGGTATGAAACTATTTCAAACACTTTGCATAACAGCTTTAATTCTTGTTTTCTCTTCTGGGCTCGCAAGCGCGCAGACTTTATTGATTGCTGTGAGGGACTCATGTGATTCCGGAAGCGGGGCGGGAAACGCAACACTTCATAGAGTCGATCCAAATACAGCTATATCGGTACCGATAGGTGCGATAGATTTTCCTGGTGTGTCGGCAATGGCGCAGCTACCTGACGGGCGTTTAGTAGCGAGCGCTAGAGCGGATGATAACGGGAACAAAATATCTATACTAATTGAGGTCAATCCGGCTAACGGAAATTCAAGATTAATAGGTACCATAGGAAATCAGGCGGGGGGAGGCTGCGGCAGGGTGCCGGGTATGACCTACGACCCCGTTACAGGCACATTGTTCGGTTTGGGGATTCATTGCGCAAGCCAACCCAGTAATTTTGTACCCCTTCTCCTTAGCATAGATCCTGACACGGGTGCGGCTACATCAATAGGATCGCTTGACATAGAGAATGCGGGGCTCCCACTTGCGGCTGACAGTAATGGAAACTTGTTTTCAGCCGGGTGTTGCGGACCTGGTAATGAATCTTACTCCGTTAATCCACAAACCGGTCTAGCTACTATATTAGCGGACTTAGGTCCGAATGATCCACCGCTCTTTAATTCATATGATTTTCAGCCCGATACTGGGGTATTGTTCGGGACGCTTAATGACTTTCCGGACGCAGAACTTGCCACGGTAAATCCTTTTTCCGGAGATGTTAATATTATCGGCGATCTGCCCGATTGCACAGACGGAATAGTATTTTTCCGGAATTTTACAAGACCTATACCTACGCTTTCCGAGTGGGGATTTATAGTTATGGCGGGTCTTTTAGGTATAGCTGGAGCAGCTTTCTTCGCTTACAGGAAGAAGCAAGCGCTACAGGGTTAAATACAACGGTTACAAATTAAAACTTATAACACGGGCGGGATTGCGTGATGCGGTTCCGCCCGTTTTTTTATATAATCGCTAATATTAATTTATTGTTAAGAAAGTTTGATGATGGGAATAATTATGTAGTATAATCCGGCGTAACCTGATAATATGAGATGCTGGGGAGCGGGATTTACGCGGGGTTAGATTTTCCGGGATAACAAAATATAATTGAGAAGGTGCGGATTGCTAAACGACAGCTTGAGGCTTTACCTTGCGGAATTCATAGGGACGTTCATTTTGGTTTTTGTCGCCACGGGAGTGGTGATTGTAAACGACGCCTCGGGCGGGGTGATTACGCACGTGGGCATTGCGATTGCTACCGGGCTTGTCGTGATGGTCGTGGTGTATTCGATTGGCGACGTATCCGGCGCTCACATTAATCCCGCTGTGACGCTCGGGTTTATGCTCGCGAGCCGTTTTCCTATGAGCAGATTCTTTCAGTACCTTTTCGCTCAGTGTCTGGGGGCTGTGCTTGCGAGCCTTGTTTTGAGCTATTTGTTTGCGGAGCATACGAACCTGGCGACGACCGTACCAAGCGGGCCAGTGCTTCAGTCGTTCTTGATGGAAGTAGTCATTACATTTATGTTGATGTTCGTCATACTCAGCGTTTCTACCGGGAGTATGGAAAAGGGGATTATGGCGGGTTCTGCTATCGGAGCGTTTATAGGGCTTGCGGTGTTGTTTGCGGGACCTGTTTCAGGAGCTTCGATGAACCCGGCGCGCTCGCTCGCGCCCGCGATTGTGAGCCTGGACTTCGGTTCCCTGTGGATATATCTGACTGCGCCTTTCGTCGGTTCTGCAATTGCCGTAGTTGCCTTCCGGCTTGTGCATAAGCCATATTGAACAAACCTCTATTGCCGCTATTGCCTTATCTGGTGAGTAAATTGGCAATAAAAAAACCGGTTTTTTCGTGACAGTTGTACGTTATATTTAGGTAAAACTGTTAAACGGAGGGAATTATGTATAGATTGAGAAGCCTGTTCGCAGCATTGATATTACTTACAGTATTCACCGTGTACTCAGGTGCTGAGGTTTCAGAGGACGCGACGAGCTTTATGTTCGTGCAGACCGCAAAGGGGGTTAAATTTGGCGAGGGTACGATGACTCTTAGAGGAGTGGCGCCGTCTATGGTTTTCTTTGCCGACAGACCACAAAGGGCAGCCGGGCACGTGCCGACAAGCCATTTTGTAAATATGTGGAGTGAGGGTCAGGACAGCTTTAAGGCCGACCCGCCAAACGCCAACCTGTCTATATTGGGTGATAAAGAAGGGGCTACTAATATTGTGGTTGAGCTCATGAACCCAAGGATAGATGGGGAGGACATTACGTATGATATTAAAGTGCTCGATGGGACACCTCCAAAAGAGGGGGGACTTTCTTCGCTGTTTATTGACTGGTGGGTAGGGCCGCGCGGCGCAGTATGCCACAGGAATTGGTATACCGGCGGCGCCTGGTGTCATTTCCCCGGGCCGTATTATAGGCCGTATGTGCGTCCTTATTAAGACTGCATAGAAGGCCGTCTAAATGGGTTACTCAACTGAAAGTATTCGCGCGAGAATGTTCTAGCGCTTTTCTAGTGCCGCTATTGCGTATGGCTTTTATTATAAATAAATAAAAGGACATAATATGGTATTGCTTCACTACGCTCGCAATAAGGCAAAAACAATTTAATAAAAATAAGGCATTATGTGTTTGGCTGTGAGGCGCAGGGACTTTTCTACTTTTTCTAAGTCCGGAGAGCCAAAATTAGAAAGACAGCAAATCTCGCTTATGCCAAGCTGCTCATACTGGACTATGGTATCAATGCACTCAGAGTACTCGCCTATGATGAAGTGATTCCTAATAATTTCCTTGTACGTCTTTGATTCCTCGTCCAGATCCGTGACGTTCTCATGCCCCCACTTTTGATAGAGCTTTAGGAATACGTCCATAAAGTAGCGCTCCACCTCTTCTTTTTCTTCCTGGGTATCTACTACAAAGAATATGCGGTTAAGGGTGGTTCTCTTGTGTTTAGGGTCCTTACCCAAACTCCTGAGCTCGGAATCGTATACCGAGACCATCCTGAGGATATCGTCTTTTCTCTGTGTGGTGCTGATTACTAATTCATCTCCGAGGCGAGCCGCGCGTCTTACGGCGGCGTCAACCGTCGCGCCCATATATATGGGGGGGCTCGGTTTGCGTACGGGCTTTGGGAATAGCTTGAAGTCTGAGAGATGGGAAAAACTGTTTTGAATGGTAACGCTGTCTTCTGTCCATAGCGCCCTTATTAGACTCACTCCTTCCTCCATTAGTTTCCCCCTGTTCGCAGGCTCTACATTAAACGCCCGCAGGTCTGTTTCCGAGTATCCGGCGCTTACGCCGAGACGCAGGCGCCCATGAGACTGAGCGTCCAGCATGGCGGCTTCTTCAGCGACCCTTACGGGATGGTGGAGCGGTAATAGGAGCATGTTTGAGCCCAGCTCAATGTAGTTTGTCTTACTTGCAAGAAATGAGAGTACGTTGAGAGGGGAGGGGTATAGAGTTCCTTCCGAGTGGTGCTCGTGTATCCAGAGGGCGTCAAACCCCAGGGTTTCCGCCAGCATGGACTGACGGATGAGATCTTCGAAAAGCTCCTTTGACTGCACGGGCGCAAGGCTGAATCTCATATTGAACTAACCTCCGTTATTTAAAGTAATACAATATAACGGTTTTTGATATTATTTCAGGGCACTGGCAGCAAGGCAGGGGTGTGTTACTTCTTGGATTTTGATTTTTTCTTGAGAAAGAAGGATATGTTATCGTCAAGGAATTCATCAAAGGTCCTGGGCTGTTTTTCCGTGACTTTATAGACCCAGTCGGTCACTTCATCGCAAATGCCGTCCCCTAGTAATTTATAGAGCTCGGTATATTCCTCAGCTTCTTTTTCACGGACTCCGGACTCTATCATTCTCTTTTTGAATTCCTTTGGCTTGATGTTTTCGTAGGTAACTTTCTTGCCCAGGGCGTTTGAGAACAGCTCCGCCAAATCGCCGCAGCTGAGTGATTCCGGGCCTGTTACATCTATTATTTTCTTTTTATGTCCGTTCTGGGTGATGACGTTGGCAATCAGTCTCGCAGTATCCCTAACGTCGACGTATCCGCATTTGGCTTTGTTGAGGGGCAGATAGATCTTTCTGTCGTCTCTTATTTCGGCGCCGAAGTAGTTAACGAAGTTCTGCATGAATATATTGGGTCTAATGATCGCGTACCTGAGCCCTGAATCCTTTAGGTACTGCTCTGATTTGCCGTGCCGTCTGAGGAGCGCCGAGCGGGAATCGGGGTCGGCTCCTAAAGCGGAATATTTGACCAAGTACTTCACTCCGCATTCTTTAGCGGCGTCAATGAAGTTCTTCTCAAGCTTTACCAGATTGTCACTATTGGGGGTGAGGAGAAAAGCGTGCTCTACGCCATCGAGCGCTTTCTTGAGAGTCCCGGGTTTTTTCAAGTCTCCCTCGAGATAGCTTATCCTTGAGGACTTGATATCGGGGGCTCTCTTAAGGTCTTTTACGAGGACGCTGATCTTGTAACCCTGCTTGTCCAGGCGTCTAATAACTCTTTGCCCGGTTTTACTCTCAGCTCCCGTTAATAGTATCACTTGTCCAATATTCCTCGGCTATGGATGGATGACTTGAGCAGAGTGTATCAGAATAATATAGCTATGTGAAGACTGTGTGAAAATTAATTACCTGAGGCTGTTCAAATATTGTGAAAAGTGTAAATATATAGTGTTTTAGCGTGAAAGCGCCGCTTCATATTCGGGTAGTAGAATTTTTGTCCTTTCCGGTATTTCCCTGTTGAGCCATTTGGTGAATGCCCTGTCCTGCTTGAATTTCTTAAGGGCCATTGTTAACTCTTTCTTTTGTTTTTCATCCGCTTCTATGACTTTGTTTCCCGCTTTCCTGTCTGAAATATATATTACAAAATCACTGGAGTCCCTGCCTTGCTCGGGCCAGTCAACCACCGAGGACAATGTGCCCGGTTCAAGAGACTCGGTATAGGAAGCGAGGACCATATACTCTTTCAGATTTGTAAAATTGCGTTTGGCTTCCGCGGTTTCTGAGCGCGGGAGGCGTATTTTCTTAGACTCCAGCTCGCCCGACAACGAGGAGTTGCGCTCTTTTTTGGGAGTGTTGCTTAATGTAGCAAGCTCTTCGGCGTCTTGGGGAATGATTATAATGTCAATCCACCGGGTATTGTTGATCAGGTCATGGAGCCTTTGGGTTTCTTCGGGAGCTACCTTGACCTCAGGGGTTACACTTGTTTTTAAAATGCCCGTAGCCAGAATAAGTTTGATGTTTTCTCTGTGGTCTTTGTTTTTAGTCAGGAAAAGAAACTCCTTGATCTCCTCTTGAGACATTTTGTCCACGTCTTCCCATCTCTTGAGCTTGCCCAGGATTTCCGGATCCTGGGCGTGATCAGTGTAAAACGACCAGGCTTCTTTATTCATACCGAGCGGCTCAAGCTCGTTTTTAGCAAATTCATTTCCTTTATCTTTATCCTCTCTCCATATATTAAGGCCTTCCAGAATTTTAAGCCCTGTGAGCTGCATCCTGGAGAGGACTTCCTTTTTCTTTTCCGGGGTGGGGAAGAGGAGTCTCCACTGCCGGTCCGCGTAGGCGTTTACTTCTTTTGTGACAAGGTCCTCTGAGGGAGTGATGTCTCTTTTCTGAATCTCTCTTCGGAGGACTTCGTCCACAATGCGCTTTCTGAGGAGTACTATCTGGCTTTCAATATCGGCTCCTTCGGGGGTCGCTTCCGGATCTACAAATTTAATCTCCCCTTCCTGAGTACTAACGCGGCCCCCTATTTCGTCCAGGTAGATTGGGGAGGAGTCAACTGTGGCCACTACAGTTCTTTGCTGAGCTTCGGCGCCCGTAGCTATGGCAGCGATGAGGATGAAGAGCAGTGTGTGAAATTTCATTGGATAATTATACAGGAAAAATTTATTGAGTCGGCCACTAATGGGTATGGATTCAAAAGTGTGATTCAGTTGTGCGCGCTATTACTCTGACGGGGCTCAGTATGAACGGGATTTGCCCGGTGTTTAATCCTGGGACATGGCTGCACAGGGTCCTGAAAGACAAAGATGGATCTTTAAAGAAGATTCTAGAATAGGGGCGATTTTAAGAAACGCTTTACTTTAAGTCTTTTAGGATGAGCTTGTAATAATATAAGGTATATATAAAATATGATATCTAACATGCTGATAACACTGGATATTGCACTGAATGTAGAATATTAAATATTCTCTATGAACTATTTTGTTTTTACTTTAACCGGGGTGCTCGGAGCGGTAATAATTGACTTTAAGTATGTTAAAGCGCTTTATATTGGGCTTATTTGATGCGCGCGCTCTTTTTTGGGTTGGAAATAAGGTATATATGCGATATATATTTGAGCAAGTGCGGGCAAAGTTAAGTTATAAAAAAAATAGTTGCGACATTGTAATGTTATATCGAGTAAAATAATTATACATACCGATATAAAGAAGGTGGCTAAATGGCGGCATTAAACAAATTTTCAAATATTTTTGTGAATAATACCGAATCTGCACCTATGTGGGGAACGGTGATTAGAGCTTTTCTGGTGCTGACGCTCGTATTGGCGCTAATAGCTCTAATGGCATGCGACGATAGCTCTAATAGCGGCGATGGGGGCGGCAGTGACGGGGGCGGGATGGACGGAGGAGGTGATATGGGAGGAGGAGGTAGCGGAATCATTGAGGCCGGCGGTAAATTGCCTGACGACCCCGAGACTTTTTCCTATGTGTCCGGAGGCTCAAACAGGCAAACTCTTGATTTCTACCGCATTGCCGGTGTAGATTTGCCGACACAAGCCTCAAGAGGTGTTCTTGAAGCGGGGACTAGGCCAGCGCTTGTGTGGTTTCACGGCGGTGGGTGGGTGATAAACGATAAAACTAACATTGAGCCGATAGCGTTTGAGATCGCGGAGCTTGCGGGATTTCACCTCGTTTCGGTCGGTTACAGACTGGCAGGCCCAACGGGCTCTCAGGACCCGTGGCCGGGAATGATACACGAAGTGAAGTCAGCTATCAGGTGGCTAAAGTTAAATTCAGAGATGCTCGGTATTGACCCCGACTACATATTCACGACAGGCGAGTCCGCGGGGGCGCATTTGGCCGCGATGGTAGCATTGTCAGCTGGAGTGCCGGAGCTCGAAGGCTCTGTTAACCCGGGAGCGAGCTCGGACGTGGCGGGAGCGGTACTGTTCTACGGGCCTTATGATTTTTCCACAATTGTAGATCAGGGTCTCGGGCTGGTGCTGGATCAGACCTGCAGCGTTGAGACTCTTAATCCGCTTGCGGTGTGGGCTTTGCTCGACTGTCCTGTGCCCGATAGCGTGCTCGACGCGCTGAGCGGATGCAGCGCTATGGAGCTTACGCAGTCAAGCCCTGTAACTCATGTGGACGGAGGGGATCCCCCGATTTTTGCCGCCAGCGGAACGGACGATTGTTTTGTGCCGTTTCAGCAGGTGTTTGATTTGCAGAATGAGCTGAACGCGGCGAATGTGCCAAATGAGGTCTCTGTTACAAACGGCGGTGAGCATGACGTAGAAACGCTAAACGTGTCCGCGCAGCAGGTTGTGGACTTTCTTGATGAAAATGCGGGGAAGTAGAGAGCTTCATATTAATCTCAAATTTACTTGAAATAGTATAATGGCGCGCGGTATTGTCAGTTATTGCCCCGCAAAGATCGTACTGACTTTCCAAATACTAAAAATGTATAAGCAATGTGATTGTGGTTGTGTATAATATTATCCCAAGAAAATAATTATCAGTCTGAATATAACCGAGTTTAAACTCATACTATTATGGAGACGTATTTGTAATGAAGAAACTGATACTACCGGTATTTTGCGTGCTTGCTGTTTATTTGATAGGCTGCGGCTCTGAACAGGACGCAGCTGATAAGACGGGTAGCCAAAACGATACTTACGTGAATGAAAAATTCGGGTTTGAGATTGAGTATCCCGGTAAGGTGCTTTTAGCTCAGGGCGAGTTCGCGAACGGATACGGACAGATATTCGAGTCGCAAGACGAAGCGGCGGTACTTGAAACTTACGGTAAGTTTAATACTTCTGACATAACTTTGGAGGAGGCATTCGATAAGGCGCAAAACGGTGAGGTTTCCGAAAAGAATCTGGAGGAAGGAGCCAAAAGGTTTACGGTGAGCGGTGTACACTCGGGTACTGTTTACAACATTCAGAGGTATCTTATTGATGATGTGTATATAAATTATGAGTTTAGATATCCGGAGGACAAAAAGGATTATTACGGAGCGATAAACGAGGATATGTTAAAGTCGTTTAAAGTGGAATGAGGGTTTTATAGTACGTACTTTGTATGGAAAGGTTGATATATAACATGTTAAGATCGTTGAATATTTTTACGTTAACGTTTGTCGCGGCGTTTGTGAGTATTCAGCTCTTAGGCGTTGAGTTATCGTACGCGCAAGCGGATAACGCTCAAACAGACAAACCCCAAATAAATAAATCAGAAGCAGATAAACCAGCCGAGCCCGCTAATGAAGGAGTCGGCCCTGAAGACGAGCTTTTGGATGTTAAGCTTAAAAAACCCGTTATGTATACATACGTTGAGGACGGGGACGAGAAACATAAGCTTGATTTCTACAGATACATAAGCCCCCGGCCCGGGCTTCGCCCAGTGCTTATATGGTTTCACGGAGGGGGTTGGGTAAAAGGCTCTAGGGAGTGGATAGACCCGATTGCTTTTGAGATCGCCTCGGTTGGGGAATATAACCTGATCTCGGCTGACTACAGACTCGCGGACGATGAACGCGCCCCATGGCCGTTTATTGTCCATGACGTAAAGGCTGTAGTGAGGTGGGTAAAGCTGAACGCAAAGCAGCTCCGCGTGAATCCAAAGAAAATAATTGTCGGCGGGGAGTCCGCCGGAGCGCACCTGGCGGCGATGGTGGCGCTTTCTTCCGGAGTGCCTGAGCTGGAGGGCTCTGATAACCCCGGGGTTTCCTCGAGCGTCGCGGCGGCAGTGCTTTTCTACGGGCCTTATAATATGAAGACACTGGCCGAAAAAAAGCAAAAGTCGATCGAAAAAGGCAGGTGCCGGAAACCCAATTACTCAAGCCCGGTGCTTTATCTCCTGGACTGCCCGAATGTGGATCCGTCAACATACAACATTGACGGGTGTAAAGAAGAGGACGTGAAGCAGGCAAACCCAGCAACGCATCTTGACAGCGCTGACCCGCCCGTGTTTATCGCTCACGGGAAAGACGACTGTGTCGTGCCGTGGACGCAGGCAAGGGAGTTTGTGAAAGCCCTTGAAGAAGCGGGAGTGGACCATAAATTTGTTTCAGCAGAGGACGGGGAGCACAGGGTGTGGACTCTGGATGTGGAGGCCTCTGAAGTCGTAAGGTTTCTTGATAAGCGTATGGCCGAGTGATATAGTCGGTATATGCTCCTTAATTTTCTGGCCCTGGTTTACGTATCCATTGCCTGGGGCTCAGCATTCGTACTGATAAAATTCGCTGAAGAAACTATAGCGCCATTGACCGTGCAGGCGGGTCGGTGCACCATAGGCTTCCTGGCACTTCTTATTCTTTCGCTCGCGCTGAGGCGGGATATCGCGGGGCACGCGAAGTACTGGTTCGCGTTTCTTGTGTTCGCTATATTGGGAATAGTGTTTCTTTGGATTACGGTCGCGTTTGGAGAGAAGTACATATCCGCAGGGCTCGCGACCGTGATGGTTACCGTGTCGCCCCTGGTCACTTTCATAATAACTGTATTTATCACAAGAACTGAGAAATTCAGCATTACCGGTATCTTTGGGCTCGCTTTAGGTGTGGCGGGGCTTGTGCTGGTTGTGGGGATTAAGAATATTTCCGGCGGAAGCTCGATACTTATGGGCTCGCTTTTAATTATCGCAGGATTCAGCGTGTTCGCCGTAAACGGCATACTGGCGCCGAGGCTGGCAAGCGGTACGGACCCGATCGCTTCAAGCGCTTACTATACAGGGATGGCGACTGTTTTCTTATGGATATTCGCGCTAATATTCGAGAGTCCGCTCAAAACTCACCTTACACCGGCCAACTCTGCGGCGGAGATCGTTATGGGCGTGTTCAGCTTCGCAAGCGGCTTCGTCGTTTATTACTGGCTGCTTAACAGGGCCGGGGCGTTTTTTTCCTCAATGACTTTTTACCTGATGCCGATCGTGGGAATAGTCGGAGGGTTTCTTATGTTCAGGGAGAAGATAACCGTAACTCAAGTCGCCGGAATCCTGGTCGTTTTTGCCGGTGTGTATTTGATAAACAGGGCGAAGTTTAAAGAGGGTTAAAGATGGCGAAGAATTTTGTAGTGCTACTGTACGTGGCGGGCGTATGGGCTTTGGCAATAGCGTTTATAAAATTTGAGGAAGCGGTGATTCCGCCTATAACTATTATGGCGGGGCGGGCGCTTTTAGCGTTTCTGACTCTATTTGTCGCTTCACTGATAATGAAGAAGGACCTTCGGGGAAATGTTAAGCATATATGGCATTTTCTGGTCTTCGCTATACTGGGGATTACGCTTCTTTGGGTGGGGCTTGCTTTCGGGCAGGAGTATATATCCGTAGGGCTCGCCTCTGTACTTGTTACCACGCTGCCGCTGATTACATTTGTAATACTGGTGCTGATCCTGCGCCAGCAGCCTTTCAGAATTGTCGGATTCGCCGGGCTGTTGATAGGGTTTTTCGGGATACTGCTGGTTATAGGAATAGAGAAAGTCCTGCAAGGCGGCTCAACAATGCTGGGGGTTGTGCTGATAGGCGGCGGGTTCGTGTGTCTTGCGATTAACGGGATATTGGCGGCAAAGTGGGCGAGGGGGATTGACCCCGTAATTACGACTACATATTTTCTGGGACTCGGCGCGGTTTTTTTGATCGCGTTCGCGTTTATATTTGAGAGTCCGTTGAAGACTCCATGGTCCGCCGATAACATTCTCTCGGAGCTTGCGCTCGGGGTGGTATGCACCGCCAGCGGGTATTTTGGGTATTACTATCTGCTTCGGAATTCCGGGGCGTATTTTACTTCTTTTATTTTCTATTTCATCCCTGTATTCGGACTGGCAGTCGGTTATATTGCATTTCACGAGAGGGTGACAATTGTTCAGATTGTCGGTGTAGTGCTTGTTTTAGCCGGGGTGTATTTGATTAACCGAAAGGGGGCTGAGAAGAAAGGGTGAAAGAATTTGAGTGATCACCCCCATCCTGACCTTCCCCCCTCAAGGGGGAAGGGAATAGAGGATTAGATCCTGAAACAAGTTCAGGATGACAATAATGGTTAAAAACTTAATATTACTGATCTATTTGGGAGTGGTTTGGGGCGCCGGGTTTACGTTTATAAAGTTCGGGCTAAGAGATATGGGGCCGGTTACCGAGATGGCCGTGCGCTCTGTGATCGCATTCCTCGCTCTACTGATAATCTCGATAGTCTTAAAAAAAGATATTAAAGGTCACGCGAAGTACTGGTTCCCATACCTAATATTCGCGGTGCTCGGGATAGTGACGCTTTGGCTTGCGGACGCGTTCGGGATGGAATACATAACAGCGGGGCTCGGTTCTGTGATGGTTGCTGTCGCGCCGCTCGTTACCTTCATTATCACAGCGTTCATCTTGAGAGAGGACCGGGTGACCGTACTGAACGTTCTCGGTCTTTTGGTCGGGGTGCTCGGGCTCGTGCTGGTGGTCGGGATAGATCAGATAGTGGCGGGGGGTACGGTGATCATCGGCGTACTGATTGTAGCCGGCGGGTTCGTCATTTTCGCGATAAACGGCGTCATAGCCCCAAGGCTGGTGAAAGACGCAGACCCATTGGTTTCCGCGACTTACTTCATCGGGTTTGGATGTGTAATTTTACTAATTATCGCATTCATACGGGAGGCTCCTTTAAGCGTCAAGATTACGGAAGACGTGATTATCAGCGAGCTTGGGCTTAGCCTGGTGTCCACGGCTAGCGGGTTTGTAGTCTTCTATTATCTTCTGGATAAGGCCGGGGCCTTATTTACTTCTACAGTCTTTTATCTCATGCCCGTTTTCGGAATGCTGAGCGGAATTGTCTTCCTGGGTGACAGGATCGACGTTACTCAGGCAATTGGAATCGGGGTGGTGCTTTTGGGTATATATATGATTAATAGAGAAAAGTTCAGGAAGGAGTGAAGCTTTGCTATTTAACGTCATTTTACTCTTATACATCGCGTGCGTCTGGGCGTTTACGTTCATATTCGTTAAGGTCGAGGAAGTCGCGAATGTGGGGCCGTTAACTATAATCGCGGGGCGCGCAATTATAGCATTTCTGTGCCTTTTTATAGCTTCACTCATACTTAAAAAAGACCTTCTGGGGAATTTTAAGCACATTGGGAAGTTCTTGATTTTTACTCTTCTCGGTATAGTGGGCCTTTGGGTGACGCTGTCTGAAGGTCAGGAGTATATAAACGCGGGGCTTGCGTCCGTAATGGTTACAACGGTGCCGCTTCTGACTTTTATAATCCTGGTATTCGTGCTGAGGGACGAGAGGTTTAGCTGGGTCGGCGTGGGCGGTCTTGTGCTTGGTTTTATCGGCATAGTGCTTGTGGTCGAGCTAAAGAACATCCTTGCCGGAGGGACGACAGCCGGGGGGTTTTTACTGATTGGATCAGGCTTTGTCATGTTCGCGGTAAGCGGCATACTGATCGGCAGGTGGGCAAGGAACATAGACCCTGTAGTATCAACGACATACCTTCTGGGCCTAGGCGGGATTATTCTCCTCGCGCTGGCATACATCTTCGAAAGCCCGCTTACATTCCCGATTACAAAGAAGAACGTCTTGAGTGAGCTTGGGCTGGGAATTCTTTCCACGGCGAGCGGGTATTTCGGTTATTACTACCTTCTTCATAAGGCCGGTACATACTTTTCAACATTTATATTCTATTTCATCCCCGTGTTCGGGCTGCTCGCCGGGTATCTGGTGCTGGGTGAGATGGTGAACATGTCCCAGATACTGGGAGTTCTGTTAATCATCAGCGGGGTTTATGTTATTAATTGGGAGAAGAGGAGGGGGAAGGGGTAGAACCTCCCAACTTTTTTCTACTTCTACAAAAAGCTCCTTGTGTGATTCTGAGTATTGAGATAGTTTATGTTCTAAGGGATATGCTATATATAAACACTTGATAGCATATTGCTAGTGTGTATATGCTAACAGCAATATTCTCGTGCAATTTAGATTTGAGGAAACTAGCTGATTCTCTTCTTTTGAATGATCAAAAGAAGCAAAAATCACCCTCCCAGGCATGAATGACGCTAATAATGAATTACGCAAGTTAAAGTTCACAATTCGGCCCCAGCCCGTGTGAACTTTTTAACACTTACGTTCTTCATTTTCTTAACGCTATTCATGCATGTCGGGAAGATTAATACAAAAGCAAATACAAAGACAAAAGATTAGATTCTGAAACGATACTGAATAGATCCCGGATCAAGTCCGGGACAAGGTTCAGAATGACACTGCCAAGAATGGATGGGGAATAGAGATAAAGGGGGTAGTAGAAGTGGATAATTTTTATATAGCTTTTGCGGTGTATTTGAATTTGATTTTTGTGGCGGCGAAGATTTGGGACAAGATCGGCTGGTCGTGGTTTTGGGTGATGACGCCGCTGATTGTCCTTACCGTGATCGGCGCTGTAGCGGCTACGGGGCAGGCCGCAAAGAAGAAAGAGCTTCGGGGAAACCTGGTGCAGAACCTTCAAACGCTGAGGGAGATGGTGGAAAACTCGAAGTCGAGGAGCGGGGACAAACATTGATAAAGAGCTCGGGGAGACAGCTCATTTATCAACACATCCAGGAAGCCCTGCTGCATTACTCACGATACAAACGCGGAGAAGGTGTACCGCACCTGTTGAGAGCCTATCTGGAAACGCTCGAAGAGCAGTCCGTTGTAGCAAACTACGTGCTCGGGCTTAAGCTGCTGGAGCACAAGGCCGTGACGATGTACCTGGACGGGAAGCGTGTGCGGGTGATACGGAAGGCTGAGGTATTCAAGAAGAATGATGTATCACTTACACAGATACGGGTGTGGATTTACGGCGACCGTGAGCAGTTCGGGCTTGTGAACACGATGTTCGGGGTGTTTATGCGCCAGGCCAGTTTTTGCCCGTTCTGTCATGACCAGAAGCGCTGGGGAGACGGGGGGTATCAGAAGCGTCTTCACGGGAGCGTGTGTCCGCATAGGGAGATGTGGGAGGAGGAGAGGGAGGCTGAGTGTGATGCGTAACCTAGATTGCTACAATGTGCATGCAATCTGACAATATGAAATCATTTCTTCTTTTGCATGATCAAAAGAAGCAAAAATCACCGGCTAGGTAGAAATGACGCTAAAAGTTAATTATTACGGCTAAAGTTCACAATTCTACCCACACCCCGTGTGAGCTTTTTAACGCCGTCCTAATCAACTTTCTTAACGCTATTTCCACATGCCGGGAAGATTAAAGGCTACTACAACAACATAAAACAAAAGATGAAAGAGATCGTTGAAAGGAAGGAGTGGGAGAAGAGGGGGAGTGAGACGGGGAAGGCGTATGAGGGGTTTCGCGTTTACCGGGACATGGGGCCTGCGAGGAGTTTGTCCGCCGCCGCATCGCATGTCGGCAAGTCACTCAGGCTTTTCAAGAAGTGGTCTACCGTGCACGGCTGGGTGAAGAGGGCCGAGGCTTATGATGAGTATATGGAGCACCGCTCCCGGGACGTGGTGGAGCGAAAGCTCGAAGACGTAAACCACGCTCACCTGGATTTGGCGAAGAGCGCGCGCGAGTCTGTGATGGTGCCGCTGCAGGCTCTCCTCAAGAGGATAGAGAAGATAAACGAGGACGGGAATTTTTCGGCTGAAGAGTTTGAGAATATCCCGGTGGATAAGCTGATTAATATCGCCCGACCTTATGTGAAGCTTGCGCTCGATGTGATTAAGCTCGAAAGGTTACTGTACGGGCTGCCGACCCAGACGATTAAGACAGAGGGGACGATAGGGCACGAGGTGAGCCACGACATCAGGGTCGTGAATGAATTTATCGAATCGCTGCCGGAAGAGGAGCTGCTGCGGATTGTCAGAGACTCGAAAAAACAAAGCGCTAAAGAAAACGGATCCGCTGAGCAAGTACCTGCTGGGCCGGGCAAAGGATAGCCTGCTCACCTACACCGAGCTTACTTACCCGAAATACAGGGCCAACTGGCACCACGAGCTGATAATCGAGCGCCTGGACTCGGTCGCAAAGGGGGATATCCGGAGGCTGATGATCCTGGTGCCGCCGCGCTACGCTCGCAATGACGACTTTGAAAGATGGGATTCCGGGTCGTAGCCCGGAATGACTTATATGTTCACCCCCATCCTTTATCCTTCCCCCTGAAATGGGGAGGAGAAAGAAAGGTTAACTAATCCCCCTTTATTCCCCCTTTGCGAAAGGGGGAGATGTTGTTGGTTATGAGAAGTGTTTGTAGAGGGTTAGAGCGATGAGGGCGGTGGAGAGTATGAGCAAGATGTTTCGGAATGAGACGCCCAGGATGGCGCGCCGGGTCTGCGGTATGTCGTATGGCGAGACGATGTTGTGCTCGCCTATGAGCTGAATGGCTTTTGGTGAGGCGAGCGGGATCATGGAGTTACTTTCACATTTGGGGCAGACGCAGGATTTGATTTTGTACCTGGTGATGGTGTAAAAGAGCGCTATGAAGAATATGATGGAGGCCGGAAACCAGAGGTCTGTGTAGAAAGCTCCGAGCAGCGCGAAGAAGAATGCCAGGCCCCAGAGGGTGAATTCGGTTTTGAAATTGCCGTAGGAGCTGGAGGCTTCCTCGCCGATGTAGAAGCATTGGGTGCAAAGTTTTTTCATTGTTATTAGGATACCCGGCTTCGTTTGCAACTTCGCCACAGGTAGTTTTAATACTTTCTCTTCTCTTGCATGATCAAAAGAAGCAAAAATCACCGACGGTACGTAAATAACTAAAAATAGCTTATTCAAACGAAACTTCACAATTCCACCCACACCCCGTGTGAAGTTATAGACGCTTTCATTGCGCAATTTTCTTAACATTATTTGCGTAATGTCGGAAGCTTAAAGACAAAAGCAAATACAAAGACAAAAAGATGAGATTCAGTATCGGAGTCTGGGATGACTGCGTAAGGATGAGATTGCCGCGCTATGCTCGCAATGACAATTAATTACTAATCCTCCCTAACCCTCCTTTGCGAAAGGAGGGGATAAAAAGGCAACTCTGTGGTTTTGGGGGTGTGCCGGAGGTTGGTGAATGGACCCCCGGCACGGCGTAATGAAATAACACAACTTGTGTATTTATTGCGGTATGGTCACTTCTATGGTGACGTCTTCAATGGGGAAGTTGATACCATTTTCAACTATGATGTCTATTCCCTCGTCTGAATACACCGGAACCATGGACCTGCTGCCATAGCATCTATTGCAACTATCTTCATAAGATATTGCATACATTAGATTATCTGACGCAAATTCAAACATGCGGACCATGGAAAGCATGACCTCAACGCAGTTGTATCTGGTAGAATACTCAACCAGGAACATGCTGGAAACAAGTAACGGCGCTGACCAAGTCATCCTTCTTTTATCGTGATCACCCAACCCAAACAGCTCTAGCTTGCGGGAGGGTTACAAATCTTACAGTTATCGTGGTCATGATTATCTACCGAGAATTTTTCGTTAGTATCGAACCGGGCCCCGCAGCACTCTATGAACATTCCCTTTATCATTTCCCTTCCTCTCTGAACTCTCGACTTCAGCCCCGTGTACGAGAGTCCCATCCGCTCCGCCAAATCCTTTTGCTTAACCCCCTCTATATCGCTCAGTATGAGCGGCTCTCTATATTTCTCGGGCAGCCTGTCTATAAATACGTTAAGGCAGTACAGGATGCCGCTTAAATTTTTATCTTCGCCGTTATCTTCTGAATATGAAATGTTCTCATCGATCTCAGCGCCTCCCATGTCCTTCTTTCTATAGTAGTCCGTTATAGAATTCCGTACTATCGAGTAAATCCAAGGGGCGAGTTTTTTTTCGTCTTTAAGTGAGGCGAGGCTCTTGTGGATCTTGATGAATATCTCCTGCGTCAGATCGTCCACATCCTCTGGGCTCCGCACTTTCCCCATCAGATAGGCTCTGATCTTTTCTGAGAAATCCTCGTATATTCCGTTCATCTCATCTTGCGTCGCTTTCATCTTTCCTACCTTATATATAAGGGTACACACTATATATATGTATTTTTATTATAATGTGTACCCCGTTATTTTAAACTTATCCGCAGCATGTAGAGCTTTCACACTTACACTCACAGCGGCACTCCGCTCCGCCGCAGTTCTCACACTGACATTCACACTTTACTTTATTATCTTCACTCATTTCTGACCTCCCTGAATTTTTTTACTTACATATAGATAGACGGGGGGAGGGTGAAAAAGACGCAAAGCATATTGTAAGTGATATAAATCACAAGATAATACAGCGCAGGTTCCTTGGCTCAGTTTTTTTGCTATTGAAAAATAATTTGGTAATACCAGGGGTCTTCGGCTAAACTTTATTTTATCTAACAGCGGGAGGCAGTATAAATGAAAAGAACATTACTTACTTTAGCTATAGCTCTGGGTCTCGCGTTTGGCAGCTTCGCTATTTTCTCATCCGACTCCTTTGCGTGCGGAGCGGGAAAAGATAAAGGCGCGACTACCGAAGATACCACCCAGACAGACTCAAGCAGCTCAACAGAGTCATAAGAAGCATCTGCAATACAATTTAGAAAAAGGCCCTGGATTAGAACGATTGACTACTCAAGGGCCTTTTTTTATATCCTATAGTTACCCTTCAATCTTAAAAACCTTTTCGGGCTTTATTTTCATTTTAACCCTTACCTCGCCGGGCTGGCGGTGCGGGTATTCATCCAGTCCCAGATATTTCTTAGCAAGTTGATTAATATGCTCGTCTGCATCATCGTGGGATTCTTGGGTCACTTTTCCCCTCACCATAGCCTGCTCATAATGGTTCTCTGAATTTGCGATCGCGACAGCGACGCGGCTGTCTTTACGCAGATTGTTTGTTTTCAGCCTGCCCTCCGCCGTGTTAATTACGATATTCTCGCCGTCCGAATCTACCCAGACCAGACTCACCTGCGGTGAGCCGTCCGGCATAACGGTCGCGACGGCCGCGAAGTTCTTGCCCTCGGTACATAGTTCATATACAAAGCTGTCTAGTGACATAAGTCACCTCCGCCTTTTTTACTTAAGATAATCCCGGATTTTTATCTTGCAATCCAGCCGCCGTCTACTGAGAGCATGTTCCCGGTCATAAACCCGATATTATCATCTACCAGGAAGAGTATCGAATGAGCAATCTCCTCAGGCTGGCCGAGCCTTCCAACCGGGTGGAGCGATTTCAGGTACTGCTCGGCTGCTTCCCTGTCTTCCACTTTGCCGAAGAAATCCTCAACAATCATCGGAGTCTCTATAGCGCCCGGGCATATGGCGTTAACCCTGATTCCCTTGTCCGCGTACTCAAGCGCCATGCTCTTTGTAAGCTGTGTTACTGCGCCCTTTGACGCTACATAGGCCGCGAATCCCGGCATGCCTTTTAGCCCGACAATAGAGGAATTGTTCACAATCGCCCCGTAACCTTTTTCCAGCATATGAGGTATCGAATGCTTCGACATAAAGTAAGTGCCCTTTACGTTAATGTCGAAAGTCTTTTCCCATATTTCGGTATCGGTTTCATGGGTCCTACCCGGCATCAATATCCCGGCGTTATTAAAAAGTATGTCCACGCCGCCGTATTTCCCGATCGTATAATCCACAGTAGATTTACAGTCTTCTTCATTAGACACGTCGCACGCTATGTAGTCGATCGTCAGCCCGTTTGACGCAGCCTCTTCCTGAACTTCCTTTAACTTCTCCTCTCTTCTTCCGGTTATTACAACACTTGCGCCTTCTTTAGCGAAAAGAAGCGCGGTTTCCTTGCCGATTCCTGTTCCGCCCCCTGTGATAATGGCCGTTTTGCCTGATAACTTCATGTATGCCTCCTGGTGTTTTGGTGTTTTTGTTTTCGATGACTATTAATTTTCAATAGATGCAGGCGGGCAGGAAAATCGTCTGCTTCGCTCGCTCTTGTTATAAAAACTACGATTATTTGGAATTACGGACTAACCGGACCAAAAAAATTAATCTCTGGTAACTACAATTAGTATAAGGGGCTTCCCAAACTAGTAAAGCCATTTAGAGTACTCGGGGTTTTCGTCTTTCATCTCACCGTATAGCCATACCATCCTGTCAAGGAACCAGGTTTTTCCCGCCACGACCAGCGCGAGGCCAAACAGCGTGGGCCACACACTGAGCGTGTAAAGGCCCCATACGCAAAAAAGCGCGCCTATCATCGATACTGCGTTGAGGATTTTGATGATCCCACCATGGTGCTTGGGTACAGGCACTTTATCTCGCGCTATCCATACGCGCTCTCCAAATACCGCTTTTGAGGCCCAGTTATCCGTAGAGCGGGGTTTTTTGAATATCCTGGGATTGATCCATACCCAGATTATTGACGCGGCGACAGGAGCAAGGCTCCACCAGCCTATCCACGCGCGGCTCCATATCGAGATTATGAGCAGCGGCAGAGTCAGATACCTCGTCCATACGCTCCATGGGTTCGCGTGCCGCTCCCACACCTCGTCGGACATCTTGAATACTGATGCGATTTTGCTTTCAAGGCTCATACCGCGTTACTCCGCTGCATAGTAGAGGCTCCATAACTCAATTATAAACCTGTTAAATGACGGATGGTAAACGTTAGATACTTGGGGGGATTAGTTGAAGGATTTGTCGATGGGCAACAGCACGTACTTTTCACCGTTTATAGAGATTGTCTGTTTTTCGTTCTCGACCATCCTGATCCTGAACATCGGAGTCTCGGGGCCGGTGTACTCGGGCACGTCGTATTTGTGTGATCGACCCGACTCAATGATCTCAAAATAGTGTTCGTTCGTGTACTTGTCAGAGTGGCGCACGAGCACCCTGTCAAGTGTGACATGCAGGATAACGCACTGAGAAGTATCGCTCATTTTGTGTGAGAGCGGGCAGTAATCTGTATGGCTGCCGCTAAAATACCTGAAAAGGAGCAGCGGGACGAAGATCAGGATGAAAACCAGAGCGACCCTGGCGATTTTATAAGTGGATATGCGCATAAATTCCGACCCTTAAATAACCCGGAATGGATGAATATTCGAATTACCTGAAATACCGTTCCGGTACCGCTTAATATTTTGTACTTTACGTCCTCAACCTAGATTCGAAGTATAACCCCGTTTCTAAAATTCTGTAATATATGTTCAAATATCCCGTTTTTCAGGCAAGCTTGTGCCCATGTAAACATTTCTGAAAACTCTCGTCGGGAAGAAGTCCCAGCTGGTCCCACAGACCCATAAAATCCCAGTGCTCGTATCCACCCCTTAGTTTCCCGCCAGTGAATTTAGCCATCACGTTGCCGCTGATTGTTACGTCCTCTCCTGTACGCGCATCTTTCGCGTAGCACGAGCAGAGCGCAGCCAGCCAGTCGCCGTCCTCAATAGCCATGTCTATTTTTATATCGATATTCTTCAGCTGATCGCAGATGAGCTTGTGAAAGCCCTTGAATTCTTCAAGGTCAATTGCTCTTGACATCCCTATCTGCCCGATCTCCGGGTCAGGGACAAAAAGCTCCTCTATCGCGCCCGCGTCTTCTTGTTCCCATACCCTCCTGTACCAGTTCTCTAACGCTTCTACTTTTTCAGACATTTCGCTTTCCTTAACTGTGCTCTCAACCCTCTTCTATAAATTCATCCGGCATGAGACGGGCTTCCTGCCATTTCTCATAACTTCTTTTTGTTAGTTTCTCGGGGCACCCTGAGGATATGTTCTTTATCTCTATAAGTATTTCCATGTCGAGTTTTGCTTCCCATAGTGTCCCCGTGCCGCAAAGATTGTCCCGGGTAAGGCCGTCTGTGTTTCTAAGATCAGCCTGGTATAGGGATGTCTGGTCAAGCTCCGTATTAACGAAGCTCGCGCCTCGCAAACCCACACCCAAAAGCAGCGCGCCGTTCAGTTTTGCGTTGGTCAGTGAAGCGCCTTCAAGGTTCGCGCTGTTAAGTTTTGCGTCCGTGAGGTCGGCGCCGGTAAGGTCCGCGGAGCGAAGCTGCGCGCTGTCAAAGCTGGAGCTGCTTAGGTCCGCGTCAACGAGGCGCGCGCCGTTAAGGTTGGATCTCTTTAGCTCAGCCCCCCTCATGTAGGCTCTACTCAGATCCGCGCCCTCGAGGTTCGCGTGACTAAGGTTAGAATCTTCCAAAATTACAGATTCCAAATTTGCTTTCTTTAGACTCGCCTTATGCAGGTCCACCCTTGTAAGTATTGCGTTTTTCAGTTCTGCCTCATCAAGGCTTGCGCCCTCAAGGTCAGTGTCCCTCAAGTTCACCTGCTCCAAATCAGCCTTCACTAATTTTGCGTTATAAAGGTTCGCCTCTTCAAGCCGGGCGTTTTTTAGCTCCGCTTCACTCAAATCGGCAAACGACAGATCAGTGCCTTTCAGGTTACTCTGCATGAGGTTCGCATTCACGAGTGAGGCATTGGTCAGTGTGGAGTTGCTAAGGTCCGTATTTGATAAATTAGCGTTATTGAGCTGTACTCCGGATAAATTGCTTTGTTTGAGGACGGCGTTTCTCAAGTCCGCGCCGTTAAGGTTTGCCCCCTCGAGGTCCACCCAAAAGTACTGATCGTTTCCGTCGCTTCCTTGTGGAGCGATCGCAAGTATCTCATTTCTAAGATCAAGATTGGCCCAGGCGTACTTTCCCGCGTTAATAGCCGGCACCATTATACATGCCGCGTACCAGCCTGCTGTAATAATCGCGCATACGGAGAACAGGACTACCAGGTCCCATACATCGTTTGATTTCTTAGGTTTATGGATTCTGCTCCAGAAAAGGAATATCAGTAAGAGTGAAGTGAACGTGAGTCCTACTATGATATAAGATATGAGCTCGTCGTGCTTCTTCACATAAATGATAGATAGTACAAATAGGGCGGCCGGGAGTGTAAGCCATAAAGACACAGCGGAGAATACAGACTGCACGGCGCCGTAAAAGCCTCCCTCGGCTGCACCGTACGTATTCATACCCCATGGAAAAAGCTTATTTTTATCAAATTCTATATTCTGATCTTTACAGTATTGTATAAATTCGGAAACCAGAGTCCTGAGCTTATTCTGATAGAGCATCAGGTTAATGTACAGAACGATAGCCAGAAAGACTGAAACTATGAAAAACGCTTCCAGCGGAACCGTGAGGTTTAAAAACGGCAGGTTGATGTAGCTTGCGCCCAGAGCAAGCTGTTTGTCCTTCACGCTAAGCGCCGTTACAACCAGGTATAACAAAAAGCCGATATATATATAATACAAAAGCCTGGCGTGTTTAGACGCACTGTCTATGACAGAGAGCATCCGTACTTCGTCTTTCAATTTCCGACCCCCCCTGCCTTTGCTTCAAAGCTTATTATAGTAGAAGACGTATATATTGTCTAGTGCGGCACGAAGTTATATATTTGATCTCCTTACTCGCTTAGATAGCAGCGTGTACGGTCTGTAGTTAACGTGCAATGTACAACGTTTTTTTAAAAGACCGGCAGGGGAGGGGTTTGCTTATTTTTCCTAATTCCTTAATCAAACCTAAAGCTCCCGACTATTTCATAGCACTCTTGTAGAAGCGAGCTGTATGAGGGGTAGCAGGTGAAAATCACTTTCTTATCTTTGTCTACGAAGTATATAGATAGCACTTGGTCGTCCCCAAGAGAGCTTTCGTCCTCGGCTCTTCGCCAAACCTTCTTTGCCTTTTTGCCGTCAATCGTAAAGTTCTCAAGCTTGGTAACGTTCCTTGTCTGAGTTATCAGCTTCCCGAGCGTACCCTTGTAATGTGGATACACCCACCCGTCAACCCTGAGCATGTCTCGTGAGAATAGGTTCGGGCTGTCTGCTCTCGCGTCGTCCTTCGGGTAGCTCGTTATGCGAAAGAAGTTGCCTCCGACCCGCTCTGCCTCGCGAAGAGTTTTGTAGATGTCCATGTAAGTTTCCAGGTGCCAACCCTCGGGGTAGTCAATTGCAAACCCGTGCTCGCTCTTATAGGTGTTTTCCGCAAGAGCGCTTACAGGGCCTGACATTATGAGCGCGAGCAATATGAAAATCGTAGTGAGATTCTTGTATCTCATAGCGCATAGGATAATAAATGTCCGGGAATTTGTTAAGAATAGATAAAAATCATCATCTTGGTATAGTCTTTGTCGGTAAGCATCAGGTTTTCTTTTCCCTCTAGGGAGCGTATCTCTTCCATTACGCGGGACTTCTCTACATCGCGCACCTCATCCTTATTTAACACCAGCTGTATCTGTGTTTGCTCAGCGAACAGCGCCCGGAGCTTGATAGATGCCTGGTCGTACTGAAGCCCCGACCCGTCTCCTTCAAGCGACCACTCCATCGACTCCCCGTCCCATATCTCAATCCTTAAATGATTTGCCATTCCCTGTATTCACCTTTTATTCCCCCTTTTTCAAAGGGGGGGTAGGGGGGATTATTATAAATCCTGTACTTTAAGTTACTTAACCTTTATAGCCTTCTCCACGACCTTGCGAAGGTTCTCGTAATCTATTTCGTCCTTATCCCTGAAATTAAGGCATCCCTTCCCGTGTTTGGTTTTCGGGTGTTTCTCTAAATAAGGCTCGATAAGCTCAAGCGAGCAGGTATATACCGACACGTAATCCTTGCGGTTGGCGATCGATACCCAATTCTCTCCGATCTCAAACGTTGGCATCTTATACTTCATATTTAGCTTAGTTTCCGGAAGCCACGCTCTTATCCTGTAAAGGAGCTCAGTAAATCTCTCTTTTCTTTCCCAGGGCACCTCAGATAAATACTCTTCCAAACTCTGTCCCATAACCTAATTATAACGCATAGCCAACAAACCCATTAGAATTTAAATGAGGTAACACCCGCCTACCTTTATGCTGCCGGGAAGAGCTTGTCCCCGGCAATTGCCCTGAATGTGTAGTGCTTTTTTAGGCACAAAGAAAAAAGCCGTGCGAATACAAAAACTTTGATACTGCTGTAAAGTGCTTCGTATCAGTCCGGGGAATCCTGTTTGGTAATTACCATAAGCTTGTTTCCACCGCGCTGCATCTCATATTGGACTTGTTTTATTTCCACGTTGTAGCCGTCGCCTCGAAGCTCCTCCGCTAACTGCTTTATATGAGCTGAGGGGTTGAGCATGAGGTCCAGGAGCGGGAATATCCGTACTTCCCCTGCGATTCGCAGCATCTCGTAGACCGAACTTTTGTGGAATTCGTAATCGTAGTGTTTTGAGTACAGGAAAAGGAAGTGTGAGCACAAGGCAATGTCAAAGGCGGAGTCTTTAAAATCGAGTAAAGGAAGCTTGCCCAATAAGTACCTGCCTTCTGCTTTCCCCTGCTCATAATCTTTGAGGAATTTAATAATTGCCTGCTTACGGTGGAGCTTTAAGTGCTCGGGGGAAGTGTGATAAGCCCAGATCCAGTCGCTTGGGGAAGACGCCACCTGCTCTATAACCTGATCGATCACTTCATAAAACTGCTTTTCGATTTCCTCACCCGAGAATTCATAAAGTGGGTCGACCGACGTCACTTTATTTCCAAGCTCCTTCATCTCGGCGTTAAAGCTCGCGGGTCCGTCGCCTATGCCTATTATTTTTTTATCCAAATCCTTCTCGGTAAGCCCGAACATGAGCCAGTACTCCTCGAGCGATCTTCCTAGAGGGGTTACCTTCTCTAACTTCATTACCATCTATGCTAAACCTCCCACTTAAATTCACAGCTCTTCCCGGATACAAACAAATACTTCCCGAAATCAGGAAGAAAAAAATAATGCCTGAACGCTTCTTCGTCGCGCGCTCCGGGGACGCTGACATCTTCTTTCAATGATTCAATTGTACCAGAGTCTGAAATTCTTATCCCCTTTTCCATAGTGCTAAGTATGTCCGTCTCCGAGTCGTCCAGTATGAAATAAACCAGGTCAAGTACGGTGAGTACGCCCTTTTTAATCTCACTGCCGGTGTCTATATCCAGATATAACTTAAGCTCATAGGATCTGTTCTTTACAGTTATCATTCTGAGCACCGAGCCCCGAAAACCGTTTGGCAGTTTGTCTTGAACCTCTTGGATGTTCATATACTTAAGCGCCAAGCTTGCGCGCCAGGTCGTTAAAATCCCGGGCCATTATATCAAAGCGCATATCCTCTTCTTCATCCTCAGCTATACCGCCCTGTCCGAACTCTAGCGGTCTCGATACATAGGCGGTACCGAACCCCAGCTCGCCCGCGGCCTCCAGATCATCAGTATGGGCGGCGACCATCATCATCTGCTCCGGACTCAGTCCCAGCAGCCCGGCAGCGGTCAGATAAACTTCTTTGTCGGGCTTATAGTGCCCGGCAAGCTCTGAAGACAGCACGCAGTCCCAGGTAAGCCCGCCGTATTTTGACAAGTCCACCAGCAGTGACAAGTTGCCGTTTGATAGAGTCGCGACAGTGTAGCATGAGCGTATTCTCTCAAGTCCCTGTACAGAGTCGGGCCAGGGGGTAAGCCTGTGCCATGCGTAATTAAGGTGCTCTATCTCGTCCTCATTTAAGTCCGTAAAATTATATTCCTCAAGAAGCTGCTCAAGCACCATTCTGTGGAGCGTATCGATATCGGTCCAAGGGAGCTCTCCCTTCCTGACCATATCCATTGCGGGCGCGTAACCTGCGCGCCATTTGTCCGCAAACCCGGCCCAATCGATCACGGTCCCCTTTGATATGCCGAATTCCCTTAATTCACGGATTATCGAAGAGCGCCAGTCGACCACCGTGCCGAACACGTCGAACGTAAGCGCTTTAATTTCAGATATGTCTACTGGACTGCCCATTATAGTTTAGGTGTTAGGAAAATTTTAAGAACCCCGCTCCGCTTTTTTCATCGCATTTGCTATAAACCTATCGGCGTCAACTATAAACCTCTCATGCGTACCGGTTGAGATTGTGTCCACCCCGTCGTCCGATTCTATTTGAAAGCTGAGCCGCCTTCCCTCCACCTCGATAAGCTCACCCCTAACTTTAACGGTTAGCCCAGGGGGCGTTGCCGCTGTGTGGTTTAGGTTTACCGCCGTACCGACCGACATTTGTCTTGGGAAATCAATGTGCTCGTTTATAAACCTTACGCACGCCCACTCAAACAGCGCGATCATAAAACCGGTGGAGAAGACCTTGGGCATAATGCTCATCTCCTCGGATTCAGGGTATATGTAAGGTACGGTTTTTGATTCGGGCACCGTGTAGTCAAACTCAAACTTAAGCCCGGGCTTAAGGGTCTCGTACATTTGTGTTCCTCCCGCTAACTTGAGAAACTAATATATCAGATTATACCCTTACGGCAATCGGGCCCGGTTGTTAATAGCTAGGTATATGCGTCTTCAATGCATGCGTCAAATTTCATCCGCAGCTCTCCCGCGTCCATAGCCCCGGGCTCGCCGATGGCGACTATTTGAGTCCTGGGCTCCCGATCTCCCCATTCGCCAAGCTCCGTAATCTCGGTACGTCGCCCCACTATCTGCAGCGAAAAACGTTTGTCAGGGGCATCGGCCGTGAATACGATGCCCTTACAGCGGTAAACGCTCGCCGGGAGCTCTCTGCGAACCATTTGGCGAAGAGCCTCAAGTGAAAACGCTCTATCGGACTCGTAGCTCCAGCTATCGAACATCCCTTTTGCGGATTCATGGCTGTGAGAGCGCTCTTTGTCTTTAATCCCGGTGTTGTTGCTCTCAAAGTATATGTTCGCGGGCTCAAAACGCCCTACCGCGAGCAGTATCTCAAGCGGCACGTCGCAGCGGACCGACTGAACGATCCGCACCCTTTTCAGATAGTGATCGATCCACTCCTTTATTACCTCTATGTGCTCAGTACCAACAAGATCAACCTTATTAAGAACAACCATATCGGCAAATCCAATCTGCCGGATCTTTAAAGAGTTCAGCTCCTCGTTGTCACCGTGTGTAAATACGGCTTCGGCGTCTACAATACAGGTAATACTGTCCAATCGAAGCAGCTTTTCATATTTTTGATCTAGGAAAGTCATAACGATACTCTCCGGATCCGATACTCCGCTGGCCTCTAGAATTACGTAATCGATTACGTCTTCACGAGTAAGGAGCTGTTCAAGGGATTTAACTAGATCGCTGCGGATCTCGCAGCAAACGCAGCCGTTTGAGAGGTTTATAGTGTTCTCCTCCACTCCCTCCACAAGCTCTGCGTCAATGTTGACTGCTCCGAAATCATTAACCAGCACCCCGATCCGAAGTCCGTGGTTTCCGTTCAATATACGGTTAAGCAGAGTTGTTTTTCCGGCGCCGAGAAACCCTGTCAAAAGCGTGACCGGGATCGGGTTGCGTCCCTCTATGACAATGGGCTCGGTACTTGCGGCAGGCGCTAGTATCTGCTCAGGATTGTTACTCATTATTTCCTCGTTTTTTCTACGCGGCGAGCTGCCCATTTGAGCAGCAGCGCGCCATCGCAGTTGTTCTTGTTGTTAGTCCTTGACCTTAATGCCGCGCGCCGCTAACATCTCACGTGGATTCAGAGTGATGCCGGGCCATTTTTGAACGGGCTTTCGGTACTCTCCGGGCGGGTAATACTTGTGGGGATCAATCTCCAGATCGCGCACAAACTGTTCCTGCTGTTTCTCGCGTGGCAGCCTCGGTGTGGGCAGCTTCATTTCCTCTGGTAGTTTCTCGCCGGGTTTCAGTAACCATCTGGGGTCCATTGCGGGCGGTGCGGCTCCTTCGGGCATGAGAGCTTCTCTTGCCCAGATAGCATCCTTTGAAACATTGAGAACCTGGACATCCGGTCCGCCAAACATAAACAGACCGTCCCAGTTTGCACGGACTTCGGCCACCGATTCTGCGGCCAGACCGGAGCCCGACCACTCGTAGTGGCAAATGCAGCCGATGCGGGGCTGAGCCTGCTTAAACAAGTAGCCTGCCGCATAGTACATAGTATGGAAAATGTCGATAGTATATTCCCAGAGCTCAGCCGGTGCGCCCACTTTGATGGCTGATAAGGCGGGTGTATCAATTGTTCCCTCAGAGACAAAGACGTCCGCTCCTTTCCCGTATTTGGCGGACAGCTCGTCCGGGCGTCCGTCCCCGGTCCATACGAAGGAAAGTCCCGCGTCCTCCCAGTCAAGCCGGTACGCCGAAGCACCGTCCTTTACGTGCGAGCGCGGCCAGTGCCGTACCACTACTCCGTCTTTATTGTAGCAAACGCCGTTTTCCTCTTTCCAATCAAACTCGGTAACATCGATCTCCATACCGTCCCCAACAGGCAAACAGTTGAAGTTCTCTTCGTGCCATCGGTTCATCTCGCGCATATGCTTTATCATGTGCTTGGTCCCAAGCTCCGGGGTTCTGCCCGATGGTCCGTATACCCTAAGCGGGGTAAAGCCACCTGAAAAAGCGCGGAATGGGTACATGTATGGAAGGTCGGCAAAATGGTCTGAGTGAAGATGGCTCAGAAATATATCGTTTATAAGCGGCGCCGGTACCTGAAGCGCTATGGCATTCTTGATACTTCCATTACCCATATCGAAGAAGAAACGACGAGGCTGCAGTGTTCCGTTGCCTAGCTCTACCAACATGGATGTGCCCGACTGTAATGTCGTCGGAGGCCAGGGAGTGCTGCCGAGGAAAGAAATTCGCATTTCATTTTTCGGTAGTATTTCAGAGCCGGGGATGTAAAAGTTGTTATTACTAATTGCGGCCCAGGGTTTGTAGTACTCCGGAAGGCTGACTCCGCCGCCGGGGCGGGGTCCGTAGGGGTTGGTCAGCTGACATTCAGACTCTTGCGCCGCCGAAACGTCCGGGATGGACATTGAAGCTGCCGCGGCCCCAGCGGCCACTACCGTGCTTTTCTTGAGAAAATCGCGTCTACTCTGCTCAGGGCTTGGACTTTCACTCTTAACGTTGGGTTTATCTTTCTTCTCCATCAATAGCCTCCTTTATAACAATGATAATTTACTAATATGTTACCTGAGAAACATTACGGCGATGCCGGATTGCTTGTTTCTGAACGTAACCGAAAATAATCAGAGAGTAAATTAGGTGCGAGCAAAGAGAGTGAATGTTCTCTTTACACTAAGTATACTATTTCACTGTTTCACTATGAATAGATTAATCGCACTTGTAGCGGCAGCTATTTTTATCTCCCTCGTAACGTTCCTGTTTTTCGAGCTCGGCTACGTGCGTTTTAACTATCCGAGCGATAAGACCTATCCTATCCGCGGTATAGACATATCCCATCACCAGGACGTTATAGACTGGGACGTGCTCACGCGCTCAAACATAGACTTCGCGTTCATTAAGGCTACAGAGGGCGGGGACCATAAGGACACTAAGTTCGCCGAGAACTGGAGGAGGGCAGGGGACATAGGAATAGTAAGGGGCGCCTACCACTTCTTTACATTCTGTAAGACCGGGCGCGAGCAGGCGCTTAATTTCATGGAGACTGTCCCTGTGGAAGAGCATATGCTCCCCCCCGCGATTGATCTGGAATTCTCGGGTAACTGCAGCGCCAGGCCCACAAAAGAGGAGCTCCACAAAGAACTCTCGGATTTTACCGAGCTGGTACAGGAAAAGTACGACCGCCGGCCCGTTCTTTATATAACCAACGAGTCCTACAGGGCTTTTGTCGAAGGCGAGGATCTTCCTTACTTTATCTGGATCAGGGATATACGCAGTAAACCCAGGCTCGCCCCCGGGCACGAATGGACCTTCTGGCAGTTCACCCATCGGGGCCGCCTCCACGGCATCGACGGCTTCGTCGACCTAAACGTATTTAACGGCACCCGCGAGTACTTCAAGGAAGTCACACTCCCCCTTAGCTTTGGGTACTGATTTTAGTGGTTTGGATGTAACTAGAGATGTGGATTAATTAAAGGCTTTTCCCGCTTATCCTGTCTTTATACTTAAGTATCTCAGAGGACTCGCTTGAGAGCTTTGTGATCCTCTTTAGCTTGCCGGACCTCAGCATAATCTTTGACAGGTAGTAATCGATCACGGGCTCGCCGTCCTCGGGCTTCTTCTCAAAGGCTACGGTGCAGATAAGCTCTTTCCCGTCTTCTTTCACCGAGCGCAGCTGTATGATCGAGGCCTTCTCGTAAGGAGACTTAATATCCACGTCTTCCGTTGTGAATATTTCCAAGGCTTCCCCGGTATCCGTGTCGATCATATCTATAGAATGCCAGTCGTAACCCGTGTATTTATTCCCTTTCTTACGGACCTTGAATACGTTTACGAATATCTTAGAGTGCTCCGTAGAGAACACGACGTCTTCAAACGTCAGGTTCTCCGTCTCCGGAGTTATCCTTCTGTATGTGTCGTCCTCAAAGTGTCTCGCGTAAAGGCTCTTTACTCCATAGCCGTCCCCCAGGCCCTTGTAGAAATGCGCCAGGAACTGATCGCCCTCGGGCTCCATATAGAGCTCCAGAAAACGGTTTTCTTCTGAAATGCCGATATTCCCCCACTGATTAGTCATAGCTTCTCCGACCTTCTTCTTAAGTTTCGACCGCAGTTAACAGACCCATTCAGCTACAGCAGCCGTGAAAAAAATAAGCAAAAAATGTTAATGTATTGACCCGTTTCTAATTATAATACAACTCCACCCCGTTTGTGAAGAGGTTATGAAAATTTCTTTGTGTAGTTCCTTATATCGTTTGTTCAAGAAGGGTGCGGTTTTAGAATTTTTTGTTTTTATCTTCCGACATACATAAATAGCGTTAAGAAAATGCGGGCAGTGCCCGCAGACATAATGTTTCTACATTCCTAATAAGGTTCATGAGGACTTTATCTGCTTACCCTAACTCATAAGCCATGTAGAAACCGAATGAATGGACACTATGTGTCCGCGTTAAAAACCTTATACGTGGTGTGGGCGGAATTATAAGGATCATACAACTACATTCATTTTTAGCCTCATTTATGTGAAGGCGGTGATTTTTGTAATCTTTTAGTAATCCACACTTCGTGTGTGATCATGCAAAAGAAGAGAATATTTGCAGTATACAATCCTTGTCTAACCTAGATTTGAGTGTCGGTTGAAAAATCATCCATTTATCCTGTATCATGAAACAATTGGAGGCGCACTCAAATGGCATACCAAAGCATAGAAGGCAAAACAGCTCTCATCACCGGCGGCTCAGAGGGTATAGGCTTCGGGATAGCGGAGACTTTTGTCGAGGCTGGAGGGCGTGTAATCATCACCGGGAGAGACCGGGGGAAGCTCGACTCGGCTAAAGAAAAGCTCGGTGGGAACCTACGGGCAATAGCGCACGACGTCAGAGATACTCAAAGCACTCCAGATCTCATAAAACAAGTCCTCAAGCGCGACGGCTCGCTCGATATTCTTGTAAACAACGCCGGCACGGGTCTCTATAAGCCCGTCTCCGAGACAACGCTTCAGGAATTCGATCTGACGTTCGAGACGAACGTCAGGGGGCTCTTCGCTCTCACGACTTGTGCTATACCAGAGCTGAGGAAGACCCGGGGCTGTGTAATAAATATCTGCTCGGCAAGCGCCAGGAGGGGGCTTCATACATGGAGCGTATACTCGGCCTCAAAGTCCGCTGTGCTCATGCTCACCGAGCTTTGGGCAAAGGAGCTCTCGCCGGACGTGCGTGTAAACGCGCTCAGCCCGGGCGGTGTGGACACGGCTATTTTCGATAAGGCTTTCGGAGAAAAGAAGGACGAGGTAATGGAGCGGGTACACGCTCAGCACCTTATGGGAAAAGCCGGCACGCCAAACGATATAGGAAGGGCTGCCCTCTATCTCGCGACTGAAGATTGGGTTACCGGTACCAATATGATAATAGACGGCGGTTTATCCCACAGGATATAGCAAAATCAAAACCATATAACACGGATTACACTACGACAATAGCTAGCGGTTTGAAAACCTCTGCTGTCAAATGTGATTTACTGCTTGTGATTCCCCAAAAACCCAAAACCTAAAATTTTTATTAAATAAAATATTATTCCACAGAGCCCCGCGAATACATAACCCATGCCAAGAGGATTGCGTATCCGGTTGACGGGGCTCAGGTTGTAACAACCGGTTCAGCAATGAGTATATCAAACTTTTTTATTTTTTGCACGTTTTTTGTGAAATTATTGAAAAAAAAGCAATCTCCTGAGTAATATCTGACGCTTAGATACCAATATCTAATGAATGCCCTGTCTGATCACACTCTCTGATTCCAGTGTTATTATAGGTGTTTAAGATTATAAGTTAATCTAAACATTGAGATTATTCTAAAGATGAAAAAACCTTAGATATAGATAGGTTATGAATGGGAATTTTTTTAGGAATTTGCGGGAAATTTTTACATGAAGAATAAAAGTTTTGCGAATTCTACCTATTAAGGGTTAATTTAAAGGCAGTATTTTGGACTGATCCTCAGTTCAGAACCGGGGTTGCTCCCAGCACCTGAAGCTCGATTGCGTTCATGAACGTAGATCCCGCTCCAATGGTTACTCCGGACTTTAGATAGGTCTTCTTACTCTTTGGCGGTAGAGTCACGGGCAGCACTCCGACCTCCTGGCTTACAATATTGCCAGCCCCGCCTGTGGACATGGAGGAATAACACACCCTGACCTTCACGTCTTTATACTCCACGTCGCTCGTATTCTCGATAGTCACGCTGTGAATGATGGCAACGGCGCTCCACGTGGCGTATACAGACCAGTCAGTGACCTTTATATACCATTGTGGGTGGGTAGTCATGGAATCCGGGATATAAAGCTTCTCGGCGCTTGCCCCGAGTGTAGATACAACCAGAGCGATAAAAACTAGGGTCCCGGTCAGAGCAGTTCTATTCATATCATTAGTATATGGGGCCGAGTCTTTATTGGCAATTTTTTATTCTGTTTTAATAATATGCTCGCAATCAGGTAACATTAATCACACTTAATCATTTATATATTCAGGAGAGTCGCTATGACAGACACAACAGAAACAACTGACAGAGAAAAAGAGTGGGAGCTCCTCGGGATGGCAATCGAAGACCTCGAGACCATGGTGAAGAAAAAAGCCGAGCACAGAGGAGTGCCTGTATCAGACGTGCTCATCGACATGCTCGAGTTCGCTCAGACCCAGCTCGATGAGAAGTACACCAACGTCCACCACATATTTAACCGTGTGATCTACGTCCTGCAGAGCGGTATGGTTGTCGACAACCCCAAGCTCAGGGACAAGGACTGAGTACAAAGCGCTAAACTTTAACGTATATGCTCTGTTATTTATTCCACACTAAGTATCTGAGGCATATATAGCCGCACTCTTCAGGGTAGGGGTAGAAGAGGTGTTTTTCTACCCTCCTGGGGCTGATATCAGTCCAGAGCCTTACTTCCCTTTTTTATGTAATTTATAAACAACCCTTTACATTCCAACCATAGTTTAATATTTATAAAACTCCTGTGTTTTATACGTATCAATATTGATATTCATTACCAACTAACAAAACATACCACATAACCCTCTGTTATTATTGGTTATTTGCTTGACAGTATCGTGGGGCGCTGATATTATAATAATGATATTGATTATCATTATGATATTGGGAGTCGTATAGATTCCGTAAATAAACTTAGGAGGAAGGACCATATGTTGATTAACACAGGTAGAAAGTATGTTTTGTTTTTCATATTCGCTCTTGTACTGGCGGTAGGTTGTGATTCCAGCTCTGACAGTAACGGCGGAGGCGGTGGAGGAGGGGGAGGCGGCAATAACGACGCCTTGATCCAAAGAATAATAGACGACTACGTAGATAACGTAGTCATTTGTACATACGAGCTCCTTTACGAGAGGGCAATAACGCTTAGAGAAGCAGTGGAAGCTCTTGAGGCAAACCCGACGGGCAGCACTCTGCAGGCTGCGAGAGACGCCTGGATATCCGCAAGGATTCCTTGGGAGCAGAGCGAGGCCTGGCTGTTCGGTCCTGTAGACGCAAAGGGGCACGACCCTGCGCTCGATTCATGGCCGGTTAACCGTACGGATCTTGACAACGTACTCGACAGCGCAAATGACCTGACTCCGGCATTCATCAGAAACCTGGACCCGTCTCTTAAAGGTTTTCACACTGCAGAATACCTCTTGTTTGCTTTTGAAGCGGATGAGCTTGGTGACAGGGAATTTGAGTACCTAGTAAGTGTTGTAGGGGACATCGAGCTTACTGCGGAGGAACTGCTCACAGACTGGTCAGAGGGCGACGGAAACCGTTTCCCCGAGCCTTTCGGTGATGTTATGAAAGATGCGGGGGACAATCAGACCTTCCCATCGCTCGTAAGCGCGCTCCAGCAGATAATCGAAGGTATGTCAATCATTGTCGACGAAGTGGCGGCAGGTAAGATAGCCGACCCGTTCGATAACAAGGACGTAGAAGCGGTGGAGAGCCAGTTCAGCTTTAACTCCCGTGCTGACTTCGCTAACGACATTACCGGAGTGCTGAACGCATACCTCGGTAACCAGCCCGACCTTGGGAAGTTTGGCGACGGAATTATCGATCTTCTGGAGATTGAGGATGCAGCGCTTGCGGCGCGCGTTGAAGATGAAATCAATGACGCCATAAACAAGATCCTTGCCATTCCTCAGCCGTTCCGTGACGCCATACTCGACCCTGAAGCCGCTGACGAGATCGTTGCAGCTCAGGACGCGCTCAGAGCGCTGTTCGCAACGCTAAACGGTCCGGTTCTCGACATTATTAACGATCAGTAACAATCCACATCAAGACCCGGGGCGGCTGAAGGGAGCCGCTTCGGGCACTTGAAATAAGCCAAGGTAGGAAAAATCATGTTTTATAAAATTAAGAGTTCATATAGCACAGCCGGAAAGTCCTTACTGTTTCCGGTTCTATTGGTCATAGTATCATTAGGATTAATCGGAGGATGTGGTGGTTCAGGGGATACCGGTGACGGGGGCGGTATAGGCATTGTGGTCGATCCCACGGTCCCCGCCGGCGGTGATACCAGCATCGATAACCGCACATCCTTTGCTTTTGAGATGCCGGCGGCAAACCTTACGCCCGAGCAGGATGACGACCACTTTCAGGGCGACATTAGGTTCGGTGACGTATTCGTTACAGCGCCCGCTGTGGTAAACCCGGGTCTCGGTCCTACTTTCAACAACGTCTCGTGCGAGGCCTGCCACACCAAGAACGGCCGGGGCCAGCCGGTGTTCGGTGACCCCAATCTAAGGAGCCAGGCGCTCGTAAGAGTCTCTTTGCCTGAAGGCGAGCCCGCGGTTCCGGGCGGTAACCCTCCTGTAGAGGGTTTTGGCAACCAAATTCAAGACCACGCCGTGTTCGGCTTGGACCCCGAGGCTAAGATTGAGCTCACCTATGAAGACGTTCCCGGTGAGTACCCCGACGGAACTCAATATACGCTCAGAAAACCAGTTCTTACCATCACACTGCCGGACGGCTCGGAGCTTGACGAGAACGTTCTAAGATCAATGAGACTGCCCCCGCCCGTATTTGGTCTCGGGCTTCTAGAGGCGATATCCGAGGACACCCTATTCGATTTCGCAGACCCTGACGACGAGGACGGCGACGGCATATCGGGCCGGGTGAATATGGTGTGGAACATTGTCAGGGCAAGGACCGAGGTCGGAAGGTTCGGCCATAAGGCTTCTAACCCTGATTTAAGACAGCAGTCCTCCACGGCGTACTTCAATGACATGGGGGTCTCAAACCCGGACATCACGGACCCGGGCGGCTTTACGGACATAGACGAAGAGACCTTAAGGCTGGCCGTGTTCTACGTTCAGAGCCTCGCGGTCCCGAACCGCGCTAAGTCGGACGACCGGGATGTGAAGAGGGGTGAGGAGTTTTTCTACGGCATCGGCTGCACGGCTTGCCACAAGCCCACAATAGTCACAGGCCAGCACCCCGAATTCGCCGAGTTCTCAAACCAGACCATTCAGCCCTTCACCGACCTCTTGCTCCACGACATGGGCGAGGGGCTTGCGGACGGCAGGCCGGACTTTTTGGCCAATGGGCGCGAGTGGCGCACGGCGCCGCTTTGGGGCATAGGGCTTACCGGAAGAGTGCTTGGAGTAACGAGCTTCCTTCACGACGGCAGGGCCAGGACTGTTGAAGAGGCTATCCTGTGGCACGGCGGCGAAGCTGAATCGGCCAAGGAAGGGTTTATGAACCTTTCCGAGCGTGAGCGCGAGATGGTTCTCAAATTTCTAAACACATTATAAGGACACAAACAATGATCAATCGAATAGGTTTAATTCTATTGGCAGCGGTATTGCTGCCATTGCTTTCTCCACTACCGCCTTCTTTTGCCCAGTCCGCGAACCAAAGCGAGGTTCGGGAGCTAAGACGGATGATAGAGGAGATGAAAAAGCAAAACGAGGAAAAGATAAAAGAGTTAGAGCGGATTAGGGCACAGGACGCGCATAAGATACAGTCACTCGAAAACCGCGTCAACGAGCTCACACAAGAGCAGGACGCGCCTCAGCCTCCCTCTTACATTTTGGACAGGCAGCAGCGTGAAGAGTACGTCAAAGAAATTGAAGAGCAGGAAGAGCGGGATTTTATAGAAAGACTCAACGCGGGCGATAAACCCTACAAAGACCTCTTTGACAAAAGCCCCTGGAAGCTCACCTGGGGCGGATACGCCGACCTTCTGGTTTCGTGGTTCGATCACGGCCCCGACCAGACCCGCCCCGGTGGCTCAGAGTCGGACTCAAGACTTGAGTTCGATCTCGCGCGCTTTGTGCTGGAACTCGAGGGCGAGATGTTCGCCGGCCTCGGTTTTGAGGCTGAGATAGAGTTTGAGCACGGCGGCACGGGCTCTGCACTTGAGCTTGAGTTCGAGGAGTTCGGCGAGTTTGAGCTAGAAGCGGAAAAGGGCGGTGAAGTGATAATCGAAGAGCTTTACCTGAGAAAAAAGTTCGGCGACTGGGGTAAGCTCAAAGCAGGCCGCTTCTACCTTGCGTTCGGCCTGATGTCATATCTTAACAAGCCCACTAACTACCTGGCCGCAAGGAGGCCGGAGGCAGAGCTTGCAATCATCCCAGCGGTATGGGACGAGATCGGGCTCAGCTTCGACTACTACGTTAACGAAAACTGGGACCTAACGTTTCAGGTCGTAAACGGTCTTGACTCGAGCGGTTTCAGCTCACTTTACTGGGTGCGCGAGGGTCAGCAGAAGAAGTTCGAGTTCATACAGGCGGACGGTCTTGCATTCGTAGGCCGTGTGGACTACAAAGTCCCAGACTGGGGTCTTCTGGTCGGTACATCCGCTTACTACGGTTTAAATACCAATGCCAACAGGCCGGAGGATGATCTTGATGGAGTGGATTCTCCGCTTCTCATTTTAGATGCGCACGCTATATTCAGGCACGAGAAGTGGCGCGCTAGCGGTGTAGCAATGTGGGGACACCTATGGAACGCGGACGAGATATCCGAGCGTAACACAAGGCTTCCTAACAGCCTACAGGCCCCGAGAACTCCTGTATCAGATCAAGCTGTAGCGATGTGGGGTGAGGTGGGTTATAACATCAACAACCTGGTGGGTCTTGACTACCTCCACCGTCTCGAGCCCTTTGTCAGGTTTGATTATTATGATTCCGTATATAAACCGAGGAGCGACCTCTTCGATAACCCCCGTTTCGAGCGCAATGTATTTACCGGCGGCGTTTCATATACGTTTGCCAAGTCGGTATTCATAAAGCTCGATTACGGCTACAGATACATACCTTCGCCCGATTTCAGGAACGAAAGCACCGTTAACCTCTCTTGGGGGTTTGTGTACTGAGCTTGAGTAGTTGCTTACGGGCCCGGATTATTTAAGCCATAATTCGGGCCTCCCCGCTACTCTATCTCCGATACAAATGGGATGTAAGGAGCCACCGGATCCTCCGGGTCGGTGCGGAACGTCCTGTAACGGTTCAGGAACGTAACGTTTGCCAGGGGTTCGTTGTACTCCCCGCGTCTGAAATCAAGCCCGACCTTATTGGCCCCGTAGTAGTCCTCGATCGTGATGAACACCATATCGCCGGGCTGCAGAGCCCCTTCGTTGAAGTCAACGTTAGACAGCTCACCCTCTATTCTGCCGAGCAGCTTCTGAACACCCTTTGGGTCTACGGTCACGGGGTCAAACACGATGTAAGTGGCAGCGTGGCTGATGGGTTTTTTAATAATTATGACGTTGTAGTCGTCTTTAAAATGATACGCCGCGGCGCTCCCAGGGGGTCTGTACCAGCCGTAACGCCCGGAAACTATATCGCCGTCGCCCATGTGGTACTTATGGTTTCCCCACTGAGCCGGCCAGTGCACGTCGGCGACCGTACCTACGGCTATTGTGTTAGGCGGTGGCTGATGCACCTCTTTTTGTTTGCTGGCGCACCCGCTGCATACTATGAGAATTAACGCGGCAATCGTTAAACGAATCATCCAACATCCTCCTTTAAAAATCCTGTAATAATTATAGTGTCTTTAATCCGCTTAATACAGCTCTACTTCACTAAATGTAATGTAAAACAAGAGGAAAGTAAAGTAAGTAACAGAAATAACTGTAAAATCCTATTGAAAAACGTCCTTGTGAGGCTCAGTATGAGCCGAAACAGTCCCTTACCACCCTCCATCATATATCGTGCATCTTGAATCTTGTATTCCGCATCCAAAACTACGTAGCTTGAAAATCCTATAACTACTTTGATATAATCTCTGTGAGAGCGAAGGTATGAAACAACTTATCAACGTATTAAAGAGCGGCTTGGCTGCTGCGATGCTCGCTATTTTTTTGATTGGGTGCGGCGGCAGTCCCAAATCCACTTTCGAGCCCCAAAAGGAAAGCACCACGAGCGCGTATGTTGAGCGCTACAGGCTCTACCGCATAGAACGTGGTAAGCAGCTGGTAAACCTCGGGGGCTGCGACAAATGCCACACGCCCAAGATAAAGACCCTTTTCGGAACAGAATCAGACCCCGAGAGGTTCCTTTCCGGCTATCCTGAAAACGAGCCCCTTCCAGAGCTCCCCGATGAGGAAGTAGGCACCGGAGAATGGGAAAACGCGTTCTATACAACGGACGGCACCGTTTGGGTAGGCCGCTGGGGCGTGAGTTTCGCGGCGAACATTACGCCCGACCCCGAGACCGGTATAGGCGAGTGGACCGAGAAACGGTTCATCGAGTCTTTCCGTGACGTTGATCATATTGGTGAGGGCAGCGCGGCGGGCTCCCCGATGCCGATGAACGCCTACTCTCAGCTAAGCGATGAGGAGCTGCGCTCGATTTACCTCTATCTTCAGGCGATAGAACCCATTAATAACAAGGTCCCCGACCCCATACGCCCGGGACAAACGCTCTATGATAACGAGGAAATCCAAAACGATCTTTAAGAATCACTAATACGCAATTTACGGTTTCTTAACAAAACCCCTTTACATTTTCTCAGAATTTTGCTATAAATCATTTAATACAGTCTTAAAGCAGTACCCATAATAATTCCGAAAACAAAATTCTTAAAGGAGCAGCGGTGGGGTAATAGGTGTAAAAACTTATTACCCCTTTTTTCGTTTTACAAATCCTCCTCCAGCAAGCATACTAAATTAATGATTAACTCCGTTGACGAATTCATCGAAGAGTTCCTAAAGCATAAGGACAAGGTCAAGTGGTTTCTCCATCAGCCTACTCCAACTGCAAAGCGTACCGACATCAGGGGGATTGATGTGCTATGCAGCCCCATGACCGTAATGTGCACCCCTCCGGTGCACCATTACATCGACTATCTCGATCTAGAGGCCGACATTCACCCCACTTTCGTCCGTGTCATCTCGACCGCCGCCGACCACAGCGTCCGCGCCCTCACCGAGGCTATAGACAAATTCCCAGCAGACAAATTCCCGCACGCCCGCTCAACTGAGGCGCTTGAGCTCCGTAAAAGACTACTTGAGGTCCTCGAGCTTGAGGAAGTCGGTTTGTAAGTGAGTAATAATTGCTCACACCCTGCATAATTTTCTGACACCAAACACATCTTTCACATATCCGCGGCGGCTTGAAATTCATAAAGCCTCAGAATCCTTGCATTAATTTTCACGGCACGGTTCATGCAACTATATTTAATAAAAACATTGGGGAGAGTGTAAAATGGTCAAGAAACAGAGTAATGTGCTTAATTTAGAAGAATTAGACGAGAACATGCGTAAGCAGACCGAGTCTGTAAGGAAAAGCTATGTAGACTGGCTTGAGATGAATAAAACTATGTGGATGGAGACTTTAAACTCCTTTGACACACAGATAGAGCTTTGGCTCTCTATGCAGCTAGGCTACATGGATTTGATGAAGAACCTTATGGGGTCCAAACCCGATTTCATGGGTTTAGGCAAGGGGCTCAATCCATACGCGGGACAGTTCGAGCATATAAACGAGCTCAACAAGGAATTTATAGAAATAAAGAAGAAGAAAGCGGAGAAAGTGGCTAAAACGCTTAAGCAGTATCACAGAAAATCACTTGAAAGCACGCTTGAGGCTTTTGATAAATACTGCGATCTTCTCAGCACGTCCTGATAGCTGTTATTGCGGGAAAACAGTGTGAGTGCGGCAATCTCTTAGCTGCTGAATACCGCGTCCTGAATCACGTCCTCCACCTGGTAGATATAAATTCCACCGCTTCCTGTACATTAAGCCCCCGCGTGCTTACGCCGGTGCGGAGATAAAACCTCATATCGCTGCCTTCTTTTATATACACTGGCCTGTGTGAAGGTCTTACGATAATTCTGCATACGTCCTTACCGGTAGTGTTGTGAAACACCATTTGCAGGTACTGACATACGTCCGTTCCGAGCTTAGACGCGACAGCGGCCATCAGCGCCTGCTCAAATCCGTCCCGGTCTTTTTTCTTAAGTATTTTATAATCGTGCTCCAGCCCCGTAATCTCGCCGTCGTCCGAAACGCCTATTATCAGTGATCCTCCCTCGCCGTTCATAAAACCGGCCAGGGTCTTCATTATCACTTCCTCAAGCGCTTTATTAGGGCGGGACTCTTTTAAGTCCCAGCGGAATGTGGACTTAAACTCGACCACGGCGCTCTCGCCGTGCGAGATGAGCGCGCGCAAATCCTTTTCGAGCTCATCGCTAAGGTGCTTAATTCGCAGAGTGCTTTTGTATAGAGAGTAGTAAAATAACGCTGACAAAAATCCAATGAAAGCTCCCACTGTGCCAAAGAATATGAGCTTTACCGGGTAGCGTCCCAAAAGCGAATGCCAAAGCTGATCGCCGGCGTACGTGAGCGCTTCGCGCATATTGGGATTATCTTCATAAGAAAACACAAACTCGTTTAACGGGATAAGGAATACTATTCCCACTACGGCGCCGAAGATTACCGGTATTCCAAACAGCAGGGCAGTACGGTCTTTGAATGTATCTTTTGTGTTCATCTTAAGGTCCTGCAGCCCTAAGGCCGGCCGCAATCAAGAAAACTATTATAATGAACTATACGTACTTAGGGTAGATATACACTTTAGCTTTATATATGATAACTATTATAAGATCTTACCGAGGTGCGTATATATGGACAATCTCGAGCTCTTAATACCGCTTACCTATATCCCTGGTATAGCCCTTCTTATTATGTCCACGTCCCAGAGGTATATACACATGGACGATACTATAAAGAGCTATACGCCAGAGCAGTGCGAGGTTTACGCAGAGAAAGTAAAGCAAGAGCTAAGACGGGCGCATCTGTTCAGAAACAGTCTGATCGGGTTTTACCTGAGCGTCGTTTTCTTTTCTCTGGGCTCGCTAGTTGCGTTCCTTACGAATAGCTGGGGGATTGAGACTTCCAAAACCATTTTAGAGATAGCCTCCATCATAGGCGTTGGCCTGCTTGTCTTCTCCGTTATCAGCTTGTCATGGGAGTCCATACTCACACTGGACATTCTCAAGAGGCATGCCTCCGGAGAGAACGACGACAAAAAGTAGCTCTATGGACGATTTAGACGGCATATTCTCAAGGCTTGCCAAGTCCCGCTTCCGCTCAGGCTTTACACTCAAAGGAAAGGAGCTCGAGTACCTGAGCGACAAGGGCCTTACGGCAGTCATGCGGCACGCTTCAGATTTTATCGAAGACCGGCTCGCCCCCGCGGATATTCCCAACGACGGAAAGCAGACGCCCATGAAAAACCACCCTGTTTTCATAGCTCAGCACGCCACAGCCACATGCTGCCGCAAGTGTCTTTGTAAATGGCACGGCATAGCTTCAAGCGGGCATGCCCTGAACGCCGAAGAAAAAGCATACGTCCTCCGTGTGATAGAAAGATGGCTCACTCCATATCTTTAGCGCCGTCATTGCGAGACGAAGGCGAAGCAATCTCCTTCTATCAAGTACCCAAGTCGCAGCCGTGTCATTTCCGAAAAGGCGGCAATCTATAACCTTTGTTGTCACAGCTTACGTTTTTATCACATACCGGCCTGGGATATCTAAAATATTTCACGAAACTCGGATAATATGAGTTAAACTATATGACAATAACGTAAGCAGGGGGTTTTTATGAAATACATATTAAGCGCAATATTGGTATTTATGGTAACCGCGGGTATGACTTATGCTCAGTCAGAAGAGCAGCCCGTTAAGACGGACAATTCTGAGAAAATTGAAAAGGCCGTTAATCAAGAGCGCCCCAGAAGAATGCGCTCTAGACAGTACAGCAGGAGGCTCAACTCTCTGATTAGAAAGTCCAGCAGAGTTGTAAATGATAAGAGCCAAACTGACGAGCTCGTAAAGATTAGAGAGGAGTATGTTGTCTCTCTTGATAAAAAAGAAGGTGAATATAGAAGTGCCCAATACCAGATACTAGAGTCACTTTCAAACGCGGATTTCGATGAGTCTGAGGTAAAAGAGGAATTCAAGAAGACACAAGTTTTGCAAACGGCCATCTTTGAGGAGTATTTAAAAGGACTCGACGCTCTAAAGAAGGTTATAGGAAACGAAAATTATAACAGTCTCTATACCATGAGAAGTTGGCAGGGCAAAAAGCCAAAGGCCGATGGTGAGAAGAAAAAAAATGAGGAAGAATCAAAGACTGAGCCGGAAAAGAAACCGGAAGAAAGCACTGAAGCCAAATAAGTAGTTAGCACGCAAAGATAACTTGTAAGCGCGCATTCAGAAGTGGTCTCATAGATATAATAACTATGATTATCAAACCAACATTCATAGCAGTGCTATTCATCATTTCTGCCGTGTTGCTCTCATGCGCCGGGAGAGACATAGATGATCCCCTCGAACCCGTAGTGGCCAAGGAGGCGAGCATCCCCGTAACGGCGACAGAGCCCGCGGCCCCAGTGGTGGAAAAAGTGCCTTCTCGGGAGCTTCCTATATTAAAGAATCAAGAGCCAGAGCCAACAGTCGTTAAGCACGAGGACAATTCCGGCAGCTATGAGGATTCGTGGTCTCTGGTAGCTGAAGTAAAGGACGAGAGAGTATATACAGTATATGTAGATACCAAGAGCATAGAAAGCAATGAGACCGGGATCGAATCCTGGAGCAAGCTCGTATTCGAAAATACCCAGCGGGATGATGACGGGCTTTCGTATAACGAGGTTCAGATCCGCTCGTCGATAGACTGCCCGGAAAAAACTTATGCATACAACACTTCAAAATTCTACAACTCCATAGGCCAGCTCGTCTACCAGGAAGACATCACATACAACCGTAACGATATCACCCCTAATACCCTTAGCGCCTACATAGCGGAATTCGTGTGCGGTGATGATTATGAAACCGCGGGTGAATAAACCCCTTGCAGCGTATGAAGTGCGGCGGCCTCATGCTATAAATTTTATTTCCCAATCATCCCCGCGTGCTTCTCAACCTCATTCTCATCGTAGATGTGCACAACGTCCCACCCGTCCCGGAATAGCCTCTCAGCGACAAAGCTCCTGTGGCACTCCCTCCACTTAAGCTCGGCGCACATGAAAGCGCAGGTGTTAGTCCCTGCTATCTCTAAAAGCTTGGCGATGCCCTCCTTAAATTCCCCTGACTCCATATACTCTTCATAGCCTCCTTCTCTAAAACCCCCGAGCTCTTTTATCCAGTGATACCCGATTCCAAGCCCCGGAAGTAACGCCTCCAGATGCTCCCTGTTGAAGCTCGGGTTTCTTTTCGATCGCGGATAGCTCCTAATATCAACGAGTGCCACAATCTCATGACCCTTCAATATCCGCACCAGCTCGTCAAGGTTTCTGCTGGAATGCCCGATCGAGAATATTTTCTTTCGCGAAGCGCCGCTCATTAAATTCACCGTTACTAAAAATCTTATCTACCTGCTATGTATAGCGCAATAAGAGGGAATTCGGGTATGCGTATCCCAATTTCTTAAAGACCGTGTATATTACTGTGCTAAACCGAGAATCTTAAGGATCGGAGGATCACTCACACTATGGCCAAGGGCAAACCTATACTCGTTACGGGCGACAGACCTACCGGAAGACTCCATTTGGGGCACCTCGTGGGCTCACTCAACAACAGAATCAAGTTTCAGGACGACTACGACTGCTATTTCCTGGTAGCCGATCTCCACATGCTCACAACGCATTACGATAAGGTCGGCGAGGTCGAGCGGAACACGCTTGAAATGGTCATGGACTGGCTCAGCGTTGGGATGGACCCTGAAAAATCGACTTTTTACATACAGTCTCAAATACCCTACATCACCGAGCTCTACGCGGTGCTCGCCATGATCTGCGGCGTTCCCCGCGCAGAGAGGATCCCAACGCTCAAGGAGAAGATTCAGGACATGGGGGTAGGGGACAACTACTCTGTCGGGCTGCTCGGCTACCCCGTGCTCATGGCCGCTGACATCCTGATGTTCAAGGCCGATAAAGTGCCGGTGGGCGAGGACCAGCTAAGCCACGTAGAGCTCACCCGCGAGCTTGCCCGCCGTTTTAACCATCTGTACGGAGAATTCTTCACCGAACCCGACCCCGTAATCAGCGAGACCTCCAGGCTTGTGGGTACGGACGGCAACCGCAAGATGAGTAAGAGTCTTGAGAACTGCATTTACCTCTCAGACAGCGTTAAAGATGTGGAGGGGCGCGTCAGGAGCATGTACACGGACCCAAAACGCATCCGGGCCGATATCCCCGGCACAGTCGAAGGCAACCCTGTATTCATCTACCACGACGCTTTTAATACCGACATAGAGGAAGTGGATGATTTAAAAGAGCGTTACAGCACGGGCAACGTGGGAGACGTGGAGGTCAAGAAGAAGCTCGCCAGGGCCATAAACGAGCTGCTCGAGCCCATAAGGGAGAGGCGGAGCTTCTATGAAGAAAGGCTGGATGACGTAAGGGATATACTGCGTGAAGGCACAAAGAGGGCAAGAGAGACAGCGGCTGAAAATATGGACGCGATTATCACAAAGATGGGGCTCTACAAGCCTTAATCTATTCAGGGCTCCGTACTGTCTTGCTCTGTCTGATCGTTTTCAGGCTCTTCTTCTTTTCCGCCCGTATTATATCTGTCCAGCAAGAACAGCGCTCCGAACGAAATTATAATACCTATAGCGATTAAGAGGGTTTTCATTTCTTAGTGTTTTGCAAGCGGGCGCCCTTCGATAGTCTCTCTCATCCTCTCAAGAAGAAGCGACTCTATATAGCCGTTTGACTCGATCTCATAACCGATCTTCCCAGAGAACGTATAGGGCCTTATCGAATAGTCGATATCTACTTTCGTAATATCCCCGGACTCTTTAATAAGCGCTATTTTCAAGTTTTCCTGTGTGAAGACAGTCTGACCCGTATTCGGCCTGTTACGGCCTACTTTATCTAAGTAGTCGTTAATGTCAGAGGTCTGAAGCGCCTTTTTCGAAGGCCATGTGTAGGTCCTGAAGAGCTTTCCTGATTTTCGGTATACATAGGCTTCCTTTAGCCTTATCACTCCACGGGCCTCGTCAACGAACGCGGGCGGCCACTGAAGCCACTTTACACTCTCGACAGCGGCGGTCCATACCTCGTTATAGGGCGCTGCGAACTCGTTTGTATTTAGATCTGAGGGTTTTTTGGAAGGTTTTTTCCTAGTGCTTGTCATTGTGGCCGGAGGGTCTTTTACTTCGTAAGACCTCGGTGTATATACGCTCCCGCCCCCGCAGCCCGCCGCGAAAAGTACAGATATTATAAGAAGTATATTTAGTAACCTTGGCCCCATCGCATTTAAATGTAACACATTTTTCTCACATTACTTATATAAATTTTAAGCAAGTATACATACACTGTATGCCGTGTTGAATTCTAACTGCCAACCTCTATAAGCTCCTCAGGATAAGGATGAAAATAAGTCTGTCTGGCAAGATATGACTCGTTGTGCTTAATAATCCAGGACTCCATCACAGATTGCAGAGCGCCAAGCGTTGTCTTCTCATTCCTGTATTTTTCAAGGAGGTCCAGGAAAAAACTTTTCTCCTTTGCCGTAAGCGCTTCCGAGAAATACCCGAGTCCGTGCATCAGGACGTTTATATTAGAGCTCCTGCGGGGTGTTTTAGACAGGGCTTTTCTAAGGTGCGCGTCATACAAAGTAAGAGTTTCTTCTACTGGTCTGCGCTCCTTGTTAGCGACAATCCGCCCGAGCTCCTTCATCTCCTTTTGGTTATAGGACATTAGAACAAACTTGTTGTCGCTCTGAAACTCGACGAGCGCACTCATCGCGGCTTTCTTTTTCGTCTGTCTCCATCTTGCGAGCGTGAATATTCTAGTAAGATAATGCTCTCTTATCGCGGGGTTCCTAAGCCTCCCTTCATCTTCTATTGCGGCCCCCGGAAATTTTTCAAGTACCTTCTCCGCGAATAGCCCCGGGCCCTTGCCTGTTGCCGAAGGGTTCTCGGCGTCCGGATACAGCTTCGTATCTTTAATAGCGCACGATGGCGAGCGGTTCTTCAGTATAAACCCGTCCACTTCCCCCAGCGCGCCCAGGTGCTTATCCGAAAACTCGTTCATAAGCTTGCTAAGGTCCCGCCCGGTAGAGGGCTGGATGAGTTTCCTCATTCCTTTTTTACTCACTATACGTATTGGGTCTCTGGGAATCCCGAGCCCGATCTCTACCTCGGGGCACACGGGCAGGAATTTGACGTAAGGCTCTAGAGCCTGCACGAAATTGTTGGGGATCATTTGCCCGTTATAGCGGCACGCGTCAAACTCAAAGCATTTGCTTGTGACAATTATGGGTTTTGGGAATGTTTCACGCTTCATTGCACTGTCGAGGTAGATGTGGCCTGCGAGCCCATGGCGGCGGAACGTATTTCTTCCCACTTACTCTCAAGCACCCTCAGCGCCGACTCTGAAGCCTCGTAATCACCGTCCGCAGCAAGCTCTATGGCGCGGCGTATCTCGGTAACCGAGTCTTCGTTCTTAAGCGTATCCTGCACTATGTATCCGCAGAGCTCACCGTAATTAAGGAGCACAAACCCAGTGCCGTCAAATCCGCTCAGCCATCCAAGCAAATTCTCTACGCCTTCCTTGGTTACTGAAAGCATCTCGCCAAGGGTAGGGTAGGCGGACTTTTCCCCAAGCTCAGAGAGCGCGTCTTCAAGGTCCGCAATAGATTCCTTTAGTCTCTGTGCCGCGTCTTTTACCCTGGTGTTGTAATAGATCGAGTCCTGGTGCACGGCGCCAAAACCGGTGTGGGTGTAAAAGTATTTCTTTTCGTCCCCTACGTACATTAACAGCCACTCATAGGGCACAAAGTTCTCCGCGCTGAATATGTTCAGATTAATTTCCTGGGTAATAGGGGCCAAAAAGTGTTTGCCCTCTTTATCTTTAATGAAAAAACAGTCCCTTATCTCCTCTGCTTCAAGCCCGAGCTCCGCCGAGAGCGAGCTTCTAAAATCCTCGTACTCCTTCCCGTACCAAGAGGACTGGGGCGTCGCGGGTCCGTCCCAGTACTTCTCGTAAAAATTAATATAGCTCCTCCAGTAACTCTCCATCTCACCTGTCGATTCAATGGGCTGGTAAACCATCAGCACGCTAATCGCCATCACGACCTCACTTGTCTATGTTGTATATCTATATTTAGTCTAGCGAATTACTGTGAAAATACCTAATGGGCGGGGTTAGGAGGTAAAGACGCTGTCTTCCCCGAGCTTGTTAATATAGCTCTCGTCTATCCTGCCGCCCGAGTACGCTTCCTGGGCCAGGTTGCGCATTTCGTAATGGTTCACGATGGGGCTCACGTAAGGGAGCTTATAGGTAAGGGGATTGTGGATCTTCTCGGGCTCCACGTCTTCGAGCTCCGGAATGTATTTTTTGATATATATGCAATCAGGATCAAACTTTGTGGATTGAAGAAGCGGGTTAAATATCCTAAAGGGCTTTGGGTCAGCGCCGCACGAGGCCACCCACTGCCAGTTGCCGATGTCCACTGTCTCGTCATAATCAACAAGGTGCTCGGAGAAATGCTTATCCCCCCAGCGCCAGTCGGTCAGCAGGTCCTTGGTGAGAAAAGAAGCCACGATCATCCTCACCCGGTTGTGTATCCAGCCTTCCTCCAGGAGCTGTCTCATCCCGGCGTCCACAATAGGGTATCCGGTCCGTCCTTCTCTCCACGCCTTGTACCAGCTCTCGTTATTAATCCAGCGGATGCTCCTTCTCTTCTCCTGAAACTCGAGCTCTCTGGTCTCGGGGAAATAGTGCATGATGTGGTACCAGAACTCCCTCCACGCGAGCTCTGAGATAAATACGTCCGGTTCCTTCGCGCTGTTTACCGCGGACTTATATACTTTCCTTATAGACGTTACGCCGAATCGTATGTAGGGCGACATCCTGGACGTGCCGTCCATAAATGGCAAGTCCCGATTTTCCTTATAACTCTCGTAATCAAAGTCCTCGAGCCTCTTCGCTGTAAGTCCGATCGGCCAATGCGTGTTTTCTGTCTGCGATATTCCACTTACCATCTCTTGTGCGGGGGCCATCTCGATCGCCGGCGATTTGATCTCATCTAAGTTAAGCTCTAGTATGGTTCTCTTGTTCCTTCCCTGCCATAGCTTATAGAACGGAGTGAATACCTTTCGCTGATCGATCTCCGCCGGCGGCACCAGGAAAGTGTCTTCAAACTTTTTATATATAACCCCTGTAGCGCGGCATTTGTGCTCGACTCCCAGGTCCCTCGTTACCCCGGAGAACCCATACGCCCTGTTCGTATAGACAGAGTCGATCTTATGAGTCTTGATGAGCTCGGGTAATATATCTTCCGCTTTTCCCCTGGCTACATAAAGATATGAGCCAAGACTCCTGAGCTCGGCATCCAGGTTTCTAAGAGCGTCCACGAAAAACGCGAGCCTTTTGCTTGTGGATGAATACCGGTTCAGTATCTCATCTTCCAGGACGTAAACGGGCAGCACTTCCTTGTTCTCGGTCACCGCGTGGTAGAGTCCGGTATTGTCCTCCACTCTCAGGTCTCTTTTGAACCAGAATAGCGCCGTGTGGTTTTGCATAGCCTTTTAAAATGCTTCCTATATATAAAGGATGTGGTGCCGTAGTTACGGGATAGTCGGGAAATCTCTACCGAAATATGCGAATATACTACATATATAAGCTATTTATCGATGAAGGCTCTCCCAAAGCACCTACTTCTCCCACTAATATTTCTATTGTACTCGGTTCTGTCCCCAGTCTCTACAAAAAATATAATTTGATATAAAAAAGTGTCATAACCCGTTTTAAAAAGAGGTGTGTTTTATACCTCCATTAGGAAAAGGTTTGCTTCGATTAAAGCTGCAAGGGGCAGTCCTGGACTGTACAGAGCTTGCTAAAACCATTATAAGCGCGGTTTCTTCGTTTTCCCCTTCCCCCTTGGTGGGGGGAAGGGTTAAGGATTGGGGTGATATCTTTGTCATTCCCGCGTGGGGAGCGGATTATGCGCTTATTAAAGATACCCCTTCAACACCTCTCCAGCGCCGGACTGGGCGATCTTCCTGAGCGCCGCTTTCTCGATCTGCCTAATCCTCTCTCGGGTAACACCGAATCTGCCGCCTATCTCATCCAGCGTGTATGTCGTGTTTATTCCAAGCCCGTAACGCATTCTTACGACCTGCTCCTCTTTAGCGCTGAGCTCGGAGAGTGATTCGTCAAGAAGCTCCTTTACCCTTTTGCCGGTAAACGCTCTCTCCTGACTCCTGATCCCGGGGTCGGGCAGATAGTCCACGAAAGTCTTCGAGCCATCCTTATTCACGGGGTTGTCGAGTGAAAGCACGCTGTCCTTTCCGTCTATTACAGCCTGCACCAGCTCCACAGGGAGTTTGGCTCTCTTGGATATCTCATCCGGGAGCGGGTTTCTTCCCAGCTCGTCCCTAAGCTCAGACTTTGCTTTAAAAACCTTTGCCGATTGCTCGAGCACGTAAACTGGCACTTTAATAGTCCTTGTTTTCTCCGCCAGAGCCCTGGTGAGCGACTGGTGTATCCACCACGCGGCATAGGTGGAGAACTTAAACCCCTTGGTGTGGTCAAATTTGTCAACCGCTCTCATAAGACCCAGGTTCCCTTCCTGCACAAGGTCTGTCAGAGCAAGTCCCCTTCCCAGGTAACGCTTGGAGATGCTTACGACGAATCTAAGGTTAGAGCGTATGAACTGAGATTTATATGAGTGAGCTTTCTCAGAATAGATCTTATTAAACTTATCAAGCTTTCTCAGATGACTCTTGTCTATGCTTGCTGTGGTGTCCTCTCTAAGACTTGAGTCAGTTAACCCCTCGATCTCTTTTTGTATCTCTTTTGCGCGCCTCTCACATTCCTTAATCTTTGCTCCAAGCTCCTTCTCGTCCGTGGAGGTTAGCAGAGGCTCGGTAAGAAGGTCTCTGAAATAAACATAGAGCACCCTCTCTTCCTCATACTTTGTCCAGTTCTCTGTGTCGTTGCCGTAGCTTGCGCGCACGGTATTGTTCTTTTCGTCCTCGCTCTCGTCTTCCGAGCTAAAGGTTTTGTTCTCTTTAACCTTCAATTCATCCCCGTCAGAGTCCGCGAACTCCATATTTTCACTTTCAAACTCTATGTATTCTTCTTCGTTCAATAACCCTTCAAAATCGATGTTTGTCATGTCCATGGTTTTATCTCTTTTATGAATTCATTGGTTTTAGATGATTTTTTTTGCCAAATGGGTCCGGCTCGCGCCGGACCCTAACCCCATCTTATTAATATTGTCAATTCGGTATCATTACCGTATCCACAACGTGTATAACGCCGTTACTAGCCATAATGTCTGGCTTTACCACGGTTGCGTTGTCCACTGTAACGGTGCCGTCGTTAACGCTTATGGGTATATTTTTACCGTTAACGGACTTGGCCTCTTTAAGGTTAACGACCTGCTCCGCGGTTACCTTTCCGGGCACTACATGATAGGTAAGCACAGCTACAAGCTGCTCCTTGTTCTCAGGCTTAAGCAGGTTCTCTACCGTTCCGTCAGGGAGCTTTGCGAACGCTTCGTCAGTTGGGGCGAACACAGTGAACGGCCCTTCGCCTTTGAGTGTCTCCACCAGACCCGCAGCCTGTACCGCGGCTACTAGAGTATCGAAAGACCCCGCCTGCACTGCCGTGTCCACAATATCCTTATTCTCCGCTTCATGACTTCCGGAATGTGAATACACGGTGCCTAATAACAGCACAGTGACTAAAGCTATTAAAGATACTACCGACCTAGACTTACCAAGTAATCTCATTTGATTACCTCCTGTAAAGTATTTGTAAAATTTTTGTTCTACTCTTAATCTCATGTTCGTTTTCACTGTCTGACTATGCTGAAAATCAACATATGTCTATCGTATGTCTAATAGTATATGCATATGTATAATATATGTCAAGCATGTTCTGTTAGGTATAGAAAAATTGCATTTTTTCGGTTCTATTTGTATATATCCAATGATATCAGGGCTATTATGATCTGCTTGCGCTATATATAAAGCACAAAGTTCTCTATATATATTATTTACGCTTGATTTGTTACCTTAATAGCTTGACATATGTTAGACAGTCGTTTAACTTAACTGTATGGAAATAATAAAGCCCTCTGACGGGAAAAGGTTTTCAATGAAGGTAGTATCCAACAGAACAGGTCTTAGCGCTCATGCGATTAGGGCTTGGGAAAGGCGCTACGGAGCGGTGAGCCCCGGGCGCGATACCAACAACAGAAGGTTCTACAGTGAAAGCGATATAGAACGGCTAAGCATGCTCAAGCTTGCAACTGACGCGGGGTTTCCCATCGGGCAGATCGCGAACTACAGTGAAGATGAGCTAAAGGAAATTCTCGATAAGCTAAATGTAATAGAGCTTCCGGTAAATAATCAAACTCCCGCGGCCCCTGTCGGAAAACTATCATCCGTAACGAGCTTTGAGCACTATATTGAATCATACATAGCCGCGGCGGAGCAGATGGACTCTAAGGCTCTTGAAAGTATCATAGTGAGGGCCGAGACAGAGTTTGGTATCAACTCTCTTATTGAGAATATCATCATACCCCTACTGGCGCAGATCGGTGAGCTTTGGCGAAAGGGCGAGCTCCGGATAGCCAACGAGCACATGTCCTCTCACGTAATAAGGACCTATCTCGGAAGCGTCCTGGGCTCTCACAACACCAACCCCACGGCGCCGAGCATAGTGGTATCGACTCCGATTGACCAATGGCACGACCTTGGCTCTCTCATTACAGCCGTCATAGCGTCAACGGAGGGCTGGAACGTAACGTACCTGGGGGCGAGCCTCCCGGCGGAGGAAATTGCGGGCGCGGCGCGCCACAGCGGCTCCAGCGTCGTAGCGCTCAGCCTAATATATCCCTCGGGTGACCCGGTTGTCGTACAGGAGCTGAAAAAGCTAAGACGCTCTCTCAGCGATTCGGTGAAGATTATAGTTACCGGAAGGGCGAAGGACAGCTACATAGGAGTCCTCGAAGAAATCGGTGCCCTCACTGCTGAGAATTTAGGTGATTTAAGGAATGTACTTGAATCACTCAGGTAGCGGCTCTCACCACTACCTGAGCTTATGCTTATATTTACAAGATCAATCTGTTTACGCTTTTTGAGCCTGTTTTCTTCTCAGGAACCAAATACCGGCAATTCCCATAAATGCGGCGACCGCAATAAATCCCCACTCGTTAAGGGTTGGAATCGTTGTTGCCTCCATCCTGATCCCAATGGTGCACGCTCTCCAATCAGCTTCACCAAACAGCTCTAATGAAGCCTCTCCGGTAGGTCCGCCTTCAAAACCGGTAATAGTAAATGCGGTTGTCGTAACGTTTAGATTCTTGAAGTCGGCGCAGGCTGTAAATTCTGCGAATGAGAATTGTCCCGGACCAAAGAAGCAAGGGTCTTCCTCAGCAATAAACGGGTTAAATTCCTCAATACTGTATGTCGCCAGCCTAATGACTTGAGAGCGCGGCTCTGAGATGATAGAAGGCGCTACAGCTTCAGTACCTGTTCCGCTCTGGCAGGCAACGTCTATAATCGGGTTGTCAACATCCACACCCCTGTACCTGAAGCTCCCCGCGGCGAAAACTAATTGCGGCACGTTCCAGCTGCATGTGATATCTTCAACAGCCGCCGTGTCGGTAAAGCTTCCCCAGATACCGTGTACACACCCCGCTCCTCCGCACTGTCCCGTATCGAGCTCAGTCCAGTCGCCGGGCGCAGGCGGCAAAAACGAATTTGCTCCGAAGCCTGTGGTGGCGCAGGCAATTAAGACGTAATCTCCCGCTTCATCATCGCCGGTTTCCCCGCCGGTCGCTATCGTTCCGGATGAGAACTCCGGGAAGTTGCTAAAGGCATTCGCGCTGCCGTCTACCACCTCGACAACGGCGTTTGCGTCACTCAGGGCAACCAAAGCGAATAATACAAATACAGGTAAAACGATAAGCTTTTTCATTTTATATCCTCCTCAAAGAAATTACGGGCATTATATCATTTCTGGAGAACAATTGATAGGTAAAATAGCTTTAAACATTAACTATAGTGAATAAAAGGACATAAGAGGGGCGGTTGTAAACTAATCCGCCCCTAAAGTTTTTATATTGGTTGGGTGTTTCTAAACTTTTACAGTTTGTCTTCTTCTCAGGAACCAAATACCGGCAATTCCCATAAACGCGGCAACCGCGATAAATCCCCACTCGTTAAGGGTCGGGATCGTCGTGGCCTCCATTCTGAGCGCTATCGTGCACGCTCTCCAAAATGCCTCTTCGCTCCCCACCACTATTGATGCTTCTCCTGTCGGTCCGTTGGTAAAAAAGAGCTCTGTTGTTCCCTGCGTTATTACGTTCTGAAATGTAGCCCCGGCTATGGACGTGAATGAACCCGTTGTCTCGTCATTAGTGTTAAAGTGGTCTACTTCGGGGTCCATGACGTTACGGTAAGTATATATCCTTGCGACCTGCGAGCCTGCCTCGGTTATCACCGAAGGAGCTACCGCCAGAATTTCTTCACCCCCGAATGCACCGCTGTTGCACGCGACAGCAATAATCGGGTTATCCTGGTCTACATTATTGTATCTAAAGGACCCAGCGGCAAAAACATCACCCTCCAAATTCCAGTTGCAGGTGATCTCTTCTGACGCAGGGTTGTCAGTAAACCGTCCCCAGATTCCCTGGTTGCATATATCGTCTCCGCAATTACCGGTATCAAGGGTTTCCCATGTACCTGGTGTAGGATCAGAAAATACGGCGCCTAATAAAAAAGTTGTTATACCGCAGGCAACTAGCTCATAATCTCCAACCTGGCCCGATCCGGTAGGGACAACTCCGGATGTAAAAGGGGGATTGTCGTTTACCACAGCGTTTGAATCCGCGTCATTTACCAGTACGGTTGCTTGCGATTCACTGATTACAAATAGAGCCAGTACTAGTAATAGCGGAATTATTGTTAATCTTGTCGTCACTTTCGCTCCTCCATATGTTAGTTTTCACGCAATGCTACCACATAATGCCGATTTTTGATACGGATATTCCTTGTCCATTTGTGGTTATTAACAGATCACTCATCCACTGTAATAGCCCCCGGAGGTTCGGGAAGCCCGAAAACACCCCACAGGATAATTACAGAAAGCGCTACAATGACAGGCAGGTTCGGGTTTAGCTGATAGAAATACCCTGCCAGCATTCCCCCTATGGCTGCACCGAAGAACCCGGCCAGGTTATATAGCCCTGTAGTGGCGCCCCTTTTTTTCTGTCCGACTCTTTGGGTAAGGAATGCGGGGAACAGCGACTGCAGCACTGTGTGGCCCGCGAAATAAGCCATGCCGCATACATAAAGTATCCAGGTGTAGTAAGAATAAGCAGGGTAAATTAGAAAGCTCACAGCCGTAAGTGCCCATGCTCCGTGTGTTACCATCCTCAATGTGCCCCCCCTCTCGGCGCGCCTGATTGAAGGGTAGACGAAAAGCGCGGTCGGGATAAGCGCTATCAGATACATCAGCCACAGATCTCCCTCCGCAACGCCAAGCCCCGTCCAGCTTAGCGGATAGATAAATACGAACATATTCACTGTAAAAGATATAATCAGGGCTGAAATAAAAAGCTTTCTCATCTCGGGTACTCTCAGCATGCCCAGCACCTTGGACTCTTCTTCTATGAAGGTCTCCTTTTTATCCTGGGTAATTTTTGGAAAGAAGATCATCGTCGCCAATATCGATATAACCCCCAAGGCGGCGAGTACGAAAAATAGAGTATCAAAACCTATCTTCGCTGCGAGTATAGGGCCCGCGATTATAGCGATCAGAAAAGCGCCCCCGATGGTAAGCCCGACTATGGTGAACGCGCGCGCGCGTACTTCGTTTCGGGTAACGTCCCCGAGCGATGCGATCGCGACCGAGCTCACGGCGCCCGAGCCCTGTACCACTCGCGCAAGGATCAGCTGCGTAATATTGTCAGACATGGCGCACAGCACGCTGCCTATTGTGAAGAGAGTGAGTCCGAGGATCAATACGGGCTTTCTCCCGAACTTATCGCTCGCCCACCCAAAGGGTATCTGCAGCAGGCTCTGAGCGAGGGCGTATATACCAAATGCAATGCCCGCCAGTGTGAGATCGGCGCCCGGGTACTTTTCCGTGTATACGCTAAATACAGGCAGGATTAGAAATATGCCCATCAGCCTGAGCGCCATTATGATGCCCACTGTGAATACTGCTTCTAACTCTTGTTTTGTGAATTTCATCTAAGTGCGGTTTTTCCGGATGCGATTAAAAGCCAATAATATTAACACGAAGGCGGCAAATTGATACAGTTGGAGCTAACGCCGGGGCATTCAGAGGTATTGTTTCCGCTCAGTTCCCGTGTTACTTTCTAAACTATAATGCCGGGGTTTAAGTCAGAGCAGAATATAGAAACGGACGCTTTTGACCGTGAGCTTTTCTCAGAGCTCGAGGCTGCCTCAGGGGAGCTCCGGGAAATTATAGATAAAGGTAAGACACTGCTTCCCGCTTTCCGCTCTCTTGCTCTTGACCTCTTCGCCTCTTTCTACAAACACAACGTGCTGTTTATAGATTATGATGACGTTAGCCGGGCTAGTATTCTCCCAAGAAATATCCTTGAGAAAATTCATAAGGACGAGCATTTTAGGCTCCTTAGGGAAGACACGGTGCTAGACGGCTTTAAATCGGCCCTGGCGGTGATCGAAATCTCTCAAAACATATACTCATGGCTCCGTTCGGACGAAGGTCCCGGTGAGAAGGCTCTTATTAATGAGCACAGGACAGAGCAGGCAGAGCAGGAGCTGGAAGAGCTCAAACAAGAGATGGAAACGTGGGAAGAGACTGAAGAGCAGCTCGGAGAGGTTGGCAGTGAGTTTGAGGAAGCAAAAAAAGACAGGGAGGGAGAGCTTGCAGAGGCTGAAAGTGAGCTCGGAGACCTTACCGAAGAGCAGGAAAAGAGCTTTGAGAAGTCAGAGCTGAAGCTCGGTAATATGGTCCGCTCCTCCATGCGTCAGACAGAGCAGAAGGTAGATGAGGTAGAGGACGAGCTCATGTCCTGGGGGGCCAATATGGGCGCGCCCGGCGAGCGCGGGGTAGGGGAAAAGCTCGATCTTGCCTCAAAGCTCTATAAGAACGAGAAGCTCAGAAAACTCTCACGCATAGTGGGCGGTCTCAAGGAAGAAATGCTGTCCGCGCGTAAAAAGACATGGGCCAAGCGCGGGAGCGAAGTGTTCGACATAGCCTCGGGCGACGATATCGGGAGGATCATCCCCTCAGAGCTCGTTGCGCTCGGTCACGCGCAGCTCCGGCAAGATTTTCACAAGCGCTTTGTCGAGGGCAGGCTGCTGCAGTATTACCTTAAAGAAGAAAAGGGCAGGGGCCCGATGGTCATATGCCTTGACGGGAGCTCCTCGATGGAGGGCCCAAAGGAGCTCTGGTCAAAAGGCGTATGCCTGACCCTTCTTGAGATTGCCAAGCGCGAGCGGCGCAAGTTCCAGGTCGTGGTGTTCTCCTCGGGCGGGCAGCCGCTTAAGATCTTCGAGTCCATCGGCAGAGAAGGCGGCTCGGGCTGGGGTATGAAAGAAAAAGACGTATTCGAGCTTGCCGAGTATTTCCCCGGAGGCGGCACTAATTTTGAGGAGCCGCTTAACAAGGCTCTGGAATTATTACAGGAATCTAAATTCAATGGCGGCGACATAGTGTTTATCACTGACGGCGAATCAAACGTGGGAGACGCCTGGCTCCGCTCGTTTCAGGAAGAGAAGGAAAAGCTTAAATTCAAGGTCTATTCGGTTCTGATCGACCTATCCGAAAGAGAGTCCTGGCATACGCTCAAGCATTTCAGCGACAAAGTCACCTCCGTCTCCCAGCTAACCTCCAATGAAGCCCGCGGACTGTTCTTAGATATCTGAACAACGGTCATTGCGAGCACTGGGAAGCATTTACCTGCAATCTCGACACTGAATCTCACCACTCGCCCTGATGTCGACAAAAAAAGGAATATAAACTATGATTCCAATTACTTATATGCTAGAATAGCTAATCTGCTTTATCTTTTACAAGAGGAGGAAAAGATGAGAAAGTTTCTATTTGCCACAGCTATAACTCTAATTTTAGGCTTTATTTATTCGGACATAACTTTCGCAGCCTGCGGGGGTGGGCCTACGGAATTTACCTGCAACACGGCTGACCCGAACCCAGATCCTAACGGCATTCAGGAGGCAGCTAACAATGCGAACCTTCAAATTGACGTCCTGCCCGGCGCGGGTATAGATACGAGCGCGGCTAGTACTGTAGCCATCGATACGGGAAACGGCAATAACCGCATAACCCTTAACGAAGCTGAAGTGACGGCGCTTGATGACAATGGTATAGACTCAAGAGACGGGAATGATACGATTGAGGTAACCGATTCAACTGTCAGGTGTGATGACGATTGTATCGATACACGAAATGGCAACGACACAATTACTGTAATAAGGTCCATAATAGCGAGTGTCGATAACAACGGTATTGACGCCACAGGTGGAAACAATAAGGTAACGGTAATAGATTCCGAGGTTATCGGGGGTCCGGGTACTGGGAATAATTACGGGATAAACCTAAGTGATGGCGATGATATGCTCACCATAAGGAACTCATTGGTATTCGGCGAGAATACAGGGGGCGGTATTAGCCGAGCCATACTTCTCAAGAACGGTAACGATATTTTAAGGCTGGAAACGAACGCGCGGGTAGATGGTTTTATAGACTGCGGCGATACTTCCAATTCAGACGAGCCTAGCGGAACAATAATATTCGCAATGGATGTGCCTGAAGAAGCTCATGCTTTTATCTCATCTGAAATTGCTGCAGCGGGTCTTCCGGACGGTAGCATAACAATTAACGGCCTTTTCTATGAATGGGAAGACTGTGAGTTTTTAGTTAGCGAGCTAAACGGCGTGCGCAGTGTCCGCCCCATTCCCACATTATCTCAGTGGGGATTCATAGCCATGGCCGGAGTGCTTGGTATTGTCGGATTTATCGCTATCCAAAGAAGAAAAGCAGCCGCGTAAATTGAGCTAAGCGTACACAATAAATTCAAGGTTAATTACAATAAAGGGAGCTTCGGCTCCCTTTTTAAATTATGTCATCCCGTAGCCGACCGTGGATCTCATTCTTCAAATTTGTCATTGGTATCAATGGGCGGCAATCCATAACAAAAGTTTCTTTTTTAATTCCAATTATCCTCTTATAATATCCCCTATGGTCCTAAAAGACCCCATGCACCCGGATGAAGTAACCCCCCAGTGGCTAACACATGCCCTGAGGTCCGGGGGCGTCATTAAAGAGGCCTCAGTATTATCGGTAGTGAGAACAATACTCGGGGCGGACAAGGGGTTTTTAAGCAGCGTCGTCAGGGCTGAAATGGAGTACGACAAAAAAGAACCCGGCGCCCCTTTGTCCGTTGTGGTCAAGTTAGAGACTGAATCGGAAGAATACAGAAAATTCAACGAAGAGCTGAGCGCGTTTCAGCGGGAGATAAGGTTCTACCGTGAAGTAGCCCCGCTCGTCCCTGTCAGGCTGCCCAGGTTTTACTACGGTGTCGACAAGCCCCCCGCCTATTCCCTTGTAATGGAAGACCTTAGCTCCTACACCCCCGGTGACCAAATTGAGGGTATGCACCCGGGCCAAGTCAAAGATACGGTCAGGATGATGGCCAAGATTCAGGCCGCTTTCTGGGACAATGAGGCTCTCGCTAAGCTTGACTGGATGCCCTTAAGCAACAATATGGCCGAAGACTACCTTGAGAAATGGGACTCTTTCGTAGAGCACTTCGGCGCGATCTGCGACCCCAGGGGGCTTGAGCTGGGCGCGAAGCTAAGGGACTATCTTGATTGGAAGTGGCAGAAGGTTCAAACAAGACCAAGGACAATAGTCCACTTTGACCTCAGGGAAGACAACCTCCTGTTCGGTAATAAAGACTCAGACGAAGATATTATCATCCTTGACTGGCAGCTCGCGATGAGGAATATAGGCGCCTTTGACATCGCGCGCCTTATCGCGGGGAGCGAGATTCCTGCTGAGCGCAAGGGGCATGAGTTTCAGGTGCTCAGGGTCTGGTACGATACGCTCATCGAAAACGGAGTGAGTGGTTATAGCTGGGACGACGCGGTATACGACTTCCGCTTAAGCGCTCTAAACTTTATGTGTAACCCCGTTCACTTCCACTCAGGCGCCATAAATCTAACGGGCCGTATCAGAAAAGTTGTAGAAGTTATATTCACTAGGCTCTACTCCTTTGTAGTGGAGATTGACGCGGGCTCGATCCTGCCCCGCTGAGTCTGCTATGATACTTACTTCATACTCTTCTTCACTCTTGTAAGCTTTGTTCTGAAAACGAGGGGAAATTTACCTGTCTCTGTATATACAAACTCCATATTGTTTTCCCCTGTAATCTTTCCCTTCATTCTCCCTAAGTCGCCTCTCTCAACCATATATACACTCTTGTTATCATAATCTATTACACCTAGAGTGACTTCGCCTGCCTGGAAGACCTTCTTATCCATTATGTGGCCGGGCTGACCCTTTTTATCCTGGCTTCTCCAAAGTCTTTCCGACCAAAAATATGGTCCTTCCTGTTTTACGATCCTCATCTCCATGATTACGGTGTTAGTACCGTTAGGGTATGCAACCGTATATTTCTCCGATCTCCACGTGCCCTCTAGGTTCGGGATATTGCTTTCTTCAGCCTGTGGTGAAAGAACATATATACCAAGTAACACGGCAACTATCAGCGAAAACGTCAGTCCTTTATTAAATAGATCCCTCATAAGTCCTCCTAAATTTTGTTTATGCCATTATACGACAATTCCTATTACACCTACCATAGCCCCTGTATAGCCACCCCGTTATGTGCCGTGACGGCCTTGCACTTTGCCGACCACTCCACAAGCGCGGGCATATCCTCCCAGCTCTCTACCGCCATCTTCCAGTGGTTGTCCAGCCCCGCCTGGGTCTCATACATCTCGTCGAGCACGAACATGGTGTTGCCGGTTGGCTCTGAAGCAGGGTTAAACGGCTCCTTCAGCTCCGGCGCTTTAATGATGTTATAGCGCAGCAGCGCAAGCTCGCCCTCTCTGGGGTGAGTCCTCTCCATCCACTGTGCGTGCTTTTGAAATACCCTCTCTCCCTCCTCTACTATTTCGGGTGGGGCTATATATATAATAGTAATCTGGGTTTTTCCAATCGTAGACATTTTACCGCCTCCTTTTTTAGACTATAACATCTTAATAACAGTATACAGGGCTGATTGGCTCTGCTCTGCTGATTAGATTGATTATTGCTTTTGCTCATTATTGGTAATACCATATAAAAAGGGTTTTGATATGGGTATAAAAATACGCGTCTTTGCCATCTTCGTGGTGCTGTGCGCCGTGCTCGGCGGCTGTCTGCCTAAATACGTCGATGTTGACAAAGAGACAAATGAGATAAAGTTCAACTGCTATTCCATCAAGCCTCCTACCAGGGGCGTATGGAGTAAATCCTCTTCATTTTTCGAGCTCCACTGCGAGAACACGTTCGTTCTGACCACGGGGGGCGGCGAGGACATTTACTGGATCTATTTCCTCAGTGACCGCACAGAGTACTGGGATGACAAGTACAACGTTGACTACATGATGAACGAGACCGAAACCTCCCTTGCGTTCTACAAGCGCAAGATGCTCAATTACCAGAAGTACGGAATCAGGGAGATAAGCTCAGAGATCGATGTGGTGGAAGGCGTAAAGGACGTTGTTATAAAGCTTAAGTACGAGTTCATCTCGCCAACACCGGTTGTGTACCGGCTCGGGGGAAAGGAGTACGTAGAGGAAACAAGCATAAAAGGTTATGAGAAGCTGAATCCGACAAAAAGGTACTACTATGAAGTTATTCAATACAACGTGTCCGAAGGGCCGTATAAGTGGTTTTTCGGAGACAGCGCCATATTCTACAAGGTCATATTGGTTCACGTCTCGGTAAACGGCAAAAAAGACCCCGGGCTTGACGCGATGGCCCTTGAGTTTTTAGAGAACGTCAAATTCACACAGTGGTCAAAGAAAGACGAGGGTGAAGGATAAAAAGGGGTACAGGACATATGCCCCACAGCCCCTTGTTTTATGACTTCTGATTAAATACCCTACATAAGCTCCGCAGGGGTTTTGTCTTTAATTGCGGGCCAGTTCTCATCTGCTTTAACAATGTGCCCCGGCGTGTCCTCTTTCCACTTCTTCTGAATATCGGGGTTCAGGTTCAGATAAAGCTTCTCGTCTACGATCTCCCATACCTCAGGGTCGCCAACGAACTTCTTGCCTACCGCTACTCCGTAAGCGCAGTATCCTCCGTACTCCGGCAGGTACTGTTCCGGGTTTTTTTCAAACGCGTTTTTATTCTCTTCGCTCGCGAAAAGGTACGTAACCCCGTCTACGACTACCACGTTTGTGCCGTTTCCCTTAACCGCTTTCCCTTCCGTATGGTATGACACCAGGTCATAACCCTGAACGCCGGTCGTGCTCGTCTCAGTGCTTCCCGCAAAAGATTCAACGGCTCCAAAACCGAGCGCTACTACTAAAACCGCTAATAAAAATGTCTTAACTCTAATCATGATAATCTCCTTTTGAATGTGGTTTGCGTCAAGAGGAGATTCTCTCCCCTCGTATATGCGCGTATTCTTTAATTTTCTACGATGCGGATTTTAAGATATTTGATTCCGAATTTTTCTATAAACCCGTTATGGTCAAAGTAAACCCAGCACAGCGGAGCTTTTTTCTGCCCCCGTTATTGAATTTGTAAACGCGTTGTTCTAGTATCTAAATATAAACACCCGGGACCGCTCGGACGGGACTGGGACTATAAAAAAATGCAAGAGGAGGGCAAAGTTATGATGGTAGCCAGATGGCAGATAGAAGCAAGGTTCGGTCATAAAGACCAGGCGCTTGCCTCGATGAAAAAGTGGATTAAACAGATCGGCTCAAAGGCGGGCATGGAGCCTGACAAGGTGCGTGTGCTTACGGGCTCCATCGGCGCGCTCGAGTCCACCATCGAAACCGAGTTCTATATCGAAAACCTGGATGAGCTAGATCAGTACTGGGCCAATCTCGCCAAGCTGAAGCCCCATAAAAAATGGGGGATAGAATTTGAGAAACACACCGTTTCCGGAACCGCCCGCTGGCAGATTTTCAGAGTAGTTGAATAAAGAGCCGGATGGTCAGAATTGTTCGGTATACTTCACATTTAGTTAAGCCTGAACGGGTCACTCTCTAATAACTAGACCTGTTCCCTTGCCAAGTATGATATCCTCTTGTCCGTCCGTAATGCCTCCCTCGGCAACGACTATATACCCGTTGAGCTTGGGTTTGGGTATGACGGACGTTACGCTCCAGTATAGCTTCAAATCCGTATCCGGCCTCAGAGGCGCCGCGAACTGTACCTCGAACTCCATACCCATCACCAGATACCCCGGAGCCAGATGCGTAGCGCAGCTGCCCATAAAGAGCGAGCTTGAATGCGGCCCGCACGCGATTATCCCTCCGAACCTTGAGGCTTTAGCTATTTCCTCGTCGTGATGAATCGGGTTGAAATCACCCGAAAGCTCCGCAAAAGCCGATATCTCCTCTACTGAAAGTCTTAAATCCTTCTCGAACTTAAACCCTATCTCAACAGGCGGCTCAAAATCTATTTCTTCTGTCATGCGGCTTTAATATACTCGATCATTCAATTTTGTCTTTGTCATTCCTGAATGTTTTTATCGGGAATCTATTTTTTATGTCATCGCGAAGCTCTGGATGTGCCGCGGCAATCTAATCCCCTGCACCCTGAGCTTGCCCAAGGGCCGCGCGTTATTGGACTCTGAAACCACGGGGGATTATAATTTCATCAAGAGCAGTTTAAAACTCAATCCGGAGCGTGCGCATATGGGTAATAACCAAAAGAAAAATAAGAAGCTTGACGACAAAGTATACGAAAAAGAGCTCAGAAAACTTCAGATAGAGCTTGTAAAGCTCCAGGGCTGGGTCAAGAAAAACGGCAAGAAGATAGTCGTCCTGTTCGAGGGGCGCGACTCGGCGGGGAAAGGGGGTACTATAAAGCGCATCACCGAGCCTCTCAATCACAGAATCTGCAGGGTAGCGGCGCTAGGAGTTCCCACTGAAACCGAGAAGACCCAGTGGTACTTTCAGCGCTACGTGGCTCATTTGCCCTCAGCGGGCGAGATAGTGCTTTTTGACAGAAGCTGGTACAACCGCGCCGGCGTAGAGCGTGTGATGGGCTTTTGCACGAAGGCGCAATATAAAGAGTTCCTTCGCGTATGCCCTGGTTTTGAGGAGGCGCTCATCCAATCGGGCACCATACTCGTCAAGTACTGGCTCTCGGTCTCTGCTAAGGAGCAGAAAAAGAGGTTTGAGGAAAGAATAGAAAATCCTATGAAACGCTGGAAGATCAGCCCTATGGATATGTATGCCAGAAAGCGCTGGTACGACTATTCAGAAGCAAAAGACGAAATGTTCCGCTATACCGACACGAAGTTCTCCCCATGGTACGTTATAGACGCGGACGATAAAAAGCGCGCCAGGCTAAACTGCATCAACCACCTGCTGAGCCTTATTCCCTACGAAGAGGTGCCGCAGGAAAAGCTCACGCTCCCGCCGCTCCAGAAGAAAAAGGCGCATATCAGGCCCCCGATCAGTGAGCAGACATACGTCCCTGAAAAGTATTAATTTCTAAGCCATTGCGAGCGGTTCGAGGCGAAGAAGAATCCCTCTTTGTCCTAATAATATCACCTATTTTCAGCAATAACTGATGATTAGTCTATAATAGTATTATGAGGTGTATCATTTTGTGCGCTGAGTTTAAAAGAGGCGCGGGATGCTGATAATAATCCAGGTCTTAGGCGGTATAGGTCTATTCCTCCTCGGTATGATAGTGATGACCGACGGGCTCGGGAAGCTGGCAGGCACTACTATTCGCACAGTGCTCATGCGATTCACAAAGAGTCCGTCAACGGGCGCTCTCACAGGAGCTGTAAGTACGGCGATTTTACAGTCCTCAAGCGCCACCACGGTGGCGGCCGTAGGATTTGTAGCCGCGGAGCTCATAACCTACCCCGAGGCGCTAGGCATAATATTCGGCGCCAACATCGGTACCACCTTCACTGGCTGGATGGTCGCTATACTGGGTTTTAAGCTAAGTCTCGGAAAGGTCTTCGTACCGCTCATCTTCGTAGGCGCTATACTCCGCCTGTTCGCAAAAGGGCGAATAGCCACCATCGGCTACACGATCGCCGGGTTCGGCCTCATTTTCGTCGCTATAGGGTTCATGCAGCAGTCCATGAGCGAGCTTCATGGTGTAGTGTCGTTTGATAACCTTCCATCAGACACGATATCCGGACGTCTCCTTCTTGTCGGTATCGGTGTGGTATTTACGATAATTACTCAGTCCTCAAGCGCCGGCGTAGTGGCTTCTCTCACAGCCCTGTACACCGGCCTGATCAATTTCAATCAGGCCGCGGCGCTGGTAATCGGCATGGACATAGGTACTACGATGACGGCGGTGCTCGCCACTATCGGCGGCTCAGCCGCTACCCGTAGGACCGGATTCTCTCACGTTATCTACAACCTCCTTACTGCTACCGGAGCGTTCATATTGATTACCCCCTATACGATGCTATGGAACTATGCCGCCCCCGGAGGTATTGCGGGCAACGCCGAGATCGCCCTTGTGGCTTTTCATACCTCTTTTAACTTCCTTGGAGTATTGATCGTACTGCCTTTTACGAACCAATTTGCCAGCTTCATGCAAAAGATTATCCCCGATAAAGTGTCATTGTATGTTAGACATCTGGACCCCGCTCTGCTAGAGAGCCCGGGGCTTGCGCTTAACACTGTTCAGGCGACCATAAAAATCCAGTCCGCCGCGCTTTTCCGTCATGTAAGCGCCATCCTCGGTGACGACAAAGAGGGCATAAGGGCCGATCTCGATGAGCTGCAGTCTGCGCTGAACGAGACGCACAGCTTTGTCGACCGCATCAGCTTCAAGGCCGAGGAAGGAGCCAATTGGGAGCGTTTAGTACAGCTAATCCATACTCTTGACCACATGCAGAGGCTCCACGAAAGGTGTGAGGAAGACGAGGACAGGGCAATCACCGCCAGAGAGACCGAGGAGCTTAGAGAGGAATGCGAGCTGTTAATACAGAGCATCCGGGAGATACTGGCACTTATAGAAGAGGATAAATGGGTCCAGGCGGCTCAGCTAGCGAAGGGAACTTCTAAGAAAATTCACGCAAAGGTAAGACCTTATCGTGAGAGCGTTATGTCAAAAGTCGCGGAGGGGCAGATCGACGTTTACCGGGGCACAAATTATCTTGAAGCCGTAAGGTGGCTCCGCCGTGTGGGAAGACACGTCCAGAGGATATGCGAGCACGTGGAAAAGGCGTATCTTGCCTCAGGGGAATAAGAAAAAATTATTTAGGAGGGTCATATGAATATATCGGCTTCATTGCCTGATTCTGACGGAATTAAAAACGAGATCGCAAGAGACCTTCTTGCGCTCGGGGGACTGCCTTTTTATTTTCTCGTGATCGCCAGGACCACGGTGGGTAGCTACCCTGTATTTCTCTCCCGCATATTGATTGCCTTAGTTGTGATTTTTATATTGTCCAGAGTTGTTAAGAGCGCGAACCTCCATATTGCCAGAGCGCTAATTCTCGTAGTTTTCACCTCAATGTTCTATGAAGCCCTGCCGTTTACCGTGTTCGCTTTTATCGTGTGGGGGGCCATGGTTTATTCTCTTACATATTTGAAAGTGAGCTGGAGACAAATAGCGCTTGGTATCGCGTTTGGAATAATTAGCTCAGTACTGGCCTATCTACTCACGCTATTCATTGTTCCGGGATAGGTATTCGGTATATTTACAGATTCTACAGAAATTAAAATTGCGAGGTTAAGTTATGAAAGTATTTGTTGCGGGTGCAACGGGCGCGATCGGTAAGCCGCTTGTTAAAATTCTTAAAGAGAGGGGCTTCCAAGTGTTCGGCATGACCCGTTCTGACGAGAAATCACAAGAACTCGAGTCTCTAGGGGCTGAGCCTGTCGTGGCAGACGCGTTTGATTTCGACGCGGTTAGCTCGGCAGTTCAGCGCATCATGCCCGACGTTGTAATCGAACAGCTGACTTCTCTTCCCAGGGAATATACCCCTGAGAATATGGAGGCAGCCGATTACTTAAACACAAGAGTCAGACTTGAGGGCGGCCTAAACCTGCAACGAGCGGCTGAAGCTGCAGGAGCTAAAATCTACATTCTTCAGTCAGTAGCGTTCTTCTATGCCCACGGGGAAGGTCTAGCGGGAGAGGACACGCCGTTTGTCACAGACGCTACGCCTTTTATCACCCGGGCGGTAAGCTCTTTCAAAAAGATTGAAGACAGGGTTCTGGGCTCACCCGATATCGACGGAATAGTGCTTCGCTACGGGTTCTTCTACGGTCCCGGCACATGGTATCACGATGACGGGAGTGTTTTCAATATGGTGCGTTCAGGGGCTATGCCAGTAATCGGAGACGGGAGCGGCGTATGGTCTTTTATTCATGTTGACGATGCAGCACAAGCGAGTGTTTTAGCCATGGAGAAAGGTGAGCCTGGTGTATATAACATAACTGATGATTACCCCTCTCCGGTTAACGTATGGCTTCCCTCTTTAGCAGCGTCGCTCGGCGCTCCGGAGCCGCCTAGTTTGGATGAAGAGACTGTAGGCGATCCGGATTTTATCTACTACGGCACAAAGCTTAGGGGTGCCACTAACTTAAAGGCGAAAGTCGAGCTAGACTTCAGCCCGAGACCTCTTGAATGGCTTAAGGAACGGGGATAAATGTCTTCATATGTTATTTTGGTTTAACAGCTCTAGTAACAATCGTCGTTGTCGAGTACTTATTCAGGGGCGTGGCCTCATCCGTCCAGTCGTCCTCTAATAAGGCGGTGATGGAAAAACCTGCCTCGGTCTGCCCGCCGATCTGATCCTCGAGAGTGTGCCCGAATATCACAGGCACGTTGTCATCCAAAATATCCCGCAGCTTTTCCTTGCCGATACTTTCAAGGTCTGAGTATGGAAGCTTATACTCAACCGTAAGCTCGCCTTCTTCATCCGCCTTCTTGTGGTCGAACAGAAAAAACGAAGGGTTTATGAACGCTGCCCACAGCTCGCCTCCGGGCTTTAGTATCCTGTAACATCCCTTCCAGACAGCTCTAACGTCAGGGACGAAAATATTCGAGACGGCGTTTAGAATCAAATCAAAAGTGCCCTCTTTAAACTCTGAGAGATCATCAATGCTGCCCTTGACTGCCGCAAGCTTGAGCCCGTCTCTGTTACCGACGTAGAGGTCCTTTTGAAGCTGCTCCTCAGATATATCAAAACTTATGACATTTGCGCCCGCGGCGGCGAGTATGGGGGCCTGCTGTCCGCCGCCCGAACCCAGGCAGAGCACCTCTTTGCCTGAGATATTCTCAAGCCATGAAGAAGGCAGATACCTATTGGGCGTAAGCTTGAGCAATATTTCGCCCTTCTTAGCCTTCTCTATAACGTCCTTCCCTACGGGCGTGCACCACTCGCTGCCCTCGACGGATTCCTCGTCCCAGGCCCGGCTGTTATGCGTGTTTAAGTCAAATTCATTCATTGGTCTAAAGTATTCCCGCAATCTGGTTAGTAAACCTATTATACTTGAACATCTGGTATAACCCTTTGCGCGTTTTCATATGACACCGGGTCCCTATTTTTTTCACATCCTCTCTAATGCTCATTGATATACAATAATGTTAAATGCTATGTTATAGTGAGATTAGATGGTTATATCTAAATTAGCACGGTAGGGAGGGAATATGAAAGCTTTAAATACACTATCGGTTTTATCCTTATTTCTGATTGTATCATTTGCAAGTGTTACAGGGGTTTATTCACAGGAAGAAAGATCTCTTGGTAAAGTAGAATTCTCGAATTCCTGTAGCAAGGAAGTACAGCAGGATATCAATACCGGTGTTATGCTTCTTCACCACATGATGTACGCGCAGTCCAGAGCGGAATTCGAAAAAGTCATTTCAAAAGACCCCAATTGCGCAATGGCCTATTGGGGAGTGGCGATGACGCACTTTCACCCACTTTGGGCGCCACCGAGTAAAGAAGAGCTTGCCGAGGGTCAAAAGGCTCTTGAAAAAGCAAAGGAATTAAAACCCGGCACCGACAGGGAAAACGGCTACGTTGAAGCGGCCTGGGCATTCTACGATGGCTGGCCCGATAAAGATCACGCGGCGCGTATAGCTGCTTGGAGTTCTAGCCAGAAACAGCTTTCCGAGTCAAATCCTGATGACGTTGATGCAAAGACGTTCTATGCTCTTTCGCTACTGGCCACAGCGCCCAAGAAAGATAAGACGTTCTCCAATCAAAGGGAAGCGGGTCTTATTCTGGAAGAGCTTCTTAAGAATAACCCCGAGCATCCGGGTCTCTTTCACTACACCATACACGCGTACGACAACCCCGTGCTCGCTGAGCGGGCGGTACCAGTAGCGAGGGGATACGACAAGCTCGCTCCCGAAGTGCCCCACGCTCTTCACATGCCCTCACACATTTTCGTAAGACTAGGCATATGGGACGACACCGTGGACTGGAACATACGCTCCGCCAAGGCAGCAAAGGAGCAGTCGCAGGAAGTGATGTCTCTTCACTATCTTCATGCCATTGACTACCTGATCTACGCCTACATGCAAAAAGGACAATACCAAAAAGTTGTAGAGCTCATTGAAAAAGTGAACAGTATTCCCGACTATCAGGACAGTTTTATCTCGGCCTATGCCTTGGCTGCAGTACAACCCCGCTACCAGCTCGAGAGAAAGAACTGGAAGGAAGCGGCCAAGGTGTCTGAGCGTCCTAACAGCAATTTCCAGTGGGATAAATATCCTCAGTACGAGGCCATAATCTACTACAGCCGGGGTCTCGGAGCCGCAGTGTCGGGCGACGCCGAGTCGGCAAAGACCTCCAAAGCAAAGCTCGATCAGCTCTACGAGGGTACAGTTGCCAATAATGAAGAGTACTGGAGCACAGTAGTTGACGCCCAAAGACAGACTGTCGCGGCCTGGATAACCTACGCTGAAGGGGATAAAGCCGAAGCCCTCAATATGATGAGCGCGGCCGCCGATCTCGAGGACTCGGTAGACAAACACCCCGTAACCCCAGGCGCCGTCATGCCGGCACGTGAAATGTACGGCGAGATGCTGATCATGTCAGAGCAGCCCGAAGAGGCGCTTAAAGCCTATGAAGCGAGCCTTAAAATATCTCCTAACCGCTTCAATAGTCTTTACGGCGCGGGCTACGCGGCGGAGCTCTCGGGCGACAAAGAAAAAGCCGTGAAATATTATTCCGAGCTCGTTAACCTCACGTCTCAGGCAGATACAGAAAGGCCAGAGGTAAAACACGCCAAGGAATATTCGGCGAATGGAAAATAAATAACGCTTTAAAGTGTAGTAAATGGGATAAAGCTTAGTAATACGGAATACGCGGCAATCTGAAGGCGGACTTACAAAACCGGAAGTCTACCCAAGCCCCTGTAGTCCTGCGTCTCGGTCAGAGTACACGTCAACAATCGTATCAAAACCGCTTACCGCGAATATCTCGGCGACGCTGTTGTGAAGGCCGCATATTCCAAGCTTGCCGCCGCTCTCTTTCTGCTTCTTAGCTATTATCAATATAGCCCTAAGCCCGGCGCTGCTTGCGTAGGATATCTTTGAGAAATCTAGCAGGATAGAGTTTTCACCCGCGTCAATATTCTCAACGACACTGTCCTGAAACTCTTTCTCAGTCTGAGCGTCCAGACTGCCTTCGGGGGTAATCACCCTGGTTTCGCCAATTTTAGTTTGTTCGATATTCATTTTAGCTCCTGATTACTTAGTAAGGGTGCAGCACGTACGCGTCGGCCTTTATCTCTCTCAGCCTCTTCAGCACATGCGATACGGACTGTCCTATGAGGTCGAGTTTGCTTATCTGCTCTATGCGCGGCGCGAGTTTCTTCGCCTGGTACTCTCCCACTATCTGAGGAAACAAGTCAAATGTATCGGCCAGGCTCACTAGCACCACGTCGTGAGGGCTTGGGATGTCGTCTGTGTTTAGTAGGTCTGTAATCCTCCTGCGTACTTCCTTTTCCTGCGTGTCGTCCACTGTCGGGTAGCGGCGCACTCCGATTACCCATAGTATCTTCTTTTCCTCGACTCTCAGAATGCCCCTACTCACCAGGCTCTCGAGCGCTTTATCTCTTATCTCGGCCCCGCTCTTGGCTATTTCGGATACCCAGTAAAAGGTGTTCTTCTCCTCCTCAGAATCCGCAATCGCGCTCAGGAATTCGTCTAGTATAACCTCACCGGTCGGGGTCGCGTCAACAACTTCCAGCTTCTCAAGGTCCGTATCAATCTTAGAGCGCAGCGCAAGGTCCATAAGCACTGCTCCCGCAAGCGCGTACTTAAACTCTTCGTAATACATGTTCTCGAATTTCCCGGTCTCATCGTCCAGAAAAAGAAGCATTATCTCTTCAGCGAATGTAAGCAATAATCAACCCCCGGAATGTTATAAAAACTATAATATCACGGAATAACTCTGTGTGCCATATCAAATAAAACCTCTTAAGAAATTACCCTTTGCTAAATATAATCCCGGATCAGCGTAAATCTCATTTTAAGCTTGCTTTTTCCTCCTGAACCTCACTAGCAGAATCAAACCAAACACTACAGCGGCAATTAAAATCAGCTTGTTAAGCAAGTCGGGTGAAATTCCGCTTATATCCTTCCCGGCGCAGCTCGCAAGGTAAATCTCACTATTTCCCTCGGCACTCGCCTCTGACGTAAAAACAATTCTCGCCCCGTCAGCGTTTATGTCGGCGCTCGTATTGGTTTCACTCTTACTATCTGTAATCTGTACAAATTCATCACTTGCGATGTCATAAAGAAATATTTCTATATTCCCCTCCGGGTTATTAGAGCTAAAATCCCCGGATGACTGAAATGCGATAAGCGTACCGTCGCCGTTAATCGACGCTCCGGCGCTCCCGGCTCCGGGCTCTTTAGTTATCTGGGCCAGCTTCCTGTCCGTTGTGTCATACAGGTAGATATTAAAAACCCCGTGCTGGTTCTGGTTGTTAAGGTTCGCATCGGACTGAAATGCCGTGAACCTGCCCTCAGAGCTTATGGAAGGGGACAGACTGCCGAGTTCTGCTCCGCTTAGAGTGATTGGTGTCACGGCTGTGCTCACAACATCAAAGAGATATATCTCAGAGTTTTTCCCGGCGTCAGGCCCGCTTATGTTCGGATTTGACTGATACACTACAAATTTCCCCGATCCGCTGATTTTTGGATGATCACTCCATCCCTCAGTCTCATCAGATATCTTCGTAGTCGTTGCGCTAAGGCTATCGTAAATAAATATATTTGCGGCCCCGGTGTTTGGGCCCATGTTCGAAGTAAATACGATCTGGCTCCCGTCAGAATTGACCGAAGGCTCAAAACTGTTCCCCTCAGTTGTCACCTGTGAATACTCGCCGCTATCAATGTCATATAAATATATTAAGTTCAGCCCATCCGGGTTATTCCCTTTAATATCGGCTCCCGACACGAAGGCCACCTTTGTGCCGTCCCCGCTTATCGAAGGCGCTACGCTCCCCAGGTTTTCATCATCCGTTATCTGAGAAAATTTTCCTGTCAAAGTATCGTAAATAAATATCTGATACGTGCCGCCCGGGTTTACTTCGGTAATTTCAGTCTGAGATTCAAAAGCGATAAAACGTCCGTCCGCGCTGATTGAAGGGCTCTCGCTGTCGCCCGTAAATCCCTCTGTTATATTCTCGATCTTATAGTCAGAACAGGGCAATTCGGCAAATGCGGATGAGCCAAGAATCACGAGGGCGACAACAATAGATATCACCCTTATCGCGGTACTATGCATAGACCCCTATTCTAACCAAGGTTCTGTAAAGTTGGTAGTTCTAATACCCCCTTTTGCAAAGGGGGGCAGGGGGGATTAGTTATTTATTGCCTTTTTCGTTCACATTAATTCGTGGTTCAGTATCATCTGCTTGCCCCCAGTTCAGGCCCATCTTGAGTGTTTCGGTACATCGTCATTTATCTCATAATAATCAGATGCGTCCTCAACAAATATATGATTTGCGGTCTTGAGCCCCGTAGGCATATCCAAAGTTCCGGCGGAAATCCCGATGTGCTCGCTGGAAGTTCGTTCCCAGAAGATACTGCCGCCGCAATTCCCGCAAAAACCTCTTCTTATACCCTCCGATGAGGAATACCATTTTAGTTCTTTTTCTGTAACTATTTTAAGGTCTTGTTTCTTAGCGAGTGTATATGCTGCGATATTGCCGTGCGTGCGTCTGCACATGCTGCAGTGGCAATTATTTACGTCTCTGAGAGGGCCATAGATTTCATACTTTACGCCGCCGCAAAGACAGCTACCTGATGCAGTTAATTTTATGTCTGTCATAATTTTCATATTCTCCCTTAAATTAAATTGTAGCTTCGGTCTTTATATATCCGGGACTGATTATTATAAATAAATTGACCCCCTCTATAATATAGGGTTATATAAATATTTCTAATGAGACCTACTTGGGCCGAGATAGATTTAGGCGCGCTAAAGCACAATTTTATGCTAGTTAAGGAGCTTGTCGGCGCTGGTGTAGCCATACTTTCCGTAGTAAAGGCAGACGGTTACGGCCACGGTGCGGTAGAGGTAAGCAAAACTCTGGTTGAGGTGGGAACGGACATGCTGGGCGTTGCCACCGTCGAAGAAGCTATGGAGCTAAGGGACTACGGCATAGACGTCCCGATCATGCTCCTTGGCGGCATCAGGCCCGAAGAGGCTTTGCTCACTGTCCAGAACAACATGGTTCCCTGCCTCTTTTCCCTCGATGTCGCCCGCGCTCTCGATAAAGCCGCTTCTTCCATCGGCACGACAGCGCCCTATCATCTGAAGATCGACACCGGTATGACAAGGCTTGGCGTAAGGCCCGAAGAGCTTAACAGCTTTCTTCAAGGTTTAGCTGAGCTAAAGAATATAGAAATGGACGGGGTGCTCACCCACCTTGCCTCCGCATTTACTGAATCGACAGACTACACTGAAGCGCAGCTTAGCTGCTTCTCGCAGCACTCAGAGAAAGTGCGGGCACACGGCCACAGCCCAAGGTTCATACATTCTGCAAACAGCGTATCTATAAAAAGGTTCCCGCACTCCCATATGGACCTTGTGCGCCCGGGAATAATGCTCTATACCCCGGCAGTTGACGGAGGGCTCGATCTAAAGCCCGTGATGAAGCTAAAATCCCGCATCATACAGCTAAATCAAGTACCAGCGGGCACTCCTGTAAGCTACGGGGGCACTTTCGTGACAAAACGCCCGTCGGTTATAGCCACTTTGCCCATTGGCTATGCTGACGGATATTTAAGAATTCTCTCAAATCGGGCGCGCGTTTCACTTCACGGTAAAACCGCTCCCGTAACGGGCACTGTCTGCATGGATTTGACGATGATAGACGTAACAGATATCCCCGAGGCAAGTGTTGGAGACGACGTAACGATTTTCGGCGACGATCTGGTATCGGTCCAGCAGGTGGCTCAGTGGGCGGGCACCATTTCCTACGAAATACTTTCCATTACCGGGAAACGGGTTCAGAGGATATACTTCTGATATAATCTTGATAATCCGATGTCAATATTCAATAGATATTACGGCTATTTAAGTTAAGGTTAATGAGATGCTCCTAAAACGCGCCCTCGGGCTCATCCTCTTCCTACTGCTCATGTTGTCGCAACTGCCCGCGAAAAGCGCGCTCGCACTCGACACCATTAACCTCGGTCCGCTCTTTTACATGGAAAAAGACAGTGAGAAAGGGACAAAGTCCATAGACGCGCTCGGTCCCTTTATAAGCTTTAAGAAGGGGGAGCACGAAAAGGAGTACGGGTTCCGCCCCATATTCTATAACTACAGAAACTACGAAAAGGACAGGACCTCTTTTGATTTCCTTTACCCTCTCTCCACCCACAGGACCTTTGAGGGGGATACAAAGTTTCAGATGCTTATGTATATATTCTTCTACCGAAGCGACCTCCGTCCTTCGGGGTTCGTTGAAAAGGATTTTACATTCTTCCCCTTCGTATTCTCAAAGCGCGCCGAAGACCCGGAGCAGAGCTACTTCGCATTATTCCCGCTTGGAGGAAAACTCAAACATAAATACGGTAAGGACGAAATAAGCTTTTTCCTTTTCCCGCTTTTCATGCAGACAAAAAAAGATGGTGTAACCAATAACAATTTCATCTGGCCGTTCATTGGCGCCTACCACGGAGAGGGCGTCAGAGGAGGGCGCCTCTGGCCCATATACGGCAAAAGGTACAAGCCCGACACATTTTCTGAATCGTTTGCTCTATGGCCGATATTTCTGAACCGCGAGATCGAGTTCATGGGCTATCAGGCGCAGATGAAAGCCGTAATGCCGTTTTACTACGGAGTGGATTTCCCGGGCCGTAGACAAAGGACTTATCTCTGGCCGTTCTTCAACACTATAGAAAATACGGAGAGGGGTTTTAAGCGCTGGGACATGCCGTGGTTCTTTGTCAGTATTAGTAGGGGCAGCGTTCACACAAACAGGTTTTGGCCCCTTTACTCAAAGCGAAGGGAAAAGGATTACGAGACCGGTTTTTTACTGTGGCCGCTGTATCAGTACAAGTTCGCGGACCTTGAAACCTACCGCCGGGAAAGGCGCACGTTCGTGCTATTTCTCTATAAAGATATAAAAGACAAGCCCATCAAGGAGGGCGGGAAGAGCGGGAGAGCCATTCACTTCTGGCCGCTATTCAGCTACAAGAGCAAGACAGACGGCCCGGCGCATTTTCACCTCATTTCCCCGCTCGAGACTTTCCTTCCGGAAAACCCGCCAAGAGAGCGCAACTGGGCCCCGTTCTGGCGCATATTCAACTGGGAGCGTGATGAAGAGGGTAACGAATTCTCCTCTTTTCTTTGGAATACGCTCAGGACGGAGCATACGAAAGAGAGCACAAAGATCGAGCTAAGGCCCATTATTCCGCTCATATCCATAGAGAGCGGCGCGGCGCGCTCAAACTTCAGTTTACTTGGAGGATTTTTGGGTTACCGCCGTAATAATTCGACTAAAACATTAAGGTTTCTATATATTCCGGTTAATATTTCTGGTGGAGGCTCGCCCCCAGCAAACGCGAGCACAGCCGAAACAATGATACTGGGAGACGTCTGAGCAATGAACACTGTAACGCACTTTTTTAAGGTCACCGGCGGGCTCGTTGGACTCCTTGTTGAGACCCTGTACTGGTGCAAGTCCGCTTTGTCCAACAGCGACAAGGTGCTGCAGCAGCTCCTCGTAATCGGCTATCAGACACTTCCCGTAGGCGCTCTCATAGCGCTATTCTCAGGCGGGGTGCTGGCGCTACAGGCGGGTCCCGCGCTTGCGCAGTTCGGCGTGGAAGAAAACGTCGGAGGTCTCGTAGGTCTCTCAATCGTAAAAGAAATAGGCCCCGTGATGGCCGCTATACTTGTCGCCGGCAGGGTAGGCTCGGCCATGACTGCCGAGATATCCTCCATGAGCGTCTACGAGGAGATCGACGCACTTAAGACGATGGATATCAACCCTATCCGTTACCTCGTCATGCCGAGGTTTATAGCAACGGTAATTGCTCTTCCCATACTCGTAATCTATATGGACGTCATAGGCTGGTTCGGGGGCGCGCTGGTATCCGCCGTAAACCCGGAAGTTAAGCTGTCTGTAGATATTTATTACCACAATTTGGCCCAGTTCGTAGATTTCACAGCCGTTGTGAACGGGCTTGTTAAAGCCATGATTTTCGGCGTTATAATCTCCATAGTCTGCTGCTACGTGGGGCTGAAGACCACAGGCGGCCCAAGGGAGATAGGGCGCTCGGTTACAAAAGCTGTAGTGCTCTCGTTTGTACTGGTTTTGGTGTTCGATTACTACGTCACCAGGGTTTTGTTATTCTTAAATTTAGATTAGACTATTTGATGGATTATGGAGCGTAAACTGGATAACGAAAACGCAGCTAACGGAAGGCTCGGAAGCGTACTCGAGGGCAGGGAAAAATGCACCGGCAGCGTGCTTTTGGATTACCTTAAATGCGCCCCGGCGGGAGTGTGCATTAAAGACCTCCGCAGGTCTTTCGGCAGCCACTTGGTATTAAAAGGGATAAACCTAGACATTGACCCGGGGGAGATTGTTGTGATCCTGGGCAAGAGCGGCGCCGGCAAGAGCGTGCTGTTGCGCCACATCATCGGGCTTGAGGACCCGGATGCCGGCTCCATCAAAGTCGCGGGCGAAGACATACACGAGCCGGATTTCAGCAAGCACCACGTGCTGGCTATGGTGTTTCAGTCCTCAGCCCTATTCAATTCGCTTACAGTGGGGGAAAACGTAGGGCTTTATCTAAGGGAGCACAAGGTCATTGATGACGACAAACGAATAAACGAAATAGTCTCAAGCGCGCTCGAGCTCGTCGGGCTTGGGGGAAAAGAAGAAGTCATGCCCTCTGTCCTCTCAGGAGGAATGAAGCGCAGGGTCGCTACCGCGAGAGCGCTAGTCATGAATCCCGACATCATCCTTTTCGATGAGCCCACTTCAGGGCTCGATCCCATGATGACGCGCACCATAGGCGATCTTATCTGCGATCTGAAATCCCAGGTGGAAATAACGCAAATAGTCGTTACGCACGACATAGACCTTGCTTTCTACGTAGCGGACAAGATTGCTGTCCTTAGCGAGGGCAGAATACTCCAGGTCGGTAGTTCGGATGAAATACGCAATTCAAGGGACGCGGCGGTACGGGAGTTTATCGCTCCACAGTTCGATTGATGGTTCGAGCAGTTAGCCCGGAGGGCTTAATAGTTATTACTTACAAACTTAAGGAGGCATATTGAATGGGCGCTCAGGTAAAAGTCGGAATATTTTTCGTAGTCGGTCTTGTCATACTCCTTGCGGTGTTTGACTTTGTGGGCGACGTGCCTTTCTTTAAAAACGAGATCAAGGTGAAAACGTACTTTAACTCCGTTGCCGAGCTTAGCGAAGGGGCCATGGTAAAGCTCGAGGGCTTTGAGATCGGAAGGGTTAAGAGCGTTAAAATCGCGGACAGAAATATTGAAGTCGTGATGAATATTGAAAAGGACAGCGGCGTGCGCGCGGATTCCGAAGCGAGCATCCGTCTTACGTCACTACTTGGAGCAAGCTATATTAATCTCACTTTCGGCACCGCCGACAGCCCTCTCGCGCAGGACGGAGCGGTGCTCCCGAGCGTTGAGCCTGCCGACATAAACGACATAATGGTAAAGGTCGATTCCGCCGTGAGCTCTTTGGATAACGCCTTGGGCGGGCTGGATATATTCGGCGATAATAAAGAGCAGGTCTCAAGCATTGTCAAAAACCTCGATCTACTTCTTTCAGGGCTCGAAAGCGGGGAGGGCACTCTCGGTAAGCTTTTTAAAGACGACTCTCTGTACTCTGACGTTACCGGGGCGTTCGCCAATATCAACGAAATCACAGACTCCCTTAAAGAAGGCAAAGGCACTCTCGGGAAACTTCTATACGACGATTCGCTCTACAACGACACAAAAACGGCGCTTTCAAATTTCGGCAGTCTTACAGAGAAGCTAAACACCTCAAACGGCACCATCGGCAAGCTGTTAAACGACGATACTCTGTATAACGAAGCCACAGGGGCGGCCACAAAGCTAAACCAGATACTTGAGAAAATAAACTCCGGCCAGGGCACCCTGGGCCAGCTCGTAAACGACGACTCCCTTTATCTTGACGCTAAGGATACGCTCCTTAAAGTGGACAAGAGCATCGACACCCTGGACGATCTTGCGCCTCTTGGAGTATTCGGAACGGCGCTTGGGGTAGTTACACTCTTCTAATTAATCCCCGTTACATTTATTGGGTTATCACACTCTCCGGCAGGGGTGTGGACGGGTTCTAATCTTAAGTCCGCTTAGATCTCTTCTGCCGTCTTGGCAGAGTCCTTGTAAACTAAGTTTTTTGCGCAGCATATATTCTTTGCATTTGCGTATAAATCTATTGACATTCTAGGGATTATCGTATTTATTTATATCCTAGAATGACATTTCCCATGCCAAATATTACAAAAGCAATATTCACAAACCCTCTAATACCTGTTATATTATTAGGTGATACGGCGTTATGCGCGCGCGGCTCAAAGCAGACGGTGAATTTTCTTCGCAGTATTAGATATATGTAAGCTGTTGCAATATAATTAGTTAGGATTCAGCAAGCAGTCGGGTGTAAAACACAATATAATTAAGGAGCGAGGAGATAATAACATGGGACTTAACAAAGACTTTATCGGACGCGAATTTGAGCCTCTTGAGCATGTTGTCAGCACAGAGGACATCATTGACTACGCATGGGCCATCGGCGCCCGTAATCTGAGTTATTTTAACTATAACGGCGCGTTTGCCTACAACCACGAGTCAGTTGTGGGAATGGCACCACCCAGCTACGCCGTAACGTACGAGCTTCCGATTCTTGAGGAGCTTTGGAGCGACCCGGATCTTCACGGCGGACCAGAGCAGGCAAGGCAGAACGTGCTCATGCTGGTTCACGGCGATCAGAACATGAAGTTCTACAAGCCCATAAGGCCGGGCGATAAGCTCACATACAGGACCAAAATTTCAGCGATTGAAGACAAAGGCAGCGGTGAGCTCCTTAGGATTAACGTTCTTACCACAAATGGAAACGGTGAAAAAGTAGTGGAGTCCGACTGGGGCCTTTTTATCAGGGGCATCGGAAGCGGCCAAAAACCACAGAAATCGGCTAACGGAAGTAACGGCAGTAAGCCAAAGGCTCCGCCGGAGCCTCCGGAGCTTGCTTTCAGAGACGTAATCAGAGTGCCCGAGGACATAACATACCGTTATTCTAAAGCCTCAAACGACATGAACCCCATTCACATCGACCCGGAAGTCGCCAAGGAAGCAGGTCTTAGCGGCATCATCGTGCACGGTCTCTGCACCATGTCTATGACCATGCGCGCCATCATCGAGAGCTACCTCGACAGCGACCCTGCAAGGTTAAAATCACTTGGCGTCAGGTTCACGGCCCCCGTATATCCGGGCGACGTGATTATCGTGGACGGCTGGGAAAAAGAGGAGCTAAACGGAAACATGGTGCTCGGCTTCGATGTCACCCGTAAGTCGGACGGCGTTAAGGTAATAAAAGGCGGAAGTGCTGAAGTTTCCATATAATATCGAGAATAAACGCTAAAAGGATAGGAAAGGGAGCGGTAACTCAGGCTGAGTTATCGCTCTTTTTTTATGTCAGACTTCAAGACTCTCAAGAAGTTTAGGCACGGCCTTTTTTAAGTAGAAGACAAAATCCTTTATGTGTTTGTGACGCTCAGTGTATTTGTTCCAGACAACCTCGTATACCAGACGGACAGGCTCTCCGGAATTATCGTGAAGCTCCTTTGCCCTGCCGCGCAGCACTGTAAGCTTGCCTTTGGGTAGTATCGCAGAGCCTATTCCAAGCTCGGCCCACTCCTCGATTATCCCGTAAGTCTGCGCTTTGCCCCTGTACTCAATGAGCTCCGCTCCGTTATTTCTGAACACGTTTCTCGTAGCTTCCGCAAGCCCGCATACCTCGGGCCCCATTACAAAAGTATCTCCGTCAAGCTCCTCTACCCTTACCGAGCCCTTTTCATGCGAGCCGCTGGGCTCTTCTTCCCTTGGGATATAATAAAGACTCTCTTTGTAAAAGGGTATCTTTCGGTACATCTGCTTCTGATCTGTTTTAAGAGTGAATATAAAGTCCAGGTTCTCAGACTCAAGCCGGGTCAGAAGGTCCTCTCTCCCGCACTCTTTGAAAACAAAATCTATATTTGGGTTAGAGCGCATGTATGGGTCGATCATGGTTTTGACCAGTTGAAACTTTATAAGCGTAGATACCCCGAACCTGAGTATCTTGTGCTCGGGGTTCATGTACAGCTCTATCGCGCTCCTAAGGTCGTTCCTTGATTCCAGGAGCTCATTTATGTGAGATAAAATGTGCTCGCCGAAAGAGGTTAGGGCGACAGTCCTTGTCGTGCGCTTAAACACCGGAGCGCCAGCCTCTATCTCAAACTGGGCGACTGCGTTTGACAGGGTTGGCTGGCTCACCCCGCACGCCTGCGCGGCCTTACTGAACGAGCTCAGCTCAGCGACTGCTTTTATATATTCCATTTGTGTTAGGTTCAGATTCATATTTATAGTCTTTAGCTATAATACATATTTACATATTACATTTTACTATAAATCTACACACCTTTATCCTATTTTACAAATAAATTCTCATACACGGAGGAAGTTACAATGATTAGAGAAGGAATGAGCATTGAGTTTCGCGCGTTTACGGTTTCGCTCTTCATTTTGAGCGCTTTTGTGTTATTCCAGGCAGGTTTTGTTAATGCGGAAGAAAAGGGCGGACAACTCACCGACGCCATGATAATCGCGATCTTCGATAACGCCAACACGGCAGACATCGTCACAGGGCAGCTTGGGGTCGCGAAGGGGAATTCCGAGGAAGTGCGGGCTCTTGGGAAAATGGTGGTCACAGACCACATGGCGGTACAACAGATGGGTAGGGACCTTGCTAATAAACTCGGCGTATTCCCCGACCCCCCTCCCGGAGACCAGTCTATTCAGCAATTAGCTGAAACCGTTACGATGCTCCAGTCAAAGTCAGGGGAAGAGTTCGATAAAGCTTATCTCCTGCACGAGATCCAGTTCCATCAATCCGTCATCGACGCGATCAACGAGGTAATTCTACCTTCGACGCAAAATGAGGAGCTCAAGGCTCTGATTATAAAAGTAAGCCCGGGTTTTAAGGGTCACCTGGAGGCGACCAAAGCCGCTGCCAGAAAGCTTGGGTATTACGAAGGGGATTAAGCCGCAGCCAATAATAAAGTTCTTGGTATTCTGAGCGGGGAGTTTGGTTTAATGGTCAGGCTCCCCGTTTTGCTGTAGAGGCTGTTGTACTAATGCTCTTTAGACAGTATTCAGACTGAGCTCCAGATCACTTGCCGCCGCACTTGCTTCAAGATCGGGGAATATCTCGTTCTCTATCAGATCTGTCACGAGCGACAGCGCTTTCTTGTCCCTTGCGGATATCAGGGGGGCGTTGTATACCCTGGAAAGTCTTAACGCCTCGTCTTTAGGGGCCTTATCTTCCTTATTCAGCACGATTAACTCTTTTATACCGTCATAGCCTGTGTTCTCTAGTATCTTCTGTACGCTCTCGATACGCTCCTCCACCATTGGATCGCTCGCATCAGCCACGTGCAGTAGCAGTGAAGAGGCCCCAAGCTCCTCAAGAGTTGCCCTAAAAGCGTTCACAAGCTCTTTTGGCAGGTCGCTGATAAACCCCACTGTGTCCGTTACAAGTATCTCTCTTCCGGATGGCAGTCTCAATTTTCTCGTAGTCGGCACAAGGGTAGAGAACAGCTTGTTCCTCACTGTAACGCCGCTTTTTGTGAGCGCGTTAAACAGGGTAGATTTCCCAACGTTCGTATAGCCGATAAAGGTCACTGTGGGTATGCCGGTCTCACGTCTCTTTTTCCTTGTATGTTCTCTTCGCCGGCTAAGGTGAGTGATCTGCTTCTCTAATTGATCTATCTGCTTTCTGGCGGTTCTTCTCTCTTCCTCTAGCTTTTTCTCACCGGGGCCTCTGGTACCGATTCCGCCCCCGAGCTGCGAGAGCTCGATTCCCCGTCCGACAAACCTCGGCAGGTTATAGCGAAGCTGCGCCAGTTTTACCTGCAGCTTTCCTTCGCTCGTAGTTGCGTGGCGCGCGAATATCTCAAGTATTAGCTGTGTCCTGTCCATGACCTCAAGGTTGGTCGCGTCTGTGATGGATTTCACCTGCGCCGGTGTAAGCTCGACGTCGAATATTATTTTCTCCGCCCCGGCGTGCTTTGCGCTCAGTATTACCTCGTTTAGTTTTCCTTTACCTATAAGATAGCGGGGGTCGATCTCTTTTCTCGTCTGAAGCGTTGTGCCCAGCACCGCTTTATTCGCGGACTTAGCCAGAGACTCAAGCTCGGCTAGCGACTCTTCTGCCTCGGTGCGAAGCCTTGTGGAAAACCCGACGAGCAGTACCCCCTCTTTATTCCTTTCCCCTCCGTGCTCATAATAGCTCCTCTCGAGCCCGTGCTCTATGTCCGCTATCAGCTCGTCACAGTAAACGTCCACACGGCCTAAATCGTTGTATTTTAATACTTCCCATTTCTTTTCATCAGTGTCGCTTCCGTTTCTCGGCAATATGTGCGCAAGCTCAAACTTCCCCGGAGCACCGTTTTGCCCGACTTCAATAAGCCCCAGCAAATCGAGCCTTTCGTTGAGCAGCGACACCAGATCAGGCTGGCTCAGGCTCCCGTTCTTAAGGTGGGTATGCACAATCCTGTAACCCCTCAGCCTGAACTTGCTCTCCCTTGATCTCCCCAAAAGCTCATCGTACGGAAACTCGTGAGCGTCCCCGAGGAACACAACGCGCACCTTCCCCTTTCTGTCGATAAGCAGCGTAATGCCCTTTTTAATTTCGTGTGATAACCGCGTTAGCGTCCTGGCTAATTCTAGAGTGATTATTTCTTTAGGGGGGATTTTCCTTCTGTAAAGCCTTTCGAGACTGCCAATTTCCGACCTGCTCAGACCCGATGTCTTACCTTGAATTTTTGGTATGCTTACGCCTCCCGTGCTAAATAGTCTATATTATTATAATATCAATTGAATCTACTCAGTCAAGGGAATTTATGTGGTCTTCATAATCACGAATATCGATCTTTTACAGCTACTTCATCATAAGAGAATCTCCTTTACCTGCTGAAGCAACCCATTATACTAAGTCTCAATGTCAGAAACTAAATACCTCATTCTAGGCGCGGGTCCCGCCTCAGCCTGGGCCGTGCGCGGCATCCGGCAGGAAGACTCGGAAGGAAGCATAACCCTGGTTGGGAGGGAGCCCTACAGGACGTATTCTCTTCCCCTTCTCTCAAAAGGATTCATTCAAGGCCGCTACCCCGAAGACAAGATATATCTCGTCAAAGAGGATTTTTATGAAAAAGCCGGGGTGGATTTTATAAGCGGTGTCAGCGCGGTCTCCTTGGATACGGAGAATAAAAAAGTGGGCTTAGAGGACGGAAGCGAAATTGCGTATGAGAAGCTCCTTATATGCACCGGCGCCTCGCCTATGAAGTTCCCTGTGCCCGGAGCGGATTTTACCAATATTCACTACCTAAGGACACTTGAAGACGCAAAGGCTATTAAGGAGGCCGCGAAAAGCGTCTCTAAGGCGGTTGTCATCGGCGGGGGGTTCATCGGTGTAGAGCTTGCCTGCGCTCTAAGAGAGATCGGTCTCACTGTAGAGCTTCTCATGCTCGAGGACTACGTGTGGGAGTTTCTGACCCCGGAGCCTGTGGGCAATTACCTGATGGAAATATTAAGAGATAACGGGGTTTCAATTTATCCGGGCACGAAGGTTATGGAATTTAAAGGGGAGGGCGGTGCCGCGGCGTCCGTTGTGACAGATGAGGGAGCGGAATTTGAAGCCAGCCTCTTCTGCGTCGGAATCGGAGTCAGACCCAATGTAGAATTTCTCTCAGGCACGGATATCGAGATAGAAAGAGGGATATTGGTAAACCAGTATCTTGAGACGGCTGTTAGGGATGTTTACGCAGCCGGGGACGTAGCCGAATATTTAGACCTGGCGCTCGGGGCGAGACACATGACTGGCCACATAGAAAACGCCCAGTTTCAGGGACGCACAGCGGGGCAAAACATGGCCGGGGCGTCCGTTCAGTATATGAGAGTCACTGGATACGACACGGAGGTCTTCGGCAATATGCTCATGTTCCTCGGCGCCCCCCATATGGGCAGCGAGCACATAGTAAGGGGCGGCGGCGACAAGCCCGCGGGCTCTTTTTCATTCAAAGACGACAGGCTGATCGGCGCTCTTCTCATCAACCCCGGCGGAAAGGACATAAAAGCGGTTCGCGGGTTTATCGCTATGAAGGACGTGGATTTTAAAAAGTATGAAGACAGATTGTCAGAGCCTGAATCAGACCTGAACGCGCTGCTAGAGGAAGTGAGTGCATGACCGATGATTTTGAGGCAGAAATAAAGAGGCTTGCTCAAAAGTTTGGGAAAGGAGTCGCGAAGCAGACAAAGCAAGGCGCTACTGTGCGTGAATCGGATGTGGATTTCAAGGCGGTTATTAGGGAGTTTCAGAAAGCCGCGCGAAAGGGCGCAGATATTTTCAACGACTCGGTTAATGAAGAATCGCTAGTAGTTTACGAGCTTCCCGCAGAATTTCTTGAAATATTCCTCGGCATTTCGGGCAGGAGAGGCGGGCTTGCCATAGCGGCTCCCCAAAGGCTTGCCGTATTCTTCGACGAAGACCCGAATCTGATAACTGTGATTGGCAAATTACGAAGTAATGACAGTGGAGTGCATACAAATGTTAATAAATCACTTCAACTCATAAAAATAAGCTTTTCAAGTAGCGATAACGGGTATGTGTTTAAGGACAATACCGGAAAGCCCCTTGACTCAGAAGGCATTATTTCAGTAATTATAGGCTGGCTCGTAAAAGCTTAATGCGGGTGAAGGACGACGTGCGTAAGTGAAGCGAGTATCACGATCAGCGCAATCAGTGCCGGGACGCCCATGATGAACCAAAACGCTTCCTTCTCGTGCGGCTCAAGCTTAAATGGAGATTCGTGTTTATTCTCTGTCATAGCGCCATCATTATAACGGCCTATTCATATTTGTAAAGTGGTAGCTCTCTTTACTTGATAATAGCCCCGTATTTGTTAATGTATAAGGTATGATAGAGTACGTACAGCCTTTCTTCAGGCCGCCGAGTGAAGCTAAAAGCTACATACTCCAGGCCACCATAGGATGCTCCCACAACACCTGCACTTACTGCGCCATGTACCGTAAGGACGAGCAGAAGTTCAGAGTGAGACCTATGGACGAGATCAAAGAAATAATAGACGACGCCACCGTGAGAGGCCTTATAGACGACAGGGTCTTTATAGCTGACGGTAACGCGCTCGTATTATCCAAGAAAAAACTCATCGAGATCATGGATTATCTCCGCGAAAAGAACACCGGTATAGAAAGAATCAGAATGTACGCCAACGTGGGCGACATACTGCGCCAGGGGGTCGACAATCTAAAAGAGCTTCGCGCTCAAGGCCTGGATATGGTCTATATCGGGTTTGAGAGCGGCGACGACGTAGTGCTCGAGCGCATCAAGAAAGGCGCCGACCACGAAGAGACCGTACGGGCGTCAAAAATGTTAAAAGAAGCGGGCATAAAAAACTCCGCCATGGTGCTCCTGGGGATGGGGGGCGTAGACAGGAGCCTTCAGCACGCAGAGGCCACGGGCAAGCTGCTCACAGGCGCCGACCCTGAATACGTAGGCGCTTTGTCCCTTCAGGTTCGTCCGGGTGCGCCGTTATTCGAAGAAATGCAGAGGGGAGAGTTTGAGCTTCCCGATAAGTTTCAGATGATAAAGGAGCTTGAGGTTCTCGTAGAGAACACCGAGCTTACGGACGGTTATTTCTTTTCTAACCACATTTCCAATTACCTTGCGATAAAAGCCAAATTCCCGGAGGACAAGGACAAAGTGCTCAGGGAAATAAAATCAGTAATTGAGAAAGGGGATGAGAATCTTCTGCGTCCTGACTACTACAGAGACGTAATAAATCAGTATTGATACTAAAGACTAAAGGAGAACTCATATGCCTAGAATAGCAACCATTTCACCCGTCTGGGGATGCAGCGTATCAGACCTTCGCGCCCTGGCAAATGAAGCCGAGGGAGGAGGGTTCGAAGCTATATTCTCACCCGAAGTTCCGCCTTTCAGCGCGCTCACTAACGCGCAGGTATTCGCCGAGGCTACCTCAAACATTAACGTCGGTACGTGGATTACAAATATTTATATGCGTCAAGCGGTCATGTGCGCGGCCACAGCGCTCACAATTCAGGAGATCACTAACGGCCGCATGGTGCTCGGGCTCGGCGTCAGTCATAAGCCCGTAAACGACCGTTACGAAATAGATATGGGCGACCCGGTAGACTCGATGCGCGACTACGTGGGCCAGGTAAAAGCCTTTATGGACGGCTCAGCGGCACAGCTTACTCTTAAACGCGATCTCCCCAAAGTTCCCGTATACATTGCCGGTCTCACAAAAGGAGCCGCCACATTGGCGGGCGAAGTCGCCGACGGTCTTATGCCCTACATGGCAACGCCGGAATACATAAAAGAGCTAAGGGGCTTTGTAGCTGAAGGGGCGGCAAATGCCGGGCGAGACCCCTCTGAAATAGACATCACACTCGGCATCCCCTCCGTCGTTTCAGAAGACCTGGAGCTTGCGAGAGCAGCTGGGAAAAAAGGGTTCTCACCCTATCTCAACTTCCCGTTCTATCAAAGGCTCATGATAAATAACGGGTTCGAAGACGAAATCGCTAAGATCCGCGCCGGTGAAAAACCGGGCGATGTATTCACGGACGAAATGCTCGACTCTGTCGCACTCATCGGTCCGCCAGAGCGCTGCCGTGAAAGACTAGAGGCCTACAGGGAAGCGGGCGTAGACCTGCCGATCATCGTTCCCAGCCCGGCGGGTAAGCAGGGCAACGTAGAGGTCATGCAGAACACCGTCGCGGCCTACTCCGGGTAGCTCTAAACTTCATTCTACAATATCTGCCGTCCGTACGGGGATTGTCCAAGTGCGGACGGCGTAAGTCGAATTTCTTTCCCGGAGGATATTACACTCATGAAAATGGTCACCCTCGAAGGCTCGGAAAAAGATATAGGAAACACTCAAATAAGTAATTTCAGAGACAGCATAGCCGGTGAAGCCCTCTTGGACGGTGACCCGGGCTACGACGAAGCCCGGGTAATTTTCAACGGCATGTTCGATATAAAGCCCGCCATCATCGTTCGACCTGTTTCTGTCAATGATGTTATAAAAACAGTAAACTTTGCGCGCAGCAATAATATACTCCTCGCGGTTAAAGGAGGGGGGCACAGTGTAGCGGGCAAGTGTCTTTGCGAGGGCGGTATTACGCTTGACATGAGGCCTATGAATGAAGTGATTGTTGATCCGGCTTCTATGACCGCGTCCGTAGGACCCGGCACGCTTCTGGGTGAGCTTGACAGCGCTACGCAAGCACACGGGCTTGCGGTACCAGCTGGCATCGTTTCAGATACGGGAGTCGCGGGGCTCACACTTGGCGGCGGCTTTGGATGGCTGAAAGGCAAATACGGGCTCAGCATAGACAATCTACAATCGGTAGATATAGTAACGGCAGACGGTGAGTATCTTAAAGCAAGCCAGAGTGAGAACGAGGACCTCTTTTGGGCGGTACGTGGAGGGAGCGGTAATTTCGGCGTCGTCACAAATTTTGAATTCCGCACTCACCAGGTAGGGCCAGAGCTTATGTTCACCGCTCCTTTGTACCCGATTGAGAACGCCAAGTCGGTAATAAATTTCTGGATTGAGTTTATGAACTCTTCGCCCGACGAATATACGTCTATGCTTTTTTTGATGAACGTGCCAGAGGCGGATGCCTTCCCTAAAGAACTTCAGGGAAGGGCTGCGGTCATGATCCCTGGCGTACACTGCGGAACAGTCGAAGAAGGGGAACGCTTCGTACAACCTCTGAGGGAGCTAGACGACCTGTTGCTGGATTTGAGCGGACCGAAAAAGTATACGGAGATACAGTCCTTCTTTGATCTGCCTGTACCGCAAGGCTCATTCAGCTGCTACTTCACTTCCCTTTATTTAAATAAATTCGATCAGGAAATGACGGATTTACTTCTTGATATATTCAAAAATCGTCCGACAAAAATGATCCCTTACATCATTCAGGACCTAAGGGGCCAGAACATGAGAGTCCCCTCAGGCGCAACAGCTTTCGGTGACAGGAGCGCTCCCTATAACCTTGAAATCAATTCAGCTTGGACCGATCCGGATGAGTCTGAAAGCATGATCGCATGGACAAGGGAAGCCATGAATAAGTTCAGGCCGTATTCCCCGGGCAGAAGTTATCTAAATCATACGGGATTAAACGAAGAGGGAGAGGCTATGGTAAAGCGAACTTACGGCTCAAACTATGAGCGCCTGAGGCAAATTAAGAAAAAATACGACCCCGGTAACCTCTTTCGCATCAACCAGAACATCACCCCTGCGTAAATCTCGTGCGATCAGTGATTTTTACCCGGGTTAAGACAAATCCGGATTCACCCTTTCTGCTTCACTCGAAGCGTCCTCAGCCTGTTTATTGCGGCGGCAAGCTCAATCCTCCTAAACTCCGCGTAGTTCCCGGTGACTTTGCTCTTTAGCACATCGAGCCCGTTCCTCGCTATATCCATCATTACAAGGCTTGTGATCTCCCTTAGAGACTTCACCCCGTCCATGTAGCGCTTCGCGTACACTATGGCGTCCCCGATGGCGTTTGTCTGGCTCTTGTCCACTATCTGCTCGATCGCCCCAAGGTCTATGGTGTTTTTCCCGAGTTTAATCGAATGAAGGCCCTTGGGCGATACCTTTACCTTCCTTTTTCCTTTCGCCGCGTTAACGCTTTCCCTGATCGGTATCCTCTCCGTAAGTACCCCGAAATAATCCCCTCCCTCCCTCACGCGCTCGGTTACGAGCCTGCCGGCAATCTCCTTAGCCTCCTCCGTAACCTCCTGGGGTACATACCCGGTCATCCTTATCACCCTGTCGGCGACGTCGAAATAATCCCCCGAGCCGCCGACAACCAGCACGGTCGATACCCGGTGCTCTGTGAAGAGGCTCCTGACTTTATCGATAAAAGGGTTAATGGGCTCGTTTTGCTTAGATACGAGCTCCTGCATCCTGTGATCTCTTATCATAAAATTCGTAGCGGTAGTATCCTCATCTATCAGCAGGGCGTCGGCTCCTACCTCCAGCGCTTCCAGTATGTTCGCGGCCTGAGACGTGCTTCCGCTCGCGTCCTCGGTGCAAAAGCTTTCGGTCTCTTTGCCGAATGGGAGCTCGGATATAAAGGGCTTAATGTTTACGTTCTCGACCCTCCTGCCGTCCTCGGCTCTTATCTTCACCGCGTTGGGGTTGGTGACGACAAACTCTCTTCCGTCCCCCGGCACGTGGTTATACACTCCCCGCTCGATCGCCCGCAAAAGAGTCGATTTCCCGTGGAACCCGCCGCCTGTTATCAGGGTCACGCCTTTGGGTATCCCCATCCCGCTAATCATCCCCAGGTTCGGCAGGTAAAGGTCTTCCCTGAGCTCGGCGGGACTCTCAAACAGTACGGCCTCTTCCTCGGACAGAGGCGTCTCGTCCACTCCGCTTGCTCTTGGCAGCAGGCTCTTGTCGGCGATGAAAGCAATGAGTCCCAGGTTCTCGAGCTCACTCCTTATGAAGTCCGCGTCCTCAGCGCAGTGTAAATGCTCAAGCAAACCCGCTTCGTCAAGGTTCTCGTACTTGAGCGACAGGTTCACGATTTTCGGCAGCTCGTCGAATAGCATCGCTTCCGCGTGCTTTGCCGCGATCGACCTGCCTCTTGCGGGCAGCCCCGCAGTGAACCTTGCCTCGACATACAAGTGCGTTATTACAACGGATGAGCGCTCCAGTATCTCCTGCCCCGGAGCGTCTATACTTATTCTCCCGCTCCCGCCGCTCCCGCGGTTACCCAGAGAGAAGAGCTTAGTGTTTTCATCGAACTTTCTCGTCAAGTAATCCCTAAGCGCAACCTCACGGCTTTTATTGGAATGGGCGTCCCGAGGAAAGCCCGCTTTATCTGTATACACCCTCACCCGCAGCCTGCTCGGCGAATCGAAAGGGTCGCGCTGCACCCTGTCTATAAATAGCGCGTAATCCCCGAAATCATATTCACCTAAAAGGCTCTTATAGGTTTTGTATCCGGTCCCGTCTATTCGGTTTAAATTTTCTCTAAGCTCTTGTTCCGTTAGCACTTATCAGACCCTGCTGGAATGATTCTTCATCAATTTTCGCTTCAATAACTGTAGTGTTCTCCGCAAATAATAGATAAATATGATCTGTATGTCTACATATATAGCCGCATAATTTATTTAGCTGTGTGTCCGAGGTCAATGGCTATGGTAGTCCCTGTAATATTTTTTGCCGTCTCAGCCATGAGATAGACGCATAGGTCGGCTACTTCCTCAGGCTCAAGCAGCCTTTTCACGGGGGTATCGGCGAGAATGACTTTCTCTATAACCTCTTCCCTTTCGATACCGTGCGCACGGGCCTGGTCGTCGAGCTGCTTTTCCACGAGCGGTGTTCTAACGAAGCTCGGGCATACCGCATTCACGGTAATATTATGCTCCGCGCACTCAAGCGCCGCGGCCTTAGTAAGCCCGATAAGACCGTGCTTTGCGGTTACGTACGCGGCCTTGTATTTTACGCCTGTAAGCCCGTAAATTGACGACATGTTTATGATCCTGCCCCCGCCCCGTTTTATCATATGCGGGATTGCGTACTTAGTGCAGTAAAAAGCGCCCGACAGCATAACGCCAAGTAAATGCTCCCAGCGCTCCTCGGGGAACTCTGTAAGCGGAGCCACATGCTGGAGCCCGGCGTTGTTTACGAGTATATCTACGCCGCCGAGCTCTCCCGCGGCAGCCTCAATGAGGCTCTTGCAATCGCCGGCGTCCGATACGTCTCCTTTTATAAATACAAAATCGCCCCTTAAGTCGCTTAGTCTAGATAATTCAACGCGCGCGCCCTCTTCGTCTAAGTCGTTTACCACAACCCTTGCCCCTTCATCGAGTAGCCTTTTCACAACCGAAAGCCCGATACCGCTTCCCCCTCCCGTTACCACCGCGACCTTATTATTTAGACTCATTTTCAGGTTCTACCTCCATATTTTTGCTTAATACCGGGCTCTCCGTTCCTGCCGGCATTTTGAATTATTATAAAGAGTTTTACATTAAAAGGTGGCATTAAGGCCGTAAATATAGTAAAGTGGTTGGTTAGAGAGGGAATCATAATCCTCTCACACATATAAACACGCTAGAGGAGGTATAGGTTATATGTCGATATTTGGCAGATTTTTCATGTTTTTATTCGTAGGAGCTTTCGCTCTTGCGCTCGTTGCTTGTCCCCCTGCAGGGCAGGAGCCGGCAGGTGATGAAGAGGTGGTCGTTGAGGAAGTAGAGGAAGCACCAGCAGAGGTTGAAGAAGAGGTAGAGGCAGTGGTTGAGGAAGCCCCGGCGGACGATGCTGCTGACACAGCAGACGACGGCGGTGACGCGGCTGCTACGGACGATGCCGGTGACGACGGTGATGCCGGTGACGATGCCGGAGACGGTTCGGACACCCATTAATATTGCTATACGGTTTCCCTCCAGGGACCCGTAATACGCAATTTAAATCTGAACATAAAATTAAGAGCGGGCAAGCTAGTATTCGTCCGCTCTTTTTTTTCTGTCATTGCGGGTCCGGCTGTGTACGGCGGCGTAATTATCTTGTCGCGACGAAGCCCTGGCGAAGACTGAAACGAAGCCGGGATGCTATCTCTTGCCACAGAGCTGCAAAGCTCCCCGTTCCTCATTCCCGCGCGGGCGGGAATCCCTTTATTCCCCTTTTTTAATTTTTGTTTACCATGTGACATATGCTCAACTTCATGATAAATACATGTCTAGGTTTAACTAAACCGATTCTTAATAAAACGGGGGATGCCATGACAAGAAGACACTCTATTAAAAAGGGGTTAGTGTTAATAACGCTTATTATATTTACTTTGCTCTCATCTTACGGGGGGTGCAAGTCCTCAAACGGAAATAACGAGCCCGATACTACGACACCTATTAAGCACCTTGTGGTTATCTATATGGAGAACGCGTCGTTCGACCTCATATTCGGCACATACCCCGATGCGTTAAACCCTCCCGACGAACCGGAGTTTATTCCCCGCACGGGAACGTCGAGCGTAAATAATTTAAACGGTGTTTTGCTAACAGATAACCCTAACGAGACAAACCCGTTTAGAATCAAAAGGACAGATTCCTATACCTGTGACCAGGACCATAATTACCTCCGCGAGCAGCAGGCCCGTAACGGCGGTCTAATGAACCAGTTCGTAAGGTTCGACGCCGAGCCGCCTTTTAACTCAAGGCAGTTCTGCAGCCAAAACGAGGCCGGACACTGGGACACGGTAATGGGCTATTTTGACGGAAACACCGTAACAGCGCTTTGGAACTACGCTCAATACTATGCGATGAGCGACAATTTCTTCGGCACAACATCCGGGCAATCTACCAGGGGCCACCTTAACCTCGTAGCCGCCGACGTATACAGCGTCGTATGCGGAAAACAAAAAGACGTCATCGGCCCCGATATTCCAGAGTGCGGGGGCATCGCCGACTCTACGGACATACCCGCCCCCACGAACGGTAATATGGCCACGTACAATAAGGATATTGACCCCTACTGGGACGTTTGTTCGCCCGACAGCGGGGACGAGACTGTGGCCATGGGCGACAGGCCCACTATCGGTGATTTACTAAGAGAAGCCGGGATCACGTGGGGATGGTTCCAGGGCGGGTTCACGGTAGACTCAGAGGGCAAGTGCACTTCGAGCAGCCCTCTTGTGGCGTTTGATCTTGCCACAGGGGTAGACCCCGAGACCGATCCGCTCAGGATACCTGACTACTTTCCTCACCATAACCCGTTTCAATACTTCCGCTCGACGGCAAACCCAAAACACCTGCCCCCGAGCTCCGTCGGCATGATCGGGCGCACCGATCAGGCAAACCACCTCTATGACATTTCAGATCTTTGGGACGCAGCCGAGGCTGAAAACCTTCCCTCCGTGGTTTTCATAAAACCTCCCGGATACCAGGACGGGCACCCTGGCAACTCCAACCCTCTGGACGCGCAGGTGTTTATAGTAGAGACCGTGAATAAGCTCATGGCTCTTCCTGAATGGGAAGACATGGCCGTCTTCATTGCCTGGGACGACTCGGACGGGTGGTATGATCACGTGATGCCGCCCATAATTAATAAGTCCGCGACGGATAAAGACTTCCAGTGCGGAGAAGAGTCAGACGGCCCCGGCGGGCGCTGCGCTTACGGCCCACGTTTGCCGTTCATCGTCATATCCCCCTACGCAAAGGAGAACTTTGTCTCGAGCTCGCTTAAAGACCAGACCTCGATTACGCGCTTTATCGAGGACAACTGGCTCGGCGGGCAGCGCCTGACGGATATATCTTTTGACAATAAGGCCAATTCACTTTTGGACATGTTCGATTTTTCAGAGCGAAGGACAGACAAGCTCTTTCTCGACCCGCTTACCGGACAGCCGGAGTAATTATATTGTAGTACTGCACGACTGCATCTTGTGCGAGGGCTTCTTCAAAGATAAACTACGTCACTGTGAAATCATTTGAGAAAGCAATGGAAGAGCTAAGGGAGATAATAGATAAACTAGAGAGCGGCAACCTGCCTCTCGAGGACTCTATCAAGCTCTTTCAAAAAGGCACAAAGCTGATCTCCTACTCCCACAAAAAACTTAACGAAATCGAAAAAAAGGTCGAAATACTCATAAAAGACTCAGAAGATGATTTAAAGCTTGAGGATTTCGAGCCTGAAGAAGACTGACATGCCGTTTGATCTGGACACTTACCTAAGCGATAAAAAAAAGCTGGTAGAAGATAAGCTGAACACCTTGCTCAGGAGCCCGGACGCGCCGCTCGGAAATCTTGAAGAGTCCATACGCTACAGCGCGCTCGCGGGCGGGAAGAGGCTAAGGCCCATACTGGTCATAGCCGCGTGCGAAGCTGTCGGAGGAAGTGCCGGCAAGGTGCTGCCGATCGCATGCGCCATAGAGATGATCCATACCTACTCTCTTGTTCATGACGATCTCCCCTCTATGGACGACGACGCGCTCCGACGGGGCGTGCCGACAAACCACACTATTTTCGGTGAGGCTGCAGCGATACTCGCAGGCGACGCACTGCTTACGGATGCTTTTCACGTAATTGTTAGTGAAGGGCTTTCTTCGGGCACAGACCCTGCGCTCCTGTGCGAAGTTATCCGCGATATATCTCAAGCGGCGGGCTCACGGGGAATGATAAGGGGTCAGGCAATCGATCTTCAGATCGAGACGCTCTCTGAGGGAAAGGGCGGCATTTCTCTCCAAGATATAGAGCGCATGCATTCACTCAAAACCGGCGCTCTCCTGGAAGTCTCAGTTACGACAGGGGCAAAAATCGGAGACGCCGATAAGAAACAGCTCGAGCAGCTAGCGCTTTACGGCCGCTCCATAGGGCTTGCGTTTCAGATTGTCGATGATGTTCTGGATGTAGTGGGCGGAGGCGATATGGGCAAGGAGACGGGGAACGACGCTAGGAATGATAAATCTACATACGCCCAGATCGCGGGGATCGAGGGTTCTAAGAAAAGGGCTTCAGAACTTACGCAATCCGCCGTGGACGCTCTTAGGGGATTTGGCGAATCGGCGGAGCCTTTAAAAGAAATAGCTCTTTATCTTGGCTGCAGAAAATTCTGACTCAATACCCATGCCGGCACAAAAATCCAAAACCAGACTGGACACGCTCCTTGTTGAAAGGGAGCTCGCGCCAACAAGAGCGAAGGCGCGCTCGCTCATAATGCGGGGGGCCGTGTACGTGGACGGCGAGAGGGTCGATAAAGCGGGTGCGCTCGTTAAGGCAAGCTCCGAAGTCACAGTAAAGGATTCTTCTCAGAAATACGTAAGCCGCGGAGGCTATAAGCTCGAAGGGGCGCTTTCAGAGTTCGGAATCGACGTCTCAGGCTCTGTCGCCCTTGACGTCGGAGCCTCAACAGGAGGGTTTACCGACTGCCTGCTCCAGCGCGGGGTGGCCAGGGTATACGCCGTTGACGTTGGGTACGGCCAGCTTGACTGGAAGCTCAGAAACGATGAGCGGGTCGCGGTCATAGAAAAACTGAACGCCCGCTATTTAATGCCTGAAGATATTGGAGAGAAGGTGGATATCGCGGTAATAGACGTCTCTTTTATTTCTCTTACTATGGTTATCCCTCCTCTAAAAAACGTGCTAAAACCCAGGGGGAGGCTGGTCGCTCTCATAAAGCCCCAGTTCGAAGTCGGAAAAGGCCAGGTAGGCAAGGGCGGTATAGTCAGAGACGAGGCCAAGCATCAGGAGGTTATAGAGAAAATAAGCTCTTTTCTAAACGGTCTCGGGTTCACAGTCACGGGCGTTATACCGTCTCCCATCCTCGGCGCCCAGGGTAATAAAGAATTCCTCATCTCAGCGGTGTTAAAGGAAAGTTAGGGCCTATAATTACAAGGGAGCAGAGCGAGTGCCGAATTCTATACATAATCTTGCAGCTTGGTTCATTATGTTTATTTGACAAACCCGGCATTATCAGCACAATATACCGGATAATTTCAGGAGGCAATACATTATATGGCTTTAAGAATAAAATCAGGTCTAAAAAGAAAACGCCAGAACGTAAAGAGACGCGCGCGCAATATGGACATTAAGTCAGATCTCAAGACTCAGCTCAAGAAGTTTGATGCGGCTCTGGAATCAAACGATCCGGCACAGACCGCGCAGACTCTTAAAGAAACGGAATCAAAGCTCAAAAAGGCAAGCTCAAAAGGCGTACTGCACAAAAAGACGGCTTCAAGAAAAGTATCCCGTCTGGCAAAAAGGGCCTCACAGGCTTCCAAGTAACGACTAACCCTTCTAGTTTTTACTGCAAAGTTCCAGCACAAGCTTAGTAAGCGTATGGTTTTTGGGGACGTAGCTCGTCTTAAGCTTCTTATCGCACTGCCCTAGCGCGCTCATTATTCTCACTATATCGCCGTAAGAAAATTTCTTCTGGTCCTCGCTAAGATAATAAAATGCGCCCGAGGACATCTTCATGATTTTCAGCACCTCTGTTTTCGGGACTTTTTTGTCTATGAGCTCTTTGCATTTCCAAATTTGGCGGAACCGCCAGCTTATTCGGCTCAGCACTGAAAGGGGCTCCTCTCCCCGGGCTTCAAGCTCCGAGAGCACTCCGAGCGCCTGACGCTTGTTTTTTTTAGAGATCGCGTTTATAAGAGAGAAGACATCCTCAAAATTGCTCTTTTTTGTAAGGGCCTTTATGTCTGCCTCGTCTATTCTTTTTTTTCCGGCGCTGTAGAGTGAGAGTTTCGTAAGCTCGTTCTGTATATCCTGAAGGTCTTCTCCCACAAGCGATATTAAGGTTTCCGCGCCCCGTCTCGTAAGGTCATATCCCAGCGCGCCTGCAAGAGCCATCGTAGAGCTGAGCGTGTTGCCCTTATCGAGCGAGAAGTCAAAGCTCAAAACGCCCTTTTTACTCTTCAGCTTTGGTTTTTTGCCGTCAGAGAATACGAGCGCTAGACATGTGGATTCAGAGGGCGAGCCTATATAGGCGTCAAGAATCTCAAGGTCGGCCGCTTTTAATTTCTCAGCGTTTTTCACAACAACTAGCTTTCTCTTGGAGAACATAGGGTACGTGCTTGCAGTGTCCGCTATCTCTTTGCCCGTTACCGCGTCCCCGTGAAAAACTACATAGTTAATGTCTTCGGTAGGTTCAAGGGTCATCTCTTTTAGCGTAGATACAGCCTTTTCAATAAGATAAATTTGATCCCCGGTAAACACATATACAGGGCCGATAGCGCCTTGCTTAATATGGTCGTCAAATTTACTGACTGTATCTTTTTTAGCTCTTCTTTGCGCCATGTGGATTCTGTCCTTATTTAAAGCTCTAGGTGGATTATATGCAAGCAGGTGAGTTAAGACAAGGGGTGTTAGTAAAGACGCCTCGCACAAGGCTCGAAAAGCCCACGGGGCCCGGTTAATATAAATACTGTCATGAATAAGCCGCCCCATGAGATCGAAGTTATATGCCAAGGCACAGTGCGTTACAGCGACGGACTCAAGCTCCAGGAAAGCTATATAGAGAAAGTAAAGGGCGGCGCCCCCGGCTATCTAATTATGCTTGAGCACCATCCCGTCATTACAAACGGCAGGTTCGCGGGAGATGGAAATTTCTCTGTAACTAAAAAGCTTCTTGAAGAAAGGGGAGTAGAAGTGCACAGGACGGACAGGGGAGGGGATCTTACCTACCATGGTCCGGGGCAGTTTGTCGCCTATCCCATCATCCCCCTCAGGCGCTACAAGCTCCGTCCGAGGGACTATATTCACCTGCTTGAGGAATCCCTCATAAAGACCCTGCGTGCCTGCAGCATCAACTCGGAAAGAAAGTCCGGTTATCCCGGGGTATGGGTGCAAGTAAGCTCTGGGACAGGCTCTGCCAAGATCGCGTCCATTGGGGTGAGCGTAAAAAACGGTATAACCTCACACGGCTGCGCTCTGAATGTAAATACGGACCTGTCCTATTTTTCACTCATTGTTCCGTGCGGTATTCCGGATGTCGAGATCACGTCCATGAGCAAGCTTCTCGGAAAGGAAGTAGAAATAGATAAAGTCGGTCAGACCTTCGCGCGCGAATTTACGGGCCTTCTTTATTCAAAGGCAGGGTCTCTTGGCACTTCACAAGAGCGGCTCGCCGCCGGGGCCTAGGAAGCCCCCGTCAGCTCAAGAGCGTTAAAGAAGTAATTTATCTCGTACTCAGCGGACTCAGGCGAATCTGAACCGTGAACAGTATTTTCTTCGATGTTGCTGGCAAAATCCTTTCTGATTGTGCCCTCAGCGGCTTCTTCAGGGTTTGTAGCGCCCATGATCTCTCTTACTTTCGCTATCGCGTTCTCACCCTCCAGCGCCATGACCACAATCGGCCCCCTGCTCATAAAGTCGGTAAGGCTGCTGAAAAAGGGTCTTTCTTTATGCACTGCGTAAAACCCCTCAGCGTCCTCTTTAGTAAGCTTGACCATCTTAAGGGCTATTACGTTAATTCCGTTCTTCTCAAACCTGCCGACCACTTCCCCGATCACGTTTTTCTCTGTTCCGTCCGGTTTTACTATTGATAAAGTGCGTTCCAAAGCTCTTCCTCCGTCATATTTTTCCCTTTATTCTTTCAGCATTTCCCGCTTTGTCAAATCACTATTCAAAACAAGGCCGTTTCAGTCCCATTATTTACAAATTAATTTGCCGGTTTTGTATCGAGAGCGCTGTAAATATATTCATATACTCTATCCAGAGTGGTTTATTCCGGGTAAATTGTTATGAATTTATCAGCCGGATATAAATAATTTATACAGCGGAAGGGATGTTTAATAATGAGTGAGAAGAAAAGCAAAAAGGGTGATGTAGAGGTAAAACCCCAAAGCGCGCCCAGAAGACTCTGGGAATGGTGGAAAAGGGTAGCCAGAAAGATAGGCGACTTCAACGCAAGGGTCATACTTACCATATTTTACTGTATACTTTTAATGCCTTTCGCCCTTATGGTGAGGTTGTTAACAGACCCGCTCAGGATTAAACCGAAAACAGAGAAAAGATGGCTTCAGAGGGAAGCAGAAAAGGATGGAGACCCTTTGGAAAAGGCGGCCAGACAGTTCTAGGATATAAACCATATCGCCTAGCGGATTACATTTATGATTAAGATTAGGAGCATTCTTTAATGTATATACTTGGTATATCTTGTTACTTTCACGATGCCGCGGCGGCTCTGCTAAAAGACGGAGTTCTCGTAGCGGCGGCAGAGGAAGAGCGGTTCACGCGCATAAAGCATGACTACGAATTCCCTGAAAAGGCCATCCAGTTCTGCCTTGATTTAGAAGGGATAGAGGCAGGGGATGTAGACTATATAATGTTCTTTGAAAAGCCTTTCGTGAAATTTGAAAGGCTCCTTCTATGCACCATGCAGACGTTCCCCCGCTCGATGAAGCTTTTCCGCGAGGCCATGGTTACGTGGCTAGGGGATAAGCTCTGGGTCAAGCACCTGCTTCAGAATAAGCTTGGCGTGTCGTCCGAAAAAATCCTATTCAGCGAGCACCATCTCTCTCACGCCGCAAGCAGCTTTTATTGCTCGCCGTTTGAGGAATCGGCCATACTTACGGTGGACGGTGTCGGCGAATGGACCACGGCGGCGCTGGGTGTGGGCAAGGGGACCGATATTAAGCTGATTAAGGAGATAAAATTCCCTCATTCTCTCGGGCTTCTGTACAGCGCTTTTACGGCGTTTCTGGGGTTTGAGGTGAACGAGGGTGAGTACAAGGTCATGGGAATGGCTCCGTTCGGAGTACCAAAATACGTAGACAGAGTGTACGAGACCGTAATGGTAGACGACGAGGGAGGGTTTGAGCTCGATATGGACCTCTTCTCGTTTCATTACTCATCTGAAAAGACTTTTAATAAAAATTTCGAGAAAATATTCGGAGACCCAAGGGAGCCGGGACTTAATTTCTTCACTGCCGAGAGCGGTTTTCCCTCGTATTTTGGCGAAAAGCCGTCCAACTTCGACGAGATTGCGCGCCAAAACCAGTACTACGCGGACATTGCGGCCAGCATCCAGGTGGTGACTGAGGAAATAATGGTCAAGATGGCCAACTACGCGCACCGCGAAACAGGGCTCACAAACCTCTGTATGGCCGGGGGCTGCGCTCTTAACAGTGTCGCTAACAGACGAATTCTTAAAGAAACACCTTTTGAAGAGATATACATTCACCCCGCTGCCGGGGACGGCGGTGCCGCTGTAGGCGCCGCGCTCTACGGCTATCATGGTCTCCTTGGCAAACCCAGAAACTTCGTCATGGAGCACGCATACTGGGGTCAGGAGCACTCAAACGAAGATTCACTCGCTTTCCTTAAGGAAAACGACATACCTTATGAGTTCATCGAGGATGAAGACAAGCTAATTGCGCGCGTCACCGAAGGCCTGCTAGAGGGCAAGGTCGTGGGATGGCATCAGGGCCGTTTCGAATGGGGCCCGAGGGCGCTCGGCAACAGGAGCATCATCGCCGACCCCGGACGCACGGATATGAAAGACATAGTTAACGTAAAGATAAAATTCCGCGAGCCGTTCAGACCCTTTGCTCCTTCCATACTAGCGGACAAGGCCTCTGAGTACTTTGACCTTGAAAACCCGGAAAAGCACTATCCCGCTCGTTTCATGCTCTACGTTACGGACGTAAAGGAAGATAAACGGGAGAAACTGCCGGCCATCACGCACGTTGACGGCACAGGACGTCTTCAGACTGTTTTTAAGGACTTAAACCCCAAATACTACAAGCTCATACAGTCCATGGGTGAAGCCACCGGTATACCGGTAGTTTTGAACACCTCTTTTAACCTAAAGGGCGAGCCGATCGTGAACACCCCGGAAGAAGCGTTTAACTCATTTAACGCGAGCGGCATGGACTTACTCGTATTAGGCAATTATATTGTTGATAAAGCAAAGCTCGGAAACTCCTGACTTTAAAATTGAATCAAATAGCTGTATATTACTGTGAGGATAATTAAATGGCATTCCTAAAAGGACTAACAAACAGGCTCGGCATCGTAGGGGAGCTGCTCTCGTTCTTTATTACGAACAAGTGGTGGTGGATTACCCCTATGCTGATCATACTTCTGCTCTTCGGACTTCTCATAGTCTTTGCGCAGAGCTCAGCCGTGGCCCCGTTCATTTACACACTCTTTTAAATCTTAAGAGCACAGCAAGGTATTCTACAGACTGTGCGCTAAAGGATTATGGCTAAGGTTGCGATCATAGGAAGCGGGGGGCAGTTAGGCTCCGATCTTGCCCGCGCGCTATCGCAGGATACGGGGATTGACCTGCATCTTCTCGATCACTCGAGCGTTGAGTGCTCCGACAGGCTCTCTGTGGAAAAAGCGCTTTTCAGCATACGTCCCGAAGTGGTCATAAACTGCGCCGCCTTCGTAAGGGTGGACGACTGTGAAGGTATGGCTGAGAGGGCTTTCTCCGTGAACGCCCACGGCGCGGGATATGTAGCGCAGGCCTGCGCCGGTCTTGACGCTACGGTGGTTTACATAAGCACCGATTACGTATTTGACGGCAGGAAAAATACTCCTTACAAAGAAGAAGATAAAACAAACCCTTTAAACGTGTACGGTGAGTCAAAGCTCCAAGGAGAAAAGCTGGTCAGTGAGAATTGCGCGAGGCACTTCATTGTCAGGACCTCCGGGCTTTACGGCCATAGGCAGAGCGGTAAAGGGGGCGTTGCTGCAAACTTTGTCGAGACCATGCTCAAGCTTGCAGAGAATGGAAAGTCGATTCGAGTTGTTGATGACCAGGTTATCACTCCAACTTTTACAAAAGACCTTGCGGGTGCTATAGCCGGACTTATACGAACCGATCAATACGGCACGTACCACGTTACCAATTCGGGCCAGTGCTCTTGGTTTGAGTTCGGAAAAGCGGTGTTTGAGCTATCCGGACTAAGTCCCGATTACGGCCCCATCTCCTCAGAAGAATACGGCGCTAAGGCAAATAGGCCCGGGTACTCAGTATTAGATAACACCCGTTTTAATAGTCTTGGCGCAATACCTTTGAGAGCGTGGGAAGAAGCATTAAAACAATACTTAGAGCTCAGAGAACGACCCTAAATGATTGACCTTTCCGAATTTTCACATAAACTTCTCGCCACTTCTAGTTAAAAATCCAAAAATACATTTTTTTGTAAGAGGGAGATTAGTAATGGAAAGATTTGTCATACCCCACGATCATGAGATCACAAAAGAGGACAGGCGCAGGCTTAACGGCCACGGCTCGCTCATCCTCTGGTTCACAGGGCTTCCGAGCTCAGGTAAATCCACAATCGCGAACGAAGTAGAGAAAAGACTCATAGCCTCGGGAATAAGGACCTACATCCTGGACGGCGACAACGTCAGGATGGGCCTGTGCAAAGACCTCGGTTTCTCAGAAGAGGACAGGGCAGAGAACATCCGCCGCATAGGCGAAGTGTCAAAACTTTTCGCTGACGCGGGATGCGTTACACTGTCCGCTTTCGTCTCACCTTACAGGCGCGACCGCGACGCCATAAGGGAAATTGTAGAAGACGGGGAGTTTGTAGAAGTGTTCGTAGATGCTCCTGTAGAAGTTTGCGAGGAGCGCGATGTAAAGGGACTGTACAAAAAAGCCCGCGAGGGTGTTATCAAAGGCTTTACAGGTATTGATGACCCATATGAAGAGCCGCAAAACCCTGAAATCACCATTCACACCGACAAAAGCTCTCTTGAAGAGGGAGTTCAGTTGGTCATAGACTATCTCGTCGAGAGAAAAGTCGTCGATTTATAATATTAGAAATCACGGGCTTCTCCACTGAGATCGTTTTCCGTAAGTTCCCGATTAACGATCCACGGCGGAGAATGCCCGTTCTTATACCCAAACTTTCCTGACGAACCATCCACTTAGTATTAAATAGTTCTTGCAAAAATAGTTAGTTGTTTTAAAATGTTTATAAGTGACAGGTTTAACTAATAAAAGAGAAGCAGAGCCTGGATAGCTTGTACAGCTTTCCCAATAACTCAACGGTTACCGCGTTGCATATACAGTTAGCCGCATAGCCCTGAGAAGCAATTTGTTATGGGAAATATTATACTGTTGAGAAAAAATCTCTAAGTAGTTAGTGGGAGTTGTATTTTCTAACAGTTAATGCTCTAATACAAAGGCATGAAAATATCCTGCATACTTGTCCATTACCATACCCCGGAGCTCCTGAAAAGAGCTGTAACGGCAATTGAAAATGACGCTTCCTCAAGCGGGCTTGATGTAGATATCATCGTTGTAGACAACGGCAGCGCGCAAAAAGACCATTCGCATCTTCAGAGCTTAAATGCAAAGCTTATTGAGCCGGGAGAAAATTTAGGCTACGCGGGGGGCGTAAACCTTGGGACTAAGCATTCAAATGCTGATGTTCTTATATTTATGAACCCCGATGTCGAGGTTTTGCCGGGCTGCATCGGGGCGCTTGTAAAAGCCCTTCAGGGCGGCGCGTCAGCGGCGGGTCCGAGGTTCTACATGGACTCTGAAAAACAGATTATCCTTCCTCCGCTTTTGTGGCTTACCAGAATGAACGAGATTATCTGGAGATCATCTGTACTGAGCAGAGGGCAGGCAAGATGGGTCAGAAATTACTGGCGCAGGCACGCGAAAAAGCAGTGGCTCGCGACCGCGCCGGATACAAATTACAACCTGACAGGCGCGCTTCTGGCTATAACCCGCCGGGCTTGGGAGCAGGTGGGTCCGTTCGATGAAGTGTTTAAACTTTACTTTGAAGAGGTCGACTGGCTTATGCGTCTAAGGAGAAAAGGGCTAAAAGCCTGCTATGTCCCCACTGCCGAGGCCCTGCACCTTGTAAATCAAAGCGCTATAAAAGAAAAGCTCGCTGAGAAATGGTACGCGGATTCTCTGGCTATATATAGGAGGCGGTACTACGGAGTATTCTTTACGGCATTTCTTGAACGCGTCGTTCCTGCGATGAGAGGTTTTATTTACATGATGCGAAACGGCGGGGAAGAAGTATACGAAACAGAACTCCCGTCAATAGATTTAACAGACTATGATTCCGAACCGGGAAAACCGCTCTGGATCGAAGTCTCGACCCGAGAGCTTGGCATACCGGCTCTAGGTGTCCCGATCCACGAGGCCGGGCTTAAAAAGTGGGAGTTTCCGGAGTCGGGCTGGAATGCGCTAGGGCCCGGGAAATACTATTTAAGGTTAGTCAATAATGACGGACAAGAGCTCGAGGAACGCAGGGTTTTTCACAAATCTGAAGAATAATTAGGAGATCCGTTTCTACACCTAATATTTTATGCGTCTGGTGCGCTTTGATAACTCTTGGTATACTCAACAGTGCACGCCTAAAAAATCGCTTGACTTTTTGATTGCCGATGTATTATCATTTAAGTACCCCTTTTGGTATGTAAATTAGCTAAATGTCTGAAATTAAAGCAAAAATAGATCCCAGAATGACAGCTCTAATAAGAGATATAGGAGAGAAATCACGTGTCGCCTCCAGAGAACTGGCCAAAGTGCGTCCGGAGCTAAAGGACCGCGCGCTACTTAAAATGGCTGATGATCTGGTAAAAAAAGCGGATTATCTGATTTCAGAAAATAAAAAAGACATAGAAGAGGCGGAGAAAAAAGGCCTGCAGGACTCTCTTATCGACAGGCTTACGCTTACTGCCGAGAGGATAGAGAAAATAGCCCTTGGCTTAAGGCAGGTAGCCTCGCTCACAGACCCTGTCGGCGAGGTAGTCCGCATGTGGACCAGACCCAACGGTCTGCGCGTGGGGAAAATGAGGATACCGCTTGGAGTAATAGGCATTATATACGAGTCCCGTCCCAACGTTACAGCGGACGCGGCGGGGCTATGCGTAAAGTCAGGGAACGCCGTCATATTAAGGGGAGGCTCTGAGACTTTAAGGTCCAATCTCGCTATTGGGGAGCTTCTTAGGGATGCGCTCAGGCAAAGCGGTCTTCCCGAGGACTCCATACAGATCATCCCTGTTACCGAGCGCTCAGCTGTGTTGGAAATGTTAAAGCTCGAAGAGCTCATAGACCTGATTATCCCAAGAGGCGGGGAAGGACTAATAAGATTCGTCACAGAGAATTCCAGCATTCCGGTCTTAAAGCACTACAAAGGAGTTTGTCATGTGTTTGTCGATGAGTCAGCCGATCTTGATATGGCCGAGAGCATCAGCGTAAACGCCAAGGTGCAGAGGCCCGGTGTATGCAACTCGATGGAAACACTGCTGGTTCACGAAGGGATTGCAGGGCAATTTCTCCCGCGCGCCGTAAAAGCGTTTGCGGATAAAGGGGTCAGGATTAAGGGATGCGAGAAGACTCGCGAGATTTCCCCTCAAGTGGAGGAAGCAACAGAAAACGACTACTATGAGGAGTATCTTGATCTAATAATGAACGTAAGAGTAGTACAGAGCTTAGAGCAGGCCGTAGAGCATATAGAAAAGTTCGGCTCTATGCACACGGAAACAATAGTAACGGAGGATTACAAAAGCTCTCAGGATTTTATTAACAGTGTAGGTTCTTCTACAGTAATGGTGAACGCATCCACCCGGTTCAGCGACGGTTTTGAGCTCGGGCTCGGAGCGGAGATCGGCATAAGCACCACAAAGCTCCACGCGTTCGGTCCTATGGGAGTAGAGGAGCTGACAACGACAAAGTTCATAGTATTAGGCGAAGGTCAGATAAGGCAGTAATTCCATCTTTAAAGGAGGATGGTAATTGAGACAAGCACGACTGAAGAGTAAGAAGCTGACTGCATCCGATCACGGTACTACCAGAGTGGGTGCTCGTTCCAAGAAATCCAAAGACGGAGATAACAAGCTCTACAAGAGCTCGTATGAGAAATACTCCAAAGATACGACCAAGATAGAGCAGGACGAGATGTTTTTAATAGAAATGGACGAAAACGTCATCTCCGAGCTATCGCAGTCAAACCTAGAGCTTAAGGACGAATCAGAGAAGAAAGAGGAATCCGAGCAGGAGACAAAGCAGTGGACACCGGACGAGGAGTTTAGGCTTCTCCAGGTTTATTTCAAGGAAATGGGCACCGAGCCCCTGCTAACCCCGAAAGAGGAAATTGAAGTTTCCGCTAAAATTAAAAGGTGCGAAGCCAGAGCCAAAGAGATGCGCTTCGTGCTGGAGTCTCTTTTTGAAAAGCGTTTGGGTAAAGCGCTTCAAAATACAGTTTCAAATGTAGAAGGGCGTAGCGCCAAGAACCGCGGCTCTTCGCTCGGCAATAGCTCGAATGGGCGCTCACAGAGTTCGATAAAAAGCCGCAGTGTTAATAAAAAGAGCCTAAGACGCTCGACGCTTCTCTCTAAAGCCTATCTTTCGAGAGCAAGGCGATTTAAGGAGCGGTTCATAAAAGCGAACCTCAGGCTCGTTGTCAGCATAGCGAAACGCTACATGAGCCGCGGGCTCCCGCTCCCGGACCTTATTCAGGAAGGCAACGTCGGGCTCATGCGCGCTGTCGAGCGCTTCGACCACACCAAGGGCTATAAGTTCTCGACCTACGCCTCTTGGTGGATCCACCAGGCCATATCACGCTCGCTTCTCGATCAGACCCGAACCATAAGGGTCCCGGTCTACGTGCTGGAGCAGGCGACCAAGGTGCACAGGATAAGCGCCGTAATGAATAAGGAGATGGGTAGAAAGCCTATGCCCGAAGAGATATCCAAAAAGACCGGCATATCTGTTGACGGCGTGAAAAGAGTGTTAGAGGCCACAAAAGAAGTAGTGCAGCTCGACTCTCCCGTTTTAGACGGTGAGAAAACGACTCTTCTCGATTTTATTCCGGACGACGTGACGGGCACGCCCGATTACGCCGTTGCCAGGGCGACCCTAACCACCAACATAATAGACGCTCTATCGACGCTTACTCCGCGCGAGGAGCAGATACTCAAAATGCGTTTCGGCATAGGGCATGAAACCACGTTCACTCTCGATGAGATAGGAAAGCACTTCCAGCTCACGCGTGAGAGGATTAGGCAGATCGAAAAGAGAGCGCTTGAGAAGTTAGAGGATTCAGAAGTGGGGGCGATACTAAAAAGCTTTCTTGAATAGAATTAATGCTCCTTGGACTCAGCCTTAAGAATTTCACTATAATAGACGACATTTCCGTAAGCTTTACATCCGGACTCAATATAATTACGGGTGAGACCGGTGCGGGAAAGTCTATAATCATAGACGCGGTAAATATCATCCTCGGTGAAAAGGCCTCCCCGGATCTCATAAAAACGGACGCCGATGAGTCAAGGATCGAGGCCCTCTTCGATATTTCCTCATATCCCGTCATAAAAGAAAGACTTTTGTCCTCAGGGTTTGACGCCCCAGGAGACGAGCTTTTGATTAAACGCGTAATCTATCGTAAGGGCCGCACGAGGGTGCATATAAACGGCGAGACCGCTACGCTGTCTATTCTAGAGCATGTAACAGAGGGCCTTATAGACGTTTTCAGTCAGCACGAGCATCAGACTCTGTTAAAGAAAGATAGCCACCTGAGAGTGCTCGATGACCTTGGTGGTCATGGAAAAGAGCTGAGAGGTTTAAGTGATATCTATACAAGACACAGGGAATTGAGCGCAGAGCTCAGGAAAATGAGTGATGATGTTAGAGGTCTTTCGGAAAAAGAAGACTTTCTTAAATTCCAGCTCGATGAGATACAAAAGAGCGCCCTTAGACCGGGGGAAGACCAAGAGCTCGAGACGGAGAAACTTAGACTCCTTAACAGTGAAAAACTCTTATCCGCAACTAAGTCCGCGTATGAAGAGATTTATGAAAACGAGCCCTCTTTAAGCGGAAGGCTCAAGAGCTTGACCGCGGAGATTTTTGAGGCGGGAAAAATAGATGAGCCGCTCGGCAATATAGCCCGCGCCCTAGAGAATGCTATTTTACAGATAGAAGAAGCCTCCTTTACTCTTCGTGACTACGCCTCCGAGCTCAGCTTTGACACAGGGAGGCTTGATGAAATCGAGGAAAGGTTGAGGGACATAGCCGAGCTCAAAAGAAAGTACGGCGACACTATAAACGATATTTTAAAGAAAAGTGAAGGGATAGAAAAAGAACTCTCTTCCATTACCAATTACGACGAGCAATTACAAGAGCTTAGAAACAAGCTCGTTGATGCTGAAAAAATCTATTATAAAAATGCCGCTGAGTTATCTGAAAAAAGAAAGAAAGCTGGAGTCTCATTACAAAGAGTGCTTCAAAAAGAGCTGGGAAAGGTGGGTATAAAGGGGGCGCGGTTTACGGCGGAGTTCACGCAAAAAGATATGTCCTCAAACGGTATTGACGACGTTACTTTTCTGTTCTCGGCAAACCCGGACGAGGACCCGAAGCCCCTTTCTAGAGTAGCTTCGGGAGGGGAGCTCTCCCGCATAATGCTCGTACTTAAAGAGGCTATTGCCAGGACCGAGGGGGGCTCGGTAATAATATTCGACGAGGCGGACTCGGGCATCGGCGGGGCGGTGGCCGAAACGGTGGGAGAGAAGATAAAGAATTTATCTGATCCCTATCAGGTCATATGCATCACTCACCTCCCGCAGGTCGCAAAGTTCGGCGACTCGCACCTGCTCGTGACTAAAACGCTAAAAGACGGCAAGACCAGCGTCAGTGTAAATAACCTGGACGACAGTGAGAGGGTTCAGGAGCTCGCCCGGATGATAGGGGGCCTCAAGGTCACACAGAAAACTCTAGACGCGGCGCACGAAATGTTGGGAAGATAACCTAAATTTATCAAAATGAGACTATAATTTAGATTTAGCTGTAACAGACTGAAAATAAGAGAACGCATGTTAAAAGGTAATCCACTATGAAAGGGATAATATTAGCCGGGGGGGCGGGCACCAGGCTTCACCCTATAACCCGCGCCGTAAGTAAGCAGCTCCTGCCGATATACGACAAGCCGATGATCTACTACCCGCTGTCTGTGCTCATGGTTGCGGGTATAAGAGAGGTGTTGATAATCTCCACTCCTAAGGACCTCCCCAGGTTCCGTGAGCTATTCGGCGACGGGTCTCACCTGGGGCTTCAAATCACATACGCAGAGCAGCCGAGCCCTAACGGGCTGGCGGAGGCGTTTATTATTGGCAGAGAGTTTATAGGCGGCGATACCGTATGCCTCATACTGGGAGATAACCTCTTCTATGGTCAAGGGCTTTCAGAGCTGCTACAAAAGTGCAGAAGATTAAGATCGGGCGGCATTGTGTTCGGTTATCCGGTAAAAGACCCCGAGCGTTACGGCGTAGTGGAGCTTGACGAGCTCGGAAACGTTATCGGTATATCTGAGAAACCCCAGCATCCAAAATCACGCTACGCGATCACAGGGCTATATTTCTACGATAACGACGTTGTGGATATTGCTTCATCCTTAAAGCCCTCAGCCCGTGGCGAGCTTGAGATTACCGATGTTAACCTCGAGTACCTAGACAGGGGTACTCTGGCCGTTGAGCTTTTGGGCAGAGGGTATTCATGGCTTGATACCGGCACACACGACTCGCTGCAGCAGGCGGCAAGCTACATTCAGACCATTCAGGAGCGCCAGGGCTTTAAGATCGCCTGTATAGAAGAGATCGCTTACACAAAGGGTTTTATAGACTCTTCGGGCCTTCAAAAAATTGCACGCTCCATGTCAGGCACAGAATACGGGCAATATCTGATGGAAATACTAAAAGAGGAAGAGAATTCATGAGCTTAAGCATAAAAGAGACAACGCTCCCGGGAGTAGTAATCATAGAATCGGAAATGTACTCAGACAGGCGCGGGTATTTCAGAGAGCTTTATCACAAGGAAAAATATTCCTCGCTCGGTTTAGACAAAGAGTTTGTACAAGATAACCATTCGCATTCTGTAAAAGGAGCGCTAAGGGGTCTTCACTACCAGCTCAAGAACTCTCAGGACAAGCTGATTACGGTGCTGACGGGCAAGATATTCGACGTTATAGTAGACATCAGAGCGGGTTCGCCCGACTTCGGGAAATGGTACGGCGTGTACCTGTCCTCGGAAAAAAATCATCAGATTTATATACCCGGGGGTTTTGCTCATGGGTTTTGTGTCCTGAGCGATACGGCAGACGTAGTATATAAATGTACGGATTTTTATTTCCCTGACGATGAGTACGGTCTTCTGTGGTCGGATGAGGACTTAAATATCGACTGGCCTGTTTCGGAACCGGTTGTCTCTGATAAAGACTGTGCTCACTTAGAGCTAAAGAATATAGACACAAAGTATCTGCCTATCTATAAGGGGTTGGGTTAAAATATATGGGGACAGAGGCTGGGGGCAGCCGGGAGTGCGTAGCACGATCCGGGGGAATAAAGTCAGAAAGTGCGATGCCGGGGAATTAATAGTGTGGACGGAGGCGAGCGCTTCACAGCGATGCCGGGGAGTTAATAGTGTGGACGGAGGCGAGCGCTTCACAGCGATGCCGGGGAATTAATCAACATGAAAAACTTACTCATAACCGGGGGCTCCGGGTTTATCGGGCTCAATTTTATCAGATTCCTGCTCACGGAAACAGATTTTCAGGGGCGAATTATAAACTTCGACAAGCTCACGTACGCGGCCAACCCAGAGAGCCTAATAGACATTAGAGAGAATTTCCCGGACAGGTATGTATTTATCAGGGGGGATATCGCCGACAGCGCCAGGCTTGAATCGGCATTCGATTCCTATTGTGTCGATGTGGTATGCCACTTTGCCGCAGAGTCACACGTAGACCGCTCAATCGCGGGTCCGGGAGAATTTATCACAACAAATATTATCGGCACCTATAATCTCCTGGAGGCGGTAAGGGAAAGGCACGACCGGATCGAGCTATTCCATCACATCAGCACAGACGAGGTGTACGGTAGTTTAGGGGAAGAGGGCTATTTTACAGAGGCCACCGGCTATTCACCAAGCAGTCCGTACTCCGCCTCTAAAGCCTCCTCCGATCATTTAGTCAGAGCCTACCACAAAACCTATGGTGTACCGGTAAAGGTATCCAACTGCTCTAACAACTACGGCCCCTATCAGTTCCCGGAAAAGCTCATACCGCTTATTATTCTAAACGCGCTCGAGGAAAAACCGCTCCCTGTATACGGAGACGGAAAAAATGTAAGAGACTGGCTCTTTGTGCGCGATCACTGCACGGCGGTGTGGGAGATTATGAAGCGCGGAGCTATAGGCCAAACCTACAATATCGGCGGCTCGGGAGAGCTGGAGAATATAAAAGTCGTAGAGACAATTTGCGATCTGATTGACAACATCTCCGGCAAGCCCGATTCCGTTAACTCCAGAAGAGAGCTTATAACTTATGTAGAGGACCGCCCGGGTCACGACAGGCGCTACGCCATAGATTCGGCAAAGCTAAAAGCCGAGCTTGACTGGGAGCCCGAGGAGACTTTTTCAAGCGGACTGCTTAAAACCGTAAACTGGTATCTGGATAATCCCGACTGGGTACAGCACGTGCGCTCAGGCGAATACCTTGAGTGGATAGAAAATCACTACGGTTAAGAGAGCACGGGGACAGAGGCGAGTGCTTCACAGTGATGCCCGCCGGAATAAAATTATGGGGACAGAGGCGAGCGCTTCACAGCGATGCCCGCCGGAATAAAATTATGGGGACAGAGGCGAGCGCTTCACAGCGATGCCCGCCGGAATAAAATTATGGGGACAGAGGCTGGGGGCAGCCGGGAGTGCGTAGCACGATCCGGGGGAGTAAAGTCAGAAAGTGCGATGCCGGGGGAATTAATAGTTACTGATAGCTTGCGAACACCACAGCGGCTACAACAGTTGTCCAAAGCCCGTTCTTATTTCCGACCGCTGTTTTTGTAATATTTTTTGTTCTTACAATGTGCCCGCTGATCTTCCAGATATCCTTTTGCTCGTCATAACTCTTGTCCGGATCAAAGGGAGCGCCGATAGTTGTAGCCAGCATATATGCCGCCAGGTCCTCCGCGTACTCTCCCGCTACAGTGTCGTTTTCTCCGTAGCTGTGGTGCTCTGATATATAGCCGTGACGGCTATGTTCCTTTGGTATGGCAATCCCTGCGGAAGCGGCTATAAGCCTGTTGGGCTCGTTCGTCGCGTTCTCGCTCATCACTACATAAACGATCTCACCCGGACTGAGCGATTTAAGACCCTTTGCCCTGGGTACCAGAGTGCAGTTGGGCGGGAATATGCTCGATACTTTCACTAGATTAAACTCAGCGATCTTAGCGTCCCTGAGCGCCATCTCAAAACTGGTCAGCTTCTCTTTATGCTTCCCCACACCCTTAGTTATAAATGCGGTCTTTGGTACCAAATTAATAATCCTCCGTTATTTAATTCTTACTTTGCAATTTTCTAATTTTATTCCTGCTCCGGCATCGCTGTGAAGCGCTTGCCTCCGTCCTCTTGATTTTATTCCTGCGGGCATCGCTGTGAGGCGCTCGCCTCTGTCCCCATATAAATTAGCCTGATATTCTAACAGGTATTCGTGTAATTTCTATGAAGATTTTTATCGCTGGCATAATTTGGCAAATTCCGACAATTACGGGTCCGGGCAAGCCCCCTTGAAAACCCCGATTCCGTGCATAAATTAAAATTGTAGGAAGTTATCAGGAAGTTTAGAGAAACAATTGCGCGAGGTAATCAAACATGACAATGAGAATTCAAGAATTTACTGTTGAGCCTGTTTGCGACTGCCCGCCGGGTACAGTGGGTTATAACAAAGAAGCTCATATGAAAGATACGCATGGTCCCATAACTTATTGGGACGTATATCTTGATGATAAAAGAATATCGACCGCCTCAACAAGAGAGCAGGCGGAGAAAACCAGAGACTGGACCAAAAATTGGCTAGCTGGTGAAGTTTAATTAAAGAAAAAATGCCATCCATCCTCCTTTAAACCGCGCTGTAGTCTGTAACGGACCTCAGTGCGGTTTTTTTTATGTCATTTCGATTATACATTCCAATTTAAGTGCCTTATTTGCCCACTCGGTGTATTTGCTGTTTTGATCACTCAAAAGAAGGAGAGTATAGTATTCCCTCATTACGGAATTGTCGGAGACACTACAGTGAGAGCAGCGGTAACAGGCGGAACAGGATTCATAGGCGGAAAACTGGTCGAAGCGCTAGTGCGCGAAGGTTTTGAGGTCCGCTGCCTTGTTAGAGAAACGAGCGATACTACAAAATTAAAAGAGCTCGGCATTGAGCTCTTTAAGGGAGATTTGGGAGATACCAAAGCGCTGGAAAAGCTTCCGCAAGGCGCTGACGTCGTCTTCAACCTCGCAGCGCTCGTGTCCGACTGGGGCTCTAAAGAGGATTTTTTCCGCTACAATGTAGACGCAACCAAAACCCTGCTCGATGCCTCAGTCTCCTCAGGCGTAAAAAGATTTATCCACATGAGCTCTTCCACAGTTATATGGAAGTCTGACTTCTGGAACATTCACAACCTCGTAGACGTAGACGAAACATACCCCTACCGTGAGCGCTATAACGACAATTACAACGCCTCCAAAGCGGAAGCGGAAAAACTGGTGCTTAGCTACAACAACCCAGGGGAGCTTGAGACTGTTGTAATTAGACCCTCAAACGTATGGGGCGCGGGAGATACCGTAATACTGCCGCGCGTCGCTATGGCCGCGAAAAAGGGCATACTGATACCCATGGGCGGCGGACTAAAGACCGTAACTCCCTGCCACGTCGATAACCTCACGCAGGCTCTTGTTCTCTGCGTGGATAACGAGAACGCCCCCGGCAATATCTACTTCATAAACGACGGGATTAAAATTGGCTATATGGACTTCATTGACGGACAGCTAAGAGCGTCCGGCATAGAATGGAAGCCCGGGTTTTCCATTCCCTACAAAGTGGCCTACGTCATGGCCGCCGCGATGGAAGCCGTATTTAAGATCATGAAATCAAAAAAGCCTCCGGTGCTAACCCGTTTTGCCGTTGCGGCGCTTGCAGGGAGCAGGAGCTACTCGATAAATAAGGCCAGGAATGATCTTGGTTATTCCCCTTCAGCCGATATGGCCCGGGGATTTAAGGAAATGGAGGATTGGATAAAGGAGATAGGCGGTACAGAGGCGCTTCTTAATTACGTATAACATTATGACGGACAACCGGGACAATTCTAATTACGATATAGCCGCGCGGGCCCTCACCAAAACTTTCGGCAGCTTCGACGCGCTTAAAGGCATAGACCTGTTTCTGAAAAAAGGTGAGTTCGTTACCCTGTTCGGTCCGAACGGAGCGGGTAAGACGACTCTTATAAAGCTCCTCTCGACTCTTGCTAAACCTACTTCCGGGACTCTCACGGTCGCCGGGCACGACGCCTCGAAAGAGGCCGGGAAAGTAAGGGCCTCAGTAGGAGTCATATCCCACGACCCGTATCTCTACGAAAACCTGAGCGCGTTTGAGAATATAAAATTCTTCGGCGAGATGTACGGCGTCTCTGATACCGATACAAGGGCGGCTGAGCTTATAGACCTCATTGGCCTTGGGGCAAGGACGCACGATCTTGTTAGAACCTTCTCCCGGGGCATGAAACAGCGCCTCTCCGTTGCAAGGTCCATTGTGCACGACCCCAGGGTACTGCTATTGGACGAGCCCTACACGGGGCTTGACCAAAAGGGCGCTCGCATTTTCGGAGACACTCTCAAGTGGCTCAAGTCCCACGAGCGGACTATTTTGATGACCACGCATAATATCGACGAAGGCCTACAGCTAAGCGACAGGGTAGGGATCATGACCTCCGGGAAAATCGTATACGAAGGCCCGGCCTCAGATTTAAACAACGACAGCTTCAAAGACCTATATTTAACCCACGTTGAGTAGTACACCGTCATTGCAAGGCTCCAAAAGGAGCCGCGGCAATCTCATCATTATTTATTTCCACGAAACCCAATCCCACCTCCTGCATCTTAATTAATATCTACGGAATAAGGAGGGTATTATGAAAAAGCTTTTCACGGTTTTCATGATCTTAGTAGCAGTAAGCTTCCTATACGTAGAGAAGGGAAATGCTGAAGATTCCATGGAGAAAGCAAAGGCTCTATGGGATATGATGCAGAGTGAAAAATATCAAGAGACCTGGGCGCTGTTCCCCGGGAAAGGGAAATTATATAAAGGAACCGAGCCTCACGGCATGCTGCTCACGACCTATGTGAACACCGCTGCCGATGAGGGGCTTAAATCGGGCAAAAAGGAGCTCCCGAAAGGCTCTATTTTGATTAAGGAGAATTACATGCCGGACAAGACGCTCGCCGCCATCACGGTCATGGATAAGACCGGTGAGGGCAAGGACGACTGGTTCTGGGTCAAGTACAACCCGGACGGCACAGTCGCAAAGAAAGGCGATATGGCGCTTGCGGGCACGCCGGGCGGATGTGTCGGATGTCACGCGGCTTCAACGAGCGGAGTCCATAACATCATGACGGGGCTTCCCGAGTAATTTCGCCTGAGAAGACGGTATAGAATTATTTTAAGAGAGTAAGTGTGATTTTATTTTTGCTAAGGTAGAAAATTAGGCTTTATGTATTCCCTTCTCTTGTAGAGGCGGTGGGTTCTGAAAGGCTCTCACCGCCTTTTTTTATTATGTTTGGCTCTTCGCTGCATAGTGCTCCCTGTAACATGTTCTCAATCTGTTATAATACTCCTCGGCCATGCGTAAAATCTGGGCAATAATTAAAAAAGACATAATAACCGAGCTAAGGACAAAGGAGCTTTTCACCTCAATGCTCACGTTCGCGCTCCTTGTGATAGTCATCTTCAACTTCGCATTCGGTTTTGCTCCCGGTGTGCTTAACCTTGCCGCGCCGGCTATGCTCTGGATAGCTTTTACATTCGCGGGCGTTCTCGGGCTCAGCCGCTCTTTCGCGCTAGAGAAAGAAGGCAGCGCGATTTTGGGACTCCTTCTCACCCCAACCGATAGGAGCCTGATTTATTTCGGCAAGATGATCAGCAATACAGTATTTGTATTCATCACCGGGCTTATCATAGTCCCCATGTTCGTTATTTTCTTTAACTACAATTTCATTGACACCTTGCTTCCGCTTATCCCTGTCATATTTCTTGGCTCCGTTGGATTTGTCGCGGTGGGTACTTTGTTTTCCGCAATGGCCATAAATACGAAATTAAGAGAGGTACTGCTTCCAATACTTCTATTCCCCATTATTATTCCGGTCATTGTCGGAGCCGTGAAGCTCAGCACCCAGGCGCTTTCGGGTGAATCCATACTCGAAGCACGCTCAGCTTTGCAACTCTTGGTGGCTTTCGATATAATCTTTCTCACTGCCTGCGCAGTTACATTTGAATACGTGATTGAGGAAACATAATGGGGACAGAGGCAGTGGGGACGGGCGGGAGTGCGAAGCACGATCCGGGGGTATTAATCTAGCAAACAGCGATACCTGGGAGTATAACAAAAAATGAGAATTGCACTAATAATAATTACTTTCATCACTATGGCGGCATCCCTGTATACCGCCTTCGTATACGCCCCAACGGAGCCTCTGATGGGTCACATACAAAGAATCTTTTATTTCCATATGGGGACGGTTTGGGTGGCCACGGTGGCTTTCATCATAGTTTTTATAAGCTCCATATTGTATTTATGGAAAGGGACCCGAAAATGGGACATCCTCGCCTACTGCTCCGCGGAGCTTGGCGTGCTGTTCCTGACCCTTACGATTATCACGGGAAGTATATGGGCAAAACCCATTTGGGGCACCTGGTGGACATGGGACCCTCAGCTAACCACTACATTTATTCTTTGGATACTTTATATCGTGTATCTGGTGTTAAGGTCGTCTGCGGAAAATGACAGCAAGCGCGCGAAGTTCGCAGCCGTTTTCGGTATTATTGCCTTCATCGACTTGCCCCTGGTTTATCTCTCCGTCAGAGTGATGCGCGGGATCTCTCCTGTCGTATTCGGCCCCGGCGGGGGAGGGATAGAGCCTCAGATGATGCACGCTCTGCTGATCAACATGGCCGCCTTCTCCTTACTCTTCATAGTGCTTCTTCTGGAGCGGATAGATCTTGAGCGTTTTCAGGACAAAATTACGCGTCTTAAGCTCAGTACTAGTTAGTGATTGTTAGAGGTTAAATAAGGCATGTTAGGTGAATACTTAGCTATAGTTCAAGTAACATCTTAAGAAATAAAGGTAACATATTGATAACATATAGTAATTAGCTGGTTCTAGGGTAAATACAATGCCCGAATTCGACTTTTCAATACCTCCTGAGTATTACCGTTACTATGTCATGTCGGGCATAGTTCTCGCGGCAGTCTGGTGCTTTTTCGGATACAAAATCTTCAGGTTCGTTCTGGGTATTCTAGGGTTTATTGTGGGCGCGTTGGCCGCGGGCGCAATCGGATACGAGTTCTCTGAGGGAAGAGAGATGATCGCAATTGCCTCCGCCATAGTGGGCGGTCTCCTCGGCGCAGGCGTAATGTTTGTGCTTTATCTCCTGGGAGTATTTGTAATCGGAGCCGTATTAGGCGCTCTAATCGCCCTTTCAGTGCTCACCTATCTGGGCCGGGAGCCCGAGTATCTTACCATTATCATTACAGGGGCTGTAACCGGAGTTATAGCCCTGTTTATAAAGCGTTTTATGATTATACTCGCCACATCGTTTACCGGCGCGTGGGCTGTGGTCACAGGTTTTACCTATTTTGTGAAAGATAAATTCGACCCGCTCGACCCCCAGTCCGTATTCAGCATGGGGGAGGACCCGGTTTACCGCTTCCTGATGGTATGGTTCGGTCTTTCGGTAGCCGGTTTTACAGTCCAGTACATAACCTCTGTCAAAGATTATAAACCTGAGTCTGAGCCCGAGGCCGAAGAGGACGAATCCGGTCCCGTGGATAATGAGATTATTGAGCTGGATGAGCCATATGACGAGCCGGATATAACGACAATTTCAGATCCTCCCTCCGATCCTGGAGATACAGGTAAAGAGTAGGCAGGGCAGAATCACTCCTTGCCGAAAGAACCCTTCATAATACAAAGGCATCACAATATTTACATAGTGAGTAAAAATGGTTTAAGTTCCTGAAATGCTGGGTATGATATAGTCCGGATATCGGTTCTCGGCAGAATAGTGAATTAGGAAAAATGGATATGGGTAAATACGCATCAGCACTATTTACAGCAATAATCGGAATTTTAATTTTAGGGTCTGTTATCTCTCTTGCGGATCAAGAGATAGTTGAACTTCCCATTAACAGCGCTCAAGACATTGTCTCGAGCGGCTCTGTCCGGATAGACCCTGAAAGCGAAAACGCGCTTCTTGTAAATTCAGACGGTAAAAAAGAAATCGAGCTCTTTGATATAGAAGGTACGGGCCTTGGTGATAAAAAACTCACCTACAGCGCCGTAATGCGCACAAAAGACCTTACGTCTACCGACGACACCAGGGGTATAGCGTATCTGGAGTTAACCGTACTCTTCCCTGACGGTGAAGAGCTGGTAGCCCGCGGCCCCAGAGTCCCTCTGTCCGGCACGACAGAGTGGAGGTCCGCAGAGACTGTTCTGTACGTAGACAAGGGCGGGGATCCACAAAATGTCAGTTTGGATCTTATCGTAGACGGAGCGGGAAAAGTGTGGCTTCAGGACGTCAGGCTCAGCACTCGTCCGCTAAGGACAGACTATCTTTTCTGGGGACACGTAGTTGTTTGGATCGTCCTCATAATATATATTTATCACTTGATAAGAAAGCAGGGCAGGCTCACAAGAGAGCTTAGGTCTCTTAAGAGCGGAGCTTGATTTTTTAATGAAATTGGCGCGGATAATATTATGCTAAAAGGCAAACTAAAATTCATAATAGCTATTGCGGTAATCGCTCTTACGGTCAGCTATCTCGTCTATGCCGGCGTAAAGGATACTATGGTCTATTACCTCACTGTGGAAGAGCTAAAAGATCAGGTGCCTGATGTTTACGATGACCGTGTTAGGGTCTCCGGAATTGTGGTTCCGGGAACCATCACTCAAAAAACCGGCGAGCCTCTTACCTTTACCATAAAAGACGGCGAGGAGACTGTGGATATTACCTATGAGGGTATTGTCCCCGATATTTTCAGGGACGATGTGGAAGCTGTAGTGGAGGGTGTATACACCCCCGACAATATCTTCGTTGCGGACACGCTGCTCGCGAAGTGTCCCACAAAATATGAATCGACAGATTCACTCTACCAGGAGGCCGCAAAGGACGGCGGTCAGTATAAAGAGGGTAAACCTTACTGATGGTAGAGATTGGCTCTATCTCCATATTACTTTCATTCTTAGTATCTGTTTACGTGCTGGCAGCGTCGCTCTACGGCGTTAAAGCCCGGAGGCGGGACTTCGTTAAGAGCGCAGAGAACGGGGCCATCGCGGTTTTTGTCCTCATTCTGATCGCCACAGCCGTGCTCCTGTACTCGCTCATAAACCTTGATTTCAGCCTAAAGTACGTCGCTCTTAACACAAGCACCGATCTTGCAGTTATTTACCGTATTACCTCACTCTGGGCAGGGCAGGCGGGATCTTTACTGCTCTGGTGTCTCGTTCTGGCTTTTTACACGGTTCTGGTCGTGATAGAGGGCAGGAATAAAAACCGTGAGCTCATGCCCTACGTCACAGCCACACTTTCTGTTGTGCTGATATTCTTTATTTTCATCGTAGGGTTTGTAGAAAGCCCTTTTGAAAAACTACCCTTTACCCCAGTGCAGGGGAACGGGCTTAACCCGATACTACAAAACGCTTATATGGCCATCCACCCGGTTACGCTTTATCTTGGCTACGTCGGTGTCACTGTGCCGTTTGCCTTTGCCATGGGAGCGCTCCTTTCCGGAAGGCTCGGGGACGAATGGATAAGGCTCTCGCGCAAATGGGCGCTTATCGCCTGGACGTTCCTTGCCGTCGGTCTTCTGCTCGGCGCCCGCTGGGCGTATCTTGAGCTAGGGTGGGGCGGCTACTGGGCTTGGGACCCTGTAGAGAACGCGGCCTTTATGCCCTGGCTCGCGGCGACCGCTTTCATTCACTCCGTCATGATCCAGGAAAAAAAAGGCATGCTCAAGAAATGGAATATGATACTTATCATACTGACGTTCTTCCTTTCCATCTTCGGCACATTTATCACCAGGAGCGGCATCATCTCCTCAGTACACTCGTTCGCTCAATCGGATATAGGCCCGCTGTTCCTCGGGTTCATCGCGTTTATTCTCCTGTTTTCGTTCGCTATTTTTCTCTACCGCTCAAAGGAGCTTGAGAGTGAGAACCAGTTTGACTCGATCCTCTCAAGAGAGAGCGCGTTCATATTCAACAATTTACTTTTTCTGGGAGCTGCGTTCACCGTATTCCTCGGCACCATATTCCCCATACTTTCTGAGGCTGTAGTAGGGCATAAGATCCTTGTAGGCTCTCCGTACTTTAACGCGGTGAATGTGCCGATCGCGCTCGTGCTGATATTCCTCATGGGCGTCGGCCCTGTGATATCGTGGCGCAAAGCCTCGAGAGAAAACCTGATAAAGAACTTCATGTACCCTGTCATACTCTCGGTGCTCACTGCGCTTGTACTCGTAGTACTCGGCATAAGAGACGTTACGGCTGTCCTTTCATACGCGCTCTGCATGTTCGTTACGGCGACGGTATTAACAGAATTCATCAAAGGCGTAAGGGTGCGGAGCAAGAGGGGCGAGAACCCACTGCTCGCTTTCACCAGGTTAGTCTCAAGGAATAAAAGGCGTTACGGGGGCTATATCGTCCACCTGGGCGTAGTTCTCATAGTAGTAGGCGTCACCTCTTCGTCCGTGTTCGTGACAGAAAAACTCGTAACACTGAGCGAGGGAGAATCCGCGACCATTCGGGACTACACTCTCACCTTTAACGGTCTGGAGCAGTATACGACGGACGCGAAGAACGCGACTACGGCAGAGCTTTCTGTGTTTAAAGGACAAAATGACCTTGGTGTAATGGTCCCGGAGAAGAACCTCTATAAATACGAAGGCAACCGTGAGATCAATCAGGAGACCGAGGTTGCTCTCCGCTCCACTTTTACGGACGATCTGTATCTTATCCTGAGTAACGTCGGCACGGACGGTACAGCTTCGTTCAGGGTCATCATAAACCCGATGGTAAGCTGGATATGGGCGGGCGGCGTAGTGCTGCTCCTTGGAGCGATCGTCACTATGTGGCCTTCGGGTAGAAAAAAGAGAGAGGAAGTATTCATAAGATACTCACTGGGTGAGAAGGACATTACCGCAAAGGCATAATTAACTAAGTCGGGCCCACTAAGGCAATACACAAGCTAAGGATAAAATAGGAATCAATTTGGAAACACTAATAGTACTTTTTATATCGGGTCTTACGGCTTTATTCATTGCGCTTCCATTCTTCATCGGGAAAAGGGGCGAGGGCCTAGACAATATGAATACAGGCGGTACTGTAGATCCGGTCCATAAGCGCCTGAAAGCGCTTCACGCTCGTAAGGAGTCCCTATACTCCGCCATAAGAGATATTGATCTCGATTACGGTCTCGGGAAGCTTACGGAGGGCGACTACGAAGAGCTGAGGCAAAAGTACAGAGTAGAGGCCGCCTCCGTGCTAAAAGAGATTGACGCTTTAGCCAAGGACCCGGTCGCGGGTGGTTTGGATGCCGAGATTGAAAGCGAAATTAAAAAGACAAGGACAGCGGTATCTCATAACCCGCAGGAAAATGAGATTGAAAACGAGATATTGAAGGCGAGAAAATCTATCCACTCAGAGTTCTCGGCCCCAAAGGGCTTAAGCTGTAAAGAGTGTGGTAATACATATACGGAAGATGATCTTTTCTGCTCCAAATGCGGAGCTAAATTAAACGGATAAATATGAATATGGATAATCGAATACTAAGCGCGCTTACTTTATTGGTTCTGCTGCTGGCATCCTTCGCTCAGGCCCCGGTATCACATGCTCAAGGCGAGCCCCCTCAGGCCTCGGGCGGGGAGCTCTTTGTTCAGTACCGCTGCGTCAGGTGCCACACCATAGGCAGGGGCGTATTCGTCGGCCCCGATCTAAAAGGAGTGGGAGACAGGTACACAAAAGCTGAGATACTGAGGTGGATTGAGAACCCGCAGCTCATTTACAGCTCGAGCGGCAAGATGCCGGTAAACCCTGGTTTTCCTCCAATGCCGCCCATGCAGGTGCCTCCTCAAGTCGTCGAACCCATAGCTGAATATATTCTCTCCGCAAAGCCAGATGACGGTCCACAGGGCGGAGGAACGATAACGGGTAAGGTAGTAAACGGCGGAGACGGAGCCGTGAGGCCCGGAGTAAATGTTACCATCACACCGTTCATGGGGGATGTAGCGGGCACACCGCAAACAATAACCTCAAGCGCCCAAGGGGATTTCACATTTACAGAGCTGCCCTGGAACAGAAGTTATGTGATAACGATTAACTACAAGGGCGCCGAGTATTCCACAGACAAAATGGTGTTTAACCCCGGCGAAGATAAAAAGGCCCTTGATCTCCCGGTGTTTGAGCCCTCGCTTAGCGATGAGAACATAAGCGTCGAAGAGGCGCATCTTATCGTGCAGGTTCTTGACGGCAGCGTTACTGTGGCTGACCTCAAAGTGTTCAGCAACAAAGGCGATACGATTTATATAGGGGGCAAAGAGCTCTCGGACGGCCGGAAGGAATCGGTCAGATACAGCCTTCCTGAGGGGGCTTTCAACATAAACTTCATTCACGGCTTGGACAAAGAGGGCGTTGTAACAACAGATACCGGTTTTTCAGATACAAAGAGCATCCTCCCGGGGCCCAGTAGGGCAGTCTTTTCCTACAACGTTCCCCTGGACCCCAAAAATACCGTAATAGATAAAACTATCCTATATCCGACTTCGACTTTTTTGCTGCTGATTCTGGAAACCGATAACGAATTTACGGTCAAGGGACTTAGCAAGCAAGAGCCGGTTGTAATAAATAATGAAAAGTTTCTCAAATGGACAGGCTCTGAGCTTGCAGCCGGGAGCGAAGTTGTGATCGAGATTAAATCCGCTCTTTCCTCTCAAGGAGACTATGTTAAATGGGCCGCTCTGGGACTCTTAGCGCTCATAATCGTTGCCGGGGTCATTTATTCTATGTTTAGAAAAAATGAAGGGGGCACGGGTTCGGATGGAGCGACGGAAGAATCCAAAGGTGAAGAATCTCAGGATGAAGAGTCGGATTTACTGCAGAAGCGCGGCGCGTTAATTCAGGAGATTGCCGCTCTCGATGACAGGAACGAGTCGGGTAATATAGATCAATCCGAGTATAAAGAGCGTAGAGAAGAAAAGAAGAATGAGCTTTTGGAAATTACACGGAGACTGCGTGCTACTCACAAGTCTCCGTAGATAAACTGTAGAATAGAAAGAACCGAGACACTTGCGGTCTCGGTTCTAAGTACTCTGGGACCCAGACCCAGAGAGATGAAACCCATTTCTTTAGCAAGGAGGACTTCATTGTCCGTAAACCCACCTTCCGGACCTATAAATAATATAATATTTTGGGGCGCTTGTAAAGTACTTTTAAGATGATTTTTGACAGGTAGCTCAGTATTTACATGAAGTATTATCTGCATATCCTTGCTATCACTAGATAATAGTGCGGTTTTAAAGTCTAAAGTATTTTCGATAACCGTGGGTTTGGTCCTTCCGCACTGCTTAGAGGCCTCTACGGCTATCTTTTCCCACCTCTTATGCCTGTCCCTTGAATGGGTCTGAACTCTCTCGGTAATTAAGGGAACCACTGCGCTTACCCCAAGCTCAGTCGCCTTCTCGACAATATAGTCCATCTTATCGCCCTTAGCCAAACCCTGATAAAGTGTAATGTTCAGAGGGGACTCTCTTTCTACTTTCTCACTTGCGTAAATCTCTACCTCAAGCTCGTTCTTTCCTATACTCGAGATCTTCCCGTAATATTCCATAGAGTCACGGTCAAAGAGCGTAATGTCGTCCCCGGCTCTTAGCCTCAGCACTTTTACAATGTGCTTTTGGTCAGGGCCGGAAATTACCGCCTTATTATCTTTTACACAATTTTTTTCTACTGGGAATCGCGGCATTTTACACCTGATCTGGATTAGATGAGACAGTTATTGAGAAAAGTGCTCCGATATAGCCTGGGAAAGAGCTTCTACAGTATATTTATCCGGCATTATCTCAGTATCGTACCCAAGCTCCCTCACCGTACCGGCTGTGATCGGCCCGATGCAGGCGATCACCGTATCTTTTGGAATTTTCCCTACCTGATCGAAAAAATTACGCGCGGTCGAGGAGCTGGTGAACGTTACCACATCGATCTCTCCGTCTTTAATAAGCTTTTTAATCCTCTTTGTATCACTGCTGGGCGGCTGCACGGTTTCGTAGGAAGGGGCGACATCCACAATTGCCCCCATTCGTCTAAGCGTATCCGGCAGTATGGTTCGAGCCGCTTTAGCCCTTGGGACAAGAAATCTACGGCCCTCTACCTGCATGCCTGCGAATATCTCAATCAGCCCTTCGGCTCTGAAGTCCACGGGTACTTCGTCAACGCCGATACCGGCTCGTTCGAGCGACTCGGCTGTCTTTTCCCCGATTGCGGCTACCTTTATCCCGTAGAGCTCTCTTAAATCTTTTCCCTTCTCTCTCAGCCTTTTCAGAAACGCCGTTACACCGTTTACACTCGTGAACAATATCCAGTCATACTCCCTAAGGTTCTTTATAGCGCTGTCGAGCGCTCTGAAGCTTCCCGGCGCTGTGATCTCTATCGTGGGATACTCGATAGCCCGGGCGCCTTCAGATTCGAGGAGACGCACGAAGCGCTCGGCCTGTTTTTTCGGTCTTGTGACCAGTATGTTTTTTGAAAAGAGCGGTTTTGTTTCGTACCAGCTCGCTATATCTCTTAGAGCTACAACGCCTCCGACCACCAAAATCGCGGGCGCACCCACGTCCTTTCTTTCTTTGGCTTTTCCGGCTATATCTCCCACCGTACCCGTGACCGTGACCTGCGAGGGGTAGGTGCCCCAGGTGATAATAGCGGCCGGCGTGTTCTTGTCTTTTCCTGCTTTAACGAGCCTTTTCATATTTTTTGCAAGGTTTCTGACCCCCATCAGGAATACCACCGTGCCTATCTCTGAAAGCGCTTTCCAGGGAACAGAGGTCTCGTCTTTCCCAGGGTTCTCGTGGCCCGTAACGACCGCGAATGACGACGTGTGGTCTCTATGCGTAAGCGCGATTCCAGCGTACGCGGGCACAGAAGATGCGGAAGTTACTCCCGGCACAATCTCAAAGGCAATATTCTCTTTATGAAGGGCTTCAGCCTCCTCGCCGCCGCGTCCGAAAACAAAAGGGTCGCCACCCTTTAGCCGGGCAACGGTATTCGCTTCCCCGGCGTATTTAGCCAAAAGAGCGTTTATATCCTTTTGGGAAACTTCTTTCTTCCCGGCTTTTTTCCCGACATAGATGATCTTTGCGCCGTCTTTAGCGTGCTTGAGCAGAGCGGGATTCACAAGGTAATCGTAGACTATGACGTCCGCGCTCTCTAGAATCTCCTTCCCTTTAATGGTTAAAAGCCCGGGGTCTCCGGGCCCTGCCCCAATCAGATAAACAACTCCGCTCTTTTTTATGGCCATAATAGAAAGAAAACCGAAGCTCGTATATAAAGTCAAGAAATACAGCAGTGGCTGAGCGGCATAGGAGCGCGGAGATAAAAACAATATAGCTTAGCGAGGGGTTATTTACCCGGCCAAAAAATTCCTATATCATGTTAGTATAATCATGGCAGCGGTTTTGGGTTAAAATGAGAAGCGAACCGGGAGTGAGATTTATTAGAGAGGAGGACAGTAATATGCTCGTACGCGATTATATGACAAAAAAACCCACCACGGTAAGTCCTGAAGACCTGGCGGAAAAAGTTTATGTGATGATGAAAAAAGAAAATGTCAGACAGGTCCCTGTAGTCAAAAAAGGAGACCTTGTGGGCATCTTAACCATAGGCGACATAGAGGCGTTTATGGGCAGGGGCACAGAGCTCAAGGTTAAAGACGCTATGATCACAAACCCTCTTACTATCCTCGATTATGCCTCGGTTGAAGGGGCGGCGGAGATAATGAGGAGCAGAAAATTTAACGCTCTTCCGGTAGTAAACAATAAGAACGATCTTGTGGGCATAATAAGCGTGACTGACATTCTGGACGCCTTTCTCAATATGCTCAGCTTTCACGAAAAGCCCATCAGGCTCGAAGTCAACCTGGGGGATGACGTAGGGCTTTTTGACGTGCTGTCAGTAGTACAATCAAACTCAGAGAAAGTTATTTCCTTCAGCGCGGCCACCCTGGACAGAAAGGTCTACTACTTCTGGGTCGTAAACTGCCGCTTCGGACATGTGCAAAAAGAGCTCGGGAAAATGGGCTGCACCTCAAACATCGTGTTCTCGGAAAGAGAAAACGAAGAATCACTTCGTTAGGATGCCTAAATTTTATATCCTGGTATAATTACGCTGATATGGAATCAGAAGATCTGGAATACATACTCGACCACTATAAGAATCCCAGGAACTACGGGACCCTTGAAGACCCGGACCTGAGCTATGAAGAGGGTATACCCTCTTGCGGCGATCTCATCAGGCTCGACGTCAAGCTCGACGGCGAAAAGGTAGAAGACCTAAAGTTCTCCGGCACAGGGTGCGCCATAAGTCAGGCCTCCGTGTCGATACTAACAGAACAGGTAGCCGGTAAAGAGCTAAAAGAGATCACCGAGCTTACCGATCAGGATATGCTCGACGCGCTCGGGAGAAGGATTTCACCCATAAGGTTTAAATGCGCGCTACTTGGGCTTAACGTGCTCAAAAAGGCCATAGCCCACAAAAACAATAACGGGGGTTAATAGAGATCGAACGTTTAATCAAGCAGACCGAAAAATTTGACCCTCATAAGATTAAAGAAGATTTCCCCGTGCTTAAGCGGCTGGTTAACGGGAAGAGGCTCGTTTACCTTGATAACGCCGCTACCACTCAAAAACCGCTCAGCGTTATTGAGTGCATAGAGGATTACTACAAGCTTCACAACGCTAACATTCACCGCGGCGTGCATACCCTTAGCTACGAGTCCACCGTCATGTACGAAGAAGGGCATAAAAAAGTTGCCGAGCTCATAGGGGCGAAAGACTGGAGAGAAATTATTTTCACCAGAAACGCTACCGAGTCCATAAACCTCATCGCCTACGGGTGGGGGCTGCACAACCTTCATGAAGGCGATGAAGTTGTCATCACTATTATGGAGCATCACTCAAACATAGTGCCCTGGCAGATGCTCAGAGACCTAAAGGGCATTACGTTAAAATACATAGACGTTGACGATCAGGGAAACCTTAAGCTGGATGATCTGCCAAAGCTCATAACAGATAAAACAAAACTTGTAAGCGTTATACACGCATCAAATGTAACGGGGGCGATTAACCCCGTGAAAGAGATTTCGCGCGAAGCAAAAAAAGCGGGCGCGCTCGTACTCGTGGACGCGGCTCAATCAGTTCCGCATATAGGTTTGAGCGTAGATGATTTGGGTTGCGATTTTCTCGTTGCCTCCGGACACAAGATGCTCGGGCCCACCGGGATAGGGTTTCTTTACGGCAGGACGGAACTTCTGGAATCTATGGAGCCTTTCATGTACGGCGGCGATATGATAGAGAAAGTCACCATGGAAGCTTCCACCTGGAACGAGCTTCCCTGGAAGTATGAGGCCGGGACCCCGAATATCGAAGGCGGGATAGCGATAGGGGCGGCGGTCGATTACATGAACATGCTGGGGCTCGATAATATATACGCCCATGAAGAAGAGCTTACAGCCTATGCCTCTGAGAGGTTCTCTCAAATTCCGTGGATAAACACCTATGAGTCTGCAACAGGTCCGAGAGTAGGGGTGATATCCTTTAACGTCGAGGGCGTGCACCCTCACGACGTGGCGGGGACTCTGGACGAAGAGGGCATAGCGGTGCGCTCCGGACACCACTGCGCTCAGCCTCTGATGAAGAGACTTGGTATGGACTACGCCGCGCGCGTAAGCTTTTACCTTTATAACACCAAAGAAGACGTCGATCTGACAGTCAGGGCGCTAGAAAAGGCCAAAAAAATATTCGGTTAGTGTCTTTTACAGGAACTGTTGGGGCCAACACTTCTCACGCAGCTTTGTCTTGTCTTATAATCTGACACAAGTCAATCATTTTACTCTAGAATCATCAATAATACTGGGATTTTAAACGGCATGCATATTGCCAATTATAATATTAGTATGATAACGCGCGATGTGTTATCATATATGTATGAACAATACGCGTTATCAAGCCAAGTTAAAGTAATACATTAGGTTTGTGGTATTGTCTGATTTTGACAGAGTTAACAATATGTTTAAGGAGGTTCTGATGAAGATTGAAAAAATATTATTCCCGACCGATTTTTCTTTAAAATCATTAAAAGCAAGAGAGTACGCGATCTATCTTGCCGGTATGCTGGATGCCACGGTGTTCATACTGCACGCGATCGAGCCTTTTGAGTACGATGAGCTTGATGATGAGATAAAAGGGTTTTATAAGGATCTTGAGATTCAGCTCAAGGAAAAGATGGAGAAGGAAAAAGATGTATTCACTTCAAGCGGCATCGGAGTGCATGACGATATAGTGATAGGGCCCAGATGGAGAGTCGTCAACACCTACGCGAGCGAGCACGCGATCGATTTAATCGTTATGGGATCTCACGGTGTAAAGACAGAAACCGGAGAGCTTTCGGTAGGCACGACGAGCCATAAGGTTATGTTCACTTCCCCTTGCCCGGTGCTGCTGGTGAGACACGGAAAAGAATAGTATTAGAGAGAAAAGGGATATTTAAAAATGAGTTTTTCTCTGCCCTCATATAGTATATAATGTAAATACTCTAGGCGGAGATTACTTGTCTATCTATTTACAGGAGGATTCTATGAGAGTAAGGAAGAAAACTCATTTAGCTATAGCCGCAGTGCTCTTTTCAGTAAGCTTTATATTCATTGGCCATACATATCTTACACAAATTGCTGGTGCGCAAGATGAGCCCCAGCAGGCAGCTCAGGCTGAGCCGCAAATAGCGATCGAGCCTGAAGCGCTCACTGTGCTCAAAAGGATGTCCGACGCTCTGAGCTCCCTTAAGCAGTTCAGCTTCGATGCCGAGGTCAATTTTGACGAACCCATAGATTCGGGACAGATGGTTCAGTACGGAGGCGTTGTAACAATAACCGTAAAAAGACCCAACAAAGTGTTTGCGGAAATGACAGGAGACCGGGCCCAGCGAAAGGCATGGTATAACGGTAAGGAATTAACCATGTTTGATCAGAAAAAAGACTTTTACGGTCAGCTCGAAACACCCGATACCATAGATAAGACAATGGACTACCTCATGGAGACCTATGATTTTACACTCCCGCTGGCCGACATCCTGCACACGGATCCATACGGGTCGTTTTCTGACGGCGCGTTGGAGGGCGTGGTCATAGGCGACGCTATAGTCAGAGGAAAGCAGTGCTCGCACATTGCGTTTGCCGGAGAGCTGATAGATTGGCAGATATGGGTTTCCAAAGAGGAGCCGGCTCTACCTTGTAAGCTGGTTATTACATATGAAGATCAACCGGGCGTGCCGCAGTACCAGGCCACATTCTCTAACTGGAATGTGAACCCTGAAGTGCCGAACTCCTTGTTTAAGGCGCAGATACCCGAGGACGCGGTAAAGATTGATTTCATAGATATGAAGAAACAAAGGGGGGCTAAATAATGAGATTAAGCATGAGAAATAATACTAAAAGACCTACAGTATTAATCATCTTCCTATTATTATCAGCGCTGCTCATTGTCACGAGCGACGCTTTCGCCCGCAGAGGCGGCGGTGGACACAGGGGAGGAGGGGGACATAAAAACGTTCAGAGAGGCGGGGGCGGAGGCGGCGGTGGGTTCGGAAACCGCGGTAACGGTAGCGTCCGCTATTCCGGGCAGCGAAACAATCAGGGGAGCAGGCAACGGAGCGCTCAGCACAGAAACCCCTCACAGGGAACAAGGCAAAATGTCGGTACCCGTCCGAATAACCCTAACAGGCCCAATAATCCCAACAATCCCAACAGGCCCAATAACCCGGGCAACAGACCTGGTAATCCAGGCAACAGGCCGGGCGGCGGCAACAATACCATCAATGTTGACGTTACTAGAAAATATAGCAACAAAAATTATTACGGCGGTCACTGGAACTCTTGGGGCGGTTACTATTCAGGCTGGGCGTTTGCAAGCGGTCTTGTAATTGGGGCCGCGATTGCGAGCATACCTCAGCAGTCTCAGACAGTCTATGTGGGCGGAGACACCATATACTATTCAGAGGGCGTGTATTACGCCCCTGAAGGGAGTGAATACGTCGTGATACCGCCTCCTACCGGTGCGGTCGTAACGGATCTTCCTTCTTCCTGCACGACTGTAAGTGTGGGAGAGTACGACTACTACAACTGCGGCGGGGCGTATTACCTTAGACAGGGGTCAGAATATAAGGTCGTAGAGCCTCCGGTGGGAGCAATAGTGAGTGATATCCCCGAGGGCGCTCAGAAAACAGATATTAACGGGCAGACCTATTTTGTTTTCGCGGGCGGCTACTATCAGCCGTTTTACAGCGGGAACTCTGTCGTTTACAAAATCGTTCAGGCGCCTGCGTAAAGCCTTTGGTTTTGCGAAGACTCTAACTCGAAAGCCGGCTAACGCCCGGGCAAGTATTAAACTAATACCCCGAGCCGGGGCTCCGCTCAAAATACGACCCAAGGTAATTTGCGCATGAGTGAAACAAACGATATAAATAAAAACTCCCGGGAGGGCTATTCCTTTGGGTACGAAGAGGGGATGCTCGACTATCAATCTTACAGGGCTTTAAAGACCCTTGGCTTTGTACTCCCCTATTTAAAACCCGACATGGCGGTCCTAGAGTGCGGAAGCGGGCACGGGGTAGCGACTTTTGAAATTGCCAAAAAACTCTCAAGCGGCAATGTGATAGGCATAGATATCCATAAAGACCTCGTAGACACAAACAATAAAAAAGCCCAAGAATCACATATTGAAAACGTAAAATTCGAGACGGCGAATCTTTTAGAGCTCCCGTACCCCGAGAATTCGTTTGATCTTGTTTACATGCAGGCGGTACTGGTACATATAGCTCGCCCCGCAAGCGCGCTCACGGAAGCCCGTAGGGTGCTCAAGCACCAAGGACTTGTATTGGTCAGAGAGCCTATAATGGACAGAGCGATCTTTTCCCCTGAGAACCCGCTGTTCGAAGAGTCCTTCGAGCTCATTGAAAGAACCATAAAAAGCTACGGCGGAGACCCCAGCATTGGCCGCAAGCTATGGCCGCTACTGCATGACGCTGGGTTTGGCGATATTCTCATGTCCTCTAGCTGGGAGCAGCCGGAGTCGCTTGAAGAATGGCCCGATTTTTATGAAGGCTGGGTGAAAGCTATGGAGGGGGACGTTGCTAAAATCGTACTCGGAAACGCCTGGGCCGACGAAAAGCAAATTGCCCAAATATCTAAAGCCTGGATAGATTTCGGGAAAAACAAAAATGGATACGTCGCATCCCCCTGGGGAGAAGCTGTGGGCAGGAAATCAGCCGTGTAATTTTCTGTTAGACTTTGTGCCCGGCTTAGTACCAAAACGAATAAATCCGCTCTATCATCCAAAAAGACGCGAGCGAGCCAACGGCGTAAGCAGCCGGCTTCTCAAATGCCATTAGGTTCAGGACCCTTCCTTTTGTGATAAGCATAAATATTTTATAGAGTACTATTGCGGCCGCTATGAAAGCAAGCTGGCCAATCTCGACCCCCACGTTAAAGAACAATAGTCCCGTCCCTATCTCTGTCTGAGGGAGCCCGACTTGCTTTAGCACGGAAGCAAACCCTAAACCGTGCAGCAGCCCGAACGCTATGGACACCAGTATTGGGTATCTGTAGGTAAGAGTGTCGCGGGGCTCTTTTGCTATCTCGCTTGCCAGAAATACGATGCTGAGCGCGATTACGGCCTCTATCGGCGCTACGGGCAGGGTTAGCAGGTTAAGGGCCGAGAGAGCGAGGGTGAGAGAGTGCGCGAGCGTGAACCCTGTGACTGTTATCAGTATCCTGCGCCCCGTGCCCGCTATGAGTATAAGGCAGACAAGGAAAAGCAGGTGATCGTAGCCTTCCAGTATGTGAGTGATGCCCAGCACAGTGTAGTCTTTGGCGACGCGTGATTTGCTTTCGCTCTCAGGCACCTGCCAAATGGTTCTACCCGGTTCGAGCAGTGCCGAGTGTGTCTCTCCCGAGTGTGTCTCGAGCCTGATCAGCGTCTGGACAGAAGGGTTATGAGCCGGGAAGCTAACTTCAACAGATGCCCCTGTGAGTCCGTCCTCGCACCTGTATACTTTCTCGCGGACGAACGAGTCTCCAAGGTTCCCGGCAAATTCGGTTCCTATCTGCTCACAGCTGCCGGGAGCGTATATCTTTGGGATATTAAACGCAGGGATAGATTTAGGTGTCTTCCAGGTAAAGGAATACACGCCCGGCTCGGTTTCTATTATTTCTACGTAAACGGGCCTGCTTTCGTGCGCTAAAGAAGTATCTTCTATATGTAAAATAAGTGAGAGCAGTATAACTGCAAAGCTTAAGCAGGCCGCGCTAGTTTTCACCTGAATCGCTCCGGGTCTGGCTGTCTTGTGCCGGAATTTCTGCTTCTTCAGGGCCTTCATAAACGATCCTAACGTCGTAGGCGTCTATGATCTCTCCTATAGTTTTATTACTCTTTTCTCTTATGATGCTAAACCGGGCGTCGTCCTTTACGCGTCCGTAGATCTCTTCTATCTCAGGGTAGCGCCCGTCTTTTTTACCGCTCAGCATCACGAGATGCGAGCCGTATTTTGACTCGAACGGGCCGTACCAAATAGCATCAGAAGGGGTGAGTGAAAAAATCTCCTCTGTAAACTCGTCACCCATATGGCTCGATACGTACTCGGGTGTGCGCTCTACGTAGTTAAGGTGATATAAAAACCTGTCACCGTGCTCTCCGCCCTTTGTGAATGGGACCTGGTTTTCATTAAGTGAAGCAAGCTTCTGCTCTGCAAGCACTCTTGCTTTTTCTTTTCCGTGTACATCATTTCCAAAATACACGTGTGTAAAAGTTACGCTGGGTTCGACAAAGTAGTCGTCCCTGTTCTCCTCAAAATATTTTTTTATCTCATCCCCGCTTAGCTCTGTAGTACTATCTATAAATCCCCGGTTGATAAACTCCACCTTCTGTACGAGCCTTCTCCGTATTACGTAGTCCTCTCTATCAAGCCCGATCCCCAGAGCCTCTCGGTAAAGGACCTCCTCACGGACATAATCGTCAATAAGATTGCTAAGCTCCTCCTCATTCATGCTCTCGAGTTTTTCGGAAAAACCTTTCTCGTCAAAGGCCTTTGAGCGGTACTGCATGAATGTAAGGAGCGCATCCTTATCGACTACGATCGTCTTGGAATAAGTCTCTTCCGGAATATCCTTTACAGTTAAATTATAGAGGACAAATAACCCTAACCCGATCAATAAAAAATGAAGAAGCGGCTGGCGTATCAGATTTTTCAGCATACCGTGATAATTCTACTCAGAGGGCGTATACCAGATTGGAGACGTATATGCCCGCTCCTGTATAGTTGCCGGATGTCCTGTTTCCTTAGGGTCTATCTGTAAAGCCACAGCGTCATATAGTGAGTTTCTGGGCGTGGGTATCTGAAGCGCTCGGATATAATAGAAAGCCCTCTCCGAAGCCTCGAACTCGGGGTCTGTCCAAGAAGTTACAAGAAGCGGAGTGCCTATGCTGTTATTGTAGCTTGCTGTTTTCAGATCAACCGTGCTCCCGACTGCGGGCACTTTACCATCGGCCCCGGGCTTTCTGTCGCCCGACCACGCTACGTCATACACTTTTTCCTGTGCGTTACCGTCCTTATCGAGCCACCCTTTTACAACCTGTATACGGTCAAGGTTCGCGCCTTTTGGGTCTTTGACTGCTTTGATGAGAAATGAAGGCGCTTTACCTTGTGGCGCTTTCGTTAAGTCGCTTCCCATGGGAACGCCTTTTTTATATCCCACTGTAGCTAGGTCTTTTACTTTAGTGTCCTCTTCTGTGAAGTCCCATCCTCCGAACACCCTTACTATTATCCTGGGTCCTGTGGTTGCGAAGACCTCTTTTCTCCTGAAGGCGTCAAAGAGCGAGGCTCGTGTATTCTCCTCTGCCCATACCCCTGCCAGGCCTGCGGCGCCCATATCATAGCCGTTAGCTCCTGGAATGATCTCTACTTCTTTCGTTCCCGGTGTTGAGTCGATCGCCATCTTGCCCCAGAAATTATCTTCTTCTGCGGATGACATAGCAGTGTGGGAATCTGTAGATCCGACGAGGCCGAATTTATAGGGATTGGCACCCGTCTTATTTTCGATCTCAAGACCTCTTTTCAATGCGCTCCTTATGTAGTCGCCTTTTGAAACTTCTATATCAGGCTCAATTGCTTTTGTGTCCCCAAGGTTAGAGTCATCGAACATCGCTACACCTTCGTCTTGAACCTCGATAAAGTGCTCGTAGGTTTCGTAATCAGCGAACTCATCGTTGGGTGAGAGTCTCGGGTTTGTTTCAGAGTCCCCTTTTATCTGCGTAACCTCAACCACAGGCTCCCATGCCATCCTCAGCTTCGCGTACTCCGCTGTGATAGGTTTGCCGTCGCTGTCCACTGTTTGAAACATTAGTCCTTTACTGATGTTCGAGTTATGCGGAATTGCGAGCATTTCGGCGTTCAGGGATTTTGAAGTCTTTGCCAGCCAATTCCACAGGTCTTCAGGCTTGTCGCTATCAAAAGAGGTGTAGGGCATAAGCTTTGTGCCCACATCTTTACCGTCCTTTAAAAATACGATTCTATGCAGGTTGGCCCCATTAGGGGTAGAGGACCATTCCCAGCCAAGGAAGCTCGTAAACTTGCCGGGCTCATTGTGTCTCTCGGCTGCGTCCATAATATCGTTCCATACGGACTCCCTGATTTCGGGAGTGTTGATCTCTTCAACTGCGGTATTATTGTTTACAGACAATATAAGCTCACCGAAGGCCTCAGCGTGTTTGCCTTCGTTTGAAAGCCGGACGAACCTTTTCCCGAACTCAGTATTTGCGACACGTGGGTCTCCGGCAAATAGCATGGGGATCACTCCCATATACTCACTGTGGTCTGAAACCACGAGAAAGTCGAGCGGTGTGTGTATTTGTATTTTCGCTTTATTATAAGGGTGTATTACAGGCTCGCCTTTGGCGTAGCGGTATGCGGTGTCGGGATCGGCGCTCCTGTTCTCCATCAGGTAAGCGTCCGGTGAGTAGCTCGTGTGAAGGTGCGTGTCTCCGAAATATACATTTCTCTGAGGCGCGTCCTGAGCTAGTGAAAAAGTGCAAAAGGCCAAAGAAACAGCAATAAATGATAATAAAGTTCTCATACTAACCTCCTCCTACCAGAAGTGTTAATTGAGTATACATAATATTTAAGATTCTTGAACTCAAATTTTATCTTAGCAAACCAACAGGCCTTGAGCTGGATAGCGTCTAAAACGTATAGCTTGCGGCAAAGCCTAGCTGCTCAAAATTACTGAGTCCCGCGTCTGTCATTGTAAAGGTAAGAAGCGATATAAGGGCTATGAAGAATACGTTTTTTCCCCCATTTAAGACTCCTTTGGTTATTAGTATTAATAATTATAACAAATTAGGTTCCGGTGAGTTCTGATAACGGTTTGATGCCAAAAATTAGAAACTTGCACTATAATTAAGAGTGAGACGAAAATTCCTTTAAGCGGGAAAAATAACTGGAGAAATAAATTGCAGGAGAAACAAAGACGCAACTGGCTTGGAAATACTACTACTGTCGTCTTTTTACTGGCGATTCTTGGCGCGCTGATTTATGGTGCTGCAGTTTTCTACAACGGCTACATCCAGGATATTAAGCGTGGCGAGAACGGAGTTGCGGCGATTCAAGTATTGGACGAGTTGAGAGGCTCGTTCCTTGAGATGAAGCAAGAGGAATTAACCTTGCTTCAGTCTACCGACCAGACGCGCGCGATTGCCGGTATTGAAAACTCGATAAACCGGCAGCGCCAGAGGCTGTCTACTTACCTCAAACTCGCGGACTATAACGAGGAAATTAGAAGTACCGCTCCCAAACTCATGGTCAGCTTTGAGGCCTGGGCGTCACTTGAGCTGGATCTGGTGAACAGTAAAGCGGCTCTTCAAGCCGATCCGGGTATTAGAGCCGATAATAGTCAGATAGGATTTCTCGTACAAAGAAGCTTGTCGTCGTTCCTAAATGTCATGGACGTTCTGGGGGAGGGTGAGAGACCCATAGAAGAGGACATTAAAGCAGGAGCCGCGGCGGCTGACGGTCTGTTTACGAGCACACTTGTGTTCGTAGCGTATCTGATCTGCCTTGCGTTCTGGTGGGTGTGGTCGGCGGCCGGCAGAGAGAGACGGCACTACAAGAACGTGCGCGAGTTCGCGCATATGAGTAATACCGACAACCTTACAGGACTCATCAATCGCGTTGTATTTGAAGACAGGCTCTCCGCCGCGATTGCGGGAGCGCGCCGCTACGGCAGCAGCGCCGGGGTCTTATACTTTGACCTTGACGGTCTAAGGGAATTGAACGTAAAGAAGGGATATCAATCAGGTGATATAGTCCTCAAAGAGGTTGCGCTCAGGCTTCAGCAATATACCCGCGAGATGGATACGGTGGCCAGAGTTGGTGATGACGAGTTCGCGGTTCTGGTAACCAACCTGAAGCAAAAGGAAGATGCCCAGGTAGTTGTGGACAAGCTTAAAAACGCCCTGACACAGCCGATTGAGCTTAACGGCGAGCAATACTCGCCAAGCGTTAGCATAGGCGCTTCGGTGTTTCCCTACGATGGGGAAGAGCCCGAAGAGCTCGTCAATAATGCGAACTCCGCTATGTATGAGGCAAAACAGGGATCTAAACCCAACGTTGCTTCCATCCAGCACTGATCAATAATGCTACTCAGCTCTTTAGGCTCTTATACAGCTCGTCGTGGATAGAGTCTTCGAGCTTAAAAAATGTAGAAAAGTAATACTATTCAAATTAGTATATCTATATATAGGAAGAAAATTGAAGTTGAAGGTTTAGGTAGACTAACCGTTTAATCTTACAATGTATCCTTCAAAATCATCAGCTAATTCTAAGTCAAATTTCTCAAAAATACGTATCCACACTTTTGTCTTAAGATATTTTTCTTGTTCATCTTCATTACCAAATTCTTTAAGCCAATCGGGTGGTTCTGAAATGAATTTATCTAGTAGGTCTCGATTCTCAGAAAAGAATTCAATATTAATGTAAAATATATCTTTCTCAACAAATTCTGGGTTATCCTCCGGCATAAGAGGCGAATATTGTACTAGTTGACCTAACTGCTTTTTATTTAATAGTATTATAAGATCATCTATACCAGGAATAATAAAACTGAATACCGGGATCTTTTTATATGTTCCTACTCTTTGTTCCTTCTGCATATTATCATGATATTCTCTTTGACTTGAAATAAAATTTTCATTTATTTCCTTAAACTTATACAAAGAAAAACGAGTAGCTAATATTACTACATCATCTGAACTGTCAAATAAATCAATTTGTTTAAGAAACTCTTCTCTTGTTACTTCAATGCACGTTGATGCAATTTTAGCATATAGAAATGAATTCTCCGCTTGTGCTAGATCTCTGCCATAATTTTTAGCCCAATCTCTATAAGTTACATGCCACTCTTGAAAAAAGATGGCTTTTTCATCAATTTTATTGATGCCAAATCGATTCAGTTTAGTATTAATGTATGTCATTTTTTCTGAATATAAATTGATACTCATAAACATGTTTCTAATTGTACTATGTTGATTAAATGATGTTACAAAATCATCCTCGAATTCAAGTATTTTTGCTGAACTTGGTTTTAATTCTTCTGCCCGTTTTTTAAATTCATTTTCTGCCATTTTTTTTATATCTTCGAAATATTGGATTATGCATCTCAGAAATATTTCCTCTATATCATTTTCACTAAAATTCAATTCAGACAAAAATTGCTTCTCATTGCTAAGACTTTTAGTGATATTGATATAATCATTTATAAAAAACTTGAGATCTTGCAGTCTATATATATCTATCTCTTCAACGAACCCAAATCTATTCTTTGTAATCTCAAATTTTTCAGGTTCATATAAGTTAGAATCAAATTTTATAACTCTAGCTAGTACTAGTATGAAATAGCGGTTTAAGTATATTTCTTGTCCATGATGACCTTCCCAGCTATTCAACCTACGCTCGAAGAACGGTTTATCAAAATAAAATTTCATCAGACTATTAATAGTGGTAGGTGTTATATCATGACCAGCCCATTTTGCATCTGAGTCAGGAGGTTGTTTATATTCCCAGATAAAACGAATATAATCTGGTTTCTCTTTGAATAGGCAATAACTTCCTATAGCAAATGCAATTTCCAATATGCTAATAAATTTAATTTTATTGTCGAAACCGTCATAAATGTCTTTTTCAATTTGATAAGTGTATTCTTGCTGTTGAATATTAAAATATGGTTTTAAGATATCTTTAAGTTCTGTAAATTTGGCTCTGCAATGTTCTAAATCTTTCAGAACCGTGATATTTTCTGAATCGTTGTACAGAGTCTCTAATTTTTCTTCTATATTGTGTCTGTTATCTATCGATCTGTATAATTCAATATCCGATTGCATGATTAAATGACCATATTCCCATATTCTATTTATTCCGTAACTTGATAAGGATATTCCGTCAATCAACATAGATATTAGATGCTGAAATATTTCGAAGCGTCCATATGAAATAATTGTTTTTGCAGAAGAGAGGAAATGTTCATCGAAAATTGACAGATAATATAGATTAAATTTTTTTTCAGGTTGTCCTAATAGATTGAATACTATATTTGTGTACCAATGAACTGATGAAGAATAAATAGAACGATCACCAATTTTTCCACTATATTTCAAGAACAATATGGTAGTAATCTGATTTAAATATCTTAATATAGTCCTTATGTGTAGTTCATTATTCTCATCTTGAGCTAATTTGCCTAATACCATTTCAATTCGATATATGGCATGTGCAGAAATTTCCTCATTCCCAACTTTTAATGCAGATTCCCAGATTTTACCAAAGTAACTTAAAAATAAATCGAATAAACCTGTTTCAATTTCGGTTTCGGATATAATATCTTTCTCGGCTAACTCGGCCTGCATAGAACCGTCAATATTAAATCTTGGACTCGGGAGGTTTAATTTTGGTTTTATTCGATACTTTGCAAATGAAATCAGATATTGATTGTATTTATGTTTGTCTTCCTTTTTTAATTCATAGAACTTAATGACATAATGTTCGAGACTGTCTAGTATTTCTAAAACAGTTTTATTTTCGTAGCGTGATGTTTTAGTTACAGCAATATTAGTTAATTTCTCTAGAGCAAATATGAAATCGCCAATATCTTGTTTTTTCCTAAAAAATACTTTCAGCATGGTCTCGTAATTTTTGAGATATAACCCCTTCAATATTTGTAACATACTGATTGATACGTATCATAAACCTCCAAAATACCAAAATATTTATTATTGACCACACAAAATATATCACTAACAAATATGGACTGGAAATTCCAATAAATCTGAACAAAATGCCAAACATAATACTTACTAGGAACAAAAGGTATTGAGACTTATATAGAAATTCATCGGTGAGTAAAGATGCTATCTCTCCATCATAATCTTTCGTAATATTAGATACAACCTGAACACTTATTGGAATTGATAAACCAATAAATACCCCTTCGACTGTGATCACGTCTTGTATAAAAGTTGCATTAGTAGTTAGTGAAAATAGTTTCTGTATATATGATGGAGCAGGATTGCCAAAGTAAAAAGAATTAAATGTTAATCCTATTACAAAGACTAATAGAAATAAGGTAAATGCTACCGAGAAATTGTATAGATTTGAACGATTCACTTAAGTCTCTATGGTGGTTGTTAAACAAATAATGTATAAGCGACTATAGCAGAAAATGGAAAAATCTTCAACTGCAGGTCTCAAAGCACCGGATAGCCAAAATCCTCAGCTCTTTAGGCTCTTATACAGCTCGTCGTGTATGCAATCTTCAAGGCTCGAGCTCTCGGGCAAATACACGCCGAACGGGTCGTCATCAAAATATCTTACAAATACGTTTTTATAGCTAATAATTCTAATGTCTGTTTTGTTTATGTCCCTTGGGTCGCTGTGCCCAAGCACTTTTGTCAGGTGCATCATGTCCTTGTGAAACCCTTCCATGTAATGGTGCACTCGGGTCGATTTCTCAGGCAGATTAATACCATGGATCCTCCACTTGCTGTTGGTCGTAATACCCGTCGGGCATTCGTTCGTGTGGCACTTGAGCGACTGTATACATCCAAGCGCAAGCATAACTCCCCTAGCGGTCTCGATAATGTCCGCGCCTACGGCAAAGGCCAGGGCCGCGTGCGCGGGGGTAAACAGCTTCCCAGAGCTTGAGATTGTCACCTTGTCCCTTAGCCCCGCTTCCTTTAGCTTTTTATCCAGATAAAAGGTGGTTTCAAAAGAGGTCCCGTAACCAACGTAATTCATAAATAGATTCTCTCCGGCCCCCGTACCTCCGTCCGCCCCGTCAACCTGAATCGCGTCAGGTCCTCCCCCGGTCTCCTTCATTGCCTCGATCAGCAGATCAACCTCGTCAAGCCTTCCAATGCACATCTTAATCCCTACCGGAAGCCCGGTCAGCTTCCTTACCCTCTGTATTAACTCCAGGAGCTTTAACACTGAGTCCTTTGGGGTAGAGGCAATGCACTCAGCGTGCTGGCAAGGGCTCATTATGGTCTTCCACGGCTCGACTCTTCTCACCGCCGCTATCTCGGGAGTTACCTTAACGCCCGGCAGCATTCCCCCCAGAGAAGGCTTTCCGCCCTGAGAAATCTTTAACTGTATCATCTTTACATTGTCATTTTTGACTACGAGTTCTTTAAGCAAATCATCGTCCAGAAGCCGGGTAGGGGTGCCGTCGTTAAGCGCCCCGTCCCTTCCCACGCCGAACTTCCCAGTGCCTATCTGAAACACAACGTCATTCCCCGCCACCCCGTGCGGGCCGTAACCGCCCTCTCCTGTATTCACATAACAGACGTCTTTTGCCCCTATGCTTATACACTCAGCCGCTTTCCAGTTGATAGAGCCGTAGCTCATGGCAGAGACGTTTACGGTGTTCTTTACCGGGAAGGGGATAATATCCGGTCTTCCTTCACCGATGACAAGCTCGTAAGACTCTTTTTCAGTCTCGCCCGGGAAATTCCTGTGCAGTATGTGAGACTGCGCCGTGTTCTCCAGATCAAACTCGTCAAGCTCCGTTCCGAACCCGGCGAAGGGTTTTAAGTCCTTTGCTTTCTGATATATGTAATCTCTCACAATCCTCGGAATTGGCCTGCCGTTTGTGTTGGATTCGTTGAAGTACTGTAGGTACTTGTCCCTGAAAGTGTCTTCAAATAGATATCGTACCCTGCCGAACGGGCCGTAGATTCTAATTAGCGTCCTGTCGTCCTGTACAAATAGCTCCCTAATAGAGAAGATAATTATTGCGGCTGCTATGATTAAGCCAAAATAGAGCCAGCTTCTAAAAATAAGTCCCGCAGGGATGGAAAGTACAAAAAGCCCGATAGTGATAAGATCCATCGCTTTCTCTAAAGGCGGGTTATAGGTGTAGGGAACAAGGCACAGGCTTTTACCAAGTCGGTTGAGCTTGTTAATTAGCTTTTTGCCTTCGCGGGAAGCTTTATAGGGCATGAGCTATAGTCTAATTAAAAGTTAAGCTTTTTAAAACACAAACAGCTCTTATTTCTTAATGAACATAATCGCTTGGCCGATGATGAGCGGGATAAGTCCCATAGATATAATAACGAGCCACCCCATAGCTCCCGGATTTAACACCCTAAGCACCGTAGCTACGGGCGCTAAATAGACAGCCAGTAACAGTATTATCACGCAAAGCAGGAGCGCTCCCCATACATAAGGATTACGTGTAATTTCGTTCTTTATGAAATAGGATCCTGGGGCTCTCATATTGAATACATGAAACAGCTGAACGAATGCGAGTGTGAGGAAAGACACCGATACTGCTCTTTCAACTCCGTAGCCCAGGTGCTCAATGCTGATTATTAGCGCTCCCAGAACGGACAGGCTCATCAGCGTGCCGTACCCGACTATACCGAGCCAATTACGCTTCGTTAGTATAGACTGGCCGGGCTCCATCGGAGGGGAGCTCATAATATTCTTCTCTCCTTCTCCGACACCGAGCGCAAGAGCGGGAAATACGTCCGTAACCAGGTTCAGGAAAAGTATTTGGAGCGGTAGCACCGGTAGCGGCATTTCAGTGAAGGAGGCTATCGACACTACGAGTATTTCACTCACATTACATGATATAAGGTAGTATATGAATTTCCTTATATTATCTAAGATGATCCGCCCCTGCTCTATAGCTACCACAATTGTGGAGAACGAGTCGTCTTTGAGCACCATGTCAGAGGCTTCTTGCGCGACCTGAGTCCCTCTTGTTCCCATAGCGATTCCGATGTCAGCCTGTTTTAGCGCTGGCGCGTCGTTCACTCCGTCACCCGTCATAGCGACCACTAGCCCGCGGCTTTGGTACATGGACACGATATCGAGCTTTTGCTCAGGGCTTATGCGGGCAAGTACCGGTGCGCTGAGAACCCCCTCGCGCTCCGTGTCGGGCATCTCCTTTAGGTTCCCAATTTCGCTCCCATGCAAAGCTTTTTTATTCTTAGCGTCTGTAAGTCCAAGGGACTGAGCGATGTTAAGCGCAGTAGAAGGCTGGTCACCCGTCACCATGACTACGTTAATTCCGGCACCGAGACACTTCCTTATAGCGTCCTTAACGTCACTTCGAGGCGGGTCGAGAAGACATATAAGGCCAAGAAGAGTGAGGTCTTCGTACGGAGGCGAGGTGTCCGACTCAACGTATTTATAGGCGTGCGCTATTATCCTGTAACCCTTCTCGCCAAGCTCCTCGTTTTGCTTAAGCCATATATCCTTCATCTCGTCTGTAAGCGCTGTTACACCTCCGCCTCTAAGCACTGAGCCCGAGACTCCCAGCACCGCCTCCGGTGCGCCCTTGACGGCCACCAGGTATGTACCCTCTGCTTTATGGAATGTGGCCATCATATTCGTGCTCGTATCAAATGCTTCGAGCCTTGTCTCTGGAAAGCGGTCTAAAAGCGCTTGTTTGCTTATTCCGGCTTTGATGCCTGCCAGCAGAAGCGCTACCTCGAGCGGGTCGCCTATATTTTTCTGTGAGCTTTCAGCGGTGTCTGTAATTGAGGCTGTATTACATAGAACGCCCACTTCAATACTTCGTCTTAAGGCTTCGTCTCCAAGGGGATCAATGGGATGTCCTTCAGATACAAACTCAGCTTCAGTCTCTTTTTGCTTTCGAGTGATTTTTATGAGCTTTTCATCTATAGCGATAAGCTCTACACTCATTTTATTCTCTGTCAGGGTTCCTGTTTTATCTGTACATATAACTCCTGTAGAGCCCAGGGTCTCGACCGCGCCAAGCCTGTTGATGAGAGCGTTTCTCTTTGCCATCCTCATCATACCCCTTGCAAGCGCTATGGTAGCGACAACGGGAAGGCCTTCTGGAATGGCGGCTACTGCAAGCGCAATCCCGGTCTCTATCATAAGGAAAAGATTCCTTCCTCTGAGCGCCCCGGAAGCTATTACGAATACCGCGACAACTACCGTAGCTGCTATGAGCTTGTACCCTAGTGAGTTGAGCCTTTTTTCTAATGGAGTGCTTTCTTTACTTGCGGACTCAACGAGCGTGCTGATACACCCGATCTCGGTATTTAAACCAATTGCGGTTACGAGCCCCTCGCCGGAGCCTCGCGTCAGTGGTGTGCCCATATACGCCATGTTGGAGCGCTCCGCAAGGGTCGTATCCTCACTAAGGGCGGTCAACTCCTTGGGCACAGGTACGGACTCCCCGGTAAGAGAGGACTCATCGGTCTCCATCCTCGAGGCTTTTATGAGCCTCATATCGGCAGGCACTATATCGCCCGCGTCGAGAATCACTACATCGCCGGGTAAAAGGTCATGAGATGGAATCTCCACAGTACGTCCCGAGCGCCTCACTCTCGCGCTCAAGCTCACGAGCTCGTGGAGCGCTTCCATTGACCTCACGGCTTTTATCTCAGTAAAAAACCCGATAGCGGAATTTAGAAGTAGCACCAGTATGATGGCTATCGCCTCGGGAATATCTCCAAATATAAAGGACAGGACCGCCGCAACCACTAAAAGAAGTACAATCAGGCTCTTGAACTGGTTAGCTAATATAACCCATGGGCTCTTTGGTTCTGATTTTTTAAGCAGGTTCTTGCCAAATCTTATCAAGCGTTCCCGTACATCTTCTTCGGTGAGTCCGGTGTCGGGAGAGACTCCTAGGGCCTGCGAGACTTGTTCTACAGACAATTTGTAAGGTTCTTTAATCTCTTTCATGGGTAATAGCTAGTATATAGTTTGCTATTCACAGTAAATGAAAAAATTAAGCAAGTCCCCTGAGCACATAGCCCACCACATAAGCGATTACAGCCGCGACCCCTCCGATCAGGAGGGTTTCAATGCCTGACAAAAACCATTTTTTATCGACGATAGTGGCCTTAACGGAGCCAACTATAAAAAAGGCGACTGAGGTGAGTATAATCGAGAGCGTAAAGACGTTTTCGCTGAGCGATGTAAAAAAGTAAGATAGTACGTAAGCGAGAAGCGGTATAAACCCTACAAGGTTAAATGAAACGAATGTAACCAGTGCGTTCTTAATGGGCGAAGTGTCGTCTTCGAATATGCCGAACTCGTCCTTCATCATGGTGTCTATCCATATCTCCTGATTGCTCGTAATTATTTCGACCGCGTCCTCAAGGGGCTTGCCTGTAAAACCCTTATCTTTAAATATTTGCCTTATCTCCTCCTCTTCCTCCTCTGGGATGTGGAGTACCGATTGCTCTTCAGACTTCCTTATTTTATCTGCGTATTCCTTTTTGGATTTAGAGCTCAGGTAGTTGCCTACGGCCATAGAAAAACCGTCTGCGAAAAGGTTCGCGAAACCGAGAATTAGCACAATAGTGGGCGAGAGTGACGCTCCTGTTACGCCCGCCACAATTGCAAATGTCGTAACCGAGCCGTCTATACCCCCGTAGATAAATTCCGGCAAATATGAATGGAGGCGGTTCTCATTAGTCTTGTCGGTATTCATGTTATGTCTCCAGGTTTTTTTGTATCAGGCGTTTGAATATTTTAGTTAATATGTTTCCCTTGGGCTCTGTCGTATCCACTATAATTAGATTCTCATCACTGACCTCATTGGGGTCTTCAAACTCGCTGGTGAACCTCTCAAGTATTTCGAGCCTGCCGTCTGAAATAGACCCTCCGAGAATCTCTCTCTGCTGGAGTCTATCGCGTACGACTTCCATAGGCGCTGTTGTCTGAATAAAGAATACCGGAGTGTTGAGCTCTGAAGCGGAGCTAAGTACGAGCTCTCTCCATTTAGCTTTTGAAAAGCTCGCGTCAACCACCGCGCACTCTCCCGTATTTATTATCCCCATTCCCCTCGCAGCCAATTCTTCATATGTATCCAGGGTAATCTCTTTTGAATAAATACCACTTTCATATTCCTCAAAATGTCTTTCTCCGGGTTTAGCGCCAGCCTTTTCTTTCCTTAGAGCATCTGATGATATAACCTGGCAAGACAGCTGCTTTGAAAGTGAGCTTGCGAGGGTGGACTTTCCCGTTCCGATAGAGCCGCAAATAACAAGAAGCGTTGGTTTAGAGCCCAGGAGCGCGTAGCGTAAGGCGAGCTTAAAATACTTTTGCGCCCGCACAAGCGCCTCCTCTCTAATTTCGCTCGGCACCTCGGGCTCAAATGCCTTTATGCTCTCCACCTTGCCCCTCACATATGCCCTGTAGCATTTATAGAAATCAAGCACACGGTAAAGCCCTCTGTCCTCCATCAACTCTGAGATGCGGGAGATGAAATAACGTGAATAATCGTAATAACCGTTAAGGTCAAGGTCCATTGCCAAAAACCCCGTATCAGAGGCGATATCTATAAATCTAAACCTCTCGTTAAACTCAATGCAGTCGTATATGTTAATTCCCCCGGGGCTTATGTTAATGTGCTCCAGGTGCAGATCGCCGTGGCAGTTCTTGATAAAGCCGCCCTCCGCCCTTTCATGGAAAAGCTGTGAGCGGGTCTTAAAGAAACCCCAGTTGTATTCCTTCACTGCGTTAAATGAAGACTCAGAGATTGTTTTCCCTATGAACTTTCTGCTCTGAGAAGTGCTCTCGTCAACGCTATACTTAATGCTCGCAGGCTCTCCGTACGCGGAGATTTCCGGGTCCGGACGCTCGTTTTTGTAAAACTCCGCAAGTTTTTGTGCTATGCCGTCAAAATTTTTTTTTGAGGCTTTACCCTCTTTGAGCAAGTTTTTAAGAAAATATTTCTCGGGAAGCTCTTTCATCAAAAGGGCGTACTCTATGGTCTTCTCCCCTGGGCCGAATACATATTCCCCATCCTTAAGCGAAATCTCAAGAACTTGTAGGTATATGCCGCTTGTAAGCCTTCTGTTTAAGACAAGCTCTTTGTCTAAGAAATACTTTCGCTTCTCAAGCGTTGTAAAATCGAGGAACCCGAAATCTACCGGCTTTTTAACTTTGTAAACGTAGGGGCTTGCGATAAAAACATCCGAGGCGTGCGTCTGCACGTGAGCGACTCTCTCTGGGTGATGAGGATATGAAGAAGTCTTTAATAGAAAATCCGTAAGTGCCCTGCGGTTCAAAAGGTCCTCATTCCGCGTATATTTTTATCAAGGGTTAATGGCAAAAACGCTGCATGTAGCGTTATGTATTACCTTCTCCGTTACGCTTCCCAATAACAGCCTGTTGATGCCTGTCCTTCCATGAGTGTGAATCACAATAAGGTCAGTCCCCTTTTCCTCAGCGTAGGTAGATATAGTCGAAGCCACGCTAAGGCCGTGAACGACCTCTGTTTTAATTTTAATATCCTTTGGACCTTTGTATTGTTTCGCGATCCGCTCCACTTCTTTTTCAAGCTCGGATATAGACTGTCTTATTACAATGTTTAGCGCCCCCGCGGGTACGTCCTGTGCGTACATGTCGAGCCTTAGCGCGTATATTACAGTTATACGTCCGGACGTGGCGTTTGCGATGTCCATTGCGCTATGCAGCGCTGTTTTGCATTTATGCGACAAATCGTAGGGTACTAAAATATTCTTGTAAGAAACTTTCCTGCGGCCCGCTTTAGCTTTCGTAATCAGTACCGGTTTCTCAGTTACCTTGACTACTTTTGAGGTTTCGCTCCCCAGTATCAGGCTCCCGATAAAGCCGTGACCGTGCTTTCCCATGACAATGAGGTCAGCGTTTCTTTTACGCGCGAACTCTCTAAGTTTCTCAGACGGGTTTCCCCTTAGCAGAACACCTTCGAATTTTATATCCGATTTCGCAAGGTTCTTCTCAATCTTAGCGAATTTCTTTGTGAAATCGTCTTCGACTTTTGTCATCCAGTCCTTAAATTCAACCTCGTCTCCGCTCAAGGACTCAAAAAGCATAACGGTGGGCAAGGGAATGACGTGTGCCCCAATAATGTTGGCGCCGGTTAATTCTGCCATATATTTCGCGTTTAATAGAGCGTTATCAGCTTCTTTTGAGCCGTCTGTAGCCCAGAGTATCTTCTTAATTTTCATTTAACACCTCGTCTGTAATTTGTCCAAGAAATCCCGACAATCGCCATCCGCCGGCGGACTTTTCATACTATTCTAACATAAACCCCCGATTATATAATCTCGAGTCTATATGACCTTGGACTTACTGCTCATTGCCATTGCCAGGTTAACGACCTCCGTTGCCACGACCACTATCAGATCATCGACAGATACTATGCCCGTAAGCTTTCCGCCGCTCGTAATGGGCAGCCTTCTCACCGAATGCTCCTGCAGGATCCTGATTATATCAAACAGATCTGTATCCTCATCAACGCTCACAGGGTCTTTGGTCATAATATCCTCTACAGTGACTTCAGTGGGGTTTATTCTCTCGGCTATCACTGAAACCACTAAATCCCTGTCTGTAATGATCCCGATGGGTTTAGAGTCTTTGTCTGTAACGACAAGAGCCCCGATATCCTCGTTCCTCATTAAATACGCGGCTTCCGAAACGGAATCATAAGAGGAAATAGTGATAACGTTTCTGTGTATTAATTCCTTAAAAGTACTTGAATAATCCTTTGACTTAGCGTGCATAACGTACTCCTGCTCGATTTTTTTACTATATATTCTGTAGTTGCAACTTAAGTGCCTTCTGGAAACGTTAAAAAATCTTCAATAAAATCAGCTTAATCTGATATTCAGATTCAAAATGACAGTGTCTATTGTCAGATTATAAGACGCTGGTGTGTCTGATGTAGCTATCGAATTTCCTTTTATTCTTAGATTAAACGGCTTGGCATTTATTTTGCACTTAAATATAGTAGTCAAAGGGATGTAGTATTGAATATAGGATATTTTAGGAGGCTTCTATGTCTGACTATAACACTTTGTACCTTATAGACTCTACATATAATTCAGAGCGTGACGCGACAGAGGTAACTTTCGGTTACCTTGAGAAAGAAAAGGAGATAGTTGGCAGGAATATGAAAGTAAGGGTAATTGTGAGCGTTCCGGGCGGAAAAGATGACATGACCTCCGTAATTAAAGAGGGGTTAAAGAAGGCAAAACACGTACTGAAAACGGCCTCTAAAGCATCTTATGAGGAAGATTAACTATAGGTAGTAACCACTTGTAATAACAATATATTATATGCTTTTAAGCTCCCGTAATTATCTCGTCCAGCTCATTTAACTTTGATATCTCCCCAATTGCTACGAGCGTGTCACCCGCTTGTATCATGCTCTTTGAGCCCGGGTTAAACTCCATCGTGCCGTCTGTTTTTCTTATAGCCAGTATTATTATTCCCAGGTCACGGCCGATTCCGGATTCAGCAAGTGTGCATCCGCTTAATTTTGATTTCTCAGAGACTGTTACTTCTTCAATTTGAAGCTCCAAATTCCCTGTTTTAGTGGCGAACTCCAGAAAATCCACAACGGCGGGCTTGAGCACGGTATTTGCGATCCGTATTCCCCCGGTATGATAAGGTGATACGACCCTGTCTGCCCCGGCGCGCAGTATCTTGCGCTCGGCGCTATCGTCACTCGCCCTCGTTACTATGAACAGCTCGGCATTAAGCTCTCTTGCGCTTAGCACTACAAACAGGTTCTCCGCGTCCGTTGGGAGTACGGCTACCAAACCCTTAGCCCTTTCGATTCCGGCATTCCTGAGCGCTTCCTCGCTGCTCGCGTCGCCCTCGACAATTAAAAACTCATCCCTGTCAATTTGAGAGACAGGCTCTTTTTCTATTACAAGGGTCTCAATTCCTTTCGCTTTAAACTCTTTAGCAACGGTCCTTCCCAGCCTGCCGAATCCGCAGATTATGTAATGGGACTTTATCTCGCTTATTCTTTTCTCCAATCTAGACCTCCCTATATACTCCTGAAGCTCTCCTTCGAGTAAAAGTTTTGCTTCCGTGCTAAGCAGATACAGAATTATACCTACTCCCACTATTAGCAGAACCATGGTGAATATCTGCCCCTCTGAGCTCAAAGGGTACACTTCACCGTAACCTACGGTAGTAAGGGTGATTACGGTCATGTAGAGGGCGTCAAGAGGGGGCCAGCCCTCAATAACCATATAACCTATCGTACCCGCGGCTATTATTAACACTATTAAAACGAGCGCAGAAAATAGCTTGTTCCCAAGTTTAAGAATCATAAAAAACTCCGCGGGCTTGCGCCGCCGGGTTTAATTGTCGGTCTGAGTGTTCTCGAGCGATGTTTGAGTGTTGCAATCAAAATTTAAACCGCGTCTATGCACAATGCTTTTTAAATTTTTAGTGCCCGATAATGTTAAGACGGTCTTACGGCAATGACCGCGCAAGACGCTTCCTGTACGACCCTTTCGGTGACGCTCCCTATGAACTCTTCCCTCCTGAACTCACCGCCGCCGTAAGTATTCAATACTACAAGGTCTATATCCTTTTCCTGTATGAATTTAAGTATTCCCAAAAGAGCGTTCTTAGCTGTATTGACTACAGTAGTAACTTTATCCGCCATATCGGCTTCGTTTATCTGCTGTGTAAGCTTGCTATACGCGTTACCTCTGAGCCTCTCAACTACTTCGGGCGGGAATTTCCTGTCGCCGATCTCAACAATATTCAGGCTGAATATCTCGGCGCCGCTGAGCTCTGAAAAATCAAGGGCAAAGCGCAGGTCCGTGGAATTTATGTTATATAGGTCCGTAGGTACGAGAAGACGTTTTATATTAATACTTTCCACATCCTTTTTCGCAATGAGCACTGGTACGGGTGATCGTCTGAGCACCTTTAGAGCAGTTGCGCCCAATATGGCTTTGTCGTCCGCTCTGCCTTTCCCGATTACTATTAGGTCCGCTTTAACTTCCTCAGCGGTCTTTATAATCTCTGAGTGGGGGGCGCCCTGGGATATTCTCGAGCTGAATGATATTCCTTTTTCGTTTGCCACGTCGGCAATCCCGCTCAGCCTGTCGCTTTCTTTCGATTCGGTCTCCTTAATCCACTCCGCCAGCATATCGAGCTCTTGTGAAGGAAATTCCTCTAGCACGGGCACTTCATAGTAGTCGGGTATGACGTACAGTCCCACTATCTCAGCGTTTAAGCTCTTTGCAAAATATTCAGCGTATTGAAGGGCAAAACCGGCATCCTCAGAATTGTCACAAGCCCAAAGTATTTTATCTATCAACAGTAGTCTCCTTAAGTTAATTCCACCATTTGGTGGAAATATTCTAATCTATCAGATGAAATTATAAATACTTGGTTGCTCTGAATTGGCAAACTCGTGAATTTCATGCGTATATTAACCATCTGTGTAAATTCTCAGAAGTAATAGTCCTGATTTATTTTACTGCCAACACTGAGCAGGGCGATTCCTGTATGATCTTTTCAGTTTCACTTCCGTATATGAGTCTGCTTACCCCTTTGCGACCGTGAGTTTTAACGACCGTCAAATCGATCTGGTTCTTTTCGGCAAATTCCCTGAGCACGTAACTGGGGCTGATGCCGTGAAGGACCTGGCTCTTAATCTCCACGCCCGGCTCTTTAGCTTCAGGCGTATCTTTTGAACCCGATTCGGCTGCCACTATACGGGCAAGCTCGGTCTTGGAGCGCTCAATAAGCTCGTCTACCAGACCGGGCGGTATCTCATAAGCCGTGCCGTCAAGCCAGAACACATAAACCGCGATAACTTCAGCGCCCACTTTATCCGCAAGGGCAAGCGCTTCTGGGAGCGCTGAAACCGAGATGTCTGATATATCCACGGGAACCATTATCTTTTTTATATCCGTACTGTATGTATCGCCTTTACTCCTTACGGCCAATACGGGAGCATTTATTTGCCTCAATACCTTGACAGTGTTGCTGCCGATAAGCGTGCTGCTTAGAAACCCCTGTCCCTTCTTACCCATCACAATAAGATCCGCCCCTTCTATGTCGGCGGTTTCTATTATCCCCTCCACGGTGCCGTCCCTGATTATCGTAGAGCTAAAGGGTATACCTTTTTCCTTGAACTTCTCCGATACCTCGTCAAACCTTTGCTTAAAGCTATTCTCTGTTTTTTCAGCGATTTCTAAAATCGCGTCTTCGTATACCGGCAGAAGAGATGTCAGAGGGAAATGAATCTCACTTACGTACAGAGCCGTTACTGAAGCCTTAAAAACATCTGCCAGGTATAGTGCAGAATCAAGCGCTTTGTCCGACTCTTCAGAGCCGTCTGTAGCCAGGAGTATCTTCTTTATATCCATATCTATCAAGGGCTGAGCGTTATTACGGGACAAGGTGCTTCCTGAATCACCTTTTCTGTCGTGCTCCCTATAAACTCTTCTCTTATTTTCGTTCCGCCGTACGTCATCACAACTATCAGGTCTATGTCGTTTTTCTCCGCGAACTCTATTATACCACGCCATCCGCTTCCTGAGGCTATGGAATGGAGCTCAGTGTTCTCAGGTATTTTTGTAGCCCCTATGGTTTCCACAAGGTCTCTAAGCGCAAAGCCCTTTAACTGCTCCTGGATTTCCAGCGGTACGCTAAGGTTCCCGAGCTCTACTACATTGAGCACGTGCAGCTCTCCCCCGAAATCCTCTGCCATCCCGAGCGCGTATTCGTAGTTACCGGACAGCCCGTGCATAACGGCAATCGGAGCGAGAATCTTCTTGAACTCCCCCTTTGATTTCGTCTCTAAGGCCGTAAGCACCGGTAGTCGAGTGCCTCTTATTACCTTCAGGGCAGTTCCGCCTAGTACGAACCTCTCCAAAATCCTGCCTCGCCCAAGAGATATCAAATCCGCGTTTTCTTTCTCCGCGTACTCTATAATCTCCTCATGGGGGATTCCCTTAACTACATCAAAACCGAACTTGATTCCCTTTCTCTCTAACTCTTTTGCCAGGCTTTGCATAGACTCCCGCTCCTTGTTCGCGAGAGTATTATCCATCCACTCAAGAAAACTGTCCTTTTCCTTTTGTGTGAAGTTATTGACGACTGAATAGTATATGGGCAGTACGGACAAACCCATCAAGGCCGCGTCATACTTTAACGACAGTTTCTCGGCAAGTGCGAGCGCCTCAAGGGAATCGTTTGAACCATCCGTTGCCCAGATTATTTTATTTAAAGTCATATGGCTGCCCTCCGTTAACTATTTTATTCCTGCCCCGGCATCGCTGTGAAGCGCTCGCCTCTGTCCCCATTCCCGCTTTATTAATAACCGGATCGTGCTTTGCACTCCCGGCTGCCCCATTAACTAACCTCTACCTTAATGTCTTTGGGCTTAGACTCCGCTGCCTTTGGCATATGAATCTCCAGAACGCCGTCTTTAAATGTGGCTTTAACCTTCTTCTCGTTTACCTTGGCTGGCAGATTGAGCACCCTCATAAAGCTCCCGAAAGACCTCTCGGAATAGTAGTAATCTTCCTCCTTGGTCTCTTCTTCCTTTTTCATCTCACCCTTAATCGTGAGCATGTTGTCTGAAATAGAAATATTCAGATTTTCCTTATCTACCCCGGGAACCTCGGCCTTAACAACGATCTCGTTCTTGTTGTCGTACATATCTACAGCGGGAGATGACTCTCCGAACTGAGCAAACGCTCTTAGCGAGGGGAACCTTCTTGCCATACCGCCCGATATTGTCTCATCGAACAGATCGTGAAAAAACCTTTCCATATTTTCTCTTGGTGTCCATCTTTTAAGTGCCATAATACCTACCTCCTTAAAATTGGTTTTATATTAATATTTATTACAAGTAACGTGCCATATGCATAGCGTTCATATACACTGCTATAATAGATTCCTAATAGAATTATTACGCTCTACACATGTCGTGTGTCAGATAATAAGACAGTGCAGGATCGTAAAATTTATTCAATTTCAAAGAAAAGCCTTGAAAAGGATCTATTTTTATTCTATGAAATGTATGTAATGGGGGTTTCGAAAAGACTATGAAAGCCATGCTGCTAAAGCGTGTATCGGATCTTAGATCTGAAAGTAACCCGCTTGATCTCTCAGACGTGCCCGTGCCCGAGCCGGGGGAAGGGGAGATACTTATTCGCGTAAAAGCTTCGGGCGTTTGCCACACTGAGCTCGACGAGATTGAAGGCAGGACCCCTCCGCCTCACTACCCGGTAATCCCCGGGCACCAGGTTGTGGGTACGGTTGAAGAGACGGGGCCAAACGCGGTTGCTCACGCTTTTGGAGACAGGGTTGGGGTAGCGTGGATTTATTCCTCGTGCGGTGTGTGCAGCTACTGCCGTGAGGGGAACAACAATCTATGCCCCGAGTTTATGGCCACAGGCCGAGACGCGGACGGTGGTTATGCGGAGTATCTGAAGGTACATGAAGAATACGCCTATAAGATTCCGGATACACTCGGCGACTCAGAGGCGGCCCCGCTCCTATGCGCTGGAGCTGTAGGGTACCGCGCTCTCAGGCTCACCGGTATTGCGGACGGGCAATCCCTTGGGCTTACGGGGTTTGGAGCGTCTGGTCATCTTGTGCTCAAGCTTGTAAAGAACATGTTCCCGGCAACACCCGTATACGTGTTCGCGAGGAGCGGCACCGAGAGGGAGTTTGCAATTGAGCTTGGGGCAGATTGGGCAGGTGACGCCGAGGAATACTCACCCGAGAAGCTGGACGCAGTTATCGACACAACTCCTGTATGGAAGCCGGTAGTTGAAGCGCTCAAACAGATAAAGCCCGGCGGTAGAATGGTGATAAACGCGATAAGAAAAGAGGATGTAGATAAAGATTATCTCTTGAACCTAAGTTACCACGAGCATATGTGGATGGAAAAGGAGATTAAGTCCGTAGCGAACGTAAGCCCAAGAGACGTAAGAGAGTTCCTAAAGCTCGCGGGAGAAATACCCATAAGGTCCAAGGTGGAGGAATATGCACTTGAAGATGCAAATAGGGCGCTCACGGAGCTAAAAAAAGGTAATATAAAGGGTGCTAAGGTATTAAAACTGGTATAATATCGTGCATTAAGGGTTCCGAAGGGGCTATTTACTTGGAAAAAACAGAATATTACGAGCTTGGGGATGTAATTGAGAAAAAAGACCTGAGCTCGCGTATATCTAACGAATTTACAGCTATTTTTGAGAAAAGCGTCAAACAAAAAAAGCGCTATTTAGACACTTTTGACTTCAGATTGTGCGGCGACGGTGTTTATCTGCTGTGCGATAGCAACTCTTTTATCCTCCACAACTCTCATTTCAATAAACCTATAGCTGAGCTACCCTCGGAAGGGAAAAAGGACCCTCACTTCTGGTGGGAGCTTCCGAGCTGCTCGTTAAAAAACGAATTAAAAAAGCGTATAGACGTCAGGGCGCTTTTGCCGATTATAGAGGTCGAGAAAACATCAACCCCCGTACGCATACTTAACGAGGATGAAAAGACCGTTATAATCCTGACGATAGAGGAAATAAAAGCGGGTGGCGATAGCGGCGGCAAAATTACTCACATATGCCTTAAACCCCTAAGGGGATACGGGAAAGAGCTTTCAGAGTTTAAAAGCTATCTTACTGGGCTCAGACTCAAGGAGTCAGAGGGCGATTACCTAAAGACACTGCTGATATCAATCGGTAAAAACCCAAAAGACTTTTCTTCAAAGCTGAAAATAAGCCTTACGCCCGAGCTCTCATCCCTGGAAGCTCTAAAGATTATAATGACTACGCTTCTGCGCACGATTAAGTTAAACGAGGAAGGTATCTTAAAGGATATAGATATAGAGTTCCTCCATGATTTCAGGGTGGCCGTCAGAAGGACGCGCTCTGCGCTCTCTCAAATAAAAGGCGTATTCCCCGAGCAGGATACAGAGCATTTTAAAGAAAGGTTCTCAAGACTCGGCAAGGCGACAAACCTTCTCCGAGACCTAGATATATATCTTCTAGACAAAGACCGCTACAGGGCCATGCTTCCGGAAGAGCTGAGTCCGGGGCTGGAGCAAATGTTCTCGATATTTGTAGAGCAGAGAAAAAAGGCCCACAGAGATATTGTTAAGTTTATTAAATCCAAAGAGTATAAAGATGTCATAGAGTCCTGGGACAAATTCCTAAGCGAAACAGGGGACGTTTCCTCGACCCCCAATTCCGCAGTTCCGGTCACCGAGCTTGCGGGCCGTATAATAAAAAAGAAGTACAAGAGGATAGTAAGAGACGGCTCACGCATAACCGATGCGACCCCAGACTCTGAGCTTCATAAACTCAGGATAGAATGTAAAAAGCTTAGGTACATGATCGAGTTCTTCTCTTCCCTTTATCCGGCAGAGGAAATCAAGTCACTGGTAAAACATCTGAAAATCCTCCAGGACAACCTGGGAGAGTTTAACGATCTTTCGGTCCAGCGCGAAAGCCTAAAGGCGTTTGTCGACAAGCTTGACCCTTCGGACGAAAAACACAGGGAATCCATAGTCTCTTCAGGAGGGCTGATCTCCGTTCTTTATGAGCGGCAAAGGGAGGTTCGCTCCGAGTTCACGGAAAAATTTAACGAGTTTCAGGACAAAGAGACAAAATCCATATTCAAAAAACTATTTCATGTTAAGCCGGAGCGGGCGTCTTGAAAACCCTGGCCATGTACAGCATGAAAGGAGGGGTGGGTAAAACGGCAGCCGCCGTAAACCTCTCTTACATCGCGGCGCAGGAAGGAGCCCGTACTCTCCTTTGCGACCTCGACCCTCAAGGCGCGTCATCCTATTACTTCCGCATTCGGGCGTCCCGTAACTTCAACTCTTCTAAATTCATCAAAGGCGGAAGGAATATAGATAGGAACATAAAGGGCACAGACTACCCGAACCTCGACCTCCTTCCATCAAAGCTCTCTTATAGAAATCTAGACATCGCGCTTGATTCCCTGAAGAATTCCAAAAGCCGCCTACGCAAGATATTCAAACTCATAAAGCACGAGTACGACTATCTGTTCCTTGACTGTCCTCCCGGCATCTCGCTCGTTTCGGAGAACGTGTTCGAGGCCTCAAGCCTTATTGTGGTACCGCTCATCCCCACCACTCTGTCCGTACTTACCTACGAGAAGCTGCGGAAATTTCTCAAGAATAACGACATAGACCGCGGTAAGCTCTTTACGTTTTTCTCTATGGTCGAAAAGCGAAAGAGCCTCCATCAGGAGATGATAGAAAAAATAAGACAGGAAGAAAAGAACATCCTAATCAGCCAAATACCATACCGCTCCGAGATCGAGAGGATGGGGATCGACAGAGCGCCTGTCGCGGCCACTCACCCAAACTCCGCCTCTACGGAGGCTTACACTGATCTCTGGGAAGAGATAAAGAATCATATACCTTAAACACATCTCCAAATGAATATTGAGATCGAAAGAAAATACCTAGTCAAGCACCCCCCGGGCCTTGAGAACTTTTCATCAGAGGAGATATTGCAGGGCTATTTACTCATTACCGATGAAAAAGAGATACGCATACGGAAAAAGGGTAATAAATATTATCAAGCCGTAAAAGTGGGCCAGGGCCTTAAGCGTCAGGAGATTGAAAGAGAGATCGGGATGTTCCAGTTCGAGGAGCATTGGCCCGAGACAGAGGGCAGGCGCATCGAGAAAAGGCGCTATATGATTTACTACGACGCCGTGTTGATTGAGCTAGACGTTTACTCAGGTGAATTAACCGGACTCATCACTGCCGAGGTCGAATTTAAGAGCGAAGAAGACAGCATGCTATTCGAGCCGCCCCCGTGGTTCGGCCCCGAAGTCACGCACGACGACCGCTACAAGAATAAAAACCTGGCCGTGTTCGGAATGCCTGGTTGAGTTGGTTATAGAGTGTTTGTATTGTCATTCTGAACTTGATTCAGAATCTCATCTTTATTCTTAACAATAAACTAAAACCTTTACTATCCCTTCTCATAAGGATCATCCATCTCGGGGTGCCATAGCTTAAAGTGGTCCTTATGCATTTCTGTGTAAGCGCCCTCTTCGTAATACTTATCATAAAAATCAAGATCAAGATGGTGCGCCTGAAACACAAGTCTCGTGAACATCGGGTCCAGGAATGCCGGGAAGCGTCCGTAGTTTTCATATACATAGGTGCAAAAATCCTTTACAATCTCGATCCTCACCTCGCTCGGGTGGTACTCGTCCGCCAGTACTCCTTCTGGCTCTTTGTAAGGGTAGGGGTTGTCCTCCTCCCAAAAGCGCCCACGTTCACGAAGGAATTTATCAACCGCTTCTCTCATGTCAGACACGTATGGCGGGCAAAGGGCTTCGAAAACACCGTCTCTTCCCACAGGTACAGGTGGCTTAGAGCTCCTAATGGTCTTCTCAGGGTTAGTGAACGTAAACCCGAGCCCTTTATACTCTGGGTTCACACCGAGCGCGTAGTGAGGCAGAAGCCCCGTAAACGCCCATCCTCCCAGGCCCAGAGTCTGGAGAGCGAGGTTCATGTTCTGGCATATAAACGCCTGCTCTACGTTAAGGGTTGTCAGCACCCTAAGCTCTAGATCAAATAGCGAAAGCTCCACCTCTTTTCTGATGTATCCCTTCTCGATCCACTTGTCCAGCCCGCAAGAGCGCCCTCCGTTAAGCTCATCAACTATGTTAAACCCGTACTTTGAGCCGAAATAAATAAACAGCAGCACCATATACTCAACCGTAGTGTTCGTAACGGGGACAAAAAAAGTAGTCCCGGGCTTATTGCAATTCCAGGCGTTAAAATCAAAGAGTCCCGGCTCGCCTTTCGGAAGATCGGCCCTCCCGTTCTCTAGCTTGAGCAGGTTCATACGGAATAGCTCAAGTACTCTGTTCAGAACTTCCTGCTCTGATTTGCCGGCGAATATAGATGTCTCTCCCGCCTGGGGCATCAGGTCGTGGAGCTTTACCATATACACCCCGTTGTCGTTCGTATAGAAAAGCTCTGTCGAGTGTGAGTTGCAAGAGCACGGCCAGCTTCTGCCTGTCCACTGAAATAGCCAGGATATCCCGGTCCTTGGCAGATCGCCCAGCGAAAGCCCGGTCATCCCGGTGCCAGCCCAAATGAGATACGCCTCCTCAAGCTCTGTAAGCGGTACGGGTTCGTGCTCGGACTTATGCTTGAGTGTTCCCTCGGCTATCTCCATCCCGAGCCCGAAACGCCGGGAGCGCCTCGTGAATATAGCGTCCATAAAACTGTAGTTAAGCGCTTTCTCTAGACCTTCTGGGATTTTCAAAAGAGACCTCCGGCAGACGAAATTTCGACAGTTCGGTTATTTGCGCCCGAACTATTATATAGAATTACACAAATAAAGTTATATTGGAAGTTTCTTTGCTTTGGAGTAATTAGTAAGAAGTAATAAGGCCGTTAGTCACGGCAGTCGCTGCATACGCCGTTTAGGAGGAGCGAGTAGCCTTCGATCTTGTAGTCCCCGAGCGTCTTGTCAGGTACGTCAAGCTCACTTAGCGACTCGTCATACACGTCTTCTACTTTCTTGCAGCTGGTACATACTATGTGGTGGTGAGGGGTAAGGTTCGCGTCGTAACGGGCAGCGTTATACAGCACGTTAACGACGGATATCAGCCCGAGCTTCTCAAAAGTCTCAAGAGTCCTATAAACAGTGGTGAGCGATATATTGGGGTAGTAGTCCCTTATCTTATTATATATCGTCTCTGTGCTCGGGTGCTGATCTGTGCTCGCAAGCTCTTTGTATATGGCAATCCTTTGCGGGGTGACCTTAATCCCAAGCTCCTTACTTCTGCTTATAAACTCGTTTACTCTTTCTTCAATAAACTCAGCGCTGCTTTCTATCATCACTTGTTCCATGTTTATATTTTGTCTAATTAATTCTACACGAAGGCTTCTCAAATATCCAGACAGTATTTATTTGAGCTGCAGAATGGACTTTATTTTCCCTTGTGGATAGTGCCGATAATCTGTAAGTTATTGTAAGTGAGCGCGATAGAAGAAATCAAGAGGCAAAAGGTAATAGCCGTCGTAAGGGCTGAGAGCGCGGACAAGGCGCTTGAGTTTGCACAGGGGTGCATCGATGGCGGCGTTGGGCTTATAGAGGTCACATTCTCTTTCCCCGGGGCACAAAGCGTTATATCTGAGCTGGCCGGCATATCCGGGATCACTGTGGGCGCCGGTACCGTGCTCGGAGCCCCAATGGCGGAGAAGGCGGTAGAGGCGGGCGCGGATTTTCTGGTATCTCCTCATACAGATAAAGAGATCATTACCTACGCGAAACAAAAAGGTGTCCCGACCATACAGGGGGCGCTCACGTCCTCAGAGATCGTAAACGCATGGAAACTGGGGGTCGATATGGTAAAGGTGTTCCCCGTCAGTTCTGTTGGGGGCGCCTCTTATATAAAAGCGATTAAAGAGCCTTTGCCGTTTGTGGATATTATGACAACAGGCGGGGTGAATTATGAGAATTTCACAGACTTTTTAAGTGCGGGCGCTTCTGCCGTAGGTCTTGTAAGCGCGCTTTTGGGAAAGGGCGGAAAGATAGACAGAAGCGTAATATCCGAGAACACAAAGAAAGTGATAGAGAAACTTTCCCAGGATTTGCAGTCTCAAAGTTAATAGTTGTAAACTTTGAGTATCAGAAATAAATAGCGAAAAAATGGCTACCAATGATATAAATATTCTATTCGTCTCTTCCGAAATGGAGCCCTTCGTCAAAGTAGGGGGCATTGCGGACGTAATAGGCACTCTACCCATAAGACTTGCGTCATTAGGTGCGGACGTCCGGGTGGTCATCCCATATTACCGACAGGTCAAAGAGAACTTAAAGGCACTCAAGCTCACACCTAAAACCCTGACAAAGAAACCAGTGTTCTGCCTTGACTGGCTGCCGTTTGAGTGTGAGATTAAAGAGGTTAAATATAAAAACATAAAGGTATATTTTATATGCAGAGACGAGCTTTTTGACAGGCGCGACGTCTATACGGACCAAAAGGGAGAGTTCCAGGATAACGACATTCGCTCGGGGTTTTTATCGCTCGGGGCGCTCGAGATCGCCAAAGCCGTAAAGTTCAGGCCCGACATCATACACTGCCACGACTGGCAGACCGCGCTTGTACCCATTTGTCTCAGGTGGCGAAAGCACCTAAAGGACGATGAGTTTTTTAAAGACTCCAAGGTCGTGTTCACGATTCACAACATCTCATATCAGGGCGAGTTCGGAAAGGATATTCTGGACAAGTTCGGCCTGCCGGCCTATCTATTTACCTCACAGGGACTCGAGCTGTTCGGAAAAGCAAACCTATTAAAAGGCGCTGTCCTTTACTCCGACATGGTTACCACTGTGAGCCCCTCATATGCCGAGGAGATAAAGAAAAGAGAGTTCGGATACGGACTCGACGCGGTGCTAAAATGGATTTCCCGCAAGAACAACAACCTTACGGGCATACTAAACGGCATAGACTACGACATGTGGGACCCGGATAATGACCGGGTGATTTATGAAAACTTTAATCCCAAGACAACTTCCAAGATAACAGTGAATAAGATAATGCTCAGAAAAGAGCTCGGCCTCGAGCCCGCGGAGGAAAAGCCGCTTCTGAGCGTAGTATCAAAGCTCACAGAGCAAAAAGGCCTCGACCTTCTCATAGAATGTCTCCCCCAGATCATTGATCTTGGCTACCAGGTGGCCGTTCTGGGCTCGGGTGACAAGAAATTTGAGAACATGCTCCGAAAAGCCAAGAACCGTTATAAAAGAGATCTGTCCGTGACAATCGGCCTCGATGATAAGCTCGAGAGGAAAGTCTACGCGGGCTCCGATATGTTCATGATGCCCTCAAGGTTCGAGCCCTGCGGTCTGGGGCAGATAATAGCGCTTCGTTACGGCACTGTACCGGTTGTGAGAGGGACCGGCGGACTTCTCGACACAGTCCGGGACTACTCGGAAGATAGCTCTAAGGGCAACGGATTTATCTTCCACGAGCTCTCAAAGCTTAGCCTGCTGGACGCGCTCATCCGTGCAATCTCAGTCTATGAAGATAAGAAAAAATGGGAAAGGCTGGTCAAACGGGCTATGAAGGAAGACTATTCCTGGCGCATGTCCGGTAAAAAGTATTTAGAGATGTATAAAAGCCTTCTTAATCAAAGTAAATAATCCCGCTCAATACTGTCCCGGGTTCTGAATCTCAATCCACATATTCGGTTTATCTTCACCATATTTCACGCTTTGATCATTATTGCTGGTTCATATGATACAAATGCGGCGATATTGCAACAATATTTTTGTCTTCTGAGTTTAATATTACAAGGCACTAAAAACGAGTTTGAAGGAGAAATGTGATGGAACGTAAGCTAAAGGCAATAGCGCTTATATTTGCAATTATCATGGGCTTTGGGATAACAGAGCGCGCCGAGGCCCGCACAGAAGTTACACTGGACGTTTTCTACGACGCTCTCTCTCCGTATGGCGAGTGGATACAGCACGATTACTACGGATACATTTGGCAGCCTGTAGGAGTTGATGAGTACTGGCAGCCATACCGAGACGGCAACTGGCAGTACTCAGATGAAGGCTGGATATGGGTATCGGGCGAGCCCTGGGGCTGGGCCACGTATCACTACGGCAGGTGGGTGCCGGACGAGTATTACGGCTGGGTATGGATTCCCGGCGTAGACTGGGCCCCGGCATATGTAGAGTGGTACGACAGCCCGGGATACATAGGCTGGGCTCCACGGCCTCCCGACAGGAATTTTTTTCTAGAGATCGGTATCTCAGTAGGAGGCTACGGTTACTATCAGCCGGGATATGCCTTCAATTTCAGTTACTACAAACCCTACAAAAGACGCCACAGAAGGCACCACCATCATAAAAGACACCACTACTACGCTCCCCCGGAGCACTGCGTCTATGTTCCCTACGAGCATTTCTCTCACAAAAACGCAAAGCTCGTAGCCGTAGGCGGTCCATACAACACTGTAGTTCACAGGAACACCACTAATATTACCAACGTCACGGTCATCAATAACAAAACTGTTTACAAGGGCCCTGACAGACACCATGTGGAGCGCCGCTCGGGTAAAAAGATAAAACGGATTGACGTCGTCGAGCGCGATACGGTTACATACAGGGGAGGGCGCGACCTTACTAAAGTAAGGGGCAATAAATATGAGGTCTACAGGCCAAAAGTTGTAAAGAGCGGCCACGAGAGGCCCAAGTCCATTTCAAAAAGGCATAACGGGAAGCGGGGTTATGAGCCGGGATATAGAAAAGGCATGGAAAAGCTCGGAGCGTCTGAGAATCATTCTGTGGTTAACAGAAGCGGCGGCAATCTAAGGGGCGACTTTACCAAAAGAGAGGGATACAAGCAAAACGCAAATCAGAAATACGGGAATAAATACAAAGCCGGGAACCGGGGCTCAACGCTCGCTCCGGTAAAGAGCCCTAAGCTGGAAGTAAACAGGGACATAAACTCAAACAGCTACAAAAGCCAAAGCCCTTCAAGGTATGAAAAGACCTATAGTAACAAGAACGGCATAAATAGAGATCGGGGACAAAGACAGTACAGAAATAAGTCCGAGAACTTTAAGCTTACAGGAAACTCTTCTAAAAACAGTGTGAGTAACAGGAGCAAAAACTTTAAGGCGATTAAGAGCCAGGAGAGAATCCAAAATTCTAAAAAGCCCCTCGGCGTTTCAAACAAAAGCCTGAGCCCGGCAAAAAACCAAAGGGATAGGGCCGCGTATAGCTCTCAAAAAAATCAAAATAAATCCCGCTCACTCAACAAAGCTCAGCGGCAAAAGAGCTATACGAACCGGCAAGTGAATAAAAGCTACACATATAAGAAACCTGCAAATAAGAGTAATTCCAAAAACGGCGTTTCAAGAAACCCGGTTAAAAGGAGCTTTAACAACAGCAGGCAGAGTTTTGATGGCTTTGGTCAACGCTCGCTTAACCGTCAGGTGAGAAGGTGAAGGTTTCAAGACAAGTAAAAGTGTAAACGATGAGGTCTCGGGTCTAAGTCCAGAATGACAAATATCACGTCATCCTGAACCGTGTCCTGAACTCGATTCAGGATCTATTCAGGATCTCATCTTTTTATCTGTTATTTCATTGAATGACATTTTCAACAAGTATCCAACCTGATATCATATTCACACCTTGAGTACTAACGAGCGTGCAGAGAAAATACATATTTCAGAGATAGATGAGTGTCTCGCTTCAAAAACACTGGCACGAAACGGAGCATCTATAGGTATTCATGTCGAGAAATCGGGCGACGAGGGCTATATCCTGGTTACGGATACCGAAGAGAGCGGGGCATTAAATGATAAAGCGGTAGACTTTGAGCTTTCCCCTTCTGAGTATCAAAACCTTGAGGACAAGGAATTGGACGATCTCTTAACAGCGCCCCTTATCACAAGCTCGGCTCTTGAATTGTTCGACTTCCTTTTGCTTCGGTTTTCAAGCTTCAGCTGTTTCTTAGAATTTACGGGGAACGCCTGGAAAGTAGATGTTTACAACTTCAGAAAATAACATACATATAAAGCCTTCTTGCCCTTAGCTAATGGGTTTTGCCGTTCAATACCTTTTCGATTGTACTGCTAAGCGCATTTACGCTATAGGGCTTTTTAACAATATCGACAAACCCGTATTTCTTATATTCGGACATGACAGGGTCGTTTGAATAACCGCTTGAGACCACAACTTTTACATCAGGATCAATGGATCTGAGAGCTTTGGTCGCTTCGCATCCGCCCATACCTCCGGGCACGGTGAGATCCATTATTACAAGGTCAAAACCTCCGTTACTCAGGGACTGCTTATATTTATTTACCGCTTCCTCGCCGTCTGACGCGAACTCTACCTCATAACCAAGTTTTTTCAGCATCCGCCCTGTCGCGATTTTAATTAAGTTTTCATCATCCATCAGCAATATCTTGCCTCTACCCTCGGATATATTGTTCACTGTTTTTACAAACGTTTCAGAGGGTTTATCGCTGGCAGGTAGAATTACTTCAAACTTTGTTTGCTTCCCGGGTTGTGATGTTACATCTATACAACCTTTATGGTTATTTACGATCGAATATACGCTTGAGAGACCAAGCCCATGACCTTTTTCTTTTGTAGTGAAATAAGGGTCAAATATCTTCTGTAAATTTTCCTCCGGTATCCCTATACCACTGTCTTCAATTGCGATCTTAAGATATTTCCCGCTTTCGGACTCAATGAGTTCTGATTGATTGACTAAAAATTTACTTATACCTATTTTAATAGTCCCGCCCTCAGGCATAGCTTGCTGTGCGTTTAAAACCAGGTTCTGTATGACCTGGCTGATTTGTCCCTGATCGGCTTCAATGCCCCATAAATTATCCTCTATATCGAACTCACATTTCACGTTTGATCCGCTTAACGTAAAATTGGCAACCGTTTTAATAAAGCCGCTAAAATCGGAGATCGGTTTTTTGATCGGCGAGCCGCCCTTAGAAAAAGTCAACAGCTGCGTCACCAATTCAGAGGCCCTCACAGCAGCTTCCTCAGTCTCGAAGAACAACGTAAAAAGCTCATTATCTGTATTTGGATGGGTCTTGGCAATGCTGAGGTTACTCATTATCGATGTCAGTAAATTGTTAAAATCGTGCGCGATACCGCCAGCTAAGATGCCCAAGGATTCAAGCTTTTGTGATTTGCCGAGCCTTTCCTCCATCATTTTTCGGTTCGTTACGTCCTGCCACATACCTACAATCAAATTGTCCTTGTCGTTCGGTGTTTTAATTAGCTTTGAGTAGTCGTAAAACCACTTGTATGAACCGTCGGCTGTACGCCATAGGTACTCGTACTCATGAGATCCTTTATCCAGTAATTCATTAATATTCTTTAAGACGTGAGGTTTTTGATCCGGGTGGATATTATCTGCCCAAAAAGAGTTATTCGAGGTAAAGTCCTTAGGCTCATAACCGCTAATTTTTTTTACATTGTCGCTTACATAGGTTGTCTCGAAATTGCCTTCGGTTTTACATGTGTACAAGGCTACAGGCAGGGATTCCAGCATAACTTGCAGTTTGTCAACTGTGGATTCCAATTCGAGCTCAACTTTCTCTCGCTCTTTGATTTCTTTCCTAAGTTTAATCGATCTATAAAGTGAGAAGAAAAAGACTGCAACAAAAGACACTGCGGCAACACCTATAATTTCGTCCAGCTCCCATGGTTCGTATAGTGTCAACATGTAGTGGAGCTTCTCAAATATATCTAGATAGCTGGATATGATATAAGATATGACGAAGAAAACTATAAAGAATACAAATTCCTTATAGTCATGGAGTATATGTTTAAGAGTTTTTTTCCAGGCACTCATAATCTTTTACAGTACATATTTTCGAGTCGTTTATTCACATTGCTAAATAATCGTAAATATATATATTTTAGCACCTTTCATAACAGAATAATATTTAATGATAGCTTAATGTTACCTAAATTAATAGTATCTACCTTTATACTTTATTCCATTAGGTTCTCGCTTTATTTCCTAAGGGTTGAGCGCGACTAAAGTTAGCAGTAGGGTGAGTGCAGAGTTTCCGGCTTTAAAAGCGGTTGATCACTTCATAGTAGGTATTTCTCTGAGCGGGTGTGAAGCCTGCGGAGCGTATCATATGCACAAGCTCATCCAGGCTTGCGCGGTATTTGTTCTCAGCGCATGTGAGTACGTTCTCGTCAAATAGTGTCCCTCCGAGGTCACTTGCCCCATAGTGCATCGAAAGTGAACCCACTTTGTTGCCCTGGGTGAACCAAGAGCCCTGTATATGGGCGAAGTTATCCAGAAAGATTCTCGAGAGCGCAAGCACCCTCAGGTAGCGGTCTCCGCCCACTTCGTTCGGAAGCTTTCTTTCAAGAAATGTATTTTTAGGTTTGAACGTCCATGGAATGAAAGCAAGGAAATTGCCTGTTTCGTCTTGGAGAGTGCGAATGCGCTCCAAGTGCTCGATGATATCCTCATCTTCCTCAAAGTGCCCGAACATCATCGTGGCAGTGGTTTTAAACCCTTGAAGGTGGGCTTCTCTGGTGACTTTCATCCACTCATCGGCGTTTATCTTAAGGGGGCTGATTTTCTTTCTGACCCTATTGGTCAGCACTTCGGCGCCTCCGCCCGGTATAGTTCTTAGCCCCGCGTCCCAGAGCTGCTTTAATACATCTTGAGTGCTGATACCAGAATACTTGGCGATTGCGCTTATCTCAGGGGCCGAGAACATATGCAGATGAAGATCCGGAATCTCTTCGGTAGCCCTTTTCACAAGATCGATATAATAATCAAGCCCGATCTCGGGGTTATGCCCGCCCTGAAGCAGCACTGTCGTAGCGCCGTTATGATAGGAAGTCCTTAATATCTCAATTAATTTGTCGATACTGAGAGTATAGGCGTCCGTAGCGCCAGGGGGTCTCCAGAACGCGCAGAACAGGCATTCCGTATCGCACACATTCGTGTAATTCGGGTTTGTGTCCGCAACGAAGGTGACTGTGCCGTCGGGGTGGAATTTCCTCTTCTTCGAGTCCGCAAGCGCCCCCATGCGGGAGGTGTCGCACTCCTTGAGCATATGGAGCCCTTCTTCAGGGGAAATCCTCTCATCATTCATTATTTTGCCTATTATCTCGTTTACTTCCATAGTGTAGTTAGTGAACCTAATGGTGCTCTTAGTGTCAATCCGTGAATAAATCTTGAGCGCTTGAAAAGTTAGTGTAGAGTATTCTTTAAATGTTCCATTCGGCTCTGAAAATTCTACTCTTTATTAGCGCTTTTTTGATTCCCTGCATCCCGCTATCTCACAGTTATGAGCACGTCCTGAATGATAGCATGATGAGTATATACTCAGACGGCGAAAAAGTAGGCTACACCCGGATAGTAATAGACCAGGATGGGGGTAAAACAAGGGTAGATGAAGAAAGCGAAATAAACGTCACACTTCTAGGTAACGAGCAGACTGTTACTATAGATGCGCAATACTTTCTCGACGATTTTTTATTGCAATCTTTTGATTTTCAGATGAGCTCTGAAGCGGGTGATTTGAGCTCTTCAGGGGCTATGGAAGGAGAGGGTCTGAAAGTGAAAGTAAAATCGGTTTCAGGCGAAACAGATCTATTCCTAACGGCAAAAGAAGGACTGACAATATTCGCACTTCTACCTAAATGGCTCGCCAAGAGGCCGATGAAGGTCGGTGAAGTGTACGAAATACGCCTTTTTGAGCCATCGGCTGCAATCATGGGCGCTGATGCAGAGGACCTGATTTCAATAAATAAAGTAGAAGCCCTTGAGGTTGTAGAAACAAAGCATACCGGAGAAATTGAAACCTTCAGGGTTGCCACTGAATTTATGGGCTCAGAATATACTTCCTGGATTACCCCGCAAGGCGAGGTCGTAAAGCAGATAATCCCCCCCGGTCTGACGGCTTACAACGAGCCAGGCGCTGAAAAAAACTCCGATCCTATGGCAACTTATGATATTACCGCAAAAACCTCAATCCCAACCGACTTGGAAATTAAAAACCCGAGGAGCCTTGAATATCTCCGCGCTCGGCTCTCCGGCCTGGACGATATGGACGAAAAGAGCATTAACGACGGCTACCGACAGCTATATGAAAACAATGTTATCGAGATCCGCCCGCAGGACATTACGAACCCGGCGGACTATGAGCTTCCCTATAAAGCCCTTTCGCAAAGAGACTTTTTGTTGCCCACATCTCTAGTTCAAAGTGACGACGAGCAGATTAAGGCAAAGGCCCGTAAGATAGTCAAAAACGAAACCGACCCGGTGAAGGCAGCGTCTGAAATCAGCGCCTGGGTATATAAGAACCTTAAAAAAGAAGGCACTGTAAGTCTGCCCAGCGCCCTCGACGTGCTTGAGACGAGAAAAGGGGACTGTAACGAGCATGCCGCGCTCTTTGCCGCTCTTTCCAGAGCGTCGGGTATTCCCACAAAGATTGTAATGGGTACAATATATATTGACGGTAGGTTCTACTATCACGCCTGGAACGAGGTGTTTTTGGGGCAGTGGGTAGCGGTTGACTCCACATACGGGCAAATGCCCGCGGACGCAACGCACATTAAGCTAATTGAGGGAGATTTAAAAAAAAGTGGGGAGATTATGAAAGTAGTGGGTAAAATTAAGATTAAGATCCTGGACGCATCCTGATATGAGCCGATTAAATATTACTACAACATTCCTCTTGTTCAGTTTACTGATAGGGGGGTATTTTCTGGCCTCATGCGCTCAAAAGAGCGCTCCCGAGCCTTTTCTCGAGGGAGGCGCTATAACAGAGGAATTAGAGCCTTCGGCTCAGGCAAAGGCCTATTATCACTTCACACTTTCAAGATACAATTTCCAGAACAGAAATTTTCAGGAAGCTCTGCGGGAGCTCGAAACAGCGGAAACCTATGATCCCGATTCTGCCTATTTAAAATACAACCTCGCCGTGATTTACATATCCGCGGGCAGGGCTGAGGAAGCGCTTGCAAAGCTCGAGCAGTCAATAGAGATTGATCCGGAGTTCTCCCCCTCCTACACCTTACTGGGTAAGGCCTATTCACTCTCTCAGAACACAAAAGACAAAGAAAAATCGCTAAAGCTTTTAAAACGCTCTGTGGAGCTGAACCCCGAGGACGCGGAATCATACCTCTTTATAGGGATCCTGCAGACCGAAGACGGGGATTACAAAGCCGCGGAGCAGAGCTTTAAGAAAATTATAGCCCTCTATCCCGATAACGAGAAAGGGTACTATTTTTTGGCCAGAGTTTATTATGAGAGCGGCGACTATCCTCAGGCCGAGCATTATTATAAAGAAGCGCTAAAGATAAACCCCGGGTTCGTTACCGCGCTCGCCGAGCTTGCCCTCACATACGAAAAGCTCGGGAGAATAGAAGAGTCCGAGGATATATACAAAGAAGTAATTGCCCTGTTCCCGAACAGTCTGGAGTCCTATGTGCGCTACGGTAATTTCCTTTTCAGGATAAACCGGATGGACGACGCGACCGAGCAGTTTGAAAAGGCGCAGAGCCTTGACTTCAGAAACCCCGATCTCAAGCTCAGACTGGGTCTCCTGTACATCGAAAGCGGAGAATACGAAAAAGCTATAGAGGAGTTTCAGCTTATTACGCTTACCGACCCCTCGGATGAGCGCGCGAAGTACTACCTTGCCGTAGCCTACATCGAGACCGGGAATTACGAGGAGGCGCTAACGCTGCTTGAATCTATCCCCCCGGAGTCGTCTCTATATAACGAAAGCCTTGTCCAAAAAGGGTTCATATACGATAAGTCCGGGGACACCAAACAATCCCTCGCGCTCATAGAAGACGCTTACAAGAGAAATCCTGAGAACGAAGTCATAGTCAATTATCTTGGCTCTCTTTATAGAAAGCTAGACCGGCACGAGGACGCGGTATCGCTCTATAAAGGTTATTTAAACAAGAACCCAAACAGCCAGACAATTTACTATTCCCTCGGCGTTACCTATTACTTTATGGACGAGCAGTACAAGTCCATAGACGCCATGAAAGAGCTGATTCGTATTAATCCCGAGCACGCAGACGCTCTTAACTTTGTGGGCTATACGTATGCGGAGATGGGGGAGAACCTTGATGAGGCTGAGGTGCTGATACAAAAGGCCAATGCCCTCTCGCCCAACAAAGGGTATATAATCGACAGCCTCGGCTGGGTTTACTACAAGAAGGGCCGCTACGATGAGGCAGTCGAGCTGCTGCAAAAAGCCGCTAGCCTGGAGCCCGGCGACCCGGCGATCATGGAGCACCTGGGTGACGTGTATTACGACAAGGGCGATACGTTAAAAGCGCTTGAGTATTATGAAAAGGGGATAGCGATGTTCCGTGATTATGAAGGCGAGCCCGACATGAAGCTTAAAGAGAGGCTCGAGCAGAAAATAAATACAATAAGACAGAAAATGAGCGTCGAAAGTTAGATTGTGAACACTCACTTGCAAAAGATATTCCTGACGGCAGTACTTATCATCTTGACCACTTCATGCGCGCAGAAGCAAATAGAAACCGCTGTCCCGGAGGCGTCTCCACAGGAGTTGTTACAAAAAACAGCGCTGCTACAAAACTCCGTACGCTCCGTAAAGGGACTGGCCTCTGTCAGCATAAAAACCCCGGATGATAAAATCTCTTACACCCAGGTTACGCTTGCCGAGGAGCCGGACCTCCTGAGGCTCGAAGCCCTGAACCCTTTCGGTAGCACCGTGGGGTTCATATCCTCAGACAGTGAGAACATATATATCGTCTCGCAGCAGCAAAGGGGAGTTTACGATATCACAGAGGTGTTCGATCTCTCCTACGTTTACCCGGGGCTCGAGCTTGAGATCACCATCGAGCACCTGGTCGATCTCGTTACGGGACGGGTGCCAAAGGATTTGTTCGCGCGGGAAAGTGAAGTGGAGCTTAGCTCAGGGCCCGAGGGTCTAGTGCTTAACTTTAAGAACGGCGCCGGCGCTCTGGACGACAGGCTCTGGATTAACCCTTCGAACAGCAGGGTGGAGAGGGCTCAAATAATTCTTGAATCCGGGCAGGCGGCGAATATCAATTACGAATATTTCGATGGGCTTATAAACGGTCATTATTTCCCCAGGATCATCGATTTTAAAACCGGCGAGCTTGCCATAGTAATTACTTACGAGCCGGACGTTGAACTCAATCAGTCTTTGGACTACTCGCTGCTAAAGCCCTCTCCGGGGTCGTAGCGACTCGAAATTGTGATGCCGAGTTGATAAAAATATCTAAATATTTATAATACACCCGGTAAGGGGGTCTAAAGCCCGGGCGTAATGGTTGCGACTGAGCTTAGGGGGGTTGTTGTCATTGTCTCAAGTTGAAATTACCAAGGTTTTTACCGTAAAGAATAAGCTCGGGCTCCACGCCCGGGCGGCGGCCGTATTCGTCAGAGTCTCAAGTAAATACACAAGTGAAATCAGGCTCGTTAAAGACAGCTATGAAGTAAACGGTAAGAGCATCCTGGGTGTTCTGTCGCTCGCCGCCACAAAAGGGAGTGAGATAGAGGTAACCACAAAAGGTGAAGATGCCGAGGCCGCGATTAACGGCATCGAAGAGCTCATAGAGAGCGGTTTCGGAGAGGGAGTATGAGGGTCCGGAGAAACGGTATAGCCATCTCTCCCGGCATTGCAGTAGGTAAAGTGGTAATCCTTGACCGCTCAAAAACCATTGTACGCCGTACAGGTATAGATAAGGGACAGATCGACTCTGAAAAAGAGAGGTTCCTGTCCGCGGTTAAGCGCTCAAAAGAAGAGCTGCTCTCGATAAAAGATAAGCTCGATACCGACGAGGCGGGCGAGCACCACCAGATACTTAGTTTCAATATCATGATGCTCGAGGATGACCTGCTTTCAGAAAAAGTGCTAAGGCACATAGAGTCTGAGCGCGTGAACGCCGGATGGGCCGTAAACACTGTGCTTGCCAAAAAGAGCGAGGCGTTTAAGGATGTAGAGGATATCTACATGAAAGAGCGCCTTGCGGACATTTATTATCTGGGCGAGAGGATACTCCGAAACCTCCACGGCGTTCAAGAGGACGTCCCCGATCTTGAGGAAGACTCGATAATCGTCACTCACGACATCTCTGCGCTAGACGTAGTGCTGTACGCAAAGCATAGGGCCATCGGTATTGCGACAGACATAGGAGCGCTCACGTCCCACAGCGCGATCGTCGCGAAGTCGCTCGGTCTGCCCGCCGTTATGGGTCTTGAGGATATTACGCTAAGAGCGTCCCCCGGAGACAGCATATTAATTGACGGCTTCACCGGCACCGTAATACTGGAACCCGATAAAAAAGAGTATGAGGAGTTCAAAAAGAAAAAATCCGAATATCTGGATTTAGAGAAAAAACTCCTCCAGTACGCAAAGCTCTGTGGGCGCACGCAGGACGGAAAAGAGATAAAGGTAAACGCCAATATAGAGATCACAGAAGAGCTTAACCACGCAATGTGCTACGGGGCCGAGGGAATCGGCATGTACCGCACCGAGTTTCTCTTCGCAAACTCAGTCTATTTCCCGGACGAGGAAAAGCAGGTCAAGAACTACAAAAAAGTAGTCTCCGCGCTCAGCTCCCCCGAGGTAACCATCAGGACCCTCGACATAGGTGGCGACAAATTCCCCGCCGGCATGGAGCCCTCAAAGAGGCTGAACCCGGCCCTTGGGCTAAGGGGCATACGCTATTCCCTTCACGATGTAGATACATTCAGCACTCAAATACGCGCTATACTTCGCTCAGCCGGAAGTACCAAGATACGCATTCTCATACCAATGGTCTCAAAGCTCTCTGAGATAATCGATACAAAGAGGATTATCTCGAGCATAGCAAGTGAGATTGGGAAAGAGGACTCCTGGGAGATAGGCGTCATGATCGAGACCCCCTCAGCCGCAATCATTGCCTCTGACATAGCGGAAGAAGTAGACTTCCTGAGCATCGGCACGAACGACCTGATACAGTACACCCTTGCCGTGGACAGGATAAACGAGCACGTTTCATATCTATATAGCCCGTTTCACCCCGCCATATTAAAGCTCATCAAAAACGTCATCGAGGCGGGCCATGAAAAGGGCATACCGGTAAGCGTTTGCGGCGAGATGGCCTCACAGCTCTCTTGCGTTCCGCTCCTTGTGGGTATGGGGGTGGACGAGCTCAGTATGAACACGCACTCCATCCCCAAAGTGAAGAAGCTCCTTAACACTATTACAGAGAAGGACTCAAAGAGGATATTGAAACACTCTCTCGGACTCAAGACTGAGTATAAGATCAGAGAGTACGTAAGGCGCGCCATTGTAAATAGATGGGGCGAGAACTTCCCGCAGGAATTCATAATCGAGATCAAGTCCGGTGTATAAAATCAGCTGCCTATTTTCCCCCTACCCAAAATATTCGTTGATACTAACGTTCGTTTTAATTATAATTTGAAGTAAGAGAAGCAGAAGTCTCCCTTGTTAATCAATCCTTATGTAAGGGCGGGAAGTTTAAACACTTTCCCGCCTTTTTTATTTCAATATTCACTCGCGGGCGAGGGGCCTCTGCCATCGCGGGCGCCGTGGACATAGTCCTTAACCTTCAGAGCGTCACGCCCGACACCCTGCGCCTGTCCATAGTAAAGCACCGCATACAGGGCTCGCGCCCAGATATCTACATGCGAAAAGCAGGAGACGACAAGTTTGAGGTGTGCGGGGAGGTGGGGATTGCAACAGAGCCCGGAGTAGGGATGTACCGTGTGCAGGAGAGGATTATTGAATTTCTGGACGGCGAGACAGAGCCGGTGCATAGGAAGCTGATATTTGAGGACGTGCAGGACGAGACAGGGGCTAAACAGAGAACAATCGAGCGAGGGCTTGAGGAGCTTATGGCCCTCGGCAGGGTTACAAAGGTGAAAAGGGGTTACTACATGCTCACAGAGTTAGCGCCGCAAGCGCCAACCCTAGGGTTTGGCGGGAATGGCGGGAAGTGAGGGGGGCATCATCCATCAATTAAGAAACCTGTATCACTTTCCTTTGATACCCCACTACGAATAGAGCGAAGGGCAAAGCTAGAATCTTGCATGTCATTATGAGTATTTTTTATGATGACTTTTTTGACGTCTAAATTATGGCCATGATACACTATGTAATAATAGTTTCCATCATTTAGCACATCCTTATGAAGAAGTAATGTTCCCATGCTACGTTTGCTTACCCAGTTATTATCACCAAGATATTTATTGCTCTTGAAAAATGTAAACTCAGTATTTTTACTGTTCTTAAAAGGCTCCACCCACTTTATTTTTTTTGCAATTTTATCTTCTACATGAAGGTTTTTTAAACTGTGATGAGGAATAACAATATCTAACAATCGCCACAGACCGTCATTAATTTTTTTTGCTTTCCATCTACTGATATGTCTTTTTTCTAATGAATCTTCACTATGTATAGTAGCTTCTCTCGTAAAAGAAGTTTGACAATTTCCATCCTCATGAAGGCTTGTTTTAATCGTTCCTAAAATGCTACGTGCCGCCACATATATATCATTATTGTGTGTCCAAACTCTCCAAACAGAAGAATTTATATCATCAGGTTTCCCCAATGCAAATCTTATTACATTAGACTTAGCCATAACCTATAATATATTTAATTTGGAGATTAGTTGGTAGTGATATTGAATCTAATTTAAATGTTTTATACACTTGTTGGAATGGACGAACAAGAACAGAATAACAATCAAGATTACAGTAAAGATTTAAAGATATACCGTCTGATTGAAAAATATTTAATACCTATAGCCATTATTCTTATATTAGTAGTATTCGTCTTCTATATAATTGTTTTCTCTGACGGACTTAGTAATGAACAAGGTCACTGGGGGTTATTCGGGGATTATTTTGGGGGAATACTAAATCCTATACTAAGTTTTATTACAATTATAGTATTGGTTTTCACTTTAAGACTTGGCTATCAAACTCTTGTCATATCAAAGGAGGAACTAGAAAAAGCTACTGATATGCTCAAATTGGCTAAGGAAGAAATAAAACTTACTCAAGTTGCTCTAGAACAATCAAAGGAGGAAGTACAGCTTGCTAGAGAAGCTACCCAAAGACAGGTCGAGCATTTAGAGAAAGAATCTTTAAAAATTGAGATCTCTACGATTTTAAAAGAAATTGATTCGGATATACAAAGTATTTTCAATATAATCGTGGATTTTGATTCAGCTTTTAGATACGGTCATTATTTTTCTGCTACATCCACAGAAAATATATCAAAAAGGAAGAGTTACGATGAATTATCCCGGAATGATAAATTCCAAATAAATAGACTTCACGATTTATTAGCAAATATGGATACTTATATAAATACTATAGATGATTTATTCAATAGACCACCTTTGTCATTGTACTATAAAGTGAAGTACTGTAGGACAGCAAAAAAAATACAAAGTTATGTTCCGGATGATTTTAAAAAATTTGAGATTTTAGGTAAAGAAGAATATAAAACTATGATCACGCCATCATATTATCCAACACCCACCACCCCCACCCCCTAGTGTTGGCAATGGCGGCAAAGATTAAAAGATGAGATTCTGAGACAAGTTCAGAATGACAGACCACTTCCCGCCAATCGCGCCAAAGTATAGGGTTGGCGCTTGCGGCGCTAACTTTGTTTGTCATTCCGGCCAAGCCAGTCATTGCGAGCGTAGCGAAGCAATCTCTTGGGGGCTTGGTAGCAAATGCCGTTAGGGATTGCCGCGGTCGCTCTGCTCCCTCGCAATGACAGCAAAAGATGAGATCCCGGATCGGTGTCCGGGATGACAAGCTCTCACTTATCCAGCACTTCGGGTTTTTTGCCGCGGAAGAGTACGAGGAAGATGACTCCTATGATAATCATAGCGCCTCCGAGGAGCTTTACGAGCGATGGGATCTCGTCAAAGATGTAGTACGAGAACAGGATCACAAAAATCGACTCCAGAGGGAGCACGGCTGTGGTGCGCGATACATCTATTAGCTTAATCGCCTGGAACTGACAGGCCTTTGCGATCAGCGCCCCTGAAGTACCGCCAAGAATTATGTATAGATACTCGATGGGCCGGGTGGGCAGCTCCAGCGTTCCCGTCGCCAATAGATAAACCAAGAGGAATACCGTAACTCCGAGGGTACGCATGTTGGCGACCATCAACATGTTAAGCCTTTGCGCTACTTTCTTTACAACAAAAGATATAAGAGAGTAAAAGAGCGCCGCGCCAAGAGCGGTGAAGGTGCCTATGATGAGTGAGACTTCCCTTTGGTAGGCGACAATTATCCCGCCCGCTATCGTGACCACGACCCCTACGGCCTCGCCTCGGTTAAGCCTCTCGCCGAGAAATATCATCCCGAGCATAAGGGCAAAGAGCGTCTGCGCCTTAAGAAGGAACGAAGTGAGCGGTATTCCGATCAGTCTGATCGAGATTATCCAGAGTACGGCGCCGATCGATGTAAACACTGATGTGTATAGAAATATCTTCCAGTACTTCCCGATGTTTCTTACTTCTTGCCTTTGGTCTGGCAGTAACAGCACAGTGATGAATGAGAATATAAGCGCTCCGCCGAACCAGAAAAATATGGTGGATTCGGCGTCGAAATCCCGATCGACCGCACGTCCGAACGCGTAGGAAATGGCTGTGAATAAAGCGGTCCCGATTAGGAACAGATAACCCGCTATCGGAAATTTTTTTGACTGGTGCTTAGCTTCTTTAGCGCTCATTGCTCACTCTCTAGGTCCGGACCGTTCTTTCTTCTCCACCACCAGGCTATAGCGGAGCCTGATATAGTATGCCAGATACTGAATATGGCGCCCGGAAGGGCGGCGAGGGCGCCGAAATACATATTGGCGAGCGCCACCGCCAGGCCCGAGTTCTGCATGCCTATCTCTAACGATATGGCCCGCGCTCTCTTCTCGTCCATTCCTACGAGTTTTGCCGTGCCGTATCCGATGGCGAGCCCAAGGGTGTTATGGATTATAACTATTATGGCAATTATCGCACCGATCTTTGTTATCGCCGGGGCGTTTGCGGCGACTATGACGCCGACTATAAATATGATAGCTATTGCCGAAACGCTTGGGAGGATGGGCAGTACATATTTTATCCGGTCCCTTAGAACCGTCCTTAAGCCCACGCCCAAAGCAACTGGCAGGAGCACAATGAGAGCGGTCGACTTAAACAGCTTCAGCACAGGGATGTCAATCCACTGCCCCGCGTAAATATACATCAGCAGCGGTATCATGAGGGGCGCAAGCAGGGTCGACACGGACGTTAGAGTTACAGACAGCGCCAGGTCTCCGCGCGCAAGATAGGTCATCACGTTTGAGGCTGTCCCACCCGGACACGAGCCCACAAGCACAACGCCCGCGGCAAGCACAGGGTCCAGGCCGAAAGCCCAAGCGAGCGCGAATCCCAAAAACGGCATCACGAGGTACTGAACGGCGGCTCCCACGCCGACGTCCTTTGGCCTTTGGAAAACCCTCTTGAACTCTCCAGCCGTGAGCGTGGCTCCCATGCCGAACATAATTATTCCGAGCACCGGGACTATAAGATATGTAAGCGGCGCGAAGGGGGCGGGCTCTAATACTGCTATAACTGTGAAGATAATTATCCAGAAAGTGAAGTAATTTGTTACGACTGCGTTTAGGAATCTTAGGTATCTCAAATGAGTTTTTTACCACAAAGCGTTTGGTGCCAAAAGCTACATAAGATCGTGAAAAGTGTCAATCGTCAAATGTGCATGGCGCACACTTATTCCTCTTCCTTATCTTCCTGAGGGAGAGAGGGTGATGCCTGAACGGCGAAAGCGAGCTTTGAGAGTCCCTCTGACTTGGCGATGTCCATAATCTCCACAACTTTACCGTGCGGTACGTCGTTGTCGGCTCTGATGATTACTAGCGAGTCCTTGTCCTTTACTTCATTCAGCTTCTTTTTGAGCTCGCTCTCGTCAATTGTGTCGTCGTTATAAACGATGCTTCCATCCTTTGTGAGGTTAATGGTCAGCTGCTCAATCTTTACAGGTTCTGCGGAAGAAGCCGAGGGGAGCTTGACGTTTATACCTCCGGATGTGGCGGCGAAGTTTAGCGAGAGGGCAAAGAATATAAGTAGGTTGAAAACGACGTCCACCACGGGAGTCAAATCGAGAGCCGATCCTGTGCCTACTCCGTTTTTAACCTTACGTCTGAACTTCATCCCAGTATGTCCTCTTTATTGTCCACAGTTCCGTCTTTTGTAGCCATTATGTAGTCAAGAATTTTGCGTCCTTCCTCTTCGAGCATAGATATATAGTCGTCTGCCCGGCCGTTTAGGTATTTATAAGCAATGAATGCGGGTATGGCTATCAAGAGCCCGAATGCCGTAGTGTAAAGAGCCTCTGAGATTCCTCCCGCAAGCTCGGGCGGGTTGACGATGGGCTTATCCGCGATGACCCTGAATATCTTGATCATACCGGAGATTGTGCCCAATAGACCGAGCAGAGTACTAACGTTACTGACGGCGCCTAGCCCTTCGTTATAGCGGATTAGATCGTTTGCTTCTTTTCTTCCCGCCTCCTCTATCTCCTCGCGGAGCTCTTCCTTTGGCCTCTCTGCGTTCTCTAAAGCGGCTACAGCGATTCTTGATACGGATGAGTCGTTAGAGCGGGCGTATACCTGGGCTTCGCCTGTTTTGCCTTGTACCATAAGGCCGTAGAAATGATCGAGGAACTTTTCGGGTATGACTTTCTTGGTCCTGAGCGTCCACATTTTCTGAATGAATATCGCAAGTCCCACGACAGAGCATAGGATGATCGGATAGGCAAATATTCCGGCTTTTCTTATAAGCTCGACAACGCCTGTATCTAAATCCATCGGTACCTCCGGAAAGTATTAAGTCATGTATTAGATGTAAAACTGTAATGCAAGATTCTATTTGATTTTGTAATAGGATAACCACGGCTACTCTCAGGTCAACACAGACTGTGTCTGTAGACATACGAGTGCTCTACGCCTACGTTACTTCCCAGCAAATCGCGACCTTTACAACCTTATGGAGGAAAACCGCGTGATAATAATACAGATATAAACTGTTGCTTTATATAGCCGGGGTGAAAGAATGTTGCAATTATACACAGAATCGGTAATTTATACGCCTACTGTGAGATACTCTCAATATTTTATACCAACACTAAAGGAAGACCCGGCAGACGCTGAAGTCGTGAGCCATAAGCTCATGATCCGCGCGGGAATGATACGCAAGCTCGCAGCGGGTATTTACAACTACTTGCCGCTCGGGCTACGCTCCGTGGGCAAAGTGGAGAAGATCGTCCGTGAGGAGATGAACAGGGCAGGGGCTATTGAGCTTCTCATGCCTGCAGTGCTTCCTTCCGAGCTTTGGGAGGAGAGCGGGCGCTGGGACGTTTACGGAAAAGAGCTTTTACGCTTTAAAGACAGGGCAGATAGGGAGTTTTGCATAGGCCCTACGCACGAAGAGATAATAACAGACATAGTGCGCCGTGACATACGCTCCTACAAGGAGCTTCCGGTAAACCTGTATCAGATACAGACTAAATTTAGAGACGAAATACGCCCTCGCTTCGGTGTGATGCGCGCCCGCGAGTTCATAATGAAGGACGCGTACAGCTTTGACGCCGACATAGAGGGGGCGGAGAAGTCTTACTGGGCCATGTATGAGGCGTATACCAAGATATTCGAGCGCTGCGGCCTAGAGTTTCGGGCTGTTTTAGCCGACACGGGTAATATCGGTGGGAACTTCTCTCACGAGTTCATGGTGCTGGCCCCGACAGGGGAAGATATCATTATGAGCTGCAGTAAGTGCGACTACGCGGCAAACCTGGAGCTGGCGGAAGTAGGCGAAGGTGCCGGGAGTGCTCAAAAAGGCGGCACAGAGGGGGCCGAAGAGGTAAAAGAGGTACATACGCCCGCTCTCAAAACAGTTGAAGAAGTAGCTGAACAATTAAATGTAAGACCCTCTGATTTAATAAAAACTATGATCGTTATGGCTGACGGTGAGCCTCTGGCCGCTCTAGTGCGGGGAGATCATGAGCTTAGCCTTACGAAGCTCAGAAAATCACTCGGCGCGGAGCTGGTGGAGCTTGCCACCCCGGACGTTATTGACCAAACAACAGGCGGTCCGATGGGATTCAGCGGCCCTGTGGGGCTAAACGCTCGTATTATTGCGGATAAATCTGTAAAAGATATGGGAGTTTCGGTAACGGGGGCGAATAAAGCTGACTATCACGTAATAAATGTAGTATTGGGAAGGGATTACGAGGTAAAAGAGTTTGCCGACATTAGGGTTGCGGAAGACGGGGACAAATGCCCCAACTGTGACGGCGGCACGCTAGTATCTACAAGAGGAATAGAGGTAGGGCATGTATTTATGCTGGGGACCAAGTACAGCGATGCTATGAACGCCAAGTTCGTTGACAAGGACGGCAAGGAAAAGCCTTTTATTATGGGATGTTATGGCATAGGGATAGGGCGTACAGTGGCCGCGGCGATAGAGCAGAACCACGATGAGAGCGGTATGATATTCCCAGAGGCTTTAGCGCCATTTCAGGTAACTGTGCTTCCTCTAAAAGTTAAGGACGAAGAAGTAATGAAAGCCTCAGAGGAGATTTATAAGGAGCTTATTGATCTTGGGTATGAGGCGATAATAGACGACAGGGATGTAGGACCCGGGTTTAAGTTTAAGGACGCCGAGCTGATAGGAATCCCTGTGCAGGTAGCGGTCGGGCCAAGGACGATTAAAGAGGGAGAAGCGGAGCTGAAAGTCAGAAAAACGGGCGATTCGAGGAATATAAAACTTAAAGAAGTAGTTCAAGAAGTGCAAGAGCTATTATCTGTAATAAGTTGATATTATGGGGTAAATATACTTAAAGTAAAATATTAAGAAATGCTAAGACCTAATCTTACACCAAATGAGCGTATTATACTCGCTCTTGATTTCCCAAGGCGGGAAATTGCCGAGCAATGGGTCCAGAAACTAGTCGGAAAGATAAAGACATTTAAAGTAGGACCCATACTTTTTCTGGATTCGGGACCTGACGGAGTTATCGATCTTCAGGATATGGGCGCTGATATTTTTCTGGACATGAAATTCCACGATATCCCCTCAACAGTTGAAAAATCCGCGCGTCAGGCCACCACTTTAGGGGTAAGAATGCTCACAATTCACGCATCCGGCGGAATTCGGATGATGGAGAGCGTCTCTAAGGGTGTAAAAGAGGAATCCGAGGGGTTAGGTATACCCAAACCCGTAATTTTGGCCGTAACTGTGTTAACGAGCCAAGATCAGGATAGTTTAGCTGAAATCGGGGTGAATTCCACAACCCAGGATTCTGTGCTGAGACTCGCTTCATTGGCGGAAAAAGCCAATATTGACGGGCTCGTATGCTCGGGGTTGGAAGTTGAGATGCTGAGAAGAGAATTCGGCAACCGTTTTACCCTCGTAGTACCAGGCATCCGTCCCGGCACAGCCGCTCACGATCAAAAGCGGGTTGTTACCCCAAAAGAGGCAGTTTCACTCGGCGCGGACTACTTGGTAATAGGCCGTGCGATAACAGAAGCCGACAACCCCGAAGCTGTGATTGACGGAATTATTGAGTCTCTTGGTTGAGCATATAGTCAAAAAATCAGTAGGTTACAGCTTATTCTTTCTGTATGCTTTAATACCAAATGAGAAGAAGCAAAAGTCAGCTACTTGTGTCACTCCTATTTTTTATATCTTTAGTTATTTCCCTGAACTCTACCTACGCAAAGGATATTAAGGATGAGGTTGTAAAACGAACCAGCCTGGATGAGGAAATTTCGGTTTTCTGCCTCCGAAACTGCGCAGGGAACGAGCGAAAGGGGTATTTGAAAAGTTTTACAGTAGAGCAAATGAATAACGGGCATTATCAGGTAGTCGGAAAAGCCGCTCTTCAAAACCGTCATGTCATAAAGAGCTATATCATTTATGACCACACGGTTGTCGTAAACACGCTCGGGACCCTTAACCCGGAAAACTGCAAGCTTCGAATTGATGATGTCTTTATCGAGAACGATTACAGGGGCCTTTTTACAGCCATGCTTAAAAACCACGGAGAGGTCGTAGGTAAAGTGGAGAGGATTCCCAACTGCCGTAGTTTTATTGATTAGCGTTCCAAGCGCGTTTAAGGGATTCCCAATCTCTACTGCTTCCTCTGGAAGATTTATCTGAAAGTTGGTATGATGAGGAATTACTTAAAGGATTAGACCCTGAAACGAGTTCAGGGTGATGGTAAAAATGGCGGGCTATAAAAACTTAACCAGAAGAGAAGCTCTCAAACTTGGCGGTCTGACAATACTTGCCACGACATTAGGGTCTTGCGCCAAGAAGGTGCCTGAATACTCGGGCATGTATTCAAGAAGATTTAATCCGGTCATCGTATCTGAGCAAAGGGTGCTAAGAGAGCTTGTGGGGCTAAGACCGTATCGGCCACAGGGTTTTGTTGTGAGGCATCAAAGGCTGGGGATGAAGGACGTCGTCCATAACTACGGTCACGGCGGGGGAGGGGTATCACTGTGCTGGGGCACCTCACACATGGCTGTCGATAAGGCGGTTGAGCTCGGACACCGTGAGTGCGCCGTGCTGGGCTCAGGCATTGTGGGTCTTTGCACTGCGACGTTACTTCAGCGGGCCGGATACGGGGTCACTATATATACTAAAGAGCTTCCCCCAAACACTACGTCAAACGTGGCAGCCGGGAAATGGACTCCGCTCATAGCGTTTAATAAGAGTTATATCACTACAGAATTCTACAGAGAATTCTTGAGAGCTACCAGGCTGTCTTACGATTATTACAGAGAATTCATCGGCAAGGGTTACGGCGTGACCTGGACGCAGAACTACATATTCGGAGACAAACCTGTCGGGCTCTCGCCTTCATACGAAGACCTTCTCTACAGCTACCGTGATGTGGAGACCGTACCCAAATACGCGTATCCGTACGACATGCCTTATTGCCTCGCCTATACAGCGCTAAGAGTAGAGACTCCTTTATTTATGAACGCTCTCATGAGAGACTTCCGCAGGGCCGGAGGGAAAGTCGTGATGAGGCAGTTCTCTGACGCGCGCCAGCTTAACGGTCTAAAGGAGCCGTTAATTATGAACTGCACGGGCCTCGGCTCAAGGGCGCTGTTCGGCGATACGGACCTCGTGCCGGTCAAAGGCCAGCTAACTATGCTAATGCCCCAGCCGGAAGTTTCTTACTCGACGGGTATACGAGGGGAGGGGCTTTATATGGTGCCGAGGACTGACGGCGTTCTGCTGGGAGGAACATGGCAGCCTGACGAATGGAGCCTTACCCCCGACCCTGTGCTATCGAGGAATATACTCGAAGCCCAGGCAGAGTTTTTCGGCAGCCGGTATAGATTGGTGGGGTGGTATCAACGTGATAGTAGGGGTTATTAGTTGTAAAAAATGATATTTAGCTTACATCATGTGATATTCTCAAAATCAAAACTAAGACCAGCATCACGCATTTCTTTAGCCAGTTTTAACTTCCACGCATCACTTTCATCAAGTTCTATATATACTATTCTACTTAAATCCGAAGGTATCTCAGTGTCCTCTTTAACCAATGCACAAACTCTCTGTCGACCTAGTTTTGCATTCAAGTATCCATGCTCGAATATGACGTTTTGCCTTGCTCTCGACTTTAAATTGTCAGTATTATTCCTGAGAGAACCTACATCGTCTGGGGTCAGTAATACTATGGCATAAGCAACATCTGTGTGCCGCTCAAGTTTTTCTATGATGGTCATTCCAGTACTTGCTTGCTCATGTAATATTACCGCTTCTAACTCAAGTTTCTCTATAAACCGAGCTATAGAAATCTTTGCAGCTTCATCTCGACCATGAACTATAAATACCCTTCTATTGTTTGTGGCTTGAGGTATAGATGTCGAATCTAAACTTTTACCTTTTACTGTTTTCATAACTTGATTTGTAATATCTTTGAAGTACTCGTCAAAATCTAATATATCTTCTCGACTTATATACATAAGAACACCCGGACTCATCTTATCATTTTCTAAAGTCGAATAATAAGTTGTTGTCTCTTTTGATTCTAGAATTTTTAATCGTTTTACTTTATCATGTGAAATTATGTAACCATTGAATTGAAATTGTTCTTTGTTTATAAATGGTTTTACAATGTCAGATTCAATCTCACTTAAATCAGTTTTATCCAGCTCATAAACTTCATTATCAGTAATTTCGATCAAAACATGATAATACATAGCAGTCCTCCAGCAATATGTTCTTAGTTAATCATGCAATATTATCATTTGCTTGATTCTATTAAACCTTCTCTTTCAAGAACCTTTCTTACTTCATCAAATGCAGCCTTTATATTTCCTTTTGGGAAGCGGATCTGTCCTAATCCTTCAATATTACTAAATTCTTCACATCCTTCTTCGATTAGTACTATCGCTTTTGTAAATCCAAGTTTTCCTTGAAATAGACCAGCCTCATGTACAACATTCATTCTTGCATGCATTCGTCCATCCGCTTGTTCATCTTCTGCAGTCATAATTAAGAAAGCTATTGCCGCTGCATCAAGCATTTCTGATAGACGTGCTATATTCGTTATTCCAGCAACCGGTACTCTGTTGAATTCATCCCAAGGCAAACTTAGTCTGTCTTGTATGAAATCTTTAAATTCTCTCCAGATAGGTGAACCACCATGTCCAATAAAAACATTTGTACCTATTGTCTCCAAACGTTTCTTGCTCTTATCTAAGCGTGCAATATGAGAACCAGCTTTTCGTGCAATCTCCGATAGTTTTAGACAAATATCAATAGGTTGTTTTAACGCTGCAATTTCCGCCAACACACTAACATGTGGAGGTGTGTATAAACCTTGACTTATGGCAAGTGAGTCTCGACTAATCATTCTTCCTGATGGTGCTAAAGCACCTACAATATCCGATTCAGATATTATTTTTAATTTATTTAGATCATCTGCCACAGAATTAAGAAACTGATCTGATTTATCCTTATTAATAATCGAAAGAATAGATAATACTTCTTGTTTTTTGTCTTCAAAGGTTTCTTTAGCTTCTTTAGAAAGTTCTTGAGCATAAGTCAAATCAGGACTTTCTGCTAGTTTATATATTTCATTTCGAATTTCCTCTTCAGTATACTCTTTCCACGCTTCACTCGTCCGCATGAGTCCCCACTCTTGACTAAAATGATCACCTGAAGGGGGTGGCTGAAAATTTACGTAATAAACTCTAGCTTGATATCCAAGCCAGGATCCACTCCATGCTTTACCAACTGACTCTGTGGCTTTTTCTATTTTCTCTATTGGAGCTGTAAATTCTGGATTATTTACAGTTCCAGTAAATTCATCCAGATAATCCGCAATTTCCAATAACTCTTGATCTAAGTGTTTCATAATATAAAACTAAAAGAGGATCCCGTATTCTTAATTTATTATAAGGCGCCTGCTCAGAACTAACTGAGAAGGCGCCTTTGAATCGGTTGGCAATTCATCTTATTCATTCGCCGCTTTTTTCTTTTTCGGTTTTTCTTCTTTAGCGATTACAAGCTCTCTGTCTTTATCAACGTCAACTATAACGTTGTCTCCCTCTTTAAAATCGCCTTTGAGTATCTCATTGGCAAGAGGGTCCTGAATGAGCTTCTGAATCGTTCGCTTAAGTGGCCTCGCCCCGTAGACCGGATCGTATCCCTTCTCGGCCACGACGTCCTTTGCCTCATTCGTGAGGGTAAGTCCGATCTTCCTCTCTTCGAGCCTATGCCTTAAGTGCTCAATCTGAATGTCCACGATCTCTTTAATCTGGGTCAGGCCAAGAGTAACGAATATGATCGTCTCGTCTATCCTGTTCAGAAACTCCGGACGGAACGAGCTTTGGACTACTTCCATAACGCGCTCTTCCATAGTCTCGGGTCTGTCGATGTACTCCTGAATATATTCGCTCCCTAGGTTAGAGGTCATGATGATGATCGTGTTCTTGAAATCCACCGTGCGTCCCTGACCGTCGGTCAAGCGGCCGTCGTCCAGAATCTGAAGCAGCACGTTGAATACGTCAGTGTGCGCTTTCTCTATCTCGTCAAATAATACGACAGAGTAGGGCCGGCGTCTTACGGCCTCTGATAGCTGGCCGCCTTCCTCGTACCCTACGTACCCGGGAGGCGCGCCAACGAGTCTCGATACCGTGTGCTTTTCCATGTACTCACTCATGTCTATCCTGACCATCGCGTGCTCGTCATCGAACATAAACTCTGCGAGCGCTCTCGCAAGCTCTGTCTTACCTACGCCCGTGGGCCCTAAGAAAAGGAACGAGCCGATGGGGCGGTTCGGATCTGACAGTCCCGCACGTGATCTGCGCAGCGCGTTTGACACCGCGGTTATGGCATCGTCCTGGCCTATGACCCTTACGTGCAGGCGGTCTTCCATGTGAATGAGCTTCTCGACTTCGCCCTCTAAGAGTCTAGATACAGGCACTCCCGTCCAGTTGGAGACGATCGCCGCTATGTCGTCCGCGTCGACTTCCTCTTTAAGCATGCATTTATTCTTTTGTATTTCACTGAGCTCTTTACTTAGCTCTTCAACTTTCTCGTTTAGCTCCGGAAGCTTTCCATATTGAATCTCTGAAGCCGTGGACAAGTCGCCGCCCCTCTGCGCCTTCTCGGCGTCAGAGCGGAGCTGATCGATCTCTTCCTTGGCGCTTCGGATCTCGGAAATATGCTCCTTCTCACGCGTCCACTGGGCCTTAAGCGTGTTGGACTCTTCCTTTAGGTTTTCGATATTCTTCTTTATATCCTCGAGCTTTTCCTTTGAGGCCTCGTCCTTTTCCTTCTTGAGGGCCTCCCTCTCGATCTCAAGCTGCATTATGCGCCGCTCGACTTCGTCGATCTCGGTAGGCATGGAGTCGATCTCCATCTTTAACCTGGCCGCCGCTTCGTCTATGAGGTCCACTGCTTTATCGGGAAGAAAACGTCCCGTGATGTAGCGGTTAGACAGTACGCCTGCTGCGATTATCGCCTCGTCTTTAATTTTTACACCGTGGTGAACCTCGTACTTTTCCTTAAGACCTCGGAGTATGGTGATGGTCTCTTCCACAGTGGGCTCATCTACGAAGACCTGTTGGAAGCGTCTTTCCAGAGCCGCGTCTTTTTCTATATATTTTCTGAATTCATCGAGCGTTGTGGCTCCGATACAGTGGAGCTCACCGCGAGCGAGCGCTGGCTTTAGCATATTGGATGCGTCCATTGCACCCTCTGTCGCGCCTGCGCCTACTACGGTGTGGATCTCGTCTATAAATAGTATGATCTGGCCGTCAGATTCGGTGACTTCTTTAAGAACAGCTTTAAGACGCTCTTCGAACTGCCCTCTATATTTAGCGCCCGCTACTAGCGCGCCTATGTCGAGCGCTACGAGCTTTTTGTTCTTTAGCCCTTCGGGAACGTCCCCGTTCACTATCCTCTGCGCGAGCCCTTCGGCTATGGCGGTCTTACCTACGCCGGGCTCACCGATGAGCACAGGGTTGTTCTTGGTACGCCTGGACAGTACTTGGATTACACGCCTGATCTCGTCGTCACGGCCTATGACAGGGTCGATCTTCCCCTGGCGGGCAAGCTCGGTAAAGTCCTTACCGTACTGCTCGAGTGACTGCATGGTGTCTTCGGGGGACTGGCTGGTCACGTTCTGACCGCCCCTTATGTCCTGAAGGACCTTGAGGATGCTGTCCCTTGTTATACCGAGACGCTTAAGCTCGTCATGCACCTCTCCCTTTGCGTCCTGAGCGATACCCAGGAGCAGGTGCTCGGTGCTGATGTACTCGTCGCCTAAGGACTTAGCCTCTTTCTCGGCTGTTTTAAAGGCTTTACTGAGCTCTCTTGAGAGGTATACCTGGTCTCCCTCGGCCTCTACCTTTGGCAGCTTGCCAATGGCGCTTTGAGCTACGTCGCGAACTACTTGTGCGTTTGCGCCGATCTTGCCGATAATCTGCGCCGGTATGCCCCCTTCCGCAAGCAGAGCGTCCAGTACGTGGGCTATGTCTATTACCTGATTTTTATTTTCCTCCGCCAGAGACTGAGCCTCTGCCAGAGCTTCTTGTGCTTTTATGGTCAATTTATCAAATTTCATTGTCATTTACCTCCTGCTAACAGAAATTGCAGTTTGAATTTTTATCCAATCCCCCGGCATCGCTGTATGCTTAAATTTAGCCTACCCCCCGATCGTGCTTCGCACTCCGGTCCGTCCCCACTGCCTCTGTCCCCACTATTAATTCCCCGGCATCGCTGTGAAACGCTCGCCTCTTACCTCAATCTGATTAATTCCCCGGCATCGCTGTGAAACGCTCGCCTCTTACCCCATTATATTAAAAATAGGTACTGTTGGGCGATACTTCAAGACCGCGGGGGCTGAAAATACTAGAATTAATGTAGTTAACCTTTTAATATTGCTAATAAGTACGTGATATAGGTATGTTAGTATGTATAGGTAAAGTAACACATTAATGGTAAATAATTGCATGATAGTTAAGGTTCACGGTCTCAAAAGAGCCTGAATACACGGGTGCACTTGACAATTTACGTCTGATTCTGTTCAGTAAATAACCATGAAGAAGGACCCTGGCATAATAGTATTAGTCACCAGGAATCATATCGGATCTACTATCTTCCTAAATCATCTGGTGAGTAGCGGCGTTAATATACAGGCTATTGTAGAATCGCAGGCAATCCTGGCAAAAGACAATAACCTTGCTAACTACATTAGGCGTTTAAGGTTAATGGGAGCGAGGCAGACCTTACAATGGACGCTTGTATCTTTGTATACGCTCGCCCGAATAAGCTTGTCTACATTACTATCTTACTTGGGAATCAAGCAGAAGATGTTCACGGTCGGACAAATCTCAAAACGCGGCAATATTCCGATTATAAAGACTAAGGACATAAACTGTGAAGAGACTGTGTCGCGCATAAAATCCTTTAAGCCTGACATTATAGTGTGCGCGTATTTCAATCAGATACTTAAGAAAGAAATATGTGAGATACCCACATTAAACTGTGTGAACATTCACCTGGCGCTCTCGCAGAAATACAGGGGGCTTAACAGCTATTTCTGGGTGCTTGTGAATAATGAAACGGAGTCGGGGGTGACGCTCCATGAGGTGGATGAAGGAATAGACACAGGGAAGGTGATTGCGCAAAGAACAGTTAAAATAGAGGATACGGATACCGCCGTAGGACTGTTTATTAAGCTCGCTCAGACAGGTGCAGAGCTTTTTCTTAGCTCTTTGAGCGATATTGCGCAGCGCAAATTCAAGGTAAACGACACCTCTGGCTCACAGTACTATTCCACCTTCACCAAAGAGGGTTACGGCGAGCTTATAAAAACCGGAAGGAAGTTTTTCATACCCGCCGACATCAACAATTTATTTTAGGCAACTCATACTTTATATATAATCCACATTTTACGCACGAATTACTTGACTTTTTTGCTCATAAATAATATTATGGTTGATTGTCTGGTTAGAAAAAAATCAAAATGTTATATAGGAGGCCAAAATGAGTGATTTAGTGATAGATGGTCTGCCTCAAGCTAGCGAAGTAAAACCGCTTGATACGTTTGATGCAATCGGTTTGAGGAGATCAATCAGATGGTATGAACCTAACAAGCCTGTAGAGAAATGGAAAGTACAGGCTATGTTGGAAGCAGCAAGGATAGCCCCTTCAGCCGGTAACTTTAACGGACAGAGGGCGATAGTTGTATACAGGGACGAAGACCCTGAAATTTGGGAGTTCATTTCAGACTGGAGCCAGGTAACAACGCAAATGGCTCCGATACTTATTTTCTGGTGCTATGACCTGTCGGCATACGACACACAGGGACAGCAATTACACGATCTTATGAGAACGGGTGCTTTGGATAAAGCTCACGGTTGGGAATACGAGCGTGTAAACAGGCTTTTCCCTCTACCAGCGATCCTGCCGGACTTCGTTCTTCACAGGCTGGCATGCATCGACTTGGGTAACGCTCTTCAGAATGCAATCCTAGCAGGTACAGCGCTGGGTCTGGGTACGTGTCTTAACGGCGCGAGCGGAGGAGCAAGACGTAACGTGAAAGCTAAATTTAACCTACCGGATTCATACGTTTTCTGCTGGCTCCAGACAGTTGGATACCCTGCCGAGAATTTAGACGGCGGAGGAACAAGAGGAAGACCTCCTTTTGAAACCATGTTCTTTAAAACAAAAGTCGGACAGCCTTTTGAGAGAGACGCGGCGACCGTAGAGCTTCTTAAAGAGCTAAAATTGATCCAGCAGCCCGGACCTACACCGGGAAGGCTTGAGGAGATCAACAAGCTCACCAAGAGGTTCGGACTCGGTGACGACGCCCTTACGGATTGGAAGCTTGGACCGTCACAGCTCGACATTGACCCGGTCAACTGCGTTGATACTAAACCTGATATGCTCAGCCCTGAAGAGGTCGCGGCCTCTGCAGAGGGAGCGCCGCCAAGCGACTTCCAGCTTCACCCGACGGTAAAGAGGGAAGTACTTGATCAGTATAAGAAAGAAAAAGGTATTACCGACGCTGACTAAACTTAAAAACAAACGGAGGTTTTTAAAATGGCTGAAATAACCATTAACATTCCTGATCCGGTTTTCGAGACCATTAAGAAGAGAGCTGAAATGACAAAGTCGACACCTGAGCAGCTTGTTACGGTAAGCACGATCCTTTGTTATTCGGCGACTCACTATGACTCATCCAAGTGGCTTAAAAACAGAGATCCTGAGTCTACTGACATGACATCCCCATGGTAGGAGGTCTTAGTTAGTACACGGATCTTAGAAAATAAGAAAAAGAAGTTTAAAAAAGAAAACGGGGTTGCACCAAAGAGTGCTTCCCCGTTTTTTTATTTTCACTCGATTTAATTGCTACAGATTCTAAAAGTTAAATGCCGAACTAGATACCGAGCTCACGAGCGATCACAACGTGCTGTATCTCGGATGTGCCTTCAGTAATGGAGGCGAGCTTCGCGTCTCTGTAGTAGCGCTCTACCGGGAACTCCACCCCGTACCCGTAGCCGCCGAGTACCTGAACGGCCTCGGTGCATACTTCCTGTACGATGTTTGATGCATAGAGCTTGGCCATTGAAGCTTCTTTAAGGGCATTCTGGTCTGTACTGTAGAGCCACGCGGCCTTGTATACAAGGAGCCTTGCGGTCTCTATCTTAACAGCCATTTCTGCTAATTTAAAACTGATTGCCTGAAACTTCGAAATCGCTCTTCCGAACGCCTCTCTCTCTTTAGAGTAGTTAAGAGCGAACTCAAACGCGGCCTGTGATAGCCCGACTGATTTTGCGGCGTGTGTTATGCGAGCGCCAAGCAGTGTTGCCATAGCGCCGTTGAAACCGCCTTCGCCCACGAGTAGGTTTTCTTCGGGCACCTCGCAGTTCTCAAACACAAGCTCCGCCGTGTCTGCAGAGCGGTGACCGAGTTTGTGGATCTTGTTCTTTTCGGTAAACCCCGGGGCGTCGCTGTCTATAATGAAGAGGCTTATCCCGGTGCCTTTCTTAGTCTTGTCTGTATACGCTGCTACGATCACATAGTCGCACATCGTGCCGTTGGTAATCCAGGTTTTAGTGCCGTTAATAATGTACTTACCGTCTTTTTTCGCTGCGGTCGCGCGTATGGCTCTTGCGTCCGAGCCGGCGTCGGGCTCTGTGAGTCCGAGAGCTCCAATCAATTTGCCCTCTATGCCTGGGATTAGATATTTCTCTTTCTGAGCGTCATTGCCGAACTTTTCAATAGGGACCATGGACAGACTAGTGTGCGCGTTTACGCACATGGCTATGCCTGCGTTGATGCGTCCCATCTCTTCTGCGAATATACACTCCGTTACTTTATCCAGACCCACACCGCCGTACTCTTCTGGCATGGATATGCCTAGGAATCCCATTTCGCCAAGCTTGGGGAATATCTCCACGGGAAATTTTTCGTTATTTTCCGCATCTTCCACCAGGGGAGTTATCTCATTCTCCCCAAAATCCCTAATCGTATCTTTGAACATTTGCTGTTCTTCTGTGAGTTCAAAATCTATGGGCATCTCTACCTCCTGGCTGCATGATTTGCAACGTTTTTTGTTGTTTTTAGTGTTTGCCGCCCTTGATTATAGCATGATTTTAAATTTTTTGTACTCATTTTAGTGCTCTAAGTAAGATTTACCTTGACTTTTTTTAATAATTTTTATTATAGTAGTAACAGGAACGAAAAAACACCCAAGGAGGTTTACACTATGGCTGTAGCAAGAATAACAGAGATTATCGGATCATCGGAAACATCGTGGGACGATGCCGTAAAGAATGCGATGGAGAGAGCGAACCAAACACTCCGCGGCTTGACCGGGCTTGAGGTTACCAAGATGAACGCTTCAGTTGGCGAAGACGGGCAGATTGCGGAATACAGAGCGCACATCAGAATTACATTTATCTTGGAAGGCTAAGACTTAATCACAGATAGAACATAATAAGGGGGGCGAAGATGCCCCCCTCCTGAAGGTCTCAATACCTTCCCCTATATAATTCAGGATAATCTATATATATAGATTATTATCACTTAATCATACCCCCCTATTTTACCATACTATTATCCACAACATCGCAAAATAAATATGCATATGCGCAAAATAAATTAGCCCCATTTTTCAATATCGAGTAATGACAGGGGGTTACGGCATTATAAATCTTCGCAAGTGCGTACAAATACCCTTGACAACGCAAAATTACCGCTTATATTATTACTAAATACAAGACAGGAGGTCATGAAAATGGCTGCAAAAAAGAAAGTATTTGACACAGAAGAATTTACATCTTCATTCAAGGAATTCTCAAAACTTATGAAAGAGACATATTTAAGTACTCTTGATTTCTCTCTTTCGGTTGCCGAGGAAAATAAAAAAGCTATTAACGGGCAGCTCGATTACTTAATCGGCGCTGAGAAAGAATACGTTAAGTCCGTTAAAGATTTTTATGCCGAGGCTCCTGTTAAGGACCTGCCTTTCGGCAAGTTTGACACAAAAGCTTTTGAAGAGGGCGTAGACAAGCTGATAGATTATCAGAAGAACGCTATTGAGTCCGTAAAAGGTATCTCAGACAACGTGACCACAGAGAGCTATGTAATTACCAAGAAAAATCTTGAGAAAGGTTTTAGTCTCTTTGATGAAGCGCTGGATTCTATAAAGATATAAATCAATCAGAGTTATAATCCGGGAGAGCCTGGCCCAATGGGCTCTCCAACAGGGTTATTAAAAAGGGTTTTATTTTCATTTTGTCTTTTCGGATTTAACAGGGCGGCTTATACCCAGGGTCTCGTATTATAGGTAACAAGTGATTTCACTCTTGAACTCAAAGCTGCGCACTCCCTATCAGCTCCTATTCAGAAAACCCTAATTTCTATTACACTTAAAGGAATAAGATGGCTAGAAAACAAGAATTTGAGAATGTCGCTCCGGATATAAAAGAAGTAGATTCTCTTGCGCATTTAAGTGATTTTAAAGATGTTGCCGATTTTATGGGTGAGGACTCAAAGAACGGCGAATTTGATTTTAATACTGAAGAATTTGACCGGGAAGACTCAATTGATGTTAAAAGCAACAATCTGAAAGAGCGAAAAGCCTCGACCGAGGAGCACCTGAGGCTTCTTCACGTATATTTTAAGGATCTTGAGCATGAGACTTCCCTACTTACGCCAGAGGAAGAAATCCGCATTGCCGCGAACATAAAAAAATGCGGAGCAAAAGCCCGGGCGCTGCAATCAAAGCTCCGGAAAATATCAAAATTAAACGGCAGTAAAAGCGGTAAACACGTACAAAGCTCTCTTAAGAACGGGATGAAATATGCGGACAGGATAAACACCCTTTCTGACGCGTATATGAAACGCTCGTTCGAGCTCAAGCAGCGCTTCATAAAATCGAACCTAAAACTCGTTATCAGTATTGCTAAAAATTATATGGGCCGCGGTCTCCCTCTCTCGGACCTGATTCAGGAAGGGAACCTGGGACTACTTCGCGCAGTAGAGAAATATGATTACACGCTCGGATATAAGTTTTCGACCTATGCGAGCTGGTGGATACAGCAGGCTGTGTTCAGAGCGCCGTTTGAACGCTCTAAGGTCATAAGGATCCCCGTGTATCTGTATGAGTGGTCAGGAAAAGTAAAGGCCATGAACGCTATTCTGGAAAAAGAGCTTGGAAGAGAGCCCACTATGGAAGAGCTGGCTAAGGAGCTTGGAATTTCCACCTCTGTCACGAAGCGGATCATTCAAGCAGCCTCAGATGTGATGAGAAACGTAAGCTCGCTGGATACCCCGGTTACGGACAGTGACGAAAGGACCAGAGTGGAATTTGTAGAAGACCACAGAATACCCCAGCCCGATAAAGCAATCACAAAACGGATTATAAATAAAAGGATAAGAGAGATAATCTCTCATCTTGACCCCAAGGAGCAGGAAATACTGAAGATGCGATTTGGGATCGGTATCAATACTACCTATACGCTTAGTGAAATAGGGCAGGAGTTCGGAGTTACCAGAGAGCGTATCAGACAGATTGAGAAACAGGCGCTTGAAAAAATTTCCACTTCTCCACTCGGCGAGAACTTAAGAGACCTGATTTAATCTTTTGTACGACTTCTATATAATAGTCCGGCAAGCTTAAGTTAAGGCTTATTCGTCGGGACCTTGTATTACCTCTATTTCTTCTTCACTTTCAGTCGCGCCGTCAGGCCCAAGTCCAAGTATCCACTCGTTTACATAAGCGTCCAGATCAAAGGGCGGCTCCCATTTCTTATTGATGAAGATTAAAAGCTCCTGACCTGGATAGATCCTTGAGCCTCTAATCTCGCTCGGGTTCCACTGTCTGATCTTCCGCCATTCCCGCGGGTTGAGCATATAATAGCCGGCAAGAACGCCAAGAGTCTCGCCTTTTTTGACCGTATGGTAAGTCGTTGTGTATTTTGGCGGAGGGAATTCTATTGCCCAAGCCTGTGATGAGATAAAGAAAAGAGTTAATCCTACAATTGCAATTAAACGAACAAACATAACATCACCCCTTTAAGTGTTGTTGTTAACACTATAATTTTACTACATTTTTTGCCTGTTTGTATAGTACCCAAGCGTAAATTGCCAAATTGATATTAAGATTGCCGGTTTTTTTATGTACATTAATAGCCACAGAAGATGCGTATTATCCTACAAAGAGTGAAACAGGCGAGTGTTGAAATCGGAGGCGAGGTGGTCGGCCAAATAGGGCAGGGCGCGCTCGTCCTTTTGGGAGCCGGGAAAGAGGATACTGACCAGGACGTTGAGTATCTGGTAGAGAAGATCCTGGGGCTCAGGATATTCGAGGACGACGCCGGGAAGATGAATTTATCCGTAACAGATATAGGCGGAGAAATTCTCGTAGTGTCGCAGTTTACGCTTTACGGCGACTGCAGAAAAGGAAGGAGGCCGTCATTCGATAAGGCCGCTTCGCCTGACCTGGCAGAGGACCTCTACGAAAGCTTCGTCCAAAGGTTGCGGGACTTCGGCATTCCCGTGCAAACAGGCAAATTCGGCGCGATGATGGATGTGTCTCTAGTTAATTGGGGACCTGTTACTATCATGCTAGATAGTAAGAGGGGGTTTTAGGTTATTCCGTAAATGAAAATAACAAATCACCCCCACCTTTAATTATTTTGGGTTCAGAAATTACGTGCCTGGAGTTTAATAATCAAAGTAGCTTTGATGAATATAGACCTATTCCTCACACGCTCGAAATAGTTCCCCGTCAATGGGGAGGAAATAGTTTAGATTCCCGATTATTACATTCGTGAATGACAAGTCTTTGGTTTTTCTACTAGGTTAACTAAACAATGCTGTTAAGTTGATTTCCCCCCTTTAGTTATTATATTATCGCTATGGAAAAGGTGGTCTGCACGCACCCGAGGGCAAAGCGGGACTATGACATCGAGGAGCGTTTTGAGGCAGGGCTTGAGCTCAAGGGCTCGGAGGTAAAGTCTCTTCGCACCAGCCAGGCGAGCATCAAGGAGAGCTTCGCTATGCTGCGGGATAACGAAGTGTTTCTGATAAACAGCTACATCGCCCCTTACGAGGCTGCGAACATATTTAATCATGAAACGCGCCGCGACCGTAAGCTCCTCCTGAATAAGCACGAGATAAAGCGCCTGATCGGGAAGACGCAGATAAGGGGCTACACGCTGATACCCATTAAGATGTACTTTAAGAACGGTAAAGCAAAAGTTGAGATTGCGCTTGGCAAGGGTAAAAAAGTTCTGGATAGGCGTGAGGATATAAAGAAGCGCGAGGCCGACCGCGAGATGGAAAGGGCCATCAAGCAGAAGCACCGCTATTAACACCTGTTAAGAGCCTTATTCCTAGTGTACAATTATATATATAATCACATTCATCGTGTATTATATCTTGTTCTTCCAATTTATGGGGGCGAACTGGATTCGACGGGGAATGGGATAGCTTGTGCTGCATGCCGAGCTTCTGCTAACTCGTTAAACTGGCGGAGCACACACAAGTGCCGAAAATGACTATGCACTCGCTGCCTAAATAGAGCGGCGACGGCTCCTTGAATCTCGTCCGTGGGTTTGAATGAGCCGACGACTAAACGGACTGGCCTGAGGGTGCCGCACTTGACGCCTGATGGCGAGACTTCATCAAGGGCTGGCGGTGGAAACCCTGTCTATTGGTAACTTCACCGCGAGATTAAAAAATAGACTACGCATGTAGAGGCCTTGTGAGTCTCTTTTCCGGACCCGGGTTCGATTCCCGGCGCCTCCACCAACTGATACGGAGTATCTGCTAGTGTCCGATATTGATTTGATGTCTCAGATAATAAATCTGAACAATGCCTGGATGGACGATTTTAAAAGGGGCGACGCCAAGGCAGTAGGGGAGCATTATACTGACGATGCCGTAAGCCTGCCGCCCGGCATTAATCCTATTGTAGGGAAGCAGGCGATAATCGACTACTGGCGCGAGGCAATGGTCTCAGGCGCGGGCAGCCTAAATATTCAGACAAAAGAAGTTGAAAGGGCAGGGGAGCTGGTTATTGAGATTGGCGAGACGGAGCTTCTGAGCGCGGAAAGGGAAATACTGGATCGTTTTAATTACATGGTCATATGGAAAGAATCAGGCGACTCCTGGCTAATATACAAAGAGATATGGAACTCCACACAAAAGTAATCCAAAATTCTAGGAAAAAAACTTTTTCTTATGAATGTGATCCAGGCACGGCATGCGGCGTCTTATGTCCTCTAGATAATCCATGTCTATATCCGCTGTGATCACGTCGTCTTTATCCTGGCACACTGTAAGCACCTGGCCCCAGGGGTCTACGATCATCGAGCGTCCGTAGGTCATGATGCCGGGTTTGTACAGGCCGTGCTGTGCGGGCGCTACAATGTAGCACTGGTTCTCGATAGCTCTTGCCCTTAGCAAAACCTCCCAATGGTCTTTGCCTGTATAGAGGGTAAACGCCGAGGGGACAAAGATTATCCTTGCGCCTTTCAGAGCAAGCGCTCTGTAAAGCTCGGGGAAGCGTAGGTCGTAACATATGCTAAGGCCCACAGTATGCCCAAAGAGATTTACCGTTACTACTTTATTACCTCCTTTTATGTGCGAAGACTCTTTGTGCGTATAGTCTTTATCCAGCGCAACGTCAAAGAGGTGCATCTTGTCATAGCGCGCTGTAATCTTCCCCTTGTTATCAATGACAAGACATGTGTTGCTGACTTTATTTTTATTCCCGGTTTTAAATGGAATGCTGCCTCCGACTATCGCTACTCTATTGGTCCTTGCGAACTTCTTAAGAGCTTTTACGGCGGGGTCTTTGTCCGGCTCTGTGGCGAAGGCGAGCTTTCCTTCCGATTCACCTACGTAGGAGAAGTCTTCCGGGAGACCTATAATCCGCGCTCCGAGCTCGACCGCTTTTTCCATAAGCTCCAGGGATTTTGATATGTTAGTTCCCCTGTCCGATGAAGGGGACATCTGAACCGCGGCAATTTTTAAGTTACTCATCGTTATCCTTTCTTTCTGCTGTTAACTATAGCATCGAAAAGCTCATCTCCCTCATATCTCATAACCCAGGTGTCAGGGCCGACGACCTGCATCAGCACTTTAGATCCAGGGCTGCAGTGGCTTATGCTCCCTATATGGGGGTTGTCTCCCTCATAGGTTAAAATCCAGGCGTCTTCATCGCTCGGGCAGTCTATGAATAGAGAGAGCTTCAAGCCGCCGGGTATTATCTGATGAAGCACCACGCCATCGCCCGAGAGAACCCACATTACCTCATCCACTGAGTTGCCGTTGTCTGAAACGTTTATGTGAAAACGGTCGAAGCGGCTGTAATCTACCCCTTTGAGCACTATATATAACTGAGGGTATGTATAATCGTAAGGCATACAGCGCGTAACGAGCGCCCCGCCTCCAGGCACTTTGGGCTCACGGCCCGCTTCCTTAAGAAGCTCTACAAACCTTTCTCTCGGCATCAGAAAATAATCCGATATCTCCTTTGATTCCTCATCAGTAAGATTTTTCTTTTTTATAAGACTTTGAACATGCTCGGGCACCTGCCTCAGGTCAAGCGGCCATATTTTTGAGCCCACATGTCCTAGCTCTCCGTTAATACCATCTAGTGTATCTGGTGTCTCTCGTCCGTCAGAGTATTCAAGACGGAGACTATTTTCTATTCCCATTCAGAATAGCACCTCTGGAGGATTAATTATTATCAACCGATTTTTTATAAGTTAAAAGTAAGAGTCCGCCTAATATAGAGGCGACCCCGAAAGTCAGAATAGGCAGTGGTACTAATAGGGCCGCGAGAAAACCTCCGACTGCTGCGCCAATTGACTCGGCACCAACCTGTATGGCGAGATTGTTACCCAGCACACGGCCCTGTCTTTCAGAGCTGACAAGTGTAGACAGATAGGTGCCGCATCCGGAAATAGCCCACATCAATACCAAGAACGCTACCGCGGATAATACCCAGGCGGAAAGGATGTCTGATTTAGGAATGACGATAGCTAATATCAGAATACCCCCGATCAGTGACGACGATACTGTTATTTGTTTTAGACTAAAATGTTTGGTTAAGGGAGCGAAGAAAAAGAAATTCGATACCGCGCAGACTGCTGAGATATAAGCGTAGTAGAGTGTTACTTTATCAATTCCGTAATGCCACTCGTCTATAATATAAATCTGTATCACCCTCGCGAGTCCAAATACACCAAAGTAAATGAGGAAGTTAATCAGATAGACCCGCCTGATCGGAAGGTCCGTAAAGACTGTGGCCAGGTTTGTAAAACTCTTAAAATAGCTGATCTCTTTATTCTTATCCGGGACAAAAGGATCGTGGAAGCTTTTCAGTACCCAGAGATAAATAAATACTAGGAGTACCGTAACCACCCAGAACGGCGTGGCGATGCTGAAATGCACGGCCAGCTGTCCGCCAACGAGCGGGCCTATGATGTAACCCATACTCATTGCCACGTACAGGTATGAGAATAGCCGTCCCCTGTCTTCCTCTGTGCTTATGTCGGCAATGGCGCTCTGGCAGATCGCGACGTTTGACTCTGTAAGCCCGGCCAGAAAACACGCCGCCATCAAAAGCCAGAGAAATTTTATATCAATTGAATAGGCGATAACAATATAGAAAAAGATGGTGAATATCAGAGATATCGATAGCACTCGTTTCCGCCCGAATCTGTCCCCCAGTGAGCCTATAACGGGTGCCCCCAGGAACTGCCCCAGCGGATACAGAGCGAGCAGTATGCCGCTGTATATAACTCTTGTTGACCTGGTTACGGATTCGTCAAAAAACCCGGAGCCGTGCATGAGCATGGGGATAAATATCGTCACCATAAGCCCATAGCCGGTAAACGCGATTAAAATTACAAGATATAGAGGCAGTATCGGATGAAGGTCGGTTTTCTCGTAATTAGGCCGTGCGGAAAGCATAGAATATACCCCTCAATTAGAAGTCATTATTTTTGAAAAGCTCCCCCTCGAAAACCATTATAACAAACGCGGGAGGAAAACTATACGGCTAATTCTTTGTAGATTCGAGTTGAATTTACATATACTGCCGTTCCTATTTAACCTTTTTCCATCTGTCTATGTAGTTACCTCTGCTCATAGCGGTGAATGAGCCGTACAGGTTCTCAAACGGCGGTATCTGCATCTCAACGTTTCCGTCCGCCATCACCATCTCGGAGGAGCCTGACTTTTTGTCGAAGTCATACTTGATGCCTGTACCGTCGTTCACGGCATTGTATATAAGCTCCAAAGAATACGTAGAGCCTGAAATCTTGTATGTACCAACGGCGGAGCGTGAAGTGACGTTACCGTCTTTGTCTTTTGCGGCGCGGTTAAGGCTCATGTACCCATCGCTTAGGATATAAACTCCCGCAACAGCGGGCGGGGTGAGCACAGTGCCGTCCGGAAGCTCGCGCGACTGGAGCACATATATACCTTCGATCGACGTGAAGTCTTCTGAGTGCGATATAACGCTGAATGAAACGGTTAGCAGTAAAGCTCCGAAAAACACAAAAAGTCTGTTAGTCATATTTTTACCCTCCCTATGGATAATGACTGATAATGTTTAAACACATTATAACCCGATAGCAGGGTTAGATGCTATCACTAAATAACCGTGAAAATATCTCACACCATTAGCACATTTTAGGCTTATAATTAAAGAAGAATAAGCTTTTAGATTAAAAGGTGCTATGATGCTTGAAATATTCGCAATAGCCGTCATTTTGATAGCCGTACTCATATTATCGCTGATGTTCGAGGTATTTATCTTTTATACCGGAGAGTTAGTTCTATATGCCCTGACTATAGGGAAACGTCAGCCAAATTGGGACTTTATGGCGTATGAAAAGGACAGCAAGTTTACAATTAGCAGAGACCCCAGCACTATTGTCGGGATCGCTTTTTGGATAGTGTTGATTACTTTTTGCGCGTTCTTAGTCGCCGGAATATAAGCCGGACTACTCCATATCACCTTTCCCCTTATACGTAATCAGCAGGAGTCCGCCTAGCACTGCAAGAGCGCCGTAGAGTATGAGCGGCAGCGGGATCAGTATTGCCGCTAAGATGCCTCCCATAGCCGCGCTCAAAGACTCGGCCCCGACTTGGAGCGCCAGGTTATTGCCAAGCACCCGTCCCTGCCTCTTGGGACTAACGAGCGTAGATAGGTACGATCCGCAGGCGGCAATGGCTATAACAGTCAGGAAAGTAGAAGAGCCCGCAGTCAACCAATACCAAGAATCTGACTTGGGTATTACAATAGTTATCATCAATAAGCCGCCTACTACAGAGCCCCAGATGGTCATCTGTCTTATGCTCAGGTGTCTTGATATCGGCTTGAAAAAGAATGTGTTGGCAATCCCGGCGACAACAGCAAGGTATGCGTAATATAACGTGACTTTATCGGTCGGGAAATGCCACTCGCCTACCATGTACATCTGTATAACACGGTAAAAGCCGAATATTGACAGATATATAATGAAGTTCACAAGATACACGCGTCTTATGGGCAGATCGGTGAACACTGTGGCAAGGTTAGTAAAGGTTTTAAAGTAGCTTATTTCTTTTTCTTTATCGGGCACAAATGGGTCGTCGAAACTCTTCCAGATCCATATGTAAGTGAAGACAAGGAATACTATCACTACCCAAAACGGTATGTCGTAACCGAAATGAATAGCCAGCGGGCCGCCTATGAGAGGGCCTAATATGTAGCCCAGGCTCTCTGAGCCGTAGAGGTAGGCAAAGAGCGTGCCCCTATCCTCCGCTGTGCTTACGTCGGCTATGGAGCTCTGGCATATGGCAACGTTAGACTCTGAAAGCCCACACAGGAAACAGGCGGCCATAAGTAGCCAGAGGGATTTGATTTCAAGTGAGAAAGCGATTACTGCATAAAAGAAAATTACGAATATAAGAGAGATTAGCAGCACTCGTTTTCTCCCGAATTTGTCAGCGAATGAGCCGATCACAGGGGCGCCGAAGAACTGCCCCAGGGGATAGAGCGCGAGCAGTATACCACCGTATATTACTTTGGTGGAAGATGAGATAGACTTGTCAAAAAACCCATCGCTGTAGGCAAGCATAGGGATAAAAAGCGTCACCATCATCGCGTATCCGGTAAACGCTATGAATATCACAAGGTAAAGCGGCAGGAGAGGATGAAGGTCCGTTGTTGAGGGCTGTTTAGAGGCGGGCAAGCTCATCCAGCACATTATAACAAATAAATCGGGGTTTGATACAGCCATTTCCCTATACCGGCCTGATACGGAAATTTTTGAGACAGTTATGATATACTTCCCGGATTAAAATTTTAAAAGGACATTCAATGGCAACGAAAAAAAGAAAATGGAATGAGTTGAGAAAAGTAAAAATCACCCGTGGAGTAATGAAGAACGCCGAAGGCTCGGCGCTCATAGAAATGGGGGATACAAAAGTTCTTTGCTCGGCATCGGTCGAAGAAAGGGTGCCGCCGTTTTTAAGAGACACTGGCAAGGGATGGGTTACAACTGAGTACGCCATGCTCCCGCGAGCGACGCAGGAGAGGGTGAGGCGCGACAGCGTGAGAGGGAAAATAGGCGGGCGCTCGCACGAGATACAGAGAATAATCGGAAGAGCGTTAAGGGCGGTGATTGATCTCGACAAGCTGGGTGAACGCTCCGTTACAATAGACTGCGATGTCCTGCATGCTGACGGCGGCACGAGGACTGCGTCTATCACCGGCGCGTTCGTAGCGCTATATGAAGCCTCGTTATACCTAAAGAAAAACAAACTCGTCGAAGAGCTTCCTGTGACGGATTTCATCGCGGCGGTGAGCGTGGGCATTATAGACGGGGAGCTTATGCTTGATCTAGACTACGAGCTAGACTCAAAAGCCGAGGTGGACATGAACGTCGCCATGACGGGAAGAGGTCTCTTAGTTGAAGTGCAGGGTACGGCGGAGGGAAAACCCTTTTCAAAGAGTAAGCTGACAGAGATGATAAAGCTTGCAGAGAAGGGCATTACGGAGCTAATAGCCGGGCAAAAGAAAACGCTGAGAGTAAAATAAAATGATAAAAGAAGTCATATTAGCCACAAGGAATAAAGGGAAAGTAAAAGAGTTCGCCGATCTCCTAGGGGGCGTTATTGAAAACGTAATATCGCTTGACGACCTGGATAATCCGCCAGAGGTTATAGAGGACGGGGAAACTTTCACTGATAACGCTCTTAAAAAGGCCCGCACAATAGCGCAGTACTCCGAAAAACCAGCGCTGGCGGACGATTCCGGTCTTGCAGTGGACGCTCTTGGCGGCAGCCCCGGGGTGTATTCGGCCCGTTATTCAGGTGAGGGAGCTACGGACAAGACAAATATAGACAAGCTCCTCAAAGAGCTAGGGGATAATCCCAACAGGGAGGCGAGGTTTGTCTGCGTTCTCGCGCTCGTGTTCCCTGACGGAAAGGAAATAGTGGCAAAAGGGCAATGCCCGGGGGTGATCCTGAACGAGCCAAGGGGCGAGGGCGGATTCGGTTACGATCCGGTGTTTTATCTCCCGGACAGGGGGAAAACCATGGCCGAAGTCCCGCCCGAAGTAAAAAACACAATCAGCCATAGGGCACGAGCTGTAATGAGCTTGAAAGAGATTCTGAGCTCATAAACAGGGCTAAATTTCACAAAACTGAAAATTTATTTCGCTTTACCCTTGCAAGATCAAAAGCTTTTGAATATATTAGTAAAGACCTGCACGGTCCCGCCTTTTAATTCTATTTTATTGAGGATTTTATTAGTTGGAGAAGACAAAATTTATCTTTGTAACCGGTGGTGTTATGTCGTCCTTGGGCAAAGGGCTCGCTGCCGCTTCCATCGGAGCTTTACTCGAAGCAAGAGGTCTTCAGGTAACGCTCCAGAAACTTGATCCCTATATCAACGTAGACCCGGGTACTATGAACCCCCTTCAGCATGGAGAGGTTTTTGTAACAGACGACGGTGCCGAGACCGATCTTGACCTCGGGCACTACCAGCGTTTCACCCACTCCAACTTATCGCAAAAGAACAATTTTACTACGGGAAGGATCTACAACACTGTTATCAATAAGGAAAGGGAAGGGAAGTACCTCGGAAAGACCATACAGGTAATCCCTCACATAACTGATGAGATAAAATCGCGCGTCCTGGACGTCTCGGACGATAATGATGTCGTAATTGTAGAGATAGGGGGCACGGTGGGAGACATCGAGAGCCTGCCTTTTCTTGAAGCCGTCAGGCAGCTGAGAACCGATCTTGGAAGAGAGAACACATTATTCATACACCTAACGTACGTGCCGTATCTGGCAGCGGCGGGCGAGCTGAAGTCAAAACCCACACAGCACAGCGTAAAGGACCTTCTGCAGATAGGAATCCAGCCCGACATACTGCTGTGCAGAACAGAGAGGATCCTCCCCCGCGATATTAAAGAAAAGATCGCCCTTTTCTGCAACGTAAGCATAGACGCTGTAATAACCGCGCTTGACGTAGGCTCAATCTACGAAGTGCCAATCGTGTTCCATCAGGAGAAGCTTGACCAGATTATAATCGATTACCTAAAGATGTGGACGAAGAAGCCGGACATATCTATGTGGCAGAATATCGCACACAAGTTCAAAAACCCAGCCTCAGAGGTGACTATCGGGGTAGTAGGCAAGTACGTCAGCCTAAAGGACTCCTATAAGAGCCTGCACGAAGCGCTCGACCACGGGGGGCTTTCAAACGACTCGCGTGTGGAGATCAAGTACGTTGACTCTGAGGACATTGAGTCACAAGGGGTAGACTCGCTCCTATCTGGCGTACACGGTGTGCTGGTGCCGGGAGGTTTCGGCGCGCGCGGGTTCGAGGGGAAAATAGAAGCCATAAGATTCGCAAGAGAAAATAAAGTACCGTTTTTCGGAATCTGCCTTGGAATGCAGATGTCGGTAGTTGAGTTCGCTAGGAACGTATGCGGCATAAAAAACGCCCACTCGCGCGAATACTCTGAAGACATAGAAGACGCGGTTATAGACCTTATGGAAGAGCAAAAGAAAGTAAACGATATGGGCGGCACTATGAGACTGGGTGCATATCCATGCGAGCTGAAAAAAGACACGCTAGCTCACTCGGCATACGGGGTCGATTTGATATCGGAAAGACACCGGCACCGTTACGAAGTTAATAACTGCTACCGTGAGAAGCTCAGCAAAAAGGGGCTGATACTGAGCGGCCTTTCCCCCGACGGCAACCTTGTGGAGATGGTCGAGCTTAAGAACCACCCCTGGTTTATAGGATGTCAGTTCCACCCCGAGTTTAAGTCCACACCCCTTAACCCACACCCTCTGTTCAGAGACTTCGTTAAGGTCTCGATGGAGTATAAGTCCTCACTTTCCGCTAAGTAATCTTAATAAAAACCCGGTTGTAAATCATAGATAGTGCATGAATACTTTTCACATGAAAAATATTCACTTGCTTTGCTTCTCAGTTCTCCTGAGCTCTTTATTCTTAAGTGCCCCGAAAATCTTTGCTGACGTACCGGAGTCTCAAAGACGCGAGGTTCTCCACCTGCTGGATTTCGTTATATCGACAGACTGCAGCTTTGAGAGAAACGGCAGCAAACACAGTGGAGAGGAGGCTTATAAGCATATAAAAAGAAAGTATGAGCACTTTAAAAACAAAATCACCTCGACCGAGGAGTTTGTTGAGTACTCCGCAACAAAAAGCACTGTTAGCGGTAAGGAATATCTTGTTTATTGTGAAACAGACGCTCCTGTAACATCAAAAGACTGGCTGCTCGATGAGCTTGGCACGTACAGAAATAATGGTGCAATGTAGGCAGCTTAGCGCATTTTAGTAACTTGATTTAGCCCAATTTTACTAGATAATCTTTATTAAACCCTTTTACTCCTATAAAATAGTTACCGAATGCCCGATAAGATTCCATCCGAAAGCGAATTAGTGTTGTTCAGAAAACGTAAAGAGCCCGCGCTAGGCATATTTAAAGAGCTCCGCGGGCACAAGCTCGTTGTATTCTCTGAAGAGGCGAAAGAGATCGAAGTCGATCTTGAGAAAGTAGCATACCGTACCGGTATAAAAATAGAGGAAGGACTCACTCAGTCTGAGAAAAAACTAAGACTCAGGGAGCTGCGAAGGGAGTTCGATGAGGAGAAGAAGAACCACGATCTCAGGACACTGTGGGAGTGCTTTAGCGGGGATGAGGAAGGGGAGGAAATAAAGTTTCCCGAGCTAAGGGCCCTGTACTTCCCGGAAAACGACACGGGGCAAAAAGAGTTCACTCATCTTTTCTGGGCGGTAGATAAAGACGATATTTTCTTTAAAAGAGGCGAGGGCGGATATATCGCGAGAACCTCGCAAGACGTTCAGGAACTCATTTTAAAGAAAGAAGCCGAAGCAAAGAAGAAGGAGGAGAGGAGGCTTGCTCTCATATGGGGAAGGGCCCTGGTTAAAGGAAAGCCACTGGACTCGGATGAGGAATTTGACCCTAAGAATTACATCGAGCTTATAACGAACTATATAGTCTATCTAGACAACTACAACAAGGCGCCGGAGGCTAAATCGTTTCTTTCAGAGATCGGGATAAGGGACGTTGAAGGGGCGATAGAATTTCTTGTAAGCATAGGTAAGTGGGACGCGAACGAAGACCCTATATTTAAACGATTCTCTATAAAAGAGGAGTTCCCCAAAAAAGTTCAGGCCGAGACCGCTGAGATTCTGGACAAGAGCATCTTTGAGGAAGAGCTGGAAGATATAAGGGACCTTCACATATTCTCTGTTGACGATGAGAACACGGAAGACATTGACGACGCGCTTTCTATCGAGGAAACAGACGGAGGGTTCAGAGTAGGGATTCACATCGCAAACGTAGCTTACTGGATTGCAAAGTGGAGCGAGCTTGACGTCGAGGCCGCAAGAAGGGGCGAGACTGTGTATCTGCCCGAAAAACGTATCCACATGTTCCCGCCGGCGCTGATACAAAATAAATTCAGCCTGATTGAAGGAGAAGACAGGGCCGCGCTGTCGCTCTTTGTTAATTTCGACAAGGAGCTCAATCTGAAAAACTACAGTTTTAAGAATACTCTCATTAACACAGCCCGGAATATTAGCTATGAGCAGGCGGTCGAATACTTCGAAAACGATACCCTCGGCAAAAAACTACAGGATATCTCTCTTAACCTCAGGTGCGGCAGGCTGGACGCGGGCGCATTCATAATTCAGCTCCCGCAGCTTAAAATTAGGGTAGATGATAAATCGGAAATTACTGTAGAGAAAAACTACATGGACACCGAGGCCCACAGAGTCGTGGCTGAGATGATGATATTAATGAACACTACCGCCGGGAAATTCTTAAGGGACAACCACATTCCGGGGATATACCGCTCGCAGCCGGAGTCCGTGTCTGAAGACGCCAGAACTTACGATACCTCAGACCCTTTATACGCGCTTTCCGTTGTGAAATATCTCCGAGCCCCCAGGGTAGGACTGAGCCCTGAGCCGCACAGGTCCCTAGGGCTGGACGTATACACCCAGGTCTCTTCACCAATAAGACGATATACGGACCTCATGATGCAGAGGCAGATTGTGTCTTACCTTACATCAGAGGAGTACACATACTCTGAAGACGAACTTGAAAATCTTTACCCAAGAATAGAAATGGGCGTTCGCGACAAGCGCAATGTAGAAAGGTCAAGGGAAAGGTACTGGCTATATAAGCACTTTGAGGAGATTAAAGGCAAAGAGCTTCCCGGTATTGTGAGCTCGATATCCGGAAGCAGAGCAAACGTATATCTTCCCGACTACCTGATGGAGGTGCCGGTCACGATTAGCACCAAAGATTTGCTCGAAACAGGTAAAGGAATCAAGGTCAGGATTGACAGCGTGGACCCTCTGAGAAGAAGGCTTTCGCTTAGCGAAAAGAGGGTTTAAGCCCTAAATTACAGGGGGAAGTTTACGAATCCCCTTTTTCCTTCAGCGCTTCCATAATATCTTCTATCTTTGTGAATTTATGGCGGGGTTTCCCAAGCGCTTTACCCCTCTCGATCTCAAGCTCGTTAAGCCTGAGCCAGTCCTCATAGGTAACATAGTCGGGCTTTCGCTCCTTTAGAAGCTCGATGACGCTTTCTGGATCCGGGTGCTGGGGGATATTGATGCTTTCTTTTTCAATGTCCTCGCATATGCAGTCAACGGTCTCGCCGGAGTCCTTTTTATTGGTTCCGATTACGCCGGAGGGTCCTCTCTTTATCCAGCCGGTCGTATAGAGCCCGGGGATATGCTCTTCGGTTTCAAGATCGGTAATGCGCCCCTTTATGTTATGTATTACGCCCCATTTCTCGTGAAACGGCACGCCGGGCAGTGCTACGCCGTGATAACCTATGGAGCGGAAAACGAGCCCTACGGGGATTTCCTCGAATTCTTCGGTGGGCCTTGGTCTAAGGCTCCCGTCTTCAGTTTTATAAAGCTCGTTCTTCACGAGTTTTATCGCTCTTACATTCCCGTCTTCATCGCCGAGTATCTCCACCGGAGAGACAAGAAAGCGAATGTGAAGCTTCTTTGACTTATCATGTTCTCTTTCTTCTGAAAAGGAACTTAGTATCTCGTGTTTTTTCCGGGCGCTCACGTCCTCTGTCTCCTTCAAATGCTTATCGGAGTGGATGTCCAGAACGATCTCGTCTTTTTTTGTAATAGCGTGGGCGTCTTCGAGGTTGCCAAGCTCTCTTACTTCAGGGTTCGTAAAAGCGGCCTGAAGTGGGCCTCTGCGGCCAAGAAGGTATACCTCTTTTACTCCGCTCTCTTTGAGCGCTTCAAGGGCATAGTCGGCAATGTCGGTCTCTCCAAGCTCTTCTTCGGTCCTGCACAGTATTCGGGCCACGTCAACGGCGACATTGCCGACGCCGACAATGGCAACCGCCTCAGCCGACAGATCGAACTCAGACTCGCCGTAATGGGGGTGGCCGTTGTACCACGCCACAAACTCGGTTGCGGTGTGAGAGCCCTTCAGGTCCTCTCCCGGGATATTCATCCGTCTGTCCGTTTCCGCTCCTGTAGCGAATATTATCATATGATAATGCCTTTTGAGGTCTTCCATCATAATGTCTTTTCCGTACTCGACATTGCCGAAAAACCTGAAATTCGGATTCGAAGCGATCTTGTCATACACCCTGGTGACGGATTTAATTTTCTGATGGTCTGGGGCCACACCGGTGCGCACAAGGCCGTGTGGAGTGGGGAGCTTATCGTACATATCTATCTGGAATTCGTATTCCGTGTGCTTAAAAAGGTGCTCTGCCGCGTAAAAGCCCGCTGGTCCAGACCCTATAACCGCGACTCTTATAGGTCCTTGTGAATTTGATTTATCTGTCATTATCTGCTTTCCTAAGTCAATTAGTTTATATTGAATTTGTGCTGGTTTAGGCAGCTATGTCAGGTATTTTGATATGAGAGGAGCAAGTCCGTACATTCTTTAAATTCAATATATATATTATACTTAAACCGGGTTTGAAAAGTATTGCCCGGCATTATTTAACGGATGATAACTATACAATAAATCTGAAAAATTCATATAGTTTATTGTGCGAATACTGATTTTCAGGATACGGATTATTAACAAAATATGACATCTAAAGCCACAATTGAGAGAGCCGACTTCCATCTGAAGATTGTAAAAGAAATTAGCGAGCTGGTTAACCAGTCGACTGGTCTCAATACCGTATTAAAAAAAGTAGTAAGTAAAATCGGAGGTTCTTTGCACTTCGATGTGGTCTCGGTATACCTGTGGGATAGCGAGAAAGGGGTTCTTTCGCTCAGGTCTACAAAAGGGCTGAGCGTAGACCCGCTTAAGCACCCGATCACTCTGAGCCCGGAAGAGGGACTCACGGGGCTTGTTTATCAAACCTCAAGACCGCTGACAGTCATGCCAGCGTCAAAGCACAAGCGTTACCGTTATTTCCCCGAGATAGGCGAGGAAGAGTACGAAAGCTACATCGGAGTACCGATACTGCTTCAGAACAGGTGCATCGGTGTACTGGTCGGTCAGACGAAAGAGAAAAGGGCCGTGACTCCAGCGGAAGAAACACTTTTTCAGATCATCGCCTCTAACCTCGCGGGACTGCTTGAAGTCGCTGACCGGCTGGAGCGGCTAAAAACTCCTTCCATAATAAAACACGAGACAAGATCTCACCAGGGTAAAGGGGTTTCAAGCGGTATAGCCATTGGCAACGTGTTTATGTTCCGCGGCCTGTTCAGACAGATAAGCAACGAGAAGTTAAAGTCCAGAGGTCCGGAGGTTGAGTTAAAGAGGCTCAAACAAGCACTGAGGGATGTAGAGGAAGAAATAAAGCACGTAATCAAGACCCTAGACTCAGAGGCGCTTCTGAGTAAAGCAGAGATAGATATATTCAGGGCGCACCTGCTGGTGCTTCAGGGCTCAACTCTCAGGGCAACCCTGCTTCAGAGGCTCGAAGAAGGTGACATACCGGCCGAGCTTGCGGTGATTGAGGGCATTGAGTCTATAGCGGAGCAGTTCGAAGGCCTGAGCGACAGATATCTGCGGGAAAAGGCCCAGGACTTCCGGGACATCGGTGAGAGAATATTACAGGAGCTTGTAAAACATAAAAAAGGCCGAAAAGCGGCCTCCGAGCCCATGGAGGGCTCTGTACTCGTCGCCTATGAGATTGGCCCCTCTTTTATATCCATGCTCTTAAAAAATAAATTCTCCGCGCTCGTAATAGAAAAAGGGGGTGAGACCTCTCACGCGGTGATTATAGCAAAGTCGCTCGGAATACCGGCAGTGGTCGGTATTGACAATATTTTCGGGCTCGTGAGAGCGGGGGAGAAGGTTATTGTAGACGGAAAGACCGGGTTTATATTTTCAAATCCGGACGAGAGCCTGATTGAGGAGTACGAGAGTACGTACGGAAAATACGTAAAACTAAGGGAAACGATAGAAGAGGAGGGGAAATTACCTTCCTCTGAAGAGAAGATCGGCATAGAGCTTTCGGCTAATATAGGCTTTCCTATCGACGTTCAGCTCGCAAGGCAGTACGGGATCAAGGACGTAGGGCTGTTTCGCACAGAGTTTGCTTTCGCTCAGTATGAAAGATGGCCTAAAGTGAGGGAGCAGGTAGGGATTTATAAAAAGCTCGCAGAGGAATTTGAAGGCACCGTTACTGTAAGGACTTTAGATGTAGGCACAGACAAGCTGCTTCCTTATTTTGACTTTCCTAAGGAAGAAAACCCGCTCCTGGGACTGCGCGCGATAAGGTTCTCTATGGAGTATCTTGATCTATTTAAAGACCAGATAAAGGCTATACTCCTGGCAACAAAAAAAGGGCACAGGTTCAGGATACTGCTGCCGCTGATCACGAATTTCTGGGAAGTCGAGACCGCCAAGGAGATTATTGAGCAGCTCTCACAGGAAGTGGGACTGTCAAGAGCGGACATTCCTCCGCTTGGGATAATGATGGAAGTACCGGCAATAGTGTATCAGTTAAATGATTTCAAGGATGTCATCGATTTTATATCCATAGGCACAAACGATTTAATTCAGTACATACTGGCAGTAGACAGAAACTCCAATATGGTGGGTCACCTGTACTCGGGTTTTCACCCGGCTGTGCTCAGAGCGCTCGACCACATTGAGTACAGGACAAGAGAGCTGGGCATAGACGTCTCGGTGTGCGGCGAGCTTGCGGGAACGCCCTCGGGCGCGCTGTGCCTGCTTGCGCTTGGGTACAGGCACTTTAGCGTATCTCCTTCTCATGTGCCGGTCATAAGATATTTATGCAACAGACTCGACAAAAATGTTCTCGATTCGCTGCGCGCGCAGACGCTTCATATCAACAAACGCTCAGACATTGAGCGCCACCTGATAGAGACGCTCGAGCAGATAGACCCCGCTCTTATAGAAATAGAATAACACGGCCAGGATTGAGTGTATCTTTATTATAGGTACTAAAAATAGCCGTTAAACTTTTAATTCTTATTTATTGAGGTATTTTTTACCCCCTGATTATGAAAGTCCGAAAAATACACATAATTCTGTTTGTACTTACCGTAATTACGACGTTTGTCACCGGGCTATCGTTCGGCGGGAGTATTACGAGCGCGCTTTCTTTTTCCGCGGCTCTTTTGTTTATACTCGGCTCACACGAAATGGGTCACTATTACTACGGACGAAAATACGGTGTAGATATAACACCGCCTTATTTCATACCGGCCCCACCGTTTATTTCCCCGATCGGCACGTTCGGGGCTTTTATTAAGATAAAGTCCCCAATATCTTCTAAAAAGGCACTGTTTGATATAGGTATCGCAGGCCCGCTTGCGGGTATGGTGGCTACGGTGCCTGTGCTTATCCTCGGAATAAAAATGTCGACTATAGTAAATATATCGGAGTATGAATCCGGGGGAGGGCTCTTACTCGGAACGCCTCTCTTATTCAGCTTTTTTTCAGAAATATTTTTCGGGCAAATTCCTGAAGGCTATGATCTTTTTGTACACCCGGTTGCATTCGCGGGGTGGGTGGGGCTGTTTGTCACGGCGCTTAACCTTATACCTTCGGGGCAGTTGGACGGCGGGCACATAGTGTACGCCCTGTTTTCAAAGCGCTACCACAAGTACGCCTCGGTAACCATGATAGCTCTACTATTCTTATTCGGGGTCGGGACCGAGCCTCTGCTCGCGTTGGCGGCTAAGGCGGCGGGCGGGAACCTGCCCGATTTTCTGAGCTCAGTCCCTGTGATTGAAGGCTGGCCAGGATGGGTTCTGTGGGCAGCGCTTCTAACTGTTATGGGCACAAAACACCCGCCTACTGTGTATGAGGAGTCTGAGCTCGACGGCAGAAGGAAGATGCTAGGGGCTCTTTCGCTCATCATTTTCGTAGTATGTTTCACCCCTGTACCCATAAAGCTAGCCTAGATATTTTAGTTTTAGAGCAGGGATTATTTTGAAAATCCGGCACTTAGATTTTTTCTGGTAAATACGCCCACCTTAAAAAATTTATTATACTTATTGAAATATTCCTTACTTTAGGTAAGGTGTTTAGGTTTCTCATACCGTTCGCGGCGGGGTGAAACACAAATCCAAAATAACTGTTAGTAGAAAATTTTAGCGAATATATAACTATTTGCGCCCAATCAATCTGCATAAGGAGGAAGTATAGTGGCTAAGAAGAATTCTTTAACCGTAAAGGACAACAGAACAGGGAAAGAGTATGAATTGCCTATAGAGAATGACACTATTAAGGCAATGGACCTGCGTCAGATCAAAGTGAAGAAAGACGACTTCGGTATGATGAGTTACGACCCCGCATACAGCAACACTGCAGCATGCACAAGCAGGGTAACCTTCATCGACGGTGATAAGGGTGAGCTAATGTACAGAGGCTACCCAATTGACGTACTCGCGAAGAAAAGTAACTATTTGGAAGTCGCGTATTTACTTCTGAACGGTGAGCTCCCTAACAAGACGGAATTTGCTCGCTGGGAAGATAATATCACCAATCACACGATCATTCATGAGAATATTAAGAAGTTTATGGACGGCTTCCGCTATGACGCGCACCCAATGGGTATGCTTCTCGGAACGGTAGGCGCTCTATCGACTTTTTATCCTGAAGCCAAAGACATTTTCAACAAAGAGGTAAGGGATATTCAGGTACACAGGCTTATTGCAAAAATGCCGACTATGGCGGCTTTCGCTTTCCGTCACGCAATGGGCCAGCCTTACGTTTATCCGGACAACGATCTTAGCTACGCGGGCAACTTCCTGAATATGCTCTTTAAAATGACAGAGCTTAAATACGATCCGGACCCCGCGATCGAAAAAGCAATTGACGTATTATTCATTCTCCATGCAGACCACGAGCAGAACTGCAGCGCAAGCGCCATGCGTAACGTCGGAAGCTCTAACCCGGACCCATACTCGGCAACCGCTGCCGCTATAGCCGCCCTATACGGCCCGCTTCACGGCGGAGCAAACGAGGGTGTGCTTCAGATGCTGAACGAGATCGGCTCTGTGGATAAAATCCCCGAGTACATCAAACGCGCTAAAGCAGGTGAGTTCAGGCTTATGGGATTTGGCCATAGGGTTTATAAATCCTATGATCCTAGGGCAACGATAATTAAAGACATAGCACACGACGTATTTGAAGTAACGGGCAAGAACCCTCACCTCGATATCGCTCTTGAGCTAGAGAGGATCGCGCTTGAAGATGACTACTTCGTAAAGAGAAAACTGTATCCGAACGTTGACTTCTACTCAGGACTTATTTACCAGAGTATGGGAATACCTGTAGAGATGTTCACGGTGATGTTCGCCATCGCTCGTACTTCCGGCTGGCTAGCACAGTGGAAAGAGCTCCTAAATGACCCGGAGAACAGGATCGCCCGCCCGAGACAGGTTTATCTGGGCGAGAAGAACCTTAAGTACGTTCCGATGTCAAAAAGAAAAAAGAAGTAGAAAGCAGGAAAGCAGTTACAAAATGAAATTAATCAAAGGAGATCCAATAGGGTCTCCTTTTTTTTTGTCACTGCGTGGCTCGGAATGAGCCGTGGCAATCTCTTTTTGTCATTCCGGGCTTCGACCCGGAATCTCGTCTTTAATGTTCTTAGGGTCGAATTAACTACTAGAGAAGTGTCTGCCGATGAGGCTGTTGTAGTAAAAATTCATGAGGTGCTCAAGGGATTTGATGAAGATATCCACGGCCTCGTCTATACCATCTTTACTTGAGAGGTACTTTGATACTTCGTCGTTTCCACCAAGCTGGATTTCAAGCGTTTGCTGAAAGGAATCCACCAGCTCGTCCTCTTCGTCCTTAATTATGGCCTCGATAAGACCCTCGTCCTGAAGGTCGTATTTTTTGGCCTCAAGCGCTTTTTTAAGAGCGTCCTTTACCTGCGGCGTGCGCAGCTCATGATAGCGCCCGGACGCTTTGTCGAATACTTTGAGTAAGTCGTCTATATACATAGCGCGAGAATTATAACAGATGTACCGCTACATTGCATATACGGGCAAAGTATATCCATGAGTTACAGCCTGTCTTTTTGTTTTGTCTTGTTTTTTGGATTTTGCGCGATCTCTTTATTTATCCTGGAGATCATGATCAGGGCATATTTTCTGTTAAGATACCAGTCCGGATAGAAGGCAGGGTCTTTATCCTTTACAAGCTCTTGGAGCACTGTGAGCGCCTCTTCATAGCGTTTCTGCTTCTTAAGGTTCATTGCGAGATATAGTTTCGCGGAGGACAGGTGCGGATCGACGCTAAGCGCGCGTCTAATGTAGATTTCTGAAATCTGCATATCGCCGCCCAGGATACCTGGCAGATAATAGAAAAGCGCTCCCTGCATGGCGAGCCCGTTCTCGTGGTTAGGGTCAAGCTCTAAAATAAGATCGAGCTCTCTTCTTACCTCTGGGAGCATGAATAGGGAGTTAAAGAGTCCTTTGGCATCCCCGAGTGAAGCCAGGTTGGCAACGTAGAAAAAATGTGCGTCCGGGTTACCAGGCTCAATCTCTACAGCTTTCTCGGCAGCTCTGGTGCCATTCTCAAACACCCTGATGAGCTCTTCCTTGCTTCTGGCTTTAACGTAGCCGTAAGTGAGCCATGCCCGTGAAAGAAGAAGCAGCGCATCCACGTCGTCAGGCTCTGCTGCAAGCTTTTCTTCGAGCACTTTAATGGTCTTATCTATGTTTGAGGGATCTCTATGGTAGAGAGCAAGAACTTCCCAGGCTCGATCGAGTCCGTTCAACGAAGGATCGAGCCCGCTACCCTTTGACGGCGCGGCGGGCTCATCTGCGTAGAGAAATGCAGCGGTTACGGAGCATATTAAAAAGATAAGGATAGATAAGATATAGAATCGAGTAGAGCTTGTTTTTATCATATCTCCCGTCGGGTCTTAAAATATGACTTACTTAAACTTGTTAAGCCCTTCGAGTAGAGAATAAATAAGTTTGATCGTATCTTCAATATCGGTTTTATACGCAAGACAGCTCGGGCTGTGGAGATAGCGGACCGGTACCGAGACCACGGCGGCCCGGCTTCCTTTCCCTGTAACCTGCATTGCAGTCGCGTTTGTGCTGCCGGCTTTTTTCACCGTTACCTGATAGGGGATCTTTTTCTTCTTCGCAGTGTCCATCAGGAAGTAACTAAACGGTCGGTTCGCTACAAGGAAGCGGTCAGATAGTCTAATCTCAGGGCCCTTAAGCACATTCGCAAGCGTTTTATATTCCGTGACGCCTGGAATGTCCATGGCCACTGTGCCTTCAAGAGCGACCACAAAATCTGGCTCGTAGACCGGGACTATGACACGGGCGCCTCTTAGGCCTACTTCTTCCTGAACTGTAGCCGTTAGATAGAGGTCGCATCCTAGTTTCGGCTTTCGTTTTAGTGCTTCCAGCATAACAAAAAGCCCGACTCTGTCGTCTATCGCCTTTGAGATAATCGCGTCCTCAGTCTCCTCAAAAGGAGCGTTGAACGAGACAACGTCGCCAATCGATACGAGCTTCTTCACTTTGTCTGCCTGCAAACCAAGATCGACTACACAGTCCTCTACCTCGGGGACTTCTTTATTGTTACCGGTCTTGCTTATGTGAGGGGGTACGGCTGCCACCATTCCAAGGAGCGGCTTTTTACCCCAAATCGTGAGCCTTTGGCCGTAAAATACTCTAGGGTCCATTCCCCCGAGAGATGTAAGACGCAGGAACCCTTTTGAATCTATATGGTTCACCATAAAACCGACTTCGTCGGTGTGAGCGTCAAGCACGAGCTTTGGCCCTTTGCCGGGTATATGGGCAATGATATTCCCGAGAGCGTCTTCTGTGACCTCTTTAGTTAGTTTTCCGAACTCTTTTTTAATAATGTCCTTTACAGGACCTTCAGCCCCGGGAAGACCGGGCGCCTCGCAAAGTGTTTTGAGTAGTTTTATATTCATAAGGGACTCATTATAACCAAGGTTTTTCTAATTGCCAGTTGCTCTATTGTCGTACCAACTCTATAAACCCCACCCGCCGCTCAGCTGAATGTTGCTGCCGTTAACGTAGGAGGCCTCATCTGAAAGTAAGTAAAGGGCGGCGTTAACAGCGTCATCAGTGGAGCCAATATAGCCTGCGGGTATTCGTTTAACCATAGACTCAAGCTCTTCCATGGGTGCGCTGCCGGAATTAATAAACCCGGGGGATATGGCGTTTACGGTAATCCCATCAGGCGCAAGCGCTCTTGCGAGAGAGCGGGTAAGCATCAGTACGCCTGCTTTAGCGATGTAATGCGCCGTAATCTCAGTCTGGGCTATCAGTTTATCCGCGTTTGCCATACTGAAATTTATTATCCGTCCCCACCCGCGCTCTTTCATACCTGCTGAAACTGCCTGGCTCATGTAAAAAACAGAGTGCAGGTTGTTGTCGAACATACTGTTCCAGCCCTCCGGCGTCTCTTTAAGAATATTGACCCTGTGATAAGGCCCGGCGCAGTTAACGAGAGTGTCAATGCGGCCCCAGACATCCTCGACATTTTTTACAAGCTCTTTACATGACGCGGGATCTGACACATCGGCTTTGAAACTAAGCCCTTTAGCTCCCTTCTCCTCGACCTCTTTTACCGTCTCTTGGGCATCGGGCTCACTCGTTCTGAAACAAACTGCTACCGACCATCCTCTTGAGGCCAGCTCAAGCCCGATTGCTCTTCCGATCCCCCTTGCTCCCCCTGTAATTAACGCGACTTTTTCACTCATTTTTTCTCCTTTGTTCAGACTGTATGTAAGACATTTGAGCGCCTGTATATTAATTGTCAGATCAAATCACAACAGGAAAGAGTAGATCACTATCAGTATGAACGCTGAGGGAAAGAAAATGCGGGAATAAAAGTCTATTCTTTCAGCGAGCTCACCCTTTCCCTTTACACTAAGACTGCCTGTAGTAACTGACTCGACCAGAGCTATAAATATCAACAGTGTCGAGCCGAATACGAACTTGTCGAAGCGGGTAAGATAGTCAACATTCGGAATAATATTGCCAATTGCAAACCGGTACGCGATCAGCGTGAGCATAGAGGTAACGGATAATCCTATTTGCGGACCGATTTGACTCGGAGGAATCCAGAATACAGTCCAGGACATAAATACAATTAAAAACATCGGAAATATTACTTTCCATATGTAATAACGAGTATTACGGTCTGCGTTATATTCAAATATAAAGCGGGAGTAAGACTTCTGACCGATCCGGCTCTTTAAGACATATTCAGAAGAATTTACAGTAGGATGAGTGCTAATGTACCAGTCGACTATTGAAAACTCTTCTGACCTTCCGGTATAACTTTCATCTAATAAAAACAATACCTCATCCGTACTGTACGCCTTTGATACAATGTCTATACGAAGGGGACGTGAATCGAAAGGAAAATCTTTAACATCGGAAAGAGTAAGCACGTCTCCATAGTAAATCTGTGCATATTCCACAGCTCCCTCACAGTTTACCCATACTATATTTTGTTCCAGCTCCGCAAGGCTTCGCTTGTTTAGGAGAAATATTTGCGGATGCCAAACCTGGTCAAGATCAAACTTGCGAACTAACTTTGGGTCTTCTCCCTCCTTGCAAGCCAAACGCGGGTCTTTCCATATAAAAGTTATAGCAAACTTAGCTCTAAAGCTTTGCTCAGAGCCACTGACACTTTCAATATTAATAATTTGTAAACCGGTGGATACCTTAGTCGGAACACCTTCGGAGTCAGGACGGGATAAATATGTCGAGCCCGTGCTTTTAATTTCCTCTGCCAATAGGGAGCCTGGCAGAATAAAAACAAGAAAAATTATCGTGCCGCTTCGGATTACGAACAAAAAATGCTCTCTCATTCCTCTTAGCTCCGATTCTATAAACATTACTTTCGGGATTGGCTGGAGATTTAAATAGATAGTTCATTTCAATCTATACAAGCCCTATTTCATCCCTACATATTCATGATAAAAGACACCTTTGTATATCGTTAAACAGACTATACTTGCAACACTTATCATTTTCAAAATTCATCCGATATTCTCGCTTCATACAGGGTATTCATGTTGCCCCCCTTAGAATTAACTAAAAGGTCACCACTTTCCAGCCCTCGTTAAGTAGCGTTCTTATACTCGGATGCCCGTCGTACTCGGCTTCTACCGGAAGGCTCTGCTCTTCTACTTCCTTTGCGACGTTAAAGGCCCCGGCGCAGTATTCACACACAGAGACCTTATCCTTCACCTGATCGTAGAGCTCACGGTAGGGCTGCTCGGGTTTTGTGAACTGCTTTACCCACCTGGTACCCGCGCCGTCAAGTATCAGCTTTACCTCTTCGCCCGCTTCTTTATATTCCTTAACGGTTATCATCGCGTTTACCACGCGCCCCATACCCTCGTAGTCTTGCGTGTCCGAAAGAACGATTATCGCAGCTTTGTCAGCCATGACTGACCTCCTCTTAGTTTTTATGGCCTTCTTACTTAACTCTGGGCGGTCTGCCGTTATTGGCGGCCACCCTTGAGCCCCACTCTAAAAGCTCCTTACTGCAGTCGTCTCTGTCGAGCATGACCTCTATCAAGCACGGCCCTCCCTTATGTGAAAGCGCCGTTTTTATGGCCTTTTCAAGCTCTCCCTCCGTTGAAACCCTCTCAGACCACCCGTTTCCTTCTCCCGCGTTGAATACGTCCATAATCCCTGCGTAGTCCCAGTTTTTGATATTATTATAGGGACCGTCGTGTATCTCGACCTCGATCGTATACCCGCCGTTATTAAGTAAAAATATTATCGGGTTCAGCTCGTATCTTATCATGGTCGAGAGCTCCTGGGCGGTCAGCTGGAATGAGCCGTCTCCAATGAATGAGAGCAAGCGGTGGTCTTTTGCAGAGCCAAGAGAATATCCGAGCGTTGCTCCTACGGACCAGCCGATGGAGCCGTACTGCATTTGTATCTCAAATTTTGCCCCCTCGGGCAGATCTAGCTTCATACAGTTAAACCAGGAGTCCCCTGTTTCAGCTAACACCGCGGTTTTAGAGTCCAGGATTCCCTGAATCTGCGAAAAGAGCCTTCTCGTGGTAATCGGCTCGTCTTTCTTAACGGGAGGCTCAGGGGCAAAATCCATCTTAACGCGCTTATAGGCTTTAAGTGACGAGTCGTTTGGCTTTACCTCTTTTGCGAGCGCTTCCAGGAACTCACCGATCATTACCTTGTTGTAGGTTACGTTCGGGAGTCTCACAAAATCGCGCCCGGCGTGAATTAGCTTTTCGGGGTTAATGAGGTCGGAGAACCCGCAAGTGGTGTAGTCTGTGAACCTCGGACCGGTAAATAGGTATACGTTTGCGGACTCCACAATTTCATTTGTGCCCGGGCTGCTGACCGGGCCCCAGTAGGTGCCGATGTAGTTTGGGTGATTTTCAGATACATAACCCTTAGCGCCCGGCATGGAGGCAAAAGCGTAATTTGAAGCCTTTAGAAGTTTTTCAAATGAATTCTCTGCGCAGCATGCCCTGAGCTCTTCTCCTGTGACGGCAATTGGTTTTGCGGCTGCGTTAAGAAAATCGGCTGCCGCCTTTACCGCCCCCTTAAGAGCGCTCGGGTCGCTCTTAACTCTACTTATAAAATTGCGTTTATGGGGCGCTGGTATGTATTGACTTGCGAGGTTACAGGGTACCTCAATGTACACGGGCTTGCGCTCGCTTACGCAAGTGGAGATAGTCTCGTCTATTAAATAAGGCGCGTCTTCAAGATGCTTCACTATGACGGCAGCCGCGGCGGCGTGGGCGAATATGTCTCTTTGATATCCGTAACTCACCCTCCCGGGCGTATGGTGAAGCACCTGGTTTTCTACTTCGGAATTGGTGTTAGGGCCTCCGCTTATTACGATTACCGGCATGTCTTCCGCGTAGGAGCCCGCGGTCGCGTTAAGCGCGCTCAGGCCGCCTACCGAAAACGTTACCACCTGTGCGGCGATACCGTTTGCGCGCGCGTAACCGTCAGCCGCGTACCCGCCGTTAAGCTCGTTACAACAGGAGATCATGGTTAGATCAGGGTTTTTGAGCAGCTCGTCGAGTAATACTAAATTATAGTCACCGGGGACTGAGAAATAATGCTTTATTCCAAGCTCCACGAGTCTTGACGCCAGATATGAGCCTACTGTGACCATGCCGTTTTCATTCATTTTAAATAGACCCCCAATAAGAGTTGATAAAACATTATAAAAACTCCCAGATTTAGTTACAAGCACTGTTGCACATAATTACTAAGTCGCCTGTATATATTTTTGCAATTTAATTTTCGGTTAATAAAGCTGTATAATGGCTATCAACTACTAGATATCCCATACTTTGGAGGAGAAATTCTATGCCAGCTAAATTTGACGCGATAGTGATAGGTACCGGGCAGTCGGGCCCTGCGCTTGCCGGCAGGATGTCCGGGGCCGGAATGAAAGTGGCGGTGCTGGAGAGAAAACTTTTCGGAGGCACGTGTGTAAATACAGGATGCATACCTACAAAAACCCTGGTCGCGAGCGCTCGGGCCGCTCATGTAGCCAGAACGGGAGCGGAATATGGAGTTATGATCGACGGCTCCATCGAAGTGGATATGAAGAGGGTTAAAGCAAGAAAAGACGAGGTGTCGGGAACATCAAACAAGAACGTGGAGAGCTGGGTCAGAGGAATGGAGAACGTTACCGTGTATGAGGGACACGGCCGTTTTGAATCCCCGAACACAGTGAGTGTGAACGGGGAAATCTTAGAGGCGGAAAAAATATTCATTAACGTTGGCGGCAGAGCATTCGTGCCGCCGATGCCTGACGGAGAGGGGCTTTCCTATCTCACGAATACCGGGATGATGGAGATTGATTTTTTGCCCGAGCATCTGGTTATTATCGGGGGTAGTTACATCGGGCTTGAGTTCGCTCAGATGTACAGACGCTATGGAAGCGAGGTTACTGTAATCGAGAAAGGCCCGCGTTTGATCGGCAGGGAAGACGAAGACGTCTCGGACGCAGTGAGGAGAATAATGGAGAAAGAGGGAATTAATCTCAGGCTGAATGCTGAGTGTATTAACGCTAAGAAGCATGAAAAAGGGGTAGAGGTCGAAGTTGACTGCACGCAGGGGGATACGAGCGTTGTCGGAACGCACCTTCTGTGGGCTGTGGGAAGAGTGCCTAATACAGATGACCTGGGGCTCGATAAAGCCGGAATAGAGACTAACAACAGAGGATACATTCAGGTGGACGATCAGTGCCGGACCAACGTGCCGGGTGTGTGGGCCATCGGAGACTGTAACGGTAAAGGCGCGTTCACTCACACTTCCTATAACGACTTTGAGATTGTCGCGGCCAATCTCCTGGACAAAGACCCGCGCAGGATAAGCGACCGGATACTGTGCTATGGCCTTTTCATCGACCCGCCTCTCGGCAGAGCTGGCATGACAGAGCAGCAGGTTAGGGATTCAGGGCGTAAGGCGCTCATTGGGAAAAGGATGATGAGCAGGGTAGGACGCGCCCGGGAAAGGGGAGAGACAGAGGGGTTTATTAAGATAATAGTGGACGCAGAGACAAAACAGATACTGGGAGCCGCGATACTGGGGGTCGAAGGAGATGAGGCGGTACACTGCATTCTGGACATCATGTACGCGAAAGCCCCGTATACCGTAATAAAAAGAGCTATGCACATTCACCCCACAGTGTCAGAGCTGATACCCACAGTGCTCGGTGAGCTAAAGCCTCTTTAGCGGTAATACGTACTTGAGTCTGCCATCCCGCTTCGTTACACTTAGAGTGGATATAAGGCAGGACCTATAAAAACGGAGGGTTTTCAACATGAGAGCAGCAACAGCAATTCTACTTATTATTTTAATGTCAGCGGCATACGCTGAAACCGGATTCACACAGACGGCTCAGCAATATGTGCAGCAGGGAGACGCAAAAGCCGAGACGGGTGATATTAACGGCGCTATCGAAGACTTCACGAAAGCTATTAAAGCGGATCCCAAGTTGGCGGAAGCCTATTACAACAGGGGTTACGCATACGCGATAACTCAGCAATTCAAAAAAGCGGATAAGGATTTCACAAAAGCAATTGAATTAAACCCCAGCTTTGCTCAAGCATACCTTAGACGGGGCGCGGTGAAGACTAATGAGAACAATAATAAAGGGGCGATAAAAGATTTCGATAAAGCGATAGAGATACAGCCAACTTACGCCGAAGCCTACTACGTAAGAGGGTACGTATATATAGAGATGGGGCAAAAGAAAAAGGGATGCGAGGACTTAAAAAAAGCAGGGGAGCTTGGGTTATCACAGCACGCTCAATTCAACCAAGTGCTAAATCAACAGTGCGGGCAGTAGACTTAAAGAAGTCTTTGGGGCGGCTCTTATGAAAAAGATTTTAATTCTAGCCATTGTAACAGGATTTTTGCTCCCTCAATATCAGGCGGCAGCAAACTCGGACACTGTTAATATTGAGCTTTCTATATTGTTTACAATAAAAAACCACTGTGAAAGAAAGCTAAGACGCTGCTTCTCTGACAGAAGCGTTGCCAGGGCTCTAATAAGTCAAATTAAAAACACTCCTATAAACTTTGTCGAGGCAAAATGCACGGACATCTGCACCTCACCTTCTGAAATACGCGATACGAGGAGCTGCACGGACGAGCAGTGTGACGACCGCTGCGACGTTACGGGAGGGCTTGACGACGCATATTTTATAGAGCTGATTGAGCTCCGAAGGTATGATGAGCTTCAAGTAATATGTAAATAGACCCATATGAGTCCTTTTTGAGCGCAGGTCATCATATCCTTTGATGATTAAGGCTATATCGCTTCTAAAAACAACGCCCACCGCTTTAATTAAGAATCTGGTTTTCTGTCTTTGGCTAAAAGACGCCCGTTTCAAGCTCAGGAGAATACAAAAATATTTATCTCAAGATGACAGAATTTTGGATATCGGTGCGGGCGCGGGCAGTGTGTGTACACTACTTAAGTCAAAAGGCTACGGTGTCACGCCGCTTGATGTAGAAGACCGCACCCTTACCACGGGCGTTAACCCCGTAATTTACGACGGGAAGATTATTCCGTTTCCCGATAATTCATTTGATACGGTGCTCATTCTTACTGTTTTACATCATACACAAGACCCGGAAAAGATTTTATCCGAAGCTAAGAGAGTAGGGGGCAAAATTGTAATCATAGAGGATATATACACAAACGTCTTCCAAAAATACCTGACATATATATTCGATTCTCTGTTTAATCTTGAGTTTATCGGCCACCCGCACACTAACAAATCCGATGGTGAGTGGAAAGGGCTTTTCAGGGACCTCGGACTCACACTTGTGGACTCTAGATACGATTCCTTCCTGTTTTTCTTCAAACAGGCGACTTATCGCGTTGTGTCAGATTCCATATAGACTCTATCGAATATAATCTGTAATATTAAATTACGCATTTTGAGCATCAAATATATTGCAGAGGGAATCGCTGGCATGAAAATAATCAACCTTGTAGACATTCACGGCAATAACCACCCTATAGAGAAAATCAGAGATGAGCTTTCCTCAGCCGACCTGGTAATTCTTTCAGGCGACCTCACTCATTTCGGAAGCGGTGAGCAAGCGGCGGAGCTGATAGAAACTATAAGGCTCTCAAACGAGAACATACTGGCTGTCACCGGCAATTGCGACACGAAGAGCGTGGACGACTATCTAAGTAAGCAAAAAATTAACCTCCACGGTAGAGCAAAAAAAGTAGATGGTATTAATTTTATCGGCGCCGGAGGCTCACTGCCGTGCCCGAGCCCCACACCGACCGTTTATACGGAGGAGCAGTACAAGAAAATTCTTGGGAAATCACTAAAAGACATTAAAAAGAGCGCCCCTATTGTAATGGTTTGCCACCAGCCCCCCTACGATACGGCAAACGACACCCTCGCGAACGGTGATCACGTGGGAAGCCACACAGTGAGGGACTTCATAAAGGAGAATAAGCCTCTTGTGTGCCTTACGGGGCACATACACGAAGCAGCCGGGATTGACGAAATTTACGGAACTAAGATAGTTAACCCCGGTCCCTTGGGAGCGGGCTCATACGCTTACCTTGAGGTATCAGACAAAATAGACAGTCTTGAAATAAGAGAATACTAACTCAAAGTCCAAACTTCTTTAATAGATCAATACTCAAATAAACATAGTTACTTCCGCATTTTTTGTGGTTAAACTGTATGCATTAAAATAATCATTATGGAGGGATGAATATGAGTAAGATATTGAATTTGATTAGCTTAAATGAGGCTGCACGGTATTTGGGCGCTATACTGCTCCTGGCGGGAGCTTTCGTATTGTTGGCAGAAACCGGCGGAGCCGCTGAAAAGTATCACCCGCTCGAGAGCTATACGGTCGAGTACAAAATGGAAGGCGTAAATGCAGGGGAAAAGACCCATTACTCTCAGAAATGGGGTAATTTAGTCTGCTGGGTTGAAGTATCCGAACTCAACATGCCTGGCGCGCCTGCGCAGAAAAAGAACGAAAAGGTAATAACATACGTAGAAGACGGTCAGCAGTGGATTATCACGATAAACCAGGACGACAACACCGGCACGAAAATGAAAAACCCAATGTTTGAAGGCGTTACGGCCGGTATGGAAGGCAAAACCCCCAAGGAGTTCAGCGAGCAGTTCATGAAGCAATTGGGAGGTAAAGTGATTGGAGAGAAAACCGTAAACGGTGAAAAGTGTACTGAATGGGAGCTTATGGGCGGGGCTAGAACATGTATTACGCCAGATCAGATATCAGTTGAATCCGGAATGGATATGGCCGGTATTAAGATGAAAGAGACCGCTGTTAAAATAAACAGGAATGACGGCGGGCCAAAGGACATTTGCGATCCAGGAGACGCTAAGCTAAAAGAAATGGACATGGGCCAAATGCTGGGCCAGTAAGATAACACTGAAAGCTTTGGAAGAGGCCGTCCAAAGGCGGCCTCTTCTATTGAAAGAATACTTTAACTACTTTTTTGTATACCCTCTATTTCAAGAGTAATTTTAACTTCATCACCTACAACAAAACCCCCGGCCTCAAGGGCTTTATTCCAGGTCATGCCAAAGTCCTTTCTATTTATCTCAGTAGAGGCTGTAAAAGCGGAGCGCTTGTTCCCCCAGGGGTCGGTGACACTGCCCCCATAGTCAGCGTCTAGAGTAACCTCTTTAGTTACGCCGTGAATTGTTAGATCGCCTACAATTTGCAGCTCATCACCGCTTCCTTTCACTTCTTTACTCTTAAAAGTGATACTCGGGAATTTCTCTACGTCCAGGAACTCATCTGACTTTAGATGGTCATCCCTTTTCTTTTTATTGGTATTTATGCTCGAAGCAACGATCTCTGTCTCAACGCTTGAGTTCGCCAGGTTTTCTTCATCGAAACTGTAGCTTCCGTTAAAGAGATCAAACTGCCCGGTAACGTTACTAATACCAAGGTGCTTTACTTTAAAAATCACCTGGCTGTGGTCTGGGTCAATGTCGTAAACTACGGCTTCTGCGCGCGAGTCCTGAGAGTGAAGAACGAGCAAAGTAACAACTGCTGCTAAAACAAATGTGATGCCTTTTAAGCTTTTCATGGATACTGCCTCCTGATTAGATTGTTCTGATATGATTTTCGATGAAATCATAAAGTTATAGATTCAAAAAATACCACATGATTTTTTGGTTGCTATAACTTTATTTGATAAAAGTAATGTGCGTGAGTATGAACTCAGGAAAAATGGGACAGCCTCGTCCTTCTAATAAATACAGCTCCCAGTAGACCGAGAACTCCAGCCATAGCAATCAACCCCCACTGGCTGAGAGTCGGTATGGGCCTAGGGGCTGCGAGAGGCTCACCGATAAGCTGGAAAGAAAGGTCTGGGCCTGTGAGCGCTATACAATCAGGACCGGGGGTCCATGACGTACATCCGTGATTGAAACCGTCTTGAGGGTTTTCCCAGACAAACAGATTCAGATTCTGCTCTATAATTGTCATCCAGAACCATTGACCGCCGGGATTAAAAGACATATTCACCTGCACGGAAACCCAATAGGTCCCTGATGTAAGCGTGCACGGCTCTGGCAGGTTAATAATAAAATTGGGATCTAAAACATTCTGGGGCTGGATGTTTGAATACTCACACCCTGGCACCGAGCCACCTGGCAAACTGCCGTTGTCTTCAAAGAAAACTACGTTTAAAGATTGAATAGGGCCTGGTCCGCTCAGATAGAAACCACTAGCTCTGAGTGTTTCTATATTCCAAATGGTCGCTCCCGGCACTTCAAAATCATCGGCGGCACGACTGTCAAGATTATCAAATACTCCTCCCGGATCTGTGAAATTCTGGGCCGTAACTCCTGTGCCTTCCGCAGTGCCGATCTGGTCCCAGAGCACCTCGGAAAACTGAGCCGCGCTCACAGGGGGCGAGCCATCGGCGCTCGATACCTGAGCGCTTGAGTTGGGCGCGGTAAAAACAACAGCCGCCAGTATAAAAAATATAGCTATCTTGAACTGAAATATATTGGAACTTCCCATCATAAAATTCCTCCTAAAAATATACAGATATAAAGCAAAGGTGGTTAATTGTAAGCAACGATAGTCTATTTTAGCACTTTAGATATTTATATCAATTTCAAAAACCTTTAGCGGGCTTCTATTCTTTGCCTCATTTTTTGATATGATTATAATTCATACAATTCCTGGTAGAAACGGAGCGCATGATGTCTGAAGTTACAATACGTGAGGCAAGAATCGAAGACGCCCGGAGCATGGCTGAAATCTTAAGAGAAATCGGTTGGTCGGAGAGGCGGAACGCGATGCCCGTGGAGGAAGTGTCCGGCCCGATAGAAAAGCTGATCGAGCACTGCAGACAGGATAGCGAAGGCCACACTATGCTGGTCGCGGTAGACTCCGGCGATAAAGTGCTCGGGTTCACAAACGTCCACTGGGTGCCTTTTGTGATGCTCGGGAGTACCGAGGGCTACGTGTCGGACGTATTCGTAAGTCCGGCCTCAAGCGGCATGGGTGCGGGGAGAGCGCTCATCGAGCATGTGATGGAAGAGGGGAAGAGAAGGGGGTGCATGAGGCTAATGCTGACAAACGGCAAGGAAAAACCCTCATACAAAAGAGATTTTTATAAAAAACTCGGCTGGACAGAAAGACCGCTTGTCGCTAATTTCGTATACTACTATGAAGAGCCCTGGTCTTAGCTCATACGTTAGGAAGATATTAGGTATAGGTACATCAATAAATGTCCAAAACAAAAACACTATTCCTCTTACGTCACGCAAAATCGAGCTGGGACGACCCGTCGCTTGAGGACATTGACCGCCCGCTCAATAAGCGCGGCAAAAAAGACGCGCCCGAAATGGGGAAGCGCCTAGCAAAATACGACGTCATACCGCAGGTAGTGGTATCAAGCCCCGCGCTCAGGGCCTATAGAACCGCACAGAAAGTATCCGAGGAGCTTGGTTTTGAAAAAGCGGATATCTGTGTGGACGAGCGCGTCTATTCCTGGGACTCAAACACCGTGCTTGACGTAATCAACTCACTCGACGACAAATATCAGTCCGCTATGATCGTATTCCATAATCCCGCGATCACCGATCTGGTAAACGAGCTAACAAGAGCAGACATAGACAACGTACCCACGTGCGGAGTCGCGACAATCGGTTTTGACACGGAAAATTGGTCGCAAGTTAAAAAAGGAAAGGGCCGGCTCATAAAATTCGACTATCCCAAAAACCCCCGGTAGCATTTCTTAAAGAGGATGAAAACTATGAAAATCTCAACACCAGACCTATGTGACGCCTATCCCGATTCTGTAAATATCGCGGAGCCGATATTCAGGAGCTACGGAGCAAAACCCTCGTTCGGAGGACAAATAGTCACCGTTAAGTGCTTTGAGGATAATTCCCGCGTTAAAGAGCTCGCGGCTACCAACGGCAACGCAAAGGTAATGGTCGTTGACGGCGGGGGATCTTTAAAACGCGCTCTCCTAGGCGACCTCATAGCCGAAAGCGCCCGTGAGAATAACTGGGAAGGGGTCATCATAAACGGCTGCATTCGTGATGTGGATGTAATAGCGGACATCGGCATTGGGGTAAAGGCGCTTAACTGCATTCCGCTCAAGACAGAGCGCAAGGGGCTGGGGGAAACGAACATTCCGGTGAGCTTTGCGGGGGTTATCTTTAACCCGGGCGAATATGTTTACTCGGACGAAACAGGGATAATCGTATCAGCGAGTGAGCTAAAAATGCCCGAATGATCAAAACTTTGAGATATAAGCGTACATGAGCCAAAAGTGCATGGCGCTTCCAATCATAATAAACACATGAAAAACCTCATGGAACCCGAAAAAACCGGGCCAAGGGTCAGGTCTGCCGACCGCGTAAATTACCGCGCCGAGTGTATAGAACCCCCCTCCTACGAATAGCCACAGCGCCCCGCCCGTGCCAAGCGCGTTAATAATAGGAATAAGATAAATCAGTGCAATCCAGCCCGCGAACACATATATTACGGAGGAAAACCATCTTGGAGCGTGTATCCAGAATATCTTTATCAGTATGCCTATTACAGCAAGCCCCCAGATGATTGCAAGCAGGCTCCACCCCCAAAACCCTTTCAGCGCTATGAGGCATATCGGGGTATAAGTAGAGGCAATGAACACAAATATCATTTTATGGTCAATCTTCTTGAGCCTCTTTATACCGTTTTCGGATAAAAATAAAGTATGATAAATCGTACTTGCGGCGTATACCATCATCATGCCCGCACCGAATATCGTAAACGTAACAATATGAAGGGGTTTTACCTCTGGATATATTGAGATGTAGAGTAGAACCACGAGACCGAAGAACGCCCCTATAAACGCTATAAAGTGAGTAAGCGCGCTCATTGGCTCTCTAGCTAGGCTGAATAAGTACTTAGAGTTTTTTATTGTTCAATCCAAAAATAGAAATTTGATTAGGCTGGCCCCTGACTATCAGGTCTTATTTCTCCCAATTCTATTAATGCTCGGCCGGGGTTTATAATATAACGAATGTTAAGGCTATATCAATGCGCTTATAAAGCTCCGGCACCTTCATTCCGCGCTCAGAAACTCTATTGATTAAAATCTCAAAATATTCTACAATCACTAAAAGTAGGCAATAGAAGCGCAATTCACCCGGAGCTGACTATGAAACTACTTCTAATAAACCCAAGATTCCCCGAAAGTTTTTGGAGTTTTAAATGGGCGGTAGATAATATCATGCCCACGGATATCAGAACCATTAACCCCCCGCTGGGGCTTGCCACTCTTGCAGCGTTAAGCCCCGAGGACTGGGAAATAGAAATAATAGACGAAAACATTGAATCCATCCCCCTTGAACCACAGGCCGACATTATAGGGATTTGCGGCATGGGCGTTCAGTTCAAGCGCCAAAAAGAGCTAATTTCTTTCTATAAGAACCAGGGCCACTTTGTAGTGGCCGGCGGAAGCTACGCCTCTCTTTGCCCAGAGCACTTCGGTGACATGGCCGACGCTATCATAGCCGGTGAGGCCGAGTACATATGGAAACAGTTCTGCGAGGATTTCGTTAACGGCACACATAAAAAGCTCTATCACGAAACAAACGAGGTATCTCTTGAGGACTCGCCCACGCCAAGGTTCGACCTGCTCAAGATAGACAGCTACCAGGCCGTGAGCCTCCAGTTTTCAAGGGGCTGTCCTTACCGCTGCGAGTTCTGTGACATAATTATAATGTTCGGCAGAAAGCCGCGCACAAAATCCATGAAACAGGTGGGAAGAGAGCTCGATGAGCTGAGGAAGTTAGGGGTAAGAAACGTATTCTTCGTAGACGATAATCTAATCGGCAATAAGCCAGTGGCTAAGAAGCTCATGGCTTATTTAAGGGACTATCAGAAAGAGCACGACTACAATTTCGTCTTCGGTACAGAGGCCTCTTTGAACTTATCTCAGGACGATGAGCTGCTGGATTTGTTCACCCAAGCCAACTTCGCGTGGGTCTTTATCGGTATAGAATCACCGGATGAAGAAAGCTTAAAAGAAACGCTCAAGTTTCAAAATACCCGCTCTGATATATTGAGCTCCATAAGACACATATACTCTTACGGCATAGAGGTGCTAGCAGGGTTTATCATCGGATTCGATAACGACACGCTCAAAACGTTTGATCTGCAATATAATTTTATCCAGAACTCAGGAATACAGACCTCTATGATCGGGCTGCTTACGGCCGTGCCCAAGACGCCGCTATATGAGCGGCTCGAGAAAGACGGGCGTCTGATCAAAGAATCGAGCGGAACTGACAATACAAAGCTCGGCACCAATTTGATCCCCCTGGGGATGGGTTATGAAGAGATGGTAGAGGGCTATCGTAATCTATATTACAGGCTCCTTGACGATAGAGTGATCGCGGAAAGGATAAACAATAAATCCAGGTACATGCCTAAACCCCTGTTTAGGAGTACATATAGCTACCGCCAGCAGCTAAGAGCGGTTTCCAGGATTTTAGTACGCGGCATCATTCCCGGCGGGCCTAAACGCATACTCAGCTTTCTCAGCACCATACCTTTTCGCAACCCATCTCAGATACCTCACGTCCTGCAGGACTGGGTAGTCGGAATTGCGATGAAGGATTACGTAGACCGCCATTTTATCAAAGAGTTCGAAGAGTCAAACGACCTGGCCATAAACCATGTGGCGTCGATTGAGAAATCATTTGAGCCCTACGTGAACAAAGGGGCGCTTGAGATATCTCTTGACAGAGTAAAGAATACTGCGGCAAGCCTGTCCATTTCGATAAAAGGGATCGTGGACATGGATTTCTTCCAGAACGTAGCCCCTCACCTCGAGAGCATACTAAAGAACACCCCCTCTTCCATACGCTTCAACATAGACGAGCATAATGAGCAGCAAAATGCTCACCTGAACAGGCTCTTTTCCCGCCTCTCGCGCTATGGCGACAGGATATACATTGCCGTGCACGAAAAGTGGAGAAATAAAGTAGCCGTTGACTCCTCGGTATTTAACCTGGTACTTGATACTTAGGTCTGTAAGCATTTAGCATTTAAAGCTAAAAATTTTCCCATATAGCTGTTGACTTCCTCGCAGAACAGGGAATAATGTTAGGCTATAGTAACTCAGGAGAGGTGTATCATGCAGGCAGTTATCAGAACCGGTGGTAAGCAGTACAGCGTATCCACGGGCGATATAATAGAAGTAGAAAAGCTTCAGGGAAACCCCGGAGACGAAGTAGAACTTAATGAAGTGCTTATGGTTACGCCCGATAAAGGCAAAGCCCAGATAGGCACACCGTTAATAGATAACGCGGTGGTCAAGGCCAAAATACTCGGTGAGAAGAAAGGCAAGAAAATTGTGGTTTTTAAATTTAAAAGAAGAAAAGACTACAGAAATAAAAACGGTCACAGACAGCGTTATACGTCTTTAGAAATTACTGATATTGTAAATTAGGAGAAGATCCCATGTCGACAAAAAAAGGCGGCGGAAGTACACGAAACGGAAGAGACACAGCTGGGAAGAGACTCGGTATAAAACACTTTGGCGGAGAGAACGTCAGAGCCGGGAATATTATAGCCAGACAGAGGGGCACAAAGTTCCATCCGGGCGATGGCGTAGGTATCGGCAGAGACCATACGTTATTTGCGCTCATTGACGGCACTGTAGAGTTTAAGAGGTTCAAGAAAAATAAGACCAAGGTAAACATCCAGCCGGTTTCGGAATAAACATTTCGCTCAGTTAGGCGGTCAGCGCCGTATACAGTTAATTGAGTAAAGCAGTAAACCAAATCAGAGTTTGCACCTTTAGACTCGACATACAGCTTTCTTTCGGTTATATAAATTCTGTACTCAGCTTTTTAGCAGTTTCCTCTTTACTAGTTTGTAATAACTCAGTAATATGAGATTAGGCAGCTCAAGTACTCACTGCGAACTAATAAAGGCTCAACAATATAATTGGAGAATGATGATATATGGGACTTCAAGCCAGGATGAAGAATTTTAATCCCGGAAACGGCTTTTTTTTAATAATAATATTTATCTTGGTAGCAGTAGCGATTGCGATATTCAACTCTTATTATTTCACCACAACCCTAAAAGATCAGGAAGCACAGGAGCTTTCTTCTCTATTTAACGATCCTGACAAAAGCTTTGCGGAAACCGCAAAGAGCATACTGGATTCCAGCCAGGAAGTAGTTTACATTCAGCTGCTTGACGAGCAGGGAACTCTGAAGGAAAGCTTCGGCACTGAAAACGGTGAAGAGCTTGAAATAGTCCCCATTGCAACTTCTGATAATGAAACCATAGTTATGGGAATTCTGGCGGGAGACCAGAGAACCCTGGTGCTTTCCGCAGTTCTATGGAGCGCTCTTATCGGTCTTGCTGTTTCCATAGTGCTTATATTTATATTCTCGCTATTCAACGGAACCAGAGCAGATTCACTTGAGACTCTCATTTCAGGTATGAAAAGCATTTCCCGTGGAGATTTCAAGACGAGGCTCCACTCGACAGATTCCTCAGACGATGTGAACGTAATCCGCGCGTTCGAGACATTTAATCAGATGGCTGACATGCTGGGCAGAAAGGACTTTGATCATCCTGAAGAGGAATCGCTATTCCAGCCTACGCTCATATCCGCAGAAGAAGCCGAAGAAGAGTTCGGACATCCTAAAACGCGCGACGTAACCGTGTTCGTGGCAAAGATCGCGGACTTTCAGGAGCTCTCTACGACTCTTGACGCGGCGGAATTTAATTCTTTTCTGGCGGACTACAGAAAGGCCGCTTCATCGATTATCTCTAATTACGGAGGTGTAATCGAAGCGCTTCTTAAAGACGAGATAGTAGCGTTCTTTAACGCCCCGGATGAGCAGAACAAACCTGAGCTCAGGGCAGTGTGCTCTGCAGTAGAGGTGCTGCAGCTCCTGGCGAGTATCACAAGAGAGCGCAAGATAGAGGGTAAGACCGCCATCAGCGGCAAGATCGGGATTGGAACGAAGACGCTGTCCGTGTACGAAGAGTCAGGTGTGCCGCACGGAATAAAAGAAGTAACAGATATAGCAAGACACATCAGCACCGTGGCCCCAATCTGGCGCGTGATCGTTTCTGATGACGTATATCAAACTTTAGGATCCTATGTCGAGGCAAGGGAGCTTAAGCTCGGCGACGAGTCCTACTTCTCAATCGTGGGTGTTGAAGAAGGGGCTATTTAAAATTCATTGCGGGGCTCAATCCGAGCCGAAGCAATCCCCAACGATCTAGATGCCAAACGACCATCACCCTGAGTTTTGCAAAAATTGCAGGACAAACAGTGTACCCGGGCATATAAACTAAATGACTTATAATTTGTTTGATATCCGAACCTTAGGTAATATTTTCTGATTAATATGAATAAGAAAAAGATAGTTGTCGCAATGTCGGGCGGTGTGGACAGCACCACTGTGGCGGCGATGCTTAAAAAACAAGGCCACGAAGTTATAGGTATCACGATGCAGCTCCTTGATTATACGGATGCTGAGGGAGGGTGCTGCGGGTTTGACCACGTTGTGGACGCGAGAAGGACCTCAGAAGAGCTTGGGATTCCTCATTATGTCGTAAATTTTACAGACGAATTCAAAAAGCATGTATTGACGGATTATGTGGACAAGTATGAGTCCGGCAAGACGCCTATCCCATGCATACCCTGCAATCAGTTCGTGAAATTCGATTTGTTGCTCAAGCGCGCTCTGGAATTGGGGGCCGATTATCTGGCCACGGGGCATTACGCTAGAATCGAAGAAAAAAACGGTGTTTACACACTAAAGAAAGCACTTGACGAGACTAAGGACCAGACCTATTTTCTCTATACGCTAGGGCAAAAGGAGCTGTCTAAGCTTATGTTCCCGCTCGGAGACCGCACAAAGGTACAGGTACGCGAGCTTGCCAGGGAATTTAATCTAAGACCCGCCGACAAACCTGACAGTACGGGAGTTTGCTTTGCGCCTACAGGGAATTACAGGGATTATCTCAAAGCCCGCTCGGAATTTAAAGAGTCTGAGGGTGAAATAGTAAATACCGAGGGAGCGGTGCTCGGTACCCATAAAGGGGTGTTCTCTTATACCGTGGGGCAGAGAAGGGGGCTTGGGATCGCCACCGGAAAGCCTATGTATGTAGCGCGAATCGAGCCTGGAGAAAACCGAGTTGTAGTCGGAGACGATAACATACTATACAGGGACAAGCTCATAGCACAGAACATAACATGGATTGATAATATAAGTGATAATAGTGAGATAACTGACATACTTAAAGTAAAAGCTAAAGTCAGATACCGCCACCCTGCAAGTGATGCGACCGTGACTATGCAGTCCGAAACCGACGCGATTGTGGAATTCAAGGACCGCCAGCGTGCTATAACCCCAGGGCAAGCCGTGGTATTCTACAGCGATGAAAAGGTGCTCGGGGGCGGCTGGATAGACAAGGTGGTATAAAATTCTCAATTATTACTGTAAAAAGTAGCTAACATATGAAAACCGTATCATTCGTAACACTCGGCTGTAAGGTAAATCAATACGACACGGCGGTATTGATGAACAAGTTGCCCAGGAGCCGCTATAAAACCGTCCCGTTTACGGAAAAAGCGGACGTTTATGTAATAGACACCTGCACCGTGACCCATAAAGCGGACGCGGAGGCAAGGAATTACGTGTATAGAGCCAAGCGCGCGAACCCCGAGGGTGTAGTCGTCGTAACGGGCTGCTACGCTCAGGTCTCTTCAGATGAGCTTACAGGGGTGGACGGGGTCGACTACGTAATCGGCAATTCCGACAAGTTTACCTCTCTTCTCAAGGTGATAAGGGAAGGAGAGCAGCAGCCGCAAACCAGGGTTTTCAGATCGGATATATTCAAAGAGAAGAAAAAGAGCTTTGAAAGCCCTGATATTGAAAATTTCCCCGGACGCACAAGAGCATTTCTAAAGGTACAGGACGGGTGTAATTACGCCTGCAGCTTCTGTATTATCCCGCGCGCCAGAGGGCGCTCGCGTAGCCTTGAGGTTCCGGAGATTCTATCGCGCATGGAAAAGCTCTCCCTTGCGGGATATAAAGAGATTGTTCTTACCGGCATACACATCGCGAGCTACGGACGGGATATCGGCACTACTTTTTATGAGCTTATCAAGCAAATAGAAGAGGCGAAGATCGTAGGCCGGGTAAGGCTTACTTCGCTTGACCCGGCGGATTTCGACACTGAGTTTATAGACTATGTGGCTTCGGCTAAAACTATATGTCCTCAGTTCCACGTGGCTCTTCAGAGCGGCGACAGGGACGTGCTCAAGAGAATGAGGCGCCGCTACGCTCCACAAAGATTCCTTGAGCTTACAAACCGGATAAGAGAGAGAATGCCAGAGGCCGCCATTGGCTCTGACATTATGGTCGGTTTTCCGGGCGAGACTGAGGAGGAGTTTCAAAACACTTACAATGTCGCTCAGGAATCGCCGCTCACATATTTTCATGTGTTCCCGTACTCAAAGAGAAAAATGACCTCGGCGGCCGTGATGCCCGATCAGATACGACCGGAAATTATAAAGCACAGAAGTAAAGAGCTTAGGGAGCTTGGCTCACAGAAAAAATCCGAGTTCGTTCAAGGTTTTGTAGGAAAAACACTTCCAGTGCTCGTCGAGACCCACTCTAAGGGTACGACGCCAAATTACATTTCCGTCAAGCTTGACGACAAGGGCTTAAAAGTCGGAGACGAGGTCGATGTAACCATAACAGGAGTAAACGGCGAGGTAGCCCTCGGGACTACAGCTTTAATTTAATCTACTCACTTAGTGCGGTTATCATTATAATTATCATTTAATGCGAAATAAAATCACGCCGTTAATCTTCATCTTCTATATAGTGTTCACATCCTGCCGGATTGGGTATTCGGGGGGAGACGAGCTCCTACAGGCCGACTGGTACGATCCCGCGGACACGCTTACCGTATGGGCGCTTGCCGACATCCAGCCAACAGAGCAGGGGGACAGAGATGCATTTGAGATCGCGATAGAGGACATTAACGAAAACGTTCCGGGCGTTGACCTGGCAATAGTGGCCGGAGACATAGTAAACGTTACCGAGGAAGAAGTGTTTGACTGGTACGTAGAGACGCGGGACGGCTCGTACATTGAGGATTGGTATGAGATCATAGGCAATCATGATCTGAAATCAGATAGGGGAAAGCTTTTTAGAGAGAAGCTGAGAGAAGATGTGGATTACTCGGTCACGATCGGGAATATACTTTTTATCTTCATGTCAGACGCCGAGCGGGGGAAGGCAACGGAGATACCCGACGAGGTATTTAACTGGTGGAAGGAACTCGTCATAAATAACCAGGATAAAATTATTGTTGTCACAACGCATGCCCCGCTAGAAGGGAGCGGAATACCGTTTTCGGGATGGACCGACAGGCAGATAATAGACTCAGAGAGATTTACAGAAGTCCTGAGAAAATATAACGTAGACCTATGGCTATCGGGCCACCTGCATCTTCCGCACTCTATGTGGAACGCTACTGTAGAAAAAGAAGAGTTTGGAGGCACCGAGTTTGTGCACCTCTCATCCATCCGGCCCGAGATCTTGGGAATGAAAGAATCCGAGTCCCGAGTGCTCACTTTCGTATGCGGCTCCGATAAGGTGCTCGTAAGAGTTAGAAACCATAAAAGGTTTGATTATATCCCGCATCTTGATGAAGTATTTACACTCTCTAAGAGTTATGAGTGCAGCGATATTGAGGGCGACTAAAGAACCAGCTTTCTACGCTTCAGATAATCCACTAGTAAATATTTGCCTAATTGGTCGGGTTTTGTAAAAAAAGCTCTCCCCTTGTTCACACGCGTCATCTCGTCAACGAAGCGTCTTAGCGAAGGGCTGTCGTCAAGCATAAAAGTGTTGATACGGATACCCATAGAGGTAACTCTTTTTACTTCCTTTAGAGTCTCGAACGTTGCTCTCGGGCTAAGCCCCCCGAAGAACATCGGGAGCTCTACCTGAAGATACCCGTCGGTTTTATAGGCCGTGGGCTGTCCGTCCGTAATAAGTATTATCTGCTTATTCGAGTTCTTATGCTTTGACAGTGTCGAAGCGGCCGCGGCAAGAGCATCCTGGATATTTGTAAACGGGTCGTTAGAGTCCCAAGTGGTCACGGCAAGCTCTTTTGTCGTAAGGGACCTTGCGCCGGTTGAAAATCCGATGATATAGAAATTGTCCCTTGCGAATCGGGTTTTTACCAGGTGATCGAGCGCGAGCGCAACGCGCTTTGCCGCGGGGAAGCGCCCTTGAAAGCTCATAGACCAGCTAAGGTCTAAAAGAAGGACAGTCGCGGCATGCGTCTGATACTCAGAATCATAGACCTCAAAATCAGAGGGCTCAAGATCAATCTTTATTTGCTCTGCGCTCAAATCCCCTTGCTCTCTGGAAAGTGAGTTTTTAAGCGTGTCTACGATATTTAGATCAAAAGGGTCGCCGTACTCATACTCCTTGGTCTCATCCCGCTTCGTGCTTCCCGAGCCCCTGAGTCCGGTCTCATGCTCTGAGAGCTCACGCCGTTTGAGTGCCGAGAATATATCGCCGAGCGTCTTCTCTCCGATCTTTCTTATCCCTTTTGGTGTAAGCTCGGTACGCTCACCGATTGTTCTGATCAGACCACCATCCTCTAGCACAGAGCGGAAGCTCTTTAGTACCAGAATAGAATCATAACCCTTTTCGCTGAGGATCTCTCTTAGCTCTTCTTCCCGTATCTCTCCTATATTCCCAGACATCATCATTCGCTCCACGCGCTCAAGCTCTCCGAAAATGCCCATAAGCTCAAGCGTTTCATCAAACCCAAGCGTGTCGTCTCCCGTGAACTTATCTGCCATCCTGTGAATAAATTTCTCAACATTTTTTATATCATCAAGTTTCGACAGCAAAGAGTTATACATCTCCCGGGCCCCAGGGTCTGTAAAATCATATTCCCCCAAATTCTCTATCGCCTGACTCAGCCTCTCAGGAAGGTTCTCCAAAAATTTTAGTTTGGAATCAAGTTCGGGCGACCCTTTCTCCATTTCGTTTTTTAAATTTGAGGTTTCTTTTTCTAAGGCGCTTTCCAGGAGGTTTTTAATCTCTTCGAGAGATTGCCCGAGGTTGTAGGTTTCAAAAATATTTTGCTTATATGAGGACAGCTCGCCCCTTAACTGATCGATACCGAAGGTGCCCTCATCCTGACCCCCGATGCCCTGTTTCAATATCCATTCATATGCCTCATCCGGGGTCCAGCCCTCCATTAGGTATTTCGATAGCTCATCGAAACAATCCCCTGCAGTGACTTCAGGACCGGACTGAGTGCCGTCCCATTTTCTATATCTAAACTTAGTGCTCATGCGAGGCTTTTACTTATATATTATAGTTCCCCCAACGTTCTCTTTATTGAGCTTATTGGACAGGTGAAGGCCCTCAAGAGCAAACTCCACAGCGGAGGCGATCTCAGAAGGGGATTTGCCGACATTAAGTTTGCCGATGCATTTCCTGAGTCCTTTAACCTCTGACAGCCCCTGAATGTAATCCTCTGAAGGCATGGTGTCCGAAACCTCGACGTAACCGTGTTCAAAGCTCTCAATGAGCTCTGAAAGCTCATCTAATGAAGGGAAGTAAGAATCGAAAACGGTTTTAACAGAGCGCTTTACGAGCTTATCCACCACAGCCTGCTCGGATGAGTCCTCACCCAGGTACTCAAGCTCTATCTTGCCCCCTGTTGAGGCCGTTACGGCTCCGAGGTCAGTAATCCTGGGCGTAACTTCGCGCTCACCGAGCCTGATCCCTCTTTTTGATGCAACCGCTCCGAGACTCTCGTAATTTGCGATCGTAGTCCTGACGCTCACCCCCGAGAGCTGGTTGATTTCATCGGATTCCCTTGCCTGAAACGAAATTTCCGCGATTATTTGTTTTATAAATTCCGGGACATTTAACTTTACTCCCTCAATACAACCTACCTGTGCTTCCTGCTCCATTATTTCTATCTCTATCTCTCTCGTTCTCGGGTAGTGGGTGCTTATCTGCGCCTGGAAGCGGTCTTTAAGAGGGGTGATGATCCTGCCCCTGTTTGTATAATCTTCAGGGTTGGCGGTAGCCACAAGGCATATATCGAGCGGCAGTCTTATTTTATATCCCTTTATTTGTATGTCTTTTTCCTCCATGACGTTAAAAAGCCCGACCTGGACTTTTTCGATGAGGTCCGGAAGCTCGTTAATGGCGAATATACCCCTGTTGGAGCGCGGGATGAGACCGAAGTGAATAGTCATCTCATCTGACAGATACCGCCCCTCTGCAACTTTTATCGGATCTACTTCACCTATGAGGTCGGCTACGGATACATCCGGCGTTGCCAGCTTTTCAGTGTAACGGTCCATTCTCTGAACCCACTCGATCTGTGTTTCGTCTCCATACTCCTCTACGATTGCTCTCGCCTTTTTACTTACGGGAGAGTAGGGGCTGTCGTTGAGCTCACTCCCCTTGATTATCGGAGTCTCTTCGTCAAGTAAGCCCGTGAGCGCTCTTATTAGTCTTGATTTAGCCTGCCCTCTCTCTCCGATAAACACCATGTCGTGCCCGGCAAGAACAGCGGTTTCGATCCGGGGGATCACACTGTCTTGATATCCGATGATCCCGGGGAATACGCACTCTCCAGAGCGGAGCTTTAAGATAAGGTTTTTCCTCATCTCATTCTTCACCGATAGCACCCTGTACTCGCTTGCTCTGAGCTCCCCTAGTGTGGATGGTTTTTTTATCATAAATAGAGTCTCCGGACTTACGAATGTTCTCCCTATAATGACATTATAGTAGGCTCTGCTATTAATTTGAAGCCTTTTTTCATTTAGGGCGTCTTAATAATGTAGGGTATTGCCGAAACAAAAGAGTGCCTGTATCGGAATAGCTATGGAGAGAGGGTTCATAAAGAGATTTATCAATACGATTACGCGCGCTAAGAGCAGCGATGACAGCGCTATGTCGGCCATAGCGGACGAAGAGCTTGTGCGGATGTATATCGAGCGGGAAGACGAGCTGATTTTCGAAGAAATCCTGAGCCGGCACGCGGATAAGGTATTCGGCTTGGCGCTTCGGATAACTCGTACTACGGAAGACGCGGAAGAGGTTTTTCAAGAGGTATTCATGACCCTGACTAAAAAGATCGGCACATTCAGAGGGGAATCCAAATTTTCAAGCTGGCTCTACAGAGTCACTGCCAACGCTTCCTACATGCGCATACGGTCTGAGAAAAAGCACGAAAATAACCTTAGTCTCGAAAGCTATGCCCCTTATGATGAAAAAGGGACATTAATGGGTAGAATTAAAAATAAGGATTGGAGCAGCAGACCCGACCTCGCGATCTTCAGTAAAGAAGCCGTCACGATTATTGAGAACTCTATTAACGAGCTACCTGAGTCTAATCGCGTAGTGTTTCATCTAAGGGATATAGAAGGCCTTTCAAATGAAGAAGCCGCAGAGGTATTGGGGCTCAGCGTTACGGCGGTTAAATCGAGGCTACACAGGGCAAGGCTTTTTTTGAGAGACAAGCTTTCAGATTATTTTTATGAATGGAGAAGGTAGTAAAAATCGAGGATGAACTAAGCGAGAGTGAAATAATGACAAATCCACCACACGGATTCATGTGTAAAGACGTAGTAGAAAATATCATGGATTATATAGACAAGGAGCTTGACCTTGAAACCCTAACAGAGCTTGAGAAGCACACGGGAATGTGTCCTGAGTGCAGGGCGTTTGTAGACACTTACAAGCGCATGCTCGATCTTGCGGGAAAGCTCAAAGAAAAGAAATTCGTCACCCCTGAAATAAGAAACCGCCTCAGAATTTTGCTCCAATCCAAAGTAAAACCAAGCTGATTTTAAGCTGCGATAACGCTCATTACAGCAAGGCTGCTCATTACCCAAGTATTTCCACACTATAAATGACTCTTAAATAACGCATTCTAAAGTCATATTAAAAGAAGAATATTAGAGCATCCTTGTACTAATATTCTTTTTTATCCGAGATAAAAAAACCTATGTTAATTTTTCTACTTTTGAATTATAATTAGCTTTGGGTGATAGGTTATGGAAGATAAACTAAAGAATGAACTATCTCGTGAAAACCTGAACAGGCTCTCTTCGGACTTTGAAGTAGAGCTGCTTAGACTAATTAAAACTCTCAACCTGATTTCTCAGTCAAGAGAGCTCTACAAAAACCAGATCGAAGAAATCGAGTCATTATCTAACAACCTGAAAATCAGGATTAACGATTTTACGATAAGGCTCCTGGAAATTGAAAAGGGTGCGCGTGAGAGTATCAGGGAGTCCCGAAACGACTTTACGAGCTCTGCCGATAATAACGAATCGAACGATTACGAAACCATAATAAAGGAAGTAAACGAGTTCAGAGAGAAGATCAACGCGGTCGATATAGACATTGAGCGCGCGAAAGTTGAGCACCTTAGCAAACTCGACTCGTTCTATTCCGTATATAACCTGGAGCTCAAAGCCTCGCAGGGTGAGCTGGACACTAAACTGTCTGATATTAAAGAGCTCTTGGCAGAAGCTATACCGGAGCCTGTTGTACAAGAAACACCGGCACCTGAAATTCCTGCCGCTCCTGAGCCTTTAGAGCCGGCACATACACAAGGTAACGGATCCGACGAGCAGCCGCTGCCGGAACCGCCTCCTGTTAGCGAAGCTGCCGAGACCCCGCAAAGCGAGTTTCAAAGGCCAGCAACTGGTGAGGATCTGCCTAAGAGAAATATCAACCTTTCTCACTATCCACCAAGGGATATGAGGCACTCGATATCTACTTCAAATGGAATAATAGTAGGAATCATATTCCTGTTCTTCGGCGCGCTTGTGGGGGTAACGAGCTACTATCTTCTGGATTATATCGGCGAAGACGATACTTTGTCGGACTTAAGAGAAGAAATATATTCTGAGGAATCCATTACTCCAAGAGAAGAAGTGAGTACTATAACATCACCCGAACTAACCCAGCCGCTATCTGATACTACAATAGTAGATGCAAAAGATGCTCCGCAAAACGAGCTCGCTGCCACAAATGAGGAAACGACAACAACCGACGCAACTGCAAACGATAAATTCTTTAAATACCTGATGGATGAGACGGAACAGACTCCAACGCTTGATACGGACGTTCCCCCCGATACAAATACCGGATTGGACCTCTACACGGTTCAGGGCGTGGGAGCGAATGTCAGAAGCGGACCCGGCATGAACCACTCGGTAGCCACTGTAGTTCTGGAAGGAGACGAGTTTGCGGCTTTGGGTGAGAGGCGCGGCGTATGGATTAAAATTATTACACCAGACGGGACAGAGGGCTGGATCTCTAAAAAAGTCGTTAGGCAAATCAATTAGATAAATAACCGCTGTTGGCTGAATACCCGCCTTTTAGAGTAAATACAAAGTAAATATCTCAGTTCTTAATTTGGCTGCGCTTGCACGTCGACCTGACGGTTGACTACGGAAGCGGGATTAAAGCCTGGCACGCTCTTGTACATTTCTTCGTATACTTCGTTTGCTTTCTGAGGTTGACCCGAGCGCTGATAAGAGAAAGCAAGATGCAGTCTGCCCATAGTTTCGTAAGGACTTCCGGTCCCTGTCCGCAGTTTGGTTAAATACTCAATAGCCTGTTCCCAGTCGCCTTCACTGTAGCTTGCGAGACCTTGAGTAAGAAGGGCGGAGTCTCTGAGCATGCTTTCCTGAACGTCAGAGTCTAGGAACTTTGATAAGAGCTGCCGCGACTGCTCATAATTCCCCATGTTGTAGTTAATGAGTCCGGCGTAGTAAACCGCGATATTGGAAATGTCCTCTCCGCTGTACTTTTCCGCCGTCTCAAGGAATACGGGCAGAGCCTCTTCTTCATTGCCCGAATTGTAAAGATCAAGCGCTTCATCAAACATAATATTCGCTTCAAAAGCCTTATTTTCCGCGCTTGTGTTCATAAAATAAGCACCTATTAGTATTACTATTACAGCGCCTACTATTGCTAACAACACCCTTGAGTGATCACCAGCGAAGTTAACGGCGGTTTCGATCGCTCCGACGAACCTGTCAGGCTGTTTTAACTCTTTTTCCGTGTACTTAATCTTTTCTGCCATGCGCAAAATTATAATCAGAGGCTCGGGAAATTCAAGTATCAAAAAAGAGGGCTCTAAGACACCTATACGATAGGACTAGTTGTTGATAGACAAGGGACCGCAGGCTCATGTGCAAACGCTAATAATCCTTGCGGTTTATGCCCTATATGGCTACACTTGTTTTAGGGGTGACGGTATGATTAGAGCTATTTCCATAGTGCTTCTGGTACTTTCTCTGACTTCATTCTACATCGGCTATGCCGGGGCTCAGAAGAGTTCGGATGATGGGCCTGCAAAACAGGAAAAGCAGGGAGCAGAGATTGACGAAAGCGCGGAGACTGAAAACAGGGCACCCGGGGAAATCGTCGTTATAGAAATAAACGGCACCATCAACCCCGCTACGCTCGACTATATCAGATCTGGACTCGATGAAGCAAAAGAGATTTCAGCGGAGGCCTTTGTAATACAGCTGGACACTCCCGGCGGACTGCTCAGCTCTACAAAAGAAATAGTAAAACTCCTTCTTAACTCCCCGGTACCCGTAATTGTGTACGTATCCCCAAGCGGCGCCACGGCCACTTCGGCTGGGGTGTTTATCACTCTGTCGGCTAATATCGCGGCCATGGCTCCCGGCACAAGCATAGGGGCCGCGCACCCCGTATCACTCGCTCCCGGAGGAAAACAACCGGACAAAAAGGAAGATAAGGGAACCAAAGAGGATGTGGGTGACAAGGAAGGTAAGAAAGTTTCTGAGAATGAAGAGCGAAAAGCAAAAGACGATGAAGCCGCGGGCAGGTCCCAAGAGGATATTATGGGGGAGAAATTAATTAACTTCACCTCATCGTTTGTCGAGAGCATAGCCGAGCAGAGAGGACGAAACGTCGAGTGGGCGATAGACGCCGTCAGGGAAAGTGACGCTATCACGGCCACAGAGGCGCTTGAGATAAACGTAATAGATATAATCTCTCCAAGCTTAACAGAGCTATTAAACGAAGTAGACGGCATGGAGATTAAGCTGCCCCAGGGTGAGAGAAAACTCCTCACCAAGGGAGCGTCAATAATCAGAATAGCTATGAGCGCTAAACAAAAGCTTATAGATATTCTCAGCACACCGGACATTGCATTTATGCTGCTCTCGCTAGGCTCGCTTGGAATACTGCTTGAATTCTACAATCCGGGCCTCATCTTCCCAGGCGTGGCGGGCGTCGTATGTCTGCTCATGGGATTTGTATCGTTTCAGATTCTGCCGTTTAACTACGCGGGCGTCGTACTGCTGCTCCTCGCCATAGGGCTATTCGTTACAGAGGTCTACGTTACGAGCTTCGGACTGCTGAGCCTGGGGGGAGTCATAAGCTTCGCTCTCGGGGCGCTTTTGCTATTTGACACTCCAGAGTCTGACGTCAGAGTAGGGTTTGAAATGGTCATAGCCACCACTCTCGCTATAGGGCTGTTTTTCTTCTACGTCGCTTACTATCTTATAAAAGCGCAGAAGCTCAATCCTCAGCTCGGGTATGAAGGACTGATCGGAGAGAGTGGCGAGGCGGTCACGGATATACTTAAGGAGGGCAAGGTTTACCTCCTTGGTGAATACTGGGACGCCGAGAGCGACAGCCCTATTAATAAGGGAGATGAGATTGAGGTTCTGGAGTATGAAAAGGGATTTAAACTTAAGGTAAAAAAAGCTGAAAGCTAAATTTCAGAGGAGGCAAGATAATGTTCTCACCAATATTTATTTTCATAGCGGTAATAGTACTTCTACTTCTTTCGGGCGTACGGATACTTAACGAATACGAAAGGGGCGTAGTGTTCAGACTCGGGAGAATCGTTGACCCCAAGGGACCCGGTTTTAAGTGGATCATCCCAGTGGTGGATAAGATGGTAAAGATTTCGCTCCGTGTGATAACCATGGATGTCCCTCCCCAGGACATCATCACCAAAGACAACGTGTCGGTCAAGGTGAACGCGGTCGTCTATTTCCGCGTAATAGACCCTATAAAAGCCGTGATCCAGGTCGAGAATTATCTATACGCTACCTCACAGCTTGCTCAGACAACTCTCCGCAGCGTGCTCGGCCAGGTAGAGCTCGACGAGCTACTGGCAGAAAGGGAGAAGCTGAACCTGAACCTTCAGGAAGTGCTGGATAAACAGACAGACCCATGGGGAATTAAAGTAACTTTAGTTGAAATTAAATATGTCGATTTACCTCAGGACATGCAGCGCTCCATGGCCAAGCAGGCAGAGGCCGAGAGGGAAAGAAGGGCCAAGGTCATTAGCGCCGAAGGAGAGTTCCAGGCAGCGGCCAGACTGTCAGAGGCCTCAGAAGTCCTTTCCCAAAACCCTATGTCTCTTCAGCTAAGGTATCTGCAAACTCTTTCGGATATGGCAACGGAAAAAAGCTCTACCATTGTGTTCCCGCTTCCGATAGACTTGATAAAACCCTGGCTCCAGGCCCTTGAGAAAAAAACCGAAAGCGAATAATACAGCACATGAATAAGGAGAATTATTAATGAGATTCTTTCTTTCAATAATCCTGAGCGTAATTTTTGTATCCGCACTAGCGTCTTGTAAATCCCAAGACAACGCTGCAGAAACGACCGCTACAGATAATACGGAGCAGACAAACAATACATCAGACTCAGAACCCGTTGACGGGGACTGGCTAATTTATCACCTGAACGCAGAGCCCGCGACACTGAATCCCATAACCGCGACCGACGCGTATGAGAGCCGCGTGAACTCGGGGAATATTTATGAGACCCTTATTGAAAGAAACAATGAAACGCTCGAGATAGAGCCGCTTCTCGCCGAGTCATGGGAGATTTCAGAGGACAAGCTGACGTACACGTTTAAGCTAAGAGAAAACGTGAAGTGGCAGGATGGCGAGCCTTTCACCTCTGAAGATGTGGTGTTCTCCTACAAAACTATCATGAACCCTAAAGTGGACGCCCCGCAGCTAAGGGCCTACTACCAGGAGATCCGGGACGTAAAAGCAATTGACGATCACACGGTAAAGTTCACCTATGCGCGTCCTTATTTTCTGGCGCTTGAGTTCTGCGGTGGAATGCCCATCGTGCCCAAGCATGTGTTTGCAGAAGGAGACTTCAACACCAACCCTGCGGGCAGAAGCCCTGTGGGCACGGGTCCATACAAATTTCTCAGGTGGACTACCGGGCGCGAGATAGTGGTTGAAAAAAATCCTGACTATTGGGGGGAAAAACCAAAGCTTAACAGGATCGTATTTAGAATTATTACCGACTCTTCTGTATCGCTGCAGGTATTAAAGCGCGAGGAGCTTGATGTATCGGGGCTTACGCCCATTCAGTGGGCGCGCCAAACGAGCTCAAAATCATTTGAAGAAAATTTCGACAAGCTATCTTATTTTACTCCGAACTACAGCTATATTGGATGGAATCTGCGAAGACCTTACTTTTCGGACAAAGTGGTAAGGCAGGCGCTCACCCACCTGGTTAACCGCGAGCTTATACTACAGCAGATACTCTTTGATCTGGGCGCCGTTGTTACAAACCCCTTTTATATAAACAGTCCTGAGTATGATAAGTCCATCGAGCCGTATCCCTACGACCCGAAAAAAGCCGCAGAGCTGCTCGATCAGGCCGGCTGGACGGACTCGAACGGAAACGGCATAAGGGATAAGGACGGGGTCGAGTTTAATTTCGAGTTTTTAATCCCGGCTGGCTCTGAGACCGGGGAGAAGATAGCGACCATATTAAAAGAAGAGCTGGATAAAACGGGCATCGGCATGGATATAAGAAAGATCGAATGGGCCGTATTCACCTCAAGGCTAATGGATAGAAAATTTGACGCCGTAACACTGGCCTGGTCTATGGGCGTTGAGTCAGATCCCTATCAGATATGGAGCTCGACTCAGGCGGAGAAAGGATCAAACTTCGTTGGGTTTGTAAACGAAGAGGCCGACAAGCTGATAGAAGCCGCGAGAAAAGAGTTTGACCGGGATAAGCGCATAGAGATGTACCGCCGCTTCGCCGAGATAGTGCACGAGGAACAGCCCTATACATTTATGTTCTGCAATAAATCCACCGTAGCGGTGAACAAACGTTTTGAGAATGTAGTCGTTTACCCCCTCGGTATAGACCCGCTTGAGTGGCATGTGCCGCTGCCGCTTCAACTGTATAGCGAATAGCTGTTTTTCTGTTATTAGCGGTGAAGTGAAGCAATCTCATTGATTCGGGCATCAGAACCATTGTAGGCAATCTCAAACTATTTCTATCTACCATTTCATTTAATCTTAATGATTGGGTATAAATTTATCTGTAAATACGGACGCTAATACCGTTGTAAATGCAGCACCTCAGTCTGCCAAATCATGAGAGACTACATTATAAAGCGCCTTCTGCTGCTGATTCCCACAATGCTGGGCATTACGATTATTACGTTTGTGATAATCCAGCTGGCCCCGGGAAACCCGGTCGAAAGAAAGCTCCAGCTGGACCAGGGCATACAGGCCGAAGCAATCACTCAGCAGATTATAGAGGAAACCAAGAAACTCTATGGTCTGGACAAGCCGATATACGAGCGTTACTGGATATGGGTAAAGCAGATATTCACGCTCGACTTCGGACGCTCCTATAAAGACCACCGCCCGGTGATTGATAAAATAGCGGAGCGAATACCAATAACGCTTGCGCTTAACCTGATCTCTATATTTTTTATATACCTTATATCCATACCCGTTGGTGTCTGGTCCGCCGTAAAGCACGGCTCTCCTATTGAGAGGACTAATACGTTTTTCCTCTTTGTCCTGTATTCGATCCCGAGCTTCTGGATGGCGATGATCTTAATATTCTTTTTGGGGGGAGGGGAGTACTGGGACATCTTCCCCGTCTACGGCATACTCTCGCCGGGGGCGGAAAACTATCCGTTCTTCCAAAAGGCGCTTAACTTCCTCTGGCACATAGTGCTTCCGGTTTTCTGTCTTACTTACGGTAGTCTTGCATATCTCTCAAGATTCCAGAAAGGGAGCCTGCTCGAAGTGCTCAGGGAAGACTACGTCCGTACGGCTGCGGCAAAGGGGCTTCCTAAATCAACTGTCATAATGAAACACGCGCTCCGTAACGCGTTAATCCCGATAATAACTATTCTCGCAGGCATACTGCCCGCGATGATCGGCGGGAGCGTCATTATAGAGAGTATCTTCTCTATCCCCGGCATTGGACAGCTGGGGTTTGAATCGGTGCTTTCGCGCGACTATCCGGTAATCATGGCGATAGCCACCATATCGGCGTTCCTTACCCTGATCGGGATTCTTATTTCGGATCTAGTGTACGTATTCATAGACCCCAGAATTAGCTTCGAGGCTAAAGAATGAGCGAGCAAAAGAGTGTTGGATATTGGGGTAGTGTGTGGAAAAAATTTAAGGGCGACAGGCTTGCTCTTACCGCGCTTATATTGATTTTCACACTGTTCGGTATCGCTATATTCCAGGACTTCCTCGCCGGGAACCAGCCTATCGTTCTAAAATACGAAGGTAAGTACTATTTCCCTGTGCTGATTAGGTATAACGAATTTTTCGGCACCGATTTTAAGAAGCTGGACGAGAACCTCCCCGCTGGGGACTTCGCCGTATTCCCTCCCGTACCCTACAGTCCTACGGAAAATAATCTGCTGTCAATTCTGACCCCTCCTTCAAAGGCTCATCTGTTCGGAACTGACGACAGGGGACGCGACGTGCTGAGCAGAATGATACACGGGACGAGGATATCGCTCTCTATCGGTTTTGTCGCGGTAGGAATAGCCGCGATAATAGGAATTATTCTCGGAGGCATTGCGGGTTATTACGGAGGGACTATAGACTTTATCATCTCGAGACTGTTTGAGGTGATGATGACGTTCCCAGTGTTCTTTTTGATTCTGACAATACTGGCGTTTAGGGACCCGAGTATATATAACATTATGATCGTCTTAGGAGCTACCGGATGGACCGGTATAGCCAGGCTCATCCGAGGGGAATTCTTAAAGCTCCGAAAGTTTGAGTACGTAGAGGCTGCGGTGGCGCTTGGCGGAACGGACTCGCGCGTGATGATGAAGCATATGCTCCCTAACTCACTCGCGCCCGTGCTCGTTGACGCAACGTTTGGTGTGGCGGGAGCGATACTCGTGGAATCGGCGCTCAGCTTTTTAGGGTTCGGAGTGCCGCCCCCCGACCCGAGCTGGGGGGATGTGCTCTCTCAGTCTCAGCGTTATGTGGATTTCGCGTGGTGGCTTGTTCTATTTCCCGGTGCGGCTATATTTTTAACCGTTACGTCGTTTAACCTCGTGGGAGAAGGTTTCCGTAACGCAATAGACCCCAAATTTAGGGGGTAAATATTATAAGAGAATATCATGGCAGATGCCCTACAGATTAAAGATTTAAGAATCTCTTTCGAATCGGAGAAAAAGAAAGTAGAGGTCGTAAGCGGCATCTCACTTACCGTCCCGCAAGGGAAAATAGTGGGCGTCGTAGGAGAGAGCGGCTGCGGCAAGACAGTTACGGCGCTCTCTGTAATGAGGCTGATTCCCGAGCCGCCCGGCAGTATTGACGGGGGCAATATAATATTTGACGGCGGCGATCTTTTGAGCTACTCGGACCGCGATATGAGAGCCGTTAGAGGAAACAGAATATCCATGATATTTCAGGAGCCTATAAGCTCGCTCAACCCGGTATTCACCGTAGGCGATCAGATAGGAGAAGCTCTCAAAACACATACAAAGCTATCAAACAGTGAAATAAAAGAAAGGGTAATAGAGTTATTGAACCTTGTAGGCATCCCCTCGCCGGAGCGCAGGATGAAGAACTATCCGCACGAGATGTCGGGAGGTATGTCGCAGAGGGTTATGATAGCTATGGCGCTTTCCTGCAGCCCCGAGGTGCTGATAGCGGACGAGCCGACGACAGCGCTCGACGTTACCATTCAGGCCGGAATACTGGAGCTCATAGAAGACCTGAGAGCAAAGATGGGCATGGCAGTGCTCCTCATTACCCACGACCTGGGCATCATAGCCGAAGTTGCCGACGAAGTATATGTCATGTACGCGGGCAAGGTGGTGGAGCACGCCGATACGCATGATCTATTCGCGCGCCCGAAGCATCCGTACACCGTAGGGCTGCTTAATTCGATACCCGATTTAAGAGAGAGTAAAGAGGAGCTTGACGCGATACCCGGTGTCGTGCCATCTCCGGGGAGTTACCCCTCGGGATGCAGGTTCCAGGACCGCTGCCCCATGGTAATAGACAGGTGCAAGGCACAAGAGCCGCCATTGACGGAGGTGGGCACGAGGCACTACTCCGCGTGTTTCAGAGCGCAAGAGGTAAGGTTAAAGGACTAAGCATGTCAGTAAAAGAACTTTTAAAAGTAGAAAAGCTAAAGAAATACTTCCCTGTTAAGTCAGGTGTATTTTCAACGACAAGTAATTTTGTTAAGGCCGTAGACGGCATAGACCTCTCGGTCGGCGAAGGCGAGACGCTCGGGCTTGTAGGAGAGAGCGGCTGCGGCAAGACAACGCTTGGAAAAACCATCTTGAAACTGCTTGAGCCCTCTGAGGGCGAGATTTATTTTGAAGACAGAGACATCACCCATCTCTCTCCCTCAAATATGAGACCGTTTCGAAAAGAAATGCAGATAGTGTTCCAGGACCCTTACGGCTCGCTCAACCCCAGGATGAAGGTAGAGAGCATAGTGTCGGAAGGGCTCATAATCCATGATATGGCTTCTAAGAACGAAAGGCGGGACATAATCAAGGAGCTTTTAAACACGGTAGGGCTGAGGGAAGACGCGCTTGCCCGCTACCCCCACGAGTTCTCCGGTGGTCAGCGCCAAAGGATCGCTATCGCAAGAGCGCTCGCCTTGAAACCCAAATTCATAGTATGTGATGAGCCTATCTCCGCCTTGGATGTTTCTGTGCAGGCTCAGATAATTAACCTTTTTATCGAGCTTCAGGAAAAATTTAAGCTCACATATCTATTTATATCCCATGATTTAAGAGTGGTAAGACACATCAGCGACCGTGTGGCTGTGATGTATCTTGGAAAAATAGTTGAGCTTTCAGCAAGTAAAGAGCTCTATAAAAACCCTCTTCATCCCTATACCAAGATACTTATTTCATCAGTGCCGATCGCGAACCCGGAGAAGAAAAGAGAGTCTAGCGTGCTGAAGGGAGACGTGCCAAGCCCCATAAACCCGCCCTCGGGCTGCAGCTTTCACCCCAGGTGTCCGATAGCTGTTGAAAAGTGCAAAACACACGAGCCCGAGCTAAGAGATCTGGGCTCCGGGCATTTCGTTTCATGCCACCTCGTTTGACGCGTAAATTTAAACTTGCAAACCGGCAATCTTGTATTATTATTAAAAGCCGTTATTTTAGAAGGGTAAGCAATAATTATTCGTGAATATTTCTCAGGAAAATGAAAGTTCGAGTTTCAGATATTAGTGAAAATGGTATACACCTGGAGACATTTGAGAATTCCGAATGGCTCGTGAACGTTCCTGAGCTTTCAAACGGGGATAAGAACACTAAGCTTACCTCAAGGTTTGACATCGACTTACAACTGAATAAAGTTCTAAGGGAAGTTACGGTGTCAGGCAATGTGGCGTTTTCGATCGAAGCCCCTTGTTCCAGGTGCCTTAAGACAGTAAAGCTCGATCTGAAACCGGAAGTTAACCTTGTCCTTACTCCAGAAGAGAGTACGGGTGAGGAAGATGAGGACATAAACCACGAGACTTATGTCGGTGACGAAGTGGATATAAGCGACTATATTAGAGAGCAGATTGCAATGTCGCTCCCCTTCAAGGTAGTATGCTCGGAAACATGCAAGGGCCTGTGCCCAAGCTGCGGAATTAATTTGAACGATGAAAAGTGCGAGTGCGATAGTCATAAGATAGACCCCAGGCTTGAAGTGCTCAAGAACTTGAAAATTTAGGATTGAAAGGGAGAATATACAAATGGCGCTTCCCAAGAGAAAACACTCAAAATCAAGAAGCAGAAAAAGAAGGACCCATTACAAGATGAGCCGTCCCGGCCTGTCGACGTGCCAGAACTGCGGTGAGCACAAGTCGCCCCACAGAGTATGCCCGAGCTGCGGGTTCTACAAGGGAAGGACTTTCGTAAGAGAACAAGAGCAGGAAGAGCTTTCATAAGGTAATATCTTACGATTCAAGGATTATTGTTCCCCAAGAATTTTTGTACAAGGATAGTTATTCTATGATTGCATTCGTATTCCCCGGACAGGGTTCCCAGTATGTGGGAATGGGAAATGAGCTATACAATGAATTCACCGCCGCAAAAGAAGTTTTTGACGAGGCTGGTGAAGTGCTTGGCTTTGATCTTGCGGCCCTTTGCTTTGAGGGCGAGCAAGAAGAGCTATCTCTCACATATAACGCCCAGCCTGCGCTCCTGACTACAAGCATTGCCGCGCTTAGGGTGCTTGAGCAAGAGTCCGAGGTCAGACCAGATTTCGTTGCGGGACATAGCTTGGGTGAATATTCGGCCCTTGTCGCTAACGGTTCTATGACGCTTAAAGACGCTGTACATGTAGTAAGAAAAAGAGGAGAGTTCATGCAGGAAGCGGTCCCTGTGGGAATTGGCGCTATGGCGGCTGTTCTGGGTCAGGATATAGAGCAGGTGGAAGAGATCTGCAGACAGGTATCCGACAACTCCCACATTGCGAGCCCGGCGAACCTGAACGCTCCCGGACAGGTGGTGATTTCGGGAAACAAAGAAGCTGTAGAGAAAGCCTCTGAGATCGCGAAATCAAACGGAGCGAAAAGGGTTGTTCCTTTAGATGTAAGCGCCCCGTTTCACTGCTCTCTTATGGAGCCCGCCGCAAAGAGACTGGCAGAAGTGCTTAGCGGCGTAGAGTTTAGCGCCATGAGCGCCCCTGTTGTTTCAAACTGCACGGCAACAGTGACCGAGGACCCGTCTTTACTTAGAGGACTTTTGATAGAGCAGGTGACAAGCCCAGTCAGGTGGCATGAATCCGTTCAGACACTCTATGGACTAGGTGTTAAGGACTACTTTGAGGTCGGCCCTAAAAACGTATTATCCGGACTAATAAAAAGAACATTGTCAGACGTATCAACAAATAATTTTGAAAAGACGGCACAATTGGAGTCCATACGAAATGACTGAAACAAAAGCTAAGATAGCTCTGGTAACCGGCGGATCTAGAGGCATAGGACGCTCTATAGCGGAGAGGCTCGCAAGCGAAGGATTTTACGTTGTTATAAACTACGTGAGCAACGAATCAGCTGCAAAAGACGTACTTTCAGCGATTGAAAGCGCTGGAGGAAAAGGACAAATCGCGCCTTTTGACGTATCTGATTTTGACGCAACGCAAAAAGCCGTGGAAGATATTGTTGAAGAGCTCGGCGGACTCCATATACTTATCAATAACGCCGGCATCACCCAGGATACTCTTTTAATGAGAATGAAAGAGGAAGACTGGACTAACGTAATATCAATAAACCTAAATGGTGTGTTTAACTGCACTAAAGCAGTTACGCGTATTATGATTAAACAGCGCTACGGCAGAATAATAAACCTTACATCCGTAGTAGGTGAGATGGGCAATTCGGGCCAGACAAATTACGCTGCCTCAAAAGCAGGTATAATCGGCTTCACAAAAGCGGCGGCAAGAGAACTTGCGTCTCGCTCGGTTACTGTTAACGCGGTGAGCCCGGGTTTTATAGAAACGGATATCACAATGGCGCTCACTGATGAAATAAGAAAAAGTTATATAGAAAAAATACCGCTCGGCAGATTCGGATCAACCGAAGATATCACCGGAGTAGTGGCTTTTTTGACTTCTGATGAAGCTTCATACATCACAGGTGAGGTGATCAGGGTTAACGGCGGAATATACACATAATAGATAAGGAGGTATTAACAAATGGCAGATGAAAAAGAGATTCTTGCTAAAGTAAAAGAAATGGTTGCCGGACAATTAGGGAAATCAGAGGACGAGATAAATCCCGAGTCTTCATTTATAGAAGACCTGGGAGCTGACTCACTTGACTTGGTTGAGCTCATTATGTCCATGGAAGACGAGTTTGGTCTCGAGATTTCAGACGAAGACGCTGAATCGATCATAACAGTACAAGACGCAATTAACTTTATCGGAGAGCGCAAAAAATAATGGAAAGAAGAGTAGTGGTTACTGGGATAGGTCTCATAACCCCCGTCGGCATTGGAAATAAGGAGAGCTGGGAAGGTGTTCTAAACGGACGCTCAGGAGTGAATACTATTGAGCGTTTCGATCCTTCAGCCCTCAAGACACAGATAGCCGGCGAAGTAAAGGGTTTTAACCCTGAGCTATATATGCCCGCCAAGGAAGCCAGGAAAACGGATATTTTCATACACTATGCCGTTTCCGGCACTAAAATGGCTCTTGAAGACGCGGGACTTGAAATTACAGACGACATCTCAGAGCGCACGGGCACCGTCATAGGAACTGGCATCGGAGGTATGGAAACATACGTTAACACCGTTCTCATGATGGAGAAAAGGGGACCGGACCGCCTCTCGCCTTTCTTCATCCCCAACATTATTACCAACATGGCCGCAGGTTATGTCTCTATAATGTACAACGCCAAAGGACCCAACTGCGCTACCACCACTGCTTGCGCGGCAAGCGCCCACGCCATCGACTACTCTGCTATGTCAATCAGAAGGGGCGAAGCGGACATTATGATTACAGGCGGGACCGAAGCTCCTCTTGTCCCGCTAACTATAGCCGGATTTAACGCAATGAGGGCGCTTTCGACCAATAACGATGACCCGCAGGGCGCCTCGAGGCCCTTTGACAAAGAAAGGGACGGATTCATCATAGGAGAAGGCTCCGGAATCCTTATACTGGAAGAGCTTGAATTCGCGAAGAAAAGGGGGGCAAGGATCTACGCCGAACTGCTTGGCTGCGGAATGAGCTCTGACGCAAGCCACATTACCGCACCGTCGCTCGAAGGCCCGGTTAAGTCTATGAAAGACGCAGTTAAAGACGCCGGGATAACCCCTGAAGAAATTGACTACATTAACGCTCACGGCACTTCGACGCAGCTAAACGACGCCAATGAGACCGCGGGGATAAAACAAGTCCTGGGAGACCATGCTTATAAAACCCCCGTAAGCTCGACTAAGTCGATGACGGGCCACATGCTCGGAGCCGCGGGCGGAGTGGAAGCGGCATTTTCAATTCTAGCCCTTAATGACGGTGTAATTCCCCCGACAATCAACCTCCACAATCCCGATCCTGATTGCGACCTCGATTACGTGCCTCACGAAGCGAGACAAGCCCCTATTAAAACCGTTCTCAGTAACTCATTTGGGTTCGGAGGCACGAACGGCTCTCTCATTTTCAGAAAATACGAATAGAAAGCCTCTAATATTCAGCAGTGATAAAACTACAGCCGCCTCCGGTCCAGCCCCTCGTTTTTAACGATTTCATCTTCATTACCAGTCTTAACCGAGACAAACTCGGTGCGGATGCATACGCTTCTTCCCGCGTTTTTAATCCACAATACCAAATCTTCTATATTACATCCTGAAAATCCTTGCTTCTTTAAGAATTAAGAGTAAAATAATGCGGGTTTAACCTCCCTTTTTACTATAAGCTAAGGAGATAGGAATGAGTGAAATAAATAACAATCTGAATGCGCTTTCTGCGCTTAAAACTTCCCAAGGAGAGGTAAAATACTACTCTCTTAATACTGTAGCCGACAAACTTGGCGCCGATCTGTCCCGCCTTCCCGTTTCAATTAAGATACTACTGGAGAACGTTATAAGAAACTATGACGGGAAAGTAGTAAACGACGGCCACTTAGAGGCATTGGCCAAGTGGGACCCGGCCAATAAAGAGGCGCGCGAGATACCCTACAATCCGGCGCGAGTAATACTCCAGGACTTCACCGGAGTGCCCTGTGTTGTGGACCTTGCCGCGATGAGGGCAATCGTTAACAATCTCGGTGACGACCCAAGCAAGATAAACCCTATCGTCCCGGTAGACCTGGTGATAGACCACTCGGTGCAGGTCGACTATTTTGGCGCACACGACGCGTTTAAGCGTAACGTGGAGCGCGAGTACGAGCGTAACGGCGAAAGATACGCGTTTTTACGCTGGGCACAAAAAGCGTTTAATAACTTCAGGGTAGTGCCGCCCGGAACAGGCATCGTACACCAGGTAAACCTCGAATGCCTCGCAAGCGTAGTAGGCTCAAAGCAAGTTGGCGGCGAGACCGTTGCTTTCCCGGATACACTGGTGGGTACAGACTCTCACACCACAATGATAAACGGCCTGAGCGTACTCGGATGGGGAGTAGGCGGCATTGAAGCCGAGGCATGTATGCTGGGGCAGCCGCTCTACATGCTGGTTCCGGACGTTATAGGATTTAAGCTGCACGGCGAGCTCGCAGAAGGAGTCACAGCGACAGACCTCGTGCTCACTGTTACTGAAATGCTTAGGAAAAAAGGTGTGGTTGGAAAATTCGTTGAGTTCTATGGCCCCGGGCTAAGCCAATTGGCGCTTTCGGACAAAGCAACTATCGCGAATATGGCCCCTGAATACGGCGCTACTATGGGATTCTTCCCCGTAGACGAAGAGAACCTCCGCTATCTCAAAATCACCGGTAGAGACAAAGAGCTGGTTGAGCTGGTGGAAGCATATACGAAAGAGCAGGGACTGTTCAGAACCGATGATACTCCGGACCCCGTTTACACAGATTCACTTGAGCTGGACATATCCACTGTTGAGCCTTCCATGGCCGGACCGAGCCGTCCGCAGGACCGTGTATCGCTTAAAGAGTTAAAGCCCTCTTACGAGAGCGTGCTTAAAGAAAAAGCAGGCGCGGACGTTGAGATAAATAAAAAAGTGGATATCGATATGGAGGGTAAGCCCGCAGAGGTAGGAAACGGATCGGTGGCCATAGCCGCCATAACGAGCTGCACTAATACATCAAACCCCTCTGTAATGATAGCCTCAGGGCTCGTCGCTAAAAAAGCTGTCGAGAAAGGGCTTAGCGTTAACCCCTCAGTGAAGACAAGTCTCGCTCCGGGCTCAAGGGTGGTTACCGATTACCTGGACGCGGCTGATCTTACCAAATATCTGGATCAGCTGGGCTTTGATCTTGTAGGTTACGGCTGCACTACCTGCATCGGCAACAGCGGGCCGCTGCCTGAAGCTGTGGAAGAGGCCATTAAAAATAACGATCTCACGGTAGCGGCGGTACTCAGCGGAAACAGAAATTTCGAAGGGCGCGTTCACCCATTTGTAAAATTCTCATACCTGGCGTCTCCACCGTTGGTTGTAGCTTTCGCTCTTGCGGGCAGCGTTGACATCGACGTTTATAACGAGCCTATAGGACAGGGCTCGGACGGACAGGACGTATATCTAAAGGACATTTGGCCTACACAGCAAGAAGTGCGGGACACGGTAGAGAAAGTACTAAACCCAGAGATTTTCAGAGCTCAGTACTCAACGGTATTTGACGGCGATGAAACGTGGCAGTCACTTCCTGTACCTGAAGGCAACCTCTATGACTGGAACGAGGGCTCGACGTATATAAGAGAGCCTAATTTCTTTGACGATTTTTCACTTGAGCTCCCCGAAACAACAGACATAAAAGGTGCGCACGTGCTGGCGCTGCTTGGGCATTCGATTACGACAGACCACATATCGCCCGCAGGCTCCATCCCTACAGACGGCCCCGCAGGCCGTTATCTTATAGAAAAAGGCGTAGAGCCCCGAGAGTTCAACAGCTTTGGCTCGAGGAGAGGAAACCACGAGGTAATGGTAAGGGGAACATTCGCCAACATTCGCATTAAAAACCTGTTGATAGAAGGCTCTGAGGGAGGCGTCACTAAACACGTGCCCACAAACGAGGAGCTATCGATTTATGAAGCCGCCACTATGTATCAAAAAGAAAGCACCCCGCTCGTAGTAATCGGCGGGAAGGAGTACGGAACTGGAAGCTCTCGCGACTGGGCAGCCAAGGGAACGAACCTGCTCGGCGTAAAAGCGGTAATAGCTGAGAGCTTTGAGAGGATTCACAGAAGCAACCTCGTAGGCATGGGAGTGCTGCCCCTTCAATTTAAGGAAGGTGAAAGCGCAGAGACTTACGGTATTACGGGGCATGAGATTATAGATATAGACGGAATAGCGCAGGGGCTTACGCCGGGGAAGGAAATTATGGTTAAAGCTACAAGCCCGGACGGAGGAGAAGTGCCGTTCCCGGTAATATGCCGTCTGGACAGCCCGGTTGAAGTAGATTACTACAAAAACGGGGGCATATTGCAGACAGTACTGAGACAAATGATTGCGAATTAGCGTAAACCCGCTCAGAGCGCAGTTTCAATTAAGATTCGCAATCTGCCACTTAAATGGGTGAAGTGAGCAAAGCAATAACATGCAATCAAGCATCTTAATGTACGCATATGCTTAGTGCACATTTGATATTTAGTACAGTTTGTTTATATTTTGACACGAAAAATTAAATAGATAGGAGTAAAGAATGCCAGTTGAAAAACCCGCAGAGGGTAGAAAGATCGAAATCGATCACGATAATGAAAGATTGATAGTGCCCGACAACCCTATAATCCCTTTTATAGAAGGAGACGGAATAGGGCCGGATATTTGGAACGCGTCCCAGATTGTATTCGACGCCGCAGTGGAAAAAGCTTACGGCGGGGCCAAGAAAATAGCTTGGCACGAAGTACTTACGGGCGAAAAAGCATATGAGACAAAAGGGGAGTGGCTTCCCGAAGAGACGCTTGAGGATTTAAGGGAATACACTGTATCCATAAAGGGGCCGCTTACAACGCCTATTGGCGGTGGCATCAGGAGCTTAAACGTAGCTCTGAGACAGCTCCTTGACTTATACGCTTGCGTGCGCCCGGTGCGTTATATTAAAGGCACCCCTTCACCCGTAAAGAACCCTGAGGCAATGGATATGATTATCTTCAGGGAAAACACTGAGGACGTGTACTCTGGAATAGAATGGCAGAGCGGCAGCAAAGAAGCTATTGAAATCCGAAACTACCTGGTAGAGAAGTACGGCGTGAATATCAGAGAGGGATCGGGTATAGGCATAAAACCGATCAGCCCCTTCGGCAGCAAGAGACTTGTTAGAAAAGCGATAAAACACGCATTACATAAGGGAATAGACAGCGTTACGCTCGTTCATAAAGGGAATATAATGAAATATACCGAGGGAGCATTCAGAGACTGGGGATATGAGATCGCAAAAGAAGAATTCCCAAGTACAACGGTTTCAGAAGACGATCTCTGGGATAAGTATGACGGCAAGACGCCTGAGGGCGCTGTTGTGATTAAGGACAGGATTGCCGACAATATGCTTCAGCAGATACTAACCAGAACGAAGGACTATAAGGTAATCGCGACACCAAACCTAAACGGTGATTATCTCTCCGACGCCTGCGCCGCGCAGGTGGGAGGGCTGGGAATGGCCCCCGGAGCCAACATAGGGGACTATCTTGCGCTCTTTGAGGCGACTCACGGCACGGCCCCGAAATACGCGGGACAGGACAAGGTAAACCCAAGCTCCGTAATACTCTCAGGGGTAATGATGTTCGAGTACCTGGGCTGGGACGAGGCTTCCGAGCTAATTATTAAAGCGATGGAAAAAACCATACTCGATAAAACTGTGACGTACGATCTGGAACGTCAGCTCGATGGGGCTACTCTTCTCAGCTGTTCACAGTTCGGCGAGGCGATTGCCGAGAATATGGACAAGGTATAAGCAATAAGATAAGCAAACAAACGATGGGGACAATTGGATTTATCCCTAAAATAAAAACAAGGAGCAGTTAAATGAGCAGAAGCAGACCTAAAATTTCGGTCATAGGCGCAGGAAACGTAGGCGCATCGACCGCACTCATGCTCGCAGGACTAGAGCACGGAGACATAGTACTTGTGGATATCGTAGATGGCATGCCCCAGGGCAAGGCTCTTGATATGATGGAAATGAACCCGGTTCTCGGCTGGGACTCAATTATCACAGGCACGAACAATTACGAAGACACCGCAGGCTCAGACATCGTGGTTATCACTTCAGGTATACCGCGTAAGCCCGGCATGAGCCGCGACGACCTTATATCCACCAACACGGCGATTGTGAAGCAGGTAACTGAGAATGTAGCCAAAACTTCTCCTAACGCTATTCTGATACTAGTAACGAACCCTCTTGACGCTATGGTCTACGTAGCACATAAAATTAGCGGATTTCCGAAAGAAAGGGTCATGGGTATGGCCGGAGCGCTCGATTCAGCCAGGTTCTCGGCGTTTATCGCCATGGAGCTTGACGTATCGGTAGAGAACATAAACGCGTTTGTTCTTGGCGGGCATGGAGACGACATGGTGCCTCTAGAGAAGTACACCACCGTAGCTGGCGTTCCGATCACTGAGCTTATGCCAAGGGACAGAGTCGAATCCATTATCCAGAGAACAAGAGGCGGAGGCGGCGAGATCGTAAAGCTTCTTAAGACAGGAAGCGCGTTCTATGCCCCGGCGGCATCGGCTGTTGAGATGGTTGAGGCCATACTAAAAGATAAGAAGAAAATCATCCCCTCCTGTGTATTGGCAGAGGGCGAGTACGGCATTGAAAGCACGTTCGTCGGTCTTCCCGTGAAGCTTGGCAGAGCTGGAGTCGAAGAGATCTTGCAAATCGATCTTTCTGACGAAGAGAAAAAGGCGCTTCACGTGTCTGCAGGCCACGTAAAAGAGCTCTGTGAGCACATAGAAAGCATGGGAATTTTGTAAGTTTCCAATTAATTTACTTGACTAGATTTAGGTCTTAATATAACATTACAGGCCTGATTTTTCAGTGTTATTTCTGACCATAAACTAGTATTAAACAGTAACATTCAGGGAGGAATTCTAATGGCAAACGGGACTGCGCAGAGCGGGATAACTCTGAGGCGGGACAATTGGTGGGTTGGACCACTAATCACAGCATGCGTGCTTGGCGCATTCGGCATATACTCAACATGGCGCGCATTCGCAAACGTTGACTTTTTGGTACAGCCCTATCTTTCACCATTCTATTCACCTTACATACTGGCCTCATGGTGGCCTTTCTCTCCGGCTCTATTGATACTCTGGGCACCGCTCGGGTTCAGGGCCACGTGTTACTACTACAGAAAAGCGTATTACCGCTCGTTCTTCATGGCGCCCCCGGCCTGCGCTGTAAAGCCGCTTGCCAAGGAAGGCTCCTATAAGGGCGAGACATCTATGCCTTTCATCTTACAGAACATTCACCGCTACTTTTTCTACGCCGCGGCTGTTGTGCTGTTTTTCCTCTGGGTGGACGCGTTTCACGCGCTCTGGTTCGAAGACGGATTTGGTATCGGCGTAGGCACCATCGTGCTCTTCGTAAACGTAGTGCTGCTCAGTATGTACTCACTGTCCTGTCATTCTTACAGACACCTAGTGGGCGGTAAGCTCAACGTGTTCTCGGCTTGCCCCAGGCGTTTTATGATATGGAGCAGAGTGAGTGTTTGGAACGAGCGCCATATGATGTGGGCATGGCTAAGCCTTTTCAGCGTCGCGCTCGCTGATCTTTATATATTCCTTTTGGCCAAAGGCGTAATCACAGATTTGAGGTTGATATAAATGGAAAAGTTCGAGACTCATAAACACGATGTATTGGTAATTGGCGCAGGCGGAGCAGGCCTGAGGGCCGCAATAGAAGCTTCCGCACGCGGAGCGTCCGTAGGGCTTGTGTGCAAGTCGCTGCTCGGAAAGGCGCATACGGTTATGGCCGAGGGCGGAGTCGCCGCAGCGCTCGCGAACGTTGACCCTGATGACGGCTGGAAAACTCACTTCCATGATACAATGCACGGCGGGAAGCTGCTGAACAACTGGCGCATGGCTCAGCTGCACGCCCAGGAAGCCCCTGAGAGGGTACTGGAGCTAGAGCACTGGGGGGCGCTTTTTGACAGAACTAAACAAGGAAAAATAAACCAGAGAGCATTCGGCGGACACACCTGGAAAAGACTCGCGCACGTTGGCGACCGCACAGGGCTGGAGATGATCCGCACCCTTCAGGACAAGGGCATACACACAGGTATGGAAGTATATATGGAATGCACCATTACGCATCTCCTAAAAGACGGAGAGCGCATCGCCGGGGCATTCGGATACTGGAGAGAGAGCGGTCGTTTTGTGCTCTTTCAGGCAAAATCAATAATCCTCGCAACCGGAGGAATCGGCAAATCCTTTAAGGTAACTTCAAACTCCTGGGAGTACACGGGGGACGGTCACGCTCTTGCTTACGATGCTGGAGCGGACCTGATAGACATGGAGTTTGTACAGTTCCACCCCACAGGCATGGTATGGCCTCCGAGTGTGAAGGGCATACTAGTGACCGAGGCCGTAAGAGGAGAGGGCGGTATTCTAACTAACAGAGAAGGCGAAAGGTTTATGGAAAAATACGACCCCGAGCGCATGGAGCTGTCCACAAGGGACGTTGTGGCAAGATCTATTTACACTGAGGTGCTCGAAGGCAGGGGATCACCCCACGGCGGGGCGTTCCTCAACATTTCCCACAGGGGAGCGGATTACGTAAAGAAAAAACTCCCGAGCATGTATCATCAGTTTAAGGAGTTCGCTGAAATAGATATAACCAAAGAGCCTATGGAAGTGTTCCCCACAACCCACTATGTAATGGGCGGAGTCAGGGTGGACGCGGAAACCGCCGGCAGCACTGTTCCCGGTCTGTTCGCTGCGGGAGAAGTCGCTGGCGGAATGCACGGCGCCAACAGACTCGGCGGGAACTCCCTATCTGACCTCCTGGTTTTCGGACGTAGAGCCGGCATGGGGGCAGCGGATTACGCAAATGAGATTAGCGACAACAGCCTCAACATTAATGACACTCAAGTAGAAGAAGCAGTTAAAGAAATGCTTGAGCCCTTTGAAAACCCCGAGGGCGAGAACCCTTATACGATTCACCAGGCGCTTCAAGAAGCCATGGGGGAATACGTAGGTGTTTTCCGTACTCATGAAAAAATAAGCGAGGGCGTAGAAGAGCTTGAAATATTAAAGGAAAGGGCCGTGACTCTTAAAATAGAAGGCTCGAGGATGTATAACCCGGGATGGCACCTGTGTAAAGACCTGAGATCGATGCTCATAGTATCTGAGGCCATTGCGCGCTGCGCGCTTCAGAGAGAGGAAAGCAGAGGGGCCCACAGCAGGGTCGATTTCCCTGAGTATGACGAGAAATGGGGAAAGGTAAATTCCGTAATTTCAAAAGACAACGGGAACATGAAGATAGACACATCACCACTTCCTGAGATGCCTGAAGAGCTTAAGAGAATTGTTGACGGAGGATATAAATAAAATGTCGGTAGCCAAAATGAGAGTATACAGAGGGGACAAGGAAGGCGGCAGGGAGATGGAATACGAAGTACCTCTTGAAGAGGGCATGGTGGTACTCGATGCACTTCATTTCATACAGGCCAATTACGACGGAGATCTTGCGGTCAGATGGAACTGCAAAGCGGCAAAATGCGGCTCTTGCAGCGCTGAGATCAACGGGATGCCCGCACTTACTTGTAAGACCCGCCTGGACACTCTGCCTCTTGACAGGCCGATAACCGTGTATCCGGTAAAGACATTTCCTATAATAAAAGATCTTGTGACGGACGTTTCATGGAACTATGAAGCCAGAAAGAAAGTACAGCCCTTCACCCCGGACCCTGATACGGACTGGATTATGTACCAGGAAGACGTGGAAAGGAGCCAGGAGTTCAGAAAATGCATTGAGTGCTTTCTCTGCCAGAACGTCTGCCATATCCTTAGGAACCACAACAAGAAAGACGCGTTTTTCGGTCCCCGCGTAATGATAAAAATGGCCGAGCTCGAGATGCACCCGCTCGATACAGTCGACAGAAAGCCTCAGCTTCGCGGAGAGGCCGGTATCGGGTACTGCAACATCACAAAGTGCTGCACAGATGTGTGCCCAGAGGATATTCACATTACAGACAACGCAATCATACCTCTAAAGGAAAGGGTGGTCGACACGTATTTTGATCCGCTTTCCTGGCTGTTTGGAAAATCAAAAAAAGGCTAATATCACAGAACCGGAGAAACTAACTTGAATATACACGAGTACCAGGCAAAAGAGCTTCTATCCAATTACGGGGTTTCAGTCCCGATGGGCAAAGTCGCTTTCGACCAAGATGAAGCGCATCAGATAGCTTCAGACTTAAACACCGAGAAATATGTTGTTAAAGCGCAGATACACGCCGGCGGCAGGGGCAAGGGAGGAGGAGTAAAGCTCGCAAGCGTGCTTGAAGAGGTAAAACAGCTCGCCGAAGAGATTCTGGGCATGAACCTCGTCACCCACCAGACCGGACCCGAAGGAAAGCTCGTTGGAAAAGTGCTCGTAGAAGAAGCTTCACAGATAGAAAAAGAGTTCTATCTCGGCATGGTAATCGACCGCTCCACAGAAAAGATCGTAGTCATGGCAAGCCCGGAGGGCGGCGTAGAGATCGAAGAAGTTGCGAAACACAGCCCTGAGAAGATAATTAAACAGTTCGTAGATCCCACGGTTGGGCTTCTTCCTTTTCAATGCAGAGAGATCGCGTACTTTATCGGCCTACAGGGAAAAGCCGTCAACCAGGCCGTAAAGCTTATCATGGGACTATACAACGCTTTTGTAGATAACGACTGCTCACTTGCGGAGATAAACCCGCTTATTCTTACCAAAGATAACCAAGTGACAGCGCTTGACGCAAAAATGAATTTTGACGATAACGCGCTTTTCCGCCACCCCGGCATAGAAAAGCTTCACGACCCGACAGAAGAAGACCCGACAGAGCTCGAAGCGAAAGGCTGGGGCATCAGCTACGTAAAGCTCGACGGCGACATTGGATGCCTGGTAAATGGCGCTGGTCTGGCTATGGCGACAATGGATATCATCAAGCACCACGGCGGAGAGCCCGCGAACTTCCTTGACGTAGGCGGCGGCGCCACTACAGAGCAGGTAACGCAGGCGTTTAAGATGATACTTAGCGACCCTAACGTAAAAGCCATATTCGTAAACATATTCGGCGGCATTATGAAGTGCGACACCATTGCCGAGGGCATCATAACGGCCTCAAAAGAAGTAGGAATCGAGGTTCCTCTCGTCGTAAGGCTCGAAGGCACGAACGTAGAGCTTGGAAGAGAGCTGCTCTCACAGTCGGGACTCAACATTATTACCGGAAAAGACATGCGCGAAGCTGCCGGTAAAGCCGTAGACGCGATTAAGTAATCTAATTGCATCCAAGGACAGTAAATCACCATCTAAACTGTTAACCAAGCATCCGAAATATATCAATTTAGTGTGTATAACTACCCTAAATCCAAAGATTTATTTATTTTATATTACCCATTTCACCCCCTTGACATATCGGAGATGATGATTACATATGGTAAAGGAGGTTTAATAATATAATGAAAACGCTCGCAGTAAGAGAGCCTATAAACATATTTCTTAAGGAAATTGAGAAGTATCCTGTGCTCACCAGGGAAGAGGAGTACAAGCTTGCCGTCAAGTACTATGAAGACAAGGACCTTGAGGCGGCTAACACCCTTGTTGTATCCAATCTGAGGTTTGTTGTAAAGATTGCCACAGAATACATCACGTATGGATTCGCGCTTACGGATCTAATACAGGAAGGTACCATCGGGCTCATGAAAGCCGTTAAGAAATTTAATCCCTATAAAGGATACAGGCTTATCTCCTACGCTGTATGGTGGATTAGAGCTAAAATCCAGAACCATATCATGAAGTTCTGGAGTCATGTGAAAATCGGCACCACGCAGGCTCAAAGAAAACTGTTCCACAAAATAGGTAAAGCGAAAAAAGAGCTTAATATAGATAGCAGCGAGCTAAGCCCGAATGAGGCAAAGAGAGTGGCGGAGGTGTTCGGTGTGAAAGCCGAAGACGTCATGGACATGGAGCTCAGAATGGCGAGCAGGGATTATTCGCTTGATTCAACAACCACAGAAGAGGGCTCAATGACCTACATGGACTCACTAGCGGACCAACATGAGAACCAGGAAGAGATTGTCGGAAATGTAGAAAATAGTGAGCTTTTACACAAAGGTTTAACTAAGGGTCTTGAAAAACTCAACCCTCGTGAACAGCTTATAGTGGAGAGTAGATATTTAAAGAACCCGCCTGCCAAGCTCAGGGAGCTCGGAGACGAGCTTGGGATATCCAAGGAAAGAGTTAGGCAGATTGAAGTGGGCGCTCTTAAAAAATTAAAAGGTAGCGTAGAAGCGGTTGTGACAAAGAGCACTCCGGCTCTACGAAAATAAAAAAAGAATATAAAAGATTTGGAGGCTACATATTATGGCGAAAAGTGGAAAAATTATCGGAATCGACCTCGGAACCACAAACTCTGTTGTTGCGGTTGTAGAAGGCGGGGAGCCGAAGGTCATCATCAATGAAGAGGGAGCAAGGGTTACCCCCTCAATTGTCGCGTTTACAAAAGAGGGCGAGGTACTCGTAGGCGGCCCGGCAAAGCGTCAGGCCGTCGTTAATCCTGAAAACACAATTTTCTCAATAAAAAGACTAATGGGAAGACGCTTCGAAGAAGTGGCTGATGAGGCCAAGCGTCTGCCCTATAAAGTTGTAAAATCAAAAAATGACGACGCGTGGGTTGAGGTCGAGGGTAAGGAATATTCACCGCCCCAGATATCTTCAAACGTGCTTATGAAACTGAAAAAGGCGGCAGAGGACTATGCCGGCGGCGAGATCACAGAGGCCGTTATCACAGTTCCCGCTTACTTTAACGACTCCCAGCGTCAGGCCACGAAGGACGCGGGCAAGATAGCCGGACTCGAAGTAAAAAGGATCATCAACGAGCCTACGGCTGCTGCGCTTTCTTACGGGTTCGATAAGAAGGGAGAGGGGATCATTGCCGTATACGACCTTGGAGGGGGTACTTTTGACATCTCCATACTCGAGGTCGGCGACAACGTTATTGAAGTTAAATCGACAAACGGCGACACGCACCTGGGCGGAGACGACTTCGACCAGCTCGTGATGGAATACATAATAGAAGAATTCAAGAAAGAATCGGGCATAGACCTCGGAAACGACAAAATGGCCCTTCAGAGACTGAGACAAGAAGCTGAAAAGGCCAAGATAGAGCTCTCGAACACCCTGGAGACAGAAGTTAACCTGCCGTTTATAACGGCCGACTCCTCCGGGCCAAAGCACCTCGTTATGAAGCTTTCCCGCTCTAAATTCGAGCAGCTTATTGAAGATAAGGTCAAGGGCACGCTAGAGCCCTGCCGTCAGGCTCTTAAGGACGCCGGCTTTAAGGCAAGCGATATAAACGAGGTAATTCTCGTTGGCGGATCAATAAGGATCCCGATGGTACAGAAAGTCGTAACCGACTTCTTCGGTCGCGAGCCGCATAAAGGAATAAACCCCGACGAAGTTGTGTCCATGGGCGCGGCGATTCAGGGCGCTGTACTGGGCGGCGAGGTAAGGGACGTTCTGCTCTTAGACGTTTGTCCGCTATCACTGGGTATTGAAACCCTGGGCGGCGTAATGACTAAAATTATTGAAAGGAACACCACGATACCTACAAAGAAGAGCCAGGTGTTTACCACTGCTGAGGACAACCAGACCTCAGTTGAAATTCACGTGCTCCAGGGTGAGCGCCAGATGGCGAACGACAACAGAACCCTTGCAAGGTTCATACTAGACGGTATACCCCCGTCTTCCAGAGGTGTACCTCAGGTAGAAGTCGCTTTTGACATTGACGCGGACGGCATACTTCACGTATCAGCTAAAGACCTAGCTACCTCCAAGGAGCAGAAGGTCAGAGTCGAAGCCTCAAGCGGTTTGAGCAAAGAAGAGATCGACGGCATGGTAAAAGACGCTGAAGAAAAATCAGACGAAGACCAGAAGCGTCAGCAGACAGTCGAGGCCAGAAACAAACTCGACGAGCTTATTTACAGAACCGACAAGAGTTTTAAAGAGTTTGAGGACAAACTCTCAGACGATGAGAAAAAAGAGCTCGAAGAGGCTGTAGAAGCCGGCAGACAGGCGCTTAAGGGTGATAATCCTGAGGAGATAAACGACGCTACTGAGAAGATTACTCAGGCCTCACATAAATTGGCTGAGCTTATGTATAAGCAGCAGCCTGAAGAAGGCGCGGCGGATGGGGCTGAAACGGCTCAGGAAGAGCCCGGTGAGGGCGCTGAAGCTCCTGAGGCGGAAGATATGCCCGGAGAGCCTGATAAGAAAGACGGCGATGACGTAATAGACGCCGAGTTTACTGAGAAATAACACAAAAACAGACTTACAATAAAAGATATAGAAGACAAATAAAGGCGTCCTTCGGGCCGCCTTTATTTTTTTGTCATTAAAATTAATCCCAGCATCAAATAGTATTGCCCAACACAGAGAAAAATGTTAATTTATTATTAAGACAAAACGGGGGCTTTTTTGCAAAGCTTTCCGGCAAAAAATCATAAAAATAATCTCATAATAGAGAAAGATAAATACCGGAGGCAATTACAGAATGAAAGCTGACATTCATCCAGAGTACAAAGAAGTAACAATAAGCTGCGCTTGCGGAGCGTCATACAAAACTAGATCAACACGCATTGACAATTTTACGGTTGAGGTTTGCTCCAACTGCCACCCGTTCTACACGGGCAAGGAAAGGGCTGCGGAAGCTAAGGGTCGTGTCGAAAGATTTAGGAGGAAGTATAGTAAGAATTAGAGTATTTACATAATAGATTTAACGGATTTATCGCTATTTATTCGGGGTTATCACCTAACACATAAATAGTTAACACCGTTTTAGAGGATGTTCATATTCCAAATATGCGGAGGTAATTCGTTATGCCTGACCATAGTAGAGATAGTATTAGGAATATCGCCCTTGTAGCGCCTCACGGCACGGGTAAAACTTCTCTAGCTGAAGGTATCCTCTTTTTAAACGGTGCGACCGACAAGCTCGGTAAAGTCGACGACGGCACCTCAGTTCTCGATTACGAGAGTGAGGAAAAAAGCCGCAACATGTCGATCAATTCCCATATAGCTTTTTTTGAGACCAAAGACAATCTCGTAAACCTGATTGACACACCTGGGTTCCTGAATTTCCTTTATGAAACCGAAAGCGCGCTAAAAGTAGTGGACGGCGCGATTATGGTAATCGGCGCAATCGCCGGCGACACTGGTGTACAGGTCAGTAAGTACTGGAATATGGCGGCCCATGTGCCGAAGATGATTTTTATTAACAAGCTCGACAGAGAAAATACGAGTTTTCAGGACACTGTTAACAGTATTACCAAAGAGCTTGGTATATCCGTAATTCCGATCACTTTACCACTAGGGCAGGCGGAAGACTTAAGAGGCGTTATCGACCTTATGGAGATGACCGTCCATACATATGACGACTCGGGCAAGGCTGAAATTGGCCCCATTCCCGAGGAGCTTGAAGCCATGGCGGCCGCGGCGCGTGAAAAGATTGTAGAGACCGTAGCGGAGCAAGACGACGAGCTTATCGAGAAATACCTCGAAGGCGAGACCTTTCCCGAGGAGACAATGATCAAAATGCTCCATGACGGGATCAGGGAGGGAAAGATATTCCCCGTATTCGCAGGCTCCTCCACAAAGCTCATAGGCCTTGATATATTAACCCGCGCAATATCGCGCTACATGCCCTCTCCACTTGAAAGGGGCGCTGTAACGGTCAAAAACAGCGACGGCGAAGATGTGAGCACAGAGCCCAAAGAGGACGGCCCGCTTTCAGCTTTCGTTTTTAAGACCATATCCGATCCTTACACCGGAAAGATAAGTATTTTCAGAATATTCTCAGGGGGCATAAACGGGGACGCCACGGTATATAATTCATCGAAAAGCTCCCGTGAAAAGCTCGGACACCTACACAGGATGGTTGGCAAGAAACAGGTTCCGGTCAGCCCGGCGGGGTGCGGCGACATCGTGGCCGTAAATAAACTCAAGGACACGAGCACAGGAGACACGTTCTGTGACGAATCGAGCCCTGTAATCATTCCTCAGGCTACACTACCCTCGGCGGTTCTCTCCTACGCGATCGAGCCGCAGAGCAGAAACGACGAAGATAAGCTAAACCCTTCACTTGCGAGGATTCAGGAAGAAGACCCCACAATTCAGTACCACTTAGAGGAAGAAACCCATGAGTTTCTTCTTTCCGGCACAGGTCAGTCTCACGTCGAGGTCACAGTAAACAAGCTCAGGGACACTTACGGCGTAAACGTCGATCTTAAGACGCCCAGAGTCCCCTATAAAGAAACCATTCGTTCAAAGGTAAAGGCAGAGGGTAAGTACATAAAACAAACCGGCGGGAAGGGACAGTACGGCGACGCGTGGCTTGAAGTAGAGCCGCTTAAGAGAGGGGAAGTATTTGAATTTCAAAATAAGATTGTCGGCGGAGCTATCCCCAAAAACTTCATACCATCGGTAGAAAAAGGCGTAGTGGACGCGATGAAGCAGGGCATATTGGCCGGATACCCTGTTGTTGATGTCAAAGTTACGCTATTTGACGGTAAATACCACCCGGTAGACTCCTCCGATATGGCTTTTCAGATAGCTGGAAGCATGGGGTTTAAACAGGCGATGGCCGAAGCAAAGCCCCAGCTACTTGAGCCTATTATGAAAATGGAGATTACAATTCCCGAAGACTCCATGGGTGACGTAATTGGCGATGTAAACGCAAGACGAGGCAAGGTGTCGGGCGTTGACTCACTTGCGGGCTCTCACCAGATTAACGCTCTTATACCAATGGCGGAAATACTCCATTACGCACCCGAGCTCAGATCCATAACCAGCGGAAGAGGTTCATTCACCATGGATTTCTCGCACTACGAAGAGGTCCCCGACCATTTGGCGCAAAAAATAATCGCCGAAAACTCAAAGAGCCAGGAAGCAGAAGACTAACTCTGGAAGCTTAATATAAGTCTTTCATAAGCTTCATTTTTATCGCGGCATATAGAACATTTCCCACCGCATTGTATAATTCCACCCGTAATGCGAATAGCCTCTATTGATATAGGTACAAACACCGTAAGGCTCCTAATTGGGGAACTTTCCGAAGCAGGCAATCTCGATAAGCTGGACATACAGCGCGTAATAACAAGGCTTGGTGAAGGTTTCTCTCAAAATAACGGTCTCATAGCAGAATCCGCGGAAAAAAGAACAATTCAGGCACTCTCAGAGTTCAGAGAAGCACTTGCCGCTTACCGTGTAGAACACACAAGAGCGGTGGCTACAAGCGTTGTAAGAGAAAGCTCAAACGGAGAGGAGTTTAAAAAGCGGGTAAATAAAGAAACCGGACTTGATGTTGAGATAATCTCAGGTGAAGAAGAGGCCAGGCTTACCGTTAACGGGGTATTAGGCTCAGTAAAACTTAGTACAGAGGACGCCCTGATATTTGATATTGGAGGGGGCAGCACCGAGTATATTCATGTTAGAGGAAATACTATAATTTCTCTTAAAAGTATTCAGCTCGGAGTCGTTCACTTGACTGAGCAATATATGATAAATAACATTAACTCTGAAGCGTTACTATCTGTTATGACAGAATATATAGATAACACTTTAGAATCAGAGCTTAAAGATTTCGACATCCCCGACCCTGACAGCTTGTCGCTTATAGGCACGGCGGGCACCCCAACGACATTGGCGGCAATAAAGCTAAAGCTCGAGCCGTACGACCCTTCTAAAGTTAACGGTTATTTACTTTCCCGACGGATAATAGAAAGTATCCTGAGAAAGTTATACCCCATGACGGCCCGGCAAAGACTATCTTTGCCCGGACTAGAGAAAGGCAGAGAAGACCTCATAGTTCCCGGAGCGCTTATCACACTCCGCACTATGAGCAGATTCTCAAAGGACAGTTTAATCGTAAGTGACGGCGGGTTACTGGAGGGCGTACTCTATAGTCTAATATAGGCAATAAAACCTGAGCTGCTCGCACGTGCAATGCCTTTTAATACATAGACTTTTCCCGTTGACAAACCAAAGCGTGATTATTATATTTTCAGTAACAACTGTTTAAAATCACACAAACTGCAAAAGGCGGTATATAATTAATAAAAAAGGCACATGTTTAAACCTGATTTCCGTAAATTTTCAGGGCAACAATTTATTTTTGAAAGAAGCAGCTTTTATATGACGATGCCATAGAATTAAGTTGATGCCATAGAATTAAGTTAGTGTATAGAGACGAGTATTCTACTATGATACCTAAGAGTTAAATTAATACGCAGAGGCTAGCATAGTATGCGAAGTCTTTGAATTGGAAGGAGACAGTTATGAATCCCAAAAAAAGAGAAGGAGAAAAAGGCGAGATGGAAATTCTTGAAGATGATGATAACGCAGAGCTGGATATTGTTCCCGAGTCTGAAGAACCCTCCGAAACTCAGCCGGAAGCTGAAGTAGAAAAGGAAGAAGAGGATCTTCAACAAAAGTATTTAAGACTGGCAGCGGACTTTGAGAACTATAAGAAAAGACTTGCAAAGGAAAAGTCGGATGTAGTTGCTTACGGTAACGAAGAGCTGATTAAAGCCCTTTTAAATGTGCTGGACAATCTTGAAAGAGCTTTGGAGCATACTGAGTCCGGAGATGACAGCCCCGCGCTTCTGGAAGGAGTTAAGCTTGTGCACAAACAATTTGTGAGCTGCTTAGAGAAATTCAGCGTAACAAAAGTAGACGCAACTACTGGCACTGAATTTGATCCCAGATTTCATCAGGCAATAGAAAGAGTTGAATCAAACGAGCTCAGCTCAGGTCTTATACTATCTCAAATGCTGCCCGGTTACATGCTCAAGGACAGACTTATACGACCGGCTCTTGTAGTAGTGTCAAAAGGTATAGACGACAAAGAAGGAAACGGCAGCGTACCCGGTTTTACAAGCGCCGACAATTCCTGATTAACCAGAACTGTGATGAATAATATAATAGGGGATAATTCATGGCTATAGTAGGTATTGACCTTGGAACCACAAACTCTTGCGTCGCTCTCATAGAGGGGGGCAGCCCGGTTGTAATTCCAAACGAAGAGGGGAGCAGGGTCACCCCATCTGTCGTAGCGTTCACGGAAGATAACAGCAGATTCGCGGGAGCTATAGCAAAGCGTCAGGCTGTGATCAACCCCTCGAGCACGGTATATGGAGTAAAGAGGCTGATAGGAAGAAATTACGATACGCCTGAGGTTCAGAAAGCGCTCGGTCTGGCTCCATACGAAATAGTCAAGAATGAATCGGGAGACGCATGGATTGAAATTAACTCCAAGCTATTTAGCCCTCAGGAAATATCTTCAATCGTGCTCTCAAAAATGAAGCAGGTTGCTGAAGAATACTTAGGTTATGAAATATTAGACGCGGTTATTACCGTACCGGCGCATTTCAACGACCTGCAGCGTCAGGCAACAAAAGACGCAGGCAAGATAGCAGGGTTTAACGTAAAACGTATCATAAACGAGCCCACTGCGGCTGCGCTTGCTTACGGCTTTGACAAAACCGAGAACAAGAGGATCGCGGTATTTGATCTTGGAGGGGGCACATTCGACATAACCGTGCTAGAGATCGCAAATGGAGTGTTTGAAGTAAAAGCCACTAGCGGCGATACTTTCCTTGGCGGAGACGATTTCGATCAAAAGCTCATTGAGCTTGTTATCGAAGATTTTAAAGACCGCTATGAGATCGACCTCCGTGAGGATAAGATGGCGCTTCAAAGGATCAGAGAAGCCTGCGAGAAAGCCAAGCACGAGCTCTCTTCCCTATCGGATACAGTAATTAACCTGCCATTCATAGCCGTTGACGCTGCAGGTCCTAAACACTTAAATTACAATATAACACGGGAAAAGTTCGAGAGTTTGGTATCTGATTTGATTGACAGACTAGAAATCCCCTGCAAGCAAGCGATACAGGACGCAAAACTCGAAGCAAATGAAATCGACGAAGTAGTTCTTGTTGGCGGCATGACCAGAATGCCTAAGATTAAAGAAAAGGTGAGAAGTATATTCAAACAAGATCCTCAAACCAAAATCAATCCTGAAGAGGTTGTGGCCATAGGCGCATCCATTCAGGGCGGGGTGCTTGAAGGCAAGGTTCAGGAAGTAGTGCTGCTTGACGTTGTTCCGCTTTCACTCGGAGTTGAGACCAGGGGAGGGCTGTTTACAAAGATTATTGAGAGAAATACCACTATCCCGACAAAGAGAAGCAGGACATTTACAACGGCCTTTGATAACCAGGAGTTTGTAGGCATCCACGTGCTCCAGGGAGAGCGTGAAATGGGGCACGACAATATATCGCTTGCGAACTTTAACCTGATAGGCATACCACCGGCCCCAAGGGGGATGCCGCAGATCGAAGTATCGTTTGAAGTTGACGCGGACGGCATTCTACACGTATCCGCAAAAGACTTAGGTACCGGGAAGAAACAGGAAATCCAGGTTGAGACTTCCGGCGGGCTTTCAGACACTCAGATTAATGAAATAATAGAAGAAAGCAGCAGAAGCGCTCAAGCGGACCAAACACGTAAAGACCTCGCGCTTCTTAAGAACGAAGCCGAGGGGCTTTTATACTCTGTTAGGAAAACTCTTGACTCTTACGGCGAGCAGATTAAAGATGATCTTAAAAATAATATCGAACAGTCTGTCGAAATTACGAAGAAAGCACTTGAGGGTGAAGATTTCAATGAGCTAAAAGAATCTCTCGACGGGCTTAAGAACGCGTCTTACAGATTCGCCGAGGTAATCTACTCTAAACAAAAAGGAGCGCCGGAAGAACAGGTCCAGAACACTGAGCCTGAAAATGACTGATTCTCACGCACAGAGCAATAATAAATGACAGAAATAGACTACTACGAAATACTTGAGATCCACAAGAGCGCAACTAACGATGACATCAAAAGATCCTATAAAAGACTAGCTTTTGAGTACCATCCCGACCGTAACCCCGGCAATTCAAACGCCGAGGAAAAATTCAAAGTAATTAACGAAGCGTATCAGACCCTGAGCGACCCCGATAAGCGGGCAAGATATGACAGCTTCGGCCATATGTATTCAGATAACATGTTTTCAGAACAGGATTTTGAAGCCGGATTCAGCGATATATTCGGAAACCTGTTTGAAGAGGTATTTAACGCGGGCCAGAGGCAAAGAGCAGAGCGCGGGAGCGATTTGAAGTACTCGCTTGAGCTGAGCTTCGAGGAGTCCTTGGAAGGTGCGGAAAGGGAAATAAATGTTCCCCGGCGCAGGCTCTGCGGCGTATGCGACGGGAGCGGTGCCGCAAAGGGCGGCGAGGCGGCGTGTAATAGCTGCGGGGGCAGGGGAGAGCTACGTTACACCCAGGGGTTCATAGTAATTAAGCGCAAGTGCAGTACTTGCGGAGGTAGCGGAAGAATAATTACAAAAGCATGCGGATCCTGCTCAGGCAATAAATTCACAATTTCAGAACACACCGTAAAAGTAAAAGCGCCGCCCGGTATCACAGACGGCGCGCGTCTTAGAATAAGGGGAGAGGGCGATAGCGGTTTCAGAGGAGGCCCCGACGGGGACCTTTACATTGAGATAAGCGTTAGGGAGCACCCGCTGTTTAGAAGGGAAGGACACGACTTATATTTAAATGTCCCGATCGGTTTTGTTCAGGCGGCCCTGGGGGATGTAGTGGAGATAGTCACTACCAAGGGACGTAGCACAATCAAAATTCCACCAGGTACTCAATCGGGGCAGAATTTCAGGTTGAAAGGCAAGGGGGCGCCAAAGCTGGAGGGCAGAGGCACAGGAGATCTTTACATTCAGATTGAAGTCAGGGTTCCGGTAAAACTCAGCAAAAAGCAAAAGCTCCTTCTTGAGGAATTCGCTAAAGCATCGGAAGAAAAAAACCAGCCCGTTGTAAAAAGGTTTCTGGATAAGCTCCAGGGCTTGTTTAACTAAAGAAGCTTAATACACTACACATAACAGCCCGAACAAACCTAATTGAATTTAAAGACCCCCTGCAATAGCAGGAATAATAGATACCACGTCTCCGTCGTTTAGCTGAGTCTCTTTTCCGTCAAGGAATCTTATATCTTCGTTATTTACATACAGATTGATAAATCTTCTCACATTTCCCGATTCATCGCAGAGCCTGTCCTTAATCCCCGGGTACTGACTCTCCATTGTCTCTATTAAATCAGAAACGTTTGAGGCGCTGATCGTAACCTCATCCTGATCGGCGGTTAATTTTCTAAGCGGTGTTGGAATGCGTACTGACGGCATTTTGAATACCTCCTTGTTCATGATTGTTAATACTTGTGTAAAGCTCCTCAAATTCTTCCAGTCTAGCCTCGATAATTTGGGGCTGTGACACATCTTGTACTATCGCTTCCTGAGTCTTTAGACCGTTCCCAGTAATTGAAACCACTATGGACTCGTCTTTGGGGATTGCGCCTTGCTCTATAAGTTTTTTCGTTACGGCTATGGTTACGCCCCCGGCAGTCTCTGTGAATATGCCCTCTGTCTCGGCCAGAAGCTTAATACCCTCCACTATCTCCTTGTCACTCGCATCTTCTCCGGCGCCCCCGCTATTTTTCATTACACCCATTGCGTAAAAACCGTCCGCGGGTGTTCCGATCGCAAGCGATTTCGCGATGGTATCGGGCTTAACGGGCTTAAATATTTCCCAGCCGTTCTTAAGCGCCGTGGTAATCGGCGAGCATCCTGTTGCCTGAGCCCCGTATATGCATGTATCGCTCTTATCTATGAGCCCGATTGTCTCAAATTCCTGAATAGCCTTCCAAACTTTGGTCAGAAGAGAGCCGCTAGCCATTGGCACGACAATATGTTTTGGCGCGCGCCAACCGAGCTGCTCCATCATTTCATATGCGAAGGACTTTGATCCTTCAGCGTAATAAGGCCGCATGTTAATATTAACAAAGGCCCAGCCGAACTTACCCGCTATTTCGCTGCAGAGCCTGTTCACATCGTCATAAGTCCCTTTAATTCCGATTAAATTCGAACCGTATACCGTAGTCGCCACAATCTTTGCCTGCTCAAGGTCATAGGGGATAAATATAAAGCTTTTAAGGTTCCCTGATGAAGTGAGGGAGGCTACCGCGTTTGCCAGGTTTCCCGTGGAAGCGCATGCAGCGGTATCGAACCCAAACTCCTTTGCTTTACTTAGCGCAACCGACACGACTCTGTCTTTAAACGAAAGCGTAGGGAAGCATACGGCGTCGTTCTTAATATATATTTCAGATACACCGAGCGCCTTACCCAGGTTTTCCGCACGAACAAGTGGGGTGTAGCCCACTTTAAGACCTATTGTAGGCTCTTTGTCCACGGGGAGAAGCTCTTTATATCTCCAGATGTTTCTGTCTCTTCTTTCTATAACGTCTCTTGTCAGAGCCTCTTTTATGGTGTCGTAATTGTAGACCGCTTCTAGCGGTCCGAAACAAATATCGCACACGTGCAGCGGTTCTTTGGGGTATTCCTCGCCGCATTCTTTACATTTTAGCGCTTTCACAAAACTCATATAGTGCCTCTTAGGTTATTGAATAAACCTAACAAACTACCCTCAAACAAAGGGTATGTCAAAAAAACGTACACCTTCGATTTACCCTTTACCACTCGTCTCTTTTCTCTATTTCCTCTTCTTTTTCGTCTTCATCGAATACTACAACTTCAAATTCCCGCGCATGGAGCTCATTGCCGTTTTTCCTGTAAGTTCCACCTACAACCAAGTAATCGCCTTCAGCGATATCCCAAGTGCCGGGAAGGATAATATTCATATAGTTCCCTTTTGTGTCAATAAGCTTAAATAATGTTGTCAGGTCTTCAGGATCGGCCTCGGTTATTTCAGGAGCTTCTGAGGGCGCATCACTGTCCTCGATCTGACCTTCCACAATAAGGTCTATTATATAGCCTTCAATCTTAAGTATCGCTCCGTCATACGCTATTGGAGAGAACAGTACTTTTGAAATAGGAGCCCTTATGCCCTGAACAGTCTGCCCGGGTATATATTCGGGCTCTTTATTACATCCCGCAGTTATTACTAATAACAGAAGAACTGAGGACAGCAAAAACATTTTAAATAGATTCATGGATTCGCCTTTATATCCCAAAACACGTCCGTCTCGTATGATATTTTTTTCCATACTGGTATATTTTACATGCAAAGACTGAATATGCTTAATTTTTTATGGCATAATATCTGTCTTGTTTTTTATATAACCGGATAAATACACTAAAGATAAAGGCGGCGATTGATAATGGAAACATTTCTAGATAAAGGGCTCGGTATAGCGAGGATCAGGATTCAGGACAGCGACTCAAACTATAACTACATAGCATGGTGTGAGGAGACCCGCGAGTGCTCGGTTATCGACCCCATAGACCCGATCGTGCTGCTTAACTTCATAAGAGATAATGACCTTATGGTTAAATACGTGATTAACACTCACTGCCACCCGGACCATATATCCGGAAACGACGCGATAATTAAAGTAGCCCTAACAAACATCTCAAAAATACTGGTACACCCTGAGGGGCTGGAGCGCGTTTCCCCCAGGAGCTCGACTATTGACGAGGGTGATATAATAAAAGTAGGAAACCAGGAGATAAAAGTCGTTTACACGCCCGGCCATTGCCCGGAGCACGTAACTCTTTTGGCGGGCGGATACGCCTTCGTTGGAGACACGCTTTTTCTGTCCGGCTGCGGAAACACTAAATTCAGAGGCGTGACAGAAGAGCTTTTCAACAGCATAGATAAAAAGCTCAGGACTCTGCCTGATGAAACAAGCATTTTCGTAGGCCATGATTACGCGGAAAAGAATCTGGAGTTCGCGCTCGATATAGAGCCCGGCAACGAAGCCGCGGAATCTAAGCTCGAGGAAGTAAAATCAGCGAAAACTAAAGGTGAGGAACCTGGGCCTACCACAATAGGAGAAGAAAAGAGCTACAACCCTTTCATGCGCTACGATGTCCCGGGAGTAGTGGAAGAGCTTAAGAAAAGAAACCCCGATCTCGACCCTAGCCCCGTAGGAGTATTCAAAGAGCTAAGATCACTAAGAGACAGCTGGACTTGATTATGTAAACACCCGGCTTCACCCGGTTATATTTATATAAAATTTCACATAAACCGCTAAAGAAATATGAAAAAGACAGAAGCTTATAAAATTTTAGAGCAGCTGCTCAAGGAGCGCATACTTTTCATGGACGGCGCCATGGGCACCATGATACAGCGCTACAAGCTCGAAGAAGGTGACTTCAGGGGAGACCGCTTTGTCGAGCACGCGATAGACCTCAAGGGTAATAACGACCTCCTTTGCGTAACAAGGCCTGAGATTATTTCAGAGATTCACCGTAAGTATCTTGATGCCGGCGCGGATATTATTGAAACGAACACCTTTAACGCGAACAGCATATCACAGGCCGATTATGAGCTTGAAAGCATAGTACGCGAAATAAACATCAACGCGGCGCGCTTAGCTAAAGAAACGTGTAAAGAATTTATGGAGGATAACCCGGAACGAAAAGCCTTCGTCGCAGGAGCGCTCGGACCTACGACCAGGGCCGCGTCCATATCGCCTGACGTCAATAACCCGGCCTACAGGTCCGTCACGTTTGAAGACCTAAGAGAGGCCTATTACGAGCAGGCCAAGGCGCTTGTTGAAGGCGGTGTCGATATTCTTCTGGCAGAGACCACTTTTGATACGCTGAACCTTAAAGCCGCAATATACGCTGTACATACGCTTTTAAGAGAGCTTGACCGGGACATTCCTTTTATGCTCTCCGTAACCATCACAGACGCCTCGGGAAGGACACTATCGGGCCAGACGGTAGAGGCGTTCTGGAACTCCGTGAGACACGCAAATCCCCTTAGCGTAGGCATAAACTGCGCGCTCGGCGCAGAGGACATGCGGCCGTATATAGAAGAGCTTTCTAAGATCGCTGACTGCTACATTAGCTGCTACCCGAACGCGGGGCTACCCAACCCTCTCAGTAAGACAGGGTACGACCAGACCCCGGAAGACACCTCGGGGTATTTGGAAGATTTCGCGAAGAGCGGATTCCTCAACATGGTGGGTGGCTGCTGCGGCACAACACCGGAGCACATAAGCGCTATTGTGAGGAAAGCGGAGAAATTCCCTCCCCGCATAGTCCCGGACACCGCCCCAGCAATGCGTCTGAGCGGGCTTGAGCCATTAAATATAGTCGGAGACAAAGCCCCATTTATCATGGTGGGAGAGCGCACCAACGTCACAGGCTCACCCAGATTCGCAAAGCTCGTGAAGGCGGACGATTTTGATTCGGCCCTGAGCGTCGCGAAGCAGCAGGTGGAGAACGGGGCCAATTTGATAGATATAAACTTTGACGAAGCTCTACTTGACGGCGAGGCCTGCATGGTCCGCTTCCTGAATCTAGTTGCTTCAGAACCCGATATCTCGCGCGTGCCAATAATGATAGACAGCTCTAAGTTCACGGTGATCGAGGCCGGGCTTCAGTGCATACAAGGAAAGGGAGTCGTCAACTCTATCAGCCTGAAAGAAGGTGAGGAAAAGTTCCTTAGCGAAGCCAGAAAGGTTGTAAATTACGGAGCTGCGGCTGTGGTGATGGCGTTTGACGAGGAAGGGCAGGCAGCGACAAAGGAAGATAAAGTCAGGATCTGCAAGCGCGCTTACGACCTGCTTACAAAGGAAGCGGGAATGGACCCTCACGATATTATTTTTGATCCGAACGTCCTGACCGTGGCCACCGGAATTGAGGAGCACAATAACTATGCCGTGGATTTCATAGAGGCCGTAAGGGAGATTAAAAAAATCTGTCCCGGAGCCAGAACGAGCGGCGGCGTAAGCAATATTTCTTTCTCATTCAGAGGAAACAACGTAGTCCGCGAAGCCATGCACAGCGCCTTTCTCTACCATGCTATAGAGGCCGGGCTCGACATGGCGATTGTAAACGCCGGGATGCTGGAAGTATATGAGAACATAGACAAAGAGCTCCTTGAAAAGGTAGAGGACGTGCTTCTTAACCGAAGAGCTGACGCTACAGACATTTTGATCGATTACGCGGAGCAGTTTAAGGGCACTGACAAAGAGCGCGAGAAAGAGACCGAGACCTGGAGGGAGGGCACGGTGGAGGAGAGGCTCTCACACTCTCTCGTAAAGGGAATAACCGACCATATAGAAGCGGATACTGAAGAGGCGCGCGCAAAGTATGAAAAGCCCCTGGACGTAATAGAAGGCCCCCTTATGGAAGGAATGAAGGTAGTTGGCGGTTTGTTCGGCGAAGGGAAAATGTTCCTGCCCCAGGTCGTAAAGAGCGCGCGTGTTATGAAAAGGGCGGTGTCGTACCTTGAACCCTTTATGGAGGCCGAAAAAGCGAAATCAGGCGCAGGCTCGAGCAAAGGGATCTTTGTAATCGCGACCGTAAAGGGCGATGTGCACGATATAGGTAAGAACATCGTATCCGTAGTGCTCGGGTGCAATAACTACGATGTTATCGATCTTGGCGTAATGGTCGCCTGCGACAATATACTGAAGAAAGCAAACGAGGTCGGCGCAAACGTGATAGGCCTTAGCGGACTCATCACGCCTTCTCTTGATGAAATGGTTTATAACGCTTCAGAGATGGAGCGGCAGGGCTTTAAAACTCCTCTACTGATCGGCGGGGCCACGACGAGCAAGGCGCACACGGCAATAAAGATAGCGCCCGAGTATAAAGGAGTCGTAAGCCACGTACAAGACGCGTCGCTCGTTGTAAACGTCTGTAACGATCTACTCAACCCCGAAAAATATGAAAAGTTCGCAAAAGAGCAGCGGGAAAAGCACGAAGAGCTTAGAAAGCTACACTTAAAATCGGTAGAGAAAACGAAATTCTTGACCATTGAAGACGCAAGATCAAGGGGCTTAAAAACAGACTGGAACGACATGGTATTGGACACCCCTTCAAAACTTGGCGTTGAAGTAATTGAGGATATACCCATAGAGCAAGTGATTCCCTATATAGACTGGTCCCCTTTATTCTGGGTTTGGGAGCTTAAGGGCACGTACCCGAAAATACTTGAGCACAAGGAGCGCGGCAAGCAGGCAAAGAGTCTCTTCAACGACGCGCAGAAGCTGCTCAAGAAAATAGTGCTTGAGAAGCGTTTCAGACCAAAAGCCGTAGTAGGTTTCTGGCCTGCGAACAGCGTAGGGGACGATGTGGAAATATATAGCGACGAATCTCGACAGCAAGTAAGCGAAAGATTCCATTTTCTCCGCCAGCAAAAGGACAAAGGGGAGGGCACCTACCTGTCACTTGCGGACTTCGTAGCGCCTAAAGACAGCGGTGTGGCCGATCACATTGGAGGATTCGTCGTAACAGCCGGAGAAGAAGTAGAGGAGTTTTCTGAAACTTTTAAAGCCGCAGGAGACGACTACACGGCGATTATGGTCCAGGCGCTCGGCGACAGGATAGCAGAAGCGCTCGCGGAGATGGTGCACAAGAAAGCAAGGGAAAACTGGGGTTACGGAAAGAACGAGAAGCTCACATACGAAGAGCTTATAAAAGAGAAATACAGGGGCATTAGACCTGCGCCGGGTTATCCAGCTTCACCCGACCACACGGAGAAAGCTATTCTCTGGGAACTCCTCGATGCTGAGAAGAACATAGGCGCATCGATCACCGAGTCTTTTGCCATTTACCCGCCAAGCTCTGTGGCAGGGCTTTATTTCTCCCACCCGGAATCAAAATATTTCCATGTGGATAAAATAAACAAAGACCAGGTAGAAGAGTACGCAAAAAGAAAAGGCATGACAGTAGAGGAAGTGGAGAAATGGCTCATGCCAAATTTGGGATACTGAAATGAAAAACGGACAGATAAAGACTATATTCTTTGATGCGGCGGACACGCTGTTTTACATCCGCGAGGGTCTTGGAAACACCTACGCGGCCGTGGCCCGTAAGCACGGGGCTGAGAATGCACAGCCTGAGGAGATTAAAAAAGCTTTCTCTAAGTATTTTGGCTCGGCGCCTCCTCTAGCTTTCGGCAACGCTACCGATGAGGAGAGAAAAGGTCTTGAAAAGGATTACTGGAAGTCTATTGTCGAAAGTGTATACAATGAAGTCGGAATGTTCGAGGGGTTCGACAATCATTTCGACGAGCTGTTCGAGGTATTCAGAAGCAAAGCCTGGGAGCTATTCCCAGAGAGCAAGGAAACACTCGGCGCGCTTAAGGACTCTGGCTTTAAGCTCGGAATAATCTCTAATTTCGACTCAAGAGTATATGACGTGATGAAGGACCTCGGAATAGAGGATTACTTTGATTTTTTCGTCATATCGAGCGAGGCGGGTTTCGCTAAACCTCATACCGACATATTCCGCATTGCGCTTGAGAAAGCGGGCTCGGTAGGTGCCGAATCCCTTCACGTAGGCGATAACCTGAACAACGATTTCCACAGCCCGAGAGCGCTCGGCATTAAAGCGTTACTATTGGATAGGGAAGGGGAGAATGAATCGATTGGGCGAGGCTATACGATTAAAGACCTTACAGAGATTCATAAACACGTTTAAGCTATCTTAGTATTATCTGCTGCCAAGCTCGGTAATATTAGCGTCAGGGTTCTTTACGAACATCACGAATGCCATTGAAGGCCTTTTTGAGGACTCACTCATTGCGAAATGCACATTTTCAAGCGCCCAGCCCTTAGACACCCACTCATTTATGACCCTTTCGAGCTCTTCATCGGTAACGGTCGTTACCTCGACTACTTTATAATCTGGATGATTCATATTGTTACTTTGCAGAATTCAGCAGTTTCGCTGCTTCTTTGGCGAAATAAGTAATGATTATATCCGCTCCCGCGCGCTTTATGCTCACGAGCGACTCCATCATCACGCGCTCCTCCTCGATCCACCCTAGCTTGCCCGCCGCTTTTACCATAGAGTACTCTCCGCTCACGTTATATGCGGCTATAGGGTGATCAAACTTTTCCCTGGCGGCTCTTATTACGTCAAGGTACGGCAGAGCGGGCTTGACCATAACAATGTCCGCCCCTTCTTCGATGTCGAGCGCTATTTCCCTTAAAGCCTCCCTTACGTTAGGGGGGTCCATCTGGTAGCTCCTTCTGTCACCGAACTTGGGCGGCGACTCGGCGGCTTCACGGAACGGCCCGTAAAAGGCAGACGCGTACTTTGCCGAGTAGGCCATGATGGGAAGGTTGTCGAATCCTCCCTCGTCCAGCACGTCCCTTATCACCCCAACCCTGCCGTCCATCATGTCTGAGGGAGCAACTATGTCCGCCCCCGCCTCGGCGTGTGATAGAGCCATCTTTGCTAGATACTCAATGGTCTCGTCGTTATCCACTTCACCGTCCCTAATAATGCCGCAGTGGCCGTGGTTTGTGTATTCGCACATACAGACGTCCGTTACAACGATCATATCCGGCACTCTTTTCTTTATCTCACGAAGCGCCTTCTGCACTATGCCTTGTGCGCTATAGCCCTCAGTGCCCATCTTGTCCTTCTTTTCGGGAATGCCGAAAAGAAGCACCGACTTAACGCCGAGCTTTCTAACTTCCCTCATCTCTTTTATGATGTTATCTATCGACTGCTTGAAGATACCGGGCATAGACTTCACCTGTACCTTCTTTTTTTTACCCGGCATGACGAACATGGGGTATATGAAGTCCTTCACCGAAAGCCTGGTCTCTGACACAAGCTCTCTCAAGTCTGCACTCTTCCTGAGCCTCCTGGGCCTGTACACTGGGAAATACATGAGGGAATAGTTTAATTGTAGATTGAAGGCTAAGTCAACTACAGGGAAAGATTAAAGGTGTCGGGATGTTTTGCTTTTGCAGTTGCTTTTTAAGTTTCCCGACATGTATAAATAGCGTTAAGAAAATGAATTATGGAGACGTTAAAAATCATACTGGGGCCGGGGTGGAGTGTATGATTTAGCCGATAGAATTCATTTTTAGCGTCATTTATGCCTAGGCGGGTGATTTTTGCTTCTTTTGATCATTCAAAAGAAGAAATACAGATTGTGACTCAATATACCGGGTCCTCATAGTTAAAATTAGCGCACCCTCTACAAATCTGTATAATATTCATCTCATAAATCAGCTGGCACAGCTGGCTTTGTCAGCTACAGCAAAAATCAAACCAAAGCAGACGAACAAATGGAAAATGAAACGGAGAAAAAGAGCCTCGATTTTATAAGAGCGATTATTGAGGAAGACATAGAGAGCGGAAAGCACGGGGGCAGGGTGGCGACCCGATTTCCACCAGAGCCGAACGGCTACCTGCACATAGGACACGCAAAGTCTATCTGCCTTAACTTCGGCGCGGCACGTGAGTACGGCGGCACATGCAACCTTCGCTTTGACGACACGAACCCGGTAAAAGAAGACACCGAATATGTGGAGTCAATAATCGAGGACGTAAAGTGGCTCGGTTATGACTGGGAGGGCCGTCTTTACTACGCCTCGGACTACTTTGGACAGCTCTATGAGTACGCGATAAAGCTCATTGAAAAAGGCAAGGCTTATGTAGATTCGCTTTCAGCCGAGGAAATAAGACAGTACAGGGGCACGCTGAGCGAGCCCGGAAAGGAGAGCCCGTACAGGGACAGGAGCCCTGAGGAGAACCTGGAGCTGTTCAGACGTATGAAAGAGGGCGAGTTCGGCGATGGCGAGCATGTGTTAAGGGCCAAGGTAGATATGAGCTCGGGCAACTTGAATATGCGGGACCCCGTGATGTACAGAATACTAAATGAGGCACACCACAGGACAGGGGATGAGTGGAATATTTATCCCATGTACGACTTCGCTCACGGGCAGTCGGATTCGATCGAGGAGATCACGCACTCGCTTTGCACGCTCGAGTTCGAAGACCACCGCCCGCTCTACGACTGGTTCATAAAGGAGCTTGAGATTTACCCACCGCGCCAGATAGAGTTTGCCAGGCTCAACCTCTCCTACACAGTGCTAAGTAAGCGCAAGCTCATGCAGCTCGTAGCCGACGGGCACGTCGCGGGGTGGGACGACCCCAGGATGCCGACTATTTCGGGACTCAGAAGAAGAGGGTATACGCCTTCTTCAATAAGAAACTTTTGTGACAAAATAGGGGTTACAAAACACGACAGCATAATCGACGCAACGCTCCTTGAGCAGAGCGTCAGAGAGGATTTAAACAAGACCGCTAGGCGAGTTATGGGAGTTCTTAACCCTCTCAAAATCGTTATTACAAACTACCCCGAGGACACTGAAGAAGAGCTGGACGCCGTTAACAACCCCGAGGATGAGAGCATGGGGACAAGAAAAGTACCGTTCTCAAAAGAGTTATATATAGAAAGGGACGACTTTATGGAAGACCCGCCCAAGAAATTTTTCAGACTGGCTCCCGGCAGGGAAGTCAGACTCCGTTACGCTTATTTCATCACATGTAACGAAGTGATTAAAGATAGTGACGGGCATATCACAGAGCTTCACTGCACCTACGACCCCGAGACCAGGGGCGGCGACTCGCCCGATGGAAGAAAGGTCAAGGCCACACTCCACTGGGTTTCGGCGCTTCACGCGTATTCTTCGGAAGTAAGGCTGTACGACCGGCTGTTTACGGACCCCGATCCTGAGCACGATAAAGAAGGCCGCCCGTTTACGGATTTCCTGAACCCGGACTCACTGACGGTTCTCGGTGACGCAAAGCTTGAGCCCTGCTTAAAGGAGGCCGAGCCCGGAGTTAATTATCAGTTTGAAAGGCTGGGATATTTCACTGCGGACCCCGTAGATTCAAAACCCGGGAAACCGGTATTCAACAGGACCGCGACGCTTAGAGACACCTGGGCAAAAGCCAGGAAAAAATGATGTCAACCCGGGTATTGAAACCCGGAAGCGTCTAATCTCTGGCCGTCCACATAGATGTTCCCACGCCCGTCCACACCGGCTCTGCCTTTCGCGATAAGCTCATGAACCGCGTATGGGAATATCACCCACTCACCGTCTTCACGGATCTTGTGGTTCAGTTCTTCTATATTCCGCTCCTTAAACCCTTTAAGCGAAATAGGCGCAGACTGCACGAGCGCGCCGCCGAATCTCTCACCCTCTCTCTCAAGGTACACGGTACACCTTATATCCTTCTCCTTTGCCCTAAGCGCTTGGATGGAGGCGTCTATACCGCGCACCAGATAGTCCTTTGTAATATCCCCCGGATAGAGATTCAGTATTTTGTTTTGGTAGCGGTTAAAAAAACGCTTCCCGAGCCTCCGCCTGAACCCGGCGAGCACTATCAGGTCAGGCTGGCACACCTGCTCTATGAGCGTAACCACGGCAGCATCGTAGTACTCCCGCGCCTCCTCGTCCTCTGGCCCTTTGTCCATTACGCCGAAAAAGTTGCTGGAGCTAAGACTTATAACCGGGATTCCGTACTCCTTGGCTTTCTCTGCCCCCTTGCACTTTGGAGCGTTAGTAAAAACGGCGTCGATGCGTCCGTATTCTCTTTCCCCGGCATTTCTCCGCCTAAGCTCCTCTTCATGTATAGCAATAAAGTTAGTCCCCGAGCCCGAGAGGAAAACTACGACATTCATCGGAGCATTATCAGGCTTGAAAATCAGCTCCGGCTGCAAATTCTCAATTAACTCGTTCATATAAGTCTCATGTTATATCGAAGTAAAATTTGAATTATTCCTTAAGTCAGGGAAAGTATATCTACTCTAATATTATGAGCAACTCGGTAAAAAGGGTACTGACAGCGTTGGTCGCGGTGCCGTTCATATATATCATCATCCTGATCGGCGGACTGCTTTATCTCCTGTTCTTCCTGGCACTTATTCTGGTGGGACAAATGGAATACCGCCAGATTTTGCGCTCAAGGGAAATCCCGTTCGGCGTATCGGGCACCGTGTTTTCTGTTCTGGTCGCAATCGGAGCCTATTTTGGGTACATGTCCATGAACCTCGTATTTATTGCCTCCGTACTGCTCATACTGATATTTTCACTTAGGAGAAAAGAGAACGTAGACGCGCTAAGGAAAATGGGCGGGACTCTGTTTGGAGTAGTGTATATCGGTCTTCTGTTCAGCCACGCGGTACTGTTAAGAGATATCTCGTCGGTAGGGAATATAGATACTTATTCGCTAAATAGCCTTGGTCTCACAGACCCGGGATTCTTCTTCGTCGTGTTCGCCGTAGCATGCACATTTATTCATGACACCTCGGCCTACTACACTGGGGTGATGACCGGAAAGCATAAGCTCGCTCCCAACATCAGCCCCGGAAAGACCATAGAAGGCACCATAGGCGGCGTTGTCGGCTGCATCATCGCAGGCATAGTCGTGAATTTCATCTTCGGCGACCCTCTAAGCTCTGACTGGGCCGTAGGGCTTGCCATTCTCATCGCGCTAGCGGCGATTTTCGGCGATCTGGTGGAATCGGCAATCAAAAGGGGCGCCGGAATCAAGGACTCGGGAGACATCGTGCCCGGACACGGCGGGGTGCTGGACCGCTTCGACAGCCTCATTTTCGTATTCCCCGTAACATACTACTTCGCCCTTATCTTCTACAATTCCCAGGGCGTCGGATTCTGATTTACTGATCTGTCATTTTGGGCGGTCGCTTTGCTCCCTCGCAATGACTAGCCTTCAAGCCACGGAGGATAGGCCCCTTTCTTCCCTTCGTATTATTATCCTAAGGCCTATCAGAATAAGAATGTTAAGCGTAAGCCCTGTGAGGGCGGCGAACTGCTCTTTATAGAATATGAACACATAGGTTAGGAGTATGGACACGAGTACCGAGCGCTCGAACATCCGGTACGCCGAAAGCCTGGACTTTCTCATCATATACACCCCGAGCAGGACGAATACACCCGAAAGGAGGGTCGAGAATATCTTGGCCTTATCCACAAACGTAAGGTCTTCGAAGCGGTTAGTTGTAAACTCCACAGCTCTTGAGCTGGGTTTTCCGCCTCCAAAGCCCATGATGAAAGTCACCAGGGCCACGAATACGAGCGTAATGACGAGCTTTCCTATGAAAAAGATATTAATGCCGAGTTTAAAGTATTTACTCTCTGCAATACGCTTATAGAACCTTCCGAAGGAGGTTTTTACGCGGCTGTAATAGCTTGGCTTATCCACAGGTATGGGTTTTGTGTCCGCGACGAGCTTTCTTAGTGCCTGGGTCAGCGGCTCATCGGGGTCGCTCCTGGATAAATAATCTAATACCTCTATCTTCTCTTCGGTATCCAGATTCTTGAGAGCGACCTCTTCAATGCCCTTTATGGCGTTTAACAGATACTCCCTCTTGGTAAACGACCACCCGGTCTTTATGGTGTGTATGGAGAGCAATATGAGCACGAACACCACGTACATGATCGCTATCGAGGGCTCAAAGAAATAGTCGTTATCGCTAGTCACGAACTTTCCTACCTCGTCTATGAACATACCGAAACCAACGCCCCCTATGATAGCGGCCCACACCTCTATCCTCTTTCCTATGAACGACAGGAGCATAATTATCGCAACCAGCATCAAAAGCCCGCCCCAGAGCATGTGGGCGATGTGGAGTGTAGCGTTTCCGATCTGGGGATAGCCCGTGAGGTGCAGGAACAGGCGGATCCCCAGGATTGACGACACCGCGCACACCATAAACAGCTCGGCGTATGAAACGGCGTCCAGATTTCTTATCAGTGTAGTATTCCCTTGCATAATTGACTCTCTTTACCCTTGTATGTTAATCTGACTCAATATTTATCTGCATCACCCGGCAAGTCTTTTTTGCTCTATAATTTCCTATTAGGGACTGGCGGAAGTGCAAAGCACTGTCCGGGGGTTTAATTTGACCAAATAATGACGAATAACACAGCCACAACCGCACCGTCAGTCCAAGCCGTATCTGAGGATAATAACACACTCAGGGTAAAAATTAACGGCCGCCTGGACGCCTATACGACCTCAGGGGCATGGGCACAGTCCGTAAAGGCCCTTTCGGATGCCAAGCCCGCAAATCTGATATTGAACGCAAGCGGTGTGGATTACTGCGACGCCTCGGGTATTTCTCTTTTTATTAAGCTCAGGCTCGAGCAGGAGAAAAGGGGCGGCGAGTTTAATCTAGAAGGTCTATCACCCGAGCTTGAAAAACTCTACAACCTCTTTGACCCAGAGCAGTTCGCGGAGCACGAAGAGGGGAAAGCGCCTAAGGACGATCCCATAGTCGCGGTGGGTAAAGAGTCTTTTAACTTTTGGGAAGAGCTCAAAGTTCATATTGAGTTTACCGGCAAGGTGACTGTTGGACTCATAAAAGCGGCCACTCATCCGTGGAAGATCAGGTGGCAGGAAGTGCTGATGACCTCTGAGAAGTTCGGCGCGAACTCCCTTTTCATCATCGCGCTCGTGAATTTCCTGGTGGGACTTGTGATAGCGTTTCAATCCGCCATACCCATGCAGACCTACGGGGCGGAGATTTTCGTCGCCGACCTCGTGGTCATAGCGTATTTCAAAGAGCTTGGCCCCCTGATGACCGCGTTTGTAGTAAACGGACGTTCGGGCTCGGCGTTTGCCGCGGAGCTTGGCACGATGAAAGTAAACGAAGAGCTCGACGCGCTTGATACGATGGGGCTCGACCCCGTGCCATTTTTGGTGATCCCGAAAGTAATCGCGGCGATCTTCATGCTCCCGCTTCTTACTGTGTTCGGGAACCTGTTCGGACTTTTAGGAGCGCTTGTGGTGATGTTCTCGCTTGGGTTTACGTTTCAGACATTTTTAAATCAGATTACAACCGCTGCCACTTACGGGCTTTTGTTATCCGGCCTGTTTAAAACCCTGTTCTTCGCCCTGATTATTGCCGGCGTAGGCTGCCTTGCGGGTATGAGAGCCACAAAAGGGCCTTCGGCCGTGGGTGACGCGGCTACAAAGGCAGTGGTGATCGGGATAGTACTGATGATATTGGTAGACGGAATTTTCGGAGTTATATATTACATACTGGGTATATAATATGAGTGAGAGCGTAGAAAATAATAACAGACGCGATAAGATCATTAATGTCGAGGGCTTCACCGCCGCTTACGGCGAGACGGTCGTTATAGACAATATAACGTTTGATGTCTACAAGGGAGAAAAGTTTATTATTTTAGGCGGCTCAGGGTGCGGCAAGAGCACGCTCCTAAAACATATGATCGGCCTATACAGACCGGCGAAAGGAAAGATTTTGATTGAGGGACAAAACATCGGAGCGGCATACGGGCAAGGCAGGATTGAAATTTTAAAGAGCATAGGCGTTGCCTACCAGTCAGGAGCCCTGTTCGGCTCTATGACTGTGATAGAGAACGTGATGCTCCCGCTCGAGGAATATACGGACCTCAGCAAAGAGACAAGGGAGCTTGTGGCAAGTATGAAGCTCAACCTGGTGGGACTTACGGGCTCTGAGGACAAGATGCCGGCTGAGCTTAGCGGAGGAATGATAAAGCGGGCCGCTCTGGCAAGGGCCATGGCACTTGACCCGGATATTTTATTTTTGGATGAGCCTTCTGCGGGACTTGATCCGATCACATCCGCAGAGCTCGATCAGCTCATTAACCAGCTCTCTAAGAGCCTTGGAGTAACATTTGTAATTGTCACGCATGAGCTGAACAGTATTTACAATATCGCCGACAGGGTTATTATGCTAGATAAGAGCACTAAGGGTATAATAGCAGACGGGAGGCCGGAGTACTTAAGAGACAACTCCACTATTCCGGTAGTGCAGAAGTTCTTCCTGCGGAAAACAGACGAGCAGCTTGAATCTTAAAAGGTAGAAACTATCATGAGCGAAAAACCAAATTATTTTAAGATCGGCCTATTTGTCATACTCGGCACACTCGTGCTCGCGGCTGCAATAATAATATTCGGCGGCGGTAAGTTTTTCGAGAAAAAATATGTTCTGGAGACCTATTTCGACCAGTCGGTCGAGGGCCTTAGCGTGGGCTCACCGCTAAAGTTCCAGGGCGTAAAGATAGGCAACGTATCCGAGCTCGGTTTCGTATTTAATGATTATCAAACCGACTATCACTATGTACTCGTTAGAGCCGAAACATATCCGGAGAGGAGAATTACCCGAAATAAAAAGCACAGGTTCTTGAGCGACGCGCAGAGAAAAAAGAACCTTGATCAGATGATAGCTAAAGGCCTGAGACTCCAGCTCGCGTCCCAGGGAGTTACGGGCCTCGCGTTTTTGAATGCCGTATACCTTGACCCCCAGCGCTACCCGCCGCTCCCGATAGACTGGAAACCGGAATACATTTACATACCTTCGGCTCCCGGCACAATTACCCTCATCACCCAAACCATCGAGAAGCTCACCGAGACTATCCAGAGCATTAATTTCAAGGAAATCTCCGACGACATAGAGGAGCTTGTGGTAACGCTCAACAATACGGTGAAAGAGGCCAAGGTGGCACAGGTAAGCGAAGATCTCCAAAACCTCCTTAAGACCCTAAACAACACTACCGGAGAGCTCGATAAGATACTTAAGAGTAAAGACGTGAAGACCACCTTAACAAATATCTCAGAGACCACCGGGCAGCTCAGGAAAACACTTGTTCGCGCGGACAGGCTGATCCAGAACAGAGAGCATAATGTCAAGATCACACTCGATAACATAGAGCGGATCTCAGAAGACTTAAGGGAGTTCATGACAACGGTGAAGAATTACCCGTCCTGGGTGCTGTTCGGCAACCCGCCGCCCCATTTCATCCAGGAGCTTGAAGGGGAGAAGGAGGAATCTAAATGATGCGCTATATTATAATAACATTCATATTACTCTTTAGTGCCGGGTGCGCCAACGTGGATAAACCCTATCCGGAAAGATCATATTACCAATTTGAAGTAAGCCACAGCGCAAAACATGCGGCTCCTGTAAAGGGAACCATACTCGGCATAAAAAGGCTCAGCGTTTCCCCCGGGAGTCAGGGGCTCGAATTCATTTACAGAACAGGAGAGTTCAAGTTCCAGTCAGATTTCTATAACCAATTCTTCAGACCACCGGGAGCTCTGATCACTGAGGAAGTGACCAGGTGGTTTGCCAATTCCGGGGTATTCGAGGACGTCTTGGGACAGCTCAGCCAAGCCTTTCCAAATTATGTGATCGAGGGCAACATCGTAAACCTATACGGCGATTTCAGAAACAGCGCCGCCCCAGCGGCAGTACTGGAGATACAGTTTTTCCTGCTCAGGCTCACAGACGATGCGGACACGCCTATAGTGGTTACTAGCGACACCTACAGCGTCAGCAAGCCCATATCTTCAAAAGACCCCAAAGCGCTCATGTTGGGCTGGAACCTTGCGCTCGAGGAAATACTCAGCGACTTCCAGGGCGACGTCATAAACAGCATGCGGGGACAGACCGTAAATTACTCGCAATCTAATTAAAGCTCTTTCAGGAACCTGTAAACCGCATTATAATACAAACACGAAATAAAGATTAAGAGAGGCAAGATGAGGTTTGTATTTATAATCATACTGGTTGTCTTGGGCATCCTCCTGGCGCTGCCTTACTGGTTTGGCATAAACACTGAAAAAGAATACGGGAACTTGATTAACGACTTCTCGAAAGCGGAGAATATAAACGTAGCCGAAAGGAGCTACGAACGCGGCTGGCTCAGCTCTAAGGCCAGTACTACATATGTATTTACCGGAAGCGAGGGTGAAATATTTAAGATCCACGACGAGGACACTATTTATCACGGCCCCATACCGCTCGAACCGCTATTTAAAGGGCAGGTCTCGCCACTTCCCGTACTTGCTGTAATAAATTCAAAAGCAGCGTTAATCCCGGCACCCGACTCTGAGTATGAGGACTTAATTCGCGGACTCCCGCCCATTATGCACAAAACCGTACTCTCGATGAACGGCGGCGGCGCTACTACCATAAACATGCCGGGAGTTGAGTCTAAACTAGATGAAGACGATGAATACTTCACCTGGAGCGGGCTTACAGGGTTAATCAAATTTGAGCCCGGGTTTAAGAATATGGTTACTTTCGTTGAATCAAGCGGGCTCGCTATTAAATCTGACGACCTTGAGCTTACCGTAAACGGTGTGGCCGGAGAATCCGATATTACCTATGAAGGTGAGGATTATTCCCTCCCTCTGGGCGGCGCGTTATTCAACGTTGATTCTATTTATATCCGCAGTAAAGACAAAGAGACCGGAGAGCTCGAAGACATGTCCGTAAAGAACATAAGCTTCGAGGGCTCGACCGAAGACCTGGACGGCACCCTTACAAGCGTTCACAGCCTGAGTTTTGACGAGGTAACGTTAGGGGAGCTCACTTACGGCCCCGGCGGTTATAAATTCTCTCTAAGGAATATCGACAAGTCTGCATGGAAGAATATTCAGAGAATCCTTCAGGAAGCTAGCAAGCAGCCTGAACAGGAGAGCGATGAAGAATCAAACGAATATCTTGCGGAAATGATGGGAGTTCTCCCGGATCTTGTAAGAAAGTCACCTGAGCTCTCGATATCCGATCTCTTTATCGAAACCGGTGAGGGGGAGCTTAGGGGAAGCCTATTTTTAGCGATCGACGGCACAGGGCTTACAGACCCGGAAATAGCTACGAACCCACTTTTTCTACTTGCTGCAATCACGGCTAATGCAGAGCTTTCGGTTACTAAGACCCTCTTAGAAGACGCCCTGCACGGATTTAATACTGAGGAAATTCAGGACGAGATCAACAGCGGCGACCTTGGGCCAATGACAAAAGAAGAGATTGAAAAGCTTGCCAAAGAGAGAACAACAAAAGATATAGATGAGCTAACCTCGCAGAATGTACTCGTTTTGAAAGAAGACCGCTACGTACTCGTAGCAGAGTACACACCGGGCCAGATATTACTTAACGGCAAACCTCTTGGTCTCGACACGCTTTTGGGACTTTAAGACTTAGACTAATCCGGTACCGTAAACTTCTCCTCCTGCTCTCTGTATCCGGACGTATCGACGACGTCCTCAAATTCTGAAAAATCGAGCATACCGCCGTAACCCCGGGTAGTACCGTTTTTACTTAAGTAGGATAGCGAAGCTTTCATAGCATATGCGGCGGAAAAAAGCCCGGTAAGAGGGTATACGACAATTTTATATCCAAGCTCCTCAAGCTCCTCTGTACTCAATATCGGCGTCCTGCCACCCTCGACCATGTTAGCGAAGAGCGGAACCTCTGCAAAGGCCTTACCGATCTCCTTTAGCTCCTCGGGCGATTTAGGCGCCTCGACGAATACGACATCGGCCCCGGCCTCATAATACGCCCAGCCTCTTTTTATCGCGTCGTCAAGCCCATTAACAGCGTTTGAGTCCGTGCGCCCTATAATGACAAGACCGCTTTCCCCGGCTGCACCCCTAGCGGCGAGGATCTTCTCGACATGCTCTTCGAGCGGTATCACCTGCTTTCCCTCAAAATGTCCACACTTTTTAGGCCAGACCTGATCTTCCAGTATAATCCCGGCGGCCCCGGCTTGTACGGCATCTTCCACAGTCCTAATCACATTCAGCGGGTTTCCGTATCCCGTATCTATGTCGGCCACTACAGGGGCCTTAACGGACTTTACGATGCGGCCAATAGACTCCAGCATCTCTGTTGCTGTTACGAAACCGAAGTCGGGCTTTCCGAGCAGCGTTGCGGAAATACCGAAACCACTTGTAAACAAAACCTCAAACCCGCATTTCTCGGCAATTTTAGCGCTAACGCAGTCATAGACCCCTGGGAGCACTAATATCCCGGAGCTCTTTAGAATGTCTCTCAGCCTATGTCCGTTATTCATTGTTATTTCTCCTTTGTTTCATAAAAGCAAAGCCCCGGCAACACTTGCCAGAACGCACCAAATTACAACTATAATCGGGGAAACCCGCTGTGTCATCAAGAGCGCAAAACCAACGGCCGCAATTAATATATCCACCCAGCTCCTGACTGCGCTTGTCCATACAGGGTCGTAGAGCGCGGCACCAAGGAGTCCTACCACAGCGGCGTTTAAACCCGCTACTGCTCTTAGCGCGGAGGGACGGCTGACAATTGCCTGCCACATAGGAAGCACACCTGCCAGCAAAAGGAAGCCCGGAAGAAATATTGATATAAGCGCTACGCCGGCGCCCACTATACCCCCCTGAGCGCCCGGCAGGCTCGCGCCTAAATACGAGGCGAGCGTAAACATAGGTCCCGGCACCGCCTGCGCCGCGCCGTATCCGGCCAAAAACTCGCTCTGCGATATCCACCCCGGCGATACAACCGTATCTTCGAGCAGGGGCAATACCACATGTCCTCCGCCGAATACCAATGCTCCCGCGCGGTAAAACGCGTTCACTACGGGTACCAGCCCTTCTTTACCACCTGAGAGAAATGGTAGTCCGAACAGGAGTAAAAAGAATATTACTATTAAGACTGTACCGAGCGCAGGGCTGTATCTTACACTAAGGCCGTCACCTTCAACCGCTTGAGCGCTCTTAACGAAAACCAGGCCGAGCGCTGCCCCGATCAAGACCACTAGCAGCTGTATCCACGCCTGGCCCGTGAGCAGGATGACTATTACGGCGAATACTGCAATGCCCGCGCGGGGTACATCCGGACACAGCCGCCTGGCCATGCGCAGCACGCCGTCCGCTACAACAGCAAGGGCAACGAGCTTAAGACCGTGGATAGCGGCATCTCCGATTGTCCCCGAGATATTTGGAAATATAAGCGCGAAAGCAAATAATATTAAAGCCGAGGGCAGGGTAAACGCCACAAACGCGGCAAGCGCGCCTGCCCAACCCGCTCGAAGTAATCCGAGGCTGAAACCCAACTGGCTGCTCGCGGGCCCGGGAAGGAACTGGCATAGCCCCAGGAGCTGGGCGTAGTCGCTTTCTTTAACCCATCTGCGCCGCTCCACTATCTCACGGTGGAAGTAGCCCAGGTGCGCTATCGGTCCGCCAAATGAAGTAAGCCCGAGCTTTAGAAAAGTGCTGAGCACCTCTCCCGCGCTTCCTTTGGTCCGGACACTCTCGTTTGAAATATCGCTGCTCATATCTGTATCTGAAACGGATTGGAATCAATCAGAATACTAATTGGATATATGGGTTCGTTCAAGCGGCTTAATACCGTTTTAACATAAGAATTGCACTCGTTACACGATTATGCTAATGTGAGAATGGGGACAGAGGCGATCCTTCGACGAGCTCAGGATGAGCGGGATGAAATGACGAAATAGGGACGGACCGGAGGGCGAAGCCCGATCGGGGGGAGTAAAATTAAGAACGGGGACAGAGGCGAGTGCTTCACAGCGATGCCAGGGAGGCTAAAATTAATAAGCCGCGGAAAAAGCAAGACAAGGATGAGGTGCGTAAAAGGGTCGAGAACGGGCTTAAGAGTAAAGACGTCATCCAGCTCATTTTAGCGCTCGAAGGGGTTAAGATCGACTACGACCACCTGTACTACTACGAGCATACGGGCCTAGTCGTGCCGTCCCTGAGGAAAGCGCAGGGCAGAGGATACCCAAAACTTTACTCCACAGAAGACTTTATCATACTACGCTGGCTCGTCTCGCTTCAAAAGAGCGGCGTACCTGTAAGCAGGTTCAGAAGCATACTCGGGTATTTGAAAAAGAAGATGCCCGAAGTGCTGAAGAAACCTCACAATTGGACGCTCGTAACAGACGGCAAGTCTGTTCAGTTCAAAGATAACCAGTCGTCACGCAAAGTGGAGGTCATCGAGGACACGGGGCAGTACCTCTTTGCTTTGGACGAAGTAACTAATGAGACCCGCAAGACACCCAAGAAACGCGGTTAATAAAACTACATAGACTTATTCCCCTCAGCCACAATATCGGGAATGGATGTGAAGGATATCCTCATCGGGGCAGATTCCGCAGCTCCGTGCATCGGGGCGTAATAGATGCTGTTCGTACCGTAGCGCTCATTGATGCTGTCAACGGCGATAGCGACTTTGTCCCGCTTGATCTCTCTTGAAAAGAGCGGGTAGGGGGTCCCCTCGGAGGGAGTGAGGTCATAGAGGGTCATCGATACGCTGAGCGGGGTAAGACCCCGGGGCCTTTCGGGCCAGACGGAGGAGAAAGCCTCCAGCATTGACTGCGTATCGTTTCTCTTTGTCATTTTTACGGTCTTTTTCCAGCGGAGATCACGGTCAAAGTATCTAACCTTAACGTCCATGCGGGAGGCGACGTACCCAAGCCTCCTCAGCCTGAACGCGGCCTTGTGTATGAGTCTTACGATCACGGCTCTGGTCTTTTCCTCTGTCCTCATCTCGGGCGGGAGCACGTGCGAGTGGCCCACGGTCTTTCTGGACGTTTCCGGCTCTGCCAGGTCCTCGCCCCTTATCATGTGCCACCAGCGCCTGCCTACGACGCTCTGCCATATGTAGGCGAAGTCTCGCTCGGAGAGCTTGAACATCTGCTCTATCGAATGTACGCCGTGCCTCTTTAGCCGGGCGCGCATACCCTCACCTATGCCCGGGAGGTCTTGTAAATCAAGCTGATAGAGCTTTTCCGGTAGCTCGTTTTTTGTTATTACGGTAAGGCCGTCGGGCTTTTTCATCTCGGCGGCTACTTTGGCCAAAAAGCGGTTGGTCGAGAGCCCGACAGAACAGCGGAGCGACTCGCCTGCTTTTTCGTTAATTGCCCTCTTTACGTCCTTTGCGAGCCGGAGCGCCTTCTCAAAACCCCTCTGGCTTCCCGTCAGCCTGCAGCACATCTCGTCAATCGACAGCACAGTGTCTACAGGGATAACAGAGTTTACGGCCTCTATGATGCTGTGGTGATACTCTACGTAGCGTACGGGCCTTGCCTCGACGATGTTGATCGCGGGGCATAGCTCCTTTGCCAGGCCAACTTTGGTGCCTGTTTTCACACCGTAGCGCTTGGCCTCGTAGCTTGCAGCTATGCAGCAGGTGGTGTCAGCGTCCACGGGGACAACGGCTGTGGGCTTTCCCCGAAGCTCGGGGCGCATCTCTTGTTCTACAGAGGCGAAATACGCGTTCATGTCCAGAAACAGCCAGTCAAGAAACTGTTCGTTACGACCCATATTTTAGATGGTAACACGGTTCGAAAAACCTGTCTGGGAGCTTTTTTCGTTTTTGGGAAATTGTAGGAATTAAGGGGGAGGGAGGTTTAAATGCTCTTTTATGTTTGGATACCCTTTTCAAAATTTGATCTTAAATTTTCCAACAATTCTTCCCAATCTATGCAGTAGTAATAATTACCCAAACTAGTCATACTGCTGAAATATTTATTTTTGTCTAAGGAATCCTTATCGTATCCAAGCCTAAACTTAAGAGAATTGAGAAAGCGCAAATCTAAGTATAATTCCGAGGCTTTATGAGTTTTTTCTTTAATGGCTAATTTTACTGTTGTGTCAATCTCTATAAGTTGAGCAAACGGAATACCAAAACTATTGAGAGAGATATGGTTCTTAGTATCAGATATGTGAGTTAATGAATCCTCATAATATGCGTTACTACCCTGGGTGAATATTGCATAAATATCTAATCCAAGTATCTCGTTATAGACTTTCCTAACATCTTTGACAATATCCAGAATATATTCAGGATTATAAGTGTAAGAAACATTGCTTTCGAAGTGACCCACAGTCCAGTTGCTTTTTAGAATCACATTATCCGCAAATGATATAAAAGACACATCAGAATATTTTGCAGCAAGTTTATCAATCGCATCACGTAGATTGATCAGCTTTTCATAATTCAGAAGGCCATTCTTTAATGCATTTTTTACTCCGATCGCATCGATCCAACAAAATACTGAATATTGCCTCAAATGTAGATGTTCGTACCATGAAGATTTAACAAAAATATGTGGTCTTTCACCATATATTGGACAACTCACACATGTGACAAATTGGTCCCTAGGTAGATCAATGGTGACTTCGTGGAAGGTGTACAATACATCTGGAAACCAAGATAGTTCTATTGAGTTCTCATTGATTCGTCGAGCTACAATATCACTTATAGGGTCTACGGAGACATATTCACGAGTAGAAAAACTATTAAGCATTGCATTCTCATAATCCTGCATCAAACTCTCATCCATCATATAGGATTCTTCGTTTTTAGGTACTTGGTCGAATTCATGAACTACAAAACTCTCATGCTCAAACATTTGTATAACACTCCACAAGAGTAGTTTATGTTTCTAATTGTAAATCATCTGGACTTAGTGCTTCAACTGCTGCAAATCCCTTGGTTTTCTTGAAATTCATATTATGAACAAAATTTTTCATAGAATCTGAAGGGTCAATCTCATCTAGATTTAATCTTTCTAATGTAGCTCTTGGAATAGCAACAGAGAGTATTGGTTGTTCTTCGATATGGCCTGTGCTTGAATTTAATAGATTATCAATTGCAGTCACAACAACAGCATTTACAGGAAGCACAGAAAACAATTCATTCGCAACCCTCAGTACACAGCTACAAATATAATCTTGATACAGTTCATAATACTTTCCCATGGGCATTTTCTTGTAAGAAACTTTGCCACTTTTTAAAAGGCTTTTTGATTCGTCTGGAATTACATCTTCACCGTGAACATTGATTGAAGCTTCAATAATACGAGATTCCCCAATTTTAAAATCAAGACCTGAGCCTATTTCGACTATCTCTGAAAATGGGTTTAACTCTTCTATGACTTCTAAATATGCATCAACTTCTTTATCAAATAACCTAAGTGCGAGGTTTTTACTATCTTCCCAGTCAGATTTAGCTTTATCGTATTCCTCTAATGCGAACTCGTACTCATCGTCATCTAAACTTCTGCTTTTTTCGATATCATTGTATAGATCATTCTTCTTTTTTTCTGTTCTCTTAAGCAATTTATCAAACATTCCGGGTTTATATGTTTCATGCAGGTTCTTCGCATTATCTTCGTTTTTTGAGTTCCGTACTGGTTCAGTAGGCGGCTTTGAATCTCTGATGTCAGCCCAATCAATCCTCTCTGAGTATTCTTTGTGAACCGATAACAATCTATCTATAAAATTTTCATATACTTCAACTTCATAAGCTGCTTGCTCCATTGCAGCCATTCGTTCTTCTTGCAACTGTTGTTTCTCAAGCGCTCGTTGTCTTCGTCGAGAGTCTCGCTCAGCAGCTTTAATACTCGAATTCACAGACCTTACAAAACCTTTCCAACCCATTTTAATACCCCCTTTGCAGATATATAAAACAAGAATTACATAATATTTGGGTGAATGCAAAAGTTAAGAAGATAATTGGCAGATTCTCACAAACAATACCAAAATATAGGGTTGGTTCTTGCTTCGCTAACTATTTTCACCCCCATCCTAACCTTCCCCCGTCAAGGGGGAAGGAAGTATAAGAGAAAGGATGAGATTCCGGCTCGTAGGCCGGAATGACTAAATGCTGTGTTAGACTTTTTGTATGGCCAGTCATAGCTTTGACTACCTAATAATAGGCGCCGGGATATTGGGCTCGGCGGTAGCGTACTCCCTTTCAAAAAGGCTGAATGAAAGGGGCAAGGGGGTCAGCATAGGAGTTTTGGACCCGGACCTCGAGGGAGAGCACTCTTCCACCCTTAAAAATGCGGGAGGAGTGAGGGCTACCTGGAGGAACCGTGCCAATATCTCCCTGTGTAAATTCTCTATAGAGTTCTATGAAACGATCGCAAGCGAGATACAGTTCAGAAAGCTCGGCTACTACTGGATGCACGGCGAGCGCTCCTGGGAAGAGGTAAATGAGAACTATCCGCTGTACAAGGAATACGGCTTGCCCACAGAGCTTCACCCGCCCGGGAAAATCCCGGAGCTAATGCCCTTTGTTGATAACTTAGAGGGGATCGCCGGGCTTTCGGTATCCAGAAGAGCAGGGCTCATAGACCATTATTCTCTAAGGCAGCTATACAGAAAAGGGGCGCGGGAAATGGGAGTTAGGTTTTTTGACCGCTACTACGTCGACTCTATGTCCCTTGAAGGATCCTGCGTTACGAAAGTCACCGCATTTGACCTTACAAGCAGAGGCCAGCAAGCCGGGGGGTTGCACGATGCCGTAAAAGAACTTCTCGTAACAGGAGACGCGGGTGAGGGGGGAAGCATAGCCGAGTTTACATGCGGCACTCTCATAAACACCTCCGGCGCCTGGGCGCCCAGGATCTCCGCTCTTTATGGATTTAACGACGAAGAGATAAAACCAAGGAGACGGCAAATGGTGGTAATGAAGAGCCAGGACGTCGATCTATCCTCTTATGGAATGGTAATAGACACATCGGATATATATTTTCATAAAGAATCGGGGGACATTCTCGCCGGCTACTCCAACATGGACGAGCCCTACGGCTACAACTTTGAATTCAGCTTCGGCGGAACGGACGAGGAAAGCCAATTTGTAAAATACATCTGGGAGCCGCTATCTAAACGAATGAGCGGGTTCGAAAAGGTAAAGCTTGTAAGGGGATGGGCCGGGATTTACGCAGAGACGCCCGACCGCTCTGGGTATCTGGGAAAGGTGCCGGGCCTTGATAACGTGTATGAGTGCGCGGGTCATACCGGAAGGGGGCTTATGATCTCCTACGGCGCGGGGGAGGCGCTCACGGACCTCATTGTCGAGGGAGAGTTCCGAGAAGGGCTCGAGCATACGCATGATCTATCAAGGGAAAGACCCTCGGGCAAGCAGTACGAAGGACTCCACTTATAGCCGCGGCGCTACAGCTCGATCTGAATAGAGTCTCCGTCAATGACTACTTTATAACACCCAACGTTCTCTTCTGCCGGGGGCGTGAGTACTTCACCCGAGGTTATGTCAAACTTCGCCCCGTGCCAGGGGCAGGTGACAGTGTGTCCGTCAAGCTCGCCTTCACACAAGGGCCCGCCCACATGAGTGCATTCGTTATCTATAGCGAAGAACTGTCCGCCCGAATTAAATAGGGCTATTTCCTTGCCGTCGACCTCGACAAGCTTCGCTTCACCATCTGTAATTTCTCCAACTTTAGCTACCTCTACAGATTCAGCCACTGGATTTCTCCCTATTATTCGTCCATAAACTGTATTGCTTCCTCAAACTCCTCGGCCATCCCCGGGTGTCCGTGCCTATTGGCCGCTTCTATGCCTTTTACGTAGGCTTCCCTCGCCATCTCGGGCTGCCCTAGGTTCATGTGGCACTCGGCCAGTATCCTGTACACAGCGCCCTCATCGTCTTTGATATTCAGGTACTCGTGTATAGCGGCCACAGCCTCTTCATACATCTCGGATTTGTAGTACTCGTTTGCGAGCCCGAACCGCCCGAGCGGGTTTTGCGGGTCTCTTTCAATCATTGCTTTTAGCGCGTCTATTTTACTGCCGGTCAATTTTATCACCTGTTGTTTGTAGTTTGATAAATATATTACACAGATTGTTCCCCTGAATAAAATCCTGCAATTGACTGTTTGACTTAATCCTGCATAATTGAGAGCTACTTAATCAGCTCATGAACCACTCAATAAGATATAAATTAATGGACTTCCTGTTCCAGGCAATTGCCGTTAGGCAGTACCTGATCTTCTCGGGCTGCTTCTTTGTTCTCACGGCTCTTGTAATGTTTATACTAAACGCTCAGATTATGCCCGCGGACTGCCCGGGAATGATATCACTTGAGCTAGCCTTCACAAAAGGAGCGCTGGGAGAGATTGTAAACGCGTGCGGCGCCGGCGGGGTGAGGGCGCACCAGGTAATGATTTGGGTCGATTATATATTCATTATCTCCTACGTCGGATTCCTCGGGAACCTGCTGGGCTCTTTAGTTAGGCACATCGAGTATGAAAAGGCGCTTCTGTACTTTTCCCTACCCATTTACGCTGGCGTGCTGGACGTCATAGAGAATACGCTTCTGCTGATCGAGCTTTCAGATACACAGAGCCTCAGCGGCATTCTGATATTTCTGGCTTCTATAGCCGCGCTGGTAAAATTCCTGCTTCTCATAGCGGCTATAGCTATCACGATTTACTATCTGTTCGAGCTTATTACAAAGAGGGCGGATTCAAGCTAGGCTATTCCGTTTCGCATTGAGAACTTCACAAGATCGACCAGGTTATGAATTTCGAGCTTTTTCATGATGTTGGCCCTGTGGGTCTCGACCGTCTTTACGCTTTAAGACAGCTCCTCGGCAATACCCGAATTACTCAAACCGCTCGTAATTAACACGAGCAACCTCTGCTCCTTGGCGCTAAGCGTGTTGTACCGATCGTGCTCTTTATCAAAGTCTTTAATAATGGTATCCGGCGCCAGATACATCGGGCTTTCGTAAACAAAGTTGTTTTCCACCACTGTCGGGTGTGTTTTCATGATCGAAATTAGATCCTGGGAGCTTATTTTATTTACAGGATACTGGTTCATCATTATTAGAGATTTCTCCATACATAGCTTGTTTAAAAATGCTTTCTTCCAAAGCCTCTCTTTATTGCTCAGGAAATAAAATAAATAGCTGTACATCACAAGCACCCTCACTGGGCTCCGTCCCTTCTCTAGTACTTTATCAAGACTAATCCTGAGATTAGAGACAATAGTGCTCGCTCTTTTATTCTCTTTTACAGAGTTTTTGATAATTATTTCTTCATAGGCCTTCGCACTCCCGTTTTCAGTACGTATTACACCGTTTCCTTCAAGCCTTGAGATAAGCTCTAGGGGCGCACGACGGTCGGATATAACAACACAAGTCAATTTACACTTGATAGAGTGTGCAAGAAACTTGGCGGCTATCTCGTAACACTCTGTATCGTTGTAATACAGATGACATAAGTGCTCATGTGCTTTAAGCGTGGGTAAGTACTGGAATATTGACTGTTGCATGTTTAATTTATTCCCAGGCATCGCTCGTTCTAATTTTATTCCTGCTCTCGCTCACACGCCTCGTTCACTCGCGGTCCCCAGTCTCTGTCCCCATTCTTAATTTTACTCCCCCGATCGGGCTTCGCCCTCCGGTCCGTCCCCATTTCGTCATTTCATCCCGCTCATCCTGAGCTCGTCGAAGGATCGCCTCTGTCCATTTATTTTATCCTACGGGCATCGCTCCAAAGCGCTCGCCTCTGTCCATTTATTTTATTCCCGCCCCGGCATCGCTTGTTCTAATTTTATTCCAGCTCTCGCTCACACACTTCGTTCACTCGCAGCCCCCAGCCTCTGTCCCCATTACATCTTATCAATCGTATCTTTAATAATCAGAGCGGCGTTATGGATAGAGTCAATCCTTCGCAGCACCTCGGCATCGTCTCCGGGCGCCCCTTCCTCGAGGAATAATTCGGTACTCCCGATAATTGCGGCAAGGGCATTTTCCGTCTCCTCAATCAGCTTCCTCTGAGTTCTGTGTTTATGGAGCGCAATCTCGATTGTCGTATAAAGATCCGTTTCTTGAAACGGTTTTAATATGTAACCGTAAGGATTTGTGGTCTTTGCCCTCTTAAGGGTCTTTTCATTCGAATAAGCCGTAAGGAATATGACGGGGATGTTATAAAGCGCGCTCGTATAACCTTAGCAGCCTCGGTGCCGTCCATCTTACCCTCCAGCATAATGTCCATTAGAACAATTTCAGGCTCAGTGCGCTCCGAAAGCTCAATCGCCTCCTCAGCCGAGCGAGCGATACCCGTTACCGAATATCCAAGGTTTTGAAGTGTTTCCTCAATATCCTTTGCGACTATAATTTCGTCTTCCACTACAAGTACTTTGATCATTTTCATTTATTCACCATTGAATATTGTTAAGCTGCGAATTCGAGTCTGAACTCGGTTTTTTCATTACGTAAGAGCGATATCTTCCCCCTGAGCTGTCTGGATAGCGACGTAACAAGCTCTAGCCCTAATGTGCCTGAATTGTCGATATCCAGATCCTCTGGGAACTTCACTCCGTTATTGCTTACGCTCAGATAATATTTATTCCCTTCCTTTCTGAAATCAATTTTAATCTCGCCCTGCGGATGATTTTCATCATACCCGGATCTTGGAAAACCGTGGATAATCGCATTAGATACTAGCTCGTTAACAACCAGACCGCACGGGATCGCGGTATTTAAATCCAGATATATGCTCTGTGAATCCATAACGAAATTTATATAACCGCCGCCCACGCCGTATGAGTGAAAGAGATAGTTGGTTATATTTCTCATATACGCCGTGAAATCAATTTTTGAAAGATCCTTCGATCTGTAAAGCCCTTCATGTAGAGTGGCTATGGACCTAATACGGTTCTTACTCTCGTTAAAAGACGCGACTGCGTCTTGGTCTCGTATTTGTCTTGACTGCAGATTCAGGAGACTAGATATTATCTGAAGGTTATTTTTTACCCTGTGGTGTATCTCTTTAAACAGCACATCCTTTTCTTTCAAAGACTGTTTTAATTCTTTCTCAATGTAGCGGCGTTCGAGGATTTCTTTAATCAAAAGTATATTCGCGTTCTTTAACTCGGAATCGTCAAAACGCTCCCGCTCACCAGAACCCTCATCATTCTCTTTACCGCGATATGGAGATACATAATGCCCGGAACCCAATTTCAAGCTCTCAATTCTGAGAATTAAATCGTCTTTTACGTATCCAAACTTGCTTCTCAGGCTCTTAAAATCTTCACCGTAAAGCTCATCGCCCTTTTTAGTACCCATTAAGTTATCAAGCTTGATACCGATATCATTTATCTCAGACAATATATATGAGAGCTCTGCCAGCTCGCCATTATAGGCGCTTTTTCCCCCAGAACCACCGTTAGCACTGTTATTATCACAGTCTTTTTTTATTTGAATGTTCTGCTCGTCTTCAGACTTTTTCATTAGATAGGAAATTTCCGGATAATTTTTATTCACAATGTCATTAAAGATTTTTGGTATAGCAAATATTCTAGCATATAAAACAGTTTATATGCCAGTATATTTGAAAAATCAATAGTTTTATATATTACCCAACTACTAGACATAACAGGCTGTTATCATTGCATAATAATGAAATATATACATAGTCACCCTAATTAAAATACAGCAAACACCCCATTGCCGCCTAGATGGGTTTTGCTATTGGAGTATAAACGGAAATTGAGGAGCCTTAGTATATTAGGTTATTTTTGATCCATGGAGAAAAATACATACAGTCTGATTGTATATAGCGTCAGAAAGAGTAATGGCATAGAATATACTTTAAGTATATGACATAAGTATCTGTAACAATAGCATATATGTATTTATTCCATATTCTTTGTCAAATACTTTTTAACATTTAGCAAAAAATACCGTTTGTGCGGGAATTGCTAACATTCATTATTGTCACTCCCCATTGCTCTCACACTTCATACGTGCTAGAATGTAAACTCCTTAAATTATCATATAATACAAGGAGGTTCGGTGTGATGGGAACAAGTATAGGAATGGGTAAACCGGGCAGAGGCCTGGTTATAACGGTAGTGTTTTTAGGTTTTGCGCTTCTGGCGGGTTGCGCTAATCACCAGTCTGTAAACGACTTCAGCATGGGGACTTCTGAATTTGCGAGCTCATACGATAGTATGTATCCCGGCAGTTACGATACATGCCTTTCTACCGCTGAGATCAGAAACATAATCATGGAGCTCGGGGAAACACCCTCGAGATCTCCGCTAACTCAATTAAGTGACGACAAAGCTCAGTGCGCAGGGTTCAACTCCGCGACAGAGGCTTTTAGCCAAACATCAATCGGGTTATACGATTTCAGCAAGGCGCTGGAGCTGGTTGCCACAAGGAGCCAGCTGGGCTCAATCAATGAAGCTCAGTTCATACCCCAGTTCTCGGGAATTGACGAGAGTGCGGCAGAACAAGTACCGGAGCTCGGCGCTCACAGAGAGGAGATTGCTCAGGTCAATACATGGAAGGATTATTTCCAAAGCTTTTTTGTTCAGAAAACTCCCCAGGAGATGATACTTGAGACTAACCCTCAGGTTACCGCGACACTCGCTCTTTTGAGCGTATTTTCAGATATTTACCAGGTGCAGCTCGACAACTACGAGAGGAACATAAAAGTGTTGGATACTCTTCTTTACGATGTACAGTCTGAAGACCCAGTGAAAAGAACTTTTGTCATGAACCGTTCAAGAGATCAAAATAGCCGGCAGCAACTTCTGAAGAACTATAACGAGGCGCTTCAGGCGGTGAAAGATTCCTACAAGAAAATTTACGAGCGCTCTGAGCTAACGAACCCTCATTATAAAGACCCTATATTCCAGCAGGACATGAAAGAGTTCTTGATCAAGATATCTAACCTTATACAGCAGTCAAAAATTATTTCGTAGTTTTTTTGATATAAAAAAATATACGCCCCGCGCTCCTGTGCGGGGCGTTATTAATTCTTATTTTCGTAAGTAACTCTGTATATAGAGCCTGTAAAATCATCCGAAATATAAAGCTCACCTTCCCCTCCCACTAAGACATCTACGGGTCTTCCCGTGCGCTTACCGCCCTTGAGCCAGCCGCTCGCAAAATCCTTCACCTCAACAGGCTTCCCGTCTTTCATGCTTACACGTACTACCTTATACCCCGTAGGCACCGTACGGTTCCAGGAGCCGTGATAGGCAATAAATAAATCGCCCTTATAATCATCCGGAAACATAGCGCCCTCATAAAACGTGAGGCCGAGCGGAGCGGAATGCGCTTGAAGCTCAACCGCAGGCGCAATAGTGTCGACGCACTTTTTGGGATCGTCATAGTCAGGGTCTGGTATCTTGTCCCCGTAACAGTATGGCCAACCATAGTCCTTTCCCTCTCTTACTATATTCACTTCATCAGGGGGAAGGTTATCACCCAGCCAGTCCCTTCCGTTATCAGTAGCCCAAAGCTCCCCTGTAGCCCCATGCCATGTAAGCCCGACCGAATTTCTGAGACCTGTGGCATATATCTCAAAACCCGTTCCATCCGGATTAAAGCGCATTATGGTTGCGCGCCTTTTATCTTCTTCTATGCATACGTTGCACGTAGAGCCCATAGACAGATACATCTTTTTGTCGGGACCGAACCCAAGAGTCTTTGTAAAGTGCCCCTTTGTCGGAAGCCCCGGTATAAGTATCTCTTTCTCACCAGGGGACTTGTCCGCGCCCTCATATTTAAACCTGACCACTTGATCCGTCTCGCCAACATAAAGATAACCGTCATGAAATGCAATACTGTTCGGCCTCTTAAGCCCTGTAGCAAATTTATTAACACTGTCAGAGCGCCCGTCGCCGTTTTTATCTGGCAGCGCTATAACCGCGCCCCCGCCCATGTCGGCCACGAACAGCACTCCGTCCGGGCTCATAGCCATAAACCTCGGGTTATCCATACCCCCCGCGTATTCCTCTATCTTAAATCCCCCGGGCAGATTGATTTCATCCAGGGAAGAATATGCATCAATTGGCAATATGACAGATATGGTCAATATAAAGTATATTAAACGTATTCTCATAAGTGATAAGCTCTTACCAAGTTTTCTTTTTTCCGGACATAAAATCCGATTTATTCCATATCAAGCTGTTTTTCTAGATCGAGCAGCATATCTAAGTCAAAAGTCTGCTCAAACACATTTACTGTTTTAGTATGCCTTCTGTTAAAGACTTGTGAAAATGCCCTTACTACGGAATCCTCCGCGTCCGTCATATCGATCTCACCCCTTTTTGCGAGCCATCTCTGTACGGAGGTCATTTGAACGTCAGGGATGCCGCAAGGCACAATCTTATCAAAATAACTGAGGTCAGTGTTCACGTTTAACGCGAACCCGTGATAGGTAATCCAGCGTTTCACCCCAACTCCGATTGAGGCGATTTTATGCCACTTCACCCATACCCCGGTTACATCCTCAATCCTTCTTGCTTTTATACTGTAATCTTCAAGCGCGGAAATTATCACCTCTTCCAAAGCCCTCAAGTACTTGTGTACGTCCCGTCCCATATTGCTTAGGTCCATAATAGGGTAGCCCACCAGCTGCCCCGGGCCGTGAAAAGTTATATCGCCGCCCCTGCTGATTACCTCAAGCTTAATCCCTTCTTTTGCAAGATACTCTTCAGCCGCTAGTAAATTTCCCATATTACCGCGCCTACCGATGGTGAAAGTGGGGGGATGCTCGAGCAACAAAAGGGTATCTTCTATCTCACCCTTCTTTCTTCGCTCCAATAGATCGAGCTGAATCCCAAGAGCCTTATCATAAGGCACGAGCCCGAGCTTATATACCTTAAAATTATCCATTACTATATTTTAGCCTGAAAACATACCACACGTAAGGGTTTTTAATTAAAAACTGAAATAGAAGAGATTCTCTAGGTAGGAATTAAAGGAAGAGTCGTGGCAGCTATATATTCCTTGCCCGTCCCATAGCAGCCAGCGCGGCCTCCATAACAGCCTCTGAAAGAGTAGGGTGGGCATGGGATGTGACGGCTATTTCGTAAGGAGTAGTCTCAAGCGTTCTTCCTACGGCAACTTCGGCTATTAGCTCTGTTGCTCCGTGTCCTATTATATGAGTACCCAGTATTTCTCCCGTTTTTTTATCCGATATCATCTTTACAAACCCATCTGTCTCGCCTGTGCCTACAGCTTTACCTACGGCTTTAAACGGGAATTTCCCGACGCTGTACTCATAACCTTTTTCCTTCACTTCCTCTTCTGTCATTCCAAGGGTAGCAATCTCGGGCTGGCAGTATACACATCCCGGAATGTTTCCGTAGTGTACTTTACTCTTAAGCCCCGCCATCATCTCAACGGCAGCTACACCCTCTTCAGAAGCTTTATGCGCAAGCAGGGGTGGCCCGATTACGTCCCCTATAGCGTAAATATTACTAGAAGTAGTCATATATGAATCATCTGTTTTAATAAACCCCCGCTCATCTAGCTCGATTCGCGCGTCGCTTAAGCCGATATCACCTGTTTTCTTATAAAAGCTAAGAGATGTGGGAGCGTCATTAGCTACCGGGCGTCTCCCGACAGCCACAAGCACCATCGATGCTGAAACCGTGGATTCAGTGCCCTTTTTAATGTCTTCAAGTATTACATCAACTGTTTTACGTTTCTTGTTGATATCTTTATATTTTGTGCCGGTCATAATGGTCATTCCACTTTTCTTAAACGACCTTTCAAGATCTCTAGCTACATCTCTATCCGCACCAGGCAGCAGATGATCCATCATTTCGACTATCGTCACCTTACTTCCGAACGAATTATATACATACGCGAACTCAGCCCCTATATACCCGCCTCCGATTACAACAACAGAGGGCGGCACTTCAGGATGAAAAATCGCCTCATCGCTTGTCATTACCAGCTTTCCGTCTACTTCAAGACCCGGAAGCGTTACCGGGACAGACCCGGTTGCGATTAATATTTTCTCTGTATCGATCTCAACCTGATCCTTCTCGCCCGTAACCCCGACCTTGCCGTTTGTTATTATCTTTCCAACACCGTTAAACAGTGTGATTTTGTTTTTGTTAAAAAGGTACTCAACCCCTTTTGTGAGCTTATCCGACGCGCCCCTGCTCTTATCGATAACTTTAGAGAAGTCATAAGAAAGTCCTTTATGTGTTATACCGAACTCACTGGATTTCTTGAAATATTCATAAACTTCCGCGCATTTTAATATGGATTTTGACGGTATACATCCCCAATTGAGACATACGCCGCCCGGTCTGTCGCGCTCTATTATAGCGACCTTCATTCCAAGCTGCGCGGCTCTGATAGCTCCAATATATCCCCCGGGTCCCGATCCAATAACTGTTAAATCGAATTTTTCCATAGTAGGAGTTATTATATATTCAATCGCTTTAGCGTCAATCAATTCAACTCAAATCCCGCTCTCCGCAGCCCACGCTTCAATCAAACATGAAAGGTATTATGAACCTGTTATGCTGGTAATTTACTCTAATATTGAGATTATCATTGACTTGTTTTGAGGCCTTGCTGTAATATTTCAATGGGGGGTGGTTAACGGCAGGGCCGGGGCTAAATACAAAGGGGTTCTGTACACTATTAAGGGCAAGATATGCAAAAGAAAAAAGACGCTGAAATTAGAAAATCCCAAATTGAAGAGCAGGAGAACCGTGAATGGTTTGAATCACTAGACTACGTGCTCAGCTCCGGCGGCCCTGAGAGAGCGGAAAGGCTTTTGAAAGAGCTTCAGACACACGCTCAGAAAAGCGGATTGAAGCTTCCTTTCTCTGCCAATACTCCTTACATCAATACGATTCCCGTAGAAGAACAGCTCCCTTACCCCGGTGACCCGGCGATAGAATGGAACATCAGGAGCCTAATACGATGGAACGCTATGGCTATGGTGGTTCGCGCGAATAAGATTGAAGAGGGAATAGGAGGACACATTTCCACATTTGCCTCAGCGGCAGCGCTATACGACGTTGCTTTTAACCATTTTCTGAGGGGAAGGACCGAAGATCATGAGGGAGACATCGTATATATACAGGGGCACGCCGCTCCCGGGATTTACGCAAGGGCGTATCTTGAAGGAAGGCTAAGCATCGAGGATCTTCAGAACTTCAGACAAGAAACCGGACCTAATTCAGGGCTTTCATCATACCCTCATCCATGGCTCATGCCCGATTTTTGGCAGTTCCCTACTGTGTCGATGGGCTTAAGCCCCATCATGGCCATCTATCAGGCCCGCTTCAACCGCTACCTCGAAGACAGGGGAATCAAGAAACCCTCAGACGCAAAGGTCTGGGCCTTTCTTGGAGACGGTGAGTGCGACGAGCCTGAATCACTCGGAGCCATCACGCTGGCTTGTAGGGAGATGCTTGACAACCTGATTTTCGTAGTCAACTGTAACCTCCAGCGTCTGGACGGTCCTGTAAGGGGAAACGGGAAAATAATCCAGGAGCTCGAAGCCATATTCAGGGGCGCGGGCTGGAACGTCATAAAATTAATATGGGGAAGCAACTGGGACCCGCTGCTCGCGAAAGATAAAACAGGGGTTCTGAAAAGACGGATGGCCGACGCGCTGGACGGCGATTATCAAAAATACTCCGTTGCCTCGGGCGAATATATTCGCAGCCATTTTTTCGGGAGAGAGCCCGAGCTGCTTGAGATGGTCAAGGACCTCACGGACGAACAGCTCCAGAAGCTAAGGCGCGGCGGACACGACCCGGAAAAGATATACTCAGCATACAAGATGGCTGTTGAGAACAAAGGCTCTCCCACAGTGATACTCGCCAAAACGATCAAGGGATACGGACTCGGCGAGGCCGGCGAAGGCAGGAACATCACCCACCAGCAGAAAAAGCTGAACGAAGATGAGCTGAGGATCTTTAAGACCCGTTTCGATATTCCAATATCGGATGAAGACGTAGCCAGAGCGCCATTCTATAAACCTCCTAAAAGCAGCCCTGAAATAAAATATTTACTCAAAAGAAGAAAAGACCTGGGGGGCTTTCTACCCAAAAGAGAAATAAGCGGTCCCACCGTAAAACCCCCGTCCGACAAGGTGTTCGATGAGTTCTATAAAGGCTCGGGGAAGAGGGAGTTCGCAACCACTATGGCTGTTGTGCGGATGATCAGCAAGCTCCTAAAGGATAAAAATATAGGCAAGTACATAGTACCCATCATCCCTGACGAAGCGCGTACGTTCGGCATGGAGTCGCTCTTCAGGCAGGTGGGCATATATTCCCACGTTGGGCAGCTCTACGAGCCTGTAGACGCTGAAACACTTCTATATTATAAAGAAGCCGTGGACGGACAGATACTGGAAGAAGGTATTACGGAGGCAGGCTCCATGTCCTCATTCATAGCTGCAGGCACATCATACGCAACACATGGGATCGATATGATACCGTTTTTTATTTATTACTCGATGTTCGGTTTTCAAAGAATCGGCGATCTGGTCTGGGCCGCGGGCGATATGAAGACAAAGGGGTTTTTACTGGGAGGCACTTCCGGGCGCACGACTCTTGCTGGTGAGGGACTACAGCACCAGGACGGCCAGAGCCACCTGCTGGCGTACCCTGTGCCGAACCTTAAAGCCTACGACCCGGCGTTCGCGTATGAGCTTGCAGAGATCATCCGTGACGGTATAAAACGCATGTACGTTGACCGTAAAGACCTGTTCTATTACATAACGGTTATGAATGAGCCTTACCTCCATCCCCCGATGCCCGAAGGCGCAAGGGACGGGATATTGAAAGGTATGTATAAATTCAGAGAGGCTGAAGACGAGAAAGCCGAGCTCAGGGCGCAGCTATTCGGAAGCGGGGCGATCCTGAACGAAGTGCTCCGCGCGCAGGAAGTACTCCAGGAAAAATACGGAGTTTCAGCGGACGTCTGGAGCGTCACTAGCTACAAGGAGCTATACCGTGACGGTCTTGAAAAAGAGCGCTGGAATATGCTCCATCCATCAGAGATAAAGAGGGTACCGTATATAAGTGAGTGCGTTAAAGACTCACCCGGGGTATTCGTCGCTGCTTCTGACTACGTAATGGCTCTTCCGGACTCAATATCACAGTGGCTTCCGCGCCCTCTGGTAACACTCGGTACGGACGGCTACGGACGCAGCGGAAGCCGTAGGGGACTCAGGGACTTCTTTGAGGTTGACTGGCGCTACGTAACACTTGCGGTACTGGCATCGCTCACGTGGGAGAAAAAGATTAAAACGGACGTCGTAGAAAAAGCGATTAAGGAGCTTGAAATTAATCCCAGCAAAGCAAATCCCATATTATCTTAGATCAACTTACGCGTCAGCTGTGGATGTAATACATCATGGAACTGATAGGGCAACAGACTAAAGGGCGGAAGCGAAATGACGATTGAATATAAACTACCGGAATTAGGTGAAGACATTGAGACGGGAGAGGTTGTAAGCGTATACGTCTCTCCCGGCGACTCGGTCGCGGAAGAACAGCCGCTTATGGAGATCGAGACCGATAAGGCCGCAATTGAAGTCCCTTCTCCCGCAGCGGGTGTGATTAAATCAGTGCACGTCGCGGACGGCGAGACTATACAGGTTGGCCAGCTGCTCGTGACGATAGAAGACGGTCAAGGCAACGGAAAGGAAGCTGAGACAGTACCGGCTTCAAAGGAAGAAGTAGTAGAAGCAGAAATAAAAGAACCTGAGAAGGAAATAAAAAAGGAAGAGACAGATGAGACCGCTCTTGAACTTGATTTTAATAAGAAAAAAGCAAAAGCAGAAGAAGAGGAAGAGATAGAAACCGCACCTGTCCCGGAAGAAGAAAAGAAAACTGAGGAAAAAGAAGAACCTGAAGAAGAAAAAGAAGTAAAAGCAACCGAGATTAAAAAAGCCCCATCACAGCTGGTTCCGGCTTCACCTACGGTGAGAAGACTTGCCCGGGAGCTTGGGATCGATATTAACACAGTCACAGGCACAGGGCCCGGAGGGCGTATTTCCGAAGCGGACCTGCGGGCAGGCACCGGCACCGAGAAGAAAACGAAAGCGCCTGTTACTAAAACTCCGGCACCCGCAAACAAGACACCTGATAAAACAAAAACAGAGACCAAACCAAAGCCCGGCAAGCAAGAGCGCGTGAAGATGTCCAAGGTAAGAAGGCTTACAGCTGAGCGGCTTACTGACGCCTGGAAAGCCCCGCACGTAACCCAGTACGACAAGGCGGATATTACAGAGCTTGAGGGTCTCAGAAAACAGTTCGGGAAGTCCGTAGGCAAGGCCGGCGGCAAGCTCACCATGACATCTATTCTCATTAAAGTCGTGGCCAAAACACTAAAAGAATTCCCTGAGGTAAACGCGAGCGTCGACATGGAAAACAGTGAAATCGTATACAAGCATTTCTATAACATAGGCATTGCGGTAGATACAGAGAGAGGTCTTCTGGTACCTGTCGTTAAAGACGCGGATAAAAAGAATATTACAGAGCTGTCTGTGGAGCTTGCGGATATTTCCGAGCGCGCCCGGACAAAGAAAATTACAGCTGACGAGTTGAGGGGCGGCACGTTTACCATCACCAACCTTGGAGGCATAGGAGGCACGTATTTCTCCCCTGTTCTGAACGCGCCCGAGGTAGGCATACTGGGGGTTTCGCGCTCACAGATGGAGCCCGTATACGTGGAAGAGGAGTTTGTCCCAAGACTCATGCTCCCGCTTTCACTTTCCTACGACCACAGGCTCGTAGACGGAGCAAACGCCATCAGGTTCCTGCGCCGGGTGATCGAGAGGCTAGAAGAGCCCCACAGCTGGTTCCTTAAGGTAAATTGATGGACATACTATATAGTGCATCACCGGAATACTCATGAGCGATAAAAAAAACTCTACAGACGTTGTTATTGTCGGCGCGGGCCCGGGGGGTTATCCGTGCGCTTTTCTTGCCGCGGACTTGGGTCTCAAAGTCACTTTGATAGACCCCGAGGAGAACCCGGGCGGAGTGTGTCTCTACAGAGGGTGTATCCCCTCAAAAGCGCTACTTCACTCCGCGAAAGTAATCACGGAAGCAGAGCATGCATCGAGCTTAGGCATCGAGTTCGGCAAGCCGAAAATAAATATAGAAAAACTAAGGGGCTGGAAAGAGCAGGTAGTGCAAAAGCTCGTACGAGGGCTGGGACAGCTCTCAAAGCAGCGCAATATTTCCTACATTAGGGGAAGAGCGGAGTTCAAGGATTCAAACACGCTGATTATTAAAAAAGAGGACGGTGGGGAAGATGAGCTGACATTTAAGCGCGCGGTCATCGCAACCGGCTCCCGCCCGTCCACTATTCCCTCATTCCCGAAGTCCCCGGACATCCTTAATTCCACTACGGCTCTCGACCTCCCGGAGATTCCGGAGACAATGTTAGTGGTAGGCGGCGGGTACATAGGGCTCGAGCTCGGAACTGTTTACTCATCTCTTGGAACCAGTGTATCTGTCGTCGAGATGACCTCTGGACTTATGCCCGGAGTGGACAGGGATTTGGTTCGCGTTCTCCAAAAGAGCTCGGAGAGTATTTTCAAGGAAATAATGCTAGATACAAAGGTAGTTGGAATTGAGGAAGCAGGGAATGGTTTAACAGTCAGCTTTGAAGGTAAAGACGGTGAGAAGACACAAAATAGTTTTGATAAAGTGCTGGTTTCAGTGGGCAGAAAGCCAAACTCTGAAGAGCTTGGGCTTGAGAATACCAATATAGAGATCGACAAAGCAGGGTTCATTAAGGTAAATGAGGAGAGGGAAACTACCGAGCCCGGGATATACGCCATCGGAGATGTTGCGGGCGAGCCGATGCTAGCTCACAAAGCAACGCACGAAGGCAGGGTAGTGGCAGAGGTACTCGCAGGGAAACCGCATACTTTTAACCCCGCCGCGATACCGGCAGTGGTCTTTACCGACCCGGAGATCGCATGGTGCGGCCTTACCGAAACCGAAGCCAAAGAAAATAAAATCTCTGTAAAAGTAGCCCGCTTCCCCTGGGGCGCGTCCGGCAGGGCAAAAACACTTGACCGTCAGGACGGCGCCACAAAGCTCCTGGTAGACCCGGATACAGAGCGGGTGCTCGGTATGGGCATAGTAGGCCCGGGAGCCGGAGAGCTGATAGCCGAAGGCGTGCTTGCCATAGAGATGGCGGCCCTCGCCTCAGACATCGAGCTCAGCATACACCCCCATCCCACATTGTCAGAGACCGTTATGGAATCCGCAGAGGTTTTCTACGGTCACAGCACACACGTATATAAACCAAAGAGGAACCGTTAGCTTTCTATAACAGGCCGGACCATGACCCTCGCACCCGAGAACAAGCACGAGAAAGAGATTGCACGCCTCAGCATCCTCCCCGAGGACCGCTACTTAAAAGCCCTGGTAGATATGGTGAGCGACATTGCGGAGGCAAACGGTATTAGCAGAAAAGAGACGTCACATCTTGACAAAGTGCTTATGGATATCTTCCGTAATATTGTTACATACGGATTTCAGGATGACACCTGCACACCAATCGATGTCATAGTACTTAGGCGTCTCCACGCCCTCGTTATAGCGCTCGAAGACCGTGGGCTGCCTTTTGACTATGAGAACCTCGAGCACGGCGAGGACAAGCGTTTCCGCTCGTATATGTCCAAAGGCTACGCCGACTCGGTAAATTTCCAAAGCCTCGGCAAGTACGGCAACAGGACCGAGATAGTAAAAAATCTTCCAGCAAGCGATATTAGGGAAGAGATGGATATAAGCGAGCACCATGAGCACATGAAAGCCGAGCCTGCGCCGCCCGACGCGCAGTTCACGATTGAAGTATTCAACCATAAAAACGTAAACGACCTCGTCCGCCTGGTGTATAAGTGCTATGGCTACACGTACACAAACGAATTTATGTACTACCCCGAGCAAATCGAAGCGCTCCTTCACGGAGACCTTATGACGTCCTGCGGGGCTTATGACAGCACAGGAGAGCTCATCGGCCATCTGGCGCTCGTATTCTCAAAGCCCGGAGCCAGGGTAGGCGAATCCGGCGAGGCTGTAGTAGACCCGAGGTACAGGGGTAGAAAGATTTTTCAGAAAATGAAGAATTTTCTGAAAGAAGAATCCGCGGCAAACGGTATCGTCGGAATTTACAGCGAGGCGGTAACGGTGCACCCCTACAGCCAGAAGGGGAACCTCGACATAGGGGCAAGCGAGATCGGGTATCTACTGGGATACAGCCCGGGCACAGTGTCGTTTCAGAATATAACAGACGGCGAGAAGCCGAGGCGCCAGTCCGTAGCTCTAATGTATCTGCCCGTGCTCGAATCAGAGCCCAGTAGGATTTATTCACCTGAAGCTTATAAGAAAATAATCAGCGATATTTACAGCAACATTGATATTAAGCGAGAGATAATTACAGAAGACCGGGATTTTAAATATGCTGCAGACTCGGAAAGTAAAGTCAGTGTAAAAGTAAGAACGGACCACAACCAGGGGATAATCTCTGTAGAGTCATACGGGGACAGCACTGTGGGCGAGATTCGGTATCATTTAAGAAAACTCTGTGTTGAGCATATCGACTGTATATACGCCGACCTACCCATAAACCACAAAGGAGCGGGTCACACAGCAGAGGCTTTAAGGGAGATTGGATTTTTCTTCGGATACGTCGTCCCCGAATACGCTGACTCCGATATTCTGAGACTTCAATACTTAAACAATGTGGAAATAGAAAGAGAAGACATCAAGACCGCCTCAACTTTCGGTGAAGAGCTTCTCGGATTCATATTCGAAGATATGGACCGTGGGAACTCATAATCAAATCTCCCCTATATATTTTTAAGTCTTCCCAAGAACAGGCACCACAGCGCCTGAAATAGAATCTCCACCACTCGAGCACAAAAATGAAATTACCCTCGCAATTTCCTCAGGCTTCACCCACTTTGAGTGGTCAGCCTTTGGCATCTCAGCCCTGTTATGCGGGGTGTCCATTGTGCCGGGAATAATGGCGTTTATGTTTATGTTATACCTCGACATTTCATCCGCGGCAGATTGTGTGAGGTTTAGTACACCCGCCTTTGAGGCTCCGTACGCGCTCATGTTCGCCGCTCCGTGAAGGGCAGGGCGGGCCCCGATATTCACAATCCTTCCATAGTCCCGCTCCATCATGTGCGGAAGCGCGGCCCTTGTCATGAGGAATACGGACTTAAGGTTCATATCCATCATCCGCTCCCAGGCAGCATCGTCCGTATCGACAATCCCCGCCATTGAAAACCCGCCTACTATGTTTATCAAAATATCAATGCGCCCGAGCTTCTTTATAGATTTTTGAATAAGCTTCTCTGTCTGCCCGGACTTTGTAATATCCGCTTTAGCAAACGACAAGGCAGCCCCGTATCTATCCTTTACGTCTGTAGCATACTTTAGCTGCCTCTCCTCTATATAGGTAGATAGCACCTGAGCCCCTTCGGCCAGGAACTCTTCCAACACCGCGACTCCCAGCCCTCCGGTCCCTCCGGTTATCAATGCGCGCCTGTCTTTTAATCTTTGCATTTTCACCTCCTGAGCACTTTGAGTCATATTCCGATCGCATATATTAGTCGGTATTCAATATCAAATCACTATTGACAATATTATGCTAACCTAAATAAAATAGATTTATATACCTTCCGGCCGAGGACAATATGGAACTTTTTATATCTATGAAAGCCGAGACTTTAAATAAGGGCATATATTTTAAGGAAAGTAGCATTATGCAGATGCCAACGGCGCAATCGGGCGGACACTTCGTAGCTGAATACCGGGAAGGGGACGAAGAGAAGCTGCAGCTCCTGAACCGTTACGTCGACATACTAAAACAAAAACTAAACGGAAAAGAAGACTTTTTCGTCCAGCAAACCTCCTACGGTTTCAAGCTCCTTAAACCCGTAGATAACGACATGGAATACATGGAAGCCTGGGAAGACTGGGTAAAATTCACAAGAGGCCTACTTCGTGAGCTTAAAGAAATTTTAGGCGAAGACGATTGGGTATTGGATTAAGCCCTATCTTTTATTGAAGCACGAAAGAGCAAAGCAACTATAGCGCATCCTGGTCCTTTCACTTGACACACATACACAAAACCTATTAGTATTGAGGTGTGGGCAACATGTTGTGCAAGCCCGCAACAGGAGGATATAGAATATGTGGACATTAATCGTAATAGGCTTAGCTTTCCTCGGCTGGTATATAATCAAGCCGCAAGAGGCTGAGTAAAGGCGCCGCGCCTAAAAGCGCTGGGACTTAAGCGCTTTTCAAGGCAGCGTTGTTTTATCATATTTCATACCGGAGCTTCCTTTAGCAATTAAGCCCCGCTTTATTTGCTTTTCCCCGTATTTTTGCTAATATTTTCTGGCAATTAAACCAAGCCAAATAGACACTCTACAGGTATAATTCAATTCCGAATTTATAAGTCCGTAAGGGCAATTTAGGAGACTAATCACCCGATGTCAGAGGCCAAGAAAATTAATTATAAAGACACTCTCAACCTCCCGAGGACCAGCTTCCCCATGAAGGCGAACCTGAGCCAGAAAGAGCCCGAGTATCAGAAAAGATGGACCAATATTAACCTTTACGAGAGAATGAGGGATAAATCTAAAGGTGAGGATAAATTCATTTTCCACGACGGTCCGCCATACGCGAACGGCCCCATTCACCTTGGCCATCTGCTAAATAAAGTGCTTAAGGACATAGTAGTACGCTCAAAAACCATGCTCGGATACGACGTGGAATTTGTGCCGGGCTGGGACTGCCACGGGCTTCCCATAGAGCACAAAGTGCTAAAAGAGCTTGGCGAGGAGGCAAAAGAGCTATCAAAGCTCAAGATAAGATACAAGTGCCAATCCTACGCACAAAAATACGTCAAGCTCCAGTCAAAACAGATGCAAAAGCTAGGCACAATCGGAAATTACGAGCACCCGTACCTTACTATGACGCCCGATTATGAAGCGGGGGTTCTGGAAGTATTCTCAAAACTTTTAGAGAGGGACCTGGTATACCGCGATCTAAAACCCGTTCACTGGTCGATCGAGAATCGTACTGCGCTTGCGGACGCAGAGCTTGAGTACTACGACAGAAAAGACAGGAGCGTATATGTATTATTCAAGGTAGAAAACCCGGGGTCTTTGCCCGGGAGCCTTGCTCTTCCCGCAGGTGAGAAACCAAGCCTTATGATCTGGACCACCACCCCCTGGACTCTGCCCGCGAACCTCGCAGTGGCCGTCTCTGCGGATGGAGACTACGGACTATATAAAATAGAAAAAGACGGATCTACTCATTACGCCCTACTGGTAGACAACCTTGCCGAGTCGGTTTTTAAAAAATCAGGCGCGGATAATTTCACAAAACTCGGCTCGTGCAAAGGAAGCGAGCTCTCAAAGAACTCTATAACGTACATTCACCCGTTCGCCGGGCGCACCGGCACCGTGGTCACAGCGGACTACGTCACATTCGAAGACGGCACAGGGCTGGTGCACACTGCCCCCGGACACGGAGTCGAGGACTATCAGACCGGGCTTAAGGAAGGGCTTCAGATATACTGCCCGGTCCTTGGAGACGGTACTTTCGACGACACAGTTCCCGAGTGGATTAGGGGCGTGGATGTATGGAAAGGGAACGAAATAATAACGGAGCACTTAAGGGAGTCAGGAAATTTATTTCACGATGAAGAGTTCACCCACAGCTACCCTCACGACTGGAGGAGCAAGACCCCTACAATCTTCCGCGCAACGGAGCAGTGGTTCGTCAGCGTTGACAAAACTATCGATGAGTACGGAAAGAGCCTCAGGGAGCTAGGACTCGACAGCACGGAACAAGGTGTTACGTTCTATCCCGATTGGGGAAAGAACAGACTCAGGGGAATGCTCGAATCCCGCCCCGACTGGTGCATCAGCCGACAGCGCGCATGGGGGCTTCCGATTCCGGCGTTCATAAATGACGACGGCCAGGCAGTGATAACCTCAGACCTTCTAAAAGTAATAACTGATAAGATAAGAGAAAAGGGAGCGAACTACTGGTTTCAGGCAGAGGACCATGAGCTGCTCGAAGGATACGATCCCAATAAGGACAGCGAGGCGCCCGATTGGGTAAAAGAAGAGGGCGCTCTCGACAAGCTAAAACGCGGAACGGATATATTTGACGTATGGTTTGAGTCGGGCTCCTCTTGGCATTCTGTGCTGCAGCAAAGAAAGATAGGCTACCCTGCAGACCTTTACCTGGAAGGTTCTGACCAGCACAGGGGCTGGTTCCAGCTCTCGCTGCTCCCGGCTTTAGGAGTAACGGGCGTACCGCCCTTCAAGGCCCTTCTTACACACGGATTCATGGTTGACGCCGAAGGCAGGAAGATGAGCAAATCAGGAGGGAACGCCCTTGAAGTCGAAGAGCTTTTAAAACAGCACGGAGCCGACATCTGCCGCTGGTGGGTGAGCTCACTCAAATACACTAACGACATAAAAGTAGACTGGGAGTTCTTTAAAGTCGCAGGAGACGAGTACAGAAAAGTAAGAAACACCATCAGATTTTTACTCGGCAATCTTGAAGGATTCGACCCCGAAAAAGACGCTGTGGAGTTTACCGAAGAGGATAAGTTCTCGATAGACAGCTGGGCAATGGGCGAGCTTAAGAAATTCGTCGCCGAAACAAAAGAGGCGTATGAGGGTTTTCAATATAAAAGGGCAAATGAGCTGATATTCCATTTCTGCTACGAGATCCTAAGCGCAGTCTACCTGGCCGCTACAAAAGACCGCCTATACTGTGAGAAAGAAGACTCCAGAAAGAGACGCCGCTCCCAGACCGTTATGTATAGGATTGCAGACTCTCTCATCAGGCTCTTGAGCCCGATACTTGTACACAGCGCCGACGAGGCTTATCTGAGCTTAAAAGGCGAGGGCACAGATTCAGGGCTATCCGTACACCTTGCGGGTATGCCCGAGGATATAGATGCCGAGATTGACGACAGGTGGGACGACGTAATGGACCTCCGCTCGAAAATCCTAAAAGCGCTTGAGGAGACAAAAGAGACTGGCGGTGTAAGCAATCCACTAGACGCGGGTGTAGTAATAACTCTCGGCAGTGAATCCTATGCGCGCATAAAGCCGTTTGAAGAAGAGCTTGCCGATCTGTCCGGAGTTAGCAGAGCCGAGCTTTCCGAAGGGGAGACAGCAGAGGTCACTGTAAACGACCTGAGCGACGAGCCCCGCTGCGAGCGCTCGTGGAAAAGGGACGGTACGGTAAAAGAACGCTCAGACGGCGGCTTTCTATCTGACCGCGACGCAAAAGCCCTGGGACTTCTCTAATGTCATTGCGAGGGAGCAAAGCGACCGCGGCAATCCCCACTAATCCAGGCACTAAATGAATCCATGTGCTATCCAGGCGGCCACTCCATCTGCCTGCCGCCAAGCAGGTGAACGTGCATGTGCTCGACCTCCTGCCCACCTTCTTTATTTGTATTCAGCACCAGCCTGTAACCTGACTCCGACACACCCATGTCTCTTGCGATCTGTGAAGCCCTGAGCAGCATATGTCCCAGTAGACCCTTATTATCTTCACTCGCTTCGGCAAGCGAGACAATTTCTTTCTTGGGGATAATAAGTACGTGCACGGGGGCCTGTGGATCTATGTCCTTAAACGCTAGGCAAAGATCATCCTCGTACACGATGTCCGCTGGAATCTCTTTATCAATAATCTTCTTGAATACCGTACTCATGTTAATCCTCCGGCAATTTAATGTTCGGCCACTTTGCAATCGAATCCGTAGACTTAACTATATTTATACCTGCCTCCCGGAACTCTTGAAAAGAGCTATCGGCCTCATCTGTATAGTCTATAACCCCGGGTACGACTATGGGCGTCATACAGTCTTCCAATACATATATCTTCTCCGTAAGCTTACTGTCCCTTACCGCTACACAATCCAGAAGGTCTGCAATGGTCCAGGCGATGCAGTGGCTCTTTGCCTGTCCAGCGATAATCACAGCGTCGTAATCGATTAGCTTCTGAAATATTGCCTCAGACGTCCCCGGCTTTTGAAAGAGCGACTCGCTCCTTATGGATAGTGGCTCACCCCCGGGTCCTGAAGATACTTCGGGAGCAAGCACTGAATAGTGTTCGGTAACAGGGTTATCGCCCTTAACGTGGATATCCGGCTGGCTTAGCCTCGCGATAGTGTGAAAAAACATTGCTTCTTCAAACGATGGTACGAGTGCGTGACCGATCCCCCCAAGCATTGCATGATAGGGCCATATTGTAAGCTCGTATTTCCCGGATTTTTTAAGCTCTTCCGTATAATGAAGTATTTGGTGTTCTATGTAATCCCCGGAATAGCTCACATCGTGCGTGAGCTTCATGTTAAACTTCCACTTGCCTTCCCTAATGTCGTCTTCAGTTATATGAGTGTATGGCGCCGGGTGCTCGCCAAGATCGTTAACAAAGAATATGCTGTGGAAGATCTGCATCGCCTGGTGCGTATCCATAGTGGGAACAATCTCGGTAATCATGTTGAGATTCCTGTATATGAACTCCGTAAGCCTCCTGTTATCTTCTACTGCCCCTGTGCCTGACCGCCCTCCGACAAATAGCTCGAAACCAGGAATACAGAACGTATTTTGAACGTCTACAGCTATAAGGCATACACGGAAGTCATCATTTGAAGACGGGCTTATATCATGCTCAACTGCCCAAGCCGATGCGGTGCTTGCGATTTCCTGATACTCCACCCGCCATACCCGAGAGACTTTTTCGGGGTCGTAGTGTGAGGGGACAGGAAGCTCTTTATTTGCCATAGGGTCTTATACCTGTGTAGATTGATATAATTGTATAACGGAATTGACATTATATGAGCCAGTGGCAATAATCAAGTTTATAATGCTTAAATCCGAGGTCCTACACTTACCCAATGCCTAAAAGACTCGAAAAAAGAGGTATTAAAGCCTATATATTCGTCACCTGCCTTGTGGACACGTTCTTTCCCGATGTGGGAGTGAGCATGGTAAGGGTGCTAGACAGGTTAGGCGTGGAAACCGTATTTCTGAACGATCAGACATGCTGCGGACAACCCGCTTTTAACAGCGGATACCAGGACGATGCTCGAGTCGTGGCAGAAAGGTTCCTCAAGGTGTTCGAAAAGGCGGTAAATGACAGTTCGGGGAAGGACATTTACATAGTTTGCCCGTCCGGATCGTGCACATCCATGATTAAAGTGTTTTATAAAGAACTATTCCATAATAGTCCGACATTATTGAATATTATTGATAAGATATCGGACATGACATATGAATTCACGGATTTTTTGGTAAATGTGCTAAATATTACGGACGTGGGGGCAGAATACAGTGGTGTACTGACGTATCACGACTCCTGTCATATGCTGAGAGAGCTAGGGGTAAACGATGCCCCCAGACAGCTAATCCGCTCCGTAAAGGGGGCGGAATTCAAGGAAATGGAGATGCATGACGCCTGCTGCGGCTTCGGGGGCACATTTTCTGTAAAATTCCCCGAGGTTTCGGTCTCAATGCTTGATGAGAAAATCCACTGTATTGAAAAATCCGGAGCAGACACTGTGGTTTCGGCGGATATGGGGTGCCTGATGAACATCGGCGGGGCGCTCAGCAGGAGAAATATCCCCGTAAAAGTCATGCACATCGCGGATTTACTTGCTAGCCATGGGGAAAAAGCTTAATTATGTCCTTTGAAAAAGTAGCGTTTGAAAAAGACTCCTCGAAAGCACTGAGAGATAAAAAGCTCAGAAAAGCTCTGGTTAATGTTACAGACCGCTTCAGAGCCGCAAGACTTAGAGCCTCGAGCCAAGTCGTTGACTGGAACGAGCTCAGGGCGCGCGGCAGAGAGATCAAGAAGGGAACCATTGAGAACCTGGATAAATACCTCTGTATGCTCGAGGAGAGCGTTAAGAGGGCAGGGGGCAAGGTGCATTGGGCCAAGGACGCGTCAGAGGCGTGTGAGATCATCGTAAACATTGCGCGCGAGGGTGAGGTTAGCTCGGTAGTCAAGAGTAAGTCCATGGCCACAGAGGAGATTGAGCTTAACTCAGCGTTTGAAAAAAGCGGCATAAAAGTGGTCGAGACCGATCTTGGAGAGTACATAATCCAGCTTGCCGGTGAGCACCCATCACACATCATCGCCCCCGCGATACATAAAACCAAGGACGATATTTCGGAGCTATTCTCAGAGAAGCTGGGCATACCCCATTACGATGAGGCTGAGCAGCTGACAAAGGTCGCGAGAGAGAGACTTAGGAGCGAGTTCTTAAATGCCGGCATGGGAGTATCAGGCGCGAACTTTGCCGTGGCCGAGACAGGAACTATTGTCATAGTAGAGAATGAGGGGAACGCGAGGCTCACGACCACAGTGCCGAGGATCCACGTAGCACTTGTGGGAATAGAAAAGCTTGTTCCCCGCTTTGAGGACCTGTCTCTTTTTCTGACGCTACTTGCAAGGAGCGCCACGGGGCAGAAATCCTCCACCTATGTCTCGTTCATCACAGGACCCAAGAGAGAAACAGACACGGACGGCCCTGAGGAGTTTCACCTGGTGCTGCTAGACAACGGACGCTCTGGGATTCTCGCTTCAGATGAGACCAGGGAATCGCTCTATTGCATCAGGTGCGGCGCGTGCCTTAACAACTGCCCTGTGTACAGGCAAGTGGGGGGGCATTCGTACGGCTGGGTCTACTCGGGCCCGATTGGAGCGATCATTAACCCTCAGCTTATGGGTATAGACAAAGCTCCCGAGCTGCCGTTCGCCTCGTCCCTTTGCGGTGCGTGCAGAGACGTCTGCCCAGTAAAGATCGATTTCCCCAAAGTGCTATTAGATCTCAGAAAGCAGGTAGTCGAGAAAAAGGGTAAGCAAAACAGGGTAGGGGGTCATTTGTTTGAGTCGCTCGGAATAAAGCTCTGGCGATTCGTCGTTCAGAACAGAGCGCTGTATGAGATGGCTAATAAGACTGCCTACTATTTACAGATGCCCTGGAAGAAAGGTAATAGGAATTTAAACTCGCTACCGTACCCGTTCTCCAGATGGACAGATGAAAGAGACTTCCCGCAGGTCGCGAAAGAGTCTTTCAGGAATAGATGGGAGAAAATTAAGCAGGAGTTAGCGGAGCATTCAAAAGCATGAGTAACCAATCACGAGAGGAAATATTGCATAAAGTACGTAAGGGTCTATCAACCGTACAGGACACTGCGCAGATCCTTCCTGACGACAGAGATTTCTCTAAAGAGGCTAAGGAATTAGCAGAGAACCTCACTAATCTGCAAGATAAACTCGTCGAGCAATTTACGGCAGAGGTAGAAAATGTAAACACAACTGTCTTAAGAGCTCAGAATTCAAAGAAGCTCATACAATCTATTGCTAAGCTCACGAAAGAAAAGCAGGCGAAATCTTTCGCGGTCTGGGAAACCTCTTATCTAAAAGAGCTCGGACTGAAAGAGACGCTGAAAAAAGAAGGGTTAAAACTCGTAACCGTGAAGAACAAAAACCGCCTCGCCAAAGCTGACATCGGTATCACGGAAATAGACTACGCCATAGCCGATACCGGCACGCTTGTGCTGCTCACGGATAGAAATCAGCCACGCGGGGTGTCACTGCTGCCGCCGATACATTTGGCAATAGTGCGTCCTGAAAACATAGTCGGCAATATCAGAGAGCTGTTTATTTTGCTGAAAGATAGGATCGATAGATCAGGAGATATTAAAAGCTGTATGACGTTTATAACAGGCCCCAGCAGAACCGCAGACATAGAGCTTAACCTCACACTCGGAGTCCACGGCCCGAAAGAGCTGTTTGTCATTATAACAAAATCCTAATTAACAAGCCATATGGTATCTTCTTAAAAACAGACAAACTGCACTTCTGGATCAGAACTAATTAGCCCTGTTGGCATTCCGTTCATACCAATCTCTATCTCACTGAAAAAACGTAATGTGCCACAGTCAAGGGTATTACAATCTATAGAGATACATTCACTATCCTCTGGTGGGATAAAAAAATCTGCGGCTAACGAAATCCCACTGTCATCAGGTGGGAATGTTGCGCCACAAAAAAATGGTTCACAGACATTAATTATATCTTCAGCCAGACATTCCGAATTCATTATTTTCTCATTTGGTACACAATCTATATTATCGCTACTCCCATTATCACTACACCCGCCGTACAACGAGATTAGCAACAAAGGAACAATTAGATAAGCAATAAACTTAATTATCCGCCTCCTTATTCAACAACTAAAGTGCAGCTAACTACTCTATCTTCACCGTCAACATTTATAATACCTTCTGGTAAGAGATTATTTTCCATAAGTGTAATATCGGTGATGATTCCGGATACAGTATCAATGTTAAAATTTCCTATCTCGATCTCTTCACAACTTACGCTGGTACAATCTAAAGCAGTGCAATTAGGCTCGGTCATGTCTATTGTTCCACCCAGGAAGCTACAGGGTGTATTCTCGCATCTATTAAGCAAGGATTCCGCCAGACATTCGGAATTTGGAAAATTGAAAACTGAATTACAAACATCTTCCACTCTGATAAAACTCACAGGGACATCTCTTTTCACCACCTCGACTACAGAGGAGCCAAAAAACCTAGCTTCAGATGATTCTAAATCGCTATTAGTATCAGTTATGACTGCTATGAGCTCAGTTCCGAATTCAAGAATAGTTACTACCTCGGTGCCGAATTGCCTTGTTCCTTTCAAAGAAATAATGACCATATTCTCAGAAAAGTTCACATCTGGAATATCAAAAATATTATCTTTAAAGAAGCAGCTGTTTCGAAATCTATTCCAATCATGTTGTGTCTTTATTACAAGCCCACTATCTTCCCAGCGGCATTCGGGAGGTAAGAATGGAAGAAATATTGACCGGCCTAAAGTTCTAACTATTTCATTAAAATCTAATTGCCGGAGGAAGTCCGGACGGTTTTCCTGCTCTTGGATTATCTCTCCAATAGTTCTATCGTTCACTGAGGAGGTGCTGCCACCTTCATTTTCATCAAAGCAGGGGTTAGAAGATAACTCTGAGAAGCACCTGTTAATGGTATCTTGATCACCACCCCCATTACCACAGCTGCCGTAGAGTGATAGTAATAAAAACGGAATGAGAAAAATAAGAACGTATTTCATTATCATCCCCTAATACAAGAGTGCCATAAAATAAATTAAATACAACACTAAAAAAGTAAGGGGATTTACGAGTCTTTCATCCAGTCTCTGGCGTCAAATTCTTTGCCATTTTCACCAATCGACTCGTCTGAAGCCAGGTAGACGAAAACGGGGGAAATATCGAGCGGGGTAGGGAGGGTATTTGGGTCTTCCTCGGGGTAAGCGCCTGCTCTCATATCGGTCCTGGTACCTCCTGGGTTTACTGAATTAACTCTAACTTTATAAGGCTCCATCTCCTGGGCGAGTATCTGAGTGAGCGCTTCAACACCGAATTTTGAAGCGGAGTAAGCTCCCCATTCTTTTCTTCCTTCTCTGCCCACAGTAGAGCTTACATTGATGATTGAGCTATTTTCAGACTTTATTAATAAAGGGAGTAGGGCTTTTGTGACGAAAAACTGTGCGTTAAGGTTAATATGTATTACTTCTTCCCATAAATCCTCTGGATAATCCATTATCTTAGCTTTGATTCCTAATATACTGGCATTATTAACCAATATATCCAGTTTGCCCCATTTTTCTTCAATTTCAGCGGCCAGGCGCTTTACATCATCCTTATTGGTTATATCAGCGCTGACAAAGCTGATATCTCCGTACTCAGACAGCTCCTCATGAGCGGCCTGAAGCGAGTCCTCATTGCGTCCGCAAATAATTACCTCGGCTCCTTGCCTTAAATAAGCCTCGGCAATGCCTTTACCAATTCCTTTACTACCACCTGTAATCAGTGCTTTTTTGTCTTTGAGTTTCATAGCCAGAGAATATTACCCGTAAATTAAAGATGTGGAAGCACCTGTATATCTTACTTATTTCGCTTTTCGTATGCTTCATCCACACTCTTATGCATCGTTAACAGCTTTGGTAGGCCTATGGTAAAATCCCAAAGCGCGTTTAGTCCGGATCGCATTAATACTCTAATGGCAAGCGGAATAGAAGGTGCGCCAGGCTCGAAATGGTCTTGCTCGTGGATTTCATTTCTTCCTTCAGACAGCACTTTTTGAACATTAGGCGGCATGTTCCAGTCGCTCCTGAAAATAACAGTGCCTTCAGGGTTTATTATATAAACCGCGTCCGGAAAAGAGCCGTAAAGCTTATGCGCGTTCCCGTTAAGCGTATCTACTAGAATTGTCCTACGCTCGTTTTCTTCACCGGACAGTCTTTTAGCGTGTTTTATTTTTTCCTCAATCGATGTCTGGTGCGGAACGTTCGAGCCGGGATGCGCTTCTCTTACATATAGGACTAGGAACCGGACGTCCTTAAACTCCTCGGCCAATACGTTCATCTTCTTGATATTTCCGACGTACATCGGACACGAGAAACTTCCGGTTTCTAGCACTAGCCAGGCTCCAAAGTAATCCGACAGCTTTACTTTCTCACCGTCAAGTGCGAACGCTTCGAAATCCTGGACTTTTTCTCCAGGCTTTGGACCTTTGAAATCGAAGAAATTATAGTATTCCGGTTTGAACTTGCAGTAATTATATTCTTCAGTACTTGTATCGGTCATTTAATTGCTTCTCCCTCCATGGATATTTAACTAATATTACGTCCTAAACTCTGAATCTCATAATGAGGTGATTTGTGAAAGTTAATAGGTAACATATAAGCAATTATGGACAAAAAAGTTGATGAATATATAGATAAGCAAAAAACTCCTCAAAAAGAAGTTTGCAGGAAGCTAAGGGAGATTATTTTCAAAACTTTTCCTGAAATTCAAGAAGAGATGAAATGGGGAGTGCCGTCTTACGAGAATGGCAAATATTATTTTGTCGGGCTTAAAAACCATGTGAATCTTGGTTTTTCATTAAAAGGATTATCAAAAGAGGAAATTGCTCTTTTTGATGGTGGTGGAAAAACGATGAAACATATAAAGATTAACTCTTTGAAAGATATTGACGAGAAGAGGGTTATTAAGTTGCTAAAGATGGTAAAGAATAAATAATTCCTATCAGTAAGGGGCTGAACCGCATAACCTCAGCGGCTTAGATATTAAAATATTCTAATCTGTTTTCACTTCCACATCAGTGAACCATACTCTGAAATTTTCATCCACCCCTTTGTGGTCTAGAGAAATTATAATAGGGCCGAATTTTTGGTTATCTTCCCATGTGGAAACTCTTGTGGGCTCATCAGCGCCGCCGCGGCGGTATATCCACTGTAATATCATATAATTTTCATCTATATAGAGCTCGTAAACATCTCCGGGAGTATAGCCTCCCGTATCCGGATATATTACTTTGACCCTTGTTGTAAGTCCGCTTCCTAGCGGCAAATTTACCTTTTCTTCATCAACTTCGACTCTAATCCCTTCATCCCAAACCAGATGGAAGGGGAACACGAGCCAGTACTGATCGTTTATGAACCATGAGTCAACTTCTTTTAACTTATCCGGATCTTTAGAAAGAATGTCTCTATTATAAGAAACGTCCTGTTTAACGCCGTCGATTTCAAGAAGCCTCACTTTATTTTCTTTAGGCATCCACGCCCAGGAGCGCTTTACTTTCTGGTGTCCGATCTTCGCGTTAAACGTATAGCTTAACTCTATAACTTCGTCGAAGTCTTCGATCCCGTACGCCTGAGCAATTTTCTTACCAATCTCAGACTCAACCGCTTGAGACTCGCTCAGCGAGCAAAGAATGAATAGAGATATTGTAACAATCCAAAACTGTTTTTTCATGAGATATCCGCCTTGTATATATTGTAACTTTGATAATATCCTATCTTACTTTTAGGCACAAATTCAGCATATTTTACATGATACCGACATAAAGTCCGATAAGGTATATTATGTAAACTAACAATTCATACAATTATTCCAATACTCTCTACAACGGGATCACTGGACTTGTGAGAAGTAGTCCCCGGCTACGAGAACAAGTAACGTTCAAAAAAAGAGGCTCATTTATTACCTGAAAAGATTTGTGTTTACCTCTTTGCAGCTCTTTTAGTAGTTTTCTTAGCCGTTGTTCTTTTGGTTGTTTTTGTAGCCGCTCTTTTAGTAGTCTTTCTAGGCTTGCTGGCCGCTCTGCGTTTGGGTTTTTCATTTTCCTCAAGCGCTTTCTTACCACCCTCGACAGCGCCCAGCGCCGCAAACTGCATGACTTTTGTAGCTTTATTCAGGACATCAGCTGAGTTTTTCATAATATCGGCCGTTGAATCGCTTACTTTTTTAGCGACATCTTCAGACAACTTTGTAAAATGACTTTTTCTAGTCATACCAATTTTATTGCTTAAATTGATAATATCATCTCTGATATCTTCAAAATGCTGCATGATGTCTTGCATGCTTTTATCTTTTGGCTTAGTTGATTTCCTAGCCCTACTCGTTTTAGCAGTCCTGCCGGTTTTACTTGTTGCCATCTTAAACCTCCGTACTTTGTAGTTTTTGTTCTGAGCCTATGTCACTGCTTAAAAACATTATAATAAAATAATTAGGAACTGCCTAGCAAGCAACTCTATTTATCATTGATATATAAACAAATATTTCTTGATTCGGAATACTTAGAGTTTGATAAAGAGGCTAAGAGTTTAAGAGCTCAAAGGTTTATTGACCCTTGGTTTTTATTATTGTTACGTGGCCCATTTTACGCCCGGCGCGGGCTTCTGATTTTCCGTAGAGATGTATACACGCGCCGTCTTTTCTATAGTACTTCTTAATTTTCTCGACCTCTGATCCTATGAGGTTTATCATCACAGCGTCAGAGTGGCGCTCGGACGAGCCTACAGGGAGACCGCACACAGTGCGTACGTGCTGCCCGAACTGTGAGACGGCGCAGGCGTCTATGGTCAAGTGGCCCGAGTTATGGGTGCGGGGAGCAATCTCGTTTGCCAGAATGCGCCCGTCCTTTGTGACGAACATCTCTAGCGCAAGCACTCCTACAAGTCTCACTTTCCGAGCCAGCAGCAGCGCCTTGTCCCTGGCCTGCTTTGCCAAATCCTCGGGTATGCCCGCCGGCAAGGTACTTTGCGAGAGAATGTGATTTTTATGATCGTTCAACATAGGGCCGTAAATAGCTGTCTGCCGCTTTACATCCCTTGCAACGATGACTGATATCTCGCAGTCAAAATCAATGGGCTCTTCCGCTATAAGTTCATTTGAGCCGAGCTTCTTCCAGCTCTTTTTCGGTGAGTCCCCTGCCCTGTGAACAAGCTGCCCTTTGCCATCATAACCGAACCGGGTGGTTTTTAAAATAACATCACCGAGTCCCATATCACGGACCGCGGCACCTATATCTTCTGCTTTCCTTACAGGCGCCCATCTCGCCGTGGGGATGCCTATATCGTTTAAAAACTGTTTCTCTTTAATCCTGTTCTGTGATATTTCAAGAAGTTTATCGTCGGGGTAGACTGGTTTAATATCTTGAATGTAGCGGACGGTTTCATACGGAATGTTCTCGAACTCGTAAGAGACCACATCCACGCTCTCGGCAAATGCCCTTAGTTTTCTTTTATTGTCGTAAGCTCCTACGAAAGTTCTGTCCGCTACCTGGCCCGCCGGGCTGTCTTGCTCAGGACAGTATATATGCACCTTGATACCGAGCTCTGCCGCCGCCAATGCGCTCATCCGCCCGAGCTGCCCTCCCCCTAATATCCCCAGCGTTTTAGTTTCGAAACTCATGACTTCTTTTTGCGTGGGGTAGCCGGGGATTTTTTATTAGGCCTGATCTTAATACTCGCTGTTTGCTTTTTACGGAATGCCTCAAGCTTCTCGGCCACTTTATTGTCCTCTGTCGACAGGATAGACGCCGCCAGGAGGGCCGCGTTCTTAGCCCCCGCTGTGCCTATGGCGAGCGTGCCTACGGGTATGCCACCCGGCATCTGCACGATGGAAAGGAGACTGTCTAGCCCCTTTAATGTTCTGCTCTCGACCGGAACTCCAAGTACAGGGAGAGTAGTCATGCTGGCCGCCATTCCGGGAAGATGGGCGGCTCCCCCTGCGCCCGCGATGATAACTTTTAGACCGCGCTCCCGAGCTGTCTTGGCATATTCGTACAAGCGGTCTGGAGTACGGTGGGCCGAGACTATTTTAGTCTCATATGGTATTTTCAGCCCGTCGAGCGATTCCGCCGCGTGCTTCATAGTTTCCCAGTCGGACTGAGAGCCCATAATGATCCCTATTAGTGGCCTGCGTTTTGAAATGGTCATATCCGTGCGCTCAGATGTGAAAAATAAAAAAGATGTTACGGAAAATAACTCAAAAAGTCAAAAGGGCCAAAATTAGAATAACCCGGCGCTCTACCATGCAACGGGCACACTCAAATATTAATATGACAATCAATTCACTTGATGATGACAGGCCGATAGTCTATCTTAAGGATTATGCTAAGAACCAAGCATAAAGATAATATCTACTTCATAACCCAGCCTGATCATGCGGCGGTGTCCGGGTATTTCGCTGCGCACTGGGGAAACGACGAGTTCACGCGTCCCGGGTATTACGCTCCCAGCAAAGACCCTGAGCAACTCCGTGCTGAAACTGTACTGGGCATTGCCGAGCACGATAACGGCTGGTGGGAATGGGAAGCGACTCTCGGAGAGGATGCAGAGGACGGCCTGCCCAAGGGCCTTACAACGGTACTCAAGAACCAGGAAGAAGGGATGAACAGATGGAGGCTCGGGATACCGAGGCTGAGTGAGAAACATCCCTACGCTAGCCTCCTTATCAGCTACCACGCCTATTGGCTCTACGCTCACTCAAGTAGAGCCGAGACGAACGAAGCGTTCATTCACCCCCTGTTCTGGAAAGGCACAGACCTCTATGCTGAGGACTCAAAACCCGGATTAGAAGGAGAGGCCCTTGAGAACGCGCTTAAATTTGTAGAGGAAGTAAGAGGCTTACAAGAAAGTCTGAAATCACAGATAAATGCGAACGAAAATAAAAACGACTGGCTGAGCGACGGCAACTTACTGCCGCACGCAAGACTGATACAACTGCTGGACGGGCTTTCGCTCTCAATATGCTCGAACCTCATCCCGGCCAGTGATGGAGAATCAAAGGGCCTTGGGCAGGACGAATTTAACCTACTGAACGTGCCGAGGAAGAGCTGGGACGACCGTGTGGCAATGAAAGTATATCCCAAGGGAGAGAGGAATATCGGGCTTGACCCCTACCCCTTCGATTTAGACCCTCTCAGAGTAAGCGTTCCTACCAGGATTGTAGAAGGCCCGGCAGATAAACCCTTGTGCCTCTACCCCTTCTGGCATTCCATACCCCTGCAGCTGATCGAGTATGAATTCAGCTCTGGTTGACGCATTTCTTCTACATAAGCTAAAGCGTAAAATTAAGTAACCCCCTTGAACAAGTCGGGATAAGTTATTATATTTACTCTAATTTACTTTTAATATTTCTTGGTCGAGGAAAGATCTATGCCGATATACGAATATGAGTGTAAAAACTGCGGAATCCAATTAGAAGAGCTTCAGAGCTTCAGCGACCCGCCCCTTAAAAAGTGCCCTAACTGTAAAAAGAATAAGCTTGAAAAGATGATATCGCTATCATCGTTTAAACTAGAAGGCACCGGCTGGTACGCCACTGATTATGTGAAAAAACCGGGCATTCCGCCTCAAGCAGCCGACCAGAAAAACCCTGCCGTTTCTGACGGCGACGGAAAAGCGGACGGCGCAGCTAAAACAGTTGCAGAATCGGGCAGCCCTTCGAGTCCGAGCGAGACATTTAAGTCGATAGAAAAAGAGACCAAGAAAGCGAAGTCCAAAGCCAAATCGGCTTAAAGTTTTAGTCACCCTCCCCTACCGAAAGAAAGTTTTCTCTTTGATACTGTAAAAGATTATTGTACTTACCCCCATGTATTGAGACTTCCATAATTTTAGGTTTATAATAGATACCCATTATGGATATGGGAATAAAAGACAAAGTTGCCATAGTAGCCGCATCGAGCAAAGGCCTGGGTAAGGCTGTAGCTATGGGGCTTGCACACGAGGGCGTGAAAGTGACAATCTGCGCCCGTGGTGAAGATGAGCTTAAAAAGACTGCCAGTGAGATCGAATCCGAGACCGGAGCTCAAGTGCTGGCTGTACCATGCGATGTTTCCAAATCAGAGGAAATAGAAAACGTAGTCGCAGAGACAGTTAATAAATTTGGGACTGTTGACATAATGGTGAATAACGCGGGAGGCCCTCCTGTAGGGTTGTTCGAGGAGTTTTCCCTCGATGATTGGCACAAGGCAGTCGAGCTTAACCTCTTTAGCACCATCACATTCTCTAAGCTAGTCATCCCTTATATGAAAAAGAGCAACTGGGGCAGGATTATTAATATGACCTCCTACACCGTAAAGGAGCCTGTGGACGGTCTTATACTGTCAAACACAGTAAGAGCTGGAATAACAGGACTCACCAAGACATTATCTAACGAGCTTGGGCCTCATAACATTCTTGTGAATAACGTAAGCCCGGGAAGGATCCATACGGACAGAATCACACAGCTTGCCCAGGAGAGAGCTAAACGAAGCGGAGCAAGCTTTGAAGAGGCGCTTAAGAGCATGGACGACGGTATACCGCTTGGAAGAGTCGGGCAGCCCCGCGAGTTCGCAAACCTGGTAGTTTTTCTTGCCTCAGAGCGCGCGAGCTACATTACAGGCGATACGATACTAATCGACGGCGGACTAAGTAAAGGAATCATGTAGCCAGGGAATGAAACTCTACCCTCCACAAAAAAACATGTCTGTACTCTATCTGGCTTTGGCATGTCTTCTTTATTATTTCATCGCAACAGGGTTGCTGTCATCCAATACATATATATACAATACGGAATATACATAGTATGTAGAGTTATATAAAGATGGCCGCTCTATAATGCATGTTATAGATACATCCTCTGTAAAGGATATATTCGATAGATATAATATTGAAATAAAGAACGGCGACAAAATTATTATAGACGAAGACGGCAGCATTAAAACCGGGAGGATAAGCGGCGTCAAAAGCTTATCTCTAGGTGTCCCAATCGGGATTAACTCCGCCCCGGCTAAGGACCTTACTGCTCTTCCCGGAATCGGGAGCAAAACAGCAGAGCGCATTATCACCTACAGGGAAAACTCAGGGGGCTTTAAAAGCCTTGAAGAGATAGATAACGTTGTGGGAATCGGCGAAAAAACTCTGGAGTCTCTAAAGGGCAAGATAAGCCTTGACTAGCGTCTCAGCAGAAAATCTATTTCGGTCTCTGTTTCGTTCTTCGGAAGACCGTAATCACTCGGCACATATCCGGGGTCCGTGCCAAACTCCCCGCTGTCAATCATCACTCTGTCTCTTAAGGAATCCAGCACGTTTTCCCTAAGCGAATCGATGCTGTAGGGCACATTTCCGTATGGAGTACTTACGGTTTTTATGCGCGAAGGCTTTTTGAATTTGCCCCCGGGGTATTTCTCTAAAGCCTCCTCCATAAAGTCTATCCATATCGGGAGCGCGGCCCTCGAGCCCGCTTCCTTTTTACCGATTGGTTTATGGTCGTCACGCCCTACCCAAACCGCTGTTGTGATACGAGGGCTGAACCCCACAAACCACGCGTCCGTGTATTCGTTCGTAGTCCCCGTCTTTCCGCCCAATGGGGCCTTTGAAGTGAGCCTTGCGGCCCTTCTGCCCGTGCCTTCTTTAATTACAGCTTGAAGTAGATCTGACATTATGTACGCGGTCTCGGGGCTTAGAGTCTGTTTTTCTTCCCCGCCCGACAAGAAGTCCACTGAGCCAGAGCGGACCAGCTCGAGAAACTCAGCTGGGTTAAAAAACTTATATTCACTTGAGTCCGAGGCAAAACCTTCTGAATCCGAAAGCTCATTTTCCTCTAAAAATTCTGAATCAAACTTAGCCTGATCGGGGTCCCTGCCCTTCTTCTTCGCGAGCGCTCTGATTATATTTAGTCTTTTGGCCTCGCGGTCCGCCTTTAAAGATTCTTCTTTGGATACAAACTGCCCGCCCGTGTTATCCTCGACAATTCTCCCGTTACGGTCATATATCCTGAGGATGAATACCGGCTCTACAAGCTTCCCTTCGTTCGCAAACACGTTATATGCCTTAACCATTTCCATCACTTTTACGTCGGCGCCGCCGAGCGCAAGTGAGGGATAGGGGTTGAACTTGGTCTCAAAACCGAAGTTCTTCGCATAGCTAACCACATACTTGGGATCAATATCGAGCATCAGCCTGATGGTCGCGAGGTTTCTGGACTTGGCAAGAGCCGTTCTTAAAACTATTGCACCCAGGTAGTTACCGTCGTAGTTCTGCGGCGCCCAGTCCTTGATGACTATAGGCATATCATACAGAACAGATGTCTCGGTGTAGCCTTTGTCAATAGCCGCAGAGTAAACAATCGGTTTAAACGCCGAGCCCGGCTGCCTTACAGCCTGCACTGTCCTATTAAATTGTGAGGACCTGTAATCAAACCCTCCGACAAGCGCTCTAATATTGCCGCCAGTGTCCATAGCGACCAGAGCGGCTTGTGTCTCAGGGGCATAATTTAATACGTACTCATATTCTCCGCCTGAGGATTCCATCGCTTTAATTTTTATGACATCGCCTTTTTTAAGGTTTTTAGTTACGAGGCTTAATCCTCTGTAGCCGTCTGCAGGCACGTACTTTTCTGTGTAAGGAGAGCTTAGTCCGGGAACCGGCTTACCGAGCTTGGGGCTTACGGCATAGCGAAGCTCCCCCTTTATATCTCCAATCGCAATCTCTGCCGTATAGAGAACCGCTGCTTCATCTTGAGATTTATCGTCTTTTATTTCAGATTGCTCGTTTTTTGTTATTGAGGTCACTACAGCTTTGTACTCATCACCCGCTTTAATATCCACTATGTTCTGGGCGCTTAAGTATTTTTTAACCTGGGTGTCGTTTGAAAGGTTTTTGACCACGACTCTGCGGCCTCGTCTCGACTCTAAGTCCACTAGCCCTCTCTTAACAGCCCACTGCGCTTCAAGGTTCAGGTCTACGTCAAGAGTAGTAAATACGGTGTAACCCCCGTTTATGAATTCCTCTGTGCCGACAGTGTTTTCAAGATAGCGTCTTACGTGCTCCACAAAATAAGGAGCGAGCTTGGAGTTCACTCTCAAGCGGGGCTTAATGTCTATTTCAAAACTCTCAGCCTCAACTCTTTCGTCCTCTGTAATAAACCCTCCCTCCATCATTCTCCTGAGAACCGTTTTTTGCCTCTCAAGCGCGCGCTCAGGGTGGTTACGAGGTGAATAGTACTCGGGTTTTTGCGGCAGTCCGGCAAGCAGCGCGGCCTCCGCAAGATTTATATCCTTGGCCGATTTACCGAAATAATTTTGGCTTGCAACCTCAATCCCATGCGCTCCGTCAGCCAGATAAATGTGATTTAGATATAGAAATAGAATCTCTTCCTTTGAAAGGTTATTCTCGATCCTGTGGGCAAGTATCGCCTCTTTTATCTTTCTTGTAAGAGTGCGCTCGGGGGTCAGGATAATATTCTTGATCACCTGCTGGGTTATCGTGCTTGCGCCTCTTACCCAATCGCCCTCCTGAATGTTCTCAAACATAGCGGCGATAATACTCTTTACGTCGACCCCTTCGTGCTCGAAAAAGCGGCGGTCCTCAACAGCGATAAAAGCATTTCTCACATGAGTGGGGATATTTTCATACCGAATGATTTTCCTTCTTTCTGCGGCGAATTCTCCAATTAATGTCCCGTCCGCTGAGTACACTTCGCTCTTTAGCCGGGGCTTATAACCTGTCACGACAGTGAAATCGGGCAGGTCGCGAGTATAGTACTTATATCCCGCGTACAGGGCCAGAATCCCAGCTACCAGGAGTATAAAAAAAGCGGCGATAAAGAACATTAACGCCTTGCTTTTTCTGGGTTTTGATTTAAATTTTACTTTCTTTTTCTTAGCCATTAGATTCGACGCTGTCCGCTCAGAGGCAATTGAGTGGGAATGAAAATTAAACATAATTATACCTGAGATAAAGCGGTTTTATAAAGCTTTAAATTCGCCGGGTTTAAATTTCATGGAACAGAAAAATACTGAAGAGGCACTTACGCTGGATACATATATTAAAGGCGTAAAAGACCAAGAGATAAAGGGCATACTGCTTAAGCTCAAGAACGAAATACGTAGAACGGACGCTGACAAGAACACAATTGAAGCAGTTATTGCCTCATTAAAAGATAAAAACATCACCATAGCCGAGGAAGTGCTAAACTTAATCCAGGACTAATGTGGACAGAGGCGAGCGTCTTTGCGCGATGCCGGGGATTAAAATTGGCTACAGAGGCTGGGGGCAGCGAGCGAACGTACTGCGTGAGCGAGAGCAGGATAAAATCAACCGTGCAGCTGTGCCGGGGCTATATTACCGGCAGGCAATCAACGGCACATAGTACTATTCTTAGGAATACAAAATTATGAATGCTCAAAAGAATACGGCAGACAGCATACTTGACTTAATAGGCGGAACACCTGTTATAAAGCTCCACAATATAGCCACCGATGACTCTGCCGCCATATGGGCAAAGCTCGAGAACCTGAACCCCGCGGGCAGCACAAAAGAGAGAATATCTCTAAGAATGATAGAAAGCGCTGAGAAAAAAGGACTCATTACCCCCGGGAAAACAGTAATTATCGAGGCCACGAGCGGTAACACCGGCATAGGCCTTGCGCTTGTATCCGCGCTTAAAGGCTACGATCTTATCCTTACCATGCCAGCAGGAAAGAGTTTTGAGAGAAGGCAGCTGCTTTCAGCTTACGGGGCTGAGGTTATTTTGACCCCTGCCGAAGAGCTCATGGAAGGCGCGGTCACAAAAGCCAAAGAAATAGCGGCCGAGCGCCCGGACTCTATAATGTTAAGCCAATACGAAAACCCTGAAAACCCAGAAGCGCACCGCCTCGGTACAGGGGCGGAGATAATAGAGCAGGTACCTCCCCCCATAGACGCCTTTGTTTCGACCGTCGGCACAGGAGGCACGTTAAGCGGAGTCGGAAGCGCTCTCAGAGAGAAGTACCCTAACGTGCGCCTAGTCGCTGTTGAACCTGCCGAATCCGCGGTGCTTTCGGGAGAGGAGCCCCATATGCACGATATACAGGGCATTGGCCCCGGGTTCATCCCCCCTATACTGGACTCAGATATGTATGACGAGATAATTCAGGTATCGGCAAGTGAAGCAGCCGAGTTTGCAAGAGAAATTGCTCTTAAAGAAGGGCTTTTAGTCGGTATTTCATCGGGCGCGTCAGGGTATGCGGCCCTTAAAATTGCAAAAAGGCTTGGCCCGGGTAAACAGGTAGTTACAATTTTCTGCGATACAGGCGAGCGCTATTTAAGCACTGGACTTTTCGGAAACGAATAATATATTAAGTTTAGGATAGTATATGCTTTATTGTGAGGAAATGGTGACAGTCCAAGCACAAAGCATACAGGGACAGCGGGAATGCAATAAAAACGAGCGTTTCACAGCAGTAGAGAGGAATTAGTAGTGTTTGATAATGACGGCTATATGTGGTATCTTTGAGTATGCTTTCCTGCAGTTATATTTTAAATTATACGAGGTCTAAGTGAACAGCCAATTATTTAAAAATTTAGTACTATGGTTGGTAATTTTTGTAGCAATAATAGCTTTATACCAACTTGTGCATACCCCTAGAGTCGCTACTCTCGAAATCCCTTATAGCGAGTTTTTAGAATATGTGGATAAGGGTGATGTAAAGGAGCTCGAATTTAAGGGCGAGCAAATAACGGGTGAGTTTTCAAGCCCTGTTGGAGAGAGTTCTGATACGGGCTTTAAAACAGTCGGTCCCGCAAGCGAAGACCTCCTGAAAACCCTTGAAGAAAAAGGTGTTTCATTTAAATTCGATGCCAATAAAGAAGGCTCGCTTACTCATATCCTTCTCAACTGGGCTCCGCTGATTCTTCTTATAGTCATTATGGTTTTCTTTATGCGTCAGCTGCAGGCGGGCGGCACGAAGGCTATGTCTTTTGGTAAAAACAAAGCCAGAATGCTTTCTGAAAATCAAAACAAGATCACATTTAAAGACGTTGCAGGCGTAGACGAGGCGAAAGAGGAAGTCCAGGAGATTGTGGAGTTCCTGAAGAGCCCTAAGAAATTTACCAAGATCGGAGGCCGCATACCAAAGGGTATTCTGCTTGTAGGTCCTCCTGGGACGGGTAAAACCCTTCTGGCAAAAGCCATAGCCGGTGAGGCGGGTGTGCCGTTCTTTATTATTAGCGGCAGCGACTTTGTTGAAATGTTTGTAGGAGTAGGTGCGTCAAGGGTCAGGGACCTTTTCGTTCAGGCTAAGCGCCACGCTCCCTGCATTATCTTCGTCGACGAGCTTGACGCCGTAGGCAGGCACAGGGGTGCTGGGCTCGGCGGAGGACACGACGAGAGAGAGCAGACGCTAAACCAGCTGCTTGTTGAGATGGACGGTTTTGAATCCAACGAAGGGATTATTGTGATGGCGGCGACCAACCGCCCCGACGTGCTTGACCCCGCTCTTCTAAGGCCGGGCCGGTTTGACCGGCAGGTTGTAGTTCCGAGACCCGACGTAAGAGGAAGAGAAGAGATTCTGAAAGTGCATTCTAAAAACACTCCGCTTGATAGCGATGTCGAGCTTTCCGTAATCGCGCGGTCCACTCCGGGCTTTTCAGGCGCGGACCTTGAGAACCTCGTGAACGAATCGGCCCTTCATGCGGCAAGGCAAAGCAGAGCAAAAATCTCGATGCAGGACTTTGAGTTCGCAAAAGACAAAGTCATTATGGGTGTTGAGAGAAAGAGCATGATAATAAGCGACTCGGAAAGAAAAATCACCGCATACCACGAAGCGGGCCATGCGCTTGTAGCAAAGCTGACGCCGGGAACAGACCCGATTCACAAGGTCACCATTATACCGAGAGGAATGGCGCTTGGAGTAACACAGCAGCTGCCTATTGAAGACAAATACACGCTTTCCAGAACGAGCCTTAACGGGACAATCAAAGTCCTGCTCGGAGGAAGAGCCGCCGAGGAAATAGTATTTGGCGAGCGCACGAGCGGCGCAGGGAACGACCTTGACCGTGTTACGGATATCGCGCGCCGAATGGTGTGTGAATGGGGAATGAGTGAAAAAGTTGGTCCCGTTACGTTTGGCAAAGGTGAAGACCAGATTTTCTTGGGCAAAGAGATATCAAAACCCAAAGACTATAGCGAAGAGACAGCTATTGAAATTGATAGCGAGATACGCTCTATTGTCACGGACAATTATTCAAAAGCGAAATCTACTCTTGAAGATAATATTGACTTACTTCACAAGCTTGCCGAGATGCTCCTCGATAAGGAAGTCATAGACGGAAAAGAGCTCGATGAGCTCGTTAGTAGCCACAAGCCCCAAAAAGATTATCCCTCCCCTTGGCAAAACCCGACCACAGAAGGGTCGGTAGCCTTTAGGAGCAGTAATAATTCTGAAGACGCTTGATCCGCAGTACTTATTACTTACGGCGCGGTGTATCGGGGTTCTCTAATTTTGAATAGACAACGGAGCCGATTTACATTTTTGGCTCCGACTATATAAGTAAATCCCTTTAGCGAGGCAGAAATGTTGCGTGAGAATGCGGCTAACTCAAAAATCGGTCTGGAAGATGAAACGGGAACCTCTGTTTTAAATACCCATCTGTTCAAGTGCAGGGACACCGAGTTTGACCTGAGTTTAAGGACTCACATAATGGGAGTGCTGAATACGACGCCCGACTCCTTTTATGACGGAGGGAATTACTCGCAGATAGATGCAGCTTTAAAACACGTGGAAAAAATGATAGAGGAAGGCGCGGATATTATAGACATAGGCGGTGAATCCACCCGCCCGGGCTCCCTACCCGTCTCAGCCAAAGAAGAGCTGGAAAGGGTGATACCGGTCATAAAGGAAATAAGAAAACGTTTTGACATACCGCTATCCATTGATACAACGAAATCAGAGGTCGCCCTCAGGGCGCTGGAGGAAGGCGTGAAGATTGTTAACGACATAAGCGCTCTCACTTTTGACCCGGAAATCGCAGACGCAGCATCTAAATACGGAGCAGGACTTGTTCTGAGCCACACTACTTCGAGACCCCGCGATATGCAGAGCAAAACCAGTTACGGCTCTCTTATCGAAGACATTAAGCTCCCTCTTCGAATTTCAGTAAAACTGGCTGAGCACAGAGGCGTGCGTCCGCGCTCTATTGTTGTAGACCCAGGATTTGGTTTTGGAAAAACAGTAGAGCAGAATTTAGCTATTCTTAAGCACTTAAACTCTTTCCTAGAACTCGGCAAACCTATATTAATCGGGACTTCAAACAAGTCATTTATCGGCAAAGTCCTTGATGCGGAGGCAGGAGATAGAACCGAAGGCACGGCGGCCACGGTAGCGGTCGGTATACTAAATGGGGCTTCCATAATACGAGTACATGAAACGGGGTATATGAAACGCGTATCCCAAATGATTGATGCAATACTTAATGTTAGTCACGAAACTTATTGAAATGTCTTAACTTTTTCTAAGTTTTAAGTTATAATTTGATTATGCTCGACGCTATAATTAATTACCGCTACGTTTGGGATACTCTCGACATCGTACTTGTCGCATTCGTAATATATTATGCGCTAAGGATAATAGAGGGCACAAGAGCAGTTCAGATACTGTTCGGACTGGTACTTCTAGTAGTGCTTTATTACTTCTCTCAAAGAGGTCTTTTCACTCTCAACTGGATACTCGGGCAGTTCCTGGGATCGATAATATTAATAGTGGTGATACTTTTCCAGCACGACATTCGCCGGGGCCTTGCGGCAATCGGAAGGAGACCTTTTTTACTAAAACTCTCTCCAGGCAAGTCAAAACAGCTCTATGCCGAAGAAGTTGTAAAAGCGGCGAGCTACCTGGCCAATAGACATATAGGCGCGCTCATAGCGATTGAAAGGAACAACAGCTTATCTGACTTTATAGAAATAGGTATGAGGATCGACGCGCTCGTGTCAAGAGAGCTTATAATCAGCATATTCAACCCCGCCTCCCCTCTTCACGACGGCGGGATAATCATAGTAGGCAACAGGATCGTTTCCGCGGGCTCGTTTTTCCCGCTTGTTACCGACCCCGATCTTGAGAGGGAGCTCGGAACGAGACATAGGGCGGCAATCGGGCTCTCAGCCGAGACAGATGCAATGGTAATTGCCGTTTCCGAAGAGACCGGCACCATTTCCCTTGCCTCTGGGGGCGAGATCACCAGGGGACTCGACGCGACAGCTCTTAACAACAAGCTTCAGGAACTCCTTGGCATAAAAAAGCCCGATCAGCCTAAACAAGTTGCGATAACTAACAAAGAGGAGAGCTAAGAGCAAACACCTTTAGGGTATAGATATGGTGGACTGGTTAAAAAAACCCTATCAATCAGATAGCGGCAATACTAATAAAGCAAAAACTCCTTTCTTCTCGGACATGGGAAAGAAGCTCCTTGCTGTGGTAATCGCCATATCGCTTTGGATGGTAGCAAACCTGCAGCACGACGTAGATAAAAATGTGAATATAGATATTAACTATGCGAATCTGCCCCCAGGACTTGTTATAGCCAACAATCCGCCGGAAAAGCTCACAGTAAGAATGAGAGGCCCCAGAAGTCAGCTGCCCTCAGCCAACTCAGAGACTATGTTATTTACAATCGATCTCTCAAACCTTGGCGAAGGCATGTCACGGTTTGATATAACCACGGATCAGATTATTCCACCCAGGGACGTACAGGTCACGGGCATAAGCCCGGCTGAGATAGAGATCGATATAGACAAGCTTAGCGATAAGAACGTAAAAGTCGTGCCTTCTTTAGGACCGCTCGAGCCAGGGTATGAAATTATCGGCGAGCCCGAAGTAGTGCCGTCAGAGATCATGGTCCGCGGCCCTGAAAGCCTGATAAATAAAATCAACAGCATAACTACAGACCCTGTGGATCTAAAGGGAGAAAGGTCGAAATTTACCATAGAAGTGCCGCTCCGCTCCCCCTACTCTCTTGTTAAAGTGGTAGGCAACAACACAGTGCGAGTTACAGTGGACATAGCGGAAAGGACACTGGAGAAAGAATTTAACAACCTTGCGATAAACTTTGTTAACTTCGACGATTTTGATTTTGAAACAGACGGTAATATCGTTACCGAGATCTCATTCGAAGGCCCTTTCAGCATAATCAACAACCTCAGCAGCGAAGACATAGAGCTCTTCGTTGACGGAAGCGATATTAGTAATAACAGCAACAAGACTCATAAACTAAAAGTCAGCGTCGATTATCCTCACAAGGAATTACTCAAGTTAAAGAGTCAATCCCCAAAGACAATCGAGATAAAATTAAACTGAGCGGGAGAATCAGCTTGGAGATTAAACAAAGACGCCTCTTCGGCACAGACGGCATCAGGGGTGTAGCCAACAGTGAACCAATGACGCCCGAGATGAGCCTAAGGCTCGGGAAGGCACTCACTCATAGCCTGAAACAAAATAAGACTGATACCAAAAGACCAAAAATCGTTATAGGCAAGGACACCAGGCTCTCGGGGTATATGTTCGAGCAGGCTCTGTCTTCAGGCATAGCTTCAATGGGTGCGGATGTTCTGTTAGTGGGTCCACTCCCCACACCTGCTATTGCGTTCATTACTTCCAGCATGCGGGCCGATGCCGGCATTGTCATTTCCGCATCTCATAACCCCTACCAGGATAACGGCATTAAAATATTTGACCGTCACGGTTTTAAGCTCCCCGATGAAAGAGAGATTGAGATTGAGGAGCTCATGAATAACGGAGATGCAGACCAGGTAAAAAGCTCCCCGAACGACATAGGTAAAGCATACAGGATTGACGACGCTCAGGGGCGCTACGTTGTATTTGTAAAGAACTCTTTCCCCGAAGACCTAACTTTAGACGACGTGCGCTTAGTGCTCGACTGCGCAAACGGCGCTGCGTACAAGGTAGCGCCCACAGTGTTTCAGGAGCTTGGCGCGGAGCTCGTTACTATCGGTGTAAACCCGGACGGCGAAAATATCAACACCGAGTGCGGATCACTGAACCCCGAGCTTCTCTGCCAAGAAGTGCTCGATACCGGCTCCCAAGTCGGTATAGCCCTTGACGGTGACGCAGACAGGGTCATATTCTCCGATGAAAAGGGCAACATCGTAGACGGTGACAAAATCATAGCCATCTGCGCGACCGAGATGATAGAGAACGGGACTCTGCGCGGGAACGCGGTAGTTACTACCCTAATGAGCAATATGGCTCTTGAGAAATATATAACGGACAAGGGACTCGAATTCATTCGCACTCAGGTAGGAGACCGATACGTGGTCGAAGAAATGCGCAGGAGAAATTGTAATTTGGGAGGCGAGCAGTCCGGCCACATAATATTCCTTGACCACACAACTACCGGCGACGGTACGCTAGCGGCACTTCAGCTGTTGGCGATTATGAAAAGAAAGGAGAAAACCCTTTCCGAGCTAGCTCGCATTTTCGATCTCTACCCCCAGGTATTATTAAATCTAAAGGTAAGGGAAAAGAAGAACCTCTCTGACATTCCGGGACTAAGCAAGCTGCTAGGCGAGCAGGAGAACCGCTTAAACGGCAAGGGCCGCATTAATATCAGATATTCAGGCACAGAGCCCATTGCAAGGGTTATGGTAGAAGGCGAAAACGACACTCTCATTAACGAGATAGCGGCGACGCTTACGGATAAGATTAGAAAAGAAATAGGAGCTTGATACAGATGCCGAAATTGAATGTAAATATAGATCATGTAGCGACCATAAGACAGGCAAGAGGCGGGGTCGAGCCAGATCCTGTGGCCGCCGCCGTGCTTGCTGAGCTCTCGGGGGCCGACGGTATTGTCGTACATTTGAGAGAAGATCGAAGACACATCCAGGACAGAGACTTAAGACTCCTAAGAGAGACAGTAAAAACAAAGCTCAATATGGAAATGGCCGCAACTGAGGAAATGGTGCAGATAGCAAAAGCGGTGCTGCCCGACATGGTAACCCTTGTGCCCGAGAAAAGAAAGGAGCTTACTACCGAGGGGGGCCTTGATGTTAAGGGTAGCTATAAAAACGTGTCGCGCACTGTTAGAGAGTTAAAGACAAGCGGGATCTTCGTGAGCCTCTTCATCGATCCGGACCAAGAGCAGATAAAGATATCTAAAGAAGCGGGCGCCCACATGGTAGAGCTCCACACTGGCAATTATTCCGACGCGGCGAATGAAGACGAAATGGAGCGTGAGCTTGATAAGATCGAAAGTGCGGTTCACGCGGCGGTAAAAGCAGGCCTAAGAGTTGCCGCCGGGCACGGGCTTGACTACAAGAACACTGAATACGTAGCTCAGTTCGAGGACATAGAAGAGCTTAACATCGGCCACAGCATTGTCTCAAGAGCAGTTCTTGTCGGTATGGAAAAAGCCGTAAGCGATATGCTTATACTCTGCAGCTAATTCCGTCAATCAAACACAACAAGCAGTCATTGCGAGGTTCCAAAGGAGCCGCGGCAATCCCCAACAAAAACAGGATCAATCAATCCCCGAAGCTTTCGAAGGGCTCAGGACAAACTGGATCAGTCTCCTTAAATTAACAACTAGGAAATGGAACAATACAGAAGTTTCAATAAGTTTAATCTAAGATTCGCTACAGGAAGAGCAAAGCCCGTAAATCTGGAGCTTATGGTCTTTTACGTTAAATTGGTTTAATTTCGCTATCTGGTTCAGACAAAGCTCAATCTGTGTATTGGCAAACTCATATACATTCCCGCAGTTAGTGCATATCATATGATGATGGTGCTCTGTCTCAGAGCGTATGGGCTCGTAACGCGCCTTGCCGTCACCAAAGTCCCTTTCTGCGGCGATACCGGACTCTCTGAATAACTTGAGTGTCCTGTACACTGTAGCAAAGCCTATCTTAGGGTGGTTCTTTTTTATATTCTCGTAAAACTCCTCAACGGTAACGTGCTTACCCATATAATTATTAAAGAACTCGTCAAAGATAACATCTCTTTGCTTCGTTGACTTAAGCTGCATTCTCGAAATATAATCGTTAAGTGTTTTTCTTCGTTCCATTTTTCTTTTTGCCACAGGTGTCATATTTTATTCCTCTTTCCGATATTGAATATAATTATCAATAATAACCTAAAGAGGATAAAATATCAAGAGGTCAAAGCTACTATTTGCAAATCATTACCATTACGGTCTTTTTAATTGTGATATAATACCCAAGACCTCTTCCAAAGATAAATATAACATGCCTCAAAACCCTATACTATATCTAAACTCTCTCGGCCTTCATAAAGTAAAACCCGGCCTGGAAAGAATAAAGAAGATACTTGGAGCCCTCAATAACCCTGAGCAAAAGGTTCCTGGAATCATTGTCGCCGGCACTAACGGTAAAGGCTCGGTTTCAGCCTCAATTTCCGCAGTACTATGCGAGGCAGGTTATAAAACGGGTCTCTACACCTCCCCTCATTTGATAAATCTTAATGAGAGAATCAGAATTAATGGAGAAAAGATAAAGGAAAAAGAGCTCACTGATTATATCGAACGGGTTAGAAGCGCGTCTGAAAAGAGCGCTGTAGAGCCGAGTTCTTTTGAGGTGCTCACTGCCTGCGCATATCTATATTTTGCCGATAACGACAATGATTTTAATATCCTTGAAGTAGGCTTGGGTGGAAGGTGGGACGCGACGAACGTCATTAAACCTCTAGTGTCCGTAATCACCAATATTTCTGCTGACCATACCGAGTACCTGGGGGACAGTCTTTCGGAAATAGCCGCTGAAAAGGCTTGTATTATTAAACCCGCCACACCTGTAGTAACCGGAGCACGGGATGAAGCACTCGAAGTAGTAAAGAGCGAAGCAATTAAACACTCTTGCGAGCTATACATATCCGGCAAAGACTTTAAACTGACCCACACCGCAGACAAGGGGCTATGTTATATGGGTAATATATGGAATATAGGCAATATTACATCCACCTTAAAAGGATTGTACCAATATGAGAATCTGGCTCTCGCCGTAAAGGTCTTGGAGAAGCTCGCAGAGTCGGGACAAATAAAACTTGAAGTACAAACATTAAGAGAAGGTCTCTCCAATATCAACTGGGAGGGAAGGTTTCAGATCGTTAGAGATACCCCTCCCCTTATCCTGGACAGCGCTCACAATTCTGGCGCCGCAAAGGCTCTCATCTCTTCGCTTACAGACAATTATCCGGGTGTTAAGTTTACGTTTCTGATTGCTATGCTTGAAGATAAAGACCACGGCGCGTTTATAAATGAAATAGCTCAGAATGCAGCTAAGATAATTATTACAAAAGCGCCGTCCGAAAGGAGTGCGGATACAAAGGCTTTATATAATTTTGCCAAAGAGCATACTAATAATGTTGTGATTATAGAGGATTACGAAGAGGCATACAGTGGTTTAATCAAAAACGGCGCACCCGGATGCGTCACAGGATCGCTTTACTTAATTGGTGCGCTCCTGGATTTTACTTCTGAATAGGTTCCAGATATATAAAAATCTAAACTCTATATAAATCAAATTTATGGTTTCTATGAATAAATTCATGTGCTAGCATTTAAATCACAAAGGAGAGTGTGAATTATGCCCAAAGTTGGAATAGTGCTGGACAAGCTCTATGTAGATCACGATAACGGCATGGGCCATCCCGAGACCCATGAGAGGATTCTTGCCATCGTGGACATGCTCAATTTTACTAAGCTCATAGACGAAGTCGTGAAGATCACGCCGAGAGACGCGACCAAAGAAGAAATCACACTAGTACATACGGCAGAGCATTTTGATAAGATGGCTTCCACGAAAGGTAAACCCAAAGTGTTTTTGGACGCAGACACCTCCACTTGCCCGGTTTCTTTTGACGCTGCCGTAAGAGCCTCAGGCGGCATGCTATCCGCAATTGATAGCATTCTGGAAGGAGAAGTAGACAGAGCTATGCCGCTCGTAAGACCCCCCGGGCATCACGCAGAGGCCGACAGGGCTATGGGGTTTTGTCTATTTAACCACGTCGCCGTGGGCGCCGCATACCTAACACGCATAAAAGGGCTCAGCCGCGTGCTCGTAGTAGACTGGGATTTACACCATGGAAACGGAACGCAGCATATGTTTTATGACGACCCCTCTGTGCTTTACTTCTCCACACACCAGCACCCCTTTTACCCCGGCACCGGCAGCCTCAACGAAAAAGGAAGCGGAGAGGGAGAAGGCTATAATATTAATGTCCCCCTGCCCCCGGGTATGGGAGACTCAGAGTACATTAAGATATTCACCGAGATATTAGCTCCTGTAGTAAAGCAATTTAAACCTGAGTTTATTCTGGTTTCTGCAGGTTTCGACACATTCCTGGAAGACCCTCTAGGAGGCATGAAAGTCACCCCCGAAGGGTTCGCCAAGCAGACGAGATTCCTAACAGACCTTGCCGATAAGTACTGCCGAGGCAAGGTTGTGTTCATTTTGGAAGGCGGCTACAACCTAGACGGCCTGTGGATATCGAGCAAAGAAGTAGTCGAAGAGCTGCTTGACAAAAAGAAAAGTGATTACAGTGTACTAGAAGACACTGCTCAAGTAGATTCTATTATAGAAAATGTAAAAAAAGAGTACTCAAAATACTGGGATTTTAGCTGACCCTGCTCTTACGCATCTCTTTTCTATAGTCCTTTCCCTCAAGATACATAAACTCGCACATCTCATAGAGCCTTGAAGCGATCCTCTCCCCTATCCTGACCTCAAGAATCTCCTTATCCTCACCTATCTCCCTTGCAATGTCAGAGGAGATATAATTTGTTGTAATTACGGTTTTCTTTGAAGAGTTATAACGTTTGGATATGAGCTGGTCCAGTATGTTAAGTTCCCATTCGTTACTCCTTCCCTTACCAAGCTCATCTATCACCAGAACCTCTGTCTCTATAAGAGGGACTATAACTTCATTTTCAGGAGTACCTTCAGAGTAGGCCTGTTTTAACTCTGAGAGAAGATAAAAGAAGTCTTTAAACATGCATCTCACACCGTGATAAAGCGTAAGCTCGGAAATCGTTCCGATAGCAAGGTGTGTTTTGCCCAAACCGGACGGACCCATTAACAAAAAACCCTTTTTAGTAGGGTATTTCTTAACAAATTCGTTCTTTGCGTATGTAAGCGCGTGTTGAAGGGGTTTATTTATTTTCCTCGGATCGAGTCCCGCGTCCACCTGAAGAACGCGTGAATACTTAGCGGGCACGCCCGCCAGGTTATAGAGCTTAACGTTTCTCCTGACTACGCCGCAGAGACTGCATGGGGCAACATAGGAGTAACCGCTTTTTTTCTGAGACAATACGCTTCCCGACCCCCCGCACTCAACACAGTGCTCGATACAGCTGCAAAGCTCCGCGCGTGCATATGTCTCGCCCTCTAATACGTGAAACCCCGAATAGTGACAATCGTCACAGCCCACCTGCTGTCTTTTAATCTCCATACTCACCGTCAGTCGTAACTATACAAATACTTAACTCCATACTTATTATGAATGATTTCATTCCGAAATGATATAACGCTCTCAGAAAACGCCTTCTCCGTCATGTAGCGCCCCCTTCCCTTCACCCTAGTTTCAGCATCGAGCGCAATCGTGCTCCTTTCCTCTTCAGGAAGAGCATTAAAGAATTTCTCCAAGCAATCAGCCTCAATAGACAGAATCCTGCCTAGGACATTCTCTTCGGGGGCTCCTTCCAAGTCCAAAACCCTGTTTCTCAGCATTATATAATAATCACGCACATCTGTCCTTTTCTCCTCGTTTATATAGCCGCCTAGCTTTTGTGCGGCTTCGCCGATAATCCCCGTGTGTTCCTTATTTGATTCCTCAGATATTTTCCTCTCTTTTAAGGGGCTGTACTCCTCTATACTCTCCTCGATAAATGAAGAACACTGCTTCATGCTTCTTACTCTATTCTTCCCATCGTCATCATCTGCATTTAGCTTCTCAAATGCCCTACTTATTCCCCGGAGCACAACCTCTTTAGGTATTTGTCTGTCCCGGAGCTTCGATATCACCGTGTAGTCCTCAGAAGAGAGCATAATCCCCTCCCCCGCTAGCGAGAGAAAATACTTCTCCACATCCCTAATATACCCGCCGCTATCAGTCATCGTTTCCCTGGGCCAGCCCCCTCATCTCAGCTATTGTCTCGGTATAATCAGATGTGCCGAAGATTCCCGAGCCTGAGACTATTACGTCAGCGCCCGCATCGGCAATCAGTTTTACGTTGTCTAACTTTATGCCTCCGTCGACTTGAATCAGGGGTCTATGATCCCGCCCGTCAATAATCTCGCGCAGCCTACTTACCTTGGGCGCCATTGAGGGAATGAACTTTTGTCCCGGAAAGCCTGGCTCAACGGTCATTACAAGTACCATGTCAACGTAGTCAAGAATTTCCTCAAGAGCCGATAACGGGGTCATCGGGCAGATAGCAACGCCTGCCGAAACGCCCCTTGCCTTGATCCTTGAAATGGCGTTATGAAGCAGCCTTGTGGTCTCGTACTGAACTGTGATGCCGAGCACTGAATCCCCTCCCGCGTCAATGAACTTTTCAGAGAATTCCTCAGGCTTTTCTATTTGCAGGTGTATATCTAAAGGCGGGGTCTCAGTACGGGATAGAGCCTCGACGATAGGCAATCCGAGCGTTAGGTTAGGCACGTAGTGACCGTCCATAATGTCTACATGTATCCAGTCGGCACCGGCTTCTTTGATTGCGCGTATTTCTTCTCCTAATATCGTAAAATCGGCTGAAAGTACCGAGGGTGCAATTAATTTCTTCATATGTATTTCCTTTAAAAGAGTGAGTTTGAATATCGCTAGTACACAGGCCTCGGATTATACCATGCTGAGCGCAATACGCGCTAGTGCAAATGATAATCTCTAACATTGATCTGGGCTCCTGAGCGCAAGCTTGACAGTTACCCGAAAACTATTTACCATACACGCTTTTATAATCTAACCCTCATTACACACAGGAATAATTTTATGTCACTTAAAAACTTTATCTTTACCTCGGAGTCCGTAACCGAGGGTCATCCGGACAAGATGTCCGATCAAATCTCTGACGCGGTGCTTGACGCCATGATAAATGACGACCCTCACAGCAGAGTTGCCTGTGAGACACTCATTACGACTGGGCTTGTAGTAATTGCCGGAGAAGTAACCACTAAAGCCGTAGTGGATATTAACCACATAGTTAGGAATAAAATCAGAGAGATCGGCTACACCGACAGCTCCATGGGGTTTGACGCCCACACTTGCTCTGTGCTCGTAGCAATGGACGAGCAGTCCCCCGATATTGCGCTTGGCGTTAATTCAAGCGAAAACAAGGAGCAGGGAGCGGGCGACCAGGGACTTATGTTCGGATACGCAATCGACGAAACACCAGAGCTTATGCCAACCCCTATAATGTACGCGCACAAGCTATCCAAAAAATTAACGGACGTCAGAAAATCAGGCAAGCTGCCGTATCTTAGACCTGACGGTAAGTCGCAGGTCACGGTGCGTTACGAGCAAGGCAAGCCCGTAGGGCTCGATGCAATAGTGATATCTTCACAGCACGCGCCTGACATAGAGCAGAAAACAATTTATGAGCAGGTTCTGGAAGAGGTAATAAAACCCTGTGTAGACGAAACTATGATCTCCGACAAAACCAAAATATATGTAAACCCAACAGGCTCGTTCGTTACCGGCGGCCCGATGGGCGACGCTGGACTTACGGGAAGAAAGATTATCATCGACACCTACGGGGGCTGGGCAAGACACGGCGGCGGAGCGTTTTCGGGAAAAGACCCTTCAAAGGTTGACCGCAGCGCAGCTTACATGGCGCGCTATGTGGCAAAGAACATAGTTGCCGGAGGTCTGGCCAAAGAATGCGAGGTACAGCTCGCCTACGCGATTGGTGTGCCTGAGCCTGTGTCCGTAATGGTAGAGACATTTGGTTCGAGCGAGATACCAGAGGAAACGCTGTCAAACGCGGTAAGGGAAGTATTCGATCTCACACCGGCAGGCATCATCAAATCCTTAAATCTTCTAACACCTATTTATCAGGAAACCGCGGCTTACGGCCACTTCGGCAGAGACGGCGCCGGATTTACCTGGGAAGAGACCGATAAAGTTCAGGACTTACAAAAAGCGGTCGGATAACTTATAAACACAAACCATTTCTTTAATTTATACGGAGGCAAGTATGAAATACGATGTAAAAGACTTAAAACTAGCCAAGGAAGGAAAACTAAGAGTCGAATGGGCAGCGGAAGAAATGCCGGTGCTCGCGCTGATTCGCGAAAGATTCAAAAAACAAAAACCACTTAAGGGAATAACCATAGCGGCTTGTCTTCACGTGACGACCGAGACCGCTAACCTCGCGGTCGCGCTAAAAGAGGGAGGAGCCGAGGTAGGGCTATGCGCTTCAAACCCTCTCAGCACCCAGGACGACGCGGCTGCGTATCTGGTAAAGAACGGCATATCGGTATTCGCTATAAAGGGCGAGAACACCAAGACTTACTATGACCATATTAACAGCACTCTCGACATGTCCCCTCAGATAACCATGGACGACGGGGCGGATATTGTGTCCACACTGCATACGTCAAGAAAGGAAAAGCTTGAAGGCCTGGTTGGCGGCACAGAAGAGACCACGACAGGTGTAATAAGACTAAGGAGCATGGCCGAGGACGGCGTTCTCAAGTACCCGATAATCGCTGTGAACGACGCCAACACAAAACATTTCTTCGATAACCGCTACGGCACAGGGCAGAGCACGCTCGACGGAATTATCAGGGCTACTAACAGATTGATATCAGGCACAGTTTTTGTAGTTTGCGGCTACGGCTGGTGCGGTAAAGGGCTCGCTATGAGAGCAAGAGGGCTTGGCGCAAGCGTTGTAGTCACGGAAGTCGACGAGCTTGCGGCGCTCGAAGCTGTAATGGACGGGTTCAGAGTGATGCCGATTGCTGACGCTGCAAAGATCGGAGATTTCTTCTGCACCGTCACAGGGAACATAAACGTAATCAGAAAAGAGCACTTCAAAACAATGAAAGACGGCGCTATCGTCTCAAACTCAGGCCACTTCAACGTTGAGCTCGACCTCCCGGGTCTAAAACAGCTCTCCAAGAAAAAACGCACGGTAAGGGAATACGTTGAGGAATACACCCTTAGTAACAACAGGAGAATAAACATCCTGGGCGACGGCAGGCTCATAAACCTCGCGGCTGCAGAAGGCCACCCTTCAAGCGTTATGGACATGAGCTTCGCAAACCAGGCTCTTTGCGCGGAGTACATGGTTAAAAACGCGAAGAAGCTTGAGAACACGGTTTATGATGTACCGGAAACGGTCGATCAGTCAGTTGCGCGCATGAAGCTAAAAGCCAAAGGCGTGAAGATAGACAAACTCACCCCGGAGCAGAAGAAGTACCTTAGCTCCTGGGAAATGGGCACATAATACTGTAATATTCTTAACTTATGCAAGCTCTCCTGGACTCGTTCCTCTCATACCTGGCAGTAGAGAAAGGACTGTCTGAGAATACTCTTGAGTCCTACGGGAGAGACGTTAAGAAGTTCATCGAGTACTTAGACAAAGAGAAAATCACGGCTATTTCAGATGTGAAATACCGCCATATTGCCGATTTTCTTACCCATTCCAAAGAAAAGGGGTTTACCGCAACCACTATAGTGCGCTCTATAGTGTCCATAAAGCAGTTCTTCAAATATCTTATTGTTGAAAAACTTATTGCGGAAGACCCCGCTTCCCAGATAAAAACGCCAAAAATGAAAAAAAGCATCCCGGGCGTTATCTCACTCGATGATGTTGAAACCCTGCTCGGGGCCCCTGACGAGTCTACTCCCGAGGGCCTTAGGGACTCCGCTATGATTGAGGTTCTGTACGCTACCGGCATCCGGGTATCCGAGCTCATCGGTCTTAAGCTAAATGACGTTAACTTCGATCACGGGTACGTCATCGTATACGGCAAAGGCTCCAAGGAAAGGATCGTACCCCTGGGAGAGGCAGCCAGAGAAAAGCTGCAGAACTATTTAATGGAAGCAAGACCCCTGATACTTAAATCAAAAGAGGCCAAAGCGCTTTTTGTAACCAGGAGGGGAAGCGGGATGACAAGACAGGGGTTCTGGAAATTAATCAAGAATTACGGCCTTAAGGCAGGAATATCCAAGAAAATCAGCCCCCATACTCTCCGCCATTCCTTTGCCACTCATCTGCTGGAAAGAGGCGCTGATCTAAGAACCATACAAATAATGCTCGGCCACTCGGACATTTCCACGACCCAGATCTACACGCACGTAGAGAGTGAGAGGCTTAAGGAAATCCACAAGAAATACCATCCAAGGTCTTAAATCAAAAGATATATTTGAATACTGCACTGTCGTAAAATTTTACAGATTGAGTATATTACTTGAAACTGTATTTAACCTAACCTGACTATGAATTTCGATTTCTTAAACAACATAAATCTGGGCCTTATCCTGATTCAGGCCCCGGCTATATTATTCGCGCTTACGATTCACGAGTACTTTCACGGCTGGACAGCCAATAAGCTCGGTGATAGGACGGCAGAACTGAACGGAAGGCTCACGCTTAACCCCATAGCTCACCTTGATGTGCTGGGCACCATACTCATGTTCGTTGTGGGCTTTGGTTGGGCAAAACCTGTTCCGATAAACGCCATGAACTTTAAGGACCCAAAGAAAGGCACTCTTCTTGTCGCTATAGCAGGCCCCCTTTCCAACCTCGCAACAGCTGTCGTAGCAGGCTTGGTTATCAGCTATATGGTCCCAAAAATGATTACGGGTGAGCTTGTTTTCGAGGGCGCGTACGCTATGATACCCGTATTCATCATACTTTCGTTCGTCTATGGCATAGCGCTCGCTATTTTCAACATGATTCCAATCCCCCCGCTTGACGGCTCGAGGGTGCTCTACGCGGTACTGCCCGATAACCAGCTCAGAGTGTATAGCCAATTTGAGCGCTACGGTGTACTGATTTTGTTCGGCCTATTCATATTTGCGGACGGGATATTTAGATATATTTTCATACCCGTGTCTCTTATATCAGAATTGCTGTCGGGCTACAGTTTCGGACAACTTTGGGGTATTATAGGACAGTTGATAGGATGAAGAACCAGATACCGGGTGCGGGACCGCTCGAGCCCAAAGAGCCTTGCGTAATCAAGATAAACCTCTTTGAAGGCCCCTTGGACCTCCTCCTTCACCTTATAAAGAAAAACGAGATGGATATATACGATATAAAGGTCGCCGCCATAACGGACCAGTATATCGAGTATCTTGAGCTAATGAAGGAGCTAAACCTGGAAGTTGCGGGCGATTACCTGGTAATAGCTGCAGAGCTATCCCTTCTGAAATCCAAAATGCTCCTTCCCAAGCCGGTCATAGAAGAGGATGAGGAAGACCCGAGAGCGGAGCTTGTAAGAAGGCTCCTTGAGTACCAGATTTACCAGGATGCCGCCTCTGATCTGTTTAAGGGAGAAGTTCTTGGCAGGGACGTTTTTAAGAGAGAACCAGGCACCGAAGAATTGAGCATTGAAGAAGAAGTCGAGCTTGTACCGGTTAACCTGTGGTCGCTCATTGAAGCGTTTCGGGAATTTTACGACAGGAAAAAAGAGCTCTGGGCCGAGGACCTGGCGTTTATTACTGAAGAAGTAACGATTGAGGAAAAGCTCGAGCTTGTTTTAGATAAAATCAGAACGCTCGGAGAAATCGGCTTAGAGCGATTGTTTTCAGAATGTGAGTCCAAGTTTGATCTTATATTAACATTTCTATCTCTACTAGAGCTCGTCAGGATGGATTCGATACACATTGTTAGGGAGACGCCTGACTCTCAAATAATATTAGTCTATGCGGGAGAAAACCACTTTGGATCGATCTGATTTAAAAAAGTCAATTGAAAGCATAATATTCGTATCCGGAGAGCCTGTGAGTGTGGATAAGATAGCTCAGGTGTTTCCCGATATAGAACGTTCAGAATTAAGACAATGTCTCAAGGAGCTCATTACAGAATGGGAAGAGATGGGAAGAGGTTTTTTTCTTGCCAATGTGTCGGGCGGATACCAGTTCAGGACAGCGCCCGGCTCTAGCGATCATATTACAAACTTCCTAAAAAGGGTCAAAAAATTCCGTCTCAGCCGCGCGGCGCTTGAGGTAATTGCTATTATTGCTTACAAGCAGCCTGTAACAAGGGTTGAGATCGAGAGCATTAGGGGTGTTGACTGCTCCGGTGTAATAAACGTTTTGTTAGAGCGGCAGATTATAGAGATTAAAGGGAGAAAAGAGGTTATCGGAAAACCCTTCCTATACGGCACGACAGGCGAGTTTCTTGAGGTTTTCGGTTTAAAGAGCCTTAGCGACTTACCCACCTTAAAGGAGATAGACGAAATCAGCCAAAACCTCGAAACAGGTATCCCGGCTGTAGAGGAAGAGCCCCCTCAGCAAGAGGAGCCTCAAACACAAAATCCCCCCGGCGCCATTCATGAAACCTGAAGCCGTATTAGAGAGACTTAACACGGCAGCAAGAGACTCGGGCTTCAATATCACCAGAACCACAAGCATACATTCATACGACCGCATTGTGTCCGAGCGAAAAAGCGCCTCTAGCCTTCTTCCTGGCGCCAAATCAATCACCCTCATTGGTTTTGGGGGAAACGGTTTTTGGAAAACTTTCAGTAATTACCTTAAAGCTAATCCCGACTTTAAAGATAGAGGCGAGGACCTGATAGACAATTACTCGCGCGTAATATTTAAAGAGTTTTCAGGCATCCTGGATGAATCAGGGATAGAACACAAAGCGGTATTTCCATTCGGCAGAGAAGCCGCCGCGCTTGATTTTGTTAAATTAGGAGAGGTATCAGGAGCGGGAGTGCCGAGTCTACTGGGCATATTGCTGCACCCGCGATACGGCCCATGGATATCGCTCAGAGGAGCCTTGCTCACTGAGCTTGAGCCCAGTCGCTACGACAGCCCTTTAGAGGGTTTTGACCCCTGCCCTTCCTGCCATAAACCCTGCGTAAGCGCTTGTCCTGCCGACACCATATCCGAGCAAGGATGGGACTGGGAATCCTGCATGAGGTTCAGGCTGGCCGATGATACGTGCTCGCTGAGCTGCGCCTCAAGAAAGGCCTGCCCATATGGCGCGGACCAGCAGTATTCCGCAGAGCAAATGGCATATCACCACAGCTTTGTATTAAGGAGTGTTAGGAAATATTTCGAAGAAAATATGCAGTGACCCCACTAGCCTATTGACTTCCAAAAACTAAAGATATAATAATGGTTATATCAAAACCGAAGAGGGGAGAATAAATATGAAATCATTAAAAAGATTAGTATCGGTATTCATTTTAGGTCTGTTCTTATTTACGGGATCTTTATTTTTAGGCGATACGACGCTTGCGCAGCGATACCCGCCTGGAAACTATAGAGACACTTGTACGGACCTTATAAAAATAGGACATATGCTTGAGGCTAAATGCCAAAAAAGAGACGGAACCTGGCAGAACACAGTTCTATATTTCGGGTCTTGTGACGGTCCGATCCACAATGACAACGGAAACCTCACCTGCAATCAGTCAGGCGGTGGTGGGAACTGGGCCCCTTCTGGGAGCTACCAGCAGACATGCCGGGATATTAATGTCCGTGACGGTGAGCTATGGGCCAGGTGCCAAATGCGAGACGGTGAGTGGCGTGAGTCTTCTCTGTATTACAGGGATTGTTACCAGGATATTAGCAACCAGAACGGGAGACTCACTTGCGGGAGGCGTCACCACCACAATATGCTGCCTAGAGGAAGCTATAAACAGACGTGCCGTGACCTTAGCATGAACGGTGATATACTTAGCGCCGAGTGTCAAAGACGCGACGGAAGCTGGCGCTGGACTTCGCTTGATGTTGGTGATTGTTACGGTAATGTACAGAACCGTAATGGTAGACTAGAGTGCCGATAATCTAGCTTTTATATATAAAAAAGAGATATACATTATAAGTATATTCCAATATGCAATAGCGGAACTAAATATAAGCTCCGGACAGGTTTTTATACCTGAGACACAGGTCCCGGACTCAGTACTCAGATAAATTTTATGGAACAGATAGCTAATAACACCGAACTGTCCAGAAAACCCCTCGTCGCCATAGTCGGCAGACCGAACGTAGGCAAATCGACCCTGTTCAACAGGCTCGTCGGCGAGCGCCGCTCAATAGTCGAGGACGTACCGGGGGTAACCAGAGACCGTATCTATGCCGACACACAATGGGACGGCAGAGAATTCAGCCTTGTTGACACAGGGGGGTTTGATCCAGAAGGAGACGAAGAGGAATACCCTTCCCTCATAAAAGAACAGATACAAATCGCTATTGAAGAGGCGGATCTCATTGTCTTTGTTTTGGACGGTAAAGACGGGGTTATGCCGCACGATGAAGATGTTATAGACCTCTTAAGACGCGTAACTAAACCTGTGATATTCACTGTAAATAAGATCGACGACAAAAAGCACGAGCAGGCAGCGTTTGACTTCCACTCTCTTGGAATTGACGAACTCATACCGATCTCGGCCCAACAAGGCAGAAACATTAACGAGCTCCTTGATAAAATAGTGGCCGGGCTTCCCGAGCAGGATGGATTGTATGAGGAAGAGGAAGAAGGGGTAGTCAAAATCGCGGTGCTCGGAAAGCCAAACGCCGGCAAATCCACGCTCATTAACCGCCTTCTCGGTGAAGACAGGTTAATAACGAGCCCCGTGCCTGGCACTACCAGGGACACCATAGACTCATACATAGAAAAGGACGGGAATAAATATCTATTCATAGATACAGCGGGGATAAGAAGGAAATCAAAGATCAGCTTCTCCGTCGAAAAGCACAGTGTGTTTAGAGCCGTAAGAGCAATGGAAAGGGCAGACTTAGCGCTGCTCATGATTGACGGTGGAGAGGGCCCGACCCATCAGGACGCAAGACTCGCAAGACTCATTTCAGACAAAGGAAGGGGCTGCATAGTACTGCTCAACAAGTGGGACCTGGTTCCGAGCGAGGTATCACAAACCCCGGACATTGAAGGGATTTTGAAAGATAATCTCATTGCGGTCGACTACGCGCCCGTACTTATTATTTCAGCGCTTACAGGTAGAGGCACAGAAAAGATTTTTAAAGCGATTGACAGCGTATACAAAAACTTCTCACAGCGCATCCCGACAAAAAAGCTAAACAACTTCATACGGAATATTGTAGAGAATACTCCTCCCCCCATACATAAAGGAAAAGAAATAAAGTTCTACTACATATCACAGCCCATGACCAAGCAGCCTACTTTCGTAATATTCACAAATGAGATAAAAGGGGTGCCGGAAAACTATAAGAGGTTTTTGCAAAACAGGCTCCGCCATGAATTTGAATTGGAAGGAACGCCTATAAAAATAATATTCCGCTCAGAGAGAAAAAAAGACTAGCTTACGCCGGGAGCCTAACACTAAGTATTATGAACCGAGGACCTCGAGTATCTCGCTCTGTATCTCACCGGCAATATGCTCTGCCGTAAACTCAGCTTTCACTCTGTCCCGCCCCGCTTTACCCATTTTCCGAAGGAGCTTCTTATCACTTGCGAGTTTTAATATGGCCCCGCCCATCCCCTCGGTATCCCCAGGCTCGTTCAAAATCCCACTCACTCCGTCCTCAACCGCTTCCACAATACCGCCAGCCTTAAAGGCTATCACCGGAAGCGCAAACGACATTGCCTCTATTACAGAGCGCGGGAAAGGGTCTGGGTAGTTTGAGGGTATAACGAATATATCAAAGTCCTTGAGCGAGGTTTTCACATCGGGCCTGTAGCCTGTGAATATAAAATAGTCTTCAAGCCCATACTTTCGCACAAGCTCCTTTATATCCGCGAGGTGGTTGTCCTGGAAAAAATAAGGCGTGTCTCCCACAATGACGAATTTTATGTTTTTGTTCTTTTTCGGGGCTTTCTCAAGGTATGAGCGCGCGGCCTCTACAAAGAGCGGATACCCCTTTCTTGGAACAATTCTCCCGGTACTCCCGACTACCGTGGTGCGCGCTGGGATAGCGAATTCAGATCGAAGGTCTCCGAGAGTAGCGGACGGGTCGTACTCATTTTCGTCTATTCCGTTATGTATAACTACAAGCTTCTCTTTTGCGCTTGGGAACTGATCCGCGGTCGGCCCGGAAACACATATTATCTTCTTTACCTGCGGCAGTTTTGCCAGTGTGTAAACAATTGATCCCAGCACTTTTGTCTGCTGTATATTCCTCACATGCCAAATCACAGGGCGCCCGCTCACAAGACCCATCAGCGCCCCTGCGATCTTGGCCTGAGTGCCGTTACAGTATATTAGGTCTATTCCGTATTTTCTCATTGAATATGGGGAGGTTAGGACTAAAGAAGTAAGATCGAATATATTTAACAGTATCGATATAAATTTCATAAACAGCGCCGTTATGCCCTGTCCGGCTATCGCTCCCCTCTCCTCTAATTTATCCTCCCCCGGCATCGCTGCGGAACGCTCGCCTCTGTCCCCAGTTGAAAAAATCCGAGGTCTTTTTAAGTTCTCAGGAAACCTCTTATCAATAATGACGTTTTCATATATCCCTTCAGTTTTAAGCCTCTCTGAAAATACATCGTCCTTGGGCACCATCACGTATGGATTGACTTTTTCTCTGTCCAAATATTTAAGTAAGTAGAATAAGCTCTTTCCAGGTCCACCGTCTCTTACAGAGTGGTTTATGAATAGCACTTTAGGCAATAGTTTCATTTATTACGCTCTCGGGGAGTTTTGAAAATGGAATCCTACCATGCTTATAACGACAAAGCCAATCCCCTAAATTATAATGAAAAACGAATAACTAAGGGTATAATATATTTTTAAAGTCAAAGAGGTTCTTCCAGGAGAAAATATGAGAAGAGTAAATAAGCCCGGGTACGGAACAGCTCTAATCCTTTTATTCCTATTTTCCTTTTTAACAATAGGCGGCTGCGACGTGGATTTTGGCGGCGGGGGTGACGACAACGGCGGTGGGGGCGGAGGTGGCAGCAGTGACCCCGAGATAGTCGAGGGAACAATAGTCGATATAATTCCTGATGAAGATGTTCAAGGGATTATGGTAGTTATAACAAATGAAGATAATGTCGAATTCACAGATACCACAAATTCTGCCGGGTTTTTCAGCGTTAGCAGTTTATCACGCACATTTGCAGGCACACCGACTCTAGAATTCCTAGACAGCAATTCTAATCAGCTGGGTATTACAAATTTAACGGTATTTCCGACCGCTAGAGTCGAGCTCGGCAATATAACCTTGGAAAACGGAACCATCTCATTTGCAGACCCCACCGAGGTGACATTCGAAGGGGACGTAATTACCAACAACTGTGTAACCAACTCAGGCTCGATAGAGGTGGAAGCAAAAAGGGAAGGTGTAACGACTGACGTAATTGTCCAGGTATCGACTTCAACAGACGTGCTCAGAGACAACGATGAGATACTCTGTGAAGATATACTAATCGGCCAGAGTGTTCAAGTAAGGGGTGAATTATTAATCGGGGACTCTGTAGACGCCGATTTTATAGATCTTCTGTAAAAATACAAGTAAGCCCATTTAACAAAAGACTTTTTGGCCGGATTACAAGCTATAAGTGGTTTAGAAATGTAAGTATAGGGGATGAAGCCTGCTTACTTATCGTCGTCCAAGGAATTAACCTTTTCTTCAAGCTCTTTAATTTTCTCCATAAGAAGCTCGACGTCTTTAGGAGACTCGGCAGACTCTTTCGCCCGTTTGCTTGAAGCTTCGAACATCTCTTTTAAATGCTTACCCATTTCGCTCTCTGACATGTTTTCTGAAGGCGATCCCTTACTATCGAAGTTCGGGGCCATTCCGGCTCCGGGCGGAAACCAGCCCATTTCGTGCCACATCCGCATATTCTTTTTAAAGTTGTCCTGAACTGAAAGGTATGGCTGGAACATCATCAAAAAATAATTTTCGAAAAAATCTTTAGCAACTTTGTTGCCGTATTTTATTAGCATATGCAAAAAAGATACTGGGAGAATGTCTTCTTTGTTTTTTTCACTCTCGAGAATTACCTGTATCAGAATAACTTTGGAAATATCCGCGCCGCTCTGAGAATCAATTACCTTAACTTCGCTCCCGTTACGTATAAGCTCGGATATATCCTCTAAGGTAACATATCGTTTATTGGTGGAATCATAGAGCCTTCGGTTGCTGTACTTTTTAATTATTACCTGTCCCGAGCTCTCTTTTTCTTGCTTAGCCATAGCTATAATTATTCAAAGAAACGAGGTGGAGTCAAGAAAATGTTGGCTGGGAACTTGACAACTTACGTGAAAAAAAGGAATATTTAACAGGTTATAGTCATTATAATATTGTTTGAATAGGAGCGTTTCATGTCCTCTAAGCCCTATAAAATTTGGTTCAACGGTCAGTTCGTATCCTGGGATGAAGCCCAGGTACACGTACTAACTCACACGCTGCATTATGGTCTTGCGGCATTTGAGGGTATAAGGGCTTATAAGTGCGACGACTCCAGATCCGCGGTATTCAGACTGCAGGACCACATTGACCGTTTGTACGCATCTGCCCACATTGCGGAGATCGAAATTCCCTTTACAAAAGAAGAAGCTCTTCAGGCAACGCTCGAGCTGCTTCAGATAAACGAGCTTGTAGAGGCGTACATCAGACCCATAGCGTATATTGGAGGAGGCAAGATCGGTCTCCACCCCGGTGACAACCCGATAGACCTTGTAATAGCAGCATACCCCTGGGGTACATACCTGGGTGAAGGAGCGCTCTCAAAGGGTATAACGGCCAAGATTTCCTCTTTTACCAGAATGGGTGTTAACTCATTCATGACCAAAGCTAAAATAACGGGGAACTATGCAAACTCGGTTAAAGCAAAGCTCGAAGCAACGTCAATGGGGTTTGATGAGGCTATCCTTCTTGATAACGAAGGTTATGTCGCCGAGGGTACGGGGGAAAATATATTTATTGTCAGAAGAGGTGTTCTGAAGACTCCTCCCCTTACATCTGTTCTTGAGGGCATTACCAGAGACTCCGTTCTAAAGATAGCCAAAGACGAAGATATTGAAGTAGAGACAGAAAGGTTCACCCGAGATGAGCTCTATATAGCGGATGAAGCCTTTTTTACCGGCACCGCGGCCGAGATAACTCCCATCAGAGAAGTAGACGGGCGACTTATCGGCACAGGGCAACCGGGCCCTGTTACAAAGAAGCTTCAGTCAAGGTTCTTCAATATAGTAGAAGGAAGGGACGCCAAGTTCCTTGACTGGCTTGAGTTCTTCGACACCGCTTCCCCGCTTAAAGTCAAGAATGAGTCTTTATAAAGGACCCCCTTGAGTCTATATAAAGGGCACTTAGCCGGCGGATCGTTCGCATTCCTTATTTACTTAGTTGTTCTTATTGTATTTTTCGCCTACAAACCCTCGTTTGAAGTACTTACGTGGTTCGGTCTATGCATACTGGGCTCCATCTGGCCCGATGTAGATACGAACAGCATGGGCCAAAAGTTATTTTACGGGTTCTTTATAGTGCTCGACTTGGTATTTTTACTCTCGGGCCGATACAAAGAGGCCGCGGTACTTGGATTTTTCGCGCTCCTTCCGGTTGTGGCAAAGCACAGGGGATGGACACATTCTTTGTCGGCGGCATTCTTAATCCCCTCCCCTCTTTTAGTGCTACCTCTGATCAAGCCCGGTTTATCATTAGGAGGGCTTGAATACTACACCCCTGTAGTTGTTGGGTACTTGAGCCACCTGATATTGGATAGGGAATTTAAACTTATTTAACGTTTATTTGATATCAATATCATAGGGCATAATGGTAAGTACTCTCTCTTTTGTAAGAGAGCTTAGGCTTTCAAAGAAAAGATCGAACATATAGGAAATCGATTTAGCGCGCATCAAGTCAGATATCCTGAAACCGCGCTTTTCAGATATGAATTTAACTTCCGCCCGGGATGAGTCGGAAATCCCCGACATGCTTACCGCGAGCTCAAATGCGTCCGTAATGCCCCCCAGCTCATCTACGAGCCCAAGCTCCTTAGCCTGATTGCCCGTCCACACTCTTCCGCCCGCGGCCTTCTCAGCTGAAGACATGCCCATACCCCTTTCTTGAGACACAGTCCCTACAAATTTCCCATAATACGACTTCATGATCTCAAGCAGCTTTTCGTCCTCATCTTTTGAAAACCCCTTACTAAGAGAAAATATTAATGCCCGCTTAGCTTTTGATATCGAATCCACTCCGATTCCTACTTTCTCGTAAAACCCGCTCAGATCGAATTTACCCGAGACAATACCGATCGACCCGGTAAGCGACATGGGATCAGCCACAACTCTGTCGGCGCCGAGCGCCAACATATAACCTCCCGAGGCTGCTACGTCGGACATTGAAAGAATTACCGGTTTTTTTTCGGATATCATCTTGAGCCTTTCCCTAAGAACATCGGACGCTACCCCTGAACCCCCTGGCGAAAGCACCCTCAGAACAAGGGCTCTAATACTATTGTCATGCTCCACTCGTTTGAGCATATCCACGACAGAGCCCGAGCCTATTGTTCTAGCCATTCCGCTTGTTCTGCTGCGGCCACTAGTTATTATTCCGTTTACAGATACGACCGCTACAACATTTTGTTTACGAATGAGCCGCTTGGTAATAGACTTCAGAGAATTACGTAAATTCATAAAGCTGATCAGATTCGACGCGTTTAAGGCTTTTACCTTAAAACCGCAGTCCTGCTCTATTAAATCCGGAATCTCCGCGTCATATGCTACCCCGTTCACAAGAGCGCTCTCATACGCTCCCTCAGCGGTATAAGGCCCTTGGTTGATAAGTCTTCTAACCTCCTTAGCACCAAGCCGCCTGCTTTCGGAAATAGACCGCTCCAGCTGCTCTTCGAGGTCCGTCATTAGAGAATCCATCATCTCTCTATGAGGCTCTGACATGGAGTCTCTGGTAAATTTCTCCGCAGCGCTCTTATACACCCCAAGACCCTTCATATGCGCTTTCACTCCAAGCTTCGATAGCGCCTGGGCGTAGAACGTTACCTCGGCTTTTAAACCAACCAGATTCAGCATCCCCCAGGGTGGCATATATATATAGTCAGCTGAAGAGGCGATTAGGTACTCGACGTTCCCTCCGCTCTCCAGATAGACGACTACGCGCTTACCCCCTTCCCTGAGAGCCAGAAGTCTTTTTCTAATCCCGTTTGCCCGTCCAAGCCCTATGCCAAGATTGGAAAGCTTTACTAATACCCCCGATATGCCCGGATGGCTTTGAGCGTAAGACAGCACCCTCTCAATTTCCCACTGGGTTAACTTTCTTCTTCCTCCGGTAAACGGGATGAATGATTTTTCAATCTCCTCAGGTATCTCTCCCGTAAGCTCCATCTGCACAAAGTTATAGTGAAGCAAAAAAACGGGGTTTTTATTTGAATTACTCATAGTGCCGGTTCCTCAGGCAGGCAACCTGCCTTTTTTTTCGCTAAAAGAATACCTAACCTCTATTTGCCCAGTATATATTCTATGATTGTCCCCACCCCGAACCCAGTACCGCCGACTTTGCGCAAACTGCTCTTTTTTTCAGAGTAAGCGGGCCCGGCGATATCTATATGGACCCAAGGGACGTTTGATACAAACTGCTCTAATAACATTGCCGCAATTATCGCTCCGCCCATCCTGCTCCCCGCGTTTTTCATATCAGCTACACTGCTCTTTATCTCTTCACGGAGCTCATCATCCATTGGCAGCTGCCACATCTTCTCCCCCGCCCTCTCTGCCGCACTTAGTATCTTTTGAGCAAGATTCTGATCATTACCCATCACCCCGGCAGTGTAACTGCCGAGACCTACCATGCAGGCCCCGGTAAGCGTTGCCAGGTCCACAATCTCGTCCACCCCAAGCTTCACTGCGTAAGAAAGAGCGTCTGAAAGCACGATCCTCCCCTCAGCGTCTGTATTTATTACCTCAATAGTCTTACCATTATAAGCCGTTATCACATCATCAGGCTTATACGCCTTAGAGCCGGTCATATTCTCACTTGCTGAGATAAGACCGTGCACTCTGACCGAGGGTAAAAGCTCTGGCAGAGCTTTCATTACAGCGAGCACAACTGCCGAGCCCGCCATATCCATTTTCATAGTCCTCATGCTGTCGGCAGGCTTTAGACAAAGCCCTCCTGAGTCAAAGGTTATACCTTTCCCGACTATCGCTATTGTTTTTTTTGGTTTTCGTTTCGGCTCATATGTGAGGTGTATAAACCTCGGCGGCACATCGCTTCCGCGTGAGACCGCCTCGATCCCACCCATTCCTCTTTTTTCAATCTCAGCCCTGTCAAAGATCTCACATTCTAGACCACCTTCATCCGCAATCTCTTGTGCAACTTCGGCAAGTTTTTCCGGAGTCACATACACAGGAGGCTCGTTAACCAGATCACGCGCTAATTTTGTTGAATCTGAAATAACCTTTGATAAATGAACCTCTTGTTTTAATGTATTTTGCTTTAATTTTCTTGAGACAAGCTGGATTTTCTTAAATTTCTTTTTCTGTTTAGAGTCAGTCTTATATTTATTAAATTCGTATCCCCCCTCCATAATACCTTGTATCAAGGCCGAGACACCGCCTGGTATTTGAGAGAACTCAGAGCTAAACGCAAGCTCTTCGGTATTCCCCCACAGCTGCCCCGCTGTAAGTATTCCAGCTTTTTTAATTGTGTTTCGCGTGAAATCAGACTTTGGACCTAGGCCAATGAGCAAAACCTTTTCAGCTCCGATCTTGCCGAATGTCGCATTTATAGTTACCGAGTCACCCTCCGAACCGTCAAAGTCACTGTCCTCGGATACACTCCTTAGCGCTCCACCCAACTTACTGTTTACATCTTTTAGTGCTCCAGAATACTTTTCCTTTTTAAAAACCCCGATAACAAGCACATTTGTCTTCAGGCTTAATATATTTTTATCAATTTTGATTATCTCCAATACACTTTCCTCCTTTAGTTTTATTGGGTAGAATAAATAGCATACCACATTTACATAAAACAAAATTATTTGAATTTGCGTAATATTAGTGGAAAAAAGAATGATAATCAGGTATACATATTACAACTCTAATAGATAATAAAGCCTCATGTAAGTTATTTATTATTCCTGACTATCAGATAAAAATAGAATGTAGTCAACTTTGAACCACGTATATACGAAAAGTAATATGTAATTTACACATAGGCTAATACATTGACAAGGAGGGAATATTTATGGGTTGCCCATATAAAGCCATAGCAGATGACACCAGAAGAAAGATTCTGGAGTTTTTAAGTCAAGGTGAAACTGCGGCAGGAGAAATCGCTGGCAAGTTTGAGATTTCAAAACCCGCAATTTCCAATCATCTCAAAATCCTTAAGGAAGCCGATATAGTAAATGAGCGTAAAGTAAGACAAAACAGGCTTTATTCACTAAACGGTGAGAAGATCGAGAACATGAAGTACTATCTCGAATCCTTAACGGAAAGCAGAAATAGTTCTATGAGATCTTAATAACTTTTCTAACTTCGATTACATAAGGATTGATATAGAAAAATAAGAACTGTAGAATCTATAAGTGTTCAACAAGCCGCGCTGGTCTATAAAGACTAGTCGCGGCTTTTTTAATATAAAGAATCTATTCTCCAAACCATCGGCTATACTTTTTACGTATATAGATAAACGAAGCGTAGCTTGGCCTCAACGTTATCACAAATTTTCGGTGTCCTGACATGTCAAGAGTAATCTCTGTAGGTACTGCTGAAGTTCCCTATCTTTTCAGTCAAAAAGATATAAAAGAATACGTATATAAGCTCTTCTCCGGCAACGGCCATATGATTGACAGAATCATCGGTGTATTCGATAACTCCGGCATAGAGTACCGCCATTTCGCCCACCTCCCCGAGTGGTTCGACAAACCAAAGGGATTTATAGAAAGATCCGACTCTTTTCTAAGGAATTCCATTGCGCTCTCAAAATCAGCCATTTCCGATTGCCTGCAGGAATCCGGCGCCGATTATTCAGACTTTGACCATATCATATTTATATCTAGCACAGGAGTTACCACCCCCACGGTCGACGCGCACCTCGTAAACGATCTAAAGCTCGACAGACACATGAAAAGGACCCCTCTGTGGGGTCTTGGCTGCGTAGGAGGAGCCACCGGGCTCAGCCGAGCTCTTGAATACACCGCCGCGCACCCACAAAGCGCCGTCATGGTCGTTTGTGTAGAGCTTTGCAGCTTGGCGTTTCAGAAAGAAGACCATTCGAAAAGCAACATTGTATCGCTTGCCCTTTTTTCAGACGGAGCCGCGGCCTGTCTCGTCGCGGGAAGCGCTCACAAGCTGTATTCAAAATCACATTTTAATCTTCTGGGCTCTCATACAACTACCTACGACGACTCCCTTGACGTAATGGGCTGGGAAATTGTGGAAAACGGATTTAAAGCCATTTTCAGTAAGGACATCCCAACTATTGTAAGAGACAAGGTAAGTCCGAACGTGCTTGAGATTCTCAAGGCTCACCGGCTTTCCCCAGATGAGCTGAAACATTTTATACTGCACCCCGGAGGCCCAAAAGTATTAAAAGCGTATGAGGAGTCGCTTGGACGGAACGAAGGCTCATTTAAGTATTCCCGGAACGTGCTAAGAGAGCACGGCAACATGTCATCCCCAACCGTCCTGTACGTGCTTAAGGAATTTCTAAAGAAAGGAGATTACAAAACGGGTGATTACGGCATCGTCTCGGCCCTGGGGCCGGGATTCACTTCAGAGTTACTAATGATTCGCACTTAATGTGAAAATCCCTTAATTTCCTTTACTCTATACTCGATGTTATTCTGGACTCTAATCGTCATTTTAGCCATCCAGCGCGTAAGCGAGCTACTGATTGCCCGCCGTAACGAGCGAACAGTACTTAGTGAAGGCGCCGTTGAATATGACAGGAAAGGCTATAAGGTTATAGTGGCTATGCACGCCGCCTTTTTCCTCTCATTCATAGCTGAGTACTATCTTCTGGGGAAAAGCTTAAATATGCTCTGGCCGCTCTTACTCACCATCATTGTACTTGCAGAATCTCTCAGATACTGGGCGATCACAAGCCTGGGCAAATACTGGAATACGAAGATCTTGGTAATCCCGGGCTCACAGCTCATTTCAAAAGGGCCTTATAAATACATACGTCATCCAAATTACCTGGCGGTAGTGATTGAGATAGCGGTAATCCCCCTCATCTTTTCCTGCTACGTAACCTCGGCGCTTTTCACTCTACTGAATCTTATTGTTCTCAGGAGAAGAATAAAGATAGAGGAGAGCGCTTTAACCCTGGAATCTCAAAAAAGAAATCTATAAACCCAAATCCCATCCATAGCAATTACACAAAATTAGGACAAGCACAACTGTATTTACTAGATAATCAAGTCTATATATATATTACCTCTTCAATATTTATAATATAGAATTTTAGCTATCTAGCTATAACGGATGTTACAGGTTTTATAATGATTATATGTGCTCTATATAACAATTATAAGCAATATAATGTAGCTTTCTTTAAGTTTATATACCAATTTGAGAGAAAGCTTTAACTATGGGTTTTTATTGATTACAGTATGTTAAAGAAGCTATATATAGATTCTCTTTAATAACTTTTTATTCCGATTTTCCAACTTAAAGTAAACGAAAAATACTTCACGTTCGATATGAGCACTCTTTAATATCACGTTATATAGACAGGTTACGGCATATACATCATGTTATACTTCACATATTCCCCCTCCACATTTGCAAAAGTTAAAGTAAAGCTGAACTAACAATCAGAGGGGTTTAATAAACGGTTTCCTTCTTGCTATACGGACTCCCGGGTCTTGATTATTACTTCCAAAAAGTAGTATTATTCTTAATACCTTTATAGAGACTTCATAGGAGGAAATAACCCATGGGATCAATACTCAAAACAGATCAAGATTTTGCGGTATTCGTTGCGAGAATAGTAATCGGTTTTGTCATGCTCCCGCACGGACTTCAGAAGCTTCTAGGTATGTTCGGCGGTGCCGGTTTTGCTGGAACTGTGGACTTCTTCGTAGGAAGCGGCATACCTTACATTGTAGCGGTATTGATAATACTCGGCGAGTCTTTAGGGGCCATAGGTCTAATTCTCGGATTCCTAAGCCGTTTATGCGCCGCGGGGATCGCTATAATCATGCTCGGCGCGATCTTTATGGTTCACTTGCAGAACGGTTTCTTTATGAACTGGTTCGGCAGTAACACAGGCGAGGGTTACGAATACCACATACTAGCCGTAGGTCTTGCTCTAGTAGTGTTAATCAAGGGCGGCGGCAAATGGTCCATAGACGGCGCGATCAGCGGATAGGTATAAAGTAATTTCGCTCCGCCATGAATCATATGCCCCTATTTCCGATCTAATATAGCGATGAATAAAAATAAGGTTGTAGCCGTAGTAGGCGCAGGGCCCGGTCTCGGAGCTTCGGTAGCCCAGAGATTCGCGAAAGAGGGTTATACTATCGCCCTTATCGCACGAACTCAAAGTAAACTCGAAGAAATACAAAAAAGTATAGAAGCCCTTGGTCAAAGGGCCCTCCCCGTTTCAGCCGATGTAACCAGTGAATCAGATTTAGAGAGCGCTTTCAATCAAATCACCGAAGACGGTGGAAACATAGAAGCCCTCATTTACAACGCAGGTGATTTTAAAATGCAAAGCGTCCTTGATATCGACCCTGAGGGTTTTAAGCGCTCATGGGAAATTAACTGTATGGGAGCTTTTCTAAGCTCAAAGCTTGTCCTCCCCTCAATGATCGAGAATAAAAGAGGTACTATCATTTTCACAGGCGCGACCGCGTCCAAACGAGGCAGCTCGATGTTTTCACGCCTCGCCGTAGGGAAATTCGGCCTCAGAGCACTGGCCCAGAGCATGGCAAGAGAGTTCGGACCCAAAGGGGTACACATAGCACATGTCGTTATAGACGGTATAATAGCCACCCCGTTTTATATCGAGAACCAACCCGACCGAGATCCCCAAACCCTCCTCTCTCCCGATTCTATTGCAGAGCAGTACTTACAGCTCCATATACAGGACAGAACTTCCTGGACCCTTGAGCTTGACTTAAGACCTTCGGCAGAAAAATTCTAGCCTCACCCTTTCGATTCACGCTTGTCAGCATCCAGTCTTTATTAGAACAAACTGCGATATTGGCATTGTATCCGTCCTCTTAGATTCTCATAATGCTCCACATTAGTTATAATACACATAATATGCTGGTTGGTTAGGCATTGCGGTTAAATCTGAATTCCAAGGATAATTCAAATGATTGAAAAAGAGCGCATGACAGAGCATGTAATGGACATTATTAGGATCGACAGCCTGTCAAAACAGGAAAAAGAAGTAGCTCTTAAGCTTGAAGCGGACATGACTTCACTCGGAGCAGAGTGCTATTTTGATGATGCAGGCGAGAAAGTAAACGGCAACGTAGGCAACCTGATAGTCCGCGTTCCCGGCAGCAAAAAGGACGCAGCCCCCTTTCTCCTCTCAGCGCATATGGATACCGTCGGACCCGGTGAGGGTATTTCACCCAGGGTAGAGGACGGAATCATGAAGAGCGACGGTACCACCATTCTCGGGAGTGACGACAAGAGCGGTGTTTCTGTCATCACAGAGGTCATTAGGACTCTAAAGGAAAAAGAGATTCCACATGGAGATATAGAGATCGCCTTTACCATTTGCGAGGAGATCGGGCTTTTAGGTGCAAAGAACATAGAGATATCAAAATTCAGCGCGAGGCGGGGAATCGTTCTTGACAGCAGCACCCCTTCGCGGCTTGTTCTCAAGTGCCCTTCCGCGGATAAGCTGGAGTTCAGAGTTCACGGCCTTGAGGCTCATGCGGGTCTTTGTCCCGAGAACGGCATAAGCGCTATAGAAATCGCGAGCGAAGCCATAGCCAACATGAGGCTCGGGAGAATAGACGAGTTCACCACTGCCAATATTGGCATCGTACAAGGAGGCCGCGCTACTAATATTGTTCCAAACCTCGTCAGGGTAGTCGGAGAGGCCAGAAGCCATAATGAAGAAACTCTCAAAAACCAGGTTGATCATATGAGAAAGTGCTTCCACGACGCCGTAGCTGAGCGCCAGGTCACTATAGAAGACGACCTGAGCGTCGAGGGGCAGACCTTTACGGCAAAGCTGGAGGAGTATATTGAAAGAAGCTACGACAAAATGGAAGTTGGGGCGGATTCAATAACGGCAAGCCTTGTAGACCGGGCTGTAGCAAACCTCGGTCATAACATCGTTCACCACACAAGCGGAGGCGGTTGCGACGCTAACTATTTTAACAAGATGGGAATCGAATGCGTAAACCTGGGCACTGGCATGTATGAGCTTCACACGGTAAACGAATACCTCGTTCTTGAAGAGTTTTACCGCTGCGCCGAGATTGTACTCGAGTCAATCAAGCTCAACGCACAAAACTCCCAGTAACCTTTACTACTTAATATTGCCCGGACTGTTTATACCCAAAGGTGAAGCCTGATCGGCAGCAGGATTATTAAATGAAAAAAAGAGCGTTAATACTCGTAGATCACGGAAGCACCGTTGCCGAGGCAAATGAACTGCTCCAAAAAATCTCTGAGCGTATTAGGCAAACCCCTGGCTCGGGTTTCGACATTGTAACTCACTGCCATATGGAGCTTGCAGAGCCTACAATCTTACAGGCATTTGAAGAGTGTGTTTCCATGGGCGCCGAGGAAGTGGTAATTCATCCCTATTTTCTAGCCCCTGGAAAACATTCTACCCAGGATATACCGAGAATGGTCGGCGATGCCGCGGCTTCTCACCCAGGTGTCTCTTACAGCGTTTCCGAGCCGCTTGGGTTTCACGACAAAATTATTGAGGTTATTCTTGAAAGAGCGCGCGGCGCTGGCCTAGATTAAACATAGCGCTCCTGAACACGCCGGTCATGACGGGCTGCTCACATTTGGAATAATTAATATGAAAAAATATACCACTCTCATATTCGATTTGTTCGATACCATACTAGATTTCAACTTTAAACAGCTCCCTTACATAGATAAGAACGGAGTGAGATCGAGAACAACAAGCAAAGAAGTTTTCGCAGTGTTCAGCAAGTACTATCCGGACATAGCATTCGATGATTTCTATCCACATTTTATAGAGAGCTACCACGCTTTCCTTGAGATCAAGAAAAAAGAATTCAGAGAGTACCCGAATAGAGAAAGATTTAAGATTATGCTTGATAGTATGGATATTACTCCTGATCAGGATACCTGCAGACTTGAGGATGAAATGGTCAAGGCCCACATGAAGGGACTCGCTAGCTGCGTTGAATATCCACAGGCAAATAAAGAGACGCTCTTACTCGCAAAAGCGAAAGGCTACCGTATGGCCATCGTGTCCAATTTCGATTACGCTCCCACCGCTCGAATGCTGATAGATAAATTCGGTATCGGAGAGCTCTTTGAGTCCATTATCATCTCTGAAGAAGTGGGCTGGAGGAAACCAAAAGATATAATTTTCAAGAAATCGCTTTCAGAGCTTAATATTGACCCGGGTGAAGCTCTATTTATCGGAGATAATTTTGGAGCCGACATTCAAGGCTCAAAGGGTGTCGGGATAGACGGCGTTTGGATAAATAGGAACCGTGAGTCCGAAAAGAACCTGGCTCCCGAGCCCGTGTATATAATCAAAGCGCTTCCCGAGATTTGTACTTTCATATAATTAGCGGCCCCTCTATAATTGAATAGCCGCCTGAAAGAATTAAAATAGATATGTTGTGAGACATATCGCGAAATGAAAAAGCATACAAAGCCAGCAAGAAAAATCCCTATAGTTAATGAGAATCCGGGCTTCCGCACACTACCCGACCTGATAGAGTCAAGCGCAAGTAAGTATGCGCCTAACCTATGCTATCTTATTCCCAGAAACGGCGGTATTTATGAGCTAACTTACGCTGAGGTTATTGAGCGCGTCAAAAAACTGGCCGCCCACTTAAAAGACCTTGGACTTGGTAAGGGAGACCATATTGCGGTTTTGGGAGAGAATAAACCCGAATGGGGTATTTCGTTCTTCGCCGTATCCTGGATCGGCGCGGTCGCGGTACCTCTTGACGCAAGGGCAAATATACATAACCACAAATTCATTCTGTCCTTTTCCTCAACCAAAGCAATACTTGCCTCAGATAATTTCCTAGAATCAATTGATTCGGCAGCTCAGGAGCTAACTGAGCTAACACACGTAATTCCCATGGATGATATCGAGGAAATTTGCTCAAATTATGACTCGGGTGCGCAAAGAGAAAATATCGACCCTGAGGACTTTCTGGAAATAATTTTCACTTCCGGATCTACGGGAGACCCTAAAGGAGTCACGCTAAGCCACAGGAACGTCATGTCCAACGTCTCGGATATTTATTCGATTATGGACTACTCTGAAAAGGACAGGGCTTTTTCTATTCTCCCGATACACCACTCCTACGAATGTATTGGAGGGCTGATTTCTCCTTTTTCTTTCGGCACCAGCGTTTTCTATGCAAGGAGCTTAAAACCAAGAGAGTTATTGGAAGACCTGAAAATCGCAAAGCCCACAATATGGCTTAACGCACCGACCATACTCGAAAGGCTCCATTCAAAGATCGAAAAAGAGCTGTCGGACCAAAAAGGTATGAGAAGACTTATGACAAAAGCACTTCCGAAAAAAATATTAGGCAGGATGATCAAGCGGAATCTCGGCCTTGAGCACACTAAGCTCATAACCTCCTCTGGGGCGCCTCTGTCAGAGCGGGTATCGACGGGATTAAGGCGCTACGGCTTTAATATCATAGAGGCATACGGGCTTACGGAAGCCTCACCCCTTATTACAGTGAACCCTGTTTCAAAACCTAAGCCCAGGAGTATCGGTATGGTCATTCCCAGTGTTGATGTGGAAATACGAGACACCGACAGCGAGGGTAACGGCGAGATATGCGCTCTTGGGCCAAACATAATGATAGGCTATTACAAAAACGAGCTAACAACCCGCGAGACCGTAACTGAGGACGGATGGCTCCTTACGGGCGATATCGGTTATTTTGATGATGAGGGATATCTATACATTACCGGCAGAAAAAAATTTGTTATCGTGACAAAGGGTGGAAAGAACATACACCCCGAAGAGCTTGAAGAAAAATTAACAGCTTCGGCGCTCATAGCGGAAGCCCTGGTATTCAGCCCCGATGACTCGGCTATACAGGCTCTTCTTTACCCTGATGAAGCCGAGGTGAAGAAACTTCTCGGAGCCAAGGGATTAGAGCATTCAGCAGAAGAGTTGTGGGAAATATTAAACAAGGAAGTAAGAGAGATAAACCTCACTCTTGAAACCTATAAGAGAATAAGACACTTCGCGCTAAGGCTTGAGGAGTTCCCCAAAACCACTACTAATAAGCTGAAGCGTTTAGAATTTAAAGACCTGAGCCTCACCCCGGATACTAAATTTTTATAGAAATATCAGGCAACCTAATTTCATGCCAGTTCATCAAATTAATATAGCCTTTATTATCAATAAGTATTATAATTTTAGGGAAGGTGGATGGGCTGCTGAAAAATTTTTCATTTTCATTTATACTAAAATCGGTAGCCGAGTAATTTGAGAGAGAGAGAGAAAATGGGTCCTTCAGTAGAGTTAACTCTCTTAGCTTGGGTCCTGAGAAATAAAAGAGAAATGATTAGAGAGCTCATGTTTTTAAGAACTATATCAACATTAGCGCTTGTAGCTATATTATCTGCGACTATTGGCTGTGTTGCCAACCAGGCAGAAGTAATACCCGATCCGGCTATAGCCCCACAAGCCCCTAAAGCTGTGAACTCACCTACAGAGATAAGCCATAATATAAGCAAGAGAATTCAGGGCTCTCAATATTCCTCCAATTTGCTCGTGTCCGGAGAGAGTATAAAAGCAAGTAAATCTCTTCCCGCTATTTATCAAAGCAGGAGTTACAGCCCCATATGGACGGGTGCTGAGGGTCCTTTGCCTCAGGCTTATGAAATGATAGAGGTAATTAAAGAGAGCCCGGGTGAAGCGCTCGACCCAAGCGACTATAACTTGAGCCAGATAGAACAGGTGCTAAGCAAAGACACAAACCCCGAAACTATGGCGGAGCTTGACCTCCTTCTTACAAACGCCTATTTAAATTACGGCCACGATATGCTTTACGGCCGTGTAAGACCAGAGCAGATTAACCTTGAGCTCATGTTCGGCGAGACCCCGGTTTCGCTAAACGAGCTTCTAATTAAATCCTCTGAAGAAAACAATATACGCGGGTCTTTGGTTGGCCTTGCGCCGGCTTACCCGGTATATGCAAAGCTCAGGGACGCGCTTTCCGGTTACAGAGATTTAGCCTCAAACGGAGGCTGGCCCACGGTACCCGGTACAGCCAAGTTCCAAAAAGGAGCGCGGGGCCCCAGGGTTTCAGCGCTTAGAGAGCGCTTAAAAGTCACAGGGGAGCTCAGTCCTTCCTCAGCCGACAGCGATGTATTCGACGAAGAGCTGCACCAGGCTGTCTTAAGGTTCCAGGAAAGAAACGGACTCTATGTAGACGGCGTGGTCGGCAAATCGACAATTGAATACTTAAACGTACCGGCCAGCACACGGGTAAGACAAATAGAGCTTACGATGGAGCGCTTTCGTATACTCCCAAGGAACATGGGCAGCCGCTTCATACTCGTAAACATAGCAAACTATCATCTTTACGGAGTATCCAACAACCGAGACAATACAACCATGCGTATCGTAGTCGGGAAACCCGAGTGGAATACCCCGATATTCAGCGAGCAGATGACGCATATGGTTATAAACCCGTACTGGAACATCCCGCCAAGCATTTTTAGAGACGATATAGCCCCCAGGGTAAGAACGGATCCTAACTATATGTCGGACAGAAACATCCAGGCCGTAGGGCTTGAGATGCCTGTAATTGAAGAAGAAGTAAGCGCTCCTGCGGAGGAGACGCTTGAAGTTGCCGAAACTTCCGAAGGGCAAAAAGCCGCAGAGAGCGAGCAGGCTGAGCCTGCCGAGCACCCGGCCCATGCCGAGTACCGATCTAAAGTTTTAAGCGGGAATTACAGGCTCCGCCAGAAACCGGGCCCCAGAAACCCGCTTGGAAGAGTTAAATTCCTCTTTCCCAATAAACACTCTGTTTATCTCCACGACACGCCCAACAGAGGGTACTTCAAAAGAGCGCAGAGAAACTTCTCCCACGGCTGCATACGCGTAGAGAAACCCATAGACCTTGCTGATTTTGTTTTATACACTGATCCTGATTGGAGCGGACAGAGAGTGCAGTCTGCAATCTATAGCGGTAGGACAAGGACAGTCCACCTGCCTGAGCCGCTGCCGGTGTATATCCTGTATTTTACGGCTTGGGCAAACAAAGACGGCTCCGTAAGCTTCCACAAAGACATTTACGGTCTCGACTCAACCCTAGCGAACGCGTTAAACTCAAAGACGCCGTATACGGAACAGGCTACCAACATTCACTAAGCTTGATTTTCTAAAGAGCTGCCTTTCCCTGTGGTTTACCGGCAGCCTTAAAACCCATTACCCACATGTTAAGCTCTGAAAGTCAGCGCCCGTAGGGTTCTGAAAGACTCTTAGCTCAAACTCAGGAATTACAGCCATAATATGGTCGAATATGTCCGCCTGAATCGCCTCATAGTTTGCCCACACCTGGTCGTTTGAAAACACGTATATCTCTATAGGCATTCCGTTCGGCCCGGGCTCGAGTTGACGGATAAGAAAAGTGAGATTCTTATTTATTTTTGGGTGGTCTCTCAAATATGAGGTGAGGTAAGCCCTGAACGTCCCGATATTCGTAAGCCTGCGCCCGTTTACAAGCTCTGTGTCATCAATATTTTTATCCTTATTATATTCGGAAAGCTCCTTTCTTTTTTCCTCAATATAACCGCTTAAATGCTGAAATTTCTTGAACTTCTCCAGCATCTCTTCACTGCAGAACTTAACGCTCGACATGTCAATATTTATAGAGCGCTTTATTCTCCTGCCCCCTGACTCAGACATCCCGCGCCAGTTCTTTACCCCGTCACTTACGAGCGCAAAAGTCGGAATCGTGCTGATAGTCTTGTCCCAATTCTGGATCTTAACTGTCGTGAGTGAGATATCTACCACGTCTCCGTCCGCCCCGTACTTCGGCATTTCTATCCAGTCCCCGATGCGCACCATATTATTTGCCGAGAGCTGTATCCCCGCCGCAAACCCGAGTATCGGGTCTTTGAAGATAAGCATCAGCACCGCGGTCATCGCCCCGATACCACCTATGAAAAAAGCAGGCGATCTCCCTATGATGATAGAGAGAATAACTACGCCGATAACCAGATATACCAGTATCTTCACGACCTGGACCATGCTCTTTATGGGCATTTTTTGCGATACGGAATAGCCGCGGTAAATATCTACAACTGAAGATAAAAATGCGTCGATAGTAAATACCGCTACCAAAAGCATATAAATCTGTGCTATCTTGCGGGTCAATAGAACAGCCGACTCGTTATGGAACACTACTGGGGCCATAATGTAGATAACGATTGCGGGTGTAAAATGAGAAAGTCTTCTGAAAACACCTCTTTCTACGAGTAAATCATCCCAGTGCGTAGCCGTTTTATTAGCGAAATGCTCGACCGATCTCAGTATAATTCTCTTCGCGAGAAAATTCGCGGCATAGGCAAGCACAACTAGCCCAACGAGAGAGGAAATATCGAACAGCACCGGATACTCCGTGTTATAGGCGCCAAGCTCTTTAAAAAAGTTTGTTATCTGTTCCATAAAATTAACTATAACCGTAAGAACATAATTTAGAGGGAGGATAGACAAAAATAAATTTACTCTTTGTCAATAACCTCTGTATGATTTTTTATAAGCACACCATGGATCTGGGCTTCCCTGCCGTCTTCAAACTTTACCAGATAGGCTTTGCCTACCATCTTTTCGACGCTACCTGTAATCTCGCCCCTGAGCCCGGGTTCAAACACCTGATCACCCAGCTCGATCCTGATCCCGACCTTTATTTTAGTGCCCTGTATATACATATTTCTTCCCTATATCCAGAAGTCTTATTGTAATTTGCCGGAGTATAAATTATAAAATTTGGCAGAAGCAAAACTCTCAGGCGCTCTTTGTAATGAGTTGGGCAATACATCATCAGATGCTCAGAACTTTACATTCAAGAGCCGTACCGACAGCTCAGATCTTAACAGCTGGCTTAGCGATCGCTTCCTGCACCCTTTCACACTCGCCGTACAGATCTCTTGCCACCTGGAGCATCTCCGCAGCAAGCTCTTCCTCAGGCTCCTGATCGATCATATCCTTTAGCACCGCCGATATATCGACCCATTTCTCGTCCGCGTCGCCTGTCCTGACCAGAAGGTTTTCAAACTCCCACATAGTCTGCTCAGTAGTAAAAGGATCTACAAGCTTTGTGTATAGCGGCACATGAGCGCTCGCGGCGCAGGAATGGTAGGCTTCCATAATAGAGCTCTCATACTCACCGTGCTTAAGTAGAGCTTCAGCCTGCTCCAGACGCTTTTTCGCGTCTTCAAACGTAGGCACTTTCTCCTCAACAGTTGCGCCTGCGCACTCGCCTTTCATGCCCTTTTTGAGCTCGAACTTCTCTTCTTCATGTCCCCAGTCCTCATAGAAAGAAGGGTCTTCCTCAAAAGTGGGGATCTCAGTGAAACCGGTAATTTCATCTTTAATCCTATCCCGCCCGAGTCTCTCCATAACCGCATTAAAGTGCTCGTCCCCTTGCCTTTCGTCACGGTAAAGCTCAAGGAGTCTTTGTACGACTTTAGGAGCGTTTCTTGTTGGAACTTTTATAATTGATGTACCAAGCCGAGTATCGTCGCCATACAGGCCGCCGCCCACAAATACCTGCTCTGAAGGCACATTCCGCCCGCCTTTTGCAAGCGATGCACCCTGAAACCCTATGCTCGCGGTTACATGCTGCGCGCATGAGTTGGGGCAGCCCGAGATCTTAATATTCAATCCATCAGTGAGCTCTTTAAACTCTCCCAAACCGTTTTTCATGCTTTGAGTCAGGTGAGTCGCTAGCCCTTTAGCCGACGTGATACCGAGCCGGCACGTATCAGCGCCCGGGCACGCGGTTATGTCTTCGAATGTTTCAGGTCCCGGTGTAACAAGGTCAATTTCTTTTAAAGCCGCATACAGGGAAGGAAGCGAGCCTGCCTTGACCCAGCGAAGAATCAGGTTTTGACTGATGCTGATTCTAATATCCCCCGCTGAGTAAATGTCCGATATATCGGCAAGAGCTCTGGCTACGTCTGAGTCCATATCCCCGTTATGCACTTTTATATTCACCATGCACAGGTCCTCAAGCTCGTGCGGCAGAACGCAGGACTCTTTCCATTCCTGATAGTCGGGATCAGACTCTATACCATCAGGAGCCTTTGGGAAATCATCATTCAAAGCCGGGGGTATTTCAGTAGCGGGTATATCTTTTAGATAGTCGTTCCATGTTGGGTCAACCTTAAGAGCCGCCCTCTCCTCTTCCACCAGCCTTTTAAACTCATCGAACCCAAGCTTTCTGACTAAAAACTTCATACGGGCTTTCATCCTTACTTTGCGCTCCCCGAAGCGGTCGAAAATACGCACCACGGAAGCAGAGAACGGAATCATCTCCTCAACCGGCAAAAATTCGGTCCACAGAACACCTAGTGAAGGAGAAGCGCCGAGGCCTCCTCCAATGTGCACCTGAAAACCGCGTTTTAGCTCTCCGTCCACTTCTTTCACACGCGCCCTGAACCCGAGGTCGTGGATCCTCACACCCGCATGGTCTTTGTCCTGGCAGCCTTCAAAGCAGACTTTAAATTTTCTGCCCATGTTCTGGCAAATGGGGTTACGGAGCATAAAATCTTTAAACGCATCCGCGTAAGGCGTTACGTCAAACGTCTCACTGGGCGATACTCCCGCCTGGTGGCATGCTGTAACGTTCCTTACAGTGTTTCCGCAAGCTTCACGTGTTGTGATGCCTTCGTCTGCAAGCTCGCGCATCATGTCAGCTACTGTATCTAAGGTTATGTAATATAGCTGGACGTCCTGTCTTGTGGTCAGGTGCAGGAAATTACTTGCGTATTTGTCCGACACGTCGGCCAGGCGCCTAAGCTGCGCAGAGTTAAGCCCGCCGAAGGGTATCTTGATGCGCTGCATCTGAACACCCTCTTGCCGCTGCGCATATGTGCCAAGCTGTAGGCGAATTTTCTGGAATTTAATCTCCCCGTATTTACCCGCAAGATAGTCCTTAATCTGCTTCTCATACAGATCGAGCTCGTTCCTTACTTCCCCGGGAAGTCCGGCTATTATTTCGTCCATTGATTTCTCATTTCTTTTTACTTCCATAATTCACCCTCTTTTGGTCTGAAATCCATAGTAAATTGGTAAAAATTACTTACGGATATTTTATATATAATCCGGCGTTTGCGCAAATTATCGCGCCCTGATTACAAACAAATAATAACTGTCTTTGTATACAGATTATATAGATTTTCCGGCGCTTAAGAGTACAAAACTGCGCGCTATCTTTTTTAGAGAGCAAGAACCGGGTTGTAGATTCAAACACCGTGTTTAATCTATAATATAACAAGTTTTCGGAGGACGTTGAGATTGAACATACAACAGGCAGATAAAGATTACAGAAGAGTAGAGAGCGCTCTTAAGTATTTACAGACAAACTTCCAGAATAAGCCGAGCCTTAAAGAGATAGCCGATAGGGCTTCTCTCAGCGAATACCACTTCCAGCGTATATTCACACGGTGGGCGGGGATTAGCCCCGAGCGCTTTATGAAATACCTTACGAAGGAAACCGCGAAAAAAACTCTTGCCGAGTCTAAGAGCATCCTTGACGCCGCATACAAGAGCAAGCTCAGCAGCCAGGGACGTCTTTACGACCTATTCGTCACTACAGAGGCCGTAACCCCTGGGGAATTCAAATCCTCCGGAAAGGGTCTCGTAATCAACTACGGTGTCCATCCAAGCCCATTCGGCCGGTGTTTTATAGCATTGACTGAGCGCGGTATCTGCTTTCTCGGGTTTATAGGTAAAGATGAGCTCGAAGAGGTTCTATCGGAATTTAAACGCAAATGGAAAAACGCTCTAATAACGAAAGACCAAAAAGCCTCGGCCCGTGTCGTAGAGTCAATATTTGATAGTAACGCGGGTACCCAGAAGGAGCCGTTTAAGCTTTTACTCCGAGGAACTAATTTTCAGATCAAGGTCTGGGAAGCTCTTTTGAAAATCCCTCCCGGATGCATAGTGTCTTACGAGGGTTTAGCGCATCGCCTGGGCAAGCCCAATTCGGCAAGGGCTGTTGCGGGCGCTGTAGCTTCAAACCCACTGGCCTATTTAATCCCGTGCCACCGCGTGATCAGGAAAATGGGTGTGATAAGCGATTACCGCTGGGGGGCCGAGAGAAAGATGGCCATGCTCGCGCGGGAATCATCAATATTAAAAAACCCTTAGACTGTTTTATATGCTTACTTAGAGCTCTGTACCGCAAAACTTACAGTGCTTTGCGTCGTCATCGTGCCCTTCGGCACTGCACTGCCGGCAGGATAGTGTCGGGAAACCCTGCTTGAACGCCTGTGACAGCTCCACCGTTACAATACCGGTAGGAACAGCGATTATACTGTACCCCATTACCATCACCACAACCGACAGTGCCTGTCCCAAAGGCGTGTGGGGCGATATGTCGCCGTAGCCTACGGTCGTGAGTGTTACGATAGCCCAGTATATGCTGATAGGTATGCTCGTATACCCGTTTTGGGGCCCCTCGATTATATACATCATCGAGCCGAGCACCGTGACGATTGTAATGACCGTGAAAAGAAAGATCGTGATCTTCCTTGAGCTCGCCGATATAGCCCTAATGAGCAAATTAGCCTCACCCACATACTTGGCAAGCTTAAGCACACGAAATATCCTGAGCACCCTGAGTATCCTGATCACAAGAAGGAACCTGGTACCGGGAAGCAGGAGGTCGAGGTAAGTGGGAATTACGGTCAAGAGATCGACAATCCCAAAGAAACTTGTTGCGTAGCGGATAGGACGCCCGACGGATATCAGCCTTAAAACGTATTCTATGCTGAAAATAACCGTGAAGAACCACTCAAACACATAGAAAAGGCGGCCGTACTTCTCGTTGAGTGAATCTACACTATCAAGCATAACAATTAGAACGCTCCCGATAATGCAGACTATCAGTACCTCATCAAAAAGCTTTCCCGCGCGTGTGTCGGCCTCGAAAATTATTTCATGTATCTTCTCCCTCCAGTTCTTTGAATTATGATTGTGGGCCATACGGTATCCTCCGGCAATTTTTTTCTTTGTTCCTATTTTATTTCTGATCCCATACTAAGTACAGTATCTTTGTAATTTTTGCTAATGAGTCAAATAAAAAATAATTCCCCGCGTGCCAAAAACGGTGTAAGCGCATTCTCAGCGCTTTCCATCGGCATAGGCGGCATGGTAGGCGGAGGCATATTTGCAGTCACAGGGCTCACCGTTGACCTCACCCGGGGAGCCGCTCCCGTAGCGTTTGTCATAGCGGGCATAGTAGCGCTCCTAACGAGCTATTCTTACTTAAAGCTCACACTACGCTTCCCGAGTCAGGGCGGCACAGTGGAGTTTTTAAACAGAGGGTTTGGAAAAGGCGTATTTACGGGGTCCTCCAACATACTTCTTTGTTTAAGCTACATAATTCTCCTTGCTATTTACGCCTACGCATTCGGTAGCTACGGGGCGAGCCTCTTCCCCAAAGCCGATTATGAATTCTGGAAACACGCATTAATTACCGGGATTATTATTTTTCTAGCAATTGTGAACTTCTTTGGTGCCGAGCTTGCTATACGCTCTGAGAACCTTTTTAACTCGGTAAAAATGATATTACTCGCCGTATTTGTAGTTGCCGGGCTAATCGCGCCGATTGAGTGGTCGAGGCTATCTATTGAGAACTACGTGCCGCCCGTGGCTATATTCTCAGGCGCCATGATCATATTTTTAAACTACGAGGGCTTTGAGCTCATCGCTAACGCCGGCAAAGACGTGATAAACCCAAAGAGAGCGCTCCCGATAGCATATATTGGCGGTGTTTTAATTGTCATAGTTCTCTATGTCCTAATCACTATTGTAGTAGTGGGCCATATGGATTTTGAGTCAATTCATTACGCGAGCAACTATGCGCTTTCTCAGGCAGCGGGCACGTTCTTAGGAAGATTCGGATTCATCATGCTTGTCGTGGCCGCGCTGCTGGCCACAAGCTCTGCTATAAACGCGACTTTCTACGGCTCCGGTAGACTCACCTACATAATAGCAAAATACGGCGAGCTGCCCAAAGAGCTCGAGCGCGACATAAGGAACCAGCCTCTTGAGGGGATGATAATATTCGCTCTCCTCACTTTATTCATTGCGAACTTTATTCCCCTAGACGCTATTGCAACAATGGGGAGCGCAGGGTTTCTGCTCATATTTATGGGCGTTAATATTGCAAACTTAAGGCTTGCGAAACAGACCCGTAGCTTGGGGTGGATATCACTTTTAGCGGCATTTTTCTGCTTTATAGCGCTTTTAGCGTTATGCTGGCAGACCTGGAGGGCAACGGAGACCCGGAGCCAGATATGGATACTTGCCGCAATGATCGTATCTTCGGTACTAATCGAAGTGATATATAGAGCTATAACAAAAAGGGAAATACATATGGGACGGGGCAATTAAACATTAAAGAGGATTAAACTGTAGAAGGAAATTCTAAATCCGGTGTTTACTGCAAAAACTTTCTATCTCTTCTAATACTTTTTCGGTAATCTGCTCTTTTGTAACGCGGGAAAATATTTTCCGCAGCACCCGCCGCTCGTCTTCATCGATCACGTTGTCTTCGAGCGCTATCTTCTCCAGCATTTTAAGCTCCTTTTCATCGATTGTATCGTCATTAGCAAATACGACAAGAAAAGAGTATCCCATCAACTGCTTTGCGGGTGATTTCGGATCCATAACGATCTCCACATTTGAATTTTACCAATATTGCATTCTAAAACAAGATTATGAAGCCTATATTAAGATTGTAATGTAATACAGATCATAGAAGTTTTTCGACTTAACAGTAATAATTCTCTTCTATAATTCACTCACGCGACTAATTAAATGAATCAATATAGACCAGTATCTATCGTAATGCCCGTTTATAACGAAGAGGAGATTCTAGAAAAAACGGTTCGTGAGCATTACAGCGAAATAATTGAGGCTATCCCGGGCTCAGAATTTATAATAGTGGACGACTGCTCCACAGACGACAGCCCAGTGATACTCAAGAGGCTTGAAAAAGAGCTTCCCGGGATAAAAGTGCTGAGGCCCGAACAAAACGGCGGTCATGGAAAAGCGCTAAGGCTGGCATTTGAAAACGCGTCTCGCGACTTAATATTCCATACAGACAGCGACTATCAGAACAACCCCAAGGACTTTTGGAAGCTTTATGCCGAGATTGACAATTACGATCTTATAATAGGCTATAGATCATCTAGACACGACCCCATTCACAGACTCATGATTACGAGAATCGTACGGCTTGTAAGCTTAGTCTCGTTCGGCAGTTACATAAAGGACGCAAATTCGCCGTTTAAATTGATTAAAAAGGAGTGCTTAACGGACTGTCTCGCGTCTATAGACCCCGAGGCATTCGCCCCGTCAATACTCCTTGCTCTAACAGCTAAATGGAAAGGTTACAGGTTACTTGAGCTTCCGGTCGAGCATTTTGAGCGCAAAACGGGGAAAGTATCAATCGCCAACTGGAAAATTATAAAAGCCTGTTTGATTTCTTTTTCCGACACTATTAAATTAAGAGGAACTTTAGGTAAGTCAAAAGACAAGAATCGTTAAATTCGACCTTGAACGGGAGTACAAAGTAATATATTCAAAGCTTGTATATTTTATTGACCGTCTATTCTATGTTCTAATGATTTCGCTTGCGGTTTTCGGCGTAGCGGGTTATGCGGGCTCACTTGCGATTGAAAATCTCACAATAGAATTATGGGTAATTATACTTATAACCAGCTTGGCTGGCGCGCTCTTATCACTCCTTTACTTTAGACCATATACTGAAAGCGCTAGACAGTTCTCAATTAAAAGTCTCGTCTTGGGCCTTATTCCCTATCTTGTTCTCTTGCCTGGCGTAATTTCACTTTTCATATGCACTGATATTCAAATTTCACATCATGGCCCGTTTCATTCGGGTTATATATACCAGATACTTCACGGGATATCCCCACCTGACAATGTTGTGCTCCCCGGGTTTTCCGCTAACGTATATTGGCTCTATCATTCGCTCATAGCTACCTTGAGTCAAATATTCGATACAGCTCCTCCTCTTGTTGCCGCCTTTGTAAATATCATGGCTCTTATTGCTACACTCCATTGGGTCAGAAAATCTCTATCTCTTCTGGAACTCAAAAACAAAAACTCATTGATTACAAGCTGCTATACATTGTTAGTCCTATTTGGGACAAGCTTATTTTCCGCTATACATCTGAGCTTAGCGTATATAATAAGAGGACATTTTACCCTTAAAATATATGAAAATCCTTTAAATTTTGTTGGCGTATTATTTAACAGCGACAAAAGACTTTTATCACTGTTTAAAAAATTCTTAAATCTTACGGGAACACCTCTGGGTATATTATTTTTTTGCTTCACCCTCTATATATCTCTTCTCATATTAAAAGGGGAATTGACTACTAAGAAGATTTTACTACTTGCTGTCGCAATCTCCGGCTCGCTTATTTTTCATACTACCTCAGGAGGGTTTTCATTACTAATAATTCCTATTTCCTTGTTTGTCACTCTCCTAATCATAAATAGGGAGAGATTGATTCTATATATTCAAAAAATGGATGCTTTTCACTTTATAGTACTAGCATTCATAATTCTTATTCTTTTTATTCCTATCCTCCACTATGTTTTCGAGGCGGCTAAAGCTCTGCCGGCAAGTACAAGTGTTGGGACATCTGTAGGATTCAATATAGCATCGATAGTTTCTGTTGCTTATCCCGTAATACCCTTTTCTCTACTTGCAATCTATGTGAAATATAGAGAAAAAACCGATACGATATTGTTTTTCACCACAGCTAGTTTATTAGGATTCTTATTATCAATATTTATAAACTTGCCCGATAAGAATCAATATAAATTTATATACCTATCAACAATAACTACTTGTTTTTTAAGTGTAATAGGACTTGACTATATGTACTATAGTTTCAAAACCAGATTTAGTTTAATAAGCAAGCTGATATTTTATGCAATATTTGTACTACTTAGCTATAATATACTAAATACCGGTTTTATATACCTTAAATCCATACAATATCGTAGCAACGCTTATTACTATAAAAATAAAAATATAAATCTGAAGGCGGGAGTTAAGAATAAAGAGTCCTATGAATGGATTAGGGATAATTCTGCACCTGATACAGTTATCATCATACCCTTGCAAGATAAAGATAAAAATGATTTATATTTAGTGGCACAGAGACTTGCTTATGTTGCTTATGGTGATATATACGCAGAGGGATTTATTGAATATGATAAAAGAGTAGATAACGTCAACCTGTTCTATTCACAAAACACCACAATCGATAAGAAGGTCGAGATATTAGGTGAATTCGAGAAGTTCAGTCAAAAAAGGGATACCATACTTTTAATTCCAAGTGACAACCTCGAACCTATTTCTTCATACTTGGACACTCTTGAGTTGATCTATAGCGATCAAGAAGCAAACCTCTACTCATTCAAAAACAATTAGGGCAAATCCATGACTTTAAAGCAGTAGGGTGAAAATCAAAATTATTCCAAACGCAAAAAGATATATATATCTGGCCCACTTCTCTATCATCTTCGCACGCTCTTCGTTCCCTTCAGAGGCGATTTTACTGGTTACGACGGCGGTACCCAGAGCCAAAAAGACCAAAATAGTCGAGAAGAGCACGAACTTATCGATCCTGGTAAAGTAAGAAACCTTTGGCAGCTGGTAACTCAGACTGAATCTATATGCGATCAGCGTGAAAACAGTTGCCGTGGAAAGCCCTACCTGCGGGCCTATTGCAGTCGGGGGAATCCAGAATACCGCCCATGCCATAAGTACTATCAGGCAAAGGGGTATAAGCACGTTTAGCACGTAATAATTTCTGTCTCTTTGTGCAGACATCCTGAAATCAATTCGAGCAAAATTTCGTACCTCACCTGTGCCTTGAGACTTAACTGCTTCGCTCGATGTAACCGCATCGAGGAGTCCGACATGCCAACCCTCGATGGAGAAATGATCTCTCGAGCCCGAGAACTTTTTATCCTGTACAAAAACCATATGCTCAGCGTCCGGACCGTACGCGGCAAGGATAAAATGAAGTACCTGACTATCAAAGGGAAAGTCTGTGAAATCCAGATCCGAGGAAAGCGTGCCTATGTAACGCTGCTTATAATTAACTTTGCCCTCACTGTCCACTCTCACTACTTTTGGAAGCAGTTTTTCCCCTTTACTTCTGTTCACATCAATAAAGGACGGGTGCCAGATATCCTGGAGTTTTATCGTGCATCTCTCAAGAGACCTACCAATCGACTTCTCCGATAAACGCGGATCATTCCAAGTGGAATTAAACACTATGTCCGCCGTAAAGGTTTGCTCCACATCGTCTATCTCTTTAACGTCAATGAGGAAAAAACCCATATATACCTTGGTCTTTTCACCCTCGGCCCCTGGTCTTATTGCCTGGGTATTTTCAGGGACTGTACAGTCCATAGTACTCATGGTTGTATCGTTAGTTTGAGCAAAAGCCGCAATATACGTACACAAGATTAAGAGCAGCGCGGCAAGCCCAAATCGCATAACTAATCGAGCTCTATAGATCGAGTTGTAGTTTTGTACATTCATTTTAGGCTATGTAAGTAAAAAGGTATCACCAATATTGTATATCAAATATCCGCCGTCTTAACAATACACTTAGAAACTGTATTTTTTTGTGACCGTACTTCTCATTTGTATAGTCACCTATTACAAACCAGATAAATGCTCTTTCATTAATCAATATATCGCAACAGTAGACTCTGCGTCATCAAAATTCGGCAAACTATAATTCTGAAGAAATAAAATATCCTCGGTATATATCGACAGCGATTTAATGTCTTATCAACAAAATCTATAGCACATAAAGATATATGTTGCACTTGTACAATTTACACCATTTTGCTATCATAACTTGTAGAAATTACGCGCTATTAACAATCAAAGACTATAAAGTACTACTTGCCGATTTTTGATGTGGTTGCATAGCTCAAGAAGGTATCGTCATTATAAACTTTTTATCAAATACTAAAAGCTATCTTAAAGCTAAGTGAAACTAGGCGTTACTCTGCTTTTTGCTTAAATAGTTTCACTAACGAGTACAAATATGAAAATAAGAGCTACGTTGATCCTATTGAGCGTTTTTTTCTTCATCGGTTGTGCGAATATTAAAAGAAACCCTCTTCCTGAAAATAGGTCGTTGGATGCTGTTGTATTAAATACCAAAGGCATTCGCACGTACGCCGGGGAATTAGACCCTGAATTTCAGGAAGACCTTAAGTTATCCGTAATACAAGAGCTTGAAGAGCACGGTAAATATCCTGATTATAAGGTTGATAACAGCATACTACTTTTATCGGGCGGCGGCGCCCACGGCTCATTCGGCGCGGGTTTTTTAAACGGCTGGACCAGCACCGGCACCAGGCCTGAATTTAAAATAGTTACGGGTATAAGCACGGGAGCGCTCATAGCCCCGGTTGCGTTTGTAGGAAGTCAGTATGATGACGTATTAAAAGAATTGTACACAGGGGTATCGACACAAGACGTTGCAAATGTGAGAGGAATCGCGACTCTCTGGAACGATTCCCTGGCCGACCCGGCCCCGCTTATGGAGATACTTGAGACTTACATAAACAAATCATTCATCGATAAAGTAGCTCAGGCCCACAATGAAGGCAGGAGGCTATATTTAGGAACTACCAATCTGGACGCCCAAAGGCTGGTTATCTGGAACATGGGTTTACTTGCTAATATTGATGATCCCAGAGTCCCCGAGCTATTCCGAAAGATAATGCTTGCGTCCTCTTCTATACCTATCGTTTTCCCACCCGTAATGGTGGATGTGGAATTAGACGGGCTCGAATTTGATGAGATGCACGTTGACGGAGGGGTCATAACCCAAGTCTTTTTTCACCTTGCCATAGTGGATATTAAAGAGATAAGAAATGAATTAATGGACGGTTCCATCCCTGTAGAAAAAGGAAAAATATTTCTAATCATGAACGGGACCATTTTGCCGATTTCCGACCAAATTAACAGAAAAATACTAGATATTACTGAACGCTCCCTATCTACTATGATTAAATCCTCTGCTATAAACGACCTGAGGAGAATTTACTATTTGGCCAAAAAGGAAGATCTGGACTTTAACTACGTAGGAATACCTGAGGGCTTTGAATTTACGGCGACAGAACCATTTGATCGTTTAGAGATGATAGAGCTATATAATCTGGGATACGGAATCGGCTCCTCAAGCGATAGATGGCAGCATGAAGTTCCCGGAGATGTACAATAATTATGAGAATTCAAGAAAATGATGGTGGCTTTTACAGTTTTTGAAACTTCTGTCATACAAATAAAAGAGGAGGTAGTAGATATGAGATCCAATATATTTATGTTTTCTATTTTTTTGGTTTTAGTAGCTTTATTTTCGTTCGGGTGCGCCAAAACTCATGAGAGTGACAAGCCATTGCCAAAAGGCTTCATTTCAGATTTATCACAGCTTGAGGAAGACCCTGAAGGCAAGGTTGCACTCGTTTATGTCAACGAGAACATTGATTTTTCTTCTTACGACAAGGTATGGCTAGAAACTATCACGATTTATGTTTTTGAAGGATCAAAACTGGCCGATTTGCCTGAAGAAAAGCTTAACAATCTTGTGGCATATATGAAAGAAGCTTTGGAAAGAGAGCTGGGCAAGAATAATCAAATAGTTGAACAAGCAGGCCCTGGTGTCGCGCAAGTCAGATTCGCGCTGACTGAAGTTTCGGGCTCAAATGCTCTTATGGATACGGTAACGACTGTAGCGCCGCCCGCAAGGGCATTCAGTGAGTTAAAAAAACTTGTAACCGGAAAACACGCAGCAGTCGGGCAGGCGGCATTTGAAGGCGAAGCGCTGGATTCAGTTACCGGAGAAAGAATCGCGGCCGCCATGGGAGTAAGATCAGGCGGTAAGGCAGTTAAGACAAACTTTGATGAGTATCGAGACGTTAAAGCTGCAGTCGACGCTTGGGCAGCCAACATGAGTGAAAGATTTGAGAGATTGAAACAGAGAAGCGCCGGAAACGGACAGTCTTAAGAAAACATTGCTCTTTTTAATTATTCGCACGTTTTAGGCTGCTTATCACTTGCGGCGACTTATGCTTTCTGAGTAGATGGGTTATCCGGCCTTATAGTCTTAGTTACTGAAGACGGAATAACCCGTTTACTCAATTGATAAACATCCTCATCAACACGAGTGTTAGAGCGATCAGTACAAACCCGACACCTCCGAGAATGCGCAGTATCAAGTTTTCGGTTCTATATTTTAAAATTGTGAATCCATAGTAAAAGAGTAGCGAGATAATAATGACTATTGAAACCTTGTAAGCTGCCTTTATTCCTAACAGACCTATCTTGGACAGAGCAAATACTATTATTATAGGGAAGAGCTCTACAGCCACATAGATAAGCTCCTTCAAGTAGGAGATTCTTTCCTCATGCTCCAAAGCGCGTTTTTCTACGATAGATTTACTAACCATATTTGAGAATATCCTGAGGGAATTTATACATAGCACCGTCCAAGAAATAACTATTACGCTCTCGATCGGGCCTGGCGGATTTTCCTGCAGAACTACCAGAAGAACTAAAATGATTACCGATGCCGTAACCGCGCTTGACACATATGCCTGTGAAAGAATTATAGAAAGGATACGCGTTTTAATAATCGATAAACGGTAGGATATCATTATCTATGTCCTGCCTAATTCAGAAGCCACAAAAGGGAATTTAATTTAGATTAATGCTTCTAAATAGTCACAATACATCAAAAATCGGCAATCTTGTTGAGTACAAACGTGTCAGATGGAATTACATCTGCCTTGTTGTTTCAGATGGAAGCTCTCCGAACAGTGACCTGTAGTCTTTGGCGAATTGCCCCAAGTGCCAGAATCCCCACTTGTTGGCAATATCCGAAATATTCTTTTCGTCCGGGGGAGTTTTTCTTAAATCTCTCCGCACTTGATTTAACCTTATCATTTTAACAAATGATTTGGGAGAAATACCGAAATACTCATTGAATGCGTATCGGAGTGTACGCTCACTCACAAAAGCCGCCCTGCAAAGATCCCTGACAGTAATATCGTTGTACCTATAAGCTTCCAGATAGTCTCGTACCCTTCTAATAGTCATATATCTCTGTCTTGGAGAAGGCTTTTTCTCTTTTGTATCCTTACTCGATAAAGCTAGAATGATAGCACGAGGAATTTCGTATTCTATTTCATATAGTACTTGCGCTTCACTCATGTTAGGAGCATTCTGCTTTAAATCCCCAATCACATTGTCTACGGTGCATTGGAGTTTTACAATAGAATCCGGATTGCAGTTAACAACTTCTGCTTGTTTTAATATATCCGTATCGTTACCCTGACCAAGTGTATCGATAACATCCAAAAGTAATTCCTCTTTATATGAAAGTGTCATCACATCAAAACCCGGTGGAGATTGAGAATCAAGCTCACAGTTTTCGGGGAATACCATAATATTATTTTTTTGGGTTTCGTGTCCGTGCCAGATAATATTAGGAGATTGGCTTGATAATATACCAAAAGTCCTAAGCCCGAGAGGAGAATGGCCCCTCTGGTCGAGCTTGCGGCCGAGTTTCGCTTGATTTATTTGCCAGCTTTGAGACCTAACTTGCAGTAAATTAGCCCGAAATTCACCCGAGTCAATCTGGCGAAAATCTAAATCCCAGGGTTTTGTATTCTGAGCAAAATGATCAAAGTCAGTAAATTGTTCATTTATAACAACGTATCCGCCTAACTCTGCGTCCATAGATCCCCTCAACACTAATCAAACTTCTTCTTTATTATTATACAATAATATGAAAACTTTGCTGTTTGTTGATGATGTTAGTCCGGGGCTTTCGGAAATATTTTATATTCAGTAAAAATGGTTAAGCGTATTATCTATGTACTCTATCCCAATTCAGAGCAAAGAGGCGGCTCATTCCTATTTAATGAATTATACTGCTCAGGTTACCGGGTGGCCTTTCGTATGAAAACGAGACCTTATACAAGTTTTTCTCATTCTGAGTTAAGGTGCGTTAAGGATATGAACTGAATTCAACTCAACATACCGTATTTACTACTTTAAATTTACTGAATTCTTCATCCAAACCGATTCCCATCGTTAATCGTTATTGATCATTATCCCTCAATCATGTTATTGTTAAAATTGCCGATTTTTGATGTAGTTAGTGTAAACCATATTGTAGATTTATTCATTACTTACAATACTATGGTTTAAATACTAATCATCAGACTTTTTCAAAACTGTCATTGGGGGGAATTATGAGAAAATTATTTGTATTAGCATTGTTTCTATTGGTTGGGGGAACGATGCTTTATGTTGCAAACGCGCAGGATCAGGCACAGAAACAAAAAGGTGTTACCAAAGGCTCTGTAGTTGAGGTAGTCGAGGACTTTGAGGGAGCCGAATTTGAGCAGGATCAGAAAGCTATCGAAAACACCATGATGGGCGGAGTGCCCGCGGGGCGTTGGAAGGAAGGGCTTTTATTCGAAGGCATAGAACCGCAGCCTTGGCTTAAAAGCGCGGCAAACTGGATGCCGGGAACAGAGAAAGTACAGCCTGAAGAGATGAGGATTACGTTCATGGGCACTGCTCCTATGCTGAGACCGGGACAGATGAACACATCTATCTATGTCGAGCTGGGAAACGGCGACAGTTTCATATTCGATATGGGTGAAGGCGCTGTATCTAATTATATGGCATCCGGCATACCCATAAACAAGTTAAACGACATATTCCTAACTCACCTTCACGTTGACCATTATGGTTCTATTCCATGGGTATATGCTTTCGGCGCATGGGCCGGACGCTGGCACGAGCCGCTCAGGATTACCGGGCCTTCTGGCAGAACCGAGAAAGACGGCGTTGCCTATATGATAGAGGGAATGAAGATGATGATGCACTGGCACCGTGAGGCGTTCAGTGTATTCCCGACAGCCTGGGAAATCGAAGTAAACGAGTTTGATTTCGCGGACGCTGGTGGAACCGCTTACGACAAAAACGGTGTAAAGGTAATACACTGGCCCGCCTCACACGCAAAAGACGGGGCCTCAGGTTACAGGCTAGATTGGAATGGTCTTAGTTTTTGCTACACAGGTGATACGCGCCCTAATACACTGGACATTAAATACTGTAAGGGTGTGGATGTTATGATTTCAGAAACTCAGCCCGAGGTCGTTGCCATAAGCTCGGGTGTTCAGGGTGTCCCACCTTTTGTCGGACGCTACACTATTGACACTCACCACACCCCATCATACGCGGCGGGTTATATTTTCAACCAGGTAAAGCCCCGTATGGCGATGACCACTCACATGCCCTATGACCCTTATATAAATGCCGAGACAATCGCTGAGGTCAGGGAACACTGGAAGGGACCATTCCATTTCGGCGCCCCTGATATGGTTGTAGTGAACGTAACTAAGGATCAAATTTGGGTAAGAGACGGAGTAATTCCTGACTATCCCAATGTCAGGGCTCCAAGCGCAAAGGCCTCTGTTGATAAGTACGGCGGCCTGATCGTACCGGTTCCACCGTTTCAACGTGAAGACCTACAGGCACAATCAATCCGCGATGCTGAGATTGACCCAAAAAAGTACTACCCCAAGGGTTATCATCCCGAGCTCATGGAGCACTGGCCTGTGGACAAACCGCTCTTTATCCCGGAAGACAAGATTCCTCCGAGCATGAAAGGAGAGTAAAAGAATATATTGCCGGGGCGCTCACCGCTTAAAAGCTAAGATCCCCTTACTGGCTTGTGGCGTCCCGGTATTTTTTCAATTGTGATGTACTATGACAAAACAAAGGAGGGTACAAATGTTTAAAATTAAAAGGATAAATGTTATACCGTTATTATTTTTACTTCTAACAACACTTGCAGTTTCTGCTGACGACAGCAAGATAGAAAAAGAGCAGAATAAAGTAAGGGAGAAATCAACTGAAACGCTGGCAAAGCTCTATCAGGCCGAGCCGAGAGCAAAAAACGCTGTAGAAAGCGCTTATGGATACGCCACATTTAGTAATTTTGGGATGAAGATACTCGTAGCTGGCGGAGGCAAAGGCCAGGGATTGGCTGTGAATAATAAAACAGGTGCCGAGACATTTATGAAAATGATTGAAGTTCAGGCGGGGTTAGGCATGGGAATAAAGAAATTCTTAGTCGTATTCGTATTTGGAAACGAAAGCGCATTTAATGATTTTGTAAACTCTGGCTGGGAGTTCGGCGGACAGACGACGGCCGCGGCCAAATATGACGACGAGGGCGGCGCTCTTGCCGGAGCTGTTAGCGTTTCCCCTGGTGTTTGGGTATATCAGATGACCGAGGACGGGCTTGCGCTTGAGCTTACGATGAAAGGCACCAAGTACATGAAAGATGACAAGCTAAACCAGAATTAGCTCTATTTGAAAGGAGGGGTAGTGAGAGATGAAGAGGATTTTTTGTTCAGTACTGCTTTGTACTATTTTAGCTCTTAATCAAAACGTTTCAGCAGATCAAGAAGAAGACCTGGCAAAACAGGCTCAAAACCCAATTGCCGATCTGATTAGCTTACCGTTTCAAAACGATATCAACTTTAACCTTGGGCCACACAACCGCACCCAGAATATCTTAAACATTCAGCCGGTTATCCCCTTTAACCTAAGTGAAAAATGGAACCTAATTACGAGGACTATCGCCCCTTTGATATATCAGCCGGACGTTACCAGAAGCAGCGGCGGCGAGTTCGGGCTCGGAGATATAAACACAACCCTTTTTCTATCCCCTGCCAAGGAATCAACGGTTACATGGGGCTTAGGACCCATAATCTCTTTTCCCACAGCCACCGATAAATCCCTCGGCACGGATAAGTGGTCAGCCGGCCCTTCCCTTGTTCTGTTAACTACACCGGGTCCATGGGTGCTGGGTTTTCTTACAAGCAACATCTGGTCATTCGCTGGAGACAGCGACAGAGCTGACGTGAATCAGTTTCTGCTTCAATATTTTATTAACTACAATTTCCAGGGTGGCTGGTACCTATCTTCAACCCCTATCAATACCGCGAACTGGGAAGCAGATGACGGCAACAGGTGGACAATCCCCATAGGGGGAGGCCCGGGAAAGGTCTTCAGGGTTGGCAAGCTACCAGTGAATTTTAGGACACAGGTCTATTACAATGTTGAGAAACCTGATCTGGGACCGGAATGGACGCTCAGGCTGCAGCTACAGTTCCTATTCCCTAAAAAATAGATTAATATGAGGAAAAGGCAGTTCCCCAATAACAGAAAAACTTTTACGAAACATTGGAGGTAAGGAGAGATGGAGATGAGAAAAATATGTGCGGACAAAGTTATAAGCCATAAAACTTGGCGTGCTGCCTTACAGGGTTTATTTTTTCTGTTCATTATGGCAAGTTTATTACCGTTCTCAGCGCTTGCTGAAGAGACCGGCCAAACAGGCAGTACATTCCTTGAGGACAAGCTCAACACCGCACGCGAATATGAGCTCGCGGGCAGTTATGCGTTTTCAGACAACGCAGTAGCGCAGGCTGACGAAGCGGAATTCAACGAAGAGTCCAGGGGAACCAAGCCCTATCTGAGCGGCTCGGGAGGATACTACGGGGACAAAGACTGGCAGGCGTTCGTCGCTCTTTACATGTGGTTTGTGGGGATGAACGGCGAGACCGGTAAGGGCAATAGGGTCGCCGATGTTGACGTCGGTTTCGGGGATATATGGGATAACCTCGATTTTGGTTTTCAGGCGCACATCGAAGTATGGTACAAGAAGGTCATTTTCTTTATTGACCCCTTATACATGAACCTCTCGTCTAAAAACAAGAACACTCGTGTAGTGAGCTCTCTTCGCTCCGATCTAGATCTTGAAATGTTTATGATGGATATGGCGGCAGGCTACAGAGTGGCGGAAGTTCCACTCGGAAGCGGCACGCAATCAAACAATTTTAAAACTTGGCCTTCGCTTGCTGTGGACGTCTACGGCGGAGGAAGACTGGTTAGCCTCGATTCAAAACTCGATCTTACTCTTGAGACCCCAATCGGCACACGTGGACAAAGGATAAAACTGAGTGAGACATGGTTTGATTTCATTGTGGGCACAAGACTCATGTTTGATTTCACAGAGAACCTTCTACTTAGCGTAAAGTCAGATATAGGTGGTTTCGGTCTTGGATTCTCATCCGACATCGACTGGAACTTCGCGGCAAACCTCGGATACCAGCTCCCGTGGTGGGGTATAACGCCTTACGTCGGTTATAGGGTATTATATTTAGACTATAAAGACGGAAGCGGCGACAACAAATTCGTTTATAAAGTATGGAATACAGGCCCTCAAATTGGTCTAGGAGTTAGGTTCTAGAGGTCGAGGATATGTTCTCTTTAACTAAAAGAGCTAATCTTGCGTTTTCGAGTTTAATAAAGACAAAGTCCGCCCAGGACTTAACAACGCTATTCATACTGATCCTGCTTATAATCTCCACAGCGGGCTATTCATGCGGACCCAAAAAGAGCGCGCAAGAAGAGATTTCAGCCGAGCCTGAAAACACGAAATATAAGCTCGGTAAAAAAGGAATAAGAGAGAAGCAGAAGGAAGAACAATCCGATAGTCAAAAAGTGGATGAGGTAGAAGCCGATACAGTCGTCTATGAAGAGTTTCCCGTATTGAATGCAAGTGAAATTCTGGATGAGGATTTACTTAAGAGCGATCACCACCGGGTTAACGAAGAGGTCGTAAGCGACTGCGTATGGAACTCATATCAGATAGACAGTGACTTCGGCGAGTTTCAGGCCTATAATACGAACATCCTTAAAACCCGCGTTAATGAAATACAAGCCATAGCAAAGCTTCAACAGACCTCAGGCGCGGAAGCCATGGCCTCCGGGGCGATCGACTCTGTCATTAATCCCTTTACATCTGCGATAAATATCGCTACAAACCCTGTCGGCACCGCTGTGGGAATTCCGGGAGGGATCGTCACCTTCTTTAAGAAAATCTATTACACCGGCGAAAAAACGGTAAAGATTGGCAGTCAAACCGTGCAGAATGTCGGCGGTGCTGTTACAGGCTCTGGGGATGATGAAGACGGAGATTCATATTCAGGTCTTACAGGCGACGCGAGCTATCTCATTGACTGGTATTTGGGCGTTAGCGGAGGTGAGAGACGGGTGGCAAAAGGGCTTGGAGTGGACCCCTACACCTCAAACCCCGTGCTCGCGGCAGAGCTTAAGAGAGTAGCCAAGTACGAGAGAATCGGAAAACTCGGGTTCGGGTTTGCCGACATACCCTCGGTGCCGGGCATGGGTTATGTAAAAGACGTCAATCACTACGTTTGGGATAAAGACCCAAGAGAGCTAAGGGACTTCAATAAAAAGAGCCTTGTAGAAATGGGGGTCGAGGAAGAGCTTGTTGAGAATTTTTTGAGCTCACCTTATTACAGCCCGACTTTTCAGACCGCGATTGTTTTTTCACTCAAGGAAATGGATGGGGTAAAAAACAGAGAAGAAATAATAGAAGACGCCGTAGTGGCCTGGACTATACCGCAAGCCCAGCTATATACCAATATGGTGGTACTGATGGCCTGGTTCCACAACACGCAAAGCCCGTTCACTGAGATCATTAACCACTCTGATATAACGTCCGGTCTCACAGAAGACAATAGGATAATCACCATTTTACCGGTCGATTATTTGTGCTGGTCAGAGCAGGTCTCGGAAGTCGCGAACTTTCATAATGACGTGCTATCGGATATCGAAGCCGAGCAAAAAGAGTTCTGGTTCGCTGGCACTGTGTCCGATAGAGCCAAGAGCGAAATAACGGATCTTGGCTGGATCGTATACGACGAAGTCGCGGTAGAGAATATAGACTCTAAATATGACGATAAAAATAAAGCGACCAAAGAAATAAATACCGAAGTGTACAGATCTTTTGAGACAGAAGAAGTGGATGTACAGAATTAGGATAAGTAAGGGATTGTGATTAAAATGATACTCTTTTTACATTCAATATCAGCTAAGTAGTAGATCTTAAAATCCTACTCATTCTTTGAATCCTGTTGGTCCTATTTCTGTCGTGAAGATTCATTACCCTGTTACGGATAAAGCTCCTATGTTTATCCGGATCTATCTTTTTTCGATACTCTGAGCGCTTGGGAATTTCTTGATTAGATCTCTTAGGATAATCCGCCATATTATCCTCCCAAAGTTTTAGTCATAATAAAAAGCAACTTACATACCAAAAACCTAACCACCCTATATCGTTCATTATTTTAATTTCGCGTATCCATTGTATGTCTACTACGTTTACAATCTGCAAATCCCGTTGACGCTTTATTAAATAAAATGTCACAGTCGTAAATGTAGCGGCAACATGAATAAACAAAAAAACAAGAAAAGGAGCTTGAGCAGCGGATTCTATATAATCTCCGAAGTATGATGAGAGCGGAGAAGGACCTTGATGTACTACATGATTCTATCGTGGAGGAATCTGCTCGAATTGTAAATGCCGATAGGGCCAGTCTATCTCTATTCGATCGTGCGGCGAGTTAGCAATATGGTCAAAGATTGCGCTTGGAGCTGCAGAGACAGTTCGCTTCGAAGCAGAACTAGGAATTGCGGGAGAAGTTTTCACATCCGGGTCAGCTCAGAATGTAGATAAAGTTTATTATAACAAAAAATTCAACCTAATAATAGATAGGAAGACAGGTTATATAACAAAAACCTTACTGTGCGTTCCTTATCCTTATTTAAGATTCATTTCTGATGGGCAGTTTTCACGGAATAATTAAACTCTTTATCCAGTAGGTACAAAAACATGACGGCCATAGAATCCTGGTCTTCGTCACTGGTATTATTGTATACGCTTATGACCTGATACTCATGGTCCTTATAAATGGGGATACCTTCTTGACTAGAATAATATTCGACACTTTCAATACCGATCCTGTTAGCCGTCCCGACTACATTACTCCTGAAGACCGTCTCCCCGGTAGTCAAATCTTTTAATTCCATAGACTCCGCGAAAGGATGAAGGTGGACGGCAATATAGTGGATTGTCGTATCGTACGGCACGTTCAGGATTTCCGTAACGAGCGTGTGATTTACTTCCCTACCCGGCTTTACGACCCAGTGGCCGGTGAAACTGCGGTTAAATTTGTCTTTATAATCACTCGTATCCGCGTTCTCTCCAACCAGGCAGCCTTTCCCATGTTTCTCGTCGGCATTTTTCACATTAAAGTGCCCGTCATCGCCCTCTAGTAGCTTTAGCCCATAAGCTGAAACCGGGAACAATGCTTTCATGGGGGCATCCAGATCACTATCATTTACATGGTCAATAGTAACTTTGTGCCTTACTTGATGTTTATTTTCAGCGTCGTTTAGATTGAGCACCTGTGTTGTGAGAGACAGTTTTTCTTCGGATAATATGGGTATTCCATATCCTTCTGGAAACTTAATTTCAAATTGGCCCTGAGAGAGTGTAAAGAGCCTTGAGCTGGAGTTGTTCTTTTTCCAGCCCATTATCTTTGAGTGATTACCGATATCAAAATCAAGGTTACTATGACACATAAATTCCTGCGACATCGGCGATTCACCGTCAGGCTCGACCATGACTGCCTTAAACCCCTTAATCCATATGAGGTCCCGCTCGCCGTCATCTGAAAGAGACAGCTCCTGCGTGCTTTCCGGGCCTTTCATCGATCTATAAATCCTATCTATTTCGTATGTTTCCGATAGCACGGTCAGACCCTTTTCGCCTCCTTCAAATGTAGAAGTCCCGCTCCTTAAAAGAACTAGGACAGCTATGATAACGACCAAAGCGGCAAGACCCGCTCCAAATAAGTAGATACGCTTTTTATTATTCGTACTCTTCTCTGTCATGATCGCTCGCTAAATATTTTTCCTCCAGCCACCAATAATTATATACTCAATTCTAACATACGGGCATTATAGCGCTCTACCATAATCTTTCTTCAAATGATAGGCCCTTCAAACATTGTCCGGCGGCGGTGCGTGGCGGGTATTGAGCCATAGTTCCGAAGAGAAAATAATTCACTTAAAATTATTCGTCTATATTAGATATAGACAAAATATATTTACATTAGGGGGTAAATGTTCTAACATGGGTTAAAAGACACATTGGGAGGAAATCACAATGGCAAGTTTAACAAAAGTAGAAGGAATAGGTAAGAAGTATAAGAAGCAGCTGCAAAAAGCTGGCATCTCGACAACGGAGACGCTTCTTAAAGAAGGCGCTACCAGAAAGGGCAGAAACCGCATCGCCAAGGAATCCGGAATCACGGCCAAGCTGGTACTTGAGTGGGTAAACCACGCGGACCTCTACAGGATAAAAGGAGTCGGAAATCAATACGCAGACTTACTCGAAGCAAGCGGCGTTGACACGGTGGTTGAGCTCGGAAAGAGAGTACCCGAGAACCTTCTCACAAAGATGTCCCAGGTAAACTCCAAAGGCAGAAAAAAACTGGTCAGACAGCTTCCAAGTATCAAACTGGTCAAGGCTTGGGTAAAACAAGCTAAGAGACTAAAGAGAGTTATTTCCCACTAAAAAGTCTATTAGTCTACTCTCTTGAACTGACTTCTTTTCTATCCCGACAAGTTTAATCCGGATAAGACTGTTATATGTAAAATGAATGGTGCCGAAGGCGGGAGTCGAACCCGCACGCCCGAAGGCACAGCCCCCTCAAGACTGCGTGTCTGCCAATTCCACCACTTCGGCACATATAAATGAGGGTGTAATTACATTGATTCTAGGGAAGGATTAAATTATCACAAATGCGCAAAAGTTCAAGATTAAACGAGAGCTAAATTTACGCCCCGTACTTCTGAAGCCTTCCCGCGTGAGAGAGTATTAATGTCATCAGGTCAACCGCCCTGAATGTACCCAGCTCCCCCTTCAAACACTCCCGCTCACCGAAGCTTTCCGCTCCCCCTCCCCTTGCGTACGGCGAGCTAATGAGTATCGGCACCGGGTGCCAGCTATGAGCTCTCATTGTAGCGGGCGTCGAATGATCTCCAGTTACCACTATTACGTCCGGCTCCAGCTCCAAAATATCGGGGACAAAGCTGTCAAATTCTTCGATGACTTTAACCTTGGCGTCAAAATTCCCATCCTCTCCGTAGCTGTCAGTTTTCTTAACGTGTAAATAAAAGAAGTCGTGCTTGCTAAAGTCCCTCTTTAGTGTGTCGATCTCGCTCTTTATGGAATAGTCCTCAACCTCGAGCACCTCCATCCCGACGAGTTTCGACACGCCTCTGTACATGGGATAGGTCGCTATGCACGCAGCGTCGAGACCGTACGCCTCGCTGAATGTAGCCAGCCTCGGGTGTTTCGCAAACCCTCTCATCAGCAAATAATTTGCTTTTTCCTCATCTCTAATTATTTCCGCGACCCGGTTTACGAACTTCTCCACGACCTTAGCGACCTTATCCGCCTGCGGATTATTTCCTGTCGGCGGTATCGGGCTTCTGCCCTCTTGCTGAGGGTCAGTGTCGTGGATCGCGTCCCCGCCGTCGGGGATCGGCTCCGGGAACGTAAACACAATAGCCGAGCGGTGCTCCATGCCCGAGGTCATGTTCACTTTAACACCGTCGATCTCCTTTATCTCCTCTGAAATTCTGGATACTATTCTGATATTCTCTTCAGTCGGTATCCTCCCCGCCCTTCTGTCTGTCACGACAGGCGTATCGCCCTCATATTTTACAGTTGCGAAATTTCCTCTTATAGCCAGGTCGTTCGGGCTCAGATGTAGCCCCAGCCCCAGCGCCTCCAGTACCCCTCTACCAATTTCGTGCACAAGCGGATCATATCCGAACAGCCCCAAGTGCGCCGCCCCGCTCCCTGGAGTAATGCCCACCGCTACAGGTGTGTGATGACCCGTAGAGCCTCCCCTTGCTAGCCTGTCCATATTAGGCGTATTTGCCGCCTCAAGCTCCGTCACTCCTCCCTGAGGGAGTCCCCCTACCCCGTCCAGTACGCAGAGTACTATTTTAGTGCCGTTAGGCTGCTGTAATTTCTTTATTATTTCCTGCATATCACCCCTCTTATATGTGCTATAAACATTCTCCCCGACTTTTTCGGGGAATCAAGTTACTGCTCACTTAACTCAACTTCCATACCGTCGTATGCGGGCACTATACCTTCGGGAAGCTCACTCTTTAGCTTATCGTAGTCAAGCTCATGACCCATGTGCGTAAATACCGCGAGCCCTGGATTTAACTTTTCCACTGTCTTCACAGCTTCTTCTACATTAAGATGCGCTTCATGAGGTCTATATCTGAGCGCGCTTATGATCAAAAGCTCAAGTCCCTGGAGCTTGTCCATGGATTCAGGAGGAATACCGCTGCAGTCTGTAAGGTAGGCCATATTGCCGATTCTGTATCCGTATATCATCCAGTCGGCATGATATATTTCCACCGGAATCACACTGGCTTCACCGATACCGAACTCGCCGTTTATGATATTTAGCTCCAGCTTTGGCTTTCCTCCCGCAGATTTAACCCCATCGAATATATAATTAAAATTATTTTCAATGTTTGTAAGGGTTTGAGTGTTTCCATAGCACGGAATCACCATCCGGTTCATGAAATTATATGTCCTTAGCTCATCTATCCCGTGAGTATGGTCCGCGTGGGAGTGAGTATAGAGGACAGCATCAAGCTTAGTAATGCCGTGTCTTAACGCCTGGAACCTTAGATCGGTTGAAGTGTCAATGAGTATATTCTTGCCCCGTGTCTCTACAAACAAAGAGCACCGTGTCCTTTTGTTTTTAGGGTTTTCAGAAGTACAAACCGGGCATGTACAGCCGATTATAGGCACCCCTGTAGAAGTCGCGCACCCAAGAATAATTACCCTCATCAGGGAAAATTTATCATTATCTATGGGTTATTTCAAAAAATAGCCCCTGAAAAACTCCGATAGCCATGGTAAAATGTTAAAGTAAATTATAAAAAATAGTTTACAAACGACCACAAACCTAATATAATTATATTTCTAAGATGATGAGGATGACTACTAAGATACCGCTGATTGCTTTGTTTTTGCTACTATTCGTCTCGCTCGCGCCTTCTCACGCTGAAGACAGGGGTGAAAAACTCTACACGGAGACCTTTACACTCTATAAAACTCTCGCGGTAGACCCCGACAAAGTTCAGAATAAAGAAATATGGCAAACAATAGCAAGGGCTTTCTATAGTATTTACAAAAATCACCCTTCCAGCTCAAAGGCCCCCAACTCGCTGTTCTTGTCAGGAAAAATGTACGAGGAAATGGGTGAGCGTTTCAACTCCAGGGACAATCTAGATACGGCAGTCGAATATTCAAGACTGTTCGTCAGGGTATATCCCGATAACCGCCTTGCCGACGACGCCCAGTTAAGGGTCGCGCGCATAGTGGAAAAACGAAGCAAACGGGACGCTTATACAGAATATGAAAAGGTAGTAAATGACTTCCCGAACGGCGATATGAAAAAGATCGCCGCTCACAAGCTCAAGGATCTAGCTCCATTTAAACCCTCTACAAAGACCGCTTCATCCAAACGTACAAGTAGCTCGGGACTCGTGAAAGTAAGCCAGATACGTCATTGGTCAACGGATGATTTCACTAGAGTCGTGATTCATGTAGACAAAGAAATGCCCTTTACCTCAAGATTCCTAAAGGCTGACCCAAAGAACGGCAAACCTCCTAGGTTATTTGTGGACATAAAAGGCACGAGCGTCGATAAGAACCTGTATGTCGAGCCCATAAAAAACGGACTACTTGAGGAAATTAAATTCGCCCGTAATACCCGAAACCAGGTAAGGGTCGTGCTATATATCAACAGTTTTGATGACTATAAAGTTTTCGCGCTTCAGGAGCCTTTCAGGATTGTTATGGACATACACGGGAGCGGAGCAAATAAGGGCGGATATTATGCAAAAGACAACAGCGACTATAAATACGAATCGGGACTTCCGGAGGACAATGTGTCTTCGTTATCAGAGGCGCTCGGGCTGAAGATAAGGACCGTGGTGATCGACGCAGGCCACGGGGGGCACGACCCGGGAGCGATCGGGCACAGCGGGCTTAAGGAAAAGGACGTTAACCTAAAGGTCGCAAAAGCCCTTAAAGCCAAACTGGATAAGGACGGAAAGAAGTTTGGTATCACAAAAGTCCACCTTACCAGGAGCAGCGATAAGTTTATCCCCCTTGAGGAAAGAACCGGTATTGCGAAGAAGCTCGGCGCGGATCTGTTTATCTCGATTCACGCAAATGCGGCCCGGAGTAAACAGGCCTACGGTACCGAAACCTACATACTCAGCCTAACGAACGACCAGCGCTCACTTGCGGTCGCGGCCAGAGAGAACGCCACAACGAACATATCGAGGAGCGATATGGAGAATGTGCTCAAGCAATACCTCCTGAGCGCTAAGGTTGAAGAATCAGAGCGTTTTGCCAATTATGTTCAGAAATCTATAATCAGAGAGGTTTCAAAAAAGCATAAGCCTGTAAAGGATAAGGGTGTTAAGAAGGCGCCGTTCATTGTGCTGATCGGAGCAGATATTCCCTCTATCCTGGTAGAGACAGCGTTCGTAACTAACCCGATGGAAGAAAAGAGGCTAAAATCCAAAGACTACATTGATGATCTTGCGGACGGCATCTTCACAGGCATCAAACGCTACTCCACAGAAGTCCAAACCGCCTCGGTACATTAAATACTATCGTATCAATCATCTTGTCATTCCCGTATGTATTTATCGGGAATCCATTTACTTCCTTGCTGTGGAAAAGTACGAGACTCCAAAGAAGCCCCGGCATATTATCAGCTCCGCATACTAAATTAAATTCTCACGTGTTACATGTTATTATTCATTCCAATTATACTAATAATGTGTAGCCAATTAGCCTTATCCAGTAATTTTAAGGAGCTCTATGAATAAGAACCAGGAAATAGCCCTCATCTTCGAGCGCATCTCAAACATGCTTAGCGTGCTCGATGAAAACCCCTTTAAGATACGCGCTTACAAAAAAGCTGCGTTAAATATTTCAGAGCTCGGTGAGGACATAGAGGAAAGAGCCGGTAAGGATGACCTGACTTCGATTCCGGGGGTCGGGAAAGACCTGGCGGCCAAGGTTAAGGAATATGTAGACACCGGCAAAATTGCTGAGTATGAGAAGCTTTCAAAGACCGTGCCGCTTGAGCTTATCGAGCTTCTAAGAATCCAGGGCTTGGGACCCAAAACCCTCTCGCTGCTGTTCAAAGAGCTGGGTGTGAAGTCAATCTCAGACCTTGAAAAAGCGCTCGACGGGGAAGAGATTTTAAGCTTTAAGGGACTTGGCGAAAAGAAGATAAATGACATTAAAAAGGGAATCTCGATTTTTAAACAGAGTAAAGAGAGAACGCTTCTAGGAGCGGCGCTACCTATTTCAGAGCTCATAATAAACGCAATTGACAATATCCCCGGTACAGAAGGCACCGTGGCCGCGGGCTCGCTCAGGAGGTTCAGGGAGACCGTGAGGGATATAGACATCCTAACCATGTCCGATAACACTGAGGATACGGTTAAAGCGTTTACCGAAATGCCGTTTGTAAAGGACGTACTGGCATCCGGCAGCACCAAAGGGAGCGTTATTGCGGGAGACGGGCTTAATTCCGGCATACAGGTCGATCTCCGGGTCGTCGGGCCCGAGTCCTACGGCGCGGCGCTTCAGTACTTCTCGGGCTCAAAAGCCCATAACGTAAGAGTAAGGTCGCTTGCCACAAAAAAAGGGCTCAAGATAAACGAATACGGTGTGTATAAAGGTGACAAAAAAATAGCAGGCGAGACAGAGCGAGAGGTATATGAATCCCTCGGCCTCCCTCTCATCCCGCCCGAGCTCCGTGAAGACCGCGGAGAGATTGAAGCCGCGCTTGAAGGCAAGCTCCCCGATCTTATCGAGCTGAGCGATATAAAAGGCGATCTTCACATGCACACCACCTGGAGCGACGGTAAAGCGACAATAAAAGAGATGGCCGAGAGCGCTAAGAAGCTTGGATATAAATATGTTGCAATCACAGACCACTCACCCTCATCCGTAATTGCAAACGGCCTTTCCGTTAAAAGGCTAAAGGAAAAGAAAAAAGAGCTTGAGGAAGCCGACAAAGAGATAAAGGGAATCAAGATACTTATGGGTACGGAGGTCGATATAAAACCCGACGGCACTCTCGACTATCCTGACCAGGTGCTTAAGGAGCTGGACATCGTCATCGCTTCGGTCCACAGCGGATTCAAAATGGATATCGAGACAATGACAGAGCGCATTCTGAGCGCTGTAAAAAACCCCTATGTACACGCGATCGGGCACCCTACAGGCAGGCTGATAAACGAGCGCGATCCCTACGAGGTCGATATCGACAGACTCATTCAAGCGGCTCTAGAGCACGGTAAAGCCCTTGAAGTAAACGGGTCCTACCCAAGGCTCGACCTTAAAGACCTACACGTTAGAAAGGCTGTTAAGGCGGGGGTAAAAATCATTATCTCGACCGACGCTCACAGTCCCGAGCAGCTTCTCCAGATGAAGCTCGGCATAGGCACGGCAAGAAGGGGCTGGGTGGAGAAAGGCTCCGTTCTCAATACATTAGAAACTAAAGAGCTTTTGAAATGGCTCTCAATGAACCGGTGATTTGAAAAGAAATATTATGACAGCTGATACTAATAAAATATCGAAAAAAGACGCGGCTCAGAAAATCAATGAGCTTTCTAAAGAGCTTGAGCGTCACAACTATCTTTACTACGTGAAGAATAGCCCCGAAATTTCAGACTCAGAGTTCGACGAGAAGTTAAATGAGCTTAAGAAGCTGGAAGCCCAATTCCCGGAGCTTATAAAACCCGACTCCCCCACCCAGCGCGTAGGCGGCGCAGTCGCAGAAGGTTTTAAGTCCGTCAAACACTCAGTGCCGATGATGAGCATAGATAATATCTCCGACATTGACGGCGCGCTAGACTTCGATAAAAGGGTAAAGAAAATCCTGGGACTCGAAAACGGTGTCATCGATTATGTGGCCGAACCTAAATTTGACGGCGTCTCCGCCTCACTCACTTATGAGAACGGATTATTCACAAGGGGCGCTACACGAGGAAACGGCACTGTAGGAGAAGACGTCACCGCAAACCTAAAGACTATAAATACCATCCCGCTCAGGTTAAGCGGCAATGGGAGCATACCCGAGCTTATCGAGATCAGGGGAGAGGTACTCTATCCGCTGGAGTCCTTCAAGGCACTCAATAACGAGCTTGCCGAGCAGGGAGAGCCTCTGTTCGCTAATCCCAGGAACGCCGCCTCCGGGGCCATCAGACAGTTGGATTCCGCTATTACAGCGGGAAGACCGCTTGATTTTTATTCCTGGGGTATAGGAGCTGTACAAGGCTACGATATAAACACAGAGTGGGACATTGTGCAGTCGCTCCGCACTTGGGGGTTTAAGGTCGAAGACCGAATCATGAGATGCAAAGGTATAGAAGAGGCCATTTCTTATCAGAAAGAGATTGAGACGGTAAGAGATGATCTCCCTTACGAAGCTGATGGCATAGTGATTAAAGTAAACCGTAAGGACTATCAAAGAGAGCTAGGAACAACAGCTAAGCACCCGCGCTGGAACATAGCGTATAAATTCAAGCCCCGCCAGGCAACAACGAAAATAAACGACGTCACCATACAGGTCGGGCGAGTCGGTCTTCTCACGCCGGTGGCAGAGCTCGAGCCTGTGAAGATTTCAGGTATCACCATAAAGCGCGCGTCCCTTCACACGATGGACATAATAAATGAAAGGGACATACGCATCGGCGACACGGTTCTTGTGCAAAGAGCCGGAGACGTCATACCCGAGGTCGTGATGCCTATTAAGGAAAAGAGGAGTGTGGAGGAAAAAGAAATTGTTATGCCGGACACCTGCCCTTCCTGCGGGACTCCTGTCGAAAAAGAGGGCTCATATTACTACTGCCCCAACATTGCCTGCACAGCCCAGCTAAAGGGACGAATCACACATCTTGCCTCCCGCAGAGCCTTCGACATCGAGGGTCTCGGAGAAAAAATAGTGGAGCAGCTTATGAAAGAAGGCCTCGTACATGATATGGGCGATATCTTCAACCTCAAGAAAGAGGCGCTTCTTCCACTTGAAAGATTCGCGGAAAAATCGGCTGAGAACCTTGAGAAGGAAATAGAAAACGCTAAGTCCGTTAATTTTGAGCGCTTTATAAACGCCCTCAGCATCCGCCACGTCGGTGAGCGCACGGCTCAGATACTGGCCCACAATTTTCCCGATATATCGGCGCTGATGAGCGCGTCCAGAGAAGAGCTTACTTCAATTCACACCATCGGCTCTGAAATTGCGGAGAGTGTTGCTCACTTTTTTGAGACAGAGAAAAACACGGAGCTCGTCGATAAAATGCTCCACGCTGGAATCACCATACAATATCCGGAGAATACTCAGGAAAGTGATGAGCTAAACGGGCAAACCTTCGTATTTACCGGTGGACTCGAATCTCTCACCAGGGATGAAGCCGCAAAGCTTGTCGAAAACCACGGGGGCCGTACGACATCGTCAGTTACCAAGAAAACAAGCTATGTCGTCGTAGGAAAAGACCCTGGGTCCAAATACGAAAAAGCTCTCTCGCTCGGGATCGAGATACTCACCGAAGATGAGTTTAAAAAACTAATAGATTCATACAAGTAGCTTACAAATGTCATTGCGAGCGAAGTAATACCATTCTTATTGTCACCCCGGATTACGTGCCGGGATCTCATCTTTTTCATTCGCTTTTTTCTTCTCCTCCCCCCATTGCGGGGGAGGATTAAAGGTGGGGGGGCCATCCTACCTTGAGGCCTTCTAATGACATGTCCTTTACAACCATAACGTTTATTCTGTAGAATAGGAGCTATGAAAAAATTTCAAACAACTAAATCAGCGCCCGCCGTAGTAATTATTATCGGAATTTTCACCCTAATATTCTCAGGCTGTTTCGGCGAGAAATACAAAATCGAATCACCCAAGGTAAGCGGTGCGGAAGAAGTCTCAAATAGCTGCTCGCAAAACCTGGGACTTGACGAAGAAGACAGAGAGCAGCTCGCGAAGGTACTCAAGAATAACGGCAGCAAATATAACGATGAATTTAAACTTGAGGCGATGTTGATAATCACAGAATCCGACGGCGTCGCGCCCGAGGACAGGAATGCGGTCGAAAAAACCTATTTTTCCTGTATTGAGAATGCAGTCAATACCTCAAAGTAAACTCTGATGGCAATATTCAGAGAGTCTGCTCACTACCGGGCTCTCTGCCTAACAATCTCATAGAGCATCATCCCGGCTGCGACCGAAGCGTTAAGTGAAGACACTTTCCCTGACTTTGGGATAGAAACCAAAAAATCGCAGGAATCTTTTACGGATTTAGATAGCCCCCTGCCCTCGCTCCCTATCACGAGAGCTATGTCGAGGTTCTTAAAATCCTGCTCATATATTGTCTGCTCCGAGTCGGCATCGGCACCGACTATCCAAACCCCGTCTTTTTTTAATTCCTTTATTTCACGCGTGATGTTAACAACCCTGGCGACAGGAACATGGTTCACCGCTCCGGAAGAAGCTTTAATTACAGACGGGGTCACGGCAGCGGCCCTGTCTTTTGGTATCACAACTCCGTGCGCTCCCAGGAAATCCACCGTTCTGACTATAGCCCCGAGGTTCTGAGGGTCTTCAATATGGTCTAGAATGACAATCAGCAGGTTTTCAGAGCTTTTTCCTGCGGTTTTCACGATTTGTGAAATATCCGAGTACTGAAAATCCCGTATTTTTGCCACTACACCCTGATGAGAAGAGTTTCCCGCAAGCCTGTTTAGCGCTTCACGGGGGAGGAAAGAGACCTTTACGCCTCTTTTTTTAGCAAGCTTTACTATATCGGAGACGTTTGCGGATTTTACGTCCTTATTGACAATAACCTCGTCGATACCGGATCCCGGGTCAGAAAGGGCTTCATTGACGGGATTTTTCCCGTAGATAATCATATTATTACTCTCATGGTCTGAAATAGTTCCGGGATACTGAGAATTTATTGATCTTGTGCGCTCTCTTTTCCAAACTCTGTGCGAGCTTCATCAATTTTAAGAATCACGTTGTCCTTTATCCACTTATTGTCCCACCACTCAATCGGTCTCACGGCAACGCCGTTTACATACACCCCATAGTGAAGGTGATCTCCGGCGGCAAGCCCGGTCTCACCGGTTTTACCTATTATATCGTTTTTCTTCAGCCGGTCTCCCACGTTCACGTCAATTGTGCTCATGTGCCCGTATAATGTAGAAACTCCCATACCGTGGTCTATTATCACCGTATTCCCGTAAATGCCCAGATCGCCCGCGTATACGACTACGCCGTTATTTGCGGCCTCAATCGGGTAGCGCTTGGTTACAGCCAGGTCATAGCCCAAATGATACTGATTATCTATCGGCTCACCGTTATAAATGTAAGTTCTGTGATCCGCGAAATTGGCCTCTACTTTTGAGTTTGAAAGCTGCGTAAACGGCCCTTCCCACATAAGCTCACCTTTGGAATCGCTCGAGACTTCATTTATCGTAGAATCATTTGCTTTCCTTAATTCGTTGTTAACTTTAAGAAATTTTTCCTTTTGAGTAAGCTCTGTGCTGCTCTCACCGGTAAGCGGTCCGATTACGTTCTGTATGAAGTTTTCGCTTATGTTTATATCGCTTTCTCTGTAATTTATATTCTTCAGGTCATACGCAAGCCCCGTACGCTTCATGTTCCCGGCTTCGTCAACCGCTGCGACAAAGATACTCTGCCCCGGCTCAACGTCGTAGGGATAAGCAAAGAACGCAAAATGCACGTTTTCATCGGAGAGCCCGGCTTTGTAACCCGGGAAGTAGTAGTCCCCTACTAACACGCCGCTATCGGCTACGTCCGGGGACGTTCTATAGACCACAAGACCCGATCCTCCATGGTTTATGTACTGCTCAGTACTCACTATATCGAGCTCCGGAGGCTTTAAGTCCAATATGAGTTCCTTATATAAAGTAGATTCATTGCCTGAAAATATCTTTATTTTCGAGTGATCCTTAGCGGTTACGACAAGCTCGACCTTCCCCTCTTGAGCCCCCGCTTTTTTCGGATCCAGGACGATTTCGATATTATCCCCCTTTACTCCTGGAGGATAGTTCTTACTAAAGAGCACAGCTTCCCCACCCTCGCTATTAAGGACAACAGAGACCATTTTCAACCCTGTTCCCTCATCCCTTACCTCAAGATCAAAAGGCTCTACACCCAGATACTCAGAGTCCAAACCAAGATCTATCTCAGGTGACGTCCACTCGACGGCAGGGTAAATATAAGATAATCCTGCCACTATCAATAAAAACAAAGCTATATATAGGTATCTTCTCATAACTCTTGCACTCAGTCTCCGTGTTTATGTTTTCCCAAAACCAATCTAGAAATATCGACTAATCTCTTTCTCATAGTCGGCGAAATACCTTGGTATAACACTTATGTTAAAGCTGCTCAATATAGATTCCTTAGGCTCACGTTCGAGCAGATATATAAAAGACACTTCGACCAACCGTGGCGCCACAATCTTACCTTCTGTAAGGGTCTCGCAATACTCTCTGTCCAGTGTAACCCGGTGCGATGTGCTCGAATCCCCCTCCACAACCTCCACATCAAAGACCATGTCCGCAGAATCAGAATCAATCTCTTTAATTTTGATTTCAGCCATATGTTTACACCTCTTTTGAATCTTATCGGGAATTATTATAACCTACTCTAAATTAAGCAGAAACAACTTTTTACCAAAATTCTAATGGATATTATCAAATTCGACCACGAAACACACAGTATACGCAGAGCAGCCGATCTTGTGCTCAGCGCTTATGAGCTCAGCTCACCCGATAACGACCAAACCAGAAAAACTGTTATGGGTCTGATCGAATCCGGCAATAATTTCCTCGGGCATGAGAACATGTATATATCAATCGAGAACGGTATTATCACAGGACTGATAGTATGTTACGCCGGCAAATCCGGGACTACTTTCCAGGCGCTCATCCGGCTTCTCACTGAGCTCCGCTTAAAGGAGCTTATTAACCTTATCATTCTTAACGCGGAGCTTTTACATACGGGATACACGCCTGAGCTCTGCGAAGACGATTTTTATATCAGCCTCATCGTCGTTGATGAAAACCACAGGGGAAAGAGTCTTGGAACAAAATTGATACAAAAGGCGATAGAAATTGCTAAGGATAAAGGCTGCACTAAAGTTGTTTTAGACGTCGATTTCGACAACGGGCCCGCCAGAGCGCTCTACGAAAAATTAGGATTTACATTGAAAAATGAAAACCCGACATCAGTCAAAGGCGCTGTTCCCTCCGAAATTTTTACAATGGAGTATTCAATTGAATATAGGGATCAGGAAATTCGGCATCAGGTAAAGGCATGAGCGGATGAGTGATTTCAAAAACAATTTCAGCTGGTCCATTTCCCGCGACTCCCTGTTTAGGGAATGTAAAAGGAAATACTACTACAATTACTACGGCTCTTGGGGCGGCTGGGAAAGAGATAAAGCCGACAAAGTAACCCGTACTCTCTACGTACTTAAAAACCTTCAAAACATACACATGTGGAAAGGCTCCACCGTGCATTGGGAGATCGAGAGAATTCTAAAAGAGCTTACCTCTACAGGCCGATTGCCCCCGGAGAGTAAATCGACCCAGAGAGTAACCGAGCTTATGAGAGAGGAATTCAAGTCTTCCCGCGAGGCTGCGTATTGGAATAAGCAGGGCAGCATGAAAAACGAGACCGCTCTTTTCGAGCACGAATACAAAACAAATACACCCAACGAAACTTGGAAACAAAACTACGATGATGTGATTATGTGCCTAGGGAATTTTTACAACTCCGATGTGCTGAGACGTATGGAGAAACTTCCCAAAGAAGCCGTGATTTCGATAGAAAGCATGACTGCGGCATCACTTTCGTTCACCCCCGAGATCATTTTCGTCAAGCTGGACCTTGCTCTAGAATCAGGGGATGGAATTGAGATTATCGACTGGAAAACCGGTAAAGCAAAGTCAGATGAGCTTCAGTTCAGGGTATATACACTGTTTGCAAACGAGGAATATGATCTCCCGCCCGATGAAATTATAGTAAACGAAGTTAATCTCATGAACGACGAATCATTCAAGCATAATTTTAGCCCCAGGGAGCTAATTGAATCACAAGAGTATATAAACAAAAGCATTGGCGCTATGAAGAGCATGCTGAAAGATCCTGATGAGAATATAGCCGTCATGACCGATTTCCCCAGAACCGATAACGAAAGGATTTGCGAGTCCTGCAACTTCAAAAAAATCTGCTTTGATCTGGATTAACTTCAATACCATAATATCCGGCAATTAATTAAACGATCTGCTTTACACTGTGATTTCTGTCATATTACGAATAATGATATTATATTTAAGCATAGGGAAAAGATCACATGTCTGAGCTAGTAAAGAAAATAAACTATTTTTTCACAAACCAACTGTGGTCCATAGATACGAACGCGCTCAACAGAACCCGTTCGTTCTTCGTCAATCTGATCAGGCTGCTTTACGTAACCGTCCGTGAATTCATGGAAAACGAGCTCACGCTAAGAGCCATGAGCTTGGTATATACCACACTCCTATCACTCGTTCCCCTTCTGGCATTCTGCATTTCACTGCTAAAAGCGTTCGGGGTTGTGGATAATAAGCTCGAGCCTTTTTTATTGAGTTTTTTAGAGCCTCTTGGCCCCAAGGGTGTTGAAGTATCCAATCAAATACTTGAGTTCATAGGGCGTATAAACTTCGGCGTACTCGGGTTTATCGGGCTTCTGCTTTTAATATACACTTCAGTATCGGTTATAAATAAGATCGAGGATTCTCTGAATATAATTTGGAAGGTCAAGAAAGGAAGGGGCCTGGCCAGAAGGTTCAGTGATTATCTTACAATTCTTTTAGTCGGACCGGTACTTATGGTAGCGGCACTCGGCGTGATGGCTACGCTCGAGAGCAATACGGTAGTTACAAAAATTTTATCCATAGAACCCCTTGGCACCATAGTCCTATTCGCATGGCAGTTGATACCCTACCTTTTCGTAGTCCTTGTTTTTAGCTTTATTTATATACTGATTCCCAATACGAAAGTTAATGTAAAATCAGCACTCCTTGGAGGCGCGATAGCCGGCTTGGTGTGGCATATAGCAAGCTGGGGCTTTACTATCTCGGTCGCGTCTTCGACCAAGTACGCCGCGATCTACTCGAGCCTGGCGCTTCTTATCATATTTATGATCTGGCTGTACTTAAACTGGCTCATCCTGCTTGCGGGGGCGCAGATCGCCTTTTGCTATCAGAACCTCAAATTCCTAACGGTCAAAAAAGAGGTGTTCAACCTAAGTACCAAACTGAAAGAGAAACTATCATTAGTTGTGATGTTCCTGATCGGACACAGCTTTTATCACGGTGAGGAGCGCTGGACACTCCATTCACTCACCGAGCATCTAAAGCTTCCCCAGGATCCTGTGGAGGAAGCGGTCAAGGAGCTTGAAGAGAATAAGCTCATTATAGAGACAGGAGACGAGACCCCCTACCTAATCCCGTCAAGATCATTAGAGAACATTAAATTAAAAGACATACTCTGCTCAACAAGATCGGGGTATCATACGGACGAGCTTGAGAATAAGTACCTTTCCATTCCCGAGGTAGACTCGGTTTCTACCGAGGTGGAGAAGGCAATAGACCATGCGTTAGGCGAGAAATCATTAAGGGACCTAGTGACAATAAAGCCATCTAATAAGAATTGATTTACCCTAAAATGCGGCCCAACATCCTTCTCTACGTTATGTACCGTAACAGCTTCTTTACTAGGATGTTCAAATTTCTCTCTGTAGGTATTGTTTAAAGCTAATTTTTAATACATTGCCTAATGCCTTCCGAAGCTAAACATTTACCAAACAACCCAGATCCTGAAGAGACTAAAAATAGAAATGATGTACTAGTATCAATAGTTAAATTTACGCCTAAGATGCTTATACCTCCAACTATATATACAGTTCCTTTAAGATATTTTAAGTATGATGAATCAACTTTCCCATCAGTTGATAACGCACAAACCGTTCCTGTAATATCCTTAAGTCTATTTTCAATATCATCATAACCATGAAAATCGTCACTTAATATAGTAGTTGTGATATTTTTAGCATCTTGGAACAAATAATTGACCATTTTAGGATCCATACCTGCTTCCAACATAAGTCCTTTTTCAAAACGTATAAAAGTAGAGAGAAAATCTCCCATTGCAATTCTACTTCTTTTAATCTCGCCTTGAAAATCTTTTACAAGGTTATTCTTTAGATGTTCTTTAAGGATCTGATCATTTAGAATATTGTTTAAAGCGGCACATCCAATCGAAAAAAATTGTCTGAGTGATTCTGGATCGATATCACCTTTCTCTAAATACTTCAGAGAACCAATCATCGAGTTTGATGCTTCAATTAAATATCTAGCTGACATAGGATATTTCCTTTAAATATTTTTATAATAACTAGTTATCGATATCTTATTATAGTCGCTAATTGCTGTCAAGCTTTAACCCTTATAATTGTATTGAAGAATGTGGGTATCACCCTAATTACACCTAAGCTTCCCGTTATCATTCCAGAGACCGTTTTTACAGTTTTTAAACCTTATGCTCGTATGCTTCCATTTTCCGTTCTTATTCCTGCACTCGGCCTCCAGCACATTACCTTCTTTATAGATGTTCTTACAGCTGTCCTTATAGCTTCCCGGAGGGAGTTTTCCACTACCTCCGCCAGCGCTGCCGCATACCAGTTTGCCGTTATCGTTTGAAATATTCTTATTGCATTTTTTATAGTTAATACTCGTGTTCTTCCACTTCCCGTTTCTATTCTCGCATTTAGAGTAGAGTCTGCCTCCCTCGGTGTAGGAGTCTTTGCACGAGTTTTTGTAGCTTCCTTTGGGCAGCTTTGATCCGTTTTTCTTGCTGCAGCTAAGCTCTCCGTTATCGTTCCATATATCTCTGTTGCAGTTTTTATAGTTAATACTTGTCTGCTTCCATTTGCCGTTTCTGTTCTCACAGCTCGCTTTTAGCTTTTTCCCCTGTACCTTAATATCTCTACAGCTATTTTTATAACTCCCCGCCGGAGGCTTCGGAGCTGGTTTCTGTTTACATTTGAGCGCCCCGTTTTCGTTCCGGATATCCCCTTCGCAGAACTCTATATTTATCTTCGTACTTGTCCATTGACCTTTTTCATTTTCACAGTTCGCGATTAAAAAATCACCTGCAACGTGTAGATCCTTGCATGTTTTTTTATAGCTTCCTTCCGGTATCTTCGACTGTGCCGCCGCAAAAACGCCCGATAGCGCGGTCAGCGCAAGCACGACTGAAAAAACACGGATAAATTGAAGTAGATATAAATTCATAATAGTATTTCCCCCTAAATTTTCTTTCCAGAATACTAAAACATTCACACTCACCTTGTCAATCTGTTTTATGGAAGTTTACTCATTATACTATTGCAGTAATATATAGATAAAATTAAGACCCCTACGCATTGTTTTTGAATAAGCCGGTGTAGTGTATAATTTGATTTCTTCATCCCTACAGGAGAGAAGCTAATGTACGGTATCACCATTAAATATTTCTTAACATTATCAGCGGCTTTTCTCTTTATACTACAAATCACGGCACCGTCGCTCGCGGCGAATATAGGAATAGTATTCGACGGCCCGTCTAATCTGAATAAAAGTACGCTGGATGCCTATAAAAAAGAGATTATAGACCTTACCGAAGGCGAGTTTGATATATCTTTTCCTGAAAAGGATATCCTAGTATCGGATTGGACTGCTTCTGGTGTTAGAAGCTCCATAGACAAGCTTCTTAGAGACTCTAGCGTCGATATAGTTATCACTCTCGGCATTATTGGATCAACCGAAATCTCGCGGAGAAATAACCTTCCCAAACCTGTCATCGCCCCCTGGATTATAGACACCAACCTTTTGGGTATAGAGACTACTCAAGACGGCACCAGCGGCATTAGAAACCTTTATTTTCTTGACACACCCGCGACACTAGACAGAGACATAAGCGCGTTTAAAGAAATTGTGGGATTCCAAAAATTGGCTCTCCTTTACATGCCGATTGTAACCGACCTTGTGCCCGAGATTGAAGGCTATGTCATCGATGTAGCCAGAGCAAACGAGATAGAGATTTTCTTGCTGCCCGAAAGGGAATCTGTGGAAAGCACTCTTTCGGCCATCCCGCCCGACATTGAGGCTGTGATAGTAACACCGCTTCTTAATTATACGGACGTTGAGATTGCCAAGCTCTACGACGGGCTCATCGAGAGAGGACTGCCGAGTTTCTCGATGATCGGCCTGAGGGAAGTAGAGCAAGGCGCCCTTATCGGTCTCACCCCTGTGCTCGACATCACGAGACAAGCAAGAAGAGTCGCGCTCGCCGTGCAGAGCATACTCCTGGGCGAGGACCCGGGGGATCTACCGGTTGAGTTCAAAGAGCAAGAAAAACTGACGATTAACATGTCCACGGCAAGAGCTATTAACTTTTACCCGAGATGGAGTGTAATGACCGACGCCGATCTCATAAACGATGTTTCCGAGGATACGGGACGCGCCCTCACTCTCGAGCAAGCCGTCGATGAATCCGTAAAAGTTAATCTAGACATCCTAGCAGCCGATCAGTTCGTTGCCGCAGGTGCAGAGAACGTAAGGCTTGCGCTCTCAGAGCTACTTCCCCAGTCAGAGATATTTCTCGATAACAACTATATAGATAAAGACCGCGCCGCGGCGAGCTTCGGCACCCAGCCCGAGCGCTCTATCAGCGGTGTTGCAAACCTGAGGCAGCTAATTTACTCTGACTCCGCCTGGTCAAACCTCACTGTGCAGAAACGCCTTCAGGACGCGAGAAAATACAGCCGCGACGAAATCAGGCTCGACATCATCGCAGCGACCTCAATTGGCTATTTGAACGTGCTAAGGGCAAAAACAATAGAAAACATACAAAAAGACAACCTCAAGCTCTCCAAATCAAACCTTGAGATCGCAGAAGTACGCCGCGATATAGGGGTCGCTAGCCCTGCGGAAGTATACCGTTGGGAGAGCGAGATATCCTCAGACAGGATCGAGGTCGTAAACGCGGAAGCACAGAGAAAGAATACAGAAATACTCCTAAACAGACTCCTTCACAGACCTCAGGGCGAGAAATTCAGCACAGTCGAAACTGGTCTTGACGACCCTACCCTGATCGTAAGCGACCCCAGACTCAACCGCTATATCAATAACCCCGGGGTTTTTGAGATATTTCTTAACTTCATGGTAAGCCAGGGTCTTGAGCAGTCACCGGAAATATCAAATCTCGAATCTCAAATCGAAGCGCAGGACAGAATACTTAAAACTAGTAAAAGAGCATTTTGGCTCCCCACTCTCAGCGCATTCGGCGAAGTGAGACAGTTTTTCTATGAGGGTGGTGCCGGAAGCGAGGTAGAAACCGGATCAGAATTCCCCGTACAACTCTCTGAGCAGGACGACACAGAGTGGCTCGTGCAGTTTCAGGCTTCGTTCCCGCTCTTCAGAAGCGGCGGGAAAATAGCAGATTACCGCCAGGCACGCTCAGAACTCTCACGGCTCAGGTTTGAAAAAGACTCTACAATGACAAAGGTAGAGGAAGAGATAAGAACCTCGCTCAACAACTCGGGCGCTTCATTTCCAAGCATCCGATTCGCAAACGACGCTTCAGAGGCGGCCCGCAAAAACCTCGAGCTTGTAACCGACTCCTATTCACGTGGAGCGGTTTCCATCATTGATCTCTTGGACGCGCAGAACGCGGCCCTCTCAGCAGAGCTCAACGCGGCAAACGCAGTGTATGATTTTCTCATAGACCTGATGAACGTACAGCGCGCGGTGGGTAAATTCGATTTCTTTACCACACCTGAGGAGCGTATGGAATGGTTCAGGGAGCTTGAAGAGTTCTATCTCGACACCAAGCGTCCGCAGGAAAAACCCAAGACCGAGTAGAGGATATAAATGTCAGATGGCCAATTTAAAAAATAAAATCTCATTATCCAAAACATTACTTGCATCCCGCCCTCTCTTGGCGCTTTGCGTGTTCATTCTACTGCCCGTGTTCGGGTGCGGCGGGGGCGGAGATGAAGTTACCGAATCCATCAGGCCGGTCCGCTACCTGGAGGTCCTGTCAATCGGGGGAGGAAAGCTAAGGACTTTCACAGGGGTTGCCAAAGCCGGAGTCGAGTCAAACCTGAGCTTTAAGGTCGCGGGCACCATTCTCGATCTTCCCGTCAAACTCGGAGATAAAGTCACGGAGGGCGCACTCATAGCCGAGATCGACCCTAGCGATTACCTGATACAAAAACAGGAGGCTGAGGCCTCGCTTATAAGCTCTCAGGCACAGGCCAGAAACGCGCAATCCGACTACAGCCGCATTAGAGCGCTTTACGAGAACAATAACGCTTCCAGAGGAGAGCTCGATAATGCAAGGGCCTCTTCAGAATCCGCAGACGCACAGGTAGAGGCCGCTAAAAAGAGGCTCGAGCTTGCGGACCTTCAGCTGAGCTACACAAAGCTCACCTCTCCTGTAGACGGCGCGATAGCCGACGTATACGTTGAAGTCAACGAAAACGTGTCCACAGGTGAAAAGATCGTCACCATAACGTCGGGCTCAAATACGGAAGTTAACGTAGCTGTACCTGAGATCCTTATATCGTCTATAACAGAGGGGAGCCCGGTTGATATCAAGTTCGATGCGATTCCCGGGAAGATGTACACAGGCACCGTAGTGGAAGTTGGGGTTTCCTCAACAAGCGTTGCCACCACTTTTCCCGTAACAGTCAGGGTTAACAGTGAAAACGGCAATATTCTCCCGGGTATGGCCGCAGAGGTCATTTTCCGTTTCGAGTCCGCGGACGGTAAAAGTAAGATAATCGTCCCTTCTGTCTCCGTTGGCGAAGACAGGGAGGGGCAGTTTGTGTTTATTCTTGAGACAAATCCAAACGTTGAGGGAAACTCCCAAAACGCGGTCGCAAGGAAAAAGGCTGTTAGTATTGGCGACATATCCGCTGAGGGCATTGAAATTACAGAGGGTTTAGTAGGTGGAGAGCTCATCGTTACAGCCGGAGTAAGAAGGATAATCGACGGACAAAAGGTCAAACTGCTAGAAGCGCCTGAAACCGCTCAATGAACATTACTCGCTTTTCTATAGAAAAAAACAGAATCACCCTCACCGCGCTCGTCGTAGTAGTGCTTGCGGGGTTCCTATCATATTTCAATATGTCCCGCTCAGAAGACCCGGGCTTCATCATACGTACCGCCCAGGTTACTACGTACTGGGGCGGCGCAAGCCCCGAGCGCGTGGAGCAGCTGGTCACGGACAAGCTTGAGAAAGTAATACAGGAAATGCCCGAGATTGACTTTATCAACAGCACCTCAAAAACCGGCATATCCGTAATAAATGTAAACGTTAAAGAGAGTTACACGGACATGAGGCCCATCTGGGACAGTCTCAGAAGAAAGGTCGACAGGGCCCGCACAGAGCTTCCGGATGACGTAGAAGGCCCTTTTGTAAATGACGAGTTCGGAGACGTATTCGGGATCGTGATTACCCTCATCGGCGAAGGCTTCAGCTACAGAGAGCTCAAGGACATTGCCGACGAGGTCCGTGATGAGCTCTTATTCATACCCGATGTCGCAAAGGTCGAGATTTACGGGGCCCAGGAAGAGCGGATATTCGTCGAATACAGTAACGCCCAGCTCTCTGAGCTCGGCATATCCCCTAGCCAGCTAAGGGACATACTCACTTCAAGGAATATCATAGTGCCCGGCGGAGATATAGACACGGAGTACGAGAAGATTGTACTCGAACCCTCTGGAAATTTCTTTTCATTTGACGAAATAAAAACCGCGAAAATCCAGCTGCCCGATATGAATGAGGTCATATACCTCCAGGATATAGCGGATATCTCAAGGGGTTATATAGACCCTCCGGAGCAGATGATGAGGTGCTCTGGAGAGAGATGTCTTGGGCTAGCGGTATCCATGCGCGAGGGCGGCAATATAATAGAGATGGGCACTCAGGTAAAGGAAGTTATCGACAGGGTCCAGGGCTTCTACCCGATCGGAATCGAGTTTGATTACGTCCAGTTCCAACCCGAGCCCGTGGCTAAAAAGGTTAATGACTTTACCAGCAACCTGCTGCAGGCTGTAGCCGTTGTAGCGCTCGTAATGCTATTTACGCTCGGGCTTCGAACCGGCTTGATCGTGGCTTGCCTTATTCCCGCCGCCATGTTGATGTCACTCATGATAATGGGTTTTCTGGATATCGGACTTGACCAGATCTCTCTTGCAGCACTCATTATTGCGCTCGGTATGCTTGTTGATAACGGCATCGTGATGTCTGAATCGATTATGGTACAGATGTCGGGAGGTAAATCCGTAAAGGACGCCGCCATAGACTCCGCCAAAGAGTTAAGACTGCCGCTTCTGATTGCGTCCCTGACAACCGCGGCAGCGTTTCTTCCCATTTATCTTGCTGAATCAGCTGTGGGCGAATATACGGCGTCACTATTCAAAGTAGTCTCCATAACGCTGCTTAGCTCATGGATACTCTCAATTACAGTAATCCCGCTTCTTTGTGTGAAGTTTTTAAGAGTAAAACCCGAGAGCGTGAAAGACAGGTTCGGATCAAACTTCTACACTCTGTACAGAAATTCTCTGATAAGAGGACTCAAAAGCCCCTATATCTCCATATGTATTATTGCCGTCATCTTCGCGCTCTCGATCTACGGCTTCCGTTTTGTACCGTCGATATTTTTTCCCCCGAATGACAGACCTACTTTTACAATAGACCTGAATTTACCCACGGGAACCCCGATTAAACGCACCGAAGCCGTAACGATTGAGATTGAAAAATTTATAGAGAAAAACTTTGAGGTAAACGAAGACAGAAAAGAGGGTATTACCAATTGGGCCGCATTCGTCGGCCAGGGAGCGCCCAGGTTCATACTGTCATATGGTCCCGAGCCGCCGAGTCCTGATTACGCTTTTATTATTGTTAATACATCGTCAAGGGAAATTATCGACAGTATCATCCCCGAGATAGAAAAATTCTGCCTGGACAACTTTCCAGATCTCAAACCCACTATCAGGCCGCTTGATCTCGGCCCCCCGGCCTGGCCTCCTGTAGAGGTACGCATATCGGGACGCGACACTGACAAGCTCTTTGATATAGTGAGCGAAGTGAAAGCAAAGCTCGCGTCGATTCAGGGCACCAAGCTTATTGACGACGATTGGGGAGCCAGATCCAAGAAGTTTTTAGTGAACATAAACCAGCCGCGCGCTCTGAGGGCGGGCGTCACAAGCCAGGACATAGCTGTGTCGCTTCAAACATATCTTAGCGGCATGGACACTACAGAGTTCCGGGAGGAGGACAAGCTTATACCCATCACCATGCGCTCAGTGGCTTCTGACCGTGACAACATCGGCAAGCTCGAGAGCTTAAACGTATTCGTACAGAGCTCAGGTAAATCACTCCCGCTTAAGCAGGTAGCCGATATCGAAGTCGCCTGGCAGCCGGGGAAAATCGTAAGACGAGACAGACTAAGAACCGTGACCGTGGAATCTCTGCTCGACCCGGGCTATACCGCCAGTGAGATTAACGCCCAGCTCAGACCATGGCTGGAAAAGGAGCAAAAGTCTTGGGGACTTGGATATTACTGGGAGCTCGGCGGAGAAACCGAAGAAGCGGATAAGGGGAACGCGTCTATCGCCGCGAAGCTTCCAATAGCCGCTATGATCATTCTTCTCCTCCTGGTCGGCCAGTTTAACTCACTCCGAAAACCCGCCATAATACTAATAACCATACCTCTGGGCATTATCGGAGTGGTAATCGGACTGCTCGTAACCAATTTATATTTTGGCTTCATGACGCTCCTGGGGATAATTTCACTCTCGGGGATTGTAATAAATAACGCGATTGTACTCCTGGACAGGATAGATATAGAGATTAATGAGAACGGGCTCGAGCCCGCAAGAGCCGTAGTCGTTTCCGCCGTAAGACGGTTCCGTCCGATAATACTTACTACAGTAACGACTATTTCAGGCCTCCTTCCACTCTGGATAGGCGGTGGTCCCATGTGGGAGCCTATGGCGGTCGCAATTATTTTCGGTCTGCTCTTCGCAACCATGCTTACCCTTGGAGTTGTACCGGTACTATATTCTCTGTTCTACAGGGTAAGTTTCAGAGACTTTAAATACTAGATTTTGACAAATGCAGTTATTTTGCATATTTTCATATCCTAAGGCGGGGGTCTTAATATAATTTTCAGTACATCTGTGAGGACTGGAGATAATGACTAAATACATATATTGCACTTCTTGTTACGTAATACTCGGCGCTCTCTTTTTGATCACCGCAGCCTGCGGTGGGGGTGATGATCCATCTAACCTACCGCCGCCTAAGATACAGGTATATGTAACAGAGGCTACCGATGTCCCGATATTCAGGGAATTTGTAGGTGAAACACTTGGGGACAGTAATGTAGACATAGCTGCCCGTGTGCAGGGTTTTCTGGAAAAAAGGCATTTTGAAGAGGGCTCTTTTGTAAAAGAAGGTCAACTTCTCTACACGATAGAGAGCCAGCCGTTTGAGGAGAAGGTAGCAGAGGCACAGAGCGTGCTTGCCACAGCCCAGGTAAACCTGGCAAACGCCGAAAGCGACCTATCAAGGATAAAACCCCTAGCCGCAGAAAACGCTATAAGCCAGATCGACCTTGACGCGGCCCAGGCAAGGTATGAAGCGTCTGTTGAGGGCGTGAAAGCTGCCGAAGCGGGTCTCAGAGCAGCCGAGCTTGAGTTAAGCTATACGAAAGTATACTCACCCATAAACGGCGTTATCGGCAAATCAAGGGCCGAAGAAGGAGATTTCGTCGGCGGAAGCGCTAGTACAGTAGTCCTAACCACTGTCTCATACATCGATACGATGGCAGTTCAGTTCTACCTCACACAGGACGAATACCTCGAAGCCGCCCGCAGGATTGATGCGGAGACAAAAGAAGAAGATGTAGAACCTGAAGATGATACGAACAACCTTGTGCTCATACTATCTGACACCCAGGTTTATGAATATAAAGGCAAATTTGATTTCATAGACAGAAATTTTGATACTCAAACTGGCTCAATTCTCGTCCAAACCCTTTTCCCCAATCCAAACCAGCTTCTACGCCCCGGGCTCTTCGCAAGGGTGCGCGCAGAGGTAGATGTTATTAAAGACGGAATACTAGTACCCCAAAGGTGCGTTATGGAGCTTCAGAGTAAATTCAACGTCCTTGTAGTTACACCTGAAAACAAAGTAGAGAACCGCCAAGTAGTCACAGGTCCTACTGTAAAGAGCTTCTGGCTCATCAAAGAAGGCCTCAAACCAGGAGAAAGGGTAATTTATGAAGGGCTCCAGCAAGTAAAAGAAGGCCAAGTCGTAACCCCGGAAGTAGTAGACATCAAAATCCCTGATCTAGAGAGTATATAAGAGTAAATGGGCAATTTTTTTGTAAACAGGCCAATAGTAGCAATGGTGATCGCCATTGTTATGGTTATAGTAGGATTCGTTTTTATGGGCGGCCTGCCTATTGAGCAGTACCCTGATATAACTCCCCCCATCGTCCAGGTAAGAGCAAGCTATACCGGCGCTAACGCCATCAGCGTGGAAGAGTCGGTTGCGACACCGCTTGAGCAGGAGATAAACGGCGTTGACAACATGATCTACATGAAATCAACGAACGCTAACGATGGTACTATGGCCATTGACGTCTCCTTTGAGGTAGGCACTGATCCTGATCTAAATACCGTTTTTACGCAAAACAGGGTTGCCGCGGCAACAGCTAAGCTCCCCGAAGAGGTTACAAGACTGGGTGTAACGACCGAAAAGTCACTTCCGAATATACTGATGCTGATCACTCTCACTTCTGATGACGGGAGATTCGATCAGAACTTTCTTGGAAACTATGCACTTATAAACATCCAGGACACCCTGGCGCGTATTAGGGGCATCGGCCGTGTTCAGGTACTAGGCGCGAGCGACTACTCTATGCGCATATGGATAAAGCCCGACCGAATTGCACAGTTGGGTATAACAGTGAATGAAATAGTAGACGCTATACAGCAGCAGAGCGTACTTGTCCCGGGTGGACAGTTCGGTGCAGAACCCGCGCCTCCCGGTACTGAATTTACATATACCGTAAGGCTGCCTGATCGGCTGAATTCCCCAGAGGAGTTCGGCGAGGTCGTGGTAAGGACCGGCGAAGGCGGCTCACAGGTTAAGATCAAGGATATAGCCAGAGTTGAGCTTGGGGTCGAGACCTATAATGCCTTCACCAGGCTAAACGGGCAGGAATGCACAGTTATCGCTCTATACCAGGCGCCCGGGTCAAACGCTACCGAGCTTGCGAGTATTGTTAAAACCACAATGGAAGATATTTCAAAGTCCTTCCCCCAAAGCATGCAGTACGACATCTCTCTTGATACTACGCTTGCAATCACTGCAGGTATAAAAGAGATTGTTATCACCCTTTTTGTGGCACTTGCCCTTGTTATCCTTGTTGTATTCATTTTCATTCAGGACTGGAGAGCGGCTCTTATACCGACCATAGCCATACCGGTATCGCTTGTCGCTGCATTTATGGTATTCCCCGCTATTGGTTTTACCATCAACGTGCTCTCTCTTCTCGGTCTCGTGCTTGCCATCGGCATCGTGGTCGATGACGCGATCGTGGTAGTTGAGGCCGTGCAGGTAAATATTGAAAACGGTCTGTCGCCCAAGGAAGCGACAGCTAGAGCCATGAGCGAGGTTACTGCGCCCGTGATTGCCACCACACTCGTTCTCGTCGCGGTTTTCATTCCGGTCGCCGTAATGGCCGGCATTACCGGGCGATTATACCAACAGTTCGCTATTACAGTTGCGGTCTCAGTCGTATTCTCTTCAATTAACGCCCTGACGCTCAGCCCCGCCCTGTGCTCGATGCTGCTCAGGAAAAGACAACCCGCAAAAGGAATTCTCGGCCGTTTCTTTGAAAAATTTAATGACGCCTTTGATAGGGTGACAGATAAATATACAAGCCTTGCGCGGCTTACGACCGTTAACGTGAAACGCGGACTGGTATTCATAGGGATACTTGTAATCGGGCTGATTTTCCTGGCTAGGATACTCCCCGGAGGGTTTATGCCTGAAGAAGACATGGGCTATCTTTTTGTTAATATCCAGCTCCCCGACGCGGCTTCTCTACAGAGATCAGACGCTGTAACTAAAAAAGTAGAAGGGATAATAGAGCAGTTTGATCAGGTTGAGTACATCACTTCAGCCGCAGGGTTCAGCCTTCTTTCAGGAAGCTTTTCATCAAACGCTTCATTCATATTCGTTTCGCTCAAAGACTGGAGCGAGCGGGACGAGACAGCAAACGAAATCGTTGATCTACTCAATATAGCATTCAGGACTCAAATCAATGAAGCCCAGGTCTTTGCGTTCGGGCCACCCGCTATCCCAGGACTGGGCAGCGGCTCGGGTTTTACAATGATGCTTCAGGACCGAAGCGGTAACACCCCCGAGTACCTTGCAGAACAGTCTGCAAGATTCATGCAGGCAGCGCTTCAAAGACCCGAAATAGGAGCTATATTCACAACATTCCGCGCGAATGTACCTCAAAGATTTATGGATATAAATACCGATAAAGTGCTTAAAGCGGGCATTCCGCTTAACAACATTTACAGCACCGTAGGGACCTTCCTCGGAGGAACATATGTAAACGACTTCACACGGTTCGGAAGACTGTACAAAGCGTATGTACAAGCAGAGCCGGAGTACAGGCAGAGCCAGAATCAAATCAACTTTTATTATGTTAAGAATTCAAACGGCGACAGTGTCCCGCTTGCCGGTTTTGTGAATATTAAAGATATTACCGGGCCTGACTATACGAACCGCTTTAACTTATATAGATCAGTTGAGCTAACTGGCGGCCCTGCACCGGGATACACTTCGGCGCAGACACTTACAGCGCTTGAAGAGGTTGCTGCACAGGTACTTCCCGCCAACATGGGCTATGCTTGGAGCAATATGTCCTATCAGGAAAAGGCAGCTTCAGGCTCAGCCGGGGTAGTGTTTTTGTTCGCGCTCGTATTCGTATTCCTCATTCTATCCGCTCAATATGAAAGCTGGTCACTACCGTGGAGTATTTTGCTCGGCACACCGTTTGCAATATTCGGAGCGTTCCTGGGACTAGTCATAGCAAGGCTTTTCAGTGAGAGTTACGAGCTTAATATTTTTGCCCAGATTGCGCTGGTTATGCTAATTGCCATGGCGGCTAAGAACGCCATTCTAATCGTGGAATTCGCAAAACTTGAGTTTGATAAGGGACTATCCCTCTTCGATGCAGCGATTAAAGCGGCACAGTTAAGATTCAGACCTATTCTAATGACGGCATTTTCGTTTATTCTAGGAGTGCTTCCGCTCGTTGTGGCCTCAGGCGCAGGAGCCGAGGCTAGGGTTGTAATGGGTGTTGCACTACTGGGCGGTATGTCTATAGCGACACTTCTTGGAGTGTTTTTCTACCCGATGTTCTTTGTGTTGATAGGAAAGATTGGAAAATACGAGGAAAAACGTGATTTAGAGGCCAAGACTGAAACCACTTAAGAGAGTAGTAATGAAAAAACTGAACTTACAAATTCTAATACTCTTAACAGCATTCATATTTTTGAGTGCTTGCATGGTTGGGCCTGACTTTAGAGAGCCTGAGTTCAGTGATTTACCAGACGAATTCAGGTTCGCAGATGAATATGACCAGGAAGAAGTAAACCTTAAGTGGTGGGAGCTATTTAACGACCCGGTATTGGTTTCCCTTGTTAATACCGCTCTTGCTGAGAATAAAGACCTCCTGATAGCCATTAGCCGAATAGAGGAAGCGCGCTCTTTTTTAGTTTTTACAAAAGCCGATCTCTACCCCAGATTTGACCTGCAAGGAGGGGCAAATAGAGGCAACTTCAACGGCGGTATTATTACGAGTGACCCCGATGAGCCCACGAACAGCGCGTTTATATCCCCTGTTGTAAATTGGGAGATAGATTTCTGGGGCAAGTTCAGAAGAGCCAATGAATCTGCCAGAGCACAGCTTCTTTCTACAGAATACGCGATGAACACTGTCCAGATCAGCTTGATTTCTGAAGTTGTGGGTACGTATTTTCTTCTCCTTGATTTTAAAGAGAGGCTAAGGGTATCAGAGGAGACCCTGCAGTCACGGCAAGATTATTTAGAGATAATACAAAAGCGTTTTAATAAGGGTGTAATCCCTGAGATTGATCTAAATCAGGCTCAGGTGCAAAAAGAGATAGCCGCAGGTGCTGTTCCCGTAAATAAGAGACTCATTGCCAATACTGAAAACGCATTAAGCATATTACTGGGCAGGTTCCCCGAGTCCATACAGACCGATCTTGACCTGTATGAGCAAACTATCCCGCCCGATGTGCCGGTTGGGCTGCCCTCTTCACTTTTAGAGCGAAGACCCGATATACTCGAAGCTCTATACTTCATACAGGCGCAGAACGCGCTTATAGGCGTTGCGGTCGCTGAAAGGTTCCCGGCCATAAGCATTTCCGGAGCGGTAGGAGCTGCAACAAATGAGGCGGCGCAGATGACCATTGACGGCTTTGTGTGGTCAATCGCCGCAGGGTTAACAGGGCCTATATTTAACTTCGGTCAGGATAAAGCCCGGGTTGAGATTGAAGAGGCAAGAACAGAGCAGGCGCTATATAACTACCAGAATGTAGTGCTTAACGCTTTCAGAGAGGTATCGGACGCACTCATAGAAATAACGACATACAGAGAGCAGATCGCCGCGCTCAGCAAGCAGGCAGCCGCAGCCGAGAACGCAAATCGTCTCTCAAAGCTCCGCTACGACCAGGGGTTTTCAAGCTACTTGGAGGTGCTGGATTCAGAAAGGGCTCAGTTTGACGCAGAGCTTGCGCTGTCTCAGGCAACCCAAGAGTACTACAGCTCCTATGTGAGATTATACAAAGCCCTAGGCGGCGGCTGGATATCGCCTGAGGAAATGGCTGAGAGTAAAAACCAAGAATCCGAGTTCAATCAAGATTTCCAGTATAATACAAAGTGATGCAATTCTTATACGAGTTGTTTTCCTACATTATAGTTGTAGTGGTCGGACTGCTTCCGATAGCAAACCCCTTCAGCACGGCGCCCGTATTCCTCTCGCTTACCTCTAAGCTTGATCCTGTTTCCAGAAAGAAAGTACTGAAACTAACCTGCATATATATGTTCTCAACATTGATAATATTCCTTCTTGCTGGGGCGCTGATCCTGAGCTTTTTTGGAATTAGCGTCGAAGCGCTAAGGATAGCTGGCGGCCTCATTCTGACAGTACTGGGCTTCAGGATGCTATTCCCAAGCCCTGTAGCGGAAAACGAACATACAGATGTCCGTACATTCGAGCAGGCAAGAGGGCTTGCTTTTACCCCGCTCGCCATGCCCATGCTCAGCGGCCCGGGCTCAATAGCCGTTATAATCAGCATGGCGGCCCAGATATCAGAGAACCCGAGCTTTCCCATGAGGCTTGCGGGTTATGCGGTCGTAGCGCTGGGAATACTGATCACAGTGAAAATTTGCTGGATTGTGCTGCGAAGCTCAACAAAGATAACAAAATTCCTCGGTCCCACAGGCATCGACGCTATGACAAGGATTATGGGTTTTATAATCATATGCATCGGCGTTGAGTTTACAGTCTCGGGGATTAAGGGATTCATCCAATAGATTTAATCAATTTTATACCCAAGATTCTATAAACCGAGATACAGAAAAGCCTCCGGACTATTTTTTCTTTTCTGGCTCAAAGACCTCGGGGTCAGCGCAAAGGGCCCAGGACATAGCCTGCGCCTCACCAGGATTGTTATTCATATTCGTGCAAACCGCAAACCACGCGTTATTAGCGTCCGGGCTCGGAGCGCTTACTGTCAGTAGAACCCTATTCTCTGTACCCATGAATCCGAGGCACACCCCTCCCCCGCTGATTAAAGTTTTCCCGGACGGGCATGTACTGGTCGCAGATACGGTCTTCCCCGAGGGTATGGAAACGACATCAGACTCCACTTTTACAGTGGTTATACCACCATTTTCCGCGTTTACGTACATTGGAAGCACCGCTAGAAAACCTAGCGTAAATACTAAAGCAAATGTGATATAGCTGTTATTCATTTTAAACCCTCCATCTGTTTAGATTATATCTATAAGAATACTCAATCTAACTTATAATCCGAAAGTGTTTTAACACATAGTCTTACCGGCCTAAGGGGGTTATAATTAAAGTTGTAAGTTGTAATATGAAACAAGTGCAAAACTGGAGCGTTACAATTAAAAAAATCTGTCTTACAGCAATAATACTTACTTTCCTGCTCACGGCCACAGCCGGCTTCACTCAGACTACGGAATCCGGTGAATCTGAGAGTCAAGAAGCCCTTGAACAAGCGCCTAAGGTTATAGAGCAGCCAGCCTATGAGTATTACTATTGGCCGGAAGAGGATTTAAACAATTTTGATCTTTCCACCATGGGATCCGGTAAAAGCGGCAGTACTCTTGGTGATAAATCCAAGAGGACAAGTAATGTAGAAGCAAATGAATATCTAAAGTCAAGAAAAGAAGAGCGGCAAGAGAAAACCGATAGTAAAGAAGACACTGAGTCCGCTAAGAAATCGAGTGAACCTCTTTATGTAGAGCCTGTAGAAAAACCCCTCACAAATTCACCTTCTGGAAAGCCAATATACGAATGGAAGGATGAAAACGGCACTTTACACATGACAAACGACTTGGGCAAAGTTCCGACCGAATACCAAAACCAATTTTTCGAGTCTGAGACTCAAGACTCCGGCCAATAAAAGATTTTAAGAATTACATCAAAGTAGGTGGAGCCTACTTATCGTGAAAGCGGCCTTCTCCGTGCTGTTGATCAGGCGCATTCCTCTTTGAGTCGAGTTTTTCCTCATACTGCTCTTTATATTTATCACACACGGAGGGATCGGCCTGATTTTCCCTCATGCAGTCTCTATATCTTGCTGAGGGCCTGTCCCACTCAAGCCCGCTGCATCCGCCCGCGAATATTACTACTGCCAAAAACATAATGATTTTTATCATTCACCACCCCGCCTTTTAAGTTAATACATCGAAAAACAGAATAAACACAGAGAGTTAAACATGGCCCGGGCCGAAACCCGGACCGTTTAAGTTTATCTGGCTTAATGGGTTAAGAAAACTCAATTAAGAACGTTGTAACCCCTACCTCTCATACAGTTTCTGTAAATATCCTCATAACCTTTTTCCGAGTCGTATACACCCTTGGCTCCGCCCGCTACGCCTCCGATTACAGCTCCGTATGCAAGCCCCTTAACTGCGTCGCCCGCAATTGCGCCGATCAGCGCTCCGGTACCGGTTCCTACAGCTCCGCCCACTACCGTATCCTTTGCGGTGTCTTTCCAGCCGGGCGCTCCCTGCTTGGCTATGGCTCTGCATTCAGCCTGGTCCCTGTAATACCTGTCAGAGTTATTAACACTCTGAGGGTCTACGACAGGCGTATAGGTCTGACATCCGAGAACTGCTAGGCTTAATACTAAAAATGCGATTATTTTCAATTTAATTTCCTCCGTATCGGTATTTTCTTTCGATAATAACAGTTTACTGACAGATAACTTCAATGCTACTGTTTTATCTCTTCCGCAACTTCAACGTGATCGCCACCTATAGCGTCTTTGAGCTCATAGCCGACAAGCGGCTCGTAATCCCCAAGCTCGTAATCCCGTATTGTCAGCTCACATTTACTAAGCCCGTTCTCGGCAAAACAGGAATAGGACAAGTTTGTTCCGGCTATACCGTTCTTCCCGTCTTTCACGACTACAGAAGGAATGAGTCCGAAGTTATGCACATCAAAGCCGCCTTTTGCGTTCTTGGAAACACGGAACAGACCAATGAACTCGACTTCATTAGTGTCAAGCGGCGCGGCGTCGGGGTTCTCAACCGTAACCCTTCGCGCCTCTTCGTAAATAATAGCCGTGTTGCCAAGGTTATTTACCCTATCAAGGATATTCACCGTGATCTTTTGTATCATCCTACCGTCCTGAGTCTTAGTAATTACCCTCTGTACCGGCACTTCAAAAGAGTTGCCACCTGAATTTATAGGCTGTCCGAATTTTCTTTCGGTTACTACCTGAATACCATTTTCCTCAACTGTCGTTGAAAGAGTTTTTCCCGCTAGCAGACTGTCATAGAGCTGCCTGAATTCCGCGGCGCTCATATCAGGCTCCGCAGCCTGAAGGCCCACAGCGCCCGCCATCATTAACGCTATAGCAAATATGCTTATTTTTATCTTGCTCATCAAAACCTCCCTGTATGTAGTTTAACAACCTAAACTCTCACCATAATAACTATAATAATATACCAATTCAAGTAGACAGAAGGCCCTATTTCTTCGAAGGTAGCCCGTGGTGTATAATTACGCACATGAGCCAGGATCCGGAAGAAAGTAATAGTAGCACATCCGGTAGTGACAGCGAAAAAAGACAGTTTATTCTCCAGGTTGTACAGCCGGGGCTTGCCGGACTTATGGACGGTACGGTTTCATCGCTCGCCCCTCTTTTTGCCGCGGCGCTTGCGACGGAAGACAGCAGGACCGCGTTCCTTGTAGGGCTTGCTACGGCGGTCGGCGCGGGCATCAGCATGGCGTTTTCAGAAGCTCTCTCGGACGACGGTAAAATAAGCGGCCGCGGGAGCCCATGGCTCAGAGGGCTTGTAGAGGGCGGAATGACTTTTCTCGGCGCCATTGGCCACGCGCTGCCCTTTTTAATACCGCATTTCTGGACAGCTTTTATTGTGGCGAGCGTCGTAGTAGGCATCGAGCTTGTCGCAATCGCTTATATTAGAAATAAATACATGGACACCCCATTTCTCAAGGCCGCGTTTCAGATAATAGTCGGGGGCGTCATAGTACTCGCCGCCGGAATCCTTATAGGCAAATCATAATATGCTTTAAGAATATATATACAAAGCATAACACTATGTGCAATAGCGGAACTACATATAAGCTCAGAAATATTTCTATCTTAAATATGCTGAGAAATTGGTCTGGGTATGGATTTCAAATATAAAGAGTTTGTGACGGACCTGCGGGCGAAGATTTGATATTCCGATTCAGGTATCTCAGCTTGCCGATATCGCCCCTTCGTGCCTATGGAGCCTCTCGAGCACATAGCTAATCATTTTATCCCTCCTCACATAACCTTTAACGTATAGGTTTGAGAGATTGTCCACTACCGGGACCCATTTGAGATCGTGCTCTCTCATCGTAGCTGCTACAAGAGGGGGCGCATCGTTCTCTGTAACTACTACGGGAGAGCTTGTCATAAACTCACTCACCTTCATATGCGGCCTCGCTGTATGCTCGACGGCATTGAATATATCGGTGCGCGTAATAACCCCCTCGAGCTTATTCCCCTGATCTACAACACAGCAAAATTCAAGGTCTTCGCCTCCGAGAAGTTTAACAGCGTCTTCAAAGGTATCTTGAGGCGACAGAGTAACCGAAAGCGGACGGATAAAAGTGCTTAGATTTAAACCCTCCAGAATATTATAGGCAAGCGGCATCTTCTGCCAGATGTTCCCGGTGCGCCTCTTAATTGCATCAGCTAAAAAATCCTTAAAAGGAGCCAGTGTGCCGGATATCTGCTCAAATACTTTCCGCCCGATCACAGTTACTTCAAGGTGTGTCTTAGCCCGGACGCTGGAGCTTCTTTCTCTATGCTCTAAAAGCGCCATCTCGCCAAAGAAGTCGCCTTTGCCCAATATTGCGATAACTTCCTCATCTTCTCCCTCACCTGAATTCTTCAGGATTTCCACCTCACCTTCCTCAATGATATAAAAGTTATTCGAAGGGTCGCCTTTTTTAAATACATAATCACCCGGTATGAAATGAGAGCGTGAGATCCTCTCAGTCTGTATCACTCTCGCGTAGGCCAGGTCGCGCGAGTAAAAAATCTCCCATGCCCAGTCAAACCCCACTTTTACCCTGTGAGAGAGCTGAGGGAGCTTAAACAGATACACCGAGCGCCAGAGGAACCAGGCCATAAACCCGGATATTCGCATCCCCAGAAACTCTGCCACAGCGTTATGCCCCCCAATCGCGCAAAGCTGACCGAGCGGCCTAAAATAAAAGGGTTTTGTCTCCTCCCCACGCATCACCCTTACTATATTTTGAGCAGTCTGGCGGCCCTGCCGCTCCGCGAACTGCCCTGTAGGTGTACAAATACTTCCGTCATAACTGTTCGTAATCACTGAGCAGTCACCGACTGCCCAAACGTTAGATTGTCCCCTCAGCCTCATGTCGGGCTCAGTAAGAAGCCTACCGCGCTCTTTTTCCACATCGAGCGCTTGAACCACTTTTACGGGCGCGTTCCCTACAGTGCTTACGACTGTCGCCCCTTCTATGGTAGCGCCGTCCGCGAAGCCCACACCGTCCTTCGTTACGTAAGACACTCTATGGTTTAGCACAATGTCGATCCCGGCTTTTTCCATTTTTTCCCTTGCAAAGTCCCTGAGACTGGAGCTTACCTCGGGGAGTATCTGGTCCCTTGAATGAATAAGTGTTACCTTGATGTCTTCTTCTGTGATGTTTTTGTAATATTTATGCGTGTCCCGTACCAGATCGTTTATTTCCCCGGCTACCTCAACTCCGCTGAATCCGCCCCCGACAATGATAAAAGACATGTACCAGGGTCTTCGCGTCTTATCATCTGATATCTCAGCGTTTTCCATTTGCTGGATAATGTGATATCGAAGCGCTATTGCGTCCCCGACCGTTTTAAGAGGGTAGGAATGATCTGCCATACCGGGTATCTGGCCCATATTTACATCTGAACCCGTCGCTATCACAAGATGATCATAGTCCATCCGTCCGATAAGGCTCCGGTCACCCGAATATTCAACGTAATTGTTTTCAATATCTATTTTTGTAATATCCTCGGTCCTGCAATAAACACCCGGAAGCATTTGCCTTAAAGGGACCGAGATTGGCTCAGGGCTTATCGAAGCGCCCACGACTTCTGCAAGGAGCGGCTGAAAAACCATATAGTTCTCACTATTAAATAGAACTATCTGTGCTTCTTCACCCTTAAGCTTACGTCTAAGAGTAGCTGCGCACTTTACTCCCGCAAACCCGCCCCCCAGTATGATAATTCTCTTTTCAGGCCGATCAGTCATATGAATCGCTCCATCCCTTTAGCATACTACAGTGATATAAGTCTGTTGTTAAGAACCTACCTCGGCTGCTCCAGCGCTAAATAGTTTCTTTATGTTCCACTCGCCGGGGCCCGTTATCGCCAGAGCGGCAAACACAATCATATATAAAAGCGCTTTTTCCCACTTCGCAAACGGGTCACCGTTTATCATAAGATGTATTACGAAGGCCGCGATAAACATATTTACCGCCGCTATGAATGCCGAGATTCTGGTAAATAATCCTGCTATAATCAGCAAGGGAAAAACGGTCTCAGCCGATATTGCCATATAACCCGAGATAAGCGGCATAGGTATTCCCACATTTGCCACATGCTGTATGAAAGGGGAAGGGTTCAGAAGCTTCGGAAGCCCGTGGGCAATAATCATAATAGCGCTCACTGAGACTCTTAATACCAATAGTCCCGCATTGTAACTAATATTCATTCTAATTCCTCCAGTTCAGTGTAAGTGATGTTCAATAATTTCCAATAGGTATGCTTAGCGTGACTCCGGAGCGTTTTCCGTCAGTATCTTTAAAAACAATCAGAGTTTCTAAGTTTGAATCTTGTATATCCCGGCCTGAAAGCGCCCGGACTTCGAGCTTAATATCTGTTCTTCCTTTTCCCCCTGTATCATCGATAGTAACATTTCCGACCGAGAACTCATCACCATCAGCAGGGTAGAGCTCTATATCGCTCAAAGATTTCTCGTAACTAAGGGAAATGTGAATAATTTCCGAGACCCCGTTTTTTCCCGCGCTGCGAATATCTACTTTAAACGGGCTGTTCTTATCCGATGCTACAAGAGGGAGCGTACTTTTCCACTCCGAGAAAAGGGCTGTATTCGCACGCTCTTGCCCTTCCGATACAGGAAGACTCTGTTTAATCTCCGCTTTACCCGGTATGCATATCTCCTCACAGCTTACCCACGACACCTCTGCCGCTAAATCTATCATTGAGCCCGTCTTTAAACCCTCGGGCACATTCACATTCGAAAACAGGAGTAGAGAACCCTCATAACCATAGTCAGTTATATCACCCGCCCCGGTAAACTCCTGAGGCAGCGGCCAGTTCAGATCATCTGCGGCAAACCCCTCCGGCAGTTTGAAGCGAACCTTTGTCGGAAGCCCCGTATCCCCCGAGTTCTTCCAGTAAATATGCCAGTGTGGAATAATCTCAAACAAAACTCCTGCTTTAAAAGGCTTTCCCGGTACAATCGCGTTTACGTCCGTAACGAGGCTTACCTTTACCGGGGACGGAACTTCTTCAGCTTCAGAAGCTTTAAGAGCAAACAAGAAAGCGGAAGTCAGCACTAAAATGGCAAATAGTATAGTTCTCAAAGATTTACACCGTTTCTCAATATCAAGGTACTTAAAATATACGGCACACCAGGCTGGATAAAAGGGAAATATCATCCGTACCAATTCTCAGTCGGCACTTTCACTGCCAGCACTTCACCTTTGGCACATAATTTTTCATTTGAAAAAAGCTCGCAAGTAACTGTGATCTTTCTGCCGTCTCTCTTAAGAATCTTTGCCTTTAAATTAACGGCCTCGGAAGTTGGGACGGGCCTTAAATAATCTATTTTCATAGACCCTGTAACACACCATAGAAGCGGCTCCGTATCAAGCGCTCTTCCCTCCTCTCTGTAGCAGTCAGCGATGGCAGTGCAGATCGAATGGCAGTCTATGATTGTGGCTATTATACCGCCGTTTAAATACCCGTCAGGTCCCGCCTTAAAATGCTCCGGTGGGTTCCACTTACAGACAGTTGCCCCCTTTTCAGACCAACGGCTTTTAATTTGCAGCCCGTGCGGGTTATGCGCTCCGCAGCCCCAGCAGTCGTTATGTTCCCAGTAATCCTGAAAAGCTTTTTCGCTCAACTGATCATCTCCTTCGTATAATATTTAAGCTAAGAATCCTGAACCGCGCGTCCGCCTTTAATTTGAAACTCTTTCATATCTCCCTCGAACACAACCTCTTTTTTACTCGGAGTCGTAATAAAGACCTGTCCTGTAAAATCTTTAAGCAATCTGAATATGAATTTTTTTCTTCTCTCATCAAGCTCACTCGTTACGTCGTCAAGCAGGAGCACGGGAGTTTTCCCTAACGTTTCTTTTATTAGCCCTATCTCTGAAGCCTTGAGCGCAAACGCCAGGTTTTTAGCCTCTCCCTGTGAGGCAAAAGATGAGGCGTCATTCCCCGCAACTTGAAAGGTAATCGAATCCCTGTGCGGCCCGGCTGTAGTGTGACCACGCTTTTTGTCCTTTTCGAAACTAGACTCTAACTCTCTCAATAAACCTCGGGCTGGGTCTTTTCCGGCATCAAAAGAGCAAGTGTATATTATATCTATCTCAGCATCTATCCCAGAAGAGAGCTTATATAACTTATTCAATCTGGGTCTGAGCTTTTTTACATATTCTTTTCTTTTAAGGGCTATCTTACCCCCGGTCTCAGCAAGTTTTTCATCCCATACTTCAAGGTTGCCCGGGCTCAGCCTGTGCGATTTGGAAAGTACTGCGTTACGCTGCGTAAGCGCGCGGTGATACTGCTTTAGGCCCTGCAGGTACTCGGGCTCAAGCGCTGATATCAGGGCATCCAGGTAACGCCTCCTATTCTGCGGGCTCCCTTTTACAAGCTCGATGTCCGAGGGCAGGAAGGACACCACCTGGTATCTCCCATGAACACTTGATGCCCTATAGACTATCTTGCCATTGAGCCTTATAGTCCTTTTCTCTCCTCCGATATAAATATGCACCTCGTCGAGACCGCCGGAGGACTCGATTTCACCCTTAATCCTGCACTCCTTTTCAGAGAAAGTAATAAGCTCATCGTGCTTCACCTGCTTAAATGGCTTAAACGTAAGGAGAAAATGCACCGCCTCGAGCAAGTTTGTCTTGCCCTGGGCATTAGCGCCGTGTATCAGGTTCACGTGCTCGCCGAATGTGAACGTCTCGGCCCTGTATGAGCGGAAATTCTTCAGTGTAAGAGATTTAAGTATCACGGGTTTGCTTTCATCCAGGCTGCTTTGGGAAATTATAATAAAGATAAGCTCTATTATCAATGAAGACGCCGGTAGAGCCTTCTCGATCAGGCTCACAGAAACCTTTAGAATACGAAAATATTCTTGACCCTCAAATGCTCGAACGGTATTATCTTTTCAGGGTTACGATGATAGCGCTAAAGATAAAAGAGATAGCGAAAAAAGACTCCGGGAAAGGGTTTGCCCGCTTAAATCCGGACGATATGCACGAGATCGGTGTAGACGCTTGGGACCTTGTAGAAATCGGCGGCAAAAGAAAGACCATAGTCAGGGTGATGCCGCTTGAAAAGTCTCTTCGACATAAATCGGTTATACAAATAGACCCCATCACCAGAGAAAACGCCAGAGTCGATATAGACGAGCATGTGTTCGTGAAGAAAATCGAATCAAAATCGGCGACCAAGGTCGTCTTATCCCCTAAGAATAACGAACTTCTTTATAACGGCAACGAAACTAAATACCTCCTCGACCGCCTTGACGGTTATCCCGTAACACTGGGAGATAGAATAAGGCTCAAACTCCCGGGTACGGGAGAAGAGGAGTTCAACGTATCAGGAATTATCCCTTCAAACTCTGTAATAATAAGGGCTTCCACAAAGATAGACATAAGAAGACGGTCCAAGGAAAAATTCGACAGCTCAAGAGTAAGCTATGACGACGTAGGCGGGCTCCAGGAGCAGATTACGAAAGTAAGAGAGATCGTAGAGCTTCCCTTAAGATACCCTCAGCTTTTTAACAAGCTCGGAATAGATCCCCCTCGGGGCATCCTGCTTGTCGGACCTCCGGGCACCGGCAAGACGCTTCTGGCCAAGGCCGTAGCCTATGAAACAAACGCCAACTTCCAGGTAATAAACGGTCCCGAGATAATGCACAAGTTCTACGGGGAGAGTGAGGCCAGGCTGAGAGATCTGTTCGAGATTGCCGCCAGAAACCAGCCCTCGATCATATTTCTTGACGAGCTCGACGCGATAGCTCCCAAGAGGGATAAAGTATCGGGAGACGTTGAGAAAAGAATAGTATCTCAGCTGCTTTCGCTAATGGACGGACTCAAGCAAAGGGGCAATATAGTTGTAATAGGAGCAACCAACCTACCCTCCGCTCTTGACCCCGCTCTCAGAAGACCGGGCCGCTTCGACAGAGAGGTCAGCCTCGAGGTACCCGACAGAAACGGCAGGGCTAAAATATTCGAAGTCCATACGCGCGGAATGCCTCTATCACAGGACATCGACCTTGAAAGACTTGCAGACCTCACACACGGGTACGTAGGAGCGGACATTGAGAACCTTTGCAGGGAGGCGGCAATGAAATCACTAAGACGCTCCCTTCCCGATTATGACGAGAACGATCCCGATTCGATGGACACAAAGAACATCGTGCCCGTTTCCGTAGAGACCTCAGACTTCATGGACGCCCTAAAAGATGTAGAGCCTTCAGCCATAAGAGAGATTTTCGTTGAGATATCAAAAGTCACATGGGACGATATCGGAGGGCTTAAAGATACCAAGGAAAAACTGCTCGAAGCCGTAATCTGGCCTTTTAAGCATAAAGACCTATTTGAAATAATTGACGCCAAAGCGCCCAAAGGGATACTCCTTTGCGGTCCTCCCGGAACCGGGAAAACACTGCTTGCCAAAGCGCTGGCCAACCAAAGCGGCGCTAATTTTATCTCTGTAAAAGGGGCCGAGATACTCTCAAAATACGTTGGAGAGTCAGAGCACGCGGTGAGAGAAGTATTCAAAAAAGCAAAGCAAGTAGCTCCCTGCATCGTGTTTTTCGACGAGATTGACGCGCTTGCTCCGTGCCGCAGAGAAACAGACGGCACTAGGGTTTCGGAAAGAGTGGTAAGCCAGCTCCTTACCGAAATGGACGGTGTAGAAGACCTTAGAGAGGTACTCATACTGGCCGCTACTAACAGGGTTGACATTGTGGACCCTGCGCTTCTGCGCTCAGGGCGCTTCGACCTTATTCTGAATATCCCCTACCCCGATGAGACTGAGCTCATGGAGATACTCAACATTCACACCCGCGGAAAACCCATAGCGGACGACGTAAAGCTAAAGGAGATAGCGCATAAGACCAAAGGGCTATCGGGGGCCGATGTTGAGCTTCTATGCCAAAGGGCTTCGATGCTCGCGATTAGAGAGCATTTAAAAGACAGAAGAAAAAAGCTTAAAATCTCAGAGCGCAATTTCTCAGACGCTCTGAGCGAAATAAGGAAAAAAGTCATCGGCAACTACGGAGACTTCCAAAAGGAGCACCCCGGTCAGTACCGTGCCTAACGAAATAGCGCTTTACGTTATCTCATTCCTACTTGGCACTGTGCTTGGGAGTTTCCTGAACGTCTGTATCTACAGGATTCCAAGAGAAGAGTCGATAGCATTCCCGCCTTCCCACTGCCCGCAGTGCGGACATAAAATAAAGTTCTATAACAACATTCCCATACTAAGCTACTTACTGCTTGCAGGTAAATGCGCGGACTGTAAGTCAGGCATATCTGCTGTCTATCCGTTTGTAGAGGTTCTATCGGGCCTGCTTCTACTATTAACCGTATATACATTTGGTCTTACGCTTCATACGCTCTTTTACGCCGTATTTATTTTTGCCCTTCTGGTAATCACGTTTATTGATCTTGAGCACATGATTATCCCCAATATCATAAGTCTCCCCGGCATTATCGTAGGACTTATATTTAACGCGCTCATAACGGATTGGCCCCACAGCCGTGAGCTGATCGAAGGGGCCTCTATGAGCCTCGGAGGCTTTTTCAGTCTGCTTAACGATGTGCCGTTCCTTGATTCCGTATTCGGAGCCGTTCTCGGAGGAGGCGTGCTGCTGCTTATCGCCTTTCTTTACGAGGTAATACGTAAAAGGGAAGGCATGGGCATGGGCGACGTAAAGCTGCTTGCAATGATAGGCGCCTTCATAGGCGTACAGGGAGTAGTATTCGTCATATTGATTAGCTCAGTTCTGGGCACTGTAGTCGGTATATCTGTAATACTCTATAAGAGGGGCGATCTTAGATACGCCCTTCCCTTCGGCCCTTTTCTCTCCATAGCCTCTGTGATTTACGTATTCACCGGCGGCTTTAGCCTTCAAATCTAATTAACACCCGGCGCGCAAACTGCACTATAATTAATAATGCAAAGAGAACGCGCACTTACAACTGCGCAAAAAAGGCAGCTTCAAATAAAATGCGCTATACCGGTATTACATCAGAAATACTGATAAATATTCTTTTTATCACTGCAGTGGCAATGTTCCTCATAGGCTTAATCGCCTTTAAGGTGACGGAGAGGATTGCGCTTCAGGGCAAAATCGATAACGTAAAATCACTCACAAGCGCAATTGAGAAATCGTACTTCAAGGAAAACGACATAGAGGACGGTATCGAGTTTTTAAAAGAAGCTCTGCCTGAAGGGGCTTGGATGGTTGTTTCAACAAACGAGGGCTCTATCATCTCCGGTACGTCCACAGCGGATAAGATCGCTGCTAAGAGCGACCCCCTAATTGCCCGGGCATTAACCTCAGGAGAAATAGCCGTCGATATCGAGGGTTCGAATATCCCGCCCATAACAAGCTACAAGGGGTTTAAAACCGCAATACCTATAGAGCTTGCAGAGGGAAATAAAGGAGCAATACTCATCTCCCAGCCCCTGAGCGCGCTTGAGGACAATATCATTCTGAACCAGCGTCTCATAGCGCTTTGGATAATCCTCTTTCTCATCGTGATAGCGTTTTTCGGTTTCTACATACTGTCCAGAAGGGTCATCAAGCCCGTTCGCGAGCTCATTAACATCACGGAGAAGATAGCGGCGGGCAAGTTCCCCGATTCTAAAAACATAGGGAAAGTAAAAGAAATCAACCAGCTATACTCGGCCTTAAGGGTAATGTATGAGGAAATAGAGGAAGGAAAGAAAAAGCTAAGAGATAAGATATATGAATTGGAGCAAAAAAATACGGAGCTGGAACAGACCCAGGGGGAGCTGATCGCCTCTGAAAAGCTTGCCTCACTCGGCAGGCTCTCTGCGGGAGTGGCTCATGAGATAGGAAACCCCCTAAGCGCCATCAGCGGTTATGTAGATGTGCTCAAGCGTAGCCCGCGCTTAGACCCCGAGACAACATCTCAGTATCTGGGCGACATACAAAGGGAAATCGAGAGGCTGGATAATATCATAATAACCCTCCTTGAGTACTCGAGGCCCAAAAAGTTTGAGCCGCAGATACTAGACATTAACTCCGTAATAAAAGACAGCATCGACATTATAGATCGCCAGGGAATATTAAAAAATATCTACATTAAGCAGAACTTAACCGAGGAGCCGGCACTTATTGAGGCGGACCCTCACCAGCTCGCTCAGGTAATAATAAACCTTATTCTCAACGCTAAGGACGCAACTGAAGATAACGGTGAAATTATCGTCACCTCCGGCGCGGGCCCGGGTGAAAGCGTATTTATAAGCGTAAGAGACAACGGAGCCGGCATACCCAGCGTTTTGCTAGACCGAATCTTTGACCCGTTTTTCACAACCAAAGAACCGGGTAAGGGAACCGGGCTCGGGCTTTCGGTTTCCCAAAGAATTGTAGAGGCTTTCGGCGGCACCATGACGGTAAGAAGCGAAGAGGGTAAAGGAGCCCTTTTCACACTCATGTTCCAAAGGGTAAGAGATTATGACAAAGCAGAAAATTTTAGTAGTTGACGACGAGAAAGGGATCAGAGAATCCCTCACAATAATACTCGAGATTGAAGGGTACGATGTGCTCTCCGCCCCGAATGCGGACAAAGCGCTTGAGCTTGTAACGGAGGGCTCAAAGTTTGACTTTATTATCTGCGACATAAGGCTTCCGGGCAAAAACGGTATAGACTTCCTTAAGGACATACGGGAAAGGGGCGTCTCCTCAGTAGTTATTATGATTTCCGCATACGGCACTATCGAGACTTCGATCGAGGCCATTAAGACCGGAGCCGACGATTACATCAACAAACCTATCAACTCTGAAGAGCTCATACTAAGGATGCGTATGGCAAAGGAGAGAAAAGAGCTTCAAATAGAGAATAAGAACCTAAAAAAAGAGCTTGGCTTCATGGGAGAGTTGAAGCAAATAGTGTATTCGAGCGAGGTTATGAAAGGGGTGCTCGAGCTTTCAATGAAAGCCTCTCAGTTTAAAACGACAGTGCTGGTAACAGGCGAGAGCGGAACTGGAAAAGAGCTCATAGCTAGAACGATCCATAACGGCAGCAATCGTAAGGACTGCCCGTTTGTAGCTGTAAACTGTGCCGCAATACCCGAGACATTAATGGAAAGCGAGCTATTCGGGTATGAAAAGGGAGCTTTCAGCGGAGCGAGCGCCGCGAAAACAGGCCTGATAGAAGAAGCTGATGGAGGAACGCTGTTTTTAGATGAGATCGGAGAAATCCCGCTATCCCTTCAGCCAAAACTTCTCAGGGTGCTTCAGGAGGAGGAATTAAGACGGCTCGGAGATACAAAAACCAGGAAAATAGACCTGAGAGTGATTGCGGCCACATCACTCGACATACAGGAGGCCGCAAAACAAGGCAGCTTCAGAGAAGACCTATTCTACAGGCTAAACGTATTCCCCATTCACATACCTCCGCTCAGGGAGCGTAAAGATGAAATCCCGCTCCTGGTAAGCCACTTCATAACAAAATACAATCAAAAACTCAACCGAAGCGTGAAAGACGTTACACCGGAAGTCATGAGCGCTATGATGCACTATGAGTGGTTCGGAAACATAAGAGAGCTTGAGAATGTGATTGAGAGGGCAATGATTCTGTCAGATACCGATCATATTATTAAAATAGAGCTTATGAACGGCGAGAGAAAGGACAATTACAGAATAGATACATGGCTCAACTCTCTTAGCTTCGAGGAAGCAAAGCAGACGATTGAGCGCAAGTACATCGAGAGGGCTCTCTCTGAAACCGGGGGTAACCGCACTAAAGCTGCCAAAATACTCGGAATCAGTAGACGCTCCCTCATCTATAAGCTTAAAGAATATCAGGAGCATTGATCTCTGGTAACAATCCCCGTAGTGGTTACAGCGGAAGTGTTCTTATCAATTTTATTCACCTTTTCCCTTCGTGCACATTCGTGTTAATCCGTGGTTAAATAGCTCTGTTGCCCTTTAGTACTAGATACTATCCCAACCCCGGTTCTCATGGTTTAATTACTGTCATGCGAAAACGTGTCGTAATCGTGGGCGGAGGCCTGGCCGGACTTTGCGCAGCCCACAGGATCGTCGAGCTCCGGAGAGAGAAAAACCTCGACCTGGAAATCTTATTGCTTGAAGCGGGCCAAAGAGCAGGCGGCGTAATACATACGATAGAAAAAGAGGAGTGTTTGATTGAGCTTGGCCCCGATTCATTTATTACGACAAAGCCCTGGGCTCTTGAGCTGTCTAAAAGACTTGGGCTAACCACTGAGCTTATCGGGACCGAGGAAGGTAAGAGACGCTCGTTTGTCTTAAGAAACAGAAAGCTAGTACCGCTCCCGGAAGGTTTTCATATGCTTGCCCCGGGCAGCGTCATATCGTTCCTAAAAACACCGTTATTCTCATGGAGCGGCAAAGTAAGAATGCTCATGGACCTCATAATCCCCAAAAAGCGTGTAGAAGACGAGAGTCTCGCGTCGTTTGTAAGGAGAAGGCTTGGCGATGAGGCATTTGAGCGCGCGGCTCAGCCCATGGTAGGCGGCGTTTACACGGCAGACCCAGAGACCCTCAGCTTGCGTGCCACCATGCCCCAGTTTATCGAGATGGAAGAGAGGTATGGAAGCGTAATAAAGGGTATTTTCAGCGCCCAGCGGAAAAACGCTAAAGAGAAAAGAGACAGCGGCGCCCGCTACAGTATGTTTCTAAGCTTCAAGAACGGACTCAGGACTCTTATAGAAGCGATTATAGAAAAACTTCCCGAACACTCTTTAAAACTAAACCGAAGAGTAGAGCGGATCGAGCGCGCCGAAAAGGGTTTTCAGGTCATCACAACTGAGGGCGCAGAAAAAGCGGACGGAGTTATAGTAACAACCCCGACTTACATAGCGCAAGAGCTCCTGGAAGGTTTGGATCCGGCTCTGGCAAAAGAGCTCGGGGAAATTGAATACGCCTCCTCTGCAATTCTGGTATCGGTATACAAAAGAGAAGATATAGCCGATAAAATGGACGGATTCGGGTTCGTCGTACCATCTACTGAAAACAGCCCCCTACTTGCCTGCTCATACTCAAGTGTGAAATTCTCCGGGCGTGCTCCCGAAGGGCAAATAATTTTACGCTCATTCGTGGGCGGAGCGCTCGACCCTGACATTTTAGAGCTTTCGGAGCAGGAAATAACTAAAACTATTAACAATGAATTACATTCTATACTTGGTATTTCGGCAGAGCCCCTATTCTCGATACTGCAAAGATACCCACGTGCCATGCCTCAATATAAAATTGGCCACCTGGATACTGTTCAGAGAATTGAAAAGCGGGTAAAAGAGCTTCCCGGCTTAGAGATCGCGGGAATCGCTTACAGGGGAGTTGGAATACCTGACTGCGTACATTCCGGTGAAAAGGCTGCGGAATCGCTTATAGGTACTTTATACAATAATAACAGCAAGTAACATAGCACTACTCATGTTGTGCTTCAAGTCTTTTCCTTCTCGTAATCCAGCCGTAGATCTTCCTTATCGAGAAGAATATTAGCACTATGACAGCAACCGCGGCGACTGCGGGCATAGCAATCGCAAGTATCGACATAACTATGGAGCTTCCCGCTTCAGCGGTTGATACAACCGGGTTTCCAATCCCTCCGGTTGTTACGGTAGAAGCAACCCTTGTTATGCTCGTAAATCCCTGAACCGTGCCGGCAACGCCTCCCCCAACTATCACGGCAAGCGCCCATTTCAAAAGCGGAGTCATTTCTGTAACAGCCGAGGCCATCACTATGGTTCCAGCAACCGTAGCCGCGGGAACCGCTATAGTATCAAGCAGGTTATCGAGCCATGGGATGTAGTAGGCGGCGACCTCACATATCGTAGCTATGGCAAAAGCGGCTAAGGCGGGATAAGTGGCTATCCACTCAAATTCAGGCGAGAGTGTAAGGGAGCCCGAGAGCGATGCAATACTCATTATTAGGAGCGGAACGAATATTCTGAACCCGCACGCTGCTGCAAGCCCTACCCCGAGAAATACTCCAAGCATAGTCTCCATACACTTTACCTCCGTATGATTCAGGACATATAAAACTCCCCGTTATTTCAATAAATAGTATATGAAGGGGCATTCTCAATATCAAGCTCTAATTCGGAAGGCATGCCGATGATACAGAACTAGACGGGACGGGTGTCTATTTCCCCTTCTTCTCTACACTCTCAACTTTTATATTATAATAGAGCTCTTTACCGGCGAGCGGGTGGTTATAATTAATCGTTACATTCTCCTGGGTCACTTCCATAACATAACAGTTACCGTGAGGAGTCTGTAGAATTTGCCCTTTTTCAGGTGTGAGTTCCACTCCATCGAATACCTGAGCCTCAATTACTTGTATCAGCTCTGGGTTCTCATGACCGTAACCCTCTTCAGGCGGAATCTTAAACTTCTTCTCGTCCCCCTCTTTCATACCCATAAGCTCTTTCTCTAGACCGCTCACTAATTCACCTTCACCAATTACACCCGTAAACGGGTCCTGCTCAAAAGTGTGAAAGGTTGAGCCGTCCTCAAGCCTTCCCTCAAAATTCAGTGTAACCTTATCGCCAGTCTCAATAGCGTCACTCATCTGGAGACCTCCTGTTGTATTCAAAACGCTTCGTATGATAACATTAAGCTTGTAAAATTTCGAGCCATTAATGAAAATATAGAAAATATATATCTATTCAAACCTGGTATAATTAATTCTCTGAATAAATACTCAATAGGGAGGATTTAGCTATGAAGCTTGAAAACAAAGTAGCGCTAATCACGGGAGGAAGCCTCGGGCTCGGTAAGGCCACGGCTTTCTTATTCGCCCAGGAAGGAGCCAAAGTCATTATTACCGGAAGGACAGAAAGTAAACTCCAGGAAACAGTTGAGGAAGCAAAACAGCAAGGGCTAGAGATTGATTATTTGGTCGGAGACGTATCAGATGAGCAGAGGACTATAGAAACCGTTAAGCACATTATAGATAAGTACGGTAAAATCGACATTCTATTTAATAACGCGGGCGTGCTTTATCTCGGCACTACTCACGAGACCGATACCGAGATATGGGATAAAACATTCGCGATTAACGTAAGAGGCACTTACTTAATGTCTAAGCATGTGATCCCTCATATGCTGGAAAAAGGTTACGGCGTAATCATAAACAACTCCTCGATTCTCGGACTTAAGGCAGTGCCTGGCGTAGCTGCATACAACGCCACAAAGGGCGCCGTAACACAGCTTACTCGAAGCACTGCGCTTGAGTACGCGGACAAGGGTATCCGTGTAAACGCCATCTGCCCGGGAACAATCGTAACGCCCATGGTCGACGGCTTGCTGGACGCTATGCCGGATAGAGACGGGGCAGAAGAGCTCTTCAAGTCATTCCACCCAATTGGACGATTTGGAACCCCTGACGAAATCGCGCATGCGGTACTTTTCCTCTGCGATGACAACGTGGCGTTTATGACAGGAACCATGCTATCGGTAGACGGCGGCTGGGTTGCCAGATAGCTTGATAAAAGATTTGCGTCCTTGATTAAGTGCCCGCTTAAGCTTCATCACGGAAACAATTTTCACCCGCGACTGGACAATTGTATCCGTTTGTAGGTATATATATTGAGAATCAGAAAACATGGATTTTTAGAGGAGAATGGAAAAATGAGATTTATTACAACACTGACTCTTGCTTTAGTAATGTCGCTTAGCCTGCTCACTGTAAGCAGCCACGCAAAGAACTACTTTCCGCTAACGCCCTCTCAAAAGCACTTCACCGCCATCATAGTACAGCTAAAGACCTTCAGGTCTGTTGAGTGGGAATCCCCCGTGTCTATGTGGGTGCGAATACCCTCAAGCCAAAGGAGCCGCGCCCAGGAGCTCGCCAACACGATTGAGGACAGAGCAAGAGACGCCCTCAAACAGCCCTTCTGTGTTCACATCTACGTTAAGAAAGGCGAAACCGCAGCCCGCTCCTGCGTTTATTAAGATTTCCACAAAGATACCGCTGAAGAGTTGTCAATCTGAGCAGAGCGAAGAATCTCAGCCCGGATAGCAATACTCATTGAAATCCCGGCGGATTATATTATCCTAATCTACCTATAAAATTTTGATGCCATCTTTTGCAAGCGAAAATAAGCCGACGTAGCTCAGCGGTAGAGCAGCTCACTCGTAATGAGCAGGTCATCGGTTCAATTCCGATCGTCGGCTCCAATGTTTACTGATAGTTACATCACTATTAGGTACTGGATAATTACCAGTGTCTTCTCCCTGTCTAACCACTACACTTTAATTTATGTCTACTGTGAATCTTACGCAGGAGGCAAAGACTAATGGCTTCATTAGTATTCAAACATAATAGTTACTATGCTGTATTCAGTGTTAATAAGAGGAAGAAGTGGATAAGAATCGGTAAGGTTAGTAAACCAGAAGCGAAGAAAATTCTTAAACAACTGGAAGCTGAACATCTAAAAGGGAAATTGGGATTAGTAGAAAATAAGCAAATCCTACTGGATGATTTTCTAAATGAATATCTAGCCCACTCTAAAACGAATAAAGCCCCAAATACTTATAGGCTGGAAAAAGGAATAGCTAAAACTATTAGATCACATTTCGGTAATATTCTTTTAACAACAATTGATAACCGCGGGCTAGATACTTATAAAGCAAGCAGAGTAAATAAAGGGTTAAAACCTTCAAGCATTAATAGAGAAATAATGGCTATTAAATATATGCTAAGGAAAGCTTATGATTGGAAGTATATTGAGCATATACCTAATATTAAGTTATTAAAGATTCCCAATAGACCTGTTCAATTTTTATCAGTGGATGAAATTGACAGTCTAATTAACCATTCGAGCATATGGTTAAAGCCAATAATAATGGTATTGCGTAATACTGGTATGAGGATAGGCGAGCTACTCAACTTACGCTTTAATGATATAGATTTAGCTAGAGGATATATAACTGTTAGAAGCCCGAAAACTAATAATTATAGAATAGTTCCTATTAACAATGAGCTTAGCACCCTACTCCATTGGCTTACTAATAATTATATAGCCCCGAAGGGTTTAACTGTTAAGCCTCGATCCAACTTACATAAGGAATATTTGTTTTGTCATTCAGATGGAACTAGAATTAAGAGCATTAAGACTAGTTTTAATAAAGCATGTAAAAGAGCAGGTATTAAAGCCACTGTACATATGCTTAGACACAGCTTCGCTTCATATTTAGTAATGAATGGGGTGGATTTAGTATCGGTTAAAGAGTTATTAGGCCATACAAGTATTAATACAACAATGATTTATTCACATATATCTAATGAGCATAAGAATAATTCAGTTTCTAGGTTGCCATGGTTGAACAACTATTAATTCATTTAGATTGTTAGTGGCATAGATCCTTTATTGCATCATAGGCTAGGAATAAGCCTAATTCCCCAGCTTTAGATAGGTCTAAGCACCCGGAGTCTATTTGACCAATAGCTAATTTAGACATGCCTCTTCCCATATATCCTTTAGCATCCTTAGAATTTAACTGTATAACTTTGTTGAAGTCTACAATACTACCTCTATAGTCTCTTAATTCAGATTTGGCAAGCCCCCTTATCAAATAAGTGTAAGAATCATTAGGCTCCAATTCAATACATTTACCAAAATCCTTCATAGCTTCATCATAAAAACCCAATTTAATTTTTACACTACCCCTATTTGTATATGCATGACAATTATTAGGGTTAATTTCAAGAGCTTTATCATAATCTAGCATAGCCCCACTATAGTCACCTAATCTAGACATTGCACCACCTCTAGAGGCGTATGCACTAGAATCGTTTGGGTTTAACTCTATTACTTTACTGTAGTCTGCTATTGCACCACGATAGTCACCCAGCTGATATTTAGAACTACCCCTACCGCTGTATGCATCAGTATCGTTAGGTTTAAGCTGTATAACATTACTGTAATCTATTATTGCACCTTTGAAGTCTTTATTACCAAATTTAATAAAGGCATTGAATCTGTAGTCTTCAACGTTTTGAGCTATGGCGAAATTAGTGAACAAGGTTAAAATACATATAATTACAGCTACTTTCATAATTGCTTTATAATAACACATAGATCATGGTAATATAAAGTTGTCATTGACTAAAAGGATAGTATTTATGAAATCATCTAAATCTATTGCTTTACTAGCCATGTTTGGCTTTTTATTAATATGCATAGGTTGTGCATCACACGAAACAGAAAATATGTTGAACGCTGGATTAGGAAATATGACATATGAGAATTCTTTGCAAATGTTTGGAGCTCCGTATATGTGTGCCGAGGAAGGTAGAACCAAAACATGTACTTGGATATATGGAAGTAGCAAATTTGGTTGTGTCGGTAAAGTTTGTGGCACCGTCGACCCACCGACAGCTTATCTAACTTTTGTAAATGGCGTATTAAGTAATTGGCGATTGACCGGTAAATGGAAGTAAAATTATCATACAACCTGTTGATAATCAGATTAATAATATTCGTATTGCTACCTAATAATTTCAGCTAATGGTTATTGACATAATATGTTTATATTATTATATGCTTGAAAATACCCCATTTCACCTGCTTTAGATAGGTCTAAACATCCAGATTCTTTTTGACCTAGTAATATTTTAGCAATTCCCCTGTAATTATATGCTTGAGCATCATTGGGAGTAAGTTCAATGACTTTGTTATAATCTACTATCGCACCACGATAATCGGCTTGTCGATATTTAAAACTACCCCTGTTGTAATATGCTTGAGCATCATTGGGAGTAAGTTCAATGACTTTGTTATAGTCAATCAATGCACCTCTATGATCACCCAATACAATCTTAGTATTAGCCCTGTTACCATATATTTCAGCGATATTCGGGTCTAGCTCTATAGCCTTGTTATAGTCAATCAATGCACCTCTATAATCACCCAGATTGAACTTCGCATTTCCTCTGAAATAGTATGCCCTTGTGAAAACAGAGTCTAATAGAATAGCCTTGTTAAAGTCTTGTATCGCTCCTCTATAATCATCCAGGCGGATTTTAGCTTCACCCCTCTGAAGATACCCATCAGGAATACCAGGGTTTAACTCAATAGCCTTATTGTAATCTTTTATAGCACCTCTATAGTCACCCAGCATACTCTTAGCTAAACCCCTGCCCCCGTATGCTGAATACGCAACAGGCCCATTAATCTTTGTTAACTCTATAGCTTTATTAAATTGTTCTATGGCACCTGTATAATCACCTTTTTCAACATTTTCTATTCCAGCATTAAAAAAATCCTTTGCTGTTTGCGCCAGAATTAAGTTTGGAATCATAACAAGTAAAAAAATAAGACCTATTATTTTCATAGTTACCTAACTTTCCCTAATAATCACAATAAAATAGACCGTATTATTTATCAAGTAGCTTTTTAATCTAAAGCTAATAGCCTAGTTTGTCATAAATAAAAACTTATCTTCATCATAACCAGAAGAATAATATTCAAATTGCTCTCTAATCATTTCAGCCAAGTGATTAAATATCGATTCATCCTGTACAAGTTTTACAAATTCTGAGTAGCTAGGCCTTTTATAAAATGTTTTCCTCTTAACAGCTTCCTCTAGTATGTTGTCAAAATGAATACATTTCATTAGCCACTCCATAGTATCTTTAAGAGCCAGCCATAAGGGAACATTTCTCTCTAGTTCAATAAATAGACTTTTTAGTACCTTCTCCTTTTTACTCAGTTTTATCACATCAGCTCCTACTCCGAGACTTATATATTTATATAACGTCTTAAAATCACCTCTCACATAAGCTTCAAGCATAAATAGAAGTAGTTCATTAAAGCACGGTTCTATTACATTAGCCACTCTTTCTAAATGGATTTTAATATCATTACCGCCTTTATTTAACCGTTTCTCTCCCAATATATACTTAGAATTTGTAAAGTTTATTACTGAGAAAAATTCAAGGTTATCTGTATATATCACATATAAGAATACGCCCTTACCTGTAGTCCCATTGGCTTCTTTGGCCCTATTTAAATCTAATAAATACTCACTATAGTCATACTCAACTGGGTTTATATTCAACTCTTTATCTTTCCACACCCCACATCTATCGATATACGAATAATTCTTAGTGCTATTTTCAATATTAAAGTGATCGCCAGTCAAATATTTCTTAATGGATTCCCTATGAGCCTTACTGAATTTGTATGGGGTACTATCATCTAAATTATCGATACGTTTTAGCTCCTGTATACCGTGATGAACACAATATTTCCCCAGTATTAATCTATCTATATCATAGTCGTACCAACCCTTCGGATACCTGATATTAGGTTGTCTATTTATTGTTTTCACTAAGACATCATAATTGTCATTGTAAATACAACGGGTATAAAGCTGAAAGTTGTTAAACATCTCCGGATTTCTTAGATTAGCTGTTTCTGTCATTTTTATCTCCCTTCTTAAAACTTATTTGCCTTATATATTTTCATGTAGTGTTGATAGAATTAGAATTCGTATAATGCTGGAGCTATACCTATCTATCAACTGTCTATTTTATTTCTAGAAGCACGGTAGCACTACATTAGATCACGCTCAGAATGGATTTTAATCATTCGTTCACGGGCTAATTCTCTCTGTTTAGTTGATACCTTCTTTGGAGGGCTAATTTTAACCCAGTTCTTAGGTACTATGTAAACCTCATAATCGGCCTGCTTATGACTCGGCTCCACGCCTAATTTCTTCATTCTGGTTTTAACCCGTCTTTGTCTGGTAGTTATGCTTGCGGTATCTTCTGCATCGTTAAAATTAATAACTGTCTCGGTTTCTAGTTTAGTTAGACTCATTATCCTCTACATTCCTCCTATATCTTATTCTTTATTTAGCGGTGGTACTAAGTAATAATCTGGATCTCTATGACCCTCGCGTCGGTTATCATTGGCAAACATCATATAATTGACATTCCCGTCTTCTGTTGTCTCCGCATAATCAATGACCTTTTGTAAATCTTCCTTTGTCATACTGACGGAGAAGTATGGCATATCGTATCCATCTCTAGCGTATAACCAGGCCGCACCCCAGGTTATAAACTCCTTCTTATCATCTTTAACATGTTTCACCTCTTCCTTAGCCGATATCCGAAAAAATGACCTTTTTTTCTTAGACATATCCTATTCCTCGCTTGTTTATTTTATTCAGTATATGACATATTCAACTACTTTATATCACCTACTGAACAATATTATTCATAATTAGTAGTCGTAGAATTTAGATGGTATTAATCCAGGATACTTTAAACCAAATTTGATTGATATTATCACCCATCCATCTAATTCAACACAACAAAATGTGTTATAAATACATAGAACCACAATATGTTGTGTTTGTCAAGTATTTTTCACAAATTGTGGTAGATTAGTGTAAATATCTAATGCAATGTCTGAACATATGAAAACAATTGAAGATTAAGTGAAAATAATATGCTCAATAAGGGAAAAGGCTATTAAGTCAATATAACCCGCGGCTAGTTATTAACTTTATTAAACACGTCTACCCCCTATATATAATTAATATATATACACGGTTAATATATGGGTATTCATGATTTAACTGTAAGCTTAATGTTTAATAATAACTGCACGTTTATTAAACGTAAGTATTTAACCTTTACTAATGAAAAGAAAAACATATGTTTAATAAACATACGTACTAACAAGTACCTACATGTATCTAATAGTTAATACATACGAACTAATAGTTAATGCGTATGTATTAACTGGTAATACATATGATAAACTAGTAGAATAAGTGGTAAACCAGTAGAACTTATGGTAATCAATTGGTAGTATTCTTTTCATTTAGTAAAAACTGGTATATATGTTAATACATGTGTTATGTAGTAACCAATGGTTATGTATTAACTAGTTATTAGGCCCGGATTAATCATTACTGGATTAAATAAAGCTTATTGACCTTTAAACAAATATAATTTACTAGACCCTGATTACCATTTAACTATTTAGCATCCATGTACCCTTATCAACTCATGATTAATCGTTGAAAAATCCGCATAATAGACATTCTGTGCATAATATTGGGAATTAATTATCATATATTTATAGATGGTTACAATACACACTTAAAGTAATAATCTCTTGCTTACTATGTGGAATTTAGTAGATTATGATAATTGTATATTAATACCGGATAACTATTCCCCCAATACTTGTATATGTTATATATAAAGTATATAGTATACTAATCCACGGGCTGGTGGTAGAGTAGCTGGGATGGATAATTTACCCTTTATGGCGGGCTAATCTATTATGAGCATTTGATAAATGTGGATTAGTATTTAATAGAAAACAATGTTCTTAGACATTAGATGACAATCTACTAACATAAACCAATAATGACCTATTCCCTTATGATTTATATTCAATCATCTCTTTATCCAGCCTTAGACTAGCTGTACAATTGTTTATGAATATTGTACAATGCTTGTCAATTATTGATTCTAAAGGAGAATGGATAAATGAATAGACTTAAATTATTCTTACCTATAGTAGCTTTAATATTTATTTTTGCGCTGCATCAACAACCTGCAAACGCCGAAGATATAACTCCTGTAATCAGGCAATTAACAAACTTCGATAGTGACGTTCTCCCAGGCAGAAGACCTGTAAGCCAGGACGGGTCGTTGATAGCGGCAAGTAGCGGTGAAAATATTAACGGCGGTAACCCGGATGAGAACGGTGAGATATATTTATTTCACGTACCTGTTTTATCTATCCGTAATATTGATCAAATAACCAATACCTCTAACTGTTTCAACTTCGATCCCACTATAAGCGGCGACGGAAACATAATAGCTTTTATTTCAGACTGTGATATTACGGGACAAAACCAGAATAACCTTCAGCAGGGCTTCTTCTTTAATAGGCTAAGCGGTCAGTTCACCCAGTTCACGAATAATACGAATGGAAATGTTTCAATAATTGTGATAAGCAAAGACGGCTCGACTATCGCAATCAGATCAACCATGAACATAAACGGCGGTAATCCGGATTTCAGCGATGAGATTTTCACCTTTAACATTAATAGCGGGACGCTAACGCAGATTACTATGTCTAATACTGACAGTACTGATCCGGATATAAACGCCGACGGGTCTGTTATAATTATGAGATCGCGGGCCAACTTCACGGGACAGAACCCGACAAACCGAAACCAGGTTTTTAGATACGACGGAAATTTCCAACAAATCACAAACATTACCACGGGAACTACAACTCTCCCATCGGTAAACGACGACGGGTCAATTATATCGTATGGCTCAAACGGGGACGTTCTTTTACCAAACCCTGGATTTATTCATCGGATTTACTTGTACGACAACAATACAGGTACGACCACGCAAATAACCAATAACAATACCGGGAGCTCTAATATCCCAACCCTTAGCGGTGACGGCAAGAGGCTGTTATTCAAATCGAACGGTGATGTATTGGGACCCGGTAACGGCTTTGATCAGCTTTTCTTATATGAGATGGGCGTAATTACTCAGCTCACGAATTTTACCGGCGCTGAAGTTGATAATATATTTCAGCCTAGTATAAGCTGTGACGGAGAGTCTTTTGTTTTCGGTGGGAACGTACCAGATAGTAGAATTCAGCTTTTCAAGGGGCTATTCGAGGTTCCGGTGAGGCCTATTCCTACCCTTTCAGAGTGGGGTCTAGTAGCTATGGCTGGAGTATTGGGAATCGTAGGTCTACTAGCTATTCGCAGAAGAAAAGCACGGATTTAGTAATTCATAATTCCCCCTTATCTATCCTCCTCCTGCAGGCAATTAGGGGGGAAGCTGGTATGAGGGGAGTTTTGGCTCCCCTCATTAAAATCCATCTGTCGACCTATAGCTGGGCCTAATCAACTGATGAGATATATAGCGCTATTCTACTATTGAACCCCCAGTAACAACATGATAAATTAGATACTTACGCAGGAGGCATATGCATTAAAAGTGTCTAACCATTATCTAACCATTCAATCGTATTTAGTTAATGTGAGGTCTTATGCTAGATAATTTATCAAGTGTTAACAGCTCATTAGCTGACCAAATATTAGCTAATATCTCACTCGTAATGAGCAGGTCATCGGTTCAATTCCGATCGTCGGCTCCAGTAAATACTAGGACTTTCTCCGACTCACGGCGAGAACATCTAGGGCTTTCTACCCATTGTCTACCAACTAGAACCTCTTGCTTTAGATGACAACCTACTATTATTAACTAATAATTGCCCATTCCCTTTTGATTTGTATAGTCAGTTATCCCTTTATCCAGCCTTTGACTAGTGTTTACATTGACCTACACATGTAGTAGAATAGCTACAATATTTTTGTTTAAAGGAGGATATTAAACAATGTTTACAACCAACAGACTTTATTTATCAGTGTTATTAATAGCTGTGTTAGCAGTAGTTCCAATATGGTCAGCTAGTGCACAGGATCCGGATCAAGTAGACAGTGTTGACCCATTATTTATCGATCATTTAAACCTAATCAGTGAAATGACAGTTCCAAATGTGCTCATTGAGTTTGACGACATGCCGCAGGGACCCACAACAATCGAAGATATACTGAACACATTCCCCGATTCATGTCTTGGGAATATCACTATCACATCCAAACAGCCACCCTTTGTAGGATCGTCTGGTATATATAATTCTAACACAGGCGGTGGTAGAGCGCTTGCCTTAAATCCCGATAATTCAGGTGGTTTATATCTTGTAGATCCGGGGGGGCTTTTTCGCCCGAATGATGACATAGTTATCGATTTGATTGTGCCTGTTAGACAGATAGGAATTGAATTAGGCGACGTGTCTGGGACAATGAGTGCTGAGTTTTTTAACGGCGCCGTGTCTCTTGGAACTATTGGCTTACCTATAAGCTCAGTTGACAGGACCAATACAATAGAAAGTGATATTGCATTCAATCGCGTTGTAATATCTTCACCATTTGCACCTGATCTTATTGATTTTGTAATGCCCTCTGTCAGAGTACAGTTGTGTAATTTCGTAAGACCTATACCGACGCTTTCCGAATGGGGTCTAATAGCTATGGCAGGAGTATTAGGAATAATCGCTATTTTGGCTATCCGCAGAAGAAAGGCAGCTGCCTAATCGGCAACCAACTTATACAATACAATTTAACTTTAAAAAGGGGAGCTTCGGCTCCCTTTTTAGTTTGGTTTTAATATCTATAAATCCAACTTAAATCCTTGTTGACATATGGGGTGCTAGACAATTATTGTAATATATTAATATTGTGTTGGTACACATTGGTTACAACTTAAATTTGATTGTGCATGAATAAGTAATACTTACATAAGAAGGAGCTATGATTATGAGCAATCAATCAATGGTTATTGGAAATGAATCTGCAAACTGTAGAAAATCTAACTGGTGTAGAATCACTACAATTTTATCCATTTTATTACTAGGTATGTATATCGCATCACAGACTGTATTGGCAGCAAACCCGACGGATCCAGAGTGGGTACTGAAAGCCAACTACGTAGATGCTTGCAGTTGCGACGTGGCATGCCCCTGTATCTTCGGTCAGCCATCAACTCACGGTTATTGTAAGGGTGCAACATTGGTGGAGATCACAGAAGGATATTATGGCAAGGTCGACCTAACTGGTGTGAGTGTTCTGGCTGTGTACAACAGTGGCAAATGGATTAAATTTTTTGTTAGTGAGAATGCAACCAAAGAACAGACAGATGCAGTAGTTGAATTCCTCCCGGTCGCTGAAGGTTTCTTTAAAGCTCCTATCCGCGAAGTAAAGAACCAGCCAATATCAGTATTACGTACAAGTGACAAAGTGAAAATTTCTACTGAAGAGACTCTAATCGAGTTAGAGCAGATACAGAATGCCAACGGAGACCCAATCAAGGTACTAGGATTACCTGCTCATGGATTCCCGGGCTTGCCCTATCTTGACCATACACAATATAAAACAGTAACATTGGTACATGATAGTGAAAAGGAAAAATTCAATTTTTCTGAGACCAATGGGTACACAGCAAGGATAGATGCTTCTAGCGATTCGAAAGAGCAATAACTAAAGATCTAAATTACGTGTTTCTACCAAACTATTAGATCCAGTCGACTCAAACATCCATTTCTCAACCCTTATACAGGCCTAACCAATTTAGTAAGAGTTACTACCCCTATTCTACTATTGAACCCCCAGTAACAACATGATAAATTAGATACTTACGCAGGAGGCATATGCATTAAAAGTGTCTAACCATTATCTAACCATTCAATCGTATTTAGTTAATGTGAGGTCTTATGCTAGATAATTTATCAAGTGTTAACAGCTCCTTAGCTGACCAAATATTAGCTAATATCTCACTCGTAATGAGCAGGTCATCGGTTCAATTCCGATCGTCGGCTCCATTGTTTATAGTAAGTTACACCACATTTAGATACTGGCTCACGGATATTATCTACCCAACTCACTGTTATTCATGCCTACTGAGAATCTTACACGGGAGGCAAAACTAATGGCTACACTAGTCCACAAGTATAAGAGTTACTATGGGGATTTAATCTATGGCCTATCATTCGGTACCTGTTGTGGAATCGTAAGACCAATACCGACACTTTCTGAATGAGGTCTAATAGCTATGGCAGGAGTTTTAGGGATAATTGGGTTACTGGCACTCCGAAGAAGAAATCAAACAGCATAAACTGAAAGAATAAATCTGATCACACAAACGGGAACAGTACACTCAAACCGATAAAGAAAGATAAGAGCATTATCTTTCTTTGCCCCTCTGCCGCAAATATTTATCGATATCCTCCACATTCTTTTGGTTAAATTTCTTAAAAGTCGTAAAGCCGTCGCTCGTCATTAAAATATCGGTCCTGTTCCATACGGCTAAATTGACATCCCTGTCCGATGTTGCGGATAAATTGTCTTCGAGCTGTTTCAAAATCTCAGGGGATAGAGTATCTGTACCGATGGTCTCGACTAAAACATACCAAGATTCGCCCTTTGGCCTGTGATGAATGTTTATCGGGATAATATTGCTGTATTGTTCAAACTCTCCTAATAACGCTTCATCGATCTCACCCCTCAATCGTTCTTCCTCCTCTGTAAAGCCTGCGTAAATGTAGCCGGGAAGAAGGTCTCCGCTCGCATCGGAATAGGTAATTTCTTCATTTTTTATAATGAGGCTCATCTTTGGGTTTTGCATTTTACTTCTCAGGTCCTCCTGAAGCTCCCCTATCTCGCTCTCCGTAAGATTCCTATAGCTCTGTATTGTAGCGACAACGGTCGGCCCGCGGAGCAGTTCAACATAGTCTACATCTACGAGCGACATACCGTGCCAGTGGGTAAACCTTTCTATAAGCTCTTTCTCGATTACATTCACGGCTTTTTTCCAGTCGGTAAGCGATTCCTTAAGAAAGAATCCATCGAGGTTCTGTCTGATGACGTTCTCGCCCGACCCAATAGCGCCAACGTCTTGAGCAAGTACATTCCTGAATATAAGCTCTGTAGGTTTCTTTGTCTGCTCTTCGATATTCTTCTGCACCGCTTCGACCTGATAGGGCGTTACCGTCCTCGGACTCTTTATATTTGCCAATACGTACAATTTCCCATTTTCCTCGTCGTAAATAAAACCGTCGAGCGATGTTGTATGAAGCTCTATCATTGCTGATTCCAAAATGTTTTTAATGGTGTTGCTCAAGTACCTCTCCTGGACAATCTCGATAAGTGAGTAGGTAAGGAACACGCATACGGCTAGAAATCCGATAATTGCCAGACCAAAACGCCTGAGCAGGTCTTTGGTCGAGACCGAGATCCACCACGGGGAAAGGCCTGCAAGCATGAACGTCGTACCGGCAACTAGCAGTATCGACAGGAAATTTGCAAAAAACAGCATAAAGGAGCCGAATGCCCCGTAGTAATAGCCGAGCGAAACGCATATACCGGTATTTGATAACGGAGGCACAATGGCTGTAGCTATCGCAACGCCGGGGAGAGCCGGACTCAATTTTTCATCTATCATAGCATACGCCCCTGCAAAACCGGCCAGTACCGCTACCATAAGATCGAGCAGGGTGGGCTTGGTTCTGGCGAGCATTTCAGGGGTTGCTGCAAGCTCCAGAGGCAAAAATCCGATCAGACCCGCAGAAACAATCGCCAGTATGGCACCCAGAATTACTGAGCGCAGGGCTGTGGCCAGAAGACGGGGTTTGCCTATGACTATGCCAAGGGTGATGCCTATTATGGGGGTCATAAGAGGCGAAACCAGCATAGCTCCGATAATGACCGCAGTGCTGTTGGATATAAGACCGAAGGCAGCGATGAGTGAAGCAGTGGCCAGAAGAGCGTAGAATCTAAAGCCCGGCTCTGACCCGGTACTGATCTCCTCAATTATTTGTTCTTTACGCTGCTCAGATACCCTGGTAAAAAATTTAGTAATCATACCGTTTATCGCACATGCTATATGATATAATAATTATGAGATTCAACATAATGCACACTTTTAATAATTACATAGGTGTCATCTAATTCAATACTAAGAAGGTTAAAATCGCTCAAAAATTCAAATGGGGACGGAAAATGATCAGGGACTTAATCTTGCTATAATACTCGAAGGTTTCGAAGGCTTCATCCTTATTATAGTTTGTACATTATTCTGGCCGATTCTACGCTATATTCTCCGAAACATAGGAACAACCCTAGAAGAAAGAGAAAGGGAGTGGCCCGGAGATACACTACTTGAACGAGCTGACCGGACTTCGACACGCGCAATTAATATAGACACTAACCCCCATAATATTTGGCCCTGGATTGTACAGATAGGCCGAGATAAAGCGGGGTTCTATTCTTATGAATCTGTTGAGAACCTAGCCGGACTCGATGTAAAGAACCGGGAAACAATAGTACCCGAATTCCAGACTTTGAGAGAGGGGGAATTTATATCCCTTCATCCAAATGGTCAGGGTGTCTATGCGGATAAAATAAAACCTAATGAGCACCTTATATGCAGGGACTGGAAAGATGATTCAAAGATCGAGGAGCTAAGACCAGTATCCAAAAAAACATGGTCATTTTACATAGTTCAAGTCAATACAGATAGATCACGGCTCATTATAAGATCATGCGAAGAGACATTGCGCCCAGATTTCCTTCACGTTCTCGTAACACTTTTATTTATGGATCCTATTGATTTTGTGATGGAGTATAAAATGCTTCGTACAATCAAACGGCTGACCGAGGGTTGTGAACTAACATGAAATTTCTCCAAAAAACTGAACATAAGAATAAGGGCTTTAGAGCACCTAACATAAACAATATCAGATAGTTAAATTAGAGTGCATCACGCTTACGATCGGTTCACAAAACCACTCAATTTTATCCCTTCTTAGCTAGTATCCAGAACACTTACAGACGCCATTAACTGAGACAGATAAAAGGGAAACAGTACTATACCTTCTATATCCTGTTTTGACCTATAAACTCATTCGACCACTCTATTATCTTTAGAATTATAGTTATTACGGGCTTTTTCTATTGCACTAGAATGTGTCCTACCCCATTTATCTATAGAAATAAATATGTTTTCTAGTGATTTCCCAATATCGGTTAGTGAATACTCAACCCTGGGTATTATTTCAGGGTAGTGCTTGCAGTCTAATGCTAACTTTTCTCTAGAAGTTTAGTCTATCTTTTATCATAAGCTGCACGTGAGTGTTCTATCTTGGAGTAATTGGTTGCTGCCCACTCAAAGAGCGGCAACAGTATTTCCACTATTTGCTGGCCGCGCACAGTTAGTTCATAAGAAACCGCAACCGGCGGGCCGGGATCGACTGAACGAGTTAAATAACCATCACGTTCCAGGCTGCGCAGTTTCTCGGACAGTACTCTTTGCGAAATGCCACCGAGTTTTCGTTTGATCGCCCCAAACCGCAACGCACCATCCGAAAGCTCGGTAAGTATCAGTATTTGCCATTTACTCGTGATCCCAACAATCACTTTCCGGATCGGGCAGTCAGCTACGTTTTCGGACATAGTTACCTCCTGCATACTTAGTGTTAAAACAGTTACTACTTGACACTTAGTATGAAAGTAATACCATATTAACTTCAGAAAACAAAATCGAGACAGGCGCAAAAAAGGAGGTGTTCAGTCATGTCAAATAAGGAAAAAGCAGTTGCAATTGTTGAAGCCTTTGAAACAGGAAGCTCTAAAGTATTGGACTATATAAGTGATGAAAAATACATTCAGCACAACCTGGGTTTCCCGGACGGGAAAAATGCTATAGTTGGTTTTTTTGCAGATAAGCCAACAGGCATTACTGTCAAAATACATAGAGTAATAGAGGAAGGTAATACGGTAGCTCTACACAGCACTTACGGAGGTGTTTGGAACAACGGAACACCACAGGTGGCTTTTGATGTATTTAAGTTTGAAAATGGCTTGATAGTAGAGCATTGGGATAATCTGCTTGATGTTGCTCAACCTAATCCAAGTGGTCGTACCCAGACAGATGGACCTACGGAAGTGAATGATTTGGAACAGACCGAAGCCAACAAAAAAGTGGTTACCCGCTTGATGAATGAAGCATTTTTAGGAAACGATTACAGCAAAATTACCGAAATGATTAGCCCTAAAAAGTATATTCAACATAACCCTCAAGTTTCTGATGGACTAGATGGGTTTAACGATTTTCTCGCTGATTTAGCTGAGCAGAATACCACGATGAGCTATTCAAGCTCTCATCAAATCATAGCTGAAGGAGATTTTGTGCTCACTTTAGCCGATGGGACGTTTGGCGATCAGGAAGTAGCTTACTATGACCTATTTCGTCTCGAAAACGGATTAATTGTAGAACATTGGGATTTGGTGTCTGAAATACCACCAAAGTCTGAATGGCAGAATCAAAATGGAAAGTTTTAGTGAATAATGACATAGAGCTTGTATATGTAATGGATCCGCATTGTGGGTGGTGTTTTGGATTTGGAAAAGTAATTTTAGACTTGTTTGAAATATACAAAGACAATTCGTTGGTCAACTTTGACATTAAGCCCGGAGGATTGTTTTATCCTGCAATTGAAATCGAAGAGGGCTTTGCTGATGGCAAGCGCCCAATTGCCAAGCGTATCGAAGAGTTGGCAAAAGTGAAGTTTTCTGAAAATTATTTCACCAAAATATTAGGAACCGGAAGTATACTAGATAGCGAACCTCCAGCCAGAGCTATTTTATCTATTAAGAAAATAACCCGAGATATCCTTGTTCAATTTACTGAAAGATTACTTGAAAAAGAATTTATCTTTGGCAAGAACACTTCATTTGACGAAACTATTTTTGAATGTATCAAAGAGTTCAAAGTTGAAGAAGCAGCGTTCGAAAAACACTACAATTCAGCCGAAATGAAGCAGCAAGTGATTTTAGAATTTCAACAAGCTCGTAGTATGGTGACAGGTTTTCCTGTGCTTTTTGTGAAACACAAGAATCAATTAACAAAACTGGCAGGGGGTTATGCACCAAGAGAACGATTGGTAAAAAAAATAGAAGCTTTATTGGTAGAGTAAGCTAGACTTCATCTGATATTTGCCATCATCATTTTGTAACCACCGGGGAGAAATTGAGTTGACCTTGTTTTCCTTTGATTCTTTTACAGCATTCAGAGTATAAATAAACTAAGAAGTGCCATAAAATAATCAGCATTGACAGTAGATTATACTAGAGCACATCAGGCTTACGTTATGTTCACAATACCACTAATTTATACCCCTTCTTCTACAGCATTCAGGCTATAAATGTGTCAGGAAGAACTAATCAGTATAAATAAACCATGATAGCAACATAAACTAGAGCCAATCACACTTACATTGTAATAACAATATCGGAAATTTATATCCCTTCTTTTCTAGAATCCGTAAATCTTAAATACGTAGAAAGTAATAACATCTTTAATATTTCCTTGTTCTTGCCCACCGGAAACACCATGTCTTATGTAAGGTATTATGACAACCACATACGAACATAAATGTAAAGAGATTGAAAAATGTGAATGAAATTTAGAGTTTACGCGCACTACCCAATTGGCATGCTATATGCAGCCAACAATATTGGCGGTAAGAAATCTGAACAATGTTTTTTTAATTTAAATATGAGCAATGTATTGTAGCTGTGGATGATTGTTCAACGAGAGGTTTTGTATTATGAACGAGAAAACAAAAAAAACAGATTGGAAACAGAAAGTTATCCACGAATTTCTAGAATACTGGATAAATGTCATTTATTTAGCTCTTTTTTTCGGTGTATTTATATCGTACCGAAGATTAATATTGGCCCAGTATCAGATCAGCTACATTGAGTACGGAGTTAGTATAATCGAAGCGCTGGTATTAGCCAAAATCATAATGATAGGAACTGTTTTGAGAATAGGCCAAAGGTTTCAAGAAATGCCTTTGATTATTCCAACAATATTCAGGTCGTTTATTTTTAGCATTTGGGTTGCTATCTATAAGGTGCTTGAGCATACAGTTGTGGGGCTTGTGCATGGGAAAGGTCTGACGGGTGGGATCAATGAGCTTATAGGACGGGGCGGCAATGAATTGGTTGCGGGGTGCCTTGTCATATTTTTCGCTTTTATCCCATTCTTTGCAGTCAAAGAATTAGGGAGGGTGATGGGTGAGGGTAAATTAGCTGAACTGTTTTTACGAAGAAGAGCCGGTAAGGAGTCCAATTTCGATACAGCAACTTATTCTCACACTGACAAAGGATGAGAAAACTGTTGACGAAGGTATTGAAAGTAATGATTCAATTATGAGTGAAAAGTTTGAAAATACCACCATATCCTACATAGGAGGAAGATAATCATGGCTAAAACAAAGAAGGCAAAGACGGTACCCCTCAATTGGAACGAGGTGTACTACACCAATTGTCCCTTGGTGTCTGCCAGCAATGTCGATCAGGAGCTGGGTTGGACCAAGGAGGAGTACAAGAAGATTGGTGTCCAGTACGCGTATTTCCGCTCGCGCCGCGAGAACAACTGGTACCCGCACTACGTCCACAACCTCGACAACCTCATCCGCTTCGGCGGTCTGTTCCCCCCCATCCACGTTCATGCGGACATCCGCAGAACCAGGCTACTGGGGGCGACTCATGCTCCACGCGAAGGTGGCTGTATGATGGTGCGGACTCGGGACGACATCTACCGGATGATCGACCTCAAGGGCAGAAAGATTGGTCTCACCAAGAGCCTAAACACCATCAAGAACGACTGGTGGCGCATCCAGGAGGAACAAGGTATAGAGCTGATGCTCCGAATGAACGGCATGAGCCGTGACGATGTGGAGATCGTGGAGTTCCCCTACCCGGATGACTGGTACGAAAACCCTGAGATGTTAGAGCCCATCGAGAACCCATCCGAATTACAGCTCAAGCGGGACCACAAGCATGACTTGGCCTTCCGTCCCCTGGAAACGGCGTTATTGGAGGGAGTCGTAGATGCGATTTATACTCAAAGTAAGGTCTTCCAACATCTTCAGGAGGCGACGGGCAAACTCAAGGCCATTGAGGACCTGTCCAGGTATCCGGACTGGACTCTGCAGGTGGCCAACATTCCCGCCGTCATCACCTGCACTGACGAGATGGCCGAGAAGCACCCCGAGCTCGCCGTTACTTTCATGAAAGGTATGATTAAGGTGGGGCGATGGTCCAATGAGCACAAGCACGCAACTGCGGCGATCCTGAATAGGCAGACGTACTACTTGGACGTCGAGGATACGTATAGGGGCATAAAGGACATAGACATGGTGCCCAACCTGTCGCCCCAGAACCTGGCAGCCATTGGAATCGGAAAAGACTTCATGCTTAGCCACGGCTACATCAAGAACGACTTTGATGTGCATGAATGGGCTGCACCGGAGTTTCTCGAAACTGCAGCGAAGGAGCTGCTAGAGGAACGCTGGAAAAAAGTAACCATGGAAAAGCTGCCCGAGATGTCTACGTTACGGCTCGGGTAGTAATAGTTTATAGAAACAGGAGGATATAATGCCCAAGACAGCTATGGATCTAATCACAGAAGCCGGGGCTCAGATTGAGAACCTATCACCTATGGATGCCTCGAACGAGATCGCCTCAGGAAATATGATCGTGGTCGATGTCCGCGAACCGATGGAATGGGAGCAGCACATCGAGGGTGCGTTCCAGATACCGAGGGGATTGCTTGAGTTCGTTGCGGACCCTGCATGCGCGCCAATCCTGCCGCCGAGTCTGAAGTTCGATCTGGATCCGACCCGCCGGGTTATCGTATACTGCAACACGGGAGGACGTGGTGTACTCGCTGCGCTTACGCTGAAGACAATGGGCTTCGAGCATGTCGCCAATCTCGAAGGTGGGTTCATTGCCTGGAAGGAAGCCGGTCTGCCAGTCGCCGAGCACCATGCGGCTTTGTTATAGGTTTCCAATAGAGTGGGATTGAGTAGTTGTACTGATCTTCTGGTGAGCTTCTTTACGCTTCGAATTTAGATTTTTTAAAATATGAACGGGGCTGAGAACGTGAGTAACTGTCAGTTAAGCACCCGGAAACCAGTCCACCTTTAGAGTAAGAATTTTGCACTTTGTTCTCTAATGAATTGCTCGATGCTCTTTTTTTATACTAGCTGCACGGATAAACATTCAACAATTCCGGCAACTTAAACTAGAGCCAATCACACTTACACTCGACAAGAGTCACTTTTTTTGCCAGCATAAGAAAATTTAGAACACTAAATTAGCTCATGTATACTCATAATTAAAATAAACAGGAGGAATCCATGAAACAATTAGCTACGGCATTTTTATTCATTACAATCATGCTAACGTCGGTCTCTGCCGCTTCAGAGGAGAACAATACAAACGACAAAGATTTTTTGAAAGACTATTCTATGTCTAAAAAGCATAGCCATCAGGGTTACGAACATTGGTCATATGAGGATAGCGTTGATATCGAAGAATTAAGGAAAAAGAAAGGGAAAATTTACTCAAATGCGGATGAAATTCGCGCAGTACTCTCAGGTGGTGTGAAAATAAATCCTGAGACCGGTGAGGAGCTTTGGAAAGAAGGGCTAATGTTCGAAGGCATAGAGCCTATGCCACATATGGTCTCCGCCGCCAACTGGTTCCCTCGCACAGAAGAAGTTCAACCTAACGAAATGCGGATTACCTTTATGGGGACATCACCTTTGATACGTCCGGGGCAAATGAATACCTCAGTGTATGTTGAATTAGGTAATGGCTCAAGCTTTGTTTTTGATATAGGCGAAGGTTCTGTAGCCAACTATATCGCTGCTGGTGTAGCGCTGAATGAATTGGACAAAATTTTTATCACACACCTCCATGTTGATCATTTTGGTTCACTGCCGTACGTATATGAGTTTGGCGGCTGGAATGGCCGCTGGGAAAAACCAATGACTGTTTACGGCCCGTCAGGAGCCACTCCTGAGTATGGGACGAAAGCCATGGTTGAAGGAATGCTAAATATGTTGAAATGGCACACAGACGCGTTTGATGTGTTCCCCGCTGGCAATGACATTGATGTCGTTGAGTTTGACTTCAATGATGACGGGGGTGTAATTTACGACGAAGACAATGTAAAAATAATTCATTGGCGTCGAAGCCATGCAAAAGATGGGGCTTCTGGTTATCGTCTCGATTGGAAAATCAATGATAAGGAATCGTTATGTTTCGTCTGGACAGGCGATGGACGCCCAAATGAGTTAGATATAAAATATGCAAAGGGATGTGATGTGTATGTAACAGAGCTTCAAACTGAGACATTTGGTGTATCTTCCATCGTACAGGGTGTACCGCCTTTCTTGGCAAGATATACAGTTGATACACATCACACACCTGCTTATGCAGCAGGCTACTTAGCATCCAAGATCGAACCTAGGATACTAATGACAACTCATATGTCCTTTGATCCTTATTTAAACGAGGAAACAGTTGCGGAGATTAGAGAGCATTGGCAAGGACCATACCACTTCGGTGCGCCTGACGGGATTGTCGTCAATGTAACACCGGATAAAATATGGGTTCGAGAAGGTATATTACCCGACTTTCCCAACACAAGAGCTCCTCAGTTTGATATGAGAGATGGATCGGACTTCCGTGTACCGATGCCAAAAAAGCAGCGCGTTGATATTCAGCAGCAGGAAATACGTGATCTCGAGATTGATCCGAAACTTTACTATCCGGAAGGTTATCATCCTGAGTTAATGCCTGAATGGCCGGTAGAACGTGATATTGTAATCCCTGCACAAAATGTCCCTGAGTCAATGAAACAAGGCATGGGAGCAAAACAAGAGTATATGGACAAGGCACGTAAGACACATGGATTACCCCCTAAATCCGTAACGCGACCATCAAATGACCAATAACGCATGAAAAAAAGAATGCCGTTTTAAGTGCTGGCACTTGTGCGGCCATGATATAAAACAGTTTCTAATTCCATAAAAGGGGAGCTTCGACTCCCCTTTTTTATTGCCAGAAAACATAATAATTGTAAATAATTACATCACCCAGATTAAGTCCACATCACGCTTACGTTATGTCCACAATACCACTTATTTATACACCTTCTTAACTAGCAATAAGAACACATAAAAGCACAGAAGTGCATCGAAATAATCAACAATTACAGCCAGTGAAACTAGAGCCAATCACACTTAGGTTATGTTCACAAAACCACTCATTTTTACCCCTTCTTTTGTAGTATTCAGTACACATTAAAGACCGAATTAAAACTGGTATTAAGTATCCACTCTAGCAAATGAATGCATCCATTTTAAGCCTTTTATAAACTCAAGTTTATGTAGGTGAATCTATAAGAGCGATAAATTATGAAATCAAAGTTCCATTCAGGTGAAATAGCCGTTCAGACCAAGGCCGGAGTCCAAGATATCGCGCAAAGGGTCTCTAGAGTAATTGGTACAACCTTACCGCGTAATGCCCAATATTTCCTGGAGATGCAGAGAATGGCAATCATCGGATCATTGGATGATAGCGGCAATGTTCAGGCTAGGGTTTTAGTAGGCAATCCAGGGTTCATGGAGGCTTTAGATGAGAAGACTATTCGTATTGAGGCCGACCCGAGCAGTGGTGATAATTTATTTGAAAACCTTAAGAACAAAAATGAAATTGGCCTGTTAGCGATCGAGCTTGCCGCAAGGCTCCGGCTAAAAGTAAAAGGCAAGGCTAGATTGGAAGATAGCAGCATCTTTATAACACTCGAGCGAGCCTATGCTCAATGTCCTAAGTACATACAAGCACGCGAAGCAGACTCGGCGCCTCCTAAGCCGCGATCAGAACAGAGCGTCCAACATTTTGATAGCTTAAGCGACGATCTCAAGAATTTCTTAGCGGCGTCCGATACGTTTTTTATAGCCTCTTATCACGAGGATACCGGAATAGACGTTTCACACAGGGGAGGCAGCCCCGGCTTTATCAAAGTTTTGAACAATAAAAAGATAGTCTTCCCCGACTACCCAGGTAACAGTATGTTCAACACCTTGGGAAACATTTCCGTAAACCCTGGAGCAAGTCTATTGTTCATAGACTTTAATAACGGGAGTACCGTAAAACTTAGTGGAGAGGCGAAAATTATTTGGGACGATGAGCGGGTTTCGGCATTTGAGGGGGCTGAACGCATAATCGAATACGATATAAGCGCTGTTGCGCTTAACCGGGGCGCAGTGCCGCTAAATTGGCAATTCCTTGAGTATTCCCCATTTAATCCACTCTAGATTTGCGGCTGTTCTGCATAAACGGACGATTCTTATATTTGCTATCACAATACGCCCTACTACTTTTATATATTGGGATATGTTATTTTAATATTTATGGCGCGTTTACTATCCGTAAATGTATCGCTTCCAAAGGAGATAACCCACAAAGGGAAGAAGATTACCACCGGCATATTTAAAGAACCCGTAGAAGGACGCGTCAAAGTTAATAAACTGAACCTTGAGGGTGACGGGCAGGCTGATTTGATAGGGCACGGGGGTACTTTTAGAGCCATCAATGTCTATTCATATGACAACTATGCTTTGTGGGCAGAGGATTTAAATAGAGACGACTTCAAGTTTGGGCAATTCGGTGAAAATTTCACTGTAGAAGGTATGTCCGACTACGAGATCCACGTCGGTGATAGATTCAAAATAGGGAGCGCGCATTTTGAAGTGACTCAGCCTCGAGTCCCTTGTTATAAACTGGCGATCAAGATGGGAGAAGAGGGTTTTTACAACAAAATCCTTTCAAGCGGGCGGCTCGGTTTTTATTTCAGAGTTATAGAAGAAGGAGAAGTCGGGGCTGACGATGTCATTGAAAAAGTGTATGCAGACCCTACAGCAATGACTATAGATGAAGTCAACAGTTTGATGTACTTCGATAAGGATAACTATGAGGGGTTTGAAAAGGCCCTTAAAATAAAAGCGCTCTCGCCCGGTTGGAAAACCACTTTTGAGGACCGTCTTGCAAAGGCGGAGTTGTCGGAGAGAACCAAAGACAAATACATGACGTTGACTGTCAGCAAAAAAGTACCTGAAAGTAAAACTATTACATCTTTCTATTTAGTTCCGGACGAAGGGCAGCCCTTACCCTCTTTTATGCCCGGGCAGTTCTTACCTTTGAAGCTCGATATACCGGGGCAGTTTAAGCCCGTTTTCAGGACCTACTCAATCTCAGACAGCCCGCACAAGGATTACTATAGGCTGACAATCAAAAGAGAGCCGCCCCCGCCTGACCGTCCGGACCTATACCCGGGTGTCTCTTCCAATTACTTCCATGATCAGGTAGAACCCGGAACGAACTTACTTGCCAAAGCGCCGAGAGGTAAATTCTACCTAGACACTAATATTGATAATCCGGTGGTTTTACTGAGCGCGGGTGTCGGTCTAACTCCGCTTGTCAGCATGCTTAACTCGATCATAGATTGCGGATCCAAACGCCAAGTATGGTTTATCCACGGAGCAAGAAACAGTAACGAACACGCCATGGGTGAGCATATTCGTAAAGTAGCTGAGGAAAATGACAACGTCCACATTCACGTAGCTTACAGCAAGCCGCTAAAAGACAATATCGAGGGCCGAGACTATGACAGTAAAGGGCATGTGGACTTAGAGCTTTTAAAGAGAGTGCTTCCCGGAAACGAAGCTGAATTTTATCTTTGCGGACCTCCTCTGTTCATGAAATCGCTTTTTAATGGACTCCTTGAATGGAAAGTCCCGGAATATTGTATTAACTATGAGTTTTTCGGCCCCGCCTCACTACTTAATGATAGAGAAAAAGTCTCTACTCCCAAGCGGGCAGCGGAGGCAATGGACTGCTCGAGTGAGATTGAGGTGGATTTTTCTGCGTCAGGTATTAAATCTAACTGGAACCCCTCATTTGAAAGCATATTGGATCTGGCGGAAGCAAACGGATTAAGCCCTGACTATAGCTGCCGCTCGGGGATTTGTCATACATGCATGTGCAGAATGCAAAGCGGGGAAGTGGAATATGTTGAGGAGCCACTCGACCAGCCGGAAGAAGGCTGCGTGTTAATCTGTGTAGCCAGACCTAAGAGTAATGTTGTGATTGATATTTAATACGCACACAAATCTTAAAACACTATCCCAAGAAAATAACGACTCTGCGCCTAGATGTACTGCTCCCCAATAGTGCAATGATAATTAATTACCGGATAAATGTGATTAAATGGAAAAGTTCAAGCCTAATATTACATTTGTGATCTCGGGATCGTTTATTCCGAGCTCAAGCCCCCATTCAATTGCGATACCAGAAATCGGCGCATAGCCGGCGGAGGTCCTTATAATAGCGGGGTATTCGTTATCAGGCGTGTTTAAATCTCCTGAGAGTTCTAAACTGTATATAATTTCTTCAATAAACAAAGGCATCTCCATCTCGAGCCCGTAAGTGAAATTATGTTCAAAGCGCTGCTCTGAAATCTGATCGTTTAGAGTGATATATCCGATGCTGGCCTGAAGAGACATAACGGACAAATGTTTTCTTAAACCGAGTACATGCTCAAGCTCATGGATTTGAGAAACCGCTCCCTCATTACTATAATCTATGGGAACCAGAGCCGAAGTTTCAGCTACAATCCCCGGCAGATGAGCACCTTCAGCCAGAATAACTAATTCTGCGGATAATCCTGTATCTCCGAAACCAAACCCCGAAACCGCGTATAATGGGTCAATGGGAAGAAACGGGGAATCAACCTCGGGTTCAATTAAACTGTTTACACTATATTTAAGAGACCACGTGGTTTGATAACTGCTGCTGTGGCTATTGACTGTACTCTCATTTCCTATACTCAGTCCGGGCTCAATATTCCCGTAAAACGTCCCACCCTCGGAAGCATCGGCGTACAGTATATGGAAATTTAGACATAATACCGTAACTACAAGAAAAACTGTTTTAGCGATGATCATCCCGGTAAGGCTCATAGTATTCCCCCTTGTTATGCTTTAAGGCGCAGACGGAGTTTTAGAACCCCTCTTCGTTTTGAATTATCTCGCCAAGTATAGCTTCCACCTCTTCAGTCTTGCTTTCGTGAATGTGCGGATTAACGGCTGCTGAAAGCCCGAGTAACTCTTTTGCTTTCTTCACGTTATCCTGTCCATAGAGAATCATGCCGGCGTGATAATACAAAGTAGCGTCTTCCGTGCCGAGTCTTAGCGCCTTGCGCATAGCCTCTTCAGCACCTGCCATGTCTCCCATTTTGTAGCGGACCCATGCGAGCGTGTCATATGCATATATATCCTCTGTATCTTCCAGATCGTATAGCGCAAGCTCGACCGCCCTGTCCAAATTGATATTTTTATCCGCGTAATGGAGCGCAAGCTCGCGCGAGTGGCCCTTAATGCCCTGGCGCTGATATATCTCATACTGTGTCTCTGCTTTTCTGTAATGCTTCTTCGATCTCGCTGTATCACCGAGCTCGTGGTAAATGTCCCCTAACGCTAGGTAGTACTCGGGCTTAGGGCTTACGTTTATTGCACGACGGTAATAAGAAGCGGCCTTTCCATATTCACCCCTTTGAAAGTAAAGCTCGCCCAGATGCTCAAGCGCAAGGTAGTAGTCCTCGAACATCACTAGCGCATTACGGTAGTGCAGCTCCGATTTTTCTGGTTCGCCACAGTCGAAATACAGCGATCCCAGCATCACATCGGCCCATGCCATGTTCTCCTCGGGCAGATCAAGCCTCCTGGACAAATCTATAGCCTGCTCCATTGCGCTAATTGCCCCCTCCGTGTCACCGGTGAGGAACCTTATGCGCGAGATCCTGGTGTAGGAATCAAAACCCGGGTCTAAATACAGCATTAGCGCATATGCTTTTAGAGCCTCGTCGTAATCGCCGAGCTCAAGGTACGCGTCTCCTTTAAGCGCGTATGTAGCCGCCTTATCCGGCCTTAATTCAATTGCTTTGTCGGCATTGGTAAGCGCTCCCCGGAAATCGTGCTTGTAGGAGCTTACTCTTCCCAAGTGTAGGTAAATCTTATAGTCGCCGGGGGTTAGTTCCGAAGCTTTGATCAGTAGCTTCTCGGCTTTTTTATAATTACCGATACCGCCTTCTTCCCGGCCCTTTTGTATGTATAGCTCCCCGAGCTTTAGATAGTGATAATAGTCCCGGGGGTCCTTCTCCATCTTCTCCTCATAACTTTCTATCAGCTTATCGGTAGGGCTTTTCGCCTTATTTTGTTTCTGATCTTTATGGCTGTGGCCTACACCGTGGCCGTTTGATAAAGAAGGGGTAAGTAATATTACGAAAGCTATCAGAATTAGTATTGCGGGGAATGTTTTCATTTTATCTCTCCATACCGTTTATTTAACAAGGGAGCGGAAATAGTTTGTTCCCGCCCCCTAATTCGTTTCCATTGAATAGTTAGTCAACTGGGCATATGCCGTCATCAGTTCCTGTACATCCAAACTCGCCAGGGTCTACGTGGCGGCTGTTGCGGCCGTCATGGGCATAGTTAAGGTAAGGGAACGAAGTCCTGTAAGGCTGTACGTCATTTACGTTAACGCCGTCCCCGATTCGGTTGTGCGGGAATATATTGAAGTCAGGGTTCAGGACACCTACAGCTACGCGTGACACTACGTCGATTACGTCGTCCACTACGCGGCGTCCGTTAGGAAATCCGGCAGGGTCGTCGTTGGTCTCGTCCTCATCCAGCAATGTCAGGAATCCAAGCCTGCTCTGCTGATCCGGAGGAGTCGGAGGAATTCCGGTGTTAAGCCTCAAGAGGTCCGCTATAGGTCCCGTAGGCGTGCCCTCTGCAGCAACCGGAGGAACGTACTGAACGATGGGTAAGAGGTCGAGTCTAGGTACGTCCGGTATCGGAAGAATATCCGGGCCGAACAGCGCTTCATAGACAGAGTTGAGCACGCGCGTAATGACCGGGTCTAAAAAGAAATCCTGGTACTCAGAGTCGTTCTTAGGCTTAGCCATACTGAATTTGTCTTTGAAGCCGATGCCTATAATCAGCTCGTTTATGAGCGGGTTAGCCATCCTTTGAATCTGAGTGAACCTCTTAGAGAGTCTAGGCTCTTCGCCAGGGCCTCTGAATCTTTTCATCTGAGGTCTTGAGCTCGTACCCCACATTCCTATAGTAGCTTCAGGCTCTGAAGCATCGTGTAGCTCGCCGTCGCTCGTCAGAAGCTCGATAGGCACCTCGATTGCGATTGCGTTCACGTTATAGCCTGAAAACTCGTCCGCGGCGTAATTATTGAAATCGTCAGCGTCCTGCTCGTCTGTGAGAACTCCCTGTACCACGAAACCCTGGGTCCTGAAGTTGAAGGAGTCAAAAGCCGCTCCGAGATCGAGCCAAAACGGGTCGTCAACGGTTCCGGCAAACACTTTCATATCGTCTTCCAGTTCATATACGCCCTGCTCGAATAGAGAGGGGTAATCAGGCATTGTCCTCGGGCCCGCGTTCGTCGGAACTTTAAAAAGAGGGCCGCCATTTGCGTTTTTGAGCCTTGTGCGTTTTTTGCCCTTTACCATTGTCACTGTATAGCTTTGGCGCAGTCCGAGACCTTGAGAGCCCGCCCCGGAAAGAGACGTAATAGCCGGAGGAACGACCGGCTGACCTACAGTTGAATTACCGTCCAGGTCGTCAGGGGCGTTCTCAGGAGCGTTAACTCCTCCGAGCGCTCCCACATATGCAGTGAAAACGTTAGGCAGTCTAATCTCGTTCTCAAAACGAAACTCAAACACTATGTCCTCTTCTGCATCGTGGTCGTTATCAACTCTGATAGCATAGAGGATCTCTGGGTCGAACGGAAAGTAAGAAGGCCCGTTTCCCGGCTCTAAGAACGGATCGTAGGTAACGATCATTGTAACTTTGCCTGATGAGCTCTCATCATCCGGATCGTAACTAACAAAAGCGAATACGTCAGGGATGTCCGCTTCATCGTCAAGCGCCGTGATCGGAGCCTCCCTGTGGTTTGCGGCTTGGACTACCGTCGCCGGAGTTGCTGCTGAAAGAACGAACCCCGTAATAAGTAAAGAAAAAGCGATTATAAATTTTGATAAACTCATGAAACTTACCTCCTGGAAAAATTGATTTTGAATATATATACGCCGCTTGCAATTATTTGGAGCACATATTTTATATAAGATATATAAATAATATTGTCTATATACCTTTAGTAGGAAAAACCGGAGTGACGGCGGTCTAGCCGCCGCTCACCCGGCTCTTAAGAAGGTATAGAGAGAATGAATATCGGGGGTTATTACTAGCTTTCATAAATTACTCGGAATCTTTGAATGACAGCTCTATATTTTCTTACTCAACGAACTCGAGCGCTCCTGAATTTATGCAGTACCTAAGACCGGTTGGCTCGGGCCCGTCGTTAAATACGTGACCCAGGTGTTCGCCGCACTTTGACAGGACTTCGGTCCTCTTAATACCAAGGTCGTAATCGTCCTTGAGCACAATCGAGTCCTCGGATATAGGTTGATAGAAACTCGGCCATCCGGTGCCTGAGTCATATTTATGCTCCGAGCTGAATACCGGCTCTTTACAGCCAGCTGAAACATATATGCCTTTCTTTTTATTGTAGAGATACTCTCCGGAAAAAGCCTTTTCAGTCCCTTTCTCCCAGAGAAGTTGATACTGTCCTGGGGTAAGCCTCTTTTTCCATTCCTCTTTTGAAAGATTCATTTTAGTAGAATCCTGAGCTTGTGATGCATTGTCTTTAGCTGCCAGATAACCAACAGACTCTGTATCAAATTTAGATAGAAATAGAAATCCGAAAACTAAAACAATCAAAACTATTATTCCTATGTACTTATTGTTTTTCATTTCTGACCTCCGAATTGATTTGATAAGCAAGGCGCCCCCTTCTCTCCGGGAGCGCCTTAGTCATTTAATCTCATATGATTAGTTGGGTAATACGACTGTGTCTATAACGTGTATAACGCCGTTTGACTGAATAACATCATAGGTAGTTATATTTGCCGTGTTACCGTTTTCATCTTTTAGCACGACGTTGTTCGGGCCGTTCATCCACGCTGTAAGCGTTCCTCCGCTTGCGGTTTTGAACTCTGCCTGTCCGCCGCCCTGCTCGATCTTCTTGGATATAGCTCTGAAATCAAGGCTCCCCGGCACTACGTGATAGGTAAGTACCTTTGTAAGAGTCTCCTTGTTCTCAGGCTTGAGAAGTGTCTCTACCGTGCCCTCGGGAAGGTTCTCGAAAGCGTCGTTGGTAGGGGCGAATACTGTAAACGGACCGGGGCTCTTTAGGGTTTCAACAAGTCCTGCAGCCTGAACCGCGGCTACGAGTGTGGTGTGGTCCTTTGAATTTACGGCATTATCAACGATGTCCTTTGTAGGGAACATGGCCTCGCCGCCAACCATTACTGTATTTGCGGAAAAGGCCTGGCTTCCGCCGATTGTAAACATTGCCGCCACTATGAGCAGCATGAAGAATCTTTTAACTGTTGTGTGCATTTAAGCACCTCCTTGAATAAATTTTGACTATAGATACGACAGGCGTGAGTGGTTTGGAGCACAAGAATTTTTGAAAATTCAAAATTTGCGCTAACACCGGGAAGGACGTATTGAAGCTTGTAATGTTGTTATAAAAAAAGCCCGATTAAGCGAATAACCGGGCTTCATGTAAGGATGGTATAGGGGTGTATACAGTATTCTTACGCCGGATAAGCGCATTTAGATCATATCTTTGAATAAAGTGCGGGCCGGGATAGTTATTCCAAACTGGGGGTTATTATTGAAGCAGCCTAGTCAGGCAAGAATCTCGTTTTCCTGAGAGGACATAACCAATAGCAAGCACCCGTTTTCGGTGGAGATGGCTTCGTGGACGCTGCTGGCGTCCGCTCTTATATAGTCACCGACGCCGAACTTATGGCCGCCCATGTTGATATCGCCCTCTATTATATAGCATTCTTCATCTTCAGCGTGTACGTGATCCGGGAAAGTAGCTCCCGCGTCCATGCTCACTAGCACGGTAGAGTACTTGCGCTCGGAGTCTTCATAGAGCTGCTTTACTCTGACTCCGTTAATGATCTCTACCCATTGACCTTCATTTTGCCGTACATATAAAAATCCTTTGTCCTTATCAGAACTCTCGCGGTGTTCCCGGATTTCGGCAAAAAGCTTCTCCTCAAGCCCCGGAGGTTCTCCCTGTGGCTTGGTATTATAGGTAAGGTCGTCCACTATCTCTTTAAAATATTCGAGATGCACGGATGCCTGGCTATCCTCTTTCAACATAACCTCGAACTCCGCCTTCTCCTCTTCACTTAAAATGCCAAGCGCATAGGATGCGGCTAAATCCTGGATATCTTCATCAGTGTACTTCTGCGCCATATGAACGTCCTTGCTCTTCTTTAATTATATTCTTCAGTTTAACCATTGCAACCCTGATAGTGCTTTTGACCGACCCGACGGGTATGCCCACTTTCTCGGCAATCTCGCTATGACTGAACTGGTGGTAGTAGGAGAGCTCCATAACTTCTTTCTGTTTGGATGTAAGCTGAGACATAGCGTTTCTCATTATCTTTCTTCTCTCAGATGCTATGTAGGTGTCCTCCGGGTTATCGGTGCTCGTCACCAGACTTTCGTCAATGCTATCATCTATTTGCACTGCTCTTGCGCTTTTTCTAATCTTATCAATTGCGCGGGTTCTGGTTATCATTAACAGCCAGCTTAACGGTTTGCTCAATCCTCTGTCATACCGAGACGCGTTTTTCCAGACATACATAAATACCTCGAGCGCCACTTCCTCAGCCTCTTCAGAGTTAGATATGACCCTGTGCGACATGCCGTAAACGAGTCTTACTGTCTTTTTATAAAACTCCCTCATCGCACCTTCATCACCTTGTGAAATTTGCGTCAGAAGAAGCTCTAACTCGTTTTGTTCGTTCGTATGCTCCGATTGAGAAGCCTCTGTTTCAGGACTCATAGTCTTATTGTAACTATCTATTGGACTTATCTTACTTCCGCCTATCTTCGTACTCATATTAGCACACTCAGTATTAAATTCCAATCATAGTTAAGTTAAAAATATACAGCAGCATACTTAAACAATTTACTCGTCGACTTGAGCAAAAAACCTTTCTTCAAGCCCCCGGGGTTCCTCTTCGGGCTCTGTATTATAAGCGAGGTCTTCCATAATCTCTTTGAAGTATTCCAGATGCAACGATGCTCGGCTATCCTTTTTGAGCATAGCCTCAAACTTTGCTTTTTCCTCTCTACTCAGTATTCCCAGAGCATAGGAAGCAGCTAAATCCTGAACCTCTTCATCTGTATACTTGCGCGTCATATAATCTTCCCTGATCAATATTAATTATATTCCCCGGTTACCACTGTCACCCTGATAGCGCTTTTGTAGAAAACCCACGTGATTTGCAAATGTAAAAACGCACAATCGTACTCTACGGCTATTAATACGATGGTTTGTTGCGATTGGATCACAAATTTTTAATTCGGCTGGAATTAATTCGGAATGTAAATATGACTATAACATTACCCGCGATTTTCGAATATTGCGAGCGTATTTCTGAGTTTGTCCTTGGCGAGTCTGAGCGTGCTTTTCACAGAACCAACGGGTATATCCAGCATTTCAGCAATCTCAGACTGGTTAAACTGTGAGAAGTAGGCAAGCTCTACGACCCTCCTCTGCTTTGGGCTTAGCCCTGAAAGCGAGTCGAGCACAATCTGCCGCATCTCAAGGCCCATCACCGTGTCCTCAGGGCTGAGCCCGGTATCTGATAACTCCCCCTCAAGAGCGTCCGGGAGATCAATAGACGGCTTTCTTCTGCGGAGCTTATCGATCGCGCGCGAGCGCGTCAGCATAACGAGCCAGGTCGAAGGGTTACTCTGATCCGGGTCGTAGCCCGATGCGCTCTTCCAGACATATTTATATACATCCAGCACTACTTCTTCCGCATCGTCCTTATCGCTAAGGATCTGAAGCGCCAGGCTGTAGAGAAGCCTGTTAGTTTCGTCGTATAGTTTGCCGAGAGAGTCTTCGTCACCTTCTGCAATAAGGGCTATCAAACCCCGCCACCTGAGATTCCTGTTAGTAGAAGATTCGGATTTGTTGTCCATATCTTGAGACATTTTATCTCGCTATGTATAAAGCAAGCATTTTCGGTAATTTTATACTATTAGAAAATAACCTCATAGCCCAGCTTTCATTCGCAAGGGCTCAGATTTATAGAATACTGTGAGCTTATCTCTCTATTCTTACGTATACATCAAGTAATATAGAAAGAAGTTTTGGTTAATTGTACTTTCAAGTATCAAGATGTACCATATTACGAAAGAGGTTAAGTATGCCTTACGACGAACGAGTACAAGAGTTGATCTCAGCATATTCACTAGGCGTGCTGGACGGTGAAGACCTAAAAGAGCTAGAAGATTTTCTCGCAAAAAACCCAGGTGTATATAATGATCTGCTCAGGGAGAACGAAGAAGCGTTCTCACAGCTCTCCTATGTGGTAAAGGGCGGTAGCCCGTCTCCAGAGCTCCGTACTAAGCTCTTAAATGAAGTGAAAGCCTCTGAGAAGGAGATCCCAGCACAAGAGAGCCCCGCACCCTTCTGGGAGAGGCTGCAGCCCCTCTGGCTGGGACTGGGAAGCGCGGCTGCGGTTGTCATTATAGCTCTTCTGATCGGCTACAATATATCCCTTAGCAACAGACTCAATGACCAGCTTGCGCAGAATCAAAACCTTGAAAACCAGCTCTTAGAGCAGCAAACCGAACTTGCAGCGCTTGAAAAAGTGCTTGGAACTCAGAGTGAAGCTCTGGCATTTCTCGAAAACCCCAATGTCGTCATTATTAATATGGTCAAGACCGAGCCCGGTTTGAAGGCTGTGGGTAGAATGCTCTGGAATACGGAAGATGATGAAGCGCTATTTTACGGAATTAATCTCCCGCAAATTCCGGAAGGAAAGACCTATCAGTTATGGGCAATCGCAGGAGACGTGCCCAAAAATGCTGGAGTGTTTCAGGTAGACAGCGAAGGCAATAACCACCATGTTATAAAATCCTTAAGCGACTTCGGCGACATCAGCACGTTTGCGGTGAGCCTCGAGCCCGCGGGCGGAGTCCCCTCACCTACCGGCGAGATTTACTTAGCAGGTGAAATATAGTAAAAGGACTAGAGGATAAAACAGATTCAATAGCACCTGTATATAAATTTCTTAAAATAGTTGTTATAAGAGCGATCTTCATTTCTTATATACAGCGATAAATTTAATTCATAGGCGAGAATTCTAAATCCCCGGAAGCCTTACGCGACCCAAAGCCCTCGACCATACAATTGGTATCATGATATATATCTGAGAAACCACTGCACCATATAGATATAAGATTTCTTATTGTGATTCAGTTTCAACTTAATACTCAAGTTAGTCGAACAACGCACCGAACTCATACATATATAAGCTTTACATTTCTCATATTTTTGTTTAAAATGGTCGCATGATAGTTATATGTAAAGGAGGGTACTAAACTATGTTAACAATCAACAGACTTTATTTGTCTTTAATATTAATCACTATTCTTACTTTAATTCCTTTCTGGTCCGCAAGTAATGCCCAGGACAGCTATGGTGATAGCGATCCTGGTAATCTACCTGATCCGGGTGCACAAGCAGACAATGTAATTGAGTCCTTTGAAACTCAAGGCCCATTAACGTTTGTCGACGACCAGGCCTTGTTCAACGGTTCGTGTGGCGCCCTAGCTTTCGAAAACTTCGAAAACACAGAAGCACCAGTCGGTGGAGTTGCTGTTTGCCCAAATCCAATTAACAGCAATACAGGGAATGGATGTTACCAACTGGGAACTGTTATTCCCGGATTTTCAATGAATGCAATTAACCCCCCCAATCCGGCTCAAGCTTTAGCCTCAGTATCATTTGGTTTAGGAAACGTTGCGGCAGGTCCTAACTTCTTCGCCGATGACCTTAGAGTTGATTTTAACGGGTTTGTAAACGCTATCGGTTTGAACATAATTACAGCGGGTTCTAGTACAGTTGTAGTGGATGTATACTCAGGATCTGACTTTTTGGGATCGGCGCTTGTAAATGTTGCGGGTACAGCAGGCACATTCATAGGTATAGCAGCCCAGGCCCAGATAACACACATCGAGTTGGTGAATGGTAATGGGGAATTACTCAATGACCTTTCGTTCGGTTCGTGTGGTGGAATCGCAAGACCCATCCCCACCCTTTCCGAATGGGGCCTCATAGCCATAGCGGGAGTTCTGGGAATAATCGCTGTATTGGCTATCCGCAGAAGAAAGGCAGCAGCTTAACCTGCAACCAACCCATACAATAAAATTTATCTTTTAAAAAGGGAGCTTCGGCTCCCTTTTTTTGTATTATCCGCTCGAAAACAAGCTGATAAGAAGATAAACTTAATCCCTCTCCTAAACACGATTTGTCAGACAATCGTACATCTTACACGCTAGTTGCAAATAATTACCTTGTAATTATTACATTTATCTGTGGCACCGTATTTGCCATTATACATAGGGATATCATAATACTAGTACAATGGAAAACTCGACCACTTGCTCCATACGGAAAGCTCATGAGCTCCTGAAAGCTCAGCGCTGCGCCCATTGCGGAGACGAACTTACGGCCTCAAATACTGTCGAGTCCCAAGGCAGGTATTTTTGCTGTAACGGCTGCTCCTCGGTATATGAGCTTTTACACAATCTCGGTCTTGATGATTTCTACAAGATTAGGGACGCTCAATATACCGGGAAGATAGAGACCCCGTTCGATACCGATCCCGGAGATTCATACGATTACCTCAATACTGACAGTTTTAAAGAGCTTTATACCAGAGAAGACGACCCCCTCACCATGAACTTTTACATCGAGGGCATACACTGTGCCGCTTGCTTATGGCTCCTTGAAAAAATCCCTGAATTCGCGCCGGGAATCACGTCGGTCTCTCTCAATATGTCGGACAACACCGCTTCCGTAAGGTTCAAGGAACCGGGGCAATACTCTGTGTTCCCAAAAACAGTAAGAACGCTCGGGTATAAAGCGCACCCTATAAAAATCGACGGCGATGAGAGCGTACGTGAGCTCAAGAGAAAAGAGAGCCGGACTTCGCTTATCAGAATTGCCGTAGCTGCGGTGTGCGCGGGCAACATCATGCTCCTGTCCGCGGCCATTTATTCAGGCGCCGGGGGTGCGTTCAGAGACTACTTCGAGCTTCTAAACCTCCTGCTCACGCTCCCTGTCGTGACGTACTGCGCCTACCCTTTCTATAAAAGCGTGTGGAGCTCCTTAAGAATCAAGCGGGCCACAGTAGACATCCCGGTAGTGTTTGTTATTCTCACAGGCTTTTTACTCAGCACCTACAGCTACTTTAAAGGCACTAGCGAGGTCTACTTCGACTCCATTACAGCCTTTGTTTTCTTACTTCTTGCAAGCCGTTATTTTCTTAAAATAGTCCAGGACCGGGCAGCCGGCACAGAGCCCTTAAGCCGTAGTCTCTTTTCCTCCAACAGAGTCCTCATACGGGACGATAAAACTAAAGAGTACGCTCTTATGCCGATTGAGCGCCTAGAGGCGGGGCAGTTAATCAAGTTGTCAAAGGGCGCTCGCGTGCCCGTTGACGGAGAGCTTCTCTCCTCATCTTCAGAGCTCAGCCTAAGCGTTCTTACGGGTGAGAACATACCGGTAAAAGTACTTAAGGGAAGCCATGTGTACGCGGGCTCAGTGCTAGAATCCGAAGAGGCCGTGGTGAAGGTAAAAAAGACCGGGAAATTCACCCGCATAGGCGAAATACTCGATTCTGTAAACAGCAACTACCAGAGCAAATTCAACTTCACCACAAAGAGCGACAGATTCGCCACAGTGTTCACTCTAGCCGTGGGCGCTCTGGCCATAGTTTCATTTTTCACAGTCTCCGCACTTTACTCGCCGGGAGAGGCTCTAAGGCGCGTAATCGCCTTTGTGCTCATAGCATGCCCGTGCGCGTTCGTTTTCGCTCTTCCGCTTTCACTTGGGCTGTCTATCAAATCGGGCATTAAGAAAGGCTATCTCGTAAAAGATACATCCATCTTCGATAAGCTCCCGAATATAAAAAACATATTTTTCGATAAGACGGGCACCTTGACCAAAGGTGTGTTTAAAATTCTCAAATGGGATACTGGCAAGCTCCCGCTTCAGGATAAAGCGGCGGTTCTTGCTATTGAGAGAGAATCCTCTCACCCTGTGGCAAGAGCGGTAGTCGGCTATCTCGCGGACCAGGAGCTTCCGGCCTTCAAAGTTGATGAATTTAAAATGGTTCCCTCAAAAGGTGTACAAGCGCAAGTAAACGGTAGCGCTTACTCGCTTATATCAGAAAGCATAGATCAGCGAAATGACATAAACGCCATTATCTCGACCAAGATAGTCCTCAGTAAGGACGGAGAGCCCATCTCGGACATTCTCCTAGGCGACTCGCTTAAAGAAGACGCGAAATACGTAGTCGATGAGCTTCAAAAAAACGGCAAGAACGTATTTATACTCTCCGGAGACCGTGAGAGCAGCGTAGAGCTCGCGGGCGAGAGGCTCGGCGTTTCCGGGGACAATGTGTTCTGGGAGAAAACTCCGGAGGAAAAAGCTCACTTAATATCAGATACTAAAAGCGGACTTTCCATGATGATAGGCGACGGGCTAAATGACGCCGCGGCGCTAACGTCCGCGGATATAGGCATAGCTATCCAGGGAAGCGTCGAGGAAAGCATGAAGGTATCGGATGCCTATATACTAAATAACGATCTATTTTCAGTGCTCGAGCTAATGAATCAAGGCGGCTCTGTTAAAGACACGCTTCGGAGAAACACAACCTTCTCCATACTATACAACGTTGCCGCCGGATCGTTTGCGCTTCTTGGGTTTATAAGCCCGTTAATAGCTGCCGTGCTCATGCCGCTAAGCTCGCTGCTGCTCATAGGTTCTTCTCTGTATGGAAGACAAAATCCGAGGTTTAAGGAGCTTAAAGCAAAATTATGAACATAATATTTCTTACACTCGGCGTATCTATAGCAATTGCTATATCATTTCTCTTCGCGTTTATCTGGGCTACGCGCAAGGGACAGTATGACGATCTTGAAACACCCGGACATAGAATGTTACTCGATGACTATGAAACAGAGAATACGAATAAAAATAAAACGGAGGATAGAGACTCATGAGCGCAGTTAACCAAGCTGGGGCAGGGATGTTGGACAGAGTCGTTTATGACGACGACATAGTTGTAAAGTTTTTATACGCCACGTTATTCTGGGGGGCCGCTGCTTTTCTGGTCGGTTTGCTAGCGGCTCTCCAGCTTGCTTTCTGGCCGGCCAATCTGGAGCTCGAATGGCTGACATTCGGGAGAATCCGGCCACTTCACACCAATGCCGCAATATTCGCGTTCGGCGGAAATATCATATTTGCGGGCATATACCACTCGACACAGAGGCTCCTTAAGACAAGGAACTTCTCTGACATGCTGAGCAACATTCACTTCTGGGGATGGCAGCTCATAATTGTGGGAGCCCTAATAACCCTTCCGCTCGGCTATACGATGAGTAAAGAATACGCAGAGCTCGAATGGCCTCTCGACATAGCGATCGCGGTTATCTGGGTTGTATTTGCCGTCAATTTCTTCGGCACGATAGCCAAAAGAAGGGTAAAACACCTATACGTCGCGATATGGTTTTATATAGCAACCATCATCACCGTAGCGATGCTCCACATCGTCAACTCGATCGAGATACCCGTTGCGTTCTTAAAGAGCTACCCGGTTTATTCGGGTGTCCAGGACGCTCTGGTTCAATGGTGGTACGGTCACAACGCTGTGGCTTTTTTCCTAACCACTCCTTTCCTGGGACTCATGTACTACTATGTCCCCAAGGCTGCGAATAGGCCAATTTACAGCTACAAGCTGTCTATCGTTCATTTCTGGTCTCTCGTGTTCATCTACATCTGGGCCGGGCCTCATCATCTATTAAACACAGCGCTTCCCGACTGGGCACAGACCATTGGTATGATTTTCAGCCTTATGCTCTGGGCGCCTAGCTGGGGCGGCATGATTAACGGCTTGCTGACGCTCCGCGGCGCATGGCATAAACTCCGTACTGACCCGATAATCAAGTTTCTGGCTGTTGCCGTTACTTTCTACGGAATGTCCACGTTCGAAGGACCGCTGCTGTCTATAAAATCGGTAAGCTCTCTCGCTCACTACACCGACTGGATCATCGGACACGTTCACGGAGGAACACTCGGATGGAACGGGTTCCTAACCTTCGGAATCATCTACTATCTGGTACCGAAACTATGGAAGACCAAGATTTACAGCGTTAAGCTCGAGAACTGGCATTTCTGGGTAGGGCTCTTAGGGATACTTCTCTACTACATCTCCATGTGGGCAAGCGGTATCACACAGGGACTCATGTGGCAGGCTATCGGCGAGAACGGACAGCTTGTGTACCCGGACTTCGTCGAGACTGTAATGAGGATAGTCCCTCTGTACTGGGTAAGGTTCATCGGCGGAAGCCTGTTCTTAATCGGCTTCATGTTCATGCTTTATAACATATGGATGACCATTAAGCTTGCGCCTAAGAGAGACAGTAAAGAAGTACGCGAAGTAGCGCCTCTTTCGGCAGACGTTACAGATATAGGTACCGGTCACAGAAAACTCGAAGCGCTCAGCCTCGTGTTCACCGTGATCCTTTTCATCTCCGTAATAGTGGGATCGATCATTGAGATACTCCCAACGCTCTCGATCTATAAGTACCTGCCTTCTTCGGAAAAGACAGAGCCTTATACACCTCTTGAGCTAGCGGGAAGAGACATATACATAAAAGAAGGCTGCTATGTCTGCCACTCCCAGATGATCAGGAAACTGCCGTTCGACGTGCTCCGCTACGGTCCCAGCTCGACCATAGCCGAGTCCATGTACGACAGACCTTTTCAGTGGGGCTCCAAACGTACCGGGCCCGATCTGGCAAGAGTCGGAGGAAAGTACCCGGACATGTGGCACCTTAGGCATATGATAAACCCAAGGGAGATAACCCCCAACTCCATCATGCCTTCCTATCCGTGGCAGGCGGTTAAGAAGACCGACTACCATATACTGAGGAAGAAGTTCAGTGTGATGAAGATGCTCGGAGTTCCCTATTCGGATGAGGACGTAGCGAACGCGGATATTAAAGCGGAAAAAGAAGCGGCGCTCATCTACGAAGGGCTGCTTGAGCAGGACCCTTCACTTACATCCATCAAGGATACGGAGATAATTGCGCTTATCGCCTATCTCCAGAGCTTGGGGCAGAAAACCACTACGGGTGAGGAGGTGTCGACATCAAACAATTAGCGCTTTCATATTTTGAGAATATAGAGCTTACGAACCTGGCTTTGATTCTGTTCCTGACGGCATTCACTATAGTTGTCGTCAGGGTGCTCTTCGGATCCAATAAAAAGCTCTACGATAAAATGGAGCGTTTGCCGCTTGAAGACGATGATATTATACAGGAGGAGAAAGACACATGAGCGACGACGATAAATTAATAAAAGGCCACGATTACGACGGGATACAGGAGCTCAACAACCCGCTTCCGGGATGGTGGCTCGCTACTTTTTATATCACGATCATATTCTCGATCGGCTACTACGCCTATTATACGTTCCTTGGCGGACCCACGTCCGATGAAGAGCTGGCAAGCAGTATGAGCGTGATTCAGGAGGAAAGACAAGCCGCGAAAGATACTCAAGAGGTTAAGTCAGAGGAGTACTTTATAGCTCTTCTGGACGATCAAGAAGTGCTCGCGGCCGGTAAAGCCGAATACACGGCCAAGTGCCTTGCCTGTCACGGCGACAAAGCACAGGGGCTCATAGGGCCCAATATGACGGATGACTACTGGATTCATGGCGACGGTTCGGTAACCTCTATGTTAGAGGTTGCTAAGAGCGGAGTACCCGATAAGGGTATGCCTCCATGGGAAGGCGTGATACCGGAGGAGACCCTGGAAGCTGTCACAGTGTATATGTACAGCCTACAAGGTACAGACCCGCCCGGAGCCAAAGCGCCTCAAGGAGAAAAGATAGAGCGTAAATGAAGGTCCTTGACCAGAGAAACCTGCCAGAAGACCGTCCGTCCACCATGGATGAGACGGGCAAGAGGGTATTTGTATTCCCGGCCAGTGTTAGCGGATTCTGGAGACACGCGAGAACCATCGTAGAGATATTCCTGATAATCTTTTTCCTAGTGCTGCCATGGATAAAGATTGGCGGTCATCAGGCTCTTCTTCTCGACATAGGCAATAGAAGATTCTCGGTGTTCGGGCTCACTTTTTGGTCTCACGACGCTCCGCTCATATTCTTTTTACTTGCGTTCCTGGCTATTGGGCTTGCCTTCATCACGGCCGTATGGGGTCGTATATGGTGCGGCTGGGCGTGCCCTCAGACAGTATTCATTGACGGGGTGTTCAGAAGGTTCGAGTACTGGATTATCGGTAGCTATATCCAGCAGCGGAACCTGGCCAAAGCCCCCTGGAGCCTTAAGAAATTCTTCAAGCTCTCGGTACTCTGGTCACTTTTTCTGATTGCAAGCCTCATCATCGCACACAGCTTCCTCGCGTATTTCGTGGGGGCCGACAAATTAGTCGAGATGACTCAGCACAACCCGGGCGAGAACTGGACCATATTTATTATCATGGCGTTTACAACCGCGGTCATTCTGTTCGATTTCGGATGGTTCAGAGAACAGTTCTGCATCATCATGTGCCCCTATGGCCGCTTCCAGTCTGTTCTGATGGACGACGACTCTCTTACTGTATCATACGACCCGGTGAGGGGCGAGCCCAGAAGAGGCGCCGTAGGCGAGGGACAAGAACAGGGCGACTGCATTGACTGCTATAAATGCATAGCCGTTTGCCCCACGGGTATTGATATTAGACGAGGGCTACAGCTCGAGTGTATAGGCTGCACCGCGTGCATCGACGCCTGTGACGAGGTGATGGAGAAAATCGACAAACCCAAAGGTCTCATAAGATATGCAACGGGAAGCAGCCTTAAGGGGATAGCAACCAAATGGTTCAGGCCAAGGGTCGCTATCTACTCGGTACTTCTCCTCGCGGTTGTAGGAGCTCTCATGTTCTCTGTCTCCAGGAGACAGGACATAGACGTCACAGTCTTAAGAGCCAAGGACAATCCCTATCAGGTCGTAAGTAACGGGGACAAGGGAGAAGATGTAATAAACCACTTCAAGATGCATATGAAGAACCATACGTTTGACGACCTTAGCCTCAAAGTCGTGCTGCCCGCAGACTGGGAGTCGAAAAATATAGAGATTATTTCTCAGAACAAAACAATCGAGCTTGAAGCGGGTAAGGACATCACTCTTCACTTCTTCGTAAAATTCCCTAGAGAGGTGACAGACAGCGAGGGCTCTAGAAACATCACGGTAGATTTCATTAATCAAAAAGACAATCAGATTCTAATCGAGGAGGATGTGAAGCTTGTCGGACCTAAGTCCATTTGACGCCATCTTAAGAGATTGGTCTTATTTATCAATTCCTCTTGGGGTATTCATAGCAAGTTTGCTCGGCAGCACACACTGCGCCTCGATGTGCGGCCCTATAGCGATAACCGTTAATAACTCGGGCGGTCATATGAGCCTATACCATTTCGGTCGTCTCTTAAGCTACCTAGCGCTTGGCGCTCTTGCGGGTCTTTTGGGGGAGGCATTTTTATCAAATAATTACGGTGTAGTTACAACTGTTTCGGTAATACTTATATCTGCTTTCTTCATATACACGGGCTATAGACTTATTCGGGGAAAGCCGCTTGACATAATACCCACGCGCTTAATAACCGCGTTCTTGTCAAAGCCCGCCCGATGGTCATTTGCGCGAGGAAAAATTTTAGGCTCCTTGAGCATCGGAATAGTAAACGGCTTTTTGCCTTGCGGATGGGTATATATATTCGTAATAGGCGCGGTCGCTACAAAGAACCCTCTTTACGGCGCGGGAATATTGCTTATATTCTGGATCGGTACTGTGCCCGTTCTCTCCGCCCTCCCCTTTGTCTATAAAAAAACCGTAGGCAGAGGATCCCGAAAGCTCACAATGGCCGCGGGGATTGTGCTCATACTCATAGGCCTTGCAAACGTTGTTGTCCACACCCTGCCTTCGGGGCATTCCGGACACACAAATCATCATTCGCACAGCATGAGATAACCTGGCTATTTAGTCATAAGCGGGCCCTTTGATTTTGCAACTTAAGCAATATTCAGTATGCCCTTGAGTATATCCGTAGTAGTGATAATCCCGGTCAACCTTCCGTCATCAGAAAGTACGGGAGTGGCGTTAATCTTATGGCTAATAAGGATCATACCCGCTTCCTCAAGCGAGGAGTCCTCGCTAATAGACACCGGATCGGGAGTCATTACGTTCCTTACTGTTAAATGCGGGTCTGTTACCAGAGCCATCCGGAGGTCTCTATCACTGATTATTCCCACCAGATTATCATTATCCACAACCGGCGCCTGACGTATCGATCTATCAGAGAGCATATTGAATGCAACCCTCAGATCATCACCCGGTGATACCGATGCCGGATTACGAGTCATATAGTCTTTTACCAGCATATCTCACCCCTCTTGGCTTTATTTAATACTTAAAATAGTGCAAGAACGGTGCCGGACTATCTGGCATGTAATACAGGGTAAATGCAAAATTGGAGTGTAAATTGTCTTATTTTAATACAAATTTCTTGAATCCGTATCAGAGAACAGTCCCAATTTTCAAGCTTTCAACTTAATTCCAAGAAGAAATGTATTTTGGCTAATCATTACGGGGCGAGCCGTGCAGTACGGCAACGAATACCAAATCCTCATCAAGAGCTTTTACTGAGTGTTTTTCATCAACGTCGAAAATCAGGATAGATCCCGGTACTGCTTTCTCCTCGGTATCATCTGAGCCTCTGAACATACCCTCTCCTTTCAGCACAATCAGATAAACAGGAGACGAGGGCGAGCTATGCTCCTTGATTTCCTGTCCAGGGCGCAGCGCAAACTCAAGAAGCCTCCCGTTCTTATCCACGTGTATAGGCCTGGCGATACCATGCTTCTCATTAAATCGAATACCGTCCATGAGATTAATGTGTTCCATGTTGCCCCCCCTATCTATTTATTTCTTACCTTCTTCCAGTACAGCCCGAGAAGCCTCGGTAAATCCGCCAAGGAACCTGCCGTTTTCCCGCTCCGCAAGCTCTCTCGCTGCATTTTCGTCACTGGCTGCGACAATTCCATGGCCCATAGGCGTTTTAATGCTCTCTACCCATACATAGTAGGCTGAAGAGCCGTCTATCCACTCGCCGCTACTATAGTCCTTAACGTAGTAGGTGGCTATTTCTCCCCGCTCGCTGTTCCCACCCTCCCCTGCGGAAGTATAGTGGAGCATACAGCCCAGATCGTCGAATTTTCTAGACTTCCCCCCGGGCAATATATACTGGGCTGAATATGCCTCCTCGCTTATTATCATCTTACACCTTTCACATACATCTTCACCGTAATATATCTGCGCTGGCCCAGTGCTCGGGGTATCTTTACAAGAAAAGAAGAATGCCATCAATAATATTAGTGCGAGAGTTATTTTCAAAGCTCCTCCTTCCTGAAGCGGCTGAATACGGTATAAGCCAAAGCAAGCGGTATCAATGTCCATAGTGCCATGATGAAAAAGAGAAGATAAAATATTCCTTCACGCCCAAACGTCCTTACAGCGTAAACCCCCACAGGCCCAAGTATCTCAAATCTCGGGCTCAGCACCAGAACCGAGGCTATCTTAAACACTTCTCCCGGGTTCAGAAGCGCAAGGATCAGCACCTGCCTTATCCCCAAGTCCAACACCACAGTTGTTCCCATAACCCCCAGATCACCGAGCACAATGAAGAAGAGCCACAAGAAAACGCATATCCCTATTGCCTTTGACCCCTTTGTGGAGAATACCGAGACTGTAAAACCGACGCCCAGCAGTGAAGCCGCCAGAAGACCCGAAAGCAGAGCTGTAATCAGATAGTTCGTTACATCGCCGCCCCCGCCCCTGAGCGAGACCCCCACTCCCGCTATACCGAAGCCTATTGAAATTGAAAACCATATTACGATCAGAAGCCCTAGATACTTCCCGAAAAACACCTCTGATTTTGTCACCGGGTGTGAGAGCAGATAGGAAAGAGTGCCGTTTTCCCTCTCAGAGGCAATACTAATACCCCCTGTAATTAACGCGATCAGAGGAACAAACAAAAGCACCAGATTTATCAGACTTGCGGCAGTCCTGCCGTAACCTGTAAAACCTTCTATATTCGTGCCCGATGTAGCGATTAACAGCACAAGGAGCGCGAGAGCGGAAAAGCATGCGGTATAAAGAATAAACCATCTGTTTTTAAGAGACTCCGCAGCCTCTTTCCGCATAATCAGCAATATATTCTTAATATCCATTTTCTTCTATCTGTTTGACCAGACCCTCCATTGTGGGCTCGTCTATAGTAAAATTCTGCACCTCGATACCGTTTTCGATCAGCCGTTTAATAGGCGCCATTCTCAGGCTGTTTTCTATTTCAATATTAAGCCCTGAACCGTTTCTGGTTACGCCCTGAAAACCTCCCTTAAGAAGTAAGGACTTAGCTCTGTCAACGCTCTCCTCGGCTATGACTAAATTAATTTTCACTTTGAGCCCAAGCGTCTCACCCAGGTTCTCGGGCTTTGCTTCCAATATAACTTTTCCGGCTCTCATAAATAGCGCTCTGTCGGCAAGGAGATCAACTTCGTCAAGCCTGTGAGAGGAAAAGAGCACTGTCTTACCATCTTTTTTGTATGAGCTTACAAGAGTGAGAAAATCATTTCTCGCCTGCGCGTCCAGGTTTGAAGTCGGCTCATCAAGTATTAGCACAGGGGGCTCAGAAAGAAGGGCTATCGCAAAGGAGAGGCGCTGCCTCATTCCTCCGGAAAGCTCAGAGGTAGATTTAAGCTCATGCTCTTTAAGGCCGGTGAGATCAAGCACATGGTCTATTCTATCATTCCTCACCCGTCTGATAGAGGCAAAGAAGTGTAGGATATCCCTTGTCCTTATATCATAGAACTCAGGCTCCTGCGGCACATAGCCGATAAGCGACTTTGCCTGCTTTGGATTATCATTAACGTCCCGTCCGTCTACAGTTATAACGCCGCTGTAATCAAGAAGTCCCAGTACGCATTTTAGAAGAGTGCTCTTACCCGCGCCGTTTGCCCCGAGGAGCGCGACCGCTTGACCCTGTTCTACACCAAACGTTACGCCGTCTACCGCGAGTACTTGACCAAAGCTCTTTGTAACAGAGTTAACTTCTATCATAATTTAAACCTTTCACCTCGCTTTCATATACATGTAAGCGAATACGGGAATCAATATCATAAACAGGCTCGGAATGAATAAACCATAGGAAAATCCGGACTTTCCAAGCTTATATGTCTCATGAATCATAGGACTCATTAGAGGGTAGTTATCCTCTACTTTGGGCTCGGGTTTTATTACAGGAAACGCCTCTGCCGCAAGCTCGATCGCCTCGGCTACGGGGCTGTATATAAATATTCTCAAATTCGGGTAAGAGTCTATCAAGCTCTCGAAAAGGCTCTCGGCCCTATAGGGCGTCTCCCCTACCCCGTCATTGTTTGCGTCATATCCAACGTAATCACTCCAGTAATTGCCTTTTCCGCTCTCATACCACTTATTACCTGAAAGTGTCCCGCCGCCCCTGACCTCTATTTGCTCGGTGTTGTCTATAAAGCTGTTAGAAACCAAAAGGTTCCGCTCTATCGAAGGCATGAATGAAGCCCCTATATCGTTAAACGCAATTACGTTTTCACTTATCGTATTCCATGAGTCTATCATATGAGGGGAGTTATCCAGGTATAACCCGATACGGTTATCTATAAATAGGTTTCCCCGGGCGGTAATGTCGTCCAGGTCCTTGAACCCTACCCCATAGCCGGTCGCGGGGCCCTGATTACGGGCGAAAATGTTATTATGAAAGGTAATATTGCCGCTGTACATTAAAAACCCGCCCACGTAGTTATCTACAAAAACATTATCTTCAAATAAATTGTCGTCACTATACATATAATGAAGACCGTAGCGGCCTTTCTCCACCGTGTTTCCCTTTATATGCGTATTACCGGACCACCACATCACTAGATCCCTGGTACGTATAAGGTGGTTGTCCAGTATCTTCGTATCCGAGCTATACCATAGCCGGATACCGTCGCCCCGCACAGGAAGCGGCAAATCTTTACCTACAACCTTGTTTCTCTCTATTACTCCGCCGGGTGAGTTCTTATAATATATTCCGAAGAGAACATCTTCGAGTGTATTGTCTGAAATTATGGTTCCTGGAGAGTCCGAGACAACAATTCCCGTATCTTCGACTGATAACCCTTCACCGCTCCCCCTAACGGTAAATCCGCTAAAGACGCATTCGGGGGCATTAATCTTAACAACCGTCCCCTTTCCTTCACCGTCTATACGCGGGTTCCCGATACCTAGAAGCTTAAGGGTTTTATCTACAACGATATGCTCTTTATATGTGCCGCCGTGAACCTCTATTGTGTCCCCTGTTCCAGCCGATTGGATTGCCTCGGATATGGAGCCGAGCTTGCCTTGTGCAGACACTCTAATCGTCTCTGCCAAGGCGCCCTGTGCACAGAAACAAAAAATGAGTAGTAACAAAACTCTGAGCAGGCTCATAATATTCGCATGAAGACCCTCTTCCTAAGTGGCTCCGCCAGATCCTACAATAAGAGGCTTATAAGCCCTTCTATGAAAGTAGAGTCCGATTATAATCAGTACGGAGGCCGCCATTGACATATAAAGGCCCACTTCCCAGCTCGCTATAGTACTGAACTGAGCGATCTTTCCTTCACCTAACAACGGAGGCACAAAAGGTTGCACTGCGTTTTTAAGCGGAGCGTTCTGGTCAAGGTTCGTGCCAAATGTCCTCATCCAGAAATACAGATCAGCCAGAAAAAACACCGGGTATGCGATTGCCGGTATCGCGAGGAATAGGGCAAACGGACTGTGCACAAATATAGTGCCCACAATAAGGAGCGCGAGCCCGATTATAATAAATACGCTCAGCGTCCGCTCCAGCACAGCCGCCTCTCCCAGGGGTTTCATTCCGATATAATGATTCAGGCTGTCAATTTCACCGATATCGCCCGTAAGCCTGTTCACATACATACTTGCCTCCAGGCCACCTGGGTACTGCGGCGCGAAAAGTGTTATTTTCCAGTACGGAAGGAATATAGAGATAAATAACACGATCGCGGCCGCGAGCATAATAATCGTGGGAATCATGAATCTCCTCTTCTCTTTCTCCCACAACTCCTTAGGAACCCGCGGCCCCAGAAACAGTTCATTTTCTTTCATAGCTGTGCTCCCTCTCTTAAATCTATTAGTTACAAACCTGCATTACGCCTCGGGGATACCTTACGTACAGTCTAAGCTCAGAGGTAAGATTATACAAACAAACGGTGCTACTTGCCGGTCAATATTCTTCTGGCGTTTAGCCCCGCGGTAGCGGCTTTTACATAATACTGCCACGCCATGTTATAGCCGTAATTGGCTTTTTCCCACTCCTGAGCTTCCATAGCCGTATCACCTTGCTTAAGAAACTTGTCGCCTTCGCCAAGCTGTATTACAGCGTCATCAATTAGCTCTTTTGCTGTAGGATTATCTTGGTCCCCTATCTCTTGAAGCTCTTCATAGACACTCATTACTTGTGCCCTCGTGCTCGTAGCCTGCTCCTGCCAGCTCTTTGCCGTCTCTTCATTCTGAGCTCCAAATGCGGCGCTTACGAAAACAAACACCAATACCGGACTGAGAAGAAAATATAGTTTTTTCATTCTAATACCCTCCCTTATAGTGTTTTGCATTCCAAAATACCAGCCCCCCTCGCAACCCCCATAAAGACCTTGGGTTACGAGGGAGGTTCAGCCATAGCTCTGTTAATTATTTTTTAGGTTCTACCATCAAATACCCCATCATCTCGAGATGAAGGGCAGAGCAAAACTCGGTGCAGTAAAACGGGTACACACCCGGCTTATCCGCTGTGAATTTAACCGTGCTGCTCTCCCCGGGCTCAAGGCTCAGGTTTACGTTGTACCCATCTATAGCAAACCCATGTGTAGCGTCTCTTGCCCGCTCGACACTTGTTATGTGCAAGATCACTTCGTCTCCTTCGTTCACTGTTATATGCTCAGGATTAAAGTGACTTCTGATAGCGGTCATCCAAACTTCGACCGTGCCGTTATTGCGGACAATCTTTTCCTCCCCAACTTTTGCGGCATTGGGGTTTACGCTCATCGTAGCCGGGTTCCAACCCACCTCGGGATATACGATATAAGGATCGAGCTTATCGGCCTTCACCATTTGCACGTAGTGGGGCTCACCCACTCCGATAGGCATATCGTAAAGGAGCTGCATTTTATCGCCCGATACGTCTATAAGCTGGAAGTTCTGAGGAAGAAGCGGCCCTACAGGACTAAAGCGGTCTATCGACCATTTGTTCAAGGCAACGCAGTATTTACCGTCAGGAGACACAGTATCGCCCTCGGCGCAGACCGTATGCCCTATGTTATAGTGAACAGGGATCTTCTCTGTCAGCGTCCACGCTTCCTCACCCTCATTGTAAGGAGGGCCTAGCTTCCACTTAGCAAGGGTGCTTTCGATAAATACGCTCGTATAGGCGTTACCGTCTGCATCAAACTGAGTGTGCAGCGGCCCCAGACCAATCTCCAGCTGTGCGGCAACTACGTCGTTGTAGTTAAGTATCGGCACACCGTAGGGGTCTTCACCCTCAAAATTTTTGTCTTTAATCGCGGTTTGAATCTTATCGAACCCGTATATAGTTGCGTGTGTATCCAGTTTTCCGGATACGACAAGATAATCTCCTCCGGGTGCTACATCTACACCGTGAGGACTCTTGGGCTCCGGTATAAAGTATAAGAGCCCTTCCTCTATCGCTACATCTAGGGGTATTACATTTGCTCCGCTTATCTCTTTTGTTTTTCCAGACTTGGCTACCTGAATAGCTTTCTCCAAGTTAACCACGTGCATGTAATCCATATCCCTCTGTGACACGCCAGCTTCAAATGGAGGATTACCGGACTCGATTCCGCCCGTGGCGAGCTCAGTGTTTATCGAGTTACAGAATACCCATCCCTCACTTACCTTCTTACCTGCATCACAAAGGTCCTGCCAATAGGGCGGCAATTCCATCTGGAAGCTTTCTGACTCTATGATACGCCCCTTATCGCGGTCGAATTTATGGAATACGATAAGTCCCCGGTACTTATCCTGATATTCATCAAGTGGCGCGAATTCATGAAACGGCAGCGGTGTTCCGTATTGCGAGGCCTGGATTATCCACTCCGTATCAGGTGTAACAAAAGTAGATCCGTGATCCGATATAAGGTTAGGCGTCTTCACCATCTGCTTGGTCTCAAAGTCCCTTAAGTCGATAACGGCGACTCTTGCGTTAGCTTTATCATTAATAAACAGCCATTCACCGTCGTACTCTCCGTCCGTTTCGCTGAGCGCAGGGTGGTGCGTATCTGCCCAGCTCAGTTCTCTGTCAGTACCGATAGGCATATAACCCGATTTCAAAATACTTTCCGATTCCTCTGAGCCGTACCCAAACCCCTGCCAGGGCTCCGGCGTGAATGCTGCGATAACTTTCAGAAGACGCATCGAAGGCACGCCTATTACATATACCTGACCCGAATGTCCCCCTGATGAGAACATAATATAATCGTCGTGCTTACCCGAAGGCACATATGTTTTAAGAGCCGCGGTAATATTTTCAGGCGTAAGCCCTCTTTCCTTGGCTATTTCCTGCGCATCCTGAGGCAACCCTCCGTTTTGCTTGGCTGCAGAGGATGTATCTTGTTTACTGCCTGTCTCCTGCTCGCCGCCAGAGCTACACGAAATCATTAACCCTGCGGCAAATAACGAAAGAAGCAAAGTACTAAATAACCAAACTTTCCCTTTATTCATGACTTACTACCTCCCTTGCGTTAATTACTTTATTTACTTTTCGAATCTTCATATTTGAGATAAACAATGATCTCGTCTACTTCCTCGTCCGTAAGGCCCTGGTTCGGCATAGGGACGAAGTATTCTTTAAGCATCTCTTTTGCTATCGGGTCTGTCATAATCATCGTATCCGGACTCTTTAGCCACTTCTTAAGCCACTCCTCTTCTCTTCTTTCCGTTACACCTGCAAGATCAGGTCCCGAGAGCTTACCTCCCCCGATTGTATGGCATGCCGGACAACCCTTTTCTTTAAATACAGCCTCTCCCTTCTCTGCGCTTTTACTATCTTCACTATATGCGGGGTTCTGTAGCAAGATTGCCGAAATTACGACTAAAAAAGTGATTGTTAAAGAATATAAAACCAGTCTCATCCTATTCCCTCCGTAGCTAAACGAATATTATCCAATACATGAGCAAAATAGGTGCCAAGCCGAAGCCCTACTATTCATTGAATTTTAATATTGTAAGAAATGTCAGATGTCTTGTATTCGTACACTTAATAAATGTAAATGTAAGTTGCTTCTTTTCTCTGCACAGAAGCAAACCTGCCCTGTTTAAGTATGTTTTAGTTTTTACTAAGAGATAGCGCGTTAAATAGCAGAGAAATAGTAAAAAAAATAGGGCATCCATCCTGAGGATGCCCTATTGGTTGAGAGGGAGAAGCCTGTTTAGGCTTCTGGAGAAAATGAGAGATTAGAATCTAAACCCTAGTCTTCCACCGTAGGTTCCAAAAGAGCCGTTATTTCTGTCTACGTAGTTATAACGTCCTTCTGCGCCTACGAATATCTTTTTCGTGATATTAAAATCAATTCCGCCTCCCAGATGAAGTCCCAACTCAGCACTGCCCTGTCCTGACGGGTAACCTCGCTTCTGCAGAACACCGGGCTGTGGTGCGATACCACCCACCTGACTTCCCGGATCACTCTTGTTAAGAAAGATGTTAAACCCAGGTCCACCCATTACGAAGGGCTGAACAATATGGTGAGCTTCCACTTTATATTTCAATCCGAGCAGGATTGTGACTGTATCCAGCGTAACACTGGTTTGAGTCGGTAAAGCACCTGGTGAGAGGGCATTTACAGTCGGCTCGAACGTTAGGTCATCATCAGTTCTAGCCCATCCTATATTAATCAGACCCATCAGTTTTCCAGGTCCTAAATTCTTGTACAGCGGCAATCCAAGCTCACCCGCCATATAAAAGCCGGTGCCTGTCTTGAAGGGTCCAGTCTGAGCTCCGATTACCATTGCGAACTCAGCTCCCAACGGCTGTTGCCCTTTCCTGGAGATAAAATCCTGTATTTTGGCCTCAGATTCCTGCATCTGGGCCTGACTGGCTGCTTTTTCGTTCTCCAGCTGTTCTATCCTCTGCATCAACAATTCATTCTGTCTGCGGTTCTCCTCATTTTGCCTGTTGTTTTGCTCAATCATCTGTTTGAGCTCCTGTATTTGCTGATCGCTTGCGGCATGAGCATCATAAGACATTAAGCCCAGCGGTCCGGCTAACAACATAAGCAACGCAAACGCTAATAAGAATGTTCTTGGCATCCTTCTATACCTCCTCTTGGTTTTTTATAAATCAGACAAAGAGCAATCCAGATGCCAAATAATAATATTAAATGATTTAAGATGTTTAGAGATTTAGATATTGTGAGGTGTACGTCTTAAAACAATACATCTGACATGTGAAGTCTCTTGAAAAGACTTTCACAATAAAAACAATGAGCATTTGCGAAGAACACTTAATACTGACGAACAATTGCTAATAATAGTGTCAATTGAGGGTTAGAATATTAATAAAATGCGATCGTCGGTAGGCTTAATCAATCTCATAAAGCTTTAGCTTTCTATAGAGAGTGTCTCTTGAAATACCCAGCATCTCCGCAGCTTTTGATTTGTTGCCGCTGGCCTCACGGAGCGCTTGCTCAAAGGCATATTTTTCAAGCTTATCCAATGAAAGCATCTGATGTCCGCTTGCTTTAGGCTCATGCCATAAAAGGTTGGCCTTTAGGTCCTTAAGTGTTATTTCTTCTTTGTCTTGAGGGCATACGGCAACAATGCCTTCTATCAGATTCTCAAGCTCCCTGATATTGCCGGGAAACGCGTAGCTGTAGAGTGAATTTAAAGCTCCTTCAGATAAGCCCTTTATGTTCTTTGAATACTTCATGTTAAACCTTCCGAGAAAGGTCTCTACGAGAAGGGGAATATCCCCTTTTCTTCCGCTTAATGGTGGAAGCTCAATCACTATCACCGCAAGTCTGAAAAAGAGGTCGTCCCTCAAATACTTATTTTTTAACTCTTCAATCGAGTGGTTGCTGGCAGCTATTACCCTCACGTCAAGAGGCACTTCCTCTGTATGACCGATAGGGCGTACCTTATACTCCTCGAGTACTCTGAGAAGCCTGACCTGAAGGTCTTTGGGCATCTCCCCGATTTCATCAAGGAATATAGTCCCTTTGTTTGCAGCGATAAATAAGCCCTCATGGTCTTTCACCGCACCGGTAAATGCGCCTTTTTTATAACCGAAAAGCTCGGACTCCAGTAGTTCCTTAGGTATAGCACCGCAGTTTACGGCAATAAAAGGCTCACCCGACCTCTCACCTTTAACGTGTATGGCTTTCGCAAGAAGCTCCTTACCCGTACCGGTTTCCCCTACTATAAACACCGGGGCATCGCTCCTTGCCGCCGCGGTTGCCTTTTCAAATACCGCCTTCATACCCTTTGAGCTGCTTATTATGCTCTCAAAACCGAATTTATCTGAAATAATCTGCTTGAGCTCGCCAACCTTACCCTCAAGCTCGTGTTTTTTCCGCAGCACTTGGAGCTTCTTAAGGAGCACTTCTTTATCAAAGGGTTTGGTAATAAAGTCAGATGCGCCTCTCTTAATAGCCTCAACCGCTGTCTGCACCGTGCCCTGTCCGGTAACTATTATCACCGTCATTTCGGAAGACGCCTCTTTTAACTTCTCAAGAAGCGTGAAGCCGTCCATCATAGGCATCACTAAATCTAAAAGCGCAAGGTTAATACCCGAGGTAACGCTAGCCTTCTCGAGCGCCTCCTTTCCAGAGTACGCGGTAACCACACCGTAACCACTGCGCTCCAAAAGCTCCCTTACTGCATCCACAAATTCAGGATCGTCATCAACAACTAACACTTTGTATTCAGATTTTTTCAACTCAGAGCCTCCGCATTCAAAATTGGGAGCTTAATCAGCACAGTAGTACCGCTATCGACTTTACTGCTTATACTGATTTCTCCCCCGTGATCTATAATAATCCTTTTAGCCACCGAGAGACCAAGACCGGTCCCCTTACCGGCAGGCTTTGTAGTATAAAAAGGTTCAAACACATGTGGTATCGTTTCCTGAGCAATTCCATGGCCCTTATCGCTAATCTTAACCTCAGCAGTATCATTATCAGAGCCGCTGAAAGCGGTGACAGATATGACCCCGCCCCCTGGCATGGCGTCAACCGCATTCATCAGAGTGTCCGAGAAAACAAGGTGCATAAGATTACTGTCCGCAAGCACACTCAGGTCCTCCGGAGTATTAAGCTCGACTGAAATCTTATTCTTTTTAAGAAGGGGCCTGATTATCTCAACAGATTCGCTTAGTAGCTCAGATAAACTCTCAGGGCGTTTTTCACTCCCAGGCTTACTGACAAATTTAAGAAGCCTCTGTATTACTTTCTGTCCATATAAAATCTGCTTTTCAATCGAATCAAGCTTCTTACCTACGTTTTCACAGTCCGGTATATCCGGCACATCTTCCTTTAACATCTGAACTCTGAGCAGCATTGACGCAAGCGGGGTCCCCATGTGGTGGGCAAATCCCTCTGACATTTTTCCGATAATCTGAGATTTCTCAAGATCGATTATCCTTTGCCTAATCAAAAGTCTTTCACTAATATCCCTTATTGTTATTATAAATTTGCCGTGATCACTACTTGTGTAAACAAGGCTGGCGCTGACAGATATTCTCTTTCCCCCGCTCCCGATTATCTCTGTTTCGATGTCCGTTATCTTATCTCCTTCCCTAGCCCTGCCAAGTGTTTTTGAAAAACCGTCTCTGTTCTCAGGTGTGATAATGTCCCATATTTCTCGTATTTCTCTCCCCCCAGCGCATAAGAGCTTATTCGCCCTTTTATTACAAGTCTCAATCGTTCCTTCATTATCAAATACGATTATCGCGTCTGCCGTATTGTCCATTATCTCATGGAGCCTTTCTTCCCTTTCCACAAGGAGTTCTTCTGTGCGCTTGCGTTCTGTAATATCGATGACCGTGCCAATAACGACTATTCCCCGTTCGGTCATTAAGGGGTTGAGACCAATTTCAACCGGTATTTCCGTACCGTCTTTATGCCTTGCGAAAAGATCTCGTCCCCGGCCCATCATTTTCGCTTCAGGGTCCTTAATATAGTTTTTGTGATATGTAGCGTGGCTCTTGGAGAACCTCTCAGGCACCAGCTTCTCCACGGGCTGTCCCAAAAGCTCGGTTCGGTCGTAACCGAACATTTTCTCCATCTGCGGGTTAATGTACAGGATATTTCCTTTCTGATCGGTCATCAACATACCGTTTGGCGCCGATTCAACAATCATGCGTAGTATGTCCTCAGAGACATACCCGCTTTCTTTTTTTTGGTTCCGCGATCCTTTCAATGCGCCCGTGCTTTTACTCATTTTTTCTCCGAGCTTTTTCTCAACCTTATTAATATCTTTACCGCGTTTCATATTACTTCTTTATTCCATACCAATAGATACATTAATGAGATTATCACCTTCCCTCTTTGCTTACAATTCAGGCGTCTAACTATCACTACTTCGAAAACATAGTGTAATAAAACTCAAACCTCCTGTCCCAATTCTCAAGATTATATGAGGCAATGATCAAGTCCTTAGTGACCCCTTCCTTTTCGTCTTCTATATACGAGTTTAGTACCGTTTCCGGCTCAAACCCGTAATGGCTTAGAATTTTTGAAAAACTCGGGTTACCCATAACGTACCTTACAATTATTTTTCTGAAATTCTTGCTTATCCCTTCATTCAGAAGCAGATGGAACATCTGTGAGCCCAAGCCGAGTCCCCTATAATCCGGGTGCACAAGAAGCTTTATCTCCGCAGCGTTCGACCAATATAGTCCCTCGTTATGAAGCGTTCCCTTAGCGACTATCTCAGAGTCTTTAACACAAACCAGCTGGACTAACTTGTTGTAGCTAGGGCTTGTAAACCAGCTCTCTACAGATTCCCGCGTCGATACGTCGTCCTTATACATCAGCATATCGTAACGGGGAATTTTCAAAAAGAATCCGTAAAGAGCCTCTGTATCCTGCGGTTCAAGCAGCCTAGCGGTTATAGTTGTACCGTCCTTAAGCTTAAGTTCTTTGGGATACTCGGCCATATCCAAAAATAAATTGCAATATATGTACCATATGTATATTTCTCTGACATATTATATATCCACCTCCGAAACCGGCATAACACATACGAATCATTAAATATAATCAACAGAACAGGAATTATTGCTCAGAGATACTAATATACTTGAGAATCAATATGTGCACGAATATCTGACACCTTACAAAATTTTCAACCTGCAATTTTATATTCATCTATCTTCATAAAAATACCACTTGCTATCACACATCCCTGTAATGTATCTTTGGACTATTCAATTAAGATGGTGTTAGGATGAAAATCGTAGTGAGCAAAATAATTGTAGTGATCATAATAGCGCTGGGGGCAATCGGCGGTTGCGGAAGTGACTGCGGATTTAACCTGAGCGCAATCCTAAACGGCCCGAGTCCAAGTCAGGAACTGTCTCAGTGGAACTGCGTAGGCTCGAGAGACGGGCAGTCTGTTCCCGAATTCGTCATACAATTTTTCGGTGACGGCACCGGGTTTAATGACGCTACAGGTCCGTTTATTTATAACCGTACGGGGTGCAGAAGCTTAAGCTACGAATCGGACACAGATGAAGCTATCATCACGAACCTTCAGGGCTCTATCCCATCCGGCATACTTATCTTCGATCAATCCTCCACAGTAGCGGAGCAGGACGGTATACAGGGAGCATGTACTCCTGAGTTCTTCTAGCTTTACCATATTTAGAACGGCTTTCCATACCCGGCCTTAAACCAATTTGGCTATTGCTGGCCGCTAGGTATTGTCCATTGCTTCAAACTGTTCCAGATAGAATCTGTAATATCCTCGGGATAAAATCCTAAACATTTTTTGTATAATGATGGTGTATCAAATAAAGAGTATGTGTTCTTAGCGCACGTTAGGCCGTAAAAACCGCTCGGCTTCTGATTATAGAGCACAGTCCCGATTAATTTACGGTCCGGGTTTTGGCTTGCGTTGTACCCGCTGGTTATCGCTGAAAGGCTCGCGTTAAAATACTCTAGCTGCGTTGCGCCGTTGGAGTTATTGTAGCGCTGACATTGTGACAGATAATAATTCACCGGGTCCTGCCCGCCCGGCGGAGCTGTAAGGAACTGCTTCAGTATAGTTACGGGCAGGCTGCTCATGCTGCAGCTCACAGGTTTTTCACTTAGCCCCGGGTCAATCCCTTTCGGGAAATTCGTATTATAGACATTTAAATGCTCCCAAAGGGTAGTAGTAGCCGCAGCGGGTGTTACGAATAAAACAGGTATATCTTTTCCGAATCCTCCGAAATAAGCCTGAACCGCATGATCCGACGTGTAAGTTTGATAGGCACTTACAGTAAGCGGCTCATACGGTGTCGATGGGTTCAGCCCGTAATCATATAAGGCAGTCAGTGCGATAATATTATTATATTTTGCGCTGATCGGGCTAAGCTGCTGGAGCTTCGGATCAAAGATTGCGACATATTTACCCTTGGCCGAAAGCTGCTTCGCAAGCTCCCCGATAAACACTGTTGTTGCGTTTTCAGACAATGTCGGGCTTTCCAAATCAAACGCGACGCCTCCTGCATTGGGGTCGTTGTTGATCGTATCCGCAATATCGTCTGCAAGCTTCATTAATGTATCTGAGCTCGCGCTGTTTATTTCCCCGGCATCTCCGTTTATCATCGGCAACACAATCACGTTCAGACCGTTTGCGGCTTGATTTTTATAAACGCTTGTTACACTTGTTCCGGGCAAGCAACTCCCAAGCTCAGGCATGCTCAGTACTGACTCTTTAATAAGAGGAAGTGATAAATAATTCAGCACATAATCAAGCGGCGAGCTTCCGTCGCACTCTGTGTGAGCGGGGCTCAGGCTGCCGGAAGGAAGATTAGTTATGCTCGCAAAATCGGCAATTACATAGAAATTCTCTCCGCTACCACCGTAGTTCGATGCCAGTGTCTGAAGCAGTGCCGAAGAGCACGAAGCACCTCCGCTCGCGCAGGTGATGTCCTGCGCAACATCGTCAACAATAACGCCGTTTCCAAGTGGTATCGCGTTTGTCACGTTCGCCGCAAGGAATGAGGTAACGTCCTGAGCGCTTGCGTCAAGAGTCCCCGTGTCGTGCTGTCCGCCCTGGGTAATAGATACTTCATGCGGCACGCCCGCGCTGCTTAAAGCGTTTTGCATATCGAGCGTTTGCTGCCAGGGTACGACACAGTCAGACGTCCCGCTCGCGAGATACATAGGCGGGTCAGCGGCGTCTATGTGCGAGAGAGGGCTTGCATCCGCAAGCTCCATCTGATTACACCCCGATATAGGGTCCTCTGATAATTCTCCCCCCGGCATAGGGCAGTCCAGTAGGGACAATACGGGCGTAGGGTCATACCCTGTCCCGCAGTTCCCGGAGACCGAAATCTCATCCCCGTGCGCCGCTATTTTGTTTAAGTTATAAGGACCGTAAAAAAGTACCGCCCCCGCGACAGAGCTCGAAACACCCGGGTTTGCACCACCTTCAAGCCCCTCCACTCCGCTTGACGCTGCGATCATAGCCGCAAGGTGCGCTCCCGCCGATTCCCCGCCGACAATTATCAGATCGGGGTCTATACCAAGCTCCTCGGCGTTTATTTTAAGCCATCTAATGGCTGATTTAACTTCATGAATTATCCCCGGCCACGGCTCTGCATCCATACCGGAAAGCCTGTATCCGACAGATACGAGATGAAAACCCGCCTCCTCGGCAATGTCAAAAGCGATCGGCGCTATATCCTCTTTTTGCCCCGCGACCCATCCGCCTCCGTGAAACCAAACAAGAACCGGTCTTGGGGACGTTTCAGTTTCTCTGGAAATCCTTGAGGTACTCACGGGCTCGAGTCCTTCAAATTTATAGAAATCGAGCATCTGCCGCGCTGTACCGCCGACTACGTAAGAATAAGTCTTAGGCATCTCTGATAGAGTCCCGCCTGTCCCAGTAAGTCCTCCGCCCGTATTATTATTGCCTGAATGCTCTGAATCACAGCCGATTGTCGAGGCCGCGACGAAAATACTTAAAACCAGCAATATGAGTAAAGTGTTGGATGCACTAGTCTGTCTAATTGTTTTATCCTCCTTCAGGCTCTAATTTTAGAGCCGTTAAATTAATTATACGGCTAACTTTCTAGGAGGGATATAGAAAATATTATTGCCTTCTGTTATTATGAGAGCGCCGGGATCTCTGAATAAAGTCTTTACGATTCACTCGGGAAATTAATAAGATGGCATACGACGAAAAACTGGCGGAGAGGTTAAGCAAAGCGTTCAGGAGACGCAAGGGAGCTGCCGAAAAAAAGATGTTTGGCGGTATCGCCTACATGGTAGACGGCCACATGTGCTGCGGGGTTATAAAAGACATGCTCGTAGTGCGGGTCGGCCCCGACGCCTATGAAAAAGCGCTTGAAGTAAAGCATACAAGACCCATGGACTTTACCGGCAGGCCCATGAAAGGATACGTTTACGTCGAGGCTAAAGGCATAAAGTCCGATGAGAATTTAAAATCCTGGATAGAGCGCGGGATAAAATTCGTAAATACACTACCGCCGAAATAAGACTACTCGGCTTTAAGCACTACAACCGGAATTTCCCTCTCTCCGGCTCTCCCTTTATAAGTGTCGTAACCCGTATAAAGCTCAACCGCTTTGGCCCACAGCCTATCCCGCTCTTCCCCTTTGGCTTCGTGAGCTGTATAGGTAACAGACTTGCCGTCGAGCAGCACCTCAACCTCTGGGTTAGCGGTCAGGTTCAGATACCATGCCGGGTGTTTTGCGTTTCCGCCTTTAGAGGCGATCAGTATTATGTCATCCCCGTCCTGGTAATAGAGAAGAGAGACTGTGCGGGGCTTTCCTGTTTTAGCACCTTTTGTGGTTAACAGCAGGCACGGCCAGGCGAGCGTTGAGTTGTATTTTCCTCCTGTCGCCTTTATTAGCCAGAGGTCAATTTTTGTACCCAGATTGATAATCGTCCAGGCGCCGGCCCTGCTAGAGCCAAACCACGTCAGGAACCGCACCAACAAACTGTCTTGATCCACTTTTCCGCTCACCGGATGCCACCTCATAGTTTTAATTGATACTACATCAAAAAACCGATAATTTATATTGCTGTTCAGAGTGAACAGACCAGAAATAATATTAAGCCCCGGACTGTTTGATGCGCACTATCTATTCTCATTAAGATAAATTATGAATACTCACATAGCTACATACATGCGAAGCAGATTTACATTAACACTCATTTTGGCCCTTATCGTCTCGCTCAGCGCGTCATGCGCCAACATGGGCAGATGGACACAGACCATTGATCCCGAAGAGGTAAGTAAGGAAGACCTAAAGGACATCCCTTACGAGGTTACGCCAGAATATAAGTTCAAGGTCAGCGTCGCCAAAAATGTTCCTTCGAACAAAAAGAATATTCTTTTAAATATCGACAAGCAGTTCACGCAATTCAGCCGCTGTTACGACTTAAAAGACAACGGTAAAGAGGCAAGGAAATATCTCATAGCCGTAGTAGACGGCACTTTCGAGTGCAGGTTCCACGGCGGGAAGTGTAACGGCGAGTTTGACCCTGAGGCCGGGCTAATTATCGCGAGCTTTAAGGCTTTTAACAGAAAAGGCACCCTACCGCTCCTAAAGCACGAGTGGGCTCATGCATACGGGATCCTAAGCTCAGACCATAAGAACCTAAAATCGGTTCAAAAATGTACCAGGTACTGATCTCCCCTCATCCCGATTCCACAAAGACTCTATTGTTCTTTATAGCTCGAATAATCTGGCGTTCTATAGCGGTCGTCGTAATTGGTGGGCTTACTATAATCCCCGTCAAGAAACATCTGCTTGGCCGGATCTTGTGCTTTATCCCCTCTTTTCTGGTCAAGCTCTTTTTCAAACTTTGCCTGGTTGATCGGCTGATAAGTATAGTTGACCTTGACTACATTGTTTTTGGTATTTGTGTGCAGCACGAGCTTTACCTTCGGCAAGTGCCAGGTCCAGGTTTTAAAGTACATCATCTCATCCGTCTCAGACGGAGCGCCGTAGCGGTCATTAAAATACTCCGAGAATGCCTCTTCGATCCACTCTTCAGTCGGAGAGTCTTCCGCGTTAAATACGAGCGATGAAGAAAGGAGTTTTTTCTTGTAAAACTCTAGACCTGTATTCACATCGAGACCATTTGGGTTTACAGGAAGGTCAACTATAACTCCCTGCATTATTATCGTTCTAATTTTTTTCGAATCGACCTTGTCTTCTATTATCCTTTTGCCCTTTGCGTTTATAACCTTTTTGGCATCTTTATTAGAAATTCCGAACTGAAAACCAAGCGGCGCGAGATCAGCCGTCTCTTCCTGTGCCTCGGCAAAAGACACCGAAACCATAAGTATTAAGATTATCGCTACAGTTTTTTTCAATATATTCATATTTAAATCCCCCCATGATATTTATTTCACTCAGCCGTTTACCGACATCTAATCAATAACAGTATAAAAATGTATTAAAAACGCAGGATAAATCAAGTGCCTATTTAAGCCAGAGCCGCTCGAACACATAACTCATCACTATAATCGCTATAAAGTAGATCACTAAGAACACATAGCGGCCCGTCCATTTTATCTTAGGCTTTAGTTCGTCCTTCTTGTAAGTTTCAACCATGCCTCTTTGCGGGAACACCAGACTCCACAAATTCCCGACAGCAATTGCGCTAAGACAGCCGGTAACGTTCCACCAGAGCCATGAAACCCCCGGGAACCATATCCATAATATGAAATTTACACTCACTCCCGACAGCACTCCGAGCTTTACCCCCGTAGCACTTGTCCTCTTAAACAATATCCCGAGCACAAACGCGGCCAGCACGGGACCGTAGAATAAAGAGCCCACTTTGTTAATCGCCTCTATCACAGTGTCCGAAATGCTGCCCACCAAAAACGCGAAACCCGTGCATACGATACCCCAGAAGACCGTGAGTATTTTTGACCATATGAAATAATGCCTGTCCTCCGCCTCGGGTTTTATAAACCTCTTATAAATATCTGTCATCGTAGCCGCGCTGAGCGAGTTTATAGACGAGTCCAGGCTCGACATAAAAGCCGCGAGCAGAGCTACCACAATAAACCCTATTAGCCCGTGCGGAAGGTAATTTAGGACAAATATTGGCACCATGTAGTCGACCTTGTCCTTAGGAATCAAGTCCATAAACTCCTGGTTCTGAAAAGCGAAGGCGCCAATAATGAGACCCATTGAAAGATAAGACACAACGAGTATTACGCGCACAACGCCGTTAAACATAAGAGACTTCTTCGCGTCATCCTCGGATTTTGCGGACAGCTCCCTCTGTATCTGGCTCTGGTCGCACCCATAGTAGGACACGTACAGAAAGAAGCCGCCGAACAGTAGCGCCCAAAAGCTAAAGTCCTCACCGTCCCCAAAACCGTGCTTATTAAAATTCAGTATCTTAAGACGCTCGACTTCGATGCCTGAAACCAAACCGTCCCAGCCTCCGAGCAAATCATAAGCGGTTAGGCCGACTATAAATATCCCGACAGTCAACACGCCCATCTGCACAAGATCGCTGTACACAACCGCCCTGATTCCCCCCCAAACGTCATATACTATTGTGACAGTTCCTATTATGACTATTGTCGGGAAGAGCGGCACATCAAGAATTGCCGAGAGAACTATCCCGATTGCGTATATAGCCACTCCTGTCGCAAGAGCGCGGCTAATTTGAAATATCAGGCTCACTATCGAGCGCGTGGAGGCGTCAAAACGTTTCTCCAGATATTCATATACGCTAACAACCCGGGCCCTGTGGATGACAGGGAGGATGAAGATCATAACAAACACCATGGCAACGGGAATGGCAAATTCAAACCCTAGCCACTTGAGACCTCCCTCCGGCTTAAGGGCTACAAAGGCTGGGGCAGAGATGAAGCTGATCGCGCCCAGCTGAGTCGCCATTGTGGAAACCCCGATTACCCACCAGGGGATATTCCGGCCCCCCAGATAGTAGTCTTCCACACTATCCTGCTTCTTACTCAAGTGCCAGCTGAATATTATCAGGCACGCTCCGTAAACTACGACTACTGTCCAATCCAGATAATTCATAATTTTTATAGAAAAACTTAAATAATGCTCATGTTTTGAGGCAAACGTAGCGCTTGTACTAGAGTGCGCTCTAGAATAATATATACCCCCAAGGGATAATTCAAAAAGGGATAAATAATATGAAAACCTTAATCGGAGTCATAGGCGCGGGAGATGCAAGTGAACAAGAGCGCGAAACCGCACAAAGTGTAGGAAGAGAAATCGCTAAAAGGGGCTTCACGCTCGTATGCGGGGCAATGGGCGGCGTCATGGAGGCCGCCTGCCGGGGCGCTAAAGCAGAAGGGGGGCTCACTGTCGGCATTGTCCCGGGCGAATCAAAGGGCGAATGCAACCCCTACGTAGACATCCCCGTGGTAACCGCCATGGGCCATGCCCGAAACGTAATTGTGGTTCGCTCCAGCTCTGCCGTTATTGCAATAGGCGGCAGCTTCGGTACATTATCTGAAATAGCCTTTGCACTTAGATTGGATATACCAATCATTGGAATAAATACCTGGGATGTATCAACGGAGATTAAAAAAGCTGAAACTCCCAAAGAGGCCGTGGATATGGCTATTGAGCTTATTGGTGCTAGCACTTAGCGGCGCGTGCGGTAAAAAAGCGCCGCCACCACCGCCGACACCGTCTATTCCCAGTGCCGACGCAAAAAAGTTAGAAGATTGTCTCAGGGGAGGCATCAGTGTCCAGAGGGGTACCAGATACCACACACTGGGCCAGGGTGAGACGCTCTACAGAGTTTCCCGGATGTACGGCGTAGGTGTGAGCGAGCTCATCGAGGTCAATAGCATTACGGACCACACGGACATAGACACAGGCACAAGGCTCATAGTACCCGGAGCGGTAATAACCCAGGGCATAGTGTGGCCGCTCAGGGGAAAGCTCTCGTCGAGCTTCGGCCCGCGAGGGAAAAGATATCACTGGGGAATAGACATACCTGCTCCCCGCGGTACCCCGATAAGAGCAGCAGGGGACGGGCTTGTACTCGTAAGCGCGAACAACCTTAAGGGATACTCGGGGTACGGACGGTTAATTATAATTGAGCACGGAAACGGAATCAGGACGCTCTATGCGCACAACAGTAAAAACAGAGTTAAGGGCGGAACATGCATCAGAGCAGGTGAAATAATTGGAGAGGTAGGCTCTACAGGACGCTCTACCGGTAACCACCTTCACTTTGAGGTCAGGCAAAACGGAAAAGCAGTAAACCCCTTAAACTACTTACCATAAGGAAAGAGGATTAAACCACATGACAAGGTTAAAAGATTATATAAGAGATATTCCCAATTTCCCCAAGGAAGGGATCATTTTTCACGATATTACCCCGCTTCTTCAAAACGCTAAAGCGTTTGAGAAGGCCATAGATGAGATGGCCGAGCTTCTTGACGGCCAGGACATCGACTCACTCGTGGGCATAGAGGCAAGAGGGTTTATATTCGCCTCGGCGCTTGCTATAAAGCTGGGCACAGGTCTTGTGATCATACGAAAACCCGGCAAGCTCCCCTACGTAACCATAAATGCGGAATATAATCTTGAGTACGGCTCTGACTCGCTCGAGGTACACCGAGACGCCGTTCACGAAGGGAGCAAGGTAGTTCTTGTAGACGACCTTCTCGCTACGGGCGGCACAGGGTTTGCGGCAGCCGAGCTCATTGAGAAGCTCGGGGGCGAAGTGCTCGGTCACTGTTTTCTGGTAGAGCTCCTGGCTCTCAACGGTAAAGAAAAGCTATCACCCCACCAGGTATGGTCAGTACTACAATACACGGCATGAAGACTCTAGGTGTAATTTTAAATCCTGCTGCGAAGATAAATAAAAAGCACACTTCCGACATAGTGGAGGGTTTCAAGCAGATCTTCGGTGATAGCGCTCTGGTGGCTTGCACGTATGACAAGTCCGAGATACCGGACGTGATGAAAGAGTTTCATGACGAGGGTATAAAGCTCTTGCTCATCAGTGGAGGAGACGGCACCATATGCAACGTGCTTACAAGCTACATAAACCTCTTCGGTGAAGCGGGACTCCCGATCATAGTACCGCTCATGGGCGGTACGATAAACATGATTGGAGACGATGCCGGTCTCAGAAAAGATCAGTTTCAGGTCTCTGAGAGTCTTCACCACTTAATATTAAATAAGAGTCCTATACCGGTCATTAAAAGGGGTCTTGTTAAAGTAATCGATCCTCACCTGGCTGAGCCCGGCTACGGGTTTACATGGATTGACGGGCTTTTGTACAGAGTCCTGCTCGATTATTACAATCAGGGCGCGGGTGTACAAGTCGCTTCCATGATGGCTGTGAAGCTTGTTCTTACTTCACTTTCAAACGCTGATGATTCGGAGTTTAACGATATTGAATCCAGGGTGTTTATCGACAGCGAAAAGCTGCCCTATGAAAACCATCTATTGATAATAGCCTCCAGCCTTAAAAAGTTCGTATTCGGTTTCGATATATTTAAAGAAGAGGCTCAGCCCGGAAAAACATTTAACTCGGTCTATATGCGCTCGGAGTATCTAAAGAAAGAAAAACTTAAAATACCCCTTGGTCTTTACAGAAGTCTCGAATCAGACCCCAGCGGCAATTTTATCAACAGGTCCGTTAAAACTATGGTAGTAGAAAAAAACTCCGGGTATATAATTGATGGAGAAATTTACAACCACAGCAAAGAAGACACAATTACTCTTGAATCTGGCCCCGAGCTCAATATCTATTCACCCAACAGTGTAAAGGAGATTCGGATTTCGCAACTTTAAGATTGAAAGGAAAAATATGGAAAGCATAAAAGTAAATTTAATTAAGACCGTAGATAACTCATACGATATCCTGATTAAAGAGGGTGTGATCGCGGAGGTCGCTCATTATCTTAAGAACGAGAATATGGCCTATAGATTCGCAATAATTACAGACGATACAGTAGAGGCCCTGTACGGTGAGAAATTACAAAAAGATTTACTGGCCCATGGCCTCAACTCAGAGCTGATCGCGTTTCCCGCCGGAGAAAAAAATAAGAGCCGGGAAACTAAGGCCTGGATAGAAGACCGCATGCTGGAGAACAACTTTGCCCGTGACTCTGCCGTAATCGCCCTTGGGGGAGGAGTAGTCGGTGATATGGCGGGTTATGTAGCTGCCACTTACACAAGAGGAATCCCCTATATACAGATTCCAACCACTTTGGTTGCTTGCGTAGACAGCTCGATTGGCGGGAAGACTGCTGTAGATACGCCGCACGGGAAAAACCTGATCGGTTCTTTTTATCAGCCCCGGAGGGTATATATAGACGTAGCCACACTTAGCTCTCTTGACGGAAAAGAAATAAGAGAAGGTCTCGCTGAGGTTATAAAATACGGAGTTATAAGCGATAGCTCGCTCTTTTCATACGTTGACAATAATATTGATCAAATCTTCTCTTACGACTGTGAGGCGCTCACACACATCGTAAAAAGAGGCTGTGAGATCAAAGCCCGCGTAGTTGAGAAGGATGAGAGGGAATCTAATCTCAGAAAAATACTAAATTTCGGACACACGATCGGGCACGCTGTAGAAAACCTATCGGGTTACGCTATATCACACGGACAGGCGATCTCAATCGGAATGGTAGCGGAGGGAGTGCTTGCATGTGAGATGGGACTATGGAAAGAAAACGAGTTAGCGAGCTTAACCGCTCTCCTGGACAAAGCCGGCCTCCCAACGAAGATGCCCGAAGAAATGGATGTTAAGAATATTATCGAGACTATGAAGCTCGATAAAAAATCACGGGGCGGCCAGATTGAAATGGTTCTGCCTAAGGCTATCGGCAGCATGTCCCAAACCCAGGACGGCTACGCGCATAAGATAGAGGAATCCTTCATAGAAAAGGTACTATAGCCCTCTTGTTCATTAACTCCTCATAAATATGGCTGAGCTAGCGATCAACCCTATCCTTGATATTTCAGAAGTCTTTATTCCTATCGACACTGAAGAGCTCTTCGGAAATAGAAATAACTGCGCTCTAGAGGTTGGTTTCGGGGACGGAGATTTTTTGATCGAGACTGCAGGGTTAAGACCGGATACTAACTTTATCGGCATAGAGATCAAAAAAAAGAGATTCAATAAAGCCGTTAAAAGAACCCGCAGGGGAAAAGTGCCTAACGTTAAATTCCTCCATATGGACGCTAACATAGCTTTGACTGAGGTATTTAAACCCGACACCTTCAATGAAATCTACATAAACTTCCCCGACCCCTGGCCCAAGGACAAGCATGAAAAGAACCGTATACTAAACACAGAGTTTTTGACAAAGCTTTCAGGAATCCTTATACAGAAAGGCCGCTTGGAAATAGCAAGCGACCACCGAAGTTACATTCAAGAGACGCTCGACACGTTCAAGCAATTGCCTCAATTTATTAATAGTTACCAGGGCCCAGGCTATCGGAACAAATTGGAAGAGCGTATTGAGACTAAATTTGAGAAAGAATTCCGAGAAGAGGGAAGAGAAATTTATTACCTAATGTTTACAAACAGCAAATGATTCAAGATAATATTTGTATAAAGCAAGCTGACATCCGTATAAAGATTGTGCTGTATAAACGGGTTAGAAGTAAGCCGGGTCGGGCTTAATAAGAGATAGCTTGAAAGATAATATATAAATATAAATTCAGATTTGGAGGAGTATACTCATGCATAGGACAACAGCTTTCATAGGAATAATACTCAGTTCATTAATGCTATCCGGCTGCGCAGGTGGAGGCTCAGGACCCGGTTATCTGTTTCAGATTATTTTTATAGTTCTTCCATTGGTAGGTCTTGGTCTCTTACTTTTAAAGAGGAGCGAAAGCACTAACGACTCTTTATATATTTTGGAGGGGCAGCTTAAAAGACTTTCTGCCAAATTGGATAGTCTTGAGGAAAAGGTATCGGAGCTTACTCAGAAAGGAACTAAGCCAAGAACGAAGAAGTAACAATACGCGTTAGATCAGCGCTTTTAATTGTTATCACCCTTTTTAATTTCCAAGCTGCCTTCGGAGTTTTCAAGGGCTTGCATCTGATACTCTATCGGAACGTGCCCCAGGTTGTTTGTAGCGTGTAGTACACCGTTTTCATCTTTCCACATAAAGAGCCCTCTCTTTACACCGGGAGTAAATCCCTCATTGCCGCTAGGACCGCTTGGAGGTGAGCTAAGCGCTTTAGAGCTCTCCTGAACACCGGGGTTCTTCTCTTTTTCTTTTTCTTTTTCTTTTTCTTCTTCTTCAGCTTTTTGTCTGGCTTTTTCCCTTTCCATTCTTTTTCTTTTGAGCTCGGCGTTTACATCAAGATTACTTCCCCGCTTCTCAGTTGTCCCGAGCGTGCCGACACCGTCTCTATAATCTATATCATCACTCCCCGACATGGTTGATAAATCAAAGTTATTCAAATCCTCTCTCGGTGTGACAATATAATCGGGAAAATCAGGGGGTGGCTGTACTACGTCAGGAGTTTGCGCTGCTGGGGGAGATGCCGGAGAATCCTGAGCTTCTGAGCTTTGAGGTATGAATATCAAAAGACCGAAAAATATATACAGGACCGCTATATAAAGCTTTTCCATCAAATTCCTCCGTATCTATTGCTTATTTTAAATATACACCTCTATATAAAAACGCACAACCGGGTATATTCTAGCATTTTTATTATTAAATTGCAATATTAAGTCTATAGTGTAAGCAGCTTAGATAATTGCATATTTATTGCCAATCAAGTACCGGAAGAAATATGGAGATGATACCAGTAAAACGCGGCTATAACTAAAGAGTGCGTAATCTGTCCCCGGGCCACTATTTTAGGGATGTCTGCTGCGGGGAGAGTATACGTTCGTATGTCTTCAGTATTATCAAACTCAGGCTCTTTTACTTTAACGGAAGATTCCGCCAAAAAGGTATAGCACTTATTATCTTGAATCGCCGGGTTGGGCACAACTTCACCTATACAAAGCCACTTTTGAGCCTCGTAACCAGTCTCTTCAAGAAGCTCCCTTCTGGCGGCTTCAAGCGGGGATTCGCCCGGGTCTATCATCCCTCCCGGAATCTCAACAGTCACGGAGCGGATACCATGTCGATACTGTTTAATCAATACAATTTCCTCCTCAGGCGTTAAAGCAACCACGTTTATCCAATCAGGAGCCTCTATAACAAAAAAGTCATGCTCCCTGCCGGTAAGTGGAGACAGAGCTCTATCCTGTCTTACGGAAAAAACTCTGTTAGATTCTATTTCGGTTGTCTTGAGGAGGTCCCATTTCTTAATCATTGTCGTTTATTGTGCTGTAGTTTAAGATAGTTACATCGTATTACTAATCTCTGATCACAATCTGTTCTAACTGCTTCCGAGTGCTTTTTGAGTACCAAATATCTACAAATTCCGATATAGAGCCTTTTTCATTTTTCTCTATCCTCTTGTAAATTTCCGATCGGAGCAGTTTCTTAACACTATTATAAACCTTCTTATCCCTTGCCCCGTATTCAAGAGCGACTTTGTTTACAGCGTTTCTGAAACTTCTTTGCGTTACCGCTTCATCGACGAGCCCTAAAGACAAAGCTTCCTCAGCCGTATACATTTTCCCTGAATACAGCACCTTCTGCGCGTTACTACTTCCAACTCCGAACCTTAGATATTCCGCAACACTTGAAAATATGGTCGAACCGAAGGTCAGCTCGTTCATGGATATCTTTGCTTTACCCTTTACCATAACTCTGTAATCGCATGCGAGCGACAGAATACATCCTCCTGCGATAGTATGCCCGTTCAGTGCAGCGATTACAGGTTTAGGGTACATAAAAATCTGCTGCGTAAGCTTTGAGAACTTCCTGATATAGCGCTCAAACGCCTTTTTCTTATAATCCATGAACCCAGGTACATCAAACCCAAATGAGAAAAAGCTCCCCTGCCCCGTTAGTACTACGGCATTTATACCCTTATCTTTAGAGAGCTTTCCGAAACACTCATACAGCTCATCGACCAGCTCTTCATTGAGTGCGTTGACCTTTGGCCTTACAATAGTCACGGTAACTATATTGCCCTGAAGAGAAACATCTAAGTATTTCATAAATACCCCCATATATATAATATAGCCTGTTAATAACATGAAAATTCAAGCTTAATACCAATACACACATATACACTATACAAAATTGAGCAAATAAACACTATACAAAAGTGAATTTACGGTTAAAATTAAACTGCTTTGATGAGGAGCATACAACACACAGGAGGTCGATAATATGAAAAGTTTTACACTGCTTACAGCGGTACTAGTTCTACTTATAGGTATGGGTGTTAATACGGTTACAGCAGAGGAAAAGGGCGATGCCGCAAAGGGTAAAGAGCTGTATAATCAGTACTGCGTTTCCTGCCACGGAGCAGAGGGTAAAGGAGACGGAGTTGCCGCGCAGGCGCTCGATCCCAAACCAAGAGATCTGAGCGACGCAGCGTTTACCTCAACCGTTACTAACGAGCACCTCTATAAAGTAATAAGCGAGGGCGGTCCGGCTGTTGGTCTTTCGCCGCTTATGGCAGCCTGGGGTGGTGCAATGAGTGAAGCGGATATATGGGACGTAATTGCTTTCATAAGACAAGACGTATGTAAGTGTAAGTATGAAAAGAAGTAACCACTATATACTTCTTTAGTCTTAAGAGATAATATCGGCTTATGAATTCATGATATAAATACGGAGTGTAGGTATTCTATTAAAGGTTGAATATATGAGATTAAACATAATAAGCTTTAAGTCTTATATCCCTATGATAATCCTGGCATCGGTATTATTTACAGGGTGCTCTTGGTTCTCACCTGGCACGGTGGAAGACCCGGGTGAGGCAGTAGGCGCTCCGACTGAACCGGAAGTAATAGAGGAAGGTTTTGAGGAAGGCTCGGATTATCCAGAGGAAGATTTTTAAGTAAACAGCGGTTTCAGAATCTGAAAAAAGCCCACTTTTGAACATTATTTCTGAATGTTAATATTTTCTCGTTCAGACTTCAGGGAGAGGTGACCGAGCGGCCGAAGGTGCACGCCTGGAAAGCGTGTAGGGGGTTTACGCTCCCTCGAGGGTTCGAATCCCTCCCTCTCCGCCAGAGAATATAGCTAAAACACAAAGCGGACGACAAAGATTTCAGTTATTATGATATAAGTATAAACTGTGTTTTAGATTTGAAGTTTTATGAAATGATATAAATTTCCAGTTAGTCAGGCCCGTACGGCAGAGGCTTGCAAACCCCGCCAGGCCCGGAAGGGAGCAACGGTAGCAAAATCCACTGAGCGTTGCGGTTAACCTGACTAACTGGTTTAGGTGCCAAATGTCATACCTAGTCCTTGCCAGAAAATGGAGACCTAAAACCTTTGACGATATTGTCGGGCAGGACTACATTACACAAACACTTAAAAACGCGGTATCGAGCGGAAAGACAGCTCACGCATTTATATTCTCGGGTCCAAGAGGAGTCGGGAAAACCTCAACGGCAAGAATTGTTGCCAAAGCCCTAAATTGCGAGAAAGGACCTACGCCCGATCCCTGCTCAGAGTGCACGTACTGCAAAGAAATCTCCGAGGGCAAGTCACTTGACGTAATAGAGATTGATGCCGCTTCGCATACCGGAGTAAATGACGTAAGGGAGATCATTGAGAATATTAAGTATCTTCCAACTTCAGGTAAGAATAAGATTTACATCATTGACGAAGCTCACATGCTCTCTCAATCGGCTTTTAACGCGCTGCTTAAAACTCTTGAAGAACCCCCTCCTCACGTATTGTTTATACTGGCAACAACCGAAGTGCATAAGATCCCCGTCACCATACTGTCCAGGTGTCAGAGATATGATTTCAAGAAAGTCACGGTAGATGAAATCAGACAGCAGTTAAAAACCATAACCTCAAATGAAGGCGTTAATATTGATGACGAGACCCTTTACTTAATCTCTCAGGAAGCGGACGGGAGCGTAAGAGATTCACTTAGCTTAATGGATCAGCTCATCGCCACATTTGGAAGTGATATTAAGCATGAAGAAGCCGTATCCATACTTGGAATCCTGGACAAAGCTTTAATAAAATCTGTTCTTAAATCAATACTCGAGAATAATCCGAAGTCCTCAATTGAGAGCTTGAACAGCGCAATTGAAAAAGGCATAAGCCCCCGGCGTTTCGCTGAGGATTTGCTTAAGACTCTTCGGTACTCGGTATTAGTTAAGACTTGCGGAAAATCCGTAGTATCCGAGCTTTCCGAAGAAGAAATAACCGATATTGAAAAACTTACATCAAAAGTAAACGTTGAGAGTTTAGAATCACTTTTCAATTTAATGCTTGAAGATGCGGAGAATATTCAAAAGTCTTTTTATCCCCAAATGGCGCTTGAGCTAACTCTGATCAAACTATCTACGATGGAGCGGATAGTCTCTATAGAAGATATTATAAGTAAGATCGAATCTCTGAGCGGTTCTTCAAACCCGGGTTACGGAAAATCCGCGCGTATGGACGAGCACCGCGTGGATTATAAAAAAAAAGACGCCCCGGCTGATATAGAACACCAGCCAGCCAAAAAAGCGCAGGTTGTGAATGAAGAATCCGAGGCCCCTAAGCAGGGAGAACCTGAAGCCAAAAAGAATATGCCGGGGGAGAATCAAAAAGGTGGTTTATTAAAGTTTATTAAGGGTAAAAAACGAATACTCGGCACAAGACTCGAGCAGGCAAATGAGATAGTAATCGAAGATTCCAGAATTAGGATAATTTGTGATAAGGGATCGCCCGGGGCTCTATATCTAAAGAGACAAGAGTCTAAAGAGTCGATTAAGAATTTTAGCGGAGAATTCCTCGGCCGAGATATGAGAATAGATATAGAGGAAACCGACTCTCCGGGAAAGAAAGGTGTGGGGGATGAAAAACAGAGTAAGAATGTAAAAGAGCAAAAAGCTATAAACAAAAAAAAGATACATGATGATCCGATTGTTAAAGAGGCAGAGGAAATTTTCGGAGGCCGGGTCATAGATATAAAACCCAATTAAAAGGAGTGAGCAATGAAACTAGGCGGCGGTAACATGAAGAACTTACTTAAACAGGCAAATAAGATGAAGGAGCAGATGGAAAAGCTCCAGCAAGAGGCCGGGGAAAAAACTGTCGAGGCTTCATCCGGCGGCGGCATGGTAACCGTGGTCGCCAAGGCTAAAGGCGAGGTCCTCTCTATAACCATAGAGCCCTCAATCGTGCAGGACGACGATCTGGAAATGCTCCAGGACCTAATCACAGCCGCTGTGAACGAAGCGCTGAACCGGGGACAGGATCTAATGAAAGACGAAGTTTCCAAGCTTGCCGGGGGCATGGGTCTTCCACCGGGTCTCATCTAAAATGAACCGTACAGGTCTTCCAGAGCCAATCTCAAAGCTTATAAACGAGCTGTCAAAACTTCCTGGCATTGGCGAGAAGAACGCAACCAGACTTGCTTTTCATATATTCAGAACGCAAAATTCTTATGCTGAAAACCTAGCCCGCGCTATAGTCGATACGAAGACCAAGGTAATTGTGTGCGGCACCTGCTTTAATTTCGCGTCAGAATCACCATGCAGAGTCTGTAAGGACACGCAAAGAGACCCGGATTCTATATGTGTAGTGGAAGAACCCTTGGACCAGCTCGCGATAGAAAGGAGCAGGGAGTTCAAAGGCCGCTACCATGTGCTTAATGGCGTCATCTCACCAATAGAGGGAGTCGGCCCGGAGGACCTTAGGATTAAAGAACTCTTAGCAAGGGTTGAGCGGGAAGGCGTGAAAGAGGTGATAATAGCAACGAACCCGAGTGTCGAGGGTGAGGCTACGGCTCTTTATCTGGCAAAGCTTATTAAGCCTTTAGGGGTAGAGGTAAGCAGGATTGCTCACGGCGTGCCCATGGGAGGCGACATAGAATACATTGACGAAATAACATTAAGTAAAGCTATAAGGGATAGAAAGCATATATAAGATAGATACAAGAAAAGCGTACCGGAGGACAATATGCCTAGAATCGGAAGAGCTTTTAATGAACTCAGCGTAGGAGATAAATTCTCCGAGAGTATGACAATTACAGAAGCGCACGTCGTAAAGTCGGCGGGACTTTTTAACGACTACAACGCACTGCATACAAACGAGCGTGACATGCAGAATTCCAGATTCAAGAAAAGGATAGTGCACGGCGCTCTTACGTTTAGCCTCATGGTCGGAGTGTACAGCAAGGTATTCCATGACACAGACATATCGACAGTCGAGGCATCAATAGAGTTCACGGCGCCTATATTTATCAATGACACAGTCACTATGGAGTGGGAAGTCACGGAGCTAGACGAGAAGAAAAAGCTAAACGGCGGACTGGTAGCGCTAAAGGGTGAGGTGAGAAACTCGGAAGGCACTGTAGCAGCTACACTTGGGGCCAAGATACTTGTAGGGAACGAAACAATCTTTTAGAGTCTTGTCCCAATAATGAGATGAGCAACCGTAGACTATCCAAATCCCTTCTTCTCAAAACCGTTCTATCTATTGGGGCAATAGCTATTACTTTTATTGTCATTGAGTTTGCGGGACGCTATCTATATTCCAAAGAAACAACTAAATCCACAACACTCGAGCTTATTGAGAGCACAAACAAACCGGGCGGGAACAGGTTAAGAATCAAGGCATGGAATGAAAGCTTTAAGGAAAGGGGAATCGACGTGCCTAAATCAGGCCCTAGAGACGGCAAAAACGGGAACAGGATAACCCCGAACAGATGCATGGTAACAGAGTGTTCACACATACAAAACATACCGGGGATAATTGAAATAGACGAGTCAGGTTTTCAAAACACTGGAAAGAAAGAGGACGCCTCTCCTGATATTCTCATAATTGGGGGGAGCGTAGCCTGGGGCGCTGCCGCCTCAGACATAGAAAACACCTATTACACTAAGCTCTATAATTTACTAAAAACACAGTACCCAAACACCGGAATTTCGGTGCTCGCGGGCGCGGGTTCAACGAGCGGCAAAGATTTATTCGCATTCGTTAATAAAGTACTCCATCACAAGCCGGATATCGTAATATTTCTAAACGGTTTAAACGATATAACAGTAAATGAGCCCACCATAAAAAGAGCCGGAGATTATTTGCTTACAATGAAGACCGCGGCTAAGATCGCGGAGCAAAACGGTATAGAGATGGTTGTTGTGAGGCAGCCCTACCCAGGCAACAAAAAGATTAAAACCGAGCTAGAGAAAATAATTTTGGAACTCAGTCACGAGGATTTTGAGAAAACCATGAACCCGCTCTACAATTATATCGGTGCGGGTCTGCAAAAGATTTCAGAGCAGGAGGAAATTTATTACATCGACGCCGGAGGGTGCTTTGACGATGAATCCGCTACAACTTTTTCTGACCTGTGGCATTTTTCCGACCCCGGTCAGGAGCTTTTAGCCGGGTGTATATATGAGGGGCTTTTGCCTGTGCTTGAAGATTTTTATCCGGAATCTCAAAGTAAGCACTAATTCTCTCACCCCAATCCTACAGATACTCCTGCACGCTTCGCGCACGCTTAGAGTGAGCGGGTTTTTATAACCTCCTTCCTCGATCCTTCCCCCTTTATATGGGGAAGAAATAATATGGATTCCTGATAAAGACATTCGGAAATGTAAAATTATTCACCCCCACCTTTAATCCTCCCCCATCAAGGGGGAGGAAATGAAAAAAGGCAAAAGAAAACCCGTTCGTACTTTGATTTATTGAGCACGAACGGGTTTTGTTTGTTGTTTATTAAAGAGTACTTAAGCTTCGTAAGATTCGCCGCGGCGTCTAAGAACAAATAAAGCTGCTGCGAGAAAAGCTACAGCAACAAGGATGAGCCCGTACTGTGAGAGCGTAGGGATATTGGAAATTTTGGGATTTCTTACCGCTAACGCATCTAACCCGTCAACTGTTACACCTATCAGATCAACTTGTCCGCTGTCAACGTCAATTGTCACGAGATAATAAGTGTATTCCAGCTCTTCATTATCCAGTACTCCATAAAAGATATTGTTAACCGTATCTTTATCCATCGAAAGAATTAATGGGAAATCGTTCGCAGGAGGCGGTACAATGAGATTAGTTTTAAATGTAGCACCACCGTTTGTTTGATTTAACACATTTAGAGTAGGAAGGAGTTCAGTATTGGCGTTATAAAGCTCATCATTAATTGCTATACCGTTTCCGTCACCAATAAGTCCTGTAGGGCCAAGGTTTTGAATCAAACCGGTTTCGGGATTTAAAATAGCGAGAAAGTCATCTTCCTTTAAATCCACATAAGCGAATAAAGTTCCGTCTTCCCTAAACGAAATATCAACTATAATCCCAAAGTCGCCGTCCTCAAATTGGAGCTCGGTAATTTCAGTGCCGTGCCCCGTAAAGGGATCAATGTCTAAAAGCACTTGATTATGGCTCATACCAAAACATACAGCATACAACTTGTTTTTTAGCGGATGAAAATCAAGTCCTGTGCAATCGTGAGAACCTACCGGTCCTACAGGAGTAGCGAATCCTGTTTTATAGTCAATCTTATACAGCGTGCTTCCTGAAACACCGTTACGAGTTTCAGTAATTGACCTATCCATTCCTTCCGAGCCGTTTGAAATTCCGAAGATTTCAACTTCGGCAGCGTTCGTAATGCCGGCCTGGATGAGAAATATGCAAAAAACTATAAATAGTTTCTTCATCTCAACATGCTCCTTTGATAAAAATTATATTTGATATGACCAACGATAGTAGCTTATATAGATTTACGAGTCAAAAAAGGGCAAGCCGAAAACGGCCTGCCCCCTACCCTATTTCATTTAATTTAAGCATTTACTTTTCTTCTAAGATAGAATGCGCCTGAGAGCATGAGGATTCCTGCAAGTGCAATAAGGCCCCACTCTGAAAGTGTGGGGATGGGCCTTGGACCCATGCGGCCAAAAAGCGCGTAATCGATGCTATTCGTAAACATAGAAGCGAAAAATACTTCTGCGCCTCCGCCATTACCTCCGGTCATACCGTTACTTACCGCGATCGGGCCGTTAACAAACTGCATAAACGGGAATTGCGAGATTTGGAAGGTTTGATTTGTATCGAGACTAAACTGGAAGTGTCTGCCGGGAGTTATGACATTTACGATTCCTTCAGGACCTTCCGCACAAGCAACACCGAAGAATGTGGTAAATAACGGAGCATCACCCAGAGTCACCACAAACGGAGGGAAGAAGCCCACCAGGTCTTCAACCAAAAGCTTAATGGTACCGGAATCTCTGTGGTAATAAGGAGCTACAATAAAGCCTTGAACAACCTTCGGAGGAAAACTTTCGGCCAGAGTTCGACCCGGACTGTCCATATCAAGTACTTCAAATTGACCCCCTTGGAATAAAACAAGCTCGCCATCCTCGATCAGCCTAGTAGTATTTTGATCGTTCTCAACCGCCTTGCCCCCGTTGAAGCCTGTCATATAGAAAATTACAGGCTCACCGTTAATTATATTAAATGTCGGGCGTGTACCGCCATCCGACGGACATAGGACACCTTTAATTGCTTGAATCTGGTTCCAGGTAAGCCCATTGTCTTGGGACTGAAATACCATGTATGCATTCCCGTCCGCATTACACGCTCCTATAAAAACATCGCCGTTACTGACAGCAGTCTCACAGCTATCGTATTCAGCAGACTCTGCGACCTGCACCCTATTCCAGTCTGTCCCGTTTTGCGACTGCACCGCGATTAACGCAAAATTGTCGGTAAAGCACGAATGAGCAGTGCCGTTTGCAGAGTGAATGACGTGACCGAGACCAAAAGCCGGTGTATTTACCGGAATAGTAGAAGTTGACTCGACTGAGCGGGTGCTGCGGTTAATGTTGTAAACCATGAGATTTGAAAGGTTGTTATCGTCAAGGACTATAAACGTATCAATGCCCGGGAACACAGCGCCTCCCGAAATCTCTAAAGGATCTACATCGGAGTTAATGATATTATCGAAAATCCACTGGCCGTTAAGCGGCTGGGCAGTGGCGTTATTCTGTAATAATACCAAGCTGAATACTAATAGAATTAATGTTGAAGACGTGATTATTCTTATCACAGATACATCCTCCTCTAATTAAGATTATTTTATCTTAATATCCTCCCTTTTGTGTGGCAATTATACTATATATCCGAATAATTTTGCAAGATATTAAGAATATTTGCGCATTATAATTTTAAGCAGTGTTAACGTATACTATTGTCGGTGAAGAAAATTACTATATAAATTTTTCAGGAGGGCACAATGCGGTTTTTACATACGATGATAAGGGTCGGGGACCTGGATAAATCTATAAAATTCTACACAGAAGTATTGGGGCTTAAGTTTCACAGGCAGACGGAGTACCCGGAGGGTGAGTTTACACTCGCTTTTCTGGGTTATGGAGGGGACACGGAACCATTTCTTGAGCTCACACACAACTGGGGTACAGATTCCTATGATCTCGGCAACGCTTACGGGCATATGGCTTTTGGTGTGGAGGACATATACGGCGCGTGCAGTAAGATTGAAGAGCTAGGTGGAAAGGTCGTAAGGCCGCCGGGGCCGATGAAGCACGGTACTACGGTGATTGCGTTTGTGGAGGATCCGGACTCCTACAAAGTTGAGTTGATAGAAAGAAAAGAGTGACGTTTAGATTTAAAAACAAATCCCTCTCAATCTCCTTTTTCAATGGGAGAAGTAACAAGAGATTCTTCGTATTAGAATTTGATGAGACCGCGTACCATAAGCTTAACTTGCATATTCCCCTGTAGTTAAGGGTGGCCGATTGTGCACTCGCTTACAATCGTTGGCCCAGAATGACAGTGTTTCATCCTTCGAGAACCTCAGGATGAGTAAAGCTTATATTCACCCCCATCCTAACCTTCCCCCATCTAGGGGGAAGGAAGTTTAAGGTCGAACTATTCTTTTTTATCTCGGCGTTTTTTCCATTTTTTTTCGAGGAATTTCTTGATGTTGGACTCTCTTCCGATATCACGCGGCTCGTAGAAGATCTTTTCCTTGAGCTCATTTGGCAGAAAGTGCTGTTCCTTTGCATCCTCACTCTGATCATGAGAGTACTTGTAGTGCTTACCGTAGCCAAGGTCTTTCATAAGCTGGGTGGGCGCGTTTCTGAGATGCAGCGGAACCGGGACATCCGGCCTTGTCCGCACCTCGTCGATTGCGCTTCCTATAGCTTTGTAGGAGGCGTTGCTCTTGGGGCAGCCCGAAAGGAAAGTTGCCGCCTGGGCGAGGATGATGCTGGCCTCGGGCATTCCTACGTAGTCAACGGCCGTGAATGAGGCCGTTGCTAAAGTGAGGGCATAGGGTTCGGCGTTACCTATATCTTCAGAGGCTAGGACTATCAATCTCCTGGCAATAAATTTTGGGTCTTCACCAGCCTCGAGCATTCTCGCCAGATAATAAAGAGCCGCGTCGGGCTCACTTCCCCTGACGCTCTTGATGAATGCGGATATGGTGTTGTAGTGTTCCTCCCCTGCCCTGTCGTAGCGGTAATGGCGGGTTTGATAGGCCTCTCTTATTGTGTCTCTAGATATGTCATAGGACTCGCGAGTCTCTGAGATATCAAAAGCGACCTCAAGGGCGTTCAGCATGGTGCGGGCGTCGCCCCCGCACTGTCTGATGAGCTCTTCCTGAGCCTCTTCGCTTAGCACAGCCTGCTTTATCACATCGTCCTGGCCAAGAGCTTTATCTAGAATTGCGAGCAGGTCTTTTTCAGTGAGTGACTCAAGCACATATACACCGCAGCGTGAGAGCAGCGGCGATATTACCTCAAAAGAAGGGTTTTCGGTAGTCGCTCCAATGAGTACGAGCGTGCCGTTCTCGACGCTCTTTAGGAGCGCCGCCTGCTGGGATTTATTGAAGCGGTGGATCTCATCTATAAACAAAACCGTACGCTTTCCCATGCGTAGCTCGTGCTCTGCTTCAGAGATTATTTCCCGGAGCTCTTTTACGCCTGAGGATATGGCGTTTATCTGTACGAACCTGGCGTCGATCTTTGTAGCCAAGAGTCTTGCGAGCGTGGTCTTGCCAGTTCCGGGAGGACCCCAGAAAATCATGGAGCGGATATGTCCGCCCTCGAGCATCCTGCGGATTATGCCCTCGGGGCCGAGTAGATGCTCCTGACCCTGAATCTCATCAAAGCTCCTGGGTCTCAGCCTTTCGGCCAGAGGTACCGCGTCCTCGGGCGGCTTGAATAATGACGGCTCTTGAGCCGGGTCTCTTGAAGACATAAAAAAAGAGTAGTGGGATATACAAAATAAATCAATACTTATCTCCAGTCGTTCATACTTGCAATAAAACCATAGCAGCACTAAGATTTAACAATAAAGACGGGGGAATGCTAAATTTCTATTCCTAACAAATAAGTAAAATGAAAAAAAATCTGGATAAATTGAAAGAGCTCAGGCTGCTCATACGCTCGCACTACAGCGTGATATATGTGGACACACCAGAGGTAGAACGCACGCGCGGGCTCATCAGACTCCTGGCGGACAATCTGAGAATACCGTTTTTTTGCTGGTCCCGGACTAAGGGGCTTATACGTGAAGATATAAATTCCAAGGGACCTGTGTATGGCTCTCAGGAGTTAAAATCCGCGCTCGCTCATATTGAGGCCTCGAAGTTTCAAGCTCTGTATCATTTCGGAAATATCGAAGACTATTTAGAGGATAAGCTCATCGTGAGCATGATCAAGGATGCTGCGGCTCAGTTTTCTAAAAATTACGGCGCGATAATTATTACAGGACAAAACGTAGCGATTCCGGAAACATTAAGAACTATTACAGCCGTATTCAAAATGCCTGAGCCCGATGCCGAGGAGTACAGAGAGCTACTCGGGCATGTGGTAAGGGACCTCTACTCAAGGGTCAGTGTTGACGTCACGCTGACTGAAGAGGATACGAACAGGCTTCTTAATAATATTAAAGGACTTACGCTTACAGAGGCCGAGAAGGTAATAACAAAGATCGTTATAGAGGATGGAAAGCTATCTTCAGAGGACATAAGAGGGGTGATAGAGGCGAAAAAGGATATTGTGGAGCGGGACGGCGTGCTCGAATACTACCCGGTGGAAGAGAGTATGGCGGATATAGCCGATCTTAAGGGACTTAAGTCCTGGTTAGCCAAAAGAAAGGAAATCATAGTGAATCCTGAAAAGGCAGAGGAGTTCGGCCTCAGCTTTCCGAAAGGGGTGCTCCTTCTCGGAGTACCGGGGTGCGGAAAGAGCCTCTGCGCAAAAGCTGTCGCCACAGAGTGGGGACTGCCGCTACTTAAGCTCGACCCTTCGAATATCTATAATAAGTACATCGGAGAGACGGAAAAGAACTTTAAGCGGGCTATGGATACAGCAGAGAAAATGTCACCCGTGATACTTTGGGTAGATGAGATAGAAAAAGCGTTTTCATCCGCCGGCGGAGACACAGAAGACGGCGGAGTATCGAGGAGGATATTCGGCACATTCCTCTCATGGCTCCAGGACAGAAAGGGCGACGTGTTTATCGTGGCAACAGCAAATGACGTGACAAAGCTGCCCCCTGAGTTTTTAAGAAAGGGACGATTTGATGAAATTTTCTTTGTAGATTTACCTGACCAAGAGACTAGGACAGCAATATTCGGTATTCACCTGGAAAAACGGGGTAAAAACCCGTGCAACTTCGATATTGAGAACCTTGCGCGCGCAACAGAGGGGTTTAGCGGGTCCGAAATAGAGCAGGTGATTGTGGCGGGGCTGTATACGGCTTTTTCGGCGGATAAAAAACTGGATACAGAAATACTTTTAGAGGAAATAGAAAGCACCAGCCCGATATCACGAACAATGGCCGAGAAAATCGCGGCCTTAAGAGTATGGGCGCAGCAAAGAACCGTCTGTGCCAATTAACTCCCGAGCTACTTAACCAGCCTGTGCGGGCTCTTTAACGGCAAATGAAAACATTATCATAGAAAAGCCGTTAATGAGGAAATAAATTCCCACCAAAAGCCCGAGTATATATACGCTTGAGGACGGGAACTCGGCATAGATAAGTACACCTAAAATAAGTGAAGCGAGACCGCTTATAAGGAGCCAGCCCCAATTGGGTGCGGGCTTCATCTGAAAGGCGTTTATGATCTTAAAAACGCCCTCGACGAATAAGAACGCAGCCAGAAGCAAGGTGAGAGTAATGACGCCGGAGACGGGGTGTTTAAGGAGTAGGTAACCGACAACGAGATATAAGATTCCGCTTATTAGTATTAATAGGAACCTCTTCCAGTCGCCCGAGAAGAAGGAGCCGATAACGGAAATCACTCCGCCGGCAAGTAAAATGACCCCTATTACAAGGTTGACCGCATAGGTGGAAACCACAGGGTGGCCTATGGCTATGAAACCGGCTATTACATAGACAATGCCCATAATAAATAGCCACCACCAATTTTGTCTTAGACCTTCTGCTACACTGGTTCCGCTCATTTTTCCATCTCCTCCTTAGTTTTTGATCATCCGAGATCAATAGTATCTCAGAATGATTATTTTACAAGGTACAGACCTAGATGAATTGATAAGGGTGAGGCCCTGATTTGTGAGAGATGTAGGATATTACAAGGGAGGAGAGGACTGCCGAGAGGGCGTAGCAGTAGATGCCGGTTTCCGCTGAAAATTTGAAATTAAACCCCTTTGCTTTGAACATCACAATGATCACAGCGACTATGAAGACATCTGCCATAGACCATTTTGAAACGAGGCCGATTGCTTTAAACAGGCCGTTATTGGCCCCGGTGCGCTGCTTAAAGCTCCGAGAGATATAGATAGCGGATAGAACGATCTTTAGCACCGGAAACACTACAGAGAAAAGAAAGATTATGATCCCGAGGAAAATCGAGCCGTCCTGAAAAAGCGACTTTATTATACCTAGGAGATACTGATCGCCTGTGGGTATCTTGCCTTTCTTAACAATCCAGTCCCTGAGCTCTCCGTGAAGACCAAACCAATTGGGTATCCAGTCCGGCAACTCAAGACGGAAGGTGGAGTGTATAAAGGGAAAATAGAATGCCCCGATAAGCAGAAGCGCCGAGAGTACCAGAGCCAGTATTGAGATAGCGTTTACGTACTTAAATCCCCTTAGTGTATTCCAGTATTTAGTTAGCATGAGAGTTGTATCCGGTTTTGGGCAGCGAGTTACCCCTCTACACCGAAAATGGAGCGCACCTCCGGGATATCTTCAATTTCCGCGAGGACCAAAAGTTTATCTCCTTCCTTTAGTACCGTGCCCCCTCTGGGAACAAGAGAGGTCTCGCCCCTTTCAATAAGCATTATGAGCGCGCTCTTTGGGAGTGATAGCTCGACAATCTGTTTCCCGAGAGCGCTTGAAGCCGGGGGAAGAGTAAATTCTATCTTATCGCTGTGATCGTCGTAAGGGAACTCAAACTCCACCTGTTTCATGTGATCTTCAACATCAGGCGCATCGAGACCGAGCCATTGGGCAACAAGCGGAATTGTGGTGCCTTGAAGAAGCACTGACGTAATGACAATAAAGAAAACAAGATTGAAAATTAGATCGGCATTAGGGACACCCGCGAGTAAGGGGAAAGTGGCGAGGATAATAGGCACTGCCCCCCTGAGGCCAACCCAGGATATAAATATCTTCTCGTTTAATTTTGTCTTGCCAAAGGGAAGAGACAGAAATACCCCGAGGGGGCGAGCTATGAAGATTAAAAATATGGAAGTCACGATACCGCCGAATATTACAGGAACGAGCTTTGATGGAAACACGAGAAGTCCGAGTATCAGGAACATGGTGATCTGTAGAAGCCACGCAAGGCCGTCATGAAATCGGGTGAGGCTCTTTTTATTTACAAACTCGCTCCCGCCCATGATAAGACCCGCGATGTAAACGGCAAGGAATCCGCTGCCGCCTATGGCGGCTGTCGCGCCGTACGTAAAAAGGACAAGTGAAAGCGTGAGCACGGGGTAAAGCCCCTCATAGTCGAGTCTCAGCCGGTTGACTATGAAAATGATGGCTCTGCCCATCCCGTAACCGATAAGAAGCCCTAAGGCCATTTGCAGGATAAGGAGGTAGAGCATACTCCAGTATGAGGCCGCGGGGTTAGTGATGAGGTGTACGAAACCCAGGGTAAGGATTACGGCCATCGGGTCATTACTGGCGGACTCGAATTCGAGAAGATCTTTTAAATTTCCTTTGAGCTTGGTGCCGCTTGAGCTCATTACAGAGAAAACCGCCGCGGCGTCTGTGGAGGAAACGATTGCTCCAAGCAAAAGCCCGGTGAGTAGGGAAAAGCCTAATATTATATGAGCGAACAGGCCGACGAGGATTGCTGTCAGGAATACGCCTATGGTCGAAAGCGACACACCGGGTTTGAGCACGGGAGCGACTCTATTCCAGCTTGAATGCAGTCCACCGGAAAAAATTATGAAGGCAAGAGCGAGCACACCGAGAAGCTGAGCCGACCAGGGGTCTTCGAATTCGATACCGCCCGGGCCTTCTGAGCCCGCAAACATACCCACCAAAAGAAATATGAGAAGAGCCGGCACTCTTAACCGAGAGGCGGCTTTACCCGCAAATATACTTACCAAAAGCAGTACCGAAGCGCCGAAAATAATATATTCGATCGAATAGATCAACTAATTGCTTTCTCCAGACACAATATTCTCATGATAAGACTTCAGGCTACAAGATAAATGTTATTCTAGAGTAATTCTACTAAAATTGAGTATTATTGATTCTCAAGGTCCTTATTGATATATTATGTGCTAGTAAATTTTTATTCATAATGAGAACCATGTAAACGATGAAAATATTCTTAATAACTTTATTTGTCCTTGTAGGGATTTGGGCGCTAACATCTTGTAGTACTGAGGAAGAAAGTACTATACCAAAAGCAGGTATTCAAGAAGTATCTGTAGACCCTGAGAGTAATGAGAGGGAAGTAACTTTCCTATCGGATGTTTATGAGATAAAAGATATTTACCGCTCTATGACGGGCCCTTCCACAATGACCGAGATAAAGCTATTGGAGGGTGAAGAGCCCGAGCTGATATGGATTACCGGCTTTAGCGCTCAGATGGTTGAGCCCGACGGTAAAACATTAATGTCTCAGGAATTTATGTGCCACACAAATCTGGATATTGACGCTAAGACCCATAGATATCTGTTCCAATCGAAAAGAAATCCTCCGATAGACAGAATATTCACACTATCTCAAGGGCAGTACGAAGTCGAGTTCCCAAAAGGCTTCGCAATACCGATACTTTCGCCCGAAGCGCTTAAGCTTACAACACAGGTTCTTAATTTGAACGATGAGAATCCAGACATTAAGACCCGTCACAGAATAAAGATAAAGTACGTTCGTGATTCCGATCTGCAAAAACCGATGATACCGCTCATGAGAATTTCCTCAAACAGCTTAAAACGACTGGATGAATCTGAGAACGGATATTTTAATCTGGTATCTGCAAATGAAGAGCTGCACGGAGAGGGATGCTTACTGGGAGAAAGCGCAGGTAAGAATATCATTACAGACAGCCTTGAGAGAAGGTACACCGCGCACTGGATTGTAAAGCCGGGACGCGAAGTTAACACTACGCTTATTACGGAAATGCTGAAAGTACCATACGACACAAAAATCCATTACATCGCGGTTCATCTGCATCCTTTCGCAGAATCACTCGAGCTAAAAGACTTAACCACAGGGGAGACGGTATTTAAAAGCAACGCTAAGAACTCAGAGGACAAGATCGGGCTTGACAATGTGGAATATTATTCAAGCTCAGAAGGTTTGCCGATATATAAAGGATACGAATACCAGCTAATAAGCAGCTACAATAACACTACAGACGAAGATCATGATTCCATGGCGGTAATTTATATGTACGCGCAGGACCGCGAATTCCGCAGGCCTAACCCTTCGGTAGCGAATATTCTTCAAGTGAGGCCGTCTTCAAATAAGTCTGAAGGCGGGATGTAGCACAACCGTCAGTCCCTTCCAAGAGAGTATTATTAAACCGTAATTATTTATAAGAACAGCCCTAATTAGATTTCAGGGAACTCGACTATTCTTAGATCGAGGGGTAAATCTTCACTGTGCTGTCCGGGGATATTTACCGGCAGGACGTTAATGGGGGTTCCTTCGATAAGACCAGTCTCTTCGTCAATAAACGGAGTATTATCCTCAAGACCATCATCAAAGAACGATTCCTCTGTGGTACGGCCAGTGAGCACGTATTCGCTGAACGTATAGGGGAGTCCGTTCGATCCGAGACTCGAGGCCGTCTCCATCACGTGTATGTGCAAGTGAGGGGCGCCTGTATTGCCTGTATTTCCAAGGAGCGCTATTACGTCGCCCCTGCTTACGAAATCGCCTTCTTTTACTGTAACACTCCCCGGTTTTAAATGCGCGTAGAATACGAACTGACCGTTTGGAAGAGCCAGAATAACGTGGTTCCCGTCAATCTCCTCAAGTGTGATAGTGCCTTGCTCCGCGGGAAGGATAAACGGAACCTGATCCTCGAACCTGTCCACAACCCTAACCACTTGGGCGTCCGCAACGGCAAGAATGTTTTGGTTGTAGCCAAACCAGTTGTCCAGAACCTGAGGGTCCCCTTCGTAGAGTCGGTTGTCCTCATTTACTTTAAGCCAGTCGATCGCGAACCTTTGTGAGATAAATATCTCACCGTTAAGCGGAAGGGACGATCTGACGTGCGTTATGGAATCGCAGCAGCCGTTTGCCGCCACCCATCCCGAGCCTTCGAGCGGAGGGCCGAGAACTACGGCCATATCGCCGCTTATTTTAGATGGAGCGCCGAGCTCAGTAATGCTCTCCTGTCCCTCGGGAAGCTCCAGAAATTCAATAATGCTGTCAGGCAGCCCTCCCGGAACGGTTATCGTCAGTCTGTGAATAATTGAGTCGGGTATATCCTCTTTATTCTCAAAAGCGTAAGTCAGATGAACGAGTGCCCCCTCAGCAGGCTGGAGAGTATCTGTAGGCTGCCGGGTACCAAAGAGGTTCATCTTGTCCTGAACCTCTTCCCCTGAAACCGTATGCAGAACGGAGCCGTCCGGACCTCCCCCCAGAGCTTCAACTTTTAAAATCTGCCAGGGCAAAAAATTAAAATTGTTTAAAGAAAGCTCGTAGACTATATGATAAAGACCGTCAGAACCCTTCACAGGAACGGGAGCGTCAAGAACCAAAAGCACGACGGGGGTAAACAAGTTTTCTCCCCTATCTATAAATTTATCACCGCCGTTACTCTCGTTACAGCCGCCGTAAGACATAAAAGCAGCCGGTATTAATAGTGCCAGCAGTGTTAATTTCTTGATGTAAGCCATAATATAAATCCCTCCGTTTTATTCTGCGAATTCTAATTTTCTTTCCAAATGATAGCTGTGATCGTGCCCTGGTCCTGGAAAATTTGAAGAAGGTCCGGGATACCGTTTGGCGCGGGTACGTCCAGAACGTTCATGATAAACAAGAGCCTTTTACCGCCCTTGGTATCGATATAACCTGCCAGCGCCTGTCCTTTTACTATAATCTCTCCGTTTTCCGGCCTGGCGAAAGTGCCGGTCTTGGCAAAGGCGTTGCCCTTGGCTCCTGCGAGCTCGGGGTCTTTTTCGAAGTCGGTCACGAACCCTAGCGAGCCGTCAACGCCCAGTATCGGCAGCGCGTCAAGATACTCGGGAAAAACGGGAGAGATGCTCATCTCATCCAGTATTTTTATAACCGCCTTATTGGTGCCTGTGGTCAGGCCGCCGCCGCTCCCGTCAACAAAGTGAAATTCATTACCAGGGATTCCGAACTGTGTTTCGAGCGTCTGCCTTTCGACAGCAAGGGAAGCGTCCATGTTATTCACTCCCTGTGTAAGCCCGTAAAGAACAAGGCTCGTATCGGCCCCAATGTTATAGCTCACTTTTAGTATGAGTTTTATGTATTCGGAATAAGGAAGTGATACAAGCTCCGCTACTCGGGTACCGGGAGTATAGGAGTTTTGAGCAGGGAGCAGATTAACCGGGTTCTGGGCAACAGGTGCCGCGTGTACGGTTACTCCCGCCTCCTCTAGTGCTTCGATAAAGACTGTCCTGGCATAGTTGTCGGGCCTCACGATCCTAAACGTTTGAACCAGTGGAAACTCGTTTGTCAAATCCGGTACAAAATCAATCGGGAGCACACCGCTCACTTCACCCATACAGCCTTCCTGCCCGAAACACTCTGGGAACTCAGGGGATAGCTCAAACGTGGGCTCTGATCCGGCGGCGCCTGTAACCAATGTAGATTCAACGTCAAAAGCGGCAGACTCGGGCCTATGTACTACAGAGGCAAGCTCACCCGGGCCGGCCGGGTTCATGGTTACGTCAACTAAGTCGTCGTTAACGTATATCGGCCTTACATTAAAAGGCTCATCCCTGAACTTAAAAGGCTCGAAAAGGCGGTCGTCAATTATTATCTCGCCCGTAACCTCAGTTATGCCGCTGTCGGCAATTTGCTGAGCCAGTTCCCGGTAGCCCCATAGAGGATCCGGCTCTGTAAGTACTGCGTTTCCCAAGGAGTCTGCTTCGTTATGGTCAAAACCGGATATTGCCATCGTACCGTCCGGGTTCCTGCGTCCACCCATTGTGAGGTCACCGGTTGCGACAAGAATAAGGTCTCCTTCGAGTATTCCGGACTCATCCACGCTGCCTTGTCTATGGACAGGAGTTCTGAACATATGGTCCGCGCCCAGCTCTCCCATGCTGAGACCTGTGGAAAACAGCTTTCTGACAGAGCCTATAAAGAAATGGAAATCGGACCTGAGATTGTATATGACCCGGCCGGTGTCAAGATCAACAACCCTGAGCCCCCAGATGGCGTTATCGTATAGAGGCTTATCGAATATGGCCTTTATTTCCTGAGGGATAGGCTCTCCTGTAGAGCTGTTTTTATTGCAGCCGCCGGATGAGAATATTGATAAGGTTAGAACTAATAAGACTAGTACAAGACTAAACTTATATCTTATCATCTCCATTTCTCCTTTTTAATCATGTGTGAATTTAGTACTCCAGAAGTAACCCATATTATATAAAACTATAGCTGTTTTTTTTGTGGAAACGGAAATCAGGAATAACTTTTAGACACTTATAGATTTATTCCTTCATTAATTTTCGCAGCTCTGAGGCGTCGAATACGAGCTTTATCTCTTTTATTTTGCCCTCGACCACTTTAAAGTACTCGACTGTTCTTATAGTCCCGGCAGGGGAGTCTGTAACGCAGTCATACATAAGTATGGCTTCGTTTTCGTCAAAGAATGTACTTATGGTAACAACAGACTTGAGAATATTTAAAAATACTGAAATCGCGCTGATGAGGGAATCGGCGTCGTTAAAATTATCTATGCTGCCGCGGAACTCAAGATCATCCGCCAGGTATGACCTGGCGGTTTCAAGGTCCCCCGAAACCCAAGCATTTGAATAACCCTCGACTATTTTCCGGGTCGTTTCCTTATCGCTCATAATACTGCCTCCCTACTGATTGAAAGAACTATTATATATTCATGAGAGACAATATAAAAATCCTGAAACGACCCGAATACGCTTTTGAGCATTACTGCGCGCGCGTGAGAGTAATGGTGGTAGGATCTTTTTTCGCTTCGCCCCCCATATAGGGAGTCCATTCCTGGACAATGGTGTTGTCGTCTTTAATTGTTAGCTTAAGCGAGTGCATATGCATATCCTTTGAGGCGTCCATATTTGAGCCGCCGATGAGATCGAACTCGAGTACGCCGCCGTTTGAACTTTTTAGCGCAAGCTCAGGCTGGTTCTTGAGCATGCAGTAGTGAGTCATCACGATCTGTCCGTCTCTTTCGGAATAGAGGGTGATCATTTCCGCCGGAGTGCCCGGGAAAGACCGCTCTATGACGACACTGCCGCCGGCAGAGGTCTCGTATATTACAGTGACAGGCTCTTCCTTTCCGTGCATCACACCCGTTCCGCTCCATGTGCCGGCAAGCGACTTGATCTGCTCAAACTCCGCTGAGCCCGTGTAAGGCTTCATGTAATCGGGCATTTGCGCTTTTTCGTCCGCCGAGGTATATAAAGCCGCTGTAAAGATAAGAAATAAGGTTAACGAAGTAAATCTAATAAATGTTTTCATAACACACCTCCTGTATTTTTCGATATTAACATATTCTAGTTAGATTTGAGCGCTTATGGTCGTACTCAAACGATTCAGGCAGCCGGTCCAGCCTTCCCTGTGGTTCTCCGCCATCTCGCCCTCGGGAAGGAGCTCGTGAGAGATAGTAACCTCGGTGCCTCTGCCGGATTTTGCCAGTGTTACAGTTACGAGCGTATTCTGAACAAAGTCAGAATTCCATGTGAAAACGAGCTTGTCGGGAGGGGAAATTTCTTTATACTCGCCGACGTGGATGTAAATGTCTCCGTTTTTAGCATACATCTTAAGGGTATAGTCGCCCCCGACGACCGGGTTGTTTGTCACTTCCGCGTACATATCCTCCCCCGGGAAAAACCATTTGCTCATTATTTCTGCGTCGGTAAAGGCCTCGAACACCTCCTCAAGCGAGGCGCTTACAACCTTTTTTACAACTACTGTAGTATCGCTCATTTTTTCCTGTCCTCCTTAATCTTCTTCTTGTTAAAGTATTTCTCGAGCGCTTCGAGCCTTGCCTCCCAGAAAGCTCTGTAACGCTGAATGAGCTCGGAAACGTTTTCAAGCATCTCGTAGTTGAAGCTGCAGTGCTTTAGGCGCCCTTCACTCTTTTGGGTCACGAGCCCTGTGCGGACAAGTACCTGAATGTGCTTTGAAACACCTTGAACCGTCATATCGTACTTCTCGGCAAGCTCATTGACCGTGAGGTCTTTCTTGGCAAGCTCAAGCACAATTTGTCTGCGGGTGGAATTGGAAAGCGCGTGGAAAATTCCGTCTAACTCTTTCGATTTATTATCAACCATGTAGTTGATTATATCTCGCCAACGAAGCTTTGTCAACCAGTTGGTTGAATATTATTTTTCTTTGACTATTTGCGAGAATTTACATGACGGCTAAAATGTAAGACCATGATGAAAATGTTTATTCGCCCTCTGACATTGCTGCTCTTTATATTCACTGCGGTTACAGCCTTTGCTGATCAAAATAACTCGACTCAGTCTATCGGGGCTTACACCGCCGGGTGTATAAGGAACGCCGCGGCGCTTCCTAAGGACGGGAAAGGATATCAGGTGATTAGACTCGGCAGAGGCAGATTTTTCGCCCACCCTGAGACCTTGGATTTCATTACGACATTGAGTGAGAAGGTTAACGAAGAGCTCGGCGGGCTTCTCCTGATCGCAGACATAGCCCAGCAGACTGGGGGGCCGATGCCCGATGACCATTCTAGCCACCAGACAGGTCTTGACGCTGACATTCTGTTCTGGCAGCACCCGGTGGCCAAAGAGCGAACGCTTAGTGTAAAAGAGAGGCAGTACATCAATCCGCGCTCAGTATTGTTTCCGGGCGGATATGGCATAGACCCTAATAAATGGAGCACTATGCAGGAGCAGATACTTATGCTCGCGGCATCAGACCCGAGGGTAGACAGGATATTTATTAACCCGGTTATCAAAAGGAAGTTATGCGCAAACTACGGAGGTCAGGACTGGCTTGCGAAGATGCGCCCCTGGTACGGACACGACGGACATTTCCATGTGAGGCTTAAGTGCCCAAAAGGGAGCGTATCGTGTGAGGCACAGGCACCTCTACCGAATTTCGGGGACGGATGCGACGAGCTAATAACCTGGTTTAGAGAAGACGGCACTGTGAAGACAAGAAAAAAGAGCGGATCGTACGTGCCGAAAAAGCTACCTGATGAATGTATCGCGATTATGAACGGAAAACATGAATAATCGGGTATTACCTATTCATAAATCTTAGAGATTTTCTCACTATCCTCAGCACCAGCTGTCTTATCTGGCGTTTCCTTGTGCGGGCACTCTAGCGGTCCGTCCCAGACTATCTCTGACTCGTTTGAATTGAGGAACTCCGTACCCACTTTCCTAGCACCTGTGAAGATGGCGCCTTTTAGGTTCGTGCGCTCAAAATCAACTCCGTTAAGCTTTGAGTTTATAAAGCAAGCGCCCTCGAGGTTTACGTCTGTGAAGTCAACACCGCTAAATTTAGCGCCGGTGAAGTCGGCCTTTGACAGATCGGAGAACTCAAAATCTACAGCATAGAACTTAGCGCCGACAAAGCTGTGGCCCGAAAAATCGACCCCTGTGAAGTCGTGGCTCTTGTATACCTCACCGTCATGCACAGTGTTCACCGCATCAACATCCTCTTGAGACGGATCTTCGCTAAGTTGCTCTGACTCAATGTTATTCTCTACTTGAGTCTCTTGCTCAGCGTATGTGACATGACACAGATATAGTAATACTGTTAATACCAAGAGCGAGTATCTGACTGCGCTCATTAACTATTCTCCTACAGTCTCCCATCAAGACTGGTAAAGTGAAGCTATATTATAGACTAATATGTCCATAATTGGAATAAAGGCTATAAAAATTAGCGTAAACCGAGAATTTCGGCTTCATATTTCCTATCTGAGGGTTAAAATTTAACCGAGCTCGATCTTATCGCCGAGCTCGGGAATCTGTATGTCCTTGAAACCTTCTTTCTTGAGCGCTGAGCGGAATGATTCCTGACGGTCAAGGTCACCGTGAACAAGATATATACTTTTAAGCTTATCCCTAGATAGATTTGAGAGGTACTCGAGCATCTCCGGCTCGTCGCCGTGCGCGCTGTAGGAGTCCATTATCTTAACTTTTGCTTTAACACGGAGCTCCTGGCCGAATATCCTGATTTTCTTATCCCCTCTCCTAATCCTGGCTCCCAGAGTGTGAGGGGCACAGTATCCTACTATGAGCACGGTATTCCTCTTGTCTTCTACGTGGTTCATGAGGTGGTGGAGGATGCGTCCTCCGGTCATCATGCCCGAGGCGCTGATAATAATGGCGGGGCCGTCCAAGTAATTAAGCTGTTTGGATTCGTCAGTGCGTTTTACGTACTTAAGGTCGTTAAAACGGAAGGGGTTTGGGTCATCCAGCATATACTCACGTATGTCACTATCAAAACACTCTGGGTGGAGCCTGAACACCTCTGTAGCATTCACTGCCATGGGGCTGTCTACGAATACCGGAACTTCGGGAAGCCTTCCCTCTGTCTCTAGCTTATCAAGTGTGTGAACAAGCTCTTGTGTCCTTCCCACGCTGAAAGCGGGGATGATGAGTTTTCCTTTGTTATCAATACAGGTCTCTGTAATGATTGAGAGTAAATCTTCAACGTCCTGGGGAAGCTGGTTGTGTTTTTTACCACCGTATGTGGACTCGCAGATGAGGTAGTCGAGGTTCTCCATCGGCACCGGGTCTTTGAGTATCGGTCTGTCGGGTCTGCCGATATCGCCGCTGAAACCAAAATATAGAGGGTCATCACCGTTCCGATCGATCCTGAGAGTAACGCTGGCGCTCCCGAATATGTGTCCGCTGTCTTTGAACATTACGCTTACGCCTGGCTTCAGCGGATGCCAGGAGTCGTAGCTTATCCCCACGAAGCTCTGAAGTGAGTCCGTAGCGTCCTCTATTGTGTAAAGGGGTTTTGAGTCCTGGGGAAGCCCCCTCCTCTTTCTTCTTTTGTTATCGTAGTAAGCGTCGTTTTCCTGTATCTTGGCGCTGTCCAGAAGCATAACGGCAGACAGATCTCTGGTCGCGCTCGTGGATATTATTTCTCCCCTGTATCCGTCCTTTACAAGTCTTGGGATGCGTCCGCTGTGATCAATGTGGGCATGTGAAAGCACCATGTAGTCTATGTCGCCCGGGTCGAAAATCCAATTGGCGTTAAAGTCCTCAAACTCCTCGTCCCTCCCCTGGTAGAGCCCGCAGTCGAGCAGTATCTTGAATCCGTCGTCAAGCGTGAGTAGGTGGCAGCTGCCTGTAACCGTGCGGGCAGCGCCGCAGAACTGTATCTCCATTTAGCGTCCTCTTGTCTGAACTTAGAATTTTAATATGGATTATTTTCAACAAATTCTTTCAAGTATACAAGTAGCGATGAAAGCTATAAACGCACTTACGTAACCTCTTTTTCCTCAGTATGCTTTACAGGCACCGTTGTATGGGGGCTGCCGCAGCCTCCGTAACGGGGCGTTTCCTTACTTTCCCTGAACATCCAGGACAAACCGAAACCGAAGATTGCGCCGGAAACATTTGCCAGCATATCGAAGTAAGAAAAGCTCCTGCCGGGTATTGGCAGCTGAAGGAATTCGAGCAGTATGCCCAGCGCTAATATTGATAGAAAAAGGTATAACCTCGTATTGAAAGAGCGCGCAACAAAATAAGCGAATACAGCAAGTCCGCAGTAAGCTATGAAGTGGGCGATTTTATCGGAATTACCCGGAGCATCAATGCCTGAGAACGGGACGAGGCTCGATAGAATGAGTGCTATGAGATATATGAACGAGATAATTTTGAGCATTGTCGGTAGTTGTATAATTATATGCACATATTGACAGAATATACACTTTAATTTGATTTAGGGCCCTGGAGCATTATTACATGAGAATGCCACAGTCGCTTTGATACTTCGCAACAACAAAAACAATTAATTCCCCCCACCCCCCTTTGCGTAAGGGGAAATAGATTGGTTTCACCCTACGACCGCGCCCTACGTGTGTGTGCAGGGTGAGCGGGTTTTATCACCCCCATCCTAGCCTTCCCCCCTCTAGGGGGAAGGGAATACACGGATGTATTTTGCGACTGTTTTGATTTTGTGATATACATAATACTGTTTGAGAGAGGGAACCGAATTTTGCTGTCTGAAAATTTAGAATAGACCTAACATGAGCACTTTAGCAAAGCCCAAAACACTCTGGATTAAAGATCCTAAATTTGACCTTATCTATTTAAGCTTTGGGTGGATTGCCATATATCTGGCTTTTGTAATATTCGAGAATTACTTTGCTACGATTTTAATAATAGTGGCAGCTACAAGCTTCGTTCACAGACACTATACGTTCGCCCTAGTATACGGACAGAAAGAAGAGTTTGATAAGCGAAAACGGGCTTACATACTGCTTCCGATCGCTTTTTTGGTTATAGCAGTCACATTTTATAAGCTTAATATCTTTTCCGTTCTGCTTGCTGTTTCGATAGTTTGGCTCATGTACCATACTATCGCTCAAAAATACGGTCTTACCAGAATATATTCCAGAAAAGCGGGTTATGGAGAGGCTTGGCTGGATAAGGGGATCATATATTCCTGGTTTGTTTATTTGTTCTTTGCGCTTGGTGAAAGGAACAGGGGTCTCCTAAATGAGTATCATGAAGGACGGACCCTGATTAAGTATCTGGGAGATTATTTCAACATATTTACAACGATATCCTACATTGCGCTTGCGGTAGCTATCGCAATTACCGCCGTTTACATATATGTGGAGCTTAAGAACTGGGATAAGATCAGTCTGCCGAAAAACATTTTCGTAATTTCAGTATTACTACTGTACGCCATATTCTTTCAAAACCTGGTTATTGGATTTTTAGTATTCGGATTCTCACACGCGATTGAATATATAGCATTCGTGAACCTGTTCGTTAACTCAAAGTACAAAAAAAGACCCGACACGGGGAGCTTTTTCTCCAAAGTTACCAAAAAACAGTGGCTGTACGCAGGGATATTCACTGTGATTCTGGCCACAATCAGCGTTGCGGGCTTGAATATAAACGAATACGTTCTCGGGCTTTATATAACCGGCTCTTCATTCCTCCACTTCATATACGACGGCTGGATCTGGAAGGTGAGCAAGCCCGAAGTATCAAAACCGCTCGATTTGAAACCTATTACACCTTCTTAACGCATCTAAACAATCCGCTTTAAGAAATATATTATTGACCATTTGTTCAACTTTATGTATTTTATCTTCTATGGGAAGGCCGTACGAATTTGATAAAAATGAGACCCTTTCAAAGGCGATGGACGTCTTTTGGGAAAAGGGTTATAAAGCAACGAGCATTGACGACCTCGTGGACAGAATGGGTATACAGAGAGGGAGTATCTATAACACTTTTGGAGATAAGAGGGAGCTGTTCCTTTCGGCTGTGGAGCACTATGGGGACGTAGTGACATCGAGGACTCTAAAAGTGCTTGAGGCGGACGGCTCACCGATTGAGAACATCAAAAAGTTTTTCGATATCATAGTGAATACACCTCCTGACAGTAGATCCAAGGGGTGTCTTATTAGTAACACTGTGGTGGAGCTAGCCCCCCACGACGAAGAAGTAGCCGACGTGGTCAAAGGGATAATGAAGAAGATTCAGACCGCGTTTCAAAATTGCCTTGAGAGAGCGGTCGAGGCAGGCGAATTGCCTGAGACTACCAACACAAGGGTTCTGTCTAATTTCCTGGCTACAAGCACTCACGGGCTAATCGTTACAGGGAAATCGATACCTGATAAAAAGCAGCTAAAAGATGTGGTAGATGTGATTTTATCTACACTTTAAAAAATTTTGGGATTTATTGAACAGATGTTCAACAACAAAACACACTATTAGGAGGTAGTAGATATGGCTAAGATTCCATACGTTGAAAAGGAGAACGCTCCTGAGAACGTACAGGCGGTATATGACCAGCTTCAGGGGATGTTCGGTGTTGTACCAAACGTTATAAAGGCTATGGCGAATGCGCCGGAGCTTATGATGGGCTTTATGCCGTTTTTAGGCGCTGCGCTCGGACCAAGTAAGGTGGATAACGCTACAAAAGAGCTTGCTATTTTGACAACGACCAAGCTCAATGGCTGCACTTATTGCACAGCTCATCATTCGGCGGCGGGCAAAAGAGCCGGGCTTACGGATGAGCAAATCGCGGCGGCAACCGATGAGACGAACGACGCTTTAGACGACAGACAGAAGGCGGTCGTAAGATACGCAAAGGAGCTCGCGCAGAATGTCGCGGCAAGTCAGGAAGCACTGGATGAGATGGCAAAACATTTCGATGATGCACAAATCGCTGAGCTTAATATGGTAGCCGGAACATTTCATGTATTAACGAGATTTGCGGATACTTTTAAAGTAGAACTTGAAAAATGATTTGTAAGGTGCTATAATCAGTATGAAACCAGATTAAGGGCTTGGTTTGGACACCCTCTTCCAACCTCAACCAGACATCCAAACCAAGCCTTTCCTTTCATTATATCCTAAAATTTACTTAATTTACAGTGTTTTATTGCTTCTTCGAATTCTTTTATACTTTCTGCCCTTCCTGAATCTCGGGAATCTCCACCTGTAATATCAAATACAAGTTTTGAATACTCCTCGTTTGAAAGTTTTTCTAATAGCATTTTAGAAGCGCAGTCACACCTGGCGTCGCATAAAGAAGAGTCTCCGAATTCAAGAACACACTCTCTTACGCAGTAGGCATTGAGTTTTTCCTCCGGGGTTTCATTACTACTTACGCCGCAAGAGGTGTAAGCAAGAATGCTTCCAAATAGGAGGAAAATCAGGACATGCATATTCAGGGTTTTAATTAACATCTATTTTTTATCACCCTTTCCAAGATCTATCGTAACGGCTTGTTCCCTATACTGTGAGGGGCCGAGAGTGAGCTTGTTACCCTCTAAAGTGACTTTGCCGCTATCCCTGTCGCCGAGCGTGATCTGACCGATGCAGGTAATTATGAGCCTTCTGTCCTGAGTCTTGTTGTTCTCATTATCAAAGCTCCAATAATTCTTAAAAGAGTCTTTGATCAGAAATATAGACTCGGCAACCATAGTGCCGCCCGTGCTCGAGCGGGTTGCGAGAACGAACAAGCCGCTGTCTGACTTGCCGAGATATTTATATGCGAAGCTGCCTTTCCCGCCCTCATCGAGATCGTATCCATAGCTAATGTATCCATCCTCGCCGGTATTAAACGGCATATAGAATTCGTTACTCGTTACGCATGCCCTGACATCCACAGACCTGACAATCGGGGGTGGAGAATCAGCCATGGAGACGTCAAACTCTCTGACGCAGCCCGGATGCACTGGCTTTAGCTGGTAGGTAAAATCATGAAGGATATCTTTTATGGCAGCGACGAGTGTCTCGGGCTGTTGATCCGCACAAATTCCCGGGACCGAGATCGAAATAAATAGAGCTATTGCAAGTAGGTATTTCATAACGGCTTGCCTCCCATATACTTTCTTATCTTCTCTTTAAATAATTTATTTGACCAATCCAGTGTACCATTATTCGCGAGCTTGTGTATATTGGATAAGACAAATAAAAAACTGCGTTAGCCTGAGCTTAAATATACACCTAAAAATGTTTATAGACCTCGCAATAATACTCACATACTTCGTTGTAATAATGGTTATCGGTATATGGAGCCGAGTAAAATCGGACGTCGGCGTGGAGGAGTATTTCCTTAGCTCGCGCTCTCTTAAGTGGCCATATATAGCGGTATCCACTATTGCGACTAACATACAAGCAAACCACTTTATTGCCGTGGCCGGCTCGGCGTACGTGTTCGGGCTTGCGCAGGCAAATCTGGAAATTAACGCTGTATTCGGAATCCTGGTGGCGGCGTTCATATTCGTACCTATATACCTTCGAATGAGGGTCGTTACGATCACACAGTTTTTCGAGGCCAGACTGGGATCGAAGGTGGCGCTCGCGTATTCGGTATTTATGATAATCCTGTATTCGTGCATGTACCTGGGGACTGCGCTATTTTGGGCGGCGTACGCAATACACGGAGTGTTCGGGGAATTATTTAACTCGATCAACCTGAGCGTACCGGCAAGAATTGCGGTGCTTATTGTAATAACAGGGACTTTCTCTGCGGCCTACACATACCTGGGTGGATTGAGAGCGGTCGTGAGGACCGACGTAGTGCAGTTCTTTTTACTAGTTCTGGGAGGGTTTGTGATATTGTGGGTGGCGGTGAGCCACCTGGGAGGGTTCTCGGAGCTCTGGAGCACTACGGGGGACATGATGCATCTTCACTTACCGAGCGACCATGATACCCTGCCCTGGACCGCTATACTGGGGATGCTGCTGCTTAATCTGAATTACTGGGGCGCAAACCAGGTGATACTGCAGCGCGCGCTTGCGGCAAAGGACCTTAAGCAGGCTCAGATCGGGCTTCTGGTGGGAGGGGTGCTGAAGTATGTTATGGCTATGCTAATAATTATCCCCGGTATTGCACTTGCAGGCATACTAAAAGAAAACCCCCTTAAAGACCCGGACCTTACCTATCTGACACTGGTTAACGACTACCTGCCGGCAGGCATACGGGGGCTTATATTGACAGGCCTCTTCGCGTCGCTTATGAGTACGCTCGACTCAATATTTAACTCAGTCTCGACCCTGTGGTCGATAGATATATACAAAAAATATATTAACCCCCGTGCGTCAGAGGCCCGAACCGTGCAAGTGGGACGGTATTCGATAGTGGCGTCTTTAATAACGGGCGCGCTGTTTGCTTTCGTTGTAGTCTACGTGAAGTTTGGGAACCCAGGGTTTCCGCTCACCCACTGGTTTAACTCGATGTCTTATTACATCAAGATCGGGTTTGTGATAATAGTGATGTCTGCTATGTTCTTGTATAAACCGAACAGGCATCTGGTGCTCTTTACAATGCTTATTAGCGTAGTTATTACATACGCTTTTCAAACGCTTCTTCCCGAGATGAATTATTTTGTGAGAACGGCATGGGTGATAGTAATCGGGTTTTTGATGATTGCTGTACCGACAATAGTAAAGAGCGGGTTCAGGCTTCCTCAGGATAGGTTATTTGAAGTATCGCACAGGAGCGTGCTGCATTTCGGGATTATATTGGCGTTATCGCTTGTTGGAGCGCATATTGTACTTCATTGATTAACTTAATTAGGAAGGCTTCTTTTTCATGACAATAGGAAACACGCACTTCGGGGCGCCGTAGCCCTGGGTTTGGTAGCGGGATTTGTCGAAGGTGAAACCGTGTTTTTCCGGCTCTACCATGTCAAACCACAGTGAGTCCAGCTGGCAGAGAATGGGGGTGAGAAAAGCAGCGTCGTGTGAAGAGAAGAAATTAAAGTAATAGCAGTTCTGAATCTCAAGAGAGAAACCGTCTTGGTGCTCCGTCTCTGTGTGTACAGCTGTCCAATCAAAAGTTGTTCCGTATTGCTCCATGAGCCAGCTGAAAATATCTTTTAGACGGTCAGGGTTATTTTTACACGCCGCAAGCATGAGGGTCAGAGACGTGCGCATCGATATATCATTAATGCCATTCATCATTGCGGTTGAAATAAACTCATATGTAGATTCTTTAGTGCCGAGCACAGGAAGTAAATTATTGTGTGCCGACAATATATTTGAGCATAACTCGAGGTGGCCGTGAGAGGGAGCATCTATAACGGTGGAAGCGTTCGCCTGCTCAATCTCCTTGGATTCTTTTTTTATGGACTCGATCATTGAACCCGTATCAATACCGAGATTATTTATCTCTGACTTAAGTCCTGAAATGAATTTTGCAGAGGCTACATGACCGAATACGTAGTGTTTTAGGAAATCGCCGATATCTGACAAGGTGTACCCCCCCAATCAGAGAAATTGTGATTATGTTAATAAAGATTATTGCAGAACTTAGTATTTATTTCCAGTAGCTTGCTATTAAGACTTAACTGTAAAGGTTAGTTCTTATAACTTCTTTTGAGTGATCACACACGAAGTGTGACTTACTAAAAGATTGCAAAAATCACCGACTGGACACTCACAAAGTGAGTTTTTAGAAATGTACCTAAATAACGGGGCTAATTTCGGACAGCATAACGTTATGTAGAAATCGAATGTCTGCACGCACAGCGTGTACGCTAAAAGTTCAATATTCTGGCTAAACCTTATAATTCTACCCACACCCCGTATAAGGTTTTTAACGCGGACACAGAGTGTCCTTCATTCGGTTTCTGCATAGCTTATGAAGCAGGGTAAACAGATGAGGTTCTTATGGACTCCATAAGTAATTGAGAAACAGTCTGCCTGCGGGCGCTGCCCGCACTTTCTTAACGCTATTTATGTATGTCGGAGTACTCTCACACTTCGGCAAGCTCAGTGTAAAAGGGTTTAAAATCACTCTATATCCCGCCTCTTACCAGTAATACCGCAAGGGCAATAACAAGGATGGCCAGAATAAAATTAATCCGCCCCAACCAAGAGGTCATTTTTCTATATTTTCTACTTTCAGAGGACTTGGGATCACCTCTCATGAGAGCGACCGCCCTTGGCCCAATCCAGAAATCATGGACCACGCTAATGAGGAGGATAAGCACCACCAGAATAAGCTTTTGAAGCAATACGTGTCCGAACGAGCCCGCGAAAATCCTGCCGCTCAAGAAATCTGAAAGACCGAAACCTCGAAACGCAAGGTTCACGATTCCTGTAAGCACGAGCAGAAAAAGGGATATCCACCCCACTGTGCGGAAGCGGCGTCCGATCTTTAGAAAAAGCTTTGAGAATATGCTTTGGTACTCCGGGCTCCGAAGTACCGGAACGAGAACGAGTATGAGGAAAAACATACCGCCAACCCAGACAATGGAGGAAATGATGTGAAGCCAGACAGAGGCGAGATAAAGGATTTGCATTATATTTAATTACACCGCTTTTCGAATTTCAGCTACGAACCATACATGTAGAATGTTGTATATTCAAAGGTTAAATATTTTTGTGGACTCCCGGCAAATACAATCGGGAATGATAATTTATCACCCCCACCTTTAATCCTCCCCCGTCAAGGGGGAGGAGTTTAAAATATGAAATTATTGACTAAAGTCGGCTATGTGCTCAGCCGTCTCAAGGGCTTTGACTTCAACTGAGAACTCTTTTAGCGGCTTGCCTTCCAATTTAAACGCTTGTATGGTGACGTCATACGAGCCCGGAATTAATATGAACTCTTTTGGGTTACCCTTTTGTTTCAAACCCGTGCGTCCCTGGGCAATCTGTTCACCCGTCCTCGCGTCTTTGATTATAACAATGCTATCTATCAGGGTCTCACCCGCCGTAGCGCCGACTTTTAATATCCCGCTTGAGAACTGCGCCGTATGCTCAATAGTCTCGCCGCCCTTGATCTCGATACCGTTAAACTCTTCTGAGGGCTTACCTTGTACTTTTACGGCCGTGACTTTAACGTCATACACCCCAGGAACAAGATCAAATACCTTAGGGTTTGATTTCGAGCTTACGTAGGTTCGTCCCTGGGTTATTTTCTCACCGGTTTTTGAATCCGTAATAGTGACTAAGGCGTCTACAAATTTTTCACCTTCTCTGGCGCCTATCTTTATTTGCCCGCTTGAGAACTGCGCGGTCCTCTCAACGGTCTCAGAAGCCTTAATTTCAATACCGCTCATTTCCTGAGAAGGCTGATTCGTTATCTTTACCGCCGTAACGATTACATCATAAACACCGGGGCTAAGCTCAAAGACCCTAGGGTTTGTTTTTGAGCTTATGTACGTGCGCCCCTGAGCGACCTGCTCGCCGGTATCGGGATTTTTAACCTGGATACGGGCATCAACAAACTTTTCTCCTTTAAGAGCGCCAACCTTTAGCGTTCCGCTCGAGAAATCAATGAGTTGTTCGAGCGTCTCACCGCTCTGTATTTCAAGGGCTTTTAAGCTGCGTGAGGGGGTGCCTTCAATTTTGATCGCGTTAACTTCAACGTCATACACACCCGGACTGAGCTTAAAAATAATAGGGTTGGTATTGGATTTTGTATATGTGCGTCCCTTCGCGATAATCACTTCTGTTTCAGGTTTATATACTTTGACGGCTGCGTCCATTAACTTAGCGTTACTCAGTACTTTCAGGGACAGCTCGCCGAAGCTAAAATCGACTTCTTTTTCAACTACCACTCCTTCCTTTAATTCTATAGCTGAGATAGTGCGGCTCTCGACCCCTTTCATACCCATTGGGATCACCTCAAGATCGTAGATCCCATCGGGCAGAGACATAATCCTGGGGTTCGTATTAGGTTTTGAATAGGTCCTTTGTCCTTTGAGCTCTTCGTCTGTTTGTGTGTTGGTTAATACGAGCCGCGCGTCCTGAAGTTTTCCTTCAGCAGTTACTTTTACACTGAGCTTGCCCGTGGGGAGATCGGCTGGAATCTCCACGGCGCTGGTGAGCGCGTTTGAGAGTTCGTAGGAGTTATTGGCGCTGAAGTACAGACCTCCACCTGCTTGGGCTGCGCACTCTAGCTGTGAGACGTCTTCCTTCGATACGTCGAAACCAACTACGTGCATGATGAAATTGACGCCGGCTTCCTTTGCTTCCTTTACCGCTTTACACGGATCACCGCCGCAGGTCTCTATGCCGTCGCTTACGAGAATTACAGTAACGGCGTCTTCGGTCGCCCGGACTGACTCAAAAGCCTTTAGCACCGAGTCAGTTATCGGTGTCTTACCCTTTGGATTTAGGGCCTCGATTTTTTCATTCAGAGCCTCTTTATCGATAGGACCGATCTCAACAATTGTCTCTATGTCTTTACAATCACCCTTTTGCCTGTGGCCGTAGGCGATGAGCCCGACTTCAGTGCCTTCGGGCAGCTCGCCCGTTATATCCTTAAGCACGCTCTTTGCAATACTGATTTTGTTTTCGCCATTGATCTGGCCCCACATGGAGCCCGAGGCATCGAGTATCAAAAGCAGCTTGCCCGACGAGGGGGCGTCTGGGGTTTGGGCAAAGGTGCTTGAGGATATACCGTTTAATGTGAACGATAATATTAGTAACAAGAGGTAGGTCACGTAGACATTACTGCGGAATGATATTGTAATCATCGAGAAAGTCCTCCAACCGGATTTTATATTGTATTGAATTGGAATTCTACACAAAAAAATTGGTAATTAAAAAAGGAGAAAGAATAATCAGCCGGTTTTGAGTAGTTTTGGGGGGAACTTTTTTAGGTTCTCTACCAATTTGAACACTGATAGATGGTGTAAACGTGACTGAAAATAAAGATCTAAGAGAAGACGCCAGGAGATGGCCGGTTTTGCCGCTAGATAGACAGGCTTCCACTCAGGTCCGAACTTATTTTTGAAGTCGTAAAGACCCTTGTAATTAAAAGAGTGCATCATTAAGCGCCTTGATCTAAAGATTAGCGCTTTAGCATAAGTCTTGGATTGACAGGGCACGGAATCTTCTGAGTCTGTAGAGATAAACGGTACCTCGCCAAGGCTCAGGTGTGTAAACCCCTCATCTTTGAGTACGCTCATTACAGAGACAAAAAGGGATTCCATAACACCCACCGGTGCGTTTTTTCTTCTTAAAATGGTTTCTGTATGCGTATAAGACTCGTCTTGAACGGATAGTGTGAGCGCGCCGAGCCATTGGCCTTCACTCGTTTCCAAAACAAAACATCTGGTACTCTGCTCAAAACCCGTTCTGTACAGATTGGATAGCTTGGGCTCCGGGGCATGAGCGCTATCAAGCGCTAGCCTGGAAACTTTATTAATGTAGAATTCCGAGTACGGAGCTTCACGGACGAAGCCGTGACGCCCTCCCCGCCTGGCAAGCTCTAATACCGAGCGTTTGAGACCAGAGGGGTTATTTAAATCAACTACCGCTTCCGCACCAGTCCTGACTACGTCCGCTCCACGGTCTTTTAAATACTCGGCGGACCCTGCGCTAACTCCACGAATTACGAAGCCTGGGAAATCTGTGATCAAATCGCTGAAGAAATCTTCATTTGAGTAGTGAACGGGTATTTCGGCTGTTGATATCCAGTAGAGTCCTGATAGGGGAAGGTGTAGTGAGTTGAAGTTTGGATACTCTATTTTTTTCCTGCACCAGCTGAGGGGTAGTCTGTTCATGACGACAAGTTACTAATGAATAGATTTGAGTATGAAATATACTTGAAGTTACGGGTAAATCTACTGATGGGCCAATAAAGGAACTTTATTCTCAAGCTCAAATTTCTTTCTCTGATAACAATATATGAGGTAAATTATAAGAAAGTGGAGATCAACGGTGCTGATCAAATAAAGAGAGGGAGAATAAAATGAAAACGAACGCTTATTTATTCATATTTATTACTATATTTGCTATAACTTTATTCTCATGCGGCGGGGATAATGAAGGAGATCAGAGCCAGGAGACTTTTACAAACCCATTTCAGTACTGTAAAGCTGTAGGCAGCGTGGATGAGCCGGGCGAGAACTACACTGGGGAGAAGGTGCCTACTTATATTGCCGAGCAGTTGAAGGAAGAGTTCGGTGCTCCGGAGTCGGCCCCGGTGGACGTATTTGTTAGAGGTACGTACTGGCGTTGTATGGACGGGAGCGTTTATGCGTGTAACGTAGGAGCTAACCTACCCTGCCAGGAAAAGGCCGACGTGAGCAAAGAGCCGAACGAAGGGATGATAAATTACTGTAAGGAAAACCCTGACGCGGAATTCATTCCCGCCTTCGCGCAGGGGCGCACTACGGTTTATGAATGGAAGTGCAAGGGTAGTGAGCCTGAGATTGTAAAGCAGGTTATAGACACAGACGCTGCCGGGTATCAGAAGAACTTCTGGTACAAGATTAAACCGCCTGAGGATATAGACCAAAGGGATATACTAAGAGAATAAACCTGCAGACCGAGTCTTAAAATGAGCAGAAGCCAGAGAAGGCCCGTAGCCATAATAGGCGCTATGGACGAAGAGATTGATCTATTTTTAAAACACTCCAAAGTTAGCCGTGAGCACGACTGGAATTACTTTACCTTCAGAGAGACTGAGCTTGAGGAGACTAGAGTAATTATTGTAAAATCGGGAGTGGGCAAAGTTTTTGCGGCAATGATAAGTGAGAAGCTTATAGATGAATATAACCCACGGAGCGTTATATTAACCGGAGTCGCCGGCTCACTTAACACAGAGCTTGAAATAGGGGATGTCGTTATAAGCACAGACTGTATTCAGCACGACCTGGACGCTCAGGCTCTGGGGTTTATGCGGGGAGCGATACCATACACGGAGCACAGAGTATTCACTGCTGACCCGGGCTTAAGAAAGTCGGCGCTTAAAACGAGGCTAAGGGGTAACAAGGTAATTACCGGGAGGATACTAACAGGAGACCAGTTCATTACAAAGCATGAGATGAAGGACCATAAATATTTGGTAGACGAGCTCAGAGGAGACGCTATCGAGATGGAGGGAGGCGCTGTGGCTCAGGTATGCGCCATTAACAGTGTGCCGTTCTTAATTGTTAGAACCGTTTCTGACAGAGCGGACGGAACTGCCGCTGAAGACTTTAACAAGTTCATGCCGACAGTGGCCAAGAACTCATATAACGTTGTGAAAACCGTTCTTAGAAGTTTATAATCCCTTCAAATAATAAGACCTATACTGATTTAACTATGGACTGTAAACGGTCTTAAACACTGAACTATTGCTACTTATTTGCGTTTAAGAACATTTTTTACGGCTTTGGTTATTCCATCAGAGCTGAGACCGAATTTTTTCATAAGCTGCTCTGGCTCGCCCGATTCTCCGAAGCGGTCCATTATGGCAACATATTCCATAGGTACGGGATGATTGAGGGAGAGAACCTCGGCTACAGCGCTTCCCAGGCCCCCATGTACCTGGTGCTCCTCGGCAGTGACTATAGCTCCGGTTTCCTTAGCAGCTTTAATGACTGTTTTTTGATCCAGGGGTTTTATGGTGTGGGAGTTGATTACACGCACGTCTATGCCTTCAGAGGACAGGTTTTCCGCCGCAACCAGGGCTTCGTAAACGAGCGAGCCGCACGCAATAACCGTAACGTCTTCGCCCTCCCTGTAGGTTTCGGCCCTTCCGATCTTAAAGGGAGTTTTCTCGCTTGTAATTACAGGGACATTCTCTCTGCCAAAGCGCATATAAAACGGCTCTTCTATCCCGGCCATCTGTATAGCAGCTTTTTTTGTCTCCCAATAATCGCAGGGGACTATGACATTTAGGTTTGGAAGCACTCTGGTGATAGCGATATCCTCAAGAGCCTGGTGTGTGGCGCCGTCAGGACCTACGGAAATGCCCGCGTGCGCGCCCATGATCTTTACGTTGGCCATGCTGTAGCAGATACTCACCCGTATCTGGTCCCAGTTCCTGCCGGGGCTGAAGGTGGCATAGGAGGACATATAGGGAACCTTGCCCGAAAACGCCAGACCTGCGGATATACCGGCCATATTCTGCTCGGCTATGCCGACTTCAATGAATCGCTCGGGGTACTTCGCTTCAAACTTGGCGGAGCGGGTGGATTCGGTAAGGTCGCAGCACAGTACGACAACGTTCTCGTCCGCGTCTCCAGCCTCTACGACACCGTCCCCGTAGCCGTTACGTTGAGGAATTTGCTCAGGGGTATCGAAGATATTTCCTGCCAGGTGCATTTTTTTGTTTAGTTTATCACTCATGTTCGCATTTGATCTTACCGCCCAGGGAGCGGAGCTCGGCAAGAGCCTTGCGGGCTTCCTCTTTATTGGGCGGCTTTCCGTGCCACTCGGGCTTGAACTCCATGAAATCTACCCCTTTCCCCGGTATCGTGTGCGCAAGTAAAACCGTAGGTTTTTCAAATATATCCTGCGCTTCTTTAAACGACTCGATAAGCGTTCTTATATCGTGCCCGCCCGTCTCGATGACATGAAAATTAAACGATGCGAGCTTGTCCTTTAGAGGCTCAAGGGGCATTACTTCTTCCGTAAAACCGTCAATCTGGATATTGTTCCTGTCTATTATGAGGGTGAAATTGTGCAGGCGGTTTTTGCCGACAAACATGAGGGCTTCCCATATCTGCCCCTCATCCATCTCACCGTCGCCGATCATGCAGTACACCCTGTTGCGTCTGCCGTTAATCTTGTCCGCCATAGCCATACCGGCCGCGATCGAAATACCCTGGGCGAGCGGACCGCCCGAGGCTTCAAGCCCCGGAAGAGTGCCCCTGTGGGGATGACCCTGGAGTCTTGAGCCTAGCTTTCTGAGCGTAAGGATCTCTTCTTTGGGGAAGTAGCCTGCTTCCGCAAGGGTCGCGTATAGCACGGGGCAGATGTGAGCGTTACTTAAAACGAACCTGTCCCTTTCTTCCCACTCAGGGTTCTTGGGGTCGTGCTTCATTATGTGGAAATAGAGCGTCGCGAAGATGTCCGCCGTACCCAAAGCGCCCGCGGAATGGCCTGACCCCGCCTCGACGAGCATCTTTATGATGTCCTCACGGATGTGGTTTGCCATGTCTTCGATGTAATTTATCTGCTCATCGGTTACGCCCAAGCGCTTTACCTCGCATAGTGGAGTCAGTGGCTTAATATAATATAAATTCTGTGGGAATGCCAAATATATTTATGATGCGCAGACTGGAAATGGGTTTTAATCTATGTTCTTTTTCATTGAGAGGATATTTCGGTTGTTTTCTCTTCTGTACTCAAGCGCGTCCATGTAGTGCCGGACAAGGTGAATGCCGAGACCGCCTATGGGGCGCTCTTCTATGGACGCGTCTAAGTCAGGGGGCTCCTGCTCAAGCGGGTTAAATGCCTTGCCGTCGTCCTCAACCTCAATCTCAAGCCCACCGTCTATACGAACGATCCTTACTACTATAATATGCTCGTGATCGTCCTCATAGCCGTAGGACATGATATTGGCGACGACCTCTTCAAGAGAGAGGTTCAGGGCAAATAATATTTGTTGGGAATGGCCTGAGCTCTCGCAATATTCTGTTATCTCTTGTGAAAGTCTTCCAAGCTCTGACAGATCGTTCTTAAGCTCAAGAGTTATATCTTTATTCATATCCGGACTCATGGTTTATTGTACCTAAGCGCAAGCATGGTGATGTCGTCAGATTGCGGGGTCTCTCCAGAGAATCTCTGCACGTCCTCAAATACATAATTAATGATACCTTGTGTGTCAGAAACGGCTCTATTTTTAAGAAGCTCATCCAGGCGCTCATCTGAATACTGGTTGTTGTCTCCGTCCATAGCCTCGGTAACGCCGTCTGTGTAGAGGAATAAAACATCGCTTTTCTCAAATGTTCTAGCTGAGCTTACATACTCTGCGTCATCCATTACACCAAGGCACATACCGCCTTTGTTATCGAGCATCTCGACGCCCCCGTCTTGGGACAGGAGATAAGGGGGGTTATGGCCCGCAGAGCAGTAAGTGAACTCGCCGGTATGTATATCGAGCATACCGAAGAATAGTGTTACGAACATACAGGCATCGTTGTCTTTTGAGAGTTCTTTATTTACCTTTTCAAGCACTTGCGCCGGTGATAGCTCGGTAGAAGCCGTGGCCTTGATTAAGGTTTTAGTTACGGCCATAAAGAGCGCCGCCGGCACCCCTTTTCCGGAGACGTCGCCTATGACGACAAAAAGCTTATCTTCTATGGGCTCGGAAGTGGCGTTATCGCCCTCGGGCTCTAAGAAAAAGAAATCGTACAGATCGCCGCCAACTTCTTTTGCAGGCACGATTTTGGCGTCGATATCTATTTCTTTTACGTGCGGGAACGGGGGAAAATGCTGAGGGAGTATGCTGAGCTGAATCTCGCGCGCTACGTTAAGCTCTCCTTCGATACGCTCTTTTGCCGCGACGGTCTCAGTGAGGTTTTTGATAGACTCTGAGAGCTTTTTTTCCATATGTACGAACGAGCGGGCAAGATCGCCAATTTCGTCTTTGGAGCTCCGCGCAATAGGCTCTATCTCCGCGCTGAGCTTATCTATGTCTGAGATGTCCGAGAGATCGGATTGCGCAAGCTTGGACGCATTATCGGCAAGGGTATTGAGAGGAGATGATATCCTGCCGATAAGGAGATAGCTGAGCGCGATGGTAAGGATGAATAATATGAAAATTAGTATCTGCTGCTTTAGGACGATAGAAATTATCTGGCCTCTTATGATGCCCCGGTCCATACCCACCATAACGTAACCTGCCACACCGCCCAGAACGGGGGATGTGATATTGAGGAAATCCCCGACGTCGTCATAAGTTAGAGGGAGGATTTCACTGTTTGAATTAAGATACGTACTATCAAGCCGCTCTGATAGCTCAGCTACCTGAGCGGGAATGCCGGGCACGAAAGTATGTGAGACAATATCGCCTGTGTTGTCCACAATTACTATATAGGCAACGCCCAGGATATTCAGGTATTGATCAATGACGGACTGAAGGGTCGCGGGCTCGCTGTTGATCAGCATATCCACACTCGAATCTGACAAGCTGAGAGCAATGGAGCTGCCCTTGGCTTTAAACTCGTCGCTCAACCCCTTGTAAATATTCCAGCCCGAAAGGGCGGAGGTCGCGGTAGCAACGATGCCGAAAAGTATGATCATTATAATGAGCGTTTTTTTAAATAGTCTCGACATTTGTATCACTCGAAATTACTTGAAAATACTCCAGTCTTTTATGGGAACGTAGCGTCCGTTTTCGGCCGTATTGTAATAGACTCTGCTCAGGCCCTGATTATTATCGGCGCTGAAAGAAACATACTCTCCTAATCCAATATCGTAGTCTGAAATATTCTCCACAGTACGCTTAATTTCGCTTTTATTCTGCTCGCTCCCGAGCCTCTTTAGCACTTCGACCAACAGCTTCGCGTTAAGAAAACCCTCGAAGCTTACAAATCCGTAATTGTCTTTTTCATTTTTCGCGATGTGTGAGTGGGCGCTCGTGCTATCCACAGTCTCCGGCATACGGTGTGTATACTCGGCCACGAGGTCCCTGTATTCCATGACTGCGGGAATGGAGGTGTCCAGATAATTTGGTACGACTTCTGAATTGATTAAATTCCGGGTGTAGTCTTTTGAGTTTTCCCGACCTGCTTTGAGAAGAAGATCGAGCATACTCTCACTGCCTACGAAAGAAACGTTTGCGATGGGCACATCGAGGCCCCCTTCCCTTGCGTCCCGGATAAACCCGGCGCTTGCCTCATACGCGCCGATCGAGATGACGGCGTCGGGGTTTGCTTGCTTTATTATATCGACCTGCTCATCGAAGCTCGATTCAAACTCGGCTCCCCTTCGGTAAGTAGCTTCTGCCACTATGTCGAGCCCGTAATTATCGAGCGCTTTCCTGACTCCGTCCCACCCGCTGCGCCCGTAGGCGTCGGCCTGATAAAACACAGCTATTTTAGGCTTTCCGATCTTGACGAAATTATTCACGAGACCCTCTGTCTCCTGAATGTAAGAAGGCCTCAAATTAAAGACATAATCTTTATACGGCGCTCGTCTTTGAGGCTCCGCCCCGGTGAATGGGAAAAACAGGAATATCTCTTTATTTTCATAAATTTTTAGAACCGGGAGAGCCCTTGTAACTGTAGGGGTGCCGACGTAACCGATTAGTAGAAATACGTTATCCTGATCGATGAGCTTTAGCGTGTTGTTAATCGCCGGAAGGGGATTGTAACCGTCGTCGTAGGCAATTAGCTCGATCTTTTTGCCGTTAACGCCGCCGTTTTTATTAACATGATCAAAATAGGCCATCATCCCGTTGTATAGCTCGTAACCAAGCTCACGAGAGGGGCCCGAGAAAGCGGCGGACATTCCGATGAGGATTTTATCATCTTCCTGAGCATAGGACGATATGCTAAATAGCATGCATATAATATATATAACTGATATTAATTTATGTGCAGGCTTCATATCTTCAGACCGATAGCGCATGAACGGCAGTGCAGCCGAGCGTTTGGTACAACTCAGAGATTAACATACTTGATTTTTCTAAATATATATCGGACAGAGCAATTAGCCAATTATGTTTATCAGATAATCCCGGGGTGAAAGCTTTTAGTGAATAAGGGAGTTCAAGCGGGAATTTTCAAGGCTTCTAAGGCTTTTTCATACTCGTGCTCTATGGGCATGATTTTATCAAAGCCCGAGGTTTTAAGGACTTCTTCGACATCGGGATGCGGTTTAAGCAGCACGACTTTTGCGCCGTTTTTATCTAGAGCTTTCGCAGCTTTGACCAACATACGCAAACCTATAGAGGCTAAGAAATCCACATCTGCGATATCGACTAAAACGGGTCTTTTGCGTGTAACGGTCTGGCGCGTAAACTCCCAATCTAGATCACCGATACCCTGAAGGTCGACTCTACCCGAAAGCGCAATATGGGTAAATTCCGGGCTTGCGTTTACGAGGGTCATTTCCAAAAGACTTAAGCTCCTAGGAAGGTTTTATCATTCAAGCTCTGTAGCGCATGAATGACAGCGATCCGTGTATGGCAGGGCTTCGAGTCTTGCGACTCTGATGGGTCCGTCACAGACGGCGCACGTGCCGTACTCGCCATTATCTACGCGGGCCAGAGCCGCATAAATCTGATTGAGCTCAACACGTATATTGGATCCGAGCGCTTCCACTACCTCTTCATTCTCACGCTCCTGTGCCTGCTCACTCCAGTCCTTTGCATGAGTTTTTCTGAGTGAAGCATCGACCCTTTCCAGGCGCTCTTCAAGCTCATCTTTTTTTGCGTTCAGCTTTTCTATGAGAGAATCAATCTCTTTCATGATCAACTCCGGCATTTACGGATTGAATACATAAATATCATAACATATGCACGACCGAGTTCCAGACCCGTAGTATAAGAAAATTACTTATTAACAGCTATAATCTAAGATGTATGGAAGACAAACTCCGCCTGCAATATTTAAAGAAACGGGCGGACTTGGTAATTATGGTTTATAAGAGATTGGCGGTTGTTAGCCGGTTTAATTAAAAAACCTGAAGTATGGTTCTTTTGAAAAGCGGGTTAAGCTCATCCATTGAGTTATCCCTGATCATCCAGCAGTCTATCTGCTCGCTATCGTTGGTTAATACGAGGTTATAACCATTGTCCTTACCCCATAACATCTGGTTCTTTAAGAGCTCATGATCCTTCTGCTCTTCGTCATCCAGAAAATCAAGCGGCTTATGAAGTGTGTCTTTTTCGATCTGACCGATGTAGATGCTTCTTGAATAGGAGCTTCCGTGATTGTCTAAATTCTCTTTATTTAACATATTTCACCCCAAAACTGGAAATCACTAAAATTTTTGCTGCACAGATACTATAAGTATGAATCCTCTCATTTCAAGAGGGGATTTTAAAATTCTCCCGAAATTATTGCAATTTATTGATATTCTTCACAAGACCCTAACAAGGCTCGCTTTTCTGACAGGACGCGACGCAGTTATCTTCCAGCTTAGGTCTACAGCACTGGGCCTGGGTATCTATGTTCAGACAGCAGCACTCGTCTTTGGTGCAGGTCTCGCTGCCGCATTTATTGTTGGCAGTGAGTATTGCGGCATCTGACGTGAGATCCAGGTATGGGTAGTCCGCCTGAGTGGCCTCAAAATCGATGAACTTAAGGTCAAGCGGCTGTGTGGAAATAGCTGTTTCGTTATTTACGTAGACGAATCCGCCTACTAAGAAAAGTATTAGAGCTGTGTTTAGTAGAAGCAATTTAACCATGTTTGACATTTTTTATTCCTCCAATAAGGAGTATAAGGTTTAAATGGGTGTAGTCAATGTGATTTTATAGGGATTTTGATTGGTGTGGCAGGAGATAGTTAAAATTTCACATCAAGCTATTTGGTATAATATTACGGATAAAATATTGTAGTCGGGTGCGCAGGCAGCGGCCCAAATCCCTAAAACTATATATGTCTTTTCAGAAAGCTAATATTATTAGAGTCAGAACCAAGACCAGGACCGGAAATGGCCGAGCTAGATAATGTGAGTGTAGACGCGGTTGTTGTAGGCGCTGGAATCGGAGGTTTGACTGCCGCTCGCAATCTATGCGCTCAAGGACTTTCCGTGGCGGTTCTGGAAGCCCGGGACCGGGTCGGGGGCAGACTACTATCAATTTCCGAAAGCGGTGTACTGCTGGACCTGGGAGCCACATGGTTCTGGCCGAACGAGCCGCGGATCACAGAGCTCATTAATGATCTTGGCTTGGCAACCTTCCCACAGTACATTTCCGGAGACGCGATGTATGAAACCCCCGAGGGTGTGCAGCGGCTCGCGGGAAACCCGATCGATGTCCCATCGGGCAGATTTTTAAACGGGGCTCAGGAATTGGCGCAGGTCATAGCCAAAGGACTGCCGAGCGGGGTTGTCAGGTTTAATCAGCCAGTATTTAAAATCGTAGCGACAAGAGATGGGATACAGGCACACACTCCAAGCGGCATCTATTCTGCTGGTAATCTCATTCTAGCGGTTCCTCCTGCTCTTGCTGTTTCTTCTATCGAATTTAATCCGGCACTACCGGTAAAACTTTTTGAATTAGCCAAAATTACACCTGTATGGATGGGGGCTATTACCAAGGTAGTGGCCCAATACTCTGAGCCGTTTTGGCGCAGAGACGGACTCTCGGGATCGGCAATCAGCCATGTTGGCCCTATGCGGGAGATCCATGACATGAGCGGACCGGAATGTGACCCGGCAGTACTGTTCGGCTTTGCAACTAGCATGGCAATTGGCGAGCCAACAGTAACTGCTGAGAAGGTACTAGATCAAATGACCGCACTCTTTGGCCCCAAGGCTTCCAAGCCAGAGCAGCTGCGTATAAGTGACTGGCGGCAGAAACGTTTCACCTCTCCACCCGGTGTAGAGCGTCTTAATTCCTATGAACTGTTCGGCCATTCCCTCTACGCTACGCCGACACTTGGCGGGCGTCTCCATTGGGCATCGACGGAGACTGCAACAGAGAATCCCGGACATATAGAAGGGGCGCTTTCCGCAGCGGATAGAGCAGCAAACGCTGTTATCAAAGAGATAGAAACCCTATGAGTACAAATAGTTCAAGTTAAGTTAGCATATGCGAGGAGTGCCAGCCGCTATTAATGTCGTAAACATTCACTCTTCGAGAACCTCAGAGTGAGCGGGTTTATATCCGAGATTCTGAAACAAGTTCAGAATGACAAGTGAATCACCCCCATCCTGACTATTTTGGTTTCGGCAATTATGTGCCCGGTCTTTAGTTACTTGTGAGGCTTTGCTTAAAGGAGATCTGTTCCTCGCTCGCTCGAAACAGTCCCCCATCAATGGGGAAGGAATCTAGCCTTGACTAGCCGTAGCCTTAAGGTAGCTTAACGGCAGTTATTTTGATGTTATTTCAATCGCTTAAACTGAAGGAATTACTAATAATATGGGACTTAAATGCGGAATTGTAGGGCTTCCCAATGTGGGGAAGTCAACGCTGTTTAACGCGCTCACCAACGCGGGCGCTGAAGTGGGAAATTTCCCCTTTTGCACTGTTGAGGACAACGTGGGTGTAATACCTATCGCGGACGACAGGCTGCATAAGATAGCGGAGCTGGTGCAGCCAAAGAAGATTACACCGACTTTTCTTGAAGTGGTCGATATAGCGGGGCTCGTGAAAGGGGCGTCTGAGGGTAAGGGGCGTGGGAACGCGTTTCTCGCGAGCATAAGGGAAGTGGACCTGATCCTGCACACTGTCAGGTGTTTTACAGATGAGAACGTCTCCCACGTGGAGGGCTCAAACGACGCTCTAAGGGATATTCATATAATAGAGGATGAACTGCTGCTAAAAGACCTTGAGACAATAGAGAGGCGGGAGGAGAGACTCACTTCACAAGCGAAGAGCGGTGACAAAGCCACAAAAGATAAGCTTCAGATTGTAACAAGTTTACGAGAGTTCGTGGAAGAGGGAAATAAGGTCCGGAACTTCCCACTTGACGATCAGTCGCGAGAAGTAGTAAGGGAGATGTATCTTCTTACCGGCATACAGGTGATGTACGTATGTAATGTGTCAGAAGAGGATATCCCTGACGCTGAGGGTAACGAAGAGGTCCAGAAAGTTAAGGAGTACGCCGCTAAAGAAGGCTCGGAAGTGATAGTTCTTTCCGCGAAAATAGAGGCCGAGATCGCGGAGCTCCCATATGCGGAGAAGAGGATGTTCCTCGAGGACCTGGGGCTCGAGAGCTCGGGAATGGACAGGCTGATAAAGGCCGCATATGTTAAACTCGGTCTTATTACATTTTTCACTCAGGGGCCAACAGAAGTAAGAGCCTGGACTGTGAGGAAAGACTCCAAAGCCCCACAGGCAGCCGGGATTATACACTCTGATTTTGAGAGGGGGTTTATTAGGGCGGAGACAGCGAGTTTTGAGGACTTTGTCGAAGCAGGCTCTGAAGCAGCGCTAAAAGACGTTGGGAAGATGCGCTCGGAAGGTAAAGATTACACAGTGAAAGACGGTGATATAATACTCTTCAGGTTCAATGTATAAAGAGATAATAAGACCCATACTGAATAAGTTTGATTCCGAAACGTTTCACGGGCTTGCTCGTGAATCACTCCATTTTGCCGAAATATCGCAACTTACCCTAAAACTGGTAGAGCTTTTCGCCGACAAGCATAAGAGGTTTGCCGACCCGAGGCTTCGTACCCATGTAGGCGGGGTAGAGTTTGAGAACCCGCTTATCGTTGGAGCCGGCTGGGACAAAGCGGGTCGCGCCGTAGCGGGGCTATGGCATTTGGGATTTGCCGGAGTGGAGGTGGGCTCTGTCCTTGAGCACCCTCAGCCCGGGAACCCGAAACCGCGCCTATATATGGTGTCAGACGGGACCGCTATAAACTGGCTTGGTTTTAACAGTCCCGGGGTGGATGTTGTTAAGCGCAATCTATCAAAATATAAAGACCACCCGGCGAGGATCGGTATCAGCATAGGAATGAATAGAGATGTCCCCCATGATGATTCGCCAAGGGCGCATGCGGTAATCGTGGAAGAGCTTTGCGATGAAGCGGATTACTTCGCGATAAACATTAGCTCGCCTAACACCCCCGGATTGAGAAAGCTTCAGGAAAAGGGACGCACCATAGATATTGTGCATGCGGTAAAAGAGGCAATGGAAAGGAGCGGACACATAAGGCCCGTATTTATTAAAATCGCGCCCGATCTGACCTATGAAGCTGTGGATGATATCATCGGCGTTGCTCTCGAGCACTCTATTGCAGGTATTATAGCCTCTAACACCACAATCAATACTGATATTAAAGCAAAATACGGGAATAAATGGCGAAACTCCCAAGGGGGACTCAGCGGGGATGATGTGGATTATAGAAAAATGACTACGGAGATGATCGCGCATATCTACCGACAGGCAGGTGATAGGCTTGATATTATAGGAGTCGGCGGAGTTCACGACGCGGAGAGCGCTCTTGAGAAGATAATGGCGGGTGCAAAAGCGCTCCAGCTGGTTACCGCAATAAGGGGAGAAGGCTCGGCAGTAGCGGGGAAGATAAACCGCGGGATTGTAGAGTTTTTGGAGAAGGAAAAAATAGACAATATACAAGAATTAATAGGTATTAGCTCTAATACTTAAAGTACCTACTTAAACCATCCAAACTTACATTACAACGTCAGCTCTTCAATGAATTTCCCTGATTTTAGCTCTTTTTCGGTATGATACTCGGTGAACCTGGTGAAGAGCTTTATATATTTGAGCACCTGAGAGAGGTAAACATCCATAGAACCCCTGTCTTCCAAAAATTCCCTTGAGATTAGGGAGCTATTTTTTTGGGTGCTGCAATTTGCGCAAACCGCCCCTCCCCTCTTAACGCTGAAGTATGATTCCCCGGGAATGTCGGCCCCGCAGTCAACGCAGCTTGCGAGGCTGGGCTCGTACCCGGAGAGTGAAAGCGCGTCCAGCTGATAACATAGCACTAGAGGTAAGACGCTTTTTTTTGAATCGAGCTCGCCAAGGGTATTTATTAACAGAGAGAAAAGCTCTTCGTTAGGAGTTTCCTGGGGCAGTACGGCGTCTGTGTACTCGAGCAGATAACTCCCCCATGTAAAGAGGTCCAAATCTTCCATGAAGGCTCTGTAAGCCTGGACGGCCTCGACATCATCGATGAGCTTCATTCCGCCCCTGCCTTCTTTAAAGCTCACGTTTAAATGCACGAAGGGCTCTAAGCGTCCACCAAAGCGTTTCACGCTGTTTTTAGCGCTCCTGGCAAGCCCCGGCACCTTTCCCAAGTCTTTTGTAAACAGAGATAGGATTAGATCGGCGTCTCTGTAGGGCATCTTTCTGAGAAGTAAGGCTTCAGTCATTGCCATAGTGATAGTATTACCGGGAATTAGAATTTATCTATAGATTACGGGTATTTGGTATGAGTCCCTACTACTACTTCTTCTTCAAGGTTTCCTTAATGAACGATCTCAGAAGCAGCATTTGATCATATGCCAGTTTCTGGCCGGTTAGCGCTATAGCATAGGCGCCTGCAATCAACACGACGGAAAGTGGGACGAGCCAAAACCCATATGCGCTCATTCCCAGAGTTAGCTGAGAAAAGCCCCAAACCACACCTGCGACGCCTATCAGAATCGCAAAGCCGTAGAAGGTGGCGAACATAGTCCAGATGGAGGAGTGCGGGCCGAGGAGGCATCTTATTTCTGTCCCCTCTTCCTTCTTTTCTATATCGAGGCTGAGCTCGGGCGACCAGAAGTGACGGTCTTCTTCGGGAACGGATATGACAACCAGGGGTTTTACAAATTTTCCTTTAATGCGGGCATCCGGTTTGTCTATAGCCGCTCTGAGCTTGTTTAAGACTGTTTCCTTATCCAGAGGAACTGTAAAATTATAACGTGGGCGTATGCGTATTCTTTCCATGAAGACATAATATATCGAAAAAATGAATCTATTGCACATTTTTTGCCGATTTGCTCTTACAAACCCTTAGAAAATGGAATATGTGCCGTAGAGATTAGCAGTGAGCGGGCGGTGGTTTTAATCCTCTCAAACGAGCTTTATTCGGACAACCACCCCTGTGTTACCGAATGTACGGGGTCTAGTGTGATGGAAGAACAAGGCTTGGCGCTATAAAATCAGCATAGCTATAAAGAGATAGAATACTGAGCCGAAGATGTCGTTGAACATTGTGAGGAAGGGACCTGAGGCGGCTGCGGGATCAAAGTCGAGCCTGTAGAGAGCAAGCGGCGCGGCGACACCTATGAATGAAGTAGCCATTGTGGCTGAAACCATGGCTATGAACACAGCAATCGAGAGGCGAAAAACCTCGGGCTGCTGGTAGCTGATCATGGCGCCTATTACGGCTGCGATGAGTCCGCATATGACACCTAAAGCAAGCCCTACTCTAATCTCAGAGAAAACAATTCTGCCGACCTGCTTGACATTGATCGAGCCCATGCCGAGGCTCCTTATTACGATAGTCGTTGTTTGGAGCCCCACGTTTCCGCCTGTGGCCATTATTGCGGGCATGAACGCGGCGAGTATAGCTACTTTTTCAAGCGTCGGCTGAAACGCGTATACAATTATAAATGCGATAAAGAGCTCTCCGATGAGAGTGAGCAGGAGCCACGGTGTCCTGAGCTTTATTCTGGTAAATGTAGGCGTGTAAATCGGGTGTAGGCTGTCTCCCACACCGGCCATCTGCAAAAGGTCTTCGGAGGCCTCTTCTGATATAACGTCGAGCACGTCGTCTGCTGTGATTCTGCCGATGAGGACTCCCCTGGTGTCGATTACGGGGAGAGTGACTATGTCGTATTTCTGGAATATTTTCGCTACCTCTTCCTGGTCTACATAAGGGGTGACGGTGACTTCGACAGGCTCCATCAGGTTTTCGACCTTGGCCCTGGGGCTTGCGAGAATGAGCTTACTCAGCGATATCTGCCCAAGAAGCTTATCATTCTCGTCCGTTACGAAAATGGAGTGAAAATCCTCTACTTCCTCTGCTATGAGCCTGATCCAATTGGTAGTGTCCCTGACCGTAAAGCTTTTATTGACCTTAACGAGCTCTGCCTGCATGAGGCCGCCTGCGGAGTCCTCTGGGTACTTTAGGAGAGGCGCAACGTCTTTTGCTTCCTCGGGGTCCATCTTGGAGAGCACTGTGCTGGCAGTCTGCTCGGGGAGCTCTCCTATGAGGTCCGCGGCATCGTCCGAGTCCATCTCCTCTGCGATGTCGGCTATCTTTTCTTCATCGAAATCCTCGAGTATGTCCTCACGCTGCTCGGGGTCGAGCTCGAGTATGACCTCTGAGGCAGTTTCATTATCCAGGGCATCGAGTATCTTTGTATGCTCTTCGGGGTCGAAGGACTGGATTATTCCGGCAATTTCGGAAGGGTGAATGGAGGACAGAGCTTCCCTGATCCCCTCTATATTTCCCTCAAGTAAATACTCGGATATTCTGGTTACGATCTCGGGTCTAGTCATTAGGCGCTCCGCCCGGAATGGATTAGTTGGTTATTGTATAGAATGACAAATAAAAGTAAAGTAGACTGATAAGCCGGCTTAAGCTGCCCCGTGAGAGCTAACAATGCTAAGAGACTACGCAAATTTCATAAAATTCGAGCATACGCTATTTTCTCTGCCGCTTATTTTCGCAGGCTCGTTCCTTGCTGCCAGTGGACTGCCCCGCACCGGGACCCTAATACTGATAATTCTTGCCGGGACGGGCGCCAGGACCGCGGCGCTTGCCATAAACAGGATTATAGACAGAAGAATCGACGCGCTGAACCCAAGAACCAGCGAAAGAGAGCTACCTGCGGGAAGGATCGGCCTGGGGAATGCTTACCTGGTAACAGCACTTGGGTTGATACTCTATTTTACGGCGGCCTATTTCATATGTGATCTGGTATTATTTCTATCCCCGATTCCGCTTGTAGTATTCATTATTTACCCGTTCTTAAAGCGCTTCACGTACTTATGTCATTTCGGGGTCGGGCTCGCGCTCGCGCTTGCTCCACTGGGGGGCTTCGTTGCCGTAACATGCTATTTCGAGGACATATTCCCCGCCGTAGTGCTCTCCTGCTTTACGCTATTCTGGGTCTCCGGATTTGATATTATTTACGCTACGCTCGATGAAGAGTTCGATAAACGTGAGGGGGTATATTCCATGGTGTCGAGCTTTGGTAAGGACACCGCCCTTCGGGTATCCAGCATACTGCATCTGGCCGCGTACTTTGCCGCCGCGTTTTTGTACTTTTATTTATATAAGACAATATTTGCAGGGATATTGCTTATAGTTATCGGTTTTCTGCTTTTTCTGGAGCATAAAAAGTCAGAGGACGTGGACTTCGCTTTTTTCAGAATCAACATCCTAATAGGGTTCGCTATCTTCCTTTTCGTGCTCGCTGGGCTATACTTACCATAGTTATGAGAACAATAGTCGGGTTTACAGGAGCTTCGGGAGTCGCGTACGGCGTGGATTTTCTGCGCAGGTGCCCGGACGATAAATTCCTTGTGGCGAGCAAGTGGGGAAAGAGAGTGCTGCATGAAGAGCTTGGGCTCAAGACCGAGGAGCTAAAGCCCTGGGTGAATGAAATCTACAGCGATTCTGACCTTGCGGCGCCGTTTTCCTCGGGAAGCAACCATTTTGACGCGCTTGTAATCATCCCTTGCTCTATTTCCACTCTGGCAAAGATAGCAAACGGTATAGCGGACACTCTGATTACGCGAATCGCGCAGGTGGCCCTAAAAGAAAGAAGAAAGCTTATTATCGCTTTAAGAGAAACACCTCTTAGCTCGATCGCGCTAGAGAACGCTCTAAAGCTCTCTCGCGAGGGTGCTGTGATAATGCCGATAAGCCCTCCTCATTATATGAACGCCGAGAGCGTATCGAGCCTTGTCGAGGGATATGTGGATAAGGTGCTTAATATGGTCGGAGTCGAGACTGGTAATGGATGGCGGCATGAAGAGCTTGAGTGAGCTGTAAAAGTATTTTAGGTGTCATAATTTTAAAGTATTAACCTGTATTATTTCCAACATCATATATACTAAACCGGAGTTTCAAATAATTTATATAAAGCTCTTCTGAAAAAGAGCGCTTACGAGTAAATGTCTAAAACAAATTTCTACGACCTGCAGGAATATATAAACCATTTAAAGAAAATCGGCGACGTCGAGTACGTGAAGGCCGAAGTCGATCCGATATTGGAGATAACGGAAATCGCCTCCAGAGTGATAAAAGAGAACGGGCCCGCGCTTATTTTCGAGAACGTAAAGGGCGCTTCGTACCCTATGGCAATTAACCTTTTCGGTACTGAAGAGAGGGTGGAACTTGCTCTAGGGAGAAAACCCCGGGAAGTGGGTGAGGAGCTAGTTGAAATATTCCATAAAGTTAATCCTCCGTCCTTGAAAGCCTTTTTCTCAATACTCCCTAAGGCATACGACCTGCTTTCGATGAGGACAAAAAAAGTAAAATTCGGGTTTTCCCAAGAGGTGGAAGAGCGCCCGAACCTGGACAAGCTTCCGATAATAAAATGCTGGCCGGACGACGGGGGCAGGTTTATTACGCTCGGGCTCGTGCTTACGGAAGACCCCGTCACATCGAGAAGGAACCTCGGGATATACAGGATGCAGGTTTATGACGAAAAAACCACTGGTATGCACTGGCACCCTCATAAAGGCGGAGCCGCTCACTACCATGAAGCTGGAAAACTGGGAAGGCCTCTTGAAGTAGCTGTGGTGCTGGGCGGGGACCCGAAAATGATATTCACCGCAATCGCGCCGCTGCCTGAGGGAATGGACGAGATTGCATTCGCCAGCTATCTGAGAGGAAAGCCGATACCGATGGTCAAAGGCAAGAGCGTATCTGTTAGCGTGCCCGCAAACGCAGAGTTTATTATAGAGGGCATAGTCCCCCAAAACGAGCTACGGGAAGAGGGTCCGTTTGGAGACCACTTCGGACACTATTCGATGGAGGCTGATTTTCCGGTATTTCATCTAAACGAAATTACGCACAGGATAAACCCTATAATGCCGGCAACTATTGTAGGCAAGCCTCCAAAGGAAGACGTATTTCTGGGTATGGCGGCGGGGGATATGTTCTCCCCTCTGACACGGATTATACACCCGGAGGTAAAAGATATGTGGGCCTACCCTGAGGCGGGCTTCCATAATCTCTTGGTAGTATCTGTAGACGAGCGCTATCCCAAGAACGGAATAAAAGCTATGCTCGCGCTCTGGGGCACCGGGCAGCTGCTGCTTACGAAAGTTATGATTACCGTATCGAGCGACGTTAACCCCAGGGACTGGGACCAAGTGCTAAGAGAGATCGGCGAGAATTTTGACCCGGACGAGGATTTTCTGATGATCCCGTGGGCCCCTCTGGACACTCTGGATTTTACAAGCGGGAAATTAAACGTGGGAAGCAAGATGGGAATAAACGCGGTCAGGGGCAGCAGCCGCAAGAAGAAAAAGCCTGCGCCGAAAAAACTCCCCGACCCGAGGGAAAAGCATAAGTCTATCCTTGACTGGAGGCTGCTCGAGGGAGGCATACTGGCGATAAAGCTTGATAAGAACCCAAAGGATATGATAAAGAAAATTTTTAAGACGCCGGGCTATGAGGATGTGAGGATTGTGGCTATCGTTAGCCCCGATATAGACATTCATGATAACACAGAGCTTATCTGGGGGATATTTACTAGATTCGACCCGTATCTTGATGTAGTATTTGAGCGCACCGAGCTAAAGGGCTCGGCCGTTGTTTACGGCGGGCGGATGGGAATAGATGCTACGATAAAAAACTGGTATCCTAAAGTGATTGAAATGACACCGGATATCGAGGAGCTTGTAAGCGAAAGATGGAACGAGTACTGGACGAAATAGAAAAACTTTGTTACGACGAAAAACTGCTGCCCATACTGGAAAAAGTAGCGGACGGGGAGCGTCTCAGCTTTGAAGACGGTCTTACGATAATGGATACGCAGGACATAAACACCGTTGGGATGATGGCTGATTACGTTAAGCGTAAAAGAGCCGGAGACAAGGTGTATTTTGTGGTTAACCGCCACGTTAACCCCTCTAACATATGCGCCATTTCATGCAGGTTCTGCGCGTTCGGAACTACGAAAAAATCTGCCAATGCTTACGAGCTTTCGCACGATCAGATACTTTCCATGCTTTCCGATGAGATCAAAGAGGTCCACATTGTAGGCGGCCTTCACCCGAACTGGAAGTTTGAGGATTACCTGGAAATCGTAAAGCTTGTAAAAGATAACTACCCTGAAACACACGTAAAAGCGTTCACCGCTGTAGAGATCGACTGGTTTACGGAGATAAGCGGAAAGAGTCTTGAAGGAGTGCTCGAAACATTAAGAGAGACAGGCGTAGACGCTCTAACGGGCGGAGGCGCGGAGATACTCCACCCGGACGTGCGTAAGAAAATATGCGCCCCTAAGACAGTCGCGACGCGCTGGGAGGAGATACACAAGCTTGCTCACAGTATGGGAATTCCGACTAACGCGACGATCCTCTACGGGCATATTGAAGAGCCCTTTCACATAGTAGACCATTACGAGCGCCTTAGAAATATCGAGGATGAGTCACCGGGGTTCTTTGCGTTTATTCCAGTTTTGTTTCAGCCGGAAAACACGGGGCTGAAAAATCAGGTTAAATTCTTCCCCGCCTCATATGACCTTAAGATTCACGCTCTCGCGAGGCTATATCTGGACAACTTCCCGCACATTAAGTCCTACTGGATCACGCTTGGGGAAAAAATGGCGCAGGTTGCGCTGCATTACGGGTGCAGCGACGCAGACGGCACGATCATGCGTGAGAAGATTATTCACGACGCCGGAGCCCCTTCAGAGCTTGGGCACACACGTGACTTTATGGTCAACATGATTAAGAACGCAGGATTCGTTCCGGTTGAGCGCGACGCGCTTTATAATGAAATACAGGTTTTCAACTAACTCTTCCACTAAATGTTATCTATGCACTGCAATACCGAGTGAAAATTCCTGAAATTCATATGTACACATTCCCCAGAAATTTGTGTCAATCAATTTGATGGAACCACTTCTCCGGAGTTTGACCCAGGATACCCCCGAAGTACTGCTCGTCTGAGTCCCTGAGCTTCCATGATTTGACTGTTTCGGGCCTTACGCTGATCGTAAGCTCGCCGATTGCGGTAAACCCGCCGCCTACTACCGGGTCTGCGAGGGCGGTATCTGTAAGATAGCGCTTAAGAATTTTAACATGGATCGCTTGAGACTCCTCGCCAGTTATTATCTCTGCGTTCCCAGTAGCGCTAACCCACTGTTCGCTGCCCTGTCTACCTCTGCTATCAACCATGATAGAAACGCCGGGACGTTTGAGTATGTTCTTATACTTCCTCGCATATGACCCGCTGGATATCAAGAATCGGTCGTCTTCAAAGAGGTACCACACGGGGGTGAGGTGAATCGAGCCGTCCTCGTTTTGCGTCGCCAAAGTAGCATAGTGGCGCCCCTTCAGAAAATCCCTAATTGAATCATTAAGCATAGACATAACCTACCTCCTGATCTTTATTCAAAGCTGAACTAATTTAGACTATCTACATTATAATATTTCTATCTCAAGTCTTGAGCCTGTAGCCGGTTTTAAAAATCCACCAGACTGCCGCTACGCATAGGATCAGGAAAAGTACCGTCATTGCAAAGCTCACTACCACGTTTACGTCCGCGATGCCGTAAAAGCTCCACCTGAAACAGCTTACGAGATATACAACGGGATTAAACAGGGTGACTTTCTGCCAGAACACGGGCAGCATGTTGATCGAGTAAAAAGTTCCGCCCAAAAACGTGAGCGGCGTGATGATCATAAGCGGTACTATCTGTAGCTTCTCAAAACCATCGGCCCAGATGCCGAGTATAAACCCGAACAAGCTGAAAGTAACGGATGTGAGAACTAGGAAACCGAACATCCATATGGGATGCTCCACTTCGTATGCAATGAAAAGACGAGCCGTAATGAGTATGAGCACGCCAAGAATGACCGATTTTGTTGCCGCCGCGCCTACATAGCCGATGACTATTTCAATGTAGGAAACTGGAGCGGACAGGACTTCGTAAATAGTGCCGGCAAAGCGCGGCATATAGATGCCGAAAGAGGCATTGGCAATGCTTTCTGTCATTAGCGAGAGCATTATAAGGCCCGGGATGATGAACGCGCCGTAGCTGACCCCTTCGACATCACCCATGCGGGACCCGATTGCGTCACCGAAGACAACGAAGTATAGTGAGGTCGAAAGAATCGGCGTCGCTATGCTCTGGATAAGCGTCCTCCACATGCGCGCCATCTCGAATTTATATATAGCTCTTATGCCGTATATGTTCATTGTTTCTCGGTTACCAGACTGACAAAGATTTCCTCAAGAGTGCTTTTGCTCGAATGAAGGTCCCTTATGTCTATCCCGTGATGATGGAGGTGTCCCAGGAGCTCCGCTACACCGGTTTGCTCGCTTCTGGCATCGAAGGTGTAAATAAGCTCAGTGCCGTCGGAAGATAGCTCAAGCGAAAGCTCATCGAATGCGCCCGGTATCGATTTTAGAGGATTCTGTAGCTCTAGTTTTAACTGCTTCTTACCCAGCTTCTCCATTAACGCCGTCTTGTCCTCTACTAAAATTATCTCTCCTTTATTGATAATACCGATGCGATCAGCCATCTCTTCCGCCTCATCTATATAATGAGTAGTAAGAATGATAGTAACGCCGTTTTCCCGCAGACCCCTTACCATCTCCCACATTTCCCGCCGCAGCTCTACATCGACCCCGGCGGTAGGCTCATCGAGGAAAAGAATCTTGGGCTCGTGGGAAAGCGCCTTTCCAATTAATACGCGGCGCTTCATGCCGCCTGAGAGCTCTATGATCTTGGAATCTTTCTTATCCCAAAGCGATAGATCACGTAGGACTTTCTCGAGATAGGCGGGGTCCGGGGGTTTTCCGAATAGCCCACGGCTGAAATTCATGGTATCCCCAACAGCTTCGAACACGTCCGTTGTGAGCTCCTGGGGAACCAGCCCTATTTTTGCTCTCGCGGCTTTATAGTCGGAAATGATATCATGGCCGTCTGCGGTAATTGTGCCGGTGCTTGGGGTTACTATTCCGCAGATGATGCTGATGAGAGTAGTTTTTCCGGCTCCGTTGGGACCGAGTAATGCAAATATCTCCCCCTTTCTTATATCCAGGTCAGTGCTTTTCAGGGCCTCGACGCCGGATGCATATATCTTAGACACATTCTTTACTGAAATGATGTTTTCCAAAAGTTAACCGCTCTAGTTTGATTTACAGCACCTATGTAGAAGGCTCTATAGGTTCCGTCATATTTGATGAGGAAAAAGTATATGGGATGCAATGCAAAAGGCAAAGGAAGTATATGGATTTCTGATAACTACATTCAGGCGATGGCAAGTATTAGGCTTGGACGTAAAATTGCCAGAAAATACCACGGCCCATACAGGGGCCTCGTAATGACGGCTTCAGGGGATTTAATTCAATCCTTATTGCCAGTGTTACTCGGAATCTTCGGATTTACCGTCGAGCATCTGATAGAGCTTTCTGTTACCGTTATTTTTCGCGAGCTGGTTCCAACGTTCAACGAGATAGTATTTAGATTCCTCAAACCTGCGGGTCCTGTCTTCAAGATAGAGCTCTGTTTCGGCGTCGTCCATCTTGGATACCCTGTTCACGAACGATAACGTACAGGAGTAATAAAGCGGTATCAGAGCTTCCATCATTTTTTCACGGTCTATATTGGTATTGTAAATATGGGCTAGAGTAAAATCGAACAAGATTCTGACCCATTCGTCGTCTTCATAATGAAACTCGTCGGGAGGAACTTCGCTAAGCCTGTGAAGGACCTGCATGTTCGAGGGCATAAGCACTTGCTGCCAAATATCGCCGTAATCCTCAAACCCGGTAATGAATGATTTGTGAAGCAGATCCGTGCTAACCGTAACTTCCTGGCTCACACCTGTTTGGCCGAGACCAAAGCCGTAAATGACGCTTGGGCGTGATACTTCAATGTTTTTCCAGACGTATTCAAAGATCTTTACCATCTCGAAGATGGTACCGACCACTTGTGAAAACATAGGTCCCAGATCGCTTGCCGGGTCTTTGGTGCGGTGGGTTTTCGATGAGCCCATGAATGCCTGGCAGACCTTAAAGTTGCGGCAAATGGCAACCGTGGTCATCCATATGTCTATACCGAAATTGCAGATCGCGTCGTTCCACGTAGGCTCGAGAAGCAAGCAATTGGCAAGCCTGCCCGAGAACGCGAAGTCTCCGGCAATCGGCTGCCGTATTCTGAGCCCAAAAAGCGTACGGAGCATGGGGTATGCAATGTTGTTTGTTATTGTGCCGTCGTATTTATGTCTCAGGTAAATGGGTACGACGAAATCGTATCCGTCAGTAAGGGGCTCGATGAAGTATTTTATCCACCTAGGCGTAAGACTCTTGAGGTCGGCGTCGAGCATAATTATGGCTTTGGCATTTAAGCCAGAGGCGACCTCTAGCAAGTTGCGGACGTTGCGTCCTTTGCCCAATACACCCTTTTTAGTAGATACGTACATCTTCGGGATTTTCGTTGGGGTGCTTAAAAATACATCTTTAGTCCCGTCAGGAGAGCAATTATCAACATTTACGATTACAGAGCTTTTATGTGGAAAATAGATATTGAGGCCCTTGCTCGCCTGCTCTACAGGGAAATATATGGAGTCTGCCTCATTATACGAGGGGATCCCGACGACTATGTCTGCAGAGGTTATTTTTGTGGGGTTTTCTATGTGATCTATCATAGATTCCATGATTAATGACCATCCTTCTTTAAGTACTTTGTTACACTCACTGCACGCGCCATGTATACAAAATAATTTAGAATCTTATATAAAGTATACACCGCCTACATTATATAAATCTCATATATTAATAAATTGAAGCATCTAAGAGCTTCATTTAAACTCAAATATATACTAGAATCGGGAAAAATCCATAGCTCAACCCACCTATACATGTATTTGGAAATCTACGCCGAAGAAACCATGGTAGTTATTGTATTTATCCGACTAAAATAAATTAATACCGAGAACTTATATTATGTGATTTATTTCCGTATAATAAGGGTAGAGATAAGTAAATAAATAAAATACATGGAGGGAATTAAGATGACAACGCTTGTGCACTCAAGTACCAGGAAAATGCTTGTTGTAGCCTTATTGATGGTTATGGGATACGCGCCCGTAAAAAGCCTCGCGCATGACGTAACCCCGCACCCTGCGCCTTATAGCGGGAGCGATAAAGTATATCTGAACCAAATAGTCCCGATAATTACAGAGCTATCGGAAGTGGGTGAGGCTGTAAGCGCCTCGGCTGTAGGCCTACAGTCAAAGCCAAGCGAAGAGTGCGCGAACGAAAACGGTTTTTTCCAGGGGGTTGTTGGAGAGCTCAGAAATAACCTCGGCGCTATAACACCGCCACAAAGGATGAAAGCCGTACACGTGAAAGCGCTTGACGGATTTACTGATTATATGACGGGGCTGAACCTTTATATCTCGGCATGCACGGACAAAGAAACATCAATGCAAACAAAACTATTTGATCAGGGCACGCAGTATATCGTTAACGCGGACAGGACTATTCAAGCTGTAAACGACATGATCGCAAACCCCGGACACATTCCCGCAAGACCAGCGGCCAGGGATCAGATTAAAGAATGGTGCGGGGCCAGATGGGCGGCAAATTACCAGATGCAGGAGCATTGCATACAGGCACAGACACAGTCAAGGGAAGAGCTGGCGGGGATACTCGAGCGCAACCCGCGTGGGACCCCGGGACATGACGTGATACTCGACTGCACGGCGACTTGGACTGACCCGACAGGGGCATATAACTATAAGATGATAGTTTTCTGCGCCAAAAACAAGATCCAATGAGAGCACGCGTTGTTACTCTACGTAGAGTAAATTCCAGAGGAGATTAACATGCTTGAGTTAATACCGTTTAGGGAAGACAACATTATTGGTTTTCGGCTTAAAGGCAGCATCGAAGAGGATAGGTTTGACGAAGCGGTGGCGAAGATGGAGGAGATGCTTCAAAAGCACGATAAGCTAAGAGTCTACGCGGAGATAGAGGAGGTAGGCGGTATGAACGTGAATACGTTTATGAAGGATATCCATTTTAAACTCAAGCATTTTAACGATTTCGAGAAAGAGGCAGTGGTGTCCGACAAGGGGTGGATCCAAACGTGGATTAATATAGCCGACACCATTTTCCCTCACATTGAGATCAAACACTTTTCTATGAGCGAGAAGGAAGAGGCTAAGGAGTGGCTTAAGGCATAGCCATATTAATGCTATTGTTACAGGCAGTTAGACTTAACTATTCAAATACCACATGAGCTCTGAGATGATATATAGAAATATAGTAGCCGGGGAAGAGGTAGAGGTATGCAACCTTGTGGCGCGCTCGTTTAACGAGTTTATCGCTCCGGAGTTTTCTGAGGCGGGCATAGAGGAGTTTTACCGCTACGTGAACCCAAGGGCTCTCCACAGGAGGTGGCGGGCCGGATATCACGTGATCGTGGCCGAAGACGAGGGTATGATCGTCGGGGTCGTGGAAGTTAAGAAGAGAAGGCACATTTCCATGTTATACGTTGAAAAGGCATATCATAGAAAAGGTATAGCAAGTGAGCTTTTGAACAGGGCGCTTGATTATATTCTCTCAGCCGCACCTAAAACAAAGGAAGTAACTGTAAATTCCTCAAAGTACGCAAGGGCTTTTTATGAAAGAGAAGGTTTTCGGAAAACAGAGGATGAGAAGGTGATACACGGCATACTCCACACTCCGATGACGCTTTTGCTGAACGGGAAAAAGGCGGTAAATTCTTGAAAACCCCTCTCGATAAAAAATCAACACCGGATGAGATAAGGGACAGATTCGATAGCGACGTTGAGAGGTTCTCGGACCTTGGCACTGCGCAGGAAGCGGTGATCGACGCCCCGATAATGCTCGAGCTCATTTCAGATCTCGCAGCTGTGGTGAAACCAGGCGCGGAGAATATGCTCGACATAGGCTGCGGCGCGGGGAATAACTCTATAATGATAGTTAGAGGCATACCGGGGCTAAATTGCGACCTGCTCGACCTGAGCCTGCCGATGCTTGAAAAAGCCCAAGAGCGTTTAAAAAATGAAAAAGCCGGAGAAGTAAAAACTTTCCAGGGGGATTTCAGAGACGTGCCCCTACCCCGCTCGCACTACGACCTGATTGTGGCCGCGGCGGTGCTGCACCACTTAAGAGACGACTCTGATTGGGAGTATTGCTTTAAGAAGATTTATGATCTGCTAAGACCGGGGGGAGCGCTCTTTGTAAGTGACCTAGTACACCACGAGCACGACGCCGTGCACGAGAGCATGTGGAAACGCTACGGGGAGTACCTTGCATTCCTGGGAGACTCGGGCTACAGAGACAAGGTTTTTGGGTATATAGACGTAGAGGATTCGCCAAGGAGTATTACTTATCAATTGGAGCTGATGAGAAAAGTAGGGTTTACGAACGTGGACGTTCTTCATAAAAATTCCTGTTTCGGCGCCTACGTGGGCGTTAAATAACACATAAAGATAATAAGATGGAATAATAGCAGAAACACAAAAACTATTGATTCGGACTCCCGGATCGTTCTATAATATGATTATATCCTTCAAAAGGAGACTATTATGGGCGATCAATATGATAAACAGCAGGAGAGTATGGGAGCGTTTCTGTTTCTCTTAGCTTTAGTTTTGTTCGGAGTGCTTACTATTTATCTGTGGTTTAGCTAGAAACCATTAGTACTATCCAAAAATTTCTACTTCTAACAAAAAGGGGGCCGAGGCTCCCTTTTCAGTATCGTTATTCTTGTTTTTGCAGTGGCAACAGATTCAAGTAATAACTGTACCAATTCAAAAAAACATTGTTTTTAGAATTAGGGGGGTTCATTTGGGAGATTACTGATTCTCTTTAAATCTATACCCCCAAAGGCTTTACTAGGCTCTTTGGGTTTATGTTATTGAGGGCTTTTATTAATTGTTGACATTGAACTCCCTTGAACCTAATTTTAGATAAAGACTCTACTTAGTATTCAAGCACAATCTAAAAATGGATAACCGGGATAATTCTAAAGGTATTTGGCGCGCGATTATAGTATGGGGTACAGGCGACCTGTACTTTATTCTGAGTGTAGTTACCGCAGTCTTGTTCGGTATATTGTCGCCTGAGCTACAGAAGCACCTAAATCTCACTACAGCTCAAGTGGGACTCCTCGGCTCTGTATTTTTCCTAAGTTATGGTTTGGCGCAGCTTGTAACTGGAAGCCTGATCGATTTATTGGGACCCAGATTTACGCTGGCCGGATCGGCAGTAATTGCAGCGGCGGGTCTTCTCCTGCTTTCAGAAGCAGGTTCATTAGAAGTAGCATTGGCCGCTAAATTCCTCGTTGGCATAGGACTCTCAGCTTCCTACATCGGCGCGATTTATCTGGCAGGTACATGGTTTCCTTCAGAGAGGTTCCCACTCGTATCCGGCGTAACCGAAATGTCGGCAAATATATTTACAGCTGCCTTGGTGTTAGTAATGGCAATATCAGGGGGTTTTGTGAGCTATGGGCTTGTAATGAAAAGCTTGGGTCTAGTAATTTTAATACTAGGTGTTCTTATTTTCATAATTGTAAGGTCCGCACCGCGGACGAGCAGTGAAACGGAAAAGGCGAACCAGGAGAGAGGCTATCTCTCTGATGTACGCGCACTCGTGAGTATTCCTCAATTTTGGCTTGGAGCAATTTATTTTAGCGCCGCTTTCGCTGTCTACCTGGCATTTGCCGACCTATGGAATATTCCCGATCAGCTGGCATATGGAAATTCACTTGAAACAGCCGCAATTATGAACGCTATGCTCCCTCTGGGCGGGGCATTCGGGGCTGTGCTGGCGGGATGGTTTTCCGATTACCTGGGCCGCCGTTCGATAGTGGCAAAATCTTATATGGGCGGGATGCTGATAGTCAGCGCTGTTATGATATACGGACCGACTTTACCGGTCTCGATCGCCTTTATGCTGCTTATAGTGCTAGGCTTCTTCTTTGGCGGCGCCGTGCTGGGCTTTCCGCTTGTGGAGCAGCATATACCGCCTGCACTTAAAGGAAGGGCTTTCGGACTCATGGCTATGATAGCTTATCTATTGAGCGCGCTCCTTCAGTACATAATGGGCGTACTTTTAGGATTGCAGCCTTCGCCCGGGACTCCGGCAGCTATACATGACTTCAAATTGGCATTAACGCCTTTAATTATAGTTCTCGTGATAGGTCTTATCTCAAGCCGCTGGCTCAAGGACCCTGAGAAGGTTTAAATAAATTTAAAGAAATGGAGGTTTGATATCTAAATGGAAGAAATAAAGATTATAGACAGGTTGTTAGAGGTTACCGAAAAGGATATTGTTCCAATGACACAAACGGGTGTACGAGCAGGCAACAAAGTGTTCGGGGCTGCAATCCTGAGGAAAGACGATTTATCACTCGTTGTCGCATCGACCAATACCGAGACCGAAAACCCGCTATGGCACGGGGAAGTTCACACACTAAAGAAGCTTTACGAAATGCCGCGTGATCAAAGACCCGCGCCAAAGGACTGCATCTTCTTTGCGACGCACGAGCCCTGCCCTCTTTGTCTCTCCGCCATTACATGGGGAGGATATGATAATTTCTATTACCTTTTCAGCTACGTCGATTCCCGTGATTCTTTCAATATCCCCCATGACCTCCGAATATTAAAAGAGGTCTTCAAGTGTGACCACGGACAGTACGCCCATGAAAACCATTACTGGAAGAGCTACAGTATGATGAATTTGATCAATGGCCTCGATGACGAAACCGCGCGTAAATTTCTTGGGCGTGTCGAGAATCTAAAGAAGGTATATGACGAAATGTCAGAGATTTACCAGCAGTCAAAGGGCACCGCAGACATCCCACTTAATTGAGAAAAATGAGATTCCGACTACCCGGGCCCTAACAATATTTTCATTGTCCGGACGTATTATAGTAGCCCCGTGGCTATTCATTCAGCCCGACGTTCAGGTAATCATAAACCCTGACGGCAGGAGCGACAAAGATGACGCGCTCGTTATAGGGTTTGGTGTGGGAACTGTTTTTAAAGCTTTTGCTTCCTTTACTCTTACCCAAACAAACCCCTACCTTAGCCTGAATGAGAAAGTGAAATTAAAGAGACCCGTAGCGTTGGCGCCGATAGCTGTCTGTGTTACCTCGCCACGGGCCCTACGGTATATTCCGCTTCCTCCCGTCACGGGTCTTTTAAAAGGAACGTTTAGATCAATGAGCTCCACACCGTCGCTGATTAAAAGCCGGTCTCCGGGATTTTCTTCATCCAGGTTATATATCTGAGTTGTGGCTACGAAGGGACCGCTGGGGGTGAATATACCGCCCCTGGCGTCTTCACCGCCGTCACCTATAAACCACCCGCGGCAAATCCAGCGGCCTAGTACACTGTCAGGGAATTCGGGAGTACCGTCTGCAAAGAGCCCGCTACCAGTATCTGAAAGCGTACCTTCGGGGTATATAACGCCCTGGACCACAAAGGATGCACCGTAGTACGGGTGAGGCCCCGGGTCTCCTTCCGGGTTATCAGGATTTGGACCCTGAGGCCCTTCGAACCTGATAGTGTTCGCGTCACAAGATACGTCTATATTAAGTCTGTTACGCTGGGCATTTGCTTGTGGTACGTTTACGGCAGCAGCTGTGCCGATGCTAAGTGCGCCTAGCCCTAAGGTGCCGAGCTTGAGAAAACCACGTCTGGCAATCTTATCCAGAAATTCCATGAAACACCTCCTGATTTTTTGCATCCGCCGCCATAAGGACGCGTGAGGGTAGCATGAGTGGAAAAGACGCCGAGGTATTACACTCTACTTCGGCAGTCTGGCGGCCATACTCCACTGATCTCTGTAGATCAAACAGAGGTTAAGCCCATGACTTTGCGTGCCATCCTTTCAGATGGGTTGCCCTTATCGGTGTCGGACGTTTCAGCTCCAAGCGTAAAGGATAGATACTGCCGAATCAACAAAAATTTTCAGAATATTAGGCGCAATCTCTTACGTATGTATAAAATGAAGAATCCAATTCACATTTCCATGATCTAAATATTCATAAACATTGAACCCAGATAAACAGAATATTTGATGTATGCCGATTTACCTACTAAAAATTTATAGAACGAGGTGTTGATAGTGAGATTTTTATTGATTGCGGCAATCGGCCTAATTTCGATATTTACGACTGCCCTAGCCTATGCTGATTCTAACGTCCAAAACGCTCAAGAGCTAAATGGAAAGCTGATCATTACGGGTTCAAGTACTGTGGCTCCTCTGGTCTCAGAGATAGCAAAGCGTTTTGAGGCCCAACATTCCGACGTTCGTATTGACGTCCAAATGGGAGGCTCTTCTAGGGGAATATCGGACGTAAGACAGAATATATCGGATATAGGCATGGTCTCCCGGGCTCTAAAAGAAAATGAAATGGATATTATGGCATTCCCGATTGCGCTTGACGGGATAACTATGATAGTTCATGAATCTAACCCTGTGGACGAGCTGACGAATGGGCAAATAGTTGATATTTATACCGGGAAGATCAGAAACTGGAACGAGGTTGGCGGGAATGACGCGCCGATAACCGTAGTCAGTAAAGCCGAGGGCCGCGGGACACTGGATTTATTTCTAAAGTACTTTCAGATAAAAAACTCGGACATAAAGCCGCATGTAATTATCGGCGACAACGAGCAGGGAGTTAAAACGGTGTCAGCAAACAAGAACTCTATAGGTTTTGTTTCTGTAGGTACGGCGGAGTATGACGCCGGAATCGGGATACCGATAAAGCCCCTTCCGCTAAACGGTGTGGCGGCTTCCACCGAGAATATAAGGAGCGGTCAATTCCCCCTGAGCCGTAAGCTGAACCTTGTTACAAACGCCAATCCCGATGGGTTGACAGCGGTATTTATAGAGTTCGCAAACTCAAACGAAGTTGCCGATATTATAGAGGATCAGTATTTTGTCACAACGCCTGAGTGATGTCCTCTTAGTCTGGACGCTGAGAATCTGCGCGGTTTTGGCGGGCGTTATAGTCTTATTTATAGCTATATTCCTCGTTAAGGAGTCCCTTCCTGTTCTGAGTAGCGTTGGAATAGGCAGGTTCTTCACCGACTCTTCATGGCATCCCGCAGAGAATTTGTATAACTTGACACCTATGCTCTTGGGTACGTTATTCGCTATGGCCGGCTCAGTGCTTATAGCAACCCCGCTTGGGATATTGTCGGCAATATTTGTGAATTACTATGCGCCTCCGAGGGTAGCCCAGTCATTCCGGGGGGTTTTGGGGCTGCTTGCGGGGATCCCCTCAGTCGTCTACGGGTTTTGGGGACTCGTAGTACTGGTGCCTTTGATTGGTGAGCTCGAGCCTCCCGGACCGAGCCTTCTGGCCGGAATCCTGATACTGACAATTATGATACTTCCGACCATTGCTTTAGTCGCCGACTCAAGCATCGGCGGCGTACCGAAAGAATATATGACATCCGCAGCTTCATTGGGACTTTCAAGATGGACCGCAATAAGAAGAATAATCCTGCCCTCTGCCAAATCCGGCCTGTTCACAGGAACAATACTTGAGACAGGGCGGGCAATCGGGGAGACAATGGCCGTGCTGATGGTGTGCGGGAACGTGGTGCAGATTCCGAAAAGCGTGTTTGAACCCGTGAGGACACTAACAGCGAACATCGCGCTTGAAATGGCTTATGCGCTGGGTGATCACCGATCGGCTCTTTTTGTGAGCGGACTATTCCTGATGTTGATAATAGTGTGCTTGGTACTAGCTGCTGAGTGGATAAGCAGGGGGAGGATTTATGCGTGACGCTTTGGAGCTGAAGGGAAACAGAACAATAAATTCAAAACGGGAAAGATTGCCGAAACTGATAGTATGGTCTTCGGCCATATTGGTGAGCGCCGTATTTTTCTTGATATTGAGCAGCATAGTGCGGCACGGTATAGGGCAAATTTCCTGGGAGTTTATCACCTCGGCACCCGAGAATGCCGGGCGAGCCGGGGGGATCGGCCCTATACTGATATCGACGGGGCTTATACTAGCTGTCGCAATAGCGGCGGCGCTTCCGATCGGGCTTGGTACAGCCATATTACTCTCAGAATTTACACCGAGAGATAGCATATTCGGACGATTTGTGAGAAGGAGCCTTGATATTTTAGCCGGAGTGCCATCTATAGTATTCGGGCTATTCGGTTTTGTTTTTTTCTCGAACATACTGGGACTCGGCTTTTCCATATTATCAGGGGGGCTGACCCTTGCATGTATGGTGCTGCCCATATTGATAAGGTCCACGGAAGAGGGTTTCAGGTCGGCGCCCGAGGAATACAGAATATCCGCGGCTTCAGTAGGGTTATCAAAAACCACGACCATATTCAGGATACTCCTTCCCGCAGCTGCGCCCGGGCTCACAGTGGGGCTGATACTGGGTACCGGAAGAGCGATAGCTGAAACGGCGGCGCTTCTTTATACAAGCGGTTATGTGGACAGAATGCCTACTTCGCTTCTCGATTCGGGAAGGGCGTTATCTATACACATTTTCGATCTATCGATGAATGTTGCAGGAGGAAACGAGAAAGCGTACGCATCGGCGCTCGTACTGGTAAGCATATTGGCGGTCATAAATATAGTTTCTTTCTATATATCACATAATTGGCTAAGAAGGAGAATAACAATAATATGAATGTACTACTAAATAGGAGCGGCGCAGTTTATGAAAGTACTCGTAAATACGAGAGAGAGGAAAGGAGTCTTTCTCAAATAAGCACCCGGGATTTGAGTCTGTATTACGGCAATAAGCCTGCTTTCAAAGGAGTGAATCTGACAATAAATCCGGGATCCATAACAGCAGTTGTAGGACCCTCAGGATGCGGCAAGTCAAGCTTCCTTCTTAGCTTAAACCGCCTGGCGGAGCTTGTTGCGGGCTGCACCGTGAGCGGCAGCGTGCGAATCGGAGAGCACGATATATTCTCACCTGAGACAGACCTTACATCCCTTCGTCTGAGCGTAGGGATGATATTCCAGAAACCAAACCCCTTCCCTCTTTCCGTTAAGGAAAACATTGCACTACCGTTAAAAGAGCACGGTACTTTAGATAAAAACGAAATCGACAAAAGAGTGGAAAAGGCGCTGAAGAAAGTAGGACTCTGGGACGAAGTGCGGGACAGGCTGAACACTCCTGCGCTGTCGCTATCGGGGGGTCAGCAGCAGCGCCTTTGTATCGCAAGGACTCTCGCGCTTGAGCCCAAAGTATTGTTACTGGACGAGCCCTGCAGCGCGCTCGATCCGCTAGCAAGCTCGGTCGTGGAAGATTTGATAACAGAGCTCAGGGGGAAATATACGATTATCATCGTTACGCATAATCTTCCGCAGGCCAGGAGAATAGCTGATTACGTCGCTTTTTTCTGGATGCAAAATAACGCGGGAGCCCTAATTGAATATGGCCTGACAGAGCGGATATTCAATGAGCCACAAAACGAGTTAACCGAGGCTTATATAAAGGGCGCTAGGGGATGAGCGGCTTATATTACATGAGCCTATATATATGACTTTATATAGTCTAAAATAATGTGAAATTATGAAACTTAAAATGAGAAATGCCGGGACATCGGGCCCGGAAATCCTGATACTGCACGGTTTGATGGGATCCTCACGTAACTGGCAGCGTATCATGCGGCAGCTTTCTTCAGACTTCCGCGTGATTGTCCCTGATTTGCGGAACCACGGGGAATCGCCTTACGGTCCGCACAACATTGACGAGATGCAGGACGACGTACTCGAGCTCATAGATACGAAGTTTGAAGAGCCTCCCCACTTGATTGGCCATTCAATGGGAGGGCAGACGGCAATGGCTGTGGCAACATCGGAAGGCACTCAAATTGCGAGCCTAACTTTGGTTGACGCGGCGGCTGTGAGGCTGAAAGGGAGTCTTTTCAAACTGCTAGACGCTCTTATGGAAATTGATCTTAATTCTATCACCAGCCGGGCTGACGCCGAAAAAGCAGTCTCAAACAAGATCACCGATCTGAGGGTACGGCAGTTTTTACTTCAGAACTTAAAACAAAATGATGAAGGTGAGTTTAACTGGCAATGCAATCTTCCCGAGCTGAGGCGCTACGCGGCAGAGGAAACTTTCTCTCTTCCAGACGAAGCAGTTTTTGAAGGACCTACTCTGGTACTCGCGGGAGGGCAATCGGAGTACCGGGTATGGGAGCAAGAGGATATCTATAAAACCCATTTTCCCAATATGACTCTTGAGATTGTAAGGGATGCGGGTCATTGGCTCCACGCCGATGCGTCTGAAATCTTTTTACGCCGTGTAAAGGATTTTATTGGCTCACAGATCTAACTTATGTGGGGAGCCTTAGGCTTCAACAAATCACCGTTAAAGTCTTTTCACATTTGGATTAAATGATGAAAATAGGTATGACTGTATAAAAGCTGTGGTCACAGGAGACCAATGTATGAGTAATGGCAGTGGAAATGTGAGTATTTCAAAAAATGGTCCGCTTGGCTGGGTGCGTGATATAAATTCCGATCAATGGAAGGCTTTTTACGCAGCTTTTATGGGATGGACTCTCGACGCAATGGACCTGCTGCTGTTTGCCTTCGCTGTGAGCTCTATTGGTCAGGTCTTTAATCTCTCAGAGGCAATGGTCGGGGCGCTTTTCTCGGTAACGCTCTTTTCTTCTGCTTTCGGCGGCGCGGTGTTCGGAATTATCTCCGATTATATGGGGAGAGTTAGGGCGCTCACGTACAGCATACTTCTATATTCAGCTTTTACGGGTCTAAGCGCTTTTGCTCCCAATGTAACATATCTTCTTGTATGCCGAGTGTTTCTCGGCCTCGGTGTAGGTGGGGAATGGGCCTCAGGCGAGGTGCTCGTCGCCGAGAAATGGCCCAAGGAACATAGGGGTAAGGTAATAGGTATGGTCCAGAGCGGCTGGGGCATAGGTTATATACTTGCCGCGGTTCTGGCCACGCTGATTATCCCAAACTTCAAAGAGGGCGTGAGCTATACGGTTCCGATGATAGGGATTACGTTCGACGGGCTTGATCTTGGGTGGAGGCTACTTTTCCTGGTGGGTGTACTGCCGGCGTTTCTGGTCTTCTATATAAGGAAGCATCTCGACGAGCCTGAGGTGTGGAAACAAACAAAGAAGCTAAGAAAAGAAGGGAGGCTTAGCGAAAAGGCAAAGAGATTTACACTCTCACAGATATTCAAACCGGACTTAATAAGATATACGGTTTCCGCAACCCTTCTAACGAGTCTCTGCATGATAGCGTACTGGGGTCTTTATTTCTGGATTCCTCAATTCTTAGCGAGTGAAAAGGGCGTGGGTTTGGACACAAAGGGCTTTATCTGGATTGTGCCAATAAATATCGGCGCTTTTATAGGATGCGTCACGTTCGGGTTTATAAGCGACCGTCTGGGAAGAAGACCGGTTTTTGTTTTTTACCTTCTCATAATGGCGGTGCTCGTTTGGTTCTTTGGTCAGGCAACCACCCTTCGCGAGGTGCTTATCCTGGGGCCGTTCATCGGATTTTTCGGCACCGGGTTTTACTCTGGCTTCGGCTCGATATTCTCGGAGATATTTCCTACGAGAGCTCGGGGAACAGCACAGGGCTTCTGTTATAACGTAGGCAGAGGGGTATCCGCCGCCGCGCCACCTCTAATAGGCTTTCTCGTGGGGAAATACGGTTTTGCAACCGGATTGACGACTGTTTCCGTTTTTGCCGTTGCCGCGGCAGTCGTAGTAATAACGCTACCTGAAACTAAAGGCAAAGCGCTTGAGTTTGAATAAGGGTTATCAAATCCCCTTTTAATCTAACTATACTATATCGCTACATATTCCTGAGATAAAAGAATGGTTAATATCAGCAGTAAAAGCAGTAGTGACCAGATGATGATCGCGGTCCTTGTCGCTTTTTTAGCTTTTTTAGCTTCCCACCATGAGAGCGGTCTGACGCCCTGTATGAAGAAAGTTGTAACGGCGGATAGGTTTATACAGATAACGTTGACAAGTAAGAGCTGGAGAGCACCTGCGGCCTGAGTAAAGTTACCGGTACCCGCCAGCATTCCGACGGATACAGTGGGAGGGAGTAGAGCGACGGCAACCATCACGCCAATGAGAGCACTCGGCAGTCCCTGGGTAAAAGCGAGAGTACCCGCGACTCCAGAGGCAAGGGCGAGAGCTATGTCTCCAAACCCGACCTCGGTTCTTGAGGCAAGCTGCGGTATTGTGGGATCTACTGAAAAAATTACGCCTATGGCTATTGCGAATATTAGCGCAACCGCAAGACCGGCAGCGTTGGCCTTAAACGCTCTTACTATGAGGTTTAAATCCCCAAGCGTTGTGCCGAAAGCAAGAGCCATGTTTGGGCCTATGAGAGGGGCGATTACCATTGCGCCTATAATAATTGCTACATTATTTTTCAAGATTCCGATTGATGCGACGACAGAGGAAAGCACTACGAGCACAATATATACTAAAGTAATGTTCGCGCTGTCGTTTATATCGGCGTACAGCTCCTCCCTGCTAATCCTGCCGATTTTTAATACTGATTCTTTCTTCTTCTCCGGAACACTTTCCGCTACCTCTTCTTTTGACTCAACGGGCCGGGGAATTGTAGCCTCTACAGGCAGCAGGACTATTCTAAATACCTTCTTGCCTGAATAACGCTTTTCCAGGATATCGAGGATGTCCTCGCAGTCTTTGGCAAGGGCAATGATTTTCACGACTACGCTCTTGTCGGTCCCACTTTCCTCCCAGATACCAATAATGGGAAGCTCACCGAGAAGCTCTTTCACGGACTCTGTGGTTTCACCCACAGGCAGAATAGATTCGATAAGACGTAGGCTCATTGCCGCTCCTTATAAATCATATTTAAGCTCGAATTGACTATAACAAAATACTCTAAGCAATTATGGAAGACAATGACAGTCAAGTGGCAAGTTAGCAAGTCATTCAGGCTCAGGGGAATTAGAATACAGCGGCGGGTGGGACAAATGCGGAGTACTATTTACAAACAAAAAAGGGAGCCGAAGCTCCCTTTTTTAATATATATCCTTAACGTTCTTTCTTGTGTGTAATTAAGCTGCCGCTTTTCTTCTGCGCAGGGCAAAGAAACTGATAATCCCTAAAACGCCCGCGGTAGCTATAAGTCCCCATTCGCTCATTGTCGGTATGACCTTAGGGGCCATCCTTAAAGATATGGCACAAAATTTAAGCGCAATAGTATCACCAATTCTAGGAAACGCCGGGAATTGGAAAGTACCTGCCGTGTCTTGAAATTCACTTATTCCAGTAAGTGCTAATCCAGGGCCTACTTCTACTAATTCAGTGAAACCGTCACTAAAAGGATCGGCTGATAATGCGCCTGATTGATTGCCGCCTGAGATTAAAAGTATTTGGACAAGCTGTGAGCCCGCTTCAAATTGCACAGGATCCGTGACGTACATCTGGCTCAAAGGATCAAATTCGGAGCAGGCGGAATCGATGATGGGATTGTCCTTGTCAACATTATTGTATCTGAAGCTTCCCGCCGCAAAAGCTGATGAATTGTCGGTATCCCAACTGCAGGTAATATCATCTGAACCCGAAGAGTCTGTGAAGCGGCTCCATATACCAAGCTGACATGAATCAGGGAAACATGTTTCATTTACAATCTCATTCCACGATCCGGGGCTCGGAGCATTAAACGGGTTAGGGTTACCATCCGCAAAAATACCGCAAGAAATCAGCTCGTAATCACCCGGAGCTCCCGATCCGGTCTCAATTACACCTGAGAGTAACCCTCCGTTGAAATCGGCATCTTGAGTCGAGTTAACGTCCTCAATCAGCACATTTGCCTGAGATACGCTTACCGCTACAAGCGCAATTAAAACAAATACCGGTAAAAGTAATAGTTTTTTCATACCATCCCTCCATAAATGTTTGCTGTCAATATTAACACATTTTGGTAAATATCCATACATATTTATTAAGCATGTGAGTAAACGTAGATGTATGTTTGGAATGATACAAGAGTGGGTAAACGTAATGTAATTCTGTTATTAAGCTACCGGTCTATGGATTTGAAGTGGGTGCGCGACCGGACTTGAACCGGCGGCCTCTGGGGCCACAACCCAGTGCTCTAACCAGGCTGAGCTACGCGCACCACAAATTTGGAATTAATTATTACGGACTGAGAATATTACCACAAAGCTAACGGGAGACAAATATACTCAACCCCTCACCTTATAAATATACCGATTATCTTAAGATTAAACTTGCTATTTAAATAATCCGAGTAAAATAATAGGTAATCCAGTTATGCGACTTGGCACCGCATAGAGGACAGATAACAGAATCGATTGCTCAGCCAAAGGTTAAAATGAACAAGGCTCTCTTGGTGCTGGTAATATTGATAGGAGTTATGCTCGGCCTCGGAGGTTTTACTTTTTACTACGGGGAAGGCCATTCCTATTTAAGTAAAAACCCAGAAGCTTGCCTTAACTGCCACATCATGAGACCTCAGTTCGATTCCTGGCAGAAAGCGAGCCACCACACAGCGGCAACCTGCGTTCAGTGCCATCTGCCTCAAAGCTCTGCATACAAGTATATATCTAAAGCCGAGAACGGCTTTAATCACTCAAAGGCTTTTACGCTTCAGAATTTTGACGAGCCGATAAAAATTACTGAAAAAAACAGCCGTATACTGCAGCAAAACTGCGTATATTGCCATAGCGCTATCACAGAAAATCTTACACACGGGAGCACTACAAACGCCGATGGCCTTAGCTGTGTTCATTGCCACAGGACGGTAGGGCATGGAGAACCATTGGGTCTGGGCGGCCCCCTGCGAAAGGAAGAGAAAGGAGGAATATAAAATGAGCGGAGCTTCGTCAATACTTAAATCCAAAACAGGGATAGTGGTTATTGTAATAATTGTTGCGGCTATTAGTGCTGTCATAACCGCGCTGCTGGTAAACATAATTCAAAGAAAGGCGGAGAGTAAAAACGGTTATGTAAGGCTCGTTGAAGTCACCGAGGACGATACTGATCCTGAGAAATGGAAGACTAACTGGCCCAAGCAGTACGACTTGTATAAGAAAACCTCAATTGCAACGCGCACACGGTTCGGCGGTCACGGAGGTAGCGAGGCACTCCCCGAGCAGAAGATCGAGAGGGACCCATGGCTAAAGCGTATGTTCAAGGGCTACGCGTTCTCGATAGACTACCGTGACAGACGCGGTCATGCCTATATGCTGGAAGACCAGGAGAACACAGAGCGTCAGTCGAAACCACAGACGGGATCATGTCTTCACTGCCACGCATCGATAATGCCTCTTTACAGAGAGCTTGGAAACGGCGATGCCGACGCGGGGTTTGAAGAGTCATATAAATACTCATACGCAGACCTTAATCAAATGTTAAAAGACTCGGGGAACAACCACCCAGTATCGTGTGTAGACTGCCACGACCCTGAATCGATGGAGATTCGTGTTACCAGACCCGGATTTATCCAGGGTATTCAGGCACTTGCGGAATCTGACGCGCCGACGCCTCATCTGCCCTCGATCGAGCAATGGAGAGAGGGACCGAGGTCGGCTCCTTACGACCCTAACGTAGACGCAACGCGCACTGAGATGCGCTCTTACGCATGCGCGCAGTGCCACGTGGAGTATTACTGCGCGGGCAATATGAAGCTGACCTTCCCGTGGGGTAAAGGGCTCAAAGCAGAGGAAGTGGAAGAATTTTGGGACGATATAACGTTTAGTGACGGGCAGCAGTTCTTTGACTACACGCACAAAGAGAGCGGTGCAAAGATACTTAAAGCGCAGCACCCTGAGTTTGAGCTCTGGAGCCAGGGCATCCATGCCCGAAGCGGGGTATCATGTGCCGACTGTCATATGCCTTATATGAGGGACGGCGCAAGCAAGGTATCGGACCACTGGGTACGTAGCCCGCTGTTGAACGTGAACCGTGCCTGCCAGACATGTCACCGCTTTTCAGAGGAGGAAATCAAAGAGCGTGTGGACGGCATACAGCAGCGCAACTTCGACCTCCTTCAGCGAGCGGGAGCCGCGCTTATGGAGCAGCTGGACGCCATAAATCAGGCAAGGGCAGAAGGCGCCACTGATGAGGACCTGAAAGAAGCCCTCGAGCTTCAGCGAAAAGCGCAGTGGCGGCTAGATTTTATTGCCGCAGAGAACTCAATGGGCTTTCACGCTCCGCAGGAAGCGGCCCGTGTGCTTGGCGAGGCTATTGATTACGCGTGGCAGGGGACTGTAGCTGCTTCGACTTGGCAGGATAAAACAGCACAGCAGTAAGCACAGTACATTTTCTGGAGTGCCGTTCATATCCGCCGCCTTGATGAGTCTGGATAGTAAAGTTAGTTGTGGTTCTTCTCAATAATCCGATGATGATAAACGGATGGGATGTCCCATGCTTCAGCAATTTTACCTTCGATAATCCGCCAGACAACAACGACATCAAATTCTATTGTATTGCCTTCTATAGTTATGCGGTTACAGGTCTGGGTTACGACCAGTTCGTCTCCAACAGCGCGAGCATCGATCACGGATACGTAAAAACTATCATTACTCATCTCAGCCAGCTTTGCGAAGAAATCCTTAAGCTCCTCAAGACCGTTATAGTCTCCTTGCAGATCAGGAAGCATAGGATTGAAATAGTGCCAAATAAAATTGTCCGCAAAAATGTCAGCACATGCATCCAGATCCCGGATATCGATTTTCTCTAGAATTGAGATATTTGATTTTATTGAATCAGTCATTTTTGCTTCTTACAATTGTCCAAAAATTTGTTATTCATAATCCAAGAATGAACCCTTGAAACAAACAGTTCCGGGCTTTATTCTGACCATTCATGCTAAAGCTCAGGCACAATCCGCGCTTCACCATTTGGCAGATGTTGTTCTAGCATACCACATATTAAATTTATGCTATAAGAGTGTGGAATGTTCCTATTAAAACCCGGGAAACAGATGACGGGGTAAAAGAAAAATTCACTACTAATCTTCGATGTTATCGTGAAGGTACCTGATGAGGTCTGTCGTGGTGACTATACCAGAGAGATCGCCCTTATGATCAACAACGATAATCGAATGGAATGAGCTATCGCTGAGCAGTCTTGCTACATCCTTAACAGTCGCTGTTTCCTCATCAAGTATCACAAGGTTTGTGGTCATGACTTCGGAGAGCTTATACGTATTGTCCAGCAGTACGTCTAGCATTCTCTGATCAGTTGAGTCTACGTTGAATATGAGCTTGAAAACATCCTGGCTCGATAGTATGCCTACGGGTTTTGACCCTCTTAATACGGGGACGTGGTGGATGGAGTTTTCTCTGAATATCGCGGTTACGTCACTAAGGTTCTGGTTTTCGTGAACACTAATTACTTCTGAGCTTGAGATTTCCTTTATGCTTTTGTTTTCTATCATGTTGAATTCCCCCATTTTGAAATTGGACAACCGGAGTATACCTAATTGTAGAGGCTAGTAAATATATTACGGACCAGAAATTGGCTTGGAGAGGATAATCTTTTTAAATTGAATGCGCGCCCGGAGGGATTCGAACCCCCGACCTACGGATTAGAAGTCCTATTTAGGCTAAAATGGCAAGTTACTGATATCAATGAAAATTGGGTTAAGTTGTTGAATTTCATGGGTAATTTTCCGATACATGAAGTTACATAGGGTTCATGAAAAACTGATAATTCCGGATGGTTCTTTGGCTATTCTTTGGTAAAAAGAAAGGGGCCTTTGAGACAAGGTGTGAGCTCTATGAATTCACATCCTTTGAGTTGTTCTGGACATTTAATCATTCCCTAACCTTTTTTAAAGAGTATAAAATTACACGTGTGTTTCTACTAACCTCAAATTCTCTTTCCTCCGTTATGCGGTAAAGGCTATTCTTATGTTGATATGAGGATTTCTGGCGGTTAACAAAATTCTTTTCGCCCAGAACGACCCAAAAATGATCAATATTCTCGAGTGCGCAATATTTAAACAGCATTGAAGGGTCTATTTTATGTTTAGGAAGTTTGCAGTATTTAAAATTTCCTCTATTGTAAAAATTAAAGCTGGGAAGGTTTAAAAAAGAGATTAGCACAATAGAGGTTTTGCCATAATCTTTTTCCTTGATATATGAGCCTACTTCTCTCCAATCTTTCCTGGATGGTTTTGTATGGTGAGTGTATAAACCGGATGAAATCAATATTAAGAATGCAATTAGAATTATACCGAGAGGCACAACTTTATTTAGTTTTGTTAAAATCAGCGCCGTCAAAATATAAAATGCCGGAGCTGAGCATATTAAATACCGATCAAGGTACATAGGCTTTATAACCTCCGACATTATCAGAACTAATAGTATTGGAACAAACAGCCAAAGCACTACAAGCAAAGTCTCGCTTTTAATTTTCCAGATCGTCTTATATCCCGAGAAAAATTGTTTAAGCGATTTTAACCATTTCTTTTTCCCGGTAAATAATATGTAGGTTAGTGTTCCTATCAATAAAAATAGGACAGCAATGTAAAAAGTTGTAGAATCATGAGCTCCGAACGCCGGACTCATAAACCTTTTGATTGTGTTAATCGGTGCCCACGGCCCGGGAGAAGGTATCCAGTTTGGACCGCCTCCACCGATAGCTTTATTGCTGAAAGAATATATAAACCTTGGGGCAATACCGAGTAATATGATGAACTGACTAAAAACCCATTTAAGAATGATTGGTCTAAGCGATTTAATTTTGATTAGTACGTATAGATTTTGTGCGGCGATGATGAAAACGCCGAAGTCGTGGCTATAATAGAGCAGGATTGTTGATAATATATACAGCGCGGCATAAAAATATGATTTTGAGCGTAAAAACTGGATATAGAAATAAAATGAGACCAGTGTCAGAAATTCAAAAAGACTGTAATATCTAAGCTCCTGGGAAAAGTGAATTTGGAACACAGACACGGACATAAAAAATGCGCTAATCACCCCGATCTTTCTGTCAAATAAAGTCTTTCCTACAATATAGATCAATACAATCGAAAATACTCCGAAAATGACTGATAAAGAACGGGCCGCGACTTCAGAATACCCGAAATTCCCGATCCAGAAGTGCGCAAGAACTAGGTAAAGCGGGGGTCTCTTACCTGTTAGTATTGAGCTTAAACTTTCATGCGCGACCTCAAGCGTGATAATCTCATCGTACCAGTAAAACTGCTCGCTAAGCCCATGTACTCTCAAGAAAGTGCCGACAAGCAAAACAAAAAAGAGAAGATAAAAGATCTTACCATTGCTCTTAAAAAAAGAAGCTGTAGCGTTAATAAGTTTCAAGAAGTCCTCCCGTTTACTATGAGAGCTCTCGCCTCGAATAACCCGCCCAGAAGACCGGGGACGATCCGTGTTACAGCAAACACTAGTATTGAGTAAGCAAACGCACTGCTATCGCTAACGCCGAAAGTGCCCAGGAGAATTATAAATGAAGCCTCTCTTAAGCCCATGCCGGATATTGATATAGGGATCATCGTTACGAGTACCACAAGGGACCTGATCCAGGCAATTGTTATAATCGATATATCAATGTCGATCGACTTTAGCAGAAGAAAAAATACAACTACGTTAATTAGCTGTGAAGCAAGCGAAATTTCGATCATAAATAAAAGAGTTTTATAAGATAGCTTTCCAAGACCTGATAAGCTGTCAGCGAATCTATTCAATTTTTGAGATTCATATACGCTATTCACTAAACTCAATAACCATTTTATGATCCTTTGATTTCTGTCTATGAATAAGAGTAAACAAAAACATGTAAGGCTGATTAAGATAAAAATCATGAACAGAACGTATATGCTTAAATCTTTAGGAAAACTGAGTATCCAGAAAAATAGGCCTACAAGACACAGGGCCACAGTCGCAAATACTCTTTCCAGAGCGAGGGAAATGAACGCTTCTGAGAGTTTATTGTCTTTTCTCGACAACTTGTAAAACTTAATAATTCCTCCCGTCACGTTCCCGCCGGGCAGAAAAAGTCCGTAAAAAATTGTGCTTAGATTAATCTCAAACGCTTGAAATGTTGATATGTAGAGTCCATTCAGGGCTGAGAAGTATTTTAGCCTGTAAGAAGTTACAGCCCAAGCTAGAAGAGTAAAAATGACAGCTGGAATCACATAATGTAGTTTGGCGGTTATGAGGGAGTTAAGGACATCCTGAATGTTGATTTTAGTGAAGAGGAATACTATTATTGCTATAGCAACTGTAAACCTTAGGATAGTCCAGATTCTCTTGCTCATTGAATATCATGCTGCCTTATGAGTACTTTGTACTGAAAACAATCAGCTTCATGGTTCACACAGTCTAACCCTGAAAACTTCTTTATCTGTTATAGATGAAAAGCCTTGGTTCCTTTTAGAGCGCCAGATTGATCATATCCGAGAAGATTTAAGATTGAGGGTACGATATCTATGGTTTGAATTTCTTCACTATAGGCATTGTATTTATCATTCAAAATAATAAAAGTGCCCTTCTCACTGTCATTATGTGGCAGGTAACCGTGGTTCCCCCTATGTGCTGGGTTGAATAACCTGCTCCTTGCCTGTTCATTTGTAAGACCTAGATAAAAATTCCCAATCGGATGGTAAAAATCATTAGGAAAAAAGATAGTGCCGGGGTTTAAGACGTAGTAGTATTCACCGAAGCGGTCATCTTCAAATTTGATATTGAATTTTTCCATATCTTGCCGGCTTAGTAAGTTTCCATCTTTATTTTTCGAGAGATAATCGAGCATCTTTTCCTTTGCACTATCCGAATGAAACCAGAACCTGGCTTTAGGTGCTTCTATGTAATATGTAATCTCCGTATCTTTAATTCCCATTTCTTGAATTTTTTGTTTTATATTAACCGTATTTTTCACCTGCTCCATACCATGCTCGGACAAGATCATTAAAGTTATCCCGTTTTTGTCACATTCTGAATGCAGAAATTTAATATAGCTATCAATCTTATTGTGTGAATCGATCATTATTTGCTTATCGTTAACGTACCAGTGTGAGATTGTATCGATTGCATGAGTCTCAATTAACTCAAATCTAAGGTCTTTGTTAAATAACTCCGGGCTTATCTTGTCTAATTTGCGAAGCTCTCGATTGTATATATAACTGCTATGTCTTTGTCCGATCATGTTAAATAAAGTGTCATGTCCGCTTAGTGTGAGATAGTTGTTTAGAACTTTCTTATCATATCTAGTCTTGAGGATTTCGAAGCGCTTACGTCTCCAATAGGGAACGGCAGCCAAATTATATGATCCTGTAAGCATATGAATGAAGCATTGAGTGGTTGTAGTTACAATATCGGGCATGTAGTCAATCGAGGAGTTTGAGTGAGAAATGTCATTTGACTTTAACCGAACCTGACAAATGCCATGTTCGTGAGGATAAAGTCCGGTAAGAATAGTAGGGTCAAGGTCAACTTCGGGAAAGTTGGTAATCCTGGTCCAAGGGAATTCTTCCATTAGGCTGTATAAATATGGAGTATGTTCATCATCAATTCTTCTGTGGTCCAGCGCGCTAACAAAGAAAACCATTAATTTGTCTATCATTCTATATCTCCATCAAAAACCGCTAAAAATCAAAAGCGCTTTTACCCTTTAATGGCTCGGGTTTATTGTAGCCTAATAAGTTAAGAATTGTTGGAGCAAAATCTATAGTTTCAATTTCTTTTTCACTCGTTTTATAACTGTTATCAAGAAGAATAAGGAACCCTTTTTCACATTCATTATAGGGCATATAGCCGTGGTATCCCCTGTATAGAGGGCTGCGGAACCTGCTCCTCTGCTGTTTTTCTGTTAGTCCCAGGTATAGGTTTGCTATGGGATGGTAATAATCATTCGGGAAAAAGATATTCCCCGGGTTTAATACAAAATAGTATTCACCGAAACTGCCGTCCTCGAATTTAATATTGTATTCATGCATGTCTCGATAGCTTAGCAGCACTCCATCAGGATTATTAGAGAGATAATCGAGCATCTTCTCCTTTGCGCTGCCCGAATGAAACCAGAATCTCGCCTTAGGGGCTTCAACAAAGTAAGTCATTTCGTTGTTTCTAATTCCCATCTCATGAATTTTTTGTTTTATATTGACTGTGTTTTTCACAACCTCCATGCCATGATCGGCTAAGATCATCAGTGTTACGCCTCTTCTTTCGCTTTCGGAATGCAGGAATTCAATATAACTGTCCACCTTTTTATACGAATCGATCATGAGTTGCTGATTATCCATAAACCAGTGCTCCGTTCTATCGAGACCATAGTCCTCGAATAACTCAAATCTAAGATCGCTACTAAATGAGCTAGGTACTATTTGATCGAGTTTATCCAGCTCTGGATTGAAAATGAAATTACAATTACCTTCTCCTAGTATGTTAAAGATAGTGTCGTAACCGTTTATTTTAAGATACGTCCTAACTTCTTTTTTAAGGTATCTTGTCTTAAATATTTCAAAGCGCTTACGTCTCCAGTATGGAACCGCAGCCAAATTATATGATCCTGTAAGCATATGAATGAAGCATTGAGTTGTAGTCGTAACTATGTCGGGCAAGTAATCAAAAGCGGATTTTGTAATTAAATTTTCTTTTGACTTCAAACGAACCTGCCAAATTCCATGCTCGTCTGGATAACGACCGGTCAATAAAGTCGGGATAAGATCTGATTCGGGAATGTTATTAATTTTGGTCCAAGGATATTTCTCCATTATGCTGTATAAATAAGGAGTATGGTGTTGATTGACTCTTCTCAGATCAAGTGAACTTCCAAAGAAAATCAATAATTTTTCTATCATTCGTAGTACCAGTCAATAAAATTAAAGATGATAAGCACTATTGCCCTTTAATGAATCCGGTTTCTGATAACCTAATAAGTTAAGAACAGTTGGTGCTACATCTATTATTTCAATTTCTTTTCTGTTTGGTTCATAGTCCTCATCAAGGAGCATAACAAAGCCTTTCTCGCACTCGTTATGGGGAAGATGCCCATGATACGATCTATAGACGGGGCTCTTTAGCCTGCTCCTCATGTTTTGGTTTGTGAGTCCCAAGTATATGTTCGCAAGCGGGTGGTGAAAATCGGTCGGAAAGAATATCGTACCGGGATTTGTTATGAAATAATATTCTCCATAGCTGTCGTTGTTGAATTTTATATTGTATCTGTGTAACTCTTCAAAATGGAGTAACTTTCCTTTGTCCAGTTCCGAAAGATAGCTCAACATCTTTTCCCTGGCGCTGTCCGTGTGAAACCAGAACCTTGCCTTAGAAGCCTCAATTAGATAGCTAATTTCATGTTTTTGGATTCCCAATTCCTTTATTGTAGCCGCTATATCGATTGTATCTTTGACCTCAGCATGGCCATGATCACTCAATATCATGACTGAAATACCCCTTCTCTCACATTGTCCATGCATGTTTTTTATACAGTTATCGATCTTTTTATAAGCGTCGATCATCATATCTTCGTCATCAATATTCCAATGCGTAAAATGATCTGTCCCGTGCCCATCAAAAACCTCAAGCTTCTTATTTTTAATAAATTGAGGGTTGATCTCGCCTATCATTATGTGAAACCTGTCCTCATAGTGATAGTTACAGTTTTTGTCTCCAAGGATTTTAAAGATAGAATCTACTCCGTTAAAAGTGAACTGAGCGTTTGAGTTTCTCCACCAGTACTTGGTTTTATAAATATCAAAACGCCTTCGTCTCCAGTCAGGTACGCCCGCAAGGTCAAATTTTCCGTTAACAGCGTGTATGAAACATTGAAAGGTTGTTGAGAATATGTCAGGTAGATAATCCCATATTTTTTTCGTATCAAAATCACGGTCATCTTTTAGGCGTGCCTGCCACATACCGTGCTCGTTGGGATAACAGCCCGACCACATCGTAGTCTTCATATCTACGTCCGGTATCGTGTTTATCTTAATCATCGGATATTTTCCTGTCAGGCTGTACAGATATGGTGTAATATCTGTAGTGACTTTCCTATAATCCATGCCACTAAAATACAGAATTATTAACTTATCAATCATAGCATTTCCTATTAAAAACCGGTTTTATATTCTTACTAAATACATTTAGCACAAGCCAGTTTAATGAAAGATTGGTAATCTTGATATTACCTCAGCTTCCTCTTTATTTCTCGTACTGTTATCCCAATTAAGCTCCTTTGCCATAACTTCTGAATATTGCTTTAAATTAGTCCTTATCTCCTCAAAATCTAAGTCTAAGCGACGGAAAACAATGTCTGATAGCTTCCGGGCCATTTCTTCCCTTATGGCAAAAACAATTTGAGAGCTTACTATAGAGTTTTTCTTATTCTCCATATTAGAGTTATCCTGAAGATTGCTTATGTTACCTGAGTATGGAGTAGCTAATCCGGTCAGAGAAGACCTAAACGTTTTTCCCATTTTGGTCATAATCAAATCTACACATTCCTCAGCCACTATTCTGGCTTCTGTGTATTTGGAGCCTCTTGCGGAGAAAAGTCCGCCGGGACCGTTTTCCTTTTCATGATCAAGTAGGTGAGTTCTTACACCTATTTTAGGTTTTCCATCATTTACTGAATAGGTGGGCACATAACCGCCGTACACAAATTCAACATCGTCAGTCTTTAAAGAAGCGGCCGGATAGCAGGTATTGATATCATCCAGAAAAGAGCCTATTTCCTCGAGAGTTTCTTTAAAATTGTCCGGATCGTCATTTGAAGGCAGATATTCCGTCCCAATTAATGACTTGCCCTTCCAGGGTGTGATAAATAGATAACGGGATTTCTTTGAGAATATGCTTTGTATAGTAGGGTTTTTTATTTTCGTATTTAGTCCGAGTGCATACCCTTTTGTTAAATCTCTTCTAATTGCGAGATTGAATGCTTTTAAATTCCCCGAGCTCGCCAATGAAGAGTTTATCCCTGTACGAGAGGGTATATAGTTTAACCATGGCCCTGATGAGTTTACGGTAAATTTTGCACGAATCTCGAATTCATCTCTAGTTATTATGTCTCTGACAAAAGCTCCCTTTACTCTGTTATTTTTTATATTTAAGCCTAGGGCTTGCACATAGTTGGCTAAATTAGCGCCTTCTTCAAATGCTGAAGCTGCAATTGTGAGGCTAAAATGCTCAGAGTTTGACAGCTGGCAGTCGGTGAATATAATTCCGCCGCTGAGGTTATTTTTTTCTATATCGGGAATCATGTCTATGCACTCTTCTCTTGTGATAACCCGGTTATTGAATTTCTCTAAACCGCTGTGCTTTGATGCTCCAAGACCTATAGCTAAGAGATCATAAACTTTTAAAGCTGCGTCGAAGGATTTTTTTGTGAAAAAGTTGCTGTTATAAAGCGGTATTATTACCGGCATTGGTCTTACAAGATGTGGGGCGAGCTTCATTAAGATTCTCTGTTCCTTCATGAACCTCCTGGTACTGCTGAAATCAAGATATTGGATGTGTCTAAAGCCTCCGTGAATTATCCTGAGTGAATTGGAAGACGTGGCGCCCCCAAAGTCTCCTTTATCAATTAGTGCTACGGAGAGTCCCCTGAGCGCAGCGTCCCAAGCAATAAAGAGTCCGAGTATGCCTCCTCCTATAATAAGAATGTCATACTCTCTGTCTTTTAATTGTTCTAATCGTCTCTTCATTTCTCATTTAACCACTTTTACTATAATATGGTGGCCGTAGGATTTTAAAAACCTTTTCGGAATCAAATTAAATGCCGGGACGAAAAGTTTATTATACAAGACAGTTTGAATTTTATTGTCCCTATCGGCTTTAATCGGAAAGCGGTCGGTTGTAATACGGACCTCCGAAAAAGAGCTTAAAAGACTCTTAAGCTCTTCAGTCTTATGTTGTTTGAAAACCGGCGCTTCTTCTCTATATGATTTTGAGTTAAATGTTTTGAATAAAAGATTCAGCCATGAATCTGAGTTATATAATACGAGATACGCTTCATGCTCCTTTTTGAGTACACGGTGTATTTCTTGAATCATTTTCTCGGGATTAGGAGTATAAGGAATAGATGAGATAGCAAATACTACATCAAAACTCTCATCTTCATACTCCATGTACTCTCCGTCTGTTCTATAGACTTGCGCTTTTAAGTTGCGGATTTCCACATTCTTTCTCGACATCTCAACAGCAAAATCAGATATATCTATGCCAGTAACAATAGCCCCGGAGTTTGCTAATTTCACAAGCTCGTTTCCAAGTCCACAGCCGATTTCCAAAATCCTTTTTCCCTCTAAGCTTCTATAGTCAATGGCTCCATTTAGGTAACCGTGCTTTTTCTCATAATAAGCCTTAATGTCATTAAAATAATCGATAGTTCCTGGTGGATGTTTAGAAACCTGATACTCGTGCGGGTTTTTATTCCAATACTCACGTATATGCTCTATTACCGTTAATCCCGCTGAGTCAATATTACTGATTGAAGCTTTATTCATTAGAGACCCCTTTGCATGATCGCATTGAGAATTTGTCTTGTCTTTTCCATTTTGTCTTCCGAACTGTAGTTTTTCTCAAAACATTTCCTGGAATTGAGAGCAAGCTTGCTTGCATAGGAAGAATCTTCTATGACATCTATAATTCCCTGAGCGACAGCTTCAGGGCAAGTATTAACTAAAACTGCTGTGTCTTCATTTAAAACTTGAGTATGTGCCACGATATTTGTGGCGACTATAGGCTTTCCAGCTCCAAGGTAGTCATAAATCTTCAACGGTGGATTGTTGCCGATTGTTCGCGTTGATAAGAGAACATCGGCGATTTTCATATATTGAGGTATTTCATCAATAGGAAGATTGCCAGTAAAATTAACGCTAGATGCTATTCCAAGTTTAGAGGCCAATTCCTTTAAGCCCTTAATTTGGTTTTTATTCCCTCCAGCGAGAACAAACACGGTATCGTTACGTGATTTAATCACTATCTGCGCAGCCGCCAGTAAAAGCTCGAGTCCCTGATAACGCTCAAAAGTTCCTGAGTATAGTACGACTTTGCTACCGTTAAGCTCTGTATGAAAAAGTTTGAATGAGTCGGAGGTTTCTTCGTCTGCAGATTCAAAGTCATAATGCTGAAAATTCTCTATAGTAACTCTTGGAATTTTATTGTTCAGACCCATAACATATGTGTCCAAATCTTCAGAGATCGTTATAACGCCCTTACAGGAATTAACAACATACTTTTCTAGAAGTTCAAAAGCATATATCAGACTTCTGTGTCGTTCATATCCGAAGTTTTTCATCGCTTGAGGAAGTGATGAATGAAAGTCATAGAGGTGTCTGACTTTAAATATCCTGGAGAACAAAGCTCCAAAATAACTTGCTTCTTCGTGAGTATGTATAAGGTCATATTCTTTGCTTAATAGTAGGCGAAACGCTTTAAAAAAAATGAATACGTCGAGGAAGATTTTTTTTAATGAAGGGCCGACCGGAACTTGTTTTATAAACGGTATATTGACCGTGCGAAAAGTCTTAAGCCCTGGCAGCCCAATATCTTCCCCTACATGATAGGTTACTAAATCCACCTCATGGCCGAGTTTGGATAAGTCTTCCAATCTGGATCTGACTGATATAGGGGTTCCTCGCGAAGAGAAGAAAGGTAGGCAAGCTAGCATCAAAATTTTTAAACTACCGTTTGTATTAGAATCTGACATTTAATATTTATAGTTTTGTTTTAGAATCTATGATTTCTCTGATTACATAAGTTGGTTTATCTACAGACTCATAATAGGTCCTGACTACAAGCTCGCCGATAAGGCCGATAGAGCAAAGCTGGACTCCGAATATTATAAGGAGCGCTCCTAGTAGCAAAAGCGGTCTATCGCTTAGGTGATAACCGTAGAAGATTTTTAGGAACGAGAGGTAACCAGCAATTATTATACCCAGTAGGAAAGACACGATACCGAAGAGACCGAATATCTGAATAGGTTTTGTAGAATAGCCCAACAGGAATTTTACAGCAATCAGGTCCAGTATCACTCTTATAGTTCTCGTGAGACTGTAACTGGAGGTGCCGGATATCCTGGGGGCATGATTGACTTCAATTTCGCTCACAGATACGCCCATCCAGCTGGCAACGGCAGGTATGAATCTGTGCATTTCACCGTAGAGTTTAATGTTCTTTATTACATCACATCTATAGGCCTTAAGCGAGCATCCGTAATCATGAAGTTTTACGCCGGTTAACATGGAGATTATGTAATTAGCGATCTGAGAAGGTAGACGTCGAGTAAGATAGTCATCTGCCCTTTTCTTGCGCCATCCGCTTACAATATCGTATCCGTTATCAAGCTCCTGAATCAGTTTTTCTATATCGGCAGGATCGTTTTGCAAATCAGCGTCCATAGTAATGATGATATTTCCTTTTGCCAAATCGAAACCAGCCGAAAAGGCCGAGGTTTGTCCGAAATTACGGCGTAAACGTATAATTTTCAATTTTTCGTAGCTCGTTGAGAGCTTTTTCATAACTTCAAAACTGTCGTCTCTGCTTCCATCATCAATCATTATAATTTCGTAAGTTTGCCCAGTTTTAGTTAATACCTCATTTAATTTAGTCATCAGTGGTAAAATGTTATCTGATTCATTGAATACAGGTATTACGATCGATAGTTCTAAGTCGTTTTTTTCTTTAGAAGTTGCCACAGTTCCATCATTCTATATCGTATTTCGGGGTTTTTAAAGTATGCCCTCCTTTAATAAGATCAAGATAAAGAAATAATCGAGCCAGAGAAGTAAAGCGTATATCTAGGAAAAACCGGGAGCTAACTCAAATTATTGGCTCACATACCATTGAATAAAAAAACAGAGGAAGATTTCATCCCAACTCCAGACGTAGTGTGTTGGAAAGTATATGAAGTCTTTTATTTTTGAAGAGTTGGGATGTCAAAAAGCTAAGTTATGATTACCTATAACCATTCAATTTACTTTGTAAAATGTATGAAAGTATGTCTATGAGTTCCTGAGGAAATTCGCCACCCCCCGACCAACAGACATTTGTCCGTTGGTTCTACCAAAAGGGAAATGGAATTATAATTAACCTCTCGTAACTACTTGATATGAAATGAATATTTATTTGCTAATGATTTTGGATCTTGAAAAAAAATACGCTTATTCAATTTTCATTCTTTGACTATTCTTTGACGGAAAAAATAGGATATTTCGAGGGGTCACACAACTAGCTGAATTTATTGGGATAATTGGCGCGCCCGGAGGGATTCGAACCCCCGACCTACGGATTAGAAGTCCGTTGCTCTATCCAGCTGAGCTACGGGCGCAAGTGATTCCGGAAAGATTGAGAATATTACCCAAACGTACGGGAGTCTTCAATAATGGAAAATTTGTAGGGAAATCAAGATACTCACTCGATCGCATTTTCCCCCGTCAGGGGGATGGGGAAAAAAACAAACAAAGGTGACGGATGGGATCCTTGACTTGTCCTGAACTCAATTCAGGATCTGACCGGGACGACAATAAACGCCGTTTGCTCAAGCATCGATTACAGTCCAGTTGTCGCAATAAAGATCGCTCGTGTCATGAGCCGCAGTGTAACCAGTACCGAACCAGCGGCTGGGCGCGATGATAGTCTTTTCTTCATTCTCTGATAGCCAGGAACCCCACCAGGAGAAAGAAGAGTTCGCAATAATAAAGTCCTCACAAAGACTCATCAGACACAGCTCGGCAAGCTCGTCACATCCTTCACTGATGAGATACCTCTCGTCAGCAAACTGCTCCTTACACCAATCTGGGTCATCAGAAAACACCATGATAGGACGCATGGTATCAAAGTGCTTAATCGCTTCGTTGTAATAGTTAGGGGAGCAGGGAGGATGGTTTTCGCTGTTGGTCAGATAGTCGCCGCGGCGAACGTGCATAGCGATAGGATTCTCTACACCGTCCATCATCTCCTTACAAGGATTGTAAATGTTATTCTTGAACTGAAAGTCCTGACGGATTTTAGATTCAATGTGCTTGAAGTATTTCTCTGTCTGAAGATACCCGTAGAGATTATGTCCATCAGGCATGTTGTTCAGCAGGTCTTCATCAAATGCAAAGTGCAGCTCCCGGACATAACTACCGGGAACAACTTTGATGTTGGTAAGACCCCTCAGTTTGAATGCTTCAAAGAGCTGGTGGTCAGTCCATGGATCTTTGAAGTCGCTTGGAGGAATAGCAAACTCATAACCACAGTGCGCTGCGATACCACGCAGGCTTGCATACTGAAACATTTGATTGCCAAGTCGTCCGAGGCGGCCAAGGTGATTAAATCCAATCATGATAGAAGCAATAGAAACTTTTTTCCAACACTAGTTAAATTAGAGATATCAGACACTCCACTTAAGTAATGTTATATTTAATTCTAAATTCTATACTGCTTCCCATTAAGAATCTAGTAGAATGAACTGGATATATGGGTTGAGTATTACGACAGAAACTACCTTGATTCAGCACACGAATCCCGCAATCCGTTTCAGGCGGAGCCGGAACATTCCAGCAATCATAGCTCAGATTTAAACGCAGCTTGACATAAGGGGAGCAGTACCTTATGTTGCAACTAGGAATTTAGCTGTCTTTGTAGATGATCCTTGCCAACCATGATGAAGAAACTCATAAAACCACTCCATCAGTACTTGGTAACCTTTGGAATCGACCCATTGATAACCATCCGCTCATTCAGAGGTATACCTAACTTTCTCATTGATTATTTCAAACTTAAAAAGCAACAACCAAAAGACAACAGCCACTTTGATTTTGGAAGATTCCACCCATGCTTTGATGACAGATTTGCACCTAGCGGCGATGCAAAAGGGCATTACTTTCATCAGGATCTTTTGGTCGCCTCCAGGATTTTCGTTAACCAGCCGGAGCGACATATTGATGTAGGGTCTCGAGTCGATGGTTTCGTTGCACATGTTGCATCTTTCCGCACGATTGTCGTTGCTGATATTCGTCCCCTAAAAACTCACATACGTAATGTCGAATCTATACAGGTTGATATTATGAAGGAAGTACCCGAAGAACTGGTGGAATCTTGTGATTCCCTTTCTTGTCTACATGCACTTGAACATTTTGGGTTAGGGCGGTACGGCGATCGCGTATGCTGGGATGGTTATCGTATAGGCTTCGACAATCTCCTGGCCATGCTTAAGCCAGGCGGCAAGTTTTATTTTGCCGTACCCGTGGGTGAGCAACGCATAGAGTTTAACGCACACCGTGTGTTCTCGATAGCATATCTGCTGGAAATGTTCTCAGGGCGACTGCGTGTAGATGATTATTCATACGTCGATGATTTGGGTGACCTTCATGAAAGCGTTATTCTCGATGAAAACAATATCAAGACTAATTGTGAGTGTTTATTTGGCTGTGGAATATTCGAGCTAACTAAGGTAAAAACATTTGAATAGTAGGCTAGGAATTCCACAAAATAAAAAGATAAAAATTTGCATCAAGAGTGAGCTCCGCATTATTAATAGTTAGAACTTAAATCGAGCTTAACAAATGGGGGCAGCACAATTTACAATCCTAGTCTAATATAAAAAGTGTGATCATGACAGCTAAACAATGACATAAGACTGATGAGAAAATACTACTCAGTAACGCTTTCTGTTAAGGTAGTCAAAATCTATGAGCCTGGCTTTTACTCCCTTGGCGCGGGCGCGTTTGAGCATGTCGCCGCACACCTTACTGGTTCTGAGATTCTGAACGAACACGACCGCTAGGTCGGGGTTATGGTATGAGAGCATGAGCTCGTTACGGCGGTAGAAGCAGTTGTCTCCAAGCGCTCTTACTGCAGGGTGAACAATGCGGTCGATGCCGCGGACTTTACAGACCTCATCTGCGATGGACTCTGGCCCCGGCTCGCCGCCGTGGATTATAAGAAGCTTCTTACCCTCGAGCCTTGAGAGCTTCTCAAGTTTGACTATCTCGTCCTCAATGTATCTATCGAATGTCCAGTGTCTTGACCCTGTGATTATGACCCGCATCGACCGTCCCGCACCCCTACAGAACAGTCCAATTGACTCTATTCTTTCATGGATACTGATTATTACTACTCTATAATATATTACATGGCGCCTTGGAATTGCAATACCGAGAGGAAGTATTTTCTGTTTATCTTACCAAACATGGCTGTTTATATCGTCGGACCTGCCCGGGCGGAAGATATCCAGCGCGTCCGGGTTGTAGTAACCTCCGTAACCCTGAGGACACACGCATGGGTAATCGGTACTCTGGCATTCGTAACAGTCGCCCCCTACACTACCACCCACTTTGGCACCGCACGAGCCTAAGGATATAAGAAGTAGTGTAGCTAGAAGAAGTCTTATAAAATGAACCCGCATAGCCTCGCCTCTTCATTAACCTGCCTATATAAATTTACCACAGGATTAGCGTCTATTCGCAGGTAGTTTTATCGGATTCCTTATAGGCGGATCTTAAAATGCTCAAGCAGAGGGAGACGTGGGTACCGAATCGCGGATCATCGGCGCCCAGGAGAAGGGCTTCGTGATGAACGCGAAGAAAAGTAGTGTAATATGTACTGCTTATGCCTGAAAGCTCTTCTATTAACTTAAGCGCTCGCTTACCCCAATCTTTAAAATCCTCTTTTTTCCACAGTCCGTGAGTAGTGCGACTGGTTTCGTCCAAGAGCTCCGTATATGTGTCTTTTAAGTTAAGATCGGCCATAAGATATGCCCTGCAACCTTCCACAATTACAGCGTTTTATTTTAATAACAGCTAAAACAATACGGAAATTTAGAACCTTGGGGCGTAGGCAAGGTTCTGGAGCCAAAAATCGATGACATACTCGATCCTTGGAAGCATGGGCTCCCGGTATGTGTCCAGATCGGGCAGATGTATCCAGCGGCACTCTATTATCCCCTCCTCGAACTGCGGAGAGACGTCTGAGTCTTTACCGTGGTATCGAACAAGATACCAGTGGGTTTTCTTTAGATACTTAGTTTTCTGATGCCTGGTCGTGTGCCAAGTGGACACGAGCTTGCCGTTAATACTCAGCTTGTCCTTGTCCAGACCCGTCTCCTCTGCGATTTCCCTGAGCGCAGTCTCGGCAGGATTATCATCACCGTTGAACCTGCCTTTGGGCAAGTCCCACCTGCCGCGTTTAAATATTAACAGGACATGGTAGTTGTCGTTATAAACCAGCCCGCCGGCTGACTTTACAATCGGCAGGTTGAGCGTATTACCTAAATTATAATCTTCAGTCATTCTGCATCCTTGTAAGCACTTCTTTTTTAGATTTTCCTAAATTTTTTTCTTCATTTTCTTCAACTAATTCACTTAGCACGGAGAGCTGCAGCTTGTTAAGACCGTTAAAGGCAACTCCGTTCAGTTCGATACTATATTTTTCAGAAACATCCTCTCCGGTCAATGGTACGAACTTTTTATTCCCGTAGAGCCTCACAACATAGAGCATGGTGGTAAGCCTCGATTCTTTTCTTGAATTTGAATCGATCAGTATCCACGGGGATTTTTTAGAGGCGGTATGCGTAAACATCTGCTCTTTGTATTTGGTGTAGGTTTCCCACTTTTTTCTCGCGTGAAAATCATTCTCGGAAAATTTCCAGAACTTAAGCGGGTCTGAGAGCCTTTCCTGAAAACGGTAAAGCTGGTGCTCCGGGTCTACGGAGAGATAAAACTTTACAAGCTTAAGCCCTTTATCGATCAGGTTGTGCTCCCACTCGAGCACCTTGTTCATGAAGTACTCGTACTGCGACTGTGTGCAGTAGCCCATTGTGGGCTCAATCAACGCGCGGTTGTACCAAGAGCGGTCGAAAAATACGACTTCCCCGGGTTTTGGCAGGAGTTTCTCATAGCGGTGAAACCAGTACTTTGACTCTTTGGGTGTCGGGATTCCGAGATCGACGGTTCGGTAGTACTTGGGCATGAGATTCTGAGTGAAACGGAGAATCGTGGAGCCCTTCCCCGCCGCGTCGCGTCCGTCAAAACAAATGCAGAGTCTCTGAGACCGCTTGGCTACTTTTTGCTGTATTGTGAGCAGCTCGAGCTGAAGACGGCGCTTTTCGATATGATAATCTTTAAGGCTTATCCCCTCGTAGGGAGCTTCAATTTTATAAACTTTCTCCCCGGTGAGTTTTTTCATCTGGTAATTCCTCCTATAATAGTTTCATACCCTATCATAGAAAAGTTAATAAACACTAAACCCCTGCTCTCAAAATCTTTCTAGTACCCTAAATAATGCCGATTTAATATTCATAGCTGAAATAAAACTAAGGTTAAGATCGGGCCGGCCAACTCTATACAAAAGAAGTATATAAAATGGGATGATTAATGCAAATAACAGGGATCTGAGCTTAACGGCTTTGAAAAAGTTGGTGATTTATATGTATATGGGAAGTATTATTAGAGCTAAATATCGTTACGGAGGAAAATATGGGAATTAAACCGCATGTATTTATTATTTGCTTAGCAATTATCTTTTTGTCTGCGGCTTTTACATTTGATACCGAGGCAAAGATGTTATCGGGGTTTGAAGAAAAAGCATCGGTTCAATATGAGCCGGAGGGGCCCCTGGACCCGGCAGAAGAGCAGCTGGATCAGGTGTCTGAGCCGGTGGGAGAGATCTCAGAGCCTTTGGTGGATACACCGACAGAGCCTTTGGACTCGGTATCTGAAACCACGGACCAGGCAACAGAGTCAGTTAACTCTCTGACTGAGGAGCCTGAACCTCTGGGCGAGGACTCCGAGTCTATAGATCAGGTGGGAGAAAACCTCGATCAGGTATCTGAAACAGCGGAGGAGGCTTCAGAGAACCTACCGATCGCCCCTGAAGGAGACGGCTCTGGGATGGAATACGATACGCGTGAGGCTGAGATGCCGCTTGGAGACAGGGAAGCTGAAGGCAGAGGCATAGGGGATTATTAGTACGGGCATATCCGGAAAAAGAGGGTTTCGGTTACCACCCTAGAAGGTGGTCGGGGTGAGAGGGCTCGAACCTCCGACCTCAGCGTCCCAAGCGCTGCGCGCTACCAAACTGCGCTACACCCCGACTATAAGCATTCTCTCTTAGAGAGCAATCAGTATACCTATAATGCTAAAAACGACAAGCACTAATACTAAAGTTTTGAGCTTACTCTAACCAAGGTATTTCTTATAGACTTCCGTAGCCCAAAAGATTTCTGTACCCGAGGAAACAAGTGCCGTATGCATGATGGTTTCGGCTATTTCGGCCTTTGTTATCTTAAGAGCGAGCGCCTTTTTTATCCTTGACTCTGTACAGTGAGGACACCTTCCGTGAACCGCCACTGAAAGCGCTATGAGGGCTTTTGTCTTTGGGTCAAGCTTGGTCTCTCCCTCACAAGCTTTATAGAACTTCCACCAGCCCTCTGCCATCTCAGGGGCGTGTTTTTCAAACCATCTCTGATCGTCTGCCATGCTTTAATACCTCCTGTGTTGAATTGATTATTCTATGTTTTCCGGTTTTATCAATATTACTTTTTATTCTTCATATACTGTATATAACTTTCTCTTCCCGACCCGTATTTATAGTTTTGGTAGCCGATCGGGTTCTTCTCGTAGTACTTCTGATGATAGCCTTCCGCGGGATAAAACTCCATAGCAGGGCGAATGTCCGTTACAATCGGGGCCTTATATCGCCCGGATTCACCGAGCCTGCGCTTTGATTCCTCAGCAGCGCTTTTCTGAAAGTCACTGTGGTAAAAGATAGCGGTCTGGTAGTGATGCCCTCTGTCAACGAACTGCCCCCCGTCGTCTGTCGGATCGACGTTCAGCCAGAAAACGTCCAAGAGCTTCTCATAGGATATTACTGATGGGTCGTAGATTACCTCTATGGACTCAAGATGCTCAGTCATACCATGGCAGACTTCTTCGTACTTGGGGTTAGCCTCCTTGCCCCCGGTGTATCCTACGGTTGTTGAGATTACGCCTTCAAGATTGTCAAACGGAGGCTGCATACACCAGAAACAACCGCCTGAGAAAGTAGCTTTTTCCTGTTTGTTATCCATTATCGCCCCAATATCTTATTAGTATAGATTAATTTAGATGAAATGATTATACGTATGGATGCCTCCTTTAGCAAAAGAGTTATAACATAGAAACTTTTAAGATGACCGGAATTAGGAGGTCTGCTCTTCGATCCCTCTTTTTTGGCCGAGAGATTTAAATATAAAGTAAATAATGGGAACGCCCAAGATTAATTTAATCAAAGAGCGGGTGAAGGGTTTGCCAAACTCGGCGTAATTCTCCTGGAGGAAGCTGAGGGAGATTATAAGCCCCTTATCAAATAAATCAGAAAAAACAAGAACTGAAACGGTAACGAGATATAACCAGGCGATTAGAGAGAGGTAAAAGCCCCATTTAGCTCCGCGCCAGAGAAGTATCCCCCCGATTGTGCCACACACGCCCCTTAAGACAAAAGAATTAAGTACAACCATCTTTGCAGGAAGCGGGAAATCGGCGAACATACCTACCAGGAGTAAAGCTCCGAGACCGGGAAGAGCGGCAGCTATGGTAATTAGCCCGACAGCTTTATTCACTAATTGCTCACACTTCCGCCTGAGCGGTCCTGATATAGAGGTCTTTTGGGTCTCTGAGAGGGGTTATCGTCCAGAAGCTCCTGAATGACCTCTAAAGCTTTCTCGAGCTGTTGGTCATCCGAATCATTCAGGTTTGAAGGCAGATCAGGGACTTCATAATCGGGATCGACCCCCCTTCCCTCTACGTCCCACTCACCCTTGAGGTTGTAGAAAGCGTAAGTGGGCGCCGTGACGTAACCGCCGTCGATGAACCCGGGGTTGCCGCCTATACCGATAAGCCCGCCGTGTGTGCGTGTGCCGATGATCGGACCCAAGCCGGCTTTACGGAAGTAATAGGGGAACGCGTCTCCCCCAGAGCCCGACCAGCCGTTAATGAGCATTACCTTTGGACCGGTGTGTGAGAGCGAGGGAGTCTGCCAGTCCTCAAACTCTCGTATTGCCCAGTAATTTTGTACAGGGCGGTTTAAGAGCTCTACGAAACGGTCAGGGACCTGCCCTCCGCCGTTAAAGCGCTCGTCTATGATAAGCGCCTCGGTTTTTTGCTGAGGAACGAATTGCCGAACCAGCTCGTTCTGCCCTCTGCGTCCTGTGTCTGGAACGTATACATACCCTACTCTGCCCTCTGTGGCTCTATCGACATATTGTCTATTTTCTTCGACCCAGGTCATGTAGCGGAGCTTTCGGTCATCGTCTCTGGATATGGGTTTAACCAGTATCTCCCTTGCATCCTTTAGTTTCGCGCTCTTGCCTATAGCAAGCTCAACGACTTCACCCGTAAGACCTTGAAAAGAAGCCCAGGGGTCTTTAGAAGTATCGAGCGGATTACCGTTAACGCTTAGAAGATAGTCGCCCTCCTCCACATTTACACCAGGCTCTTTCAGAGGTGAGCGAATATCGGGGATATTACTCGACGCTCCGTAAATCTTTTTAATTCGGTACGCGTTATTTTTTTTATCAAGCTCAAAATCGGCTCCCAAAAGTCCTACTGATATACGATCTGTTTCCTCAATATCCCCTCCCCCTATGTAGGCATGTGAGGAGTTTAGCTCACCCATCATCTCACCTATTACAAAATTTAGGTCCTCCCTGTCGACAATGTAGGGAAGCAGCTTTTCATACCTTACTTTAACCTCGTCCCAGTCTACTCCGTGCATTTTCGGGTCGTAAAAGAAATCGCGTTGAATGCGCCATGAATCACCAAATATCTGCTGCCATTCCTGACGAGGATCGATCTTGGTTTTTAACTTCGAGGTATCGATTTTTCCCTGTCCGGTGCTTCTGCCCTCACCGAAATCCACTATGCCGTAGACATCGTCCGATCTGTATACGAGCTTTGTTCCGTCCAAGGTTAAGTCAAAATCATTTGTGTTCGGGATTACAGTTTTTTCATGGCCGTCTCGAAGATCGTAAAACTGGAGCTGTCCTTTTCCTCCGTTGTGATCCTCTACTCCGGCCCTCGGGTATCTGAGGTATGCGACTTTATCGTCAAGGGCTTTCAAATGCCCGAAATTGCCGGCTCTTACAGGGAGCTTGACTACGCGCTCCTCAATTCCATCAAAATCGATTTTCACGGATTCACGGGTGTTCTGATCAGTATTTTCGTTCTTGCTCTCGGTTTCCTCATCACTTCTCGGTGCTATGGGGGACAGTGTGTCCGCTCTGAGCGTAAGAGCGTAAACACCGGTTGAGTTTGGATATATCCAGGTATCGTCCATGTCTCCATACACTGGCGTGAAGCTGCGGTCAGAGTAAAAGTACAGGTACCTGCCTCCGGGGTCGAATACAGGGGAGTTGTCATTATAAAAATCGGTCGTTACTTTACGAGGCTTCTTATCCTTAGTGTCGTAGATCATTACCGACTTTAGCCCGTTATCGGCTGTGTACGGATAGGTAAGCCACCTGCTGTCGGGAGACCACGCGTAGCTGCCGATTGGGTTACGAAGATCCTTTGAGACTAGTAGGGGTTTGTTGCTTGAAATATCAACTATAAAAAGGCTCCCGGTCTTATCGCTGTAAGCAATTTTTTTACTGTCCGGAGACCAGACGGGATGGAAGCGGTAAACACCGCCGTCTGTAGTAATGCGGGTTTCTTCGCTCTTTCCGTCGCTTTGGCGTATATAGAGCTCGTACTCTCCTGTGCGGTCTGAGAAGTAGGCGACATTTTTACCGTCGGGGGACCAGGCGGGAAAGCGCTCCGCTATCCCGGCAGTTTGAGTAAGGTTCCTGACGCTGCCCCTTTGCTGGGGCACTGTGAATATCTCGCCCCTAGCCTCAAAAAGAGCCCTCTTACCACTCGGGGAAATGGAAAAATTGTTTATATTCTTTGAGACTTCTTTTAACCGCGGCCGTAGCTCGGGCAAATCATCGGGTACCCGCACAGAGACCTGGGAATAACTTTCATCGCCAAGCTCTAATAGATAAAGCGCGCCTCCGTTTTCAAATACTATGTCCCCCGGACCAAGGCTCGGCCATTTAACATCGTATTCCTTAAAATTTGTGACCTGCCTTTTTTCTTCGGTGGCAGTGTCGTAAGCCCAGATATTCAGCCTCTGCTCAGGACCCCTGTCCGAGAGAAAATAAATCGTATCGTTATGCCACATCGGAATCGCATCTGTACCCTCATAGTCCGTAAACTTTTTAAGTGATTGATCCTTAAGATTATATATCCAGAGGTCGCTCGCAGTCCCGCCCTTGTAGCGCTTCCAGGCATTTGATTGTCTGGTTTTATACTGAAAGGCAAGCCTATCGCCCCCAGGACTGAAGCTTCCGATCTCGCCGTAGGGAAGTGGTAGCACTTCCGGCATACCGCCCTCTACGGGCTGGCGGAACAAACGGTTGTATCGCTCGCTCGGGCTCAGCATCTTTGAGCGCATGAGAACGCTCTCACCGTCCGGGTACCAGTCAACCACCAAATCCTCTCCAGGATGGTGAGTGATCCTCTCGGGCATACCGCCCGCGCCCGATACGACGTAAATATCTGTGTTGCCGTCGTAGTTGCCGCTGAACGCGACTTTATCGCCATCTGGGGAGAATTTGGGAAACGACTCGCGTCCACTGGGCGAGCTCAGCTTTCTGGCTACCCCACCGTCTTTGGAAACTATCCAAACGTCCCCGCCGTATACAAATACTATTTCGCTTTCACTCACATCCGGGAAACGGAGCATTAGGGCATCGGGAGAATGACTTATATGCTGATCCTCTTTTGCTACAGATGCACCCAGGGAACACAATATAGTGAACAGTAATACTGCGGCGATAACACTTATATTCATTTTGCGATATCCTCTCTCATAAACCCATCATTTAGAGAACCTACGATAAATCTAAATTTGTTAGTATTGATAACATCTTAACCGCTAGCAAATATCATAATAAATATACCTCAAGTTAGTTAAAATTACGGTTATATATTAGAGAAAAATCGGGGTGTCCGTGACCCGCCGGGGGAACGTTGACTCAGTAGGGATAGAACTCTAAGTTTTTTTACATATATTCCTTATGGAATTTACGCATGCTGGAGGGCTCGCCAATAACGGTAAGCCTGTCGTTTTCCTTTAGCACCGTGTTGCCTCTTGGCACAATGATCTGCTCATCCCGGCGGATTAGAGCAACCAGGCTGCCTACGGGCATGTTTATCTCTCTTAGCTCCTTACCTATTAGGGACTCGGTCGGTGTGTCCTTGTGCAGGTAGATAGAGTGGAACCTCTCATTATGAATGAGCGCTTCCTTTAACTGCTGCTCGTCCTCGGCGTGAAGCCAGTCCTCAAAAAACGTGTCGCTTTCTACGTGGCGCGCCACCTGGGCGAGCATCCTCAGGTGCTGAGTCGGGTTATCGAGAGGACTAAGGAAAAAGAATATCGCGTGTAGAGTCTGCTCTTCCTCGCTGTCGGTCGCGGGGTTATTGAACTTGATGTGAACCCCGGGTTTTGAGCGCACCATTACAAGCTCCATTTGACTAAGACCATCTACGCGCAAATGCGGCAGGGCCACATTATGCGCAACAGGAGTTATGCCTACAACGGTACCTTCCATGAAAGTTGTATTGAGGTTCTCATAAGATAGGGGTACAAACTCCGAGAGAAGCTTGCTTACATCGTTAACTATTTTCCCAAAATCGATCTCGGCACCGACATCGAGCACATGGCTCCGCGCGACAAGCTCGTCAAATGGATCTTCTTTTCTGAGCTCTTTTTCCTTTAGTATGCCTCTGAGCTCTCTGTCCAGTCCTTCATATCTGGATTGCCCGAGCTGCTCGAAGATGTGAAATATCGCCCCGCTCCTGATTACATTCTTACTGACGTAGAATTTGTACCACACAATCCCAAGCACGACCATTACGCCCGTCAGCACCTTTGTCCATATACCCATCTGAACCAGGAGCCAAAGTGAGGCGAGGATCCCGAATATCTGCATCCAGGGATAAAGAGGAGAGCGGTAACCCGGATCGTAGGACTCGATCCTGCTCTCTCTCATTACAATGACGGCAAAACATATGAGCATGAACATTAAGAGCTGAAACGCGCTTGCGATCTTAACAATTTTTGTAGTATCCAGTACCGCCAGGAACACAACGATGGACAGAACTGTGACTATGATAGCGGCATAGGGCATTTTGTTTTTACCGAGTCTCTGGAAGAAGCTCGGCATCATAAGATCGCGGCTCATTGCGAGTGGATAGCGTGAGGCGCTCATTGTACCCGCGTTCGCAACGGAGATAAACGCCAGAAGTGCGGCAAAGGAAATTAGTATGACTCCGGTCTTTCCGAATATAATATTTGCGGCTGTCGCCACTGGGGAGAGATCTCCCTTTAACTGATCCATCGGTATAACGCCCACCATTAAGGCGGTGCCGATGCCGTAGACCAATAACGCTGTGCCAAGAGCAAGGAAAATACCAAGAGGCAGGTTACGCTCGGGGTTTTCAACCTCCTCTGAGAGGCTGGCAACTTTTGTGACACCTACATAGCTTATGTACACCATGGCCGAGGTTGAAAGTATGGCGGCCATTCCCGGGTCGAAAAACCCCTCGAAATGAGATATCTGAACATGGGTGATTCCGTCCCCTATAAAAACGACCAGGATACCCAGGAGTACAACCACAAGGAATACCTGAAAGCCCCCGCTTAACCTTGCGCCAACGAGATTCAGTATTCCAAGAGCAATGGCGATCCCTATTGCGACCGGCACTATAGGGAGCTCGGGAACGAATAGACCAATATAGACCCCCATACCTATAAGAGCGAACGCAACTTTGAGCACCAGGGCAAGCCAGGTGCCGATGCCGCCAATGGTGCCGAACAGCGGCCCCATGGAACGGTCGAGGAAATAGTATACTCCGCCTGCCCGGGGCATGGCTGTAGTAAGCTCGACGATACTGAATGTTGCGGGGATAAGTGGTAGCGCGGCGATAAGATACGCCAGCACGATTGCGGGGCCAGCCTGCATAGCGGCAAGACCCGGCAATAGGAAAAAGCCCGCGCTTAGAGTTGTACCTGTCGCAAGGGCGTATACGTCCAGCAGCTTTAAATTTTTCTTTAGACGCTCGGGCTCTTTTTGTGCGTGCATAATAGAATGAGGTTAAGATAACCCTTACCAGGGTTCATTAAACTAATAAAGTGCTATAGATTTTTAATAATTATAGCTAATTAGCGGATAATGTGAAAAACACTCATCTACAGACGTCCTTTCATATAGGAATAAGTTATTCTGAGGACGGGGTTTTTTGAATATCCGTGATATCGACTTTCAAACTCTTTTGAGATTCGTTCCTTTCGATTGCAAGCTCGATGAGCCGTGTTATAAGCTCAGAGTAAGGGATTCCGCTCAGCTCCCAGAGCTTTGGGTACATACTGATCTGAGTGAAGCCCGGTATGGTGTTTATCTCGCTTATAAAAAGCTCGTTTGTCTGTCTGTCCATGAGGAAATCGACTCTTCCCATTCCCTTGCAGTCAAGGGCTTTAAACGCGCCTACGGCCAATTCGCCGAGACGCGAGGTTACATCTTGATCCAGCTCCGCGGGGGCTATGAGAGCGGTATCTTCATCAAGATACTTTGCGGTGTAATCGTAGAACTCCCTCTTAGGAACTATCTCGCCCGGACAGGAAGCTTCGGGCGCGTCGTTTCCGAGAACGCTTACCTCGATTTCCCTCGGAGCTACTACCGCTTTTTCAACTAGTACGCGGTTTGAAAACCGGCAGGAAAAATTAACGGCTTCATCCAGAGCGTCTTCTGAGTCTACTTTTGATATACCAATACTGGAGCCTAAGTCCGCGGATTTTACGAAGCAGGGAAACCCTATTTTATTTATAATATTATTTTTTAGCGCGGTTGAACCGGTTTCCCACTCATACTTATAAAAATCTATATGCTGAACCACAGGCAGCCCCGCCTCTTTTAAGACGGCCTTCATGACTGTCTTGTCCATACCGACGGAAGAGCCGAGCACCGAAGCGCCCACAAACGGCACTCCCATTAACTCGAAAAGGCCCTGTACGGTACCGTCCTCACCGTAGGTGCCGTGAAGAACCGGGAACACCGTCTCTATTTCATGCTCTTCGATTACTTTGTCGTGGGCTATTTCATATAGAACCCGCTCCTCAGGATTGAGCGAAGGTGAGAGAAAGGAATCGGCCTTATATTCAAATTCCCCTTCCCCGAGCCAGCCCTCCGTATCCGCAGCGCGCCATGTGCCGCTCTTTTCTATATATATGGGGAACACCTCGAATTTAGAGCGGTCAATATTTCTTAAAATCGACTTCGCGGAGAGAATGGATATCTCGTGCTCGACCGATCTACCCCCGAAAATTACTGCAACTTTTTTCATAGACAAATATAGTATCTCCCGAAATTGAGTACTAACGGATTACCCAAAGCTATAAGTGCTGTCAAGAAGAGCCATATCGTACTTGCAAAAAAAAAAGTTAAATGTAAAATGTCAGAAGACTTTATTCGCACTTGCACAATAAAATTTTAGGAGGCATAAAATGCAGAAAGTTGTTATTAGCGAACCGCTAAGAACTGCAATTGGGGCTTTTGGCGGCACATTAAAAGATACAAGCCCAAGACAGCTGGGAGCAAACGTTGTCAAGGCAATTTTGGACCGCACGGGGGTAGACCCGAGTGAGATAGACGACTGTATTATAGGAAATATTCTAAGCGCAGGCCAGGGCATGAATATATCTAGACAGGTATCGCTCGATTCGGGGCTTCCTATCGAAACACCCGCAATGACTATCAACAGGGTTTGCGGATCGGGTGTTCAGACCATTGTACAGGCGGCTCAGGCGATAAAAGCAGGGGACGCGGACGCAATAATCGCGGGCGGTACTGAAAATATGAACCAGGCACCGTTCTATCTTGATAAAGCCCGTTACGGCTATAGAATGGGGATGCCTAAAGACAATATTACAGACGGCATGGTTTATGACGGACTATGGGATGTTTTCAACGACTATCACATGGGAGTAACAGCTGAGAACCTTGCCGAATCTTATAATATTTCCAAAGAAGAGCAGGACGAGTTTGCTTACAAGAGTCAGATGAAGTGTAAGGACGCAATGGAGAGCGGCAAGTTCAAAGACGAAATAGTACCAGTAATGATTCCTCAGAGAAGAGCAGACCCGATCGCGTTCGATACGGACGAGCACCCGAAGGGAGATACTACTCCGGAAGGGCTCGCAAGGCTCCGCGCCGTATTTAAAGTAGGCGGAACGGTAAGCGCCGGAAACGCGTCTGGCATTAATGACGGCGCCGCGGCAGTGCTCGTATCATCGGAGAAGAAGGCCAAAGAGCTCGGGTTAAAACCCTACGCCTCGATCGTATCATACGCCATAGCGGGCGTAGACCCTTCGATCATGGGTATAGGACCTGTACCAGCGGTGCAGAAAGCGCTTGATAAGGCGAAACTATCTCTTGACGACATCGACCTCTTTGAGCTTAATGAAGCTTTCGCCGCGCAGTCTATTGCTGTGCTTAGAGACCTGCCGATACCAGAAAACAAGATAAACGTTAACGGGGGCGCTATTGCGCTAGGCCACCCGATCGGAGCTTCGGGCACAAGGATTTTGGTAACGCTTCTTCACGAGATGAAGAGAAGAAAGAAAGTAAAACGCGGACTCGCCACCCTATGCTGCGGCGGCGGAATGGGTATTGCTATAATTGTTGAGAAACTGAACGGTAAAAAATAATTTTGTGATCTCAGGCCGGGGAGAGATCCCCGGCTTGATTCTTAACCGGCAGATTAATCTGTGAGTAGTTATTCCAATATCTGAACTTCAACCTTGTAGGCACTCGCCTCGAAAAGCTTCTTAAACTCCTCGGGTACTCCTACAACTTCGCGCTTTTCGTAGTTCATAAATACAATCCCAGTCTTAACGTACGCAAGGTCATCGCCTGAGTCCTTTTCCGATAGCCTGTACACCAGGTCGCAGCCGTATTTGGTATAATCGCACACCGCGATCTCTATAACGATCCTGTGGCCGTAGAAACCCTCAGACTTATAGGTTACCGCTAAGTCTGAAATAACAATGCCCGGGCCGAAAACATCTAGCTCGGTGAACCCGTACTCTTTAAAAAACCTTACCCGGGCTTCGTGTGTTAGGGTGAGAACCGAGTCGTGACCCAGATGGCCCCCATAGTTAATATCGCTTATGCGAAGAGCTATTTCGGTTTTATATACGAAACTCTCAGGTAATTCGATCTTGATCCTCGCCATTTTAGTTTCCCTTGTATTATTTGGATTGAGCTGAGCTTGATGAGCTTTGCCGTGGGGGAAATTATATCTTAGAGACACCTTCATCACAAAAACAGAATTTGACATACAGGGCCGAATTTTGCTAAATTGAATATGTGGACACACGATAGGAGAACATACTTTTACCGTATCAGGAGGGTGAGCGCGCGATGAATATTGAGAGAATCAGCCCCGCTACTATAAGGTCATTCTTCGGCAGGCTCGTAAAGATGAGCTTCTTTGATCTGGGAAAAGCGCAGGACAGCCTAGCTGCCACTTATCTGACAGACATGCTTACAGAGTTCGCCCGTACCGAGAAGCTGTATAAGATCCAGGACTCAGAGGGCAAGAAAATCCAGACAATCGTGGAAATGCTGATCGAGACTCAGAATATAAAAGAAGAGTCTACGGAATCCGAAAGAGAAGTAAGAAAGTACGTAGGGGACTTCTCGCTCTTTATGAGCGGTATATTCAGAGACTACGTAAACAGGGGCTCTTACCTTAGGTATTACATGGACGAGGGGATGAAGTCGTATTTTGCGGTATCAAGAATTGACCTGGAAATGGGCAAAGGCGACCCTATTATGTTCAGCAGATTGTCCCGGGAGTTTGAGTTTTACTCGGGCGCGCTTGATTATATGAGGAGGGTTTATTTCGAGCAGGTAAATACGACAGACCCTCTTTCGAATTTCACGTACCAGATTTCAAAACTGGAGCATTAATAAAAGCATCCTCAGAATTAGCCCCTGAAGTAAGGAATTACTTCTTCTGATAAAACTTTAAAGGACAGAGCGCGGTCGGGACTGAAGTCTCTTAGAATAAAGTGTCCTACCCCTGCTTCTACATAGGACTCAAGCCGCTTTATAACATCTTCTTTGGAGCCCGCTATCACAAAATCGAGCATAAGCTCGCGCGTATAGTATTTCTCTCCCATCTCTTTGAACTTTCTCAGCATCTCGGTGTCGTTGGGCATAATTTTTGTATAAGCGAGTCCTTTATATTGATCTTCGATCTCTATGTCGTAGCCTGATTCCGAAAGGAGCTCGGGCCAAACAAGAGCATGTTTTATGGGCTCAATTGAGCTATAGGCCTCGTCCTCATCCCCGGCAAGGGAAATAAATATAAAGAGCGTTTTTTCAATCGAGCTCAGATCCTGAGCTCTGTCTAAGGCGCCTTCATCGACAGCCTTGGACTTTTCGGCGAACACGCGCGCCGGCATGGCGTTCGTTACCCAGCCGTCCCCGTACCGACCGGCGGTCCTGAGAGCCTTCGGACCTGTTGCCGCTATGTAAATAGGAACTCCATGCTCGGGTGTTATACGGAGCTCGGCATCTGTGAGACTGTAGAACTCACCGTTAAAATTTACGGACTCACCGCTCCAGAGAGAACGCATGACCTGAACGGACTCGGCAACGCGCATAAGAGGTTTATTCCACGCAATACCGTAGGGGTCAAGGTTCATCTTCTCTCCGTAACCAAGACACACAAATGCCCGGCCATGGGATATATGGTCTATAGTGGCGAGACGCTGTGCCATCACGGCAGGGTGAATCCTGTGGGCGTCTCCAATCGTACCCATATGAATTGAATCTGTTTTCATCGAGGCCGCGGTAATGACGCTCCAGACCTCAGGAGTCATTCTCTTAGCCATGAATACCATGTGATCCGGGAACCACACTGTATCGAAGCCAGCACTCTCTGCGCTTGAGACGAAGTCGATAAGCCCCTCTACCGACTCACCGGGCACTGGAGCTGAGATACCGAATTTCACTCGATTGCTCATGATATGATGACCTCCTAAAGGACTTTGCATCCGAAAAGATTATACAATATCCGATTTTAAACTTTTATCTTGATTTTTTAAAATCCAAGAGTTATTATTTCCAGCCTATATCAAACACTACTATTCAAAATCCCAGATATTGGGACTGAGGCGGAGGTAGAAAGAACATGGAAAGACAGGAAAGATCGGAAAAAGAGCACGCTAGCAAGCATGTTGATATTGAGTCAAAACGCTTTTTCTTTGACGTAAAAGAAAACCACAAGGGCAAATATCTGAGGATAACGGAACTAAGCGGCGGAAGGTCGTGCATTGTGATTCCTCTGGGCGGAATAAACCTATTTAAAGAAAGGCTCGGCGAGATAATTGAGGAAGCTGAGGGCTTGATCGACGCTCCTCAAGAAGAAGAAACCGTAAGCTCTTCGCCATTCGCGAGCGGCAGCTAGAAAGCCTGCCCCACCTAATACAACTCAGTATGAGAGTAAATCCTATCGGGGGCTGGAAGGGCTTTATCCGATAGATAGGTGAAAGCTGTTTATTGCGGCCAATGTTTATTTTAGAAAATCGGGCATTCTCTCAAGCTTGAGTAAGTCGTCGTAGGTTTCCCTTTCTCTCACTATTGAGTAATTACCCTCTTTAACCAAAACCTCGGGCGCGCGCGGGCGCGTGTTGTAGTTTGAGGCCATAACGAATCCGTAGGCCCCGGCGCTGAGAACCGCTAAGAGGTCTCCGCTGCTTACACTGGGGAGCTCTCTGTCCTGCGCAAGGAAATCGCCCGATTCACATATAGGACCGACGACATCCACTACGGCTCCTGTTTGTAGATTCTCGTTGACTGTCAGAATCTCGTGATAGGATTCGTAAAAAGCGGGGCGGATGAGATCATTCATAGCGGCGTCCACAATGACGAATTTTTTTGCAGTGCCTTCTTTTAAATACAGCACCTTCGTGATCATAATCCCGGCATTGCCCATGAGCGAGCGGCCGGGCTCAAGAACGAGACTGTAGGGTTTATCCTTCATCTCGTTAATGATTACAGCTGCATATTCACTGTGACGGGGAGGCTTTTCATCCTTCTCATAACTTATTCCCAAACCTCCGCCTATATCGATATACCTTATGTTTAATCCCGCTTCGAGCAAGCTATCGGCAAGACCGACAAGCTTCTTAACCGAGTCGGAAAACGGTGTCAGATCGAATATCTGAGAGCCGATATGTGCGTCTATAGCGACTACTTCAATCCCCTCCATTTGATTCGCCTCTTTGTATACTTGCACCGCTCTGCCGACTTCAATTCCGAATTTGCTTTTCTTAAACCCTGTAGAAATGTACGGGTGTGTCTTGGGGTCGATGTCGGGGTTTACTCTGAGCGCGATCGGCGCTTTTGTGCCTAACTCAATCCCTACATCATTTAAAAGGCGCAGCTCTTCCTCTGACTCAACATTAAAAAATAATATCCCTGCTCCTATTGCGGCTTTCATTTCATCTGCGGTCTTGCCTACCCCGGAGAACACCACTTTTGACGTATCTCCCCCGGCCTTCTTTACGCGAAGGAGCTCACCTACAGAGACTATGTCGTATCCGGAGCCTAGATCGGCGAAGGATTTAAGTACCGCAAGGTTCGAGTTTGCCTTTACAGAGTAGCAGATGAGAGTATCTATATCTGAAAACGCCTCTTTGTATTTCATGAAGCTGTCTTTCAATGCCCCGTAGCTGTAGATGTAGCACGGCGTTCCTACTTCCCGGGCAATCCGCGCCACGGACACGTCCTCTATATATAATTCCCCATCTTTATAGTTATAGAAATCCTGCATCTAAATACTCTCCTTATCTGCTCTTTCTAATTCCTAGGCGTTTTCTTTAAGATACCGGTTCAGAAAATCGAGCCTGTCGTTACCCCAGTACATTTTATCGTCGACAAAAATGGTGGGCGCGCCGAATACTCCGCGCTCAATGGCTGTAGTGGTCTCATCTCTAAGCATATCTTTTATATCCTGCTCGGCAATCCTTGCAAGAAACCATTCAGGTTCAATATCTATTGTGCCTACAGCTTCCCCGAGTACTTCAGGGCGGCTGAGATCGGATCCTTCGACAAAGTAGAGTCTGAACATTAGGTGGTTGTATTCTACGAGCTTGTTTTGCTCGGAAGCTGCGAATGCCCCGCGCATAGACCTTACGCTGTTCAGTGGAAAGACTTCGGGATAATTAAAAGGCACTCCGTAGTATTCCGCGCAGTTCACCGTGTCCTGCCTTAAGTACCTTATCTTGTTATCAATCTGTACAGCAGGTGTGGAGCCTATTTCGTTAAAGACCCCGCCCAGTAAGAAGGGCTTCCACACAAGAGTTGCGCCGTTATCCTGGCATATAGCCTCTATCCTTTCTGAGGCTATGTAGGTATAGGGACTGCTGAAGTCATAATAGAACTCTACTGTCTTTGACATTTACACTCTCCCCGGAACTGAAAAGTTAACCAGGGGATTATAAGAAATATGGGAGTTAATATCAAGCCGGATCCCTTGTATCTCATATTAAATACATTAAATTGACCAGTTCCCCGGCTATGCTAAACTCAAAATACGTCTGATCGGGAGTAATTAAATATGGCAAGCGAGTACAGTTTTGAGGGTCTTCGGGTTACGGCTTTTGAGAGCCGGAGGGCCAAGGAAATAGACAGGCTTATACGTTATCACGGCGGCGTGCCCAGTGTGGCGCCCTCTATGCGCGAAGTACCGCTGACAGAGTCTGGGGAAGCACTTTTATTTGCGGAGAAATTGTTTAAGGGTGAGTATGATCTCGTGATCCTTATGACGGGCGTGGGGACAAGAGCGCTTAAGGACGCAGTGTCTGAGAACTACCCTCTTGAGAAATTCGTTGAGGCCCTTAAAAAAGTGACCCTGCTTGCCCGCGGACCTAAACCGGTTGCGGCGCTTAAGGAGCTTGGCCTAAGGCCCGAGATTATTGTACCCGAGCCCAACACGTGGCGGGACATACTGGCAACGCTGGACGGGAGCTTCGATCTTAAAGAAAAGAGGGTTGCGGTTCAGGAGTATGGGATTACTAACACCGAGTTTATAGACGCTCTTAAGCAGCGCGGGGCGGATGTAACTGCCGTGCCGATATATAAATGGGCGCTGCCCGAAGACGTCGGGCCGCTTAAGGACGCTATACGCTCTATAGCGAAGAATGAAGAAGACGTTTCTTTATTCACAAGCTCTCAGCAGATTTACCACTTGTTTGAAGTCGCGAAAGCCGAGGGGCTTGAGGATGAGCTGCGTGAAGGATTTAAAAGGGTGGTGATAGGCTCGATCGGTCCGACCACAACGGAGACACTGGACAGGTTTGGACTTTCTACGGATTATGAGCCTGACAGCCCCAAGATGGGTAATCTGATTCGCGAGATGGCCAGGAGCGGGAGGGAGCTTCTTAGAAAGAAGAGGACCGCGCTAGAGAACGGTGTTAACACTAACAGTTGGCAAAAGGTAGACATGGTATGGGATAAAACCCTAAAAAACAAAAGGGAAGAGATCACCAGGGACTCTGTTTTTATGAAAGCGTGCAGAAGAGAGAAAACCGACTATACACCCGTATGGATTATGAGACAGGCGGGAAGGTATATGCGTGAATACAGAGAGCTTCGGGCAAAGGTTTCGTTCCTCGATCTGTGCAAGACCCCGGAGCTTGCGGCGGAAGTCACTCTAAGCGCTGTAGACCGCCTTTCAGTAGACGCCGCTATAATATTCTCCGACATTCTGCTTATACTTCAGTCTTTCGGGATCGGGCTTGAGTTCTCAAAAGGCGAAGGGCCGAGGATAAGAAGACCTGTCCGCAGCGGAAAAGCAGTCTCGAGGCTTGAGGAATTTGACCCTGGGTCGCTGGATTTTGTATACGAAGCGCTAAAGATAACCAGGAGGGCGCTTGATCCCGAGACCGCGTTAATTGGATTTGCGGGGGCCCCTTTCACAGTAGCCTCATACGCGATTGAAGGAGGCGGATCGAAAAACTATGAGAACACAAAAGGGTTTATGTATAAAGACCCTGAGGGATGGCATGACTTTATGGGCAGGCTGTCCGCCGCTACGACCAAGTATCTTAACAATCAAATATCTGCGGGAGCTGACGCGGTTCAGGTTTTCGATAGCTGGGCAGGATCACTTGCCCCTGACGATTACGAAGAGTTCGTGCTTCCTCATATGAAAAAACTAATAGGCGGGATTAAAGAAGGCGTACCTGTAATACATTTCGGAACAGGCACTGACGCACTGCTGGGACTGATAAAGGAATCGGGCTGCAGCGTGATGGGACTTGACTGGAGAGTGGACCTAGGGGCGGCATGGAAACGGGTGGGATATGATTTGGCGGTGCAGGGGAATATGGACCCGGTGGCGCTATTCGCGCCGCATGCGGAAATAAGAAAAAGGGCAAAGAGCGTGCTTGATAAAGCAGAGGGAAGACCCGGGCATATATTCAACCTAGGCCATGGGGTACTGCCTAAAACCCCTGTGGACAACGTACTGGCGCTGGTGGACTTTGTTCATGAATACACGGATAAGAATCGGGAGAAAGTACAGTGAGCAAGAAATACGACGCAATTTTAATGATTGGATATGGTGCGCCTGAGAAAAAAGAAGATATACGCCCCTTTCTGCAAAACGTGGCAAAAGGAAGGCCCATACCTCCTGACCGGCTGGAAGAGGTAGCTCACCACTATGAGATGTTCGGAGGATCGCCCCTTAACGAATATACCTATAAACAAGCCAAAGGGCTCGAGGACAAACTGGCTGAAGACGGCGGGAAGATTCCCGTATATGTGGGCATGCGGAACTGGAACCCCTTTATTCCCGATACGCTCAAGCAGATGGCGGAAGCAGGAACTAAGAAGGCAATCGGGATGATAATGGCCGCGCACCAGAGCGACGCTAGCTGGGAGAGGTATCAGAGGGACGTTGAGCAAGGACTCAAAGAAGCCGGAGTGGATATAGAGTTTGAGTACTCCCCTCCCCTTTTCGACCATCCTCTTTTTATTGAGGATTCGGCAGACCGGGTCGCCGATTGTTTGGAGCAGATTGCCGAAGACAAGAGGCACGGAACACTGATACTCTTTACAGCTCATAGCATACCGACACCTATGGCAGAGAGCTCGCCTTATGTAGAGCAGCTTCTTACGACCGCGGAGATGATTGCCAAAAAGCTGGGGCATGAGAACTGGCGGCTAGTGTATCAGAGCAGGAGCGGACGTCCAACGGACCCATGGCTTGAGCCGGACGTTTGCGACGTGATTCATGAGGTAGCAAAAGAAGGGGTTGAGAATATCATAGCCCAGCCTATCGGGTTTTTATGTGATCACATAGAGGTGTTGTTCGATATCGGAGTCGAGGCCGAGGAGGCGGCACAGGAAGCCGGGATAAAACTGCTCCGCGCAAAAACCGTGAACGACGACCCGAAATTTATAGAGGCGCTCGCGGACGCCGTGCAAAAGATGGCGCACGAGTAATATTCGCTGAGCAAGAACTACTATGGCCGCATACGAATTCGAGACTATATGGCGTGTGTACGCGCCTATTGAAACAGTATGGAATGAGATTTATTACTCTGAGAAATGGCCCGAGTGGTGGCCTGGAGTTGAGAATGTCGAGGAGCTCAAGAAGGGTGATGATCTTGGGATCGGAAGTATCCGACGCTACACCTGGAAAAGCAAATTACCCTATAAATTGACATTCGATGTAGAGACCGTGCGGGTTCAGCCTCCCAGGATTCTTGAAGGAAAGGCATTCGGCGAGCTTGAGGGAACGGGGTTCTGGACTCTGATCGAGGATAACGATACAACCGTTGCCAGGTATGACTGGCGAGTTAGCACGAAAAAGTGGTGGATGAATTTCCTGGCTCCGCTGGCAAGGCCAATCTTTAAGTGGAACCACGATGTTGTTATGAGCTGGGGAGCACAGGGACTACAAAAGAGGCTCGGAGCAAAAGTGGTTGAAGAATCGATCCTATAAGAGTATATTCACAAGCCTGATATGAACTTTTTCCAAAAAGAAATCCATCTGTCCCCGAAAAGCCGCGGCTTTCACCTGGTAACTCGTGAGATATTACAGCAGCTGCCGGAGCTTGCTGAATTCTCTGTCGGTATGGCTAACATCTTCATCTGCCATACCTCGGCATCTCTCACACTGAACGAGAACGCAGACCCGGATGTAAGGGTCGATTTTGAGAGCCATTTTAACGAATATGTCCCCGAGAATGCGCCTTATTACGTACATACGATTGAAGGACCGGACGACATGCCGGCACACATAAAAGCCTCACTTCTTGGAAGCTCGGTGACAGTGCCTGTCACAAACGGAAGGTTTAACGTTGGTGTATGGCAGGGAGTGTACCTCTGTGAGCACCGAAACCACGGGGGCTCACGAAAGTTGATTGTGACGATTTATGGGGAGAGGAATAAATCTTAAAAACCTTACCTCCTACCCAAGAGTAGACCAATAATGAATCCAAGAATGAGAGCTCCGGCCAATTTTTTCTTACTGCCTAGCGGGATGTAGCGGGTGTCTTCTTTTGTAACCTCAATTACGCCAAGAGGCTTTACGGCAACCCCTGCGCCGACGCCGCCTCCCTCGCCTTCCTTCCCGTCTTTTTGCTCGCCCTTGGCCTCCCCGTATCCGCCGCCGAAACCGTAGGCCACCTTGGCAACGGGGATAACTGTTTTATCCTGGGTTTCTATAGGCTCACCGTAGACAGCTTTTACATCAGCGCTGCTTTGAAGTCCGTCTTTTAGTGATTCGAAAAATTCCTTCATACCCATCGTTATTTACCCCCAATGCATATATTACAAACCCGATACCTAAAGTATAAACCATAGAAGGCAAAACTCATTTATTTTATTGATAGAAATACATTAGTGTGTAAAATGGGTAGGTAATTCTGTAAAGGAGCATAATATGTCTGAAATAAAGCGCGGTAAGACACGAGTGAAGGGGTTCAGCGATGAGGAGATGGACTTTCAGCTCATAAGGCAAATGGGCTCGTCCTCGTTTATGGGCTCGTCCGTGGGGGAGTGCTTGTCTGTCGCGGGGCGCATTAACGAGGGCGACCCTAAAAGCTGGGTCGAGGAGTTCAAGAAGCTTGCGGAGTGGCAGGAAAACGACGCCAGAAAAAGAGCGCATAAAGGTCACACGATAAGCGCGCGTGACCAGTTTCTGAAAGCCACGAATTCCTATAGAGCAGCAGAATACTATACTAGCGTTCTAAACCCAGAGCACAGAGAGCTTGGACTGAAAGCGCGCTATTGCTTTGCTGAAGCGATGCACAACCTCTGGCATACATTTGAAGAGACCATGCTGACGTATAAGAATATAGAGCTCCCGGTCTATTTTATGTCTCCAGGCCCTGATGTTTCTGACAGAAAGACGCTTATGATAGTTAGCGGCTTTGACGGTACGCTTGAGGAAGAGTACTTGATGCGCGGTTTCTCGGCTCTCGAGCGGGGATATAATGTGGCGCTCTTTGCGGGCCCCGGGCAGATGGATGTATTTAGATTTTATTCCACTACTCGGTTTGAGCCCGACTTTGAGAACCCGGTGCAGACCGTACTTGAATACGTAGCTAATAGACCTGAGGTGGATAGCACAAAGATCGCGCTTATGGGAATAAGCTTCGGAGGCTACTTCGCTACCAGAGCAGCGGCGCACGTACCTGAAATAAAGGCGCTAATTGCGAACTCCCCAATATTGAGACTCCACGATTACCTTACGGCTTTTACAGGGTATGACCCGGCAGAGGCTCCTGATGAGATGAACTTTACGATTGAAGATATAGCAGAGATACCTGATGAGGAATTTCCTCCGGAAAGAAAGATCGCGGGTGAGAACTTGATAGCCAGATTCGGCGAGAAATCCTTTAAGGATACGTTCATTTACTTAAGAGATTTCAGTTTAGGTGACGCAATTGAGAACATAACCTGCCCTTGCCTCGCACTTGTGGGCGAAGGGGAAGGAGGCGAGCCAGAGAAACAGTCGGAAGAGTTTACAAAAAAGGTGAAAGGACCTGTGACTAAGTATAAATTCACAGAGTTTGAGGGCGCTGACGCGCATTGTCAGCTGGGGAACGTCTCATACGCGGCAGCCGTGGCGCTTGACTGGCTGGACGAGATATTCGATTGAATAGCGCAGGGCTGTGTGTAGACTTTCAAATAAAACATTCATCCGAATACATATCTATGAAAAATTCAATATTCAGAACATCAACAAGGTGTTTGATTTTGGTCCTGTCATTCCTGCTGCTCACGGCCTTTCACGTTAACGCGGATCAGACAGAAGCTGAGAACATCGACTTGGGTAATTGGACAGAGTCAAAGCTCGCTGAGCTGATGCAGCAGAAATCAAAAAAGCTGGGCACACAGGATCAGATAGACTTTCTATCGGAGCAGTTTCTCGGAACTCCGTACAAAGGGCATACCCTGACGGGTGATATAGACACGCCCGAGGTCTTTACCATAAACCTCGGCGGTATGGACTGCTTCACATATATAGACTATGTGGAGGCACTCAGAGTATCGGGCTCCTATCCTGATTTTAAAGATAGCCTTCAGAATATCAGATACCGTGGAGGTGATATCTCCTTTCTAAACAGAAACCATTTCTTTACCGACTGGCCTGTAAATAACCCACAGCATGTTAAGGACGTAACACGTGAAATCGGTGGGGACAAAACCGTGAGTGTTAAAAAGAGGCTTAATATTAAAAAGGACGGTGGTAAATATCTTCCGGGAATACCGGCAAATGAAAGAGAGGTTTACTATATTCCCTCAGCTTCAATAGACGAAGATATTGTGGGAGAGCTAAATACCGGGGACTACGTAGGAATTTACACTGAGCTCCCGGGGCTTGACGTCACACACACGGGAATAGTTATCAAGAGAAACGGGCGAGCATACCTTAGACACGCCTCTTCCAGAAGCGTAAATGACAGGGTTGTAGACGAAGATTTACTTGAATATATGCAGAATAAGCCGGGACTAGTGGTATTCAGACCACTCAGCAGATGAAGCCTTGCTATTGAGCAGATAATTGTATATTTACTGTAAGTTACAGACAATACATAAAGCATTATAGGAACCTAACAATGACCGATATATCATCGCAACCACCTGCAGATACTACCGCTGAAGACTATGTTCTGTTAGCTACGGATCACTACTACAACGGCGAGTTTGATAAGTCGCTCGAAGCGCTTGATAAAGCAATAGAGCTTAGGCCTGATTTTGCGGAGGCATGGTACAACAAAGGGGTTACACTGTCAGTAATGGGACGGATTGAGGAAGAAATCGCTACTTATGATGAGGCACTCGGTCTAAACCCTGAATACGCGGAGGCCTGGAATAATAAGGCGTCGGCGCTCGGAAAATTGAACAGACTCGAAGAGGCTTTAGACTGCTCTGAAAAAGCGATAGAGCTGAGACCTGGTTTTGCTGTAGCCTGGTGCAATAAAGGGGCCGCGCTCAGCGGACTCGGAAGGGACAGCGAGGCCGCAGGAGCGTATGATAAGGCAATTGAGCTTCAGGGAGATTATTTCGAGGCCTGGTTCAATAAGGCCGTATCACTGCACAATCTCGATAATTTACACGATGCTTATAAAGCCTATAACAGGGCTCTTGAGCTTATGCCGAATTACGCGGACGCATATTACAACAGGGCGGGGCTTTACATACAGCTTGGCGATACCGAGAGCGCCGATGCCGATTTGAAAAGAGCGATAGAGCTCGATCCCGCACTTAGAGAAAGGGCGAAATCGGACGAAGCTTTGAGCGAATTGGTGTCATAAAGAGCGTGCTGAAATTTTTTGAAATTAATGTTAAGCTAGAAATAGTTATTAGAAATCATAGGAGGGTCTTATGGCACTTGATGTAAAACAGCTTACTGACTTATCGCAAAATTCCGCTAAAGCGGGACGCCACCTGGACCAGGTACGTGACTTTGTGGACCTGATAAAAAAAAACGCCGAGCACCTCGAGGGCGATGTTATGTCTTCAGGGGACAGAATTGAAGAATTATCGATCGAAATACATAAGCACTTAGAGGAAATTAAAAAACTGGTTGATATACAGCTAAACAAGATCCCCGTAGACGAGAAGACGACAAAGGACGCGGCAAAGAAGCTTGCCTTGTACCACGATTCTCTTCATCAGGTGATTGCATGGGCGGAGACTCAAAAGAGCAACCACCCTGAAAACTCATACTGGTGGCGTTACTGGGTAAGCGTTCTGGAGAACGTGATGCAGGACGCCGCAGAAAAAGGGGAGCTTGAAAAAACATAAACATATTAACATGTAATTACAGAAGGTTAAAGCTATTACTTAATGCGCGGCATTATGTAGTTTGAGAGTAACTCCATAGTGCTATAAATCTCTTCAAGGCTGTCAGCGGCCGGGTCGAACACTATGTGTGATACCCCAAAATCTCTATAGCTGGATACTAATTCCGTAATTTCATCCACTGTGCCAAGTAGGGAAAATGGCGCGTCCTGAGGCTGATCTTTAATATAATTCTCTTTCGCTTCTGAATTGCCGAATATTTTTATCCTGTTTCTGACCGAATATGTGAACCCTTCTAGGTCCCTTCCGGCCTTGTCGGCAAGAAGCTTTATTGTGGAAATACCTTGACTCACATCTTGCGGGCTCACCCAGGTTGGCTGCCAGCCGTCTCCTAGAATAGCGGCTCTTTTAAGAGCGAACTTGCTTGAGCCCGCGATCAAAATGGGTGGATTGGGGTCTTGAAGCGGCTTGGGCTCGAACTTTATGTCTGAAAACGAGCAAAATTCACCTTCAAATAAGGGTGATTCACTCTGCCACAACTCTCGGATGGCTTTTATATATTCATCGGTCATCTTCCCTCTTTCTTTTAACCGCACTCCCAAAGTTTCAAACTCTTCCTTCATCCATCCGGGACCAACGCCGAACATAACTCTTCCGCCCGACAAAACGTCCAGGGTTGCGATTTGCTTTGCAATGACGAGTGGGTTTCTGTAGGGGAGGATTATTACACTCGTTCCGAGAGATATTGTAGAGGTTACGGCTGAGATATAAGATAGGAGTGTAAAAGGCTCGTAGAATATCTCTGAGAACATTCCCCGGTGTTTTTCGGGCATGACTATGTGGTCGCTCACCCAGAGTGAGTCAAAACCAAGCTCTTGGGCTTTAACCGCAATATCAATATTGTCCGAGGCTGAAGCCTTGAGCCTGATAGGAAGGCATATACCGAATTTCATTTCAGCTATTTAGGTTAATGCTATTTTTAAGATTGCCAAATTGACATCGGATTATATCCGCTTTAGCATAATTCGACTCTAAATTACGTTTGCCTCAACAACAATGAACGAAAGCAATATATATACAGAATCAGAACATATAGAGAAAACTAAAAACAGAACCCGAAGAGATTGGGTAATATCTATTATATATCTTATAGTTATTGTTGTTTATATTGCCCTTATATGGGCGCGCCTGGCGGAGCTGCTGCCGGAGCCGTATAACCGCTGGACATTTATATACGAGCCGTTAATCGGCCAGTGGTGGATTGACAACTTCTTTCTGGATCAGCCCGAATACGTTAGGCTGACGATTCTCTGGTACATAATCTGCTTCATATTCTCGATGGTCTTGCCATTCATATTTTTTAAGCTCAGAGGACGCAGGCTCACAGACTTTGGTATCGGGATGCTGAATACACTGGGGATACGGCTTACAAGCATTGCCATTATAGTTTCCATTCCGTTCGGGCTCTGGATACAGCTCGCCTCGCCCTACCCTCACAGGCTGAGCGTTATGTATATACTGTCGCTCTTTAACAAGGTCCCTGAGCACTTCCTGATATGCGGAATACTGACAGCCTTTCTGCTGCCGCTGAGACGGCTGCCCAACCCCGTATACCTGGCTCCAATTGAAGGCTCGCGGGGCAAGAAAGTACTTCGCTGGCTCGGGATATCGCAGCCGATGACAGTAGATTCTGACAACCGCGCGCTTGCGTGGTTCGGGCTCAACTGGACGTCGCTTTTTGCAATTACCGCATCGGGACTGGCGTTTTTTATGATACACATCGGAAGGGAAAACCAGGTTGAAATGTGGCTGTCGCTTCCTGGCGGAATCACAATCGCCTATATTACGCTGAGAACTCACTCTATATGGCACGCGATACCGGCGCACTGGACACTTAACCTGGTGCCGATGGGCATCATATACCTTTGGGACAAGTATTAATTACTCAAAAATCAGAGATTTTCTGCAATCTGAACGACTTCTTCAGCGCAGCCCCAGGAAAGCGTGAACCCGGCGCCTCCGTGGCCGTAATTGTGGATTACGGGGCCTACGCCCGGAATATCTTCTAGCTCGAGCCTTACCTCTGTCCTGCCCGGCCTGAGGCCTACTAAGTATCCGAGAACCTCGGCGTCACTCAGCTTGGGCTCGAGAATCCTGCATTTGCGCAGGATTTCATCAGAAGTTGCGGGGTCTATTTCAAGACTCCAGTCGTTCTCCTCCGCAGTTCCGCCCAGGATGCAGTCGTTATCGCGGGGGACTATGTATGAGACAGCAAGCGGCCCGAGCTCGTCATTAACACCCCTGCAGAGTCCCGGGTTAGACGTCCGTACGAGCTGGCCTCTGATCGGAAATGAGTTTTCATCATTGCAAAGCTGCCGGCTTCCGAGACCGCTGCAATTGATTATTAAATTATTTTCTCCGGAAATTTCACTGATATTGGAAAGTTCGTTTTCGAGTACTTCAATTTCACCGCCGGACTCGAGGAAGCGCTTTACGAGATAGCGCATGTATACCGGGGTCTCTATACGCGGCACCTCCGCGACAAAGCCGCATACATAACCCTGGGGCAGCTCGTCGGCACCTGCGTTCCTGAACGACCTCACGGCACCGCTCCAGAAGGGCTCTTCCATATAGCGGTCGAATATTTTCAAAAGCTCAAAGACCGAGATACCTGACTCGGGAACCTCAGTCAGCGAAAGGAATTTCTTATAAGAATAAGAGGCCCAGCCGAGCACTTTATCCTGAGGTGAAACTTTGTACGGGTACCAATAGGCCGCGGCTATATTGGACGTCGTATCGGGCGGGAGAGACGTGGCTACAATTTTAACTCTGTAGCCCTCTTCCAAAAACCTTATACCGCAGGTTAGACCGGAAACTCCGCATCCGATGATTGTTATGCTATTTTCGCTCAATTCAAGTTTCTCCGCGGGCTTGCTCGACCATTTCTACGGCGGCGTCTCTTGCCTGCTCTGATGTACTTACTTCCCTCGGGAACCCTACCCTCCTACTGTAGAACTCGCCTTGATGTTTAAACCGGACCTGAAAACCGAGCCTGTCGACCAAGGTCATTGAAGCCTCATCAGCGTCCATTCCCAAGAACTCCTTTACAATCAGGGCAAGGGCATCGGGGTGGTCTTCATTTACATGCTGTATAATCCCGGAGGCTGAATCAGCGAGCGGATCGACATTGGCAGCAGCGTATTCTTCCGCAGTAACCCAGCCCATAGCGCCGAAGCCGCCTACGAAGTATATGTCTGTTATATCCATACGATAGAAAGAGAAATCGTCAAAATCAACCCAGTAACTCGCGTTCTTATAGCGCGATAAATAGGGCTCCCTTACGTCTGCAATTTCTTTTTCCGGAACTTTCGCAACCTTGCCCATGAGCGTGACGCGTGAGGCGTCTAGCGGGTCACCGCCGGAGTCTGTCTGAGACACGAACAGGCTTGCCTTGGGATCTTGAATCAGATTATGAGTGTGCGTTGCCATGGTGCTGATGAGAAAAACGGGACGGCCTTTATCGTCAAGTCCGTAAGGCATCAGCGAGCCGAACGGTGAGCCCGGGTGTTTTTCCGACATAGTGGAAAGAGTTCCGGAGTTAGTTCTATAGACAAGCGTGCGAACCCTTTCAGCGTAGGATGGCTCGGGGAATTGCGGTTCGTTTCTTGAGGATGTTGTGTAGCCGTGTGATCTTTTAGAGGTTTCTGCCATTTGTTTGCTCCCAGTTTAAAGTTAATCAGGAAAAATAGTGATGACAATATATTTAGGAAAGAATTTAGGTATTGCGGGGACTTATAAAAACATATACATGATAGAAAAATAAACCCCATAGGAGGCTGTTTATGCCGAGCAGGATGTATCCCCAGGGGCCTCCGACCGAGGCCAGGGGAAGGACCTCCTGGAAAAAATTGAGCGGGAAAAAGAATATATTAGATATAAATTCGAAAACGCGCTCGATGAATGAAGGGGGAAGCCCGCTTTCCAGTCTCTGTGTTTTGTAGCTTACCACACGGGACAGTGAAAAAAGAAGCACTATAATCTGCGCAACCGAGAAAATAAGAATTATTAAAATGGCTTTTACGCTCTTACCCAGAAGAGTAAATGACAACTTTTATTACCCCCGATTCAAGATTTAACCACCCTGCTTCCGTTAAAGCTTTAACGCCTATATTATGAGCAGAGTTTATATAATCAAACGCATTGTTATAATACATAACCATGGTCAAGTTTATAGACGAAGCGAAGATATACATAAAATCGGGAGACGGAGGCAGGGGCTGCGTGAGCTTTAGGCGTGAGAAGTACGTACCTCGCGGAGGACCGAACGGAGGGGACGGGGGAAACGGAGGGGACGTGGTGATGATAGCAAAGCGCAATATGTCTTCACTACTCGATCACCGCTACCAGCAGCACTACCGGGCTAAACGGGGTGAGCACGGAAGGGGTAAGGACCAGCACGGGAAGAACGCTGAGGACTTAATGATACCGGTGCCGCTTGGCACAATTATAAAAGACCAGGAGACGGGAGAAGTGTTGGGCGACCTGACAAAGGACGGCGAGACTCTGATTGTCGCCAAAGGAGGAAATGGCGGAAAGGGGAACGCACGTTTTGTGACATCCACAAACCAGGCGCCTAAAACCGCCGAGCCTGGAGGTGAAGGTGAAGAAAAAACGCTCCTTCTAGAGCTTAAGCTACTCGCGGACGTGGGGATTATAGGTTTTCCTAACGCAGGGAAGTCTACTCTTATTTCCAGAATCTCAGCAGCGCGGCCTAAGATCGCCGATTACCCTTTTACGACTCTGGTCCCGAACCTTGGGGTCGTGAGCTACGGGGACGGCGCTACATTTGTAGTCGCGGATATTCCGGGACTGATCGAAGGGGCGCACGAGGGCGCAGGCCTCGGGATACAATTCTTAAGACACATAGAGCGGACAAAGGTGCTCGTACACATGATTGATCTATCACCTATTACCAACCGTGACCCGGTGGAAGATTACGAGACAATGAATAACGAGCTCAAGTCGTACAGCGAGGAGCTTTATGGAAAACCTCAGATTGTGGCTGCCAATAAGATAGATATCACCGAGGCTCAAGAGAGACTGAGCGGGCTAAAAGAGTATTGTGAGACAAAAGGGATAGAACTTTTTCCTATATCATCCGCAACCGGCGAGGGCCTGGATGAGCTCAAATGGGGTATAGTGAAGCTCCTGGAAAACATCCGCACTCAAGGCCCGGCGGAATCAACCCAATAGCCGCTACATATAGCAAGTAAACCTATTGATTCGAATTTTAAATTATGTTATTCAGTAAGGGGAGGAATAACATGAATATAATAAGGGACTATAAGCTATATATTGCATTTCTTCTAATCGTTTCTATTTTTACATTCTCTCAAACAAGTAAAGCAGCAGTATTCAACGTAACTAACGCGGCAGAGCTGCGCGCCGCTCTTCTTACCGCGCAATCAAACGGGGAGACTGATTTTATCAATCTCGCGGCTGAGGCCTATAACACAGGGGGAGTGCCGTTTACTTACACCGCATCACTATTTGAGAACTTCGGTCTAAATATTTCAGGATCCGGAACAGCTTTCTCATTGTTAGAAGGCTCGACACAAACCGCAGTACTCATTATAGATACAACTGCTGTACTAGGCGACTTCAATGTGAATATTAATATAGATTCCCTGAGTATAACGCAAGGCAGCACTGCGGCGTTCTCCGGCTTTGCCGGGGGGCTGACCATACTAAGTGATAACGGGAACGTGATGATGGAGGACTGCAACTTCTCGTTCAATACGGGCGGCATGAGCGGGGGAGCTTATATCGACACCCTGGGGCAGGTTTCAATTTCTAACAGCGATTTCTTTGAAAACACATCTTTAACAAGCAACGGCGGAGGCGCTCTACTTACGGGAAATTTCATACTCCTTACTGATAATTTATTTGAAGAAAATTCCACAAACTCAGTATTAGCAAGGGGCGGCGGTTTAAGTGCTTCGGCTCTAGCTACAAACGGCGGAGACCCGGCAAACGGCACAATGATACTTAACGGAAATGTCTTTTCTGAAAACGACAGCGAGGGGCACGGCGGAGCGAGCCTCACGGCTGCTTTCGGGGCCGCTCTTCAGGGAAACGGTTTTGTGGATAATACAGCCGGGGAAGCAGGTGCCGGAGGACTGTTTATAAACGTAGTTAACACAGACCCCGGTGACACGATGCAAAATACCCTTTTGACGGAGCTCTTCAGTAATTTGTTTCAGGGCAACTCAAGCACGGGCGGGAACGCTGGAGGCGCCGAGGTAATAGCGGGAATAGATATCATAATGGTTAATAACATATTCCTGCAAAACACTGCCGAGTCCGCGGGCGGCGCGCTCCTAGACGCTCCCGATATAATAGCTACCAATAACACCTTCACCCTAAATAACGCAAACGGAGAACTCGCCAGCGGCGACGGGGGCGGGATGCTGCTTTTTGTAACGGATGACACCACAGGAGAGATATACAACAATATTGTTTATGACAACAGCGCAACCGGATTCGGAGCGGATATATTCGTTGACGACGATACTGACAACAATCAAATTGGTTCTACTGTGGACCTGATGTTCAATGACTTTTCAGACTTTTTCAGCGTTTGTGAAAATAATCCACCCTGCGTACCCGACGTCAACACTATGGGGAATATAGACAGAAACCCGAGGTTTGTTAACGCTCAGCAAGGAGACGTAAACCTTCAGAGAAACTCTCCGGCGAGGCGCGCGGGAGACGATATGGCCCCTCAACTTCCAAGCTCCGACGCTGTAGGAAACCCACTGGGCGACCCTCCTGACATGGGCGCATTGCAGTTCGTGGGCGGAGGAGGAGGAGGCAGCGGGAGCTGCTCGCTTGCTTATGAAGATTCGACGAGAAGCGGTTTATTTAATAGCTTAGCACTATTAATTTTACCGCTGGCTTATTTGCTTGTACTCGGAATTAGAAGAAAGAGCGCCACGCCGCAATAACTACTGTCTGATAACATACTAGGGCAGTACTGCTTCTATTACAGCCATCATACCGTTATCTTCATGCTCGCCTATGTGGCAGTGATATACGAACTTACCCTCTATAATCGGGTTCCTGAAATCTATCGCAATCTTAACTTCCCCGGGCCCTACTACGCCGGGGTCCTGACCCATATAGGGTACATTGATCGTATCCTGCAAGCCGTTAAAAGGCTGCTGAACACCGTTGATCTCGCATACCTGAAAGTCTGTCTGGTGGATATGAAACACATGAAGCTCTTCTGATATATTCTGCACAGTCCACTCTTCTATACCGCCTATCGTAACGGTAGTATCCACCCTTTCAGGATCGAACTGCCTGTCGTTAATGAAAAAAGTGTTGCCGTCGGGCGTTTCTGAAAAAACAATTGTTCTCTTATTGTCAGGAACCGCTTCGCATAGGTTCTCAACGGGCGGGAACTGGTTCTCAGGTATCGGCAGCACAATTGGATTCTCTACGGGCTCACCCTCGACCTTTACAGTGAGGAGAGTCGCGCCTCCGTACATATCACCCGCGGGACCGGTATTGAATTCCCTTGCCCTAAGCCTGAATGTCCCCCTTCTATCAGCCTGCACGAGAACACCCACACGTGAAGCCGTGGGCATGAGAATTTCGGTTCTTTCTAAAGTCCTGGTCTGACGAAGTCCATCCCTTTCTATTTGAAAAAAGCTATGACCGTCAAGAACAAGGTCGTAATAGAGATTAGCCCCTATGTTAAAAAACTGCCAGTACTGAGTCTCACCGGGCCTCATGGTAATTACGGGGTTTGTCTGCCCGTTTACGGTGAAATTTGTAGGCGCGCTCGGGTCGATATCGGCTTCGGACGGAACCATGCCGTCTACGATCTGGATATCCTTTAGGTACATTACCTGCTCGGTAATACCGTCAAGCTGTGGGAATGGCGTCAAATTGTTTCCCACTATTATTCCGCCTGAGAGGCCGCTCATAATCTGAAACTGCGTTATTCCGAAAAGATGCGCGTGATAATAGTAAAGGCCTTGAGGGTGGTCGCCCGGTATCTCTACTTCGTACTGGAAGCCGCCGTTTTGAGGGATCATGATGAATACGTCGTCCGAGGGAGGAAGCGGGCTTACCTGCATACCGTGGTAGTGAATGTTCGTCATCGCTTCAAGGAGATTATTCACATCGAGCAAAATTGTGTCGCCGGGATCGACTCTGAGTGTAGGCGGCGCAAACATACCGTTATACTGAGCGCTCATAAATTCCTGGCCGTCAACTTCCCCAGGGAACACATCTACATCGAACGTGAGATCGAGCACTCCGTTCACACTAGTGATTTGAACCGGGTTCTGAAATGGAGGGCCAAGGGGAGTGCCCCCACCGCCTGAATTACTGCATGTACTGTTTGACAGAAGTGCAATTACAAATATTGAAAGGAATATTGCAAACATTTGGGACAGTTTAATCATGAATACCTCCTCCTATGTATCCTGTCATCCATTATAAAATAATTAACCTCTATCTTGCAATAGTTTTTTAATATCTCTGGCGATGCCATCTGCATCGTGCATGTGGTGGGGATAAGTGAGATACAACCTGCCGGTTTTGTCGACCAGGTATATGGTATTGGTGTGTGTCATAAGGTACCTGTCCCAGGTGTCGTTCCTGCCCAGTCCGTACACAGGCGGATGTTTCACAATGGTGACCCCGTATTCGCGGGCGAGGACATCGATCTCTTCACTAGTACCGGTAAGACCCATAAAGCTTTCATTGAAATAAGGAACATAAGACTTTAGCCGCTCCTCTGTATCCCTTTGGGGGTCAACAGTAATATAGAGAACTTGTACGTCCTTCGCCTGCTCCCCTAAATCATCCATTACCGTATTGAGCATACCGAGTGTAAGAGGACATATATCGGGACAGTTAGTGTAGCCCCACGATATGAGCACTATTTTGTCACGGAATCTGTCGAGCCTGAGTTTATTGCCGTTATGGTCTGTTAGAGAAAACGGCGGAGCCTGGCGGTGGTATATCTTCCCGTGATAGTTGCCTTTATTAACAGAGTCGTAGTACTCAAACCCGAACAAACCCCATCCGGCGATTACTAGTAAAATCAATATCGATAAAAGAACCTTATCTCTCATCACAATCTCTCGTCAAGATTTCTCATAACAAAATACTTTGATAATTATAACTAAGGCAAATAGCAAAGAGGCAATGAACTATATAAAGTTGTGGAAGATAATAACAATATACATTAAACTATTATGATGATGAGAACGATTCTAATTGCAGTAATTCTATTGGGTTTTGCTATGCCTGGTATTGCCCAGGATACACCTCAAAAGCCGCTTGATTATTCGAGTAACCAGGTGCTGCACCCCGAGTGGTTTATAAAAGTTACGAACTGGTCGTTTTTCACCGCTGCCAGGGTAGGAATGCTGAGCTCGGTCGTCATCGAAAACACCGCGGACATAGCGTATAAGGACATTCAGGTGAGGATATCTATGTATACAACCTCCCCTCCCGCTGTAGGACAGACAATCGCAAACAACACGGCTGTGCTTCCTATTACGCTGCCACCTAAAAGCAAGGGGAAATACCTAAAAGGCGGTATACCTGTCGGGGGCGGAAGTCAGAGTTACAGGGTAAGCGATATACAAGTTATATCGGCAACTCCTATTACCAACTAATAGATTCAGATATCTTGGAGGAATAAAAATGAAAAAGATACTCCTGTTCTCTACCCTATTATTCACTTTTATTTTTGGCCTGCACTACTTATCCCATGCCGATTATGTAGTACATGAATCCGGGGTGCAGATTCAATACGGTGATCCGGGACCACCGCCTATACCCGATACGCCAGAGGCTCCGGGACCGGGGGAGATTGAAGACCCCGCGCTATCAGGAGAAACAGTATTAGGAGCGCCCGACCCTGCTCTTGGTGACGAGAGCGTTGTATCGGAGCCTAACCCCGTAGTTGAAGAGGGAGATCCACTTGTTGAACAGACCGAGCCTCTTGTGGAACAGCCCGCCGCATTGGTAGAACAACCGGACGCTCTGGTAGAGGAGCCTGAAGCACTTGTGCCTCAGGGAGAGCCGATGGCAGAACAACCAGAGCCTCTGGGAGACAGAGAAGCCGAGGGACGCGGTATCAGGTAGTAAATACTGAAAAAACAGTTACATTCTCTTAATAAATCTCACATAAGATCAATGGAGGTACAGGCTATTGTTATTCGACAGGAAAATAGAATTCAGTGACGATAAAAAGGAAGAATGGGAATTAATACGCTCAAAGGTAGGCCAAGGAATTGAGCTGCCGCTGCCGGATTCGGAACGATGGTTCCGCACAACCGTGGACGGAGAGCACCTGGTCGTAGAAAGCGCGCAGCACAACGTACGGCCGCTTATGATATACGATCCGATTAAAATTGATTTCGACGAATTCCATATCGTTGCTACGCATTACAACAGATTTTTGGAGCTTCAGGTACGCACAATGAACGATACACATGAAGTAAAAGACCAGTCGGCGAACCTCAGGTATATCTTCATGATGATATATCATCTCTTATAGAGCCCTTCTTTACCAGCACACAACCCCAAAAAAGCCGAAACTGAGCAGGGTTGCTTTTATGAAGCCAACAAATTATTACGAGCTTATGGCTCAGTACAATAAGTGGATGGACTCAAAGCTATATTCCGTTTGCGCAGACATCCCCGACTCTGACCGGAGAAAAGATATGGGCGCTTTCTTTAAATCCATACACGGCACTCTGAACCATATTTATTACGGTGATATCGCCTGGATCGAGAGGCTAAGGGACCAGAAATTTACACCGAGGGAATTGGGTGTCGATCTCTTCAATGATTTTCAAGAGCTAAGGGAAGCACAGGAAAAATTGGACGGCGAGATACTTGAATGGTCACAAACATTATCTGAAGAGTTTTTACAAGAACCCTATGATTACGTAAGTAACGTGGATATGAAAACGAGAGTAATGCCGACTTGGGTACTGGCGGTGCACATGTTCAACCATCAGACACACCACAGGGGTCAGTTGACCACACTCATTAAGCAGCTTGGGTACGAGCCGGGAATTACCGACATACCCTGGCTCCCCAGCCTGGTAGGCTTTGAATGAGGGAATATACGGTCTTAATATATCCTTAATGCTGCGTTAACTAATTGAGAATATCTTTTGAATCCGGTAAATACTTGATAAAGTGGTAGGAGGAGAAAGATTTATGAGATATACAACCTATATTATTCCGCTATTCTTATCCCTCTTTTCTATTTGTTTATTTAATAGCAAGAATACTCATGCACAAACTGAGGGTTTTGACGTAAAGACTCCGATCCAAATAATAGCCGAGGACTCTGAGAGCCTAGTTAAGAAGCTTATAAAAGATAGAAAGGATAAAGAGAGAGAAGCCGTACCAAAGAATATTTTATGCAGCGCTAAATGTATCGTTGTACTCCCAAAGGTAAAACCTGAAAACCAGCGGGATGATTTTAAAGGAACGGGTCTTATGAGCTGTCTAAAAATCAACTCTGATGATCTCACCCCTCCGTTATTCTATGAGATTGACGAGCTCAAATCATTCTACGAGAGTGAAGGCAGCATTATAGTTTTCGTTACAAATGAAACCGGAGTTAAATCTATACTGGCAAATAGTATTGGGCTTACCTCGGATAATTCTCAGGCAGGGCCCGCAGGATTTAAAAATGAGGCTAAAACCTCTAAGTCTTATATCACATACGCTAAGCCAAAGGGTGGAAGCTTAGAAGGATACGAACTAAGCGGCAGCGATCTGATTTACGGAAATAAAGATACGTTTAAAGCATATCAAAAAATAATGGTGCCCATTGATATATTGCTGTATAGCGAAGATATACCGCCTGATCTGAGAGGTTTTGACTCAGCCGTCAAAGAGTTCCGGGCAGTTTGTAAATAGACTCAGCCCCCCTCAGGATACTATTCGAAATAACAAGTCCCAGACTCAGGGATACCGCCGCCCTCATCCTGCTCTTCTTCGTATGAGTACTGGCAATAACAAACTCCTATCTCTCCGCAATCATAAGATGTGCTGCACTGCTTTCCCTGTTTGCAGTCCTCACATTCTACAGGCTTTGCACTCATATAAAGCACGCCTGCGATAACAAATATAAATACAATAAGTCCGATTAATATCTTTTTCATAATAGGAACCTCCATGAGATTGAATTGTCCTGTGCATATAAATAATTTTAAAGCACATTATAGCACATAATAAATAGATGAGAGCTCAATTTCTTTCAATTACCCTATGCACTAAGAAGCTTGTACGGATCTTTACATAAACAGCTGTAATATGATATTGTATATCCGTAGGTTGAGGTCTAAATTCAAGCCAAACACAAAATGAATCTATCTGATGGAGGGTAATTATGACTACAAGAGTAGAAGTATATTTCAGGACTTATTTGTTTGCCGCTGTGGCTATCTGTTTTCTAAGCGCGCTTGTGGGAGTGCATACCCCGGCGCAAGCTCAAGATACAAACCCCAATATTGACCCGCAGGCTGCGGAAATTCTTCAGAATATGAGCTATTTCTTGGGCAGCAAATCTGAATATACATTTAAAGCGGACGCAATGTTCGACGTTTTGATAAGAGGTGAGCGAAAAATACAATACTCCGCAAGTGAGACTGTATTCCTTCAGAAACCCGATAAATTCACCATTGAATATGTAACCGATATAGGCGGGTATAAGATATGGTACACAGCCGGGCAGGCAACGATATTGTCCTTACCGACTAACGATTTCACGTTGACCACGCTTCCGGGATCGATTGATCAGGCTTTGAATAAGCTTCTGGAGCAATATAGTTTTGCTCCCGCGCTGAGTGAGTTTCTGTTCATAAACACATACAGAGAGATGACTCAGAATGTAACTTCAGGCGCATATTTTGGATCAAGCAGAGTCTTTGGCACAAACTGTAACCACCTGGCATTTGTGCAGGAAAATATAGACTGGCAAATATGGATAGATGCCGGAAGGCGCCCTGTTCCCAGAAAATTGGTTATTACATATAAAAATCTTCCGGGCTCACCTCAGTTTATCGCTATAATCAAAGACTGGGTAACGGATAAACCGATTACGGGATATGCCTTTAAGGCAGACATACCGAACATTAACAGCCGTGTGGATATTAATCAGATAATGCAAAACCCAAAACTGGATATGGGAAGCATTAGGAATAAGTAGTATTAATAAGTGAATTGAAGCTTTAGATTAAAAAAATTTTGGATGGAAAAAGAAAAGTGCGCTGTATTACTACAGCGCACTTTTTTTATAGTCGTTAGGCTATTACTACATTCTGGGCTTGCGGACCTTTTTGTCCGTCAACAACCGTGAACTCTACGCGCTGTCCCTCTTCGAGAGAGCGGTAGCCGGTGTCGTTGATTTCACTGTAGTGAACGAAAACGTCTTTTTCATTCTCAAGCTCAATGAAACCAAAGCCTTTTGTAGAATTGAACCACTTTACGGTGCCAATTTTACGTTCTGACATATTGGGCGTACCTCCTATTATAAAATTGGGTTATGCTAGCGGTTCAAAATCTCTTTTAGATGGGAATCTTAAATAGGACTAGAACTACTGCAAACTCATATAGGATGATAATATACTACAAAGAAGCAATAATGTCAATGTATAAAGGGGGTTTTGCTAATGAGATTTAAATAATAGAATAAAACATATCCGAGAATTAGATAAACGCGTCGAATATAACAACAGGACATTCCTTCATTCAGAGACAGATGCCCAAGTACAGCTCAGATCCAAGAGATTTGCTCTCCAAACGCATACCAATTTACACTCCTTTACTATTTTGATGCTTTACACAAAATACCTTTTACATATGATATTGAGTTGCCGTATCTTTCTTGGTATAGTGACAAAAGTAGGTTGATATGAGTGAAGCACATAAATTCAGTTTTGGAGACAACTCGGTCGCCGGTGCTTACGACAGCGTTCTGGTACCTGTCCTTTTCGAGCCTTGGGCGGCCCAGATCATCGAAGAACACCAGCCCTGGGAAGGCAGGTGCGTACTTGACGTTGCGACCGGCAGCGGAATCTTTGCACATCTAGTCACACCACAAGTAGGCCCAAGCGGGTCAGTAGTGGGTATAGACATTAACAGTGAGATGTTGTCTATAGCCATAAAACGATGCGCCGGCTTGACACCGGAAGTGAAGTTAATCGAATCGCCTGCATATCCTTTGGAAATCCCTAGCAACTCAATTGACGTAGTTGTTTGCCAACAAGGATTTCAGTTCTTCCCGGATAAAGACGCCGCTGCAAAGGAAATGCAAAGGGTATTGCGCGACGGGGGCAAAGTTATTGTTACCACCTGGCGCCCCGTAGACGAATGTCAGTTTTTCGGGACAATTTGCGATGCGCTTAGCATGATCGGAGAGTCTGAAATATCCGACATGATGCGCCTTCCTTTTGACTTCATGCCCGAATCGCAATTGAAAAACCATTTCAAATCGGCCGGTTTCGCGGATGTTCAGATCAGCCGGCAAGAACAAGAGTTTCGATTAGAAGGCGGAGTAAAACACGCAATAGATGTTGCATACGCAACCCCTATAAGACCAAAGCTTCTGGCATTGCCTGAGGAAAGGCAAAACGCGTTCCGGAATACATTCGCCGAGCTTATAGGAGAACTTAGCGGCGGTGGAATCTCTATGGGACGTATGGTGTCTAATGTGCTAACAGCCAAGAAAGAATTATGACAAACGCCTCATGCTTCATTATTTACAATTCAAACATTAATCGAACTTAATGGATGGAAACTAGACTTTCCCTTCTAGAAGGTCATCTTCAAACGCTATTATCCCATTTAGATTATCTTTATATTGGCTCGTATCGGGGAAATCGAGCGCGCAAATTTTATTATAAACAATTTTGATAAGCTCCTCGGTGCGCAAGAGCTCATCTTGACCTATCTCCCAATCTAAATCTATGAGCACCCCGTCCCTTGGCTCAACAAATTCGAGCATTCCCCGATTGACTTTGAACTTATTACCAAAATCTTTTGAGTTCTCGACCAGTATCTTATAGAAAACAAGCTGTCTCCTATAGTTATATAAAAGCGTTTTTTCATAAGCGCTCTCGCCTTTCCAGTTTTTTTTGGCCTTACCCGTCTTAAAATCGTGAACCAGGATTTCAGAACCACCTAGCGGCACCATCTTATCAATCTTGCCCGACAGGTGAGCTTCACCTACCATAACGCCCTGATCATAGAAATTAAATTCTGAGAAATGTGACTTATCAAAGCTGCCGATCTTCTCCTTAAAATAAGCGCTGAGAGCTTCCCTACCCTTCTCGGAGTATTTCTTAAACTCCTTTGAATTCATTCTCTCAATGATAAGCTCCTGATCAAAGCGCTCAAGCACCTGGGAAAGCTCTGGCAGAGAGCCGGTTTTCTTTAAATGTTTATAGATAAACTCTATAGCGCTATGCACAGAAGAGCCGTAGGAGTTATTGTGGTTTTGTGATTGCGGGAACCTGAGCAAATTTTGAAGGAAAAACGAATGAGGACCGCCTCTTTGTACATTAAGAAAGTTATTTAGGTGCGTTACGCTAAGCCGGTAGTCCTCCACCAGAGTTTCGAGTACCTCCCTCTCGTCGTGAACTACCGGAGGGGCGTGAAGAGACTCCCATGAGAGCTCGAGCATAAACTCCAGCTCCTCCAGATTACCCGCGTCAGAATCATGCTCTTTAGGAGTAAGGGCGCTACCTAACTGTAAATCCGGCCCTTGGTCCGGCGGCAATATGATAAACGGCAGGAGGGAGGATTCCCTGTTGTTTTCCTTGTACCGGTAGGATGTTAAATATACGTTGTGCTTCGCCCTCGTTAGCGCCACGTAAAAGAGCCTGAGCTGGTCATCCGAGGTATCGCTCGTAGGGGATACCGGCAGATTAAGCGGCATCGGGAGCATAGAGCCCCGCCTTGCGCCCGACCAAATCTCTTCCTGGCAATTTACGATAAATACCGTGTCGAATTCAAGCCCCTTTGCCTTATGAGCGGTAAGAAGGTTCACAGCGTTTCGGGCGCTAAGGTACTTGCTGTCGTCTATAATAGGTATGTCGTTCCTCTCATGAAGCTCTACAAGCTTAACCAGATCCTCGATTTTAAGGACGCTTTCTTTTTTATATTCAGCTATTGCCCGGATGAAAGCCTTTAGGCTTGAGAGAAAATTTAAATATAAAAGCGGGTTCTCCCTCCGTTTCTCTTCGCTGAAGTAATATTGCTTAAACGGGCTCAGAAACTTTTCCTGGGTGTTATTATCGGGAGCCGCATCGGGCCCTGATTCCTCTTCATGCTCGTTGTCGGGCGCAAGCTCTTCTTCAGTTCCCATTATAGCATCGAGCACCTTATCCAAGGACTCGCTCATGGACAGCGCGGCAAGCTCAATCAGAAACTCAGCTATATTATTTATCGATTTGTCCTCGTGTGAGAGCATTATTTCTGCCCAGCTCACCCCGTTGTCTCTTTGCTTATGCGCACGCCTGGATATTTCCCAAACCGTTTTCCTGCTGAGCCCCCAGAAGGGATAACTTAGAATCTGTGGCAACAGTTCGTCCGCCTCATAACGATTTTTTCTCGCAAGCGACGCGATATAACGGCAAATAGTGACAAGCTCCCTTACGTGAGGCTCTTCAAGGACATTTCTGTTTCTCTCATACGTAAGAGGCACCCCAAGCTTGTTTAACAGTGGAGAGAGTCTCTCGAGCTGACGGTGATAGCGCGCTATTACCGCAATCTCCGAGGGCTCTTTCCCGTCATCTATGAGCTTTTTGATCTCTGAAGCGATCCAGTAGTATTCGTGAAGACTCGTGGGAAAGGAATCGCAGGATATTTCGGCTTTTTTTTCAGACCTGATTTTTGAGGTGATACTCTTTTCGACAAAAGGCATCTTTGTCTGAAGCCGCTCCTCACTCTGGTCTATGACATATGACGCGATATCCAATATATCCTGGTCCGAACGGTAGTTGGAAGTAATCGTAACCACTTTAGAATCAGGGTAAGTTTCGTGGAAATTACGTATGTTTTTAATCTGCGCGCCCTGGAATTTATAGATAGCTTGATCATCATCTCCGACTGCCATAACATTTGGGAGCGGCTTAACATCCCCAGGCCCCGTAATTAACCTAAGGAGCTTCATCTGAGCGTCATTCGTATCTTGAAACTCGTCTACGAGAACATATTGGTAGATGCCCCTGAGTGTGTGTTTCAGATCGTCATTATTCTCAATTCCAGAAATCGCGTCTAAAATCATATCGTCATAATCGTAGTATCTCTGAGCATGTAAACGCTCCTGATACCGAGAGTACACGTGGGCCAGTGAAAGCAGCTTTTCAATATATAGAGTGTCTTTAAGTATGAGCGCTCCGTCATTGTCCTTGCCCGTCATCCCGTTCTTCCACTCTGTGATAGGCGTCGTTTTGGAGCTTTTGTCGAAATCGCTCAGAACACCCGTGAGGGAATTACTCACAGTATCTATAATAGAATCTATGCCGGGGAACGGTGAATCATCATGGCCGCTTGAGCTGAGCTCGCTTAGAAAATCTTTTATCGCGGCGGCGGTCTTTTTACTAATCCTTGATGAAAATACTGAATTAAGACCGGGGTTTAATTGCTCTAACTTTTTCTCATTGTACTCGACGACAGATCTAAAATCATCGGGAGACAGTCCTGCCTTTTTTAATTCGCTTATTGCCGACTTTACGCTGCCGAGATACGCAAAGCCGCCCTCGGGGTGCATGTTCCCGAGATCGTCATTATGAGGCAGATCTGAAAGGATTTCCTCTAGAATCTCAATCTGAGTTATGTCGTCGGCAGCATTAAAAACCGCGCCTTTGTAAAAATACTCGGGATAGCTCTCAATTATGTCCACACCGAGGCTGTGAAAGGTGTGTATCGCCACGCTGTAAGCATCCCGTCCAATGAGCTCTGACAGTCTTTTCCTCATGTTCTGAGAGGCCGAGACTGTGAAAGTGAGACAGAGAATATTTTTGGGTGAAATTTCCGTCTGCCTTAGAATATTGGCCACCCTGAGACTTAGAATCTCCGTCTTTCCGGTGCCCGGGCCCGCGACCACGAGCAGCGGGCCGTCAATGTGGTCGACAGCCTCTTTTTGCTCGGGGTTTAGTTTTTTATAGCGCTCAGTGAATGTATCCATCAGATTACTGTATTAATAATTATCACTGAGTAATCCCCCTATTTCTATAACAGAACCTAAAGGACTCAATTGATAATATTAGGCAACCTTGCCCCTATCTTGCTGAATATAATGGTGTAAATATGGCTGATTCGGTGTAAATTATTGTATCTTAATAGCTGCGGTAGTAATCAAATATTTGGAAGCTTACTCATGTTAGCAAAACAACTACGGAAATGGGCCGAGAGCCAGCCTGAGAAGACCGCCCTACAGATAAGACACGCGGACGGTGCTTATTCCAAAGTCAGCTACCGGGATTTGTATGACAGCTGCATCCGACTGCATGCAAAGCTTATATCCATGGGATTTAAGCCGGGGGACCGTATATCGGTATACGGAGACAATTCCCCAGAGTGGGTGATAGCCTACTTTGCTATTCATTTCACAGGAGCTGTAGTCGTGCCCCTTGACGCGCTGCTGGCATCGCAGGATATATATAACTTTCTTGAGTTCTCACAGGCTAAAGCCGTAATCGCGGACAGATCTCACCTAGATAAGCTCAAGGAGGAACTTACAGCCAAAGGCTCTGATATTAAAGCACTATCGATGGAATCAGAAACCGTCGAGCCGGAAGAAAAAAAGCCTGTTGAGCCATACGAGGAGGACCCGGATTCTTTATTAGCCATACTGTTCACCTCGGGCACCACTGGGGTGCCGAAAGGAGTGCAGTTATCAAACGGCAACGTACTAGCAACTATAAAAGCGATCCTCGAAGATATTCATCTGACTCCCGAGGACAACATTCTGAATATACTACCGGTCCACCACGGGTACTCATCCATCGTTGCATTGCTTACACCTCTTTGGGCCGGCGCTACCGTTACGTTCTCTGAATCAATTAAAAGTACAGATCTTGTTTCAGCGATCAAAGAAACAAAAGTTACTATCTTCCCAGGTGTTCCAAGGCTTTTTGAGCTCTTGAATAATGAAATTGAAAACAGGGTCGAGCACCTTCCATTTACCCAAAAGATGGTGTTTAAAAGTCTTTTCAAAATCTCTGAAATGGCTTGGAAGTCTATAAATTTGAGGCTTGGCAAACTCTTTTTCGGGAAGATTCACGAGCCGTTCGGAAGGCAGTTCCGGTTTTTCACATCCGGCGGAGCAAAGCTCGATCCGAAAGTGTATAGAAGCTTCCTGAGCCTCGGGTTCAAGGTCGCCGAAGGGTATGGGATGACGGAGACAGCAGCTGTTTCCACTTTAACTTCCCCTGATAGCGTCACACCCGGAAGCGCCGGGAAACCGCTTCACGGCGTTGAGATTAAAGTGCATAACCCCGATGATACGGGTACCGGGGAGATATGTATAAAAGGTCCGAACATTACGCCCGGCTACTACAAAAATGAGAGCGCGACGAAAGAGCTCATTAAAGACGGTTGGCTGCACACAGGGGACCTGGGGAATATAGATTCAAAGAACAACGTCTATATAACAGGAAGGGCAAAAGAAGTGATAGTGCTTCCTTCGGGAAAGAATATTTATCCTGAGGACGTTGAGAATCAGTACAACAAAAGCCCTATTATAAAAGAGATTTGTGTCATACCGCTCTTTACCGAGAGCGGGAGCGTAAAGGGCCTGGGTACTGTTGTTGTTCCCAATATGAGGGAGATCAAGGAAAGAAACGTCTTTGATATCAGGGACAGAGTACGCTCTATCATATCTATGACAGGCTCGAGCCTACCCTCGTATATGCAGATATCGGATGTACTTATATATAACGATGAATTGCCAAAAACCAGACTCGGGAAATTCAAGAGAAATGAGATTGAGAAGATTGCTGACCAGCTCAAGAGCGGGACTGAGATTAAGGAAGCTGAGCTAACACCCCAAGCCCTTGAGATACTGAACAAGCCTGTATCAGTGAAATTCCTGAAGCGCTTTTCCGAGATAACAAAGCTTAAGGGGCCCTTTCATCCCGATGAAGACCTTACACTAGACCTTGGAGTCGACTCTCTCACATTGGTCGAGATTACAGCCCTTCTTGAAAAAGAGTTCGGGGTAATAATTGAAGAAAAAGATTATCCCGATGTGAGAACTATAGGAGATATTCTTGAGAGATTGCCCGAATCTGCTCCAAAATTTGTTCAAGCAGATACGGATATTGAGACATCGCTGGAAGCAGAAGCAACCGAGTCGATAGAGGAAGTATTTAATCTGAACCGCGGGATCTTTAAACGAGCCGTGATGAGAGTACTGCAGCTTTGTCTTAGGTTATTAGTACTGATCGCATTCAGGGCCAGAATTTATAACGCTCATAAGATACCAAAAGATAAAGCCGTGCTTATTTGCCCAAACCACCAGAGCCTGATCGACCCGATACTTATTTTCGCGCTCCTTCCCGGGCATATGCTAAATAGAATTTTGTTTACAGGATTCGGTGAATATTTCAGTAAGCCCCCTCTTTCGTGGATTGTGCAACCTATGAGGATCATACTGACCGGAACCAGCAGGACTAATACAGAGTCACTAAGGCTTGCTTCACAAGGCCTAAGGCTCGGCATGTCGTTATGCATCTTTCCTGAAGGGCAGAGAACCGATACGGGTAAGATCAAGGAGCCCAAGGTAGGAACGGGAGTGCTGAGCGTTGAAACGGGGACGATGATCGTGCCTATTTACATTGACGGGGCGACTAAAACTCTCTCGCCGCTGCACCCGGGGATGGGCTTTCCGAATGTTACACTTACCGTGCTTGACCCGATAGAACCCGCAGGGGCGGATGAAGAGGAGAAAGAGCTGTTTCAGGAAACTGTTGAGAGGTGGAAAGAGGCTGTAGAAAAGTTTGAGGGGAGTAGTTCACTAAACTCTGGTTAATTTACATTCGGGAATTTAATAACCTTTCCGCCGCTTCTTCGCCTGAGCGCACGCAATCGGGGATACCTACCCCGCTGTAAGCGTTTCCCGCAAGCTCTAAGCCCGGGAAACTTTTTGTCCTATTGTTGATCCGAGCTATACGCTCCTGATGGCCCACTGCGTATTGGGGCAGTGACTCGTGGTTTCTGCTAACCGTCCCGAAAAGCGGCTCTGATGTAATGCCCATAAGGGGCGACAAAGTGTCGTGCGCGATCTTGGCAAGCCATGTGTCGTCTCTGTCGTGGACATCGGATATTATGGATCCACCTATAAAACAGCGAAGATGAACCTTTTCACGCGGAGTACGCCCGGGGAATTTTACGCTGCTGAACGTACATGCCGTGATCGGCGCGTTTTCGGTTTTAGGGACGACAAAGCCTACTCCGTTAAGAGGAGAGGAAAAGTCTTTCCTGTTGTAGACGAGGTTAATAACAATCGATGATGAATATTTTATATCTGACAAATAATTCCCGAGCTGAGTGTCAAAGCCCCTTACTAGACCTGATGCATGTATAGAGGGCACAGCTACTACAACACCGTCAGCAGCTATAGATTCGTTATCTTTCGTTAACACCCTCCACCCTTTCTTACTACGCTCTATTTTTCTAACGGACTTATTGAGTCTCATACACCCTTCGGGGAGAGAGGACGCAAGCATGTCTACAAAACCCTTCATCCCATTTTGCAATGATATAAACTTATTGTAACGCCGGGATTTATCTCCATTATGGGAGCCATTATCAGTGCGGGCGGCATTCCTGATAGCTCTTATGATGCTTCCGTGCTTTTCTTCCATCTCTGCAAGATGGGGCAATGTGGCACGAATGCTGAGATTTTCAGGATCTGCGCCGTAAATTCCGCTCAGCAGAGGCTGCACTAGGAGGTTGAACGCTTCACTCCCCAAACGGCGAGTGAAGAAAGACTTTACGCTCTCGTCCTCTTTTGACGTTCGGCGCGGAAGTACAATATCGAGTGACATCCTCAGCTTGCCGAGCATTGAGAACAGCGGAGACAAGATAAAAGGCCTTATACGTGTCGGGGCAAATGAAAACCCTTCCGGGATAGGAACCAGCTTATCGCGGCGGGCTACAAATATGCGCCTGGCCTCGTCATTGGTCTCTAAAATGTCCCCCTCCAGCCCCACTCTGAGACAGAGGTCGAGCGCCCGGGGTTTTGTAGTAATAAAAGAGTCCGGCCCCTCCTCTAGTATAAATTCGTCCTTTACCTTTGTGGAAATCACGCCGCCCAGCCTACCGCTGCCTTCAAGCAAGATAACCTCGGTGTTAAGAGCGTTCTCTGAGCTTAATTCGATTAAACGGTGGGCCGCGCTTAAACCGCTTATACCTCCGCCTATGACGATTACCCTTGCGGGTTTATGTTTAGATGTTCGCATTTATTCTTATAATCCGGGATTGTCATATAAAACCAGAAATCTGTATGCAATTTTGTTTTGGCTTACAGATTAATTTAGGCAAGAGAAGTGCCATTGGAATATGCTTATCTGGCAGGGTTTTTGTTTGCAAATTATGTCGGTTGTCAGAAACTGCTACATAAATCGCCTTACATATACTTGAATATTTGATAGTCCGGTTCATACGTTGAATGGAAATTACCCTCTATTGATCGCGTTATTATTCCCAAAACATTCTAAGAAAGCCATCTGCGGCTAAAAGACTTTCCGATTGGCATAGGGATTGCACCCTAATGTTAAGTATTATGAGAAAGAACGGACATTCCGCCCATAGCGGCATGATGAAAAAGCTCCATGATATCGATTTTGCCCAGTCTCCTTTTATTGTAATCTGGGAAATTACACAGGCTTGCGACCTTGCGTGCAGACATTGCAGGGCGGAAGCAATTGACTGGCGCGACCCCAGAGAGCTTTCTACCCAGGAGGGGCTTGATCTGATTTCAGACGTGAGCTCTATGGGTTCACAAATTATGGTGTTGACGGGCGGAGACCCGGTTAAGAGGGACGATATATTTGATTTAATACGCCATGGCTCTCAATTGGGGCTTAGAATGGCCACAATCCCGGCCGCTACCAAAATGCTTACCCAAGAGCTGGTTAATGAGCTAAAATCTGCCGGGCTATCACAGATGGCTCTTAGCCTTGACGGCCATAACGCTGAGGTTCACGATACATTTCGAGGCGTACCGGGAGCATTCGATATAACAATGAAAGGAGCGGAATACGCCCGCAATGCCGCCCTGCCATTTCAGATTAACACAACTTTCAGTAAATATAATTTTCATTACTTTGATGAGATCGCAGAGCTTGTGAAGTCTCTAGGGGTAGTGTTCTGGGAAGTGTTTTTCCTAGTACCTATGGGGAGAGGCAAACTCCTAAAGCAAATGAGCGCCAGAGAGTTTGAGAAATTGTTTGAAAAGCTCTACAAATTTTCAAAAGAGGTTGATTTTATAGTAAAGATTACAGAAGCGCAGCACTACAGAAGATACGCGGTAGAGCAGGAGAGAAATAACGGGCCTTCACGGAAAAGCACTTCCGAAATTGAATTACCGGACCGTATGACGCGTGATTTCGGACCAGGAGGCAGTATCGGGCACGCGCCAAAGGGCGTTAACGCGGGAAACGGTTATGTTTTCATCTCGCACACGGGAGAAATATACCCGAGCGGGTTTCTCCCCCTAAAAACGGGAGATGTACGCAGTGATTCCCTGGCCGAGGTTTACAGAGATCACGAGGTTTTTCAGCTTCTAAGAGACACTGACCGTTTGCTGGGTAAGTGTGGTATATGTGAGTACAGAGCCATCTGCGCAGGCTCTCGCTCGCGTGCATACGCTATGTCGGGCAACTTAATGGCGCCAGAGCCCTTTTGCGTCTATCAGCCTCCTCATGACTGACAATCAGAGGCTGCTATCAGGGCTTTTTCTCTAATGCGGGTCGAAGCAGCATCGGGAAAAACGAGACCGCGAAGATGAGAAACGATACAATCCACATAAGTTGCGAGACAGCTATCCAAACCCCGTAATAACTCATATCTATAATCGGAAAGAATACTCTCACGACTGTTCCAGAAAATAAAATTATAAAGATCCAAAAAGCTATATTCGGTGGGTCAAATACGTTTCTTCCAGTATGCCCAAGAGTCACACGGGACATGAACCCGATTGTCATAAGACCTATGCCGCCATAAGTAAAGCTGTGAGTAGAGAGAACTGTTGGGATATTAAAAAACCCTGAGAGGAATAAGAGAGCAAACCCTACTACGATCCAGGAGTAAGCCCCAAACATAACCCAGAGTAGCGGCTTATCCAATATTTTATTTGAATACCATCCGGATAACCTGAGTGAATATAGAAGGGCCAGTATTCCCGCTATTATAAGAACAAACTGACCACTATTGTAGAAAAGCTCCAGTATGAAAAATAAGATAAAAAACGCCATGCTTAGTATATCTACGACTCTGTAGTTTTTGGGCTCGAATTTATATTCCATTAGCGCATTGCGGATAAATATAGGCGTCATTCTCCGTCCCATGAGCAAAATAATTGATATTACAACGTATAAGGCAGAGTACACTCCAAGGCGCTCAGCATTTGGGATTATACCGAACAGTCCCAGATAGAAGATGATATTACTCGCCGCTATAATAGCCAGGTGCGCGGCCAAGACTGTTTTATCCCAGGCCTTGGCGCTTAAGATCGGATACAAAACTCTTATGGTAAGAACGATAAAGAATAAGCAGTCAATGACAGCTCCGTAAATATAAGAAATGCCCGAAAACAAGGGCGCTGAGATTAATATCCTTGCAAGGACCCATAGGATTAATAGAAAAATGAGCGTGTACTTCTTGTTTATTTCAACCCCCAGCCAATACTTCTCGACAGTTAGCAGAAAGCCCGCAATTACAGCCGCTGTGTAGCCGAACAGCATCTCGTGGGCATGCCACATCGTAGGTGAAATGTTCTGGAAATTGAGGTCGAGCTTAAATGTATAATAAACCGTCCAGATTATCATATAGTATAGGGAGGCTATTCCCGCCAGTAAAAAAAACGGTCTGAACGGTGTTTCGAGAACTGAGAATTTTTGATTTTCGTTTCTTATTATCCGCTTCATTGTCTATCCTGTGATCATATGTATGTGAGGAGAATACTAAAAATTCATCCTATTCTGAGTCGTTACAATCTGGAATGTTGTCGTTAGTGCTTTCCCCCCTCCATCATACGATAGAGGTGGATAATATAGGGAAAGAGCGCGTCCATTGATTCCTTGGCGCCTTTTGATGAGCCGGGGAGCGTTAATATTAACGTTTCTCCACTGAGCCCCGACACACCTCTTGAAAGCATGGAGTAAGGGGTTCTGTTCTGGCCGTAGCTCCTGGCCGCCTCCATGATCCCAGGTATTTCTTTTTCGATCAGCGGACGAAGTGCTTCAGGTGTATTGTCCCTCGGTGAAAGACCGGTGCCGCCTGTTGTAACTACCAGCTTGTAGCCGCTCTCACACCACTTGGTAACGGTGTTTCTTATATCCTCGGGTTCATCCGGAACAATCCTGTATTCGGCATTTTCTATTCCAACCTCTCGTAGTTTAGAGAGGATATTCTTACCTGCCGTGTCCTGCTTCTTTTCGGCGAAAACAGAATCCGAGATCACAAGAACACCCGCTTTCATACCCTCTGGGATTTTCTCTTTAAACTGTGACTTGCCGCCCGATTTCTCAAGAAGCTTTATGGATGTAATCTCCATACTCTTATCTATAGGTTTACACATGTCATATACAGTAAGGGCCGCGGCGCTTGCCGCCGTTAGGGCCTCCATCTCACAGCCCGTCTTAGCCGTAGACTGAACGGTTACATCAATTATTATCCTCTTCTCGTCCTGTATTTCCGTCTCCGTTTCCACCCACTCAACTGGGATATTGTGGCAGAATAAGAGAATTTCCGGGGTCTTTTTAGCCCCTACCATCGCGGCTGCCTTTGTGAATTCAAGCACATCCCCTTTAGGCACTTCCCGGTTAAGTATTCTTTGAGCGGTCTCCGGAGCCATCTCCACAACTGCCCGGGCTTTTGCGATTCTAAGAGTAGTCGTCTTATTACTCACATTTATCATTCAACGTATCTCCTATCATAACTTTTCTTATATTGCTTTAATCCTAGCACTCTAATATCTATTAATTAACCTCATGACTATACAAACATGTAAAAAATCCTGAGTGATACAAAAAGCACCAGGAGCGCCGTAATATCCCTGACCAGTCTCTGTGAGAGTATAGTCCCCGATCCAAGGCGGCTCCCGATCTGCCCGCCAATGAGAACAGCGAGAAAAAGAGGCCAGTGATTTGTTACTTCTACAAAATTCACCCCCTTTGCCAATTGGCCCGCAAGACCCGCAAGCGAATTGAGTAGTATAAACATCGCTGCCGTAGCGGCTATCTGCTTTGGCAAACCCCATCTCGAGTATAGGAGAAGAGGAGCAAGAAATATTCCCCCTCCTATTCCAACCATACCGGCCAGGAGCCCGAGCACCGATCCTAAGAGGAGCGCGATAGGCACTGAGGGTAGTTTATATTCTTCATAATTTCTGTTAATACGCTTAACTAATAGAAGCCTTAAAGCTACTAAAAACAAACACGACGCAAGGAGCAAAAGAAATACCTCTTTACTTATGGGGATACTCCCGCCTATGTAAGCCATCGGTATCGAGGTCACGCCAAAAGGCCAGAATAGTTTCCATTTAAAATGTCCATTCTTACGAAATAAATAAACCCCGCCTGAAACTACTATTAAATTGCAAATCAGTGCGATCACCGGAATTGACTCGTAGGGGTAACCGAACAGCGCGAGCGCTGCAATATAAGACGACCCTCCCCCGAATCCTACGGATGAGTAAACAAGAGCGATTATTAAAAATAATAACGGCATACTATTCCTCTCATTACACTTATATTATTTAGGCTCCGTGGTGCTCGCTGCACTGAACCCACTTGGGTTCTCCACTCGTATAATGCTCCTTTTTCCATATCGGGAGTCTGTGCTTTATTTCATCAATCATATACCTGCAAGCATCAAACGCGCTCCCGCGGTGCTCTGCAATAACCCCGATCCAAACCGCTATGTCCCCAATGGCCAGATGCCCCTGGCGGTGCACCCCTACTACCTCTAAAATGTTGAACTTCTCCTTTGCCTCCGCCACAATGCGGAGCGCTTCTTTTACGGCAAGCTCCTCGTAAACCTCGTATTCAAGCGAGGTAACTTCTTCTCCGTCATTATGATTGCGTACCCTGCCCTCAAAACACACAAATGCCCCGGCCCTTGAATTTATCAGCTCTTTAGTAAGAAAATCGGTATCTATAGACTCATCGGATATCGAGAACATTCATTAACCTCCCGCCACCGGGGGAATGAAGATGACACGATCCCCCGAGCATAGAGCTGTATCCATACTCTGGAACTCTTCGTTAATCGACACTCTGATGCTCCTTGAATCTTGAGGGAAACCGTATTCCCCCGAAAGGTCTTTATATAGCTCCTGGGGAGTCGCGGCGAAAGATTCTATATCTTCCTCTCTCTTCCCGGCTTTCTCTCTCAACATTGCATAGTAATGAATATTTAAGACTTTGGGTTTTTCCATTACCGTTCTCCTTTATCTAAATTGGATTTTGCTGTTTTAAATTCCTCTTCATTGTTAATATTTTCGAGATTTTCACGCTCTGTCTGTTCGACCGTTTCCACCGGTGAGTGCATGAGAATGTCTCTTGGGGACATGTTGCCCGCTGCGAGATTCTGAAGGAGCCTTAGTCTTATTTTAGGCTCATAGATAGAGCAAAGAGGCTCTGGGAGATCGCCCTTAGCGCTACTGAAACAGGTGGCTATTTTCAAGGGATTTCGGTTCTTTAAAAGCCTCTCAATAGTCTCTCGGTCCACATAAGGCAGATCGCAGGCAACCACAAGCCAGGCCGCTTGAGGATGAGCGTGCATTGCGGAGAGAATTCCCGAAAGTGGGCCCAACCCGATGAATACGTCATGTATCTGAGGCAGTTTCCCCAAACTCTGAGCTTTCCACTGATCCTTTTTGGACGATATGAATACTTTGCCGCAAACCTCAGACAAAAGCCTGTAAACCACCTCTGCCTGAGGCCGTCCGTGATAATCGATCATGGCCTTGTCCCTATCCATTCGCCGGCTGTCGCCACCTGTGAGCACAAGACCGTAAAGAGGCGTCTCTGAAGCTAAAGCGGCAAGATACTCTCTGATAAAATCTACGATACCAAAAACGTCATCCCGATGAAAATAGGGCGCGTCTACGGGAAGTCTGTCAACTCTTTGTTCTGAGCCGATAAAGCCGATTACGTTTTCTATATCACCGCAAGATACGGAGCTTAGAATCTCCTTCTTATCATCTATTAATAAGAGCTTATTAACGAGCGTTTTCTTAAAACCTTCTATGAACACTAAATCACAGGAGTTAAACGCGGCCTGTATCTCTAATGGCGTAGGCACGCCCCTATGAATATTGGCCGTATGGCGGGAATCTGAGATAGAGATGCGGGAAGCCCCGCTCGACCAGGCTCTTTGCGTATCCTTCCCCTCTTTATCTATCTCAAACTGATGTATGCCGTATTTTATATAGCCAATATCGAACTCTTGGCTTAAGCTCTCGATAAGGCGCGTAATCAGAGTCGTTTTCCCCGTATTTGAATAACCGCAGATCGAGATTTCGAAGGGATGAAATATATACCCGTCCTGAGCTACAGCGCTCTGGCCGCTTGAATCGCGTTTGATATCCGTAATCCCGGTAATGTTTTTAAAATCTTCCATAGCTATGGACTCTGTCGCTAAAATCAGCCTCCTATCTTATACATATCCTGCTCTACGCGCTCGATCCTTCTATACGGTTTCATCTTAAGTAGCTCGTTTAATTTACTTTTAAATTCCTGAGGCTCTACATCACGTATGTATACGCCGTCCTCCGACATCAGGCAGGCCCTTAAAAATCCGTCCGCAGAGAGCCTCCATCTGGAGCAATTACGGCAGAATGGAAGGGTCTCGGAGGCAATAAATCCGATACTGGCCCCTGTTGCAGTCTTGAAGTTAAAAGAGGTCGAATCACTCTCTGACTGCTCGCTTATTAGCTCCACCTGACTCGATATTTTCTGAATTGCTTGCGCAGCGGAGACAAAGAGCTTATCTTTAGAGCCGCCCGCCTGCCCAATGCTCATGAGCTCAAGGAACCTCACCTGAATTCCGTGATCGGCAGAAAATTTTATAAAATCCAATATCTCGTGCTCGTTAATTCCACTCATGAGCACTGTATTGATCTTCACATGAAACCCAAGCTGTTTGGCGCGCAAAACCGAATCCAGAACCTTATCGAAGTAGTCTCTTCTCGCGATACGGTTAAAAGTATCCTTGGTGAGCGAATCAAGACTTATGTTGATGTGCTTACAGTTGGTATCATTTAAGAAGTCGAGCTCTTTTGTTAAATTCCAGCCGTTTGTGGTAAGCCCGAGCTTCTCAAGCGGAAGTGAAGAGAGGCGAAGGACAATATCCCTGAAATCCTCACGTAAAGTAGGCTCTCCGCCCGTTATACGTATCTGCTCCAATCCGAAATTAACTAAAGTAGAGCATACGCTCTCGATCTCATCCGGGCGAAGCCAACGTGATGAATCCATAAATACAGGATTTAGCGGCATACAGTAAACACAGCGGAAATTGCACGCATCCAGAAGAGAAACCCTGAGTTTTCTGATCCTTCTTCCATAGTTGTCAATTAGCGGTACGATAGGTTTAACGTTCATAGCGGTTGTCCTCTCCACAGGTATAGTGGAAATGCTTTTCCTTTTTCGAAATAATTTTTTTCTTCTGAAAGCTCGATGAACCCAGAGCTGTAGGCAAGGGACGTGAAATCCCCCGAGCCGTTAAGCGCGACAGGTGCACCAGTAATTGTCCCGTTCTCACGGTATGTAATTTTGACGGGCAAGAAGTATGTAAGATCTTTTTCAAATATGAAATCTTCTTCCAAAACTGCATATGGCATGTGTGCCTTAGTATCGATACCTAAAGATTTCCAGAGTGAGGGCAGTACGTAGCGGTGCAGGCAAACGAGAGCTGAATTGGGGTTTCCAGGGAGCCCGAAAACTCTTTTCCCTTCTTGAGTACAGCCAAACCAAAGAGGTTTTCCGGGGCGCTGTTTGACCCTGTGAAACAGCTCTTCCACACCAAGGTGTTTTAACGCTCCGGGGATAAAATCGAACTTACCCTTTGAGACCCCTCCGGAAATAATAACCACGTCCGACGTATCGAGTATTTTCCCAAGTGAGGATAAAATCTCATCCTCACTATCGTGAAGGTGATAACTGTTAATATCGTTAAACTCGTATGCTGAAAGTGATGTCATGAGAGCATAAGAATTAGACTGTCTTATCTGATAATCGGCGGGTTTTTGATCGACGTCGACAAGCTCGTCCCCGGTGCTGACAACAGATATGGGAGGACGCTTGGACACTTTTATGTCCGCACACCCGACTGCAGCTGCGATTGCGGCATATGGGGCGCTTAGCACACATCCTCCGTTATTGATTACTTCACCCCCTCTACAATCAGTACCCATGCGGTGGACGTTCTGCATTTTTTCCAAAGTGAGAGAGCCATCAATACCCGCTATGCCGTCCTTTATGCACACGTCTTCGTATCTGATTACGGCGTCTGAGCCCTTGGGGAGCGGCGCTCCTGTCATAACTTCGATACAGTTCTCCGGATTTTTAAGAGCCATCTGAGGCTGCCCGGCTTTTTGGCATCCTTCAATCGGATAGTCCGTCCGTCCGCTCTCCCTGCTTTGTACGGAGACGGCAATACCGTCCATAGCTGCGCGGTTAAACGGAGGATAATCCCTGTCGGCAACGAGGGGCTGCCTGAGCACTTCGCCCTGTATACTGCAGATTTCGGTAAGGGTTGAATCTGCCGGTAACGATCGGCTGAGAATAATTTCTTCGGCTTTTTTAACTGATATCATATAGGCTCCTTTCCAAGCACGGGAGGCCAGGCGTTTTCACTGCTCTGACCCCGGCAAATATATTTCTATATTTGCGGCTTAGCCCCCATATTCAAAGAGCTGAACTTAGAGAGCTAAGCTCGGAACTTCTGGTTTATAGTTTAAGTTACTTTGTTCTCTTCTCCTTCATAACGGTTCCACTGTTATTGCTTTCCCTGTTTGGCTTACACAAATGTAGGCGCACTTTCCGCACCCTATGCATTTATCTCCGTCTATTACCGGATACTTATCGTCGTGCATGGATATTGCCGACACACCGGGTGGACACGTGTTGAAACAGTAATCACAGTACTGTCCCTGCTTTACCAAACAGTGTTTTAAATCGACGTGCGCGGCGCCGATTCTAAGCTCTTTATCGTCATTTTCTCTAAGTGCTAATGGCTCACAGGACTTTATGCAAGGCATGTCCTCACAGAACCTGCAGGGGGCATAGTACGGGTCTATAAATGGGGTTCCGGCGTTAACACCACCTGTGAGCAGATCAACCAAGTGCACCGCATCGTGCGGGCAGGCTTTCCTGCAGTCCCCGCAGCGCGTGCACGTAATGAGGAACTGCTCCTCACGGAGCGCCCCCGGAGGTCTTATCGCCGGGCGTTTAAACTTGTGCTTTAGCCCCTTATCTATAAGCTTGGTGCTTTCTTTAAAACCGAACTTTAAAAATCCTCTCCTGCTCAGCTGCTCAGATTGCATATACTAGTAGCTCCCCCTCATCGCCATAGGCTGGAATACAAACCATATCCCTAAAATCCCGATCGCGAGTAAAAGCGCATAATGGGCATAATAAAGACTCCTGCCCTTTGCAGCTTCAGATCCGAACAATTTATCGGAAATGCTAAAAGACCTTATCTTTAAAATTTTTGCCGAATAGTAAAATCCCAAACAGATGGCAATTAACTGCAGAGCCATCATTGTACCGTGCCCGGCAAGCGGCCCAGGGGTGTAGCCCTTGAGACCCAGCAGGTTCCATCCCCAACCAAACGGATCGTTAAAAAGCGGGAACAGATATGTGACCTCATCCAGTATATGCATGAGGTTATGACCTATGTGATAACCCAGCACAACCGGCACCAGGGCATAAATCATCATCATGGAAATACCCTTTTTGCCAAACCTGTGCCCGATGAGCTTTTCAAATAGGTAGAAAACCGCAAACGAGCCGGCGAGTATTGTAGTGAGCAGTATGGAAAAAACGGACAGATAAGAGAGATCGAGCGCCCTGCCTATTCCCTCCGTCCATTCCACCCAGATGTTAGTCATAGTAAGCCCATGGAAAAAAGTAAGCACCAGTATAACGTAAATAAGAATCGATTCATCCATCCGGTACGTCGATGTGTTTTGTAAGTCGTATGCAGGAGGACGAAGCTTCAGGGTCAGATTGTCTTTATCGCAAGAGCGGACGCATTCGGTGCAAAGGGTGCAGTAAGTATTCTGGCTTAGTTTGAACGGAACTTCAAGCGTGGGGCATGGAGTGGAATAAGTGCCCCCTCTAACACAGTCTATGGTTTTACAGTCTTTACATACCTGCGCGTCTTTTTGCCTAAGCTCCAAGGGTGAGAATTGAGCGTAAATACCGCTGATACGGCCTATTGGGCATGCGTAGCGGCAAAAAGAGCGTTTTTCAAATATCAGTGCCGACAGTACCGCAATAACCACGACAGAAAGCCCGAGCCAGGCGGTCAGATATGAGTTCTGTGTAAGCTCCACACCAAGCTCAAGCCAGGTGAATATGATGAAAAACACAACTGCCAGATATGTATTTCTAAGGAGCTTTGGCCATTTAAGGTTTAGAGTCTGCACTTTTCCCTTAACCCTGTAGAACCAGCCGAACTGAAATAGGTTAGAGAAAAAATCCCACGGGCACGCTGCGCAGAATATCTTTCCCCCGAACGCGACGAAAAATATAAGCAGTGTCCACCAAAATAGCCACGTAAACGGAGCGGCCAGGTTTGCCCTTGTGCGGCCGAAGAACCCCGTAGCAAGCACAAGGATAAAAAGTAAGGCAGGTATGAGACGGAGTGAGAATGAAAAATACGGTGACTTAACCGCCTTCTCCAGAAGCGGGAGCCTGAACAAATCGAACCTTTTCTCTGAAACGGGCTTTACGGCTTTTGCGGCAACCCATACGCCCACAACAACAAAGAACAGGATCGAAAGCCAAGCGCCGGCGGCGCCCCCGTACATTCCGTGGTGGGCTCCGTGGTCCATGTTCATACCGTGCGCAGGCATCTGAACCTCGGTATGGGCTGAGCTTTGCATATCGTGGCCCATTTCCCCGTGCCCTTCGTGAGTATCCATATTCATTTCGTGCCCAGAGCCCTGATCCACACCCATACTATGATCACTTTCGGGCATCTCATGCTGGATACTTTTATGATCGTCGTGATTCATGTTTTTATCTTGCATCTCATCTGGCATGACTAAGCACCTGCCGTACCCACCTGTTTCCCCGGGGCCTGCTCTTTATTCTTTTGCAGCCTTGAAGTAACGATCTTTAGCATAATTACGACTGCGAAAAACAGGGCGATAAAGATATATAGCGAGTATTTCTGGAAAAATGTTTGAGTGATCTGAAACGGCATCTCGAGCCTTACGGGAGCACCGTTCTTGTCGGCAAACTCAACATTCAACACCAAATCGTCCTGCTCCTTAATTTGCTCCTGTATTACGTAAATGCTTTCCTGCTCGGGTGGGATAAACCCTGTTTTATATACTGTTTTGCCGTGGGACAGCACCTCGAAGCTAGCCTCATTTTGAAACACTTTATCTGCCTCGATGTCGTAGATAAATATGTATAGTCTCACATCATCCGAGGATTCGACCTGCTCCAGATTAAGCCCCTGGAAGTTGTAAACCGTAACGAAGAGCTCATACTCAGGCGTCTCTTTTATAAATTCCAGATAAGGAACCTGGGGATAGTTCTCAAAATACCCGTAATGGGGAAGCCCCTTATAGTGATGGGCTCCCGCACTGATTGCGGGGAGAATGAATATTGCGATTAAAACCATAAATTTAAGCAGTTTCATGTTGTGCTACTTCCTCTAATTTTTCGTATCCGGGATTTGGCTTTTTATAAAGCGGATTTAAGCCGAGCGCTATGTTTGTCGTAGGGCAGTTATCGACGCATTTGAGACACAGATGACAGGAGTAGAGATCTCCCTCTTTAGGGAATAGTTCCACCGGGCATACTTTATTGCAAAGAGTGCAGCCGCTCGGGCATTTCGAGGCTTCGACTCTGAGTTTTACAACACTGAACTTTCCTAGATAGGACAATAAAAACCCGGTCGGACATACGGAGTTGCAAAACTGTCCGGGCACAAGTCCAATGTCCAGCACTAGTAGCGCGATTATGAAATAAAACCCAACATTGAATGTGGAAAATACAAAATATGAAAACATCTCGTGCGTAAATGAGATATAAGGCAGAATGAAGTGCCAGACCCAGGCGCCGAATAGGTAGGAAAGCACCAGCCCTCCCCAAAATACTATCACCCTCGTTTTCCTCTCAAGTCTGACTGACATAAGAGGGATACCGACCCTGAGCATTATTGAGCGTATATAACCCGTCACGCCGTACAGCACAGTCATGGGACACAACCATGAACAGAACACCCGTCCGAGCAAAAGCACCACAACAAAAGGTATGAGCCCCCCGATCAGGTACTTGAGCGGGAATTTCACAGAGTTTATGAGCTCTGAGATTAACCCAAGCGGGTCTGAGAACGGTACGCCCAATATCGTAAAGGCCCAGAGGGAGCCGTTATTGGAAGTTGCCGCCGTCACGGGATCATCCCACATAGAGTAAAACCAATCCAGCGCTGCATAAGTGCTGCCCATCATAGGACCGTAGCTCAGACCCACTAGATGAGAGTGGTTATAAGAGATTTTGTTGTTAGCGTACCAACTGCTGAGCGGAACAAATATAAAAAACAGTAATACGCTTAATAGAATAGCGTATCTTAGATACTGGTATTTAGACCTTTTTATTCTAAGTCTTTTTGATCTTTTCATTCCAGCTACACCGGACGAACGCGTATGGCCTGCGGCATATGTATACACGCCTGCTCACAAAGTCCGCACCCTACGCACTCATCTTCATTCACAATCGGCTGCTCGTACAAGCCAACGCTAAGAGCCTTGCCAGGAAGCGGACACGCTCTGTAGCAAACACCGCATGTACGCCCGTGATATGAAAAGCAAAGATCCTTGTCAACATAGGCAATGCCCATTTTAACTTCTTTTCTCACGACGTCCATATCACGGGAAATCGTCGTCAAAGCTCCGGTCGGGCAAACTTCCGTACAACGCATACAGAGTGTACATCCCTTACTTCTGGGAACTACAATGGGCGTGTGTACGTTTTCAAACCCGTACTCAAAACCAGCCATCTGTATACAGTTGTTAGGACAAGCGGTCGCACACTTAAAACACCCTATGCACTGCTCTTTGAACTCAGCTTCCTTAAGAGCCCCTGGAGGTCTCAGGAATCTTATCTTTGCCCTAATCTTATCCCGCGTGGCTATGTAGAAAACCGGCGTTAGGAAAAATAATGCTGAGATTAGGGCAAAGAAAAACCTTCTTCTGTTCATTTTCAGTCTTGTAAACTTCTAAGGTAAGCCACAATGTTGTTAATGTCGGTCTCGTCAATGTTGGCAAGACCTCTTCCGTGACCAAAAGGCTTCATAGCCGTTCCGGCACGGCCTACCTGAATTGTTTTCTTGATGTAATCATCCGACGCTACATCTAGAAAACCGGGGAGACCAATACCCGGACCCGAACCCCCGTCCGCATAACCCCCGCCGTTAATTCCGTGACAGGACGCGCAGAAGTTACGAAAAGCTTTTTGCCCTTCCTTAGGGTCACCGTCTATAGTAGCCGTCCAATCAACGTGGTAGTCTCTGAATGTAGCATAATCGTTTTGCCAGGATCTTATATAAACCACGAGATCATCGACGTTATCAGCTACGTTAGGCATTACCTTGTAACCTATCATCGCCGTTCCCGGCCGCCCGTTTAGGATTGTATCCTTGATATACGTGTCATTGGCAAGCCCTAAGAAGTCCGGGCTGTTGAGCCTCGGCGCTAGCCCTGCCCTTCCTGCCCCGTCGGGCTGGTGGCACGCAACACAGATTTGGTTAAAGAGCACTTTCCCTCTTTCTACCTGCTCCTCATCCAACTCGACTGTTTCGGGATGTGGCTCGGGCATGACATCATCACCTGTTGCCTTGGCGTGCTCATTTTTAGTTTCCTCTTCAGATACCGACTGCTTGGCCGCATTGGCCTTTGCAACAATATCTGTCGATACATCTGTGCCCCCCTGCTCCCCGCAGCCAATCAACGCCACGATGGCTATTAGTAGAAGTGTAATATTTTTCATCGTCCATTATCTCCTTATGATATCTTTTCAATTCTTGCTGCCAGCTTCTTAAAGTCGACCTGCCCTGAGACCGGATCATACGCTCTGTGGGATACTCCGTTAACTAGCCATTTATTCTTTTCAGGATCGGCTGAGTCCGCAACGGAGAGGTTCCACGGGCTAAATACATACCCTTTAGGAACCGTATTCCTGGCCGGCTTAACCACTGAATCAAGCCCTATGGATACTCTGCCCTCGTATTCTCCGCGGCGTGTAATGAGCTTTACCCACTCACCGTCTTTAACTCCAAGCTCCTTAGCGTCATCAGGGTGCATCTCAACATACTGCTCAGGAACCAACTTTCTCGTTGTACCAGAGCGTATGGTTTTCGCGGTGTGGAAGTGTTCGTATACAACACCGAGCCCAAGCCAGAAGGGGTACTTATCATCAGGAACATCGCTCCATTTCTTCCCGAGGTAATCAAAGTCGGGAAGCTCTGGTGTAAGCGCCATGTCGCGCGCCTTCACTAGAAGCTCTTGATTGTCTATCGCGTAGAAATCTTTCTCTACACCCAACTTCATCAGCTCATCCGTAATCTCCTTACGCTGTGAGTAATCCTGATCGCAGAAATGCATGTGGAGCTTTCCGTCTTTTTGTCTGAACTCCCCGTACGGTTTGCCGGGCCAATCGCCTTCTTGCCCCATGTATCTGCGTTTGGTTCCGCCGTTCTTAGCAATCTCGGCTGTGGGTGCAGGCCACTGGATTCCCCTAAGGTCTCTTATTTGATCATAGAGTCCTTTTCCGGTTTCCTTCTCCACTTCGAGCATTCCGGTAAGATCGGCGTCCGTTCCCTTCGAGGCAATTACAAAGTCGCGGAACACCTCTTCAGGATCATAGAACCCGTTTTCCTTTCTCTGATACGGGAATATCTTCTCACTATCGAGTCCGAGCTTGTCGGCGATGAGTTTTCCTTTATCTATTACCATGTCCATGTCGGGACGCGTTCCCTTGATTGGGTTTGCGGTACCGTCACAGACAAAGAGCCTTCTTTCCGACTGAATATATATACCGCCTACCCATTCTCCCCACGTTGCGGCAGGCAAGATCACGTCTGAATAGAGGTTATTAGGAGCATGGCGGTAGATTTCCTGTGACACGGTGAAACACCTCGTAAGAGCGGGGCGCACCAGATGGTAGCTGTCCGGAAGGTCAATGTGGGTAGCGTAGATTAAAAACATAGCGTGCACGTCGCCTTTTTGAGCGCGCTCCATCATACCGATCGCCATACCCTGGTTGTTCTGTGTCGCCACTTTATCGAGCCTCTCCTGAGGTACTCCCCAGAGATCGGCAATTTTATGACGGTGGGCTTCGTCGTTGATCCCTATATTAAACGGCAGCCTGCCGGTCAGGCCTCCTGTCAGACGCTCACCCATAGCGTTTGGCTGTCCTGTCTGAGAGTGCGCTCCGCAGCCTGGTCTTCCTATGTTGCCGGTAAGAGCCATAAGGTTCACAAGTCCGACAGTGTTGTTCTGTCCGTGTATGTGCTGGTTGTAGCCGATACCCCAGAATGTGAGTACTCCGCCTTTGCCGTTCTTCCTACCTTTTACAGAGGCATCCGCCCACAGAGCGGCTATTTTATATATTTCCTCAGCAGGAACCATGGTCATGGGCTCTACGTCTTTTGGATTAAATTTAGCCTGTACTTTCTCAATATAGTCTTCCCAACCGGTGACGCTCTTCTTTAAGAATTCGTAGTCAACGGCTTCAGGGTGTTTCTCCAAGATAGCGTAGGCTATTGCGTTATGTATGGAGATGTCACCGTTTATTGTCTGAAAGTGGAAAGAATTACCAGGGTTGATCTCCTCTAACCCCTGAACAGAACCCGTTCTTCGGGGGTCTACTATTAAGGTGGGGATGTTATTTATTTTTTTATGGTCCGCCACCCTCCAGAAAAGGATCGGATGAGCTCCCCTCGGGTTATGGCCCCAGAAGGTGATCATGTCGGCCATTTCTATATCGTCGTAACACGTGGCCGGAGTATCCGAGCCGAATGTTTTGAAGTATCCCGTAACGGCAGAGGTCATGCACATCCTTGCGTTTGCCTCAATCGTATTTGACCCCAGAACTCCCTTCATGAATATATTCTCAAGATACTGCCCTTCAAGAGTCAACTGGCCCGATCCGTAAAGCCCTACGGAGTTACCCCCTTTTTCTTTTACTATATTAGCGACCTGCTCAGAGATCAGCTCTTCCGCCTCATCCCATGAAGCTTCCCGGAAGTCGCTTGCTTTAAAGCTGCCCTTTGTTTTTGATACGTGCCCCTTAAGAGGATCTGACATATCTTTTCTGATTAAAGGTTTCGTGAGACGGTCTACGTATATCGCTTCCGCCGACGCGAGCCCCTTGATACACTGAAGGCCCTTATTAGTAGGATGGTCTTTGTCGGGAATGACTCCGACGATTTTACCTTTTTTAACTTGCAGGATAGTGCCGCAGCCGACTCCACAGTAAGGACACGCGGCCAAAAGATCGTTTTTATATTCAGTATTGGTAAGCTCATACTCCTCGGTCTCCTGAGAATGAGCTATTTTCCCGTTACCGCCGGTAAAGAGACCTAAGGCTGTCGCAGCAGCCCCGACCCCGGCAGATGTTTTTATAAAATTTCTCCGCCCAACATCGGCTAGTTCCGAAGCTTCGGGAGCCTCGGTTCGAAGCTCATGTTTCTTAGCCTCGTCAATAGGTAATTTTACTTCTTTTGATTTGTTTCCCTTCATGGCATTCGGCCTCCTTTGATCTACTCATTTCTGTAGAATATTTAAGCATATATTTGACTTCTGTCAAATATCCTGATATACTTTTAGTGTTTTGTTAATATTAAAGATGACTTACAGATCATCAAGTCTTCTATAGATATTATACCTTAATAAATTCAAATAAAATGTTTAGCAAAAAAGTAGCTTACGCAATAAGGTGTTTGGTTTATTTATCTAATCAAAACGATCCTGTTTTGATTAGGGAAATTTCCGATGAAACGGGTATGCCGCGTCCGTTTTTAGCTAAGATTGTAAATACTCTGACCAGGAAAGGTTTTCTCCACTCACAGCGCGGCGTTGGGGGCGGCATATCTCTTTCGAGAAAACCAGAGCTAATAAGCATTTGCGATGTTTGCATCGCGCTTGATGACCCTTTATTAGATGACCAGTGCATCGTGGGACTGCCCGACTGCTCCGCGGAGAACGCCTGCGCCCTTCACGGCTTTTGGTCGAAACAAAAACAGGCGATTATAGAATTTTTGACAATTAACACAATAGCCACGTTAGCAGTCACAAATAAAAAAGCGAAAAAGGATCTTTTAAAAGAGGTAAAACTTCATAATGCTATTTCCGAGTAGCCGCTTTATGTTTTAAAGTGTTTTAAAGTATAATTTAGCACTCCGAAGTTATCTGCCAAGAAGAATGCCGCAACTAAAGACACTAAACTTTTATTATCAGAGGAGGGGCGCCTTGCGATATCTCAAACCAAAATCCGATTTACCTTTACGTCAGTATTTTTCGTTTGCCGCGGTATTTATTGTAGTTGTTGCCGCCGCTTTTTGTATGTATTTAATTGATACAACTGAAGCGTTAGCTCAAGACTCTCAGGGTTTTTCCCAAACAATAAAGGACCACACAACACTTGGGATTAACGTCAGACTTCGGAACGAGTACTGGAATACATTTGAGAAAAAGGGGACCGACACTGAAAGATCCTATAACTTCTTTCTCATAAGAGCAAGGGCTTTTGCAGATTTTAAATGGCAAAAATACAGAATCCATATACTCACCCAGGGAGTAAAAGCATTTGACTTCCCAAGAAACGGGGCATTCGGTCCGGGTCCCCTATACTTCAACGCGAGTGACCGGAAAACCGGTCCCGGCAACTTTCAGTTTGTAGAAGCCTTTTTCCAGTACGATGATCCCGAAGGGTTTTATTTTACGGGAGGGCGTATTCCCATTCGTGAAGGAGCCGAGGTTCTGTATAAGGACAACCCAAAGTTAAATTGGGTTATCAAAAAGAGGCTTTCAGAGCGCCTCATCGGAACATGGGACTGGACGAACATAGGAAGAAGATTCGACGGGGCAAGCCTTGGGTATCACAACTCCACATTTGATTTTAACGCGTTCGGGTCGTGGGTAACTTTCGGCGGATTTGATTTTGATGACGGTTACTGGAAAGACCTGGATAATGTTGTGGTTGTTGGCGGATCGTTCACCATAAAAGAAGGTGTGCTCTTGGATAATACCCAGTTTAAGCTATTTAACTATTACTATTTCGATAACAGAAATGTCGCGGTTGATTTTGCCGGTGATGATTTGAAGATAGACACTATAGGGGTAAACATGGTCGGCGCTTATCCCGCGGGACCGGGGGAAATCGATCTTATGTTGTGGGGTGCGCTTCAGTTCGGGAGCTTCGGCGACCTAGACCAAAAAGCCGGAGCTTTTATAGGAGAGGTAGGATACCAGCTTACAGAAGTTCCATGGAAACCATGGCTTAGAGCGGGTATAGCATATGCCTCGGGAGACGGCGACCCGAATGACGGAGATAACGGCACTTTCTTCAATATGGTCCCTACGAATCACAAATTTTACGGCTATGTAGACGCAAACGCTTTTAGTAACCTCGTGGATACCTATTTGCAGTTCTTTTTATCCCCCCACAAGAGAATCAACCTGGCCGTAGACGGCCATCTGTTTTGGCTGGCCTCGGATGAAGAGGTCTGGATCGGCGGATCGGGACCTTTTAACGACGCGGTTTTCGGTTACGCGTTCAGAAACCCGGTCGAAGGGAATAATATAGAGCAAGACCTTGGCGGCGAGATCGACATTGGCGCAAATATAGTCGCCTTGGACTTCCTGTCGTTTCAAGTCGGATACTCTCACTTCTTTGGTGGAGACGGCGTGAGCGTCGTATTTGATAGGGAAGATAACCTGGATTGGTTCTATGCTCAGTGCATAATCAACTTCCAGACAAAATAATAGGCGGCTCGTATTTCTTAATGACAGCCCCAAGAGAAGTCTAAAACCTCGGATCGGGATAGTAGAACTTAAACGAGAGCGGGTCGAAATCTCCTGCGGGAGACTCGATAAAGAATTCATAGTGAGTGCGCGGCTCGTAGTTAAAATCCATCCCGTAGGTACTGCGGTTAATTATAGATATAGGGTGCGTCACAGTCTCATATTCTTCCCTATGAAGCTCCTTTCCTTCTCTCCACTGGATTAGCGTAAGGGGCTTTGTGTATATTTTATCACCGTCTTTTATGTGAACGTAAAGAGACAGATCGCCGGGCTTATTTTCGTAAGCGGCTCTTCCGAACACTGAGTAAAATACATTTAGCTCCTTACCGCTTCGGTCTTTTGTAGTAGACTCGCCCTCAAAGAAGGTCTTCTCTAGAACGATATTATGATAATCCTCTTTATCGCTCCACGAGTCTGCCATGGAGCTCTCAGCCGGCAATAAAAGAAGCAGTGAGACCAAAGCCACGCTTATGAACTTTATCCTTCCGGTAGGGCAATGATCCAGACAGCGCGAGCACATATCGCACCTGGGGTCGTTGATCCTGGCCATCGGCGAGAGACCGAGCCAGCACTCTTCCATACACTGCATACACCCCTTTGGACAGCTGAGATCAGAATCGTGTCTGAGGCGGAAGACCTTGAGCTTCCCGACTACGCTTAGAAAAATGCCTGTGGGGCATAAATACCTGCAGAAATAACCGGGCTTAGACAACTCAAATACAACTAAACCCAGAAACAGCGCTCCCCAAAGAGTCCAGCCACCCCATAGTAAAAAATCCGAGACCGAATGCTGAAATATCGCGGGCGGAAGTAGGTACTGCAGCACAAGCGGATTTGTGATGACGAGCAAGAAGAGCACTATCATATACACTACCCTACCCTTTTTTTTAAACATCGTTCCGGGAGGAGCCTGCGCCTTAATTTTTCTTCCAAAAAACTTTCTCTGGATTTTGAGGTTTGTGGATACAATAAGGGACATCGGGCATATATATCCGCAGAATGCCCGTCCGAACAATAAAGCGAGACCAAGTGCGATCAGTAATGTCGTAAGGAAAACCCAGTTCCAGGAAGCGGGCTCTAGAACGCTGTTCACAGCCTGCACCGTAATAGTGAGCGGCTCTGTGAATATTACGGGGAAAAATTTAAACGTGTACGGGCCGCCGGACACATTTTCGTAAATAGGATCGAGCGAGGACCTGAGCCAGTGATCGAACTGAATAAGAAAATCCCTGCTCCACTGTGTCGTAACAGCGGGAGAGGTGGGGTATGGATAGGGGTCCTGCCTGAATGTTCTGATCAGCTGGAACAGCGGGCTTATGAAGAGGATCAATATAATAAATATCTGCAGAGTGCGTCTTACCCATGGGAGTGTTTTATGAGGCATAATTTTCCTCCTTTGGCAAGACGTATATCGCGGTCGGGGTTTGCGGGCAGCGCTCTTCGCACCTGCCGCACCCGATGCAGTGGTCTTCATGCACGACGGGCTTTGCCCTTGGGATAAGAGTAATGGCGCTTCCTTTCAGAGGGCAGGCGTCGTGGCAAATCCCGCATATCCTGCCGTTATAGGAAAGACAATTTGTCTCGAGCACTACAGCCGTTCCCATATCTACTTTTTCGCTGATCTCCTGAAGATCGCGTTTGATGGGCGAGAGAGCGCCAGAAGGACACACCTGAGTGCAGTTCATGCACAGATTGCATGACCTGATCCTCGTATTAAGAAACGGGGTTCCGGCGAGCCGCTCGTTCTCTGTAAAGCTGAAAAAGCGTATGCACCCGGCCTGGCACACATTGGCGCAGGCGCGGCACCTGATGCATTCCTTTACGAATTCGCGCTCGGCTTTAGCGCCCGGGGGGCGGACGTACCTGTGCGCAAGCGCTGAATCTGGGAAGAAAAAATTAAACAACCGGAAGAACTGGAAAGTGAAACTTACCAGGAGAAATGAAATGAACCATAAAAACTGGTTTCTTGTTATCTTCAAGAGACAACTCCTTAAGCTTCGTTTATCATTCAGCTCGCCACGTTATTGTCTCGATCAGTAATACTACCTGAGTTAGTGGATTAGGCTATATGCAAATAGACAATGAATAAAAAATCACGCCTAGAATGAGTAAAAGACTTTAGAGAAAGCAGAACTGGTAAATATAAAAGTGTTCAGGAATTACCTTGAAAATTGGCTCCGGAGGAGGGATTCGAACCCCCGACCTAGTGATTAACAGTCACCCGCTCTGCCAGCTGAGCTACTCCGGAACCGAAAACTAAGCTCAGAACTAAGGCATTAACTTTATCCATTAGATCAGGGTGAGTCAAGGTTTTTAAGCTGCTTATTTCTATATGCTCTATTTTTACATTCATAGCTTTCATATCCGCAAATACCCTGTTGCTTAGGAATACGCAAAAACGTATACTAAACAGTATAAATGCGTTAACCTAAGTGCTGATATATGTCAGAAAAACCCGATAAAAAAGTTAAAAAAGAAAAGAAGCAATCCAAAAACCTTCTGCCGGCACAAACAACTTCGCTCCACCGCTATCTTGCGGAGATAAGTAATTATCCCGTGCTGAGCCGCGAGGAAGAGTACGAGCTCGCCATGAAATATAAGAATGAAGGCGACTTGGAAGCGGCCAGGAAGCTCGTAACATCGAACCTAAAATTCGTCGTGAGCGTCGCCAATGAGTACAAAAACTACGGCTTTAACACGATGGACATAATTCAGGAAGGAAACGTCGGGCTCATGCACGCCGTAAAGGGGTTCGACCCAACAAAAGGGTACCGCCTTATATCCTACGCTGTGTGGTGGATAAGGGCGTACATGCAAAACTACATAATAAAGAGCTGGAGCCTGGTAAAAGTGGGCACGACACAGGCCCAGAGAAAGCTATTCTACAAGCTTAGGTCCGCCAAGAACGAGCTTGCTAAGGAAAATCTGAGCGCCGAGGACTATAAAGAGCTTGCCGCTAAGCTCAACGTATCGGACAAGGCCGTGATCGAGATGGACCAGAGAATGGGGGGTAAGGACCTGTCGCTGGACGCTGAGATAAAGAGCGATAACGATATGTCGCACCTTGATTTCCTGGCGGACTCGGAAGTGAACCAGGAAGACCTGCTCACAAAAACGCAGGAATCGGAGATGGTGAGAGACGGGATGGAAGACGCGCTCGATACCCTTAAAGACAGAGAGCGCTACATCATCGAAGAGAGAGTCCTCTCGGACAACCCTAAGACGCTCGATGAGCTCGGGACGAAGTTCAACATTTCAAGAGAAAGGGTGAGGCAGATTGAGAGCGCAGCGCTTAAAAAGATTAAGACCGTCCTTCAGGAAAAAGGAATCAGAAAAGAATAGCTACAAAGCGTTTATGATATCGTAGGCCTTGTTTAACGCATCGTCCAGCTTTTCGGGCGTGTCGCCACCCGCCTGAGCCATGTCGGGCCTTCCGCCGCCCTTCCCTCCGATTAGAGGCGCGAGCTCTTTGACTATATTTCCGGAATGGTATTTCTTATTCAGATCCTTGGTGACTCCTACAAGTATGAATGCTTTTCCATTGTTTTTTGCCCCGAGCACCGCTATACCGGAATCGATTTTGGACTTAATGTCGTCCCACACTTTACGCAGCTGTCCCGGGTCTGCTCCGGGCACCTCCTGGGACAGGACCTTCACACCGTTTACAACCTTAAGGTTATCGAGCATGTCGCCTGTCGATTCGCTAATAGCCTTATCTTTATAAGATTCAAGCTCCTTTTTCGCCTCTTCATTTTCCTGAATGAGCTTTTTAAGTCTCATGATCAGATCAGATTCAGGGACTTTAAGTATGTCTGAGGCTTCGGTCAACTTATCCTCTTTTCCCTTAAGGTAGTTCCAAGCCGACTCGCCTGCCAGGGCTTCAACTCTTCTGACGCCGGCTGATGATGCGGATTCGCCGACTATTTTCAGGAGTCCCGCCTCTCCCGAGCTGTGAAGATGTGTACCTCCGCAAAGCTCCATACTGTAATCCCCTATGCTCACAACCCTTACATTGTCGCCATATTTTTCTTCGAAAAACGCAGTGGCCCCTCTTTTAATAGCGTCGTCATAAGGCACATCCGTTTCTGTCACCACCTCGTTGTCCCACCGGATCCTCTCATTAATGATATCCTCCATTTTCCTTAGCTCTGTGGGATCGATGGAGGAGTGATGGGTGAAGTCGAACCTGAGCCTTCCGGGAGCAACCAGCGAGCCCGCCTGGCCTACGTGGTCGCCGAGCACTTCTCTTAGCACCGCATGGAGGATGTGAGTTGCAGAGTGGTGAGTCTCTGCGCTGAATCTAAGTTTCTTGTCGACTCTTAGCTCCACTTTATCTCCTACCCAAAGAGTACCTTTGTCTACGCGGGCCCTTTCTGCTATGATTGTGGGAAGAGGCTTTTTAGTGTCCACAACGCTTGCGATCCCTCGCTCGCCCTCAATTACGCCCCTGTCTCCGACCTGTCCTCCGGATTCGCCGTAAAATGGAGTACGGTCCGTGATGATATCCACTTCATCGCCCTCTTCAGCGCTATCTACTAGCACTCCGTTTTTAATTATTGCGGTAATCCTGCCCGTGTCCTCGGTCCTTCCATAGCCTGTGAACTCTACGGCAAGTCCACCTGAAACAAACTCCTTATAAAGAGGCTCGAGGTCCCCTCCTTCAGAGCCCTTCCATGCCTCTCTGGACTGAGTTCTCTGCTTTTCCATCTCGCGCTCAAAACCGGCGGCGTCAATAATCAGCCCGTGCTCTCCCGCAATGTCCTCCGTGAGGTCCATGGGGAATCCGAACGTGTCGTAGAGCTTGAAAACAACATCTCCGGGAAGAGTCTTTTCCCCTTTTCTTTTTTCTATTTCAGCGCTAAGGAGCTCAAGACCTCTGTCTATAGTCTCAAAGAATCTCTCTTCTTCGTTCTCCACTACTTCTTTTACAAATTCGATCCGCTCTTCGAGCTCTGGGTACGCATCGTGCATGATGTCCCTTACACGCTCGGTGATTTTATAGAGACACGGCTCTTCGATGCCCAGCATCTTTGCGTGTCTGACGGCGCGCCTTAATATACGCCTTAGTACATATCCCCTGCCCTCATTTGACGGGAACACCCCGTCAGAGATTAAAAAAGTCACTGCGCGCGCGTGATCGGCGATAACTCTCATTGAAATATCCGTTGATGGATCAGCACCGTACTTTTTGCCCGATATTTCCTCAACAGAGGAGATTAAACCTCTTAACAGGTCGGTCTCGTAGTTACTCTTTACGCCCTGGAGCACGGCGGATATTCTCTCAAGCCCCATTCCGGTATCTATGCTGGGGTTGGGAAGCGGCGTCATCTTCCCGTTTTTGTCCCGGTCGTACTGCATGAACACCAGGTTCCAAAGCTCTAGGTAGCGGTCGCACTCACACCCGACCTTACAGTCGGGTTTTCCGCAGCTAAACTCTTCTCCCTGGTCAATGAGTATCTCAGAGCATGGGCCGCACGGTCCTGTGTCGCCCATAGACCAAAAATTATCCTTTTCGCCCATCCTAACCACTCTTTGTGGAGAAAGGCCCATATCTTTTTGCCAAATCTCATGCGCCTCGTCGTCCTCTTCAAATACCGTAACCCATAGTTTCTCTTTTGGAAGCTTATAAACTTCTGTCATAAGCTCCCAGCCGAATTTAATCGCGTCTTCTTTAAAATAATCCCCGAAAGAGAAGTTGCCCAGCATCTCAAAAAACGTGTGGTGCCGCGCGGTATGGCCCACGTTCTCAAGATCGTTGTGCTTACCGCCCGCCCTGACACATTTTTGAGAAGATGTGGCCCTATTGTAGTCCCGCTTCTCAAGCCCAAGGAAAACGTCTTTAAACTGCACCATGCCCGCGTTTGTGAATAGAAGCGTCGGGTCGTTCTTTGGTATAAGATCCGAGCTCTTTACAACGGTATGGCCCCTGTCTTCAAAATATTTAAGAAATAGCTCTCTAATCTCGTTTCCTGTCATCGTCTATACCATTAATTACCTTTTGTATTTGTAGTAGTTAAATTCAGGCCCCCTGAGCACGGGCTTTGATTTGCGCGGTTTTGGCCGGATAGCTCGCGGCAAGCTGTCCGCATGCGCCCAGAATATCCGTTCCGCGGCTCTTTCTTATCCTTACGTTTATCCCGTAGGACATTAGAATCTTTTGAAACGCTAACACACCATCCATGGAAGGCGTACGGTAGGACAGAGGCGGAGCTTCATTAAACGGAATCAGGTTCACTTTACACCTGATACCCCGCAGCAGCTCACCCAAGTCATAGGCGTCTTTAATCGAATCGTTTACTCCTTTTAACATCACGTATTCGAACATAAGGTCTTTTCTGGGAGGAAGCGGGAACCGCATGCATTCCTTAAGCAGCTTTTTTATCGGGTAGCGCTTATTTATGGGCATTATTTCATTTCTCAACTCGTCTCTGGGCGCGTTCAACGACACAGCCAGATTAACCGAAACCTCTTTGCCTAGCTCGCCGATCTTAGGAACGATACCCGAAGTGGATACGGTAATCCTCTTAGCTGATAATGATATGAAATTTGTGTCCATAAGAATATTAAGCGCTTTAACCAGGTTCTCGAGGTTATCCAGAGGCTCTCCCATTCCCATGAATACGATATTAGTAACGCCGTCCCCGCAGTAGCGGTTGGCAAGAATGTACTGATCGACGATCTCAGAGGGGCTGAGGTTTCTTATCTTGCCTACCGTGCCTGTCAGGCAGAATTTACATGCAAGCGCGCACCCTACCTGAGAGGAGATACAGAGCGTATTCCTCGTCTTCTCGGGTATCAAAACCGACTCTATGCGCTTTCCGTCCCAAAGCTCAAAAAGGAATTTCCTGGTGCCGTCCGTTGAGACCTGCTCGTCCGAAAGCTCGAGCGCGCAGTCAAGAGTGAAGTTTTCTTTGAGAACCTCCCTTAGCTCTTTTGACAGATCGGTCATATCGTCAAAAGAGGAGGCGTCCTTTTGGTAGAGCCATTTTCCGATCTGGCGCGAGCGGTAAGGCTCGAGACCTTTTGACTCAATAAATTCCTCGATATCCTTAGGACTTAGGTCTTTTATATTTACTTTATCCATTTCAATACAACCCTGTATTTATAAACAGTTAATGATACAGGCGGTATATATATTATACAATAGCGCGGGAGAGCCGCATGTGAGTCAAAGTAAGCGCAGTTTATTCAGAAGGCAAATCCGAGTTTAAGATGATACCACACAGAAACTATAGGTAATTATATCAGGCGTTTTTATTGTCTTTTGAGACCCGGGCCACGAGCTCTGTAAACTCTTGCAGCTCTCTTCTGACTTCGACTATTTCAGCGTGGAGCTTTTCACGCCGTTTCCCGCTCGATTTGTAGTAAGAAGTTTTTCGGAGCGAGAGGCGGCTTACGAGCATGAGGAACTTTTCTTTATTTAGATACTCAGGGAACCAGCCGCTTTTTTTCATAGCGCCGTAAGACATCAGAATTTTTTTGTAATCCTCGGGTAGAACGCCCAGGTCAAACTCTTCTCCCAGCACACTTTCTCTTTGCTTCCGCTCCCCGCGTATGCCGAATACGAATATTATAAAAATAATAACCACATAGACGATGAGAAGTAATACAGCAGTGCCCCAGCCCTCGGCGCTTCCCGTCGTAACAAGATAATTCCAGCTGCTGTGGAGAAGAACCGCGAGGATATAGGAGCCTAGAACATACATTACCGCTTTTACTCCGTGCTCCTTTAGCTTACTTATACCGGCTCCGAAAGTTGCGCTTGCCGCGCAGTGCATATTCGCCGTGAGCATGCTCCGTATGAATATGAGACTTAGCCACTCATAACCCGGGTCATAACCGGCATATTGAGTGAAATACAGGAAGTTCTCTGTCATTCCGAACCCTAGTCCAGAAGCCGCGCCGTAAACGAGGCCGTCGGTTACGTTGTCGAAATTTCTGTATCTGAGAAGGAAGAACACTATGAGACCCTTCATGAATTCTTCCACAACCGGGGCAACCACCACAGCTCCGGCATCTAGACCCGCGTCGTAAGCAGTATAAATAGCCTCCTGAAACAAGTTTATGCTAAACGTGGAAGCTATTATAGAAAGCCCTATAGCGCCGAATCCGCCCCACAGAAACGCCGCCAGAACGAACCTTAGGGGCTCACGGTCATAACGGTCTACCCACCATATGAAATAGAGCATGGCAACCATTGGAGCGACCGCCATTACTAACGATACATACAGGATTACATGATCCATGGGCTAAAATACATAATATTCCCGATTGGGAATTAATACAAGTGCAAAAGTACGGTATTTTTAGGAAGAATATATAAGGATTATAGCCCAGTGATTACATCTGAATTTACTGGTATATTATTCCCCGTACAATAAAATGCCAGACTTAAAGACCGCCAAAGAGCACGGACTCACAGAAGAAGAATATAATAAAATTATAGATACGCTCGGCAGGGAGCCAAACCTTACGGAGCTAGGCATACTCGCGGCCATGTGGAGTGAGCACTGCTCCTATAAAAGCTCTAAAATACATCTGAAAACACTGCCCACAGAGGGTGAGCAGGTTATCCAAGGCCCCGGGGAAAACGCCGGGATCGTGGACATAGGTGAGGGTCTCTGCGCGGTGTTTAAGATGGAGAGCCACAACCACCCCTCTTTTATCGAGCCTTATCAGGGAGCGGCTACGGGAGTGGGCGGTATTCTAAGAGATATATTCACAATGGGCGCGCGCCCTGTAGCACTGCTCGATTCGCTAAGGTTCGGAGACCCTTCGCTTCCAAAAACAAAGTTCCTGGTAGACGGCGTTGTAGCCGGAATTGCGGGTTACGGAAACTGTATAGGCATACCCACCATCGGGGGTGAAGTGTATTTTGACAAATGCTACGATGGAAACCCTCTTGTAAACGTGTTCGCGCTCGGAATTGCAAAAACCGACGGGATATTCAAAGGCTACGCCGAGGGCGTTGGGAACCCGGTGATCTATGTGGGTTCTAAAACCGGACGGGACGGTATACACGGCGCTGTGATGGCATCGGAAACTTTTACAAAAGAAGCCGAGGAGAAGAGACCCGCCGTTCAGGTGGGAGACCCATTTACGGAGAAATTACTGCTCGAAGCGTGCCTCGAGCTATTCAAGACAGACGCCGTTGTAGGAATTCAGGACATGGGGGCCGCGGGACTTACTTCTTCTTCCACAGAGATGGCAGAGCGCGCGGGGACCGGGATTACGATCGATATTGACAAAGTACCCCGGCGGGAAGAGTCGATGAGCGCTTATGAGGTAATGCTCTCGGAATCGCAGGAGCGCATGCTCATGGTGCTTAAAAGAGGTAAAGAAGAGGTAGCCGAGAGGATATTCAAGAAATGGGAACTCGATTTTAGCGTCATTGGAGAGGTTACTGACGACAGCTCACTTAAATTGACAGAAAAGGGCGAGCTCGTATGCGATATACCCATAAGTCTCATCGCCGAAGAAGCGCCTCTTTATGATAGGCCATGGAGCGAGCCGGCATATCAGAGCGGACTTAACGTCCTTAATACGTCTGACATACCAATACCGGGAGATTTGGGAGGAGTACTCCTCACTCTTCTTTCATCGCCAACACTGGCGAATAAACGCTGGATATTCGAGCAGTACGATCATATGGTAAGGACAAACACTGTAGTACTCCCGGGCGGTGACTCTTCTGTAATCAGGGTTAAGGGAACCGATAAAGCCTTATCCATGACAGTTAACTGCAACTCTAAATACTGCTACTTGGACCCGTATTGGGGAGCGGCCATTGCTGTTGCGGAATGTGCCAGAAACTTAGCGGTATCCGGCGCAAGACCCCTTGCGATCACAGATTGTCTTAACTTTGGGAGCCCCGAGAAGCCGGGCGTGATGTGGCAGTTTAAGCGGGCGATTGAAGGAATGAGTGAAGCGGTGGAAAAATTCAACACGCCGGTTGTGAGCGGCAACGTCAGTTTTTACAATGAAACAGAGGAAAAGGCAATCTACCCGACCCCTACAATAGGCATGGTCGGACTCATTGAAAACATAAATAATATGGTAACCCCGTGGTTTAAGAATGAGGGGGATATAATAGTACTGCTGGGAGAGACAAAAGAGGAACTTGGCGGCAGCGAGTACTTGGAAAAAATTCACGGCAAGGTATGCGGCACTGCTCCAGAGCTTGTGTTCGATTCGGAAATAAAACTGATTGAAACCTTACTTAAAGCTTCGGGAAAAGGTATACTACACTCTGCACATGATCTATCTGAAGGCGGCCTTGCAATAGCACTTACAGAATCATGCTTCTCACCACAAGGCAATATTGGTGTTAAAATTTATATACCCATTGATATGAGAGAGGATGCTCTTTTGTTTTCTGAATCACAGTCAAGAGCGATTGTCTCTTTGGATGAAGGAAACATTGAAAGTCTTAAGGGTATTGCGCAAGAACTCGGCCTTACCGCAAATGTTATCGGCAAGGTCGGAGGCGATAAAATACATATCGAGGACTTAGTGAATATATCTCTTGACGAAGCCTTTAGTGCATGGAATACGGGTTTCGAAAATATACTCAAAAGCTATGCCTAAGCTCAAAGAAGAGTGCGGAGTTTTCGGTATTTACGGCCACCCCGAGGCCGGAAATCTAACTTATCTCGGCCTTCACGCACTTCAGCACAGAGGACAGGAAAGCGCCGGAATTGTGACTTCGGACGGCGTTAATCTCCATAAACATAGAGACATGGGACTCGTCTCAGATATTTTCTCTGAGGATGTGCTCGCAGGACTCACAGGAGAGAACGCCATTGGGCACGTCCGTTACTCCACGACAGGATCGAGTCAGATCAAGAACATGCAGCCGATTGTTATAAACTACGTCAGGGGAGCCCTGTCTATAGCTCATAACGGGAACCTCACTAACGCGAAGACTCTTCATGACGAGCTCGAGGGTGAGGGAGCAATATTTCAATCCACCACGGATACTGAAGTAATAGTTCACCTGATTGCGAAATCCAAAGAAGAAAAGCTTGTACAGAGAGTCATCGAAGCCCTTTCCAGATGTAAGGGAGCTTATTCCCTTATGTTCCTAACGCCTGAAATGATGATCGCGGCGAGAGACCCTTACGGCTTCAGACCGCTTGTAATGGGCAAGATCGGGGATTCACCGGTGTTCGCATCGGAGACATGCGCGTTTGACCTGATCGAGGCTGATTTCGTAAGAGAGATCGAGCCCGGTGAGATAGTCGTAGTTGATGATAACGGAGTGGAGTCATTTAAGCCCTTCGTTGAGCAAAAGCATGCTTACTGTGTGTTCGAATATATCTACTTTGCACGCCCGGACAGTTTTCTTACGGGAAGAAACGTATATCAGGTGAGAAAAAACCTTGGCAGACAGCTGGCACAGGAGCATCCGGCAGATGCTGATATTGTCGTAGCTGTCCCAGATTCTGGAGTGCCATCGGCAATGGGCTTTGCAGAAGAGGCGGGGCTGCCGCTCGAGCTGGGGCTACTCCGAAGCCACTATATGGGGAGGACATTTATCGAGCCTCAGCAGTCGATCAGAAACTTTGGGGTTAAGCTCAAACTCAACGCTATTAGGGAAGTACTTGACGGCAAGAGAGTCGTTATAGTGGATGATTCTATCGTAAGGGGAACTACGAGCAGAAAAATTGTGAAGATGATACGCGCGGCAGGCGCAAAAGAGATTCACATGAGGATAAGCTCGCCGCCGACCAAGTTCTCGTGCTACTACGGTATAGACACCCCTGTGCGCGAAGAGCTGATAGCAAACTCACTTGATGCCGATGAGATAAGAAAGTATATAACCTCTGACTCGCTTGGGTATTTGAGCATGGACGGCGTTATGAAAGCTGTAAACGGCTCAAAGGACGTAAACGGCAAAGAGCACTTTTGTAACGCCTGTTTTACGGGGAAATATCCGGTCGAGCTTACGGATCATAAAGCTAAGATTAATCAGCTAAAGCTCTTTGGGGAGTGAGCAGATATTTAATATTTTAGTTTCCGGCAAGATCAAGGAGTTCCAAGCGTTTTCCTCGAAGTTATGCGAAATGGTTTGTAGCCCAGCCGTTCCCACACTGCCTCAGCCTCCGTATTACCGACAATAAAGTTTAGCTCTATGTGCTCGAGTCCTCTTTCCCTGCACCATTTCTCAACAGCCAAAACCAGCGTACCTGCTACTCCTTTTTTTCTGACGTCAGGTTCTACCCAACACATAATGATCTCTCCTACCCGCTTTACAGTGGAAAAGGGAAGAAAAGGAGCGGTTTCTTTTGCAATGATTGAGCCTGCAGGAATATTATCAATCTCTGCGATCAAGACCAAAGTAGTCGTTTCCTGAATTAAGTCCGAAACCCATGAGTCAAATCCGTGCTCATACCCTTGGACGAGGTCTAAAAAGTAAGTATCTCGGGAAGTTAGCCTAGTATGCTCAACTAGATCTTTAACTGATTTGGATAGGTAAGAAATGTCTGTAGGCAGGGCTTCTCTGATAATCATATCATCTGGCATGATACTTATTAAAACTGCTAGGATATATCAATTAGCTTCTGAAGCATGTCTTCCATCTTCTTAATCTGGAAGGAAAGCTCTTCAAATTTATCTCTTTCTTTTTGGACTACATCTTCAGGAGCCCTATCCAGAAAGTCCGAGTTTCCGAGCTTCTTTTCCGTACGATCAAGGTCCTTGCCAATCTTAGCGATCTCTTTTTTTATCCTCTCGGATTCTTTATCCACATCTATCAGGCCTTCGACCGGGATAAACAGCTCAACACCGGGAACCACCTGAGCTACAGCTTTCTCAGGTTTTGTGCCGTCAATTATCTCAAGACCGGTTAATGAGGCGGAGTTCAAGATAAAATCTCGGTTGGATTCAATCTGTGCCCCTATCTCAGGGCTTTCTGGGATAAGAGTAACGCTTACCTTCTCAGAAGGGTGAAGCCCGATCACCGCTCTTAAGTTCCTTACACCAACAACTATTGATTTTATGAACTCAAACTCCCTGTGGGCTTCATCAAATACGGGCACGTCTTGTGAATCGGGAAATGAGCTAAGCACGATACTATCGGACTTTTCTCCGTCCGGAGTTTTTAACTCGACGCCGAACTCCCTGAGTTTATTTGTAAGCTCTTCGGTTATAAACGGCGATATCGGGTGGAGCAGCTGAAGTGAGCTTGTGAGCACCTGTACGAGAACGCTCCTGGTCTTTTGTTTCTGACTGTCGTCATCGCCGTAGAGCGCAGGCTTTACGGCTTCTATGTACCAGTCGCAGTACTCGGCCCAGAAGAATTGATATATAGCGCTTGCCGCCTTGTCGAACTCGTATCCTTCAAAGGATTCCTCTACTACTTTAATCGTGCGGTTAAGCTCTGTCAGTATCCATTTATCGTATGTGGATAGCTCATCATCCAAGGGTGAGAAACCGGGATCATAACCGTCCAAGTTCATGATGAGAAACCTCGAAGCGTTCCAGAGCTTATTGATAAAATTCCTGTACCCCTGGATCACGGACATAGAGAGCTTCATGTCTCTTCCCTGAGTGCAGAGCGCAGCCAGAGTGAACCTTAGCGCGTCGGCCCCGTTTTCCTCTATGACACCGAGAGGGTCTATGACATTACCCCTCGTTTTACTCATCTTAAGCCCTTTCTCGTCTCTAATAAGACCGTGAATGTATACGTCTTTAAACGGAACCTCGTCCATAAATTTGATGCCCTGCATGATCATGCGTGCCACCCAGAAAAAGATGATGTCGTAGGCTGTTACCAGTACGTCTGTAGGGTAATACTTTTTAAGCTCGGGCGTATCCTCGGGCCAGCCGAGAGTTGAAAAAGGCCAAAGCCCTGAAGAAAACCATGTGTCCAGCACATCTGAGTCTTGAGTAAGCTCTACGTCTTCTCCGTAGTGCTCTTTTGCCGCTTTCAGAGCCTCTTGTTCTGAAAGCGCGACAAACACTTCATTGTCGGGCCCGTACCAGGCCGGAATCTGGTGTCCCCACCAAAGCTGGCGCGAGATGCACCAGGGCTCGATATTGCGGAGCCATTCAAAGTATGTGTTCTCCCAGTATTTCGGGACAAACTTTATATCTCCCTTCTCAACTGCTTTTATCGCCGGGGCCGCCAGCTTCTTTGCATCCACGTACCACTGATCTGTAAGCCAGGGCTCGATAACCACTCCGGAGCGGTCTCCGTAGGGCACAGTGTGGTCCGTATCCTCTATGGTTTCAAGAAGCCCAAGCGCTTCCATGTCTTCTATTATGCGCTTTCTTGCTTCGAACCTTTCCATTCCCCTGTAAGCTTCGGGTACGTTTTCGTTTAAGTGCGCGGTGGAATCGAAAATATTTATGACGTCCAGCTTATTCCTAACGCCTACTTCAAAGTCGTTGAAGTCATGCGCTGGTGTGATTTTTACAGCACCGCTACCCTTCTCCGGGTCGCTGTACTCATCTGCAACTATAGGTATTTCACGCTCCACTAAAGGCAGTACTGCAAACTTACCTACCAGGTGTTTATACCTCTCATCATCCGGATGAACCGCCACAGCGGTGTCTCCGAGCATTGTTTCGGGTCTGGTGGTGGCAACCGTGATATATTGGCCATCTGATCCTGCTACAGGGTATTTAAAATGCCATAAATGACCTTTTGATTCTCTCTGCTCCACTTCGAGGTCCGACACGGCGGTCCTGAGCTTGGGGTCCCAGTTAACGAGGCGTTTGTCCTTGTATATTAGCTTCTGCTTGTAAAGCTCTACAAAAACTTGCCTGACCGCACGGGAGAGCCCATCATCCATGGTGAAGCGCTCTTTATCCCAATCAGGCATTGCGCCGAGTCGCCTGAGCTGAGTAGTTATCCTGCCCCCGGACTCATCTTTCCACTCCCAAACTCTTTTTAAGAACTTATCTCTACCCATCTCTACCCGAGAAGCACCGTCTTTCTCGAGCTCGCGCTCAACAACCATCTGGGTCGCGATACCCGCGTGATCCGTACCCGGCACCCAAAGGGCGTCAAACCCTTTCATACGCTTATACCTGATTAAAATGTCCTGTATCGTGTAATCAAGTGCGTGACCAATGTGGAGCGAGCCAGTCACGTTGGGAGGGGGTATGACTATAGTGTAAGGAGTTTTGTCAGACTCTGTAGAGGCCTTGTAATAACCCTTTTCCATCCATTCCTCATACCACCTTTCTTCAACCTTCTTGGGGTTATAGGCCTTGTCCATGTCGGTTTTAATTTCGGAACTCATGTCTGGATATGAGGTGCAGTGCTGAAAGTAATGGGATTAGAACCCTAACACTATGGCTCTAATCCCGTGATTTTTTGTTATTCTTCATCCGCTGCAGCCGCGGTAGGAACAGGTACTTCAAGAACGGGCACTTCAACGTCGATGTTCCTGTATATCGGAAGCCCCGTACCCGCTGGTATCAGTCTGCCCATGATAACATTTTCCTTGAGTCCCCTGAGATTATCCGCTTTACCTTCGCATGCGGCCTCTGTCAGTACTCTGGTCGTTTCCTGGAATGACGCCGCTGAAAGCCAGCTGTCCGTGCTAAGAGAAGCTCTCGTTATACCTAAGAGAAGCGGCTCTGCTGATGCAGGTCTTCCGCCCTGAGCGAGAATCCTTTCATTCTCTTCAAAGAAGATATGCTTTTCAACAGCTTCTCCGACTAGAAGAATGGTATCCCCTGGGTCTTTAATCCTGACACGCTTGAGCATCTGCCTTACGATTGCCTCTATGTGTTTATCATTTATTTTTACGCCCTGTAACCTGTATACCTCCTGGATTTCATCAACCAGGTAACGGGTTAGCGCCCTTTCTCCCCTGATGCTTAGGATGTCATGGGGGTTAATGGAGCCGTCAACAAGCTGGTCGCCCGAGCTTACCTGCTCGCCCTCTCTTACGAGTACGTGCTTACCTCTTGGCGCTAGGTATTCTTTGGGCTCGCCGATCTCAGGGGTAACAACCACTCTCCTCTTCCCTTTAAGGTCTTTCCCGTAGCTTACAATACCGTCGATTTCCGTCACGACCGCTGGGTCTTTGGGCAACCTTGCCTCAAAGAGCTCCGCCACCCTGGGTAGTCCGCCCGTGATGTCCTTGGTCTTAGCCGTGGCTCTTGCAATTTTAGCTACAATATCTCCTGCGTTTACTGTGTCGCCTTCGTTCTTTTCGATAATTGCTCCGATCGGAAGAGAATACTGAATGTTCTTTCCGTCATTTGTTTTTATGACGATTCCGGGGTGCATTTCAAGGTTCTTAGTCTCTATAACTACTTTTTTATAAATACCGGTTACTTCGTCTACCTGCTCTTTAAGAGTGACTCCCTGCTCTAGATCTACGAAACCGATAGCGCCGTCAAATTCCGCGATGAACGGAGTTGTGTAAGGGTCCCATTCAGCCATCATTTGACCTTCTTTTACCTTATCACCCTCGGCAATCTTTAGCTTGGCGCCTAAAGCAAGTGGGTACCTTTCTCTTTCATATCCTTTATCATCTACAATAATCAGAGTTCCGGTACGGTTACTCACAATTTCGCCATCCTTACTGGACACCGTTTTTACGTTATGGAACTGAACAATGCCCTGATGAGAGCTCTCAAGAGTACTCTCGGCAGCTCTCTGTGAAGCCGCACCACCAATGTGGAAGGTTCTCATGGTAAGCTGGGTTCCGGGCTCTCCGATAGACTGAGCCGCAATGATTCCCACTGCCTCACCGATGTTTACGAGCTTACCTGTGGCCAGGTTTCTACCGTAACAAAGCACGCAGACGCCGATCCTGGTCTCGCAGGTAAGAACAGAGCGGATTCTGATTTCCGTAATACCACCCGCTTCGTCAATTTTTGAAGCCGCCAGCTCATCAATCTCTTCATTCGTCCTTACAATTACATCTCCGCTCACTGGATCAATGATGTCATCAAGCGTCACTCTGCCTAATACCCTCTCACCTACCCTTTCTATGATTTCTCCACCCTCAACCAGGTCGCTGACCGTGATCCCCTCTGTGGTGCCGCAGTCATACTCTTTTATCATGACATCCTGAGCAACGTCGATAAGTCTTCTTGTTAGGTAACCTGCGTTTGCGGTTTTAAGCGCCGTATCTGCCAAACCTTTTCTTGCTCCGTGAGTCGAAATAAAGTACTGAAGTACCGTAAGACCCTCACGGAAGTTTGATGTGATCGGGGTCTCAATGATCTCACCAGAAGGTTTGGCCATTAGTCCCCTCATACCGGCAAGCTGACGAACCTGGGTCTGGCTTCCCCTGGCGCCTGAATCGATCATCATATATATTGGATTTGAGCTGGTTCCTTTCTTGGTTTCACCCTCAGGGTCAATCATCTCTTCAAAAGAAATGTCTTTCATCATCTGCTGTGCTACATCGTCACTTGTTCTAGCCCAGATATCGATCACTTTGTTGTACCTTTCACCATCTGTAATTAGACCCTGGGAGTACTGGTTTTGCACCTTGACGACTTCATCCTGTGCTTTTTCCAGAAGATCCTTCTTCTTCTCAGGGATACTCATGTCGTCGATCGAGATTGAGATTCCCGCTCTTGTTGAGTATTTAAATCCTAAGGTCCTCATGCGGTCTGCTAGAAGTACTGTGCTTTTGCCGCCGGCTACCCTGAAGCAGTTGTCTACAAGCTCTTCTATAGCCCTCTTTGTCATAACCCTGTTAACCAGGTCAAACGGTATATTTTTAGGCATTATCTCATATAGGAACACTCTGCCTGGCGTGGTTTCATACATTTTTTCGTTGATACGTACTTTGATTTTGGCGTGTATGCCGATCTCGCCCGAATCATAAGCCATCTGAACTTCATCCATGCTCGAGAATATCTTACCGTCGCCTTTCTCTACGGCCATGTCACGTGTCATGTAGTAGATTCCAAGCACAATATCCTGCGTCGGAAGGATGATGGGTTTACCATGAGCAGGCGAAAGAATATTGTTAGTAGACATAACGAGCGCCCTGCACTCTGTCTGTGCCTCTATAGAGAGAGGAACATGAACAGCCATCTGGTCACCGTCAAAGTCCGCATTGTAAGCCGGGCAAACGAGCGGGTGAATTTGTATGGCCTTATCTTCAATTAATATAGGCTCAAAAGCTTGAATGCTGAGCCTGTGGAGTGTCGGAGCTCTGTTTAACAGAACCGGGTGCTCTTTGATTACCTCATCCAGTGCGTCCCAAACAATAGGGGCTTCCTGCTCTACCAGCTTCTTGGCTATCTTTATAGTCGCTGCAGCTCCCCAAAGCTCTAATTTTTGATATATGAACGGTCTGAAAAGCTCAAGACCCATCTGTTTTGGTATTCCGCACTGATGGAGCTTAAGCTCGGGGCCTACCGTAATAACGGAACGACCCGAGTAGTCGACCCTTTTACCAAGGAGATTCTGCCTGAACCTTCCCTGTTTACCTTTTATTATATCGCTCAGACTCTTAAGAGGTCTGTGGTTATGACCGAGCACGGGTCTTCCCCTCCGGCCGTTTTCCAAAAGCGCGTCAACAGATTCCTGGAGCATACGTTTTTCGTTCCTTACGATAATATCAGGCGCTCCAAGCTCTAGTAGTTTTTTAAGACGATTATTTCTGTTTATTACACGGCGGTAAAGATCATTTAAATCTGAGGTAGCAAAACGGCCTCCGTCCAGAGGAACAAGCGGCCTAAGATCTGGAGGTAGAACGGGGATCCTGGTAAGTATCATCCACTCGGGACGATTCTTTGATTTTCTGAACGCTTCACCTATTCTGAGCCTCTTGGCTATTCTTGCTCTTTTGATGGGAGAGGTAGTGTTTTTCATCTCGTGGCGCAACTGCTCTGAGAGCTCTACGAGATCGATCTTCTTGAGCATTTCCCTTATAGTCTCGGCGCCCATACCAACTTTGAAGCTGTGTCCGTACTCCTCAACAGCCTTTCTATATCTATCCTCGCTCAGAACCTCAGCGAATTTAAGATCAGTGCCTCCCGGATCCAGCACCACGTATGATTCATAGTAAAGCACTTTTTCCAAGTCCTTAAGAGTCATATCGAGAAGCATACCGATCCTTGAAGGGATGCTTCTTAGGAACCAGATGTGCGCTACCGGAGATGAAAGCTCTATATGGGCCATTCTGTCGCGTCTGACTTTTGAAGATATTACTTCGACGCCGCACTTCTCACATGTAATTCCCCTGTGCTTTAGTCTCTTATATTTTCCGCAGGTACATTCGTAATCCTTTACCGGCCCGAATATCTTGGCGCAAAAAAGCCCGCTCCTTTCGGGTTTGAATGTCCTGTAGTTGATCGTTTCCGGCTTTCTTACTTCTCCGTGAGACCAGTCTTTAATCTTCTCAGGCGAAGCAATCGATATTTTTACTGCCGAATACTCAGACGGATTTTTTGGCTTTTCAAATAAAGTATCTACGTCCACTTTTTCTCTCCCTCGCAAACTAGATTTTTAATCCGTTTCAACTTCCTCTTCTTCAAGAAGATCAATGTCCAGCGATAGCGCCTGGAGCTCTTTTTGAAGAACCTTAAAGGATTCGGGAAGCCCGGGCTCAAAATTCATATCGCCCTTTACGATCGAATCAAATATTCTCGTTCTTCCTATAACATCATCGGATTTTACAGTTAAAAATTCCTGCAGCGTATATGACGCACCGTATGCCTCAAGAGCCCATACCTCCATCTCTCCAAGCCTCTGGCCTCCGAAATGGGCTTTACCACCGAGAGGCTGCTGAGTCACGAGCGAATACGGCCCTATTGCTCTAGCGTGAATCTTTTCCTCAACGAGGTGGTGAAGCTTGAGCATGTACATAACACCAACAGTAACTTTCTGGTCAAATGGCTCGCCCGTCTCACCGTTAAACAAAATGGTTTTACCGTCTTCAGGCAGGCCCGTTTCCCTGAGCAATTCCTTTATCTCCGCCTCAGAAGCTCCGTCAAACACAGGAGACTTGACCGGGATACCGCTTCCGAGCCTTCTGGCAATGTCCAAAACCTCGTCATCGTCCAGATTGTCTATAAGCTTCTTTGGCGTAGCTTCTTTATATATAGCTTTTAGCTTATCCTTCAGCGCCTTGGGGCTAAACTCTCTTTCAATAAATTCATTTATTTGATTCCCAAGCTCTTTTGAAGCCCAACCCAGGTGTGTTTCGAGCACCTGACCTACATTCATTCGGGAAGGTACGCCGAGAGGATTCAGTATCATGTCTACAGGGCTTCCGTTTGGCAGATAGGGCATATCCTCTTCTGAGAGAATCTTGGAAATAACACCTTTGTTCCCGTGGCGCCCCGCCATTTTGTCGCCTACCTGGAGCTTACGTTTAACAGCTATGTTGACCTTAACCACCTTCAGCACTCCGGGCGGCAGCTCATCTGGTTTTGTGAGCTTGGATATTCTCTGATCGTAAACAACATTTGTTAAATCAATCTGTTCAAGCGTCCTCTCAATAAGACGCTTTATCTCGGCCTCTATCGCATCGCCCTTCTCTACACTCAGATCGGCGAACTTCTCAAAAGGCACAGTCTTAAGAACTTCTTCAACGATTTTATCACCCTTTTTAAACACGGTTTTTCTGGAAACTGTGAGTTTCGCAGAAGCAGTCTTGTTTAACACTAGGGATTTAATACGCTCATAGGCGTCATCTTTCAGTATTTTTATTTCATCTTCCAGGTCCTGCTTGAGACGGGTTACTTCGAAGTCTTCGATGCTCTTTGCCCGCTCGTCCTTATCTACGACACGGGAGATAAGCATCTTTACGTCTATAACAGTGCCGTACACTCCGGGGGATGCCCTGAGCGAGGTGTCCTTTACGTCACCTGCTTTATCTCCGAATATAGCTCTTAGAAGCCTCTCTTCAGGGGACAGCTGCGTCTCGCCCTTGGGGGAGATCTTACCCACCAGGATGTCGCCCGATTTAACCTCGGCGCCTACTCTAATTATACCGCTCTCGTCAAGGTTCCTGAGTGCGTCTTCGCTGACGTTTGGTATGTCTCGCGTAATTTCTTCACGTCCAAGCTTGGTCTCACGCGCAATACATTCAACTTCTTCTATATGTATGGATGTAAACCTGTCTTCTTTTACGAGCCTTTCGCTCATCAATATCGCATCTTCAAAGTTGTATCCGCCCCAGGGCATAAACGCCACAAGAACGTTCTGTCCGAGCGCAAGCTCGCCGAAATCGGTTGATGGTCCGTCCGCAATCACCTGACCCGAGCTGATCGGCTGTCCCTTAGATACGATTGGTTTCTGGTTCCAGCAGGTACTCTGATTGGATTTTTGAAATTTAAGCAGATTGTACATATCTACGCCCGCTTCTGTACCGCTTCCGTTTTCATTTGAGCTTACGACGATCCTCGAGGAATCAACGTATTCGATTACTCCGTCACGCTTCGCAATTACCGCAACCCCGGAGTCCTTGGCAACAGTGCTCTCAAGCCCTGTACCCACCAGAGGTGAGCTTGTGCGGATCAGCGGTACGGCCTGGCGTTGCATGTTAGAACCCATAAGCGCACGGTTCGCGTCGTCATGCTCTAAAAACGGAATGAGCGATGCCGACACAGATACGAGCTGAGCCGGGGATACGTCCATGAGGTCGAGCTTTTCGCGCTCTACCATCATAAACTCCCCTTCGTGTCTTGCCGAGACGAATTCTGAAGTGAAATTGTTTTTGTCGTCCAGAGGAGCGTTTGCCTGAGCAATAATATACTTCTCTTCGGCAAGCGCATTAAGCAGTACTATTTCATCTGTGACTCTAGCGTTTTTAACTACCCTGTAAGGGGTTTGAATAAATCCGAAATCATTGATCTTCCCAAAGGTGCTAAGGCTTGAAATAAGACCGATGTTGGGACCTTCAGGGGTTTCGATCGGGCAGATTCTGCCGTAATGGGAAGAGTGAACGTCCCTTACTTCAAATCCGGCTCTCTCTCTTGTAAGACCACCGGGTCCAAGCGCGCTGAGTCTTCTCTTGTGCGTAATCTCAGAGAGCGGGTTTGTTTGATCCATAAACTGTGAAAGCTGTCCGGTAGCGAAAAACTCCTTAACTACGGCAATAACGGTTTTCGGTATTAAAAGCTCGCTCGGCATCAGGTTCTCAACAGCCTGATAACCCATTTTCTCCTTTACGGAGCGGGCGAGCCTTTCAAGTCCATGGTAAAAGCGGTCTTCTATGAGCTCACCTACCGTACGCACCCTTCTGTTACCCAGGTGGTCGATATCATCGGTGCTTCCCCTACCGCCCCTTAAACCCAGGAGATAGCCCACTGTACCCGTGATATCTTCTTTTGTGAGTGTGTTTACTTCTTCTGAAATATCGTGATTGAGCTTGTAATTGATCTTAAGACGCCCTACCTGAGAAAGTCTGTAGGTATCCGGGTTAAAAAACATGTTTTCGAAAAACGTTTCAGCCACACTTAACGTAGGAGGATCAGTCGGTCGGAATTTTTTGTAAATCTCCGTTATCGCCTCTTCCCGAGTGTTGACTTTATCGGCTAAAACAGTGCTTCTGAGAGACATTACGACGGATACGTTATCTATGTAAAAAGTTTTAAACTCCGTCACATCGCTCTTTAGGATTTCTTCTAGCTTATCTTCTGAAATAATTTCGTTAAAACCTACAATCACCTCTCCAGAAGAGGGATCCACAATATCGTCAGCCGCATATCTATCGATAAGCTCAGAGGGATCTATATCGATTCTTTCAAGTTTAGCCTGTTTTATTCTTTCAATAGTATTTCTTACAAATCTTCTGCCCTTTTTGACTACGACATCACCTGTCTTTGGATCTTTTATGTCGGCAGTTGATTTTTGATAGGAAAGCACATCAAAGTTCACATCCTTTTGCACATTCTTTCCGTCTATATATACAGCTTCAACAGGATAGAAATAGGACATGATTTGCTTGTCATCATACCCAAGCGCTTTTAGAAGCACGGTGACAAGGAACTTTTTCTTTCTATCTATCCTCACATGAAGAAGGTCCTTAGAGTCAAATTCAAAATCGATCCACCTGCCGTCATGCGGGACAATCCTGGCGGAAAAAGAGCTTCTTCCCGCGCTGTTATCTTTATTTTTCACATGGTCAAAGAAAACTCCAGGCGAGCGGTGGAGCTGATTTACTATCACTCTCTCTGTGCCGTTTACAATAAAGGAGCCATTCGGAGTCATTAGAGGTATCTCCCCGAAATACACTTCCTGCTCTTTTACGTCTCTGATGGTCCGCTCATCACCTGACTCCGTGTCCCATATTACAAGCCTGAAAGTAACGTACAGAGGCGCTACATACGTATAGCCTTTAAGCCTGCACTCGACAGCTTCGTACTTTGGCTTGTCTAAACGATAGCTTATGTACTCAAGTGACGCTTTCTCATTGTAATCTTCAATTGGGAATACGGTTTTAAATGCGTTATGGAGACCTACGTCCTGTCTCTCTTCTATAGCCGCATCGCTCTGAAGGAAGTCAAAGTAAGACTTGACCTGTACTTCGAGTAGATGAGGTATATCGAGAATAGATGGTAATTTAGAAAAACTCTTCCTCAGTTTATAAGATTCTAGACCGTCTAGGCTCAACTTAAGTTACCCCCGTATTTTGTTTTTCTATTTTCCAGTCAAATAATTTCATGCTGAAATTCTTTACAATAATACGCAGAACGCACCCCTTAAAATATGGGTGCGCACAACTCAAAAATTATTTTTTAAGCAGTTTTGAGAAAAGATACATTTACACCTTATGGCGCAATATCAGTGACCCCGGCGTCAGCGGACCCCGCAATATAAAACAACCGCGGTTCTAAATGATCCGGCAACCTGGGTCAACTATGTAAGAGGTCTACTTAACCTCTACTTCTGCGCCAGCTTCTTCAAGCTTTGCCTTTATGCTGTCAGCCTCTTCCTTGTCAATACCTTCTTTTATGGGCTTGGGTGCTCCTTCAACAAGCTCCTTTGCTTCCTTAAGCCCTAAGGATGTGACCTCTCTAACAGCTTTAATAACCTGTATCTTGTTGCTGCCGAAAGCCTTTAAAACAACGCTGACTTCCGAACTGTCGCCTGCATCCGCAGCAGCATCACCGCCTGCCCCGGCTCCGGGCGCGGCAGCTACAACCGCCTGAGGCGCAGCAGCTTTAACATCGAATTTATCTTCGATCTCTTTTATCAGCTCTGAGATTTCAAGCATGCTAGCCTTCTCAAGATATGTTAATACATCAGTTCTTGTAACTTCGGGCATTTTATAAAAACCTCCTTAACCTATATGAATCAATAATTTTATCTAAATCCTTACTATTTATTGTTTATCTCTATTTTTCTTCTTCACTCTCTTCTGAAGCTTCTTCGGCCTGTTCAGGCTCTGCCTCTGCTGCTTCTTTTGTTTCCTCTACCTCTTTGGTTGGCTCAGAAACCTCTTGCGGAGCTTCGGCCGCCGCATCTTTAGTGTCTTCTACGGCTTGCGCTTCATCGGACGATCCCTCAGCTTCCTGGGAAGCCTCTTTACTCTCGTCCTCTGCTTGCTCAGGTTCCTGTGCCGGCTCTTCTGATGCAGCCTGGTCTTCTTTAGTTTCCTCAGGGGCCTCTTTAGCCTCTGGAGATTCCTGAGCCGCCTCTTCCTTAGCTTCTTTGGCTTCTTTTGCCGGCTCAGCCGCGGCTTGTGTGGCTTCTTTTTCGGGTTCTTCTTCTTTTGTAGCCTTTAGAGCTTCAAGCGCATAAAGGAGCTTCGTTTGCATTTGACTCAGCACACCTACTACATTTGACATAGGAGCCTTCAATAGCCCCATAAACTCGGCGATGAGCTCTGGTCTTGAAGGAAGCTTCGAAAGCTCTGAAATAGCACTTGCATCCATGACGCTTCCGTCTACAAAACCGCCCTTTACCTTTAGCATCGGGGCGTCTTTAATCGTATCGACGAAAACCTTTGCAACCGCGGTGGCATCGCTCTCACATATCGCAACCGCCGTAGGTCCCTCAAATAACTCATCTATCTTCTCAATATCAGTATCTTTGGCAGCTATCTTGAGAAGCGTGTTTTTAACAACCTTAAGCTCGGCCTGGGCATCGCGAACATCTTTTCTGAGCTTTTCCATCTCGTTTACGGTAAGCCCTTTATACTCAACGACCATCACAGACGAACTGGCTTTGAACGCTGCATTAAATTCCTTAATCTGTTGATCTTTAGCTGCTCTCGTTAACATTACTATCTCCTTAATAAACCGATACTAAATAACCCGGGAAATCAAAATATAATACCTATGCTGCGATTTGGAACCCTTTGAGTATTTCACGTACGTCAGAATAATCTATCTTTATACCCGGACCCATCGTATTTGAAACAGTTATTTTCCTTACAAAAGTTCCCTTTGAAGACGAGGGCTTCATTTTTACAAGCGAGTCCATGAATACAAGGAAATTTTCCCTTAATTTATCCGCACCGAAAGAAACTTTACCAAGCGGAGCATGTATAACGCCGCCTTTATCATTTTTCACTTCGATCCTACCCGCTTTTGCCTCTTTGACTGCATTATCTATCTCAAAAGTAACCGTACCCACCTTGGGAGTCGGCATAAGCCCTCTTGGCCCAAGCACCTTACCAAGCTTTGCAACCGTGCTCATAACATCAGGGGTAGCTATCGAAACATCGAAGTCAAGCCAGTTCTCTTTTGAGATTTTATCTATTAATTCTTCAAATCCTACATGATCAGCCCCAGCCGCTTTGGCTTCCTCAGCCTTGTCGCCTTTTGCGAAGACCAGCACCCTTATGTCTTTTCCGATACCGTGCGGCAACACCATTCCGGTCCTGATCTGCTGGTTTGCCTGCCTAGGGTCAATACCTAGCTTGACAGACACTTCAACGGTCTCATCAAACTTGGCAGTTTTCGTCTCTTCGATAAGTTTAATGGCTTCTGCAAGCTTGTAACTAGCTTTAGCGTCGACTAAACCGACTACATCGTTATATTTTTTCCCTTTCTTCGCCACTTCTTATCTCCTTATTAGTGCAATCATAATTTCGTGATTCCATTTAATTTACGTCAATTCCCATACTTCTGGCTGTTCCTTCAACGATCTTAGATGCAGCCTCAATACTGTCGGTATTCAGATCGGGGAGTTTGGTTTTGGCAATCTCCTCAACCTGAGACCTGGTAACTGCGCCCGCTTTCACTTTGGGCACCTCACCCGAGCCTTTTTGTATATTCGCAGCCTTTTTAAGTAAATAAGAAACCGGCGGCGTCTTAACAATAAAGGAAAATGATTTGTCGACATAAACCGTTACCGTTACAGGCAAAAGCCCTTCCATCTTGGAGGTCTCAGCGTTAAACGCTTTACAGAACTCCATGATATTCACACCGCGCTGTCCGAGCGCAGGCCCTACGGGCGGGGAAGGAGTCGCTTTACCCGCATCTACCAGAAGTTTTATATATCCGTCTATCTTCTTCATACTAAATCTTCTCCACTTGATTGAAATCCAGCTCTATTGGCGTTGTTCTCCCGAATATGGTTACAAGCACCTGCACTTTTGCTTTATCAGGCCTCACTTCCTCTATCACTCCAGAGAAATTGGCAAACGGACCTTCAATGACTTTAACAGTCTCGCCTCTTTCAAAAGTGATCTTCGGTTTGGGCTTTAACGTGCCCTCTTCTATCTGCTTCTTTATCTTCTGTACTTCCTGCTCCTGTATATCGGGAACCGAGTCCGGATCTATAATGCCGTCCTTTATCTTTCCCCCTACAAAACCTATTACTTTAGGAATATTTCTTATGAAGTGCCAACTTCTGTCGTTAAGCTCCATTTTTACCAATATATATCCCGGGAAGAACTTTCTTACAGACGTCTTTTTCTTCCCGCCCTTAATGGGTTCCACTATAGTTTCTGTCGGGACAAGCACTTCATATACCTGGTCCTGAAACCCCTCAGGAACCAACCTGTCCTCGATATATGACTTTACCCTGTCCTCAAAACCCGTATTCGTATGTACCACGTACCACCTGTCGGCCATAAATTTAAACTCTCTCCGTTTCTCGATTAACCCAATATAAACCTAACTATGTATGAAAAAGTGAAGTCTACAAGACCTAAAAAAGCTGCAAATACGCCTGATATAACGACTACGGCTAATGTTGACTTCACGGCTTCTGGCCTGGATGGCCACGTTATGCGCTTGGCCTCAGTCTCAATATCCTTAGCGTATTGCGTAGTATACTCGGTAAGCTCACTTATTTTACTCATAATGTATTTCCCAAGTTCACAAATTTATCCCATGAATCTATTCATATACAGGGCAGGAGGGAATCGAACCCCCAACCGCTGGTTTTGGAGACCAGTGCTCTACCTAATTGAGCTACTGCCCTTCACTAATATTCCCGCTACTTCGTTTCCTTATGAAGTATATGGCGTCTGCACCATCTGCAATATTTTTTAAGCTCGATCTTCTCGCGGTGAGTCTGCTTATTCTTTATAGTTGAATAGTTTCTTCTCTTGCACTCATCGCAAGCAAGCGTTACGACTACTGTATTATCGCCCATATCCTAATTTCTACTCCGTAATTTTAGTAACAACACCAGCGCCAACGGTTCTTCCGCCTTCGCGGATAGCGAAGCGAAGCTGCTCTTCCATCGCCACAGGCGCTATAAGCTCTACATCCATGTTTATGTTATCCCCGGGCATTACCATCTCAACTCCCTCTGGAAGCACTATCGATCCCGTCACGTCCGTTGTCCTTAAGTAAAACTGCGGACGGTATCCAGGGAAAAACGGCGTATGCCTTCCACCCTCTTCTTTCTTAAGCACATAAACCTCTGCCTTAAACTTCGCATGAGGTGTAATGCTCCCGGGTTTTGACAGTACCTGCCCTCTTTCCACATCGTCTTTTCCCGTACCCCTCAGAAGCACTCCTACGTTGTCCCCGGCTATCGCGTCGTCAAGTATCTTCCTGAACATCTCAAGGCTCGTGGCAACCGTCTTCTGCGTCTCCCCAAAACCTACTATCTCCACCTCGTCTCCGCCTACGATCTTCCCTCTCTCAACTCTTCCCGTTACAACCGTTCCCCTACCGGAGATAGTGAACACGTCCTCTATCGCCATCAAGAAAGGCTTGTCCATGTCCCTTACCGGCTCTGGAATGTAGCTGTCTACCGCGTTCATCAGCTCAAGTATCTGCTGCTCTGCGGCCGCGTCCTCTTCTAGAGCTTTAAGCGCGCTTACCCTTACTACAGGGATATCGTCCCCAGGGAAGCCGTACTGGCTAAGGAGGTCCCTTACCTCAAGCTCTACCAAATCTAGTAATTCTTCGTCGTCCATCATATCTACTTTATTAAGCGCTACAACTATATAAGGCACTCCAACCTGGCGTGCAAGAAGTATGTGCTCACGTGTCTGTGGCATCGGGCCGTCAGGGGCGCTTACCACCAATATCGCGCCGTCCATCTGCGCAGCTCCGGTGATCATGTTCTTTACATAGTCCGCGTGACCGGGGCAGTCTACGTGCGCGTAGTGCCGGGTCTCTGTCTCGTACTCTACGTGGGCGATGTTTATTGTGATTCCGCGCTCTTTCTCTTCAGGGGCTTTGTCTATGTCCGCAAACTCCACGAACGCCGCCTGTCCGGCTTTCTCCAAAACCTTTGTTATCGCTGCCGTGAGCGTCGTCTTCCCGTGGTCTACGTGACCTATCGTCCCTATGTTTAAGTGCGGCTTGCCCCGCTCAAATTTCTCTTTTGACATCGATTGCCTCCTTTATATTGCCTCCTGAGAGTATTTAGAAACAAACAATTTTTTGTAAAATATGGAGCCCACGAGCGGACTTGAACCGCTGACCTCATCCTTACCAAGGATGTGCTCTACCGGCTGAGCTACGTGGGCCAAGCTCTTTATGAGCGGGAGACGGGATTCGAACCCGCGACCCTCAGCTTGGAAGGCTGATGCTCTAGCCAACTGAGCTACTCCCGCTAAAACAGCATTAGCATTTCGAACCATCCAATAATATAGGTAAGACAAAGATCTCCAAGGCAAAGTAACCATAGCATTTCGTATCAAATTATTTTGGGGAGGGCAGGATTCGAACCTACGTAGGCTTGCACCGGCAGATTTACAGTCTGCTGCTTTTGACCACTCAGCCACCTCCCCTATAGGTACGTATGTTAATATTTGCATCTGATGCATTTTATATACCAGTGTAATTTATATAGCTGGAGCTGGCGAAGGGATTTGAACCCCCGGCCTGCTGATTACAAATCAGCTGCTCTACCACTGAGCTACGCCAGCAATTTAAAATTTATTGATTATTTACTATGGAATCTCCATCTAATAAATTAGATATAACTCGACCGCATATTAGAAACTATCTATTTTAACACAGGTATTCCGATACTGTCAATACTAGAAGCTGTAAAATTAGTAAAGAGATACTATAATCTCGGCTTCCGCGGCCTTGTCATCATTTACAAAAGCCTCTGCACTAAATCTAATGATTCTAGAGCGCTTTCTTTGAATGCTTACATCCATTTTTATGAGATCTCCGGGCCTGACTACCTGTCTGAACCTAACTTTTTCAAGACCTGCCAGATACGCCCCTGTAAGACCCTCAGCCTCAAGCTCCTCGGTGAACGAATAGTATACCAGAACGCCGCCTGTCTGAGCCAGCGCTTCTACAATTAATACTCCTGGAACTATCGGATTTCCGGGAAAATGACCCTTAAAGAACTCCTCTTCGGGCCCGAATGTTCTTTGGGCTACGATTCTTGATCCCTTCTCAAGCTCAATTACCTTGTCTACAAAGAGAAAGGGATCCCTGTGCGGAATATAGTTCTTTATTTCATCTCTTTCAATCAACTTAACAAACCTCTTGTTGATAATAACGGGCTATATGCGCTAATTTTTAGCATCATACGCCTGAATAACCTGCTGAGTTATATCAGCGCTCGGCTCTCCGTAAACAAGCGCATCAGAGCTGAGTATAAGAGTATATCCACCGGCTTTCCCTATGGACTGGAGCACTGTTTCCAAATCCTTAACGATGCTTTGCATAAGCTCAAAATCCCTTTTCTGCAGATCATCTCTGAAGTCAGCGCGCGTTCTGTTTAACTCCTTATCAAGTTTCTCAATTTGATCGGCTTTCTGGAGCCTTGTGGTTTCGTTCATAGCGGGACCTTGCTGAACAAAATCACTGCGGAGTCTCTCTAGCTGAGCACGCTTACTCTCTATAATCTGCTGCTTTCGCTGTATTTCGCTCTCAAAAGAAGCTTTAGCGGCTTTTCCAGCTTTAGAGTCCCTAATTACACGCTGAATGTCTATAAAAGCCAGCTTATTACCCTGCGCATAGGCAGAGCCTGAAACAAACAACAATAAACCCAATATAATAAGTGATACTCGCATCATAAACCTCCTTGATTTTTAGAATAATGTTCCTACAGTAAACTGAATTTCATACGACTTTTCACCTGGCAGTCTGTCACTGATCGGGAATCCGACTTCCAGCCTAAGCGGCCCCAGAGGAGATACCCACCTGACACCGAAACCAACGTCGGATCTTAGATCAGCCGGATTAATGGTCAAATCCTCACCATCGTTAAACGCGTTACCCGTATCAAAAAACAAGACCCCCCTGAGCCCTGCTCTGGGAAGAATCGGGAATACGAAATCCGCTGTTACCAATAGCTCCTGAACACCACCGATGATAACGAAATCTCCGTCAGCAGTTGGCACTCTAGGCCCTACTCTCCTGAAACCGTAACCCCTTAGAGAATTAGGTCCTCCGAGAAAGAACCTTTCGCCCACGACCAGATCGTTACCGTTGTTCCTGAGATTAATCAACCCGTAACGGCCTCTGAAAGAGAACACGGTTCCCAGATAGAACGGAACCCATTGTCTTGAGGAAATAGTATATTTAATAAAATCGGTATTTCCACCAAAGGGCGTGCCTGCAAATTCAAGATTGGTCCTTGTAAGGTTCCCACGGGTCGGATCGAGTAGGTTATTTCTGGAATCCCATCTTAAACCAAAACCCAAGCTACTTATAGTTCGTTTCTCTTTCGTAAGAATAAGCCTTGCTTCGTCGTCTATGTCTCCAATATCAAGACTCTCAAGCCTGTAAGTTATTGTACCGTAGAGCTGTCTCCACAATCTACGTCCAACAGTCAGACTTCCACCGAAGGATTTCCTATCGAAATCCCTGAATCTCCTATCTGTTCTGAATATAAGCGCGTCTAGAGTCCAGTCTGTGTCAAATAAGTGAGGGTCCTGATAATTTAAGAAGAACAGCTGAGTCACACCCCCGATCTGGGCGTTAAAAGAGACTCTCTTTCCGGTTCCAAAAAGGTTGGCTTCCTGTATCTGCCCAGCAAAAATGAATGTTTCCACAGAGCTGAAACCTCCGGCGACGCTAAAGAACCCTGTAGATTTCTCCTCAACTCTGACTTTTAAATCCAGCTCGTCCTCATCACCCGGCACTCGCTCTGATACTACTTCAACATTTTCTTCAAAGAAGCCCAGCCTGGTAACCCTTGAGCGGATTGCATCTACCTGTGAAGCGTTAAAAAGCCGTTCCTCCTGAATAGGTATTTCTCTCCTGATAACCCCGTCCCGGGTTCTTGTGTTTCCTACAATATCAATATTTCTTATGTAAACCTCAGGTCCCTTTTCTACCGCAAACCTTATATCCACCGTGAGGTTCTCTCTGTCAAGATTAAAAGCGGGCTCGACGTTTGCGAACGCATACCCCTTATTGCCGTAAAATGTTGTGAGTCCCGAAATATCCTCGGCCAGGAAGCTGCCTCTGAATATCTTCCCGCTCTTTAGCTTTAATAGCGCTGTGAGCTCTTCTTCAGGCACGAGAAGATCTCCTGTAAACGAGAGGTCTTTTACAGTAAATTGATCACCCTCTTCAACCCTGAACGTAACTATGTATCCCTTTTTCTCATCGCTATATACGATCTCAGGCTTTGCAACTTTAGCGTCGAGAAAACCGTTATCGATATAGGTTGCCCTTATCCTTTCCGAATCGTTCTCAATTTCCCTCTGGTTATAAAGTCCCTTTCCTGAAAGAAATGAGAACATGCCTTTTGGTTTTGCGTACAGGCCCTCTCTCACAGTTTTAGTTTTAAGTTTTTCGTTGCCTAAAATATTGACTTGTTTTACGTAAGCTTTTTTCCCCTCTTTAATATTAAAGGTAACACTTACAGTGCCTTCTCCCTCGGGCTCGATATCATAGCTTACATCGGTGCCAACCAAGCCTTTTTCGGAATACAGGGTTTTTATGATCTCAACGCTTTTCTGAACCTTGTTAAGATCAATTATCCTGCCCTCTTTAACTTCTATAACTTCGAGGATATCCGGGCTCTTTATATCTTTATTGCCCCTTATCCTAAGGTCTACGACCACGGGCTTTTCCTTGACGTTAAAAGTAAGGACCACCCCTGTTGGCGTTCTGTCTACTTCTGCTCTTACGTCCTCGAAAAATCCTAATTTATAGATTTTCTTTATGTCTTCCCGAACCGAAGCCCCGCTTAGCGGCTGGCCTATCTGAGAAGATAGGTTCAGGGTTATAAGCTCTTTTTCCACCCTCACATTGCCTTTTACGTCGATATCAATTACCTTGACATCTTCACCCACATCTTGAATTTCGGAGGACCCATCCCCCTCTTCGGTAATTATTTCCTCACCGGGCTTCTGCACGACACTGTCTTCTTGTCCCAAGACCGAGACTGAGCCCGAGACCAAAACCATTATCAAAATTACCAATCCAAAAGATAGGTGTATTTGAGCAATATTAATTCGCTTCAACAATTTTTCCATCAGAGAGTTTGATTCTCCTATTTAGCCTGTTGGCAATTTCCAGATTGTGTGTAACAAGGACAGATGAAATTCCGTATTCGTTGTTTAGCATCATAAATAAATCAAGCACATGCGCCCCGGTTTCCATATCGAGATTACCCGTTGGCTCATCGGCTAAGATCACTTTAGGCTTCATAACAACGGCTCTTGCAATGGCAACCCTTTGCTGCTCTCCTCCCGAAAGCTCTCCCGGGCGGTGCTCCAGCCTTTCTTTAAGTCCTACTTTAGTCAGCAGATCACGTGCCAAAGCCTCTGCTTCCTCTGTTACCACACCGTTTATAAGAGCTGGCATCATAACATTTTCTAACGCAGTGAACTCGGCTAGTAGATAGTGGAATTGAAATACAAAACCAATCTCCGTGTTTCTAAACACCGAAAGCTCGCTGTCAGATTTCTCAAAAATATTTTCATCCGCAAAAAATATTTCGCCTTCCGTAGGTCTTTCCAAAGTACCCAGCAAATGTAAAAGCGTACTTTTCCCTGACCCCGAAACACCTACCACGGCAAGTGTTTCTTTATCCGCTATATCAAGATCTATACCCCTTAGAGCCTCTACTTTGCCACCTACGGTCTCAAACACTTTCCATAAACCTCGTACTCGAATCTGCATTTGTTATTCGTACCTTAATGCCTCAATCGGATCTTTTCGAGACGCTTGATACGACGGATATAAAGTTGCCACAAAACATATCAATATGCTGAAGAATGCAACAAGTAAAAAATAAAACGGTTCAATTCTAACCGGAAACTCGGAAATAGGATAGACATTATTATCAAAAGGAATAAGTCCTCTTATAGTATCGTTGGTTTTTAAGAGATAGCAGAACCCGAATCCAGCGAGTGTTCCCAGAATTGTACCTATGGTTCCGATGATCATTCCGTCTATTATAAAAATCTTTAGAATCCCTTTTCTTGTAGCGCCCATGGCGCGCAGTATAGCTATATCCTTTCCTTTTTCCATAACCACCATTGTCAGCGTGCTGACAATGTCTAGCGCAGCCACAAGTACAATAAACCCAAGAAATATTCCTATTGCTATCCTCTCTAACCTAAGAGCTTTGAAAAGGCTCTGATTTACCTCTTCCCAGTTTCTTGCGTAATATGGGAAGCCCAATACCGAGGCAAGCTCCTGACCGAGAGTTTTAGCTGCATATATATCCTCAACCTTTATCTCCACTCCCGACACTTGCTCCTTCATATCGAAGAAATCCATAGCGTCCGGCAAGTTGATGTAAGAGATAGAAGAATCGTACTCTATCATACCGTAATTGAATATTCCTATAACTTCAAACTTTTTAACTTTAGCGGTGGGTCCAAAGGGACCCATTTTTCCGAACGGAGAAACCAGGCTCACCAAGTCACCTTCGACAATACCAAGTGTAGACGCAAGCTCCTTGCCGATTAATATCGGTGGTTTTTCACTCTGAGTTTCTTGAGAGAGTTTCCCCAGAATTTCCTTTCCAATCTCACTTAGCTGCTTATCTTTTATTCTCTCGCCGTCTTTGACTCCCAGAGCGCCCCTGCCCAGAGCCTGTTCGATATTGGTTACTGAGCCCGCGCTTTTCGTATCTATGCCCCTTATAACCGAGCCCGAAACACTCCTTTCGCTTCCGATCATTCCCTGGCCGTATATAAAGGGACTTGCTCCCAATACCCCTGGGAATTCGAGCGCGTCTTCTTTAACTTCCTCGTAATCACTCATCGGCCCTTCATAGCTAAGAATGACAACATGGGAGCTGACTCCAAGGATTTTATCCCTGAGCTCATCCTCAAACCCGCCCATAACCGACAGCACGACGTTAAGAGCCATTACACCAATGAACACACCGAGCACAGAAATAAAACCTATAATGGAGGTAAACTTCTGCTTTCTCCGCGAGCTCAGATATCTAAGTCCTATAAAAAATTCGTATTTCATTCGGGCCTTAGGTGAGGGAAAAATATTACTTCCCTTATCGAAAGGGAATTCGTCAATAGCATTACAAGGCGGTCGATCCCTATTCCGGCTCCAGCCGCCGGAGGCATGCCATGCTCAAGCGCGGTAACATAGTCCTCGTCCATCTGATGCGCCTCCTCGTCGCCCCTTTCTTTTAGTTCCAGCTGTTTTTGAAATCTCTCTTTTTGATCTATTGGGTCATTGAGCTCTGAAAAAGCGTTTGCCATCTCGCGGCCCGCTATATATAGCTCGAACCGGTCAGTAATTTTAGGGTTCTCCTCGTTTTTTCGCGCCAACGGAGATACATCGAGAGGAAAGCCATAGACAAATGTAGGATCCATAAGATGATCACCGATAAGGGCTTCAAAAATTTCAGTTACAGCTTTCCCCCATACACCGTGATGCTCAAGACCCATAGAATCGGCCTTGGCAAATATTTTCGCTTCGTCGCTCAGTACTTCATCCCCCAGCTTTTCCCTAAGCGACTCAAGAATATTTATCCTCTTCCACGGACGAGCCATATCAATGCTCAAGTCTCCGTATTCAAACTTCAGTGAGCCTTTAATCTCTTCTGCAAGATAGCATAAAAGCTCTTCGATAAGCTCCATCAGATCTTCGTAAGTAGCATACGCTTCATATAATTCCATTATGGTAAATTCAGGGTTGTGCTGGGTCGATATACCCTCGTTCCTAAAGGTCCTTCCGATCTCGTAGACCCTCTCGATTCCACCTACGACCAACCTCTTTAAGAACAGCTCGGGGGCTATCCTTAGAAAAAGGTCCATGCTTAGAGCGTTGTGGAAAGTTTCAAAAGGTTTCGCAGCGGCACCGCCCGCTATTTGATTAAGTATAGGTGTTTCTACCTCTACATAATCCTTATTGTCCATGAACTCCCTGATTAGCTTTAGCACCCTGCTTCTGGTCAGAAAGATTTCCTTCACTTCGGGATTGGATATTAGATCCAGGTAGCGCTGTCGGTATCTGAGCTCAACGTCTTTAAGACCGTGCCACTTTTCAGGAAGCGGATGCAGGGATTTCGTGAGAAGGGAAAACTCGCTAACGTTAACAGTAAGCTCCCCTGTTCTGGTTTTAAATAGAGTGCCTTTTATGCCTACTATGTCGCCCAGATCTACGTACTTCTTAAAGAACTTAAGCTCATCTTCGCCTATAACATCTTTTTTTACATAACCCTGAATACGGCCGGTTCTGTCGGAAATATGCATGAAGAGACTTTTTCCAAAATCCCTCACAGCCACGACTCTCCCGGCTAGAGAGAATACATCTTCTAAGCTTGAGAGCTCTTCCTCGCTCATCTCACCGTAACAGGATATAAGTTCCCTGGCTACGTGCGCTGGTTTAAAATTATTGGCGAAAGGGTTAACGCCTTGAGACCTAAGCTCATCAAGCTTATCCTTTCGTTGCTCAAATTGTTCGTTTTCCATTGTGAAGAATAAGGTTCTAACTCAAAATGACTACAGCGTCAAGAAAAAATGCATATTGAATAACATTTATGTATTAGGAATCCCGAGCGAGCGGCTTTTGAGTTAAAGTTTTCTATTTTCGTCAAGAATAATATACGTTGCTATAGCCTTTGCAACAAGTTTATTTTCATTAAATACTTCAACGTCTATAGGAATGATCCGTCCGCCCTTTAGAACACGGGCTTTGGCCTCAACTATACCCTCTTTGACAGGGGCAAGAAAATTAATTTTCATCTCTACCGTAACGAACTGCTTTGTACGCTCTGTAGTGCCGGCAAGGGCGTATGCGGCCGCGGCGTCGGCAATAGTAAATAATGAGCCTCCGTGGAGTACTCCGTAGGGCTGCTCCAGCTTTTCATGATAGGGCATTGTAAGAGTCGCGCGTCCGTTTTCGGCGAGATCTGTGACCTCAATTCCCATTTTCTCGCAAAACGGAGGCATCTTAAACGGCAAGTCCAAGTTGTTATTATTACCCATATGCGTTTTCTCCAGGCATCTATTATTTCTAAAATTTTACTCTAATTCCACGTTTTAAGACTATTGAATAATCCCGACTCCATAAACCATAGTCCCATAGCTATTATCTTCCTCTGCCAATTAATGAGAATACTATGGAACCCAGCAAACAAACTACCCCGCATGCCGCGAACATCAAATTAAAACCCCAAAGCTCTGCAACGACTCCGTATATGAATACCCCGAGCATGCCGCCGAACGTAAATGAAACGCTGCATATTGAAACGGCCTTACCCCTGTCCGCTTCTTGAGATAGATAAATGATTAGCGCATAAATCGCGGGATAAAAAATACCCTGACCGAGCCCAAAGAAAACTCCTGACAATACCAGACTATATGCACCTGAGGCGAAGCTGAGGCTCAGTATGCTCAGTGAAAATAGAAGAAGCGCCGGTATCGAGACTTTTTTGTAACCGTATTTATCTGGCATCCAGCCACCGAATACTCGGACCACAATAACCGCGCCTGTGTATGCAAGAAAAAATAGCTCAAACGCCTCAACTTTTATCCGTGGGGCAAAAACCGGTATAAATGATATAACAGTTACAAATCCGCTTCCTGATATCATCAGCACTAAAGCCGCCTGGATAACCCCGGTTCTCGTAAGAGCTTTAACAAAGCTTCCTCTTTTCTCATAGTGCTCTTTAAGAATCCCGGGCTCTCTAACAAAAACAGCCATTAGGAAAGCCAGAAGCCCAAACGCTCCATCGAACATAAAGAAGGTCTCAAATCCGTAACTCTCTAAAACTACCTTTCCCACGAGAGGGGCCAGAGCAAAATTCAAAATGCTGAACATTCCGAAAATACCCATAGCCTGTGATCTTCTTCTTGGAGTGGATACGTCCGCCACAAGAGTCCCTGCAGAAACAAAACAAAGGGATAGAGCGGCGCCCTGCAGGATTCTCAGTATTGGGAAGAGAAAACTTAAGGTATCAAGATATGCAAAAGGAATGGTTGTCATAGCCATCAACAGGCCGCCAAGGGCAAGAAACCACTTTTTTCCCCACTTATCTATAAAAATCCCGACAGCGGGAGTTGTGAGTATCGTTGCCATCGCTGCCGCACCCATTATAAAGCCAATTACTGACTCTGAACCGCCAAGGTCTTCTATACGAATAGGCAGCAGCACAAAGGAATGAAAATTGAAGAAAAAGAAGAAAGAAGAGAGGGTAATTAGAATAAAATCCCTGTTAAATAGGGGCCTTTCTGAGTCGGTCTCTGTAAATTCCGGAGTGTCTAAGTGTTGAGCCATTTACACCTTTTGATACAAAATAAACTTACACAACAAAATCAAGAAGAAAAGCTGAGAATGAGACGTTATACTAAATATTCAGGTAAATACGCATTTAGGGAGAGAAGAAAAGAATGATAAAAAACAGCTTAATTATAGTGCTTGCGCTTCTATTGGCAGCTTCCTCCTACCTTTTATATGAGAACAAAAATATCTCAATCTCTATAGATAACTCAGAACCTCCGGTCCCTGAGAAAGCACCTGAGTATGAGGAATTTTACGAAAAGGAGGTCCTTGGCACACTCTCTTCAGAGGCGCCTGGCGATACGGACATAAAAGAAGATCCTGAATCACTGGATGCAGAAAATATCGAGCCCTATCTTGATCCTACCGTAAGGCTAACTATTAATGAAAACCGCGAGATAGTCACGGACTACAAGATAATAGGACCAAGAAAATTCGCTCTACTTACAGAGGATGATGAGCCTATGGTAGAGATAAACCTTGACACTGGTGAAGTTAAGATAAACCCGGATTACACACTTGATGAAGCGTCCGCCGAGTTCTGGAAAACCATCGGCAGAAAATACCCTGAAGTCTGTTTTGTGGAATAGTACTTAATAGAAGTTGAACAAGAAGCTTAGCTAAGCGGAATATACAACCTTGCCGTTTACAATCGTGTAGTTTATTTCTCCCTTTAGCTCCCAGCCGTGAAAAGGGGTGTTTTTACCTTTTGAGTGAAAGCTCTCGCGGTCGATTGTGACTTTTTTCTTAGGATCGAAAATCACAACGTCCGCCGGCGCGCCCTTTTTCAGCGTTCCCCTATTTAGGTTCAGGATTTCCGAGGGTACGTCTGTAAGCTTGCTGACCATTTGATTTAATGTGAGAACCTTATCGTCAACAAGTTTGAGCGACAGGGGAAGAGCAGTCTCAAGACCGACTATTCCAAACGGCGCCAGGTTGAATTCAACCTTCTTCTCATCCTCACTGTGGGGCGCGTGGTCGGTTGCGATAACGTCAATTGTTCCGTCTTTAAGACCTTCTCTGCAGGCCTTCATATCCGCTTTACCCCTTAAAGGCGGATTCATTTTCGCATTCGTATCGTAACGGTCAACCGCCTCATCCGTAAGAGTAAAGTGGTGCGGAGTGACTTCAGCTGTTACGCGTACGCCTCTTTTTTTTGCTGCCCTTATAAGCCTTACAGAGGCCTCTGAAGAAACGTGGCAAATGTGCAAATGGGCACCGGTAAGCTCGGCTACGTTTATATCGCGGGAAACCATAACGTCTTCTGAAGCACAGGGGATACCTTCGAGTCCCAGGCGCGTTGACATCTCGCCTTCGTTCATGACACCGTTCCCGGATAGGTTCTTATCTTCGGCGTGTGATATGACAGGTATATCGAAAGCCTTTACGTACTCCATGGCGTGGCGCATGACTTTAGAATTCATAACAGGCATACCGTCATCCGATACCCCTACGCAGCCTGCCTCATACATCTCTCCGATCTGCGCAAGGCTCTCACCCTTTTCTCCCTTTGTTATAGCGCCTATCGGAAATACATTCACTATGCCCTCTGTCCTTGCTTTAAGAAGTATGTACTCTGTCACAGAAGCGTTATCGTTTACGGGATTGGTGTTGGGCATACAAACTATGGTCGTAAATCCCCCCGCGGCAGCCGACTCACACCCGGTTTTGATAGTCTCTTTATGCTCAAACCCCGGCTCCCTTAAATGGACGTGAATGTCTACAAACCCTGGGGAAACTATTTTCCCGCGGGCGTTGATTACCTTAGTTTTCGAACTTTTCTCAAACTTAGCTGTTGATCGGGGAAAAGATTTTATCATCCCGCCTTCAATAAGAACGTTTGTTACTCTATCTATATCTTGGGAAGGGTCGATTACCCGTCCACCCTTAATTAATATGCTCACGAATTTCCCCCTCCGGATACAACAAGGTAAAACATAGCCATTCTGACCGCGATTCCGTTAGATACCTGATCGAGTATTACAGAGCCCGCGTCGTCAGCGATGTCGGATGAAAGCTCAATCCCCCTATTGATAGGTCCCGGGTGCATTACTACTACGTCTTTTGCGGCGAACTCAAGTTTTTCTCTTTTTAGCCCGTAAAATCTAGCGTATTCCCTGAGTGATGGGAAGAACTCAGAATCCTGGCGCTCCATCTGTATCCTAAGCATTATTACAACGTCGACCCCTTTTACCGCTTCCTCTAGATTATAGTATGTTTTGACATTTATATTCTCAATATAAGGAGGGATAAGGGTCGGTGGGCCGGCTACTCTGACTTCGGCCCCGAGTTTAAGGAGTCCCCAGATATTTGAGCGCGCCACACGGCTGTGGAGTATATCTCCGACTACTAGGACTTTGAGCCCCTTTATACTCCCCTTAATCTCCCTTATGGTGAATAGATCGAGCAGAGCCTGGCTCGGGTGCTCGTGCGAGCCGTCGCCGGCGTTAATGATCGATGAGTCAAGCTCTTTGGCTAATAGCCAAGGAGCACCTGACATGGGGTGTCTAATGACTATCACACCCGCTCCCATCGCTTCCAGGTTCCGGGCTGTATCGAGCAGGGTCTCCCCCTTAGAAACGCTGCTGTGAGAAAGGGTGAAATTGAGCACATCGGCGCTCAGGCGCTTCTCGGCAATCTCAAATGAAGAGCGAGTCCTCGTGCTTGGCTCGTAAAATAAATTACAAACGGTAACCCCGCGGAGCGCGGGAACTTTTTTTACGTCACGCTCAGACACCTCTTTCATTGAAACTGCTGTGTCGAGAATAAGTGTTATTTCCTCGGCTGAGAGCTCTTCGAGCCCCAAGATGTGTCTGCGGTTAAAATCCATTTCTAACCCCGCTGTACCGTAACTTCATCATTCCCATCATTTTCCTTAAGATGTACTCTTACTTTTTCTTTGCTCAGTGTGTCTATTGTACACCCTGCATAATCAGGCTGTATCGGCAGCTCTCTGTGCCCCCGGTCAACCAAAACCGCTAGCTGAATAGAGGCGGGTCTGCCGAAGTCCATTATTTCCTCAAGTGCCGCCCTAGTTGTACGGCCAGTGTATATTACATCGTCGACCAGTATAACTACCTTATCTTCTACAGAAAATTTTATCTCGGTTTTCTTTACCTTTGGCCATTCGGTCTTGCGCCTGAGGTCGTCTCTGTATAGCGTTATATCGAGCGTTCCCAGAGGAGGCTCGACTCCTTCAAGCTTTTTGATCAGCTTTAATATCCTCTCTGCGAGATACACGCCCCTTGTTCTAACGCCGATTATAACCAATTCTGAGGCGCCCTTATTTCTTTCAAGTATTTCGTTTACAATACGCGACACCGTACGTTTAATGGCGCGCTGATCCATGACTACTCTGTCTTTTTTCTTATTCATGATCTAGTGGTACACGCTTTTCAGCACTCCCTCGCACTGGTACTCAAACTCAAAATCCTTCACGTAATAATCCTCAAAGTTTGCCCTATCGTGATAATAAATCGATATGTAAATGGCGTCTTTCCCCTTTGTTATACCGAACTGTCTCTTATCGGGCGGTATACCCATATCTTCAAGTGATTCCGCAATGTTAGTAGTAATATACCCTTGTCCATACTTATGATATATATCGGCATTTTCCTGACAGACGGCTCGTATGCCTACTATGCCTCTATAGTATATGGGAACTACCTTAAAACCTACGTAAAAAATTATTACAAGGATCAGTAACCAGAATATAGAAGACCAGCTATTCATAAAGCTAACCCTCCCGTTGCTATCACCGGCAGTTTAATCAATACCGGATAGTATCCTCTCCCACCTTACCTTATCCGCAAAACTGGGGTTATCAAAATCCCAGGACCAGTGTATAACGAAAGCCTTTCCGGCAATATTCTCTATCGGCACAAACCCCCAATACCTTGAGTCCTGGCTGTTATCTCTGTTGTCGCCCATAACAAAAACATTTCCTTCCGGCACGTTAGTTACGGGTATGTAATTTCCTGTATTAGTGTTTTCCTTACCTTTGCGGAAAATCACCTTGTGGTCATCACCGTAAAGGTCTTCGTCATATTCGTCAAAAGCCTCGCCGTTTCGCGCGTCCTCATAAGTACCTACAAACTGCATAGGAACCTCTTGATCATTTATTAATAGTGAGCGGCCTTCAATATCTATTTGATCCCCGGGGAGTCCGACTACGCGTTTAATATAATATACACCTTTTTTCGATGGGTCTCTTTCAGAGTTAGGGTAAGTGAAAACTATTACGTCTCCGCGCTCAATATCTTTTAATGGGAACACGACTTTATCGGTAAAAGGTATTTTCGTTCCGTATATAAATTTATTCACGAGCAGGTGATCCCCAACCAACAGGGTCGGGATCATTGAGCCCGAAGGTATCTTAAAAGGCTGAAAAACGAAAGTTCTTATAAGAAGAGCCAAAACGACTGCAAATACAAGCGCTTCAATATTCTGACGGAGCTTTGACTTCGTATACTTTGAGAGGTAATCGTGAGATGCGCCTTCAAGCGCGTCGGTCTCTATTAATATCTCTTTTGTGCTGCCCTCTGCGAGCGCTGCCTCGAGACTACCGATTCTCTGTTTAATAAGCGCCGCCGAGCCCGGATTTATTCTCGAAATATTCTTTTCTAAAACGGATTTTGTTTGAGAAAGTATCTGATTTGCTTTCTTTCTGACTTTCGCTTCTTTTGACCAAAAATTGAGCATAATTGAGGTTTGAGTATATATGGTGAATTAATCCGTTTCAATACGAGGTCGCCAAGTAATATAAAACAAGTACACAAAACGACCCGGGAGCTAATCGAGAGTTAAACCCTCTCCCTCTCGTTTGAGCGCTCAACGGATTTTACACCTTTTACCTGTTTAATAGATTTCATGACATTTTCAAGCTGCGAGAGGTTCGAGATGATAACATCAAAGTTGCCCATGGCGCTTTCCACGTCGTCCGCATGCATTTCCGCTTTGGCGATATTAACGTCACATGCAGATATTGAGCTAGAGATATCGGAAAGCACGCCGGGGCGGTCTGAGCACATAACTATTAATCTCACCGGTCTTAGCCCCTCGAAATTTTTATCCCATTCAACATCAATTCTCCTGGCGCTATCGACCTCGTGCAAGATAGGACAATCGTCTTTATGTATAGTGATACCTTTACCCCTCGTTATATAACCTATAATATCCTCCCCTGGAAGAGGTGAGCAGCAGTTGGCAAAGCGTATCATCACGTCGTCGTATCCCCTCACCAGTATGCCGCTGTCAGAGGAGCGTGTAATGGTCTTTATTATCTTCTCGATACGCGATTCCTTTTCGGGAGGCGTTTCCATTTTATCGCTCGGCAGAATGCGTTTTAACAGATCGTTCGCCGACATCTTACCAAACCCAACGGCAAGGTAGAGATCCTTCACATCTTTAATCTTCAGCTCTGAGAGCGGTTTTTGAAGCTCGCCCTTTTTAAGGAGTTTATTAAAATCCAGTCCGTGCTGTTTGAATTTTCTTTCACAAATTGACTTACCAACAATCCCGGACTGTGTTCTTTCCTCGTTTCGGAGCCAGTTTCGTATTTTTGTTTTAGCGTTTGAGGTTACTACGAATTTAAGCCAGTCTCGGCTCGGATGACGGTCCTTGGCGGTTACAATTTCTATGGTATCGCCTGTCTTTAACTGGTGGTTGAGCGGCACGAGCTTGCCGTTTACCATAGCCCCCGTGCAAGTGTTGCCAACTTCCGTATGCACCGAGTAAGCAAAATCGATCGGAGTTGCCCCCGTAGGAAGCTCTCTCAGATCGCCCTTGGGTGTAAACACATATAGAACGTTTGTTATCAGCTCTCCTTTTATTGCCTCCATGTATTCTGTGGGGTCCTGAATATCCTTCCACTCTAGCAGCTGACGGAGTGTGGAATAGACCTCATAGGTACCTCCACCCTCGAGCTTGCCCTCTTTGTAAGTCCAGTGGGATGCTACTCCGTGCTCCGCTATTTCATGCATGGCGCGCGTACGTATTTGTATCTCCATTCTCTCGCCGAACGGACCGATCACAGTAGTATGAAGCGACTGGTAGCCGTTCCCCTTGGGAAGAGCTATATAGTCCTTAAAACGCCCCGGCACAGGCTTCCATGAGGAATGCACCGCACCTAGAGCTTCATAGCATTCTTTAAGAGAGCTAGTGATAATCCTAAACGCTATAACGTCGTATACGTTCTCGAATTCCAGGTTCTGAGCCTGCATCTTGCTGTATATACCGTGTATATGCTTGAATCTTCCCGTGACCTCTGAGCTTATATCAAATTCCATAAGCTTACTTTCAATAATCTTTTTTATGTCGTCTACATGCTTTTCCCACTCGGATTTGCGCTCCGTAATCAGTTTTGACAGTCTCTCGTATTCCTCACGGTTTATATAGCTGAAAGCTAAATCTTCCAGATCGTTCGTGACCCAGTTTATCCCCAGCCGGTGAGAGAGCGGAGCATATATATCCATAGTCTCTTTCGCTATTCTCTTCTGCCGTTCTTCTGAAAGGTGCTCGAGTGTGCGCATATTGTGGAGTCTGTCCGCAAGCTTTATAAGCACCACTCTAATATCCTTTGCTGTGGCCAGGATAAGCTTTCTGAAACTCTCCGCCTGACGCTCTTTTTTGGATGAGTAAGGAAGCTGACTAATCTTTGTAACACCGTCCACTAGATACGCAATCTCTTTTCCGAATATAGACTCGATCTCCTCAGTGGTCGCGAGCGTATCCTCCACTGTGTCGTGCAAAAGCCCGGTGATAATAGATGAGAGATCAAGCTTCATATCTGAGATAATTCCGCTAACCTCAAGAGGGTGGCTGAGATAAGGCTCTCCGGAGCTCCGTTTCTGTCCGGAGTGGACTTTTGCAGAGTACACGTATGCCTTTTTAAGAAGCTCCACATCTCCTTCATTTAAAAAGAGATAGGAATTAACTTTGTCAATTATGTCGTTTAACCTTATCATGTCATGCTCTCAAGCCCTTTTTATCATTCCAGGAGGCATATTAATTCTACCTTCTTTTAGACTCTATAATTTCCTTAAGAGCGCTTACGGCCTCGTTTAAATCGTCGTTATATATAATATAATCATAGTGTTCTGTCTCTTCCATCTCCTTTTTCGCAACAGAAAGGCGCTTTTGTATTACCTTGCTCCCCTCACTGCCTCTAAGAGTAAGCCTTCTTTCAAGCTCCTCTATGCTTGATGGCGCCACAAAACAGAAAACCGCCTCAGAATATTTCCCCCTAATCTGCTTTGCCCCCTGTACATCTATATCGAGAATCAGGTCAACGCCGCATTTTTTCGCCATCTCGAATTGATCTAGAGGAGTACCGTATAAGTTGCCGTAAACATTTGCGTATTCAGCAAATTTGCCGTCCTTTGCCATATCATTAAATTCGGCCACCGAGATGAACCGATAGTCCTTGCCGTCCACTTCCCCTTCGCGGGGCTCCCTTGTGGTACAAGAGACGGAGAACCTGAGGTTATCAAGATCCGCCATTACTCTTTTTGTAAGAGTCGTTTTCCCACCCCCTGACGGGCCTGAAATTATATAAATATTTCCCTCTCGCATCATATCAGCCTTTAATCCGGTTAAAAACTTTCCTTAGTTTATATGAATTCTAGGACAATTTTGAGAATTTTCAATTAATAAGGGAGACTTGGATTAATCACTCTTCCCTAATTTCCCGAGCTCTTCCACTATTTTTTTAACGTCCTGTGAGTCTTCTTTATTCAATACAAGCAAAGCGTCCTCGGTATCAACAACCACGAGGTCCGATACCCCGACAAGCGCCACTGTCCTGCCTCCACCGACGACCAAAGACGAGGAGGAATTAATCGATACTGCAGGCCCCAGCACCTGCTTTTCGTCTCCGTCTCCAATTAAATATTCATAGAGCGCTTTCCAGCTCCCTACGTCGCTCCAGGGAAACTCTACCGGAATAACCAGAGTATTGCCCGAGCGCTCTAATATTAAATTATCTACTGAGCCGTTTTGTATATTCGAGTAAAAATCAGCGATAGATTTAGATTCTTCAGGCTTTCCCAAATTTTGAGACAAGGTATTAAAGTGTCTGTACCACTCCGGCAGGAATGAAGCAAAATCCCTCAATATGGACGAGGTCTTCCATATAAACATACCGCTGTTCCAATAGTAATCGCCCTCGCTCAAAAACTCCTTTGCCCGATCATGATCTGGTTTCTCAGTGAATTTAATAGCCTTGTATGCCTTAAGCCCGTTTGATGATAGAACCTCATCGCGGCCTGCCTTTATATATCCATATCCCGTCTCGGGGGATGTGGGCTTTACACCCAAAGTAATCAGCGGCGCCTCACCGTCTTCAAACTCGTGTCTTGAGGCTTCACAAGCAAACTCAAGCACCCCTCTGAATTCCTCTTCCTTACCTATGGCATGATCGGCAGGAAGCACAGCCATAACCGACTCAGGATCTTCTGAGGCAATTCTGAGAGAACCGTAAGCTATGCACGGCGCCGTGTTCTTTCCCTCGGGCTCGAGGATAAGGTTTCCCGGAGGAAGCTCCGGTATATGTCTTAAAGTCTCCTCTGCATATGCCTTAACAGTAACGATAAACACCCTCTCGATAGGAATAAGCGGCACTATCCTGTCTACCGTTTGGCGAATGAGTGATTTATCACCCAGGAGTGAGAGAAACTGCTTTGGCTTATCTTTGGTGCTGAGAGGCCAGAACCTCTTCCCCTCGCCACCGGCCATAATTAGCGCATATAAATTCATAATTTAATAGTAATAGGACTTTAAATATATCTCAAATAGATCAAAATAGCGCCTCTAGCTCATCCAGCCCGAGCTCTTCAAGGCTGTTTTTAATTAATTGAGCCTGAGAGAGCTTCTCCTCGGGGTAGGAGTTTGTTATAGCGAGACATTTCATGCCTGCCGCAATAGCGGCGTTAATACCCGCAAGTGAATCTTCAATCACAAGACAGTTTTCCGCGAAAATTGCTCCCGAATCGGGAAAGGCCAGATTAACCTGTGAGAGCGCTTCTATAAATACATCCGGTGCGGGTTTAGATCTCTCCACGTCCTCAGCGCTTACAATCACCTTAAAAAAGCTTTCCAGTCCCGCGTGTTTTAGAATTTGCCTTATCTCCCCCTCAAGTGCTCCGGAACCTATCGCGAGCGGGTACTTGCGAGCTACCTTCTTTATAAACTCCCCCGCACCGGGCAGCAGCTCAATATTCCCGCCTAACAGCTCATCGAAACTTACCGATTTAACTTTCATCATTTCGTCAATGTTAAGCTCTTTGGGCCCTATTTCCCTGTCTTTAAGCAGCTCGCGAAAGAAAGTCTTGTCATCATAGGCGAGGTACTTAGAAAAATATTCCTCTTCCGTGATTTCCATGCCGTAGCCACCTAGAGTCACCTGAAACGCTTTTAGGTGCAGGGGCTCTGTATGAGCGATAATACCGTCGAAGTCAAATATAATTGCTTTTAACATTTCTATACTATTCCTAGAGCTTAAACTACCCTAAACACATTGGGTTAAACCTAAAATATTTATCTTGTTAGAGGACTTAGCATACCATAATCAAGTAATTCAAGTAGATATATATGACTTTAGTGCTTACAAACCCAGCTAGAACCCGCCCTTAACTATTTATCTGGTTTGACTAAACAGGTCTCATCTCATATCTTCATAGATATAAGGTTGAGGCTTAGCAATACTATGTAAATTATTAGTGTTTCGGTCATTTCCGAAATTGACGCATCTTTTGAGATAAACAATCATCTAAATTTGGGTATGCATAACGTCATGGATTCTACCAAATGCGCTAAGGTATTAAGAGCTCTCGGAGACGATACACGGCTTAGAATTCTTGATTTTCTTTTTAGCGGAGAGTTTTCGGTCTCGGACATTTCAGAAGGCGTAGGAATAGAATACTCACAGGTATCACATCACCTGAGCGTACTTCGAAACGCGGGGCTCGTATCAGACAGTAAAGAGGGTAAGTTCGTCATGTATAAATTGCACCCTGTTTTTTATGATGAGAATTCAGATAAAAAGAATGTGCTCGACTTTGAGTGCTGCAGCATAAAATTCAACAATAAGGAATTTATCAAAGACAAAAACACTTAGTTTTACTTTACATTCGGATATTAATACAAACATCGGAATGAGTTGTTTAAATATATTTCATTAGTAGCAATGTATTGCTTAACATTTATAAGTAGCACTGACTGTACACGAATAAAAATACGCTAAGCAATCACGAACAGGAGGCAGTAATTAAATGCAGAAGAATGAAAGTACAAGAGAATTTGTAAAAGACTACTACGGTAAGGCCGCAAAGGAACCTAGAGACAACCTCTGCTGTCCTACGAGCTACCCTGAAGAAGATACAAGCCATATACCCTCTGAGGTCATAGAGCGTTTCTACGGGTGCGGAAGCCCGATGAGCATTGCGGGGATAAGCCCCGGGGAAACAGTATTAGACCTTGGCTCAGGAGCGGGAATTGACTGCTTCATAGCGGCAAAGAAAACCGGGGCGGAGGGAGAAGTAATCGGAGTTGATATGACCGATGAAATGCTTAAAGTTGCAAATAGCTCAAAAACAAAAGTCGCGGGGAACCTCGGGTACGGTAACGTAGAATTCAGGAAAGGTTTTCTTGAAGAGATTCCAGTCGAAAACAAGTCTGTTGACCTCATTACTTCTAACTGCGTGATAAACCTATCGCCTGACAAAAGGAAAGTATTTTCCGAGATGAATAGAGCACTTAAGGACCACGGAAGGATTGTGGTGTCGGATATCGTTTCAGAGCGCGAAATACCAGAGAACCTAAGAACAAACGAGGAGCTTGTCGGCCAGTGCATTGCCGGAGCGCTAACAGAAACACAGTTCCTTTCCTACCTCGAGCAAACAGGGTTTTACGGGATTGAAGTACTGAGTAAAACCTATTGGAAGAGTGTAGAGAACTTGGACTTCTATTCAATATCAGTCAGGGGCTATAAATTTGAAAAAACAGCGGGTTGTATATTTGTTGGGCAGGAGGCAGTTTACAAAGGCCCGTACAAATACATAATTGACGAAGAGGGCCATGTATTTCCCCGAAACCAGGCTGTGGAGGTATGCACAGATACGGCAAAGAAGCTCCAGGCGAAACCGTATACCGGCGCTTTCACTATAATAGAGCCGGCAGAAAACAGCGGCGCTTCGTTCTCCTGCACACCTAACAACAGCGCTAATGGTAACGGGAGCTGCTGTTAATCAGTCAATAATCTACAAGGGAGGGACATATGGATTATTACGATTCAAAAGACCTTAAACGCTTCTCAGAGGTAGGTAAATTCAGTGAAGAGCTTATGAAGAAGTTCTTCGATTACTATAATGCCGTTACGGGAGAAGACGGCGCGCTGACTAAAAGAGAGAAGTCTCTGATCGCTCTTGCCGTGTCGCACGCTAAGAAATGTCCTTATTGCATCGATGCCTATACCACCCAGTGTCTTGAGACTGGGGCCGATCCCGAGCAGATGACCGAAGCTGTTCATGTTGCAGCCTCACTTGAGGCGGGCATCACTCTCATACACGGCATTCAGATGCATAACACGCTGGAAAAAAACGGAGCGCTCTAAATCTTCGTATATAGGTTAAAAAAGCAGTATCGGTAAAGAGACCGCTATATTCAAGGAGTATTAATAATGGCTCAAGTTACAGTGCTAAAAAGAGACTACGATAGCTACGAGAAGGATAACGACAACCGCTACGATTTCCACGAAGCGCTCAGGAATAACGGAATAGAGCTAACACCCACCGAGATCGAGACTCTACAGATAAATATCACTAAACTCTGCAATCAGACATGTCTTCATTGCCATGTTGACTCATCGCCTAAGAGAACAGAGCAAATGGACCTACCCACGGTGGATCGCTGTCTGCAGATACTGGCCCGCCACGAGTCTATAAAGAACCTCGACATTACAGGGGGCGCTCCGGAACTAAACCCCCATTTTGATTACATGGTAAAAAGCGCGCGTGAGTTAGGTAAGCACGTAATGGTAAGACATAACCTCACGGTTACGATTGACGGACACCCCGTCACCGGGGAGAGTAAATGCTATCTACCCAAGTTCTATGCAGCTCAAGGAGTCGAAGTAATATCATCACTCCCCTATTACCAGGAATACTTCACCGATAAGCAGCGCGGAAAGGGAGTTTTTGAAAAGAGCATAGAGTCCATACGAATGCTTAACAATTTAGGTTACGGGAAAAAAGATACAGGGCTTGAGCTTAATTTCGTCTATAACCCCGTAGGCGCTTTTCTGCCCGCGTCGCAAGAGACGCTCGAGGCTGATTTTAAGCGCGAGCTCTCAAAAAAATTCGGAATCGTATTCAATAAGCTTTTCACGATAACTAACATGCCGATTAACCGTTTTAAGGATCAGCTCAAACGCCTTGGCGCTTATGAAGAATATATGGAGAAGCTCGTAAACGCATTTAATCCTAGCGCGGCTGAGGGCGTTATGTGCCGCTCGCTAATAAGTATTAGCCACGACGGCAGGGTATATGACTGTGATTTCAATCAGATGATGGATCTTCAGATCCACTCAAACCATAAGCCGCTTTCCGTCTTTGATTTTGACTACGAAGAGCTCACCCGGAGAAGAATCATCTTCGGCTCTCACTGTTTCGGCTGCACGGCAGGCACCGGAAGCAGCTGCGGCGGCTCGACCGCTTAGGGCAATATTCCCCGTATTGTATAATACAAACTCACCCGATTATGCCAGATAAAGCAGAAAATAATACGCTTATAATCTTCGCTAAGCTTCCCGAACCCGGAAAGGTTAAGACCCGCTTAGCCCGGGACTTGGGTGATGAGAAAGCGGCTGAGGTATATTCTGATATAGCAAGGGATATCGTTTCACGCGTCTCAAATTCCTCAATATATGAAACAGTAATATTTTACGACCCGCCCGAGAAGAAGAAGGAAATTACCCATTGGCTCAAAGACTGCGCGAATACGGATAGCGAGCACCTGCTGCCCCAGAGAGGGGGTAAGCTAGGGGATAGGATATCGGGGGCATTCGAAAGGATTTTCTCCTTGGAGAATAAGAGAGCGGTTATCATCGGTACAGACTGTACCGATGTAAGCGCCCATATGATTGAAGAAACATTTTTAGATCTCAAAAATTTTGACGCAGTGCTTGGCCCCGCAAAGGACGGTGGGTATTATTTGCTCGGGCTTAATCAATTTGTTCCGGAGCTATTTAAAGATATAGACTGGAGCACCGATCTTGTACTCGGACAAACGCTCTCACGTCTTGATAGGTTAGGCTATAATTATAAACTGCTTGAAACTTTAAGGGATATAGACAATCTAAATGACTTAAATAGCCTCTCTTATGATTTCAAACGCAGAAAAGATAAATCCTTTTGACGGGTACAGTTCGCTTATCTGAAAAAATATGTCTATTATCAGCGAAATTCACAGTTAATATTATTAGACGGAGGAGATATGAGAACTAGTATATCGATAATCGCAATCCTTATGATCTTCACTCTAATCACTGGTGTAGCAGCAATAGAGAGCACGCGCGCCGCAAGTGATCTGCCAGAGGCTAAAAAATTCACGCTCGGCACCCTTGACGGGAAAACACAAGTATCGCTCGAAGATTACGCCGGTAAAGCGGTAGTGATAAATTTCTGGGCTACATGGTGCGGGCCCTGCAGAGAGGAAATGCCTCTTCTTCAAAGTGAATGGGAAAAATTTCAAAATGAAGATATCGAATTCATTGGTATTGACGTGATGGACGACAAGAACCTCGCGGCGGCTCTAATTAAAGAGATGGGAATAACTTACACAAACTTGCACGACGCTAGCGGTAAGACCTCAAACGAATATGGAGTAATAGCTCTTCCCGCAACATTTTTCATAAATAAAGAAGGCTTTATCGCAATAAAGAATTACGGCCCTTTCTTGGGAAAAGAAGGCGAAAAGAAATTCAGGCTCTATGTCGAGGAGATTAGTGAATGAACCCCGCTGAGCTGCAAGTTAGCTGGGTACTCGCATTTCTCGCAGGTGTAGTGTCCTTCCTCTCACCCTGCGTCCTTCCCCTGATACCAGGTTACGTCTCCCTTGTATCAAAGATGTCCTTTGAAGAGCTTACCGACGGTGAGACACAGGGTAAGGTAAATAAAATTTTCATACCGAGCCTCCTGTTTGTAATGGGTTTTGCTTTTGTATTTGTTACCCTCGGCGCATCTGCCTCATTCATAGGCACCTTCATTCAGGAAAACAAAGTGCTCCTGCTGAAGATCTCAGGAGTGATAATAATCTTATTCGGCCTATTCACTATGGATATTATAAAAATTCCCCAGCTCTACAGAGAGAGACGGCTCAATGTACCTCAGGGCAACATGGGACTAGTGGGGATATTTCTTTTAGGTATTGCGTTTGGATTCGGATGGACACCTTGCGTGGGACCGATACTCGCCTCCATACTCCTGTACGCGAGCACCGCGGAAGGCGCGGGGAAAGGGGCTCTGCTCCTTTTAGTATATTCGCTTGGGCTCGGGCTCCCGTTTTTACTTACGGGCCTTGCCCTATCAAAAGCGCTTAGCGCGTTCGGATGGATAAAACGTCACTACGCGCTCTACAAGATAATAGTAGGCGGTACACTGATCGCCGTTGGGATTCTCATGCTCTCAAATAACCTTTTCTATCTGAATATCTACGGCCAAAAAGCTCTTGACTGGGCCGGAATTGACTTCTGGAAGACCTTCTGACTAAGGGTATAATTTCCCGCAGGCTTTCATATCCTCCCAGATCCTCTTGAAACACATTCCCAAAAGCTGATATCATTGAACATAGCTCACGCATATGCCGAAAATACCACTCACACAAAATGAGGTTCATATATGGAAACTCCACTTTTCCAAAGCGAGTCATGATCCTGAGGAATTTTACAGAGATTTTCTATCGCAAGATGAAAAAGAAAGGGCCGATAGGCTCAAGTTTCAGACAGACCGAAATAACTTTCTCCTGTCGCGAGGACATTTGAGAAGTTTGCTCAGCGCCTATCTGGGCAGGGAGCCTCAAGATATTGAGCTTCGCTATGGAAGTTACGGGAAACCGTATCTGAGTAAAGACTCCAACCCCGATAATATTAGTTTTAATCTTTCACACTCACGCGGGGCATCGTACTACGCTCTGACAAAAGATAGGGAAATAGGGATAGATATAGAGTACTTAAGGCCTGTTAGTAGAGCACAGAAGATAATAGAGCGGTTTTTTTCCGAGGAAGAAAGAGCGCACTACCGAAATCAGCCGTCGGGGAAGAAATTGGAAACGTTCTTTATGCTCTGGTGCAGAAGAGAGGCTTACACTAAAGCCTTAGGTACAGGTTTCAACCTGCCTGAGAGTAAGATCGATATATCTTTTGTAACAGGCGAAAAGAAAAATAATATAGATTTAAGAAAAAAAGACGCCCCAGCTCTAAGTATGATAGAAATAACGGCTGAGCAGGGATACGCCGCCTCTCTTGCAGTCTTTGGGATCGATGCCGAGATTTCATACCGTGATATAGACTGAACGGGAACGTTGATATTTAAGCTATTCTTCACACACTGGCAGCTTTCCGTTATACTATTAAACCTTTAACTAACTCGCGGGCATTTAAAAATAAATCGGGGCCTTCGCTCATTGACTAGTCATTATATGATTTTATACTAGTTGCCAAGCACTAACGCAAAGTCTCGAGATTTTAAATTGCGAGAAAGCTAATATAGCTAGAAAGTAAATTTTGCAAGAATGTATGATTTGGAGGTCACCTCAGCGTGCCATTATTTGAATACAAGTGTAAGGACTGTGAACAGCAGTTCGAGACGCTAGTCCTCAACCCCGAAGATACCGTTACGTGCACGACATGTGACGGATCAAACCTTGAGAAGCAATTCTCCCCATTCGGAATCAAGTCTGAAGACTCCCCGGATTCTTTTGACTCTCCCGGTGCCGGTTGTGGATGTACCCCGGTTAGCTGTGGATGCGGTGTGGGACACTAGACACACAGGTTCTGAATGAACATCACGAATCCAATTAGTATTAGAGAAAAAACGGAGGATTGTAATTGAATGTCAAAATCGGCTGATAAAGATAATGATATGAAAAAGGCCGCCCTTGAATACCACAGCATCGGTAGAAAGGGAAAAATTGAGGTAGTTCCGACTAAGCCCTGTCTTACTCAATGGGACCTTTCTCTAGCTTATTCTCCCGGCGTGGCTGAGCCCTGTAATGAGATAGAGGATAACCCTGACCTCGCATATGAATATACCAACAAAGGTAACCTTGTTGGCGTGATTTCAAACGGTACGGCTGTATTGGGGCTTGGAAATATAGGAGCCCTCGCGGGAAAGCCTGTAATGGAAGGAAAGAGCGTTCTCTTTAAGAGGTTTGCGGGTATAGACGCTTTTGACATTGAGATCAATACAACCGATCCGGACGAGGTAATAAAAACCGTAAAGTACCTGGAGCCAACGTTCGGAGGGATTAATCTTGAAGACATTAAAGCCCCCGAGTGTTTTTATATTGAGGAAGAGCTAAAGAAACAAACGGATATACCTGTATTTCACGACGACCAGCACGGAACTGCGATAATCTCGGGAGCTGGCCTCCTGAACGCATGCGAGCTTGTCGGCAAAGACATAAGCGAGCTCACGATGGCGTTTAACGGAGCCGGGGCTTCGGCGATTGCGTGCGCCGAGTTTTTCATCAGCCTAGGAGCTAAGAGAGAAAACATAATTATGTGCGACAGCCGCGGGGTGATTTATAAAGGCAGAAAAGAGAATATGAACCCGCAAAAACAAAGGTTTGCTGTCAAGACAAAAGCAAGAACACTTAAAGACGCAATAAAAGGCGCAGACGCGTTCGTAGGGCTCTCAAACGGCGGAGCCGTGACAAAGGGCATGGTCAAGAGTATGGCAAAGAAACCTATAATATTTGCTATGGCTAACCCCGATCCCGAAATCTCCTACCCTGACGCCGTAGCAGCCCGAAAAGACGTAATAATGGCAACCGGGCGCTCAGACTACCCAAATCAGGTAAACAACGTGCTTGGTTTCCCGTTTATTTTCAGAGGGGCGCTAGACGTAAGAGCAAAGGCCATTAACGAGGAAATGAAGGTCGCCGCGGCTTACGCTCTTGCGGACCTTGCCAAGACTGGAGCCGACGAGGAAGTTGCCAGAGCATACGGCGAAAAAAGCTTTGAGTTCGGACCTGAGTTTATAGTACCCAAACCCTTTGACCCAAGAGTGCTCGTATATGAATCCGTTGCGGTAGCGGAAGCGGCCATGCAGACCGGCGTTTCTAGAATTAAAATCAACATCGAAGACTACAGATCTAAACTTGAAAGAAAGGTAGATGAAAAGCTAAAGCGTTGGGGCTGATGCCAAGCTCTAGCAAGTTGAATTTAGCTTTCCATCTTTCATATTAAGACTTAATCATACATCCGTAATTCTTAGCCAAGACATTGCCAGAAAATACATTTGAAACAAATAGGCGCAAAAAACTTAGATGCGCGCTAATCTCGATTGTGGCTTCAGTTGGCCTGATCGCGCTAAAACTCACATTCGGAATTATCACAAATTCAGTCAGCATACTGGCCTCTGCGGTAGACTCATTTCTCGATCTATCAGCTTCGAGCGTCAACTACTTCTCCATCCGAAAATCCGTTAAACCCGCCGACGCCGAACACAAATTCGGTCACGGAAAAGCAGAAGGTTTGGCAGGGCTCTTCCAATGCTTTATAATCGGGGTCTCATCACTCTATCTCATATACCTATCATTTGAAAGGATATTTGACGGCGCAGAGCTAAGATCGCTCGATATCGGTATTGCCGTAATCGGATTCTCTATTGCCGTTAGCCTCATACTTGCAAGATACATTCGGAAAGTAGCGAATGAAACCGATAGCATCGCTCTTAAAGCGGATAGCCTCCACTTCAGGGTGGACGTATATGCGAATATCGGAATCGTGATCGGTCTTATAGTCATAAAAGTGACCGGAGCCGAGCTAATCGATCCGATTATATCCCTTGCGCTTGCAGGGCTCATACTTTGGACTGCAAAAGATATAGTCGTTCAGTCTGTGGATATATTAATGGACAGAGAGCTTCCCGAGCATATAGTCGCGGATATCGAAAAAGTTATATTCAAGTACCAACCGGAAGTTAAGAGCTATCACAAGATGAGAACCCGTAACGCGGGCTCGAAAAAATTTATAGAGTTTCACCTGGTTCTGGATCACACTCTCAGCTTTGTAAGATCGCACGAGATTGCTGAGGAGATAATAAAAGAAATTGAGACAAAAATTCCAGGCTCGGAACTGACGGTTCACGTAGACCCCGATCAGCACCCCGACTACTCATAACCACCTGAATACCACTTATAAAAACAATTGATATAAACCCAAGGATGTTGAATACTATGGGTAAGGCCAAAGATATACCGAAACATCTGCAACCTTTGATTTAATTTAGTGGTTTATATAGTTAAAACAGTTTTGCGGGGGAGCGAGATATGAAGAATCTATTAATTACCGCATTAGTTTTAACGGCTTTTATTATTTCTTTCCCGATGGTGAGTCAGGCCAAGAAGTACGGAGGCGGCCACGGCTATAAAGGCGGTCATGGCTACAAGGGGGGCTACGGGTACAAAGGCGGCGGTTATAAGGGTGGCCATGGGTATAAAGGCGGTCATGGCTACAGAGGCAGCCGCGGATACAAAGGCCATGGGTATAAGGGTAGTTATGGTTACAGAGGTAGCCGAAGCTATAAGGGCTATGGATACAAGGGCGGTTACGGCTACAGGGGCCATGGATATAAAGGCCACGGCTACAAAAGAGGCTACGGGCACGGATATAGGGGCGGACATTACTACGGTAGAGGCTACTACAGACCTTACTACTACAGACCCTACTACCCCGTTTACTATGCTCCCTACTACTACAGACCCTACTACCCCGTTTATCCGGTATTCCCGTTCGCTATAAACTTCGGTTTCGTATTTCATTAATCCGGCCATTTGGCTAGGGCACATAAGTCTGTCGTAAAACCACTTTTGTTGAGTATGGCGCACAATCTGGTAGTCTGAATTGCTGATTTTATATACCAAACGGCAACTCGGAACATTCATGATAAAAGCGATAATATTCGACATGGACGGGGTGATGATTGACAGCGAGCCTCTGTGGGAAAAAACCGAAAGAATTCTTCTTGCGCGCCGTGAGATAGAGTACAGCCCCGACTATAGAGACAAAATTGTAGGACTAAATCAAAACGACTCCGGAAGATTAATGATCTCTACTTTTAAGCTTTCCGAGAGTGTAGAAGAAATAATAGCGGAAAGGGTCGAAATCCTAACCTCAATATATAAAAATGAGCTCGAGACTGTCCAAGGCCTGGTCCCTCTCCTTGATGACCTTAATGAGCGCAACTATCCTCTTGCGGTTGCTTCAAGCTCACCTATGCGCGTTATCAATTTTGTATTGGACATGTTCGCTTTAAACGAATATTTCTCTGTAGTCGTGTCCGGTGAGTGTACGGATAACGGGAAGCCTCACCCGGATATATACCTTGAGACCGCAAGGCTCCTCGGTGTAGAGCCTCACGAGTGCGTTGCTATCGAAGATTCCATAAACGGGGTTTTATCTGCAAAAGCCGCGGGAATGACCTGTATTGCCGTACCCGACAAAAGACTAACTCCGGACAGGTTTGAGAGCGCAGATCACATATGTGAGAGCCTCGGCCAGATAAATCTCAATCTAATAAGAGACCTTAACTGAGCTCCAGCTCACTTTTTAATCGGCAAATGCCAAATAGCCCGGAACAATTAAGCCGACCACAGGGATAATCCACACAATGCCCAGCCAGTTGGGTTTGCCCCTGAGCTCCGCGATCTTCATACCCACTATAATGAATACGACTATATTTACGAGCGGTATGAGAAAGAGGATTATCCACCACCCGGGTTTGTCAGCTATTTTACACATGAGATAAAGATTAAGTATCGGCACCCATGCAAACCACGAGTTCTCAGTGCTCGTCTTTTCCGCTATTACCTGCAAGCTGTAGGCTAAATATACGTAGAAAGCTATAAATACAATTACGCTGAAAAGGTTATCCATCAGAATTACCCTCCATTAAGTTAGTTAACCAATTATCGCCCCAGTGTATGCTTACTGTCAACACATGAAATGTGTTGCGTCTATTTCCTACCGCTTGTTGGAGGCGCCATAAACTCAGGCCCTACGGGGTCTTTTATTGTCTCCGTGAGTATTTTATCTATCTGAGCCAGGGCGTCCTGATCCAGCTCCCAGCCGAACATCTGCTCTATAGGGTCGAGTTGTGAGGGCCGCCTCGCGCCCCATAGCGCAATATGACCCCGGGCAGTGTCGAGCACCCAGCGCATAGCCAGGTGAATTACCCTTTTACCGTAGTTTTCCTGTGCAAACTCATCTAATTTCTGAACAGCGCTTAAATACTGCTCAAACCTCGGCTGCTGGAATTTCGGGTCTACTTTTCTAATATCGTCCCCCTCAAACGTCGTATCAGCCCTCATCCTACCACTCAGGAGTCCCCTGCATATCGCGCCGTAAAGAAGCATAGTAATACCGTGTGTGTTGCAGTAGGGCATTATCTCGTCCTCTATCTCTCTCTCGAACATGTTATATGGGGGCTGTGAGGTATGGAGCGGGGAGCTTGTGCGAAAGATATCTTTCTGCGCCCCGGTGTAGTTGCTCACGCCTATAGCCTTTATCTTACCTTCGTCGTGGAGCTCTTTCATCGCTTGAGCAGTCTCTTCAATGGGTGTTTCGTAATCTGGCCAATGTATCTGGTATATGTCTATATAATCCGTTCTGAGTCGTTTGAGCGAGTCTTCTACCTCTTTTCTTAATCGCTCACGCTCTGAGTTCCTGAACACTTTGCCCGAAGTCCAGTCAAGCCCGCCCTTAGTTGCAATAATTATCTTATCCCTCCCGCCGTGTTCCTCTACGGCCTTGCCCACTATTTCCTCAGAGCGTCCGAAGCCGTATATGGCGGCCGTGTCTATTAAATTAATGCCGTGATCGAGCGCCGCGTGAATTGTATCTATAGACTCGCGCTCTTCGCTTCCGCCCCATAGCCAGCCACCGATTGCCCAGGCCCCCAGCCCTACCCTCGACGATTCTATATTGGTTCCTTTTATCTTTACAAATTCCATTTCATACCTCCTGAGTGTAAAGAACGAGTTTCATTATCATTATACAGGTCATCAAAAATATACCATTTCGACTGTCCGAAGAAACGGTAAGTTCTGAGCTTCTAGAGTAAAAATTGTTTGACTTGGCTAATTTGAGCTATAATATATGAAAGGTAATCATGAGATATTTACATCTATTCCTGATATTTAATATAATTGTCTGCTACGCTGGTGTATGCGGAGATACGGCCCATTCCGTAACACTTTCAGGCAGTGCTGCCGAGAGCTGCCATGGTACCGGCCACGAAATGACCGGGGCGGACGCTAATGATATAGCTCTAAACGGCAGCGGGCGAGAAAGTGCACAAGACTCCCCATGCTGTCTTGATTACATTACGAGCTCATCTTCCGGCGAATATTCAAGCTCGGTATTCACAATTACAGAAATATTGCCTCTTATAGAGTTTCACTCAACCAACTTAGCCACAAAAGAAATAACACAGGATCAACTACTAAGAGGTCACGATCCGCCCGATTTACAAGTTACTTACTCGACCTTCCTTCTATAATAATCATTTCATAGACCGCTGATACCGCCTGATTCACTTTCCTCAGGCGGACGGTATTCCTTCGTCATAACAACCATTGTTTTAAAGTCATACAGGGAATAAATCCCTTTGACCGGAGGTAAGAAATGAAAACTGTCACGTACGCACTTGCATTATTATTACTTTTTTCTTTTAGTATCTGCGCTCAAGAGACCGAGAGCCTGAATTCGCTTATAGAGGAAGCGCTTTCGAATAATCCTCGGATAAAAGCTGCCAGGGCCGGGGCCGAATCGTCGGCGAACCGCCCCTCACAGGAGGGCTCTCTGCCTAACCCGATTATCGGGGGCAGGATTAAAAATGTGAGCTTTTCCGAATTCACACTAGGAGAGGATCCGCGCTCAGACATTCAGGCTTTTATTGCGCAGGAAATACCGTTCCCCGGCAAGCTCAGGGCTAAAGAGAGGATCGCGACGGAGGAGGCCGAGTCAAGGAGGTGGCTATCTGACTCAGTATCCAGAAAGGTCGTAAGAGAGCTGAAGCAAGCCTACTATGAGTGGTCTTTTATCGAGCAATCGATAGAAATAACTGAGAGGAATAAGGAGCTGCTTAAAAAATTCGTAAGGATAGCCGAGGCAAAATATGAGGTCGGCTCCGGCATCCAGCAGGACGTAATCAGGGCTCAGGTAGAGGTATCGGGGTTTATAGAGAGGCTCGAGCTTCTGAAACAGAAAAAAGAGATAATAGAAGCAAGGATAAAGAAGATACTGAACCGCCCTCAGGACTCTCCGCTTAATAGACCCGAGGAGCTGTTAAAACCCGTTATTGGCGCTACACTCGAACAAATAACCGATGCGGCATCCCTTTATTCCCCCGATCTGAAATCCTCCCAAGATTTAATAGAGAGTAGAAAGGAGGCCTTGAAGCTGGCAGAGAAGGAGTACCTGCCCGATTTTATACTCGGAGCTACATACTTTAACCGTGACGGCGGCAGTGGTGACCTGGATGATATCTGGGAAGTTAGCCTCGGGCTCAGGGTTCCCCTTTATTTCTGGAGAAAAGAGAGGTTCGGCGTTCAGGAGGCGGCGCTCGATATTTCAGAGGCAAATGAGAACTACGAGGCTATCAAAAACGATGTGCTGTTTGCTATAAAGGACAGTTTCATTTCCGCCAGAACGGCAGAGAAGCTCACGGATCTGTATAGAGAGGGAATAATACCTCAATCAACACTTTCATTAGAGTCCGCTATATCCGCTTACCAGGTTGGAGAGGTGGATTTCCTTACCCTCCTCAATAACCTGGTAACGCTCTTTAATTTCGAGCTTGAATACTTTGAGCAGCTAGCGGCACTCAATACTTCACTTGCCAGGATCGAGGAGGTTTCAGGGCTCGATTTAACAGGACAACGAACAATTGATCCTGATCAGAATATCGGCAGTACACAGGAAACAGGAGAGAAAAATGACTGAGACAGAAAAGAAAAATAGATACAGATGGGCGGGAATACTCGCCTTTCTAATAATCATTGTAATTGGTCTCTATAGATTCGGCCCAGATATTCCGCTTGTAAACAAGCTGCCGTTATTTTCAGAGCCTCATGAGCATAGCTTAAGACCTGTGTTCGATGAGGAGGGGGACATAGAGTACTGGACCTGTACTATGCACCCCTCCGTGCGTATGAAAGACCCCGGTAAGTGCCCGATCTGTGGTATGGAAACCGTACCGGTTAAGTCTGCGCCGTCAGAGGAGGAAGCTGCCGGTAATGATGATATGGCAGACATGGAAGGCCACGACCACTCGGCTATGGGTGTTAGAAAAGGCTCTCAAGGTGATAGCGGTAAGTCGGTTTTTCAGGTGAGCCCCGACCGCCAGCAATTAATCGGCGTAAAGACGTCCAAAGTTATAAAGAGAAACTTGGATAAGGAAATTAGGACTGTCGGTACGGTGGTGTTGGATGAGAGTAAGATCTATAACGTACAAACAAGGATTACCGGATGGATAGAGAAGGTATACGCGGATTTCACATGGCAGCACGTGAGAGCCGGGGACCCGCTTTTCTCAATTTACAGCCCGGAGCTGGTGTCAGCCCAGGAAGAGTATCTGCTCGCTCTAAAATCCGAGGACATACTGAGCGATAGCAGCTTCAGCGATATCTCCGGTGGAGCCCGCTCACTATTAAAAGCATCACGCAAGAGACTAAAGCTATGGGGGGTAACAGACGCCCAGATAAGGGAGATAGAAAACAAAGGAGCGTCCATAGAGAGTTTAGTTATATATTCCCCCGTCACGGGTCACGTGGCTGAGAAAAACGCGTACGAAAATATGTTTGTCGAGCCCAATACGCTTCTCTATAAGATCGCCGATCACACGACTGCCTGGGTACAGGTAGATATCTATGAAAACGAGATATCCCAGGTAAAACTGGGACAGCCTGCAGTGATGACGCTTCAGTCTTATCCGGGCGAGGAATTTAAAGGTGAAGTCACTTTTATCTGGCCCCACCTTGACCACGAGTCAAGGACAGTAAAGGTCAGGCTCGAGTTCCCTAACCCTGATCTCAAGCTCCTACCTCAGATGTATGCTAACGTCGATCTTCTTATACCGCTCGGTGAAATGTTGACGGTTCCCGAGAGCGCTGTGCTCAGGACAGGCAAAAAAGACCTGGTCTTCGTTGATCTGGGGAAAGGGAACATAGAGATCAAAAGAGTACAGCTCGGACAGAAAGCGGGCGGTTATTATGAAGTGCTGAGGGGTCTTCGTGAAGGCGAAAAGGTAGTAACAAGAGCCAATTTCCTCATCGATTCCGAAAGCCAGGTCCAGGCGGCTGTTGCTACCTGGGGGGATGAAGACACAACGAAAAGAGAGGACCTCGAGCGTGAGTTACCTCGTGAAAAGGAACCCGGAATTCAGGAACAAAATGAAGCTCAGACTAAATAAATCAAAATACTATGCGGACTGATCAGCTTAAAACCGGAGAACGGCATGATAGAAAAAATAATTGAGTACAGTGCGAAAAATAAATTTCTGACGATAGCGCTTGTTCTGTTCCTGGCGGCTTGGGGGTTTTGGGCTATGAAAAATACCCCCCTTGACGCTATACCTGATCTCTCTGACGTTCAGGTTATAGTGTTCACCGATTGGCCCGGCAGAAGCCCCGACCTGGTGGAGGATCAGATCACCTACCCTATCGTTACAACCATGATCGCGGCCCCGAATGTAAAATTCGTCCGCGGCCAGTCTTTTTTCGGCCTCTCGTTCGTATACGTGATATTCGAGGACGGAACCGACATCTATTGGGCAAGGAGCAGAATACTAGAGTACCTAAACGAGGTTTCGGGCAAGCTGCCAAAGGGAGTCACTCCCACTCTCGGGCCCGACGCGACCGGTGTAGGATGGGTATTTCAGTATGCGCTCGTAGATAAGTCCGGCAATAATGATCTTTCCGAGCTCAGAACGTTCCAGGACTGGTACCTTAGGTACTGGCTTGAATCTGTCCCTGGGGTTGCGGAAGTCGCTAGCGTAGGCGGGTTTGAGAAGCAGTACCAGGTGGAGATCGACCCCAATAAGCTCGTTGCCTATAACCTGGCTCTTCAAGATGTAATCAACGCTATAAGGAGGAGTAATAACGACGTTGGCGGAAGGGTCGTTGAGTTTGCGGCAACAGAGTATTTTGTCAGAGGAAAGGGATACATAAAATCCATAGAAGATATAGAGATGATCCCTGTTAATGCTACGAGTAACGGAACTCCCGTATACATAAGGGACATAGCCAACGTGCAGATCGGACCTGACATTAGGCGGGGACTAGCAGAGCTCGACGGACAGGGTGAAACAGTTGGCGGAATAGTTGTGATGCGCTACGGAGAAAACGCTCTAAAAGTAATCGATGGGGTTAAGAAAAAGCTTGAAGAAATTAAGCCCTCACTTCCCGAGGGAGTTGAGATCGTAACGACATACGACCGCTCGGGTCTTATTCAGGATGCGATCGGTACACTCAAACAAAAGCTTTTCGAAGAGGGATTGATCGTTAGTATTGTCATTATCATATTCCTATTTCATTTCAGAAGCGCGGTAACGCCGATACTAACCATCCCGCTCGCCGTGCTTATGGCCTTTATTCCGCTCTATTACATGAATTTAAGCTCAAATATAATGTCTCTCGGGGGGATTGCTATCGCTATAGGCGTCATGGTAGACGCTTCAATCGTGCTTGTTGAAAACGTGCATAAGAGGCTTGAGAAGTGGCAGGACGGGGGAGAGGAAGGAAGCCGTTCAAACATAGTTATAGAGGCGATGAAAGAAGTGGGAAAGCCTATATTCTTCGCCATTTTGGTAATAACCGTATCTTTTCTGCCGGTGTTTACGCTCGAGGCTCAGGAGGGGAGGCTCTTTAAACCCCTTGCCTATACCAAAACATTTTCCATGTTGTTTTCCGCGCTCCTTGCCGTAACCCTTACTCCCGCGCTGATAATGTTACTTGTAAGAGGCAGAGTTAGGGCAGAGGAAAAAAACCCTGTAAACCGTTTTCTGATAAAGCTCTATCACCCCTTTGTGGATTTCGCTCTTAAATACAAAAAGAGCGTTATAGCCGGAGCGGCAGTAGTTCTCCTTGTAAGTATTATTCCCTTTTTGAGACTAGGCTCGGAATTTATGCCGCCACTAAACGAAGGCACAATACTATTTATGCCTACCGCTGTTCCCGGTATTTCGATTACGGAGTCCGCCAAGATTCTGCATACGCAAGACAAAATGCTTAAAAAGTTCCCGGAAGTGGAAACCGTGTTCGGCAAGATCGGACGCTCCACTTCGGCTACAGATTCCGCCCCTCTCAGCATGGTCGAGACCGTCGTCACGCTAAAACCCAAGTCGGAGTGGCGTAAGGGAATGACCTGGGAAAAGCTTATAGAGGAAATGAACCGGGAAATGAAGTTCCCCGGAATGTCTAATATTTTCTGGATGCCTATACAGACCAGAACCGAGATGCTTTCAACTGGATTCAGAAGCAATCTCGGAATAAAAGTATTCGGGCCCGATCTTGAGAAAATCGAAGAGCTGGGGTTGGAGATAGAAAAAGCTCTGTCGGAGCTTCCCGGCACCCGAAGCGCCTTCGCCGAGAGGGTCACGGGGGGCTATTTCCTGGATTTTGATATCGACCGCGCTCAAGCCGCGAGATACGGCCTTACGGTGGGAGACGTGGAAGACGTAATAGAGACCGCAATAGGAGGGAAAAACATTTCTCAAACCGTAGAGGGTCAGGAGCGCTTCCCCATAAACGTCAGGTATCAAAGGGGTCTCAGGGGGGATTTAGAGGAGCTGGAGCGGGTGCTCGTACCAACACCGGGCGGGGCCCAGGTTCCTATATCGCTTTTAGCTGACATAAGCTTTACAACCGGACCGCCCCAGATTAGAAACGAGAACGGACAAAAAGTGGGATACGTGTTCGTCGACGTACAGGGTAAGGACTATGAGGGTTATGTGAATAAAGCTAAAGAAGTTATCGGTGAACAGATAGATTTACCACCCGGTTATTTTCTAGAATGGGCCGGACAATATGAGTATCTACAGAGGGTCAAGGAACGATTGAAGATCATGGTCCCGTTGACGCTAGTACTGATATTTTTACTTCTTTACATGAATTTCAGATCCGTGACTGAGACTTTAATTATTCTTCTCTCGGTTCCATTTGCGCTAGTTGGAAGTGTATGGCTTCTGTATCTCCTGGGTTACAATCTGAGTATCGCCGTATGGGTGGGTATGATTGCGCTTGCGGGTCTGGCCGCGCAAACAGGGGTAGTCATGATTATCTATCTGGACGAGGTACGAGACAGATGGATTTCTGAAGGAAAGCTTAAAAGTATTAAGGATCTAAAGGAAACCATCATTGAGGGCGCCGTTATGAGGGTAAGGCCTAAAATGATGACCGTAATGTCAACCACATTGGGACTCATGCCTCTAATGTGGAGTGTGGGCACGGGCTCGGATGTGATGAAAAGGATAGCAGCGCCAATGGTAGGGGGTCTTATCACCTCAACAATACTTACGCTTTTCATAATACCGGCAGTCTATTTTATATGGCAGGGACGCAAACTTGGAGACGAACGCTAAAATTTAGTAAATATTTAAGTTTATGCATTGCAATTTGACGCCATAATAGGCTATTGTAATAGTGAGAGCAGAATTTACAAGGAGGTGTGGAAATGGGTTTTATTAGAACGCTTATATTCGTAATAATAATTCTAATAATCGGCGTTTTGGTCTTTATCTACTCGGGCACTTACAATGTAGCCGCTACGAATCCCGACCATTTTATCGTTGAATGGATACTAAAGACGACAAAGGATTACTCCGTAAAAAAACACTCGGAAAACATAGAGAGACCAAAGCTCAACGACGAGACCTTGGTGAAACAGGGTTATGATCACTATGAAGATATGTGCGTAGGCTGCCACGGGGCCCCGGGCAAAGACCCTGCCGAAGGATTTAACCCGAGCCCTCCGCTGCTCTCAGATGCTGCGGAAGAGATGAGCTCCGCTGAGCTTTTTTGGATTACGAAGAACGGAATAAAAATGACCGCCATGCCGGCTTTCGGATTGTTTCACAGCGACGAAGAGATATGGTCCATAGTTGCGTTTATAAAAACTCTGCCCGATCTTACCCCAGAGACCTATGAAAAACCAAAACAACAAAGTCAGCCTAGCTTAGAGGATTTCACTGAGGAAGATTTTACTGAAGAGGAGCATAAGCACTAAATTTATGGCTCATTACGTGTGGTTGATCTTAATTGCTTAGGTATCATTAAAAAGTCAGGCAACCTCAATTCTGTCCCGCCCTTGTCTCTTTGCCCTGTAAAGCGCTTTGTCCGCAGACTCAAGAAGAGACTCAGCCGAGTTTCCGTGCTCTGAAAAAACAACAACACCCATAGATACGTTAACGGAATTGATTAAACTCCCGCGATGCCATATGCGGAGCTGTTTAATTTCTTCACGTATCTGCTCTGCCCTGCGCCGGGTGTTTTCGAGTGATGATTCAGGCATAATGAGCACGAATTCCTCTCCCCCGTAGCGGCAGGCAATATCTTCACGCCTTACATGTTCCTTAAAAAACGAGCCCAGGCTTCTGAGAAGCGCATCTCCAGCGGCATGCCCGTAAGAATCGTTAAAGCGCTTAAAGTGATCTATATCAGCCATAATTAGCCCTAGAGGGTTCTTTTTACGAGTAACCCTGCTGAGCTCACGCTTTAATGTTTCCTCCATATAGCGTCTGTTAAAAAGACCTGTAAGAGAATCATATACAGCCTGAGTGCCCAGTTTTTCTCGGTGTTTGAGGTTAGATATAGCAAGCCCCGAATGCTTGGCTATGGTTGAGAGTATGTACTGCTTATCTAAGCTTCCTAACTTTTCGTATTCCAATTCGTTCTTAGGCTCTCCCGCTTCTTGAATATATATGAGCCCAAGTGCTTTACTCCCCGCGGAAATAGGAGCGCATAGATAGTTAAACGGATCTCCTTCCACTATATGTTGGCAATACAGCTCTTTACTAGAGCTAGTGCCTGAGTGTATCCTGCCCAGTCTCAACCCCCAGCACATCTCGGGACTAAAGGAATGCTCGCTCCTTTCCCCCTCCCCCCAGGTTACGACGTCTTGTAACAGATTAAGAGCTTCGTTTAATACAAAGAGTGCACCTGTGGTTTTGGGGAATAGTTTCAGGACGTAGTTTTTCATTATTGTATAGATGTCCTGGTCACTATTAGCGGCTTGAAGAAGCTCATCCATCTCACAGAGCAAGACAAGCTGCTTACTTTGAGTTTCTAATTTATTCACCCAGTCTGATAAATCTTTTTCGCCCAGAGACGTAGCTTGAACATACTCTTTTTCTATATCCTCTTCGATAACAGTTCTTACTGTATCTTCTGTCTCATCATGAGAAGTTTGAGGCTTACTCACAGGATCATGCTTAGTTAAGTCGATCACGGGAGCCTTAGGCTCTAGGCGGTCTTTTCTTTGCTCGAGCAGCACCATCACTTGCTTCGCTATTGTTTTAAGAAGAGAAAGCTGCTCAAAGCTAAGGTCTTTAGGCTTATACCCCAATACAGTAAGGCTTCCGATTTTACTCCCGTCTAAGTCAACTAACGGAACGCCCGCGTACAAATCTATATCGTTAATGGATCTGATTAAGGGGTTTACACAAAGTATTTTGTCGCTTTTGGGACTGAAAACCGAAAGAAACTCCTCTGTTTCAGATACTAACAGTGAACCGAACGAGCTCTCAAGCGGAATATCCCTCTTGTTTATATCGATACCGACCGCTGACTTAATCCATTCTCTGTCTTTATCTATGAAAGTTATTAAAGCGATCGGAGTCTTGCAAACAAAAGCCGCTAGACGTGCAAGCTCATCGTATGCTTCTTCAGGCTCAGTGTCAAGAATCCTGAAGCTCAGTAAAGACCTTTCCCTATCAGTCTCCCTTCTTTCAATGTTCATATCTCTATTCTGCATACCAGTCAACGCTTAAAAAGAAGATTTACCCAGTCCCAACATGCTAGAGTTCTATTATATCATAACATTGCGGATTTTAGTCTAATATTTTAATCCCTCTTGAATCCTGACACATAAGATATGAAAGAGACGCATTATTAGATATAATATCTACAGTATATCTAAGCTTTTTACATATCTCTCATGAAATTTTTCCGCACCGCAAACAGCGTTATAGTATTCTTAATTATTTTAGTCTTTATCATTCTACTCGGATATTCCATATTCGGCAATAAGGAAGCGCCCAAACCATCTCCGCTGATAGGAAAGGTAGCGCCTGATTTTACACTCAACTTATTTGACGGTACCGAGCTCGCACTATCGGAATTAAAGGGGAAAGCAGTGCTTGTAAATTTCTGGGCATCATGGTGCATGCCCTGCCGTCAGGAAGCCCGCGCGCTGGAGAATTCTTGGCAGAAATACAAAGACGACGGTGTTGTATTTATAGGAGTAAATGTTTGGGACGACAGCTCTAACGCCCGCAAGTATATGAATACATTCGGAGGCGCCTACCCTCACGGTGTTGACCCGGATGAAGAAATTCAGGTGGATTACGGTGTCGGGGGCGTGCCTGAAACCTATTTTATCGATTCCTCCGGCTTCGTCAGAGATAAATTCACCGGGCCGCTTACAGAGCAAATAATAGATTATTATGTTACAAGGACTAAAGAGCAAAGAGATAGCAATATTGAAAATGCAAATAAACAATAATATGAGATACTTTAGACTGATTATTACCTTGGCAATTTTTGGAAACCTAATAATCTTAGGGCCCTCGCACTCTCAGGAAAAGACTATTGACGATCAGGTGAACGAAATCGCAAACTCGCTATTGTGCCCGGTTTGCCAGGGTCAGAGCGTGGGGGAGAGTAATTCGAACCTTGCTAATGACATGAGGCAGGTGATCAGGAAAAAGCTACAGGAAGGACAGACTAAGGAAGAGATCATGGCATATTTCGTGAATACTTACGGCGAGACAATACTCGGATCGCCCCCGGCAAAGGGAGTGAATTGGTTTCTATGGATTTTACCGGGACTTGCAATAGTGCTTGGAATTTTCGGGATCGGAATTTTTCTTTACAAAGCAGGGTCAAACAAAGAAGAGAGCTCTATAGTTTCAGAAAAAAGCACTCTACAAAGCGACAGTGAATACCTTGAAAAAATAGACGAAGAGCTTAAAAGCGATTCATAAGTTTAGTTAGCGTGATCTAAGAGTTAAATTGCTCTTTCGCTAGGCTTATAATTTTATTCCTATCCTCAGGCAGTCTTACCCACTTTATTTCACTATCGTTTCTAAGCCAGGTCATCTGGCGCTTTGCAAACCTTTTAGTGTCACGTTTTATATGCTCTATGGCTTGATCAAACGAAATGTCTCCGTCCAGATATTGATTTATCTGTTTATAGCCGATTGACTGCATGGGCTTAAGCTCGCTACTATAGCCCATATCCCTAATTCTCCGCACTTCCTCGACAAACCCTCGCTCGAGCATATAGTCAACCCGCTTGTCAATCTTTTCCCTGAGCTCTTCACGATCTATTGAAATTCCGATTTTTATATAATCATAGCTGCTCTCGCTGAAACCATGGCGATCCTGGAGCTCTGAGATTCTCTGTCCGCTCTGATAATAAACCTCAAGCGCCCGCTCAATTCTTATATAATCGTTCGAGTGTATCTTTTCTGCAGCTTGGGGGTCAACTGACTTTAGCTTGCTGTATAGATGTTCAGTGCCTAAAGACGTGTTCTCTTTTTTAAGGTCTGCGCGAATGCTAGTGTCGGTGGGGATTGCTTCAATAAGCCCGGAAAGGAGTATTTTAACATACAGATAAGTGCCGCCGGAGACAATAATGTTCTGCCGCTTTTTTTGAAGCTCTCCGATTACAGCATCCGCATGCCCTTTAAACATACCCGCATTAAATTGCTCTGCAGGATCTACAATATCCAATAGATGGTGCTCTACACTCTCTTGGTCCTCTGCTGAGGGTTTAGCGGTACCAATGTCGAAATATCTGTAGACTTGAAGAGAGTCGGCGCTCAGAATCTGGGCTTTGAGCTCATGCGCTACGTCCATGGTGAGCGCGCTCTTCCCAGAAGCTGTAGGGCCGAGTATGACAAGTAATTTAGGCTTTTTCCCGTTCACAATTGGCTTAAACAGGAAGGTAAGCCCTTGTGCGTGAAAGCGCTCAAGGGCCTTTTAATTAAGATCCTGTGTTGTCTCTATAATTATCTATATCTTCGTCCAGCGCCTGTTTTCTGCTGAGCCTAACTTTGCCGTCATGCTCTTTTCCAATGCACTTAACAAGCACTTCATCTTTCTCGTTTAGGATATCCGTTACTTTGTTCACCCTGTTGGGCGCAAGCTCTGAAATATGTACAAGGCCGTCTTTACCACCGCCGAGTCCGCTTCCAAGCTCGACTATTGCGCCGAAATCAAGGATCTTCTTCACGCGGCCCAGATAAATCTTTCCGACCTCGAGCTCTGAAACAATGTCCTCAACAATAGCTTGGGCTTTAGCGCAAGCCTCTGAATCAGGTGATGCGATATTAACAGTTCCGGCATCATCTATATCTATCTGCACACCGGTTAATTCCACAATCTTCTTAATGGTCTTACCACCAGAGCCGATAACGTCTTTTATCTTATTCTGGTCTATCTGAAGCGATATGATTCTAGGTGCGTATTTAGATATATCCTCTCTTGGTGTAGACATAATTTTGTTCATTTCTTCAAGCACGTGCAGCCTGGCGCCGTTTGCCTGATCAAGAGCTTTTGTCAGTATTTCCTTGGTGACACCCGTGACTTTGATATCCATTTGAAGAGCGGTTATACCGTCTTTTGTGCCGGCTACTTTAAAATCCATATCCCCCAAATGGTCTTCGTCCCCCAGGATATCCGAGAGGATAACAAAATCATCGCCCTCTTTAATGAGCCCCATTGCAATGCCGCTTACAGGAGCTGAAATCGGCACTCCAGCGTCAAGAAGTGAGAGAGTACCTCCGCATATCGTAGCCATTGAGGACGAGCCGTTTGACTCTAGAACTTCAGAGACTATACGTATCGTATAGGGGAAGTCTTCCCTGTCAGGCAGAACAGCCTTGATTGCCCTTTCCGCAAGGGCCCCGTGTCCTATCTCCCTTCTTCCCGGCCCCAGTCTGAAACTGGTTTCACCCACAGAGTACGGCGGGAAGTTATAGTGAAGCATGAAAGTCTTTGTGATATCACCTTCGAGCGAGTCTATCCTCTGCTGATCAAACTTGGTCCCTAGGGTTGCGGTAACAGCCGCCTGAGTTTCACCTCTGGTGAATACTGAGGAGCCATGAACCCTGGGAAGAAAACCTACTTCACCGCTTATATCTCTTATGTCTGTGTAGCCCCTTTCATCGAGCCTTCTCTTGTCATTTACTATCATTCCCCTGACTGAATTTTTGACAAGCTCCTCGAACGGTTTTGAGATATCTATTTCTTCTCTATCAGGATACTCAGAGCTCATATATTCCTGAGTCTCTGTAAAAACATTTTTGATACGTTCTTTTCTTTCGGTTTTAGAAGCGATGACTATCGATTCCTCGAGTTTGTCTTTTGCGAACGAGACGACTTTAGCATTAAATTCCTCATCTACTTCCGGGGGAGTCAACACTCTTTTTTCTATATTTAAGCCGCTGATCAAATCTTCCTGAACTTTAATGAACTCCTGAATGCAGGAGTGTGCGAACATCAGGGCGTCTACGACATCATTTTCAGGAACTTCCTGCGCCCCGCCTTCAACCATTACTATGGCTTCCTTAGTCCCCGCTACGATAATATTCATATCGCTCTCTTCAAGCTCAGCTTTTGTAGGATTGCAAATGAATTCTCCAGCGATTCTGGCCACTCTTACGGCGGCTAGAGGACCTTCGAATGGAACGTCTGAGAGCATGAGCGCTGCTGAAGCTGCTGTTACGGAAAGGACATCAGGATCGTGGTCCGCGTCCGCAGAGAATACCGTTACAATAATCTGCGTCTGGTATGTAAAGTCTTTTGTTATAAGCGGCCTGATGGGTCTGTCAATAAGCCTTGAGGTTAAAACCTCTTTTTCATTCGGCCTTCCTTCCCTTTTGAAGAAACCGCCGGGTATTTTCCCCGCGGCAGCCGATTTTTCCTGGTAATTAACTGTAAGAGGCAGAAAATCCTCTCCTTCCGCTTTCTCAGAGGCAGCAACTACAGTTGCCAAAACCACAGTGTCTTCGTAACGGGCTAATACCGCACCATTGGCTTGTTTAGCTAGTGTTCCGGTTTCAAGCCCAAAATTTTTATTGTAAATTTGAGCTTCAACCTTTTTAGGTTGATTAATCAATACAATTCCTCCTTAAACCCTACTTTCTAAGTCCGAGTTTTTGAATTAGGTCCGGATATGTCTCCGGCTTATTTCTTTTAATGTAATTTAATAGTCTCCTTCGCTTAGCAACCATAGATACAAGACCCCTTCTTGAATGTACGTCTTTCGGGGCTTGCTCCATGTGCACGGAGAGATCCTTAATTCGGCGGGACAATACCGCCACCTGTACTTCAGCAGAGCCTACGTCCTTATCATGATTTGCGTACTCACTCATAAGCTCTGATTTTTCTTCTTTATCAAGTACCATTGTAAAGCCTCCTTCGACTTCCGTAAAAAGTTATATTTTCCATTATTCTCTTCAGTTAAATACTCTTAAAAGCTTTAGTAAAACCATTTCTCCATCAAGAGAGTTTACCTCAGTAGAATCCGCTTGTGCTTCTGTTATAGAAACCAAGTCCTGACCGGTATATATCTTAACACGGTCACCCACCTTAAAATGCGGCAACTCATCTCTATACAGATGAGACACTGTAATTTGCTTGCCGTCCCTTATTTCCTTGGCCAACGTATCCGTAATATTTAAACGAGGCAAGTGCGGTAGAGCTTCATTTATATCCCTGAAATGCCCTGAGCCTGTTTCAAGCTCTTCGAACGTGACCGCGTCATCTATAGTAAAACCTTCGCTCTTTGTCCTTCTGAGCTCTTTTAAATGACCGCCGCATCCAAGCTCTTCCGCTATGTCGGAAGCGAGCACTCTAATATAAGTGCCACGGGAACATTCTACCATAAATTTCAAATAAGGTGGACTGAACTCTAATAGCTCAATCTCTTTTACAACTACAGTCCTCGATTTTCTTTCTACTTCTATTCCTTTACGCGCGTACTCATACAGCCTTACGCCGTCCTTCTTAATAGCTGAGTACATCGGAGGAACCTGGTTTATTTTACCCTTATATTTAGAAAATACAGCAGTAACCGTATTTTTATCTATATCCGGGACTTCGGATTCTCCAGTCACTTCGCCTGTAGCATCGAGTGTATCGGTAGAAATACCCAGCTCCAAAACACCTTCGTATTTCTTAAATCCGCCGTACATAAAGGGTATAATTTTAGTCGCCTGGTTTATGCAGATGGGCAGCACCCCGGTTGCAAAAGGATCAAGCGTGCCAGTATGGCCTGATTTCGCGATTTTCAAGATCCTGTTCACAGTACTTACAGCCTGCTGTGAAGTAATACCCTTTGGCTTATCTAAAACAATAACACCGTTCATCCGAGCGCCTCATTTACATAGTCATATACTTTTCTAATTACGTCACTAAGCTCGCCCGACACATTACATCCGGCCGCTTTTTTGTGTCCGCCTCCTCCGAAGTGCTCTGCGATCCTGGATACGTCCACATCTCCTTTGGATCTGAGACTCACCTTCCACGAGGGGGCCAGGTTACTATTTTCCTGTCTGAATAATAGAGCAACCTCAATACCCTTAATACTGCGTGGGATGTTTACCATACCCTCGGTATCTTCCCTGTCTGTTCCGGTCATCTCATACATTGAACGGTCAACATAGACCGAAGCTACACGATTATCGTTTGCCACATGCAGAGTGGGTAATACGAGCCCCAAGAGTTTAAGCTTTTTAAGAGGCTCACTTTCATACAGGGCCTGGGATATACTCTCGGGCTCAGCGCCCGCATGGACTAGCTCGGCCGCAATCCCAAAGGTTTCTGAATTAGTGTTTGAATATCTAAATGACCCGGTGTCGCCTACAATTGTGGTGTAAAGATTCTCCGCAATTGAGGAATCTATCTCTACACCGATATCTTTCAGTATGAAATAGATCAACACACCTGTTGATGAAGCATCTGGATCAAGCAGACTCAAATGCTCTTCTGAGCCTGTAGTCTGATGATGGTCTATTATTACAACTTTTGAGCATCTCCCTGTAGAAAGAAACTCTTGAAACTCCCTGCCCGCTCTATCTGTAGTCGGACAATCGACAACAAAGCACAAATCAAAGCTGCCCTCTATTTCATCTATTGAGCTTATGATGGAATCAGAATGCGGCAGGAACGTTAGGACATCGGATACACCGTCTTTATTGTATAAAACTACTTCTTTACCTAATTTTTTTAAACCCAGCCCGAGTGAAAGCATTGATCCCAGTGCATCGCCATCAGGATTCTCATGTGATGTTATTAATAACCTCTGAGCCCCTCTAATCGCCTCGGCAATTTCTTTTATTTTATTCCTCACTACTTATACCTCTTAGTATTTCATCCACTTTGTAGCCCTCTACCAGGGCGCTGTCGAAGCTGAATTTAAGCTCCGGTATCCGTCTCATTTTGAGTCTTTTCGCAAGTCTCCCTTTAATAAAACCTTTTGCGCTCTGAAGTCCTTTAAGAGCCTCATCTTTATCACCTGTATCCTCCATGACTGTAAAAAAAATCTCCGCAAGGCTGAGGTTATCCACAACTTTAATCCCCGTGATAAAAACAGAGCTTAACCTCGGGTCTTTAATCTCTCCCTTTACAATCATCTGAGACACTTCTTTAACAATAGAATCCGCGACTCTTTCAGAGCGTTTATAGCCTGTCGTCAATTACTACTCCTAAAATGAATAATTTCAAAATCCCTCTCCCCCAGTCTTACAAGACCTGTTGAGTCTATAAACCCGGTTACCTGATCAAGGATAGAATTCACGTAAGCTGTCTCATTGCTTACAAAAGATATACCTATTGTTGCCTTTTGCCAAAGATCGAGTGAATCTACCTCAGAGATTGAAACGTTATTGTATCTTGATTTGACTCGCTGGATTAAACCTTTAAGGATTTGTCTTTTGTCTTTCAGGGATCTGGTTCCCGTCAGATATAGCTCAATTCTTAGTATTCCTATCACCATTTAACAACTTAAAGCTCTTGTTTAAACTCCTCGTGTACATAGAATTCAAAGGTATCACCTACCTTTATGTCATTAAACTTCTCAATACCAATTCCGCATTCATAACCTGCGTTAACTTCCTTCACATCATCTTTAAATCTTCTGAGGGAATCAAGCTTTCCATCGTACACAACCACGCCGTCGCGGATCACCCGCACGCTGCTGTCCCGAACGACATTTCCGTCATTTACCATACAGCCTGCAATGGTTCCGATCCTGGATATATGAAAGGTCTCTCTTACTTCCGCGTGTCCTGTAATTTTCTCTTTGACTATTGGATCAAGCAGACCTTCCATCGCACTTCTGACCCTATCTATCAGGTTATAGATGATAGTGTGAAGCTCAAGCGAGACTCCTTCTCTCTCTGACGCATCAAGGGCTTTTGAGTCAGGTCTGACGTTAAACCCTACGATGATGGCTTGAGAAGCGCTCGCGAGAATAACATCCGTCTCGTTCACGCCGCCAACTCCTGTGTGTACCACTTTCACCTGACATTTTTCAGTACTTAGTTTTTCTATGGATTCCCGTACAGCTTCGACAGAGCCCTGTGTGTCGGCTTTTATAATTAGAGGAAGCTCTTTTATATCGTCTTCTTCAAGCGATTCGAACAGATTCTCAAGTGAAAGCGTAGGCTTGAGCTCCTTTGCTGCCGCGGTTTCTCTGCGCTTTGTTTCCCTGTGGCCGACTACTTCTTTAGCCGCCTTCTCGTCCTTTACAACGTAAAACCGCTCACCTGCTTCAGGCACCCCGGAAAGACCCATTATTTCAGCCGGGTCCGAAGGTCCCGCTTCTTTAATCCGGTTTCCTTTATCGTCCTGCAGTGCTCTCACTTTACCGTAGGTCGTTCCCGCTACCACAAGGTCCCCGACCTTGAGAGTGCCCTCGCTCACGATTACCGTTGCAACCGGGCCCCTGCCCTTATCAAGTACCGCTTCAATCACGAATCCGTTCGCCCTCTTCTCTTTATCACTCTTGAGCTCAAGCAGATCTGCTTGAAGTAAAACGAGCTCCAGCAGCTCTTTAATTCCCTTTGATTGCTTTGCAGAAACCTCTGCAAAAAGCGTATCTCCGCCCCACTCCTCGGAGAGAAGACCTATCTCTGAGAGCTGGCGTTTTATCTTTTCTACATCCGCGTTGTCTTTATCAACTTTATTTATCGCGACAATTATCGGCACTTCCGCAGCGCGCGCATGATTAACAGCCTCTTCGGTCTGCGGCATTACGCCATCATCAGCTGCGACTACAAGAATTACAATATCAGTTACCTTAGCGCCCCGGGCTCTCATCGCTGTAAAGGCCTCATGACCCGGCGTGTCAACGAACGCTACCTTGCGCCCGTCTAAATCAACCGAATAGGCACCAATGTGCTGCGTAATACCTCCCGCCTCTCCTTCTACTACATTTGTTTTTCTTATCGAGTCAAGGAGCGTCGTCTTACCATGATCCACATGGCCCATAACGGTCACAACAGGTGGTCTAGGTGTTAGCTCGCCGCCGCTATCTTCTTCGCTTGTTTCCTCTAAGAGAAGATTATCTTCTTCAAAAATATCAACTACAACTTCATAACCGAACTCTTCGGCTACCAAAGTCGCGGTTTCGTGATCGAGGGCCTGGTTCAATGTTGCCTTAACACCCAGGGAAATTAGTTTTTTGATAAGGTCTCCGGCCTTAACGCTCATGAGCTTTGCCAGCTCGCCAAGGTTTATGGATTCCCCTATTTTTACAACTCTTTTTGACGGTTTTGCTGTAAATGGTATTACTTCAGCTGAATCAGTTGTCGCCTGTAAGGGTTGCCTTGTTCTTGCCGAATCCCTGCCCCCTTTATCAAAGCGCCTATCCCGCTGAGCATTTCCCGCTTGAGGGCGGGTTCTGGGGCGTCTGTCATCAACCAGGTATTCTCTTTTTCTACCCGGAAGTTTAGTTCTAAACGCCTTTCTCAATTCCTCCAGCGTATCCTCATCTATAATCTCCTCACGCTTCGGTTTGACCCTCTTAGTTTTTTTCTTGAACTTTTTAGCAGCCTCTTCAGGGGTATCCTTAGCTTCCCCCTTAGCACCGTCTGTCTGATCTTCTTTACCCTCAAGAGGTTTATCCTCTTCTTTTTTAGCTTCCTCTATTTGTTCAGATTCTAACTTCTGCTCCGGCTCCTGAGTTTCTAGAGCGTCAGAGGCCAGTTCTTCTGGGATTTGGCTTTTTGCTTCTTCCGACACATCGGAAAGCTCTGCCTGTTGCTCCTCTGACTCCGGAGTCTTGGCCTCAAGCTCAGTTTGGGATGTATCTATCTCTTTTGATGCGGTGGCTTCTTCTGTTAATTCGGCATCAGGCGTTTGAGCGGCGTCCTGCTCTATTTCAGGCTCAATTGGCTCGTCGAGTTTTTTCTTTCTCCGAAGCACAACTCGCGCCCCTTTCCTTCTCTCAACCACCTCGGCGCCCGACTCTGACTTAAATACTCTTACTTTTTCCTGTTCCTCAGCCTGCGGGTCTTTAGCTTTAGGCTCGGACTTATCCGCTGAACCGATCTTGTCGATTATCCTTTTAGCTTCCTCGTCAGATATAGAGCTTGCGTGACTTTTTACCGAAATGCCAAGACCTTTTGCTACGTTCAATATCTCTTTATTGGTTTTATCAAGGTCTCGCGAGAGCTCATACACTCTTACATTTGCCATATACAATTACACCTTCACTTTATCAAAACTTTATTTTACACTTTATGAAAACTTTATTTGCATTTTATTAATACTTTTTTCGCGCTTTTCCAATACTATTTTCAGATTACAGAAACCACCTTGCACGTAAACTAAACTTCATTGCCTAAAATATTAAGTATATCCGAGTTAGAGTACCAAAAATTAACCCAGTATGCAAAAAAACAACCATGTGCTTAATTCTATATAAGCTACTTATCTAATGCTAAAATCCCCTTTACACCAGCCCTCTAATAACCCGGTGCTTTAATACCAATACGGTTATGGAGTTTAGATATAGAGCTTATTCCTGCTCCGGCAGAGCTTTCTCTTCTGACTCCGGCGCTTGCTCAAGCTCGGTCTCTGTATCCGCAACAGGCTCGGTTTCAGTTGCGAGTTCGGCGTCGGGGGCAGACTCGATTTCCGGAGCAGATTCGTCGTCCGGAGCGGGTTCCTCATCAGTGAACGTCATTTGCTCCAGTTTGTCCTTGAGAGCGAATCTGGCTGCAGTCTGTAGTTTTTCCGCCTCTTCTTCGTCTTTCAGGCCGCCGGCTTTTATTAAAGCTTCGGGATCGGCAAAAGCTACATCTTCTAAATTCTGAAATCCTTCTGAATATAATAGGTTAGCCGTAACTTCTTTTACATTTGGAAGTGACATAAGCAGTGATACGATTTCATTCTGCTCCAGCTTGACTTGCGAGTCCGTCTTTATATCTATCTTCCAGTCAGTAAGCTGTGAGGCAAGTCTCACGTTCTGTCCCCTGCGCCCGATTGCAAGCGAAAGCTGATCATCGTCCACTATAATTTCCATCGCCTTATTTTCGTCATCGATTATAACCTTATTCACCCGCGCAGGTGAAAGCGCATTGCAAGCGAATCTCGCATGATCAGGAGACCACGGCACAATATCAATTTTCTCGCCCTTTAGCTCCTGTATTACGTTTTGAACCCTAGCTCCACGCATACCCACGCATGCGCCGACAGGGTCTACATCGGGGTCAATTGAAGTAACGGCAATTTTAGTTCTACCACCGGCATCCCTTGAGATAGCTTTAATGTTGACGATTTGCTCCCCTATCTCGGGCACTTCGGATTCAAAGAGCTTTCTTACAAAATCCCTGTGAGAGCGCGACAGTATTAGCTGCGGGCCCCTCTTTGTCTCTTTAATATCTATAAGTATTGCTCTAAGGCGCTCTTTAGGTTTATAGTATTCTCTCGGAACCTGGTGCTCAGGAGGGAGAAACGCTTCAGTTCTGCCCAAATCCACTATTATGTTCCTTCGCTCCACCCTTCTTACAATACCGCTTATAAGCTCGCCTTTACGATTTTTAAATTCCTCGTATATTACTTTTCCTTCCGCTTCTTTTATGCTTTGTAGTATGCGCTGTTTTGCGTTTTGAATAGCAATTCTAGTGAACTCGGGATTTATAGTTACACCTATCTGGTCTCCGACTTCAGCTTCGGGGTCAAGTGTTTGAGCTTCTTCCATATCTATTTCAGACTCTGAGTCCTCTACACTCTCAACTACCGTTTTAAACTCAAACAGCTCCACATCCCCGTCCTCGTCATTAAAATGGACTTCGAGCTCCTTATCCATGTCCTGCATACGGTAGAGCTTCTGTGCTGCGGACAAAACCGCTTCTTCAACAGCCATGACTATCTCGTCCCTGTTGATGCCCTTGTCCTTACATACAGAATCCATTACTCGGCTAAGTTCGGTCATTACTGCCATTTTGATTCTCCCTCTATAGATCCAATTCCAAGTTCGCTTTTTCTATCTGACCAAACGGTATCTCATAGGTACCGTTTTCAGTTTCAACTGTTACTTTATCGTCTTTATATTGAATAAGCTTCCCTATAAACATATTCCTATCTTCAATCTCAACCTCTGTTTTAATCTTTACCTTCTTTCCCAGAAATCTTACGAATTCGACGGGATTTCTGAGCGCTCTTGTAAGCCCTGGTGAAGACACCTCAAGAGTGTAAGAGTCTTCAATCACATCGTGAACATCCAAGAGAGTTCCAAGCTCTCTGCTAACATTTGCGCAGTCATCTATAGTTACTCCCTGCTCGCTGTCTATATAAACTCTCAACATCCCCTTACGGCCCGTGCCCTTAAACACCAGATCGTACAACTCAAGCCTATATTCAGCTAATATCGGCCCTAAGAGCTCTTTAACATTGAATATTATGTCTTGATCTGAAGCGCTCATTTAAAATTCATTAACCAATAAAAAAAGCGGGTCAGACCCGCTTTTTATCATTTAAATACTACCCTATCAGAGAGGATAGAGCAAGAAACGTCCGCTGTCAAAGAAATTGTGTTTAAACCACAATAATTGTCAAAATCTTATTCAACAAATCAATATAATCCAAATACGGTAATATAGCTCAAAAGATGTATAAGTATAAACCCAGCGTTTAATTGCTCTGAAGTTTCTTTCTAAGCTCACTGACCAAGTGCTTTAGCTCTGAAAGCTCTTTGGCAGACTTTACATCACCAAACCTGATTTTGAGGTATTTATCTGTGACTCGCCTAAGAACAGTATAATCCTGTCCACCCCTTTTAATAACGTAGTCAGAAAACTCCCCCGGAGTCATAGAGGCGGGTTTATCATAGCCCCTTTTCGAAAGATATTTAAGCACCTTTTGGTATTGAATTGATGCTTTATCTGAGACGGTATCATTTCTGGATCCTATAATGTGCAAGAAAGCCGGTTTTTTAACGAATAGCCAGAGCCCCAATAGGGCAGCGGCAATTATAGCTAATGAACTTTTGTTAAATGAGAGTCCAATACTCGGGGGGCTCATGAATTTACGCTTCTGCCAATTGACCGAGTTTTCTATCCCGCTCAGTATCTTTATCTGGTCCCCTTGGTTGAAATCGACCACGTAGCGCTGCCATCTGAACTTTAAGTAGTCAATATACGTAAGAGCAAACCAGCGGTCCCTTAGGTGAAAAGCGCTCTCTGCCTCAGGTGTGGCGTCAAAGGTAACCCAGCCGTATGAGGGGAAATATACTTCCGCCCAAGAATGGGCGTCACTTTCGCGCACCAGGTAAAACTCACCGTGCGGGTTCCACTCCCCACCCACAAATCCGTTTACTATTCGCGCGGGAACCCCTGCTTCCCTTAGTAATATGGCCATCGCCGTCGCGAAGTATTCACAGTGCCCTACCTTTTTTTCGAATAGAAAGTCTTCGAGAGGGCTGTCTATTGAGGATGTGCCAAGAGTCCTGGTGTACTCGAAATTCTCTAAAAGATAGAGCTTTATAGAAAGGGCTTTGTCATAGGGAGTTTGGTCATTCTCCGTAATTTCGCGGGCGAGCTCAGTGAGTTTTGAGATACCATGATCCAGTTGTAAGAACTGCGCTCTTATATCCTCGGGATATTCAGCGCCGTCATTACTGAGCATAGCGCTCGATGGTGTGTGGGTATCTGAATAAGCGTAATATTTCATTCTCCCAGAGACCCCTCCCAATAGCATGTAGGAATCGTTGATACGCTCAAGCCTCCTTCTGCCCTTTGCTTTAAAGCCCATTGGCTTTTCCGCTGCAAAGAGGATATTCGAATCAAGTGGCTCTGTAACAATCTCCTGTTGCAGCAGCTTATTGGAGCTTTCCCCTGTTCTAAATACACCTCCTCCCTGTGCATTGTGAAGCCTATACCCCTGCCCGCTCGATTTCCACTTTGTGCCGTCAAAGTGATCAAGCGCAATCCCTCTCCAGTAAATTGGGATCGGGACGGATACTTCAGCAGGGTTTAATATATGGACTCTCATTACAGCAGAATCGTCAAGCTTAATCTCGCCCACTCGTCCGAGAGTAACTTCTTCAGAAAAACCGCTTCTGAGCTCTCTTTGGTTTAAGAATGAGCCCGCGAAAAACCCTGACTTTACACGTGGTACAGATACGAATATCAGCGCCGCAATTATAAAAATACAAAAGCTTAAGATAAAAGTGGTGCTTAAAAACAGGGGAGTAACAACTTTTGGGTCTTGACTCCCGGGACTATTGTAGTCCGAAGGGCTCTTTTGATCTACAGCCTCCTTATTCATCGAGTAGACCATAACGGCCCATATCGCAACCGCAATATAAAAAAGAAATACAACCCCGTATGAGAAGCTCACGGTAAGCACCGTGCCCGCTAAGAACTGAAAGAAGCTAAGTAGGTATATCTGCATTACATCCCTTGAGCTTTTACTGCCGAGTAGTTTTAGAATTTGGGTGTAGATTAGAAAGTCCAGAAGGCCTGTAATAATTTCTACACCCAAGAATAGAATGTTGAATCCCACGTAGAGGATAAGAAGCACTGCCAGGAGTGAAGTTGTGCCGCTACCCAGGTAATAGCCTTTTTCGTAGCTTTCATTTATAAAACTGAGCGCTAACGAAAGAGAAAATAGTACAATTGTGAATAGTGACACTACCCCAGTAATTGACAGCGCCACAAAGCCCGAGAGCGCGATCAGATGGGTGAATAAGATGAGCGCCTGAGAGATTCTCATACCGTAGTAATAATTCTATAGCTTGGATAAAGCAGTGTAAACTAAAAAACACTCAGCTCTTAAGGGATGGATACCGCGCTTTTGTTCCTAAATCTAGCGCTTTTAGATTAGATCAACTTTATTTCAATTTACAAAGACCGCTCGTCAGCGGTGGGTACCCTGATATCTTGATTTGATTTTGTGTAAAGTTTCTATTTGCTCCGGGGTTAGCACGCCTTTTACCTGCAGAAACATCTGAACTTTTATTCTGGTTAAAGCTGCTTTTATATCCTCAATTTCATCGATCAGCCTCAATACTTCCTCGTTGTTGGAATCAGTCGTGTTTAGCTTTTTACCTAGCTGGATCTCCTTTTGGCGGAGCTCCTTCTGATACCTTAATATCTTATTTTTATTTGAGTTAAAAATCCTTTCTATGGAGTCAGACTGAGATCTAGTAAGCCCCATTTCACTTGCGATGTTTGGGTTTTTCCACCACTTATAATTCGATTTGCTTCCGTAGTACGCGTAAGCGCTGAAGCTGATAAAGTAGATCAGAACAAAAAATACTAAAGATACTCTCAATTCATACCTCCATTACCATTTGCATCAAAGCTGTTATCCCAAGGGCCGTATATTGCTAGCAGCTCAGACGTCTCAGAATTAGTTGCCCTATCAAGCTCACTTAGTATTATTTCATCTTTCTCATCTCCGCTTCTGAACACCCCGTCCAGCGTGCCGGGCCCTAGTAGCGCGAACGTGAATATGCCGACTATAAATACGGTCGCCAGTGCGCCGCTTACCGCTAGCTTGGGCTTGAAACCCCTTAACCAGCCAAAGAACCCTGCTTTGGCCTTATCCTCTTCGGCTGATACTTTATTCCAAAACTCGGTAACGAACCCGCGCTCAGGCTCGATCTCATCCCAGGAATCCAGCGTATCCCAGAGTCTTTCTGAGCGAATGAAGTATTGTTCACACCCATTGCAGTCCCTTACGTGCTCATCGACTAAAACCTTCTCGGCCTCTTCTATATCACCTGAGGAATAGCGTACGATTAATTCCTTAATGCTTCTACACTCCATAGCCTCCTCCTTTCGATAAATGAGGTTCCAATATGTCTATCAGCTTCATCCTTCCTCTGTGGACGTAGGCTTTGACCGCGCCCACTGTACATTCCAGCACTTCCGATACCTCTTCATATGAAAACCCTTCATATTTACATAGCATAATAGCAACTTTCTCTCTTTCAGGCAAAGACTCCAAAGCCTTAAATATATGTTCTTTCATCTCTTTCCTATAAATTATATCATCCGTTATCTGTACTCGTCTGTCCTCTATATTCCCTCTGGTCTCTTCAATCTCATCTAGACTCAGGTTCTTAGGTCTTCCCTTAAGGTGGGTAATACTCACGTTTGTAGCGATTTTATATAGCCATGTAGAGAACTTAGCCTCGGGTCTATAATTCTTAGCCGAGCGGTAAACGCGGAAAAAAACTTCCTGTGCTAGATCTTCTGAGTTATCTCTCATATTCGTAAACCTATATATATAATTCACCACCCCTTTATAATGCCTTTTCATGAGCTCGCTGAATGCACCATCATCCCCGGCTTTTGTCCTCAACATAAGCTCTATATCGCTTTGCATATGAATGCCAGACTAGCTTTATTAATTACTAACCACGAAGTTCCGAAAAAGTTGCAGGTTTTAACACACTTATATGAGTTTTGATGTTTAAATATCAAATTTTGCATATCGTAATTAGGCTTGAAACCATCTATGGGAATCCAAATTTAAGGTTGTTAAAATATGAATCCTAACATATTGAGAACCTATTTCTTTTTAAGTCTTTCGAGATATTCACCGGTTCTTGTGTCGACCTTTATTACGTCCCCTATATCTATAAATAGAGGAACCTGTATAGTGGCTCCGGATTCAAGCTTGGCTGGCTTGGTGCCTCCGGACACGGTATCCCCTTTTACGCCCGGCTCTGTTTCCGACACCTCTATTTCAACAGCCGTCGGAAGCTCAACACCCGAGGGCTCATCATTAAAATAAAGAATGTTTACTTCCTGCTGCTCCTTTAAAAATTTTGCGGAATCTCCCACCTGCTCGGGGCTTAACGTGTGCTGCTCGTAGGATTCCATGTCCATAAAATTAAACCCAACATCGTCTTTATATAGAAACTGCATGTTCTTCCTTTCCATATCTGGCACTGTAAAACTGTCTCCGGAGCGGAAATTTTTCTCCTGCACGGCGCCTGTGGCCAGGTTTCTCATCTTCGTTTTCATCACGGCGCTTCTCTGCGCAACTTTTGAGTGGCGGTATTCGATTATTTCCCATATTTCCCCTTCAAACTCTATTTTAAGCCCCTTATGAAACCTGTTTGTTTCAACAACTCCCATTTTCAGTACTACCTCCTTGGATGCATTTAATCCATTAATGCGGGAACTAATTCAACCCGCCTTTTATATCCTCGCAAACCTCTGACTCTTCATCGTACTCATCATTTTCATCCGGAATTTTATAATCCTCAGACGCCCAGGCCCCGAGATCCAGCATTTTGCAGCGCTCAGAGCAAAAAGGTCTCCATATATTCCCATCCCACTTAGTTATCTTCCTACATCCGGGGCATTTCATAGTCTTTGAGCTCTGCATATTCATCTTAATATTTTAGATAAAAACATTTACTATTCATATTTATTTATGAGAACTCTCATTCTTTGAGGATTCTTTTTTATTACTAAACGCTTCGTCGATGAGCTCACATATTATATGAGCGATCGTTATGTGAAGCTCCTGAATCCTCGCTGTAGTTTTAGACGGCACACTGATGCAACAGTCTGTAAGTCTCCTCACTTTGGACTTATCGGAACCCACAAGAGCTATAGTTTTTAACTCCATCGATTTTGCGGTTTTAAGAGCCTTAATCACGTTGGGGGACTTCCCTCCTGTGGACAGAGCAAGCGCGACATCTCCTTTTTTCCCAAGAGCCTCAATTTGTCTTGAGAATACGTTTTCGAAAGAGCCGTCATTTGAAACACTAGTTAATATAGAGCCGTCAGTCGTAAGCGCGATCGCAGAAAGAGCTTTTCTCTTAAGAGCATACTTATTCACAAGCTCAGCCGCTATATGCTGTGAATCCGAGGCGCTCCCGCCGTTTCCAAATATCAAGAGCTTATTGCCCGACTTAAAGGCTTTTTGTAGAATTACCGCTGCCTCTTCCACGTCATTAGCCGATTCTTTCGCAAACTGAAGCTTTAGATCGGCGCTTTCTCTAAGTATCGATACTATACATTCTTTCATGTTTTATGTCCTCTTAAACATCCTCTCAATCTCTTGGTATGTCAGCTTATGCGCAACAGGTCTTCCGTGAGGGCAGGAGTGCGGGAACTCCGAGCGGTCAAGCTCTTTTAGCAGCGACTCCATTTTCTCTAAGTTAAGCTCAAAACTTGCTTTAATAGACGCGTGGCAGGCCATCGTAGAGATTACCCTTTCTATTCTTTCACTCAAGCTCTTCTCCCCTCCGCTCTCGGCTATTTCGGCCAATATATCTTTGATAAGCCCCGAGTAATCTGTGGATTTAATAAGCGCGGGAGCTGAGCGCAGCACTACGGAGTTTTGACCGAAATCCTCTACTCTGAGACCAAGCGACAAAAGCTCCTCACGGTGCTTTTCAATCAAATTGGCCTCATACGGAGATAGCTCTAAAACCACAGGAACAAGAAGCTCCTGCACCTGCACAGGACTTGATTCAAGATATGCGTTCTTAATTTTTTCATAATTAATTCTCTCATGCGCCGCGTGCTGATCTATAAGGATCATACCCTTCTCGTACGCGCAAACTATATAAAGATCACCAAGCTGTCCTATAATCTTTAAACTCGAATAAAAACCCTGGCCCCCGAAAAGCTCTTCCGTTTCATCATTGATCTCCTCCTGACCCGTACTGAATCGCGCTTGTGATGTATCAGGCGTTCTGTCTCGTAGATCCTCAGAGCCGATACGTCCTATACCTGAAAGACTATCGGGGTAAGAAGAGTCTTTGTCTTGATCGTTCTTGTATACGGGACTCCTAGAGTTATGGGAACTATAGTGCGGGCGGTATTCTCTACCAGAATACTCTTTTCGGGCCATATTGTCCGTTTTCGCCCGGTAATCATTTAACCATGGGGCAGATCTCAGCATTTGCTCGATTGCGGATTTTATTAAATCCCCCACTATTCTGGTGTTCTGGAACCTTACTTCACTCTTTGTCGGGTGTACGTTAACATCCACATCACTAAAGGGAATTTCAACATATAAAGCTCCCTGGGGAAACTTGCCTTTCTCGAGCATTTTACCGTAAGAGTCTATCAGTACGCGCGTAAGGAAGCGGTCCTTCACACCTCTTCCGTTTACGAAAGTAAAGAGTTTTTGAGTGTTCGATCTGGTATCAAGAGGGCTTGACATAAAGCCCTTTATTTTAATTCCATTTGCTCCGGCGCCTACCCTATGGAGCTCACATTTCGGAAATATTTCAGCCACTCTGTCTGAAGTTTTATCCCGTCTCCTGAGATTCAGCAGCACTCTCCCACCGTGCGTAAGCTCAAATGAAGTACCAGGGCTCGAGAGTGCCAAGCGCTCCGTGACAGCTAGCACATTACTAAGCTCTGTCTCGGTCCTTTTCATAAACTTATGTCTTGCGGGAGTATTGAAGAAAAGGTTTTTAACCTCTATGATTGTCCCTCCGGGAGCGCCGGTTTCCTCAACTTTTTTTATCACCCCGCCCTGAATCTTAACTTCTGTTCCAATTACTTCGGCTCCGGGTTTTGTCGTCATTGTGAATCTGGAGACGCTCGCGATACTCGGGACGGCTTCTCCGCGAAAACCAAAAGAGCTTACAGAGAAAAGGTCATCCACATCCCTAATCTTACTTGTGGCGTGTCTTTCGAGTGAGAGTAGCGCCTCGTCCCTGCTCATTCCCTGCCCGTCGTCTGAAACCCTGACGAGCCTCTTGCCGCCTGCTTCAAGCTCTATTTTTATCGCCGTAGCGCCCGCGTCAAGCGAGTTCTCGACCAGCTCTTTAACGACAGAGGCGGGCCTTTCGACTATCTCTCCCGCTGCAATTTTTGAGACAAGATTATCTGGGAGTATCCTTATTTTTCCCATCTTCAAGCACCCCGGCAAAACGCCTTCTGCATACATCCAAAGTCATATTTCAAGACCGAAGCCGCCCATTGTCTAGTAGTAAATTCAGGCAATACTCTCGGCGTGAGCTGTGACTATGTCAGAATATCTTAAATAAGAGGACCGTAATAAAAAATAGCGTCGGCACGACAACGCACGCAATAGACAATACTGTATATAGAGAAAGCGTTGTTTTAGCCTTGACTCCGTATACGTCATTTGCGTGGTTTTTTAAAATCTTAAAATATTGATTCAGCATAGACTGTGTATATATTACACGAATTCCAGGGCTTCAGATATACTACGGATCAATACCGTTCCACTCTCTTAAATTTTACAAACGCTCATATCAGAAAAGATTTTATTTCAGAAAAACGGTATGCTACTATTTAAAATTGTATTATGTATAATCTTAGTTCGGACCGGCATATAAATCTAAGGAGTTAACATGCATTTCATACCCAGACCGCAATCAAAAAAACTGGTTTCAAAAATATCGGCGAAAAGTATTTTCATCATGATACTGCTGACTGTCTTCGCTTTGGGGCTCTACGCAAACAGGGCTGATGCGAAAAGGAAGGTGAACCCCGAACAAGCAGATAGAGTAATTGTGGTAAAGGATTACAAATGGGCCTCGGGCGGTAAGGGCAGACCCGGTATAATGCAGGAAATAACACTTGAGAACAAAGGGAAGATGGACTATCAAAATATCGAAGTTGAAGTCGATTTCTACACTACAAACGATATCCCCCTTGGCTCACTCAGATCTACGATAAGAGAAGTGCTGCCCGCAGGCAGTGAAAAGACGTTCTACAATCTGAATTTTGGCATGATGCACTCTGAGCTCAAGAACAGCATTGCCAGAGTCGCCGGCGCCGAAGTGATTGAGAAAGGCACTCCGACCAAGGCGAAAGACCTGATACTTGTAAAGAGCTGGGAATGGACAGGCGGTCAGTACGGCACGGAGGGAATAATAAAGGAACTTACTCTTGAGAATAACAGTACTGAGAACTGGAAAGACATTAAGATCAGGATTGACTTCCTGGGACTCAGCGGAGGCAAGGTAGGCGTAAGGGGATTTACAAGTAGAGCAATAATACATGACATACTCCCGGCAAAGAGCACGCGGACATATGAGGGTATTAACGTAGGATTCCGCCACCCGGACGCAAAGGAAGTATCTATCAGCGTCATGGGTGCTAAGGAGATTTCCGAAAAAGAGGTCAGGTACCGCCAAGCAAAAAAAGACGGAAAGTCTCCAAGGAGTGTAAGGAAGAAAAAAGGCTCGCCCAAGGACAGCGACGGTGAGGATCTTGATCCTGAATACTACTCGGCTGACGGGGAGAAACTCTCCCTTTCCCAAAGATATAAAAGGAAGCTCGAGAAAGAACAGGGTCTTCCAGAAGGCAGCCTGAGCGAGGACACCTCGGGTGAAATAGCAAGCTACGATCCGGGCGATCAAGAGTCTATGTCAGTCAGGGATATTATAACAAAACCTTCTGCCCGGGGTTACACTACCGCTCAAACAGGGGACGGCGAATATGAGGACTATGGAGACGAGGGCGAGTACGAATATGAGGAAGAGGTACCTCTGCCTAGGGATGACATTATAGTTGAGGACTTTGTCTGGGGCGGCGGGGTAACTCAGACCATAGGATTCTTCAGAGAGATTACACTTCAGAATATTAGCAGCATCGACTACACAAAAATCGACCTCAAGGTGGATTTCTTTTCCTTTACAGAGGAAACCCCTATGTTCTCTAATAGAGTCACGATTGTCGAAGTACTGCCCGCTCACAGTAAGAAGACTTTCAAGAACGTAAAAGCGGGATATCTAAACGCCATACCGGAAGAAGTGCGTGTGGAAGTTCTGGACGCAATTCCTTTCAGCCAGTATTAGCTCTCTGAATTTTAGAGTTAAAATAAATCAAGCTGTGTACCGCATGGCCTTCTGAAATGATCAGTCGATAAAGAAACCTTCTCCTGGTTAAGCCCCGACTTTTTGCAAGAGAGCTGAAACATATTCTTTACCTGTTCTGCGAATATCCCCTCTCCCTTCATTCTAGAATGAAATTCGGCGCTGTTGAGATTCCCGCCTCTGACAGACTTAATCCTATTCAGCACCTTGTCCTTTCTGTCCGGGAAATACCTCTCAAGCCAGTTTGTGAAGATATCCGAGACTCCGTACGGGAGTCTCAGCATTATATATCCCGCCCCTATAGCGCCCGCATCGGCCGCTGCTTGAAGTAAGCTCGGGAGCTCATGGTCTGTGAGTCCGGGTATTACGGGGGCTACCATTACGATCACCGGAACGCCCTCTCTTGAGAGCTCTTCAATAGCGCGCAGCCGTAGTTTTGGCTCTGATGTGCGGGGCTCCATAACCCTTTTAAGCTCAGGGTCCAGTGTGGTTATAGATAGGGCCACAAGAGCACCCTGCCAATGCGCGCACTCTTTCAAAATATCCTTGTCCCGCGTTACCAAATAGTTCTTTGTTACGATGCCCACGGGGTTTTTAAACTCGGCCAGAACCTTAAGACACCTGCGTGTAAGCTCAAAACGCTTCTCAGCAGGCTGATAACAGTCGGTATTGCCGCTAATAGCGATAGTCTCGGGGTTATACCCAGGAGAGCCGAGCTCTTTCCTTAAGAGCTCAGGAGCGTCTTCTTTTACGAAGATGTTTGTCTCGAAATCAAGGCCCAGGGAAAAACCCAGAAATTCGTGAGACGGACGGGCATAGCAGTAAATACATCCGTGCTCACACCCTCGGTAAGGGTTAATACCCGCGTTAAACCCCACATCCGGGCTGTCGTTATATGTAATTATCGATTTTGCTGTGTCTTTGTAGAAAAGAGTCTTAGGCGATATACCTTCCCTAATCTCGTCCTCCGAAGGCTCAAACTCTATCTGCTCGAAACGGTTGGCCGGATTCTCCCCTGACCCCCTGCCCTTAATGCCAGGAATATTAGTGCTCAAAGATAGTCCCCTATCGGCCAAAAAGATAAAAAGAAACCCATAAGAAAATTATAAAAGATGGTGAGCGATATTAATATAGGGTTTATTGCTGCTAATGTGAGTGTTATGAGATAGCCCTTTAAGAAGGCTCGGCAAATGTCTCAAGCTCTTTTACTAGCTCATCTACAATCTGGCTTTCTTTAAAAGAGCGCACCAGCTTACCGTCTTTGTAGAGCATCCCCTTTCCTCTTCCGCCCGCAATGCCGATGTCCGCTTCAGAAGCCTCTCCCGGGCCGTTTACTACACAGCCCAATATGGCTACTTTAATGGGTCTTGGCAGGTTGATATTGGAAATTCTGTCCTCGACATCTTTAACGAGCTTCATGAGGTCAATCTCGAGCCTTCCGCATCCGGGGCACGATATAAGCTCAATCCCGTTCTGCCTCAGGCCAAGTGACTTAAGAATATTAAGCCCCACCACTATCTCGTCCACAGGGTCTCCGGTAAGAGATACCCTTATAGTATCGCCAATTCCCTCAGCCAGCAGTGTGCCGATGCCGATTGAAGATTTAATCGTACCCAGCTCATAAGTGCCGGCCTCTGTTACTCCCAGATGAAGCGGGTATTCACACATTTTAGCCAACAGCTTATATGCGGCGATCATTTTTTTGACGTCTGTAGACTTAACCGAAATTTTTATGTCCCTGTAGTCAAAGTCTTCAAGTATACGTACGTGACGCATAGCGCTCTCGGCAAGCGCCTCGGCAGTGGGTGAGCCGTATTTTTTTAGTATGTCTTTTTCGAGTGAGCCGGAGTTCACGCCGATCCTGATCGGAACTCCTCTTTCTTTAACTGCGTCCACAACAGCTTTTATCCTGTATTTGGCTCCGATGTTTCCGGGGTTGATCCTCATTCCGTCCACACCCTGTCTTACGGCTTCTAGCGCGAGCTTATAGTCAAAATGAATGTCTGAAACTATTGGTATCCGGGTCTGGCCCTTTATCTCGCCAAGGGCTTTTGCGGCGTCCATATCAGGTACAGCAAGCCGCACGATATCGCAGCCCGCAGCCTCTAAGCGCTTTATCTCATCCACCGTGGAGGCTACATCCCGCGTATCTGTTTTAGTCATAGACTGGACGGTAACGGGCGCACCGCCCCCGACTTTTACTCCGCCTAAATCAATCTGTCTTGAAGATCTATTCATTTCCGCCTGAGAATATTTTGATATTCCCAATAATAATATATGTGTAACAGCCTATTGCAAAAGATAAATTAAGGGGTTTCTGTATTCGGTGTAGAAGCTTCAGAATCTTGTTTTTTAGCTCCTTTTGATTTTGGGTGTTGTTTCCCCTCTATTATATTCCCATTCTCATCGATATTTTTTATATTCCTGCACCTGGGATAACCAGTGCATCCGAGAAATTTCCCGTAGCGGCCCTTTCTAACTGCCATCGCTTTACCGCACTTCTCACACTTAATGTCTTCGCGGATCTCGGGCTCCTCTTTTTCAATGACCTTAATGTTGCCTTCGGGGTCAAGCTCAAAAGCCTTAGCATTTTTACATTCCGGGTATCCTGAGCATGCCAGAAACTCACCGCGTCTCCCGGTTTTTATAACCATCGGACGGCTGCACTTCTCACACTTAATATCTTCGCGTAGCTCAGGCTCCGCTCTTTCTATAATCTTTATCTTCCCCTCTTCATCATACTCAAAGGCCTTGGCGTTTTTACACTCCGGGTACTTTGAGCATGAGAGAAACTCTCCGTTTCTTCCCCACTTGATAATCATATTCGAGTGGCACAGGTCACACTCAATATCTGTTGCTATACCGTCCTTTCGGAGACTCTTCATCGAATCGTCCGCGCCCTCGAGCCTGGTGGAAAAACCGTCATAGAACTTTTTAAGGAGTTCTACCCAGTTCACACTCCCCTCTTCCACATCATCTAGCTTCTCTTCCATTTCCGCTGTGAACTGAACATCCATAATCTCGGGGAACCCCTGGATTAATAAATCACTCACTGAGCAGCCAAGCAGTGTGGGCTTGAGCCTCTGCTTTTCTCTCTCAACATACTCACGGTCCTGAATTGTGGACAGTATGCTCGCATAGGTAGACGGGCGGCCTATCCCCTTTTCCTCAAGCTCTTTTACGAGTGAGCTTTCGGTGAACCTCGGGGGAGGCTGGGTGAAGTGCTGTTTGCCTTCAACATTTAATAGATCGAGGTTATCTCCTTTATTAAGATCAGGGAGCTTCTTTAGTTCATCTTTTTCTTTAGCTTCCTCTTCTTCCTCTTTACCTTCCAAGTAAACCGCTGAAAAGCCTGGGAATTTTATAATCGACCCTGTTGCCCTGAAAAGTCCCGGGCCTGCTTTAATCTCGGCTGTAGTCTGGTCATAGATCATAGGCTTCATCTGTGAGGCTACGAACCTCTGCCAAATGAGTTTGTAGAGCTTATATTCCTCTTCCGTAAGATAGCTCTTAATAGAGTCCGGAAGCTTATCGACAAAAGTGGGCCTGACGGCTTCGTGAGCGTCCTGCGCCGCTTTCTTTACTTTAAAGGAGTTTGGCTTATCCGGCAGATAATCCGCGCCGTAGGACTCTTTGATTAAGTTTCTCGCTTCTTCAACTGCGCTCGGGGAAATCCTGACCGAGTCTGTCCTCATATAAGTAATCAGACCGACCGGGCCCTCGTCTCCGAGGCCTATACCCTCGTATAGCTTTTGCGCTATGGACATAGTTCTTTTCGGGTTATATCTGAGCTTTCTAGATGCCTCTTGCTGCAAAGTGCTTGTAATAAATGGAGGTAAAGTGTTTCGCTTTTTATCTTTTCTCTCAACCGAGGTAACGGTGAAAGGCTCTTCCCTTACAGCGTCGAGTATTTTATTCGCCTGCTCTTCGTTTGATATCTCGGCCTTCTCTCCATCAAATTTTGCAAGGGCCGCAGTAAATGAAGCACCCGGCTCGTCCTGCGCCCTCTTTAACTCTGACTCGATGGACCAGTATTCGACTTTATTAAAAGCTTCAATTTCGCGTTCCCGCTCTACTATTATTCTGAGCGCAACGCTCTGTACTCTGCCCGCGCTGAGCCCCTTTCTTACCTTTTTCCATAGAATCGGGCTCACTTGATAGCCTACAAGACGGTCAAGCACACGGCGGGCCTGCTGGGCTTCAAAACGCTCCTTGCTGAGCTCCGTAGGATTGTCAATCGAGTCTTTTACTGCGCTCTTGGTTATTTCATGTATAAGCACCCTATGCGAGCGGTCCTGTATACCGAGCTCATTCGCGATGTGCCAAGCTATGGCCTCGCCTTCACGGTCAGGGTCAGAGGCAAGATACACCTGATCCGCATTCTTGGCGGCTTTTTTTAGTTTATCCAGATACTTTCCCTTACCCCTAATCACCACATATTGAGGATTGAAGTCGTTTTCCACGTCCACACCGAGCTTACTGCTCGGAAGGTCAATAAGGTGGCCTGACGAAGCCTCCACACTGAAGTCGTCACCAAGGTACTTTTTTATTGTTTTAGCCTTTGCCGGAGACTCAACTATTACTAGCGATTTAGACATTTAACCTCCATGAGTCGGTACATATATAGTAAAGAGTAATCATAATCGGAATAGATTCAACGTACTAATTTTTTACACTGGCATTTTACCTGAATTTAAATATATGCAAACATAAACAGGATATTTAATGATCCGGAATGGATTCAACAAGAAAAATAAACTTAGTAATACTGTTAAAGAATGACGCTTAAGTGCCTTTTACTAAATAAAAAGGAAGCTGGAGCTTCCTTTCCATCATCTTTTCTACAGTCTCAGAATATTATTATCAGACTGCGGCAGCTCTCCTTCCATACCACACTTCTGGAAATGAAATTTAATCTATTACCGTTTGGAGCATCCAACCTAACAACCTTGTTTGGGACTATGACGTAAGAGAGCCAGAATAAATATTAATACACACAAAATTCATAACGGCATTATAATTTTAGAGGGGATGAATCCACATTACACGGTGAAAACGTAATCAATATAGAAGGCAGCTATTATGTCTAAAAATACAATAGAGATATTAATCATATCGGAGTCAAAGCTCCTTATCGACGGTATTCGTAAGATCCTAGAGCCGGAACTCTTTATAAAGGTTATTGCGGATCTATCCGAGATAAAGCAAGTTCAGAGCTTTATGGATGAAAACGAACCTGACTACATATTCCTTGATAAGAGGGTACAGGACCCCGGTATTGAAAAGTTCCTTCTCACAAAAAAAATTAAGTCCAAGGGCACTGAAGTAATTCTTTTATCCGATGAAAATGACAAAAACCCCGGGAGCTTCATAACAGTGAACCAGAGTACAAGTGCCGCTGAGTTGGTTGATATTATTAAAAACAACAGGAAAATTCATAAAGACTCGATTGTAAAAAACATAATCATCAAAGAACCTGAGACTAACGTTACTAAGACAGAGTCTCGAATTATTAACCTCGTAACTTCGGGCCATACGAATAAAGAAATAGCCGAAAAGCTAAAGGTGAGCGAGAAAACCATTAAAGCGCACGTTACAAGCATATTCACCAAGCTCAACCTTCAAAACCGATACCAGCTCATGGTCTACGGAAGAAGAAAGGCGAAAAAGGTTTAGAAAGCCCGTTTAGTTCCCTATACCCACACCGATATATTTAAATCCACTCTCGGAAAGTCTCTTTGGATTGTATAGATTCCTTCCGTCAAATATTACGGACTCAGCCATAATCTCCTTGAGCTTTGTAAAATCCGGCTGCCGGTATTCATTCCACTCGGTATTTATAACCAGAGCATCGGCGCCGCGGCAGACGTCATAGTTTGAATCAGCGTAGGTGAGCCTGTCCCCGTAGTGTTTTTTAAGATTATCCATTGCTGCGGGGTCATGCGCACAGACTTGAGCGCCCGAGTCTAAAAACTTATCAATTAAAAATAGAGCCGGAGCCTCTCTGATATCGTCTGTTTCGGGTTTAAAAGAAATGCCCCAGAACCCGATTTTTTTACCTTCGAGCTTGCCTCCGAAATAATCCTCTATCTTTTTCCAAAACAGCTCCCTTTGTTTTGTATTCACATCATCTGTAGCGCCGCATATTTTAAGCTCGTAACCAAGCTCGTCCGCGGTACTTATCAGAGCCTTTACGTCTTTAGGGAAACACGATCCCCCGTAACCTATGCCCGGGAAGATGAAGTGTCTCCCGATCCTTGCATCAGAGCCTATCGCGTTTCTCACTTCCGATATATCCGCTCCCACAATTTCACATAAATTAGCGATCTCGTTCATAAAAGATATCCTGGTGGCCAGCATGGCGTTTGCAGTATATTTTGCAAGCTCGGATGATTTTACAGAAACAACCAGAGCCCTGTCACTTGAGCGCATAAATGGGGCGTATAGGTCTTTCAGCACCCCCGCCACAGAGGGTTTATCCGCGCCAATTATCACCCTGTCGGGTTTCATAAAGTCCTCAACAGCGGCCCCCTCTTTTAAAAATTCAGGATTTGACGCTACATCGAACTCCACATCTGAGTATTCCTCTATTACCGCTCTAATTCGCTCCGTCGTACCTACCGGAACAGTGCTCTTGGTAACCACTATCTTATAACCATCCATACTCTCACCAATAGAGCGTGCTACGCTCAGTACCGCATCCATGTTTACCGAGCCATCAGAATTAGGGGGAGTACCTACAGCTATAAGTATTACAAGCGAGTTTTTGATCGCATGATCTATATCCGTAGAAAAGCGAAGCCGGCCCTCTTTCACATTCTTTTTTACCAGATCTTCAAGCGCCGGCTCATAAAACGGGACTTGTCCCTCATTCAGAGCTTTTATCTTCTCTTCGTCTATATCCACACAAATTACGTTATTACCGCTTCCCGCAAAACAAGCGCCTGTCACAAGCCCGACATATCCGGTTCCTATTACACTTAAATTCATATTAATAACTCCTTTTGACTCTTTGTTGATTAAAACCTATTACAACTTTAATAGTATAAGCCCAAAAATAGATTAATTTATTTGCTCTTAGGAGTCTATTCAAGAATTTGAACAAGGTCATATATCAATCAAGCGCATGATTAGAGTTAAATTCTAAGAAACAAAACCATGTCTAAATCCGAACAGAATGAGCTCTGAACGGTTTTTAACGCTGAGCTTTTTAAATATCTTATACAAGTGAAACTTGACGGTCTTCTCACTAATATAAAGCTCATCCGCAATACTCTTATTCGTATACCCGTTAAGGACAAGTTTAATTATCTTGATTTCACTTTCCGTAAGGTCATATATCTGCCCTTTACTCTTTTCGGGCTTTTTCGGGTAGGATGTGCCGTCTATTACCTTACCCATCAACTTTCTCTCCACCCAGAGCTCTCCGTTGAAGACCGAGCTCACAGACTTAATCAGATGGTTCGAGTCGGTATCCTTGAGCAGGTAGCCCCTCACCCCTGAGCGGATCGCGTTTATAAGAAGACTTTCGTTATAGTCGTTGTCGATTATCAGTATCAACTTGGCTTTGTTATTCTTTTTGATCAGACTCAGTATTTTTGTAAGATTCAGCCCTTTTAGCTCGACATCCAAGAGAAGGATATCAAAATCATGCTCTTCGCACGCTCCTATGAGATCAATAAGGTTTGAGACCCTCGATAGAACTTCTACAGATTTATCTTCCTCCAGTATTTTCGCGATTCCGTCTCTGACCAGAGGGTATCTGCAGGCAACTATAGTCCTTATGATCTCAGTCTTCTTTTTTGCAGCTGCTTTTGTACTCGCCATAATTTCTGCTCCGCATTACAAAAGTATATTTAAACCCTCCCGGGATAAAATCCAAGCGGGTTAATACTATTGCCATATACTATAGTATTAATTAAAGTCCCGGGCAAGGAAAAAGTCAACATACTTTAGTTTGGGATAATTTTCATACTAAAGTATGCAAGTACATCCGGGACTACATGCTTAGTTGAAAATACTTTCCTTGAAGCTGCACTATGAAACCGTTAAGCTCAAGCGACAGAAGAGTGGAAAGCACGTTTGAGGGCTCCATTTCCGTGAGCTTTATTATTTCATCCACATGTAAAGCCTCTGCTTTAAATACGGAAAAAACCGTCTTTTCATTTTTAGTCAGGGAGTCCACAACGGACTGCCTGTCAAAAGTAATATCAGTACTTTCGCCCAGGGCTATACCTAAATCAATTATCACATCCTCTGCTTTTTCTACAAGCTTGGCGCCCTTTTTAATGAGCCAGTTTGGTCCGACACTAAGTTTCTTACCCGCTTCTCCCGGAACTGCGAATACCTCTATGTTGTGTCCTGGTTTAAGGTGCTGAGATTGTTGAGTATTAAGTGTGTTGTATCTCTTAATTGAATAATTAAAAAGGTGTAGTTTACTTCTATAGATCAAGAGATCTAAGTCAAAGGATCTTCCGATATTTTTACTATGAGCTTCCCCTTATTCGTCCCTTCGAAAAGCTTATTGAGCGCAGCGGGTGCATTTTCAAGTCCTTCCACAATATCAATACGGTACTTGAGCTTACCTTCCGAGTACCACCTGACGAGATTGTTGATTCCTTCTCCATACCGCTCAGCATAGTTAAGAACTATAAACCCTTCCACTCGAGCGCTCTTATAGAGTATGTTGATGAAATTGTAGGGGCCCGGCACAGGCTCAGAAGAATTATACTGTGATATCATCCCACATATGACGATTCTGGCTTTAAAATTTATCTGGGCCAAAACGGCATCCAGTATTTTTCCTCCGACGGCATCAAAATAAATATCAATACCTTCTGGACAATGCTCTCTCAAACTGTCCTGGACCGATTCTGTCTTGTAATTGATTGAGGCATCAAAACCAAGATCGTCCCTAATCCATCTGCATTTTTCTTCTGTGCCAGCTATACCTACAACACGGCATCCCTTAATCTTGCCAATCTGTCCAGCTACAGATCCCACAGCCCCAGCCGCTGCCGATACCACTAGAGTCTCACCTTCTTTAGGCTTCCCTATATCTTCAAGGCCGAAATAAGCCGCAAGTCCCGTGTGGCTGAATAGTCCGAAAAATGCGCTCAATGGCACTGCCCCATCATAGGGTATCACACTTACATTAGTGCCGTCCGAAATTACATACTCCTCCCACCCCAGAATGCCCTGCACAATATCTCCTTCTTTAAAAGCAGGATTACGGGACTCCTCGACAACACCGATAATCAGGCCGCGCATAACCTCTCCGGTCTCGACAGGAGGCATGTAAGATTTCCTGGCATCAGCCCACAGTCTGTTAGTTGGATCTAAAGAAAGGTATATGTTGCGGATAAGAATCTCTCCTTCGCATAGTTCAGGTATTTTTTCTTCTTGTAACGTAAAATGCGAAAGATCTAGTCTCCCTACCGGATGTTCAACCAGAAGCCACCTACGGTTAATTTGACTCATATTTAAAAACCTCCCTAAAAATGTAATAGGCTTATTTTCCTCTTACCCTGCTATCAGCTCAACGCATACCAGGAATAGCTGACTCTGAAACGGTCTCCCTCTGGCTCAACGCTTCCCCTACCAACCGCCTGAATGCGGGTAAGCCATTGGTACTTCTCATTTGCGGTTTCAAATCTAGGAGTTGTAAAGAGGTTCAGGTTCGGCGGTAGCTCTCCTGCAAGGAATTTATTGGCTTCGTCTTCCGACATGTCTATTACGCCCTTATACGTTACATATATTAAAGCGTTATCATTAGTTTCTAAAACAAGCCTTACATTAAGTTCAAAGCAGTTATCGAAGCGTATTAGTGCCGCGTCCTCGCCAAGAGGGCGGATTTTCGCCTGTAGTTTAGGGCCGTCCACATATCCGTCTTCGCCGATTACGGGAAAAAACAGTCTTGTTCCCCAGCTACTTGACCCTATAGGAGCAGGCGCCGATACAAACGCCACAACATCGCATATATGGTCTAATTTTATTTCGTATTTAGACATAACTCACCTCTTCGTTTTCGTATATTTTTCAAGCAATACATCTATTATTTCTTATGGTTATGACACGGGAGAACCGTGATTGATTCCCCCGCGCTGTTTTTATCTTGTGGGTAATTATCTGAAGTCTTCGCTGTGAATCTCAGCCATCGGGCTCACTTCAGAAAACGGTAGCTCAGGAATCGTATTTGTTAAAGCATCCCTAACTGACTGTGCGTCCCTACCGTCCCATTCGCAGTAAATAGCGTCAACCTGCCCTTTATCGTTTAATTTCAGCCAACTCTTTACCCAGTACGCATCTGTGCTGAGTCCAGATTTAGCTTTTTTCGCTACGGGCCCCACGTCCTCAGTATTTACCGGTGGGTCCACCGGATGTATCGCAATAAATTTTGGCATTTTCTTAGCCTCCTACTATTGAATTTTATTTTTCCTGCAATATAACTCGGAGAAACTACGCTCTCCTTCTACGATTTTCATCAAATCATTACGGCAGCTTCCACTCGCCGTCCCAGATAGAATAGCCTTGCGGTGTGCCGCCAATTCCTACCTGCGCATAAAATGAATTGTTCCCGCTGATCCCTTTGTATTTCCCTGTTCCGCCTGTCCACTGAAAATCCCCTTTGCAGAGCTCAGCGCCTGTACATTTCCATACTGCAAAAGCCTTATCTCCGTCATTATCCGTGACTATACAGTACCCATGTCCATCGTGCATTCCTTTGTTAATGTCCATAGCTCCAGGACAAACAACAGAGCTCTTATCCATAAAGCCGTTGCCCTTATCGTTGAAATTCGTCCCGCCGAACTCCCCGACGAAAAATACATGCTCAGGTCCAACTTCTACCATCTGTCCTTTTGAATACCAGCCAAATTTACTCGTGAATTTGCCTTCTTTCTCAAACGCAAAAACACTTGAAAAACTAGCCAGCATAAATAAGGACAAGGAAAAAAATATAAGCTTTCTCATTTTACTACCTCCTACTATTTTCGATTTAACGAATAACACTTAATTTCCTACTACTCCGCAACTAACCTAAGCGCGCCTACACCACGCTCGCTTGATACCTGACAGCTTACGTCTATGGGATAGCTAGTCCCGCTAAAATTACAGACGCTCCTCGGTTTAGAATCCAGCGTTACACCCCAGCTAGAATCAGCTACTCCCCTAACAACCGTTATATCGGAAACAGCATCATTTTCAGCATTACAACTGAGTGTAAAGCTCTTGCCACCGATAACTCCCTTCGCACTTCCTTCAACCCGTCTGCAATAATCCGCATAACAGGTGACATTAGGCATACATGTCAACTTAATACGGACGTCCTTCTGTGATTGGGCGAAAGCACTGCTTAAGCCCAACGCACTAAGCAAAATCCCTAAAGCTACTAATGTCATCTTGTACTTCATAACGCACCCCCAGAATTTTTATTAAAGTGCATTTGAAAGCACTTTTAATCTATTTCCAGACTTTACTTATCGTTCTTTCCGAAAAATAGATCTCATTTACATGCAATCGCAAGCGGCATGCCAACGACGTAACATTCTGTTATCATTGCATATTAGTCTCGAGAGCAAACATTAATGTAAACTATCTATACACATGTTTCCCTTTGTGAAAGCGTCTTAGATGGTATATATATTTGAATTTGTTATAGATGTGTTAAGCTTTGTTTATGTGTCTATATTTCTTTCTTTATGTCTATATAGTTGACACCGAAAAAGGTTAAGGCGGGGAGATAGTATGAGTAAATTAGACGCAATAATGAATATCTGTCAAAAGATCAATACTCAAAGGGAACTGCCGGCACTTTTAGAACTCGTAGTCCAGGAGACAAAAGAGCTTCTTGAAGCCGACAGATCCAGTATCTTTCTTTTGGATAGAGAAAAACATGAGTTATGGTCAATAATTACCCTTGATGGTGAGCAGATTCGTTTGGATTCACGTCTTGGAATTACAGGGGACGCTACTATTACAGGACAATCTATTAATGTAGAAGACGTCTCTCAGGATTCCAGATTTTATAAAAAGGTTGATGAAATTGCAGGGTATCAAACTAGGAGTCTCTTGGTTGTACCGATTAAAAACCATAACGGGGTGGTCGTTGGCACGTTTCAAGTACTAAACAAAAAAAAAGGTAGTTTCAGTGAGCAAGATCAAGAGATTTTGGAACTGATAGCCGGCCATGTGGCGGCGGCAATAGAAACCACACAGCTGATCGAAGATTCAAAACAATATCAGCAAAAACTTCTTAAAGAAAACAACCATCTCTGGAAAGAGGTCGAAGGACGTTTCTTCACGCAAAACATACTAGGAACAAGTCCCCGCATTCAACACATTGTAAGATTAATTGAACAAATCAGTGATACCTCTCTTAACGTACTCATAACAGGGGAAAGCGGAACCGGGAAAGAGCTCGTAGCCAAGTCCATACACTATAACAGTCCGCGCACAAGGATGCCGTTTGTCGCTATTAACTGTGCCGCTCTGCCTGAAAGTCTTTTAGAGAGCGAGCTGTTCGGAATAGAGAAGGGGGTAGCTACAGGAGTGGAAAGGAGAATCGGTAAATTCGAAGAGGCCAGCGGAGGAACACTTTTTTTAGACGAGATCGGAGACCTGAGCCTTACAGCTCAAGCCAAGATCCTCCGCGTATTGCAAGAAAGCAGTATTGAGCACGTAGGGGGCAGGAAAACTATACCAATAGACGTTAGAATTATTTCTGCTACAAACAAGGATCTTGAGAGAGAAATCAAAAAGGGAAATTTCCGTGAAGATCTTTTCTACCGCCTTAAGGTAATTCATATTCATATGCCGCCTCTAAGGCAGATTGCAGAGGACATTGTACTTATTGCCAGCTACTTCATGGATAAATACTGTAAGGCAATGAAAAAAGAATCCAAGAAATTCTCACCCGAGACCTTAAGGTGCCTAACCAAGTATGATTGGCCGGGGAATATAAGGGAACTGGAAAATGAGGTAAAAAGACTGGCTGTTCTCACACCGGGCAAATTAGTACAAGAAGAGAACCTCTCTCCGCACATCAGACCCCTAATGGACAATATTGAACCCGACTCAACCAAGCCTCTCTCGCTTAAGGAAAATGTGCAGCAATTAGAAAAGCGGTTGATTTTCGAGACACTTGAGAAGTGCGGCCATAATCAAAAGCGGGCGGCCAAGGTATTGGGATTAAGCCGCCAGGGCTTAATTAATAAAATGAAGAGATATGAAATAACTGCTAATAAAATTAACTCGTTCAGCTAGAAGTTTGAAGCTCGTCAAGCAACCCTCTGGCATCTCTTAAGTCTTTTGTCTCAAATCCTTCCTCAAACCAGCCGTAAGTCTTTGCAAGCATCTCCCGGGCTTTTTCAGTTTTTCCTCTATTCCGTAGGCTGCTGCATAAGCTGGTAGTAGCACGAAGCTCTAATGATCTTGCTCCCAAGCTTTCCGCAATCACGACTGCCTTTTGAAAGTAGGATTCTGACTCTTTATAATTGTCAGAAGAAATGCCGTTTGTCAGCTCCCCCTTAATTCTATGAAGCTCGGTTTCCATCCAACGCTCACCAGAATTTTGTACAAACGCCAATGCCCCCTCTATAACCTCTAATCCCTCTTTGAATTTTCTAGCTCCAAGATATCTATCTGCTAATAATCCCAAGAAATATGATTTTCCTGATGCTGATCCAATTGTTTCCATGTCATTCAATCCTTTGAGGATCTGCTTAATTCCGCTCTCTTTCTCATCTGTCTCGACTTTAGACCAGCCTCTCATAATGTTTCCGAATGCTAACCAGAATGGAAACGCTTGGTCGGAGGAAAGGGAAATCAATTGCTCAGAAAGCTCTGAAGTATTATGGCAATCGCCACAGAGCTGATAGATCACAGCCGAAAAGAATAGAGCCCAAGCCAGACTGAAAGGATGAGATAGATCACGTGCTAACGCCCGGGCTTCTTGGACTGTTATTAAACTCTTATCGGGTTTACCCAGTTGCCAAAGAGCCATCGCCTTATAAGACAAGCAAGCCACACCGGGGTCCGTCCATAACCAGGGATAACGGGGTACTAGGGTATCGTATAGGGAATAGCCCTGTTCCATATGCTCATAACAATAATTAAACCTGCCCTGCGAATAAAACGTCTCTCCCAAAGCTATGTGGGCCACTGTAATCAGACCCGGGTCTTTTAAGACTCGTGCCAGTCGCATCAGCCTCTCAGCCAGCTCTAGCGCCTCATCGTATTCTGCTCTTAGATAATAAAAGACATGGAGACCCATCAATGCCGGGAAATATTGCGGAAATTCACCAAGTTCACTACACAGTTCCCTTGCCCTACTATATGTTCTCTCAACTTCTTTAGAAGAATAACCCATAATAGCTATAAGCGGTGAGCCAAGGGTAATGAGTATCTCAAGCTCTTTATTGCGGTTATCAGGAGTATCCGGCAGACTTTTGACTAATTCAAGTGCTTTTTCTAAATGTCTTATTGCCTCAATATTAGCACTATGGCCTATCGCCTTTTGACCTGCTGTAAACCAATAAGAAATCGATTTTTCAAAGAGGTTTGCCTGTGTAAAATGATGTCCCAATAGCTCAGGATGATTCTCGCACTTTTCAGGGAAACTCTCTTCCAATACACGGGCAATTTTTTGATGATACTGCTGTCTTTTTCTTTTTGAGAGTGATTGATATGCGGTGTCTTGAACAAGTGCATGTTTGAAAATGTATGTACTATCGGGGAAATCTCCACTCTTATAGAGGAGTTCTGCCCCTTCTAGAAGCTCAAGCTGTTTCTCCAAAGCGGGTTTGTCTAATTCCGAAACAGCCTCTATCATTTCATATGTAAACGAGCGCCCTATCACAGCTCCCAATTGTGCTAGTTCTTTCGCCATAGCAAGGCGGTCAAGTCTGGACATTAAAGAGCCGTAAAGTGTGGACGGTACTTGATCTAACGGAAGTGGTATAAAGCCCTCAGAATCGTCTGTTCTTTCTTTAATTGTGCCCGTTTCGAGGATCATTTTTGTCAACTCTTCGACGAAAAAGGGTATTCCATCTGTTTTGTTTACTATCGCGTTTGCCAATTTATCAGGAAGAACTTTGCCTCTCGTAAGATAATGGACCATTTCTTCTACTTCATATCTGTTCAAACGGTTAAGTGTGATTGATGATAAATTGGAGCTGCTAACCCAAGGCGGGATGAATTGCGGTCTAAAAGTCAGAAGAGCAAGAATTTCGGAATTTTGAGCATTCTCTACTAGGAAACTTAAAAATTCCAATGTCGAGGGATCTGACCAATGTAAATCCTCTACTATAAATAATAACGGTTGCTTTGCAGCTTCTTTAATGAGCAAGCTATTTAATGCTTCTATTGTCTCCTGTTTTTGTCTTTGAGGGCTCAAACTCAGAGGTTCATAACCATTGGGTAACGGAAGAGAAAGAAGCTCCGTAAACAGTGGGAGAGTTTCTTTAAGAGGTAAATCGTATGATTCTAAGCATTCTTCAAGTTTCTTCAGTTTTCTCTGAGCGGTATCGTCTTTACGGTAGCCCAATAAGTTCTGGAGAAAAGAACTGATAGGATTAAATGGAGTATTTTGGTCATAAGGTGAACATCGAGATTCAAATTTGTTGCATAGCTCAGGTATCAATCGTTCTTTTAGCACATCTACAAGTCTGGACTTTCCTATGCCGGCTTCACCACTGAGTAAAATCACATGTCCTACTCCATTCTTAACACCTTCCCAATGCTCTAGGAGTAATTTAACCTCATCCTCTCTCCCCACAAGTGGTGTTAACCCTTTGACGGCTGCTATATCCAGTGGACTCTCCACATCACTTCGGCGGAGTACAGAATATAATTCCATTGGCTTTGAGTAGCCTCTGAGATTATATGAACCTAAAGATTGACAGACAAAATATCCTTCTATCAGTTTATAAGTTGCCTCGCTTACTATTATGCAGTTAGGTTCGGCAATATCCTTTAACCTTGCAGCGATATTTGGTGTTACTCCCATGGCCAGGGATTCATGTTTTTCCTCTTTTTCCATTCCCCCAACAACTACTAATCCCGTGTGAATCCCTATTCGAACATTAAGTTGCTGCTTCCTATCGAATTTTGAATTATGACGTTTTATCCCCTGGAGTATTCCCAAACCCGCATGCATTGCACGCTTAGCGTCATCCTCGTGGGCAATCGGATAACCAAAATAAGCTAATACTCCATCGCCTAGATACTGTGCGATATAACCGTCAAAACTTCTTATGACTTTAGAACAAAGCTCTTGATAGATTAGTATTAATTCGCGCAATTCTTCAGGATCTAATCTCTCTGATAGAGTAGTCGAATCGACCAGATCACAAAACATTACGGTTAATCGACGTCTCTCAATTTCTTTGCCCTCGGGTTTATTATTACCCATTGTCTAACCTCTTTACTCCGATCAAAAATATTAGCCGCATAAATACATTAACCTTTCAGACTATTTAAGACCCTATCTTATAATAATATAAAAATCATCAACATATAATTTGATACTTTCCGACTAGAATACGGAGTTCTAAGATTTTAATTTAGATTTTCAACAGAGAACCATATATAAATAAGGTTAGTAGTAAGGCCAGCACGCCTTGTACTCATTTTGATCTGACGTAATCTTATACTTTTGAATTTCATCGCACCGTGTATTTTATATTTAGGTGTCTAATGTCCTAGATATCGACACTCTCGCCCCCAATGTTATGTCATCAGGTTAGATAATTTTTGATTGGTTTGAGTGTATTACCTTGATTGGCATATAGATTGCACATAAAAAATATTAGGAAAAGAAGATTAATATAATGTATTGGTATAGTTTGAAGAAGTATAGTTGAGTTATTTAAAAAAAATTCTTAGGAGGTAGAGGAAATGAGAACGTTAAGAAACTTTTTTGTGCTCAGTGGTTCAAAATCCCCTTTGTTACTTATCAGCTTTGCTATGGTGAGTGTTTTGCTATTGATGACTACTCAAGCCCAGGCCGTAGCTTCCGGCACGCTGTTTTTAATGGATGACGTAGGGGACAATTCTCTATACACGGTCAATACAACTACGGCTGCCTTGACTCTGGTCGGACCGGGCGGCTGCGACGGGCTTGCGCCCAGTGAAGATCCGACAAACTTCTTATATTGTGCTAATAACGTTCCGAACTTGTTTACAGTTGCAACAGACGGTAGTGGCCTTACATTCGTGGCTCCTATTGGCGGTGACGCTAACAGAGGTTTAGCTTTTAATACATCAAATGGCATGCTGTACGGAACCGATAATCAAGTCTTTGGGACTATTGACACGACAACAGGTGCTTTTTCGCCTTTAGCATCTCCGCCCGAAGAATCAGAGGCCTTGGCGGCTGATCCAAATAATAATCTGATTTACGCACTTGAAAGGGACGATAATGGGGATTTAATGGTCTACGATATCGGCGCTAATACATGGGGTATTATTGGACCCACCGGTGTTGCTGACGGCGTACAAGCGGGCTTAGCCTTTGATCCGATAACTAATATCCTCTTTGCTGCTGATCGAGATGGGGGTCTATACCGGATCAATCCATCAAATGGTGAAACAGTATTTATAGGGGACACCGGCATAGATGATCCGGTCGGCCTTGCATTCGTACCTAGAGAAATATCTGCTATCCCTACTATGACACAATGGGGCATGATCATCTTTGTAGTGTTTGCAGGACTAGCAGCACTCTATTATATGAGAAGACGTCTGTACAAACAGAGAGCGAGCTCTTAACAAAGTATCTAAATTTCTAGCCCAGCTTTATAATGCTTTCTGTACTCTCATTGGTTCTCTCTATATTACCGTTGCTTTGGGGATTTTTTTTGGATTTGGGTGCTTTTTCAAAACAATTAAGAAGTATATTTAAGTTGGTAATTGTTCAAAAAAGACAAGAGGAGCGGGAGCAATGAGGCGAAGGAGATGGGATTCTAAAACTAAAACGAAGATAGTACTTGATGGTTTATCTGGAAGACCAGTCTCAGAGATATGCAATTATTACGGAATACATCAAAACCAATACTACACCTGGCGTGATAAGTTCCTATCTGAAGCTTATAGAGCCTTTGAATCTAAGAATGACATTGGAGAAATAGACCGTCTTCGCAAAGAGAACAAAGAACTAACAAAAATAATCGGTTCAATCTCTGTTGAATTAAAAAAAATAGAGGACGAGTTAATATGAGAAATCAGTCTGACTCTGTAGCTCTGCGTAACGAACATCTGATTTGCTAAGTGGCCTGTCTCAACAGCAGAATGAAGGTAATTCCGTGTACTGCTCATCTTTTTTAATATTCTATTTAAGCTTCATTATGTCTTCTTAAGGGTTGTAAAGAAGGGATATAAATTAGTGGTTTTGTGAGCATAACGTAAGCGTGTTGAGGACTTAATCCGGGTGTTCTAATTAACTGCAGTTATTGAGTATATTGGAACTATAAAAGGGAGCCGAAGCTCCTAAATGTTTCCTTTAATCACCTGTACTGCTCCCCATTTTGTTAAACTCGATTTAAGCTTATATATGTTTTCCTAATGGTAGAATAGAAGGGGGTATTTTCGATGAGAACGCTGGTATTTGGTGCAGGCCCACTGGGTTGTCTTTATGCACATATTCTTGGTCAGGCAGGAAAGGATGTAACGATTCACGCGCGAGGTCAACGGTACGACTTCATTAAGGCCAATGGTCTTGTAAATCACTGGAGCTAAGGGGGGCTCGAAGGTTCAGGTAGTAGATGAACTGAAGGAGGACGATGAATACGATCTCGTGGTCGTTCTCATAAGAAAGAACAAGCTACCGCCTGTGTTTGAGGTTCTTCGGGCCAATGCCAATATCAAGAACATCCTGTTCATGGGCAACAACGCAATTGGCTTTGAGCAGTACCTGCGGCACTTGCCTCAGGAGAAGTTGCTGTTTGGGTTTCCAGGTGCAGGAGGTGGGATTAGCGAACACACCGTCCATTACGTTGATCGAGAGAAGGCAGGCGAGAAGCGGAAACCCATAACTATCGGAGAAATCAACGGGGAGACCAAGGAGAGGACGCGGATAGTTAAATCGCTGTTTGAAACGAGCGGAGTTCCCGTTAAAATTGCTGGAGATATCGATGGGTGGTTGAAGTACCATGTCGCCTTGGTTCTTCCATTGGGGAATGCCCTCTACAAGCACGATTGCAACAACTACGCTCTCGCCAAAGACAAAAAGACGATTCGGACGATGGTACGAGCTGCAAAGGAAGGCGGCAGAGTCCTGAAAGCTCTGGGATACACAAAGCGCTACCCATTCCGATTCAACCTGTTCTACTGGTTGCCCGAGATACTTAATGTGAAGGCCGTCCAGGGCCTTCTAGAAAGCAAGTTTGCGGAAGTAGGATTCGCTCTGCATGCTAGGGCGGCACGGGACGAGGTGAGGGTACTCGCAGGTGAATTCCAGAGTCTGATTGACAAGACGTCTGTAGAAACACCGAACATAGACACTCTGAGGAGCTTTATCGCATGAAAGAGAAAGGCCGAACTGACCTGCACCCCTTTTGTTAAACAGGTCTTTGGTGCTTATATGTCTTCTGAATGGTAGTAAAGAAGGGATATAATTTAGTGGTATTGTGAGCATAACGTAAGCGTGATGCACACTATTTTAAGTGGCTGTGATTGCCAAAGAGTTCAATCTCATACATCAAGTTAGAATATCTTTCATCACTAGTTGCCATAGTCGTAGATCAGGACGCCATCTTCAATTTGAGTAGGGAGGATGATCAAGCGGGAATCCGGACGCGCCGGTCCCTTCAGATATTTCCCTTGGTTACAGTCAAATTCTGCGCCATGCCATTGGCAAACGAGCTTCTCACCAACTTTTTTCATCGGGCCGCCAAGGTGCATACATATATTCACAATTGCTTTGGGCTTACCGTGATGCTTATAGACCAGCACCTCACGTCCTAAGAAATCTATCGTTATCGTCCCTTCATCGGGTATATCCTCTTGTTTACAAAGCGGTACCTTCATGCTAAACCCCCTATTTTTATAGTTTGGCAATACAATTGATTTCTACCATAAGCTCAGGGAAAACAAGACGCTCTATGCAGACAATGTTTCTGATGTCATGGCTCACCTTGCCTGAGATATATATAGTATTTTCTACTTTCACCGCCTGGGAGTAGCCGTAATCCTGCTCCCACGGCATTCCCAGGCTCCTTGTTTCTTTATCGATCATCTTAATGTCTCATAATGTTCTTTTGTAAATACTTCATATTTTCGCTAATCTATAATTAGATCCAGCGCTGTTGCCCAGCAATGTCCTTTAGTATATAAATCCGCCGCTTTTAACTGATGCCTCCATTTTTCCAATGTGATCTGAGTGCAAACTTCGCTAACCGCTTCCAGGTAAGTATTGAATGGGATATAAGGCTCCTTGGTTGGATTGTCCTTTCCGGCAAAGGAAATGGGTGGTTGAGTGATTTGCAGAGCCTTACCGGCATTACTTTGAATATCGATGATGTATTGGTGTGCTGTATCGAACTCCTCGCGTGTTCCCGGTCTGCCTACATGACCGCCTTGGAAATATTTAAAGTCGTATTCCTTTGCTTGGTCGAAGGCTTGGAAATAGCCGGGGATGCTCGCGGCTACAGCAAAGTCTTCAAACGGTACCCACCCGGGATAGAGGACATCTACTAACATCAACACCTTTTGTTTCGGCAGATAAATAAATACGTTTCCCGGAGAGTGTTGCAGACCAGGATAGGATAATTCAACCTGCTGATTGCCGAGTTTAACGGTATGGTTGTCACTGAAAGTCACGGTCGGCAGCGGTCTATTGGGGTCATTCTTCCTGCGCAGCTCGTTAGCCGTAAGCTCATGAGCCACACGGATTACATCGTTTCCAAATAGCGAAGACCCGGCTGTATGATCAGCGTGATGGTGACTGTAAATAAAGTATTTAACAGGTTTGTCAGTTACTTCACGGATAGCATCTTGTAATTTGTCTGCATAAGAACGCGGAGCGTCGACTACAATAACGCCTTCGTCACTGACAATAAACATCGAGTTGTAGAGACCGTCAGTAACCCAATAAGCACCTCCGCCATAACTTCCAATATGATAACCTTTCGAGTCTATTACCGGGTTCTTGATCGTTTGATTGGATGCATATGCCGACCACCCTGATAAAACGATTAAGCAACTGGTTAATACTATGTAGAATATTTTCATATCTTTATCTCCTTGTTTTACTCATATTCATTTACATCCTTTCACAATCAATTCTAGGACTCGAGTGGGAATCCCGCCTCGGTCCAATCCTGCTTACCTTCGACGTACTCGTAAACTTTTTCATAGCCTAAAGCCTCAAGAGTCCTGGCAGCTTTAGTTGAGTTCTGACACTCGGTACTAGCACAATAAACTACTATTTTTGCTTTCTTATCGGGAAGCAGCGTATCTGCCTTCTCTTCTATTTCCGTATAATCGATCTGTATAGATCCGGGCAGATGCGCCTCCCTCCAGTACTTTTCGGGTAGGGCTTCTACTAAAGTTAAGCCATGCCCGTTATCTAATGCATTCTTCAATTCGTGTCTCGTAATGTTCTTCATTTCAAGACCCCCTTATTTGTTTATTATGTTGCAGCTGCAACAAATATAAACTTATAGATTATTGTTGACGTAAAAAGGATTCAAGATTTATACGTGAGCATAATTACGGCTTTAAAATATTCAGATTTGGGATTAAATAAGATGATTAAATACGATACAAAAAACCGGAAATAATTTGTTTTGGTTATCCTTCGAGAGTTTTTCTAATTCTCCTTATATGTTGTATAAAGTCGTCCAGCTCTTTTTTATTAAAGTTAGACAGGAAGTATTCTTTTAGAACATCGTAGTACACAGGCCACATTTTCCTTCTTACGTCACGGCCTTTTTTAGTTATTACAGCAACTACGCCCCTTGCATCTTCTTCGCAATCCTCTCTTACGACCAGACCTGCCTTTTCAAGCCGTTTAATCGTTCTTGTGACATTATATCTGGTTAGTAAAACTCGATTGCCTAATTCAACAAACCTCAATCTCCCGTCATCACTCTTGTCGAGCTCTAATAATACGTCATACCAGGAATAGGGAGGCAAATCTTTATTTTTCAGCTCAGCTTCAACTTTTGCTAATAGCTTTTCAGATGATAGTACAAGTCCAACCCATGCTTCTGTTTCCTTGCCACTAAGTTTTTTAGTCATAGTGGAAATTTTATACAAATATGTTGCACACGCAACAATTTTGTTTTATAAATATAAATACTAATGTGATTGTGATTACCTCAAGGTACATGAAAGATCACATAATTATATTTATCTACGTGAGCTAGTCCTAGTATAAAAACATAGCATTGTTATAAAATGATCAATACTTGTATCATTGGGAAAAAGCCGTTTCTAGCCAAGATAGAAAAATTCGTACTTTTTCTTCCTTTCGTTTTTCAGGTATGCAAAGAGCTGTATAGGATGCACCGTCAAGCTTCACGTCTGCGCGATATGGAGTTAATAAATTACGGCTAACCAAGTCGTCGACAAGGACAGAACTTGCCAGTGCTATTCCCTGACCAGCCATTGCAGCTTGTAATACATGCTCTTCTTCAGCAAATCTTAATAACTTAGGATCATCAATCTTTATGGCTGCTGCTCCAAGCCATCTGTCCCAATTTACATCAGACATAACTTCTTGCTGCCAAGCCGTTTCAATGAGTTGCAAGTCTTTTAGTCCTTCATCAAGCGGAAGCAAATAAGGTGAGACATATGCACCAAAAGTTTCAGTGATCAATGTTGTAGCATCCAAATCCTCATATGGTCCATGGCCATAACGTATCGCAATATCTACTCTTCTATCTTGTTTAAGGTCGATTGGCTTAGTTGTGGTATCCAGCTGTACACTATAGTTTGGATTTGATGCGTATAGCTCTGCCAGCTTTGGTACCAGCCGTAATGTGGCAAACGATGCGGTAGTAGAGACATTGATAACAGTCTCAAGCGAAACTATGTGTTCCAATCCGTTACGAATGTCTAAAAATGCGCGTGTTAGGATAGGCGCTAGCTCCTTACCAGCGGTAGTGAGCTCGATTGATCGCACCTTTCTGACGAATAATGAAATATTTAGCTGGGATTCAAGTGTACGTATTTGATGTGATACCGCAGCCGGTGTAACAAATAATTCCTTTGCTGCCGCTTTAAAACTTCCTAGTCTGGCAGCAGATTCGAATGTCCTTAGGATAAATGGTGACGGTATGCGGCTAAACATAATTATCTCCTATAGATTAGTTATACTAATCTATAATCAAATTATTCTCCTTTGTCAATTGAATTATACAAAAGTATAATACATCTATAATGATGCTTACAGAGAGATATCTGAAAGACTTTTACAAAGGAGAAATAGAATGAAAATTGAAGGTATATCCACTCAACCTGACCCCTACGCACCATACCTGCTGTCGCAAGCTATAAAAGCAGGTCCGTTCGTGTTCGTCTCCGGACAAGCTGGTTATGATAGCAATTCAAAAATCGTGGAAGGTGGTTTCACTGCTCAAGGTGAGCAAGCATTCAAGAATTTAAATCGGGCTCTAGTGGCTTCTGGAAGCTCATTAGAAAACGTTTTGAAGGTCACGATATTCGTAACGGATATGAGCCACTTCAAAGATGTGGTCGATCTACGAAGAAAATATTTTTCAGAGCCCTATCCTGCGGACACAATAGTTGAGGTTAAAGCACTCTATTCCCAGGAAGTAATGATAGAAATAGAGGCCGTCGCGCTAATAAGCAGGAAAGATGAAAGTACCCCAGATTCTATATAGGGACAAGTATATGAAACTCAGGCTTATGGGGGTTTAAATGAGGCATACGGTTAGTAGTAACGAGCACGAATACCTTAAATTATTCACTATCGCACAGATAATTAATTATCTGAAAACCCATGATGAATTCGAAAATTTTAAGGATCTCTTACTCAGAGATAATACACCGCTCAAAGAAGAGATAGTACCGGAAAATAATTTTGAGGGAATCGTTGGTGCGAGCAAATTATTAAAAAAAGCTCTTAGTAAAGTTAATATGGTGGCGGATACGGATGCGACAGTTCTAATAAGGGGCGAAACGGGTACAGGGAAGGAGCTCATAGCGCGCGCAATTCATAACAATAGCCCCAGGAGGGACCGGCCGTTGGTCAAGGTAAACTGTCCCGCCATACCCCAAGGACTCTTGGAGAGCGAGATGTTCGGGCATGAAAAGGGGGCGTTCACCGGTGCGCTCGCAAAGAAAATCGGCAAGTTTGAGCTTGCTGATGGTGGAACTATATTTCTGGACGAGATGGGAGACCTGTCGCTTGATGCTCAGGCAAAGCTCCTCAGGGTGCTGCAGGAAATGGAGTTTGAGCGCGTGGGCGGTACAGAGACGATCAAAGTGGACGTGCGCGTAATTGCTGCTACAAACAGGGATTTGGAAGCTCAGGCGAAAGAGGAGAAATTTCGGAGAGACCTCTATTACCGTTTAAATGTGTTTCCCATAGCTATTCCCCCCCTTTCGGAGCGTAGAGAAGATATACCTCTCCTTGCAATGTATTTCACACAGAAGTACGTGAATAGGTTGGGTAAAAACATAATGTCAATCAGCGATGACACCCTAAATAGGTTAAAGAGTTATTCATGGCCGGGAAATATCAGGGAGCTTGAAAACATAGTCGAAAGGGCAGTGATTCTCACGACTGGCAAAGAGCTTGAGATAGGAAGGGAGCATTTCGGTACTTCTTCTGAAGCGGCAACCTCAAAGGAGGGCTCCCATGTAAAATTGGAAGATATAGAACGCAATCATATAATAAGTATATTGAATAAAACAAATTGGCAGATCCATGGGGAAAAGGGAGCTGCTAAAATACTAGGTATCAATGCCAATACGCTCAGGAGCCGTATGGCAAAGCTTGGTATAAAAAAGGTACTAAAAGTATCTGACCAAAAGCTCAAGTTTCCTTTATAAATTTATCTATTAGTTTTCCGATCTGCTCAGGCGCATCCTCATGGCAGTAGTGCCCAACTCCTTCGAGACGATGAATATGGCTGTTCGGAAAAGCTTCATTAAAGAGTGGAAGGAAGTACTTTGGCTGAAGGGTTTGGTCTGCCATACCCCAGATAGCCAAGGCAGGCTTGCGAGAAAGCTCTCTTATGGTAGGTGGATCACCCACCTCGAATCTGTGCGCACCCTCCGCAAATCCCTTCGCCCAGCCGATTGCGCCCAGGCAATACTCCGGTACCCTGAACGGATCGCGATAAGCGCGTAACCAGGTATCTGTGATCACCTCATTGCGCTCGAATCCGTTTAGCTTCAGAGTGCTGAGAATGTTGTAATCGAGCTGCCCGAGAATCTGCTCTAAAGTACCGTCCTCATAAGCTTTTGCGATCCAGCTAAACCATGGGGAGCTAGCCCCGTTTTTTTCAAGAGCGTCAACGAGACCCGGCTGACCAAGCGGTGTGGGTCCGTTGGTGCTGATGATCCGTTTAATGCGATCCGGGTGACGAATGGCTAAACCAATACCTGTCGGTCCGCCAAAGTCATGCATGACGAGCGTGATATCTCTTAAGTTGAGGTCTAGGACGAACCGCTCCAGGTTGTCGATGTGGTCCTGAAGTAGATAGCTCCTATCCTGGGGCGTATCGCTTTTTCCGAAGCCCATATGGTCGGGTGTGATCACTCTATATCGCGGCGAAAGGTCATTGATGAGTTTCCTAAACAGGTATCCCCATGTCGGCTCACCGTGAAGAGCAAGAACAGTTTCACCATTACCCTCCTCCACGTAGTGCATCTGAAAGCCCGGCGCACTGGTGTAGCGGGCTTCGAAAGGCCACGTGCCGTCGAAGGTCTCCTCGGATGGTACAGACATTCTCTCAAGCAGTTTGTTTCTCATTTTTACCATCTATCTATATTCAAACACCTGTTAATGCTTTAGTTAACCAGAATATGAAAAAGATTCCGGCTATAGATTTAAAATTAAATTTATACGGTGAACGGGAATATCTAGTCCAGAATTGTTATTAAAATGGTCTGCATTCTATTAGATTAATAAACTAAGCTTCTGGAACATTGTGGTCAAGCGCGCGTGATATTTGAGCCGTGTCCGCATACTGACGCATCCGCGTCAGTTTACCGTGTGAAACGTCCCATAAATGAGCAAAAGCTGAGGGCATATCCTCCCCCGTTAACTTAGATGGCGTGTGATAAGTACCAATCGATATTACCAAATTATTACCCGCATCTATATACTCATGTATTTCGAGCGTAAAGGGGTCAAGAAGTGCCCAGACTTTTGAGAAAAAATCGTTAATTGCGGAATCCAATCCCGAATATGTACCACCATAAGGCCAACCTTTCATCATTACAAGCTCGATGTTTTGATCTAAAACAGTTGGCAGTTGACTCGGCACACCACTCATTAAGATTTCATAAAATTTCTTTACTGTTTCTATGTTGTCGGAAGACATGTTGTATCCCTCCTAATACTTACCCATATCACAACATTAAAATTTGATCAAGATTTTTTGTCTGTCTCAAATAAGACTTCCTAGAGAAATCAATATGGTAGGCTTTGAATACTGACTTTACTTAATTTCGATTGACTGTAGTACGGCACATTTTTTAATTAGCTCAACTTTGACCAATATATACTTTCCGAATCATAGAAAAGAACGGCTACAAAATTCCTTTATTTTGATTACAATGTCAGTATGATGTGCTCTATTTTAAGTTGCTTTGATTTTTGACAATTTACTTCTTGTATCTAAGTTTAATTCTACTAATGAAGGGGTAGCTTTTTCTTGTATTGTTTCTTGAATACGTCTTTATTCTGATCGAGCGCAAATGAAGCAGTGATAAGAGAGCCGCTTTTTTGAGAAGCTTGAACTACTATTACGCCTAACGAAAGGCCGCTTATTACCCTGTTTCTCTGAGGGAAATTTTGTCCCAGCGGACCCGTCCCAAGAGGAAATTCCGATATCACCGCGCCGTTTTGGGATATCTTATCGTAAAGCTTATCATTCTCAGGCGGATATATTACATCAATGCCGGAGCCGAGCACTGCGATCGTTCTTCCCCCGCGCTCAATCGCTTCCTCTTGAGCTATCGAGTCTATACCGCGCGCCATGCCGCTAACTATTGTAATCCCCCTTGCGGCAAGCTCCCCCGAAAGTTTCTGGGTCACAGTTCTCCCGTAACGGTCAGGAATTCTCGAACCAACAATCGCTACCGAAAGGGAATCTTCGGGCAATATCTCACCTTTCACATAAAGGATTAGAGGGGGATTGTAAATATTAAACAGGCTCTCTGGGTAGGCGGGTTCATTCAGCGTGAGTACATTGAGCCCGAGCTTTTCAATAGCTTTTATCTCCTCTTCAACAAGGATCCAATCGGAGAAGGCACAGATAGACTCTATGATATTCTCAGAGCCCCTTTCGAATATCCTTTTTATTCGTCCAAGCTCGCTCCTGCTTGCTTTAAACAGCTTCTCCGGACTCTCGAACTCATCCAGAAGCTTTTTAGCAGACACATACCCTACGCCTTCCACCATGCTTAGAGCTATCCAGTACTTTAAGTTCTTATTCATATTTATACTTTTCGCGCGCGCATATTAAGCGCTGTACATAGAGAGTTATTTTGAAAATTTCCGCTTAATCTATTTTTTCTTCAAGGCTCTCCATTTTCCCAGACATTGTATAGGGCTTATCCACCCTTTCACTTATTCTAATCGTGGTGTTAATCCTCTCAACTCCCATTTTCTTTAGCTCATCATGACACTTTCTCACAAGCGGCGTAATATCGTCCCACTCGCACTCTATGTTTGTACCCATTGAGTGAGACTCATACTTTAGCCCGCTGTCCCTGATTACCCTCATAACCGAAGCCACATAAACGGAAAGCGAAGTCCCAACTCCAATCGGAATTACGCTAAGCTCAACTATCATACAATCCTCCGTCAATAGTCGTTTAATATTTTTCCTAGAATATATATGATATTACACAAGAATTTCCTATTTTGGCATACAACGGCGCTTGGGATAATATCTGTAAAGAAGATACGGCAACTAAATCTTAATAGGGGAGACTACAATTATGAAGAGCCTGACCGAATATTTATGGTTTGAAACCGAGAAGAAAAGGGAGATCGTACACATAACCGAAACCATAAGGTCTATTGTAGACAAGAGCGGTGTTCTTGAGGGGTTAGCGCTCGTCTCCGCGATGCATAATACGGCGGCTGTTTATGTTAACGACCCGGATAGCGGACTGAAAGAAGACATATGGGAATGGCTTGAAGCCATTGCCCCATATAAACCCGATTACCGGCATAGTCTAACGGATGATGATAACGGTGACGCCCACCTTAAAAACCTAATAATGCATAATCAAGTATTGGTGCCGATTACAAACGGCGAGCTTGACCTAGGCACCTGGCAGAGAATCTTCTACGCCGAGTTTGACGGGCAAAGGAAAAAACAGGTCGTCGTCAAGGTGCTTGGAGAATAGAAACCTATATACGGAACTCTATTTGTGAAGCCCGGGGTAGCTCGGCGCTACCTCTCACACATCTAATCGCATGAAGCTTCCAGAGGCGTCTCATCAAAGACAGCCCACTTCGTACAAATTCCATGTACGTCAACTGATTCACATTGACAGACACAACTGTTTGAGCTTGGAACATTACCGCTGCCAAGAAGCTCGCACGCTAGTTGTTCAGGTGTCCCGGCCGGCGCTCCGACAGGTATATCCTCCTGAATACCGAGCTGACTGAGCGGGTTTGGCAACTCACATTCCAGTTCGGTTAAAGCCCCCGCGTTACATTTGGAACATTCCGCGACGCTGCACTGTCCTTCATAGGAGCCTGAAATTTGATATCCCTCCGGATTCTCAGATAAATTCTCACAAATGGTCGAAAACGGGCAGGAACACATAATTTCGCTTCTGCGCAGCCGTTCGGGAAAACCCGGGAACGATCTACCTCTGGTACTTGTAAAGCAAAGACCTCCGTCACATTGACCGTACGTACCGCGCGCCGGATGTCCCATGTTAATAAACTTACTTTTATTAGCTTCTCCCGGGCAGGTATAAAGAGCCAAATCACCGTCGGGAAACGCTACCTCTTCTGGAAAGCTAAAGGTACTTGCCCTGTAGCCGTTTCTCCTGCCGTCTTGGTTCAGGGTGCAAATATTTTGATTATCACCGTAATCGTAGGGGACACTGATACTATCGCCCCTCAAAACATCGCATTTGCAGTAAGCCAGTTGATTTAAGCTGAAGCAATCGGCTGTAGCGCAAAGAGCGTAACTCTGGTTTTCAAGAATCAAAAAAGGACCGGCCGACTCGCATTTGTTAGGGTTAGCCGCCCATAAAACACTTGTGCTGATAAGTACTGCAAAGAAGGCAAAGGCAAATACTGACAATATATTCTCTGTTTTCATCCTATCATCCCTTTCCTACAAAATTTATTATTTAAAAATTAGACCTTTCCGAGAGATAAGTCAAGAAAAACATTAGGACCACAGTTCTGCCTTTGATTTAGAATTCAATATGCTTCTTTTCTTTGTACAGCCCGCATAAGTTATAATAGATATGCGATGGACAAAACAAGAGAAGATGAGCCCCGTGTGTTTATCGATAACAGGGGTAATTGGTTTCAGGACGGGATCGAGATAAAACACAGGCTCACGTACCTCTACAACAATAAGCTTCTGGACAGAGACGAACAAGGAAGACTCTACATTGATGACGGGAGCTGCCGGATCTATGTCCGTGCGGAAGACACCCCCTTTGTGGTAAAGATGCTCAGGAAAGAAGGCGAGGATTACTACATTATTCTAAACGATGAAACGGAAGAGAAACTGGAGCTTGAGACACTTCGGATAAATGAGGAGAATATCCCCTATACCAAGGTTAAGAACGGAAAATTCGACGCCCGCTTCACAAGGCCCGCCTATTACGAGCTGATGAAACACGCAGTACAGGAAGGAGAGGGATTCTACATAGAATCCAAAGGGCAAAAGTACTATCTAGAACATAACTAGGCAGGGCTGAGCGAATCTAAAAACTTTTCAATAACCGCATTTGATAAAAGAGTTCCTTTATCCGTCAGACGAACATTTCCGCCGTCGATCTCTATCAACCCGCCATTAATCAAATACCCGATTTTATACTCATCAGGGGCAACGCTGTAAGAATCTCTAAGAGATTTAAACTCAAGTCCGCTATTTAGCCTGAGACCCATTAGTACCGTATCTTCCAGGGCCTCGTGCTTCTCCAGCTCCTCAGTAAACCCTAAAGGCTTATCGCCCGCCCTTACGGATTTCATGTAAAGACCCGGGTTTTTAATATTTCCGTATCTTTTTCCCCATCCCCTGCCCTCACTTTTCAGATGTGAGTGCGCCCCAGCCCCCACACCCAAATAGTCGTCTCCACGCCAGTAAAGCATGTTGTGGCGGCACTCATACCCCGGCTTTGAGTAATTAGAAATCTCGTACTGTTTGTAGCCGCTCCGCTCAAGAGTATCTGTAGTGAACGTTATAAATTCCGTAAGCTCACCCTCAGCAGGAAGAGTCATTTTCCCCCGCCTGAAGAGATTTCCGAACTGAGTAGCTTCCTCGATCATCAGGCAATAGGCCGAGATATGGGTCGAATTAAACCTAAGCGCTTCTTCCAAATCGCTTTGCCATTCCTCAGGAGTCTCGTCCGTAGTGCCGTACATAAGGTCAACGTTGATATTCTCAAACCCCGCTTTCACCGCGTCCTCAAGTATTGAGCGGCTGTCATCAGGAGAATTAATCCTGCCAAGGAACTTTAACTTTCTTTCTGAAAACGACTGCACTCCGAAACTTACCCTGTTTACCCCAGCCTCCCTTAAGCCCCTGAGCTTTTCAAGATCAGCGGTCTTTGGGTTAATCTCGAGTGAAATCTCACAATCATTCTTTGGTGAAGTGTTATTTTTAATTTTCGATATGATTCTCTCAATATTTTGGGCTTCAAATAAAGAAGGCGTGCCGCCGCCGAAAAATATAGAGGTCAAGCGCGCTTTATCCAATATGCCCGCATGCATTTCGAGCTCGTATAACACAGATTCTGTGTAATCCTGCTCGGGAAAACTCTCCCCCACACCGTATGAGTTAAAATCACAGTAAGGGCACTTTTTCACGCAATAAGGGATATGAACGTATACTCCAAAGGCCATGCGGATAGTGTACGCCAATAGATAAATGTTGCAACGACTATGTTTTAGAGTCATATTTATTGACTTATAAACATGAAAGAATCTATGCAATCGCCCTTAACGCGTTTTATATGTATGTGCCTAATACTTATTCTTTCCGCACCTTTCGCGGAGGGAAACTCTGTTCTCACACTAGATGAGGCAATTCAGATCACTCTTGAGAACAACCCGGGTATAGACGCCTCGGACGCGGGAATCGAAATAGAAAGAGCCGGAGTAAAGAGGGCGAAATCGGCCTACTACCCTGAGATCAGCACGAGGCTGATAGTGCCCTTTATCGGACGAGAATCAGGATTCTTTCTAGATCAGCTGTTATACGATTTCGGGCGTACTTCAAACAAAGTTAAATCAAGCAAAGCCCGTCTAAGATCGTCTAAATACGACAGTGAGGTAACGAAAGAAGACCTCATTCTGGACACTCAAATTGCATATTACAACGTGCTGGCGAATACGCATTTAGCCCTGGCCGGAGAAAAAAAGGTCATTGAGCACGAGAAGCGTTTAGAGCAGTCCAAAGGGTTCCTCGAGGCAGGGCGAATCCCCCCGATAGACGTAACCAAAACAGAGGTTGATCTTGGGAACTCGAGGCTCGAAGCGATCTCGGCGTTAAATGAGCTTGAGATAGCAAAAGTGAACCTAATGACCATTATGGGTATCGAAGGTGAGTTTAATTATGAGCTCGAGGACTCGCTCGCGTATAAAAAAGAAATATTCGATCTTGACTCGGTAATAGATCAGGCCCTTCAGACCAGACCCGAGCTTAAGAGTCTCGAGGCGCAAGAGGATGCCATGAAAGCAAACCTACAAGCTAGCAAAAAAGAGTTTTATCCGGTCATATTCGGAAGAACCGCATACCGCTTTGAGGGTGAAGGGGCCGAGACACCGGGGTTTATAGCGGGTGTGGGGCTCAGGTTTCCCATCTTTGTAGGGTTTTCAAGGTTTGCCGACGTTGAAAGCGCCAGGGGAAGCCTCAAAAGGGTAAAAGCGCAAAAGGCGCAGGAAAAAGCAGCGATAATCTCAGAGATTAAAAAGCTTTACCTGGATCTCGAATTCTACGAAGAGAATATAAAAGTTACAGAGAATACCAGAAAATCAGCTCTTGCCAGCCTTGATCTCGCAAGAGAAAGACACAGATTGAGAAGGGCCTCAGACGTCGAGCTCGCAGAGGCGGAATCCCTCTATGCATCTACAAAGGCTACATACATGCAGTCAATATATAATTATAATATAGCAGCCGCGCGTTTAAAGCGTGCCATAGGTGAAAATGGATATAATCAAGAAAAATAAAATAGCACTAGCCTTAATAGCTCTAATTGCGATTGCAGCCGTATTCGTTGTACCCGGGTTCCTTGACAGAGGAAACGAGGGAATATCCTACAAAACCGAAAAGGTCGATCGTAATAACGTGACCTCATATATAGAGGCTTCGGGCACCATTAACCCGCTTACTACTATAGAGGTGGGCACGCAGGTGACGGGGACTATAAACAAGATTAACGTGGACTACAACTCAGAGGTGAAAAAAGGCGACCCGTTGGCGGAAATAGATCCCACTCCTCTTAAGACGGCGCTCAAAAGCTCTGAGGCAAATAGTAATAAAGCAAAAGCGGATCTTAACGTCGCTCAGTCTCTCTACAATACGAATAAAGAGCTATATGATAAAAGACTTATATCAAAAGAAGAATTCGACAGCTCTAAATCCAGCTATTCATCGGCGCTCGCCGCCTATGAGCAGACCAAAGTCGAGCTTGAAGTCGCCTCAACTAATCTTGAGAACGCAACCATACGCTCCCCGATAGACGGAATCGTGCTGTCCAGAAACGTCACCTCTGGCGAATCGGTGCTCGCGAACTCTAAGCCGCTATTCACTATATCGGGACATTTACAGAGTATGCAGATCGACACCAGAGTAAGCGAATCCGACATAGGTAAAGTCGCTGAATCACAGGGTGCGCTTTTCAATGTTGACGCATATCCGGGAATGACATTTCACGGAAAAGTCGATCAGGTAAGAAACGAGCCTCTTAACGAGAATAACGTGGTCACATATAACGTTGTGGTGCTGACTGATAACCAGGAGCTCAAACTAAAACCCGGAATGACGGCGGAAGTAAAAATAGTGGTGGCGAATAAAGAGGGCGTGCTCAGGGTTCCCACTTCCGCTATAAGGTTTATTCCTCCTCCTTCAGCAAACATTGAAGACTCACCTGACTACAAAGAAAATTCATCTTATGTGTGGATACCCGCCGGAGGCGGGCTCATAAAACCCCTTCCGATCGAGACCGGGGTTAGCGACAGCAGATATACGGAGATTAAATCAGGTGATATTAAAGAAGGGCAGGAAGTCATCGTCGAAGCCTTCGTTAATAGCGGCTCAAATATCAATTCCTCTTATCTGCCGCAGCCAAGAAGATTCTAATTAACATTAGGAGATTTAGGTTCTATGAGTGAAAGCACCCCGGTTATATCAGCTAAAGATTTGTATAAAATATATAAGCTGGGCGATATTGATGTTCACGCTCTAAACGGTATCTCAATTGATATCGAAGAAGGAGAGTTCGTATCGATAATGGGGGCCTCGGGCTCGGGCAAGAGCACGTTCATGAACATCATCGGGTGCCTGGACAGACCCACCAAGGGCGTTTATTGCCTTGACGGAGAAGAGGTTTCCGAGCGGAGCCCGGATGAGCTTGCGGAGATAAGGAACAATAAGATCGGATTTGTATTTCAGAGCTTTAACCTACTCTCGAGAACCTCGGCTAAAGAGAACGTTGAGCTCCCGATGATTTACAGCAACACACCCCGTGAGAAGAGATCAGAGCTTGCGCATAAAGCGCTTGAGATTCTGGGTCTAGCGGGACGCGAGAAGCACTTCCCCTCTCAGCTCTCAGGCGGTCAGCAGCAGAGGGTCGCAATTGCAAGGGCCATAGTCAATGATCCGAGCATAATATTGGCCGATGAACCTACCGGCAACCTGGATAGCGCGATTAGCGCCGAGATCATGGAGATATTCAAGACCCTTAATTCCCAGGGTAAGACAATAGTTATGATCACGCACGAGCGTGAAATAGCGGATTACGCCCAAAGAATTTTAGTATTTAAAGACGGTCTTGTCGTAGAGGAAATTAGAAATTAGAAGTAAGCACAAGTTTCCTTGTATGAATCTAGATCTATAGCTTTTCTATCAATAAACAAGCTGGATTAAACCTTCCGCACCCACAGAAAAATCCGTTACCTCATCCCCGTTAACATCTCCCATGGTTAATACTTTCTGACCAAAATCCGTGTCCCCACCCTCTCCGATAACATTTATATCGGAATCAGCTGCTGATACTTCTGCCGGGAGACCCTCTTGACCGAAGAATACATAAACCGTACCGGGCTCTGTACCGGGAGCGCCTGCCGCTATATCCGCGTTACTCACTTCGAACTCCAGCACAATCGCCGTATCTTTCCTTTTCTTTTCGATTATCGGGGTAAAACCATCTAGTACGCTGACCGAGCTTCCAAACCTGTCCCCGGAGCTAATACCCGTAAATTCCGTTTCAAACCCCGTAGTAGTACCATCTTCAAACGCTGTAAGGAGATCTTCTCCCGAATATAAGAACACCGAACCCCTGTCCGAATCGGCCTCAGGCGCACCAATAATTACATCCGGTGTACCCTCTCCGTCCTCGTCTATGTCTCCGTCACCGGAGATCGAAGTGCCGAAGCTGGAAACTCCGTCAACTTCAAGCACAACTACATCGGTAGTATCTACTGCAAGGTCCTGGTCGGAAAGACCGCTTTTCCCAAATATGATATAAGCCCTGCTAATTCCGGGCGCGCCTACACCGAACTCATCATGGCTGTTTCTGTTTATACGACCGAGCAGAGCTATGTCGTACCCGAATAAACCGCCTGCTGACTGACCCGTATAGGTAGCCTCGTCATCGGTCGCCGGAAGCTCTGTATTCTGGTCCAGCTTGGCCCCCCTGTACAAGTAGGCCCTGCCCGTATCTCCGTCAAAAAACGGTGCGCCAACCAAAAAGAGCCCTCCGCCGTTAGTCACATCGTCAGCGCTAGATACTTCAAAACCGAATCCGTCCCCTGCGTTCTCTCCAACCACTTCAATGCGGTCAACTTCTGGGTCGCTCATCTCTATAACGCTAGGAAGATCTCTGCTTCCGAATATAACGAATACTTTTCCTCTCCCTCCGTCAAAATCGGGCGCTCCTATCACAAGCTCTTCCGATCTTACATCACCGTCAAAATCGGGAAGCGACGCAAGAGAGGCCCCAAATCCGTCGGCAGCGCTGCCTATAACAGTTACATCGGCAGCCGAAACGTTTATGTCAGTACTGCCGTTCTCAGTCATATCATTCATTCCGTAGAATATATATACTTTCCCCGCACAAGGATCACCGATTGCGACGTCGTTTAAGCTTACACCCTGGTCGCTTTCATCACCGTCAAAATTCCCCGCGGTAACGGCCTCTCCAATGCAAGTCTCTTCATCGCTGCTCGTATATCTGATGGATTGTAAGGGTGTGGTTAATTGCGTGACGTTTGAGGGCTTTGAGGAATCCCCCACTTCATCGTTAGTAACTATTGCGTAGTAATATGTAAGGTCGCCCATGAGATCGAGCCTGGGGGTGAGGAAGCTCTCCGGGTCACCGGCGGGTTCTGGTTGGGCGAAATTGGGCACCTGGGTCGCGTCACCGAAGTTATCCTGTACAGTCTCCTGAATAACTGCAAACGGGACGTCGTCAAGATTTGGAACTCCCAGTATTTCAGCGATCTCGGTATCATCGAAAAACCTGGGGAAGTATATTGTAGCTCTACCCGAGTTTCCGTTGTCACCAGGGGCTGTCCAGTTTAAATTTCTGGACACCTCATCCGCTGATAAGTCATTAATTTTAGCAGGAGAGTTGCTGTCCCCTAAGCTGCAAGAGATTAGCGACATCACAAAAAACAAAGGAACTATTGCCAAAAGCGTATTAGGAACGCGATTAAATTTCATATAAAGCACCCTTTTCCATATTTTTAGAATTTAAGATTGTACCGAACTAATGCTACTTTTCCAATAAGTAATATCTGGAGGGCAAAAATCCGCGTACCCAGAGCATACAAACTATTATGTTGAATAGCGCTATATTTAATTTACCTAATAGTTTGAATCCTATCCGATTTGATAGGTACTTAGTGTTATGGTACTTTCCTATTCCTTATTTGATTCATAGGGAGGTACTTAGGCATGGCAAAGATAACTTCTGTAACAGCAAGAGAGATAATCGATTCCCGCGGGAACCCAACGGTAGAAGTGGATATACGGGCAAGCGACGGCTCATTCGGAAGGGCGGCAGTGCCCTCAGGCGCTTCCACAGGGGAGCATGAGGCGATAGAGCTCCGTGACGGAGTGAAGAAAAGATACCTCGGGAAAGGGGTGCAAAAAGCGGTTAAAAACGTAAATGAAAAAATCGCTCCGAAGCTCAAAAGGACAGAGGTTACTTCCCAGAAAAAAATTGACGAAATAATGATAAAACTTGACGGTACGCCCAATAAATCAAAGCTTGGAGCAAATGCGATCTTAGGCGCTTCTCTGGCCGCGGCCAAAGCGGGGGCCGCATCAAAGGGTCTTCCTCTATACCGCTATTTGGGGGGCGATTCCGCGGTTACTCTCCCTGTTCCGCTTATGAATATAATAAACGGCGGGGTTCATGCGGATAATAACCTCGACTTTCAGGAATTCATGATAGTCCCGATAGGTTTCAAGAAATTTAGCGATGCGATTAGAGCGGGCGTAGAGGTTTTCCACAATCTAAAATCAACACTTTCAAAAAAAGGTTATTCAACTGCGGTTGGCGACGAAGGCGGTTTCGCCCCTAACCTAAGATCAAACGAAGAAGCTATAGAGTGCATACTCGAGGCAGTAACGAAAGCGGGCTATAAAGTAGGCCGCCATATTTCACTTGCGCTCGATGTTGCTTCAAGTGAGTTTTTTAGAAGTGGCCGCTACAAGGTCGAAGGCAAGCGCATTGGCAGACAGAAACTCATCGACATATACTCGGACTGGATAAAGAACTACCCGATTATCTCCATCGAAGACCCTCTTGCGGAAGACGACTGGAGAGGATGGAAAGAGCTTACGGATGAGCTTGGAGATAAGGTGCAGCTTGTTGGAGACGATCTATTCGTTACGAATACGCTGAGGCTCGAGAGGGGAATAAAAGAGGGTATCGGCAATTCAATACTCGTTAAAGTAAACCAGATCGGCTCTCTTACCGAGACGCTCGATGCTATTAATATGGCTCGGGAAGCGGGATACACGTATATAATCTCCCACCGCTCCGGTGAGACTGAAGACTCCACGATCGCGGACATCGCGGTCGCCACCAATTCAGGCCAGATTAAAACAGGCTCGGCCTCGAGAAGCGACCGTATAGCCAAGTACAACCAGCTTCTACGGATAGAAGAAGAGCTCGGCAAAAAGGCCGTCTATCCGGGCAAATCCGCATTTAAGATTTAACTTGCATGCAAATGCGCGATCCGCGGTCGGCATTCAGAGATACACTGTAACAGACCGTTAGGCCTGGTATAATTTAAGGTTAAGGTTTAAGTAAAAATTGTTAATAAGGCTAAGGTAAAAAGGAAAAATTATGTCAGCTAGAACACTATTCGATAAGATATGGCAGTCCCATGTAGTCTATGAAGAAGAGGGGCAGCCTACCCTACTATACATTGACCTACATCTCGTGCACGAAGTGACGTCGCCTCAGGCTTTTGAGGGGCTCAGGCTCTCGGACCGTTTGGTCAGAAGGCCCGATCTTACGTTTGCTACTATGGACCACAACGTCCCTACAACGGACCGTTCAAAGCCAATTGAGGATGAGATATCCGCCCAGCAAATAGAAGTGCTTAGAAAGAACTGTGAGGAGTTCGGGGTTACGCTATTCGGACTGAACATAAACTCTGAGCTTCAGGGAATTGTGCACATTATCGGTCCAGACCTTGGACTGACTAAACCCGGCATGACTATAGTGTGCGGGGACTCTCATACCTCTACACACGGAGCGTTCGGATCGCTCGCTTTCGGCATCGGCACCAGTGAAGTAGAGCACGTAATGGCGACCCAGTGCCTGAGGCAAATGAAGCCAAAGGAATTTGAGATACGGGTAGAGGGAGAAAGGGGCTACGGCGTTACCGCAAAAGACATTATCTTAAACATAATAGGGCACATCGGTACTGCGGGAGCGACAGGAACGGTTGTCGAGTACAGGGGCTCTGCGATAGAAGTCCTTAGCATGGAAGAGCGCATGACCGTGTGCAATATGTCGATTGAGGCAGGGGCCAGAGCGGGAATGATCGCTCCCGATGAAACTACGTTTGAATACGTAAAGGGAAGACGCTACGCGCCTGAGGGAGAAGAGCTTGAGAAGGCGATTGCAGAGTGGCGAGAGCTTAAGACGGACGAGGGAGCGCACTTTGATAAGTCCATCACACTTGAGGCAGAGAAGATCGTGCCGCAGGTAAGCTGGGGTACAAACCCGGGGATGGTAACGGGGATTGATGACAGAGTGCCTGACCCAAAAGAGATTGAAAACAAGAACCTTCAGAAAGCCACAATAAGCGCGCTTGAGTATATGGGTCTTAAAGGCGGAACCCCTATAGAGGACATCAAGCTTGACCGTGTGTTTATAGGCTCATGCACAAACGCCAGGATGAGCGACCTAACTGAGGCCGCTAAGGTTGTAAAAGGCAAAAAAGTAGCGCCGCACGTAAGCGCGATGGTAGTGCCGGGCTCACAGATCATAAAACTCCAGGCTGAAAAAGCCGGGCTCGATAAGATATTTAAAGAAGCAGGGTTTGAATGGCGCGAGTCAGGGTGCAGCATGTGTCTGGGGATGAACCCCGACATCTTAGTTCCGGGTGAGCGCTGCGCAAGCACGTCTAACCGCAATTTTGAGGGACGCCAGGGCAAGGGCGGAAGGACGCATCTGGTAAGTCCTGCAATGGCCGCCGCAGCGGCGATTGAAGGGCACTTTGTGGACGTAAGGAATTTAGACCTGGAAAAAGAAATATAGAGAGGAATCACTTAAATGGAACCATTAGAAAGAGTAGAAGGCATTGTAGCTCCGCTGGACAGGATGAACGTTGATACCGATCAGATCATACCCAAACAGTTCTTGAAGAGAATTGAGAGGACAGGGTTCGGGGAGTTTTTGTTCTTTGACTGGAGATATCATGAAGACGGATCGCATAATCCAGAATTCGAGCTAAACCAGGAGCACGTACAAGGGGCTAATATTCTTCTCACAAGCCATAACTTCGGCAGCGGAAGCTCTCGTGAGCACGCGCCGTGGGCGCTGCGCGAGTATGGATTTCAGGTGATTATCGCCCCGTCATTCGCCGATATTTTCTATAACAACTGCTTTAAAAACGCCATTCTCCCGATAATCCTGCCTGAAGACACAGTAAAGGAGCTGTTTGTTAAGACCGAAGAGAAAAAGGGTTACAGGCTAACAGTAGACCTCGATTCGCAAACGATAGAGGGAGAGGACGGTTGGACAGCCTCTTTTGATATCGACCAGTTTAAGAAGCAAAGCCTTCTCGAAGGTCTCGACGATATAGCCCACACGCTCCAGCACGAAAGTAAGATTGATGAATATGAGAAGAAGCACGCTGAGAGTATGAAATGGGCTACCCCTAACCAGGTACAGTGAACCAGGGTAAAGGTATAACTATTTCCCCCGCAGTAAGAAATTAAGAATGAGCGTAAGGATAATGCTCAGGATTATTGAGGTAGCGAGTGGGAAATAGAATGAAAAATTATCCCGCTTGAAGACAAAATCCCCTGGCAGTTTTCCGATGAACGGGATCTTGCCCGAGAACGTGAGCAGAAGCCCAAAGATTACTAAAAAGACCCCTGCCAATATTATTATCTTTCCCAGATTTTGAAATTCCATTTCGCGTTACCCTCTCAGCTCTTCAGGTTTAAAATTATATAGTGCCCAATTAAATTTTCATAGACGAATCAGAAGTCTTGTTTATACTTGTAGCAATTAAAAGTCCAAAAAACACTGGTAATTTAGACAAAAACGCTATATGATTGTAGTATAAATATGAATTGGCACAAAATTTGAATGGAAATTAAAAAGGGTCGTAACCAAATCGGAAAATGAGCACTAATTTAAGCCAGACAACTTCTCAAAGACAGGTTCTGCAGCAGCGCCTCATACTGACTCAGGAGCTTCAGCTCTTCTTGAAAATGATCCAGATGACCACCCTTGAGTTGAAGGACTATCTGGAAGAGCAGCTCATAGAAAACCCTACGCTCGAAGAGTCTGAAGTGCAGGAGGAAAAGAGTGAGGACTCTCCCGCTGAAGATGATTTCAGCTTTGAAACTTTTGAAGATGGGCGTTTACTAAAAAGCCGGGATGAAGACATCCCCCACTATACCTCACGCGAGTTTATAGACGATAGCGGAGAGGACACCACCTGGGAAAATAGGGTAAGCGCGGCTGACTCGCTCATTGATCACCTTAGGTGGCAGCTCAAGGTTGCGGACTTCACTGAGGGAGAAAAGCAGATTGCCGATTTAATTATCGGGAACACAAACGAAGACGGCTACCTGGAATCGGATCTTAGTGAAATCGAGCGGAACGTTCTAGAGGGTGATGTTCGTATGGATGATGTGGAGCCATATGAGGAGAACGCAACCTGCAGTGAAAAGATACAACACGTCCTCCGCCTGATACAAACTTCGTTTGACCCCACGGGAGTGTGCGCAAGAGACCTCAAGGAATGCCTCAGAACACAGGCCCTAGATATGGGCTATAAAGAAAGCGACCTCGTAATCAAGCTCATCGACCGAGAGCTTGAGGAGCTTGAGGATAAAGAGATTTCAGATATCGCGCTTGAGCTTGGCTGTAAGGAAGAAGAGGCCGAAGAGGCCATGACTGTTATTTCATCCCTTGAGCCCAGACCCGGCAGACCCTTTTTCAATCAGGATACGGAAAAATACATAGTCCCCGATTTCTTCGTATATAAAGTGGGCAATGAGCTCCAGATACAGCTGAACCGGGATTTCCCGAAGGTCAGGATAAGCTCCTACTACAGAAACCTTATAAAGAAGGAAAAGACCCTGCCGCCAGAGGCAAAGCAGTTCATCCGTGAGAAACTGGAAGCGGCAAAGAGGATTATTAAATGCCTCGATGAACGCGAAGAGGCGGTGAAGAAAATAATCACCAAGATCGTAGAGGTTCAAAAAGACTTCTTCGAGCACGGAAGAAATTATATTAAACCACTCATTCTTAAGGATGTAGCCCAGTCCGTAGGCGTCCACGAATCCACCGTAAGCAGGATCACAAGTAAAAGGTATATGGAAACCCCGCAGGGCGTGATCGCTCTTAAATCACTTTTCTCAAGAAAAATCGAGACCTCTCACGGTAAGGAAATCTCGTTTGAGAAGGTAAAGTCCATCATAACAGAAATTGTTTCCGGAGAAATGCCCGAAAGCCCGTATTCTGACGAGGATATATCCAAGATACTTGAGAGAAGAAATATAAAGGTTGCCCGCAGAACTGTTGCAAAATACAGAAAAATCCTTAAAATACCCTCATCTTCAGCAAGAGCCAGCCAACACAGGAAATCGAAAAATGAAAGTAACGGTAACCACAAGACATATAAGCAATAAGAGAAAGTCAGAAGAACTCAAGACTTACGCGATTGAAAAATCAAAGAGAATTGAAAAATTTCTGAGATCAGAACGGGATCCTTCGGAGCTCCGCATAATACTCTCGTCCGAGAAGTACAGGAACAGAGCAGAATTCATAATCAACAATATTAATTTAAAGGCCGCAAGTTCTGTGGAAACAGAGGATATGCATACATCGATCGACCAAGCTGTTGACGCCATTATCAAACAGCTGCGCAAGCAGACCGATAAAAAAATCACGTCCAAAAGAAGAAGCGCTCCGAGACTGAAAGATGAAATGCCCGACATTCAAAGCTACGGTGATTTCCCGCCCACCTCGTATGAGGATATCCGGATTCACAAGCTTCCGCCTAAGCCCATGTCGATTGAAGAGGCTTCACTACAGCTCAAGGTGTCAGACGCTAATTTTGTAGCGTTTAAAAACAGTGAAAACGGCGAAATGAATGTCATTTACATTAACCGTAGAGGACAAGTTATTCTGATTGAGCCCTAGAGTGACAGAAGAGCATGATAAAAATTTCAGATGTACTCAAGCGAAATACTGTCACGGCCTCCCTCAAAGCTATAGATAAACCGCAAGTCATAAAAGAGCTTTCAGAGAGTTTAGCCACAGAGCATCCGGGAATTAACAATGAAAGACTCATAGAAGTCTTGACTGAACGCGAAAAGCTCTGCAGCACGGCACTTGACTCCGGTGTTGCCATCCCTCACGCAAAGTTAGGCGGAATATCTAATATTCTGTTGGGCTTTGGCAGGAGTGTGAAAGGTGTCGACTTTGATTCCCTTGACAGAAAGCCGACCCATTTCTTCATACTACTCGTATCGCCCGAAAACTCTAGTGGTCTGCATATCGAGCTTCTGGCCCGTATATCAATGCTATTTAAGGACCCTGAATTCCGCTCGAATCTTTTGAAGGCGGAGTCCGCAGAGGAGCTATACGAATATATAATATCAGAAGATGAAAAGCTTGAGTAATGTACCACAGATCCAGGTAAGTGAGCTTTACAGTACTTTGGGAAAAGAGCTACACCTGAACGTCATAGCAGGCAAAAAGGGCTTTTCCAGAAAAATCACATCACACGAAATTCTAAAGCCCGGCAATATATGGGTTGATACTGGCGCAGCTGAAAAAGGCAAAGTACAGATATTGGGCCGAGTAGAGCTTAAGCACTTTGCTACCATGTCCGCGGAAGAGAAAAAAAAATTCACAGATACCCTCCAATCGGGTCACATACCGTGTTTTGTTGTAGCAAAAGGCCTTTCTGCTGAAGCCTCTTTAGTTAAGATTTGCCAAAAAACGAAGACCCCGCTTTTTAGCACCGGACTGTTTACGGGCAAACTCATCACAAATTTGGAATCAATACTCAGAGACAGATTAACCCCCTTCACAACCGCTCACGGCGTGCTGCTCGAGGTTTACGGAGTAGGAGTCCTGATACTCGGGGAAAGTGGTATCGGAAAGAGTGAAAACGCGCTTGACTTAATTAACAGGGGTTCTAAACTCATTTCCGATGACATAGTGGAGATAAGAAAATCCGCTCAATCAGCGCTTTGTGGTAAAGCGCCTGAGCATACAAAGCACCTAATGGAAATTAGGGGCGTCGGTATAATTAATATAGAAGATATATTCGGGAACGCGTCCGTAATGGACGAACGGGAGATAGAAATGGTTATCGAGCTTGCGCAGTGGGACCCGGATAGGGAGTACGACAGACTCGGCCTGGATGCTAAAACTATCCCGATACTGGACATCGAGCTTCCTTATCTTCAGATTCCGGTCAGACCGGGCAGAAACACAGCTACCATTATCGAAGTCGCCGCCAGAAACCAGCGCTTAAAGTTAAGCGGAATCCATTCCGCTGAAAAGTTCAGAGCTCAGCACAGCAAAATGCTATCGAACAAAAAAAACCAATGACAAACCTCGTCATCATAAGCGGCCTTTCAGGCTCAGGCAAGAGTACAGCGGTAAACGTTCTAGAGGACCTCGGATATTACTGTGTAGACAATCTTCCTCTTACACTTCTTCCAACGTTCATAGAGCTTTGTGACAACTCGGAAAAAGACATCAAAAAGGTCGCTCTTGTAATCGATATAAGGGAGGGGATATTCTTTGACCATGCTCCTGAGCTTATTAAGGATCTCAAGGAACGTGGTTACCCGCTGGACATCATATTTTTGGACTCGTCCGACGAAACGCTCATTAAACGTTACAAAGAAACCAGGAGAAAACACCCATTATCCTCTGACGGGAACATATCTGAAGGCATATCCAGGGAAAGAGAAAAGCTCAAAGAGCTTAAAGACTTCGCAGACATTACGATCGACACTTCAGAGTACAATGTCCATGATTTAAAAGAGCTTATAAGAGAACATTTTGAAAACCCTGACTCCCAGCGCCTGTCGTTAAATATTTTCTCCTTCGGTCATAAGCACGGATTCCCGAATGAGGCTGATATGGTTTTTGACGTGAGGTTTTTACCAAACCCTCATTTCGTTGAAGAGCTCAAGGAGCTCGACGGCAAGAGTGATGAGGTAAAAGAATACGTTTTGGAGAACGAGGTGACAAAAGAGTATATTCTGAAGCTAAAAGAGTTTCTTGGGTATCTAATACCTAAATACGATAAAGAAGGGAAATCATACCTCACGATAGCCATAGGGTGTACTGGAGGCAAACACCGCTCGGTCGCAATAGTCGATGCAATATCCGAGCATTTCAAACACCTATCGCCAAAAATAAGGCACAGGGATATACTTAAGAATTAAGGAGAGCGTGTATGGTCGGTATAGTTGTCGTAACTCACGGGAAATTAGCTAAAGAGCTCATCGAAGCGGTAAACTTCGTTCTATCCTCAAGTCCTCAAGTGAAAATGGCAGGTGTATGTCTTGACCCAGATAGAGAGTTCGAAAGCTTTAAACAAGACATAAAAACCGCAATAAAAAAAGTAAAGGAAAAAGACGGCACACTTCTGGTAACGGATATGTTCGGCGGTACCCCCTCAAATATTAGTCTAACGTTCCTTGAAGAAAACAAGGTAGAGGTGGTGTCAGGCGTAAACCTGCCTATGCTTCTCAAGCTAGCCACACTCAAAGACAGCGTAACTCTGGAGGAAGCTGTCAAAACAGCCGAGTCTGCAGGCAAAGAAAACATTATCGTAGCAAGCAAGCTCCTACATGACAGAGAGAGCTGAATCGGCAGCTGAAAATCCGTATAATAAGACCATATAAGCCTGTCTTTATTTGAAAAAGTCTGCTATCCTGTATATTGTTTCATTTTTTATATCCTAGGGGTCTAGATCAAATAACCGAGGTTAAGATATGACAAAGGAAGAAATAGAGAGAATTATAGAGTCTTGGAAAAATCACCTTGCAACGGGAGGCATGGAAGACTTTAAGCTTGAAATAGAGCATAACGTGCCAAAGGAATTTGCCGCAATAGCGCTATACATGGATTCAAAGACTGTCAAAGCATCAGGGGAGAACGAGGATTACTACGAAGGGTATCGACAGGCTTCAATCGATGTTTTGAATTTAATAGGGGTACAGATGGCTCAGGACGATATGACAAAAACTATAACACTATTCAGAAAAGAATCAGACGATACAAAGCAGGAAGAGTTAAAGAAGCACATATGGGGTTAACGCGCTTTTTATAAGCTTTATATCTATTCCCCGTACTACATCCATTAAGACCGTGACTTTGAAAACCTTATGAAGCTAATAGATAAGTTTAATTGCTTTCTCATTGATCTTGACGGTGTTGTATACGTTGAGCACAAGCCTACAGAGGGTTCTGTAGATACTATAAACCATCTTAAAAACATCGGTAAAAATATAATATTCATAACAAACGACCCGAGAAGCTCAACAGCGGACTATGCAGAGAAATTAAGAGGTTTCGGCCTCGAGGTGGAAGACGATGAGGTCATAACATCGGCCATGGCTATTGCCCATCATATACGAGCCCACACTAAAAATTCGGATAAAAAAAACGCCTATGTAGTCGGGAGCGATGCGCTTAAGAAAGAGATAGAGCTTGCGGGTCTAACAATAGTAGACGGCGAAGAAGCAAAGAGCGCGGATTACGTCATACTTGGCGGGCACCCCGAGTTTCACTACAATGAGCTCAAATTGGCGACCCTGGCGCTAAGAAACGGGGCCGAGTTTTTCGCTACGAGCCGCGATCCGGCCTACCCGAGCTCTGAAGGACATGTTCCGGCCACAGGGGCTATGCTAGCATCTATTGAAGTCGCATCTGAGAAAAAGGCGGTAGTCGCTGGAAAGCCCGAAAGAATTATATTCGAAGAAGCCCTGCATCACGCTAAGTGCACAGGCAAGAGCACCACAGCCATCATAGGCGACAGGCTCGATACAGACATTTTGGGCGGCAAGATCGCCGGCATTTCCACGATCCTCACACTATCGGGCTCAACTAAAAAAGAAGACGTAAAGATTTCAGACGTTAAACCCGACTTCATCATCAATGATCTCAGAGACCTACTTATAGAACTGGAGAATTGAGCCCGATTACAACCTCCTCTGAGAGCACAACTTACAATGCCGCTTATAAACGTAAATTCCATTAATATAAACTATGAGCTTGACGGCCAAGGACCTGTCGTAGTGTTCATAAACGGTCTGACTATGACCACATCCGGCTGGGCTTATCAGATCAAGCCTTTTACACAGAGATACAGCGTACTCCGCTACGATTGCCGCGGACAGGGCGGCTCTGACAAGCCTGCAGAAGAGTACTCCCAGCAAATCCACGCTGAGGACCTATACCAGCTGCTTAGAGCTCTGGATATTGATAAAGCACACTTGATCGGTCTTTCAAACGGAGGGATGATAGCTCAGCATTTCGCTCTCAAATACCCCGAGATAACAGACACTCTTGTTCTGGTAGACACATGTGGTTTTGTAGGAAAACTGCTAGAGCTCACAGTAAGTTCCTGGATTAAAGCAACAGAGGCTGGCGGTAACGATCTGCGCTATGATGTGTTGCTACCGCAAATTTTCTCAGAGAGTTTTATTAGTAACAACGAGGAGCTTATTAAGAGCATGAAAGAATTCAGCTCCGAAATAAATACTCCTGAAGCCGTAATAAACCTGGCAAAAGCATCAATGAACCACGACTTGAGATCCCATATATCGAAAATCAAATCCCCTACGCTGATTATTGCGGGGCAAGAGGATATACTGATCCCGCCAAAATACTCCAGGATGCTAAGTGAAGAGATAGAAAATTCAGAGCTTGTTATTATCCAAGACTGCGCTCACGTACCGCCAATTGAAAAACCAGAGGAGTTTAACTCCATAGTGTTGGATTTTTTAAATAAACACGACTCGCCTGCTCAATAGAATTTGCACATACTTCATTCTAACTGCCAGTCATGACTCACTATTTATTGTTCAGGTAAACTATATATATAAGCTCAGGCAGCTAAAAAACTCCTCCTTAATAAGAACTAACATTTTCTTCGGGACGGAAATTCCGGGTTTATCTGATAATCATGGTATCAAAAGTAATGCAAATAGCAGCGAAAAGCTCCCCTCAGAATAATGCTTTGATTCTGATGATTTTTGGCGGATTCATGTTCGCTTCGATGGGAGCTCTCACACACGCGCTCGGTAAAGAGGTAGATTGGCTTATTATTGCTTTTATCAGAATGGGCCTCTCATTTGTAATCACACTGGTACTCGCGCTAAGATCAGACATCAACCCTTTCTTACTCAACAGACCGCTCCTTTGGTTCAGGAGCTTTGTCGGAAGCTCCGTAATGCTGGCGACATTCTACGCTCTTACGGTTCTACCCATTTCAGATGTCGCGGTGATAACCGAATCACGCCCGATTTGGGTCGCACTATTAGCAGGTTATCTGCTGGGCGAGACCACCGGCAAAAAGATATGGCTTTCCATAGCATTCGGCATGCTCGGCATTATACTTGTCGAACACCCGATATTCTCAAGCGGAAGCTTTGCGGGATTAGTTGCTCTTTATGCAGCAATCGGGGGAGCTGTGGTGATGATTTGTCTTAGGAAGCTAAGAGACCTGGACACTAGAGTCATAGTTACTCATTTCTCAGCCACCGCTACCATAATCGCGTTTCTAACACTCATAGCCGTACGTGGAGAGGCGGATTTTTCTCAGCTTGGAGATACTCGCATCCTGCTCATGCTCATAGGTGTTGGTGTTCTGGGCACATTGGGACAGCTCGCAATGACAAAAGCTTTCTCAATGGGCGAGGCGCCAAGCGTTGCCTCAGCCGGGTTTGTTAAAGTGGGCTTCTCGGCTGGGTACGATATCTTTATATGGAAATACGTTTTTGAGTATCCGACAATCCTGGGAATGCTTCTGATACTGGGCTCTACTATGTGGCTGTTCAAGAGAAAAAAAGAGCCTCTCGGATATAATATCCCGGGTAAGAAGTTAAATATAAAAGACGGCAGTTAGCATCTAAACCGGACTTAATGCGGTTTCTATTCCGAGGACTTCCAGATAAATCTGCCTTTTCTATCTATATACCCCCACTCACCGCCGCCAAGCTCTACAATCGACAGCCCTCCGGAAAAACTAACTGCTGTTACGAAATCGGGTTTTATAACTACCTCACCTCTCTTATTTATAAAACCCCAATGAGAACCCTCTCTGTAGCTTGCGAGACCTTCTGAGAAATTTCCCACCTCATCATATTCGGGTTGAACAATAATTACTCCTCTTCTATTTATGAAACCCTGTTTTCCACCCTTGGTAAATGCGGCGGCGCCGTTACTGAAATGCCTGATAGCCTGAAAATCCGTTTCAAGAGCGACTTCCCCAAACCTATCGAGGAATACGAATTGCCCGTCTTTCTCTACGCTCGCAAGTCCTTCCGAGTACCCTTGGGCCCAATCAAAATCGGGATCTATGAACATCTTTCCGTTCTTTTTAATATATCCCCCCTTCCCTTCTACTATCACAAGCCCGTAGCCATCGGAGAAATTAAAAGCCTTCTCATACCGGGGTTCTATGACCATTTTGCCTTCTTTATTCACGTAACCCCACCTGCCGTTAATTTTCACACTCGCAAGTCCTTCAGAAAATGGCATCGCTTTTTCAAACTGCGGCTCTATCATCATCTTACCTACTTTGTTTATATAGCCGTATCGTCCATCAACCTTCACACGGGCAAGCCCCTCGCTGAATTTGTGTGCTTCACGGTACTCGGGAGTAATAACCAGAATATTAAACTCATTTATATATCCCCAGAGACCGTCTTTCTTTACAAGCGCCCTACCGTCCGAGAAATCGACCGCGCCTTCATACTTATATGGAATCTTAAGGTCCCCAGTTCTGGAAATAAATCCCCACTGACCGTTCTTCTCCACCGGGAAAAGAAGCTCCGAGACAGAACCCACCGAAGAGCCCGGCGGCGAAGACGCGCAGGCCTGTATTAATATAAAAAAAGCACATGTGAGTAAAGTGACGTACCTAATCAAAAAAAATCCTCCGGGAACCCTTAAAATACAGGAGAGATATACCTAAAAATTAAAGATAGATCAAAAAACTTCCAGATAAAACCCTTTCCGGCAACTATGGTGGATACTTAAAAGAACGCCGTATTCAGTGAATCGCTAGATAGGCTGATTTTTAGAATCCCTGAGTAACTCCTACCCAATCCGGCAATTCGTAAACTCAGATTACATACTTCACTTGTGTTTAAGCCTAAATAGATCCAAATGCGCAAAATGTTTTTCAAGCTCGAAATCGTATGTACCGCTTAGGCCCTCTTTGATGTACTTTCGGTGTTTAGGGTTCGCACGCATCACGACCCAAACTCTTTTGTTACCCAGGTTTTTAAATGCCGGGAATTTGTCGGACAAAGGTACAATTGTGATGTCGTCCCTCGTTTGATAATATTTGACAGATATATACCCCTGACCAGGCTGCAAAACTAGTACATCCCCATAGCCTGCACTATTTTCTATCTCGCTTACGACTTCCCGCCACTGCGGTTTAGTCACATTGTCGTAGTAAGTCTTCAGATTAGCCGTGGGAAGTATCAATAGAACTATCCCTATTACGAGTACGGCCCATCTGCTACTCAGGCTGTCGATACCCTTTGAGGCAAGTAAATAGTAGGCAAGAATCGGACTTAAAGCATAGCGCGCAACGAACATCGGTGTGGATACGATAGAATAGATAAAAGGAATCAGTATGGGGACTGAAAACCAGAGAATAAGGAGATAGACCCTGTAGCCCGAAGATATCCCCGGCTCTGGGTTATCATCTTCATGGGCTTTAAAAACTTTATTAATCCCGGGAATATTCGACATTCTCCGGATGCCTATTATCGCAACAAGTGCAAAAAGAACGAAGAGCACAAGAAGGTATAAAGAGCCTGAATACCGCACCATATTGTAATAGAGCAATATCAAAGTGGGTTCTTTAATCCAAAAAGATTCCTGCATAGCAGCATTCATTTTTAGAATATGCATGAAGCCCGGCATGAAGGAAAAAACCAGAATCAACTGTAGGAATATCCATTGTTTTATAGTTATCTCACCAGCTTTTCGTTGTTTCAGAAATAGCGTAAGACAAAAAACATTCTGAGCTACTATGATGAAAAGACCATAGTAGTGTGTGTAAATCATCAAGATACCAGATACAAGGTAGAGAACATTGTAATACATCCTTCTTCCTGCGGTTAGCTTGATGAGTGAATAAAAGAAAATGACAGAGAGCAGCGCCATCAACGCGTACGCCCTTGCTTCCTGCGAGTACTGTATATGAAAAACCGAGACAGCAATTATAAGAGCGGCAACGATGCCGGCTCTTTTATTAAAGAGAAGTTTCCCCAGGACGTATACAGCAATTATCGAGGCCGAGCCGAATATGACGGACGGGAATCTTAAAGAAAATTCCGAATCCCCGAATGCCAGAACCCAGAAATGGAGTAAAACATAATACAAAGGAGGGTTAGATTCTTCTGAGTTGCCAAGAACAGAATTGATCAGATCCAATACACCTTTCTTCGAGATCATAGCGGAGAATGATTCGTCATACCAGAGGCTTTCGGCGGAAAGGTCATAAATTCTAAGAACAAAACCTAGCGCGAAAATCAGGATTACCAGATAATTATCTTTAATGAATTTTAGCAAGTTACACCATATACACGTACTTCTGACCTTAAATATAAGCTTAGAATGTCACATTAAACAGGATTTGTGATTTTTTAAACCTTAGAGATAATGCAACATCATTCTAACAGGTTAATTAGTTAAATGCGAGGATTAAGGCCACTTATGTCTCAGCCTAAATAGGTCTAACTTCTCATAGTGTTTTTCAAGCTCAAAATTATATTTACCGCTAAGGCCTTCTCTGATGAGTTTTCTGTTAGTAGGGTGCGCATGCATCACAACCCAAACGCTTTTATTCCCCAGGTTTTTAAATGTCGGGAATCTTTCTGACAGAGGTACCAATGTGATGTCATCCCTGGTCTTATAATATTTCACGGATTTTTGCTCATGCTGAGGGTATACAACAATTATGTCCCCGTAACCCGCGCTGTTTTCTATCTCACTCATGACTTCACGCCACTGGTGTTTATATGTGTTTTTGTAATAAGCATCAATATTCACTGTGGAAAGGATTAGGATAACAACACCTATTGTGAGAACTACCCATCTGTTTCTCAAACTATCAATACCCTTTGAGACAAGTAAATAGTAAGCGAGCGTTACACTTATGGCGTAGCGCGCAACGAACATAGGTGTGGATAAAACTGAGATAACCATGGGAATTAAAATAGGGACCGCATACCAGAGCAATAGGAGATAGACCCTGTAACTCTGTGATATGCCAAGCCCGGGGTTAACATTTTCATTAGCCTTAAACACCCTCGTCATTCCCGGAATACCCGATATTCTCCGAAGTCCTATTATTGCAACAACAGCAAAGATAACAAACAGTACGAGAAGATATACAGAGCCGGAATAATAGACCAGATACTGACCGAGCATCTCAAGAGTGGGCTCCTCAATCCAAAAAGAGTTCTGCATGGATGCCCTCATCTTAAGCATATGCGAAAAACCGGGTATGAAGGTGAGAACAAGAATCAACTGCAGAAAAATCCACCGTTTTATACTTATTTCCCCTGTTTTTCTCTGTTTCAAAAATAGCGTGAGACAAAATATATTTTGTGCGGCTATGATGAAAAGACCGAAGTAGTGCGTGTATATCATCAGAATGCTCGAAACAAGATAGAGGACGCTGTAAAAAATGCTCCTTCGAGCAGTAAGCTTCATGAGCGAGTAATAAGAAATGATGGATAGCAGTGCGATCAACGCGTACGCCCTTGCTTCCTGTGAGTACTGTATATGAAAAACCGAGACAGCAATTATAAGAGCGGCTATAATGCCGGCTCTTTTATTAAAGAGAAGTTTCCCCAGGGCATATATCGCAATTATAGAGACCGAGCCGAGTATAACAGACATCAATCTTACAGAGAATTCCGAATCTCCGAAGACCAGAACCCAGAAATGAAGTAAAACATAATATAAAGGGGGATTCTTTTCAGCTGCGTTGTTTAGAACAGAGTTTATGATTTCAAACGCACCTCTTTTTGAAATCATTACGGAAAAAGCTTCATCAAACCAGATACTTTCGGCGGAAAGATTATAAATTCTGAGAAAAAGACCGAGAGCTAATATCAGTAGAAGCAGATAGTTATCTTTAACGAATTTCAGCAATGCACCCCCAACTCCCATCATTTTTCGCTGGGAACTGGAATTAAACTGTTATGGCTTAACTAAAACTTTAATCGCATTATCAATTCTCTTGTCCATCAACTCGTAACCCCTGGGCGTCTCCTCTAAAGGCAGTCTGTGCGTAAGGACAAGGGTCGGGTCCAAACGGCCGTCCTCTACATGTTTCATCAAAGTAGGCATATAGGCTCTTGTAGGAGCAACTCCTCCGCGCAAATGAAGATTCCTCAGGTAAAAGTCGGTTATATTCAGCGGGAATGGCTCCCAGAAAAGGCCCGTGATCGATACCGTACCACCAGGCCTGGTCAATTCGAGACAGGATTGCAGCGAATCCGTATTTCCCACACACTCAACAATGACGTCTGCGCCGCGCCCATCAGTCATATTCCTGACAATTTCAGATGCGTCCTCATTTTTTGAGTTAATTACCTTAGTCGCTCCATACTTACTGGCTATGTCCAGTCTGTAGTCATGATGACCGACGGTTATTAGCTGCCCGGGCTCAAACAGAGTCGCAGCATACGTGGCGAACAATCCAACAGCCCCGTCTCCGTAAACCACCACGGTGTCCCCCGGCTTAATATCTCCGTTTAACGATCCGTGATAACCAGTGCATACATTATCTCCCAAAAGTAATGTCTTTTCGTCATAGCTGTCATCAGACAAGCTTTCGGGAGCCTTAACTAAAGTACCCTCTGCGTTGGGAACCCTCACATACTCCGCCTGACAGCCGCCCAGACCGCCAAGCAGGTCTCCGAAACCAAAACAAGCGCCTTGGACGCAGGAAGTGTGTAGGCCTTTCTCACAATAATAACATTTGTTACAGCTGCACCAGAAAGGGCCTATCACTTTATCGCCCTTCTTAAGGTCTTTAACTTCGCTCCCGACCTCTTCGACCCTGCCCACAAATTCATGACCAACCGTATCGCCTTCGTTTAACTGGAAGTGCCCTCTGTAGATGTGCAGATCAGAGCCACAGATTCCCCCGCTGGTTATTTTCACGATTACGTCCTTTGGATCTGTTATAACCGGATCCGGAACATTATCTACCTCTACCTTATTAAGCCCTTTATACACTGTTGCTCTCATTTTATATAGCCTCCGTAATGCTTTACTTCCATATATTTAAGCTACATAAAACGAAAGTCTTTATCAATTCGTATACCAATCCGAAACAAAAAAGGGCTTTGATAGGGATTTTACATAATGGTACTATTTAGTAGTCAAGTTTCATAAACCATACGGATAGACTATAGATAGAGCTACATATAGTGAGGAGTCGAAATGAGAAAGGTACAGGAACTAAAACCCGCTCAGGCTTACAAAGTTTGCGATTTAAGCACACTTGGGTTTAAAACGACAGATGAGCTACCCCCATGCACGGATTTCATAGGACAAAACAGAGCTGTAGACGCTATTCATTTCGGCCTTGGAATCGAATACGCGGGCTACAATCTATATCTCTCGGGTCCGACCGGGGTAGGAAAAACAACAACCATAGAAAGGATACTTTCAACAGTAGCCAAAGATAAACCCACTCCTCATGACTGGTGCTACGTATATAACTTCCGTGATGCCAACGAGCCTAAAGCAATTGAGCTTCCTCAGGGGAAAGGGAAGGTTTTTAAAAAAGATATGGACGATTTCCTGAATGTCCTCAAGACCGATATTCCAAGAGCCTTTGAAAGTAAGGAATTTGAAGAACAGAAGCAGTCTATTTTAAATGAGTTTCAGAAACAAAAAAATATACTCTACGACAAACTCCAGAAAACGGCGGGTGAAAGCAACATTCAGGTGCAGTTCTCACCAACGGGAATCATCACAATCCCTTTGATTGAAGGAAAACCTGTAACACAAGAAAACTATAACGCTCTGGATGAAGCGACGAAGGAAGAGATAAAGAAAAAGAAGGAAAAAATCGATATAAAGGTCGCCGAATCACTAAAAGACGCGCGCAAGCTCGACCAAGAAGCAATGGACAAGGTAAAAGAGCTTGAGAAAAAGGTCGCCCTTTTCTCGGTGAGAGACCTAATTGATAATTTAAGAGAGAAATATAAAAGCCACCCGAAAGTAATAGACCATTTTGATCAGATACAAAAACATATACTCGAGAATATAGACAATTTCCTGCCCAGTAAAAACATGCCCCAGGGCGGCATGATGCCTTTCAGCATGCCTAAGCAGGAGCCTATGTTTACTGAATACAAAGTCAATGTGTTTATCGATAATTCTGACACACAGGGGGCTCCCATTATTTTCGAGGCCCACCCGACCTATATAAACCTGTTCGGATCCATAGAAAAAGAAGCCAGGTTCGGAGCTCTCGTAACCGACTTCACAATGATACGTGCAGGCTCTCTTGCAAAGGCGGACGGAGGGTATCTGGTGCTAGACGCGCTTGATATATTCAAATACCCCTACGTTTGGGATTCTCTTAAAAAAGCGCTGGAAAATGAAGAGCTCAGGATCGAGGACCTTTATCAGCAATACGGTTTTACAAGCACCGTGGGTATTAGACCCGAACCCGTAAAACTACAGGTAAAGGTAATAATTGCCGGCAACTCCTACCTCTACCAGATGCTCTACGCGTACGACGAGGACTTCAGAAAGCTCTTTAAAGTAAAGGCGGACTTTGACTCGGTAGTTGAAAGAAACGATGAGTCAGTCAACTCATACTCGTGCTTTATCAAATCAATTTGTGATGGTGACGGCCTAAAACCCCTTGACAGAAGCGGCGTCGAGACGTTGATAGAATACTCTTCCAGGATCGCGGGCGACCAGAACAAGCTCTCTGTAGAGCTCGGGGGGATTACAAAAATACTTAAAGAGGCAGACTACTGGGCCAAAATGGATAACGGCAGCGAGCTTACAAAGAGGGAGCACGTAGAGAAAGCGATTGACGAGAAGATATACAGGTCGAATATGGTAGAGGAAAAGATACGAGAGATGATCTCAAAGGGGATCATCATGGTGGATACGGAAGGGGTGGCAGTCGGGCAGATAAACGGCCTTGCGGTTTACAACATGGGGGACTACGCGTTCGGACGACCTTCCAAGATATCGTGTGAAACATATATGGGCACAGAAGGCGTAATGAACATAGAAAGAAAGGCGAGACTTAGCGGCAATATCCACGATAAAGGCGTACTCATACTAAGCGGTTACATAGGTAGCACCTATGCACAGAAAAAACCGCTCAGCCTCTCTGCCAGCATCGGATTTGAGCAGAGCTATGACGTAATAGACGGCGACAGCGCCTCTGCAGCGGAGCTTATTGTTCTGTTCTCCAGCCTCTCTGGTGTTCCAATCAAACAGAGCCTCGCTATCACAGGCTCAGTCAACCAAAAAGGACAGATTCAGCCGATCGGCGGAGTTAACGAAAAAATTGAGGGGTTCTACCAGGTTTGTAAGACAAAGGGGTTCACAGGCGAGCAGGGAGTTGTAATTCCCCATCAAAACGTCAGAAACTTGATGCTCAAAAAACAAGTTGTGCAGGATATTAAAAATGGTAAGTTTCACGTATATCCAGTTGAAACAATCGATCAAGCCCTAGAGATACTAACCGGCAAAGAGGCCGGCGCTAGAGGCGCGAGCGGAAAATTCAAGAGAGGATCTGTGAATTACCTGGTAGATAAAAAATTAAAAGAATATGCTGAAGACTATAGAAAATTTGGCAGACTGGGCGCCGGCAAAAAGAGTAACGGCTCAAGCTCAGAGACCTAACTCCCTAGCGTGAGGGGAGTGTATGTCTTTTTTTATTATATCCGAATAAGCTCACAAAACCTCCGAACGCCGCATCGCTAAGCTTTTTTAGGCGCTCGATATACTCCTGCGTATCCTCCATGATAACACCAGGGTCTATCTTGCCGTTAAGGGCTTCTATCTCCTTTTTATTTGCGGGAACGTTAAGCCAGCGCTCGATCATAGGCTCATCTACTTCAAGGTGAAACTGAAAACCGTATATATTGTCTCCCAAGCGAAACGCCTGGTTCTCGCATAATGGAGAAGACGCCAAGCGCACCGCGTCCTCGGGAATTTCAAAGGTATCCCCGTGCCACTGAAATATCTTTTCGACCCCGGAAAATGTAGACATTAGCGGGTCAGAGGCTCCTTCTTCGGTGGGAGATACATCGTACCACCCTATTTCCTTCTCAGGATTCTTTTTGACTTTTGCCCCGAGGGCTTTTGCCAGGAGCTGGGACCCAAGACATATCCCGAGTATAGGGAAGCCCCTTTCCATAGCGTCTTTAATAAGCCTGACTTCGGTTTCTAAGAACGGATAGTCCCCCGTCTCATCTACGTTCATCGGTCCCCCGAGAACTATGAGACCCTCATATCCCTCAAGGCTCGGCTCAGCATCGGGGTAGCGCTCGAAATTTACGTACTTGATCCTGAAACCCGCGTTTCTTAAAAGCGGGTCCAGAGTACCGAGTATTTCATATGCAACATGCTGAAAAACGAGTATTTTAGCCAACTAAATGTACCTTCCCTTGTGGATATTCCCGAAACTTTCAATCGAGAATATTACCCTGTTCATTTGCTTATGGAAATTTATTACAAGTAACAGCGGGCGGATAAAAAAAGAGACGGCACTCGGGCCGCCTCTTAATTTTAAGAATTTCGAATTAATATCCCATCCGTATTGCAGGGCGGAATTTACTCTCCTTTTAGATACTTCACAACATCTTCCTGTATAGACTCGTCTACCAGCTCTCTCCAATCATCATTTCCTTCTGTGATCGAAGATCTGATCTTGGTAGCCGAAACCCAGCCTATGTTCTCAGGCGGGAAGAATTCGTTCATCTCGTAACCTACTCCCCTACCCCAGTTAACAGACTCGATGTCCGGGATTATCATCACAACTACGTCATCCCCCTTACTCTCATGATACTTTCTGATCATATCAACAGTCTGCTCTGTGGTAAAAGGGTTTTTCTCGTCCGGGGGAATATCTCTAACCATGATAAGACATGGTACACCCCTGTCTAGTTTCTGTTTAACAAGCGTTACGTGCCCGATATGATAAGGCTGGTATCTGCCTATAAATATTGCCCTTTTGCTATTATCAGGAGCAATTTCCGGATGCCCGTGATTTGTAACATTCCATTCACTCATTTAATTCACCTCTCAATTATTTTCAAGATTTTGCTTCGGTATTACATAGAATAGATTAACTCTATAAGAAACATATCCAACTCATACCCCAGCAATCAGGATGTTGATTATACCAGTTGGAGTACTTTTTTCAATCCGGAGCACTCTGCTGCACTAGAGCATTTTCGCAATGGTTTTCTTCACGGCTCTTGCGAGTTTATGATGCTCCCCGGGCTCTAGATGAACACCGTCCGCAGTGCTCGTCTTAACATGCTTTGAAGAATCGAGGAATTCTACACCAGAGGTCTTAGCGCCGACTTTATAAAGTCCCGAAAGCTCTTTTGATATCTTCTCCCTTCCCTTGAAAAACAGATCCATAAGCGGGGACAGCTGCCCAAGCGGTGGAGGGGAAATCAGTAAAATCTCGGGAGCGCCGAATCCAGGACCTGCATGGCTCTTCTGGATTTTCCAGACTAGGGATAAACAGGCTGTTGTTATATTTCTAGCGTTGTAATCAAACCCAAGCCATAAGTCGTTTGTGCCGAGCATAATAATTACTATGTCAATGGGCGTGTGTGTATCGAGCACCATTTCCAGAACCTCAGCGCCGTTTCTACCTGGTAGAAACGGGCTGTCAGAATTTATAGTTCTGCCCGGAAGCGCCTCCTCTACTACCCGCACCTGCCCGTTCATTTCAAGCTCTAGTATTCCCGGCCAGCGTTGATCAAATGCATACCTGGTCCCGTCATCAGGGTTATACCCCCAAGTAACCGAATCGCCGAAGCAAAGAACTGTTTTCATGATTTTTCCCCTTAGTGATTTCAATTAGTAGACTTTATATCTAATCTGTTTCGCGCCAACTACCCTTTTTAGTCTCTTTTTCCAAACTCTTATCAAGCATATTTAAAAACGACTCCCTGTCCACCTCTCTTCCGCCCATACTCTTCATATGATCATTAGGCACCTGTGAGTCTATGAAATCAAAATCCCAACTCTTAAGTCTTTCAACCAGGTAATATAGCGCTATTTTAGACGCGTTACTCTTATCATAAAACATCGATTCCCCGAAAAATGCTCCGCCTAGAGAAACTCCGTATAACCCGCCAACGAGTGCGCCCTCATGGTATGTCTCGACACAATGAGCATAACCCCTTTTGTGAAGCTCGCAGTACGCCTCGATCATTTCATCCGTTATCCATGTGCCGTCCTGTCCCTTACGGCCTTTTTTAGCGCAGCTTTGAACAACTTCATTAAATGAAGTATCGAACTTCACCATGAACTCGCCCTGCCTGATGATCTTTTGTAATTTTTTTGTAACACTAAGCTCGTCCAAGAAAATAACTAGCCTGGGGTCGGGCGAAAACCAAAGGATCGGATCACCCTCAGAAAACCATGGGAAGATACCGCTCTTATATGCTGTAATGAGCCTCTCTGTGCTCAGGTCACCTCCAACTGCAAGCAGACCGTTTGACTCTGCGTGCACAGGGTGAGGGAATCTGATTGAATCATCGAGCAGAAAAACAGGCATAGAGAAATTTTATACTCAATTTAGAAATTCTAAAGTCCTTTGTTATAGCCCTGCATTAAAGTATATATTGAGCTCAATATGCTCCTATATTTCCTTATAACTCGCTGTGACCCAGATCTTTTTCGGGAGCAGTAATGTCGCGGACAATCTTTTTTAACTCTTTTATATCGGGGAAGCGTCCCTTGTCTTTTCTACTCCACACGAGCTCGTCATCGACCCTTACTTCAAATATGCCCCCGGTACCCGGTGAAAGGGAAACTTCCTCTATCTCCTGCGCGAATGTCGTCAGAATCTCCTGGGCCATCCAGCTTGCTCTCAGAAGCCAGCCGCACTGCTGGCAGTAGGTTATGTTAATCCTGCTCCCCGTTTTCTCCATTTTCTCCGTTCTCTTTTTCCCGGCGCTCTTCTTCTTTTGCTTTTTCCTTCTCGAGCCCCGATTCCACAGGTTTTATCAAAGTCACGGGAATATTAAGGGTCTCTTTTATAATAGTAATGAGACCTGATTTTAACGTATGTGGCGAAAGCTGTGATATTTCAGGATCAGACCAGCTGCCTGTGATCTTTACAGGTATCGACGAGCTCTTTTCTCCGAACAGCTGACTTATGAGCGGAATCTTATCGATAACCGAATCTACTGCTAATATTGGGATTACAACAAGCTCAAGATCTAGGCTCTTCTCAACAAGGTCCACAGAGCCGCTGCATGCGACTTTCAGTGACGGACCGTCCATCGCGGCCCTGGTAATGTTCATCTTACCGTCTTTAATCTCAGCGCTTGCTGTCAGAAGGTTATAAGGAAAGCCTTCTTCCGCGAAATCTGCGCCCTTTCCTCTGAAAATCTCTCCGAAATTCAGCACAGTTAAAAATTTCGCAAGCGCGCCGTATTTCTGCACCCGTCCGTCAATTGAGGTAAGCTTGAGCTCACCTTCAAGCGATTTCACTACATTCCCGTTACTTCCGTTTGAATATATATTGCCATCGAAATCGTATTCCCCCGTAATAATTCCCGCCTTTTCAAACAAACAATCCAAAGTCTTTTCAAAATCTTCGCTTGTGGACTTGGGCTTAAAGTCCAATTTTAGCGCCGGCGGCGTTACTTCGAAATAACCCGGGGTGGATATACCGCAGAGCAAGGCGTTTTGTATATTTACATCTATATCCTGCCCTGAAAACTCCACGTCCCCGTCAACCGAGTCCCAGTTAAACCCCTTATATGTAAATGCCTGAGAATTAAAATTCACGTTGCCATATATCGGAGAGCGGGGCTTGTTAATTTTCTCAGGCTCTGTAACCTCAGGCTCTTGCCGATCTGTCTCGGGCTCTGTCCACTCGAACGAATCCGCGTTTACGTTAATATCAAGTCTATATTCCTTAGTCCGGGCCTCTGGTCCCGCGGTAAGTCCGCCTGTTTCAACCGCCTGAGAGTTTTTAGACGACTCAATGGTAACGCTTGAGTCGGAAATCGAAACATCTCCCAGCACGCTAATCTGCTTTGGCACTTTTACCATCTGAGATACTACGTTTGAGGTATCAGCATCGATATTACCACTGAAATTTAGCTCAAGACCGAAATTATGACTTAAATAGTCCCACATATTTAAGTCGACATTAACGGATGAGCTTTGCGTTTTAAGATTTGTCTCGGAAAAAGAGATATTGTCCGGCGTAACGTTAAAACTTGAATTCTCCGTAGTAACAGTCTCGTCCAGCCCTCTCAAAAGTACACCCAGACTTTTCATCTCCCCGGATGACTCTATTTTCCATTGCCGGGGCTCTAGGACAGGACCTGAGAAGCTAAAGGGCGAGAAGTGAAGCGAGCCGCTTAAAGACTCGATATGCCCAAGGTGCTTTTCCATCTGTTCATGTGATGACAACCACGGATAAAACTCCTTCAGATCAATATTCATTGTCTCAGAATTTATTGTTAATAGGCGTATATCTTTCCACTTAAAAGAACCTGACATGGCGTTTGAGGTGAAAGCGCCGACCGATACATTCATATCACCCACTTCTATAAATTTATCAGTGTAGTCAAACTTTCCTCCGTCTATTTTTACCGGGTACGGCACCCTGCCGTAATCGGCCGTCAGCACATAGGAGGTCGCTGAAAAACTCACTTTCGGAGATTTTTTATTATCCCCTACTACCATCTTCCCCTGTGCCCTGCCGTCAATATTCGTTATCATTGAAAGCTCTTCCTGAAAACCCTCGTCGTGAACGAACCTTTTTAGTAAAGGCGTTATGTCGTTTAAATCTGCATCTGCCTGTATGTCCAGGTTCAGTGGCCCGACCGGCCCTTCGGTACCGACAACCAAAGACCCTCCGCTACCGCTTGAGTTCCCCATCTTAGCATTTAAATTTTCCCCTTTCAGAAGACCGTCGGCTATAAGCGCATCACCGCTCACGTCTGTGAGGTCAAGCTCTGCCCCGGGTATAAAGATTTTTCCGTCTTCCATTTTACCCTTTACAACATAGTTGCCTTTATGAAATAGGTCTTTAATAGAGCTGCCCTTGGCCGTGAGTGTAATCTCGGGTACTGTGCCGCCCTTTACTATCTTAAAGATTGTATCGACAACATGGTTATGCCCCGCTGTCAGTAGCGCTCCCTTTCTTGCAGGCTCCACTACGACATCTTTACCCTCAATATTTAAAGTCATTTCACCCTTGGTTTTGTCACTGCTAAAACTGCCTTTTGCCTTTAAGCCAGGGTTTAACAGGTTAGCTTTATTTAAATTTACTCTAGCGGTATTTTGATCCGCATATATATCTACTTGAAGATCTTTACCGGATATTTTGAGCTCCTCGCCTCCCTTAGCAAGGGTAAGCTTATGAGTCGGGCTTTTAAGTTTTAGATTAAATACCTCTAGCTCTTTTATATCAAACCCCAGTGTTAGGTCTACGTTTGACTCGCTAAATAGATTCTCTTCAGGCTTTATTAGGTTAATTACTTTATGGGGGTGGAAGCCTATGAGTCTGAGTGATCCGCGGGTATCATAGCTCTCTGTATTCACCCAGCCGTTAAAAACAATTCGATCGGATAAACTGGAATTGCCTGTGACGTACAGATTCAACTTATCGTTAGGGTAATCGATTGTAGAGTTAAAGCGGTTCAAGTATAAGTAATCATCACCATTCTTTACAATGCTCAGCTCACCGTTTTTTATCTCCAGCTTACTGTCTTTTTCATTCGTATCGAGAAAATTAAGGACAGTAATAACCTTGGATTTAAAGCCTTTAAGCGTCAAAGGTTCCGCCGCAGGCACTTTTATCTCATCCGGGTTCTCTTCCATAAAAAATTTAACAGAGGGGTTCACGATCCGCACATAATAGGGTTTTACATCCCCTTTAAGTAAAGGCAGAATTTTCGGATATACAATCAGGGTCTCAAAGCTTGCATCCAGCTTATCGGGTATAGACAATTGCCCCCCTGTTATAACAACATGGGGATGGATGATATAATTCAAGCTAATATCTTGAATTTCACCAATTCCGCCTGTTTTTTCAGACAAAACGGTCAGTATCTTACTTTTGATAAGCTCGGGGTTTACATAGCGTGTAAAAAGATACAGGCATACAGCACCGATAATAATAATAACGGTAAACAAAGCGCCTAACCATATTGCGATTTTTCTTAACTTTCCGTGAGAATTCATAAATCTGACATCTGGTATATATAGAGCCGGCTGAATGAAATAATGAGTGAATTGGCCTAAAACCTACCCTTATTATGATAACCTATACTCCTATACTCCACAATCAGTTTTTCTCCCCAAATCACAATATTTAGGATTTTACTGAGCGTACAGCAAACGACTAATATAACAGGGATTTATGTTTGAATTAGGCAGAGTTAGATTGTTTGGAGTCTACGAACAGGATCGCCAAAACAGCGCCAGCCAAAGCGAGGGCCGCGGCGACCCATAGACCGGTTTTAATGCCCGTGACGTAGGCGTGGTGTATATGAGGCAGAAGCTCTCCGAACTGCTGCTGCCCGAAATCACTTATTAACTTTTCTTTACCCGCGCTCCCAACTACAAACCCCATAAGGTCCGTCATATGTCCGTCACTTATGCTTAAACCGATCGTCTCAAGGCTTGACATGAGATCCTTTCTTGCAACATCGGTGAATATCGTTGTCACGACAGCAAGACCGAGCGCGCCCCCAACTAGCTGAAACATATATACAATACCGCCAGCAAGGCTCGTTCTGGATTCCCTGACCGCTCCAACAGCCGCTGTGGTTATGGAGGGTACTGCTAAACCTAGCCCTATACCGGCTATAACTAGCGCGGGCAAGCTATCATAATAGCTATCTCCGAATCCAAACAAGGCTACGGCGATTGTGCCCACACCTGTAAACAGCATACCAATCGTTACAGACAACTTGGCTCCGATCCTATTGAATATCGGACCCGACATAGGTGCTACGATTGCGAACATCAAGAGCATGGGCACTAGCGCCCCTCCCGCCCCAAGAGGTGAATACCCTTTAAATTTCTCAAGATACTGAGGCATATAGAGTAAAATCGTGAAGAATGCCGGTATGACCGTAAACATAATAGTGGCGTTTATCATGAACGGGAAGTTCTGCATCACGTCTTTTGGTATTAACGCTTCATTCTTCCCTCTCTCAATAGGAATGAATATCAACATAAAAACTATAAATACAATAAGGAGAGAGATAGTTTTATAAGAGCCCCAGCCCCATGTAGGGGACTGATTCAAGGCATACATGAGGGCGACAAGCGCAATTGAGATTGTCGCTATGCCAAGATAGTCGACCTTCTTTTCCCCTTTTTCCGCAATCTGCTCGTCTACATTGAAATAGGTAAGCACTCCGGCGATCAAAGCAAGCGGCACGTTTACAAACAGCACCCAGCGCCAGGACAGAAGCTCAGTTATGCCGCCTCCGATTAACGGCCCCGCGGCGTTACCCACGCCCGCCGCGCCCAAAATCAACCCTACAGCAAGACCTTTTTGCTCGTCACTAACCGAGGAGTACACGATGCCCAGGATAGCGGGCCATAGAAGCGCCGCGCCTACACCCTGAATGACCCTGGCGCCTATCAATATCTCCGGGCTCCAGGCCAGTCCCCCCATAAGAGAAGCAAGCCCGAAGACAACTACACCCATGTAGAAGATCTTTCTGCGGCCAAACGTGTCGGCAAGCCTACCGCACGTTACCATCAAAACCCCGAAAGAGAGCGCGTAGCCGTTAACTACCCATTCTACGACGCCGATAGTGGTAAGAAAATCTTTTTCAATTGCTGGAAGGGCTACATTTATAGACGCAATATCAACAGCTATAACACCCACCCCTATTCCCATAGCTATGAATGTGAGTATTTGTTTTCTGGTCATTTCCGAACCCAAGGTGTTATAATGATCATCTTATCTCATAAATATGTTATTATTATCAGCTCTGGGTCGATATTGCAGTTGTAAAGCACGTAAATACCATAAACGTTAAATTCAAAAAATACCATATATAGAGGAGAGAGATATATGAGAATTTTAAGTTTATTTCTATTGGCTGCGTTCATGTTTGTTTCAACGAGCGCCCTCGCAGAGGTTGTAGGTAAGGACGTAGAGTATAAATCTAACGGCACTACGCTTAAGGGGTATCTCGCCTACGACAACAGCATAGAAGGCAAAAGACCCGGCATTTTGGTAGTGCACGAGTGGTGGGGTCATAACGACTTTGCAAGAAGTAGAGCCGATAAGCTTGCGGCGCTTGGCTACACTGCGCTTGCCGTTGATATGTACGGGGACGGTACAAAGGCAGACCACCCTGATAAAGCCGGTGAGCTTGCGACGGGAGTGCTGTCGAATATGGACGTGGCCGAAAAGAGGTTTCAGGCCGCGCTTGACCTACTTAAAGAGCAAAGCACTGTAAATCCAGAGCACGTAGCCGCGATCGGGTACTGCTTCGGAGGCGCTGTCGTTCTGAATATGGCCCTTCGTGGAGTGGATTTGGACGGAGTTGCAAGTTTTCACGGGATTCTGCCGCAGGAAGCTCCCGAGAACGCAGAGCCAAAAGCTAAAATTATTGTTTTCCACGGTGGGGACGACCCGTTTGTCCCAAAGGAGCAGTTTGATACTTTTAAGAAAGTGATGGAAGACAGCAGCGCCGACTATACGCTAGTTGTTTACCCAGGTGTACAGCACAGCTTTACAAACCCGGGCGCTGATGAATACGGTAAGAAGTTTGAGCTGCCGCTTGTCTATGACAAAGACGCAGACGAAAAATCTTGGGAGCAGTTCCAGGCTTTCTTGAAAACGATCTTTCAGCCCGAGAATAACTGATTGAATTATAATTATGGGCGGAGGAACACACTGTGTATTTCCGCCCTTCTTTATATATCCACAGATAACTGAAAACCTATGACCAGGGCGTTGGGTATATCACCCGAGCCTCCGGGATGCACGACGTACTGTATGTCCGGCTGTAAATTCAGCCACTCTGTAATCTCAATTATATGCGTCGCTTCCAATAACAACTCGAAATCCTTACCACGAACATCCTCACTAACTTTGCCGTACGCAAAAGCAATTGCTGTTTTATCCCGGTCTCTTTTCCTAATTAGCCCCTTGTATACCAGACCGCCCGATAAATATAATGGGAATGTGTTAATATCCTCTTGAGGCGCATACGTGATCGCTCCCCAAGGTGTTAGGCCCTGATCCGTTGATTCGCTTTCCAGGTATACCGTCTGCTCGCCGATCAGATAAAATCCGTAATTACCTTCATTATTAGTTACAGTACTGTTGACATCACCAATTTGAGTAAAGCTTAGGGTGTTATAGTAAGCGCCGAATTTATATTTACCGGGTTTTCCGTTCGAGCCGCTCTTTTGATTGAGCAAATAACCTATCTCGCCGATAAATATCGCGCCGTCCCCAAAAGTGAAATCCACACCGTGGGCGCTATCCCTGACAAGGTTGGGGTTTGAGTTGTAAACGCCCGCCATAACATAAACCTCATCAACCGGAGCACCCCTGAGCCAAGCACCCCACGAGGCCTGAGGACTACTGAAGAAGCCCGGGATATTGATAAGAAGACTCACCGGATTCTCATTAAAAGCCAAACTAACGTAGTTGTATAATACGCTCGATGTAGCAAACTTGTCCCCCACAGCCATACGTCCGAAAGCGAAGTTTAACTTGCCTTCCAAGAGATCGGTCCTTAAAAACATCTGGTACAGTCTTACAGACTGGCCGCTGAATATACTCGATACGTTAAAAAAGTTACCTATATCCCTATTTGTCAGGCTTTTGCCCGAGGCCCATGAGCCCGAGACAACAAACCTGGTACCACCAATATTGAGGAGCTTCTCAAGATCAAAATTGAGAAACGCGTTCAAAAGCCCCGCGTACTGAACCCCCTTCTTTTCTCCCCCTACCGGGTTACCGAGTATTGACGTGTAGTACCTCGCCGTTGGAGTAACGCCCGATTCGATTAATTTATCCCTAAAACCTCCCCACCCACCCGTCATAAACTTTGTCGTATCAATTTGTGCGGTTGAGTTAAGGTCCCTCCCATCAGAAAGACTGTCATTACTCGTCTGAGCTGGAGCATTTGGTGTAAATAAAATCGTTAACAGTAATAATGCGAGCAGAAATTTGCGATGAGCTTTCATAGTGCGCTATTCCAAAACAAATATAAAGCTGTCGATACTTGACTAAAAGAGTATTCAAAGTTAATTAGACCTGAAATTTGCTGTTAAGAAAAATATTGTTAGAAAATACCCCAGAAGGAATCGTGTAGATCGTACCCGGTCTCGTCCCAAAGAGCGCAATTGGCATTCAGGTCAGAGACCGTTTTAATTTGATCCACAGGCGTTTTGAATACGAGCCTGTGGCCGTCATTACCGAACGGTGGCCATCTAACAATACCTGATTCGGGTTTGAGTTCTTTTGCAAAGCTGGTCCAGTAATCGATCATTAAATCCGAAAGCCTGCTTTCCTGAGGGGTAAAGCTAAAGCCCTTGTTGCTAGCAGTGTGAAACACGTAGGGCAGCTCGGCTGCGTGACAGACAGTCTCTGCGCAGGCGGGGGTTTTCGGCCAATAATTAAAAGACGATACATGATTAAAAGCGTATGACCACGTATCGGGGGATGAGTGCTTTGCTGCATACTGCGTCGGACAGATGAACAGATAATCCGTAGCCACTCTTGAAATAACAGCCGTGTTATCGCCCTCAACGGGCGGATATTTCTCGTAAATTTTCTTTCGGAGCGCGTGATCGCGTATAATAAAATCCAGCATCAGTTTATAATCCAAAGATGAAAGAGCCTTCTTTTTTACTGCAGCTTTTGTGAGCTCGATGAATAACACACCCTCGTTTTTATTCGTGCCTATGATTATGGGAGTTTTAAGCTTCCCTTGTGATATAGCGCTAATAGGCTGCTCTGTGATCACCTGCCCGTCTATCACAGGAGCCCATGATAACAAGTCCACTATTCCGTGAAAGATTGTAGGCCATAATAAATTCTTTTGCGCCTGAGCGTAGAGCACAACTTCTGCGAGCTTACCCCTCATACATTTAACATCGTCCTCAGCGCATCCGAGATCATGAGTGAACCTTTTCGAGATAGCGTGCGCATCTTTTAGAGTTCTGTAAGGGATCCCAAGTGGGTTACTTTCCATTATCACGGCTCTAAACAGGCCTTTTGATGCAGGTGATGAAACCAGATGGAGTCCCGTGCTCATAGCGCCCGCGCTCTCGCCGTAAATAGTGACTTTCGATGGGTCTCCGCCAAATGCGCTTATATTTTCCTGTACCCACTTAAGCGCGAGTATCTGATCCAAAAAACCGTAATTACCGTTAATTTCCTCCCCGGTGGATTTATCCTTTAACCCGGCTAGAAACCCGAGGGCGCCGATGCGGTAGTTAAGGCTGACCACCACTACATCTCCTCTGGCTGCGGCGTATGCTCCATCGTAGGTGGGCTCAGCGCTCGATCCGTATACAAAAGCCCCTCCGTAAATAAATACCATTACGGCCCTGGGCTCTTTAGAAGCGCTGGCCGGTGTCCAAACATTTACCGTAAGACAGTCCTCCGATTGAGGGCTAATAGCAGAACTCTGCGGGCAGGAAGGCCCGAACCGAGTCGCTTTCAAATCTCCCTCCCAGGACTTTACCGGCACAGGAGCGCGCCAGCGGTTATCCCCCGCAGTTGACTCGGCAAACGGGATACCCAGGTAGGCGTTTATTTTCTTTCCGGAAATAGGTGATACGACTTTACCGCATAAAATGCCTTGCTCGGTCTGAATGGTGCTTGTTCTACAATCTGGCAGACCGATCCTCTCGTAGTTTTCACTGATCAGAACCTGAGTGGACTTTTCGGGAGCAGGCTTGGAGGGAGCCTGGCGGCTTGCGCAGCTGTACATAATAACTACTACAAGGATTACGCCTGCTAAGAATACTTTCCGCAAATTCATAATCTAACCGAAAAGGCTCACCTATGCTCGGGGTTCTCATAATCAAACCTGCACCCCGCGTCCCACTCAGAGCGCTGGTTGCCATGCGCCGGAATACCACCCTCGTCCTTAAGCATCTTTGCCAGGTGCATAAGGTTCCAGGTCATAAAAGTGGTGTTGCGGTTAGTGAAATCATTCTCCGGTCCACCTGAGCCCGGGTCAAGGTATGAGGGCCCTGGGCCCGCCTCCCCAAGCCACCCGGCGTCTGCCTGAGGCGGTATCGTATACCCCAGGTGCTGCAGCGAATACAGTATGTTCATCGAGCAGTGCTTGGCTCCATCTTCGTTCCCGGTTATAAGACACCCGCCTACTTTGCCGTAGTCTGCGTACTGTCCGTTCTCGTTAAGTAAATGTGAGTTCGCATACAGTCTTTCGATTACCTGCGTGCATACTGAGGTCTTCTCCCCGAGCCATATGGCAGAGCCGAGTATGAGGATATTACAAGCCTTTACCTTCTCGTAAATCATCGGCCAGTCGTCCTTATCCCATCCGTGCTCTGTCATATCGGGATAAACTCCAAAGGCAATGTCGTAATCAATTGGCCTAAGAAGCTCGACCTCAATACCGTTTTTTTCCATAATTGTTTTGGAGATTGATATAAGCCCCTCGGTATGAGAGCGCTCGGGCGATCTCTTGAGAGTGCAGTTAAGAATTAACGCTTTTAAGTCAGAAAAATCCCACTTACTCTCCTCACACATCTTAAGCTGTTTCTCGTTAAGTTCCATTTGATTCCTCCTGTTTTTGATTAAACCTTATACCGACTACATATATCGTTTAGATAGAGATACGTTCATATTATCAAAAGAGATTCATCTTTATTAGAGCTATCAAGTAATACACTTGATTCAGACATTGTTACTATACTGCTGATTGTTATGTAAATATTAATGCTATGCCAATTCCTACTGCCAGGATTATGAAGCTGAGCACAGTAACCTTTGCGATCTCAAAAGAGCTTGGCTTTTCCATATCCATGCCGCCCATCTGCATATCCCCCATGCCTTTAGCGGCATCTTCCTCCAATGCATCTTTCGGTCTCACGGTCATCATGCCGTGCTTTAAGTGATTTGAGACGAGCCACCAATTCATCGGATAGGCGGCGATGAACCCGCACAGCAGCGCCATCGACATAATGAACCAGAACGCCGGGCTGAGAGGGCTTTCACTTCCCGGAACATAAGACTTGGCGATGCTCGAGACGGGGACCATGGCGGCCATAAGGCAGTTCATCGACACGAGCTCGGGAATGAAGGTATTGTAAAGCGCTTTCCCGTACGTGCCTCCGGCGGTGTTTTTCATAAAAAGGGCCTGGAAGATGGTCCAGCCGAATCCGAAACCCAAAACGTACTCTAATCCTATGTCGGCCAGCATGGAAAGTGAAAGCAGGCTGCCTATCACAGCGCCCGCGAGAATTCCCACTCCGTCACCCGCCACGCAGTGCATCGTAGAGCCCAGCACCTGCCGCCAGAGCACATTTACATAACGCTCATGAACCCCGGGTAACGGCTCTCTGCAGCCGAGCGCGTAGAGGAAAGCGCCGACCGGGCCCGTGTAGGCCGTAAGTAGTATGAACCCCCACTTTAGCACTTTGGATTCAGGGGTATGACGTATATCAATCGCGACGAATATTACCGAGATAGCGGTAAGGATAAACCACAGCAACATAACACCGTTTAGCATACTCTCCACCTTCCTGTTTAACTTTTACTCAGGCACCTTGTTTAATCTATCCTAATCCTCACGGGGGAAATATTCAAGTAAATTCCTACATAGGACTCTAATCGAGCGGCCGCCCGATAAGCATTGATTTAAATTTTCGCCAGTCTTCTGACGATACGGACCGATCGTAGTCATAAACCTCCACGTGAGAATTCTGACTGTCCGGATCGAGCTTAATTCCCCAGAGCGGTTTTACACCGTTTGGCAGCGTAGAGTATCTAACGTCCCCTATTACATTCGGATACTCTGGATGTATAACCAAAAATCCTTTTGAGAAATGATTGAAGCGGAGTACGTCCTCATATTGAACGGATTCACGTTCCATTCCAGCAAAGCCCATCGCCGTGTTGAACACCTTTATTTTGCCACCTTCGTACAGACTCGGCATGCCCGAGAGTCCGGCCCTAACAGCATCGGTATAGTAATAACCGCCGGATTGATACACAGTCCGCCATACTAGAAGATTTCCGATTGAAGGATGCACCATCACTCTTTCCACCGTGTGTCCTCTGAGCGCGGCGACGTTAGAGATAAAATCCTCGGTCCTTTCTCTCTGATAATAGCCGAGAAGTAAATACAGTACTGCGAATAAGAGTGCCGCTCTAATAGTAAAAATCGATCTCTTATAATAGGCCGCTACAAACAATATGCCCAGAGTGAGGGTAAAAATAGGGTCGATTATAGAAATTAGTCTCCAGGAAATCCTAGCATCGGAAAACGGCCAGAAAAGACTCGTCCCGTAGCTCGTGCAAGAATCGAGAAAAGCGTGAGTGCCGTAACCGAGAGCCGCGTATAAGAATAATTTTCCGAAGCTTATTCGGCGCCTGAAAAATATCCACAGAACGCCTGCTGCGGCCAGACCTCCTAGTGGTATGAAAACGAGCGAGTGCGTAAAATGGCGGTGATACTCAAAGAAAAGGAGCGGGTCTTCTGATGATCGTATAAGGATATCAATATCGGCCAATAGCCCTGAAAGGAAACCCACAATCAGAGCAATCCGGATCTCTTTTTTATTCGAGACGCTCCCCGGAAGCGCAGCCCCGACGAGCCCTTGACTCAGTGCGTCCATTCTACAACACCCTCTGCTTCTATTTTATGACTTTCTGGCCTATTAACCTGAATCTAAAGCGTAGTCCAGCCGCCGTCTATAACAAGGTCCGATCCTGTAACATAGCGCGCCTCGTCGCTTGCGAGATACAGAACAGCGTGCCCAACCTCAACGGCCTCCGCACGTCTGACAAGCGGGATCATCTCAGCCGCGATCTTATCGAGCTGCTCCTCTGCGTCAGGGGGATTGCCCATAAACTCGGGATCCATTTTAGTTTTTATATAACCCGGACAGACTGAGTTTACCCTTATGTGATCTCCCGCGTGATCTATCGCCATGCTCCTGGTGATCTGTCTCACCGCGCCCTTTGTGGCGTTATACGCGACACAGTCCTCCATCCCTACCATGCCAAGGACAGAGGAGTTGTTTACGATTGCCCCTCCTCCGTGTTTTGCCATAATCGGGACGACATGTCTGCTCATCAAAAATACGCCTTTAAGATTTATATTCATCGTTTCATCCCATACTTCCATAGGCGTGGTGACAACCGTACCAGCCTTGAAAATTCCGGCGTTGTTGAACAGTATATCGATCCTTCCGTGGTGTGAGTAGAAGTCATTCACGACCCTTTCTACGTCTTCCTCATTCGAGACGTCGCCCTGATACGCGGTAATCTTTCCGGGCCCTTTTGCTTCAGCTACGGTTTCATCGAGCCTTGATTTCGTCCTTCCCATAATTCCAACGTCTGCCCCCGACTCTGAAAACAGTAGGGCCGTAGCCTTCCCTATTCCATCGCCTCCCCCCGTGATTAATGCCGTTTTACCTTTCAGTCTCATTTATTCGTCCTCCTATGTATCGAGCTTGCTGAGCTTTATTCTTTATAAAGCACGCTAGTAAATTTAAATCATACCGGGCCCGATTACCAACAATTGGGGTTATAATATTATGAAACTTGCTTCGGTATTACGAATCAAATTAAATCTTAAAGGGGAAAAACTCGAAATGAAGCGACATACGATACTGAGAACATTTTATATTCTATCGATAGGCCTCCTGATTCTGATGGGCGGAGCCTCCTGTGATGAGAACAACAATATGATGTCCGATGGAGGGTCAGACAATGGAGACAAACCTCTAAACGGAGACGGCAGCCCTGAACCAACGCCAATGCCTACTCCTATGCCGACCTTCAGTCCTGTGCTCGGCTTTAAGGGCGTAGGAATTGACTATGATCCCGAGGCCAGGTGCAGCACCAACAACTGGTCGACCGATTTCCCTGTGGCGTGCAGCCCGCAGGTAGGGTTTACCTGCCCGGGAAGTGGTATGAACACACTGGATAATTGCCCGGCTTCATGTCAGACATGCTACGACAGCGACCTAGATACTATTAAAAACACACTTAGTGTAGACACGATAACCATCTACCAGCCTAACTACTACATCCTTACAGCGGCTAAGGCCAAATCGGTAAAGGTAGTTCTCGGGCTATTTAACGACACCGTGGCGGCGCTTGCGTCAAGGCACTGCTCAAACGATATGAGTACTATGTGCGCCACGGACTCTGATTGCACAGGAGGCGGAACGTGCACGGACGACACGACGGGATGCACGTATGCGGGGTCAACTTCGGTGTGCGGGACAGCGGCGGCAGACAGCCTGCTAAACGGAGCGTGCGGAAGCACTACCCCATGGCCCGCGGCGACCTTCTGTGAATCGTCCGGAGCCTACATAACCCCGAATGCAGACTTTATATCTGACGGCACAGTGATAGGCATACAGGTCGGGAACGAGGTCTTAAGCTCGGAAGACCCGACGCTCACAAAAGACGAGGTCGTAAACGCGGCCAAGGTGCTGAAGAACGCAATTAGCAGCAACAGCCTTACTGCCATACCGATGATAGTCTCGCTCGAGGTTGGGAATGAGCAGAAGTTCTGTGAGAGTGGAGCGCCACCTGAGGGCGTTGACTTTATCGCCGCCCACCCGTACTGTGATTTTGTCGCGAGCGTCCCGCCCAGCTGGCCCGACGAGTCGGGAAATACGGCAAAAGAGGCGGCTGACATGTGCTGGACACAGGTAAAAAGCCTATTTATAGACAACGCGGTTAAGTACTGCGGCGCTGGAAATACCTATATCGGCGAGACCGGATACAACACCGGGTGTCCAGGAGACAGCGGAGAGTCCGGCCATTTAGCAGTAACGCCTCATTTCATTGACGATTTCGTTAGTTGGAGCTGCACTAATAATACAGGCTCGTTCCTCTTCGCTTTTGTGGACGCGTGCCCCATGGCCGGATGTAAAGCGGGGTGCGACAGCACGACTGAAGCGGGTAACGGCTATTTCGGCCTTTATCACACGGACATGTACGATACGATGGGTACTTTAACGGCAAAATACAGCCCGCTCCCAATGCTAACTTGCCCTTAATGTATTAGGAGCAATTAAATTCCCGGGCCGCACTCTATGCTCGATTCTTCGAGTCCGGGGCCGATGTGCAGCTTTTCATTGGCATCACGAAGCGCGGTCCTCAGCCCTTCTTCAATGACAGGGTGGTAGTAGGGCATTTCGAGCATCTCGGGTATACACATCCTATTCTGATTGGCCCAAGCAAGGAGGTGTCCGATGTGCTCAGCAGCGGGTCCGAACATCTCCGCTCCCAGAAATATTCCCGTTCCGTATTCCGCATAAATGTAGAGCAGTCCTTTGTTTTTATGCATGACGCGGCTGCGGCCCTGATTCTCAAACGACACCTTGCCGGTTACGAAGCAGCAGTTTGGCGTTTGCTTGAGCTCGTTATAGCTCTTTCCGGTGATCGCGATCTGGGGCTCGGTGAAAACAATAGTCAGAGGGACAGTCCTGTGCCCGGCATGGATTTCAGGATAAGCCGCCGCGTTCTCCCCCGCTATACGGCCCTCGTCCGCAGCTTCGTGAAGAAGCGGCAAATCGTTATTCGCGTCGCCACCGATGAATATTGAGCTGTTCCCGCACTGCATAGTGTAACGGTCGAATAGCGGTATACCTCTTTCGTCAAGTTCAAGGGATGTATTCTCTAGCCCCAAATTTTGGACATTTGGAGTCCTGCCCGTAGCAGCCAGGAGATATTCAAAATTCTCAGATTTCTCTCTGCCGGACAAGTCTTTGAATTGAACTTGCACTTTGTCATCCTGTAAAGAGATTCCAAGGATCTCCGCGTCCGTATCCAGATAGAACTCATCTGCAAATGTCTTGGCCGCGTATTCAATTATCTCCGGATGGTTGAGCGGACCGACCAATCCGAATTTGCTCAGCATCTTCGTCCTGACTCCGAGGCGGTGGAGAGCCTGCCCTAGCTCTAGGCCGATAATGCCCGCGCCGAACACTACCACCGATTCGGGTAAATCTTCCCAGTAGAAAACGTCGTCGTTCACTATGAGCCTGTCGTCTAATCCCTCGAACATTGGGAGCACCGCGGGTGTGGAGCCTGTAGCGATTACAATAGAGCCTGCTTCAACTGTAGTATGATCGTCAACCTGAAGTGTATGGTCATCAACGAATCTTGCATATCCGTCGATCTTATCAGCGGCGTCGATGGCATCGACCGAGTCGAGCACAAACCCGACAAAGCGGTCGCGCTCACTCCTGACTCTTTTCATTACAGCGGTTCCGTCTATAGTTGGCTCACCGTTGGGATAAACTCCGAAAGCGGGGGCTTCCCTGATGGTATGAGCGGCGTCGGCTGCTGATATTAGCAGCTTACTCGGCATACACCCTACCCTGGCGCACGTAGTGCCGTGATGCCCGCCCTCGATGATTACAGCTTTTCTACCGTGCTCTTTGGCCTTTCTAAACGCAACTAACCCAGCCGAGCCCGCGCCTATTACCGCAACGTCTGTTTTTAAATTCTTCACAATCGCCCTCTCTTATAAAAAGATATTAGTAGTTATCCCAAGTCCACATTAAAAACTTCAGATTTAGACTAAGAGTTTGGACCCTCTTTCCGCAGCCTTCTTCTCATCAATCTTTTTCGACTTCGGAACGTCCATGCCGCGCTGTACCGCAGGTCGGCGCCTGATTTTTGTCATCCATTTTCTCAGGTTATTAAGCCCTTCTACTTCCACGCCCGCCCAATTGTGAAGCGTAATCCACGGGTATGTCGCAATATCCGCTATAGAATAAAAATCTCCGCCCAAATACTCGTTTTCGCTTAAGCGCTTATCGAGCACTTCGTAGAGCCTTCTGGTCTCTCGCTGATAACGGCTGACAGCGTATTCTATCCTCTCCGGTGCGTAGCGGTGAAACACGTTTGCCTGTCCCTGCATAGGCCCGATCCCCGCCATCTGAAACATGAGCCATTGAATAACCGTCGAGCGTCCGTTTACATCCGTAGGTAAGAATTTTCCCGTCTTCTCCGCGAGATAGATGAGTATAGCGCCCGATTCGAATACTGAAAACCCATCGTTATCATGATCCACAATTGTCGGGATTCGCCCGTTTGGGTTTATAGTGAGATAAAACTCGTCTTTTTGCTCCATTTTGCTGAGGCTCAGGTGCTTGAGATTGTACGGGAGCTCCACCTCTTCAAGCATTATGGATACCTTCCTCCCATTGGGTGTAGAAGCAGTGTAAAGATCTATCATGTAGTAAACCTCCGGCAATATAGGATCGAAATATGTATCCTTTATCAAGAATAACAGGTTTTAGATATTTTTTTTCAACAATTTAGTTGAGAAAATGTGAGCCCGGGATTCAATGAAGAAATACTTTAAGATAGCTATGAGTAAAAGTATCCCTTATTGCTTTCTTGCACAGTAGAGCGCTATCCGCTTTAATGAGCGCCGCGCTTCATATATAATATCCCTAATTCAATCCCTAACGCATGCGGCACTTACGAGCAACCCGGCGTATTAAGGAGATAATTAGATAATGTTCATTGATTATGACAAATTAGCGCTGGCCGCGCTAAACGGCCAGGAGATAGACCGGGAGGTCGCCTTGGCAATTCTGGAAGATCCGGAAGTCGATTTGCTAAATCTAGCAGCCGCCGCAGGAAAGGTGCGAATGGCCTACTTCGGGAAAAAGGTCATGATCCATCAAATAAATAACATTCAAAACGGCCTATGCCCCGAGGATTGCGGATACTGCGGGCAATCCAAAGTAACAAACGCAAAGATAAACAAATACCCTATGAAGTCCGAGGAGGATATCTTAAAAGAAGCCCAAGAGGCCAAAGCGCGGGGTGCGTACCGTTACTGTATGGTCGCGAGCGGCCGCGGCCCCTCTGACAGAGCGACAGACAAGCTCACGCGCGTGATCAGACGGATTAACGATGAAGTCGGAATCAAGACATGTCTATCCGCAGGAATAGTTAACGAAGAGCAGATTAAAGAATTAAAAGAAGCTGGTCTTGACCGCCTGAACCACAACCTCAATACGAGCGAGCGTCACACGCCGTGCATAGTAACCACGCACACATACGAGGACAGGAAAAACACGATTATGGCCGCGAGTAAAGCGGGTCTCGATACCTGTAGCGGTATCATCGTCGGTATGGGAGAAACAAATGAGGACATACTGGACGTTGCATATGCTCTAAAAGAGATGAATGTCCCCTCTATCCCGGTGAATTTTCTAATCCCGATCAAGGGCAACCCGCTCTACGATTTTAACCAGCTCACGCCCGAGCGCTGCCTGCGTATTCTATGCGCGTTCAGGTTCATAAACCCAAAAGCAGAGCTTCGTATGGGCGGGGGACGTGAGGGACATCTGAGGGGCCTACAGTCACTTGCTCTGTATCCCGCAAACTCACTGTTTGTAGAAGGCTATCTCGTAACCAGGGGAGATAAGGTGGACAAGGTTTATCAGATGATCCGAGACGCCGGATTTGAAGCGGACAATGAGGAAGGATTAGACCAAGAACTTACCTCGGCGGATAAATTCACAATAGACGATGACCCGGACATAATGAACCCAAAGACCGCTCCCAGAGAGCAATAACTTAAAGAGCAGAGCAGCATGCACCTTCGGACTGAACATTCTCCCCTCAAATACTAACGCTGGATAAGAAACCGACCTTATGATAGAAATTCACACAGGTAGTTGTGAATATAAATCCTATGTCAGCTACCGTCTGGAAAAGCATGGCCGAGACTGGGTGCTGTACATAACAGGGGGCGTTCCCCACATCGGGTCTGTTGCGTGCACGGAAAGGATAGGAGACACTGCGGAAATCCATCAATTCACTCTCCGGCACCATAGAGAGGACAAAATAGTCCGCCGGGCTGTCGAAGGACTTAGGGGACTGCTGGAGGGTGAAATTCTCGTAGTTGGAGGTATCCACTACGATGATATCGAACCTGATCAAATCCGGCAGATTGAGCAAAACTGCGCCGAGCTACTCAACCGCCTCACATCAAAACTTAGAGATAACTAACCTCGTCCCAAATCTGGAATTACACACCAGAATAAACTTTATATTACATATTCCCTTAGCCAGTAATGAAGTGGAGCGTAATCCTTAAATATTTTATAGCAGTAATCCAGGAAGTCAGCGGAATATATTTCTTTCGGAAGCTGAATCTCGCACAAAGCGTGTATCCCGTTATACAGAAGAAGCTCAGCGTTCGGGTGCTCGGGGTCATAACCCCTGGGTACCCTTTTATAGTGGGTGTCCCCAACCTTATAAAGCCCGTTTTTGGTTATCTTTTTTATGATATTCCTTAGCTCTTTGCCTTTCTTGGGATCGACCACCGCGTCGCGGTAGGGTTTAAGCAGGTCTTTAGGAAATATATACAGCCCTCCGGCCACGTAGATCGAGCTCTTATTGAGCTGAAGGTAAAACCCCGGATTCTCGAGCTTTTTCCTCTTCCCTTCCCAGAAGAAAATCCCTATATGGGTTTTATAGGGGGTTTTATCCTTAGAGAATCGGACGTCTTTATAAATCCGGAAGATCGACTTATCAGTCTTGGGAATAGCGACTATTCCGGGAGCTATTGAGTGCAGCCTCTCACCCATCCCGGAGATAAAAGAGAGTGAAGGCTGAAGGACCTTATCTTCAAATATCTCCCTGTTCTCCTCAAACCACTCCTTTCTATTATTCCTCTCAAGGTCCTTCAGGAATTTAAATGTGTCCTTACTGAACCCGCCAAATGCATCCGTTTCTGCCAAGGGCGGCCTCCGTGAATTTATGAAATTATCCCGTCCAATTATAAACGTTTATGCTGCAGATTGAAGTGCGTCGGTATAACTCTTGTGACACCTCGTATAAAACTCCTCATTTTGCAAACGGCTCCGCCAAGCACTTATGTGTGGATAAGGCGATAAATCTATCTGTGAAGCCTCTGCCGGGTCGAGTACCGACAAGAGATTAAAGTCGGCGAGCGTGAGCTTGTCCCCCGCTATGTAGGGATTCTCGGATAATTGATTTTCAACTACAGGCAGAAACCTGTCTAAGAAGCTAAGACCGTCCGTGACCGACCTCTCATCGACTTCGACACCTACTACAGGGGCAAGCACCCTGTTAAAGAAAACCCGGTTAACACCGTTATTTACGTGTAATGACACAAAGTCAGTCCACTTGTCCACCTGGGCCCTTTCCGCTAAATCAGCTGGATATAAAGTCGAACCGTGTTTTTCAGCCAGATATTTAATTATTGACCCGCTTTCAAACAGTACAAACCCGTCATCATCCATAACGGGCACTTTTCCCGCAGGATGCAGTTTGAGATGCTCATCCTTCATGTGCTCACCCGCCATTAAGTTAACGGGCACGTACTCATAATCGAGCCCCATATAATTTGCGACGTATCTTACTTTATTACTTGGAAGTGAAAGCGGAAACGCATAGATTTTAAGCATTGTTTACTCCTCCTATTACTAATATTAGATTTTGGACTACTTGGTACATTTATATTGTACTAAGCAGTACATCTATGTCAAGTAAAATATTTTTAGTGGAGGAATTACTTGGAAAAGGACTTTAAATAAGTAAGAGCGTGTTTGACTGTATTTTCAGCAGGCCCTGGGTCTTTATTAAATTTTGATAGCAGCAGCGCTCCCTGAAGTGAGGCCAACGAGAAGTTTGCAAGGGACTTCGGATCGGCTGTTTCTTTAAGCTTCCCTGCTTTTTTTAAGCCTTCGAAAAACTCGGTTATCTTTTGTATGGAAATATTCATGACCGCATTTACATCCTGTCTAATATCCTCATTCTCTGCCGCAAGCTCATTCCCAATGGAGCCTATCGGGCATGCCCTCTCGTAATTAAACATCTCTATGCCACGCAAATGATCGTGAAAATAGTTTTCCAGCCCTTCCCAGCTGTCGATATCAATTCTAATTGGCCCCTGCCCGCTCTTCAGAACATTTTTATAAAACCTGAGAACTTCGCGGACAATATCCTCTTTACTTTGGAAATAATGATAGAACTGGCTCTTACCCGTACCTGAGGCTTCTAGTATCTGGTCTACGCTTGTGGCGCGCACGCCGTTTTTATGAAAGAGCTCCCTTGCAGTCTCTACAATACGAGCCCTCGTAATATTCCCTTTTTCAGATAACTCTTGCATACTATTATTGTACTAAATAGTTCAATTTAATCAATCTATCCAGTGACCGGTCTATATATCTCCGTACCCAATTTTCTTACTCTTTTTAAGCCTCACGAACATGACTATATGGACGAAAATAATAACAGGCACTATAAACGTCGGCAGCAGACTGAGCGGCAGCTTGAGAAGCTCACTCATTGAAGCAGGCTCAGCCATCGCCAGTCTCCCTGCTGTAGCTACGACAAAGAGAATATCCAGAAGCCCAAGGAGGTTCCATAGGAAAAACAAAAACCAAGAGGCTTTCCCCCTCGACGGAATAAAGAGAATAAGCCCCACGGCTAGGGCAGCTATAACAATATCGCCCCACCCTCCTAGTACCGCGAAATCGTAAGGAAGCTTTCCTTGAGCGTAGAGTATAAGAAAATAGACCCCTACGAACCTAACTAGGTTAAAAAGAAGAAAAACTTTTACATCGATGCCGATACACCAGCTCTTAAACCCATCTACCCGCCAAAATGAGAGCAGCAAGATAATAACCAGCCCGAAGAGAATGAACTGAGGTAAAGGCGGGCGGAGAGAGGCTAATACTCCTGACGCCCCTGCTATAAGCGCTATTATCAGCCATACACCAGCGATCGCCGCAATATTGATCGAGCTTCTATCCATAATGTCTACTCAATCCTTTAAATTAAATATCTTCAAGGGCGTGTATACGGATCCCTTGTTATTTAGCTCGCTCTTAATGAGACCTACGTGGGATATATCAAAAGCGGTCTTCTCGGGAAATGCAATCGGTTTTTTTATACTCAATTTACTCTTTACTCGTCCAACGGTAATATGCGGAATGAACCTTCGGTTTTCCGCTTTAAAACCAAGCGCTTCCAGCTCACTCTCGATTTCGCTTTTAAGCAAGGAAAGCCCATCATTGGGCGAAAGACCAACAAATAAAACACGGGGCTTTTCTAGATTCGGGAAACCACCGAACCTTGTGATATTCATATTAAAGGGTGAGTATTTAAAACAGAGGGTTTCTAGTTTATCGGAAATCTCTGCTGCGGCACTGTCCCCGGTTTCTCCGAGAAATTTTAGCGTAACGTGAAGCTTTTCGTACTTCTCCCACTTAACACCGTCAATACACGGCTTAAGTCCGTCTATATATTCACCTACCTTGAGCCTGACCTCATCGGGCAAAAGCCCCGCAATAAATATTCTCAAGATAACTCACCGGATATGAGCACAAGACTTCCCCATTAATTATCTTCCCGGGATTTACTTACACCAGGTCGGGAACGACTTACCGCCGCTCTTGCCGAGCTTACGCTGGTTCTGGCCGTTTAAATACATTATGTAGAGATTTTTACCTCCCGATCTGGAAGAGCTGAATGCGAGATAATGGCCGTCGGGCGACCAGGCTGGGTTCTCGTTTCTACCCGAGGCCGAGGTCAGTCTTTCCTGGCCCGAACCGTCAGGGTTTATCGTGTAAATGTTCGCCCCGCCTTCTACCTTAACGAAAGCTATGCGGTTAACTTCCCTGCTGGGAGACCAATCTGGATCTGTGCTGTACCCGCCCGAGGTTATCTTTCTAACCCCTCTACCGCTCGCTGTCATGACGTATATCTGCGGAGAACCGGAGCGGTCAGAGACAAACGCGATCATCCCGCCGTCGGGAGACCAAGTCGGAGAGACGTCGATCGAGTGGCTCCTGGTAAGGTTCACAGCCCCCTTGCCGTTCGGACCGGAAACGTAAATGTCTCCGTTCGCGCTGAACGCTAACTGCCTTCCGCTCGGGGACCACGCGGCGCTTTGTTCAAGCTTAAACGCCTTTGTAAGCCTTGTTTCTTTAACGCCCGAGCCAAGGGTGATCACATAAAGATCCTGGTCCCATACTTTATCGGAGTTAAATACGATCTTATCCCCCGAGGGAGAGCAATGGGGAGACATTATTAGCGAGCTATGTCTTGTGAGCTGTCTAATATTAAAACCGTCGTAGTCTGAAATAAAGAGGTTCCTCTTACTCCTTCCCCCCTGAACATAAGCAATCTTTGATGTAAAAAATCCTTTTTTTCCCGTTATCTGCTTCATTACGAGATCGGCAAACCGGTGGGCAGCCTCCCTCACCTTGCCGGGCGTTGCCTCATAAGATCTCCCGAGTATCGCTCGCTCTTCCTTAACGTTAAAGAGCCTCACGGCAAATTTTATACGACCCCCGCTCGCTTGATACTGCCCGGCGACCAGGTAATCAGCCCCCGCGTCGAATAGTGACTGAAATCCGATATTGTCTATACCACCCGCAATTGGTGTTCCCAAGCTCACGTCGAAAAGTGCGGCGTTTTCAAGATCGTTACCGAGCACCCTCGCGAATTCCTGCGCGGCCTGGTCGGGCGGGCCAACATTCGAAAGCTCGGCAATATGCACCGGCAGCTTCTGCACAATCGGACCTGTAACATCCGGGAGCTTAATCTGTGAATACGCAACCCCTGAAAACGATATAAATACACTTAAGGTTAGAAATAATATCCTGAATGCCATATATCCTCCGCAAATGTAAATTGATTTACTATACAAGTGATATTGGGAATAAATCTAGCTAATGAGAACAGAAAAAACCAGTGAAAATGATAAGCAGCTTAAAATAATAGTGCGGGCTTATTCTTCAAGCTCGACGTTCCAGTAAGAAATGTCGACGAAATTGAGAAAAGGCTCCCACTCCTTATACCTGACAGCTCTTATGTATATGTTTGAGAACGGGTCCCAAAGCGGCTTCTTTGGCTTACGGTTAAGTTTCATCCTGGCCTGGACAGGCGTTCTCCCGCCCTTTTTTCTGTTGCAGTCAATACAGCAGCACACTACGTTGTCCCAAACGCTCTTGCCACCCTGGGAACGGGGTACCACGTGGTCTATTGTAAGCTCGGCTCTTGAAAACTTGCTCCGGCAGTACTGACACATCCCGCCGTCACGCCTGAAAATATTTATACGGTTAAACTTGGCCTCTTTTCTTACAAATCCCTCGTATCTTACCAGCAGTATCACTCTTGGGGTTTTAATCGCGGTGTTTACGGTTCTTATTACGTCTTCCTGGTTATCTCTGAGCATGGATATATCGGTCCAGGAATCAAAATCGAAGGTCTCATAATCGTTCCCTACCGCTTTTGCCACGCCGCTGTAAAGCATAAGGAAAGCCCGCTTTACACTTGTAATAGTGACAGGAACAAAGTACCGATTTAGTACTAAAACGGGAGAGGATAGCATACAGTATATGGAATTTACACTTTTTTCATTAGCACTTCAAGTATATTGTGTTAAGGTTTAATTAAGTCGTTGCCGCGCTTTAACGCATTTAAACCAGTTATTTCTTGACATATGTGAACCAACGTACAAATTATTAAGGGAAAAAAGGAAGCAAAATGGAAACATTACTAAGCGGATTTGTTATTCAACTCATACTCTCGGCACTGCTGTTTGCAACCCTTATATACTTTGTATTAAAAAACGCCCGGCTCAAAAGGCAGATCGAGCAGGCAGCTTCCCCAACTGAGAATAAAGAGGACAAGTAAATGTATCCCGAAATAATAAGCGTAGGTAATTTCACTATATCATCTTTCGGCCTTATGATAGCGGTATGCTTCATAGTGGGCTACTGGCTCATAATGTCAGAGGCTAAAAGAAAAAAACTCGACGATAAGCTTATTAGTAATATGTTCCTAGCCACCATGATCGGCGGCATCGTAGGGGCGAAGATCCTGTACATATTTGAAAACGTACCGTTATCAGAAATTATGAGCGACCCCCTCACCCACTTACTATCAAGAGGAGGGCTCACTTTTTACGGTGGTTTTATCGGTGCACTCGTTCTCGTCTGGGCAATGGCGTACAGAAACAAGATCAGCATGTGGGTAATTGGCGACATGGCCTCCCCCGCTCTTGCTCTGGCCTATTCCATCGGAAGGATCGGCTGCCTGCTCGTAGGCGATGATTACGGCGTCCCGTCCAATTTGCCCTGGGCCATGGCATTCCCAAAGGGACTTCCTCCGACAGACATCCCCGTGCACCCGACACAGCTCTATGAAGTAATCATAATGTTCATTGCGTTCCTATTCATATGGAGAATAAGGACCCTGCCAAGGGCCGCTGGATGGCTCTTCTCGATATATTTAATCATAGCCGGGTTTGAGAGATTCTTCATTGAATTCATAAGGAGCACCACACCTAGCCCGATCCCGCATTTGTCGGTGGCGCAGGTTACGGCTATCGGTTTAATTATAGTAGGAGCGATCAAGCTGTATTCAATTTACGCCTCGGGTGAAACTAAAAGCGGAGAGCCGGAAAGCAGCCCGGGCGGAAAGAAAATGCCGAGAAAGAAAAAAGCTTAAGCTTTCAGTCTCAACCCCAAACAGAATCTAAACTTTCGCATGCACCCTCACTTAGGTATCTTTTACCCTCAATGTCGGAGATAAGAAAGCGCGACCTTGCGCTAAGCGCACTCACCGGAGTACTGTTCCCTCTCTCATTCATGGTCCCTTACGCGGGAATACTGACTTTTGTTCTGCTCGTACCTCTATTTTGGGCTATTGAGAATAAATCTGCGGGCGATTCTTTCAAACTGGGTCTTTTTGCCGGGCTGATCGCAAACTTTATCGGTACTTACTGGCTTGTAGGTACGCTGAGTCGGTTCGGAGGCTTTCATACTATTATAAGCTTCATATTTATTGCGATCTTAAGCACGTACGCAGGGCTTTCCTACGGGATATTTTCCTATATAAGCTCAAGGCTCGGATTCTTTAAAAAACCAGGACTCTTATCGATTATTCTAATAGCGGCCGTCTGGACATCGGTTGAGTACTTTTTTCCTTTCCTCTTCCCTTACGGCATTTCAAACGCGCTATCAGACTACACGGGCTTAATTCAGATTTTTGACCTCTTCGGCATATATGGACTTAGCTTTATCATCGTTATCGTAAATTTGTCCGTCATGAGAGCGATTAAGAGCTTTACCGGACATACGAGAACACCAACAGCGGAGATAGCGCTATCGATAGCCCTTATCGCAGCCATGCTTTTGTACGGACAATTTCGCATAGGCCAAGTTGACCGCGAGATAGCCCAGGCCCAGAAGATCAAGGTCGGCATGGTACAGGCAAACTTCGATTTTCTTCAGAAAACTGAGAGTCTAGAGGAAATAGTTACCGCAAAGCATAAAGAAATGTCAGAAGATCTAAAATCTGTCGATCTTATCATATGGCCCGAGACTTCGATCCAAGCCTGGTTCTCAACCGACTCTGATTACCTTTTTGTAAGAGACGAGACTGGCGTCCCGAAAATAGAAGGGAAATACTTTATAGTTGGCGGTATGTCCTTTACACCTAAAGACCCTGATGCGGAAATACTGACGGACGAGAATCTGATAAAATACAATACCGCGTTCCTAACCGACTCAAACAGCCTTATCCTCGGGCGCTATCACAAGATAAAGCTTCTTCTTTTCGGTGAGTACCTGCCGTTCTCAACTTACATCCCCTCTCTTAAGAATTTCAGCCCCGCCTCCGGAGACTTCACACCCGGAAGCGAGCTTGAGCTCTTTGAGATAAAGGAAAAGAATATCAAGATCGCGCCAATTATCTGCTACGAGGACATTATCCCCTCGTTTAGCAAGCAGTTCGTGGACAAAGGCGCAAACCTAATAGTCAACATCACAAACGACGCGTGGTTTGGTAAAACTACTGCGCCTTATCAGCATTTGATAGTGTCCGTCCCAAGAGCGGTCGAGACTAGGAAATACCTGCTACGGTCCACCAACACCGGCATAAGCGCTATCATAGACCCTGTGGGGAGGGTTGTATCCAAGACAGACACATTCGTTCAGACAAATCTGGTGGGCGATGTGGGTATTATGGATGGAGAAAAGACTCTATATACAAAAATAGGAGACGCTTTTCCTATAGCCTGTTTGGTATTCTGGTTGGGGTTTGCAGTAATTGAAAGGCTAAGGGGAAAGCAAATCCCTTAGAGCTTTAAGAAACGCGTCATTCTCTTTAGGTGTACCGATTGTAACTCGCATACAGTTCTCTAGCCTTCCCGGCTTATTGAAATTCCTTATTAGAATATCCCTTTCTGTGAGCTCAGAGAAAATCCGGTCTGCTTCCGCGACTCGGAATAGAATAAAGTTAGCATCTGTCGGGAACGGCTCGATACCCTCTATAGATTGTAGCTCGCCCATGACCCTGCCCCTTTCCCTGATTATAAGCTGTATGTTCTCGGACACAAACTCATGGTTATCAAGCACAAGCTCCGCAGCCGCCTGGCTCAATGAATTGATATTATATGGGTAGCGCACCTTATTAAGCTCCCTAACAAGCTGCGGCTTTGCGTACAGCATCCCGAGCCGAAGTCCCGCAAACCCCACTTTAGACAGCGTTCTCATGATTACGAGGTTTTCATTGTTCTCGAGAAGGGGCATAAACGTATGTCCGCTGAAATCCGAATACGCCTCGTCCACCACGACAATCCCTTCAGCCTTTTCTATTATGCTTTTAATCCTGTCCTCCGAATATGCGTTCCCCGTCGGGTTGTTGGGAGATGCCAGGAAGATTAAATCCGGGTCCGATTTATCAATACTTTCAAGAGTACTTTGAAGATCGATATCAAAATTCAGATCCAAAGGCACTTCCAGGGTCTCAGCCCCCATTGCGGTTGCTGTAAGGCCGTACATAGAGAATGTGGGCGTAGGGTAAAGAACCCTCCCTGTCGAGCCCGTACAGGCCAGTATTAGCATCCCTATAAGCTCGTCGGAACCGTTTCCCAACACAACTCCTTCTGTCGGAGCGCCGCTTGCCCGGGCAATCTTCTCCCTAAGCTTTGTTGCCTCGGGGTCCGGATAGCGATGAATATCTACACCTATTAAAGACTCCCCTAACTTCTCCCCTATATCCGGCGGAAGCTGAAACGGGCTTTCATTGCCGTCAAGCTTAATGCTGCAGTCGATATGCGGGACACTGTAGGCTTCCAGCTCTTTTATGTTCCGCTTAACCCTCTTTTCCACAATGCCCGCAGCCCCTGCGTTTTTATCCTTATCCATAGACGTTAATTATAATATCCTGATTTGATTATGTCCTATAATCCTGGGAAATGAAATGACGTAGTCCTGCTTTAAGAGTCCGTGCGAACTTTCACCGACAGAGCGTGCGCTTCGAGCTCTTCACTATAGGCAAGGTTCATAACCGCGCTGTTTAGTTCCTGGAACCCTCGTTTTGATATAGATATTACGCTCGGCATTCTGAGAAAATCATAAACACTTAGCGGAGAAGAAAACCTTGCGGCGCCCCCAGTGGGAAGCACGTGGCTCGGCCCCGCTACATAGTCCCCAAATGCCTCGGTTGACATAGAGCCTAAAAAGACTGCGCCCGCGTGTTTTATCTTTTTAAGGAGAGTCTTGGGCTTCTTTACGCATAGCTCAAGGTGCTCTGGTGCAAGCGTGTTCGCAATCTGCGCAGCCATATCGATCGATTTTACAACGAATATCCTTCCCTTTTTCTTCACCGATTCCCCGGCTATATCCTTTCTTTTCAGCTCTTTTAGCTGCGCAGATACCTCTTTTTTAACTTCCTTTGCGTGTTTCTGAGAATCCGTAACGAGTATAGGCACCGCCATCTCATCATGCTCGGCCTGTGCCAAAAGGTCAGCTGCCACCCAAGAAGCTGGTGCACTTCCATCGGAGATTATCAATACCTCGCTCGGCCCCGCAATCATATCTATATCCACTTCACCAAATACGAGCTTCTTAGCGATCGTTACGTAAATGTTCCCCGGCCCTACTATCTTATCCACCTTCGGCACCGACTCAGTCCCGTACGCGAGCGCCGCCACAGCCTGCGCCCCGCCTACCTTATATATAGAGTCCACTCCGGCAATCTTTGCCGCGACCAATACGGCCGGGTTTATATTTCCTCCCGGCGTAGGGGTTACGAGAGACAGCTCCTCCACGCCCGCCACTTTTGCCGGAATCGCGGTCATCAGTACAGTAGAGGGGTAAGCGGCTTTTCCTCCCGGCACGTAAAGACCCGCTTTTTCGATGGGCCTGATAAGCCATCCGAGCTCGTTCCCGAGATTATCCCTGTACAAATGGCTATCGGGCATTTTGTGTTTGTGGAATTCCCTTATTCTTCTGGCAGCCGAGTTCAGATCGGATATTAATTTCTTAGAAACTTGTTCGTGCGCTTTCTCTATCTCTTTTGCTGTAACCTTTATACTTCTCTTTGTAAGCTCTACCCTGTCGAACTTTTTTGAGAATTTAAATAAAGCCCTGTCGCCCCTGCGCCTTACGTCATCAACTATTGTTCTAACAACCGACTCAAGCTTCGGGTCGCTCACAGACACGCTCGTCCTAAGAGCCTTAATGTGCTTTTCTGAATCGTTTTTTCTAAGCTCTATTATCTTCATAGCGAGAGAGGATTATACATAGGAAAGCCATTTAGCGAAAGTCCGCGGGTGTCATATCTTAACCCATTCCTGTATAGAATTACGCGGACTGAGATTTTAGTAATATCCGGTACACTAAAAGTAACTTACATAAATTCAGACTTTGGCACATTAATGCCATATTTAAAGACACCCATTGAAAGTATATAAATTACATACGAAGCAAGAGCTCAAAATAACTAAAAAAGAGGCCTGGGAGTTTTTCTCTAACCCTGGGAACCTTCCTCTTATTACACCCCCTTGGCTTGATTTCAGTATTACTTCAGAAATAGATTCCAAGATGTACCCGGGCATGATAGTTACATACACGGTAAGCCCGTTTCTAAATTTCCGCATGAGTTGGGTAACTGAAATAACACACGTAAAGGAGCCAGATTACTTCGTTGACGAGCAGCGATTCGGTCCCTATAAATTCTGGCATCACCAGCATAAATTTAGGGATATTCCAGGAGGAGTAGTGGTGGAAGACCTGGTGCATTATGCCCTGCCCCTGGATCCATTATCAAGAATAGCAAACGAGCTAATTGTGAAGAATCAGCTAAAGGAGATATTCGATTTCAGACGCGAGTATCTTGAAAATAAATTCGGCCCATCGTATTAACACTTATATTGTTACTGGACTGCAAGAGGGATCATAATACCTCGTCATTTCGAATATAGAACAGCGATCTCCTTCAAGTTAGTTACATAATTCGAGACAAATACTGGGGACGGAGGTGAGCGCTTCACAGCGATGCCGGGGAATTAGTTTGACACACTTTTGATGCAAAATATACTTTAACCCTATGAGCGATTCCGTTATAGATATGAAACAGTATAAATATGATGAGGCCGAGAAAGAGCTCCGGGTGAAGCTTGCCGATTATTCCGAAAAACCTGAATTTCAAGCACAGATCGCTGAAGCGTTCTATGTTTGGAAAAACGACCCCGACATGAGCAGCGAAGATATAACGGAAGACCAGGTAGACGACCTGACGTTTGAGAAGTTCTTTGACTGGTTTCTCTACGACTTTAAGCTCTTTGACACAAGTGAGAGACTGATAGAAAAATACTACAGAGAACAAGGCGGCAACCTGGACAAGTTAGAGAAAGCGATGATTAAAGACTGGTGCCAGAGTATATACAGTTATTTTGAAGTGGAGCATGTAAAACCCGGAGAAGAATGCACAATAAGAGATATTATTACGAAAAAGCAGTATCACGTGCAAGACAAGGCGTCTTCAAAGCAGATCAAAACTTCGGATATAATAGGCGCAAGGCCCATTAAGTGCGGAGATAACACCTATTTCTCTGCCGTAATATCCGTATACCCTGCCGCATTCAACTCACTCATTCTGGATTTCTTCAAATCGGAGTTTAAGGAATACAAAAAATCACACGGCAAAGAAAAAACCAAAAACGACTATCTAAAAGACTGGGGTTATCAAATTGGCCACTACTTAGAGGATTTAGCGAAACACCCTAAATATGTTACCCCCGAAGGAGACGAGTTCGTACTTGCACAGGCATCTTACCACCTGAAGAACGCTGATAAAGCACTCACTAAGCTTGGAAAAATTAAATCTCTGGATGAGATAAGCGGGAGTACCGATGACCTCAGAATTTTCAGTTGGGATAAGAGGGGCAAGAATACTATTACCGGTACGATAGAGCTAGAGAATGACAATCTCCGCATCGAGTGCTATTCGATAGAGATGCTTTCAAAAGCTAAAGCAAAAATTGAAAAAGAGCTCAGTGGATTAATTGGGCACATAAAGGATAGCAAAAAAGAGCTCGGAAGCTTTATCCAGAGTGGTAAGGAAGCATATCCCGCGCCCAAAAAATATCCTTTGGGAATCAAAAATCGAAAGGAGCTCGATTCAACCCTAGAGCAACATTATCAGAACTGGATAGACCAACCGCTAGGTCTGTTAGACGGCCAGACACCTAACGAAGCATTGCAAACAAAAGAAGGAAAAGACAAGTTAAGCTTAGTGTTGAGTGAGCTTGAGACTCTCTTTGAGCAAGCTAAAAAACGCGGTGAACCATATTACGATGTAAACAAATTGAGGAAACAGCTTAATATAAAATAAAGACGGCATACAAACCTTTGCCTTAACCAAATGCAATACTTTAGTATTAAGAAAACACCAACCGACTATACTTTTGACTAGTAAAAAATTAAGCCCTTTAATTTTTGACCCGCATCCAAGAACTGCTGTATACTTTAAACGAGTATGAATGAACAGATGATGGACAGGAGGAGTGATATGTTTAAAATAAGCTTTAGGTTAATATTGTCGTTTTTCGTAATTAGTACTATGTACTTATCCGTAGTGTCTTCTTATGCGCAACAACAAGATGCATTGGGCGAAATCCATGCGAAAGGACAGGAAGTTGTCATACAGTTAAGCGACGGAAGTGAGATAACTCTTGAAAACGGCGAAGAATATCCACTTTATCCTGGCACTATAATAATTACCAAGGAAGATAGCCAGGCCGTGCTTAAAGTTGAGGGCGGGACTTATGTAATAGAACAAAACTCAACATTCATTGCAAATTTGCTTAGCTTAAAGAGCACGAGTCTTAGCATTGTGGGAACAAACCCTGGAGAAGTATGCTATTGTTTTCAACCAAACGCTCCATTCTTGGTAGACACTCTCATTACCAAAACCACTCCACATCAAGGTCAAGTACAACAAGCCAATTACAAACTGTTCGTTCAGGGAAGAACAGATTTAACAGAAGGCAATGCGGCGGCCTATCAGCTTGAAAACAAAGTAGACTTTACCACTCCAACATCAACATTTGTTATTGAAGAGGGTGAAGAGAAATACTATCCGAAAACCGAAAGAGAAGATGACGAAGAGGATGTCTTCGAATCGCGCGACGGATGCTGCGTTCCGGGTGCGGCGGTTATACTAACGACCAGCCCCACCGAATATATCTTGCCGATCATTTTGGGAACAGCGGTAATTACCGGGACTATTATAGGTGTAACCGATGGCGATGGTGACGGCACATCCAGTAACGTAACACCTTAACAGCGGGTTAATTTCTGAGAACTAGGCAAAAGGATTAATCCAAACTTAACGGGTCAACGTAATAGTATTTAGAACAAAGTGAGTTGCAAAAGGATAGCCGTAATGAAATGGCATAAAAGTACAATAATCTTAATACTTTCAATCTTAATACTCACGGCCTGTGGGTCAAAGTCCAATTCGGGAGTGCAGACTCTACCAAAACCTCAGGCGAGTAAACAGATAAGTAAGGAATCACAAAAACTAAACAGACAGATTATAGAAGAGACATTCTCTGACCATTCTACAGTAGATTATCAGATAGGCCCGGGCGACTTGCTGGACGTTAAAGTAATGCAGGCACCGGAACTGGATTCTCAAGCCAGGGTAAATTCTCAAAACTCGGTTTCACTCCCACTTTTGGGAAACGTTGAAGTGGCGGGTCTTACCGCTGTGGGTGCGCAGCAGAAAATATCTGATTTATTGTCCCAGAAGTATATGCATGATCCTCATGTTGTTGTATCGATAGCGGAATACAAAAGTAAAAGAGTAGCGGTAATCGGAAGTGTGTTAAAACCTGGAACATATGAGCTGCTTGGAAAAGGCTCATTATTAGACGCTCTCGCTCAGGCGGGCGGGCTTGCCCCGGACGCGAGCGAAATCGCATATGTAACCAGAAAGGACGAAGCGGGAAACGAAAAGTCCGTTGAGATAGACCTCGATCTTCTTTTGGATAAAGGTGAGAGCAACTTAAATATCCCCATTCAAATGGGAGACGTGGTCTATATACCTGAAGCGGGTGTAGTATATGTTGACGGCGCGGTCGAAAACCCCGGGTCTTTCCCTCTTCAAGAAGATATGACAGTCAGTCAGGCTGTAACGGCAGCCGGGGGATTTAACGATGTAGCGGAGGACTCAAACATTAAGCTGGTTCGAAACGTAAACGGCCAAATACAGGTTACCCCGATAGACCTCGAGCTAGTACACGAAGGAACAGAGGCGGATATTGAACTGCAGGACCAAGACGTAGTTATAGTTGGTAAAAGCGGCATCAAAAGCTTCTTGGACGCTATAAAGTTCGGGCTATTCTTCCCGCCCTTTAGCGTAGGAGTACAGTAGGCATTAATATTTCAGGCTATTAACTATGGATAACAGACACAACAGCGACGACGGCAGAAAAGGCGGACAGTTAGTCCCGGCACGCGAAGACAGAGCGCTCAGAGATTACGAACAGACACAGGAGATATTACGGGCGTACCCTGTTGAAGAGGATGATATCAGCATTCTTAGATATCTAGACGTAGTGCTCCGGCGCAAAAAGATTATAATAGCTTTTTTCGCTATAGTCGTCATCACAGCCCTTATTGGGACATTTCTTTCAGACCCCCTTTATAAAGCGACTGCCAAACTTGAAATTTCACTAGATAATCAACGTATCGTCAACTTTGATCAGGTCGTCGAAATTGAAGGTAAGACTAAGGAGTTCTACGAAACCCAATATTTACTATTAAAAAGTAAGTCTCTTGCTAAAGAAGTTGTGAACGATCTTAACTTATCGGAGCATCCCGAGTTTTCGGGCTCAAATAAAGAGCCGGGACCCATATCACAAATTACGAGCGGGGTGAAGAACTCCATATCGGGCTTAATAGGCGGTATAAAGGGGCTTGTAGTTAAATCCCCTGAAGGCGCCAAGTCTATAGACCCGAAACTCTCTCAATTGAGAAAGCAAGATGGTATGTCCAGCAATTTTGTAAGCAGAATAACGGTAGAGCCGATTGGAAAATCCAGGCTTGTGAATATAAGCTTTGAAGCTCACGACAGACAGCTCGCGGCAGACGCCGTAAACGGACTAGCTGACGGCTTCATCGACTGGCTCCTTGACAGAAAAGTAGACGCGACCAAAAAAGGGAGGGACTTTCTTAAGAAGCAGCTAACCCAAGCTCAAGTTAATCTGGAAAGCTCTGAAGAGGAACTAAACAAATTCGCCAAGAAAAATGATATCGTTTCTCTTGATGAGAATATGAACATTATTTACCACACATTCACAACCTTAAACGACGCTTTGGCAGAAGCGCAAAAGGTCAGACTCGAGAAAGAATCGCTCTACAACCATGTTAAAACCGGAAACATCGAATCACTGCCGGTCATAATAAACGATGATTATATTCAGGATCTTAAATCGCAGCACGCTACTATAAAATCGGAATACAGCAGGATGAGCGCTACATTTAAGCCCGAATATCCGGCGCTTAAGGAGTTAGGCGCAAAAGTAGCTTCTCTTGAAGCTAAAATAAGCGAGGCTGAGAATAATGTTGCGGCCTCAATTGAGTCCGATTATAAAGCGGCACTCCAAAAGGAACAGACACTCCAGGCAAAGTATTCCGAGCAAAAAGACCTTGCTCTGGATCTGAATGAAAGGTCCGTACAGTATAATATTTTAAAGAGAGATGTTGATTCCAATAAGTCTATATATGATTCACTGCTCCAGAGATTAAAAGAAACAGAAGTGGCATCGGCAATTACAGCAAGCCATATTCAGGTCGTAGACTACGCCTCTGTACCGCTTGCTCCCTTTAAGCCCAATCTAAAGCTCAACTTGCTATTTGCGGGTTTCATAGGCATCTTCGGCGGCGTGTGCTTTGCTTTCTTCCTTGAATACCTAGATAACACTGTAAGAACACCAGAAGAGGTAAGAGACAAATTAAGACTCCCTCTCATCGGCGGCATCTATGAGCTAGAGAAAACAGAAAAAGAGATGCTCCCGGTTGAGAAATCCTTCTTACTCGATCCGCGCTCACACATAGCCGAGGCTTTCCGTACCATAAGAACCTCTATAATGTTATCTACACCCGGGAACCCTCCGCAGACGATACTTGTTACCAGCTGTTTCCCCTCTGAGGGGAAAACAACCGTATCCATAAACCTGGCTTCGTCGTTTGCTCAAGCCGGAAGCAAAGTGCTTTTATTAGAGGCAGACCTGCGACGCCCAAGAATCGGTAGCATACTAGAGTCAAACGGCAACGGTCTTAGCAGTTATTTAACCGGCAATGCTAGCTTGGGTGAAGTAATAAAAGAATCGGACTTACCAAACCTTTCGATACTTCCTGTGGGTGCTTTGCCTGTAAACCCTTCAGAGCTACTGGGCTCTGAGCAAATGAGAGACTTAATCGATAAACTAAGGGACGAGTTCGAGTATATTATCGTTGACGGACCGCCCTCACTTGGGTTTGTCGACTCTCACCTTTTATCTAACATTGTCGACGGAGTGGCTGTCGTAATCAGGGCGGGAAGCACGCCCCGTAAATCGATAAGGGAGTTGATCGATAAACTCTACAGTATCAGGGCAAACTTTCTTGGAGTTATCATCAACGGAATAGAGCTTAATCAAAGCGGGTACTACTACAAATCATACAGCTACTACTACGGCGCTAACGAAGAAGATTCAAAAGAAAAAGATAACTATCTCCCGGAGCGTGTTGCAGAAGAGAATGACAATAGTGATTTCCAGTCCCCTAAAGACTCAACGTCTTGATTTTCTTCCGTACGCCAAACGACAGTTATGAATCTTTCACTGCGTCCTCGCTATAAGCAAATACTAGCTGTCATAGCGATCTTAATAATTGTCGCTTTTTTAATCCATAGCTCATTTAAAACCTGGCTTGCTTACTCGTACGCTGAAGGCCCTCAGCCCGAGGGGCTCAGACTAGCATACGCAAATGATCCCGGTAATCCCGATTACTCTTTTCTAATCGCATATTACCTAATGGAATACGATGACCAGTCTTCTTACGAATCAGCATTAGAAGAATACAAAAAAGCCCTCACCCTCTCCCCTTTCAATAATAATTACTGGTTTTATCTGGCCGAGCTTCTGCATTACGGAGGCCAACGCGAACAAGCTCTATACGCTCTTAATGAAGCTACAACTCTCTCACCGGGTACAGTGTCGCTCAGGTGGAGAGCCGGCATGCTGGCCTCTAAGCTTGGAGATCGAGAATCGGTGCTCGACAATCTTAGCGCTGTTATTGAATACGATCCCCACAGACGCAGAAAAGCCTTTGCGCTGCTCTGGCAAGCTGTAGGTAATGAGGATAAAATTTTTAACAGTATTTCAGATAACGCATTATCACCCTATTTTTATTACCTCAGAACAACCGGCAGAATAGATCAGGCGGGCAAAGTCTTTGAAAGACTGAGAGAGCTAAATTACGATACAAGCATAGTAGCCTATAAATATGTAGCCGATCTGATTCGAAGCGGCGACATAGACTCGGCAAAACAAATCTGGATAGATACATATGGCGATTGGGATGGAGTATGGAACGGCAGTTTTGATGAAGATATGAAAAACGACGGATTTGATTGGAGACTGGGGGTAGTAGATGGCGTTAAGATGAAAAAAGATCTAGACTCTCACAGCGGAGATTACTCCCTCATGGTCACTTTTGATAGCAAGCACGACATAGATTTCAGCCATCTATCTCAAGTAATTCCCGTTCAGGATGGAAGTAACTACACAGTAAATCTCTACGTTAAAACTGACGACATATTAACTTCAGAGGACTTGCAATGGCAGGTCTATTGTTTATATACTGAGGAGCTTAACGCCCGCTCAAGTTCGATAATCGGTACGCATGACTGGAAGCCCTATACCATAACATTCACTGCGCCAAAGGGCTGCGGGGCAATAAATCTTCGCCTAATATTGGATAAAAGCGATAAGGTCAATAAGCTCATATCGGGAACCCTGTGGGTAGATGATGTAAGCATAACAAAAAATTACTGAGAGCGTTATTGAACACTACTATGAGAAGAGCCCCGGAATTGATCCTCGATATCTTAATCAGCGCCGGCATAGCGATAATACTGCTGAGTCCTTTTCCCTATGGGACCGTGGAGACGTGGTCGGTCTCCCTATTTGAAATAGTGTCGTTTCTAACTTTAGGGTTATGGTGTCTGAGAGAAGTTAGCAGCAAGAGAATAAGACTTGCAGCTTCCCCCCTATATCTTCCTATGGGTCTACTTTTTATTTTGATCGTTATTCAGCTAATACCTATGCCTTTGTCGATTTTGAAATATATTTCCCCTCATACACAAGCCATGCTCAATCAAGCTACGGAGGGGCTTAATTACATTTTCGGCGAGAGTACAATCAGCTCTTTCACTATCAGCATAAATCCCTATGCGACTAAAGAGAAATTGTTGCTCTACTTCTCTTACGCAGCATTTTTTATAGTTACCTCAAACTACGTTGCAAGCAGAAATCAGCTCAAAAAATATTTTTGGCTTATACTGGCGGTTGGAGTTATTCAGTCTCTAATAGGTATAGCTCAATACATAAGCAGCGCAAGCGCGCTAGCGGCGTCCGGCACATATATTAATCCAAATCACTTTGGAGGATTATTGATTTTAATTATCCCCCTTTCTCTGGGCTACATATTATATATGAGTCAAAGAACAAGAGGCGGAGATAATCTTTTTACTATTATTAGACAATCCAAATTTTCAAACCAGCTACTGCTCTTCTTCGCTACCATTTTAATGGGAACGGGGCTGATAATGTCTGAGTCAAGAGGCGCTCTTATATCTGTTTTAGCTGCGATTGCTATATTCTATATACTTCTTTCCTGGAAAAAGAAAACCCGATCTGGAACACTCTTCATAGGATTATTTCTCACAATTATTGCTATATACTCATTTTGGATAGGCATCGATCCTGTTATTGAAAAATTTGCAGAAACCTCGGAAACACTACCAAAGCGAACATTTATTTGGAAAGACACACTGACGATAATTAAGGACTTTCCTCTGTTTGGGACGGGGCTCGGGACATACAGTCTCAGTTTTTCTTTATATAAAAATGTCGCGTACTGGCCTACCATTATACAGCACGCTCACAATGATTACCTGGAACTCTTGTCTGAAACGGGAATAATCGGATTTTTGCTAGTAATGTGGGGAATAGTAATATTCTATAAGCAGGCTATATCGAAATTTCTAAGAAATAATCCTCACAATGACCCTCTTAGGTATTACTTAGTGCTTGGAGCTATAAGCGGCTCACTTGGAATGATGGTGCATGTGATTACGGATTTTAATTTTCAAATTCCCGCAAACGCTTACTATTTTACGTTTCTTCTTGGTATATCAACTAGTATATCTAATGTGTCCAGGCAAAAGAAGAATGTTTAAAGCGAACATCTAATATTCACAAAGTGTGAATACTTACACAACATTTAGCAGCCCTGATATTACAATATGCTGCGTTTATTTTAGTGATGCTTCAGTCGCATCACCGGACTCTTCAATATCCTCACTTTGCGAATTGCTATAAGTAGGCACCAAGTTTTTTATACTTGATATAATGATTTCATTCGAGTCGCCTCTTTCTGAAATGTTGATGAGCTCATCTACAACATTAAGATAATCCACTTGCTGAGGGTTTTTATCGTGGGCTATAAAAATCTTTTTTCTTATTGTAACGGTTGTATCTTCCTCTGCCGTAAGAATTTCCTCATACAGTTTTTCTCCGGGCCTAAGACCTGTATAAACTATCGGTATGTCCTTATCCGGCACAAATCCGAAGGAGTGGATAATGTTTTTAGCTAAGTCCAGAATATTGACCTGCTTACCCATGTCTAATACAAAAACTTCTCCCCCCCTGCCCAGCGCGCCTGCCTGAAGCACTAAGAATACAGCTTCATGAATACTCATAAAATACCTCATCATATTTGGATGAGTAACCGTAACGGGCCCACCTCTTCTTACCTGATCCTTGAAAATAGGTATAACGCTCCCTCTGCTGTCGAGAACATTGCCGAAACGTACGGATACGAATTCGGTTTTATCGCTGCGTGTCTCCTTGAGCATATTTTCAGAGACTCTTTTCGTCGCTCCCATCACACTTGTGGGGTTTACAGCTTTGTCGGTGGATATGAAAATAAATTTCTCGACATTATTCTTCAGCGCAAGCTGAGAGGTTACCTTAGTACCTAACACATTATTAAGCACAGCTTCCCTGGCATTTTTCTCCAATAACGGCACATGCTTATACGCTGCGGCGTGAAAAACTACATTCGGACTATATTCCTTAAATATCTTTCCCATCCCGACTTCATCTTTAACGTCCGCCACGATCGACACGTTAGGCACATGCCTGAGCTTTTCGCCCATCTCCTTGTTTATATAAAATAGCTCTGTATCCCCAACATCTACAAGTACAAGGAGCTCGGGTTCAAATCCCGATATTTGCCTGCAGAGCTCAGACCCTATTGAACCTCCGGCGCCAGTGACCAACACGCGCTTACCTTTAATATATGAAAAAATACTATCCACTTCCTGGCTTACGGATTTTCTGCCCAAAAAGTCCTCTGCCGAAACCTCTTTAAAATCACCTACAGTGACTTTCCCCGCGATAACTTCAGGCAGTCCAGGCATTATCCTAATGTGATCAATCCCTGACTCCCGACAGTACTCAAGTATATCGCTGATCTGTGATGACGTTGCGGTAGGTATGGAAAGGATAATCCCTTCAATATTATATTTCGCCACTACTTTAGGTATGTCTTTGCTGCTTCCGACAACCTGAAGTCCACGAATATAATTTCCGAGCTTTCCCGGATCGTCGTCTACAAATGCCACAGGGACATAAGAATAGCTCAGATTAGTCGGCCATTTCAGCTCATTTAGCAAATGCACACCGGCATTTCCCGCGCCGACAATAAGCACTCTCTTCCCTTCCTGCTTTTTATAATCCGATTGATAGAAGATCCTGTAACCGAATCGAAGCCCGAAGCTAAACAGAAACGTAAGTAAAAAATCAATTAACGCAACTGATCTCGGATATCCCTCCATTAATGGTAAATCCCGGAATATAACGCTCAGCAAAGTTAATAAGCCGGCGGATAATAGAGATGCCTTCAATACTCCCTGAAGCTCGTAAAGCGAGAAGTATCTATAGGAAATTTTATAAAGCTTAAATTGCCAAAATACTGCAAGCTTTATCGGTGCATACAAAGCGAGGAGAAATAATATCTGAGGAATAAAACCGCTCCGTATTTCCCCTAATCTTATATAATATGAAAAGAACAGTATCACGACAAAAAGCACTAAGTCCGTGGTCAATGTGATCGGGAGTTTATAGTGTCTATTTTCATCTACTAATCGGATTATTATATTTCTCAAATTTGAATCACTCCAAAAATTGTTCTGATGATTATTCTTATATCCGTCTGAAAGCTCATATCGTTGATATACTTTCTATAAAGTAAGATCTTCTCCGGCAGAATCTCATCTATGTAGGCTTCCTCCACATCTTCATACCCTGCGAGAATCTCTTCTTCGTTCTTAAACTCGAGCGCCGCATAATCGGTAAGTCCGGGACTGATCTGTAATATATAAGAGTAATCGTTCTCAAATAAATCCACGTATTTTTTAGATTCAGGCCTGGGACCAACGACACTCATCTCCCCCTTCAGCACATTATACAGCTGAGGCAGCTCATCCAGTTTATATTTCCTCAGATACTTACCCACCGCCGTTATCCTGTTATCGTCTCGAGATGTAATGGAGAGACCTTTAGCTTCAGAGCTATTTGTCATTGTCCTGAACTTGTAGAGTATAAAAGGACTTGCGTTCTTACCCATTCTTGTTTGTTTAAATAGACCCGGCCCCTCCCCGGATAGTTTTACAAGTATCCAGATAATTACCAACACGGGTGAAAGCACTATAAGAAATGTTAAAGAAAACACAATATCAAATAGCCGCTTTCCAAATCCGATATATAAACTTTTAGATTTATACTCTATGCTTTTCACAAACATCCTTCACCGTTTGAATTACATATTCGATTTCTGCCTCGCTCATACCCGGATAAATTGGGAGTGATATTATACGCTCATAGAACCATTCTGCCTCGGGGAAATTCTCCACTCCATAAGAAAACGCATTTTGATAAAATGGATGCCTATGAAGAGGAATAAAATGAACACTCGTACCTATACCATTTTCTTTTAACAATTCTATAAACTCTGCTCTATCAATATTCAATTCACCTGGGTCAATCTTTAATGCGTAAAGATGGTATGAAGAAACTCTCTCACTGTCCATGTAAGGAGTCATAAGCTGTTTAACATCCGAGAACGCCTCGGTATATTTTTGGGCTATATGCTTTCTCATTTCCCACATTTTATCCAACTTTCTTAACTGCGAGAGCCCGAGAGAGGCTTGCAGGTCTGTCATATTGTATTTGTAGCCCGTCTCCAGCACCTCGTAGTACCAGGATCCCCCGTTTGAGTACCTTTTCCAAGCGTCTTTAGATATACCGTGCAGTCTTAGAATTCGCATTCTTTCAGCCCACTTCTCATTCTCTGTCGTTACCATCCCCCCCTCCCCTGCGGCAAGAGGCTTGGTGGCGTAAAAGCTAAAGCACGTCATATCACCGATTGATCCAACCGGCTTATCTTTATAGTAAGCCGGCAGTGAATGTGCGGCATCTTCAATGACAAACAATTTATTGGCCTCCGCTATATCCAAGATTTGATCCATATCACATGGCAGCCCCCCGTAGTGAACCGGAATGATTGCCCGGGTTCTTGAAGTTATCGCCTTTTCTATAGCAGATATGTCAATATTCCCTGTGGTTCTGTCTATATCTACAAGTACGGGTACCGCATTACAATAACAAACAACCTCAGCTGTAGCCGTAAATGTCATTGTAGGAACTATGACTTCCTCGCCCTCCTTTAAATCTATCGCTTTTAGAGCAAGGTGAAGTGCGGACGTCCCTGAATTTACTGCAACTGCATGCTCTGAGCCTACATAGCCTGAGAATTCACGCTCAAACTCAAATGTCTTAGGCCCCATGGTAAGCCATCCCGACCGTACGGTATCTAGCAATCCGGAGACTTCATCCTCAGTTATATATGGTTTATGAAATGGTATATCCATGATTTTATGATTGAGTACAGAGCAATTTTCACTACTATTAGAACGTCTCCTTGAACATTCTACATAAGCTTCTTCACTAATCTCTGAACACTGCCTATATAGTAAACCAAACTATTCTAATTATACAGCAACTTAGCGGCCAATATAACGTAAAAACATTTAAAAGCAACAACTAACCACTCAAATCTAATATTCCATATTAGAATAGGCATGTAAGTCTCTATCTATACCGCAGCTCTGTCAGATAATACTTTTTTATTGTCATTATTATTCAGATTGCATCAACCCCATCTATTTTATATATAAAAGTGACCGGTATGAAAAAGATGATAAAAATGATATAAATGTAGTGTACTATGGTTAAAATAACGATGTATAATTATTATCTGTAGAATGCAGAATATAGTTGGAGTATCGTCGGAGAAGATTATATATGATTGTAGGTTCAGAAAAATGAAATGATGCTAAGAAGTTATTTCAAATTCTTGAGGTAATTGTATATGTTTATCAATAAAAACACGGAGATTAATAATACAAAGCTTCGGAATTTGAGAACCGCAATTCTAGACCCTACACAAGATTAGCAAATTCACCAGCAGTCTGCCCTGAGAGCAACACCAATATGCAAAGAACACAAACACAAACTAAAGACAGCGAACCGGATACAAAAAATTCCAAAGTAACCGACGACGAAGCTAATCTTATAGATTACAAAATTCCCACTTCAGTTCGGGAATCCCGTAAAAATGCATCATTAAACCTAAAGGAAATATGGGCATACCACGAACTTCTATATTTTCTTGTATGGCGGGATATTAAAGTACGTTATAAACAAACCGCTTTAGGTGTAACTTGGGCCGTACTTCAACCATTTATGACCATGGTTGTATTTACGATATTCTTCGGCAAACTGGCAAAAATTTCAACAGACGGCTTTCCGGGACCTATATTTTACTTTTCCGCACTTCTTCCCTGGCAGCTTTTCGCGTATGCCTTAACAAATTCGAGCAACAGCCTGGTTTCCAACAGCGACCTTATAACAAAAGTATATTTCCCTCGTTTAATAATCCCGCTTTCCTCAACAATTGCAGGGGTTGTAGATTTTTGCATCGCATTTTTAGTGCTCATCGCAATGATGCTCTATTACGGCATCACACCGAGCTCAACAATAGTACTGCTCCCTCTATTCATAGTATTTGCCATAGCCACCGCGCTTGCCGTAAGTTTATGGCTTTCGGCATTGAATGTGAAATATAGAGACGTGCGCTTCACGGTGCCGTTTCTAACACAATTCTGGCTTTTCATCACACCGATTGCATACCCGAGCAGCCTTGTGCCTGAAAAATGGCGCATTTTATACGGACTTAACCCCATGGCCGGTGTAGTGGAGGGATTCAGATGGGCTATACTGGGAAAATCGAGCGGTGTGGGTCCTTTAATCATAGTATCCGGGATAATTGTGATAGTCATGCTAATTGGTGGCTTAATATATTTCAGACACACTGAAAGAACTTTTGCGGACATAGTGTAAAAATGAACAAGACGGCTATTTCTATTTCAAATATTGGTAAAGAATACAAAATCGGCGAAAAAGTCGAATACGGAAGTTTAAGGGAAGATTTAACCAATTTTATTAGTAGTGGGGTAAAAAAGTTAGTCTCAAAACAAGACGGCTCCAACGGAGCGGAAAAGATTACAGCTCAAGATTACTTCTGGTCTCTGAAAGATATTTCTTTTGATATCGGCAGAGGAGAGATAATGGGAATTATCGGCCGAAACGGCGCCGGTAAAAGCACACTCCTTAAAATAATAGCCGGAATTACAGAGCCTACAGAGGGAAGAATAAATATCTACGGCCGCATAGCTTCTTTACTGGAAGTAGGTACCGGTTTTCATCAGGAGCTCACCGGTCGAGAGAACATATACCTAAACGGCGCGATTCTGGGCATGAGAAGAACCGAGATAGATAGTAAGTTTGATGAGATCGTCGCGTTCTCGGAAGTCGAAAAATTCATCGATACCCCGGTGAAGTTTTATTCAACAGGCATGAGAGTCAGACTAGGGTTTTCGGTTGCGGCACATTTAGAGCCTGAGATTCTCCTGATTGACGAAGTGCTTGCCGTTGGAGACGCCGCATTCCAAAAGAAATGTCTTGGCAAGCTTAATAATGTTGCTACCTCAGAGGGCAGAACGGTATTATTCGTTAGTCACGATATGACTGCAATTTTATCTCTTTGTAATCGAACAATACTTTTAGAGAACGGTAAAGTCGTTGCACAAGGTAAGACAGATCAAGTTGTTCAACAATATCTAGGCGCAGTCGTCACAAACTCCACAGCTCCCTTAGAATTAAGAGAGGATCGCACAGGTGATGGAAGTGTATTAATTACTTCGCTCTCTATCGAAAATTCCAATGCAAATAACCCAATTAAACCCGGATGCAAGCTGAAAATTAAAATAAGCTATAAGAGTAAAGATCTGGTTAGTCATCCTCAATTTCTATTTAAAATTAGGGACTTCAGAACCAATGCAGTTATTCTTCGTCTCGACAGCGATATGATGAGCGGGTTACCTGACGTTCTACCACCTGAGGGTGCAATAAGTTGTATCACTGACAATATATATATTACTCCTGGAAGATGTATAGTCGATGTAGAAATAAGAAAAGGGACGCTTAGCTGTGACCTTATACAACATGCTGGACACTTCGATATCGCAACAGACGATGTATACGGAACAGGAAAAATACCAGAACGAGATCAAGCATCTTATCTGGTTAAGTACAAGTTTTTACTGGAAGAATAACCGAATATATGAAATGAATAATTACACAATAGAAAGCAAATAAATAATCGGGTGCAAGTACCGTGTCAATACTTAACAATAATTTAACAAAATTAGTTTGGTGTTTATTGCCTAGTTATCTCCGTAGCTATATCGGTACAAAGTTGAAATATAAGGGTTATATACCCATTGGCTTGATCAATTTTGGAGACTTTAGAAGACTAACTCCGATAGGAAGCAATTACGGACATGATAGAGGCAAACCGATTGACAGATTTTATATAGAGAATTTCCTGGACTCCAATTCTTCCGACATTAAGGGTAGTGTGCTGGAGATTGAAGATAACGCATATACACTTAGATACGGAAAAGATAAAGTAACAAATAGTGATATCCTTAATCTATCTAAAGAAATAAACCCCGCGACAACGATCGTGGCAGATCTTTCATCAGCCCCTCATATACCTTCAAATTCATTTGACTGCATTATATTTACGCAAACTCTGCAATATATATACAATGTAAACGGAGCCATTAAGACTTTACATCGAGTACTGAAGCCCGGCGGAGTCCTGCTTGCTACCATACCGGCTATTAGTCAACTGGATGCACACTGGTCTGAGCAATATTTTTGGAATTTTAGCTCTGCTTCCACCGGACTATTATTTAGAGAGCATTTTCCTGATGATAAAGTAGAAATTCACGGATGCGGCAATATATTAACTGCAATAAGCTTTCTCCATGGATTGGCATTAGACGAATTAACTGAAAAAGAGTTGAATTACCAAGATGATATATATGAGTTAATCATAACAATTAAGGCTACTAAAAATTAATAAAACTGAGCGATAATATGTCTATTTCAATCCCTATACTTATGTACCATCAAGTTAGCACTGTTACTCATCCCAATTTTCGGGAGTATACGGTAACAACTGAAATGTTCACCTCTCAGATGAGGATTCTGAAACGTCTGGGATTTAACCCTATTACGTTCAATCAACTATACTCGTACAAAAAGGGAACCGGCACTCTACCTAGGAAACCTATAATTATTACCTTTGACGACGTGTTGGTTGACGCTGTAGAATGTGCAGTCCCAATACTTGAAGAATTTGGATTTAAAGCGGTATTCTATGTGCCAACCGATTTTGTTGGAAGAAAAAGCAGCTGGATGATACCTGACGTAGATGTCGAATTCCCTGTAGTAAGTTGGAAAGAAATTCGAGACCTTGCTTCAAAGGGTTTTGAAATTGGCTCTCATTCAATGACCCATCCCCATCTGGATAAAATATCATCTGAAAACTGCTACAGAGAACTTGAAGGATCTCGCAAGAAACTCGAACAGGAACTAGGAATTGAAATTAGGCATATGGCTTATCCATTTGGCGAATTCGATGAGAGTGTAAGAGAGTTAGCAAATAATGCTGGTTATTATACAGCTTGCGCTGGTGAGTCCTACATAGCCAACTCAAACACTCACTTGCTCAGCCTGCCGAGGCAAAATGTCGGTATGAGCGATAATATGGCTGAGTTTGTATTGAAGATACATTTTGGATATACGATTACTGATGTAAGGAAGATGATAACAAGCAGAACAGAAAACTTAAAAAGGCATATTCCTAAACCTGTCAGGCAAGTACTAAAAAAACTATTAAGATATCCAAATTCAGCTTAATACATCATGATTAAAGTCAGCATAATAATACCGACATACCAACGGTGTAGCTCATTGAAGCGTGCTCTAAACGCTCTTAACTCACAATCATTCCCCTTTGATGAGTTTGAAGTAATAGTGTCAATTGATGGATCTCAGGACGGTTCCAAAGAGTTTGTCAAACAATTCAAGTCTAAATATAATCTGCAATACATATGGGAGCCGAATGAAGGCAGAGCATTTGCATGCAACAGAGGCATACGGAAAGCTAAAGGGGAAGTTCTAATAATAATAGACGATGACATGGAACCTGGATTTGAATTTGTTAGTGCGCACTTCAAAGCCCATCAATCAAACGCAATGCTCGGCATAATGGGGGCAGCTCCCATACCCCTTGATAATAATTCTTCGATTGCAGCACACTATATAGCTTCGGAATTTAATTCAAGACAGAATAAGATTTCATCACCAGACTACAAATTCCAGATCAGAGACTTTTACGGCGGCAACCTGTCAATTCGTCTGGAGAATATTTTAAACATAGGAGGGTTTGATGAATCTTTCAAAGGATACGCCCATGAAGACATAGAGCTCGCTTACCGGTTAATTAAATCGGGCGTTACAATCATATATGATAAAGACGCATACTGCACTCAACACTATGAAGATAATTTTCGAAACCTTCTCAAAAAAACAATTTCTGCAGGTAAAAGTGCGGTCTTACTTTATAGAATGTACCCTAATTCTTTTGAAGAAAATGAGCTCGCAACTTATAATTCAGACGGCTGGAAGTGGCGTTCGCTTCGTTTGTTCTTAATTTGGATCAGCATTATTATTCCCTTTACAACCGATATTATTGCATCATTTGTAATACATTTCGGGAAATCATATTCAGGAATAAAAGCAAAACTATGCTATTTAGCTATGGATTATTCCCTTTGGCTTGGAGTCTGGCTAGCGCTGAGAAATGATACCGATAGAAGACAGATCATCTCCAAAATAAAATCTTTCAAAAGAAAATGAAAAAAAATTAACATACAAAAATCATGACTCGCATTAATATTACTAATATATCAACAATGGTAGCTTAAATGAACCGTAAAATCCCAATCCTAACATATCACCAAGTGGCGCCAAACCCTGAGGCGTGCTATCCGCTGCAGTCAGTAGAACCTAAGGCTTTTGCGCTCCAAATGAAAATGCTTAGTAGGCTAGGCTACAACACTATCGATCTTGATCAATTGTATGAATATAGAATGGGGAGGGGCAACCTACCGGAAAAGCCGATTGTAATAACATTTGATGACGGTTATCAAGACTCAATAGATTATTCAATCCCTATCCTAAAGGATTACGGTTTCACTGCGATTTACTATATACCTACCGATTATATAGGAAAAAATAGCTCATGGTTAATGCCTGAGCTAGGATTTGAATTGCCAATTGTCGATTGGGAAAGAATTAAGTGGCTTGACTCAAACGGTTATCATATCGGAGACCATTCTGCATCTCACCCCCACCTTGACCGGATCACAAGAGATGAATGTATTAATGAGCTTGAAATCTCAAAGAACATACTTGAAGAAAAACTCGGACATGAAGTTAAACATTTAGCGTACCCTTACGGATCATACAACAAATCAGTAATGTTAGCTGCCTCAGAGATTGGTTATAACACCGCATGTACAATCGAAGAAGGCTTATGTAAACCCAAGTACGACCGACTTTCTCTACCCCGTATCAATATAGGGCAAAGAGATTCGATAGTAGATTTTGTTTCGAAAATACATACAGGCTTTAGCCCACAAAGCGGTGCAAAGATACTTTTCAATAAAACATTAAATATTTTCAGCATCCTATGAACGTAAAGCATTATAATTCAATTAAGACCCATCCCCATGTTTTCGTACAAAATTATAATTTCATATGAGACACAATTACAATGAAGCACACAGTCGTACATTACATTGACAGTAAAGAGTTCGGCGGAGCCGAGCAAATGGTTTTTACTATATTAAAAGGAATGGCCCGCAATAAATGGAAAATCGTATTGATTTACCATCCGCATGTCGGCTTGTCTCGCTTTATAGAAAAAGTAAACGAGCTTGATGTGAGCACAGTTTGCCTACCAGAAATAAAAAACTGGAGAGATATCTCCGGATTTATAAGATTTATCAGGAAGTTAAGGCATATCAAACCCTCCGTATTCCACGCTCACTTACCATGGCATCTACGCTGCACATTCGGCATTCTCTGCGCATTTTGTGCCCGTGTTCCTGCAATCATAGCTACTCTTCATGCTTATCAAGAAAATCTAGGACGTAAAGAACTCTTCATCCAGAAAATTTTATCAATTTTAGTAGACCGCTATATTGCTGTATCGAAAAGTATTGCAAAACAATTCAAAAAAGTAACACTTTTTGAGGCCAATGTCTTAGTAATTCACAATGGGATTTGTATTGATAGATTTAGTAAGACAAACATGGACGATCCACTCAGCTCCATGAAAGCTCAAAAAGAGTTCACAACCATTCTAATGATTGCCCGCATGGATAAACACAAAGGGTACGAAGATTTGATATCTGCTGCGGCTCTCATACCTAATGCTTACTTTATGCTTGTAGGAGACGGACCTGAGAGAAAGAAACTGGAACAAAGTGTAAAGAAATTAAATATGCAAGATCGTGTTTTATTTCTAGGATACAGAGAAGATATACCCTCACTTCTAAGTAGTTGCGATCTATTTGTACTCCCTTCACTATTTGAAGGTCTGCCGCTAACCATACTCGAAGCGATGGCTGCCGAAAAACCGGTGATTGCTTCAAATATTAGTGGGATAGATGAAATAATTACGGACGACGAGACAGGATTTTTAGTACCCACCAAAGATCCTGAAGCCCTATCATCAGCTATAAAGATTTGTATTTCAAACCCCGATAAAGCCCAAAAAGTGGCCCAAGCGGGGAATATTCGGGTTAAAAAAGAATTCTCCGACAAGAAAATGCTCAAAGCTATATCCACATTATACGAGGAACAGTTAAATTCTGTGTAAAAGATAAAAACAGATGAACCCTAATAAACTCCCAATTATACAAAGCCTTTGGATCGGTGAAAAACTATCCGTAATGGAACAGCTCAGCATATCATCTTTTGTCAAAAACGGCCATCCGTTCCATTTATATGTATACGATGATATCGAGAACATACCACATGGTACAGTTGTTAAAGATGCAAGCAAAATACTCACTCGCGACAAATTTTTCAAAAACAAACAAGAATACAGCTACGGGGCAATTTCAGATATATTCAGATATAAATTAATCCTAGAGAAGGGTAATTATTGGGTGGATACAGACGTAATATGCTTAATGCCCATTGATGATGAATCTGAGTATGTGTTCGCACGAGCTAAACAGCGTACATTATGGAGCCCGCCAGAAGATACGTTTCAGGTGGAGTCTTGCCTTATCAAGGCACCCTCTGGATCAGGAATAATGGAATTTTGTTATGATCAATCAATTAAAAAAAATCCTGATGAAATAGTTTGGGGAGAAATAGGACCTGATCTACTTAAACGTGAGGTTATAAACTTCGGACTTACCAAATATGTGAAAGGCCCTAATGAATTCTGTCCTATTGATTGGCGTGATTGGAGAAGGTACATAAGCGGCTCAATTATTTCCACATCTATAGACAAGGTTAGGATGGCGGTTTACGGCACAAAGGCAGTTCATCTGTGGAACGAAATGTGGCGTCTAAACGGCGTGGATAAAAACAACAGCTTTCATGAAAGGAGTATATACGAGCAGTTAAAAAAACGTTATCTGAGTGACAGCTAATAGAATAAGCAAAAACAATTCAAATGGAGAAAAACACCTTATCAAGAGAATCATTGAACCTGTTAATCAGAAGAATGGATGGACGCTTCTTATCATCTAATCCATATCCAAAAAAAAGTATATGTTTTGCGAAAGGCGCGCTTTCAGATGCGGTTGATCTTATATCAGAATCTGTGGTTCATTCTGCTTCCACTGTTAGTGACTGCGAGCTTGCAGTCGCTGTAGATCCGGATCACAAAACTCTACAAGCCGCATCGTCTTCTCTTAAGCCGGGAGGAACATGTTATATAGAATGGAATGTAACCCAACTAGTTAACCTTAAAAACATTAGGAATAAATTAGAGGCTTCAGGCTTTGATGATATCGCATTATACATTCCAAAGCCCCCTCCAAACATAGCTTCGGCAAAAACATGGATACCATTGAAATCTAAAAATGCTATTGAGTTCTGGAGTAAGATAGAGTACAACCAACCACCTGAAAATAATGCAAAATATATCAACTATTTTCTCAAGAGATCATTTGTAAAAATATTCTCAGGCTTATTCAACACATTCCCGGGATTACTATATCCCAGAATCAAGAGCTTTATTATTTGCTCAATAGCTCACAAACCAATTCTCAATACAGACAAACAAATACCATCGAACAGAAAGACACATTCCGAAAATAAAGGGAAAGACTTTCATAGTTACTCAATTGAACCCGATAAATCAATATTAAAGAGCTCTGATTCTTACTTTCAATCTCAACACTCATCTATCTTAATGATGACGGAAGGGTCGTTCTTACAGAACAATGTAATATTATTCGTATTTGCCGACGATAAAAGCGAGCCTACATACTTAGTCAAAATGTCTCGTCTAGCGAATTTTTCTAAAACACTGATTAATGAAGCAAACACGCTAAGCCACCTTGAGACAACCACTAAAGATATTAACATTATCCCAAAGTTGTTGTTTTATGAAAATCTCAATGGGTACTCTTATATAGGTGAAACCTATATTAAAGGTAAAACCTTCAATAAAATTCTCACTAATAATAATTTTAGAGAGCTTTCGATGAGAGCCACGAAATTATTAGTAGAATTTGACACTGCAACAAGAAAGAAAGCCCCTAATAATTGGAAAGACAAACTGATAAAACCAATTTTAACAAAATTCCTCACTTCCTATGGCCCCATACTGACACCCGATCTTATAAAAAAAGCATCTAGTCTATTGAATGAAATTGAATTAACACATACAGTTTGTACTCATGGCGATTATTCTCAAGGGAACATACTCATGAAATCGGATGGAGAATTAGCACTTATTGATTTTGAGCATAGCATAATTCATGGTTTTCCGGTTATTGATATAATATACTTTCTTGCTCTTTTTAGCTTCGACCTTAAATCTGCCTGGGAAGGAAATAATTATTTATCATGTTATAGAGATTTGATGAATGAAACTACCGATATTGGTAGAGTGTATAAAGAATGCCTGCATTATTATTGCGAACAAGTAGGAATTCAGAAATCAATGATCCCAAAATATCGACTTCTTTTATGGACTATGTTTCTAAACAGGAAATATGATGAGTTAAATTTGAGCGAGAACTTCACTCCAACCGAAAAATCATTACGAGATGTATTACATATTGACTTATGGATAGAAGAAATCACCCGTTTAAGTTATTCTCAGAGCAAAATAAAATATAGCTAAAGAATGCCGATGCGAATCTTATTCATCTCAAGCTATTTCCCGGAAAATTTAAGTACAAGCATCCATGGCGTATATAAACGGATGGGCATGCTCATTGACGCTATAAAGGAAATCGCGGAAATAGACATGCTGTTCTTCGTCCCACCTGAAAATTATAAACCCGGAGCCGACATATATTATCAAAAAGAGTTCTCAGAACACTGGGATAAAGAGATCAATCTATATCTATGCCCCCGGGCCGAATTTAATGAAGAAGATGAAATTAGAAAATGGCTCTCTCTGGGCGCGGGAATTTTTAGCTTCTATAAACAAAGAGGAAAGATTGAATACAGCGGAAGTGAACAACTAGCGGCTCTTGAGAAATGCTTAGACAGAAAACCCGGCGCGATTCTCGCGCACAGATTATCAGCCATGTGCCCGCTTCTCCTTACAGAACATTCACTGCCCCCGGTTTTCTTTGATCTAGACGATATTGAGCATGTAGTCTTAAAGCGCTACATAGAAAACAGGAAGAATTTACGCAGTAATTTACTAAATCTTCTTCTTCCGTCTTTAACTAAGGGAGAGTATGAAGCAGTCAAGTTAGCGTCAAAAACATTTGTTTGCTCAGAATATGACCGTAAGTATCTATCAGAGAAATTTAAACTCCCGGGAATTGTAGTTATACCAAACTCAATTAACATCCCTAAATTAGAACCTCTGACAAAAGAGCCGAACATGCTGTTCCTAGCGTCCGATTACGACCCGAATGTCCAGGCTGCGGAGTATTTAATCCAGGAAATTTGGCCTAGAGTGCTTGAGAAAGTCCCTCGCGCCAAATTAGTGATAGCAGGCATCTCCCCTGATAAGCTAAATATAAAGCAGAGTGATGTACCGGGACTCGAGCTGCCCGGGTTTGTCAAAGATTTAGACGTGTTATACAAAAAAACTCGCTCAACCATAGTGCCCATGCTTGTCGGCGGCGGAACGCGCTTTAAGATTGTAGAATCCGCGATGTACGGCAGACCCACGGTTTCCACTACTGTCGGAGCCGAGGGGATAGAACTTACCGATCCAAAGGAGATTCTTATCCAGGATACGCCTGAATCGATTGCGGAAGCATGTGTAGAATTACTTGAAAATTATGAGCTTAGTGTGAAGATCGGCCTTTGTGCAAGGGAAAAAGCTAAAAAGCTATACGACCGTAAAAACGTCGTAAACTCCGTAAAAACAAACATCATGAACAGCTTAAAATAACTTATATCAATCTATAACGGGGAGATTTATACTTATAGAGTTATGCCTAAGGTTAGCGTAATTATACCTACTTACAACCGCGGGGATTTTCTCAAGAGCTCCGTAAACAGTGTTCTGAAACAAACATATGAGGACTACGAGCTCATTATATCAGATGATGCTTCAACGGACCATACCAGGAAGTATGTGGAGAGCATATCTGATTCGAGAGTCGTGTATATATGTAATAAAACTAACCGGGGCGTAGCTGCCACAAGGAATAGCGCGCTTAAGATTTCAAGAGGGGACTATATAGCGTTTCTTGATGACGATGATGAATGGTTACCCGAAAAACTCTCATTGCAGGTCGAAAAGATAGAGAAGAGCTCCCCTGATGTAGGCGGCGTCTATACCGGTGTGTCATACCTGGATATAGAACTCGGGGAAATAACATCCGTCTCAAACCCGCACATAAGAGGTAATATACTAAATGATATTCTCCCTGAGAATTTCCTAGTCACTTCATCCCTACTGCTCAGAAAATCATGCTTTGAAAAAGCAGGATTATTCGATGAAAGATTTCAATTCGGCGAAGATTTCGACATGTGGATCAGAATCGCGAACTACTATAATTTTGATTTCATAAAAGAGCCATTAGTGAAATATGCGATCCACGAGTCAAAGATCACACTAAACTACCAGAAAGTGATATCAGGACTTGAATTACTGCTATCCAAACATAAGGATTTGTATTCACAAAATAAGAAGGCATACAGCGATTATACTCTCGGATTAGGGATATTCTATTGCTATAACGGGAATACCACAATGGGAAGAATGAGCTTCATAGAGGCCATTAAGTTAAATCCCGCTAACATTAAACACTATTATAATTTTGCTCTTTCCTTGCTTGGAGCACGGGCGTTTATGAAAATAAAAATACATCGTTCCGGTCTTAGCCAGGCACTTAGAAGCTTAACCTATGGTTAACGTTAAGCTCTCTAACAACTAATGAAAAATCTATAAAATGAGAGAAATATGACTGTTCTTCAGGTTATGGCGCTTGCCCCTAATAAAGTAGGTGGTTTCGAGGAATATATTCTGAGCTTCGCTAAAAAGATGAATGAGCTCGGGCACGATGTAATTTTTGTTTTCGGGGGAGAGCCGCATCCGTACATAAAAGAGAAACTAAGCGAGTCTAATACCGCTTACTATGTTGAAGAGATACCACAAAGCACACTCGGTATGCTCACTATGTTTTACAGACTTCTCAAACTTATTTTGAATACCCGTCCGCACATTGTGCAAGGGCAGTTTCATCCCCATGATCACTTAGCGGTTCTCGCCGGATTCATCACCGGGAAAACCACTTATAGAACTATCCATACAACGACTTCTCAATCTGCCGGACCTCTGAAGTACCAAAGTATATTGAAGGCAAAAGCTAGCTCGTTTTTATCTAAAACCACGTTTGCGGTATCTGGTGCTGTAAGAAGAGATTTAGTAGAAAATTTGCATATACCTGCAAAAAAAATCCAAATCCTATATAACGGTGTGAATCTGGAACATTATTACCCTAAGCAAAATGATTTTTCCCTGCAAAGGGAGCTAGGCGTAGGCGAGACAACAAGAATAATTTTATGTATTGCACATGCACGGCCTACAAAGGGGCTTGAATATTTAATTACCGCTGTGCCTCCCATAATTGAAAATCATCAGAATACTCATTTTGTTTTTTGTGGCGGGGGACCGCTTGAAAACAATATGATCACTTTAGCCGAAAAGCTCGGGGTATCGGAATATGTACATTTTCTTGGCGTGAGGAACGATGTTCAAGCGCTATTAAATTGCTCTTACCTACTAGTGATGCCGTCCTTAGCCGAGGCTTTCGGTTTAGTTTCATTGGAATCTATGGCCATGGAAAAAGCTGTTATCGCATCAAATGTAGAAGGTATAGCCGAAATCGTTCAACATGAAAAAACAGGTTTACTGGTTCCGCCGGCAGACTCGGATTCCTTAGCTAAAGCTGTTATATCTCTTTTGGATAATCCCCAAAAAACCGCTCAATTGGGGATCCGGGGCAGAAAAAGAGCTGAAGAGCATTTTGATCTTAACAAAAGAGTGGAAAATGAAATTAATATTTACGAAGATGAGCTAGGACTTCAACTCAAAACTCGGTAGTTACTGGCTCTTATTCACAAAGAATTCGAGTTATAATGTTACATAGATAGGATTTCTGTTTGTATAATTAAGCTATTAGCGGACGAACACAAAGCTTAAGGATTTATTTGGAATAATATGCTCGGCACAAATTCTCAAACACCCGCGTTGAACACAATCCTCATAATAGCGTTAGTCGCGCTGGGCGCTCTGGCAGGCATATTAATAGCTATATACGGTTTTTCACCACTCATAGTGGCGGCGCCTCTAGCGCTGGTTTTTTTCCTCATTACGGTAAACAAACCGTGGATCGCCCTCACGGCCTTTTTTCTTTTAGTACCGCTTGAGAATCTCTTTGTTTTGGAAGGAGAATTCAGCGCCACCAGCAGTAAATTGATTGGCGCTTACTTGATATTTCTAATGTTAATTTGCGGGAGGATCAAGTATATATCTGAAGTATTTAGACACAAGAAAACACTTTGGATAATCGGATTCCTGCTTGCCGCTTTAATTTCGACTCTGTTTTCTGACATTGCGTCTGCTTTGTTAGAAAATCTTCTGAGACTTTTTATTTTCACTGCTCTATACGTTGTGCTCATTGTTATGATAAGAGACATGAAAACTCTCACATATTGTCTTCAAGCATTGGTAGTAGGCGCCGCCTTATCTGTACTAAGTCCTCTAATTCTCGACACAGGTAGCACCAGTGGCATAGACTTGGAACGATACGGTGGTCTCTGGGGTGACCAGAATGAATTTGCGGCGATATTACTGGTAATCATCCCCTTCAGCCTAATACTATACCAATATGAAAGAAAAAAAATTATGAAGATGCTCTATGGCGCGAGCTTTCTGATTATCCTGATCGGATTCTTTCTTACTTATTCCAGAGGCGGTTTCGTAGCATTCGTAGTACTTTTCCTGTTTGCGTCTTATAGAATTATAAAAAGTAAGCACAGAGTAAAAATTCTAGCTATTTTCATACCCGCCGTCATAGCACTTAGTGCGGTGTTCTATAACACAATCGCAGACGATTATATTTCCAGAGTCGAAACTCTAAGAGCCATTCAAAAAAATGAGGCGGCGACTGTAGATGGATCAATAAAGCTCAGATATATATATTATTTCGAAGTAGCGCCCGAGATATTCATCGAGGATCCTATATTCGGGGTTGGTCCTGGAGGGTTCATTCATTACAACACTTATCTTAAGCAAGTCGCTCACAACACATACCTTGAGATATTAACAGGTATGGGAATTGTTGGGTTCATAGTTTTTATGGTGATACTATATCTCACTTGGAGAGAGCTAAAGAATACACAGCTTACTTCTAAACACATTCATGAGTTAAAATCATTATACTATTATTCAACTGCGCTTGAGTTTAGTTTTATATCTATATTAGTGGCCGGTATGTTTATATCTTTGGACTTAAACAAAATACTATGGCTAAGTATCACGCTAAGTACCGTAATGGCAAACATACTCCGAAATCAAATTTTATCTGAGCGCAGCCTGTCGCAATCTCCTTATAGATAGCTAGCTCAGTATCAGCACAGATTCATCAAGCAGTTTGAAGAGACATTACAAGTCCATGAGAATACTATACATTTCACAATACTTTCCGCCGGAAATGGGCGCCCCCTCGGCCAGGGTCTCAGAGCTGTCCAGATACTGGGTAGAGATGGGACATGAGGTCACTGTGCTCACATGCTTCCCAAATTACCCCGATGGAATTATCTATGAGAATTATAAAGACAAAGTCAAAAAGCTTTATGTCCGTGAAGAGTTCAATGGAATAAACGTAATACGAGTATGGGCATACCCCACTCATCTTAGAAGCGCATTAAGAAGGGGCACAAATTATCTATCTTCACTCCTATCGTTTTCACTCACAGCCTCCATCCTAGACCGGCCGGATGTTGTGATAGCGACTTCGCCTCCGCCTTTTATAGGCCTTACAACACTTACACTTAAATACTTTAAATCCATACCGGTTGTATTCGAAGTCAGAGACCTCTGGCCCGAGGTTATTACAGCTGTGGGAGCGGGTAGCTCAAGCAGCATTTCCTATAGAATTATCGATGGCATAGTAGATTTCTCATACAAACACAGCGACCTCATCGTTGCATTAACCAATTCATTTAAAGACTCTATCGTTAATACGAGGGGGATCGAGGAAGAGAAGGTTAAAGTGATAGAAAACGCCGTCGACACTGAGCTTTTCAAACCCGTAAAAACGGATAAAAGTGCTTTTAAAGAATTAGGGCTGGAGAGTAAATTCATCATCTCATACGTTGGAACAATAGGACTCACACACGGCGTGGACGTAGTTATCAATGCGGCAGAGGAGCTAAAATCGCAAATACCCGACATAGTATTTCTCCTAGTTGGTGACGGGTATGAAAAAGAAAGATTAAAAGCGCGCGCAAGTGACAGCGGCTTGGATAACGTTTTGTTCCTAGGCAAGCAGCCAAGATCAAAAATTCCCGAAATTATCAACGGCTCTGACATTTCACTAGTTCTATCTAAAAAAAGCGAGCTTTTAGAGAAAACCATATTCGCGAAAGTCTTCGAACCCATGGCCTGCGGCAATCCGATCATAGTTGGAGCCCGAGGCGAGACTAAGCATGTAGTGGTGGATCAAGGAAATGCCGGGTTATCGTTTGAACCCGAAGATACCAAAGGACTGATCAAGTGTATAGATAAGCTATATGACGACCCAAAACTCAGGAAAAAACTGGGAGATAACGGAAGAAAGCTCGTTACAAAGAGCTTTTCAAGAAAGAAGAAAGCCGATGATTATATAGAGCTACTAGAAAACTTGATTGAAAAAAAAGAGCGGTGAAATATAAAGCAGCTGCCCACCTGCAGCTACAGGAAAAAGAGAATAATATCTAAATTCCCATATCCGGCTGATCTCCTTGATAAAAACAGGGAGAGGCTATACAATTAGTTTAAAGTTGACATCTATACTATAAACTTCTTAGCCGGAGTACCGTTCATTCAACACTGCTTGGACATATTATCAATTCTTTCGGGTAAGCCCACATGAAAATCGGGGTTCTGATACTACTTGATACACTAGACTTGGGTGGAGCCGAAAATCTCGCGGCAAATATAGCTATCAATCTAAAGAAAACAAATATATATCATCCGCTCATTTGCTTAACACGAAGGGGCGGTGAATTAGAATACAAATTAAAAGAAAACAATATCAAATACGTTGTTCTGGGCAGACGCAACCGCTATGAGCTCCATAAATTCTATGGAATGAAAAAGATCATAGAGGAAGAGAATATAAAGTTAATCCACGCCCATAATCCGGGATCGAATTTCTGGGCCGGTATAATAGGCAAACTATTGGGCATACCCGTAATTTCACACCTACACACCCATCCTGAAGAGCTGGGGAAAATCCGCGGATCGATTACAAGTAAAATTATAGGTCGGATGTCCGCCAAAATCATATGTATTGCGGAATTTGTAAGACAAGAACTCATACGCGAACAAGCCACAGACTCTTCAAAGATTATAACGATTCATAATGGTATAAGAATCAAGGACTATCAATTAGAGCCAAATGCCGATCTAAAGGCCGAATTGGGCATCGACACCGACTCGACAGTCATCGGAATTGTAGCAGGGTTTAGGGAAGAGAAAAACCATGAGATGTTTCTTCTTGCTGCAAAGGAGGTTCTGGATAGAAACCCAAATGTTACTTTTTTGCTCGTTGGGGAAGGTGTATTGAGAGATCAAGTAGAGCGTAGAGCTCTAAATTTAGGGATAAAGGACAACTGTATTTTTACCGGGCTGCGTAAGGATATACCGGATATACTCTCAATAACCGACATTGGTACTCTTTGTTCGATCTACGAGGGCATACCTTTGGTAGTTCTCGAATATATGGCCGCGTCAAAGCCGGTTATATCAACCGACTTACGGGGTGTGCGTGAAATCATTGAAGACGGAAAGAGCGGATTGCTAGTCCCGCCTGGCGATTTTAAAACGCTAGCCGCAACGATTGAGCGTGTATCGGAAAATAAAACTCTAGCCCGCTCATTAGGTGAAAACGGATTCAAAACTGTTAGTGATAAGTTTTCAGAAGAGTCTATGATGAACAAGATCGAAAGTCTGTACGAAGAACTACTTTCAAATTACACCTGAAGGGTGAGTATATATTCCCGGGAATCTCACCAATCGATGCTGAGTTATTGAATCCCGGAAATTACTTTTTACGCAGTATGTTAGAATTTAAGGACCAATATGTGTGGAATAGTAGGAATCTGGAGCTCAGGAAAAGAAATCAGTGGGGCAATATTAGACTCCATGGCAGAAGCGCTCGCCCACAGGGGACCCGATGATTCCGGTAGCTACATAGACGAAAGGAGCAACATAGGGTTTGCGCACCGAAGACTTTCCATCGTCGACCTCTCGCCGCTCGGACACCAACCCATGTCAAACGAGGACGGATCTATCTGGATTACATACAACGGAGAAGTCTATAACTTTAAAGAGATAAGAGATGAGCTCATCCAAAAAGGCCACAGGTTCAAAAGCAATACCGATACAGAGGTCGTCCTTAAGTCATATGAGCAGTGGGGTATAGAATGCGTACATAAATTTATCGGAATGTTTGCACTCGGGATCTGGGATAAGAGAAGTAGAAAACTCTACCTTTTAAGAGACAGAGCAGGCGTAAAACCCCTTTACTATTACAGCAATAATGGCCTATTTATGTTCGGATCAGAGCTAAAAGCGCTCATGCAACACCCTGAATATAAAAAAGATATAGATTACAATTCACTTTCAGTATATGTGAGGCACGGTTACATACCGGCCCCCCATACAATTTTTCAGAATACATACAAACTAAGGCCCGGACATTACCTTTGCTTATCCGACTCAGACAATATTCAGGAGATTAAGTACTGGGATGTAACCGATTATTATTTACAACAAACCCTGGATCAGCCTGAAGATGAGATACTGGAGGAGCTTGAGAGTTTGCTTTTAGACTCGTTTCAATACAGGCTTGTAGCAGATGTACCTATAGGAGTATTTTTAAGCGGCGGTATAGACTCGTCGACCCTCTGCGCGCTACTTCAGAGCAATATAGGAAGCCAGCTAAAAACATACTCTATCGGCTTCGATGATAGCAGCTTTAACGAGGCTGAGTGGGCTAAAAAGATTGCCGATTACATCGGCACGGACCACACAGAATACTACATATCCCCAACTGAGGCCCTCGACATCGTGCCTAAGCTTCCTGAGATCTATGATGAGCCCTTCGCCGACAATTCAGCAATACCTACTTACCTTGTATCCAAGCTCACGAGAGAAAGCGCGAAGGTCGCTCTTTCCGCTGACGGAGGCGATGAGCTGTTTTGCGGATATAATAGGTATTTATATTCGGATAATATACATCAAAAACATACCAAGATGCCCGGATTGCTAGGGGGCGCCGTCAACGAAGGGCTAGACATGCTTAGTCCTCAGTTAGTTGACTGGACTTACAGGAAACTAAGATTCGCTCTTCCCCATGTACATGACTTTCGTCACAAATATATAAAATTCAGAAATATGATTTCTAACGCCCGCCGGGGCGACTACGTCGAAATGTATAAAACCGCAATAGGATATTGGACAACGGAAGAGCTAAACAACATTATGCTGAATCCCGGGAATTCTCCGTATGACTCATTTATCGCGGAGACATTCGCAAAACTACAAGGGAAAAGCCTACTCACACAAATGATGGCCACCGACTTTAAATACTACTTAGTAGATGACATTCTAACCAAGCTAGACAGAGCATCCATGAGCGTTAGCTTGGAGGGGCGCGATCCATTCCTAGACCACCGGTTAATAGAATACGCTGCGAGGATCCCTGTGAATATGCATTACAAGAACGGACAGAGTAAACATCTACTAAGAAGTATATTATATAAACATGTCCCCAAGAAGTTATTAGAAAGGCCCAAACGCGGATTTGCAGTTCCGCTTTATAGTTGGCTCAGAGAAGATCTTTCAGAGCTTGTAAGAGATCATTTAAGCTATGAAAATATCAATAAGGACGGCATATTCAATCCCGAGGCTATTTCAAGAAACGTCAACGATTTTATGAAAGGCGCTACGATAAACGCAAACTCTATATGGTGCATTCTGATGTTTCAGATGTGGAAAGAGAAATGGATGCCCGGTTAATTATGCCTTCCATACTCACCAGAAGCTAAAAGCGTTTTTATGATCATATCGATATGCAAACAGTCCAAGTGTATATATATTTTACGTATCCTATTCTTTATCTGACGGCATAAAAATGAGAGTATGCTACATCACACATTCTGCGCCTTGTGGTAAAGGCGAGACATTCATAATTAATGAGCTCAACACAATCAGAAAATATTTCGATGTTGTAATTTTACCATTACGACCTCGCGGAACTCCACAATACGAAGAAGCGAAAATGCTTTTGGATGACAGTGTAATAATACCGTTATTCAATTTCAGGATATTTATTCACTTTTTATTTTCTATCTTCTCAAATCCTGTACAAGTATTCACATGCATCGCTAATATCTTTACCGAAAGCAGATCACTAAGAGTACTATTCAGAAATCTTTGTGTAGTACCAAAGGCATTTTACGTAACAAATTCATTGAAAGATTTAAAGATAAGCCATATACATTGCCACTGGTCATGTATTCAGACTACTTTTGGATCAATAGTTGCAAAGAATTTAGGCTTGGGTTTCAGTTTTACCGCGCATAGCTATGACATAGATGAGAATAATATGCTCAGACAAAAAGTTTTAGAATCATCTTTTGTCCGAGCCATCTCTCAAAACGCAAAAAATCAAATTATTGAGTTAACAGGACTTGATAAATTAAATCATAAAATTCATGTAATTCACATGGGAGTGACAATCCCAAAAGTAAGCAATAAAACAAATCACAATAAAAAATCTCGAAAAGTAATTGTGTGCCCTGCCAATGTTGAGGAGATTAAGGGTCAGAAATACTTGATCGAAGCCTGCGCTATATCAAAATCTAAAGGTCTTTCATTAAAATGTTTGATAATTGGCGAGGGCCCTGATATTCCTAAATTAAAATCTTTAATTACGGAGAAGGGCTTAGAAGATGACGTTTTCTTAGAAGGTTACTACCCTCATAGTAAACTTATGGGCATGATGCAAAATGAAAATATCGATATTGTAATATTACCGAGTATCACTATGAATAACGGTTATAGTGAGGGAATCCCCGTTGCCTTAATAGAAGCAATGAGCTACAAGATACCTGTAATTTCCACGAATACTGGAGATATTAGCGAGCTCCTTGGACAAGGCCGCGGAATTATGGTGGCGCAAAAGAATCCCGAAGAGCTATCAGAAGCTATTACGAATGTGGTTACGGATAAGAGTTTAAGTGAATCATTACGGACAAGCGGTTTTCAGCGTGTTAATAACGAATACAATATTCAAAGCACATGCAAAGATCTCGCCGACTTAATTAAACAAAGCGTTGAATAGAACCTTAACACAGCGAAAACTTACAATAGTTCTTCCGGCTATGAGTGCTAGCCGGAAGAACAAAACCCTTTTACTCTCTTAACTCAGCTCTTTTATATCCATTTTTAGATCAAGTCACGCTATTTTATTCATAAATTCTGTTTACCGTCTATAGCCTGTACTTTTGTTTCTAATAGTTTTCATCGGCTCCTATATCACATACATCTTCGGTCGAAGCGTATCTTGGCTCATTATCTATATCTCCGAGTGCACAGTGATTGTTATTCCCACTGTTCTTAGCTTGCGAGTTAGAGGTTATATGATAATCACCCCCACCCAGGTCAAAAAATCCGGGATTGGTGTTCGTAATACCGTTATCATCCCAGCCGCTTACATTCTGGTAATTCTGAAAATCATTTCTCCAATCACCTGCCCAGACCCACCATTGGTATTCCACATTCCAAAGATTGTGATCATAGGTATTTTGCCTAGATTCAGAGTCAAAAACCACTATCCCCATAACGTCGTTTCTTGAGCTCTGGAATATATTGTTCATGAAGATGTTGTTTACGCTACCGTAAATACCTACAAACGTATGATCGCTAGCGTTTGTAGACGGATAATCTTCAATTACGAAAGTATTATTAACGATGAGACTGTCTTCGGTATTATAATACAGGGCCATACCCCATGAATTGTTTTCAATTATGTTATTTTCCACAAGGGTGTTCCTTATAACACCGGCTGAGCCGCACTCAGAAGCATTCCACTGTATACCGTTACCACCATGATTACTTATCAAGTTGCCACTCACTGTGTTATTTGTCATTCCGTTACAGAAGAATTCGCTCAGATATATACCGTGGCAGTTCTTGGAGTTCCTCTGTCCGGTCGATGGATTAATGCAGGAACCCTGCTCAATACCGTTATTCTCTATAGTGTTCTTAGTAATAAACACATCACTGGTAGATACTACAAGAATACCTCCGTAACTATTATGATGTATCCAATTACCGCGAATAGTGTTGTGTCCTTTGTAGATTTTGATTCCTTCCCAGCCGTAGCGTATCTCAAATCCCTCAATAATCACCCACTCCGCATTTACTTCAACCCTCTGCGTGCCTCCTGAAGGGCAGCAATCGGCAGGATATTCTCCACCACCCGGGTCTATAACCGGACTATGGCCCGGATAATTAATTAAGGCTATCGGCAGATCTCTTGTGCCATTCTTATTTAGATTCACACGCTCAACATATATACCGTCCTTTACCTGTATAGTATCCCCAGGACGAGAGTCATCAATCGCATCACTTATGGTTCTATAATCGCCGTCTCCATCTATTGATACAACTACTACCCTCTTGTTGGCCGGATAAAGCGGAGCGTCCGAAACTCCGGTATCCGGAACTACTTCACCCGGACCAGGCACTGGTTCAGGATCAGGTGTTGGTTCAGGGTCCGGCACCGGCTCAGGGCTAGGTACTGGCTCAGGAGTTGGTGGCGGTGGTGCAGTACTTCCCGAAACTCCAATGACCTGGGCTGTTTTATTCGTGATCTCACACTCATCTGTTTCAACACGCGCTTGAACATGCACTGTCTTCCCTAAAAAACTGTCGTTCAGGTTCACGTTCAGGGTCGCGGTACCCTCAGAATTCGCTATTGCCCTACCAAACGCCTTTGGCTTATTTAGATCAAGTATTTCACCTGCGCATACCGTGCCCGGAATTTTTTTCGTACCCTCACTAAACGCATACCTAAATTTCACAATAGCACCCGGAGGCGCTCCTGTTACCTGTAAAGTATTGAGACCCGTTCTTCCCGGATCAAGGTCAGCCAGTACAGCTCCTCCACTCGGAGATGGCTCGGGAGCAGGCGAAGGATCAGAAGATGAATTATATGAAACTTTTAAAATAGGTTTATTAGAGTTATTCTCACTGCTGTTAATCAACAAGTTTCCACTAGAGATTGTTAAATATATACCGTTATTATCTGCAGTACCGTCAACCCAATCTTGAACTAGACCAGTAATATCTAAATCATAATAAACTCCGTCATTTCCAACAGATACACTGTCTTCGCTGAGTGATGACATATCAGGTCTATTAGACCAAGTTGTTGATTCGTTCCAATCGTTCAACACTTCATATGCAGTTATAATATTATTGAAACTGCGTTTATAAGTAACGAAAACCGATAACTTGGCACTCTGTATATCCGTACCCTGCGGTATCTCATCCAAATCAAATTTAATAAGGCCGTATCTTTTATATGTTTGCTCTCTAAGCCTAATATACGAACTTGACCCGTACTTGTTATTTGTTTTTTTACTGTTTATAAATGTGTCCTGAGAAGAAGATAACTCAATTACTTCCGAAAAAGCCAATGTAGATGTAAGCATAAAAATACAAAACACGAAGAATCCTAAGATGTGCTTAGCTACATGAAAGTTGAATCTCATTTTGCGCCTCCTTTAAGTACCTATCCATTCCTGAAAAGGGAGGCTCAAACTAAGACCCGGCGGGGAAATTAATAAGGGGTAATCGATAAAGGAAGATAAAACTTTGAATTTATCGTCCTAATTTCGGCAACCCGTCCACCATATGCTTTACTTCAAGCACTTAGGTCAAAGGCTTTGCGTCCCATACTTTCGAATGGTTTGCCTTTTCGATTAGGATTTGGCTTAACTAAACGCCAATCTAACTAATCTGCATACCTTAAGAATGCAATATGCATACCAACTTCGAGGTATCATAGAACCTACTTAAGGTTTCCGACGCAAGTCCCTTATTATGATGAATTATTGATCTAGAGAGGAAAAACAAGAAAATGTCAGAATGTGCAAAATAGTGCACATGGAGTGCCAAATTACACTATTCCCAGACATTATACGTCAATGACCACTAAAATATGACATTTTTGGGCTTTCTCGCATATACTTTTAAATGAAGGGGTGAATTATATTAACTAGGGATAATCAAAGCTGCTTAGCGGTAGGCACTTTTCTGCTTACTGTACAAATACCAAACAACTATTATCATCAATGCGGCAAGAGAAATTTGCAGAATTACCAATGAGGCTATCTTAAAGTAAGCAAACTCGGGGCTAACGTAACGTATAAGCCAGCCACCGGCTATATCACCAAAGGCTGAAGCAAAAGAGCTGACAATCAGTACCAGCTTCCAAAAACCACTAATAGGCGTAAATAGAATAAGGTGGTTTAGAGTAACCAGAATAATCGCCATTGAGAACAAGTGAAAATGCGCCTCTTCAAGCATACCGAGATAGCTTCTAGGCTGCCTGAAGCTTTCCTCGGACCCCCTGTAGTACTCTACAACAGACTCATAGCTGAAACCGACTTGGAGATAAAGAAGCAAATTGGTAATCCATAGGAATACAAAGAACAGGACGGTAAAAACTATTATGAGCTTTAAAAGACTGTTTTTTGAGATGTCTGGTGATATGAAGAACCGCAACTTAATTACCCGCTTCACTAAACAGTAGGCCGTTATCCGTAGCTACATTAAATACAGCAAGCACTCTCCTTATAGAGCTTGTCAGAGAGTTAGCGGTTATTGTAGCCCCTGTTATGTTAGGAATGTCTTTTCCAAGCTTAAGTGAGTTATTCTCTATCCCCTTATTATCAAATAGATCCATCCACTTATCTCCGGCCATATATTCGGGCGGTTCAAAAAACGCTAGAACCTCTGCTTGTCTCAGTGTACCGTCCCGATTGATAACAAACATCACAGTCTCAGACTTTGTTCTTAAATGATGTGTATCTATTATAGCATAACCAAGGGACTTGCTTCCCTTCTTACCCTCATATATCACATATAGCTTTGACTCGAGCTTGGCTTTTGATAGAGACTCGATTTCGTCCACCTGCTCCTGGGTCAAAAATATCTTAGTCTTCTCAATACTATCCGCATCTGGGAATGCTGTTTTTAAAGCCTCGTCCCTTTTCATAAACACCCTAGCTTCTGAATTCGGTGCAAAGCTAACCGGCAGCAGGATCAACGCAAATGTTAACAATATTTTTATCATACCGTTTTACCGTAAATATTAAACAGAGGGGGAATAGAACATAGCACTCTAAGCCCCCTCTGAGCATGTATATTTAACCAGATTTAAAACACATATCCAAGTCCGAAGTTAATTTGGTTTTGTGAGTCATTAGCATCGTTATCAAGCCACTGGTATTCGACCTTAACAACGACGTTTGGAATCGGTTTATAATTAAGCCCTATAGTAAGGTCACTCCTATCGTTCGCGGGATTGCGCTCAAATCCCGAAGGTACGCTTGATTGAGAATCATACTGCTCCCATCTCACGAACGGTGCCAAGTACTGCGCGTACTGACTGGTAAAATTGGCAAGCGTTAGGAGGTTGTATCCTCCGACTAGATAATAACCCCACTGGCTCTCACCCACCGATTCATCCCCGGTAAAATCATTCAGGGCGTTAATCCTATCGACATCATCCAATGAGGTATACACTACAAGCGCCCTACCCTCAAACCCTCTGTACTGAAGCTGCACGTCTCCCTCATACATTTGGAAGAAGCCTTTGAATTTGTCTCCGTTAAACTCTGACTCCTCATTTTCGATCGTCTGGTCTTGCCCTGTGTTCCCGAGGAAAATAGAGCCGCCGATGGCTAAATAAGGTAGAGGCTCGTACTCGACCCTACTTACGAATGCAACATTGTTAAATAAAGCTCTGTTACCTTTTATCCTCAGACTGCGGTTATTGGATGCCTTAAAGCCCCTCGCGTCAAAGCTATTCATTACATACGCCCTATAGTTAATCGAACCCGCGCTCTGAAGATCTATGTCTCCGAAAATACCTATACCGTTCTCTCGCCAGGTCGTAGGTATGATAACCCTTTCAACCGAGGGCCTGAATACTCCGAAAAACGTGGTAGGCTCGTGGACTTCGTTTACGATTCCGAATGGTGCGAGCAGCAATCCGCCTCTTAAGTTAATCTCCGGCAACAGCAAGAAATCAAGAAGCGCAAACTCTGCCGATACCGACCCCGACCTACCATCCTGATTGGATGAAGTAGTACCGTGCTCGAACTCTATCTCTGAGTTAAAGATAATCCTTTCGGTAAATTTATAGCCGAAGTAAAGGACAACTCTCTGGGCATCGACTATATTATCCTCTCCTTCCCTTATCTGCCCTACTACTAATTCTCCATAGCCTCCGATAGAAAGCCCTCTGTCTTTTAAATAGACCTTTGAGGCCGCAGGACCGGCGCCGTATACAGGCTCATAAGTAGGCTCGTCTACGACGGACGCCTGCTTAATGTTATCTATTTCTTCTGCAAGTATGTTTAATTTTTCTTCTATAGACACCAGCCTGTCATCCGGCGTACCCTCCGCCTTAAGCTCTTTGAGCTCATTCGTTACGCTCTCGAGCTTTTTCTCAAGCTGCTCTATCCTCTCGTCCTGAGTCTCGGTTTCATCATCGCTCAGCCTCTGAGCCACAACGATACTTTCACTTTTCTTCTGTTCCTGGGCTTCTTTATGTATTTGTCTGGCTCTGCTACTCTGTATCTGAGCCAAATCGTCCGCAAATACCTTTTGATCCACGCTAAGCTCTTCAGAACTAATACTCATTGTCGGGAGTATCAAAAGTAAGAGCGTTAATACAACACTGTGAGCAGTCAATAGCCCTTTCGTATCGGTAAATTTCACCATATGTTAATCCCCCTTTTTCTATTATGAATTTCGTTATCATTATCATCATACCAGAGAGCAAGCCATTGTCAATTAATGATAATCATTCTCATTATTAGTAGTTTCCTATAAGAAAAGAGTAAAAAGAGAGACAGGACATGGAAGGTCGAATGTCTGAGAGATGAGGAGATCTAAACATGCCCTGCCTCTCTATTTGAATTTCTAGGTATGAAGAAAGGCGGCAAGCTAAGGTAATAGGACTGTATGGAAATATTATAAATGCCGCCCTTCCTCATGATATTATGTGTTCATGTTAATATACTGTAATCATTTAAGAATGCTTATGTATATCATGTCCCCGTTCTCTAGCTGAATTTACTTCAAGAGCTTCAATGATCATTTGAGTTAATGCGAGCAAATTTCTATGCTCAAGCCTTAATGTTATGGGGCCAAGACTCAGGTTATATGAGTCACAGCACTCACACTTTGTAATACTCCCTATATTTGAGGAAGAAAGCACCGACGGCCTGTCTATATCGCTTAGTAAACCCATTTTGATCCTCCGCAAATTTATTTCAACGTAAAACATAATGATAATCAATATCATTATCATTATGCCAGAGAGAATATCTTATGTCAAGGAAAATATTTTGGCTCCCTAACATTTAATGCTTTTAACGAACTACAGTGATTTAATAGTGGAAAATTTAATAGAATGCCCTAGTAGCGGACGGCGCTGCGATAATGATTCCTCTAGATCTACATTTTGAAGGCGCAGGCTTCCAAAGACCTATCTCGTTTTGTGCTTGCTCTATCTGTTCGGCTGACATCTGAGCGCTGATTCGCTCTATCGATATCTGTGCGGTCTTTACCTCTCTTGGTGAGCCGGATTTACTCGCGAGTCCATACCACTTGTATCCCTCGATCAGATTCTTTTGGAGACCACATCCCTTCTTGCAGTTTATAGACGCATAGGGAATTCCCATGTGTGTATAAGCGGCACCCAGAGCGTTCTGCGCCTGGGTCTGGCTCTTCTGCGCCGCATCTGTCCAATACATAACCGCCTCATCGTAGTTGCGCCTTACGCCAGCGCCCGAATAATAGAGGAGCCCCATTGCATACTCAGCATCACAGTCCCCCTCTTCCGCTAGCGGCTTCCAGAACTTTTTTGCTATATCAAAGCTCCCCTGCTGATACCACTTGAGCCCGATCTTGAAGTTATCCTTCTCTGTGAAATCACTTACCGGGTTCGGCAAATCTTCAGGCACTTGCTCGGGTATCTGCTCTACTTGAGCGCACCCCGAACCAATATATAAAAACAATATAATAGCAATTGTGTTTAGACTGAGGTACTTTAAATA